>NZ_JBWMBY010000001.1:0-627500 GCF_056497825.1 Sphingomonas sp. 77B
TATGGGGGAGGAAGATGTTTCAGAGCGCCTTCAACCGGATCGCCTGGCCGCCGCCGGGGGCGAGCGACAGGGTGAGGGTGTCGCCCTTCTTCACCCGCCTGGTCTCGAACGCGATCGAATGCCGCGCATCGGTGGCGTAGGTCGCGCCGGGGCCATCCTTGTACACCTGCGCCTCATAGGTCTTGCCCGAATCGAGGAAGTCGAGCGTCACGGTCATCTCTCGCGCATTCTCGTCGGTGATCGACCCGACATACCAGTCGCGGCTCTTCCGATCCCGACGCGCGAAGGTGACGTAGTCGCCGACTTCGCCGTTCAGGACGCGGCTGTCCTCCCAGTCCACCGGCACGTCGGCGATGAACCGGAAGGCTTGCGGATATTTCGCGTAATTCTCCGGCGTGTCGGCCGCCATCTGCACCGGCGAGTAGAGCACGACGTAGAGCGCCAGCTGCTTGGCGATGGTCGACTGGATCGGGCTGTTGTCGCTGCCGGTCAGGCTGAGCACGCCCGGCGTGAAGTCCATCGGGCCTTCGAGCATCCGGGTGAAGGCCAGGTTGACCTCATGCTCGGGCGGGTTCTTGCCCGGCCAGGCGTTGTATTCCATGCCGCGCGAGCCCTCGCGCGCCAGCCAGTTGGGATAGGTGCGGCGCAGACCCGTGTCCTTGACCGGCTCATGGCTGTCGATCGACACCTTATATTTGGCGGCAGCCTCCAGCACGCGCAGATGGTGGTTCACCATCCACTGGCCCTCATGCCACTCGCGTGACACCGAGCCGTCCGGGTTCACCCGCTCGATCTGCCCGGCATCGGCGACATAGCCGGTCTTGACGACATGCTCGCCATGATCGGCGGCGAACTTGAAGGCCGGGTCGAACTGGCTCTCATAATGGCTGACTGCGCCGCCCGTCTCGTGATGGCCGATCAGCGAGACGCCCTTGGCCTTGGCGTACTCCGCCAGCGCGTCGGCATCGAAGTCCTCCGCCGGGGTCGCGAACTGCATGGCCGAGCCGTTGCCCGCCCAGTCGCCGTCCCAGCCGATATTCCATCCCTCGACCAGCACGCCGGGAATGCCGTATTTCGATGCGAAGTCGATATAGGTCTTCACATTCGCGGTCGTGGCACCGTGGCGAGGGCCGCGCGCCCAGCTCCATTCGCCCTTAATCATCTTCCACCAGACGCCGACGAACTTGCCCGGCTTCACCCAGGATACGTCGCCCAGCTTGTTGGGCTCGTTCAGGTTCAGCATCAGGTGGCTCATATAGAGGCCGCCCGCATCGGGCGCGATCAGGAAGGTGCGCCACGGCGTCGTCCAGGCGCCGGTCTTCACGACCTTGGGCGCGCCCGAGCCGGGGGTCAGGACCGCCTTGAAGCTGTTCCCCTCGGTCTTCATCACCGCCATGCTGGCATAGTCGACCAAGGCCGCCTCATGGATGGCGATGTGCGTGCCGTCGTCCAGCTTCATGGTGATCGGCGTCGCCGCCGTGCCGACCGCGCTGATGGGCGTGCGGTTGTAGAGATACTCCTCTCGATTCCACAGGAAGGCGGGCTTCCACCAGGCGGTTCCGTTCTGCGCGATGTTGAACTCGGTCAGCTCCTCGGCGATGTTCGCATGGGGCATCGCCTGCTGCTCGGGAAATTCGTAGCGGAAGCCGACGCCATCGTCCTGCACGCGGAACACTACGTCATAGCGGCGATGGAGCGCGCTCGACTCCATCAGGCGGACGCGCATCTCGCGGTGATTGTCGCGAATCGTGCGCCATTCGCCCCAGGGCTGGGTCCAGCTGCTGTCCGACTTGGCGTGGGTCACCGTCTCGATCTTCAGCCCACGCTCGATCTTGGGCGCGTCGGTGAACATCATGCCCAGGCGTGAGGGCGCGACGATCGCCTTGCCGTTCCGCGCGATCATATAGACCGCGCGACCGTCATTGTCGGTCGAGACCTGCACCGTGATCTTGCCGTCGGGCGAGGTTTCCACCGCGTCGGGCTGTCCGGCGGGCTTGGCGAATTTGAACGTCTCGTTGACCGCTGGGTTGGCGGGGCCGTTCTGGGCCTGGGCGGCGCTGGCGATCAGGCCGAGTCCCAGAGCGATGGTGGTCTTCATGCAGTCATCTCCCGGATCGCCGCCCCGAACGCGCCCAGGCGTTCGTCGGTGGCGCTATTGATCTGGACTAGCACCCGCCCGCCGCGTGGCAGGGCAGGGGGCAGGGTCACGGGCGTGTCGCCCAGATTGAACAGGCAGAGCAGGCGCTGGTCGCCCTCGCGCCGCTCGAACGCGAGCAACTGTTCGTCGGCGTGGAGCAGCGTCAGGTCGCCGACCGCCAGCGCGGGCGTCTCGGCCCGCAGGCGGACGAGGTGGCGGGTGAGGTTCAGCAGCGAGTCCGGGTCGCCGTCCTGCCGGTTGACCGCCAGCCCGGCATGGTCCGGCCCGACCGGCAACCAGGGCTCGGCATCCGAAAAGCCGCCGTTGATCGCGTTGCTGCTCCACGGCATCGGCGTGCGCACACCGTCGCGCGACAGGGTCAGCGGCCAGTTGGCGATCGCTTCCGGGTCGACCAGTCGCTCGAATGGTACGTCTACCTGGGTCAGCCCCAGTTCCTCGCCCTGATAGACAAAGGCATTGCCGCGCAAGCTGAGCAGCAGCAGCATCTTCATCCGCGCGAACGCCTCGCGATGCTCGGGCGTCGTCCAGCGCGACACGGCGCGCGGCGCATCGTGATTTTCGAACGCCCAGCTCGGCCAGCCCATGCCCGGCTCGGCGGGCCATTTCGCCACCGCCTCGGCTACGATGCGCGGGGTGAGGCGATCGGCATAGAGGAAGTCGAAGCCGTAGGCGGTGTTCAGCCGATGGTCCCCGGCGGTGAACAGCTTCATCTCGCGATCCGCCTCGTCGCCGCCGACTTCGGCCACGGTGAAGCGGTCGCCATAATCGTCCAGCGTGGCGCGAATCCGCTCTAGCAAGGGGACGATGTCGGCGTGGCTCTGGTTGTAGAGCTTCAGCTGGAAGTCGAAGGGCCGGGTGCGCGTCTTGCCATTATCCGGCGCGGGTGGGTTATCGCGCAAGGACGGCTCGTGCATCATGAAGTTGATCGCATCGAGCCGGAAGCCATCGACGCCCCGGTCCAGCCAGAAGCGCGCGGTCGCGAGCAGTTCGGCCTGCACGTCCGGATGATGGACGTGAAGCTGCGGCTGTTCCTTCAAGAAATTGTGCAGATAATATTGCCCGCGCCGCGCGTCCCAGGTCCAGGCGGGGCCGCCGAATACCGACTGCCAGTTGGACGGCGGCGAGCCGTCGGGCTTGGCATCGGCCCAGACATACCAGTCGGCGCGTGCATTGGTGCGGTTGGCGCGGCTCTCGGTGAACCAGGGGTGCTCGTCCGAGGTGTGGCTATACACCTGGTCGATGACGACCTTCAGCCCCAGCGCGTGCGCCCGCGCGACCAGCGCGTCGAAATCGGCCAGCGTGCCGAAGATCGGATCGACATCGCGGTAATCCGCCACGTCATAGCCGAAATCCTTCATCGGCGAGGTGAAGAAGGGCGACAGCCAGATCGCGTCCACGCCCAGGCTGGCGACATGGTCCAGCCGCGCGGTGATGCCGGGCAGGTCGCCGATGCCATCGCCATTGCTGTCGGCAAAGCTGCGCGGATAGATCTGGTAGATCACCGCGCCCTTCCACCAGGGGCGGGGGGCGGTGGGAACGCTCTCGGTCATCAACGGCTCTCCGCCGCGCAGACGGCATAGCCGAAGGCGGGCAATTCCAACATCAGGCTTCCCGGCGCGGCGGCGCTGGGCGAGCAGGTTCCGGCCATGGTCGCGAAGCGCGTCGACCCGGTTTCCACCTGTACGGCCTGGGCGATCGGCTTGGCCGAGGTGTTGAACGCGATCAGATATTCGCGGCCCGTGGCGGGATCGAAGCGCGAGACGGCGAACAGGCCGGGCGCATCACCGCGCGCGCGGATGAGCTGCCGCCCCCGCGTCAGCGCCGGATTGGCGGTGCGCAGCCGGGCTAGCATCGCGATTTCGCGGTAGAGCGGGTGGCTGGGCACGAAGCTGTCGGTCGCGGTCGTCTTGGTCGTGCCGACCAGCTTGTTGTCATTGTAGCTCGCGACCTTGCTGGCGAACATGTCCTCGCGCGCGTCCTGGTCGTTGCCGTCGCCCGCAAATCCCTGTTCGTCCCCCGAATAGATGGTCGGCACGCCGCGTAGCGTCAGCAGCATGGCATGGCCGAGTTCGACCCGCTTCAGGATTTCGTCGTCAGACGCGTTGGGGTTCGCGGCCCGAACGTCGCGGGCGAAGCGGCCATGATCGTGATTGCCGAGGAAGGTCGGCAGGATATCCGCCGTCGCTTCTTCCTTGGCATACAGCACGTCACCCTCGAACAGATTGGAAAGCACGCGCGTCGGCTTGTTCTCCGCGACCGTCTGGATCACCGCGTTCATGAAGGCGAAGTCGAGGACGGCCGGATAGTCGGCGATCTTGGTCCAGCGCGCGAGATAGCCGGGCTCCATCCCCGCCGTCACCTCGCCGAAGATGTGGAAGTTCGGAATGCCCTTGGCCTTCGCGCGCGCCAGCATGGCGGGCACGAAGCTGCGCCAGAACTCCGGGTTCACATGCTTTGCGGTGTCGATGCGATAGCCGTCGATGCCGAAGCGGTCGATCCAGCTGCCATAGATGTCGATCATGCCCGAAATGACGCGCGGATTTTCGGTGTAGAGATCGTCCAGCCCGGAAAAATCGCCGGTGGTCGAGCTTTCGTCCTCGAACGTCGTGTTGCCGCGATTGTGGTAATAGACGGGCTCGTTGAGCCAGGCAGGCGTCTTGGCGTTCTTCTCCGACGCCGGAACGTACGGCGTGTAGGCGTAATTCGGATCGGTCAGCTTCGCGAAGTTCGCCGGGGTCTGGACATCGTCGCCCAGAAAGCCCGGATTGATCGCCGCGCCCTTCACCCCGCCGCGGCGCTGATAGGGATAGCTCGCGCGGTCACGATACGGACAGGGCGAGCCTTCGCCGCATTCGCGATACTGGATCACGTCCGCCGTATGGTTGACGATGATGTCCATATAGACCTTCATCCCCCGGCCATGCGCGGCGTCGATGAAGGCGTGCAGATCGGCCTCGCTGCCCAGATGCGGGTCCACGGTCGTGAAGTCGGTGATCCAGTATCCGTGATAGCCCGCGCTCTCCTGCCCCTTGGCGCCCTGCACGGCCTTGTTCTTGAAGATCGGCCCCAGCCAGATCGCGGTCGCGCCCAGGCCCTGGATATAGTCGAGCCGCTTGGTCAGGCCCTTCAGGTCGCCGCCATGGTAGAAACCCTTGTGCGTCGGATCGAAGCCGGTGGTCAGCGGGCCACCCTTCAGGCCGCCGCGATCATTGGCGGTGTCGCCATTCTCGAAGCGATCGGGCAGCACGAAATAGATCACCTCGTCCTGGGGCAGGCGCTGGCGGTAATCCTGTGCGGCGAGCGGCGTGGCGGTCGCCAGCAGGGCGAGCAGCAGCTTTTTCATGCGAAAACCTTTTGGGCAGGGGCGGCGCCATGCGCGGCGAGGAAGGCGTCGTGCGTCGGCAGCCGGGCGGCCACCTGCGCGGCATGACGCCGGGTGAGGTTGAGGAAATCGTCGAGCTCATGCGCCGACAGCGTCTCCGGGAGCGCATGATGGCCTGCGGGCAGGATACCCTGACCGATCATCACCTGCAGCCAGGCCGCTTCGGCGAACAGCTCATCGCCTTCGCGCCGAAAGCGGCCATTGGCGCGGAACAACGCGATCCGGGCTGCCAGACTTTCGGGCAGCGGCACCGCGCGGCGCTCCGTCCAGAACGCTTCGTGCCGGGCGTTGGCGTGATAGTGGAGGATCAGGAAATCACGGATGGCCAGCCATTCGGCCGCCGTTTCGCGATTATAGGCGTCGATCTCCACCGGCTGGAGCGTCTGGCCGGGCCAATACTCCAGCAGCCGCGCGATCCCCGACTGGATCAGGTGGATGCTGGTCGACTCCAACGGCTCCAGGAAACCCGCCGCCAGTCCCAGCGCGACGCAGTTGCCGACCCAGGCGCGCTTCCGTCGCCCGGTGGTAAAGCGCAAGGGGCGCGGCGCGCCGATCGCTTCGCCGCCCAGCGCGGCCAGCAGGCGGTCGGCCGCTTCGTCGTCGGACAGATACCGGCTGTCATAGACGAGGCCGTTGCCGGTGCGATGCTGAAGCGGAATGCGCCAGCGCCACCCGGCACCATGCGCGATGGCGCGGGTATAGGGGGGCAGGGGGGAGGCGCGCTCGCCCGTCACCGCCAGCGCGCGGTCGCACGGCAGCAACTCGGACCAGTCGTCGAACGGCTCGGCCAGTGTCTCGCCGATCAGCAGCGCGCGAAAGCCCGAACAGTCGATGAAGAGGTCGCCCGGCTCGCGGTGTCCGCTCTCCAGCGCGACATGGTCGACCCGTCCGGCCGCGTCGCGTGCGACCGACGCGATCTTGCCTTCGATCCGCACGACGCCCACCGTCTCGGCATGACGGCGCAGCAGCGCGGCGTACAGGCTGGCGTCGAAATGATAGGCCCAGGCGAGGCCGCTGGGCAGGTCGGGGCGGCCGGGATCGGGGGCGAAGCGGCCCGCCATCGCGGCTTGTGCGCCCGGACTATGGCCCCAGAGCGAGGCGGGGTTCGCCGCGCCGCCGCCGCGCAGCCAGTAATGGTGGAAGGGGACCAGCCCCAGCGCGCGACCGATGCTGCCAAAGGCGTGGAGATAGCCGCTGCCTTCGCCAGACCAGCCCTCGAACCGGATGCCCAGCTTGAAGCTGCCATGGGTGGCGCGCAGGAACTCGGCTTCGTCCAACCCCAGCATCTGGTTGAACAGGCGAATGCCGGGGATGGTTGCCTCGCCCACGCCCACCGTGCCGATCGCGTCGGATTCGATCAGGGTGATACGGGTGGAGGCTGGCACGAACCGCGCCAGCGCCGCCGCCGTCATCCATCCGGCGGTGCCGCCGCCGACGATCACGACCCTTTGGGCGATATGGTCAGCGGCGGGGCGGGAGTCCATGCGGCGTCTCACAGTCGGGAATCCCGCGCCGGGTGGGCACCCGGCGCGGGAAACGGGTATCAGAAGCGATAGGTAAACCCGGCCAGGAACCGGCGGCCATAGCTCTGATAATCGATCACCTCGTCACGGCGACCGCCATTGGTGGTGACGAAGGGCGTGTCGGTCAGATTCTGACCCTGGACGAACAGTGACAGGCCCTTGAACGTGCCTTCCTGGAAGTCATAGCCGATCTGGCCGTCGACGATCGTCTCGTCGATCGCGCGGCGACGGACGCGGTTGGCGCCGAAGCCCGACAGCTCACCCACGAAGGTCGAACGGTAGCGAACCGAGCCGCGGATGTTCAGGCCCCACTTCTCGAAGAAGGCGGTGCCGTTCGCCACCCAGCGCGAATAGCCGGGAATATCCTCGGGATCGCCACCCGGCGTCGGGGTGATCTCGGTCTTGGTGTACGAGCCGCCGCCGGTCAGGCCGAAGCCGTCGAGGAAGCCGACCAGCTGGCCCAGTGGCAATGTGCCCGCCAGCTCGACACCATAGATCTTGCCGCCGGTGCCGTTGATCGGGCGAGTGATCCGCCCCTGCGTCGAGATGCCGACCGGCACGGCGGCGGGCAGGGGTAGGCCCGCATAGTTGTAAGGCTGCTCAAGATTGTAAACGAAGCTCTTGAGATCCTTGTAGAAGCCCTGCGCTGCCAGATAGCCGCGTGTGCCGAAATATTTCTCGACGGTCACGTCGAACGAGTTCGAGCGGATCGGGCGCAGATACGGGTTGCCGCCATTGCCCGAGATGATGCCCTGCGCCGCATCGAAGCCATAGGAGAGTGCGACACGCATATCGTCGAAGCGCGGTCGCATCATCTGACGCGCGGCGGCGACGCGGAACACCCAGTCGCTAGGCAGACGCAGCGACAGGTTAGCGCTGGGCAGGATGTCCCAATAATCGTCGCCCTGAACGATGTTGGTATAGCCGGTACCGTTATAGACCAGCCCGCGCGACTTCTGCTCGGTGCCGACCGCCTGCACGCCGACATTGCCGGTCAGTTCGGCCGAGCCCAGCTGCGCCTTCAGGTCCGCCTGGATATAGGCGGTCATCAGATGCTCGGTGGTGGTGTACGCCTTGGCGGGCACGTCCGGGCTGGTGTTGGGCGTCAGAACGATCACACCGCCCGCCAGCAGCGCACGCGGATCATAGCTGAGCATCGGCCCCAGACCCAGATAGGTCAGGTCGGTCGGCGCCTGGCGATATTGTTGCGGCAGCGGGGCGATGAAGGCGCCGCCCGGCAGCGTGACGAAGGACTCGTTGGGCGCCAGCGACTTGGCGTGATCGGTATAGTTCAGGCCGAAGCGCAGCGCGCTGACGATTGGCGTCTCGACCTCGCGCTCGATCTCGACCCGGTACTGCTTGATCTCGTCGGTGATCTTGCGGTCGTTGAAATAGCCGGTCTGGCGCGTCGAGCCGCCCCAGCCCAGGGGGTCGGTCAACTGGATCAGGTTCGGATCGGAATAGTTCAGCGTCGGCTTGAATACGGTGCCGGTGCGGCCGGTGGTGAAGCCGATCGTGTCGGTCGCGCCCTTGCCCTGCCCATAGCCGGTGCCGCTATAGGTCTCCAGCGTCACTTCGTCGCGGTCGGTGCGCGAATAGCTGAGGTCGATGAACGCGCTCCAGCCGTCATCGCCCTTATACTTGCCGTTATAGCCGAACGAATAGAGCTTGGCCTTGCGCTGGAACGAGTCGTTCCGGATCACGCCCTCGACATTGTTGAAGGTGCCCGAAGTGACCAGGCCGTTGTTGACGACGGCATTGGTCAGCGACGTACCCGAACCCCATTGCAGCGGCAGTTCGATACCGCGCTTGATCTGGTCGTCGTTGAAGTCCGAATAGAAGCCGTCGAGCGTGCTGGTGAAGGTGTCGCTCATCCGCCACTGCACCGTGCCCGAAAGACCCAGCCGCTTCAGCGTGGTCGAGGTGACATAGGATTTGGACCCGCCAATGACGTCGACCGGCTGGCCGCCGACCGTGGTCTGGGCATAGCCCCAGGCATTGCCTTCCTGAATCTGGTACGGTTCGTTGAGGTAGCTGGCGGACAGCGCGACGCCGATCGTATCGTTCGCGAACTGGTCGACATAGGTCGCGCTGGCGCGGTAGCCGAAGTCCTTCGACCCCGCATTCAGCTTGCCGATATCGGCATAGGTGCCGCGCGCGCCGACCGAGATCACGCGCTTGCCGTAATCGAGCGGACGGATGGTCTTCAGGTCGACCGTGCCCGACAGGCCCTGGCCGATCAGCCCGGCATTGGCGGTCTTGTAGATCAGGACCTGGTTGACGACTTCCGCGGGATACTGGTCATATTCGACCGCGCGATTGTCGCCGGTCGAGGTCTGCTCGCGGCCGTTCAGCAGCGTGGTCGAGAAGTCGGGTGCAAAGCCGCGGATCGAGATGGCGTTGGAGCGGCCGTTGACGCGCTGCGACGTGACGCCGGGCAGGCGGGCGATCGACTCGGCGATCGAGGCGTCGGGCAGCTTGCCGATATCCTCGGCCGAGACGGACTCGACGACCAGATCGCGGTTCTTCTTCTCGGCGACGGCGTTTTCCAGCGCGGCGCGAAAGCCGGTGACGACGATATCGCCGGGTTCCGCCTCGGCCTGAGCCTGCTGGGCGGCGGTGTCGGGGGAGGCGGGCGCGGGGACGATGGTGGTCGTCTGCGCGAAGACCGGCGCGGCGATGACCATGGCCAGCGTGCTGACCCCGAGCTTCAGGAACGAGCGCGCGGCATCGGCCGGCGCCACAGGGCGAACCGTCATGAAATCCCCTCCAGGAAACCCCGCCTTCATTCAAGGGACGGGTATGGTTGTTGCCCTCCCTGTGAAATTGTTCGGGTCGAAAAGGAATGAAGCCGCATACGTATTCAATGCGGCCGTTTCGGCCTGTTGCATTATTACGACAGCACTTCGACTTACCCCGCATCAGGAAAGCCGGTAAGCGAAGTGGAGAGGAGGAAGCACGGATTTGGCTGGTTCGCGTAAGCCCACGTCGTTCGACATCGCGCAAATGGCGGGCGTATCGCAGCCGACGGTAAGTCGTGCCCTGCGCGGCAGTCCTTCGGTCAGCGCCGCGACTCGCGCGCGGATCGAGGCGATCGCGAAGACCCTGAACTACACGGTCGATCGGGCCGCTTCCAATTTGCGCAGCGGCCAGACGCGGACTCTGGCGCTGTTGCTGTTCCGCGATCCCTCGCCGGGGCGGACGCTTATCAATCCCTTTTTCCTCGGCATGTTAGGCTCGATCATGGAGAGCTGTGCCGAGGTCGGGTACGACCTGCTCGTCTCGTTCCAGAATCCGACCAGCAACTGGCAGGCGGATTATGAGGACAGCCACCGGGCCGATGGGCTGATCCTGCTGGGCTATGGTGATTATGCCGCCTATCGTGAGCAATTGGAGACGCTGGTGGCGCGCGGCACGCATTTCGTGCGCTGGGGTTCGGTCGCGCCGGGGCAGCCGGGGCTGACCATCGGCTGCGACAATCATGCGGGCGCCCTGGCGGCGACGCGGCATCTGGTCGCGCAGGGACGCAAGCGGATCGCCTTTCTGGGCGATGCGACCGACCATTATCCCGAATTTCACGACCGCTATCGCGGCTATTGCGATGCGCTGGCCGAGGCGGGGCTGACCTGCGACCCCGCATTCCAGGTCGGCGCGATCTCGAGCGAGGAAGAGGGCGAGCGGGCCGCGCGCGAATTGCTGGCGCGGGGCAAGCCGTTTGACGGTATCATGGCGGCGAGCGACCTGATCGCGCTGGCCGCGATGCGCGTGCTGGCCGAGGCGGGGCTGCGCGTACCGGGCGATATCTCGGTGGTCGGCTTCGACGATATTCCGGCGGCCAGCTTTGCGCATCCGCCGCTGACGACCGTGGTGCAGGATGCGGCGGCGGCGGGCCGGTTACTGGTTCGCGCGCTTCTCGCCGAAATTGTCGGCACATCGCCGACGCCCAATCTGCTGCCCGCCACCCTGGTCGTGCGCGGGTCGAGCATCCGGCCATAAATCGCAACGATAACAGAAGTCTGGGAGAGGTTATGGAGAAGCCGCGTCAAGGCTTTTGGGGGTTGTGGAACACCTCGTTCGGCTTTTTCGGCATCCAGATCGGCTTTGCTCTGCAAAACGCCAATGTCAGCCGCATCTTCCAGTCGCTGGGTACGGCCGAGAAGGACCTAGCCTTTCTCTGGATCGCGGCCCCATTGACCGGGCTGCTCGTCCAGCCGGTGATCGGCCATTATAGTGACCGGACCTGGGGCCGTTTCGGGCGGCGGCGGCCCTATTTCCTGGCGGGTGCGGTGCTGGCGACGCTTGCGCTGGTGGGGATGCCCAATGCGGGCGGGCTGGTCGCGGCGGCCATGCTGCTGTGGTTGCTCGACGCCTCTCTCAACATCTCGATGGAGCCGTTCCGCGCCTTTGTCGGCGATATGCTGCCCAGCCGCCAGCGGACCTCGGGCTATGCGTTCCAGACCGGGTTCATCGGCGCGGGCGCGGTGCTGGGATCGCTGGCTCCGATGCTGCTGACCGATGTGTTCCATGTCGCCAATGTCGCCGGGCCGGGCGAGGTTCCGCCCTCGGTGCGCTACGGCTTTTACATCGGCGCGGCGGCGCTTTTCTGCGCCGTGCTATGGACCGTGCTGACCACGCGCGAATATTCCCCCGAGCAACTCGCGCGTTTCGCCGATAGCGACGAAGGCCAGGCGGTGCACAGCGATGCCAAGCCCAGCGGCACGATCCGCACGGCGCCTTTGTGGATCGTCGCGGGCCTCGTGGTGATCGCGGCGGTCAAATGGTTCACCCTCGACAAGCCGGTCTATCTGCTCGGTGGCGGCCTCAGCGCCTTCGGCCTGGCCCAGATCGTCAGCGCGATGCTGGTGCGGGCAGGCAAGGGGCGCAATGCCCTCAGCCAGATCCTGGCCGACCTGTCGGCCATGCCCTCCACCATGAAGCGGCTGGCGCTGGTGCAGTTCTTCACTTGGTCGGCGCTGTTCATCATGTGGATCTACACCACGCCGATCGTCGCCGAGCGCGTCTTCCACACTAGCGACGCCAACAGTGCGGCGTTCAATGCGGGTGCGAACTGGGTCGGCGTGCTGTTTGCGGTCTATAGCGGGGTGGCGACGCTCTGGGCCTTTGCTCTACCACCGCTGGCGCGGGCGATCGGGCGGCGGAACACGCATATCCTGGGCCTGCTGTGCGGCGCGACGGGGTTTGCGTCGTTTCTGGTCATTCGCGACGCGTGGTGGCTGATGGCGTCGATGGTGCTGGTCGGCATCGCCTGGGCGTCGATCCTGACCATGCCCTATGCCATTTTGTCGGCCGCACTTCCGGCAGAAAAGCTTGGGATTTACATGGGGTTGTTCAACATCTTTATCGTCCTGCCACAGTTGATCGTGTCGTCGATCATGGGCGCGGTGGTCGGGTATTTCTTTCCCGACAACCTCGTCTGGGCGATGGCGATCGCCGCCGGGGTGATGACGCTGGCGGCAATTGCGATGCTGCGGGTGGCGAGGGACGCGTGATCCTCCCCGGTACGGGGAGGGGGACCGCCGCGTAGCGGTGGTGGAGGGGGCGTGCCACTGAGGACATCCTTAGCAGGAGCCCCCCCTCCGTCAGGGCTTCGCCCTGCCACCTCCCCGTATCGGTGAGGATTAGCGTGGCAGGGTGATCGTCGCGGCCAGCCCGCCACCGGGCCGGTTGGCGAGGCGGATGTCGCCGCCCGCCTCGCGCACGATCGAGCGGGCGAGCGCCAGGCCCAGGCCGACCCCGCCGGTTTCGCGATTGCGCGAGGTTTCGAGGCGGGTGAAGGGATCGAACACCGTCTCCAGCTGATCCTCGGCGATGCCGGGGCCCTGGTCGGCGACGATGATCGCGACATGCTCGGCCTGCGCATCGATGCGGACATCGGCGGTCTGACCATATTTGACCGCATTCTCGATCAGGTTGCGCACCGCGCGCCGCATCAGCGAAGGGCGCAGCTTCAGCCGCAGCCGCCCGCCTTCCTCGAAGCTGACATCCTGGCCCAGATCGTGAAAGTCGGCGACGACGGCATCGACCAGCGCGTTCAGGTCGACATCGGTCGCCGCCTCGCTGGGGCGCCCCATCCGCGCGAGCGAAAGGATGTCCTCCAGCGTCTTGTTCATCTCGGCGATGGTGTCGGCCATACGCAGCCGGTCCTGCTCGTCCTCGACCGATTCGATCCGCACCCGCAGCGCGGCGAGCGGCGTGCGCAGGTCATGCCCGATCGCGCCCAGCATCCGGTCCTTCTCGTCCAGCATCGCCCCGATGCGCAGGCGCAGGGCGTTGAACGCGGCGATCAGGCCTGACACGTCGAGCGGCCCCTGTTCGGGGATCGGCTCGCCGCGTTCGCGCGGGTCGAACCGCTCGGCCGCGCGGGTCAGGTCGCGCAAGGGGCGCGAGATTCGGCGTCCGATCCACAGCACCGGCAGCAGGATGATGCCGTAGAGGATCAGCGTCTGCGTAATCAGCCGCCAGACCAGGAACAACCCGTCGCTGGGCCAGAAGGATCGTGTAACCAGCCAGCCGCCACCTTTTCGCTGCACGGCGATCAGCAACTCCTCGGCGGGGGGGCGCCGCTTGTCGAAGCGGCGGCGGGGCCAGTCGAAATCCTCCGGTCGGAACGGGCGCACGCCGGTGACGACCTGCTCGACGGGATGCCCCGCCTCGGCAAGACCTTCGCGGATCAGCGTTTCGACTTCCGGTACGCGGGGCAGATTGCGGCGGATCGGGTTGTTCAGCACGGCGCGCACCCGCCCGCGATCGGGCGAGATCGGCTTGCCGGTCGCGGCGCGGTCGATTGCATCGTTTAGACGCGCGATCGCCGGGCCGGAGGTCTGTTCGAGGAGCAGGCTGCGTCGCTCGCGCAGCAGCAGGGTAAAGCTGATCGCCTGCGCCACGAACAGCGCGATGGCGAGCAGCAGCGCCATCTGCGCCGCCAACCGACGCGGCCACAAACGCAAGCTCACAAACCGGCCTTCACAGGCGGGTGACTTCGGCGGCCAGCGTATAGCCGCCGCCCCAGACGGTCTTGATGATCTCGGGCGATTTCGGGTCCGCCTCGATCTTGCGGCGCAGGCGGCTGACCTGATTGTCGATCGCACGGTCGAAGGCGGCGGCCTCGCGCCCCTGGGTCAGGTCGAGCAGCTGGTCGCGGGTCAGCACCTGGCGCGGACGGCTGACCAGCGCGAGGAGCAGATTGTACTCGCCGGTCGAGAGCATCACCGACACGCCCTCGCGGTCGACCAGCGAGCGCTCGCCCGATTTCAGCACCCAGCCCGCAAAGGCATAGGAGCCGCTGTCGGGCGCATGGTGCCGCGCGCCGCCCGCCTGGGTCCGGCGCAGGACGACCTTAACTCGGGTCGCCAACTCGCGCGGGGAAAAGGGCTTTACGACATAATCGTCCGCGCCCATCTCCAGCCCGACGATCCGGTCGGTTTCCTCGGCGCGCGCGGTCAGCAGGATGACCGGCACCTCGCTGGTCGCCGCGACATGGCGGCACAAGCTGAGGCCATCCTCGCCCGGCATCATGATGTCGAGGATGACGAGGTCGATCGCATAGGCGGCCAGCCGGGTGCGTGCCGAGGCGGCATCGCCCGCCTGCGTCACGCGAAAGCCCTGCTTGGTCAGATAGACGGCCAGCGGCTCGCGGATCGAACGCTCGTCATCGACGAGCAGCAAATGCGGCGTTTCGGACATGGGTTCTGGATCTAGCATGACGGACGCAGGCCGCAAAAGGGACGGACAGCGGGAGAGCAGCCCGCCCCTTTCGTCACCGGCTCAGTTGGCGTCGGACTGCGACGGAGCCTGGCCGGGGGCCATCCCGCCGCGATGACGACCACCCCAGCGCGGCGCGGCGGCGCGTTCGGTCGCGTCGATCTTGCCGTCATGATTGGTGTCGAGCCGATCGAACATGGCGGTGGCGCGGGCGCGGAAGGCGTCGGCGGTCATGGGCTGCGGCGCCGGGCGAGCGGGCCGGTCTCCGCCTGCGCGGTCGCCACCGGGGCGGCGCGCGGCGTATTCGGCACGGCGCTGCTCGCGGTAGGCACGCATCTCGTCGGGGGTGACGGTGCCGTCGTGATTGGCGTCCATCGCGGCGAAGCGCTGATCGGCCGCGGCGATCGGGGCGGCGCGGGTGATGGTGCCATTCGCATCGGGCTGCACGCCCATCAGGCCGCCGCGCATGCCCCCATGCATTCCGCCGCCGGGCGGGGGCGGGGCGTCGGTCTGGGCCTGAACGGCGGTTGCGGACAGGAGCGCGGCGCCCAGCAGGAGGGCGGGGGAAAGGCCGAACATGGTCTTTCGCATGATTGGGGCATCCTCTTGGCGGCAAGGTGAAGTCCCTGCCGAACGATGCCCCTTCTGCGCCTCGGCTGTCGCCCGATCATGTCGGGTTGCCCGCGCTTTTGTCGCAAATTGTGCGGTTCAGTTCAAGAAACGGTCATCGAACATGCCATAGAGGATCGTTGAAGCGTAGAGCGCGATGGCGCGGGGGCGCTCCATGGTTCCGGCCCATTTGCGCATGTCGAAGGCGGCATTCTGGATCGCCATCAGCGCCTGGGCTGCGATCAGCGCGTCGACGGCGCGGATCGAACCTTCGCCGACCCCGTCCATGATCGTGCCCGCATAGCGCCGCGCGATCCGGTTCGATCGATCGACCATCTGCGCGCGCACTTCGCCCGACAGGCTGGACAGCGCGCTGGTGCGCAGGAGGGGGCCGCGCTCGGCGAACTGGATGTCGAGCAGCGTCGCGATCGCGCTCGACAGCCGGTGCCAGTGGCTGCCCCCGGCGGCATCGGCCAGTTGCTGCGCGGCGGTGATCGTGTCGAAGCTGCGGCGATAACAGGCCGCGACCAGATCGTCCTTGGCGTCGAGATGGTGATAGAAGCTGCCCTTGGTCACGTTCAGCTCGGAGGCGATGCGCTGTACGCTGGCGCCGCGATAGCCGAGCTGGTTGATGAGCCGCGTCGCGGCCAGCAGGAATGCCTCGCGTCCGGGCTCGCCGTCGCGCGCACCCGGCGCGTCCATGTCAAGCATGGTGGGGCGCCAGGTCGATCCGGGGGCGGCGATGCCATGGGTCAGCACGTCGAGCAGCCGTTCCTCGACCCGGCGATATTGGTCCGGTTCGTAGCGGTCGAGCCACATCGGCAGCCAGAACGTATTCTCCAGCAGGACATGGGCGCGTGCGCCGTACAGGTCAGTATGCGCACGGCTGGGAGCGGGGCCCCACAGGCTGCGGGTCGCGCGGAACACCTTCTGCCACCCGGCCATCAATTGGCCGCGCAGCGGCTCCTCCATGGCGCGCAGGTCCGACAGCACGGCGAAGGGCATTTCCTCGCCGCGTTCGATCCGGGCCAGTCGCTCCATGTTGATCGACAGATAGCGCGCGACGCGGGCCTGCGGCGTCGCTTCGCCGGCGGCCTCGGCCAGCATCTCCAGCAATCGTTCCAGCGTATGCTCGAACGCCGCCGCCGCCAGCTCTTCCTTGCGGCGGAAATAATAGGTGACGCTGGTCGTGTTCAGCCCGACCCGACGCGCGACTTCGGCAAAGGTCATGCCCTTGGCCGATTGCTCGTTGATGACCTGTGCCGCCGCCGCCAGGATGGCGTCACGCTTTTGCAGATAGCGGTCGGTATTCCGCCCCTCACCGACGGACGTCGCCGCCATGCCTTTTCATCCCCTCCGTCATCATCGGCCGCAGCGCGGGCGATCCACGGTATTTAGAAGCGAAAGTCTTGTCCGTCACCGTCATTTCACCGCTTTTGCGACGGAAGTCGGCGATTTCCCAAGGGTCGTCCTAAAGCCGGTATGTCCGATCGGGCCGTATGACGGACGCGTCAGGCTTGCGTCGCGGGTTTGCGGAGCCGGATCAGCCCCTCCTGCGCGACGCTGGCGACCAGTCGGCCGTCGGCGGCAAAGATGCGCCCCCGGTTGAACCCGCGCGCATGGCCCGCCCAGGGGCTGTCGGTCGTGTAGAGCAGCCATTCGTCGGCGCGAAACGGCTCGTGCAGCCATAGTGCATGGTCGAGGCTGGCGGTCTGCATGTCATGGATCAGCCAGTTGATCCCGTGCGGCAGCGTCGAGGTGCCGAGCAGTGCGAAATCGCTGGCATAGGCCAGGATGGCGCGATGGAGTGCGGGATCATCGCCAACCGGCGCGACCAGCCGGAACCAGATCGCCTGGACCGGCTCGCGTGGTTCGGGTGCGAGCAACTGGCGCGGATCGACGGTGCGGAGCTCGATCGGGCGCGGGCGCTCCAGAAAGGCGCGGATGGGGGCGGGGACCCGCTCGCCGAGACTGTCCAGCAGTTCGCGTTCGGAGGGCAGGGTGTCCGGCGCCGGGACATCGGGCATCGCGTCCTGATGGTGCATCCCATCCTCGGGCGTCTGGAACGAACACGCCAGGTTGAGGATCGGCTTGCCCTTCTGCATCGCGATCACGCGGCGGGTGGCAAAGCTGCGCCCCTCGAAATCGCGTTCGACCCGGTAGGTGATGGGGAAGCGCTCGTCGCCGGGACGCATGAAATAGGCGTGGAGCGAATGGGCCGTCTTCGGCGCCTCGGTCGACCGCTGGGCGGCCTGCAGCGCCTGAGCGATGACCTGCCCGCCAAAGACGCGCCCTTCGCCGCCGGGGCGTCGCGCGCCGCGATACAGGTCGGTGTCGATCTCCTCGACATCCAGTAGCGCGACCAGGCCCTGGGCCAGTTGCTCGGGCGTGAAACGGGGAGGGGTATCGCGGTCCATGATCGGCGTGATGCTGTACGTTGACGTAAACGTCAATAATGGCTTGGCCTTCGGGTCATGTCGGTCGGCCTGAAAGGGCTTTGACGCTGTTGGGGGGCTCGCTACACAGTCGGCAACGATCTGGGAGAAGGCGATGGACGGTTTGAACGAAGACGGCGTCTCTGAGCGCGCCGAGTTGCACTTCCTGGCGGCCCTGACCGAGGAGCTGATGCGCCACCTGATGGAGGCGGGGGTGCTCAGCCGGACCCAGCTCCAGTCGATCGAAAATGCGGTGGCCGAGCGCACTGGCGGCATTCCCCGCGCCTGGTAAGGCGACGGCATCCTTCTACATTACCAAAACGTCATGAAATGGCGGCGTTAGCGGCTTTCCTGCGTTCGGAAAGCCGCTAACGTGACTGTCATGAGTGACGCGCAAGACGAGCTGATCGACAAGGCCTATCCGGCCGGTGATTCGGTCCTGGGAACGCCGGTAGGGGTGGGGCCGCGCGATGCGGTGCGGATCGCCATGCGCCGCGACCGGCTGCTGGCCGGGCTGACCCTGACGGCGGGGGCGGGCTTCATCCTGGCCTTGCCCTTCGCGTTGCACGAGGGGGCCGAATTCTTCCTGCCGCTGACCACCGCGCTGGTCATCGCGATCGCGCTGGTCCCGATATTGGAATGGCTGGAGCGGCGGCGCGTGCCCTCGGCGCTGGCGGCGCTGATGTGCGTCCTGTTATTTCTGATCGTCGCCAATATCGCGCTGGCCGCGATCATCGTGCCCGCGACCGACTTCTTCCGCCTGCTGCCCAGCCGGATCGGGCGTATCCAGGACAATCTGGCACCACTGCTCGATCTTTACTCCAGCCTCGAGCGCTATGTGAACAAGGCGCTGCGCCAGGTCGCCTCGACCCCGATCCGCCAGCCGCAGACCGCCGCTGTCTCGCCCCCCAGCTCGATCCTCGAGCTGGCGGCGACCTCGGCACCGGGGCTGATCGTCCAGTTCCTGTTCGGGGTCCTCGTCGTCTTCTTCGTGCTGTCGGGTTGGACCCGGATGCGCAAGGAGACGATTCGTGGGCGCACCAGCTTCGACGGCGCGATGGCGACCGCACGGGTGATCCAGGAGGTCGTGGACGATGTTTCGGCCTATCTGGGCACCATCACCATCATCAACCTGACGCTGGGCGGGGCGGTGGCGGGCGCATTGTCGCTGTTCGGCATGCCCTATCCGCTGATGTGGGGCGGTATTGTCGCGCTGCTGAACTACATCCCCTATTTCGGGCCGGTGATCGGCGCGCTGTTGCTGGCGGTGGGGGGGCTGATGACCTTCAGCGACATCTGGGTCGCGCTGGCCCCCCCTGCGATCATGTACGGCATGCACCTGATCGAGGCGAACCTCATCACGCCCCTGATCGTCGGCCACCGCCTGACCATCAGCCCGGTGCTGATCCTGGTCTCGCTGAGCTTCTGGGGATGGGTCTGGGGCACGTTGGGGGCTTTGCTCGCGGTGCCGCTGCTCATCATCCTGCAAACCGTCCTGAAGGCCGCCGGAAAGCCCGATATTGCAGGCTTCCTGTTCGAGCATGGAACGCTCACCCATCTCGACCGTGAAACCGATCCGCAGGACGTTCCGCAAGAAAAATGAAATGATGCGTTGACAGGCTCGGGAGGCTCGCCTAGTTGGCGCGCCTCGACGCTTTCAGCGGGTGTAGCTCAGTTGGTTAGAGCGCCGGCCTGTCACGCCGGAGGTCGCGGGTTCGAGCCCCGTCACTCGCGCCACTCTCCTTGTGGGAATGGCTGAAAATATCGAAATCCCCATTGGGGCTGATGCCGATTATGGTTGGCATCGTATGGCTTTCAAGCGGGTGTAGCTCAGTTGGTTAGAGCGCCGGCCTGTCACGCCGGAGGTCGCGGGTTCGAGCCCCGTCACTCGCGCCATCCTTCGGGATGGCGCTTTTGTTTTCAGCAGACATGATTGGGCTGGGTGCTCACTTTGGTGTGAGCTAGCCTCGGTGTATGCGCTGCTCTGTTTCTGGAAGCCCTGCTTCCAACATCCCCACCCCCCGTCCAGCCTGAGCGCAGTCGAAGGCCATGCTAAACGCGCGCTGGGGCCGCCAGCCGTACATGGGCAAGCGTGGGGCGTGCACTTCGACTTCGCTCAGTGCGAACGGCCGTGGTGGTGTGCGGAAACCTCAAAAGGCTCAGGCCTATCGCAAAACCCGCTCAGTCTGAGCGCGGTCCAGACCCCCGCCTCAGCGCCCGCCCTCCATCCAGCGCAGCAGGGGCTTCATCGGCGTGATCCACACGATCCCCGCCACGACATAGAAAACCAGCTGCAACACCCAATGCCATTGGCCGACCATGCCCGACAGGCTGGCGACCAGCGCCGCCCAGGCGATGATGATCGCGACGATCAGCAGCATTCCGGCGGGTTTGCGCCAACTGGGGGTCATGGGACGATCCATTCCGATTCGGTGGCGATGGCGTGCAGCGGCACGTCCCAGCTGTCGGGCACCAGTTCCTCAACCTCCTGAACGCCCCAGGCGATGCCGACGCGCCAGGCATCGGGGTTGGCCGCGAAGGCGCGGTCATAATGCCCTGCGCCCTGTCCCAGCCGATTTCCGCGCCGGTCGAAGCCGACCAGGGGTGCCAGGATGATGTCGGGGCGGCATTCGGGAGCATCGGCAGCGGGCTGGTGCAGCCCGAAGGCCCCGACGCTTAGGTCTTCGCCGTCCGCCCATGTCAGGAACCGGATCGGGCTGGCGCGGTCGGTGACATGGGGCAGGGCGATCGTCGCACCGGCATGAAGTGCTGCTTCGACCCACAAGGCCGGGTCCGCCTCCGCGCCGAGCGGTCGATAGGCGGCAACGACCTGATTGGGGGGCAGGCGATCCAGAAAGGGCCGCGCCACCGGCAGCAGGCCGGGGCCATGCGCATCGCGCACCGCCCGCATCCGGGCGCGCAGGGCGCGCTTGTCGATCATGTCAGGAGAAGGCGGGTGGCGGGACCGCCATGGCCGTTTGCCGTAATATCCACCGACGCCCAATACGTCAGGTGGGGACCATGTACGTCGGACCAGGGTCCGGGCAGGGACAGCCCCCTTGGATGAAGAATAGCCTCAGGGATTATCGTGGCTCGTACCGGGCAGAGCCCGCCGCCGACCCATGTAGGCGAGGACTCCGCGTTACTCAAGGGCGCCCATCCTCCGAGCGGCCTTCTTCGTCGAGCGCATCGGCCAGCCCCTCCAGCCGTTCGGCGATGCGGGCGAGCGCCGCCTCACTGACCGCCGCACCCGCCGGAGGGCGCCGCTCCGCCTCTTCCAGCGCGTCGGCCAGCATCAGCGATACGAACAGCAACGCCCGCTCGCCATTATGGCCGCCCGAGGCGCGCAGGGCCGCCGACCAGCGCTGGTCGAGCATCTGGCCCAGCATCCGCACGCGGTCCTCGCCGCCGTCCTGGCAATAGACGGTGTGCGGGCGGTCGCCGACCAGGATCGTGACTTCGGCCATCAGGCGGCGCTCCCCCGGCTGATGACGTCGTCGAGCGCGCTCACCGCCTCGGCCATGCGCGCCTTCAACGCGGCGTGGCGGCGGGCAAGCGCGTCTTCCTTGGCGGCGCGGGTTCGGATCGCCCGTTCGATGCGGGCGATCGCGTGGTCGATCCGTTCGACGGAGGAAAGGACGTCGTCGGCAATGGGTTCGGGCATGAAACGGGCTTAGCAGGCTGGTTTCACGCGGCAACCCGGAATTGGACGGTTCGCCGCGTCGCGGCGGTTGACAGCGAACCCGTCGCCTCCGAAAGGCGTGGCGCGAACGATGGAATCACTCGACGATCCATCCAACCGGGGGCGGTGCCGTCCAAGGCACGGCCCGTAAGAGACAGGAGCTTGCTGGCATGACGGTCAAGGTTGCAATCAACGGTTTCGGCCGCATCGGCCGCCTGGTGGCGCGCGCGATCCTCGAGCGTGGCGAGGGCGCGCTGGAACTGGTCGCGATCAACGATCTCGCCGACGCCAAGTCCAACGCCTGGCTGTTCAGCCGCGACAGCATCCACGGCCGCTATCCGGGTGAAGTCTCGGCCGAGGGCAACGACATCGTGATCGACGGCAAGCGCATCCGCGTCACCGCCGAGCGTGACCCCGCGAACCTGCCGCACAAGGAACTGGGCGTCGACCTGGTCCTGGAGTGCACCGGCTTCTTCACCGACAAGGCGTCGTGCGAAAAGCACATCGCGGCGGGCGCCAAGAAGGTGCTGATCTCGGCGCCGGGCAAGAATGTCGACCTGACCGTCGTGTACGGCGTCAACCATGACAAGCTGACCGCCGATCACACCATCGTGTCGAACGCCTCGTGCACCACCAACTGCCTGGCGCCGGTCGCCAAGGTGCTGAACGATGCGATCGGCATCGAGCGTGGTCTGATGACCACGGTCCACGCCTATACCAACGACCAGAAGATCCTCGACCAGATCCACCCCGACCTGCGCCGCGCCCGCGCCGCCGCCATGTCGATGATCCCGACCACCACGGGTGCTGCCCGCGCGGTGGGTGAGGTTCTGCCGGAACTGAAGGGCAAGCTGGACGGCTCGGCCATCCGCGTGCCGACCCCGGACGTCAGCCTGGTCGACCTGACCTTCACGCCCGCGCGTGACACGACCAAGGAAGAGGTCAACGCGATCCTGAAGGCCGCCTCGGAGAGCGAGGCGCTGAAGGGCGTGCTGGTCTATACCGACGAGCCGCTGGTCTCGATCGACCTGATGCACTCGCCGCAGTCCTCGACCGTCGACAGCCTGGAGACGGCGGTGATCGACGGTAAGCTGGTGCGTGTCGTGTCCTGGTACGACAATGAATGGGGCTTCTCGAACCGCATGGTCGATACCGCGACCGCGATGGCGAAGTTCCTCTGATGACGGACGGGCGGGCGATGACCGGGCGTCTGGCCGGCATCGCCCGCCATGCCGTGCCGAAGGGACCGATGGAGGTGATCGATACCGCCATCGTCACCCTGGACGGCGGTATTGAAGGCGATGTGCGCGGGCAGGTGAAGCCCGGCGGTCGCGGGCGGCGTCAGGTGACGCTGATCGAGCGCGCCGACTGGGAGGCCGCACTCGCCGAGATCGACCGCGACATCCCCTGGCAGGAGCGCCGCGCGAACCTGCTGGTCGAGGATTTCGACCTTCCCCAAATTCCGGGCACCCGGCTTCGTATCGGGCCTGTCCTTCTGCAAATCACCATGGAATGCGATCCGTGCCACCGCATGGACGCGATCGCCGACGGATTGCGCGCGGCCCTGACCCCCGACTGGCGCGGCGGCGTATGCACGCGCGTGGTCGAGGGCGGCACGATCCGCATCGGCGATAACATCAGGATCGAGGAATCATGACCAAGGCCTTCAAGACGCTCGATGATATGGGTGACGTGTCCGGCAAGCGCGTGCTGGTTCGCGAGGATCTGAACGTGCCGATGGCCGATGGCCGCGTCACCGACGACACCCGCCTGCGCGCGACGATCGCGACTGTGACGGAACTGGCCGACAAGGGCGCGATCGTCCTGATCCTGGCCCATTTCGGCCGGCCCAAGGGGCAGCGTAACCCCGACTATTCGCTGGCGATGCTGACCCAGCCGTACAGCGACGTGCTGGGCCGCCCGGTGCGTTTCATCGATGACGTCGCAGGCGAGGCGGCCGAGGCCGCGGTCGCGACGCTGAACCCCGGCGATATCGCGATCCTGGAAAACACCCGCTTCCATGCGGGTGAGGAAAAGAACGACGCCGAGCTGGCCGCGCAGATGGCCAAGCTGGGCGACCTGTACGTCAATGACGCCTTCTCCGCCGCGCACCGCGCGCACGTCTCGACCGAAGGGCTGGCGCGCCAGCTTCCGGCGTTCGCGGGTCGCGCGATGGAGGCCGAACTCGACGCGCTGGAAAAGGCACTCGGCAAGCCCGAGCATCCGGTCGCGGCGGTGGTCGGTGGGGCCAAGGTCTCGACCAAGCTCGCCGTGCTCAAGCATCTGGTCGGCAAAGTCGATCACCTTATCATCGGCGGCGGCATGGCCAACACCTTCCTCGCCGCGCGCGGGGTCGATGTGGGCAAGTCGCTGTGCGAGCATGACCTGACCGGCACGGCGGAGGAAATCCTCGACGCCGCCGACAAGGCAGGCTGCACCGTGCACCTGCCTTATGACGTCGTCGTCGCCAAGGAGTTCAAGCCGAACCCCGAGACTCGCACCGTCAATGTCCACGAAGTCGCCGCCGACGAGATGATCCTTGACCTCGGCCCCAATGCGATCGAGGCGTTGGGCGACGTGCTCAAGAACTGCCGCACCCTCGTCTGGAACGGCCCGCTCGGCGCGTTCGAGACGCCGCCCTTCGACATGGCGACCGTCGCACTCGCCAAGACGGCGGCGGCACTGACCCAGGACGGCAGCCTCGTCTCGGTCGCGGGCGGCGGTGATACCGTCGCCGCGCTCAATCAGGCGGGCGTGGGGACGCAGTTCACCTTCGTCTCGACGGCGGGCGGCGCTTTCCTGGAATGGATGGAAGGCCAGGACCTCCCCGGCGTCGCCGCGCTGATGGCGTGACCTTCAATCCTCCCCATCTTCGATGGGGAGGGGGATCATGCGAAGCATGGTGGAGGGGCGAGGCCACAAGCCGTGACGCCCCTCCGTCACGACTTCGGCCCGCCACCTCCCCTTGCAGGGGAGGAAAAAAGCCTATGACCCCGTCGCCTCGGGCGGCGGGGTTTCCTTCAGCAGCGGCACGAGCAGTCGGTTGAGGTCATCCAAATCGAATGCTGCCGCCTGTGCGTATCGCACGCGTCCGGCGCGATCGATGATATAGTTGGTCGGTACGGCGCCCAGCGTGTTGTACGGCCCCTTGATCCGTTTGGCCGACGGCATGGCCAACGTCGCGAACAAGGGCTTCAGCTTGTAGACCGGCACCGAATCCTCGGTGGCGATCGCAAAGACCTTCAGCCCGTGTGGCCCCTGGATGCGATAATATTTGTCGAGCAGCGGCAGTTCCGCCCGGCACGGCCCGCACCATGTCGCCCAGAAGTTCAGCACGACCACCTGTCTGCGCAGGTCCGCCAGCCGGACATGGGTGCCGTCGATCAGCGTCAGGTCGAAATCGGGGGCCATCTCTCCTACCTTCGGATCCGACCGCACCAGCGCCGATGAACCCGTGGACGCCACGGCCAGCGCCGCCGCCGCAATCCATCGACGCCAAGCCATGCCCACTCCCCCCAATTGCCCCAGATCAGGATGATCCACCCGGCTCTGCCGTGCAAGACCGCTTGATCCCACTTGTCCGACTTGCTAGGTTAAACGCGTTAAACGAAGGAAGTGGCAATGCTCGGCGTCCGCCTCGATACCGAATTGGAAGAGCGGCTGGCGGCTGTCGCGCGCACCCAGGGGCGCAGCAAGAGCGATATCGCCCGCGAAGCCGTGCGCCGCTATGTCGACCTGCACGACGAGGCCTATCGTCGCGAAGCCCGCCGCCAGTCGACCCGTGCGTCGAAGCGCGACACGGCCGAGGATTTCGCTTTCTGGAACGCGCTGGCCAAGGATCCCGAAGCGTGAAGATTTCGCATGCCGCCATCGTGCTGGCGACGATCGGCCGTGATGGCGGCGAGGGGGATGACCATCGCCCGTTCCTGGTTGTTCAGTCCGATCTCTATAACGAGACGCACAACACCATCACCGTCTGCCCGATGACCTCGGTCGTCGGCGGCGAGGCGCTGTTCCGCGTTGCCTTTTCCCCGCGCGAGCATACCGGCCTGACCGTCGAGTGCGAGGTGCAGGTGGACAAGATCCTGTCCATCCCGCGCAATCATATCGTCAAAGTCATCGGCCATGCTTCGCCCACCCGGATGGAGCAGGTCGACCAGGCGCTGCGCCGCTGGCTGATGCTCTGACACCTTTATAGCCCGACACCAATCTGGAGAGACATGATGACCCCGACCGTGAAGGCCATTCTCGACAAGTACGAAGGCACGCCCGCCGCGGTGAAGGCCAATCTCGCCCGCATCCTGATGCAGGGCAAGCTGGGCGGCACCGGCAAGGTCATCATCCTGCCGGTCGACCAGGGTTTCGAACATGGCCCGGCGCGCAGCTTCGCGGTCAACCCGCCTGCCTATGACCCGCATTACCATTTCCAGCTGGCGATCGACGCCGGGCTGTCGGCCTATGCCGCGCCGCTGGGCATGCTGGAGGCCGGAGCCGACACCTTCGCGGGCCAGATCCCGACCATCCTGAAGATCAACAGCTCGAACAGTTGGGGCACGTCGATCACGCAAGCCGTGACGGGCAGCGTGCAGGACGCGGTGCGGCTGGGCTGCTCGGCGATCGGCTTCACCATCTATCCGGGCTCGGACGGCATCTTCGATGCGATGGACCAGATCGCGATCCTGTCGGCCGAGGCGCGGGAGGCGGGTCTGGCCACCGTCATCTGGAGCTATCCGCGCGGCGGCAAGCTGACCAAGGACGGCGAACTGGCGCTCGACGTCGGTGCCTATGCGGCGCACATGGCAGCCCTGCTCGGCGCGCACATCATCAAGGTGAAGCTGCCCAGCGACCATATCGAACAGGCCGAGGCCAAGAAGGTCTATGAGGGCACCGACTGGTCCAACCAGGCCGACCGCGTGCGCCACGTCGTCCAGTCCAGCTTTGCGGGCCGCCGCATCGTCGTCTTCTCGGGTGGCGCCGCCAAGGGTGCCGATGCCGTCTATCAGGACGCGCGCGATATCCGCGACGGCGGCGGCAACGGCTCGATCATCGGTCGCAACACCTTCCAGCGTCCGCGCGACGAGGCGCTGGCGATGCTCGACAAGCTGATCGCGATCTACAAGAACGAAGAATAAGTTCTTGCTAGGGTTGGGCGTTCCGGTTGGGGAACCGGGACGCCCATTCCCCGTCCGCGCCGGGGAGGTGACGGACGCTGTGTCAGGCGCTAGGGGGAGGGGCATGACGCTTGAAGACGATCCCCTGGGCCCCCTCGATCCGCAATTCGCCGACGCCTTTGTGCGCGACATGCGGCGGCCGCCCTGCCAGCTTTACCTGATCTCGCCGCTCGACGTGACCGGCGGCTTTGCCGACCGGCTGGCGCGCGCGCTCGATGCCGGGCCGGTTGCGGCCTTCCAGTTCCGCGTCAAGGACATGGACCAGCACGCCGCGGCCAAGCTGGCCGAGCCGCTCCAGCGTATCTGCGCCGACCGCGAGGTCGCCTTCATCGTCAATGACAGCATCAGCCTGGCCAAGCGTCTGGGCGCGGATGGCGTGCATCTGGGCCAGGACGATGGCGACGCCCGCGAAGCGCGCGACGTGCTGGGCCCGACGGTACAGATCGGCGTGACCTGTCACGACAGCCGTCACCTGGCGATGCAGGCGGGCGAGAATGGCGCGGACTATGTCGCCTTTGGCGCTTTTTACCCGACCACCACCAAGGAGACGAAGCATCGGGCTGAGCCGGTGGTCCTGTCCTGGTGGTCCACGCTGTTCGAACTGCCCTGCGTCGCGATCGGCGGCATCACCCCCGCCAATGCCGCGCCGCTGGTCAAGGCGGGCGCGGATTTCCTGGCGGTGTCGGGGGCGGTCTGGAACGGCGATGAGGCCGCGGCGATCAAGGCCTTTGGCGAGGTTCTAGGCTGAACCTCCTTCCGGCATAGCCGTTGCGCATCGGAAACAAGCGCCGAGGCTTCGCGTTTACCCTGTGAGCGATCCACGGGGTAAGGAGCGGGCGTGAAGAGACTGGCAATCGCCCTTGTCGGCGGCGTGGCAATGGCACTGGTCGCGGTGGGCACGCATCCGGCGGCCGATCGGCCCAGCGCCGATGCGTCGCACCAGCCGATGGTGGGTGCGGCGAGGGGCGCGACCCGATGAGTCGGGCCGGGGGCAGGGGGCCATTGTCGCGTTTTGGTTGGGTGATGCTGGCGCTGATCGTGATCGTGGTCGGTGGCTTCTTGTCGATGCTGTCCTTCGGCTCGGGCGAGGTCGTGGTGCCTGACGTTGCGGCCCCCGCCAGACAGGCGGCGACGGGCAGCTCGGCGGCGCTGGCGATGCCGATCGCCAATTACCCGGTTTCCGCGCTCCACCACGACTGGGGCGATCCGCGCGAGGGGGGCAAGCGCAAGCATCAGGGGCTCGACCTTATGGCGCCGAGCGGAACGCCCGTCGTCGCCGCGCTGTCCGGCACGGTCGAGAAGCTGTTCGACAGCGATCGCGGTGGTCACACCCTGTATATCCGTTCGCCCGACCGCCGCTGGATGCTCTATTATGCCCACCTCAAAGGCTATGCGCCGGGGCTGGCCGAGGGGCAGTCGGTCAAGCAGGGGCAGGTCGTCGGCTATGTCGGCGACACCGGCAATGCGGGGGCGGGCAACATGCATCTGCATTTCGCGGTCAACTGGATGCGCGCCGGGGACGGCTGGTATCAGGGCGAGCCGGTTGATCCCTATCCGCTGCTTGCCGGAAAGACCGCTTCGAGCTAAAGCGGCCGACACAGGAGGCCGGATCGCGTTTCTCGCGCCGGTGTCCTTCGCTCTTTCCAGCAGGTTGAAGACCCATGAAGATCAGCGGCGTGGACATTCGTCCCGGCAACATCATCGAGTATGAAGGCGGCATCTGGCGCGCCGTGAAGATTCAGCACACCCAGCCCGGCAAGGGCGGTGCGTATATGCAGGTCGAGATGAAGAACCTCATCGACGGCCGCAAGACCAACGTCCGCTTCCGCTCCGCCGAGACGGTCGAGCGCGTCCGCCTGGATACCAAGGACTTCCAGTTCCTGTTCGCCGAGGGTGACGACCTGACCTTCATGGACAAGGAAACCTATGAGCAGATCACGCTGCCGCGCGACCTGCTGGGCGATGCCGCTGCCTTCCTGCAGGACGGCATGGACGTCGTGATGGAACTGCACGAGGAAAAGCCGATCTCGGTCCAGCTTCCCGACCAGATCGAAGCGACGATCGTCGAGGCCGATGCCGTGGTGAAGGGGCAGACCGCCTCCTCCTCGTACAAGCCCGCGATCCTCGACAATGGCGTCCGCGTGATGGTGCCGCCGCACATCGCCAGCGGCACGCGCATCGTCGTCGACGTGTACGAACAGACCTACGTCCGCCGCGCGGACTAAGCACGATCGGCGGATGACCGGCGCGACCTGAGCGCGACCCCGTCATCCGCCGTCCCGGCCCGTCGTTCGCGGCGGGCCTTTTCAATTGCAGCGCCCTGGGCAAGCAGCGGCGCGATCGAAAGGACGATCATGGCCTCGCACTCCGGGCTTCTCACCATCATGGAACGCGCCGCGCGCAAGGCCGCCCCGCGTCTCCGCCGCGACTTCAACGAGGTTCAGCACCTCCAGGTCAGCCGCAAGGGCCCTGCCGACTTCGTGTCGATGGCCGACAAGCGCGCCGAGGAAACCGTCTTCGAGGAACTGAAGAAGGCGCGTCCCGACTGGAACTTCCTCATGGAGGAGGGCGGCGAGATCAAGGGCGATCCGTCCAAGCCGCGCTTCATCATTGATCCGCTAGACGGCACCTCGAACTTCCTGCACGGCATCCCGCACTTCGCCATCTCGATCGCCGTCGAGGAGCCGCTGGCCAACGGCAAGCGTGAGGTCACGACCGGCCTGATCTATCAGCCGCTGACCGACGAGAGCTTCTGGGCCGAAAAGGGCCGGGGCGCTTGGTTGCAGGACGGCCGCCTGCGCGTATCGTCGCGCCGCGACCTGTCCGAGGCGCTGATCGCCACCGGCATCCCGTTCCTGGGTCATGGCGACTTCGTTCAGTGGAGCCGTATTTTCGGTGCGATCGCGCCGCAGGTTGCCGGTATCCGCCGCTTCGGCTCGGCCGCGCTCGACCTCGCCTGGGTCGCGGCGGGCCGCTATGACGGCTTCTGGGAGTCGGGCCTGAAGCCCTGGGACGCGGCGGCGGGCATGTTGCTGGTCCGCGAAGCGGGCGGTTTCGTCAGCGACTTCCGCGGCTCGGACAAGTCGCTCGAGCGCGGCGAGTATCTGGCCGCGAACGAGGGCCTGCATTCCAAGCTGCACAAGCTGCTGGCCAACGCGCTGCGTTAAGGTTTTTTGAAGGAATTTGAGCGCGACGGCTCGCTGCCATTGCGCTTAATCCTATCAAATCCCATCTGAAATTCCGTCGAATGGGATGAATGGCACGGTTCAGTTGCGATTCATTCTCATGCCTCCGCTGGCTTGCTCCGGCCGACCCATCGGCCTAAAGCCATCCGCATCCAGTTCCGCATCTGCGAGAGAAAAACTTGGTCGATCTGTCGCAATATCTGCCGATCCTCCTGTTCCTGGGCGTTGCCCTGGTTCTGTCGACGGCCTTCGTGTTTCTGCCCATGCTCGTGGCGCGCCTGACGGGTGCCCATAAGCCCAACGAGCAGAAGCTGTCCGAATATGAGTGCGGCTTCCCCGCGTTCGAAGACCCGCGCAGCCAGTTCGACGTGCGTTTCTACCTCGTCGCCATCCTGTTCATCATCTTCGATCTGGAAGCGGCGTTTCTGTACCCCTGGGCGGTCAGTGTCTTCAGCCTCGGCTGGACCGCCTGGTTTTCGATGATGATCTTCATCGGCGAGCTCGCGCTGGGTCTCGTCTATGCGTGGAAGAAGGGAGCGTTGGATTGGGAGTAAATCTTCACTCCGGTCCGGTTGAGTTCAAGCCGCAGGCCCATGGCGGAGCAGCCCATGATGGCCAGGCCGTCATTCAGCCCGATCAGGGCTTTTTCGACGGGCTGAACGGCGAGCTGACCGACAAGGGCTTCCTCGTCACCTCGACCGAGGAGCTGTTCCAGTGGGCGCGCACCGGCTCGCTCTGGTGGATGACCTTCGGTCTGGCATGCTGCGCGGTGGAGATGATCCACGTCAACATGCCGCGATACGACATGGAGCGCTTCGGCGCAGCGCCGCGCGCGTCGCCGCGCCAGTCGGACGTGATGATCGTCGCGGGCACGCTGTGCAACAAGATGGCTCCGGCGCTGCGTCGCGTGTACGACCAGATGTCGAACCCGAAATACGTCATCTCGATGGGCAGCTGCGCCAATGGCGGCGGCTATTATCATTACAGCTATTCGGTGGTGCGCGGCTGTGACCGGATCGTGCCCGTGGATATCTATGTCCCCGGCTGTCCGCCGACCGCCGAAGCGCTGCTGTACGGCGTGATGCAGCTGCAGCGGAAGATCCGCCGCGCCGGGAGCATCGAACGGTGAGGGCGCCTGCTCCCCGCTTCGCCGCGAATGACGGCGTGATCGATGCCGCGCGCGCCGCGCTCGGCCCTTGGCTGGTCGATGCGCGCGAGCATGTCGGTGAGGTCGCGCTGGTCGTCGATCGTGCGAACCTGGTCCCGGCGATGACCGCGCTGCGCGATACCAAGGGGCTGGAATATCAGCAGCTGATGGAAATCGCAGGCGTCGATTACCCGGAGCGCGACGAGCGTTTCGAGGTGGTCTATTGCCTCCTCTCGCTGACCCGCAACCACCGCCTCCATGTCCATGTCTCGACCGACGAGGACAAGCCGGTTCCGTCGGTGACGGGGCTGTGGCCGGTCGCGGGCTGGCTGGAGCGTGAGGTCTATGACCTGTACGGCGTGCTGTTCTCGGGCAATAGCGACCTGCGTCGCATCCTGACCGATTACGGCTTCCGTGGCCATCCGCTGCGCAAGGACTTCCCGCTGACCGGCTATACCGAGCTGCGTTACTCGGAAGAGGAAAAGCGCGTCGTCTATGAGCCGGTGAAGCTGGCGCAGGACTTCCGCAACTTCGACTTCCAGAGCCCCTGGGAAGGCGCCGACTACGTCCTGCCGGGCGACGAGAAGGGCACGATGCCCAAGGCCGCCGAGGCCAAGACCACCGAAGCGCCGAAGCAGACGGGCGCGGGTCAGCCGCACCCGGGCAACAAGGCCGAGGACAAGCCCAAGGACCCGGACGTCGTGCCGGGCAAGGGCGGAGGACAGAATCAGTGAGCGACTACGTCGACGAACTGCTCCACAAGACCGACGCGGCCGACCCGACCACGGGCGACGTGTCGATCCAGAACTATACGATCAACTTCGGCCCGCAGCATCCCGCGGCGCACGGCGTGCTTCGCCTCGTCATGGAGCTGGACGGCGAGATCGTCGAGCGGGTCGATCCGCATGTCGGCCTACTGCATCGCGGCACCGAGAAGCTGATCGAATACAAGACCTATTCGCAGGCGCTGCCCTATTTCGACCGCCTCGATTACTGCTCGCCGATGTGCATGGAGCACAGCTATGTGCTCGCGGTCGAAAAGCTGCTCGACCTCGAGGTGCCGTTGCGCGCGCAATATCTGCGGACGTTCTTCGCCGAGCTGACGCGTATCTCGAACCACATGCTCAACCTGGGCAGCCATGTGATGGATGTCGGCGCGATGACGCCGAATCTGTGGATGTTCGAAATCCGCGAAGACTGCATGAACTTCTATGAGCGGGCCTCGGGCGCGCGCATGCATGCGAATTACTTCCGCGTTGGCGGCGTCCATCAGGACGTGCCGCTCAAGCTGCTGACCGATATCGCCGACTGGCTTGATACGCGTCTGCCGCAGCTGTTCGAGGATGCGATCGGCCTCGTTGCCAACAACCGCATCTTCAAGCAGCGCAACGTCGACATCGCGGTCGTGAACCGCGAGGACGCGATCAAGTGGGGCTTTTCGGGCCCGATGATCCGCGGCTCGGGCATTCCGTGGGACCTGCGCAAGTCGCAGCCTTACGACGCCTATGACAAGGTGGACTTCGACGTGCCGGTGGGCACCAGCGGCGACTGCTATGACCGGTTCATGGTGCGCGTCGAGGAAGTGCGCCAGTCGGCCCGGATCATGAAGCAGTGCCTGGCGCAGATGCCCGAGGGGCCGGTGCTCGCCACCGACCGCAAGGTCACGCCGCCCAAGCGCGCCGAGATGAAGCGCTCGATGGAAGCGCTGATCCACCACTTCAAGCTCTATACCGAAGGGTATCACGTTCCCGCCGGTGAGGTGTATGTCGCGACCGAAAGCCCCAAGGGCGAGTTCGGCGTCTACCTCGTCTCCGACGGGACCAACAAACCCTATCGCTGCAAGATCCGCCCGACCGCGTTCAGCCATCTCCAGGCCATGGAATTCATGTCCAAGGGGCACATGCTGGCCGACACGACCGCGATCCTGGGCGCGATGGACATCGTTTTTGGTGAATGTGACCGCTAATGGCTGACGCACCCAACATCCCCGACGAGGCCGAAGTCCGCGCCCGCTGGGGCAATTTTGCCTGGACCGACGAGAACCAGCGGAAAGCGAACGAGATCCTCGCGCGCTACCCCAAGGGACGCGAACAGTCCTGCTCGATCCCGTTCCTCGATCTGGCGCAGCGTCAGGTCGGTGCGGAGACGCAGACGCAAGGCTGGCTGCCGGTTCCGGTGATCGAGTTCGTCGCGCGTCAGCTGGGCGTTGCGTATATGCGCATCTACGAGGTCGCGACCTTCTACACGATGTTCAACCTCGCGCCGGTCGGCCGCTATCACGTCCAGGTGTGCGGCACGACGCCGTGCATGCTGCGCGGGTCGGACGATGTGCTGGCGGCGTGCAAGAACAAGGGGCTGATTAAGGGCAAGACCACGCCCGACGGCCTGTTCACGCTGACCGAGGTCGAGTGCATGGGCAATTGCGCCTCCGCGCCGATGGTCCAGATCAACGACGATAATTACGAGGATCTGGATTACGACCGCACGGTCACGATCCTGGAAGCGCTGGCCCGTGGCGAGAGCCCGAAGACCGGCACGCAGGAGCCGGGTCGCCACACGGTCGAGCCGATCGGCGGCCCGACCACGCTGACCGCCATGGTCGGCGACAATCACGACTATCGCGGGGAGTGGGGCGCATAATGCTCGCTGACAAGGACCGCATTTTCACCAATCTCTACGGCTATCAGCCGTGGAACGTCGACGCGGCGATGAAGCGTGGCGATTGGGACAATACCAAGGCGCTGCTGGAGCTGGGCCAAGACAAGATCATCGACGTCATCAAGGCTTCGGGTCTGCGCGGGCGCGGCGGTGCGGGCTTCCCGACCGGCATGAAGTGGAGCTTCATGCCCAAGGAACCGCGCCCCGACCGGCCGAGCTTCCTGGTCATCAACGCCGACGAGTCGGAGCCGGGTTCGTGCAAGGACCGCGAGATCATCCGCCACGATCCGCACAAGCTGATCGAGGGCGCGTTGGTCGCGGGCTTCGCAATGCGCGCGCGGGCGGCCTATATCTACATCCGCGGCGAATATATCCGCGAGGCCGAGACGTTGTTCGCGGCAGTCGCCGAGGCTTATGACCGGGGCTTCCTGGGCAAGAATGCCTGCGGCTCGGGTTACGACTTCGACGTCTTCGTCCATCGCGGTGCCGGCGCGTACATCTGCGGCGAAGAGACCGCGATGATCGAAAGCCTGGAGGGCAAGAAGGGCCAGCCGCGGCTTAAGCCGCCTTTCCCGGCGGGTGCAGGCCTCTATGGCTGCCCGACGACGGTCAACAACGTCGAATCGATCGCGGTCGCCCCGACCATCCTGCGGCGCGGGGCCGAGTGGTTCTCCTCCTTCGGGCGTGAGAACAACAAGGGCACCAAGCTCTTCCAGATCTCCGGCCATGTCGATCGCCCCTGCGTGGTCGAGGAAAGCATGTCGATCAGTTTCCGCGAGCTGATCGAGAAGCATTGCGGCGGCATTCGCGGCGGCTGGGACAATCTGCTCGCGGTGATCCCGGGCGGTTCCTCGGTGCCGCTGGTGCCCGCCGCCGAAATCATGGACGCGCCGATGGATTTCGACGGCCTGAAGGCGGTCGGATCGGGCCTCGGCACGGCGGCCGTGATCGTTATGGACAAGTCGACCGACATCGTCCGCGCGATCAGCCGTCTGTCCTATTTCTACAAGCATGAGAGCTGCGGCCAGTGCACGCCGTGCCGTGAAGGCACTGGCTGGATGTGGCGCGTGATGGAGCGGATGCGCACCGGCGACGCCGATGTGTCCGAGATCGACACGCTGTTCCAGGTGACGAAGCAGGTCGAAGGCCACACCATCTGCGCGCTCGGCGACGCGGCGGCCTGGCCGATCCAGGGCCTGATCCGCCACTTCCGCCCGGAGATGGAACGCCGCATTCGCGAACGCAAAGGCGAGACGGGCGGCAACGCCCCGATGATGGAAGCTGCCGAATAATGCCTAAGGTCAAAGTCGACGGCGTCGAGATCGAGGTGCCGCAGGGTGCCACCGTGCTCCAGGCCTGTGAGCTTGCGGGCAAGGAAATCCCGCGCTTCTGCTATCATGAGCGGCTGTCCATCGCGGGCAATTGCCGCATGTGCCTGGTCGAGGTGAAGCCTGGCCCCCCCAAGCCGCAGGCGTCTTGCGCGCTTCCGGCGGCGGACAATCAGGAAATCTTCACCACCACCCCGATGGTGAAGGCCGCGCGCGAAGGCGTGATGGAATTCCTCCTGATCAACCACCCGCTGGACTGCCCGATCTGCGATCAGGGCGGCGAGTGCGATCTGCAGGATCAGTCCATGGCCTATGGCAAGGGCCATAGCCGCTATGACGAGAACAAGCGGGCCGTTACCGAGAAGTATATGGGTCCGATCGTCAAGACGGTCATGACCCGCTGCATCCAGTGCACCCGCTGCGTCCGTTTCGCCGAAGAGGTTGCGGGCGTGGAGGAGATCGGCGCGATCTACCGCGGCGAGAATATGCAGATCACTTCGTACCTCGAACAGGCCGTGTCGAGCGAACTGTCGGGCAATGTCGTCGACCTGTGCCCGGTGGGCGCGCTGACGTCCAAGCCCTATGCGTTCGAGGCGCGTCCTTGGGAGCTGAAGAAGACGCTCGCCATCGACGTGATGGACGCGGTCGGCACCAATATCCGCCTCGACAGCCGGGGTCGTCAGGTGCTGCGCTGCGTGCCGCGCATCAATGACGAGGTGAACGAGGAGTGGGCGAGCGACAAGACGCGTCACGCGATCGACGGCCTGGTCCGTCGTCGTCTCGACCGTCCGTTCATCCGCCGCGACGGCAAGCTGGTTCCCGCCACCTGGGACGAGGCCTTCGCCGCGATTCGGGACGTGAACGCCGGTTCGAGCGTCGCCGCGATCGCCGGCGATCTGGTCGATTGCGAGACGATGTTCGCCGCCAAGGCCCTGCTCGCCAAGATGGGTTCGACCCTGCTCGAAGGCCGTCAGACCGGCATGGATTATGACGTGTCCAGCCTGGCCGCGGTCAACTTCAACACGACCATCGCGGGCGTCGAGAAGGCCGATGCGATCCTGCTGATCGGCACCAACCTGCGCTGGGAAGCGCCGCTGGTAAACACCCGCATCCGCAAGGCGATCAAGAAGGGCGCCAAGGTCTTCGCGATCGGTCCCGAGACCGACCTGACCTACAAGGTCGAATGGCTGGGTGCCGATCTGTCGGTGCTGGGCAACTTGCCCGAGGCCGTGACCGAGCTCTTCGGCAAGGCCGTGCGTCCGATGGTGGTCGTCGGTGGCGGTGCGCTGAAGGGGGCGCATGGCGCGAGCCTGAAGCTGGTCGACCAGTTCAATCTGGTGCGCACGCTGGAAGATGGCTCGGCCTGGAACGGTTATAATGTTGTTCACATGGCGGCGGCGCGCATGGGCGGGCTGATGCTCGGCTATGCGCAGAAGGGCGGCATCGCCGACGTGGTTGCGGCCGCGCCGAAGCTGGCCTTCTTGCTGGGTGCCGACGAGGTCGACTTCGCCAAGTTCGGCAGCAGCTTCAAGGTGTTCGTCGGCCATCATGGCGACAAGGGTGCGCATCACGCCGATGTCATCCTGCCGGGCGCGACCTATGCCGAGAAGTCGGGCACCTGGGTCAATCTGGAAGGCCGGGTGCAGCGCGGCGACCGTGCGGTGTTCGCGCCGGGCGACGCGCGCGACGACTGGACGATCTTCCGCGCGCTGTCCGAAGTGCTGGGCCAGACCCTGTCGTTCGACACGCTGGACGAACTCCGCGCCGCCATGGCCGCCGAGGTTCCCGCGCTGGGCCAGGTCGGTCTCGTCACCTTCGACTGGTCCGCGCCGTCGCTGAACGCGACCGCGTCGGGCACGATCGAGGGCTATCCGATCAAGGACTTCTACCTCACCAACGCGATCTGCCGCGCCAGCCCGACGATGCAGCGCTGCTCGGCCGAACTGATCCATGGTGAGAGCTATGCGGAGGCAGCGGAGTGACCGCGTTTTTCAACACGACGCTCGGCCTTCCTTATGGCTGGGCCTGGACGATCGCGACGCTGGTCGGGATCCTGGCGATTGCGCTGCCGCTGATGCTTGCGGTGGCGATGGTCATCTATGTCGACCGCAAGATCTGGGCGGCGATGGCGCTGCGCCGTGGTCCGAACGTGGTCGGTCCTTTCGGCCTGCTCCAGTCCTTTGCCGACGGTCTGAAGGTCTTCCTGCAGGAAACCATCGTTCCGGCCGCCGCCAATCGCGGGCTGTTCCTGCTGGCGCCAATCATCACCTTCACGGTCGCGCTGATCGTCTGGGCGGTGGTGCCGTTCCAGCCGGGCGTGGTCGTCGCCAACATCAATGTCGGCCTGCTCTATGTTCTCGCGGCCTCGTCGCTGGGCGTATACGGCGTGATCCTGTCGGGCTGGGCGTCGAACTCGAAATATCCCTTCTATTCGGCGCTTCGTGCGGCCGCGCAGATGGTGTCCTATGAAGTCGCGATCGGCTTCATCCTGATTTCGGTGGTGATGTGGTCGGGCAGCTTCAACCTGACGACCATCGTCGAGGCACAGAAGAGCGTGCTGAACACGGGCGTCAACGGCTTCTTCCTGAACCCGCTGCTCTTCCCGATGGCGATCATGTTCTTCATCTCGGCGCTGGCCGAGACGCAGCGCGCGCCGTTCGACCTGACCGAAGCGGAGTCGGAGCTCGTCGCGGGCTACCAGACCGAATATAGCTCGATGTCGTTTGCGCTCTTCTGGTTGGGTGAATATGCCAACGTCATCCTGATGTGCGCGCTGAACGCGATCCTGTTCTGGGGCGGCTATCTGCCGCCGCTGAATTGGGCGCCGCTCTACGTCGTGCCGGGCATCGTCTGGCTGCTGCTTAAGATGTGCTTCTTCTTCTTCGTCTTTTCCTGGGTGAAGGCGACCGTACCGCGCTATCGGTACGACCAGCTGATGCGGCTGGGCTGGAAGGTGTTCCTGCCGGTGTCGCTGTTCTGGGTATTCTTGGTGTCTGGCGTGCTGATGTATGCGCGCGTGGGAGTTCCGGCATGAGCGTCGCTCAGTACGTCAAGGCTTTTACGCTGTGGGAGTTCGTGAAGGGCCATGCGCTGACCCTTCGCTACTTCTTCAAACCGAAGGCGACGATCAACTATCCGTACGAGAAGAACCCCATCTCTCCGCGCTTCCGGGGTGAGCACGCGTTGCGTCGCTACCCCAATGGCGAGGAGCGGTGCATCGCGTGCAAGCTGTGCGAGGCGATCTGCCCCGCTCAGGCGATCACGATCGAGGCGGAACCCCGCGACGACGGCAGCCGCCGCACGACGCGCTACGACATCGACATGACCAAGTGCATCTATTGCGGGCTGTGCCAGGAGGCTTGCCCCGTGGACGCCATCGTCGAAGGTCCGAACTTCGAATTTTCGACCGAGACCCGCGAAGAGCTGATCTACGACAAGTCGAAATTGCTCGATAACGGTGACCGCTGGGAAAGCGCGATCGCGGCGAACCTTGCCGCCGATGCGCCGTACCGTTAAAGCCCGCGACCAACGGTTCGGGGCGGACAGAAAAGGGGCCTGACAGGCAGTGATACAGGCTATCGCCTTCTATATTTTCGCGACCGTGGTGATCGTGTCCGCAGGGCTCACGATCGCGTCGCGCAATCCGGTGCACTCGGTCATGTGGCTGATCCTGGCGTTCTTCAACGCCGCGGGCCTCATGGTGCTGTGCGGGGCCGAGTTCATCGCGATGCTGCTGGTCATCGTGTATGTGGGCGCGGTCGCGGTGCTGTTCCTCTTCGTCGTCATGATGCTCGATATCGAGGTCGCGGCGATGCGGGCGGGCTTTGCGCGCTATCTGCCGCTGGGCCTCGCCCTGGCGGTAGCGCTGCTGGCCGAGGTCATCATCGCGTTCCAGGCATGGAGCGTCGGCGGCGTGCAGCTGGCGGCCCGTGCGGCCCCGATCGCGCCCGAGGTGTCCAACATCCAGGCGATCGGCAACCTGCTGTACACGCGCTATCTGTTCATCTTCGAAGGCGCGGGCCTGGTCCTGCTCGTCGCGATGATCGGCGCGATCGTGCTCACCCATCGCAAGCGGGGCGGCGTCCGTCCGCAGAACATCGCCAAGCAGAATGCGCGTCAGCCGCATGAGGCGATCCGCAACATCAATCAGCCCATCGGGCAGGGGGTGGAACTGTGACGATCGGTCTCGTCCATTATCTGGTCGTTGCAGCGATCCTGTTCACCATGGGGGTGCTGGGTATCTTCCTCAACCGGAAGAACCTGATCGTCATCCTCATGGCGATCGAGCTCATCCTGCTCGCCGTGAACCTGAACCTCGTCGCCTTCTCGGCCGCGCTTCAGGATCTGGTGGGGCAGGTCTTTGCCATGTTCGTGTTGACCGTGGCCGCCGGTGAATCGGCGATCGGTCTGGCGATCCTGGTCATCTATTTCCGTGGCCGCGGCACCATCGCGGTCGACGACGTCAACCGGATGAAGGGGTAATCGGGTTGATCCTCGCTATCGTCTTCCTGCCGTTGCTGGCCGCCGCAATCGCGGGGTTCGGCAACAAGGCCATCGGGAACGTGCCCGCCAAGGTCGTCACGACCGGCGCGCTGTTCATTTCCTGCGCCCTGTCATGGCCGATCTTCATCGGCTATCTGTCGGGCCATAACGTCGCGACGGTGACGCCGGTGCTCCACTGGATTACCAGCGGCACCATGTCGGTCGACTGGGCGCTGCGCGTCGACTCGCTGACCGCGATCATGCTGGTGGTCATCACCAGCGTCTCGGCGCTCGTCCACCTCTATAGCTGGGGCTATATGAGCGAGGAGCCGGATCAGCCGCGCTTCTTCGCCTATCTCTGCCTCTTCACCTTCGCGATGCTGATGCTCGTGACGGCGGACAATCTGGTCCAGATGTTCTTCGGCTGGGAAGGCGTGGGCCTCGCGTCCTACCTGCTGATCGGCTTCTGGTTCCGCAAGCCGTCGGCCAATGCGGCCGCGATCAAGGCGTTCGTGGTCAACCGTGTCGGCGACCTGGGCTTCATGCTCGGCATCTTCGGCACTTTCCTGGTGTTCGGGACCGTCTCGATCCCGGCGATCCTGGCCGCCGCGCCGGGCATGGCGGGTTCGACCATCGGCTTCCTGGGCTATCGGTTCGACACGATGACCGTGCTCTGCCTGCTGTTGTTCGTCGGCGCGATGGGTAAGTCGGCGCAGCTGGGTCTCCACACTTGGTTGCCTGACGCGATGGAAGGTCCGACCCCGGTGTCGGCGCTGATCCACGCGGCGACTATGGTGACCGCGGGCGTATTCATGGTGTGCCGCCTGTCTCCGATGTTCGAAACCTCGCCGACCGCGCTGGGCGTCGTGACGGTGGTGGGTGCCTGCACTTGCTTCTTCGCCGCGACGATCGGCACGGTGCAGACCGACATCAAGCGCGTCATCGCCTATTCGACCTGTTCGCAGCTCGGTTACATGTTCTTCGCGGCGGGCGTCGGCGCTTACGGCGCGGCGATGTTCCACCTGTTCACGCACGCCTTCTTCAAGGCGCTGCTGTTCTTGGGCGCGGGCTCGGTGATCCACGCGATGCACCATGAGCAGGACATGCGCTATTATGGCGGCCTGCGTCGTCACATCCCGCTCACCTTCTGGGCGATGATGATGGGTACGCTGGCGATCACCGGCGTTGGTATCCCGGCGCTGTTCGGCAATCCGATGGCGTTCGGCTTCGCGGGCTTCCATTCGAAGGATGCTATCATCGAGGTCGCCTATGCGGGTGGTTCGGGCTTCGCCTTCTGGGCGGGCGTGATCGCCGCACTGCTGACCAGCTTCTATTCGTGGCGCCTGATGTTCCTGACCTTCTGGGGCAAGCCGCGCTGGACCGGGTCGGAGCATATTCAGCACGCGCTGCACGACGCGCATGGCCACGGCCATGACGATCATGCGCACGGACACGCTCATGATGCGCATCATAACGACGCGCATTCGGAAGATGCCGGTCACGAGCCCCACGCCCATGGTGCAGGCCATGCCGATATGCCCGAGGGCACCGGCGGCTATCATCCGCATGAGAGCCCGCTGGTCATGCTGATCCCGCTGATCGTCCTGTCGATCGGTGCGATCGCGGCGGGCTTCGTCTTCCACGGCTGGTTCATCGAGCCGGACGCGGGCGAGACCTATTGGAAGGGCGCGATCGCCTTCAACGAGCATCTGATGCACTCGATGCACGGCGTGCCGGTGTGGGTGAAGCTGTCGGCGACGGTGGTGATGCTGCTCGGTCTGCTGACCGCGTATCTGACCTATATCCGTGCACCGGAGTTCCCGGCCAAGTTCGCGGACCAGTTCCGCATCCTGTACCGCTTCCTCCTCAACAAATGGTATTTCGACGAGATCTACCATTTCCTCTTCGTGCGCCCCGCCTTCGCGATCGGCCGGTTCCTGTGGCACCGTGGCGACGAGAAGACGATCGACCGCTTCGGCCCCAATGGTGTCGCCTGGCTCGTCCAGCTCGGCAGCAAGGGTGCGGCGCGCTTCCAGACGGGATACCTCTACAGCTATGCCTTCGTCATGTTGATCGGCCTGACCGCGGCCGTCACCTGGGCCATTTTGGGTTGATCGCGTGATGCAGGGCTTCCCGATCCTCTCCGTCATGCTGGCGGTCCCGGCTGTTGCCGCGATCGCCTGCCTCTTCCTCACCGCGCAGGGCGCGCGCCTGCTGGCGCTCGCCGCCACGCTGATCGACTTCGCCCTGGGCATCGTGCTCTGGACTCAGTTCGACGTGGGCGGCGCCCAGTGGCAGTTCGTCGAACATGCGCCTGGCCTATTCGGCCCGTTCGGCTGGTCGCTCGGCATCGATGGCTTTGCGCTGCTGCTCATCATGCTCAGCGTGTTCCTGATGCCGATCTGCATCGGCGCGAGCTGGCGTGCGATCGACAAGCGGGTGCCCGAATATATGGGCCTGTTCCTGTTCACCGAGGTGCTGATGATCGGCACCTTCGCGGCGCAGGACCTGTTCCTCTTCTACGTCTTCTTCGAAGCCGGCCTGATCCCGATGTATCTGATCATCGGTATCTGGGGCGGGGCGAACCGCATCTACGCGTCGTACAAGTTCTTCCTGTACACGCTGCTCGGCTCGCTCCTCATGTTCGTGGCGATGCTCTATATGGCGCGCACGGCGGGCACGACCTCGATCCCGGCGCTTCTCGCCTATGACTTCCCGGCCTCGGTGCAGACCTGGCTGTGGATCGCCTTCTTTGCCTCGTTCGCGGTCAAGATGCCGATGTGGCCGGTCCACACCTGGCTTCCCGATGCGCACGTGCAGGCGCCGACGGCGGGTTCGGTCATCCTGGCGGGCGTGCTGCTGAAGCTCGGCGGCTACGGCTTCCTGCGCTTCCTGCTGCCGATGTTCCCGGAGGCGAGCGGCCAGCTGACCTGGCTGATCTTCGGCCTGTCGGCGGTGGCGGTGATCTATGCCTCGCTGGTCGCGCTCGTGCAGTCCGACATGAAGAAGCTGATCGCCTATTCGTCGGTCGCGCACATGGCGATCGTGACCATCGGCCTCTATGCCTTCAATCAGCAGGGCATCGAAGGCGCGATGATCATGATGCTCAGCCATGGTCTGGTATCGGGCGCGCTCTTCCTGTGCGTCGGCGTCATCTATGACCGGCTGCACACCCGTGAGATCGCGCGCTATGGCGGGCTGTCGATCAACATGCCGCGCTATGCCGTGTTCTTCCTGTTCTTCACCATGGCGTCGATCGGTCTGCCGGGCACGAGCGGCTTCGTCGCCGAATTCCTGTCGCTGATGGGGACCTATCAGGTGTCGACCTGGACGGCGTTGCTCTGCACCACCGGCATCATCCTGGGTGCGGCCTATATGCTCTATCTCTACCGGCGGATCGCTTATGGCGAGATCAAGTCGGACGAGGTCGCCGCCATGCCCGACATGTCGGCGCGCGAGCTGTGGCTGCTGGCCCCGATCGCGGCGGTGACGCTGTGGATGGGTGTGTACCCGGAAAGCTTCCTCGCGCCGATGCGCAAGGACGTCGCGATCCTGCTGCAGCGCGTCGACCGGGCAAATCCGGGCTCGGACAGCCGTCCGACCGCGGGTAACCCTGCGCTGGCCACCACCCATGCCCCTGAGCACCAAGCTGCGCACGGGGAGGCGCACTGATGAGCTATTCGTTGAACCTTCTGATGGTCCTGCCCGAGCTGGTGCTGACCCTCGGCGCGATCGCGCTGATGCTCGTCGCCGCCTCGGGTGGGACGAACGCCACGCGCGGCATCTCCATCGCGGCGGTGTTCGTGCTGGCGGGGGCGATGGTCGCTCTGACCGGGCCTGCGACCACGGGCGGGCTCGCCTTTGGCGGCCTGTACCGGGCCGATGCCTTTGCCGGTTTCGCCAAGGTGCTGATCTATCTGGCGACCGCGGTGGCGATCATCATGGCGCCCCGCTTCTTCGCCCGCTCGCCGGGTGAGGATCTGCGTCCCGAATATCCCATCCTGATGCTGCTCTCTTCGGTCGGCATGGGCATGATGGTGTCCGCGGGCGATCTGCTGACGCTCTATGTCGGTCTCGAACTGCAGAGCCTGTCGGCCTATGTGCTGGCGAGCTTCATGCGTCGCGACGGCCGTTCGGCCGAAGCGGGCCTGAAGTATTTCGTCCTCGGCGCGCTGGCCTCGGGTATCCTGCTCTACGGCATCTCGCTTGTCTACGGCTTCACCGGCTCGACCGATTTCGCACAGATTGCGGGCGCTTATGGCCGTGACGCGGCGATGGGCACGCGGTCGCTGGGGCTGATGTTCGGTCTGGTGTTCGTGTTCGCCGGTCTCGCGTTCAAGATGTCGGCGGTGCCGTTCCACATGTGGACCCCGGACGTCTATGAAGGCGCACCAACCCCGGTGACGGCCTTCTTCGCCTCGGCCCCCAAGGTCGCGGCGATGGCGCTGGCCGTACGCGTCGCCGTCGAGGCGATGGGTTCGGCCGCGCAGCAGTGGCAGCAGATCGTGACCTTCGCCGCGCTGGCGTCGATCATCCTGGGTGCCGTGGCCGCGATCGGGCAGACCAACATCAAGCGGCTGCTCGCCTATTCGTCGATCAACAATGTCGGCTTCGCGCTGATCGGTCTGGCGGCCGGTACGGCGCAGGGTGTCGCGGCGGTGCTGACCTATCTGACCATCTACGTCATCATGACGCTGGGCGCGTTCCTGATCGTCATCCGTATGCGTGACGAGAATGGCAACCCGCTGGAGTCGATCGCCAGCCTGTCCGGCTTGTCGCGCACGCGTCCCGGCCTGGCCTGGGCGATGGCCTTCTTCATGTTCTCGGTCGCGGGCATTCCGCCGCTGCTCGGTTTCTATGCCAAGTTCGCGGTGTTCAATGCGGCGGTCGCGGCGGGCCTGTTCCCGCTGGCGGTGATCGGTGTCGTCGCCTCGGTGATCGGTGCTTTCTACTATCTGCGCATCGTCAAGACGATGTTCTTCGACGAGCCCGTCGGCTCCTGGGCCAATACCGAGGCTGAGCCGGTCGAGAGCGGCCTGATCGCGCTGTCGGCGCTGTTCGTCTCGCCGGTCGGCTATCTGGCGATCCCGCTGCTCGGCGCATGGTCGCTGGCGGCGGCACGGACGCTGTTCTGAGCCGATTGCTGCACGTCCCGGAAACGGGATCGACCAATGCCGATCTTCGCCAGCTCGCGGAAGCGGGCGGCGAAGACGGCCTATGGCTCCGCGCCGACCGCCAGACGGCGGGGCGCGGACGCCAGGGGCGGGACTGGTCCTCGCCCTCCGGCAACTTCTACGGATCGACCCTGGTGCGGCTGCGCCCCGGCGATCCGATGGCCGCCACGCTGGCGCTGGTCGCGGCGGTGGCGATCGAGGAGGCGGTTCGCGCCTGCCTGGCCGAGGTCGGCTCCCGTCTGGCGCTCAAATGGCCCAATGACCTGTTGATCGACGGTGCGAAACTGTCGGGTATCCTGTTGGAGCGCACCGGCGATGCGATCGTCATCGGCATGGGGATCAATCTGGCGTCGGCCCCGAACTTATCCGATCGCGTCACGGCCGCGCTGGGCGATCATGGCGTCGCTGTCCCGCCCGCGGAAATGCAGGCGCTCCTGGCCGATGCCATGACACGTTGGGTCGCGATCTGGCGGACGCAGGGGCTGGCCGCCGTCATCACACGCTGGGAAGCGCGCGCGCATCCGCGTGGCACCCCGCTCACCGCCAGACTGCCCGATGGACAGGTGCTGACCGGCACCTTCGACGGTTTGGCGAGCGACGGCGCGCTTAGGCTCGGCTTGGCGGATGGCTCATCGCATGTCATCCATGCCGGTGATATCTTCCTGGTCTGAGGGACTTTCATGCTGCTTGCCATCGATGCCGGGAACACGAACGTGGTCTTCGCGCTGCTCGACGGGCGGACGATCAAGGGCCGCTGGCGCATCGCAACCGATCCGCGCCGCACGGGCGACGAATATGCGGTGTGGCTCAGCCAATTGCTCGCGCTGGAAGGCTATGCGCGCGAGGACGTGACGGGCGTCATCATCGCCACCGTCGTGCCGCGCGCGCTCCACAATCTTCAGGTGCTGGCGCAGAAATATTTCAAGGTTGATCCGCTGATCGCCGGACGTGCGCCGGTGGAATGGGGGATCGCCATCGACGTCGACGAACCCGCCTCGCTGGGCGCGGATCGCGCGGTCAACACGATCGCGGCGCATGCGCTCTATCCCGGCGACCTCATCACGATCGACTTCGGCACGGCGACGACGTTCGATATCAGCGACTATCAGGGCGCGTACAAGGGCGGGATCATCGCACCGGGCATCAACCTGTCGCTCGATGCGCTGGTGACGGCCGCCGCCAAGCTGCCCCGCATCGCGATCGAGGCACCGGAGAGCCGCAGCGTGATCGGCCGCAACACGGTCGACCAGATGCATATCGGTATCTTCTGGGGCTATGTCGCGATGATCGAGGGGCTGGTCGCGCGGTTGAAGGCACAGGTCGGTCGCCCGGTGAAAGTGCTGGCGACCGGCGGACTGGCGGCGCTTTTGAGCCCGCACACCGATGTTTTCGATCATATCGAGCCCGACCTGACCATTCAGGGGCTGGCGATCCTGTGGGAACGCGCCCATATTGCGCATTGAAGTTTCGGATCGGGCAGCCCGCGAAAAGCCGCAGGGCGTCCGTATCCGCGAAAGAATGACCGCGCCCTGACCGGCGCAAAACCTAATGCCCCTGAACCTCGCTTGCAGCGGGGAGGGGCTTCCATTGTCAGGAAGTGAATGACTCCCAAGAAAGAATTGCTGTTCTGCGCGCTCGGTGGATCGGGCGAAATCGGCATGAACGTGAACCTGTACGGCACCGAAGGTAAGTGGGTGATGGTCGATTGCGGCATCACCTTTGCCGATCCGGCCTATCCCGGCATCGACGTGATCCTGCCCGACCTGAGCTTCATTGAGGATCGTCTGGACGACCTGGTCGGCATCGTGCTGACCCATGGGCATGAAGACCATATCGGCGCGCTGCCCTATCTGGCCGAAGACCTGGGCGTGCCCATCTATGCAACTGCCTTCACCGCCGGGCTCGTCCGCGGCAAGCTGGAGGAAGAGGGCAGCGCCAATCGCGTCAAGCTGCGGGTTATGGAGACGGGCAAGACGTTCGAGGTCGGCCCGTTCGACTTCACCTTCGTGCCGCTGTCGCACTCGATCCCCGAGGCCAATGCGCTGCTGATCGAGACCGCCGTCGGTCGCGTGTTCCATACCGGCGACTGGAAGCTCGACCAGACCCCCGTCATCGGCAAGCCCGCCAGCCCCGCGCAGCTGTCCTCGATCGGCGACATGGGCGTCGACGTGCTGGTGTGCGATTCCACCAACGCCTTCAACACCGAAGCCTCGGGTTCGGAAGCCAGCGTCCGCCCCGGCATCGCCGAGACGGTCGCCAAGGCCAAGGGACGGGTGGTCGTCACCACCTTCGCCTCCAACGCCGCGCGTCTGGTGACGCTGGGCGAGGTCGCCAAGGAAACGGGCCGCAAGCTGTGCGTCACCGGCCGCTCGCTCGACCGGATCCTGAAGGTCGGCAAGGCCTGTGGGTACTTTAAGGGCTTTCCCGAGACCGTCGATCCCGAAACCGCGATGCGGCTTCCCAAGGACCGCGTGCTGATCGTCGCGACCGGCGGCCAGGGGGAGCCGCGCGCGGCCCTGTCGCGCATAGCCGAGGGCAGCCATACGATCCGGCTCGACACCGGCGACACGGTGATCTTCTCGGCGCGCCAGATTCCGGGCAACGAGACGGCGGTCGGCCGTATCCAGAACATCCTGGCGGGCAAGGGCGTCCGCATGGTCACCGAGCGTCAGGCACATGTCCATGTCTCGGGCCATCCGGGCCAGCCCGAACTGGCGCAGATGTACAAGTGGCTGCGCCCGCGCACGCTGATGCCCGTGCATGGCGAGATGCGGCACATGATGGAGCATGCCCGCTTCGCCACGACGCAGGGCGTGCCCGCCACGATCGTCCAGTCGGACGGCGACATGGTCCGCCTGCTGCCCGGCAATGCCACCAAGATCGGCAATGTGCCGGTCGGTCGTCTTGTGCTCGACGGCGACGTCATTCTGCCGTCGGACGGCTCGACGATGAACGAGCGGCGCAAGCTGGCGATCAACGGCCAGATTTCGGTCGGTGTCGCGGTCGCCAAGGGGCGGCTGGTCGGCAGTCCGCAGGTGCGCGTGCAGGGTGTGCCGGTCGAGGACGAGCGTGACGCCTTCATCGCCGAGGCGGTGGCGGCTGCGGCCAAGGCGGTCGATGGCCCACGCCGCGCGACCGACAAGCTGCGTGAGGATATCCGCCTGTCGGTGCGCAAGGTCGCGACGCGCTGGACCGGCAAGAAGCCGATCGTCGACGTCCTGCTGATCGAGGGATAAGACCATGCACTGGACGTCGGCCCTCGCGATCTACGTCCTGTTCTGGTTTCTCGCCGTGTTCCTGGTCCTGCCCTTCGGGGTCAGGACCACGCACGAGGTCGGCGCGGAGCATATCCCCGGCACCGCCGAGAGCGCGCCGCATGTCTTTCTGATCGGCCGCTTCTTCCTGCGCACGACGATCGTGGCGACGGTGATGTTCGTGCTGTTCTACCTGAACTATGTCTATGGCTGGATCACGGCCGACATGCTCGACTGGAGCGGGGTGAGCGGACGCGTCTGACATGGCGCGCGCATCCCGCCTGTTCGATCTGCTCCACCTGCTCCATCGTCAGAGCGGCGTCGTTTCCGGACGGCACCTGGCCGAGCAGCTCGGCATTTCCCTTCGCACCCTGTACCGCGACATCGCGACGCTTCAGGCGATGGGCGCGGATGTCGAGGGCGGGGCGGGGTTCGGCTATCGGCTGAAGCCGGGCTTCATGCTGCCACCGATGCGTTTTCCCGTCGAGGAGATCGAGGCGCTGGTCCTTGGCGCACGCTGGGTCGCCGAGCGGGCGGACCCGGCGATGGGGCAGGCGGCGCGCAGTGCGGCCGCGCGGATCATGCGCGCGATGACGGCGGAACAGGCCGATGCGATGCGCGATACGGCTCTGTTCATTGCCTCGCGCGCCGAACCGTATGAAGCGGCGGTCGACCCGGCCCCCTTGCGCGCTGCGATCCGGGCGGAGCGTCGATTGTCGCTCCTCTATCGCGACGCCGAAGGTCACGCGTCCGAGCGTATCATCTGGCCGATCGCGATCGCGCTGTTCGACCGCGCCGATGTGCTGCTGGGTTGGTGCGAACTACGCAGCGCCTATCGGACGTTCCGCATCGACCGGATCGTCACGGCCCGGACTTTACCCGAGCGTTACCCCCGTCGTCGCGCCGTCATGCTCCGCGAATGGCGCGAGGCGGAAGGCATTCCCCAGGAGCGTTTCCTGCTGACGGAAACTGACGCGGCGGTCGGATAGGCGGTGCTCCTCTCGAACGAAGGAGCCTTTCCATGACCTGCCCCGCCACCACCATTTTGCTGCACGTCGCCGACATGGTGGCCAGTACCGATTTTTATCGCGGGATATTGCAGCGTGAGCCGGTCGATGCGGGTGACGCGTTCACCCTGTTCGTGATGGATTCCGGCACGACTCTTGGCCTGTGGCGGCGTGATGTGATCGATCCGCCTGCGCACGGCGCGACCGGCTCCATCGAACTGGGCTTCCGGCACGATCATGACGCGGTGGATGCCTGTCACGCGAAATGGACGGCGCAGGGTGTCGCCATGATGATGCCGCCGACGGATCGGCCATTCGGGCGGAGTTTCGTCGCGCTCGACCCGGATGGGCATCGGTTGCGGGTTTATGCGCTGAACGGGTGAAGATTACCCTTGGCCTTCGACTTCGATCAGGCTGAACGGCGGAGGGGGTGATTGCTTCAGCCCTCCGTTCGCACTCAGCGAGGGCGAAGGGCAAGGGATTCCCGCCGTTACCGCAACCGCTCGATCGCCTGTGCCAGCGCCACATAGAGCTTGCCCATATCCGACGACAGCAGCGTCACGCCCAGCGGTGATCCGTCACGCTGGGCGAGCACACCGCGCAGCATCGCCTCGAAGTCGTGAATATAGCGGTTCACATGATCGCGGAACTTGGGGTCTTCGTCATACAGGTCGGCGATGTCACGGGCCTGGTGCGAGTCCAGGATCCGCACCGCGCGCCGGGTAAACACGCCGCGATCGCCCTTCAGATAGGCGGCCCAGGCGCTGTCGGTGATCTCGGGCGCATAGATCTTGGTGATGTCGATCGATGCGGAGTTGAGCGATTCGACGAGAAGAGAAGCGCGGCGCGCGAAATTGTCGCGATCAGATTCTTCGCGCTCGGTTCGCGCTTCCTCAATCCGTGATTCGACGATCGCGGTCTTCTCGACGATCATGTCGGCCTGCCGCGCCAATCGTTCGGTCGCGCGGGTCGCCGCCTCGACGGCATTTTGCGTGGCGTCGACGATCGCATGGACCTGCCGCTCGACGGTGTCGCCCGTTGCGCGCCGCATCGCCTCGGCACTGGCGATTTCCAGCGCGCTGGCGGCTTGCGGGATCACATCGGCCAGCGTCTCGCGCGCCTTTTCGGCGGCCGTCGCGGCGGTTTCGCGAACCCGCAGCAGCGCATCGACCAGCTTGGGCGCCGCCTCGTCGGCGAACTGGTGCGACCGTTCGATCGTCTCCTCTACCATCATGCCCAGCGCATCGGCCTTGGCGCGGCCCGTCGACAGGGTTTCGATCAGCGAACCCGACAGAGTTTCCAGCGTCTGGCGCTGTTCGGCGATGACGTCGGCAATGGCCTCGATCGCTTCATGCGTGCTCTCGGCCGCAGCGACCAGCGCGAGGAGTTCGGGCTTGGTTTCGACCACGACCTCATGGCTGGCGTGCATCCGCTGGTCGAGGCGCCCGAGCGCCTCGGGCAGCGTCTCGTCGATTTCGCGCGCCGCGGCATCGAGAGCGATCAGCAGCGTCTCGGTCGTGCCGATGACGCGGTTGGCCATGGACTCGCCCGCCTCCAGTGCGCCGGTCATGGCATCAGCCGAGCCGCCGAGCGCGCTGATCGAGGCAGCCAGCATCTGCGACTTTTCGGTGCCTTGGGCATGGAGTACCGCGATGCGCGTCTCGACCCGCTCCAACTCGGTATCGAGCGTGTCGATCATCGTCTCGCCCGCGATACGCTGCGCCTCGAGTTCGGCCGACAGGCGCGCCACCGCGCCGTCCACCGTGGTCAAGCGCTCGGCAAGCGCGTCGGCGCTGTCGCGCGCGGCACTGTCGAGCGCGGCCTGATTGGCGGCGACCATAGCCAGCATCGCCTCACCTTGCGCGGCGATGCCCTTGCGGGACTGGTCGATCGCCTCGGCAGTGCGATCGAGCAGCGCGTCAATCGTCGTCGCGACATTGGCGGTGACGTTTTCCAGATGTTCGCTGGCCGTGCGGCTGGTCGCCTCCATCTGTTCGAGGTGCGTCGCCAGGCGAAGCGCGGCGCCGCTGGCGATGGTATCGGCATCCTGCCCGCGCCGCCCGAGCGCCACGAATTGGGCATCGAGCGCCGAGGCGTGGATTTCGGCCGATCGGGCGGCTTCCGCCATTCGGTCGCTGGCTTCGCCGACCTCGTCGGCCGCGCGGGGCAGGGCGTCGAGCAATTGGGTCAGGCTGGCCTGGCTGGTCCCGGCTATATCGGCCAGCGTCCGGCCATGCGCCTCGACCATCTGGATATCGTCGGCCAGATCGCGGGCGATCGTGTTGAAGCGGGTCTCGGCCGCGTGCGCCATTTCGGACAGGGCGATCGCCTGCGCCGACAATTCCGAGCGATTGGCAGCAAGGGCCTGCCCGATCGCGGCGACCGCGCGCTCCAGCGCGACGGCTTCGGCGCGCATGTCGCGGGCGGTCAGCGCGAAGCGGCGCTGTTCGGCCCGGCTGCTCCGTTGACCGACCAGCCACAGGATCGCGATGAGTATCGGCCCGGCCATCGCCAGCGTGACCAGCGGCGCGAGCGTCGATGGTGATAGCGACGCACTCGCGATGATGCCCCAGGTCAGGCTCGCCACCACCCACAGGACCGAGGCCAGGACGGCGACGATCAAGGGCCAGCGCGCGGGGGCTTCCTCCTCGACGGGCATCGTCCCCTCGTCCAGCCAGGGGCTGGGGGAGGACGGCATGGCGGCCTCGCCCCCCTCGTCGGGAGACGTCTCATCGGCGTGAGACAGGGGGGCATAATCCAGCATGTCCGCCTCCGCGTTCGGCATGTCCGACCTGTCCTGACGCTCCGCGCGCATATCGACGATCATCTGGGCCCCCGTGTCACAATGGGCCGGTTTATCACGTTTACGGATGGCAGAAAGCGAATTGCGCTATTCCGTGTTGCCATGGTTCGGGTTTAAGCGACGGCCATGACCTATGAGCACGGAACGATCGATTCTGCCCTGGCGGCGGTGGCCGGTGACGAACCGGCCGTAATTCAAGATCTTCGCCGCGCTTTCGTCGAGGGTGTGACCCGCGCGACGGAGGCCATGCACATGGCCGAGGATGCGGGCGAATGGCGTGAGGCGGCGTTGCGGCTGAAGGGGCTGGCGGCCAGCGTCAACGCCCTGCCGCTGATGACCCTGGCGGCCCAGGCGGCCGAGCGCGACGGGCGAGACCCGCAATTGCTCGATCGGATCGGGGAGCAGGTCGCGCGTCTTTGAGCGCAGGCCGGGACGGGGCTGGCATGGTGCGCGTCTAGCGCCTAACAGCACGCGATGCTCTCCGGTCTTCTCTTTGCGATTGACGATGCCGACGACCGCCCCGGGCGGTTGACGGCGACCCTGCCGTTCGCGGGTGTCACCCTGATCGAATATCAGGCCCGGCTGCTGGTCGCGGCGGGGACGGCGCAGATCATCATCGTCGTCGCCCGGCTGACCCCCGAACTGCTTGGCGCGATCGCCCGAATCGCCCAGCGCGGCGTGGTGGTCGACACGGTGCGTAGTGCGGTGGAAGCATCGGAAAAGCTTCACCCTTTGTCGCGGCTGCTCGTCCTGGCCGACGGCCTCATCACCACCGAGGATACGATCGCGCTGGTCCTGCGCGATGCCGGGCACGACGCGCTGGTCGTGCTGCCGGAGATGGAGGCCGAAGCCGGGCTGGAGCGGGTCGGCGGGCAGATGGCGTGGGCCGGTGTCGCGCGCCTCGACCCGCGTCGGATCGCCGAGGTGGCGGCGCTGCCGCGCGACTATGACCTGCAATCGACCCTGTTGCGGCTGGCGGCGCAGGCGCACGCGACCCATATCCTGCTGCCCCCCGATGCGGTGAAGGCGGGCCATGGCATCGTCCACCGGGCCGAGGCGCTGGAGGCGCGGGGCCGGGCGGTCGTCGCGCGGCTGGTCTCGGGGCGGCGGAGTTGGTTCGATCGCTATGTCCTGGCACCGATCGCGCGCCTGGCCTTGCCGCGTCTCGTCGAGCGTTCGGTGCCCGCCCATGTCGCAGGCGGCGTCGGGGCCGGACTGGGGCTGCTCGGGCTCGTTTTAATCCTGTTCGGCTGGCCTGCCTTCGGCCTGTTGGTGGTCATTGCGGGAACGCTGGGGCTCGGATTGGGGGAGACGCTGGCGGGGCTGCGCGACGAACAGGGTACGGCGCGCGCCGGGTCTGCGGCGATTGCCGCGTTGGCCGGACTGGCGGTCGCGGCACTGGGCTGGCAGGATTTTCGAATGTCGGGCGAGGATATTGGCCCGGTCCTGGCGTTGATGCTGATAATCCTGGGGATTCTGGCCGAGCGCGCCGGGCTGTATCGCTTCCGGCGACGCTGGTGGGCGAGCCCGCCCGCTTACTTGCTGGTGCTGTTTCCGACCGCTTTCCTGGGCCTCGCGCCCTGGGGGCTGGCCCTTGCCAGCATCTATGCGATCGTCACTTTGGCGTCCGCAATCGAGACATTGCGCGCCCAAGTTTAGTGTCGCTTTAACTCCAAAGGGGTTAGCGCTGCCCCATGGCGGTCGAACCAGACCCAGATCACGCCTCCGAATGGCATGCCGCGCGGCTATCCGACCGCGTGGATGCGGCGCGCGCGCGTGCCGCGGCGCGACGACGGGGGGCGGTGCTCGACCTGGGGCTGGACGAGGATTTGAGGCTGACCGATCAGGTCCGCTTCGAGGTCACGGCCCGGCTTCACCTGCTGGTCGAGACGATCGCCCGAGACTTGCTGCAACAGGCCGAGCGCGCGATGCCGGAGGGCACGCGCCATGCCGCGCCCGAAGACGTGATCGGGCGGCTGCACAGGGCGGGGGCCCTGGCGGACCCCGCACTGGTCGACGAACTGGTCGCGCAAGCCCGACAGAGCCTGATCGCCCGTGCGCTGCCCATCGAATCGATGGCGGGGGATGCACCCAGCCTGCTTGTCCGGTTGACCGAAGCGCCGGATCGGATCGTGGCGGCGGCGGCACGCGCCGTTCTGGTCGCCGAAGGCCAGGCGCGGGAAGCGGGCGAGGTGGCGAGCCTGCCGACACGATTGCACGATCGGCTGGTCTGGACCGTAGCGGCGGCGCTGCGTGGCGGCGACGATCCCGCCTGGGACGGGGCGCTCGCCCAAGCCGTCGAGCGGGTGCTGGCGGCGCAGGACGACGGCGACAGGCCGGGGGCGGCCGCCCTGCGGCTGGCGGCGGCGATCGATGCACGGCCGGGCGAACTGCCCGATCTACTCCTTGAAAGCCTGTCCGACCGGCAGCTGGGACTGTTCGTCGCGCTGCTTACCCATGCGTTGGGCATCGACCATGCCATGGTGCGCGAAATCGTGCTGGAGCCGGAAGGCGACCGACTTTGGCTGGCGCTGCGCGCGCTGGATCAGGAGCGACCGACCATCGCCCGGATCGGTCTGTCGCTGTGTGAAGCGGATCGGCGGCGCGACGTCGACGGCTTTGCCGAGGCGCTGGACGCGATCATCGCGATTTCGGCCGCAGCGGCGCGGCGGGCCATCGCATCGCTGACCCTGCCTGCGCCGTTTCGCGCGGCGATCGAGCGGTTGGAAGGTTCCGAACGTCGATGACATCGATGGATAGCCCGGGCGAATCGATGGTTGCGCGTGCCATTCTGGACGCGGGCGACCACATCCTGTCGGCCGATCCGCCGATCGAGCTGCTGCAAATCCGCGCGGGCGGCGGGGTCAGCGATCGCTTTGCGGTCGCCCCTATCGCGCGCATCGCGCGGCTCGCCCGGCGGCTGGGCATCCCGGTCGCGCGGCAGGTGATGGTGGCCGACGACGAAGGCGACCTCGACCTGTGGGTGCAGGCGCGGCCCGAAACCGGGCAGATCCGCCTCAGCGTCAGCGGATGGCGCGATCGCAACGCGTGGAAGCCGGGTGCGACGCCCCCGGACCACGCCGCGGCGGGGGCGGATTTCCGTTGGGAGACCGATGCGGCACTCCGGCTGACCTTCGTATCTCCGGGGGCGGGGCTCCGGCATGGCTTCGATGCGCAAGGTTTGTTGGGAAAGCCGCTGGGCGCACTGTTCGCGTTCGATTCCGGCACCGCACTGTTCGATGGAGGCGCGCCGCTTGACGGGCGGGGCGCGCGGCTGCGGCCGACGGATGCCCCGGTGCGGCTTTCGGCGGCGATCCGCCATGACGGTCTGGGCGGTATCGCCGGGCTGGTAGGCGCGACCTATCTGATCGACGAGCCGGGCGAAGCGGACGAGGACATGGCGCTGCATCCCGGCGGCTCCCCCCTGACCGAGAGCTTTACCTCCGGTCTTGACCGCGCGTTGCGCACGCCGCTGGCGCGGATCGTGGCCAATGCGGACAGCATCGCGGCGCGCAGCGACGGCCCGATCGCGGCCGAATATGCCGACTATGCCCAGGACATCGCCCATGCCGGGCGGCATCTGATGGGACTGGTCGACAATCTGGTCGAGCTGCAGGCGATCGAGCAGCCGGATTTCCGCCTGTCCGCCACCCCGATCGATCTGGCCGATGTCGCGCGCCGCGCCGCCGGATTGCTGGGCGTGCGTGCCGACGCCGCCAGCGTGACGATCCGCCGCCCGGCCGTCAGCGAGGGGATGCCCGCCATCGGCGATTTTGGCCGCTGTCTTCAGATTCTCATCAACCTGATCGGCAATGCCATCCGCTATTCCCCACGTGGCGGCGACGTGATCGTCACGGTCGAGCGGGATGGGGAATGGGCGCTGGTCAGCGTCGCCGATCACGGCAAGGGCATTGCGCCCGAAGACCAGGCCCGCATCTTCGAAAAGTTCGAGCGGGTCGACCCCAGCGAGCCCGGCGGTAACGGCCTGGGCCTCTATATCGCCCGGCGTCTGGCGCGGGCGATGGGCGGCGACCTGGGCGTCGAAAGCGTGCCGGGCGAGGGGGCGACCTTCCACCTGCGGCTGCGTTCGCGCTGACACAAAAAGGGCTCCCGAAGGAGCCCTTTTCCCATGCGTCCGAGCCGGTCAGCGCCGTCGCCGTGGCAGTCGCCTGGCGATCAGGATCAGCGCCAGTCCGGCGATCGCGACAAAGGCGCCGCGATCGGCCCATTCGCCCCGACCGAGCATGAAGCTCTGTTCGGGCCATTGGATATATCCCAGGCCCTGACCGATCCATAATCCCCCCGTCAGCGCCAGCATGACGCCGATGGCGATCAGGATCGGCCGGACCCGGTTCATGGCTTAGCGCTTCTCGACGGGAACGTAGGAACGCTGCGTCGGGCCGGTGTACAGCTGACGCGGACGGCCGATCTTCTGGTCGGGATCGGTAATCATCTCGTTCCACTGCGCGACCCAGCCGACGGTGCGGGCGAGCGCGAAGAGCACGGTGAACATCTCGGTCGGGAAGCCGATCGCCGAGAGGATGACGCCCGAATAGAAGTCGACGTTCGGGAACAGCTTCTTCTCGACGAAATAATCGTCGTTCAGCGCGATCTCTTCGAGGCGCAGCGCGGTCTCGAACAGCGGATCGTTGACCTTCAGCGCGTCGAACACTTCGCGCACGGTCTTCTGCATCACAGTCGCGCGCGGGTCGTAGTTCTTGTAGACGCGGTGACCGAAGCCCATCAGGCGGAACGGATCGTTCTTGTCCTTGGCGCGCGCGATGAATTCCGGGATACGATCGGGCGTGCCGATCTCGCGCAGCATGTTGAGCGCGGCTTCGTTCGCGCCGCCATGCGCCGGACCCCAGAGGCAGGCGATGCCCGCCGCGATGCACGCGAACGGATTGGCGCCCGACGAACCGGCCAGACGCACGGTCGAGGTCGAGGCGTTCTGCTCGTGGTCGGCGTGCAGGATGAAGATGCGGTCCATCGCCTTTTCGACGGCCGGGTTCACCTCATACGGCTCGGCCGGAACGCCGAAGGTCATGCGCAGGAAGTTGCCGGTGTAGGACAGCGAGTTGTCCGGGTACAGGAAGGGCTGGCCCACGCTATACTTGTACGCCATCGCCGCGATCGTCGGGATCTTGGCGATCAGGCGGTGCGACGCGATCGTGCGCTGCACCGGGTCATGGATGTCGGTCGAGTCGTGATAGAAGGCCGACAGCGCACCGACGACGCCGCACATGATCGCCATGGGATGCGCATCGCGGCGGAAGCCACGGAAGAACGCCGCCAGCTGCTCATGCACCATGGTGTGGCGCGTGATGGTGGTGGTGAATTCCGACAGCTCGCCCTGGTTGGGCAGCTCACCGTTCAGCAGGAGGTACGCGACCTCCATGAAGCTGCTATTCTCGGCCAGTTCGCCGATCGGATAGCCGCGGTGCAGCAGAACGCCCTGATCGCCGTCGATATAGGTCAGTTCCGACCGGCACGAGGCGGTCGAGGTGAAGCCGGGATCATAGGTGAAGGCACCCGTCTGCGCATAGAGCTTGCGGATGTCGACCACGTCCGGGCCGATCGTGCCCGACATGACCGGATAGTCAAAGCCCTTGCCGCCGATTTCGAATTTCGCGGTGTCGCTCATACTCAATGATCCTTCCTATCTGCGGTCATCTGGTCCGCGATCCGCCCCAGGCTTTCTTCACGACCCAACACAGCGAGCACGTCGAAGATCCCTGGGGACGTCTTGCGTCCGGTCAAGGCAGCGCGGAGCGGCTGGGCGACCTGACCGAGCTTTACGCCCTCGGCTTCGGCCACCTTGCGTACCGCGTCTTCCAAAAGCTCCGTATCCCAGTTGTGCACCGCGTCAAGCGCGGTGTGAACGGAAAATAGAATGCCCCGTGCCTTTTCGTCGAGCAGGCCGGTGGCGGCGTCGTCCAGGCTCAACGGACGGGCGGCAAAAAGGAAGCGCGCGCCCTCTGCCAATTCGTTCAAATTCGCGGCGCGCGGCTTCAACGCGGGCATGGCGGCGGTCAGCAGCGCGACGTCCTCGACGCCCATCCGCTTGGCGGTCAGCTCGGCTAGGCGCGCGTCGTCGGCCTCGCGGATATAATGGCCGTTGAGGTTTTCGAGCTTCCTCAGGTCGAACCGCGATGGCGCCTTACCCACGGCCGACAGGTCGAACCACTTCACCGCCTCGTCACGCGTGATGATCTCGGCATCGCCGTGGCCCCAGCCCAGGCGAAGCAGATAATTGTCGAGCGCTTCGGGCAGGATGCCCATTTCATCGCGATAGGCTTCGATCCCGACCGCGCCGTGGCGCTTGGACAGCTTGGCCCCGTCCGATCCGTGGATCAGCGGGATATGCGCATAGATCGGCTCGGCCCAGCCCATCGCCTTGTAGATCGGCAATTGGCGGAAGGCGTTGTTCAGATGATCGTCGCCGCGAATCACATGGGTCACGCCCATGTCATGGTCGTCGACCACCACCGCCAGCATATAGGTCGGCGTGCCGTCCGAACGCAGCAGAACCAGATCGTCCAGCTCGGCATTCTGCACGGTGACGCTCCCCTGCACCCGGTCGTCGATCGTCACCGCCCCCTCACGCGGGGCGCGCAGTCGGACGACGAAGGGCTGGCCCTCCGGTGCGGTCGCCGGATCGGCGTCGCGCCAGGGCGAGCGGATACGCAGCGGCTGCTTGGCGGCCTGTGCCGCCTCGCGCTGCGCCGCGATCTCGTCCTGCGTCATGTAGCAGCGATAGGCATGCCCCTTGGCCATCATCTCGTGCGCCACTTCGGCATGGCGGTCGGCCCGCGCGAACTGGAACACGGCCTCGCCGTCCCAGTCCAGGCCCAGCCAGCGCATGCCGTCCAGAATCGCGTCGATCGCGGGCTGGGTCGAGCGGGCGCGATCGGTATCCTCGATGCGCAGCAGGAACTTGCCACCTTTCGCCCGTGCGAACAGCCAGTTGAACAGCGCCGTGCGGGCGCCGCCGATGTGGAGGAAGCCGGTCGGCGAGGGCGCGAAACGCGTCACGACCCCGTTGGCGGCGATATCATCTGTTGCGCTCAACCGCGCATACTCCCAATCATGAATTTCGATGGCCTATTCAGCCGCCGCAGCCCCTAGCATCAAGCGTCCGCGCCGCCAAATGCCGCGCCTTCGCCGGGCCGAACAATGGGTCGAAGCCGAGCGGAACCAGATTCCGCTATGGACGCCGGTGATGCTGGGGGCGGGGATCGCGGCGTGGTTCGTCCTGCCCGATCCACGGGCCTGGGGCGCATTGATGCTGGCCGTGGGCGGCGTCGGCCTGGCGGCGGCGACGCTGGCCGATGGCGGGCGGGTGATGCGCGCGCTCGGTCTGGCGGCGGTGTTGGTGCTGGCGGGGATATTGCTGGCCTGGGCGCGCGCCGAGTCGGTTCGCGCACCCGTTCTCGCGCGGCCGCTCATGGCGGACATGGTTGCCGAGGTCGATGCAGTGGAGCCGCTGGCGGCGCGACAGATCGTCCGGCTGATGCTGCGGCCGGTCGAGGCCCGGGACGGACGCGGGCGTGGGGTGCGCCTGCCGCCGCGTATCCGGGTGTCGCTGGCACAGAACGATGCGCCAGTCGGACTGGGGCGGGGTGCGCGGGTCCGATTGCGGGCCCGACTGATGCCGCCCGCCGGGCCGGTCGCGCCCGGCGGTTATGATTTCGCGCGCGCGGCCTGGTTTCAGGGGATCGGCGCCACGGGACGCGGCTTTGCGCCGGTGCAGGTGCTGCATCCGGCCGATCGAGCGCCCGGTTTGCGCCAGCGCCTGTCGCAGCGGATCACGACGCAGGTTGCGGGCAGCGCGGGCGGCATCGCGGCGGCGCTGGCCACCGGCGATGTCGGCGCGATTGCCCAGGACGATGCGGAGGCGATGCGGCGCGCGGGGCTGGCGCACCTGCTGTCGGTCAGCGGGCTTCATATCACGGCGGTCGTTGGGATCGTGATGATACTCACGATCCGGCTGCTGGCGCTCTGGCCGTGGCTGGCATTGCGGGTCCGGCTGCCCTTGCTGGGCGCGGCGGCGGGGGCGGTCGCGGCGGTCGGTTATACGTGGCTGACCGGGGCGGAGGTTCCCACGATACGGTCGTGCGTGGCGGCGATGCTGGTGCTGGTGGCGCTGGCGATGGGGCGCGAGGCGATGACGCTGCGGCTGGTCGCGGCGGGGGCGCTGATCGTACTGATCTTCCGGCCCGAGGCGCTGGTCGGTGCGAGCTTCGAGCTGTCCTTCGCCGCGATCACCGCGATCGTCGCGCTGCATGAGCATCCGGCGATCCGCCGCTGGCTGGGGCCGCATCCTGATTGGCGTTGGGCGGCGTTGCGGCATGTGGGCGCGTTGTTGCTGACCGGGCTGGTGGTCGAGGCGGCGTTGATGCCGATCGCCGTCTATCACTTTCACAAGGCCGGACTTTACGGCGCGCTGGCCAATATCATCGCCATTCCCTGGACGACCTTCATCGCGATGCCGCTGGAGATGATCGCCCTGCTGCTGGAGCCGATCGGGCTGGATGGTCCGTTCTGGTGGTTGCTGGGGCAGGCGCTGGGGTTGCTGTTGACGCTTGCCCATGCGGTGTCGTCCATGCCGGGGTCGGTGGTCGCGCTGCCGGTCGCGTCGGGATGGGCGTTCGGGCTGGCTGTTACGGGCGGTTTGTGGATCGCGCTCTGGCGGACCCGTTGGCGATGGTTCGGGGCACCTGCGGTGGTGATCGGCCTTCTCGTCATGCTGGCCGCGCCGACGCCCGACCTGATCGTCACCGGCGACGGTCGTCATGTGGGCATCGCGACGAGGCAGGGCGTGGCGCTGCTCCGCGACCGGGCGGGGGATTATATGCGGACCACCCTGTCCGAACTGAGCGGCACCGATGCCGAACCGCTCGCCCTGGCCGAGCAATCGGGCGCGCGGTGCGGGCGTGATATGTGCGTGACGGGATTGCAGCGAGGCGGGCGACTCTGGCGGATCGCCGCGACGCGGAGCGGCTATCCGGTACCGTGGGCGGCCTTGATCGCGCTGTGCGGGCAGATGGACATCGTCGTCGCCGATCGTCGACTGCCCAAGGCGTGCCGACCGCGCTGGTTGAAACTGGACAATGTCGCCTTGAAGCGGACGGGCGGTGTCACGATGCGGCTCGATCCGCCGACCGTAAGGATGGTCCGCGATCCCGGCGATCGTCACCCATGGTCGACCACGGAGCATCCGGGAGGGCGATAAGATCGGTGCCCATCCCCGAAGGGCCATACTTCATCGCGATCAAGCGGTATGGGCCTCGCTCGACTCGATGTGACGCGCCGGTTCGGGGAGCGCGTCGCATTCCTCATTCGTAGCGGCGTAGAATCCCCGAGAGCTTGCCCTGCACCCGAACCTGCGCGGGCGCATAACGCTGCGGATCATAGGCCCGGTTGGCAGGGTCCAGACGGACCATCGACCCTTCGCGCCGGAAATATTTCAACGTCGCCTCGCTATCGTCGATCAGCGCGACCACGATCTGCCCGTCACGCGCCACATCGGTGCGGCGGATCAGCGCATAGTCGCCGTCGAGGATACCCGCCTCGACCATCGAGTCGCCCGACACTTCCAGCGCGTAATGTTCACCCGAGCCGAGCAGGGCAGCCGGGACGGCCAGCATCGAGCTGCCCTCGAACGCCTCGATCGGAACACCGGCGGCGATCCGGCCGTGCAGCGGGATTTCGACCACGTCGTTGGCGGGTTCGGCCATCGGACGCGTCGCCGGGGGGCGGACATTGCCCGAGGCCGGTTCCGCCGCGACAGGCTTTTCGGGCCGGTCGGGCATCCGCAGCACCTCCAGCGCACGGGCGCGGTTGGGCAGGCGGCGGATGAAGTGGCGTTCCTCCAGCGCGGAGATCAGGCGATGCACGCCCGACTTGGACTTGAGGTCCAGCGCCTCCTTCATCTCCTCGAAGGACGGCGAGACGCCGGTTTCCTTCAAACGGTCGTTGATGAAGCAGACAAGCTCATGCTGCTTTGCGGTGAGCATCGCGATCCTCCGTCCAGAACAGACGTGGAACTTATATGGAACGTTTTGGCTTGCGTCAAGCGAGCATCAGGATTTCCGCCGAGTCGCCTATTGCGGCGGCGGGGGCGTGCGGCGGTCGGATGACAAGGCAGGTCGACCGCGCGAGGGTCAGCAGCATCGAGCTGTCCTGAATGGCCGCCGCATGCACCCGCCCGTCGATCATCGCCGCCCGCAGATAGTCGATGCGCGGGCCGTTGGCGGGCAGGTCCTCGCCCAACGTGGCAGGAATGGGCCTGGGCAGCGGATCGGCCGCGCCCGCCATCTGCGCGATCAGCGGGCGGACGAACAACGTCGCGGTGACGAAGGCGGAGACGGGGTTGCCGGGCAGGCTGAGGACGACCGTCTCGCCCAGCCTTCCGGCCATCATCGGCTTGCCAGGGCGAAGCGCGATGCGCCAGAAATCGACACTGCCTCCGGCCGCCTTGAGCGCAGGCTGGACGAGATCGTGATCGCCGACGGACGCCCCGCCGGTCGTCACCAGCAGGTCCGCCTCGATCGAGGCGAAGGCGTCGCGCAACGCCTCCAGCCTATCGGGAAGGATGCCGAGATCGATAATCTCGACCGGCAGATCGGCGAGCATTGCGGCGAGCATCACGCCGTTGGATTCGGGAAGCGCCGTGGGATCGACGCTGCCGGGGGGGACGAGTTCGTCGCCGGTCGCGGCGATCGCAACGCGGACGGCCCGGCGAACGGGCAGGGTCGCGTGGCCGCCCGTCGCCGCGACCGCGATCCGTGCCGGGGTCAGCCGCTGCCCGGCGGCGATCAACGTGGCGCCCTCCGAAAAGTCCAGTCCGCGCCGCCGCACATTGCGCCCGCGATGCGCCGGGCCTTCGCCGGCCAGCATCAGCATTGCGCCGTCACGCGCGGCTTCTTCTTGGATGAGAACGGTATCGGTTCCGTCGGGCAGCGCAGCGCCGGTGAAGATACGGGTCGCCTGTCCCGGGCCGACCGACCTGGTGAAGGGGCGTCCGGCCGCGCTTTCGCCGATGACCGTCCAAGGCCCCGGCATATCGTCGAACCGAATGGCATAGCCGTCCATCGCCGACAGATCATGCACGGGCTGGGTCCGCCGCGCGGCTACGTCGCGCGCTGCCCAGCGGCCCGCCGCCTCACGCAAGGGAAGGTCGATGACGGGGCGGGGGCTCGCCAGTGCTAGGAGGCGAGACTGGGCTTCGGGGACGGGGAGAAGAATGGCGGTCGCTCCTTTTGGCCCGAAAGACGATCTGGGGCCATGTCCGTTCCCCGCAATCAAAAGGTGTCAGGCGTGCCAGTCACCCGACTTGCCGCCGGTCTTGGCGATCAGGCGAATATCACTGATCGTCATTCGCTTATCGAGTGCCTTTGCCATGTCGTAGATGGTGAGCAGCGTCACCGACACGGCGGTCAGCGCCTCCATCTCGACACCCGTCTGCCCCGCCGTGGCGGCGGTGGCGGTGGCGGTCACACCCTGTTCGTCCAACGTCAGGTCGATCTCGACCTTGCTGAGCGGCAGGGGATGGCAAAGGGGGATGAGATCGCTGGTCTTCTTGGCGGCCATGATGCCTGCCACGCGCGCGACCGCCAGCACATCGCCCTTCTGGACGCTGCCCGCGCGGATCGCGGCGGCGGCCTCGCGGGTCATCGTGATGCGGCCCTGCGCCACCGCCTGTCGCGCCGTGATGGCCTTGGCGCCGACATCGACCATGCGGGCCGAACCCTCGTCATCGAGATGGGTAAGGCCGCTCATCCGATCAGCGCGCGGGTCGCCGCCTCCACGTCATGCTGGCGCATCAATGCTTCGCCGACCAGGAAGCAATGAATGCCATGCTCGGCCATCGCATCCAGATCGGCGCGGCTCGTCAATCCGCTCTCGGCGACGAAGGTGCTGCCCCTGGGAGCGTGCGCCACCAGTTCGTAGGTACGCTGAAAGTCGACGGTGAAGTCCCGGAGATCGCGGTTGTTCACCCCGATCAGCCGTGACTTCAGTCGGGCGGCGCGCTCCATCTCGGCGGCGTCGTGCACCTCGACCAACGCGTCCATGCCGCATTCGATCGCGGCCGCCTCGATCTCCTGCATCTGGGTGTCGTCGAGCGCGGCGACGATGATGAGGATCGCGTCCGCTCCCAGCGCGCGCGATTCATGGACCTGCCACGGATCGACCATGAAGTCCTTGCGCAGGACCGGGATCGATACGGCACCGCGCGCCTGTTCCAGGAAGATGTCGGCGCCCTGGAACCAGCGTTCGTCGGTCAGCACGGATAGGCACGCCGCACCCCCGGCTTCATAGGCGCGAGCATGGGCGGGGGGATCGAAATCCGCGCGGATCAGCCCCTTGGAGGGGCTGGCCTTCTTCACCTCGGCGATCAGCGCATGGCCGGTCTTGGCGTCGAGTGCGGCACGGAAGCCGCGCGGGGCGGAGACGGTGGCGATCTTGGCGTCCAGGTCGGCGTGCGACATGGTCGCCTTGCGCGCGGCGACATCGGCGCGCTTGGTTTCCAGGATGCGGTCGAGCATCGTCATCGGTAGGCAATCCATCGATCGAGAAGCGCCGCGGCCTCGCCGGTGTCGATCGCGCGGGCGGCGGCGACCGCGCCTTGCGCAAGGTCGGCGCTGTGTCCGGCGACCAGCAAGGCGGCGGCGGCGTTGAGGAGAACCGCGTCGCGATACGCGCCCGGCTCCCCGGTGAGAAGGCGGCGAAGCGCCTCGGCATTGTGCCGTGCGTCGCCGCCACGAATGGCGGTGATGGGATGGCGGGGCAGGCCCGCATCTTCCGGGGTGATGGTGGCGGGAGCGGTGATGTCGCCGACCGAAACTGCGATGCTCGGGCCTGCGCCGGACAGCTCGTCCAGCCCTTCCTCGCCCGACACGACCAGCGCAGCCTCGGCGCCCAACTGCTCCAGCGCCTCGGCATAGACGGTCGCATAGTCGGGACGTGCGATGCCGATCAGCTGTCGCCCGACATGCGCCGGATTGGCGAGCGGACCCATCAGGTTGAAGATCGTCCGCCGCCCGATCGCGCGCCGGATCGGGGTGATCCGCGCCATGGCCGGGTGGTGGTTGGCGGCAAACAGGAAGGCGATGCCGATATCGTTGAGGCTCGCCTGCGCGACTGCCCCCGCGCGCTCCATGTCGAGGCCGAGCACTTCCAGCGTATCGGCTGCCCCCGCCTTGGACGAGGCGGCGCGGTTGCCATGTTTGGCGACCGGCACGCCGAGTGCGGCGACGACCAGCGAGACGGCGGTCGACACGTTGAGCGTATGATGCCCGTCGCCCCCGGTGCCGCAGACGTCGATCGTACCCTGGGGAGCTTCGATCGGGATCAGCCGCTGGCGCATGGCGCGTGCGGCCTCGGCGATCTCGATCGAGGTTTCGCCGCGTTCAGTCAGGCCGATCAGGAAGGCGGCGATCGCCTCATCCTCGGCGCGGCCGTCCAATATGTCGGCGAAGGCCGCCGCTGCCGTCTCACGCGACAAGGGGCTGACGGGATCAGGAAGGAGCGCGATCGTCGTCACGCCGCATCCTCGACCGGCGGGCGAAGCCGCTCGGGCAGTTCATGCGCCACGCCCGCCTCGCGCAGGAAATTGGCGAGCATCGCATGGCCATATTCGGTGGCGATGCTTTCCGGGTGGAACTGGACGCCATGGATGGGCAGCGATGCGTGGCGGAAGCCCATGACCGTGCCGTCCTCGGCGCGAGCGTTGACGACCAGCGTGTCGGGCACGTCGTTGACGATCAGCGAGTGATAGCGCGTCGCGGTGAAGGGTGAGGGCAGGCCGCGGAACAGCCCGGTTCCGTCATGCAGCACCGGCGAGGTCTTGCCATGCATCAGGCCGCCCCGCTCGACCAGGCCGCCGAAATGCTGGCCGATCGCCTGATGGCCCAGGCACACGCCCAGCAGCGGCCGCCCCGCATCGGCAGCGGCGGCGACCAGGTCCAGGCTGACGCCCGCCTCGGTCGGCGTGCAGGGGCCGGGGGAGATGAGAAAAGCCTGCGCCCCCGACGAGAGCGCTTGGCCCGCCGAGATCGCGTCGTTGCGGACCACCTCTACCTCGCTGCCCAATTCCTGAAGATAATGGACGAGGTTCCAGGTGAAGCTGTCGTAATTGTCGACGACCAGGATCATGGGAACCGCCATAGCCGATCGCGCGAGCGGTGCAACGCCCCGTTCATCCGGGTTGCGCCGGGCGGGATGATGGCGGCGATGCTGGCATAAGACCCGATCATGCGACATAGCGCCGCAATTCCGCCGGAAATCGGCCTTGACCGGGCTCCGTTCAGCATGGAGCCATGCGGGGCGTCCGACGTTGTCAGACCTGAAGGAGTTTTCGTCGCCATGGTTCGAGCCGCTGTGATTGCCGCCCTGTTGCTGACCCCCGTCATGGCCCCCGGTGTGGCGTTCGCCCAGCAGGGGGTGCAGGTGGACCAGGAAGCACAGGCCACGACCGGACAGCCGCCGAAGCGGGTTCGCAACGTCACGCTGACCGGCGATCAGAAATGTCCGCCCAGCACGGCGGATGAGATCGTGGTCTGCGGTCGCGACGACGAACCCTATCGCATCCCCAAGGCCCTGCGCGACGACAAGCCCATCCCGCCGCAGAACCAGAGCTGGGTCAATCGCGCCGCGACCATCGATCAGGTCGGCCGCGTGGCGGGCGGCATCCCCGACACCTGCTCGCCGGTTGGCACGGGCGGCCAGAGCGGGTGCAGCATCATGTGGAACCAGCAATACCAGGCCGATCGCCGCGCGCGCCGGGCCGAGGCGACGCCGCCCGCGGCCGACGGGGAGTAAGGGGGGGCTGCCAGCTCTCCTACTGGATCGCAAGACCCTTGGTCGAGGTCGTTCTTGGCTCTTACCTCCGTTCAGCCTGAGCGAAGTCGAAGGCCAAGGGAAACCCTCCCAAAATGCGTAAGCGGCCCCAACCTGAGCGTGGCCTTCGACTTCGCTCAGGCTGAACGGAGGGATTGGCTGTTGGGAGAGCGATGGCGGCCCATGAGCCTCGATCTACTGCCCGAAGCCGCCTTCGCCCGCTCTAGCCACCGCATCCCGCGCGGCGGCGAGCATCGCGCCGGCCTTGGCTTCGCATTCGCGCTGCTCATAGGCCGGGTCGCTGTCGGCGACGATGCCCGCGCCCGCCTGGACATGGATGGTGCCGTCCTTGACCACCGCCGTGCGCAACACGATGCAGGAATCCATCGAGCCATCGGGCGAGAAATAGCCGACGCCGCCCGCATAGGCACCGCGCCGTTCCGGCTCCAGTTCGGCGATGATCTGGCAGGCACGGACCTTGGGCGCGCCGCTGACGGTTCCCGCCGGAAACCCGGCGAACAGCGCGTCGAGCGCGTCCTTGTCTTCGCCAAGCCGCCCGACGACGTTGGAGACGATGTGCATGACGTGGCTGTAGAACTCGACCGTATAGCTGTCCGTCACGCGCACGCTGCCCGCGGTGGCGGCCCGGCCGACATCGTTGCGGCCGAGGTCGAGCAACATCAGATGCTCGGCGCGTTCCTTCGGATCGGCGAGCAGGCTGTCGCGGTTGGCGGCGTCCTCCGCCCGCGTCTTGCCGCGCGGGCGCGTGCCCGCGATCGGGCGGATCGTCACTTCGTCATTGCGGACGCGGACCAGGATCTCGGGGCTCGAGCCGATCAGGGAAAAGCCCGGCAGGTCGAGGTGATAGAGGAAAGGCGACGGGTTGATCCGACGCAGGCTGCGATACAGCTCGAACGGCGGTAGCGTGAACGGTGCGGAGAAACGCTGCGCCAGCACGACCTGAAAGATGTCGCCCGCCACGATATAGTCCTTCGCCCGTGCCAGCATCTCGGCATAGCGGCCGGGGGCGAGGGCAGGCTCATAGGCGGGTTCGGGCAGCTCGGCGCGTACGGGCGCGGGCAGGGTCGCGGTGGCGAGGCGCGCGGCGGTGGCGTCCAGCCGATCCTCCGCTTCGGCGATCATCCGGGCGGCGTCGCGCGACGCATCGGGCCAGACGGGCGCGACAAGATAGAGCGCATCGGCCAGCCGGTCGAACACCAGGACCATCGTCGGCCGCACGAAGATCATGTCGGGCAAGCCGAGCGGATCGACCTCCGGCTGGGGCAAAGTCTCGACCAGCCCCACCGTCTCGTAACCGAAATAGCCGACCAGGCAGGCGAGCGCCGACGGCAGACCTTCGGGCACGTCGGCGCGGCATTCGGCGACCAGGGTGCGCAAAGCCGCCAGCGTGGGCAAGGCGCACGGCTCGAACGCGTCGCGGTTCGTGGCCCACTGGCGATTGATCGCGGCGGCGTGACCATCGGCGCGGAAGACGAGATCGGGGGCAAGGCCGATCAGGCTGTAGCGCCCGCGCGTCGCGCCGCCCTCGACCGATTCGAGCAGGAAGTCGCCACGCCCCGGCTCGATCAGCTTCAGCGCGGCGGCGACCGGCGTTTCGGTGTCGGCGATCTGGCGACGCCAGATCAGCTGCGGCTGGCCGTCCGCCAGCCGCTCAGCCGCGCTGCGCTCAGTTGCTCCCATTGTTCAGCAGCTCCGAGCGGACCTTGGCAATCGCCTTGGGGTCGGTCTTGACGACGACCGTGTCGCGAACCGCGCGTGCGAATTCCGAGACATATTCGCGGCCGATCAGGCGACCGATATCGCCGCGAGCGGCGCGGATCGCGGCGTCGTTGCCGGTTGCGTTGCCCGGTTCGATCTTGGTCACGCGGATGATGTACCAGCCTTCGTTCTGCGGCGCGGCCAGCGTCCGCGCCTTGTTCTGCGGCATCGAGAACAGCAGCGCGAGCGGCGCGGCGGCGGGCGTGTTCTGCGCGGCGGCCAGATCGCGGCGCGACGCGGCGATCGGGCGAACCGGCGGCACCGCCAGCCCGGTTTCCTTCAGTGCCTGCGCCATCGGCATGCCCTTGTTCACCTTGGCGAGCACGGCATTGGCCAGCTTGCGGGCGGCGGCGCGTTCACGGTCGGCGGTCAGGTCGGCGAGGACCAGGCTACGGACCTGCGCCAGCGGACGCGGGGCGGAACGCTGGATCTGGCCGACGCCGACGACCGCGAAGCCACCATCCTGGCCGATCGGCACGATCTGCGGCGCGTCGCCGTCCTCGGCGGTGAAGGCGGCCGTAATCATCGCGCGCTGTTCCGGCGTCGGCTGGAAGGCGGGTGCCTCGGGCGCGGCGCCCTGCGCGGTGACGGCCGGGGTCGTCTCCGCCTTCAGCTTGCGGTCGGCAACCACCTCGTCGAACGTGGCGTTGCCCGACAGCGAGTCCTCAATCGCATTGCGCATCTCGCCAAGCGCGGCGGCCTGCTTCTGCTTGGTCAGTTCGGCGACGATTTCGGGCCGCGCCTGGGCCAGCGTCTTGCCGGGAACCTGGGTGATCGCATCGACCTTCGCGACCACGAAGCCCAGCGTCCCGCGAACCGGACCGACGACCGCGCCTTGCGCAGCACCGAACACCGCATCGGCGACAGCGGCCGAGCTCTGCGTCGCATAGGCGGCCTTGTCGACGCCCTTCTGCACCGACGCCTCGAGCCCGGCGGCGCGCGCGGCATCGGCCAGCGAGGTGCCGCCCTTGGCCTTGGCCGCCAGCGCATTGGCGCCAGCCTGATCGGCGACGATCACCTGGGTCACGTCCCGCTTCTGGGTGGCGGCGTAGCGCGATTGGTTGCTCTGATAATAGCGCGCGATCTCCGCGTCACTCGGCACCGACTGGGCGGCGACGGCGGCGGGGTTGACGACCGCATAGCGGACGACCCGACGCTCCGGCAGCGTGTAGCGCTGGATGTTGCGGGTGTAGAAGGTCTGGACGTCGGCGTCGCTGGGCGCGGGGCCTGCGGGCACCAGGCGGGTCGGGATATAGCCGACCTCGCCCTGCCGCTTTTCGAGTAGCAGCGAGGCGTAGGGCAGGGCCATCTGCATCGCGAACTGCGTCGCGCCGATGGTCGGGATGGTCAGCTGCTGCGCGAAGGTCGAGCGCTCGATATCGGTGCGGACCTGCGCATCCGTCATCTTCCGCTGTGCCAGAAGCTGCTGGTAGAGCGCCGGATCGAACTGGCCGTTGGGGCCGCGAAACGCCGGGATCGAAGCAATCTGGCCGTCGACCAGACGGCGCGAGACGACCATGCCCTGCTGCTTGCCGAACTGTTCCAGGGCCAGGCCGGTAATCTCGCGCTGGAGCACGCCCTCAAACCCGCCCGCCGCGATGAACTGCGCCATGTCGAGGCCCGGCTGTTCCTGGCGATAGGCCGCAACCTCGTTCTGCGCGGCGGTGCGCAGGTCGTTGACGGTCACTTTCGCGTCGCCGACCTTGGCCACGTCGGCGCCGGTCAGGCCGCCCGCCATGCCCGCGATATTGGTGACGTCACCGGCCGCGAACGCGATCGCGATCACGCCAAGCACGATGAAGGTCACGACGACGCCGGCCTTGGAATTGATGATCCGGCGAAAGAAGCTGAGCATGGACGACCGATCGGCAAAGACAAAAACGTGTTCCGCTTTAGGGGCGAGGTGGCTCGGCATCAAGCTTGTGCGAAACCCACGATCCGCTATCGGTGTTGAACACGTATAACATGCGACTCATCGGGGAGCCTGATATGGCACGGCGCAAATTGGTGGCGGGCAACTGGAAAATGAACGGCTCGCGCGCGGCGCTGGCCGAGCTGGATGCCATCGCTAAGGCGGCGGAGGCTGCGCCGAACGTCGATGTGGCGGTCGCGGTGCCCTTTACCCTGATCGCCCCCGCCGCCGACCACGCCCCCGGCCTCGCTATCGGGGCGGAGGACGTCCACGAGAATGATTCGGGCGCGCATACCGGCTGTGTCTCGGCGGGCATGGTGAAGGAAGCGGGGGCCAGCTTCACCATCGTCGGACACTCCGAACGCCGCGCGGACCAGGGCGAAACCAGCCAGGACGCCTGGGCCAAGGCGGCGGCGGCGCATCGCCAGGGGCTGAACGTCATCCTGTGCTGCGGCGAGACCGAGGCGGAACGCAATGCGGGCCGCGCCGAGCGGGTGGTGCAGGCGCAGATCGAGAAGTCGGTGCCCGACAATGCGGACGGCAGCTGGTTCACGCTCGCCTATGAACCGCGCTGGGCGATCGGGACGGGGCGGACACCGACGGTGGACGAGATCGCCAGCATCCACGCGATCGCCCGCGCCAAGCTGCGGATGCTGATCGGCGATGCGGCGGATGGGGTACGGATTTTGTACGGCGGTTCGGTGACGGGGGAGAATGCCGCGACGCTGCTGGCGGTCGAGAATGTCGACGGCGCGCTGGTCGGCGGGGCCAGCCTGACCGCCGCGAAGTTCGTGCCGATCATCGAGGCGGCGGCGGGGTTGTGATCTTGGGGCGAGGTCGGGGCGTGCGCTTCGACTTCGCTCAGCGTGAACGGCTGTAGGGTATAATTCCCACCCCCCGTTCAGCCTGAGCGTAGTCGAAGGCCATGCTGAGACCTCGCCTCAGGCCCTGAAATACCGCCCCTTCAACATCGCATACGCCGCGCGAAGGGCATAGGCATCCCCCCCCTTGGGCCGCCCCGGCTTGCTCGAAGGCCGCCAAGCGAACACGTCCAGATGCGCCCAGGCCGTGTCCTTCGGCACGAAACGCCGCAGGAACAACGCCGCCGTGATCGCGCCCGCAAAGCCGCCATCGGGCGCATTGACCATGTCGGCGATGTCCGACTTGAGCATCTCGTCATAACCGTCCCAGAGCGGCATCCGCCACACGGGATCGTCCTCGGTCGAAGCCGCCGCCAGCAGGTCCGCCGCCAGCGCCTCGTCATCGGTGAACAGCGGCGGCAGATCGGGGCCGAGTGCCACGCGCGCTGCGCCGGTCAGCGTGGCGAAGTCGAGGATCAGTTCGGGCTTCTCCTCGCCCGCGCGGGTCAGCGCATCGCCAAGGATCAACCGGCCTTCGGCATCGGTATTGGTGTTCTCGACCGTCAGGCCTTTGCGCGTCTTCAGCACGTCGCCGGGGCGGAAGGATGCGCCCGACACCGCATTCTCGACCGCCGGGATCAGCAGGTGCAGCCGCACCGGCAACTCCGCCGCCATGACCAGGCTCGCCAGCGCCAGCGCATGCGCCGCGCCGCCCATGTCCTTTTTCATCAGCCGCATGCCCGCCGACGGCTTGATGTCGAGGCCGCCCGTGTCGAAGCATACGCCCTTGCCGACGATGGCGATGCGCGGATGGGCGGGATCGCCCCAGTGCAATTCGATCAGCCGGGGTGCCCGCTCGCGCGTGGCGGCCTGGCCGACCGCATGGATCATCGGATAGTCGCGGGCCAGCGCATCGCCGCCGGTCACCGTCAATTGCGCATGATGGGTGCGCGCGAGGGTTTCGGCCTCCGCTTCCAGTTCCGCCGGGCCGAGATCGCCAGCACCCGTATTGACCAGATCGCGAACCTGCGCGGTCGCGGCGGCGAGGCGGATCACCTCCTCCCGGTACGCGACGTCGCGGGTCAGCAGCACGCGCGCGCCGGTGTCTTCACCCTTGCGATAGCGGGTGAAGCGATACTGGCCAAGCAGCCAGCCGAGCGCGTTGGCGCCGACCTCCGCACCGTCGAGCCGGTAATGGCCCTCGGGCAGCGCTTCGGCCAGCCTGGCGAGCGCCCAGGGACTGTCGGCCCTGGCGACGCCCGCGACCACCGCCACCTCGCCGTCATGCGGTACCAGCAAATGCGTGTCCGGCTTCGCGGTGAAGCGCTGCGCCGTCGCCAGTGCACGGGTGGCCGCCGACTGGCGTGCAAGCCAATCGGTAAAGCCCTCGGCAGTCAGCAGCGTGATCGTCCGTGCGGGCTGGCCGCGATCGGGTTGGAGCAGGGGGGCGAAGTCGATCATTCGGCGGGGCTCACGAGGAATTGTTCGATCTTTCCGTTGCTGCCGGGCTCGGCATAGGTGCTGATCCGCAAGCTCCGGTTGGGATAGGTCACGCGGTAGTTGCGGTTGACGAAACCGCCGCGCAGCCGCGTCCGGCCTGCCTGCTCGATCCTGGTCGGCGTGCCCAGCGGCGACAGGCTGTTCCGATAGTCGGCAAGCGTCGTCGGGGTGAAGTAATAGGCCGCATCCTCGGTCAGCAGCGAACGGTCGAGCTGGCCCGCCTGCAACTGCGCATAGACGGCCTTGGTCCGGTCGAGTGCGGCCGTGTCGGCGTCGCCCGTCTTGGATGAAGGCAGGATGATGTCCGCGATACCCTTGGCGATCCGGTTCTGCGCATCAGCGAACCAGGCATTGACCTCGACCACGATCGCGGCCTTGTCTTCCGGATAGACGATGTTCTCGGTGAGGAAGCCTACCGCCTCGCCGCTATGCTCGACCATGCGGCGTCCATCGGTGACCGCGATTCCGACGCCCAGGCCATAGCCGGTGCTGGAGCCATCGGTCAGGTTCACCGGCGTTTCCTGCTCGGCCCAGTCCTTGGCCGGAAGCAGCGTGCGGTTCATCCGCGCGATATCCCATTTGGCCAGATCCTCGGCCGACATGGACAGCTCGCCCGCCGCATAGAGCCAGCCGGGGGCAGCGGGCTTTTCGACCCGCACGGGGCCGAGCGCGTGGCGCAGATACCCTTGCGGAAAGCCGGGACCGATGGCCTTGTCCTGATCCAGCGCGCGAATGCCGAGCGGCTGGAAGACATGGGTCTGAAGGAACCGGAGCAGCGGCTGGCCCGACACCTTTTCGACGATCATGCCTGCCACGACATAGCCGGTATTGGAATATTGCCACTGGGTGCCGGGCTTGAAGTCCAGCGGCGCCTTGGCCCAGCGGTCGACGATGCCCTGCGGCGTGGTCGGCGTCGCCATCGCCTTGAAGCTGTAATCCTGCGGCCAATAGTCGCGCAGGCCCGAGGTATGACTGAGCAACTGGCGGATGGTGATCTGGTCGCCATCGGTGATGCCGGGGATGTATTTCGAAACCTTGTCGTCGAGCGACAGCTTGCCTTCGTCGGCCAGCAGCAGGATCGCGGCGGCGGTGAACTGCTTGGACACCGAGGCGATCTGATAGGGCAGCTTGGGATCGGCCGGTCCCGTCTGCCCTTCGAACTGTTTGCCATAGGCTTTGGCGAGCACGATCTTGCCGCCGCGCACCACCGCGATCGAGGTGGAGGGGACGCCGGTATCGGCCAGCGTCTTCGTCACCAGCGCGTCGATCTTCCGGGTTTCCGCCGGGGTCAGCGCCTGGGCGAGCAGCGGGGCAGGGGCGACCAGCGCGATCGCCGCCAGCAAAGTGGGGTATCTCATGGGACTTAAGGAAGCAGGTTTGTGGGGACGGTGCAACGGGGTGATGCAGGTGTGGGGTGCGACTTCGCCGAGCTACAGCGGCTTTTGAAATATCGCCCATCCTCCGTTCAGCCTGAGCGAAGTCGAAGGCCACGCTCGTCTATCCGCCACGCTCGATCGACGGTCGTACGGAGAGTGGATCCCTTGGCCTTCGACTACGCGCAGGCTGAACGGAGGGCGGCGAGGAAGTATTTTTTTGACCCAGCCCGGCGGAGGCCGGGGTCCAGTTGCGATGCCTTGCGTTGCACAGGGCATCGCGCGCCTAGGAGCCGCGCGCAGCTGGACCCCGGCCTTCGCCGGGCTGGTATCGTAGAGGAAAAGCGCCATGACCACCGAACTGACCATCCTCGGCTGGTCGATCATCCTGCTGTTCGTGCACATCGCGCTGCAGTCGCAGATGGCGACGTTGGACCGCGGCATCGGCTGGAACGCGGGCGCGCGTGACGGGACGCCCGCGCCGCTGGGACGCTATGCCGGTCGGGCCGAACGCGCCTCGGCCAATTTCCGGGAAACCTGGCCGATCTTCATCGCGCTGGCATTGGGTCTGGCCGTCACCGGGCAGAGCGGCGGGATTGCGGCAACCGGCGCGTGGGTGTGGTTCCTCGCGCGGGTCGCCTATGTGCCGCTCTATATCTTCGGCGTCCGCTACGTGCGGTCGCTGGCCTATCTGGTGTCGATGGCCGGGATCGTGATGATGCTTATCCGTTTCCTGTGACGGGAACGCCGTACAGGTCGTGCTCGTCGGCATCCTCGATCTCGACCTTCACGATGTCGCCGACCGACAGATGCCCGGCATCGCGCAGGAAGACCTCGCCGTCGATCTCGGGCGCGTCCGCCTGGGATCGGCCGGTGGCGCCGCCTTCCTCGTCTACCGCGTCGATGATGACGGGCAGCGTGCGGCCCACCTTGGCGGCGAGCTTGGCGGCGGAGATGGCGGCGGTCTTTTCCATGATCCGCGCGTAACGCTCTTCCTTCACCTCCTCGGGGACGTGATCGGGCAGGGCGTTGGCGGCGGCACCTTCGACCGGCTCGAAGCGGAAGGCGCCGACGCGGTCGAGCTGGGCTTCGTCCAGCCAGTCGAGCAGATATTCGAAATCCTCCTCGGTTTCTCCGGGGAAACCGACGACGAAGGTCGAGCGGATCGCGATGTCGGGGCAGATGTCGCGCCACTGGTGGATGCGCTGCAGCACCTTGGCGTCGTTACCGGGGCGCTTCATCCGCTTGAGAACCGAAGGCGCGGCATGCTGGAACGGGATGTCCAGATAGGGCAGCACCAGCCCCTCCGCCATCAGCGGGATCACCTGATCCACATGCGGATAGGGATAGACATAGTGCAGGCGCACCCAGGGCGCGATCTTGCCAAGTTCGCGGGCGAGGTCGGTCATGTGCGGCACGACCTCCTGCCCCTTCCACATCCGCGGCTCGCGGCGGATGTCGATGCCGTACGCCGAGGTATCCTGACTGATGACCAGCAGTTCGCGCGTGCCCGCCGCGACCAGCTTCTCCGCCTCGCGCAGGATGGCGTCGGGGCGGCGGCTGACCAGGTCGCCGCGAAGCGACGGGATGATGCAGAAGCTGCACCGATGGTTGCAGCCCTCCGAAATCTTCAGATAGCTGTAGTGACGCGGCGTCAGCTTCAGGCCCGCATCGGGGATCAGGTCGATATAGGGTGACAGGTTGGCGGGCGCGGCGGCGTGCACGGCCTCGACCACCTGCTCATATTCATGCGCGCCGGTGATCGCGAGCACGTCGGGGAAGCGGGTGCGGATCGCCTCGGCTTCCTTGCCCATGCAGCCCGTCACGATCACGCGACCATTTTCCTTGATCGCCTCGCCGATCGCCTCCAGGCTTTCCTCCTTGGCGGAGTCGAGAAAGCCGCAGGTGTTGACCAGCACGACGTCCGCCCCGGCATAGTCGGGCGACATCTGATAGCCGTCTGCGCGGAGCTGGGTCAGGATGCGTTCGCTGTCGACCAGATTCTTGGGACAGCCGAGCGAGACCATGCCGACACGCGGCGGAGTGGGGAGTTTGGTTGCCATGGGATGGCCGCGCACATAGTCCAATATGCGACGCTTTTCCAGATGCGGGGTTCGATATGGTCGACAGGGGCCCGCGATCGCGGCATGACGCACGGGAAACTGGGTTAAAAGGTTACTGGGCGATGCTGGCGATCGGATTGATGTCGGGAACGTCGCTGGACGGCGTGGACGCGGCGCTGATCGAGACCGATGGCGAGGCGCTGGTCCGGCCTATCGCTTTTCGCACCGAGCCCTATTCCGACGGCGCGCGTGCCGAACTCGCCGAGGCGACCGCGCTGGCGCTGACCTTCGACCGGCCGCGGGCCAGCCCGCCGATCGTCGCGGCGGGCGAGCTGATCGTGCGGACCCATGCGATGGTCGTCCAGAAGCTGCTTCGCGATGCGGGTGTCGAGGCGGCGGCGGTCGACGTGATCGGCTTTCACGGCCAGACGGTCGCGCATCGCCCCGATCGCGGCTGGACCTGGCAGATCGGCGACGGACAGGCGCTGGCGGATGCGACCGGCATCGTGACCGTCTCCGACTTCCGCTCGGCGGATGTCGCGGCGGGCGGGCAGGGGGCGCCGCTGATTCCCGTCTATCACGCCGCCCTTGCCGCCGATCTCGAGAAGCCGGTCGCGATTCTCAACCTGGGAGGGGTTGCCAATATCACCTGGATAGGCCGTGACGGCGCGCTGGTGGCCTTCGACACCGGCCCCGCCAACGGCCTGATCGACAGCTGGATGGAGGCGGAGACCGGGCAGCGCTATGACGCGAACGGCGCGCTGGCGGGAAGCGGGCGGGTCGAGCCGACCGTGCTGGACACGATGATGGATAATGGCTGGTTCGACCTCGCGCCGCCCAAGTCGCTCGACCGCAACGACTTCACCATCCAGCCCGCAAGGGGCCTGTCCGCGGCGGACGGGGCGGCGACGCTGACCGCCTTTACCGCGCAGACGGTGGCACGGGCGCTCGATCATCTGCCCGAGCGGCCCCGGCGGCTCCTGGTCGCGGGCGGCGGGCGGCACAATTCCACGATGCTGGCGATGATCGCCGCCGCCACGGGACTGACGCCGGACCCGACCGATGCGCTGGGCTGGGACGGCGACGCACTGGAGGCGCAAGGCTTCGCCTATATGGCGGTGCGGCGGCTGGGCGAGCGGGCGATCAGTTTTCCGGGCACGACCGGCGTGCCGGAGGCGATGACCGGCGGTGTGATCCATCGGCCTCTGGCGAGCTGATCCCTTCCCCCCTTGCAGGGGAGGAACGACGTCAGGGTCGCCTTGCTTTCGTGCGGACCACGGCGGCGACCGGGCAGCCATCCATCACGCGAACCACGGCATATCGTGGCTCGGCGTCGGGCATTTCATTCAGTTTGCGGAGGCGCGGGGCGGGCTCGGATTGGCTCACCCGCGACTCCTTCTTCACACAGCGTTCTGGGGGCTGGCCGATGCTGGGCATGGTCGAAGGCGGCGTTCCGGGATCGGCGGACAGCATCAACAGCGCGAGCAACATCATCGATCGTCTCCCGTGAGAGGTGATCAGTCTATGTCAGCGGACCCGGCTCTGGCGATCAGCGCGCGACATAGGCGTCGATCAGCGCGCCGACATAATCGGGTTTGTCGCTGGTCAGCTCGGGCGCGGCATGGCCCTTGCCATAGATGAAGCCGTAAATGGGGTAGGTCGAGCTGCCCAGGCCTTCCGAGTCGCGGAACCAGACCTTCACCTCGCTCCAGTCATTGCCGGGCGATACGTCGAACAGCGTCACGTCCTGTTCGGCATGGCCGCGCTGGCCGTTCTGGATCGACCAGTTGGCATGGGTCAGCATCAGCACGCGGTCCTCGACCACGCGGCTGACCACCGCGACATGCCCCAGCGGCAGGCGGCTGGTCTTTTCGAAGACGACGACGGCCCCGACCCGGGGGGTGCGTCCACGCGGATACTTACCCTCGGCCTTGGACCACCAGGTCCAGGCATCGCCGTAGATCGCGATGCCCGAGGCCTGGCGCGCGAAGGGAACGCATTGCCCGACATAGTCGAGCAGCGAACGCGCATCGGCCGCCGGAATGACCGTCAGGGCGCAGAGCGATGCTATAGCTTTGGACACCATGCCTCTCATTCCGCCGAAGCTATCGGGATCGCGTAAATACCCAACTGTTCAACATAGTTAACGGGCTATTAGGGCGTTCGAACGACACATCCGCGCGATCAGTCGAGTGCCGTGCATGTTTCATCAGCCGCGCCGCGCGCTGGCCCGCGCCTCCAGCAGGTCCCACAGGCCGCGATGCTGGGTCAGAAGCTGGGTCGCGCCGAATCCGCGTGCTCGCGCCAGGCCGATGCTCGATTCGTCATCCTCCTCGTCGCCCAGCGGCTCGGGCATGTTGCCGGGGGCGGGCAGCAGGTCGAAGCGTCGCGCCGCCTGGTCCAGCACTTGGCGGATCGCCCGCCAGTCGAGGATCAACGCGGAGACGGCGCCGGTCGCACAGCCCCGCCGATCCGAATTGGCGAGCATCTCCAACGTATGGCGAAGCTGGGTCAGCGCCGCATCGGTCTGCGCCTGGCCGGGTGTGGAGGGCAGCGGGCCCGCCGCCGATGTCAGATTGGCCAGGAAAGCGCGTTCGAGGGAAAAGGCGTTGGAGGACTGGATAAGCCAGGGCAGCGTTTCGATCTGGACGCCGCGCGCCATGGCGTAATCGATCATGCACGGATGATTGCCATGCACCGCACACACCGCATGGACGGCATCGGTCAGGTCATGAAGCAGGACATGCGGCATCAATAGCGACTGGACATGCGGATGCCCGGCGCTGCCCCATCGCGCCAGGATCGCACGGATGTCGCCGCGTCGATCGTCCTGAATGTCCAAAGCGGTAATCGTCGCCATGTCTGATCCGATAATGGGCCGGGTACGGGCGGCAGAACCGTCGTTCGGTCGCCGCACCCGAACGAGTGGCCTAATCGAATTTCGTTAATGCCGGGTTTACGAAACCCGGAACGGATGCGTCATGATCGGAAACAGGCGTCGCGGGCCGCAGTTGCCGATCGCGCTTGCGGGATCGCGGCACCCTCGCGATAACGCCCGCCATAAGCCGGGTCGGACCCGGCGACGACAAGGTCTGGAGTGGTATGAATGCGCAAATGGGTGCTGGGTCTGGCGCTGGCTTCGGTCGGGGTGTCGATCATGGGCGGGATGGGAGCGTCGGCCATGGCCGCTGAGGCTCCGGCCAAGGCGGGGGAACTGACGCTCGACCGCGTCTTCGGCAGCCCCGACCTGTCGGGATCGCAGCCGCGCGGTCTTCGCCTCTCGCCCGACGGCACGCTGCTGACCGAACTGCGTCCCCGCGCCGACGAGCGCGAGCGGCTCGACCTCTGGGCGCGCGACACCCGGACGGGGGCGGAGCGGATGCTGGTCGATTCCAAGAAGGTCGGCTCGGGCGCGGAACTGTCCGAGGCGGAGAAGATGCAGCGCGAGCGTGCGCGCATCGGCGGGTCGAAGGGCATCGTCGCCTATGACTGGGCGCCCGACGGCAAGTCGATCCTGGTGCCGCTCGACGGCGATCTGTATCTTGCCAGCCTCGACGGGGCGGTTCGTCGCCTGACCAACACGCCCGGCGGCGAGTTGAACCCGATCGTCAGCCCCAAGGGCAGCTTCGTCAGCTTCGTGCGCAACCAGAATCTCTACGCCATGCCGCTGGCGGGCGGCGAGGCGCGCGCGCTGACCACCGAGGGCGGCGGCACCGTGCATTTCGGCGAGGCCGAGTTCGTCGCGCAGGAGGAAATGCACCGCTTCACCGGATATTGGTGGAGCCCCGACGAACGATATATCGCGGTCGAGCGCTTCGACGATGCCCCGGTCAAGGTCGCGGTTCGCGCCGCCATCGGTGCGGCGGGCACCAAGGTCTATGAACAGCGCTATCCGGCGGCGGGCACGCCCAATGCGCTGGTCGACCTCTATGTCATGAAGCCGGACGGGTCGGGCCGGGTGAAGGTGGACCTGGGCAGCAACCCGGATATCTATCTGGCGCGCGTCGACTGGACGCCCGACGGCAAGACCCTGTTGGTCCAGCGCGAAAGCCGCGATCAGAAGACGCTCGACATGCTGCGCGTCGATCCCGAGACCGGCAAGTCGAGCGTCCTGTTCACCGAGCGTTCGGGCGAGCGGAGCTGGCTCAACCTGTCCGACGCCTATCGGCCGTTGAAGGACGGCAGCCTGATCTGGCGGTCGGAGCGCGACGGTTATGGCCATCTCTACCGCTTCGCGAACGGCCAGTGGACGCAACTGACCAAGGGGCCCTGGGTCGTGACCGGCCTGGTCGGCGTCGACGAGGGCGCCAAAGGTACTGGGGGAAGGCTCTATTTCACCGGCCTGAAGGACGATGTGCTCGAACAGCATCTCTATGCGGTCGATATCGCCAAGCCGGACGTCATCACCCGCCTGACCGAGCGCGGCTATACCAACAGCGCATCGATGGATAAGTCCGCCAGCCGCTTCATCGTCTCGCGCTCCAGCCCCAGCCAGCCGACGCAAATCTATCTGGCCGACACCAGCGGCCAGCGGCTCAACTGGATCAACGAGAATGCGATCAAGCCGGGGCATCCCTATTACCCCTATCTGGCGGGCCACCGCGAGACGAAGTTCGGCACGATCAAGGCCGATGACGGCACGACGCTCTATTGGGAAATGATTACGCCCAAGATGGAGCCGGGCAAGCGCTACCCCGTCTTCTTCCAGCATTATGGCGGACCCGGCACCGGCCAGCAGGTCACGCGCGGCTGGCAGGGCGCGCTGCCGCAATATCTGGTCGATCAGGGCTGGATCTTCTTCCAGATCGACAATCGCGGCTCCTATAATCGCGGCAAGGCGTTCGAGGATGCCATCTATCATGCGATGGGCACCGTCGAGGTTGCCGACCAGCTGGCAGGCGCGAACTATCTGAAGACGCTGCCCTTCGTCGATCCGACGAAGATCGCGACCTATGGCTGGTCCTATGGCGGCTATATGTCGCTCAAGATGCTGGAGAAGACGCCGGGCGTGTACGCGGCCGCCGTGTCGGGCGCCCCCGTCACCGACTGGCAGCTTTACGACACCCATTATACCGAGCGCTATCTGGGCGATCCGCGCACCGATCCGCAAAGCTATGCTCAGGCCCAGGCGATCACCGCCGCGCCGAAGATCCGCGATCCGTTGATGCTGATCCACGGCATGGCCGACGACAATGTCTTCCTCGACAACTCGACCGCCTTCGCCGCCGAGATGCAGAAGACCGACACACCGTTCGAGATGATGCTCTATCCCGGCCAGACGCACCGCGTCGGCGGGCCCGGCGTGTCCCAGCATCTGTGGCACACGATCCTGAAATTCCTTGACCGGACGGTGAAGGATAAGCCGATCAAGAAATAGTCCCGTCATTCCTCCCCTGTAAGGGAGGGGGACCAGCGAAGCTGGTGGAGGGGTGTCGCCGCTGATGGTGACACCCCTCCGTCAGGGCTTCGCCCTGCCACCTCCCCTTGCAGGGGAGGAACGAAGAAGGCGGATCATGGCGTTCCTCAAAACCTTCCACCTCTGGCCGTTCCTCGACACCTTGGTCAGCTATCTGACCGCCTTCGTGCTGGGCACCGTGATCGGGGCAGAGCGGCAATATCGCCAGCGCACGGCGGGCCTGCGCACCAACGCGCTGGTCGCGATCGGCGCGGCGGCGTTCGTCGATCTGGGCCAGCGGCTGGGCGGCGATGTCGAGTCGATCCGCATCATCGCCTATGTCGTATCGGGCATCGGCTTCCTGGGCGCGGGCGTCATCATGAAGGAGGGGATGAATGTGCGCGGGTTGAACACCGCCGCGACCCTCTGGTGCTCGGCGGCGGTTGGATCGATTGCGGGTAGCGACATGGTGGCCGAGGCCATCCTGCTGACCGGCGTCGTCCTGCTCGCCAACACCGCGCTTCGCCCGCTGGTCGATGCGATCAACCGCATTCCGGTGGAGGGGCGTCATGTCGAGGCGACCTATTCGGTCAGCCTGACGACGACCGCCGCGCAGGCCGGGCGGGTCGGAGATCTGCTGGTCGAGCATCTGGAAGGCGCCGGGCTTCCGGTGGCCGAGCTGGAAACGGAAGAACTGGGCGAGGACCAGGTGACGGTCGAGGCCACCCTGACCAGCACCATCGTCGAGGCGGGCGAACTGGACCGCATCACCGACCATTTCCAGTCGGTCCACGGCATCGCGCACGCCACCTGGGCGGCCAGCACGCACGATTAAGGCCCGATCGGCCGCCGGGACTGTCGGCAGGCTGCCGGCTCGAAATTTATGTCAGCACTATGCGAAAGCGGGAAAACGCTCTCGCATTGCTACGCGTCCCGCGACTAGCCGCCAGCCTGTTGGAGGAGGTGGATATGGCGGGACGAACCATGACATGGCGGCACGGCTTGGCGCTTCGCCTTCTGGGCGTCGGGCTGTGCGTGCTCGCCTGGCGGGCGATCGCGCATCTGATCGTGATGGCGGGTCATGGCGGCCGCGCCGGTCTGTTGGGCTATGCATTGGCAACCGGCGGTTTTCTCTTTGCCAGCCTGGGCAGCGCGCTGGCGATCCTGGGCGAGCACCTGTTCGACGAGGTGCAGGTCAGCGCCCGCTGGCGCCGGATATGACCGACACTATGCGGGCACTATGCGATAGCGGGAAATCAGTCTCGAAACCCTATGGGGCGAGGCGTAGCTGATCCGGGCGGGCGATCGAATGCCCGTTCGGCAAAGGTGTACCCTGTTCATGCGTACCGATTTTCCCATCGAACCCGACCCGCAGGCGCGGCTTATCCCCGACCCGCAGCTGCGGCTTATCCCCGACCCGCAGCCGCGGCTAATCTATGTCGGTCAGGACCGCGCGGGTCACTGGCTGGTGCAGGATAGCGCAGGCCAACTGGAGGGGCGCTTCATCTCGCGTGGTGCCGCGATGCGCTATGCGGTCGAGGAGGCCGAAATCTACCATGCCAGCGTCGCGGTCGCGGACAAGGCGCTGACCCCGCTGGTGTCGTTCGATCCGGTGGCGGCCGACGCCCCCGTCCTGTCGCGCGCGGCATAAGGGGAGGGCAGGTCATGCAGATCGAGAGCAAATACCGCCACGACCCTCGCTGGCCCGCCGTCCAGGCGGCCCTTGGCGACCTGCGCGAGCGGCATCGCTGCGCGGTGCGGATCGTCGACGCCGATTGCGGCGCAGGCGGCTTCCTGATCGCCGTCGCCGAGCAGGCGCGGGCGATGGGCTTCACCGCGATCGAAGGCCGGGGGCTGGGTGGCTCGCCCGCATTGATCGGCCGGGCGCGTGCGGCGGCGAGACGGCATCGCCACGCCGCGATGGGGCTGGTGTTTGAGCGGATCGACCCCGCCCAGGCCCTGGCCGAGGAGCGTGATTTTCCCGCCGACATCCTGGTCTGTCATCGGTGCGGCGCTCAGATGCGCGCTGCGGCAACCTGCGTGATCGGCGATCCTGTTGAGGAGATGGCGGCATGAGCGGGCGGGACATGGCATGGCGGTCGCTGGGCGGCCTGATGACGCTGGGCGCGGTGGCGGCGACGCTGACCGGGCCTTCGGAATCGCTGCTGGCGCTGTTTTGGTTCTTCGTCGCGCTGGGCGGCGTCGTCCTGATGCTCAACGGCAAGCATTTGGTCCAGGCGGTGCGCGCGGAGCGGCGCGGGCATCCGTACACGGCCGAGGCCATCCATGCCGCGCGCATCCGCCGGGGGCGGCGGTCATGAGCCGCGACACGGGCTTTGCCCTGCGCGGCGGCACGCTCCATGCCGAGGGTGTCGCCCTGACCCGGATCGCACAAAGCGTCGGCACACCGACCTATGTCTATTCGGCGAACGCTCTTCGCGCGGCGGCAAGTCGGTTTCGCGAGGCGCTGTCGCCCATCCCGCGCAAGTCGCTGGCCTTTGCGGTCAAGGCCAACCCGTCGCTGGCGGTATTGTCGGTGCTGCGCGACGAGGGCTTTGGTGCCGATATCGTCTCGGGCGGCGAACTGACCGCGGCGCTCGCTGCGGGCATCGGCGCGGGCGACATCGTCTATTCGGGCGTCGGCAAGACCCCGGAGGAACTGGCACGGGCGCTACGTGCCGGGGTCGGCCATATCAATCTGGAGGGGGAGCGCGAAGGCGAGGTGCTGGCGGCGACCGCCGTCCGCCTGGGGCTGGCCGCGACCGCGCTGCTGCGGGTCAATCCCGATGTCGATGCGGGCACCCATGCCAAGATCACGACCGGGACCAGCGACAGCAAGTTCGGGGTGCCGATGGCGGATGCGATCGGCATCTATGACCGGCTTGCCGGTCGTCCCGGCCTGACGCTGCACGGTGTCGCGGTGCATATCGGCAGCCAGATTATGGACCTGGCGCCGCTGGAGGCCGCCTATCGTCGGATTGGAGAGCTGATCGCGGCATTGCGGGCGCGCGGACATGTCGTAACCCATGTCGACCTCGGCGGCGGGCTGGGCGTCGATTACCAGGGCGGTTCGGACGGCGATGTCATGGCCTATGCCGCCATGGTCGCGCGGGTGACGCACGAGTGGGACGTGACGCTGATGTTCGAGCCGGGCCGCTATATCGCCGCCCATGCCGGGGTGCTGCTGACCCGCGTGCTGTGGATCAAGCCGGGCGAGGAATGCCCCTTCGTCGTGATCGACGCGGGCATGAATGACCTGACCCGGCCCGCACTCTACGACGCCTGGCATGAGTTCGCGGCGGTAGCCCCGAACGGCGCGACGATGCGCGCGCATGTCGTCGGTCCCGTGTGCGAGAGCAGCGATCGGTTCGCCAAGGGCCGGTTGGTCGACCGGGTGAAGGAGGGCGACCTGGCGGTCCTGCGCGACGTCGGGGCCTATGGTGCGTCCATGGCGTCCTGCTACAACAGCCGGGCACTGGCGGCCGAGGTCATGGTCGAGGGCGATCGCTTCGCGGTCATCGCGCCACGCATCGATGCGGCGGCGATCCGGCCGCAGGGCGTGCCCGACTGGATGGGCGCCCCTCCGCTTCATCATGCGGCATGAGGCGGCAGGCGGGGGCGTGACAAACCCCCGCTTGGTCCGCTCAAACGCGCACTTTTCGCAAAGTTGGTGGACGCGTCCGCGCAATGACGCTACCGGCTCACGCTTCCGAGTGGAGGGTTGAATGGGTTATCGCGTGGTGGTCGCCGGGGCGACGGGCAATGTCGGCCGGGAAATGATCAACATCCTGGCGGAGCGGGAATTTCCGATCGACGAGCTGGCGGTCGTCGCCTCGTCGCGTAGCCAGGGCGACCAGATCGAATATGGTGAGACGGGCAAGATGCTCACCATCAAAAATATCGAGCATTTCGATCCCACCGGCTGGGACATGGCGCTGTTCGCGATCGGATCGGACGCGACGAAAATCTATGCCCCCAAATTCGCCGCCGCCGGGTGCGTCGTGATCGACAATTCGTCGCTCTATCGCATGGACCCGGACGTGCCGCTGATCGTGCCGGAGGTGAACCCGGACGCGATCGACGGCTACAAGGCGAAGAACATCATCGCCAACCCGAACTGCTCGACCGCGCAGATGGTCGTGGCGCTCAAGCCGCTGCACGACAAGGCGACGATCAAGCGCGTCGTCGTCGCGACCTATCAGTCGGTGTCGGGCGCGGGCAAGGCGGGCATGGACGAGCTGTTCGAGCAGAGCCGCAACATCTTCGTCGGCGACCCCGCCGAGCCCAAGAAGTTCACCAAGCAGATCGCCTTCAACGTGATCCCGCACATCGACAGCTTCCTGGACGACGGCTCGACCAAGGAAGAGTGGAAGATGGTCGCCGAGACCAAGAAGATCCTCGATCCCAAGGTCAAGGTGACGGCGACCTGCGTGCGCGTGCCCGTGTTCGTCGGCCATTCCGAGGCGCTGAACATCGAGTTCGAGAACGAGATCTCGGCCGAGGAAGCGCAGGACATCCTGCGCGAGGCGCCCGGCGTCATGCTGATCGACAAGCGCGAGGACGGCGGATACGTGACCCCGGTCGAATGCGTCGGTGACTATGCGACCTTCATCAGCCGCGTGCGCGAGGACTCGACGGTCGATAACGGCCTTTCGCTATGGTGCGTGTCGGACAACCTGCGCAAGGGTGCGGCGCTGAACGCGGTGCAGATTGCCGAACTGCTCGGCCGTCGTCACCTGAAGAAGGGCGACTGACCCCAAACTCCTCCCCGGCAACGGGGAGGGGGACCAGCGAAGCTGGTGGAGGGGGCTGTCCGCACGGGACGCCCTTTGTGGCGGCCCCCCTCCGTCAGCGCTTCGCGCTGCCACCTCCCCGTGCCGGGGAGGATTGATTTACCGCCCCATATACAGCCCCGGCCGGTGCCAGGCGAAGAGGATCAGGCTGATCGCCGCCGCGCTGATCGCCGACCACATCATCTGCGGGCCCGACACGACCGGGATCGCCAAGCCCAGGATGAAGACGTCCAGTGCAACCTGGGTCATGCCCATGTTCCAGCCGCGCTTGCGATAGAGCCAGATGGTGATGACGCCCGTGCCGCCGACCCCGGCCTGATGCCGGGCGAGCGCCAGGATGCCCATCCCGATCACCGTCCCGCCGACCAGCGCGGCGAAGGCGGGATGAACCGCATCGACATGCACCGACACCCGCGTGATCGCCGATGCCGCGCCGATACCGATATTGACGAGCACCGTCTTTACCGCGAACCGCGCGCCCATGACCTTATGCGCGAACAGGAAGAAGGGGATGTTGACCAGCGTGAACAGCACGCCCGCGGGCAGCGGGATGAGGTAGGACAGCAGCAGCGCGACGCCCGCGATCCCGCCGGTCACCAGCCCCGCCGCTTTCAGGAACACCAGTCCGACGATCAGCAGCGTGCAGCCGATGAAGATCGCATAGGCATCCTCAAGCAGGCTGTGCGGACGCCCGATCGGGCTGGGCGGCAGGGTTTCGGCGGGGGAGGCGGTCGCTGCGGTCATCGAGGGTCCGGATCAAGGGTCCGGCATCCGCTCCCGATTGGCCTGCTTCTTGGCGGCAGAGAACCGCCCCATATCGCAATCGTGGGAAAACGCCAATCGCCTGGCTCAGCCCAGGATCATCCAGCCCAGCGCGATCATCACCACCAACGCATAGACACCGCCCTTGGTGCGCAGCAGATAGCTTGCCCCCAGCACCCCCGTCGCAGCCAGCGCGCAGGCGGCTACCCGGTCGGCGGCGATCCATTCGAGGATGACGAACGCCCCCACCATGTTCGCCGCCGAATTGATCGCAATCCACAGATAGGAGGGGAAGGCGCCGATCGATCCGATGAGCGGGATCTTGATCGTCGCGAAGCCGCGCATCGTGCCGGGAAACAGATCGGCCGCCAGATGGAAGCCCACACCGAACCCCAGTCCCGCCGCGACCGGCCAAGTGCGCAGGTCGAGCGTCGCGACGTAGAAGGGCAGGACGCTGTGGACCAGCGCGCTGCGATGCTGAAGCTGGAGCGGCGTATCGAGATCGGGCAGCCGAGTCCCCGCCGCCGTCGCGGCCGCGACCGTTGCGATGAGCATCCACGGACCACCCCCACCGGCGAATGCCAGGATCACCGCCAGGAGAAGGAATAGGGACGCTGCCATGGGCGGCGGCTAACCGCTTGTACCCCTTTTGTCCATGTGTGCGACTCGCTCGGATTCACAAAAAAGCGCGGATTCCCGTCATTTTGTCACGAGCTGGTGAGAATGGGACTCAAGGTGCCTCGTTCGCGCGTACGGACGAGGTCAAGGTACAATTTTTTGAGGGTGGTCGGCGGGCGCGGCTCCGGCATAGTCGCCCCATGACCAAGCAGGCCAAAGCGGGTATCGACGCGCTGACCGACCGGGAGAAGCAGACGCTGCGCCTGATCGTGCGGGGGCACGACGCCAAGTCGATCGCGCGTGAACTCGACCTGTCGGTCCATACCATCAACGAACGCCTGCGCGACGCCCGCCGCAAGCTCGCGGCGTCGAGCAGCCGCGAAGCGGCGCGGATGCTGCTGGAGGTGGAGGATGCGCCACCGCACCCCGAATATGTGGGGGACATGAGGATCGGGGAGGACCGGCCCGACGCGGTGGCCGATGAAAGTCCGGCGCCGGTCGTCGGCGTGGAGGCCGGTATCCGCCGCCCCCGGATCATCATCGGAGCGATTCTCATGACCCTTGCCCTCGGCCTGCTTGCCCTTGGCGGCCTGACCCACATGACCTCCGCACCGCCGCCAACGGCGTCGACCGTGGTGAGCGATCCCGCAGCAGTCGAAGCGGCGCAGCGTTTCGTGCAACTGATCGACCAGAGCCGCTGGGCCGACAGCTACCGCCTGACCACGACCAGCTTCCGCAAGCTCAATACCGAACAGGTCTGGGCCGCGACCTCGGAACAGGTGCGGGCGCCGCTCGGCAAGACGGTGTCGCGGACCTTGCTCAGCGAGGACGACATCCCCGCGCCGCCCGCCGGTTATCGGATGGTGCGGTTCAATACGCGGTTCGGGACCTCGGCGCCCGTTGTCGAGACGGTGACGCTGGAGCGCGAGGATGGCGAGTGGCGGGTTGCCGGGATTTATGTGGGTTAGGAGGCCACCCTCACCCTTCCGGCGCTTCGCGCCTCCCTCCCCCTCCCGGCGGGAGAGGGAAGGGCCCCGCCCCCGTTAGCGGGTGGGAAGGGTGAGGGCCGCTTGGCCGGATGAGAGTTCCACATCCCGGGCGATCCGTATTAGGAGATGCTGCTACAGCTTGCCTTCTGGAGACCGAACCCTTGGCCGACACAGCCCCCGAAACCCGCTTCTTCGACAGCTTCGACGGCACCCCGATCGCGTGGCGCGAGATGGGGGAGGGGCGTGCCCTGGTGCTGATCCATGGCTATTTCTCCGACGCCTATACCAACTGGATCCGCTACGGCCACGCCGCCGCCATCGCGGCCAAGGGCTACCGGGTCATCATGCCCGACCTGCGCGCGCATGGGGAAAGCGGCAAGCCGCATGACCCCGCCGCCTATCCGAAGGACGCGCTGACCCGTGACGGCCATGCGCTGGTCGAGCATCTGGGGCTGACCGACTATGATCTGGGCGGCTATTCGCTGGGCGCGCGGACGGTCAGCCGGATGCTGGCGACCGGGGCGGAGCCGGGCAAGGCGATCTTTGCGGGCATGGGACTGGAGGGGCTGCTCCATACCGACCGGCGGGTCGCGCATTTCACCAATATCCTGACCCGGCTGGGCGAGCATCAGCGCGGTACCGCGGAATGGATGGCGGAGGCTTTCCTGAAGACCACCGGCGGCGATCCGGTGGCGCTGCTCCATATCCTCCAGACCTTTGCCGACACGCCGCTCTCGGCGATCGAGGGCTTCGACCTGCCGACGCTGGTCGTGGCGGGCGTCGACGACTTCGACAATGGCGCGGCCGTCGAGCTGGCCGAGGTGCTGCCGCGCGGGCGCTATGTCGAGATTCCGGGCAACCACATGGCCTCGGTGACCAAGCCCGAGCTGGGCGCGGCAATCGCGCAATTCCTCACCGCTTGACGGCGGCGGGCAAAGCCGCGCAACTGCGCGCCATCCGTCCCGTTTCGAGGACGATTCAGAACGTTAAGGGGGATAGCATGATCCGTTCCGCCGTTTCCGGCACCGTACTCGCCTTCTTATTGGCGGGTGCCGCTCAGGCCCAGACTGCCGCGCCTGCAACGCCCGTATCACAGCCGTCCGCGACCGTCGCCGGGGCGGATGCCTTCGTCGCCGAGGCGGAGAAGACGCTCGCCGAAAAGTCGGTCGGTGCGCAGCAGGTCGCCTGGGTCAACGCGACCTATATCACCGACGACACCGATGCGCTGGCCGCCGCGTCGGGTGCGGAGATGACCGACCTCGCCGTCCGCTATGGCCTGGGGGCGGCGCGTTATCAGGCGCTGCCGGGCCTGTCCTATGACACGAAGCGCAAGCTCGACCTGCTGCGCGGCGGCATCACGCTGCCCGCACCGACAACCCCGGGCGCCTCGGCGCAGCTGTCGATGCTGACCACGCGCATGTCCTCATCCTATGGCAAGGGCAAGGGCCTGCTGAACGGCCAGCCGATCAACGGATCGGATATCGAGGCCGCGATGGGCAGCGAGCGCGATCCCGCCAAGCTCAAGGAGATGTGGGTCAGCTGGCACGACAATGTCGGCGCGCCGATGCGGGCCGATTATGCCCAGATGACCGCGCTGGCGAACCAGGGCGCCAAGGAGCTGGGCTATGTCGATGCCGGGTCGCTGTGGCGCTCGGGCTATGACATGTCGCCCGAGCAGTTCGCGCAGGTCACGGACAAGATCTGGGGCGAGCTGGAGCCGCTCTACAAGGCGCTTCACACCTATGTCCGCTGGAAGCTGAACGAGAAATATGGCGATGCGGTGCAGGCCAAGACTGGCCCGATCCGCGCCGACCTGCTGGGCAATATGTGGGCGCAGGAATGGGGCAATATCTATGACCTCGTCGCGCCCAAGGGCGCGGGCGATGTCGGATACGACACCGGCGACCTGCTGAAGGCCAAGGGCTATGACCCGATCAAGATGGTGAAGGCGGGCGAGGGTTTCTATTCCTCGCTGGGCTTCGCGCCCCTGCCGCAGACCTTTTGGCAGCGGTCGCAGATCGTGAAGCCCGCCGACCGCGAGGTGATCTGCCATGCCTCGGCGTGGGATATCGACAATATGGACGATATCCGCATCAAGATGTGCACGAAGGTCAATGCCGACGACTTCGTGACCATCCATCACGAGCTGGGGCATAACTATTACCAGCGCGCCTACAAGAATCAGCCCTTTCTTTACAAGAACGGCGCGAATGACGGTTTCCACGAGGCGATCGGCGACACAGTCGCCCTGTCGATCACGCCCGATTATCTGGTGAAGATCGGCCTGCTCGATCCGGCCAAGGTGCCCAGCGCCGACAAGGATATCGGCCTGCTCCTCCGTCAGGCGATGGACAAGGTGGCGTTCCTGCCCTTCGGCCTGTTGATCGACAAATGGCGCTGGGGCGTGTTCTCGGGCCAGATTCCGGCCAGCCAGTATCAGGCGGGCTGGGACGCGCTGCGCCTGAAATATCAGGGCGTGGTGCCGCCGGTCGCGCGCGACGAGACGAAGTTCGATCCGGGCGCGAAATACCATATCCCGGCGGGCGTGCCCTATGCACGCTACTTCCTGGCGCGGGTGCTCCAGTTCCAGTTCTACAAGGCCGCATGCGAACAGGCCGGGTGGAAGGGGCCGCTGCACCGCTGTTCCTTCTACGGCAACAAGAAAGTCGGCGAGAAGCTGAACGCGATGCTGGCGATGGGCCAGTCCAAGCCGTGGCCGGACGCGCTGCAGGTCTTCACCGGCAGCCGCGAGATGTCGGGCAAGGCGCTGGTGGAGTATTTCGCGCCGCTGAAAACCTGGCTGGACCAGCAGAACAAGGGCAAGCCGCAGGGCTGGTGAAGCAGGAGCGTGTGGGGAGGGAGCTGCCCCTCCACCACTCGCTTTCGCGAGCGGTTCCCCTCCCCATCAGAGATGGGGAGGATGTGATCGAGGCATTCCTCCCCAAGCTTGCTTGGGGAGGGGGACCGCCGCGTAGCAGTGGTGGAGGGGCTTGTCGCCAGCGGCCATGACTTAGACCGTGATGACATGAGATTCACTCACCCCCGCCTTCAGGGGAGGGGCCGGGGGTGGGGCGCCTCCGCGAGCGTGCAGCCCGTGGCGAGGCCCCACCCCACCTCCTCCCCTGAAGAGGAGGGGCCCTCCTTGGTTCAACGCAACGTCATCATGGTCTAAGGCGAGCGGTGACACCCCTCCGTCAGGGCTTCGCCCTGCCACCTCCCCTTGCAGGGGAGGAATTGCTTGGGGGATTTGCGCGCTCATACCTGACCGCCGTTCCGCCTGAGCGAAGTCGAAGGCTAAGGGAAAACCCGTCCTCCAGGCCCATGTTCTTGCATGGGCTTCGACTTCGCTCAGCCTGAACGGCGGTCAGGCCTTATCGTCCTCATCATCCCGCTTCGCACTGCTGCCCTTGAGCGACAGCAGCGCCGCCGTCAGTCCGGCCGCCGCCGCCAGGCTGCCCAGGATCGATGCCACCCCCCATTTGCCGCCGACCCGGTCCAAGCCATGCTTTCCCAAGGCCGGAGCGGGCGCGGGCTTGATCGGGGCTGGTTTGCGGGGCGCAGTCTTGCGCGGCGTGGCGCGCTTGGTCGAGCGGGGCTTGGGCGGGGCCTTGGGCTTGGGCGAAGACTTTGCCGCCTCGACGTCCGCGCCTTCGGTCGACACCTCGGTGACGGGGGCCGCCGGATCAGTCTCCGACGCCTTGGGGGCGGGGCGCTTGCGTGGCGCGGGGGTGCCCGCCGCCTTGGGCGCGGCGCGGCGGCGGGGCGGGCGTGGTTTTTTCGGCTCGGTGGTATCGACCATGACGAAATCCCCCATTTCAACAAAGCAGCTTCGGTTCGTCACCGTAACGCTTCCACCCGCCCCCGGTTGCTTCCTCAGCGGAAGGGCGGCTCGTTGAACGCGCGCAGCTTGCGACTGTGCAGCTTATTGCCCTCGCGGCGGAGCTGTTCGCAGGTTTCGATGCCGATCCGCATGTGCTCGCTGATCGCGCGCTCATAGAAGCGGTTGGCCTGGCCGGGCAGCTTGAGTTCGCCGTGTAGCGGCTTGTCCGATACGCAGAGCAGCGTTCCGTATGGCACGCGGAAGCGATAGCCTTGGGCTGCGATCGTCGCCGACTCCATATCGATGCCGACCGCGCGGCTGAGCGAGAAGCGCAGCGCCGACTTGGAGTAACGCAGCTCCCAGTTGCGGTCGTCGGTGGTGACGATCGTGCCGGTGCGCAGGCGGCGCTTCAGTTCGTCGCCCGACTGGCCCGAGACGATCTCGGCCGCCTTGGCGAGTGCGACCTGCACCTCGGCGATGGCGGGCACCGGGATTTCCGGGGGCAGCACATCGTCCAGCACATGATCGTCGCGCAGGTAAGCGTGCGCCAGCACATAGTCGCCGATCCGCTGGCTGGGACGAAGCCCGCCGCAATGGCCGATCATCAGCCAGGCCTCGGGGCGCATGACCGCGAGGTGATCGCAGATCGTCTTGGCGTTGGACGGGCCGACGCCAATATTGACCAGCGTGATGCCGGTGCCGTCCTTGGCGACCAGGTGATAGGCGGGCATCTGGTGCCGCCGCCACGCGCTGTCGGTAACGATCTTGTCGACATCTTCCGGCCGCTCGATTACGACGCCGCCTGCGCCCGACAATGCCGTGAAGCGCGACCCTTCGCCCAGCTGCGACGCACCCCAGCGAACGAATTCATCGACATAGCGGTGATAGTTGGTGAACAGCACGAAGCGCTGGCAATGCTCGGGCGGGGTGCCGGTATAGTGGCGCAGGCGCGCGAGCGAGAAATCGGTGCGCAGCCCGTCGAACAGCGCCAGCGGCCGGTTGCCGTCGGCGGTCATCCAGAGGCCGTCGGCGATCTCGTCCCCGATATGGGCGAGTTCGGTCGCCGGGAAGAAGCGCGCCAGCTCGGCCGCCGACACCGTATCCAGGCTCAGCGCATGGCCGGGGTCGAGGACATAGGGGAAGGGGATTTCCTGGCGACCGGGCACCGCCTCGACCGAGACGTCGTAATCCTCGATCAGCAGGGTCAACTGCTCGACCAGATAGTCCCTGAACAGCGCGGGCTTGGTGACGCTGATCCGGTAGTCGCCCGGCGAGACAAGGCGGCCGAACGAGCGCATCGGGGCGGGGCGTCCGCCCTCACCGCGATAAATCAGCCGGATTTCGGGATAGGCGAAACAGCCATGCGCGCGATCTTCCAGCGTGGGTGCGGTACCGTCGCGCAGATACAGGGTCAGCGCATCCTTCAGACGCGTGACGGAGGCGGTGTAGAGGCGGTCGAGTTCTTCGACAATCTGGACAGCTTGAGTCATCGGACAGAGCTAAGCCGTGTCATCGGTTCTGGCAAGCGGGGCGAGATTGCAGTTCCGCAGCCTATATGGCCCAGGGGCCTAGCCCCCGTTCAGCCTGAGCGAAGTCGAAGGCCAAGGGAAGCATCGCTTCATACCCCGACTGGAGAGTATCGGGCGTGGCCTTCGACTGCGCTAAGGCTGAGCGGAGGGGGGCTCAATGTGACCAGGAAAGGCGCCCCAAACCCCACCCTGGGAGGGTTTGGGGCAAGCGGCTTCAGGCGCCCTGTGTCGAATTGTCATCGTCGGACGGGGCGCGCAACTTCGATGCGCCGAACGCCGCCCCGGCGACCGCCGCCGCTACGCCCGCCGCGATTCCGGCGGTGGCGTAGGGGTGTTCCTTCACCTTGCCACCGGCTGCCTTGGCGGCATCCTGAGCCTTTTCGGTGAAGCTCTTCGCCTGAGCCTGCTTCTCGGGGGGGACATAGGTGGTCATGGCCAAGCTCCTCTCGTTATCCGTGTCCGTGATGACCAAAAAACGCCGGAGCCTCCACCACTGTTCCACCCCCGATCCGACCGGCCGTGCGGCTTACCCGGTCAGAGGACGGAGAGGAGATGCTCGGCCGAGCTGACCTTGAACTCGCCCGGCGCCTCGACGAACAGCTGCTCGACCACGCCGTCATTGACCAGCATCGTGTAGCGCTGGCTGCGCGTGCCCATCCCAAATTTAGAGCCGTCCATCGTCAGGCCGACCGCGCCGGCGAAATCGGCATTGCCGTCGGCCAGCATGGTGATGTCGCCAGCATTGCTGGTCTGGCCCCACGCCTTCATCACGAACACGTCGTTGACCGAGGTGCAGACGATCTCGTCCACGCCCTTGGCCTTGATCGCGTCTGCCTGGGCGATGAAGCCCGGCAGGTGCTGGGCCGAGCAGGTGGGGGTGAAGGCGCCCGGCACCGCGAACAGCGCGACGCGACGCCCCGCGAAATATTCGGTCGTGCTGACCTGCTCGGGGCCTTCGGGCGTCACCTTGACCAGATTGGTGGCGGGCAGGCGGTCTCCGACCTTGATCGTCATCGTGCGGATCCTTCGGGAAATGGGCCACGGCACCGCGCCGGGCTTTGCCACGTTCATGGCGCAAACGGCATTTGGATTTCAAGCATGGCGAGGCGGGGCGGCGATGCCTATAGTCGGTGGCGTGCATCAACTGACCTATCTTTCCGGCCAATTCCTGCTGGCGCTGCCCGGCATGGGCGATCCCCGTTTCGAACATGCCATCATCGCGATGTGCGCACATGACGAGGGCGGCGCGCTCGGCATCGGGCTCGGGACCACGATCGACGGCATCGGCTTCCATGCGCTGCTCGACCAGTTCGAGATCGCGCATGGCGATATCCCCGACGCGCCGGTCCATTATGGCGGCCCGGTCGAGCCGCGGCGCGGCTTCGTGCTGCACAGTCATGACTGGCAGGGACAGGACAGCGTCGATGTCGGCGGCCGCTGGGTCCTGTCGAGCACGGTCGACGTGCTGCGCGCCATCGCCGAGGGCACCGGGCCGAAACGGTGGATCGTCGCATTGGGCTATGCCGGATGGGATGCGGGCCAACTGGAGCAGGAATTGCGCGAGCCGGGATGCTGGTTCAACGTCGGCGGCGAGCCGGAAATCCTGTTCGACGTGGCCGCCGAGGATCGCTGGCAGGCGGCGTTCGGCGTCGCGGGCGTCGATCCCAGGCAATTGGTGACGGGCGGCGGTACGGCCTGACGAGCGAAGAGCGTCTTCGCCCGACACTGAATGATATAAAGATATCTTTATATTTGATCCCTAAGGCGATCGCCGCTAAGGCGTCGGCCGTGCCGATCGGCGTGTCCTCGCGTCTTGGTCGGCCCCATTTTGCACGGAGTTTCGTCGTGTCCACGACTGCTGCCACCAAGAACGATTACGTCATCAAGGACATCAGCCTCGCTGATTTCGGCCGCGCCGAGATCAAGATTGCCGAGACCGAGATGCCCGGCCTGATGGCCCTGCGCCAGGAATTCGGCGCTTCGCAGCCGCTGAAGGGCGCGCGCATCACCGGCTCGCTGCACATGACGATCCAGACCGCCGTGCTGATCGAGACGCTGACCGCGCTCGGCGCGGACGTGCGCTGGGCGACCTGCAACATCTACTCGACGCAGGACCATGCCGCCGCCGCGATCGCCGCAGCGGGCATCCCCGTCTTCGCCGTCAAGGGCGAGACGCTGGCCGAATATTGGGACTATGTCGGCGACATCTTCGACTGGGACAAGAATGGTGACGGCACCACCGCCAACATCATCCTGGACGACGGCGGCGACGCGACCATGTTCGCGCTCTGGGGCGCCAAGCTGGAAGCCGGTCAGAGCTTCGGCGAGCCCGAGAACGAGGAAGAGGTCGAGTTCCAGCGTTCGGTCAAGGCGTTCATCGCCAAGAAGCCGGGCTATCTGACCCAGACCGTCAAGAACCTGAAGGGCGTGTCGGAAGAGACGACGACCGGCGTTCACCGCCTGTACGAGATCGCGAAGAAGGGCGAGCTGCCTTTCCCGGCGATCAACGTCAACGACTCGGTCACCAAGTCGAAGTTCGACAATCTGTACGGCTGCAAGGAATCGCTGGTCGACGCGATCCGTCGCGCCACCGACGTCATGCTGGCGGGCAAGGTCGCCGCGGTCGCCGGTTTCGGCGACGTCGGCAAGGGCTCGGCCCAGTCGCTCCGCAACGGCGGCGCGCGCGTGCTCGTGACCGAAATCGACCCGATCTGCGCACTGCAGGCGGCGATGGAGGGCTTCGAGGTCGTGACCATGGATGAGGCCGTGAAGCGCGCCGACATCTTCGTGACCGCGACCGGCAACGCCGACGTCATCACCGCCGATCACATGAAGGCGATGAAGCCCATGTCGATCGTCTGCAACATCGGTCACTTCGACTCCGAGATCCAGATCGCGGCGCTGTCGAACTACAAGTGGACCGAAGTGAAGCCCGGCACCGACCTGGTCGAGTTCCCGGACGGCAAGCAGATCATCGTGCTGGCCAAGGGCCGCCTGGTGAACCTGGGCTGCGCGACCGGCCACCCGTCCTTCGTGATGTCGGCCTCGTTCACCAACCAGACGCTCGCCCAGATCGAGCTGTGGACCAAGGGCGAGAACTACAAGAACGAAGTCTATGTGCTCCCGAAGCACCTGGACGAGAAGGTCGCCGCGCTCCACCTCGAAAAGCTGGGCGTCCAGCTGTCGAAGCTGAGCGAGAAGCAGGCCGCCTATATCGGTGTGCCGGTCGAAGGCCCGTTCAAGCCGGATCACTATCGCTACTGATCCCGCTTTCGGGCTTAGGCGCGAGACAGAAGGGCCGTCCGAAAGGGCGGCCCTTTTTCTTTGTCCTTCGTTATGGCGCATCGCGTGTCGATCGGGCTAGAGATGGGCCGATGCAGCGTTTCGGCATGGCCTTTCCCGGATGATAGCGATCGGTGATACCGAGGCGGTCCTGTTGGGTGCCGGGGCCTGCGCCCTCATCATTGTCGCCATGGTCCTGCTCTATCTCGGCGTCCGCGCACGGGCCGAGGCGTCGACGGTGCGGCTGGAGCGCGACCGGCTCGATGCGATGCTGCGCGCCGGGCCTGCCCAGGCGATGGTGATGCGCAGCGACGGGCGGATCGAGATGCCCCGACGACTGGCCGACTGGCTGGGCCTCGCCGATGTCGCGCGCTTCCTCGAAGAGCTGACCTATGACGAGGCGGGGCTGACGCCGGAGGACCAGTCGCTCCTGGCCGCCGATCTGAACGCAGCGCAGAAGACCGGCCGTCGCTTCCGCCGGATTGTCCGGCCGCAGGGCTCGGCTCGCACCCTGCTGTTCGACGGGGCCCGCGCGCCCGCGCATCAGGGCGCCGCCGGAGAGGTCGTCATCTGGGTCTTCGACATGACCGAGACGCAGGACGAAATCGTCCGGCTGGACGGCGAGGCGCGGCGGCTGGGCGATGCGTTTCAGGCCCTGACCGGGCTGATCGAAGCGGCGCCGCTGCCTATGTGGTATCGCGGCCCCGATCTGCGTCTCGCCATGGTCAATTCCGCCTATGTCGAGGCGGTCGAGGGCCGCGATGCCGCCGATGTCGTCGGGCGCGGTCTGGAACTGGTCGAGGGGTCGGGGCGCGGCGGCCCGCTCGCGGGGGCGGCGGCGGCCCGCGATAGGGGGCAGCCGCATGAGCAGGTGCTGCCCGCGACTATCGACGGCGCCAGGCGCGCGCTGCGTATCTTCGACGTGCCGCTGCCGACCGGCGGGATCGCCGGGTTCGCCGTCGATATCGAGGATCTGGAACAGTCGCGCGCGGGCGCCAAGCGCTTTGCCGAGGCACAGCGCGCGATGCTCGACCGGCTGTCGGCGGCGGTCGCGCATTTCGGGCCTGATCGGGGCCTCGTCTTCTGCAACCAGCCCTTCCGCCGCATGTTCGCGATGCGCGCCGAATGGCTGGCGGACCACCCGGAGTTCGACCGCATCCTGGAGCGGATGCGCGAGGCCAATCGCAGCCCGGAGGTCCGCGACTTCCCCGGCTGGAAGGCCGAGCGGGTCGGCTGGTTCCGGCAGGCGAGCGGCGGGATCGAGGAGCAGTGGCATCTGCCCGGCGGCACGCATCTGCGCGTCGTGGCGCAGCCGCTGCCCGATGGTGGCCTGCTGATGATCTTCGAGGATCGAACCGAGGAAGTGCAACTGGCCTCCGCGCGCGACACGCTGCTGCGCGTGCGCACCGCGACCTTCGACAATCTGTTCGAGGCGCTGGGCGTGTTCGCCGCCGATGGCCGGTTGCAGTTGTGGAACAACCGTTTTCGCGCGCTCTGGGGTCTGGAGGAGGATTTCCTGACCAGCCATCCGCGCGTCGATGCCTTTGCGGATCGCGTGGCGGAGCGGCTGGCGACACCGGGCCGCTCCGCCCTGATCGTCGACCTCGTCCGTTCGGCGACGATCGAGCGGCAGCAGCGCGGCGGGCGCGTCGCCTTTGCCGATGGGCGGCATTTCGAGTTTGCGGGCGTGCCGCTGCCCGACGGCAATGCGCTGTTCACGCTGCTCGACATCACCGACAGCAGGCGGGCGGAACAGGCCTTGCGCGACCGGGCCGATGCGCTGGAGGCGGCGGACAAGGTCAAGACGGCCTTCGTCGCCAATATGAGTTATGAACTGCGCACGCCGCTCACTTCGATCAGCGGATTTGCCGAGATGCTGCACGGCGGGTTCGCCGGGCCGCTGCCCGAAACGGCGACGGGCTATGTCGAGGCGATTCTGGAGTCGACCGAGCGGCTGGGCCTGCTGGTCGACGATGTGCTCGACCTGACCCGCGACCAGGCGGATGGCGGGATCGCGCGGGAAGACGTCGAAATGGCCCGTGTCGCACGCGCCGCCGCCGATACGATCCGGCCGATCGCGGCGCGGCGGAAGCTGGACTTCGCGGTCGAGATGCATCGTTCGCTCGGCCGCGTCACCGGCGACCGTCGTCGATTGCAGGAGACGATCGAGCATCTGCTGCGCCACGCGGTCGAACAGACGCCGGAGGGGGGGCGTATCCTGCTCCACGCCGATGGCGATGCGGTGCGCGCGCGGATCGTCGTGTCCGATGACGGGCAGGGCATGGACCGGGAGGCGGTGGCCCGTGCCTTCGATCGCTTCGCCGAACCGGGCATCAAGGCGACGGGTGAACGCGCGCTGGGTCTGGGCCTGCCGCTGGCCAAGAAATTCGTCGAGGCGCATGGCGGCGCCATCACCCTGTTGTCCGAACCGGGCGAGGGCACATTGGTCACGGTCGAGCTGCCCCGGCGCGTGGTGGAGAAGGACAAGTCATGACGATCCGGCTGGCCGACGCCGCCGCGACCGAGGATTTCGGACGGCGGCTGGCGGCGCATATCCGCCCCGGCGATGTGGTGACGCTGACCGGCACGTTGGGTGCTGGCAAGACCAGCCTGGCGCGCGGGTTGCTCGCCGCGCTCGGCCTGCCCGGCGAGGCCCCTTCGCCCAGCTTCGCGATCGTCCAGCCCTATGCCCCGCCGGAAACCACGATCCCTGTTCTGCATGTCGATCTCTACCGTCTCGACGGGCCGGAGCAGATGGAGGAACTGGGGCTCGACGAGGCGCTGTGGGACTCGGCGCTGGTCGTCGAATGGCCCGACCGGGCAGGCGAGGGGGCATGGCCGCAGGCGCTCGCGCTGACCCTGGAAATGGATCCGGCGGGCGGACGTATCTTGACAGCGAAGATACCCTCGGGCTGGGAAAACCGATGGCCGATATGACCCCTCCGGCGGATGCGCCCGCCTTTCTGACGATGCTGGGTTGGGAGGGGGCGACGATCGCCCCGCTCGCCGGAGACGCGTCGTTTCGCCGTTATTTTCGGGTGACGTTGGCAGAGCGCCGCGCTGTGCTGATGGATGCGCCGCCGCCGCATGAGGACCCGCGCCCCTTCATCGCGATCGCGCGCTGGCTGCTGGCCAAGGGCTTTGCCGCGCCCGCCATCCTGGGCGCGGACGAGGAACGTGGCCTGGTCCTGATCGAGGATTTCGGCGACGACCGGATGCGCGAGGCGATCGAGGCCGATCCCGAGGCGACCGTCCAGCTGTACAGCGATGCGGTCGACCTGCTCGCCGCGCTGCGCAACCATGCGCCCGAGGGACTGGCATCCTATGACACCGCCGTCCTCCACCGCGAGGCGGCACTGCTCCCCGAATGGTACGCGCCCGCGGTCGGCCTGCATGTCGATGTCGAGGGGTATCGCGCCGCCTGGGACCGGGTGTTCGCCCATGCGCTGACCGACAAGCCCGTTACCGTGCTGCGCGACTATCATGTCGAGAACCTGATGCTGGTCGGGCCGGGGCGTACGCTCGGTCTGCTCGACTTTCAGGACGCGCTGGCCGGGCATCCCGCTTATGACCTCGTGTCGCTGCTCCAAGATGCGCGGCGCGATGTCGAGCCATCGATCGAAGAGGCGATGCTCAAGCGCTATCTGGCGGCTACCGGCGAGGGCGATGCGTTCCTGAACGCCTATCATGTGCTGGGCGCGCAGCGGAACGCCAAGATCATCGGCATCTTCACCCGCCTCTGGAAGCGTGACGGCAAGCCGCGCTACGCGGCCCTTTGCCCGCGTGTCTGGGCCTATCTGGAGCGGGATCTGTCGCACCCGGTGCTGGCGCCGGTGGCGGCCTGGTTCGACGACAATGTGCCGCCCGAGCTGCGCGGCGATCCGCAACGTCTGGCGGAAGGACAGGGGGAATGACCCGTCAACTCGCGCTTCGCCCGACCCCTGCGGGCCGGGTCCCGCACACCGCGATGGTGATGGCCGCCGGGCTGGGCAAGCGGATGCGCCCGTTGACCGCCACCCGGCCCAAGCCGCTGGTGTCGGTGGCGGGCAAGCCGCTGATCGATCATGTCTTCGACCGGCTGATCGCGGCGGGGGTCGAGCGCGCGGTGGTCAATGTCCATTACCTTGCCGACCAGCTGGAGGCGCATCTGAAGGATCGCTTTCCGGGGATCGAGGTCATCATCTCCGACGAGCGCGAGCAACTGCTCGAAACCGGCGGCGGCCTGGTCAAGGCCAAGCCGTTGCTCGGCGACGATCCCATCCTGGTCGTCAACAGCGATAATCTTTGGATCGACGGGCCGGTCGATGCGATCCGTCTGCTCGCCTCGCGCTGGGACGCGGGTGTCATGGATGCGCTGCTGCTGATGGTGCCGCTGGCGCGCGCGCATAATCACAATGGCCATGGTGATTTCTATCTGGGCGCGGATGGCCGGATTACCGAGCGGCGACAGCCCGGCCGGGTCGCGCCCTTTTCCTATACCGGCCTCCAGATCCTGCACCCGCGCCTGATCGCCGACGCGCCCGAGGGGCCGTTTTCGACCAACCTGTTCTGGAACCGCGCGATCGAGGCGGGGCGCGCCTTCGGGCAGGTCCATCAGGGACTGTGGTTCGATGTCGGCACCCCGCGTGCGATCCCGCAGACGGAGCTGATCCTCGCGGATGGCTGAACCCCGCCGCCCGAGGCTGCATACCATTCCGGCGCATCGCGGCTTTGCCGATGCGCTGGTCGCCGGACTGATGCGGCGCAGCGGCGGCGATCCGCTGACGCTGGCGCAGGGTATGATCCTGCTGCCGACCAATCGCGGTGTCCGTGCCGTGACCGAGGCGTTCGTACGCGCCAGCGGCGGAGGCCTCATCCTGCCGCGCATGGTCGCGCTGGGCGACCCCGAACTGGGCGAGGCGGCGGGCTCCGCGCTCGACCCGGCCGATGCCGAGGCACCCCCGCCGCCTGCCGTCGCGCCGTCCGCACGCCGTATGATCCTGGCCCGGCTGGTCGAGCAGGAGCGGCAGCGGGCGGGCCAGCCCGTGACGGCGGCCGAAGCCGTTCGGCTGGCGGGCGATCTGGCGCGCACCCTCGACCAGATGCTGGTCGAGGAGGTCGACCCAGCCGAACTTGGCGCACTCGACCTCGGTCCTGAACTGACCGAGCATTGGCAATCGGCGCTGGCGACCTTCTCGGTCGTGCTCGATCGCTGGCCCGCCGTGCTGGCGAAGATGGGACGGATCGACGCGGCGCGGCGACGGACCTTGCTGCTCGACCGTACCACCCGGCGCTGGGCCGAGGCGCAGCCCGCCGGGTTCGTCTGTGCCGCGGGCGTGACCGATACCGCGCCCGCCGTCGCACGACTACTGCGCTGCGTGTCGGAAATGCCGGGCGGATCGGTGGTCTTCGCCGGGCTGGACCTGACCATGCCCGACGATGAATGGGATGCGCTGGGACCCCACAAGCCCGACCCCGAGACGGGGCGGACACGCCGCGCGATCGAGACCCATCCGCAATATGCGATGAAGCTGTTGCTCGACCGGATGGGCGTGGGCCGGGGCGAGGTGACCGTGTGGCGCGGCGGCGGCGACTATGACGCGGGCGCGGCGCGGGGCCGTGCCATCGCCAACGCCATGGCCCCGGCCGACTTCACCGGCAAATGGACCGACCTGCCCGCCGAGGATCGGCGGTTGTCGGGCGTGTCGACGATCGAACTCGCAACCCCGGCGGAAGAAGCGCAGGCGATCGCGCTGGCGCTGCGCGAGGCGATCGAGGAGCCCGGCCGCACCGCCGCGCTGGTCACGCCCGACCGGGCGCTGGCGCGGCGGGTGGCGGCGCATTGTCGGCGCTGGAACATCCTGATCGACGACACGGCGGGGCGGCCTCTGTCGATCCTGTTGCCGGGCACCTTCCTGCTGCAACTGGCCGAGGCGGCGGCGCAGCATTTCGCGCCGCTGCCGCTGCTGGCGCTGCTCAAGCATCCGCTGATTCGGGGCGAGATGGAGCGGGTGGAGTGGCTGGACGGCGTTCGCGCGCTGGACAGGGCGTTGCGTGGGCCCCGTCCGGCACCGGGACTGGACGGCATCGCCGCGCATGTCGCGGACGAGCCGACGGCATCCGCCTTCTGGGCCAGGGCCGCACCGATGCTGAAGGCGGTCGGCCGCACCTTCGGCGACGGGCCGCAAGGGCTGCGCAGCCTGCTCGCCTGTCTGCGCGAATGCGGGCAGACCCTCTGCGGCGATGCGCTGTGGACCGGCCCGGCGGGCCGTGCGGCGGCGGAGTTCCTGGCGGGATATGAGGAAGAGGCCGATCATGGCCCTGCGCGGGTCGATCCGGCCGAGCTGCCCGGCTTGCTGCGCAGCCTGTTCGACGAGATCGCGGTGCGCGCCATCCCGCGCGAGGGGCAGCATCCGCGTCTTGCCATCTATGGCCCGATCGAGGCGCGTCTCCAGACCGCCGACCTGATGATTGCGGGCGGCCTGAACGAGGGTGTCTGGCCGGGCCGCCCGGCGCCCGACCCGTGGCTGGCGCCGCGTATCCGGTCGCTCTTGGGGCTGGTCGGGCTGGAGCAGCGAATCGGCATCGCCGCGCACGATCTGGCGCAGGCGATGGGTGCGCCGCACGCGATCCTGACGCGGGCGCGACGTGACGCCAGCGGGCCGACGCTCGCCTCGCGCTTCTGGCTGCGGCTGCAGGCGATGGCGGGCGAGCGGTTTGAGGCGCATCCAACCTTGGCGCGCTGGGCGGTCGAGCTGGATCGGCCGGAGGATTACACCCCCGCCGACCGGCCCGCGCCCAAGCCGCCCTCTGCGTTGCGCCCGACCGTGATCTCGGTGACCGAGGTCGATCGGCTCAAGGCCGACCCCTATGCCTTCTACGCGCGCCGGGTGCTGCGCCTATCGCCGCTCGACCCGGTCGATGCCGATCCCAGCGCGGCGTGGCGCGGCACCGCCGTCCACGACATCCTCGAGATGTGGTGGAAGGAGGACCGTTGCGACGTCGAGGCGCTGCGTCCCCGTGCGCTCGCGATGCTGCGCGACCAGAACACCCATCCGATGATGCGCGCGCTGTGGCAGCCGCGCCTGATCGAGGCGATCGACTGGATCGCCGCCGAGGTCGCCGCCAAGGCCAGCGAAGGCCGCCATGTCCTGAGCGCGGAAGGCAAGGGCAAGGTGGAGCTGGCGGGCGTGACGCTGACCGGCCGGTTCGACCGGATCGACAAGGCGGCGGACGGATCGCTGGTGGTGATCGACTATAAGACCGGCAAGCCGCCTTCGACCACGGCGGTGCGCGAGGGGTTCAGCCTTCAGCTGGGTCTGCTCGGCCTGATCGCCGAGCGGGGCGGGTTTGAGGGCGTGGCGGGCAAGGCGGGCGGTTTCGAATATTGGTCGCTGGGGCGCGGACGCGAAGGGCTGGGCTATATCGCCACGCCGGTTGACCCGGACGGCAAGCGCGAGCGGATACGAACCGACGAGTTCGTGTCGATCGCGGCGGCGAACTTCGCCGAGGCGGCGGGCCAGTGGCTGACCGGCGATGCGCCGTTCACCGCCAAGCTGGTGCCCGAATATGCGCCCTATGCGGAATATGACCAGCTGATGCGGCGGGATGAATGGTATGGCCGTGATCGGTGATGTTTTCCCTTGGCCTTCGACGTCGCTCAGGCTGAACGGGGTGTGGGGATTGTCTACAACAGCCGTTCACGCTGAGCGAAGTCGAAGCGCATGGGGTGCCGGTCGTCAGGAGCCATTGGCATGAGCGCCCGCCCCATGGCGAACCTGCCCCCGCTGAAGGGTGCGCAGGCCGCCGCCAGCGACCCCAAGACCCATGTCTGGCTGTCCGCCTCGGCGGGCACCGGCAAGACGCAGGTGCTGGCCGCCCGCGTGTTCCGCCTGCTGCTCGCGGGTGTCGCGCCCGAGGCAATCCTGTGCCTGACCTTCACCAAGGCGGGCGCGGCGGAGATGGCGCAGCGGATCAACGGCCGCCTCGCCGCCTGGGTGCGGATGCCCGAGACCGAGCTGTTCGCCGACCTGCGCGCGCTGGGCGAGATCGCGACGCCGGAGCTTCGCGAACGGGCTCGGACGCTCTTCGCGCGCGTGCTCGACGCGCCCGGCGGGGGCTTGCGCATCCAGACCATTCACGGCTTCTGCCAGGGGTTGCTCGCGGCCTTTCCGGTCGAGGCGGGGCTGGCCCCCGGTTTCCGCCCGTTGGAGGCACGCGAAGAGGCAGTGCTGGCGCGCGAGGCGCTGGCCCGGATGCTGGAAGACGCCGAGCGCGAGGGCCGGGTCGGCCCGGTCGAGACGGTCGGCGCGCTGTCGCTGCGGCTGGGTGAGGGCGGGGCGGAGGGCTTCCTGGCCGCTTGTGCCCGTGCGCCCGGTGCGCTGGAAGCGCTGCCGACCGGCATCCAACCCTGGTTGCGCCGCGCGCTCGATCTGCCATCGGGCGATATCGACGCGGCGATCGCCGAGGGTGTCGAGGATATCGACGAGGATGCGGTCGTCCGGCTGGCGGGCGCGAACCGTGCCTGGGGCACTGCGACCGGCGACAAGGCCGCGGCGGTGCTGGAGCGCTGGATCGGCAGCGACCGGGCGGGGCGGGTGGCGCTGCTCGAAGAGCTGATGGGCACGGTCTTCACCGCCAAGGGCGAACCGCGCAAGGCGTCCAAGAAGCTGACCGACGCCGATCCCGATTATGAGGACATGGCGCGCGAGCTGGGCGAGGCGTGCCGCCATCTGCTGGGCCTGGCAGCGCGGGCGCGTCATGCCGATCTGCTGGCCGACGCGCTGACCGTCGGACGCGACTATGCGCGCGCCTATACGCTGTCGAAGCGCGCGATCGGGGCGGTCGATTTCGACGATCTGATCCGCACCACCGTCGAACTGCTGGAGCGGCCGGGCATTGGCGAATGGGTCCGCTACAAGCTCGATCAGGTGACCGAGCATGTCCTGATCGACGAGGCGCAGGATACCAATGCCCATCAGTGGCGGATCGTCCGCGCGCTGGCCGACGAGTTCTTTGTCGGGCGCGGTCTCTATGCGCCCTCGACCCGCACGCTGTTTACGGTCGGCGACCACAAACAGGCGATCTTCGGCTTCCAGGGCACCGACCCGATCAACTTCCAGGCGGCCGAGCTGCACTTTTCGCGCCGCGCGGACGAGGTGGCGGGCGATGACGACTGGCCGCCCGAGGAGCGGGGCCTGCCCTTCAACCAGTTGTCGCTGACCCACAGCTTCCGCTCGACCAGCCCGATCCTGGAGTTCGTCGACGCCGCGATCGAGGTGCTGGGCGAACCCGGCATGGGCATGGGCCACGCGGTCGAACGCCATGCCAGCGAGGTGAAGGGCCCCGGCCGCGTCACGCTCTGGCCGCCGGTGGTGGCGGGCGGCAGCGACGAGGATGAGGAAGGCTGGATCGACGATGCGGTGCGCAAGGTCGCGACCGATATCGCCCGCGCCGTCCGTCGCTGGCTGGATGACGGCGTTATGCTGGAGAGCAAGGGACGTCGTCTCGAGCCGCAGGACATCATGATCCTGGTCAAGCGGCGCGGCGACCTCGCTTCGCTGATCGTCGCGCGGCTCTATGCCGAGGGGGTGCCGGTGGCGGGCGTCGACCGGCTGCGGCTGAATGCGCCGCTGGCGGTGCAGGATCTGCTGGCGACGGTGCGGTTCGCGCTCCAGCCAGAGGATGACCTGTCGCTGGCCTCGCTGCTGGTGTCGCCGCTGATCGGCTGGTCGCAGGATCGGCTGATGACGGCGGGGCACCGGGCACGCGGATCACTCTGGGCGCATCTGACGCGGACCTTGCCCGCCGACGACCTCGCCCCGCTGCGCCAGATGCTGGCCCGCGCCGACGTGTCGACGCCCTACCAGTTCCTGGAGGAATTGTTGTCCGGGCCGCTCGACGGGCGGCGCAAGCTGATCCGGCGGCTGGGGACCGAGGCGCGCGATCCGATCGAGGAGTTGCTGGGCGCCGCTTTGACCTTCGAAAGTACGACGACGCCCTCGCTCCAGCGCTTCCTCGACTGGTTCGATCGCGGCGATGTCGAGATCGTGCGCGATCCCTCCGCGCCGCTCGATGCGGTTCGGGTGATGACCGCGCACGGCTCCAAGGGGTTGCAGGCGCCGCTGGTGATCCTGGCCGACGCGACCGCCGACCCGACCGCCGCGCCCCGCTCGATCCTGCGCTGGACGCCCGAGCCCGGTGCCTTGCCCATCCCCGTCTTCCCGCCGCGCGCCGACGAACGCGGCGGGCCGCTGGATGCCGTCGCCGCCGAGATCGCGGCGCGCGAGCTGGCCGAGCATTGGCGGCTTTTCTATGTCGCCGCGACGCGGGCCGAGGAGCAGCTGGTCGTCACCGGCGCGCTGGGCAAGCGAGCGGCGGGCGTGCCGCCGATGCACAGCTGGTACGCGACCTGCGCGCGCGCGATGACCGCGCTGGGCGTGGCCGAGGTCGAGTTGGGCGACGGCCGGTCGCGTATCTTCCTGGGCATGCGCCCGCAGGAGCCGGTCGCGCCGCGTGCCGGGGCCGCCATCCCGGCCAAGCCGGAGGCGATCGACCTGCCCGTTTGGGTGCACAGGCCCGCGCCGCAGGAATCGCGCCCGCCGCGCCCGCTTGCCCCGTCGTCGCTGGGCGAGGACATGGTCGCCGATCCGCCGCCGACCCCGGCGATGCGCGCGGCGGCGGAGCGCGGGCGGCTGATCCACTGCCTGCTCGAACGCCTGCCGCCGGTCGCGCCCGACCAGCGGGGCGGCGCGGCGGAGCGCTGGCTGACCCTGGCGGCGGGCGTCGATGATGCAGCCCTGCGCGCCGATGTGACGGGGGCGGTCTTTGCGATCCTCGACGATCCGGTCTTCGCGCCGCTGTTCGGGCCGGGCTCGCTGGCGGAGGCGCCGATCGCGGCGACGCTCGCCAACGGACTGGTCGTGTCGGGGCGCGTCGACCGGCTGCTGATCGGCGCCGACGAGGTCCGCCTGATCGACTATAAGACCGGACGGCGCGCGCCGGGCGGGATCGACGACGTGCCGGTGTTCCATCTGGCGCAGATGGCGGGCTATGCCGCCGCGCTGGAGGTGATCTTTCCGGGACGCCGTGTGTCGGTCGCACTCCTCTACACCGCTGGTCCGCGCCTCATCCGCGTGCCCGACGCCGTGCTGGCCGCGCACAAGCCCGGCTATCGCGACCGGGAGCAAAGCTTGCGGCTCGGTGGTTGAGCGACTGAGCCCGGCATCCTAGATGGATGACAATCCAAGGAGTATTGAGACTATGGCAACCAAGCAGATCACCGACGCCAGCTTCGAAGCGGACGTCCTGAACTCCGACAAGCCGGTGCTGGTCGATTTCTGGGCCGAGTGGTGCGGACCGTGCAAGATGATCGGCCCGTCGCTGGAAGAGCTGTCCGAGGAACTGGGCGAGCAGGTGACGATCGCCAAGCTGAACATCGACGACAATCCCGATGCGCCCGGCCGTTACGGCGTGCGCGGGATCCCGACGATGATCCTGTTCAAGGGCGGTGCCGCCGCCGCGACCAAAGTCGGTGCCGAGCCCAAGGGCCGGATCAAGGCTTGGCTCGAAGGCGCGCTGTAAGGCGGCCATATCGTACGCCCCTCCCGTAGACGGGAGGGGTTGGGGGAGGGCAAGGAGTCTCACAGAGACCTTCGCTCTGCGGCCTCTCCCTCCCCAAACCCCTCCCGCCTGCGGGAGGGGCTTTTTTATGCCGGTTGCGTTGGACTGAACACACCCCTCCCGCTTGCGGCGGGGGTTTTTATGCCGGGTGCGTCGGGCTGGGCACGCCCCTCCCGCAGGCGGGAGGGGATGGGGGAGGGCAATGTCTCACCGAGACCATCGACCCCGTCACTCAACTCAGCGGAATCATCACCACATCACGAAACGGCGCACGCTCCTGCAACGCCGCATACCACCGCTCCATATTCGGCCGCGAAGGACGCTCGACCGGCAGCTGGAACCAAGTATTGGCGTAGGCCGCGACCGGGATGTCACCGATCCCGAAATCATCCCCCGACAGCCATTCCTGCCGCCCCAGCACATCGTCGAGGATCGCGGACAGCTCCGCCGCCCGCGCCACGCTCCGCTCGATTAGCGCGGTGTCGCGCTTTTCGAGCGCCGTGCGCACCATCTGAAAGAAGATCGGCCGGATGGCATCGGCCCAGGTGAAGTTCCAGTCCATCCACCGCTCCGCCGACGCGCGCGCCTGCGGGGAGACAGGATAGAAAGCCTCGCCGCCATGCGCCGCCGCCAGATAGCGAAGGATGCTGTTCGACTCCCACAGGACGAAGCCGTCATCCTCGATCGTCGGGATCAGCGCATTGGGGTTAAGCGCGCGATAGCCCGCGTCCATCCCGAACGGCCCGCCGACATCGCGTCGGTCATAGGCCAGCCCCATCTCTTCGGCCAGCCAGACGACCTTCTTGACGTTGTGCGAGTTGATCCGCCCCCAGATGGTCAGCATGTGCCTCAGCTCCGATAATCGGCGTTGATCGAGATATAGCCGTGGGTCAGGTCGCAGGTCCAAACCGTGGCGACGCCGTCGCCCAGGCCCAGGTCGACGCCGACCGCGATCTCCTGTCCCTTCAGATGCGCGGCGACCGGGGCCTCGTCATAGCCCTCGACTGCCAGGCCCTCGCGGGCGACGAGCGTGTCGCCGAAGCGGATCGACAGCTTGTCGCGCTCGGCCGGTTCGCCCGCCTTGCCGACCGCCATGACGACGCGGCCCCAATTCGCGTCCTCGCCTGCGATCGCGGTCTTCACTAGCGGCGAGTTGGCGATCGACATAGCGATGCGATGCGCCGAGCGGTCGCTCTCCGCCCCCTCGACGCGGATCTCGATCAGCTTGGTCGCGCCCTCGCCGTCGCGCACGACCAGCAGCGCCAGCTGGTGACACAGATCGGCCAGCGCCGCACGAAAGGCGTCCGCCCCGTCGCTGTCGTCGTCGCTCAGCACCGCATTGCCCGCCTTGCCCGTCGCGAAGGCGAGCACCGTGTCGCTGGTCGAGGTGTCGCCATCGACCGTGATGCACGAAAAGCTGCGGCCATTGGCGGCGCTCAACGCAAGTTGCAGGAATTCGGGCGACACGGCGGCGTCGGTGAAGATGAAGCCGAGCATCGTCGCCATGTCCGGCGCGATCATGCCCGACCCCTTGATGATGCCCGCCAGCGTCACCGTGCGGCCATCGACGACAGCGGTCGTCGTCGCACCCTTGGCAAAGGTGTCGGTGGTCATGATCGTCGCCGCGGCTTCTTCCCAGGTGCACGGCTCGGCGGTGAAGGCCGCATCGAGACCCGCTTCGGCCTTGTCGATGGGCAGCGGCACGCCGATCACGCCGGTCGAGGCGACGAACACGTCCGAGGGCTGGCACTCCATCGCGCCGGCGGTGCGGGCAGCGATCGCTTCGACGGCGGCGCGGCCCCGGTGGCCGGTAAAGGCGTTGGAATTGCCCGCATTGACGACCAGCGCACGCGCCTGACCCAGCACCAGCGCCTGGCGGCACCATTCGACTTCGGGGCTGGGGCATTTGCTGGTGGTCAGCACGCCCGCCACGCTGGTCCCCTCGGGCAGCGTCACGAAGGTCAGGTCGGTCCGATCCCACTTTTTATACTGCGCACGGGCGACACGCAGCGTCACGCCGTCGATGGCGGGAAGAGCGGGGAAGGGCTGGGTGAGGGGGGAGGTGGCGGTGCTCATGGCCCCGTGCTTTGCCGCTTGCGCGCGCGCGCTGCAACGGGTGTGATAGGAGGCAAAGCGATTTTGGTAGGGGGAATCGAGATGGCGATGTGGGCGCTGGGCCTGATGATGCTGGGGCAGGGCGTGCCGGGGCAGGCGGCCGATGCGCCCCGGCCCGAACTGGTAGGCGACATCGCCGTGGTCTTCGGTCCCGACCATTATCCGCCAGCCGCGATCCGCGCGCGCGAACAAGGGCGCGTCGTCGTCGATCTGGCGGTCGATCGCCAGGGGCGGGTGACCGATTGCCGCGTCATCGAAGCCGCGGCGGCATCGCTGGCCGAGCAGACCTGCCGTCTTGCCGTATCGAGCCCCGGACTGTTTCGAGCGGCCTGGGATCGTCGGGGCGCGACCGTGCAGAGCCATTATCAGCTTCGCATCCGTTGGCAGTTGCCCGATGACGACGAAGCGCCCGATGCGGGCATGGCACCGGGCCACCTGATGCCCGCCGCGATGACCGTGACGGTCGAACCCGATGGCCGGGTCGTTAGCTGCGAGGGTGGCTTGCCGAACCAGTCGCACGCCTTGCCACTGGACCATGCGGTCTGCACGGAATTCGCCCGCCAGACGGTCGCGGCCTTCGTCCGTCATAATCGCAAGCCACCCGCCCAGCAGCTGGAGGGGCGTTTCGTGATGGACTATGCCCTAAGCCCGACCACTCATGGGATCCCGGCTTGGCCCCGCGATATCGTCCTGCTGAACGACATGAGCATTCGATACACCGTCACGCCCGATCAGAAGCGGGTCAATTGCAAGTCGGAGGTGCGGCTCTGGGACGAGGGTATCCCGAAACTCGCGCCGTGTAAGGACGCGGCGGCCATTCCGGTCGATCCGTCATGGCCCGTTGTCGATGCGCTTTTTCGGATGGGCTATCGTGTCATCGGCCGCGACTAAACCCATCCCATTCTGCGCGATGCTGCAACGGATGGACGCGCCGCGCGTATCTGCCTAAGACAAGCCTCGCATGAACCTGCTTCTGCTCCTCTCTGCCCTGTTGTCCGCGCTGACCGGCGTGGGGGCGAGCGCGCGTGGGCAGGAGGCGCGGGGCGTCGTTGCCGAGCGCTGCATCGTGGCGGCCGCCAAGGAGGCCGCCGTCGCCCGTGCCGCGACCCGGCCGGTGCAGGCGCTCGCCACGCTGGCGGCCAGCGCATCGCCGCTGGCCCTGTTCCGTGCCGAGACGCCGCGCCCGATCACCGCGATCTTTACGGGCCGTCGGCGCGAATAGGCTCCGGCGTCGGCCTGCTCGCCGACCCGCCTCCCTTATCCTTTCCCGTTGCGCGCGCCTTCGCCCGAAGGACTCTGCGCCCGTCTCACGATATTTCAGTCAGGAAATCGCTTATGTTCGGCGGCCTCGCCAAGTCCCTGTTCGGTTCGTCCAACGACCGCTACGTCAAGTCGCTCAAGCCGATGATCGCCAAGATCGCCGCCTTCGAGCCCGAGATGGAGGCGATGACCGACGCGCAGCTCGCCGCGCAGACGGTCAAGTTCCGCGAACAGCTCAATCAGGGCGCGACGCTCGACAGCCTGCTGCCCGAGGCGTTCGCAACCGTGCGCGAGGCGGCCAAGCGCGTGCTGGGCCAGCGCCATTACGACGTGCAGATGATCGGCGGCATCGTGCTTCACCGCGGCGAGATCGCCGAAATGCGCACGGGCGAGGGCAAGACGCTGGTCGCCACGCTCGCCACCTATCTGAACGCGTTGCCGGGCAAGGGCGTGCACGTCGTCACCGTCAACGACTATCTCGCCAGCCGCGACGCCGCGACCATGGGGCGCATCTACAACTTCCTGGGCCTGACCACCGGCACGATCATCCCCAATCTGGACGATGCGCAGCGCCGCGCGGCCTATGACGCCGACATCACCTATGGCACGAACAACGAGTTCGGCTTCGATTACCTGCGCGACAACATGAAGTATGAGCGCTCGTCGATGGTGCAGCGCCCCTTCAACTACGCGATCGTCGACGAGGTCGACTCGATCCTGATCGACGAGGCGCGCACGCCGCTCATCATCTCGGGTCCGACGGACGACAAGTCGGAGCTGTATATCGGCGTCGACGCGATCGTGAAGCAGCTGACCGCCGACGATTACGAGAAGGACGAGAAGCAGAAGTCGATCATCCTGACCGAGGACGGCACCGAGCGTGCCGAGCGCCTGCTGGAGGCGGCCGGGCTGCTCCAGGGCGAAAACCTCTATGACTTCGAGAATACCCAGGTCGTCCACCACCTGAACCAGGCGCTGCGTGCGAACATGATGTTCAAGCGCGACACCGACTATATCGTGAAGGACGGCAAGGTCGTCATCATCGACGAGTTTACCGGCCGCATGATGGACGGGCGTCGCTGGTCTGAAGGCCTGCACCAGGCCGTCGAGGCGAAGGAGGGCGTCAATATCGAGCCTGAGAACCAGACCATGGCCTCGATCACCTTCCAGAATTACTTCCGCATGTATCCGAAGATTTCGGGCATGACCGGCACCGCCGCGACCGAGGCGGGCGAGTTCTACGACATCTACAAGATCAACGTCGTCACCATCCCGACCAACGTGCCGATCGCGCGCGTCGACGAGGAGGACGAGTTCTACAAGAACACCCAGGACAAGTTCCTGGCGATCGCCAAGAAGATCCGCGACCATGCCGCCAAGGGGCAGCCGGTGCTGGTCGGCACCGTGTCGATCGAGAAGTCGGAGCTGCTCAGCGAATTCCTGACCCAGGAAGCCGTGCCGCACAAGGTGCTGAACGCCCGCTATCACGAGATGGAGGCGCATATCGTCGCGCAGGCGGGCCGTCTGGGTGCCGTCACCATCGCGACCAACATGGCGGGTCGCGGCACCGACATCCAGCTGGGCGGCAATCTGGAATTCCGCATGCTCGACGAGCATCCCGAGCTGGTCGAGGGCACGCCCGAATATGAGGAGGCGGCCGCTCGCATCCGCACCGAGATCATCGCCGAAAAGCAGAAGGTTCTTGAGGCGGGCGGCCTGTTCGTGCTCGGCACCGAGCGGCACGAAAGCCGTCGTATCGACAATCAGCTGCGTGGCCGTTCGGGGCGTCAGGGCGATCCGGGCCTGTCGCGCTTCTACCTCAGCCTCGACGACGATCTGCTCCGTATCTTCGGCCCGGACACGCTGTTCGCCAAGATGATGCGCAGCAATATCGAGGATGGCGAGGCGATCGGCAGCAAGTGGCTGTCCAAGGCGATCGAGACCGCGCAGAAGAAGGTCGAGGCGCGCAACTACGACATCCGCAAGCAGGTCGTCGAATATGATGACGTGATGAACGACCAGCGCAAGGTCATCTACGAACAGCGCGCCGACATCATGGATGCCGAGACGGTGGGCGATGTCGTCGCCGACATGCGGGCCGAGACGGTGAATGCGATCGTCGGCACCGCCTGCCCGCCCAACAGCTATCCCGAGCAGTGGGATGTCGCGGGAATGAAGCAGCAGCTGAAGGACCTGCTGAACCTCGAGCCGCCGATCGACGACTGGCTGACCGAGGAAGCGATCGACCCCGAGATCGTGCTGGAGCGCGTGACGGCGGAGGCCGATGCGATGGTCGAGGCCAAGGCCAAGGAACTGGAGCCCGATACCTGGGCCAGCGTCGAAAAGTCGATCTTGCTCCAGAATCTGGACCATCACTGGAAGGAACATCTGGCCACGCTCGACGCGCTGCGCCAGGTCGTCCACCTGCGCGCCTATGCGCAGAAGACGCCGATCAACGAATACAAGCACGAGGCGTTTTCGCTGTTCCAGCGGATGCTCGACAATATCCGCGAGGATGTGACGCGGACCATCGCCTTTGCCCAGTTCCAGTTGCAGGCGCCGCCGGAACTGCCCGAGCTGCCGGACTTCATCACCTCGCACTTCGACCCGTTCACTGGCGAGGACAACACCAACGACTGGGATGCGGCCGCGCGCGGGCTGCTCCAGCCGCAGATGCCGCCGATGCAGATCCCGCAGCCGGAGGGCATGGACCTGGGCACCGATCCCGCACAATGGGAAGGCCGCGTCAATCGCAATGCGCCGTGCCCTTGCGGTTCGGGGCTGAAGTACAAGCACTGCCACGGGGCGGTGACGGCCTGATCGCTTTCCGATCGGTGAAATCCAAGGGCGGTGAGCTTCGGCTTGCCGCCCTTTTTCATTTCCCCATGCAAGGGGGGAACAGACAGGTCTTGTTCAGCGACGGGGGGCGATCTTCGGCTGACAGGGAGGACTTACCATGAAGCGCTATGCGATTCCGGCCTTCATCATGACCGCGCTACCGGCTGCCGCGCCCGCGCAGTTCGTCGGCGCCGGGCCGCCCGCCGACATCATTGCCGCGCCCAGCCAGCCAAGTGTCGCGGCAGACCGGCGCGATATCCGCCGCTCGATCCGCGAGGCGCGGCGCAGCGGCGACATATCGCGCGCCGAGGCGCGATCCTTCGGGCGCGAGAATGCCGCGATCGGCGAACTGGGCCAGCGCTTCGCTCAGGACGGGCTGTCCGTGTCCGAAGAGCGTGAACTGCAGGTCCGTACCGAGGCGTTGCGCGGAATGGTCAATGCGCGCCGGGTGCGTGGCGATCGCCCGTAAACAGAAAAAGGGCGGCCACCGGATACGGTGACCGCCCCATGATCCGGGTATCCGGGCCGAATTACTTCGGCATCACCACCGTCGGCCCGATCGTCGACACGATCGCACGGGCGTCGAAGGCGCGGAGGTTATCGCGCGGGATCGGGCCCTTGCGCATCACCACCTCAGCCGTCGCTTCGTAGCGGTCGATGGTGTTGATATCCATGTTGTTGCCGAAGAAGGGGTCACCCCAGAACGGGTCCCAGCTGCGCCAGCCGAAGCCGCGGCCGTAGTAACGCCACGACGGACCCCACCACCCGCCGCCCCATCCACCGAAGCCAGGCCCGAAGGCGCCGGGCGTCGAATAGGTGCGCGAGCGCAATTGCGTATCGCGGTCGGCCATCACGAAATAGTCATAGCCATTGGCCAGCGTCAGCTCGGCCGCGCGGAACAGCAGATAGCGCTCCACGGTGTCGCGCGAGGTGACGGTGTTGCCCGCGAAGCTGACGATGAAGCGACCCGGCTCCAGCTGCTGATCCGAATAGCCGGTGCGATAGAAGCCTGACCCGGTGGCGGGGCGATAGGTGGTTTCGGTCGCGCACCCCGCGACCATCAAGGTGCTGGCGCCGACCAGCGCGAGCGCGATCTTACGACCGAATTGCATGGACTTTTCTTCCTTTCCTGCCGTCCGGCCGTGCCGGGCGACAACAGTCCTGTAGCGTATGGCAGCAAAACGGTCGATGAACGGTTTGGCTCCCGCGATGAATTGCGTGTCAGGCCCCGGCCATGTGCAATGCGATCTGGCGCCGGTGTGGTGCGCGGCGATGCTCGAAAAGGTAGATGCCCTGCCACGTCCCCAGCGCCAGTCGGCCGCCGATCAACGGCACCGACAGGTTCACGCCGGTCAGGATGGCCCGCAGATGCGCGGGCATGTCGTCCGGCCCCTCGTCATCATGGGCATAGGCGCGGGCGTCCTCGGGCGCGATCCGGGCAAAATAGTCGAGGATGTCGGTCCTGACCTCGGGCGCCGCATTTTCCTGGATGATGAGCGAGGCCGAGGTGTGGCGACAGAACAGGGTCAGCAGTCCTTCGTCCATACCCTGATCGCGGACCCATGCGACGACCGGCGTCGTGATCTCGATCAGGCCCTGACCATGGGTGTCGACGGTGAGGATGGTGGTGGCTTGCCGCATGGTGCTTCAATGCCCGACGTACGCCGAAGGTGCCAGTCGCGTTGCGATTGAACAGGTTGGCGGCACACGCGTTGTGCCCGCTTGAGGAAAAGGAGACCTGCCATGAAAGCCCTGCTCGCCGCTTTGGCCGTCGTTACCGTCGCCGCCCCGATCGCCGCCACGCCCGCCGTCGCGCAGGAGCGCGATTATCGCTGGCACGGCGATCGCAACGACTGGGATGCCTCGCGCGATTATCGGCGCGGCAATTACCGCGAACGTCGCCTGAACCGCGACGACCAGGTTTTCCGGGGTCGTGACGGCCGCACCTATTGCAAGCGCAATGACGGTACGACTGGCCTGGTCGTCGGCGCGGTCGGCGGCGGTGTGCTGGGCAATGTGATCGGCGGCGGGACCCTGGGTACGCTGCTGGGTGCGGGCGGTGGCGCGCTGCTTGGTCGTTCGATCGATCGCGGCAAGGTCCGCTGCCGCTAAGGCCGGAAATACGGGGCGTCGGTGGAGAAGTTCACCGGCGCCCTTTCATTTTTCTGGTCAGACATACCGCTCCTGCACCATGATGCGCGCGGGAGGGACGAAATGGCATTCGATCTGAAATGGACGACCGCGATGGCGGCGGCGCTGCTGGCAAGCGGTTGTAACCGCGCCAAGGCCGATGACAATTGGACCGCCGATCGTGACACGGCGATCTGCACTGACGCGCAAGGCGTTCGCTTGCCCGACGACCGCTGTCGCCAGCACCGCGTCGGGGGCGGTGGCGGCGGGGCCTTCTGGTATTTCCTGGGCCGCGGACGGAGCATTCCCTACTATGGCGAACGCGCGACCGGCGGCAGCTTTCGCGCCGTGACCGGCGCCCGCTATGGCTTCGCGCCGTCCGGCAGCGCCATGACCCGATCCGCCGCCGTCAGCCGTGGCGGCTTCGGCAGTTCGGCAAGCCGCTTCGGCAGCATCCACGCATGATCCGCCAGACCCTGACCCCGCGATCCGACTGGCAGGCCAAGGTCGAGGCGCTGGGCCTGATCTGGCATGAGGGCCGCGAACGGCCCTATTGGGACGAGAGCGCCTGCTATCGTTTCAACCGCGTGCAGATCGATACGATCGAGGCCGCGACGACGGAACTCTACCGGCTGTTCCTGGCGGCGGGGGAGGCGGTGGTCAGCGATCCCGCGCTTTTGCGACGCTTCGCCATTCCGCCCGCCTTTCACGATCCGATCCGCGAGGCATGGGAAGCCGAGCCGCCCGCGTTGAATTTCGGACGGTTCGATCTGGGCTATGACGGCTCGGGCGCACCCAAGCTGTTCGAGTTCAACTGCGACACCCCGACCTCGCTGCTGGAGGCCGCCGTCGTGCAATGGGCGTGGAAGGAAGAATGTTTCCCCACGCTCGACCAGTATAACAGCCTGCACGAGGCGCTCATCGCCCGTTGGGCCGAGATCGCACCCGCGCTGCCCGCCACGCTTCACGTCGCGCATGTCGATGATTTGGCGGGCGAGGATGCCGTCACCGCCGCCTATCTGCGCGATACGGCGGAAGCGGCAGGCATCACCACGATCCCGATCCTGATGGACCGGATCGGCTGGAACCACGACACGCATTGCTTTGTGGACGAGGCGGACATGCGCATCGAGGCGATGTTCAAGCTCTATCCGTGGGAATGGCTGGTCCATGAGGAGTTTGCCGTTCCGCTGCTCGACAATCTGGAGCGCGGCGACCTGGTCTGGATCGAGCCGATCTGGAAGATGATCTGGTCCAACAAGGCGATCCTGCCGGTGTTGTGGGACCTGTTTCCCGGCCATCCCAACCTGTTGCCCGCCAGCTTCTCGGTGCCGAGCGGCGATGCGGTCGCCAAGCCGCTATTGTCGCGCGAAGGGGCCAATGTCTCGATCCGCAAGGCGGGCGCCATCGTCGCGAAGACGGCGGGGGAGTATGGCGAGGAGGGCTATATCTATCAGTCGCTCTACCGTCTGCCGGAAGCGGCGCCGGGTTGCTTTCCGGTGCTGGGCAGCTGGGTGGTGGACGGCGCGGCTGTCGGAATGGGCATCCGCGAGGACGGCCTCATCACCTCAAACACCGCGCGGTTCGTACCGCATGTGATCGACGGCTGATCCGTAATGGCTGGCGCTGTCTGGGAGAAGACAGCGCCGGTGGCTCCCTGAGTAGGATTCGAACCTACGGCCGCTCGATTAACAGTCGAGAGCTCTACCGCTGAGCTATCAGGGAATGTTCCGGCGCTGTGGAGGGGTCCTATAAAGGGCTCGGAAAAAGCCGCAACCCCTTTTTGACGGTTTTACGTAAGTCCGTCCGCCAAAGCTGTGGATAAAATTTGCCGTCAGGAGACGAACTGCTCCATCGTGATGCGATCGTCCAGCGCGTGCTCGGGATCGAACATCAGGGTCAGCTCGCGTGAGCGGTCCATGCAGATATCGACCTGTGCCACGTCGCGCACCTCGCGCTGGTCGGCGACCGCCGAGACGGGGCGCTTGCCGGGATCGAGGACCTTGATCGAAATGCGGGCCTTGTCGGGCAGGATCGCGCCGCGCCAGCGCCGGGGGCGGAAGGGGCTGATCGGGGTCAGCGCGACCAGCGCCGATCCCAGCGGCAGGATCGGCCCTTGCGCCGAGAAATTATAGGCGGTCGATCCCGCCGGGGTGGCCGCGAGGATGCCGTCGCATGCCAGCTCGGGCAGGACGATGCGCTCGTTGACCGTGACCTCCAGCTTCGCGGTCTGGCGGGTCTCGCGGAGAAGCGAGACTTCGTTGATCGCGGGCAGGGTGTGGACACGGCCGTCGATGCCGGTCGCCGTCATCTTCAGCGGGGTGACGCGGAACGGCTTGGCGCGGGCCAGACGGTCTTCCAGCCCATAGCTGCGCCACTCGTTCATCAGGAAGCCGACCGTGCCCAGGTTCATGCCGAACACCGGCACGGGGCCGCGCCGCCGCTCCAGCATGCGGTGTAGGGTCTGGAGCATGAAGCCGTCGCCGCCGAGCGCGATGACATAATCGGCCTCGTCGAAATCGACCCAGTCGGCGCTTTGCAACAGATCGGCGGCGGCCGTCTGGGCAGGCGCGGTGGGCGAGGCGACGAGCGCCCGCCGGACGGGAAGGGTCATCCGCCGGTCACGCTCATGTGGCGCGACACCGCCGGCGCCGATCCCGCCTCGATACGGAAATCATGCCGGGCGGGCTTGGCCGCCAGCCCCCGATCGATCGCGCTGTCCAGCGCCTCGATGCCCCCGTCGCGCAGCGCGGCCTTCAAATCCACCTGATCCTCATGACCCAGACACATATACAGCTTGCCCTCGGTCGTCAGCCTCACGCGGTTGCAGCCGTCGCAGAAATTCGCGGTGAGCGGCGAGATCAGCCCGAGCCGAGTCTGGCTGCCCTCCACCTGCCAGTAGCGCGCAGGGCCGCCGGTGCGGTGTCCGGCGCGGACCAGCGGGAATTCCGCCGCCAGCCGGTCGAACACGGCGGTCAGCGGAAGGAAGCGGTCGACCCGATCCTCGTCGATCGCGCCCAGCGGCATCGTCTCGATCAGGGACAGGTCCAATCGTTCCGAAACGCACCACGATAGCATCGAAGCGATCTCGTTTTCGTTCATGCCCTTGAGCGCGACCATGTTGATCTTGATCGCAAGCCCGGCGTCGCGCGCGGAGAGGATGCCATGGATGACCTGCCCGACATCGCCGTGCCGGGTGATGTAGCGGAAACGTTCGGGATCGCGGCTGTCCAAGCTGACATTGATCCGCCTGACCCCTGCATTCACCAGGGCGTCCGCATGATCGGCCAGCCGGGTGCCGTTGGTGGTCATGGTCAGCTCGTCCAGGCCGTGCCCGACGTGGCCGCCCAGCCGCTTGACCAGATCGACCACGTCCCGCCGGACCAGCGGCTCGCCGCCCGACAGGCGGATGCGGGTCACGCCGCGCGCGATGAAGCGTTCGGCGATGATTGCGATCTCGTCCAGACTCAGCAGCTTGGCGCGGGGCAGGAAGGTCATCTGCTCGGCCATGCAATAGCGGCACCGCAGATCGCAGCGATCCGTCACGGAGATTCGCAGATAGCGGATCGTCCGCCCATGGCTGTCGACCAGCGACCCGTTCGTCGGGCGCCGATCCGTCAGGGCGACGGAATCCGCTCTATCGGACGAGATATCGGCACGTCCCATCGTCATGACGGTAGCCCCAAGGCGGGACGCGAACAAGATCGATTGCCGTTGGTGATCCCAATGGTGGTGGATAGGGTGCGCCCATGACGCAGGATGAATTCGGTTTTAACGCCCACCGCAGGGGAACGGCGATCTTCGCGCTTTCGTTCCACCATCCTGCGATGCTGGACGAAGCGATCATCCGGGGCGGCTGGGCGATCTGGTCGATGGCGCCGCGTGACGGGGAACCTCCGGCGGGTGACATGCTGGTCGGCGCCTTTCTCGCCAGCGAGGCGCGGGTCGCGCTAATCGACGCGCGCGGGGCGGGTGACGAGGGGCTGCGCGCCGCACAGGCGCTGGGCGCGGTGATCGCGGCGACGGGTGCAGCGATGCTGGTCGCGGTGCCCGATGCGGAACAGGACACGCTCGATGCTTTCCTGGCGGCGGGGGTGACGCATATCCTAGCACCGGATGCCAGCGATGCGATGATCCATGCCGCGTTGAAACTGGCCGAACGCCATTCGCGCCGGACGCTCGATGCGCGGCGGCGGCGGACCCATGCCGATGGCGAGGTGGGTGAGATCCATCGCTGGATCGCCGATATCCTGGACCGGGACGATCCCTGCGTGGCGATCGTGGTCTCGCTGTCCCGGCTGGACCTCATCAACGCCGCGCACGGCCGCCCCGCAGGCAACATGCTGTTGCGCGGGATCGAGGCGCGGATGCAGGCGGTCGCGGCCGAGGCGTTCGGCGACCGCGCGATCGTCGCGCGCTCGGGCGGTTCGGAATTCGTCATGGCGGGCGTTGCCGACCGCCATCAGGCTCGTGTGATCGCCGAAACGCTGGAGGCCTTGCTCGCCCAGCCGTTCCAGGCGGGCGCGGTGCCGATCCGGCTGGGCGTCCGGCTGGGCCTGTCGGTGGCGCGGCCGCATGAGGACCCGGCCACCCTGTTAGCTCGCGCGGGCGAAGCCCTGGCCCAGGCGCAGGCGAGCGACGGCGCGATGCTGCGCTTCGCGCACCCCGGCGATGTCGCGCCACTCGATGTGCTGGCCGCCGACCTGCACCACGCGATCGAGCGCGGCGAGATCGACATCGTGTTCCAGCCGCAGGTCGCCATCGGCACCGGGCGCATTACGGGCGTCGAGGCGCTGGCACGCTGGCGGCATCCGACGCTGGGGCCGCTGGGCGCGGACCCGCTCTTCGCCGCCGCCGAGCGCGCCGATCTGGGGCTGGCGCTGTCCGACCATATTCAGCAGATCGCGCTGCAACGCGCGGCGCGCTGGCCGGGGACGCTGTCGCATCTCCGTCTGTCGATCAATGTCACCGCCGCCGATGTCGGGCGGGCGGGCTTCGTTGGCATCTTCCTGGACCGCGTGGCGGCCAGCGGCTTTCCGATCGAGCGGCTGACCGTCGAGATTACCGAGACGGGGCTGATCCGCGAACTGGATCGTGCCGCCGAGGTGCTGGACACGCTGCGCGCCGAAGGCGTCCGGGTGGCGATCGACGACTTCGGGACGGGCTATTCGAGCCTTGCCTATCTGACCAGCCTGCCGATCGACTATCTGAAGATCGACCGCGCGCTGGTGACCGAGGTCGACGGCTCGCGACGCGACCGGGTGGTCGTGCGCGGGATCATCCGCATCGCGACGCAGCTCGGCATCGGCATCGTTGCCGAGGGGGTGGAGACGCAGGGTCAGGCCGAGTTGCTGGGGCGGCTGGGGTGTGAGACCTATCAGGGGTTTCTGTGCGCCGCGCCGCTCGACGAGAATGCGCTGCGGACTATGGTCGAGGGAGAGTTGGAATGCGCGGCCTGATGATCGCGGCGGCTTTTGCGCTGTCGCCGGTGGCTGTTCATGCCGCCCCGGTTGTCGATCCGGCCGAGGCGGCGATCCGTGCGGTGATGCTGGAGAGTGCGCAAGGGTGGAATGCGGGCAATCTGGACCGCTTCATGGCCATCTATGCGCCGGACGCGGTGTTCGTCGGCAGCAAGGGCCTGATTCAGGGAAAGCCTGCGATCGCCGATAGTTATCGCAAGAGTTTTGCGGGTGGCTCGAACAGTCGCGGCCAGCTTCGCTTCGATTTTCTCCATCTCAAGCGAATCGGCGACCGCCGTATCCTTTTCGCCCGCTGGAACCTGTCGGGCGGCGCGAAGGCCGAGAGCGGGATGACCACCCTGGTCTTCGAGCGCCGCGCCAACGGCTGGAAGATCGTCTCCGACCATAGCGGCTGATCCTAATTCCTCCCCAAGCCGTGCTTGGGGAGGGGGACCGCCCGGCGCAGCCGGGTGGTGGAGGGGCGGGGTCCAATCGCCCCGCGCTGCTTCCTCGACCTTCCGGACCTCGCCCCTCCACCACGCCCTTTGGGCGCGGTCCCCCTCCCCATCGGAGATGGGGAGGAATGGGGTTCACCCCGCCGCCTTTGCCAGGCCCTTCGACAGTTGCAGCGCGCCGTGCAGCCGGGCCTTGGCGTCCGGCCAGGCGCGGTTGAGGACCAGCTTGCCGTCGGGACGCAGCTTGGCCAGTTCGCCCAGCCGCTCGACATAGGCGAACAGCCCGTCGACATTGGGTGGGCGGTTGTCGTGGAACGCGACCAGCACCCCGCGGGGGCCGACATCCATCTTCGCGATGCAGGCCTTTTTGGCGTTCAGCTTGATCTTGATGACTTGGATGAGGTTGTCGGTCGCCTCGGGCAAAGGCCCGAAACGGTCGATCATCTCGGCGGCGAATTCCTCGACCTCCTGGTGCTTTTCGAGGTCGTTGAGACGGCGGTACAGCCCCATGCGCAGGTCGAGATCGGGGACATAATCGTCCGGGATCAGGATCGGTGCATCGACGGTGATCTGGGGTGAGAAGTCGCGCTTCTTCTCGAACGCGCCGCCCGCCTTGGCCTCCAGGATCGCCTCTTCCAGCATCGACTGGTAGAGTTCGTAGCCGACCTCCTTGATATGGCCCGACTGTTCGTCGCCCAGCAGATTGCCCGCGCCGCGAATGTCGAGGTCGTGGCTGGCGAGCTGGAAGCCCGCGCCCAGCGAGTCGAGGTCGGACAGCACCTTCAGCCGCTTCTCCGCCGCCTCGGTCATCTGCCGCTCGGGCGGGGTGACCATATAGGCATAGGCGCGCGTCTTCGACCGGCCGACACGTCCGCGCAGCTGGTAGAGCTGGGCCAGGCCGAAGCGGTCGGCGCGGTTGACGATCATCGTGTTGGCGGAGGGGATGTCGATGCCGCTTTCGATGATGGTGGTCGACACCAGCACCTCGAACTTGCGGTCGTAGAACGCGGACATGCGCTCTTCCACCTCCGTCGGCGACATCTGGCCGTGCGCGACGACATAACGGACCTCGGGCACTTCCTTGCGCAGATACTCCTCGATGTCGGGCAGGTCGGCGACGCGCGGGGTGACGAGGAAGCTCTGCCCGCCGCGATAATGTTCGCGCAAGAGTGCCTCGCGCAGCACCACCGGGTCCCAGGGCATGACATAGGTGCGCACCGCCAGGCGATCGACCGGCGGCGTCTGGATCACCGACAGCTCGCGCAGGCCCGACATCGCCATTTGCAGCGTGCGTGGGATCGGCGTGGCGGTCAGCGTCAGCATGTGGACATCGGCCTTCAGCGCCTTCAGCCGCTCCTTGTGGGTGACGCCGAACCGCTGTTCCTCGTCGACGATGACCAGGCCCAGCCGCTTGAATTCGACATTCTTCGCCAGCAGCGCATGGGTGCCGACGACGATGTCGATGTCGCCCGAGGCCGCGCCGTCCTTGGTCCGCTTGGCCTCGGTCGCGGTGACGAGGCGGGAGAGGCGGCCGATCTTGATCGGAAAGCCCTCGAACCGGGCCACGAAATTGTTGTAATGCTGGCGCGCGAGCAGCGTGGTCGGGCAGACCACCGCCACCTGCATCCCCGCCATCGCCGCGACGAAGGCGGCGCGCAACGCGACCTCGGTCTTGCCAAAGCCGACATCGCCGACGATCAGCCGGTCCATCGGCTTGCCCGCGGTCAGGTCGCCCAGCACATCGTCGATCGCGCGGTCCTGATCGTCGGTTTCCTCGTAAGGGAAGCGGTCGACGAACGCCGGATAGCCTGCGCTGTCGGGCTCGGCCACTTCGCCGGGGCGCAGCGCGCGTTCGGCGGCGGTGGCGATCAACTCACCCGCGATCTCGCGGATGCGCTCCTTCATCTTCGACTTGCGCCGCTGCCACGCCTCGCCGCCCAGACGGTCGAGCGTCGCGCCGTCCTCGCCCGAGCCGTAGCGGGTCAGGACTTCGAGATTCTCGACCGGCACGTACAGCTTGTCGCCGCCCGCATAGGACAACGCGACGCAGTCATGCGGGCTCTTGCCGACCGGGATCGAGGTCAGGCCCTCATAGCGGCCGATGCCATGATCCGAGTGGACGACCAGATCGCCGGGCGAGAGCGTCGCCAGTTCGGCGAGGAACGCGTCGGCCGATTTGCGCCGCTTCTGCCGCCGGATCAGCCGGTCGCCGAGCATATCCTGCTCGGTCAGCACCGCGATACCCGGCGCGGTGAAACCATGGTCGAGCGGCAGGACGACCAGCGCGACGCCGAAGCTCTTCGACGTATCGGCGATGCCCAGCGCCTCTTGCCATGTCTCGGCCGCCTTGGCGCCCTTCAGCCCGTGATCCTTCAGCAGGCTGCCGAGCCGCTCGCGCGCGCCGACCGAATAGCTGGCGAGGACGGGCTTGCGGCCTTCCTTGCGCAGCGCCTCGACATGGTCGACCACCGCCTCATAGATATTGGCATGGGCGGCGCGTTCGGGGGCGAAGTCACGCGCACCGTCGACCTCGAAATCGAGGACGGTCTTGCTTTCGGGCTCATGGAACGGCGAGACGAGGTGCGCGATCGCGGCCTCCAGCCCTTCGTCCCATTCCTTGGTCGTCAGGTACAGCGCCTTGGCGGGCAGCGGGCGGAAGCTCCCCGGCTGCGCGGCCTCGGCGCGTTTGCGGTTCTCATAATAGTCGGCGATGGCATCGAACCGGCCGCTCGCCGCCGCCGCGACACCGTTGTCGCGCACCACCACCGCACCGTCGCCGAGATGGTCTAACAGCGTCGACAGCTTTTCCTCGAACAGCGGCAGCCAATGCTCCATGCCCGCCATGCGCCGCCCCTCCGACACCGCCTGATAGAGCGGATCGCCGGTCGCGGTCGCGCCGAAGGTCTCGCGGTAGCGGGTGCGGAATCGCTTGATCGACTCCTCGTCGAGCAAAGCCTCGGAGGCGGGGAGGAGGGTGAAGCCATCGACCCGGCCCGTCGTCCGCTGGTCGGCGGGGTCGAAGGTGCGGACGCTTTCGATCTCGTCGCCGAAGAAGTCGAGGCGCAGCGCCTGTTCCTCGCCGCTGGGGTACAGGTCGACCAGGCCGCCGCGCACGGCGAACTCGCCCTGATCGTGCACCGTCTCCGTGCGGACATAGCCGTTCGCCTGGAGCAGCGCCGACAGCTTCTCCAGCCCGATCCGCTCGCCGGGGGCGAGACGCGCGACCAGCTGGCGGATGCGGAACGGGGTCAGCACCCGCTGGGTCGCGGCGTTCGCCGTGGTCAGGACCAGCTGCGGCGTCTTGGGCTTGGCCTGAAGCCGGTGAAGCCCCGCGATCCGCTCGGCCATGACGCGCAAGGTGGGCGAGGCGCGGTCATAGGGCAGGCAGTCCCACGCGGGGATCTGCACGATCTCCAGCTCGGGCGCGAAATAGGTCGCGGTCGAGGCCAGCTCGCGCATCTGCGCTTCGTCGGCGCAGATGAAGACGGCTCGCGTCGTCGCGGCGCGCGACAGATCGGCGAGCAGCACCGGCAGGAACCCCGCCGGAACGCCCGACAGGGTCAGCGGGCTCTGGGCGGTCAGGATCGTCTTGATATCGGGCATGGGGTTCCGGTTTTAGGGAATGCCGTCATTGCGAGCGGAGCGAAGCAATCCAGAGCGTCCGGGCTATTGGCCCTAGATTGCTTCGCTCCGCTCGCAATGACGGTGGAGGTGTCATTCGATCTGAACGTACGTGCAGAAAGAAGTTACCGGGCGATCGGCACGAAATTCAGCGCGCGCATCCGCTGCATCACCGGGCCGTCCCACTCCGGCGGGCAGGGCTGGGTGCCGATGGCCCAGGCCATGATGTCGACATCCTGCTCTTCCAGCAGCGCCTCGAACCAGTCGAGTTCTTGCGGGCTGAGCGTTTCGTGATGCGCGTCGAAAAAGCCGCCGATCATCAGATCGGCTTCCTTGGTGCCGCGATGCCATGCGCGGAAGCGAAGGCGCTTGATACGGGTTTCGTGGTCCATGGGGCTCCGATCGGACGAGATTGCGCACATGCTCTGGCGACATGCGGCGGGAAGGCTATACAGACCCATCTAGTCATGCGTCCCGATATCCTCAATCCGCTGTTCGCCGAGGTCACGTCGCTGAAAGGCGTCGGGCCCGGCCTTGCCAAGCCGCTCGAACGCCTGCGCATCGGTCGCGTGGTCGATGTCGCCTTCCACCTGCCGACCGGCCATATCGATCGGTTCCCGCGCGACGAACTGATGATGGCCGATGCGGGGCGGGTGATTTCGATTTCGCTGACCGTGAAGGAGCACCGCGTCTCGTCGTCGCCGCGCGGCCCGACGCGGGTGCGGGCCGAGGATGCGGCGGGGAACAGCGTCGCGCTCGTCTATTTCGGCGGCAATTCGGGTTGGGTGAAGAAGCTCCTGCCGATCGGCGAGACCAAGATCGTCTCGGGGCGGCTCGACCTGTACGGCCAGGATTTGCAGATCGTGCACCCCGATCTGGGTGACAGCACCGAGGATTTCCGCGAGCGCGAGGCCATTTATCCGCTGTCGGAGGGGATCACCTCGCGGCGGCTCGGTGCGCTCGCGGCGCAGGCGGTGGAGCGTTCGCCCGACCTGCCCGAATGGATCGAGCCGGGGCTGAAGGCGCAGCGCGGCTGGCCCGATTGGAAAGACGCGCTGGCGCGCATCCATGCCGATCCGGCGGACGCGAAGGCGCGCGAGCGGCTGGGCTATGACGAGGTGTTCGCCAACCAGCTGGCGATGACGCTGGTCCGCGCCGATACCCGCAAACGGCGCGGCCGGGCGTTACACGGCGACGGGCGCTTAAGGGACATGCTCAAGCTGCCCTATACGCTGACCGGCGCGCAGAGCCGGACGGTGCGCGAGATCGAGGGCGATCTGGCGCAGGACGCGCCGATGCTGCGGCTGCTTCAGGGCGATGTGGGCGCGGGCAAGACGTTGGTGGCGGCGATGGCGATGCTGATCGCGGTCGAGGCGGGGGCGCAGGCGGCGATGCTGGCCCCAACCGAAATCCTCGCGCGCCAGCATTATGAGACGTTGCGGAAAACGCTCGCCGGGCTGCCGCTGGAGATCGCGGTGTTGACGGGCCGCGACAAGGGCAAGGCGCGCGAGGCCACGTTGATGGCGCTGGCGGCGGGGGAGATCGACATCCTCGTCGGCACCCATGCGATCTTTCAGGACACCGTGACCTATCGCGACCTCGCGCTGGTGGTGGTGGACGAACAGCACCGCTTCGGCGTGGCGCAGCGGATGATGCTGTCGGCCAAGGGCAAAGCCCCGCCGCATCTCCTCGCCATGACCGCGACGCCGATCCCGCGCACCCTGACGCTCGCCAATTACGGCGAGATGGATGTCAGTCGGCTGGACGAGATGCCGCCGGGCCGCCAGCCGATCGAGACGCGCGTGGTGTCCGAGGACCGGCTGGACGAGGTGGTGAACGCGCTGGGCCGCCATTTGTCGGATGGGGGGCAGGCCTATTGGGTGTGTCCGCTGGTCGAGGAGAGCGAGAAGTCCGACCTCGCCGCCGCCGAGATGCGGGCCGAAACCCTGCGGGCCCGCTTCGGCGAGCGGGTGGGCCTGGTCCATGGCAAGATGAAGTCTGCCGAGAAGGACGCCGTGATGGAGGCGTTTGCGGGCGGGCGGCTGGGCGTGCTGGTCGCGACGACGGTGATCGAGGTCGGGGTGGACGTGCCCAATGCGACGCTGATCGTGATCGAACATGCCGACCGCTTCGGCCTGGCGCAACTCCACCAGTTGCGTGGGCGTGTCGGGCGGGGCGGGGGGCTGTCGCGGTGCCTGCTGCTGCGCGGCTCGCACCTGTCGGAGACATCGCGGGCACGACTCGCCCTGATGCGCGAGACCAATGACGGCTTCCGCATTGCCGAAGAGGATTTGCGGCTGCGCGGGGCGGGCGAATTGCTCGGCACGCGGCAATCGGGCGAGATGGCGTTCCGGCTCGCCACGCCGGAGAATATGGCCGACCTGATGCAGTGCGCGCAGGATGACGCGCGGTTGCTGATCGACCGCGACGGCGGGCTGGAGGCACCGCGCGGGCAGGCGGCGCGGACGGCGCTGTATCTGTTCGAGCGAGATGCCGGGGTGGCGCTGCTCCGGTCGGGCTGAACGAAGCGGCGCGCATGGCGTTGAGGCGCGCATGATTGCCATCTTTCCGCTGATCCTCGTCCTCGTCGCCGGTATCGGTCTGGCGATCCAGCCACCGACCAATGCCGCTCTCGCCAAGGCGTCCGGCTCGGTGGTGCTGGCGGCGCTGACCTCATTCCTGATCGGCACGATTGTGCTGGCGGTGGCCTGGGCCGCGATCGACCGGACCAGCCCGGCGGCGTTGAAGAGCGCGCCCGGCTGGGCCTGGCTGGGCGGCTTTTATGGTGCCGGGTTCGTGGCGGTACTCGCCTACGCCGCGCCGCGCCTGGGGGTGTCGGTCGCGCTGACGGCGGCGATCGCCAGCCAGCTGGTTGCGGCGATGATCGTCGATCATTTCGGTCTGTTCGGGGTGCGGGTGGAGCCGGTGACGCTGGGCAAGGTCGTCGGCGTCGCGTTGGTGATCGCTGGGGCGGTGGTGGTGCGGCGGGGGTAGGTTCGGTCGCCAGAGCGTACCCCGGCGAAGGCCGGGGTCCAGTTGCTTCGCGGGTTGTGCCGCGCGGAAGGTGCCTCCCACGCACCGTCTTCCCGCTTCGTCGGCCGTTTAGAAACTGGGCCCCGGCCTTCGCCGGGGAACAGAAGTTTATAGGGGTGGTCCTCCTGACTTCCGTTCCGCCTGACCGAAGTCGAAGGCCAAGGGAATCACGCCGCCGTCAGCAACCCGTGGTTCTTCTTCCCCGACGACAGCTTCACCGGCTCGGCTCCAACGGCGATGACGGCGTTTTCATCCGCCACCTTCTCGCCATCCACGCGCGCGCCGCCGCCAGCAATCAGGCGCCGTGCCTCGCCCTTGGACTTGGCGAAGCCCAGCCCGATCAGCGCGTCGACGATCGAAACCGATCCGCCCTCCACCGTGAAGCTCGGCAAGGCGGCACCCGCAGCCCCTTCCTCGAAGGTCCGGCGTGCGGTTTCCGCTGCCTCGTCCGCCGCTGCGCGGCCACGGCACATGGCGGTCGCTTCATTGGCGAGAATCTTCTTGGCTTCGTTGATCTCCGCGCCTTCCAGCGCTTCCAGCCGCGCGATCTCGTCCAGCGGCAGGTCGGTGAACAGGCGCAGGAAGCGGCCCACGTCGCGGTCGTCGGTGTTGCGCCAGAACTGCCAGTAATCGAAATGCGGCAGCTGGTCCTCGTGCAGCCAGACCGCGCCCGCCATGGTCTTGCCCATCTTGCCGCCATCGGCGGTGGTGATGAGCGGGGTGGTCACGCCGAACACCTCGGTCCCGTCCATGCGGCGCGCCAGCTCGATGCCGTTGACGATATTGCCCCATTGGTCCGACCCGCCCATCTGCAATCGGCAGCCATGACGCTGTGCCAGTTCGCGGAAGTCATAGGCCTGCAGGATCATGTAGTTGAATTCGAGGAAGCTCAGCGATTGCTCGCGGTCGAGGCGCAGCTTCACCGAGTCGAACGACAGCATCCGGTTGACCGAAAAATGCTGCCCGACCTCGCGCAGGAAGGGGATATATTCCAGCTTGTCGAGCCAGTCGGCATTGTCGACCATCACAGCATCGGTGGGGCCGTCGCCGAAGGTCAGGAAACGCTCGAAGATACGCTTGATCGAGGCGACATTGGCCTTGATCCCGTCCTCGCCCAGCAACTTTCGCGCCTCGTCCTTAAAGCTGGGGTCGCCGATCTTGCCGGTGCCGCCGCCCATCAGGACGATCGGCTTGTGCCCAGTCTGCTGCATCCGGCGCAGCAGCATGATCTGCACCAGGCTGCCGACGTGCAGCGACGGCGCGGTGGGATCGAAGCCGATATAGCCGGGCACCACGCCGCTTGTGGCCAGACGGTCCAGCGCGGCGCCGTCCGTCATCTGGTGGACGTAACCCCGTTCATCCAGGGTGCGAAGCAGATCGGAAGTGTATGCCATGATGGCGGCTCGTTACACCGCCGATCCGCGTTCGTCACCCTCCACCGACAGAGAAGGGGCACGGGTCCAAGACCCGCACCCCGATCACCTATCAGCGGCAGAGCGTCCGACCATTTTCCCGAACATAATTGCAGGGGCGATAGCCCGAGCCGCGGCCGGTATAGTTGGTATAGTCACCCTGCGAGCGCGGATCGACATAGCCGGGGGTACGACGCGCGCGGTCATATTCACGGGCGACGCGCGCCTCGCGCCGGGCACGCCAGTTGTCGCCGCGCCAGCCGCGATCATCGCGCCAGCCCCGGCCGTTCTGCCAGCCGCGGCGTTCGCCCCGCCAGTCGCTGCGATCACCGCGCCAGTCACCCCGGTTACGGTCGTAGCGAGGACCATCACCGCGCCAGGACTGTGCCTCCGCGCTGGAGACCGGCAGGGCGGTCGCGGCAGCGACGCCTGCCACCGAAAGGCCGATTGCGGCCAGAGCATGAAACATCTTCTTCATACGCCAACTCCCAGGGGCAACGGCCCCGTGTTCGTTTTCAACCTATGACAGGTCGTGGCGTTCCGAATCCTGAACCGTCCGTTAGGCGGCGTTCAGAAAGCGAAGTTCCTTTATGGCTTCGGCAACTGGCTGAGCGGGTCGACGGGCGTGCGGCCACGCCGCAGCTCGAAATGCAATTCGGGCCGGTCGGCGAAGCCGGTCTGGCCGGATAGCGCCAGAGTTTGCCCGCGCTTCACGCTCTGTCCGCGCTGGACCATCAACTTTGAGGCATGGCCATAGACGCTGGTCCAGCCATCGCCATGCTTGACGATGACCAGCCCGCCCAGCGCCGCGATACCGTCGCCGACATAGGCGACGACGCCGTCGGCGGTCGCCTTGATCGGCGTGCCGACCGGCACCGCGATCTTGATCCCGTCGTTCCGCTCTCCGCTGGAGCCGTTGCCGAACCGCTTCACAACGCGGCCGTCGACCGGCCAGGCAAAGCCTGAGCGTAGCCGGGCGGGGGCGGCCACCACGGCGGTCGGCGGCAGGACGCGGCGCGGCGTCGCGCTGGGCTTGGCGGGCTCCTGGTTGCTGGCCAGCGCAGGCTCGCCGCCGGTCAGGATGTCATCGACGTCGAGCTTGAAGGCGGCGGCCCGCTCGGCGGCGCTGCTTAGTGGTGTCGTGCCCGCGACCGTGCCGGGGATCAGGATGCGTTGTCCGGCGCGAAGGACATAGGGTTCGGTAAGGGCGTTGGCGTCGACGATGCGTGACCAGGACACGCCATAGGCCCGCGCGATGGCGATGCCGCTCTCGCCCGAACGGACGAGGTGATAGCGGCCGCCGGGAATGGTCAGGCGCTGGCCCGCCCGGATCATGAAGGGCGCGGTCAGGGCGTTGGCGCGTGCGATGACTTCCGAGCCCGAACCTGTGCGATCGGCCACGGCGCGCAGCGTGTCGCCGGGCTTCACGACATAGACGCTGTCCGCAATCTCCTGCGCATCGGGGGTGACGGAGCGTGTTTCCCAGGACGGGCGCGGCGCGGGCAGCGCGGCGACGGGCTGACTCGGCTTGGGAAAGGGTAGGGATTGCTGCGCCCCGGCGGGCGGCGCCAGCGGCGGGCGCTGGCTGAGGCGCGGGGCGGTTGCGGGCACCGATCGCCGAATGGCGGGACGCCCCGCGCCAGTTCGGGGCGCGGGTGTCACAGGCGCAGGCCGGGTGACCGGGGCGGGGGGGACAGGCGCGTTGTAAACCGGGACAGGCGGGGGCGCGATCGGCTCGGCGGCGCGCATCGGTGGCTCCATGTTCGGGATGCAGCCGGACAGCAACAGCCCCGCGCCGATGATTCGCCCGATGGCGTCCGATGTCCGTTTCAACCCCCGTCCCCTCAAGAACTCGTTCAGCGATAGGCTTCGTTAAGCATAACGAAGGAGGGTTCATGCGTCAGGTCGAGTTGCAAAGGCGTTACCGCGATATGATCGGCGGCGATGGCGTCGAGATCGCTGTCCGCGCCGGGCTGATGCGGCAGGCGACCGAGCGCCAGCCAGTAATAATCATAGCCGCGCGGATCGGCGCGCTTCTCGAACCGTGCCCGGCCATAGTCGCGCAGGCCCTGGCGCGCCACGCGGATGCCCTTGACGGCCTCCGGCGCCACTGGCGGAAAGTTGATGTTGACCAGCGTACGGGGCGCAAAATCCCGTTCGAGCAGCGGACGCAGCACCCGCTCGCCCCAGGCCTCGGCGGTGGCGAAGGACACCTGGTCGGCCACTCCCTGCGTCGGATAACGCTGGCTGAGCGCGATCGAACGGATGCCCGCCAGCGCGCCCTCCATCGCGGCCGCAACCGTGCCCGAATAGAGCACGTCCTCGCCCAGATTGGCACCGCGATTGACGCCCGACAGGATCAGGTCGGGCTTGTGGTCGGCCATCACCTCGCCCAGCGCCATCAGCACCGAATCGGTCGGCGTGCCCGTCACCGCGAAACGCCGCTCACCAAATTGCCGCAGCCGCATCGGTCGGGTCAGGGTCAGCGAACGGCTGGTCCCCGACTGGTCCTCGGCGGGCGCGACGATCCAGACATCGTCCGACAGTGTCGCCGCGATCCGCTCGAGCGCGGCGAGCCCCGGCGCATGATAGCCGTCGTCGTTGGTGAGCAGGATGCGCATCAGCGCGGCTCCAGCACCGCCTGTCCGCCCAGATACGGCCGCAGCACCTCGGGCACGACGACCGAGCCGTCCGCCTGCTGGTAATTTTCGATCACCGCGACCAGCGTGCGACCAACCGCCAGCCCCGAACCGTTGAGCGTATGGACGAAGCGCGTGCCCTTGCTCTCGGCGGGGCGATAGCGCGCCATCATCCGCCGCGCCTGGAAATCGGTGCAGGTCGAGCAGGACGAAATCTCGCGATAGCGCGCCTGTCCGGGCAGCCAGACCTCCAGGTCATAAGTGCGCGCCGCGGAGAAGCCCATGTCGCCGGTGCACAACAGCATCCGGCGATAGGGCAGGCCCAGCGCCTCCAGTACGCCCTCGGCGCACGCCGTCATCCGCTCATGCTCGGCATCCGACTGGTCGGGGGTGGTGATCGACACCATCTCGACCTTGTCGAACTGGTGCTGGCGGATCAGGCCGCGTGTATCACGCCCGGCCGCACCCGCTTCCGAACGGAAACAGGGGGTGAGGGCGGTGAAGCGCAGCGGCAGCTCCGCCTCGCTCAGGATCGCCTCGCGCACGATGTTGGTCAGCGAGACTTCCGCCGTCGGGATCAGCCAGCGCCCGTCCGTGGTGCGGAACAGGTCCTCGGCGAATTTGGGCAACTGGCCGGTGCCGAACGCCGCCTCGTCGCGGACCAGCAGCGGCGGCTGCACCAGCTCGAAGCCGTTTTCCTCGGTCATCCGGTCGAGCATGAACTGGCCGAGCGCCCGTGACAGCCGCGCCATGGGACCACGCAGCAAGGTGAAGCGCGCACCCGACAATGCGACGCCGGTTTCGAAGTCCATGCCCAGCGCGGGCGCGATGGCGTCATGCTCGCGAGCCTCGAACGCAAAGGTCGCAGGCTCACCCTTTTGGTGGACCAGCGCATTGTCATTCTCGTCGGCGCCCTGCGGCACATCGGCGGCGGGCAGGTTCGGAATGGCGGCGAGCGCGGTGTTCAGTTCGGCCTCGACGGCGCGTTCCTGTTCCTCCAGCTCGGGGAGCTTCGCCTTCAGCGTGGCGACCTCGTCCATCAGGGATTGGGCGCGCACCTCGTCCTTGGCCGCCTTGGCCTGGCCGATCTGCTTGGACAGGTCGTTGCGGCGCGTCTGCGCGTCCTGCGCCTCGGCGATGATCGCGCGGCGGCGTTCGTCGATCGCGATCAGCGTGTCGGCCTGGGGTTCGGCGCCCCGCTTGGCAAGGGCGGCGTCGAAGGCGGCGGGGTCGTCCCGGATGAGGCGAATGTCGTGCATGGGGCCGAGGCTATGGCCTTCGCTCCGTCGTCACGCAACCCGTGGCGAAATGCCCGCGTTATCCCCGGGCAAACATAAGGAGAAACGCGATGCAGGTGCCGCATAACAGCTTCGTGCTGGTCGTTGATGGCCGCAAGAGCCTGTTCTTTCGGAACGACGGGGATACCGAATATCCCAATCTGATCGTCGAACAGGCGGTGGAGCATCCCAATCCGGCCGATCACGACCAGAAGACCGACCGCGCGGGCCAGGCCTCCTCGACCACCGGCGGCACGATGGGCGAAACCGACTTTCACCAGCAGGAAGAGGATCGCTTCGCGGCCGAAACCGCCGAGATGCTCAAGCGCCGCGCGCTGGCGAACGAGTATGAGGCGCTAATCGTCGTCGCACCGCCCAAGACGCTGGGCGAATTGCGCAAGCACTATCACAAGGCGGTCGAGGACCGTCTGGTCGGCGAACTGGCCAAGGACCTGACCGGGCATCCGGTGCCCGAGATCGAGGCCGCTTTGCAAAAGGCGTAAAAGCCGCTCGCTGGCGGCGGCGGGTCAGGCCGTTTTCGGCTTGGCCAGTCGCCGCCGGATGACCAAAGCCGCCGCCGCGCTGCCGAACAGCAGGACCATCGGCGGGGCGGGCACCGGAGTCGGGGGCGGCGTGTCTCCGCCGGAGGACGAACCGCTGCTGGCCGACGACGCCGAGGATGCGCTAGACGCCGACGACGCGCTGGAGGCGGACGAACCGTTGGACGACCAGCCGCTGCTGCTCGACGCATAGCCGCTCGACGACGCGGAGGAGGTGGACGAGGCCGACGAGGTGCTGGACGCGCTCGACGAACTGACATTGCCCGACGACGCGCTGGTCGACGAGACATTGCCTGACGAGGTGGACGATCCACCCGTAGAAGACGTCGACGATACGTTGCCGGAGGAGGTCGAGGACCCACCGCTGGACGACGTGCTCGACACGTTGCCAGAGGACGAGGTGCTGGACACGTTGCCCGACGACGATGTGCTGCTGACGCCGCCGGTCGAGCTGGACGACCCGCCCGACCCGCCGGAAGCCGAAGACGTCGACGAGCCACCCGACCCGCCCGATGCCGAGGAGGTCGACGACCCGCCCGAGCCACCCGATGCGGATGACGTGGACGTCGATCCGCCGCTGCTGGTGGACGACACGACGATATTGCCGCTCGATCCTCCGCCGCCGCCGAAGCCGCCGCCGAACCCGAAGCCGCCGCCAAATCCGCCGCCCCAGCCTCCGCCGAACCCACCGCCCCATCCGCCGATCACGGCGGGAACATAGCCGCCGGGCGCGGCCATCGATGGCGCAACGGCGGGTAGCGGCACGGGGACCGGCGGCTCCTGCGTGGTGACGGTGACAATGGTAGGGGGCGGCATCGTGGTCGTCGTCGTCGTCGAGCGTTTGGCCATTCGCCGCTTGGGGCGCGCGCGGTGATGGACGATGCGCTTCTTGACCTTGGTCTGCTTGACCAGGGCCGGACGCTCGGGGCGATCGACCATGTGCACGGCTCCGCCGCCGATCACGGCACCCCCCGCAGCGCATGCCGCCAGCTTTGCCAAGGCCATTCGCACAGACATCGTCACATCCTCAAACGGTTCGCGCCCCCGAAACGGGATGCGGACCAAGGCTCAAGCCGGGTCATGGTTCCGGCAACGCCGCCCATTCTGTCCATTATCGACAGTTTAAACGTTCCTGTCATCACAGTGACCAACAAAGCTTTAAGGTCAAACCCATTGTTCGCGAAATCCGTCTAGCTTTGGGATTCGCGGTACCGGAACGCCTGATCCTGCAAAGAACTGCATGGTGTGCGTCGCACGGGATTCGATGATCGGGTGTGGAAATAGCCTGTAAAGGCAGCAATTCGTCCATATTCCGTTAACATCGCAACTTTATTATAGAAAATGGCAATACGATGAAACGCCGGTCGCTTGCGGCGGACGGTGGCACCGATTATAGGCGCTCTCGACCATCAGGGGGCGGCCCCGAGGACACGGTGCCGAACGTCGCACCGACGGGCCCTTTGGGAGAGTGGTATGGCGACGGTGATTAATCGCGTAACGGAATCCACCGGGCCGGATGCGGCCAATGATCTCGATGAAAATTATCGTCCCTCGGCGGACGAGCCTTTCATGAACCTGAAGCAGCAGGCGTATTTCCGCCGCAAACTGATCGCGTGGAAGGAGGCGATCCAGCGGGAGGCGCAGGGAACCCTGTCGCAGCTTCAGATCGACTCGCTGCGCGAGCCCGACCTGACCGATCGCGCATCGAGCGAAACCGACTGGTCGATCGAACTTCGCACCCGCGACCGCCAGCGCAAGCTGATTTCCAAGATCGACGCGGCGCTTCGCCGCATCGACGAGGGCGAATATGGCTATTGCGAAGTTACCGGCGAGCCGATCAGCCTGGGGCGGCTGGAAGCACGGCCGATCGCGACGATGACGGTCGAGGCGCAGGAGCGCCATGAGCGGAACGAAAAGGTTTCGCGCGACGATTGATCGTCCGGACGGGGCTCCGGGCGGCATGGTCCTCCGGAGCGTCCGGCCCCGTTCGAACCGGGGGACACGCCGGTTCCGACGCAAAAGACTTGCACCATCGGCCGACAGGTGGTTGGAGGCCGTTGCCATTTACCGGCTGGCAACGCGAGCTAGCGTATCGCATGATCGCGCGAGGAATAACGGATAGGCAGGGCGAACCCGATGGGGACCGCGAACCGCCTGTCCGCGAGTGGATTTGACATGGCCGAAGACGAAGTGGAACGCAGCGACCGGGCCGGACGGCGTGACAGTCTGTTGCTGATGGCACAGATGACGCTGGTCGACGAAACCGCGCCGCGCGACGTGCGTGTCCGCAACATTTCCGAAGGCGGCCTGATGGCCGAGTTGCCTGTTTCGGTGGAAATCGGAACGCCCGTCACGCTCGACTTGCGCGGGATCGGTCTGATCTCGGGGCGGATCGCCTGGTGCACCCAGGGCCGCGTGGGCGTGGCCTTCGATCGCCAGATCGACCCGACGCTGGTACGCAAGCCAGTCGGCGGCGGCACCACGACGCCGGAATATGCCAAGTCCGTCACCGGACTGAAAACGCGGCCCTTCCACTGATCGGAGGATCGCGGCAGTTGTTCGTCAATCCCCGTCCCGACCCGATCGGGACGGATTCGTCACGCCGGTGACAAGGGCCGCGGCGGGCCGGACGACCCGCGCGGCCGCGTCAAGGCTATAGGCCTTGCAGCTCTTCCTTCAATTTGAGTTTCTGCTTCTTCAAATCCGCAAGGATCAGCGCGTCTGGCACGGGACGCTGCGATTCGGCGCTGATTCGCCGGTCGAGCGTGGCGTGCTTGGTCTCCAGGGCCGTTTGATGCGCCGTGTGCATGGGCTTCAACCTCCTGTCATTGCTTGGGGGAATGATTAAAACACCAAAATCCCCCTCTGTCCCCATCCATTTTCGTCAGAATCGACCGGATGAGGCATTTGGCGCGACGACGTGTTGCCGCCTCTCGCGCCGTGCTCGCGGGCTTGCTAGAGGAACCCAACGGGCGTCGGACTTCCTCCGCGCCGGTCGCCGAAGGGGGAGCAGGATGGACGTCACGCTGGCACGCGCGCGGATCGACATGTTGCGCACCGAGCACCGCGATCTGGACGATGCCATCGCCGCTCTGCTGCAATCCTCGACGCCGGACCAGTTGCAGATCGCGCGGCTCAAGAAACGCAAATTGCGCCTGCGCGACGAACTGGCCGAACTGGAAGACCGGCTGATTCCCGACATCATCGCCTGATCGGTTCGTATCGGGACAGGGTGCCGCAAGCGCCGTCTTGTTCCTGATGCGTCCGCCATGCCAGCCATGCGGCATGACTGAAGCAGCGCCCGAATCTCCCTTTCATGCCAGGCTGACCGACAGCCTCTATGTCGAGGCCATGGCACTGGCGGAGACGGCGCGCGGATATTTCGACGGCATCGGGCGGAACGAGCGCGATGCCCTGGACCCGGTGTTGCGGGTCGCCTTTTCCTGCGAGTCGCTGAAGGTGACGACTCGACTGATGCACGTCATCGCCTGGGTCCTGACCCAACGCGCGGTTCAGGCGGGCGAGATGAATTGGGACGAGGCGCGACAGCCGGTGAGGCGGCTGGGCGCATCGCCCGATACGGACGAGGTGCAGCTCGCACTTCTGCCCGAAGCGGCGCAAGCGCTCACCCAGGCAAGCCTGGACCTGCATCGCCGCGTCGAGCGGCTCGACACCCTGGCCGATACCGATCCGTCGGCGACGAGTCCCGTGCTGGCGCTGCAGGCGCGATTGGGCCGGGCGTTTTAGGCCGGATCGACGTTCACGCCATTCCTGCTTTTGCAGGGGAGGAATAAGGAAGCGACAGCCTTTCCCGCGCCGCTTCATATTGCCGGCGCAGTTCGGCGATCCGTTCGGCGGCGGGCACGATGCGGTCGACCGCGCCGATACCCTGGCCCGCGCCCCAGATGTCACGCCAGGCCTTGGCGGCCTGCCCGCCGCCGAAGTTCATCGTCGTCACGTCTCCTTCGGGCAGGTTGTCGGGGTCGAGTCCCGCCGCCACGATCGAGGCGCGGAGGTAGTTGCCGTGCACCCCGGTAAACAGGCTGGAATAGACGATGTCGCTGGCATGGCCGTCGACCACCGCCTGCTTATAGGCCTCCGCCGCATTGGCCTCGACCGTGGCGATGAAGGGCGAGCCGATATAGGCGAAATCGGCGCCCATGGCCTGTGTGGCCAGGATCGCATCGCCCGTCGCGATCGCGCCTGCCAGCGCCAGGGGCCCGCCGAACCAGCTGCGGATTTCCTGCACCAGGGCAAAAGGCGACAGCCGCCCGGCATGGCCGCCCGCGCCCGTCGCCACGGCGATCAGACCGTCCGCGCCCTTTTCCACCGCCTTGCGTGCGAAGCGATCGTCGATCACGTCATGCAGCGTGATCCCGCCCCAGCTGTGGACGCCCGCATTCACATCCTCGCGGGCGCCCAGCGAGGTGATGACGATCGGCACCTTCCACTTCGCACACACCGCCAGATCCGCCTCTAGCCGATCGTTGGAGCGGTGGACGATCTGGTTGACCGCGAAGGGCGCCGCCGGCCGATCCGGATGTGCCCGGTCGTGCGCCGCCAGTTCCTCGGTGACGCGATGCAGCCATTCGTCGAGCAGGCTGGCGGGCCGCGCGTTCAGCGCCGGGAAGGAGCCGACTATGCCTGCCTTGCACTGGGCGATGACCAGGTCCGGATTGGAGATGATGAACAGAGGCGACCCGATGACGGGCAGCGCCAAACGGTTCAGGGGCGGGCGACTCAGGGCAGGGGGCAGGCTCATGGCTTTACGATAACGTAAAGGTAAAGCCTGTCCAGCGCCGCCGGGTCGCGTGCAACATTATTACATGACCGTCATTTGCTTTGAGCCGAACAGGGCGTAGAGATTTGCGCATTCCCTGTTGAAAGGCCCTGATTGCGATGAAGTCCGCCCTTTCCGTCCTGCTGGCCCTGACCGTCTCCACTCCGGCGCTGGCGGCGGGCCAGCTGCCCCAGACGGTCGCGCCGGTCCTGTACGATATCACCGTGCGTCCCGATGCGAAGGCGCTGACCTTCTCGGGCGAAGAGACCGTCGACGTCGACGTGAAGCAGTCGACCGCGACGATCGTGCTGAACGCGGCCGAACTGACGATCACGCGCGCGACCTTCGACGGAAAGCCGGTGCCCTTTGCGCTCGACAAGACGGCGCAGACGCTGACCCTCACCCTGCCGCAGGCGGCGAACGTCGGGCGGCACAGGGTCGGCTTTGCCTGGACGGGTACGATCAACCGTTCGGCCAATGGGCTTTTCGCGATCGACTATACCAACGCCGACGGCTCGGCCGACCGGATGCTGGCGACCCAGTTCGAGGCGCCGGATGCGCGTCGTTTCGCGCCGATGTGGGACGAACCCGCCTTCAAGGCGAAGTTCCGCCTGACCGCCACCGCGCCCAAGGGGCAGCGCGCGATCAGCAACATGCCCGCCGAGGCCGTGACGACGCAGGCCGATGGCAGCCAGCTCTATCGCTTCGGCGAAACGCCGGTGATGTCCAGCTACCTGCTGTTCTTCGGCTCAGGGAATCTCGACCGCAAGACGGTGGATGCCAACGGTGTCCAGATCGGCGTGGTCAGCCGCAAGGGTGTGGTCGACCAGGGTGACTATTCGCTGGGCGCGGCGACCAAGCTGCTGTCCTATTACAACGATTATTTCGGCACGCCCTATCCCTTGCCCAAGATGGACATGATCGCGGGGCCGGGCTCGAGCCAGTTCTTCGGCGCGATGGAGAATTGGGGTGCGATCTTCTATTTCGAGAATGAGCTGCTCTTCAATCCGCAGGTCATGAGCGAGAGCAACCGCCAGCGCATCTATACCGTCGTCGCGCATGAAATGGCGCACCAGTGGTTCGGCGACCTCGTCACCCCGCGCTGGTGGGACGACCTCTGGCTGAATGAGGGTTTCGCCTCGTGGATGGAGGGCAAGGCCAGCAACGACCTGAACCCGGCTTGGGAAGCGGCGGCCGCCAATGTCGCGGGCGAGCGCGAATCGGCGATGGGGATCGATGCGACCAGCGCCACCCACCCGATCATCCGCAAGGTCGAGACGGTCGACCAGATCGGCGAGGCGTTCGACAGCATCACCTATCTCAAGGGGCAGGCGGTCATCGGGATGCTCGAATCGACGCTGGGTGCCGATACGTTCCGCAAGGGCATCCGCGCCTATATGGCGAAGTACAAATATCAGAACACCGTGACCGACCAGCTCTGGGAAGAGCTGTCCAAGGCGTCCGGCACGAATGTCGCGACCATCGCACATGACTTCACGCTCCAGGGCGGCGTGCCGCTCATCACGATGCAGGGCGCACGTTGCGAGGGCGGCAAGACCGTCGCGATGCTGAGCCAGGGCCGCTTCGGCCTGGACGAGGCGTCAAAGGCGCCGCAGACTTGGCATGTGCCGATCCGCGTGGCGACCATCGGCGGGGCCGAGACGACCACGATCGTCACCGGCGCGGCACCCGCCCCGGTAACGGTCGGCGGCTGCGGCACGCTGGTCCTGAACCAGGGCAAGGGATCCTATACGCGCGTCATGTATGACGATGCGGGCCATGCCGCGATCGTGCGCGACTATGCCAAGCTGGCGCTGACCGACCGTTTGGGGACGCTGGGCGACGACTATGCGCTGGCGGCGGGTGGATATCAGGATCTGGGCCGCTGGTTCGACCTGATGGCGCAGGTGCAGCCCGAGGCCGATCCGCTGGAATGGGAAACGGTCGCGGGCGAATTGTCGCGTCTGAACGGGCTTTATAAGGCGACGCCGCTCGAAAAGCCGCTGCGCGCGCGGACGGCGGCGATCCTGTCGCCGGTGCTGGCGCGCATCGGCTTCGAGCCGAAGCCGGAGGACGGCGCGCTCGTCTCCAACCTGCGTGAGACGTTGATCGGGCAGCTGGGCACCAGCGGTGACGCCATGGTCGCGGCGCGCGCGCGGGGTTATGTCGCGGCACTCGCCAAGAACCCCAACGCTATTCCGGGGGCCATCCGCCAGCCGATCCTGGCGACCTATGCGACCCGCGCGACGGCGGCCGAATGGGATCGCCTGTACGAACTGGCCAAGGCCGAGCGCAATCCCGTCGTCAAGAACCGCTATGTCTCGCTACTGGGGTATGCGGAGGACGAAGGTGCGGCGCGTCGGGCGTTGAGCGTGCTGAAGGACAACACCTTCACCCCGCCGCAGCGCGCCGCGCTGCTCCGCTCGATCGCGGGCGCGCATCCCGACATGGCGTTCGACTGGGCGGTGGCGAACAAGCCGCTGGTCGACAGCTTCCTGGAGGAGAGCAACCGCGCGAGCTTCATCGTCGGGCTGGGCGCGGGCTCGAACGATCCCGCCATGCCCGGCAAGATCGAGGCCTGGGCCAACGCCAACCTGGCTGAAGGCTCGCGCGGCGGCGCCAAGCGCTCGATCTCGCAGATCGCGGTGCGCAAGGCGGTGGCCGAACGCCTGAAGCCCGCCGTTCAGACCTGGCTGGCGCGCTGATTGGAGCGGCTGGCGGGGAACAGTGTCCCCGCCAGCCTCCGAGCCATCCAACCTCCGGTCAGCCTGAGCGACGTCGAAGGCCAACGGAAAACCATAACCTCTTTGTTCCCCGGCGAAGGCCGGGGCCCAGTTTCGGCTAGGCTGAAAGGGAATGAAGGCGGCGAGGGGGGGCGGCCAAGGCGGGCGGTGCCCATTTGCCTCCCACGCAAATTCATCGTGCTATCGCGTCCGGGCAGAAACTGGACCCCGGCCTTCGCCGGGGAACGCCATTGGTTGAGCGTCTAGGCGTGGCCTTCGACTTCGCTCAGGCTGAACGTAGCAAGGGATAATTGGCCTAGGCCCCCGCAACCTCTTGCCACGCATGCGGAAACCGGGAACCATGACGCTTCCGTTATCCAATCCCGTGAGCCCTTCGTGATCCGCAACAGCCTCGCTCTCCTCTTCGCTGCCACCGCCCTGACCGCGCCGCTCGCCGCGCAGGAGGAGGGGGAGAAGAAGGCCCCGCATCACGAAGCCGCCAAGGCCGAGGCGGAGGCCGCCTGGGCGCGCGCGCCGCTGGAGGAAACCGAGGTCCGCCACCGCGACAGCGTGACCATCAACGGCCGCGCCTATCCCTATATCGCCTCGGCGGGCACGCTGACCGTCCGCGATATCGAGGGCAAGCCGACCGCCTCGATGTTCTACACCGCCTATACGCTCGACGGCACGAAGCCGGGCACCAAGCGGCCGGTGACGTTCCTCTATAATGGCGGGCCGGGGTCGCCTTCCTTCTGGCTGCGCATGGGGTCGTTCGCGCCGATCCGCATCCGCACGACCAGCCCCGAATTCATCCGGCCCGCGCCCTATGACGTGGGGCCGAACCCGGATTCGCTGCTCGACAAGACCGACCTCGTGTTCCTCGACGCGATCGGCACCGGCTATTCGCGACCGCTGGGCGATATGAAGCCTGCGCAATTCTATGGCGTGGACGAGGATGTCGACGTCTTTGCCGGAGCGATCCAGCGTTACGTCACCAAATATGGCCGCTGGATGAGCCCGAAATTCCTGCTCGGCGAAAGCTATGGCACGCTGCGCTCGGGCGCGCTGGCGTACCAGTTGCAGGAGCGGGGCATGGCGCTGAACGGCGTGGTGCTGCTCAGCTCGATCATGAATTACGGCTATCGTCAGCCGGGGCTCGATCAGGTCTATCTGAACTATCTGCCCAGCTATGCCGCAACCGCCTGGTATCACAATCGCTTGGCCGATCGCCCCGCCGATGTCGCGACGGTGGTGGCGCAGGCGCGGGCCTTTGCCGTCGGGCCCTATATGTCTGCGCTGGCCAAGGGGCAGAGCATCTCGCCCCAGGAGCGCGACCAGATCGCCGAGCAGATGAGCCGCCTGATCGGCATCTCGCCCGACTATATCAAGCGCGCGAACCTGCGCATCGACCTGCCGCGTTTTCAGAAGGAATTGCTGCGCGGTTCGGCGCGGACGGTCGGCCGGTTCGACTCGCGTTATCTCGGCATCGATACCGACGCGGCGGGTGAGGCGCCGGAGACGGATGCCTCTTCGGATGCGATTTCAGGGGCTTATATCGCGTCCTTCCAGGACTATCTGCAATCGACGCTCGGCTATAAGACCGAGCTGCCCTATCGCCTTTCCGCGCGTGATGCGGCGGGCTGGACCTGGAACTGGAAGCACAAGTCACCGGATGGTGGGCAGAACAACCCCAATACCGCCATCGACCTGGCCGCCGCGATGCGGGCAAACCCGTATCTGAAGGTGCTGTCGATGAACGGCTATTACGACATGGCGACCCCGTTCTTTGGCACCGAGAACGATCTGGGCCACATGATGCTGGAGCCTGCGCAACAGGCCAATCTGCGCTTCACCTATTATCCGGCCGGACACATGACCTATCTCAACCCCGACGCGCTGCGGAGCATGAAAGCCGACCTGTCGCGTTGGTATGACGAGGCGGTCAGCGATGCGAAGTCCGCGACCCCGCCGGTGCCGCCTTCGGGGCAGGGGGCGCGGTGAGCCCTTAAGAGGCCGCTGCTCAAATACGTCGTTGCCAAGACGACGGCGGCTCGACTGAACGGAGGTGGCGCACTTCCATCCCAATCACATCGAGCCCCGTCGCAAGGTTTAGTACTCTGGGCGTTCGTAAACCAAACCCTGCTCATGGGCCATCAGCAAGTCTTCGAAGAATTCCTTTACGTCATGGTCGGCATAATCGATGCATTCGCGTAGCTCTATTATGGAATCGTAATCGAATTTTATTAATTCGATTGATCCATGCATTTTTAGATGGGAGTCCGTGACATATTCCGGGTCATTATCTTCGTAGCGGAGTCCGAAGCGACCAGCGAAGGATAGCACTCTTCGCTCCAGTTCTCCCCACTTGAAACGAGCTTTGTCGTCGTACCCGTGGAGGCTGTCAGGGTGGCTGATAATGATCTCACGCTCATCGTCGCGGAAGCGCCCCTCTGGATTTTGTGTGCAGCCGATTTTTATAAGGTGAAGGGCCCGCTCGTCCTCATCATTGCATAACGCAGCATAGGTCCAACCGGGGACAGTCATATGGACCATTAAACCACCTCCTCATGAAACGAGACATTCGGTGGCATGGCCGTTCAAGCCGATGACCGATCTGTGAGATCAGTCGTACGAACGTGAAGTTAATAAGATTTAAACGAAAATGGTGGACGCACTTGGGCTCGAACCAAGGACCCGCTGATTAAGAGTCAGCTGCTCTACCAACTGAGCTATGCGTCCGATGCCGGTCTGCGGCATGGCGGGGAGCGTGTCCCCGTCTGGTGGGGCGCTGTTAGCCGAGCATGTCCGACCTGCCAAGAGGGTTTTTGACATTTTTCTTGCGGAAGAAAAATGGCCCGGCGCCGCGAGGGCGCCGGGCCGTGCGGGTTCAGGCGATGTGAACCGCCTTGGTAATCATGTGGTTGGCGATGCCCTCGGGTCCGTCTTCCGAGCCATAGCCGCTTTCCTTTACCCCGCCGAAGGGTGCGTCGCCCCAGCTCAGGCGGACGGTGTTGATCGCGATCATGCCCGCCTCGATCTCGTCGCCCAGCTGGTTTTGGCGACGGCCGTTCTCGGTGAAGCAATAGGCGCCCAGGCCGAAGGGCAGGCGGTTGGCCTCGGCGATCGCATCTTCGGTGGTGGCGAAGGGGCGGATCAGCGCGATCGGGCCGAACGGCTCCTCGTTCATCGCCTTGGCGTCGAGCGAGACGTCGGCCAGCACGGTAGGGGCAAAGAAGAAGCCGTCTCCGCCCTTCGCTTCGCCGCCGGTCAGCTTGCGCGCGCCGTTCCTGACCGCATCCTCGATCATCGCGCCGATCGCTTCGGGGCGGCGCGGATTGGCCATCGGGCCCATCTGCGTATCGGAGGACAGGCCGTCGCCGATCTTCAGCGCGGCCGCGCGCTCGGCAAAGCCCTTGGCGAAGCGCTCGTAAATCCCCTCCTGCACATGGAAGCGGGTGGGGGCCACGCACACCTGGCCCGCATTGCGGAACTTGTGGGTGACGAGCGTATCGAGCGTCTTGTCCAGATCGCAATCGTCGAACACCAGCACGGGGCCGTGGCCGCCCAGCTCCATGGTCGACTTCATCACCGTATCGGCGGCGAGCTTGAGCAGATGCTTGCCGACCGGCACCGACCCGGTAAAGCTGAGCTTGCGCGTGACCGGCGAGGCGAGCAGATGGCGCGACACTGCATCGGGCACACCGAAGACCAGCTGTGCAACATCGCCCGGCAGGCCCGCATCCTGGAAGCAGCGCAGGATCGCGATGGCGCTGGCCGGGGTTTCCTCGCTGGGCTTCAGGATGACCGAGCACCCCGCCGCGATGGCGGGCGACAGCTTGCGCACCGGGTTCATCACGGGGAAGTTCCAGGCACAGAAGGCCGCGACCGGGCCGACCGGCTGGTGCAGTACCAGCGAGCGCGTGCCGCTGGGGCGCGGAAGGACGCGGCCATAGATACGCACCGCCTCGCCCGCATGGAAGTCCAGCAGCGCGGCGGTCGCGGCGACCTCGCCCCGCGCCTCGCCGATCGGCTTGCCTTCCTCCAGCGTGGCGAGGCGGGCGAGATCCTCGGCGCGCTCGCGGACCAGCGCGGCGGTGCGATGGAGCACGGTGGCGCGCTCCTGCGGCGCGACCTTGCGCCACATCTCGAAACCGCGCGCGGCGGCCTCCAGCGCGCGGTCCATGTCGGCGGTGGTCGCCAGCGGCAGGTCGCCCAGCGCCTGGCCGGTCGCGGGGTTCAGCACGGCCTGGGTGTCGCGCCCCTCCGCCCCCAGCCATTCGCCGCCGATATAGAGGCCGGTCTTCACGTCGATCTGCGGGGCGGTCATGCGCGTCCTTTCCAAGACTATAAGCGATTGATGCGGGCGGGAGATCGTCCCTCGACCGTGCCGTTACAAGGGGCCGTTGCCGGGGTTCGTCGTGCCGGATGGGGCGTCCGTCGGGATCGGGGGAGCAAAAGCAGGGCTTTGTGCGTCCCAAGCTTTCCGGCATTTCCTATCGGGGGGATCGAGATAGGGTGTGCGGCGAAACAAAAGGGACGGGTCCTGATGCGAGCACCATTTCCGGCCATGACGGCCGCCTTGATGATCGGTACGATCAGTCTGGTCGGCGGCTTGTCCGGCTGTTCGGGCGGCGGCAACGGCAAGGGTTCGGTCGAGCTGTTGAACGTCAGCTACGATCCGACGCGCGAGCTCTACAAGGACGTCAACGCCGCCTTCGCCAAGGCGTATCAGGCGAAGACCGGCAAGACCGTCTCGTTCCGCATGAGCCATGGCGGGTCGGGCAAGCAATCACGCTCGGTCATCGACGGGCTGTCGGCGGATGTGGTGACGCTGGCGCTCGCCTATGACATCGACGCCATTGCCGAGCGGGCGAAGCTGCTGCCCGCCAACTGGCAGAGCCGCCTGCCCGACAACAGCGCGCCCTATACCTCGACCATCGTATTCCTGGTGCGCAAGGGCAATCCGAAGGGTATTCGCGACTGGGCCGATCTTGTGAAGCCGGGCGTGCAGGTCATCACGCCCAGTCCCAAGACCAGCGGCGGCGCGCGGTGGAATTTCCTGGCGGCCTGGGCTTACGGCAAAAAGGCGGGCGGATCGGACGCGGCGGCGCAGAAATATGTCGCCAGCCTCTATGCGCATGTGCCGGTGCTGGATTCGGGCGCGCGCGGGGCGACGACGACCTTTGTCGAACGCGGGCTGGGCGACGTGCTGCTCGCCTGGGAGAATGAGGCGCTGCTGTCCGAGAAGGAGCTGGGCGCGGGCAAGTTCGACATCGTCGTGCCATCGATCTCGATCCTGGCCGAGCCGCCGGTCGCCGTGGTCGACGCCAATGCCAAGGCGCATGGCACCGAACAGGTCGCGACCGAATATCTGAAGTTCCTCTACACGCCTGAGGGGCAGGAGATTGCCGCGCGCAACTTCTACCGTCCGCGCGATCAGGCGGTGCTGGCCAAATATGCCGCGACCTTTCCCAAGGTCGACATGGTGACGATCAAGGACTTCGGCGGCTGGGGCGCGGCGCAGAAGCGGTTCTTTGCCGATGGCGGGGTGTTCGACGCCATCTATGCCGGCGGCACGCGGCGCTGATTGCGGTGTCGGGAAAGGCGCGCCGCTCGGCGCTGCCCGGTTTCGGGCTGACCATGGGAATGACGCTGTTCTGGCTCGGGCTGATCGTGCTCGTGCCGCTGTCGGCGCTGGTCGTGCGGGCGGCGGGGATGGGCTGGGAAGGCTTTGCGGCGGCCGGATTGTCGCCGCGCGCGCTGGCCGCCTATCGGCTCAGCTTCGGCGCGGCGCTGGCGGCGGCGGCGGTCAATGCGGTCTTCGGGCTGCTGATCGCATGGATCCTGGTCCGCTATGACTTTCCCGGCAAGAAGCTGATCGACGCGGCGGTCGACCTGCCTTTCGCGCTGCCGACGGCGGTGGCGGGCATCGCGCTGGTCGCGCTTTATTCGGACAATGGCTGGGTCGGGTCGCTGCTCACGCCGCTGGGGATCAAGGTGGCCTATACGCCGTTGGGCGTTGCGATTGCGCTTATTTTCATAGGCTTGCCGTTCATTGTTCGCTCGGTCCAGCCGGTTATGGCGGACCTGGGCCGTGACGTAGAGGAAGCCGCCGCGACTTTGGGGGCGTCGCGGCTTCAGACTTTTGGCCGGATCATCCTGCCCGCGATCACGCCCGCGCTGCTGACCGGCTTCGCGCTCGCCTTCGCCCGGGGGGTTGGCGAATATGGCTCGATCATCTTCATCGCGGGCAACAAGCCCTTTCATTCGGAGATCGCGCCACTGCTCATCATCACCCAGCTCGAACAGTTCGACTATGACGGCGCGACCGCCATCGCCTGCGTGATGCTGGTCCTGTCCTTCGCGATGCTGCTGGTCGTCAATCTGCTCCAGGCGTGGCGCGCCAAGCGGGGGACGCGATGAGCGGTCCCAACCCCACCACGGTTGAAAGCCCCTGGGCGCGGCGGGCGCTGATCGGCGTCGGCTTCCTGTTCCTGGCGCTTTTCCTTTTCCTGCCGCTTATCATGGTCTTCGCAGGCGGACTGGCCAAGGGGTGGCAGGTGTTCGTCGCAGCGCTGGTCGACCCGGATGCGCTGGCGGCGATCCGCCTGACCCTGCTGGTCGCGGCGATCGCGGTGCCGGTCAATGCGGTGTTTGGTGTCGCGGCCTCCTGGGCCATCGCCAAGTTCGACTTTCGCGGAAAAAGCCTGCTCATCTCGCTGATCGACCTGCCTTTTTCGGTATCGCCGGTGGTGTCCGGCCTCATCTTCGTCCTGCTGTTCGGCGCGCAAGGGTGGCTGGGGCCGTGGCTGACCGCGCATGGCGTACGGATCATCTTCGCCGTCCCCGGGATCGTACTGGCGACCGTGTTCGTCACCTTCCCCTTCGTCGCACGCGAGCTGATTCCGCTGATGGCCGAGCAGGGGCGTGATGATGAGGAAGCGGCGCGGTCGCTGGGGGCGAGCGGATGGCAGACCTTCTGGCATGTCACGCTGCCCAATATCCGTTGGGGGCTGCTCTACGGCGTGCTGCTATGCAATGCCCGCGCGATGGGCGAGTTCGGCGCGGTGTCGGTGGTGTCGGGGCATATCCGGGGCCTGACCAACACCATGCCCTTGCATGTCGAGATCCTGTACAATGAATATGACTTTGTCGGCGCGTTCGCGGTGGCGTCCCTGCTCGCCTCGCTCGCGCTGGTGACCTTGGGAGTGAAGACGGTGCTGGAATGGCGTTTCGGCATCCACCGGGCGGGAGCCGCGCATTGAGCATCGTCGTTGAGAATATCTCCCGCCGCTTCGGCGGGTTCACCGCGCTGGACCGGGTGTCGCTGGAGACGAAGCCGAGCGAGTTCCTGGCGCTGCTCGGCCCGTCGGGTTCGGGCAAGACCACCTTGCTCCGCACCATCGCAGGGCTGGACTTCGCGGACGAGGGTCATGTCCTGTTCGACGGACAGGACATGACCGGCACCCCGGCCGCCGAGCGGCGGATCGGCTTCGTGTTCCAGAATTACGCGCTGTTCCGCCACATGACGGTGGCCGACAACATCGCCTTCGGCCTGACCGTGCGAAAGCGGCGCGATCGGCCTGCCAAGGCGGTGATCGCGGCGAAGGTCGCCGAACTGCTGGAATTGATCCAGCTGCCGCAACTGGGCGATCGTTATCCCGCGCAGCTGTCGGGTGGCCAGCGGCAGCGCGTGGCGCTCGCCCGTGCGCTCGCCATCGAACCGCGCCTATTGCTGCTCGACGAGCCGTTCGGTGCGCTTGACGCGCAGGTGCGCAAGGATTTGCGCGGCTGGCTGCGGCGGATTCATGACGGGACGGGGCTGACCTCGATCTTCGTGACGCACGACCAGGAAGAGGCGCTGGAGATCGCCGACCGTATCGTCGTGATGCGCGGCGGCGTGATCGAGCAGGTCGGCACCCCAGCCGAGGTGCAGAGCGCGCCCGCCACCGCCTTCGTATCGTCCTTCATCGGCGAGACGAACCGGCTGCCGGTGATGCGGCGCGACGGAGCCGCGCTGATCGGCGACGGACTGGCGACCTTGCCCGACGAAGCGCGCGGGCAGGGGGCGGGGGAAATCCATATCCGCCCGCACGATGTCGAACTGGCCGAGCCGGGCGCGACCAGCGCGCTGACCATCACCGTCCTCGCCAGCCGCCCGATCGGTCGATCCCGCCGGGTCACGGCGGAGGTTGCTGGTATGGCCGAACCGCTGACCTTCGATCTTCCGGTGGCGGCCGACGCCGTGCCGGGGCAGTCGCTATCGATTCGACCGATCCGCTACCGCATCTTCTGACCCCCTTTTGTGTTTGAACGGGCGTGACGTTTCCGCACGGGCATTTGCCAGCGCGGGATCGTCGGGGCATGACGCACGCGTGAACAGGGGAGAGCGTCGTTGAAGGTCGGACAGGAATGCTGGCGGATCGAGCAGGCCGACCGGATGGCGGTCATCATCGATGCGGAGGAATATTTCCGCATGGCCCGGCGCGCGATGCTGAATGCGCGGCGCCGGATCCTGCTGATTGGCTGGGATTTCGACGCGCGTATCGTCCTCGACCATGACGAGGCGCCGGGCGAGACGGTGGGCGACTTCATCTATTCACTGGTCCAGCGTCAGCCCGAGCTGGAGATCTTCCTGCTCCGCTGGGATACCGGCGCGATCAAATCGCTGTTCCGGGGCAAGACCTTCTTCACCGTCCTAAAGTGGATGACGCACAGCCGCATCCACACCAAGCTGGACGGCCATCACCCGATCGCGGCCTCACACCACCAGAAGATCGTCATCATCGACGACCAGTTCGCCTTTTGCGGCGGTATCGACATGACCAGCGAGCGGTGGGACACACGCGAGCACCGCGACGACGATCCCAGACGCACGCGGCCCGGCGGGCAGCCCTACAAGCCCTGGCACGACGCGATCAGCGCGGTGGAGGGGCCGGTGACCCATGCGCTGGGCGAGTTGTTCCGTGCGCGCTGGCACGCGGCCGGGGGCAAGCCGATGGGCCCCGCCGTGCCGGGCGCAAGCTGCTGGCCGGAAGGGTTGGAGCCCGACTTCAAGGATCAGCCGGTCGCGATCGCGCGCACTATGCCGGAGATGGACGACCAGACGGCGGTGCATGAGAATGAGGCACTGTTCCTCGCCCAGATCGCGCGGGCCGAGCGCTACGTCTATATCGAGAGCCAGTATTTCGCCTCGCGCCGGGTGGCCGAGGCGATCGCCCGGCGGCTGGACGAGGAAAACGGCCCGGAATTCGTCATCGTCAACCCGCTGACCGCGCAAGGTTGGCTGGAGCCGATCGCGATGGACACGGCACGCGCACGGCTGGTCGAGGCGTTGCGGCGGCGCGACCGGCATGGGCGCTTTCGGCTCTATCATCCGTTCACGGCGGGGGGCGAGGCGATCTATTGCCACGCCAAGATCCTGATCGCCGACGATCGGGTCTTCCGCCTGGGCTCGTCCAACCTCAACAACCGCTCGATGCGGTTGGATACCGAATGCGACCTCGCGATCGCCGTAGAGAAGGACAGTGCGGCGGGGCAGCGGATCGGGGCAATCCGCGACGACTTGCTGGGCGAGCATCTGGGCGTGGCGACCAAGCTGGTAGGCGAGACGGTCGCCCGGACAGGCTCGCTGATCGCGGCGGTCGAGGTGCTGCGCGGACGGCCGGGCCGGACCCTGCGCCCCTATGAGGTGCCCGACCTGTCGAGCGTGGAGGAATGGCTGGCCGATAACGAAGTGCTCGACCCCGAAGGGCCGGACGAGATGTTCGAGGCGTTCAGCCAGCGAAAGGGCCTGTTTCGGCGGCTGCGGCGGCACTGATGGCGGAGATCATCAATTTCCGTCAGGCGCGTAAAGGTCTGGCTCGTAAGGCAGCCGAGCAGCAGGCGGTGGAGAACCGTGCACGGTTCGGGCGGAGCAAGGCCGAGAAGCAGCGGGATGCGGCCGAGCAGGAACGGCTGCGCAAGGAACTGGACGGGGCCAAGCGAGAGGACATTCCTCCCCGGTAAGGGGAGGGGGACCATGCGCAGCATGGTGGAGGGGGCGTGCCGCAAGGGTATGTCCTATGAGGAAGCCCCCCTCCGTCAGGGCTGACGCCCTGCCACCTCCCCGTACCGGGGAGGAGTTGCGTATCACCGCGGCGTGGCGAACCAGATGGTGTGCGTCGCGCCCTTGCCGTTTTCGCGGGCGCGGACCTTCACTTCATCGACCAGGAAGCCCGCACGCGACAACCGCCGGGTGAAGACCGGGTCGGGCGCGGCCGACCAGATGGCCAGCACGCCGCCGGGCCGCAATGCGACGCGCGCCTCGTCCAGCCCCCGGTTGGAATATAGCCCGTCATTGGCCGGGCGGGTCAGCCCGTCGGGGCCGTTGTCCACGTCGAGCAGGATCGCGTCATACATCCCGCGCCCCGCATAGATCGCATTGCCGACATCGCCCATCGCCAACGTGACGCGGGGATCGTCCAGGCATCCGGCGGTCAGCTCGACCATCGGCCCGCGCGCCCATTCGATGATGCCCGGCACCAGCTCGGCCACCGTCACCCGCGCGTCGCGGCCCAACCGGGTCAGCACGGCGCGCAGGGTAAAGCCCATGCCATAGCCGCCGATCAGCAGATGCGGCGCATTCCGCCCGCCCAGCCGGTCGCAGGTCATCGTGCCCAACGCCACTTCAGAGCCGCTCATGCGCGTGCTCATCAGCTCGTTGCGGTCGAGCACGATCATGAAGTCCTTGCCCCGGCGGAACAGCCGCAGGGGCTCGCCGCCCGGCACCTCGGCGATGCCCAGCAGCTCGCGCGGCGTCACTTGCCCTGACGGGCCTTGCGTGCGGCGTAGCGCGCGTCGCGGGCGGCCTTCAGCTCGGCGGCGGTGGGGACCACCGGCGGGCGGGCGGCGGCGGCAGCGGCCTCCGCAGCAGCCTCGGCCTCGGCCTTCGCCTTGGCGCGGGCTTCCTCGCGGGCCGCCTTTTCCTGCTCGATCGCGGCCTTGTGCGCGGCGCGGCGTTCGGCCTCGGCGGCTTCCTTGGCCGCGCGGGCGGCGGCGCGGGCCGCGACCACTTCGGGGTCGGGCGCAGCCTTGTTGCGCAGCTTTTCCAGCGCGGCGGCCTTGGCGTCGCGCGAAGCCGATGCACGATCGGCGAAACCGGGAACCTTATATCCTGCCATCAATCATCTATCCCGTTGGGGGCCGGACGGCCCCATAGCACAACGGCCCCGCATCGCTGCAGAGCCGTTGGAGAAACTGGTGGACGCACTTGGGCTCGAACCAAGGACCCGCTGATTAAGAGTCAGCTGCTCTACCAACTGAGCTATGCGTCCGTTCGTCACGCTCGTCAGGCCGTCCGGCGGCCCGCCTCGTGATCGGGAGGCGCGCCTTTAGCAGGCCTCCGCCGCTTTGCAAATGCTTTTTGCGAATTTTTTACGTTACCAACGGGCGGGACGACGATTTTCGCGGTCGATCGCCATCAGGATGCCCAGGCACAGCAGAACCGTCATCTGCGACGATCCGCCATAGCTGACCAGGGGCAGGGGAATGCCGACCACCGGCGCCAGCCCCATGACCATCATCAGGTTGACCATCACATAGATGAAGATGGTCGTCGACAGCCCCGCCGCCGCCAGTCGGGCAAAGCGCGTCTGTGCCGCCTGTGCGACGTTCAGGCCCCAGCGGATGACGAGGATGAAGGCCAGGATCAACAGGCATCCGCCGACCAGTCCCCATTCCTCGGCCATCGTCGCGAAGACGAAGTCGGTATGACCCTCGGGCAGATAGTCGAGATGGCTTTGGGTGCCGTTCAGGAACCCCTTGCCCCAGATGCCGCCCGACCCAATCGCGATCTTCGACTGGCTGATATGATAGCCGGTGCCCAGCGGATCGCTTTCGGGGTTCATGAAGATCAGGACGCGGTTGCGCTGATAATCGTGCAGCACGAAATTGACGGCCAGCGGGGCCGCCACCGCCAGCGCCATCGCGCCGCCGATGAACAGGCGTAAGGGTACGCCCGCCAGGAACATCACCGTAGCCCCGCCCGCACAGATCATTAGTGCGGTGCCGAGATCGGGCTGCTTCATGACGAGGGCGGCAGGCACGGCGATCATCGCTGCGACCGGCCATATACCGGAGAAACGCCGTGTCTCGGCCGGGGGCATCAGTTCATAGAAGCGCGCCGCGCCCAGCACGATGAACAGCTTCATCAATTCGGACGGCTGAAGGCGGATGAAGCCGACGTCAAGCCATCGCTGGCTTCCCCCGCGCACGGCGCCCAGCAGTTCGACCAGTACCAGGGCGACCACCAGCACCAGATAGCCCGGCATCGCGATCCGCCGCCACAGGTCCAGCGGCAGGCGCGACAGCACCAGCGATCCCGCCAGCAGCACGAAGAAGCGTACGCCCTGCGGCTTCGCCCAGGGGGTCAGCGATCCGCCCGCCGCCGAGTAGAGGACCACCAGCCCAAAACAGCCGATGGCCGTGACCAGCAGGATGACGCGCCACGGCAGTTGCGCGATGGGCTCGGGGATGATGCGGGGGCCGCTCATGGATTGGGGTCGCCTGCATCTTCGGGATCGGTTTCGCGGGTGGCCATCGCCTCGGCCTGCGCGTCAGAGACGTTGGTCGCGGCCTCGACGGCGGGCGCATCGGTTGCGGCACCCGCATCGGTCTTGGTCGCAGCGGCGGCGGGCTGCGGCGAATGGGCGGCGCGGTAAGCGGCTTCCTCGGCGCGCATCCGGGTGTTGATATCGCCGCCCCAGCTCTGCTCGCCTTCCGCGAGCGACGCCAGTGCGCGGTCGCGGTCGAACAGATAGGTCATGATGTCGCGCCCGATCAAAGGCGCGTCGAGATTGCGCACGGTATGGCCGTTATGCTCCAGCACGACGGCGGCCGCATAACGCGGATTGTCGGCCGGTGCGAAACATACGAGCAGGGCGTGGTCGCGCAGCTTGAAGGGCAATTGCCCGTTCTTGAGCACGCCCATGCGCCGCTCGGCCATGGTGATCCGGCGGACCTGCGCCGTGCCGGTCTTGGCCGCCAGGCTGACACCGGGGACCAGCATCCGCGCCGCGCCGCCGGTGCCGCCCTGATTGACGACACCGAACATGGCATCGCGCACGATCGCCAGATGCTCGGACGCGACGGGCAGGGCGGGGGCGTCGAGATGAACCTGATGCGCGAGCATGCTGGGCGCCAGGTGCCGCCCCGAGGCCAGCCGCGCCGCCATCACCGCCAGCTGGAGCGGATTGGCAAGCACATAGCCCTGCCCGATCGACGCGTTCAGGCCATCGGCGACAGTCCATTTCGTCTTGTATTTCTTTAGCTTCCACGCCGCATCTGGCACAGTGCCGTAACGCTGGGTGCTGAGCGGCAGGTCGAATTTCTGCCCCAGCCCGACCATACGCGCGATCGGGGCGATCCGGTCATAGCCCATGCGCCGGATCATCTCGTAGAAATAGATGTCGCAACTTTGCTCGATCGCGCCCTTCAGATTCAGCGCGCCGTGTCCGCCCCGCTTGTGGCAGTGGAACACGCCGGTACCGACCCGCATCGCGCCGGTACAGAGCACGCGGTCATTGGCGCCGACCCCTGCCTCCAGCAGCGCCAGGCCGTTCATCGGCTTGACGGTCGAGCCGGGCGGATACAGCCCCTGCGTCACCTTGTTCATCAAGGGCACATGGTCGTTTTCCGACAGCATCGCCCATTCCAGATGGCTGATGCCGTCCGAAAAGCTGTTGGGGTCGTAGGCGGGCATCGACACCATCGCCAGCGTCTCGCCGGTGCGGCAGTCGAGCACCACGGCCGAACCCGAATTGGTGCCCAGGCGACGCGCGGCATATTCCTGCAGCCCCGCATCGATCGTCAGGCGGATGTTGCGACCGGGCACATCGGGGCGGGTGGCGAGTTCGGCGACGACCTTGCCGCGCGCGGTGACCTCCACCCGCTTCGCGCCGGGCTTGCCGCGCAGATAGGGCTCCAGCATCTTTTCCAGCCCATCCTTGCCCAGCTTGAAGCCGGGGGTGACGAGCAGCTGGTCGTGCGTCGCCTTGAACTGCTCGGCGGTCGGCGTGCCGACATAGCCGGTCAGATGCGCCACGGCTGGCCCGGCGGGGTAGAAGCGTGCAAAACCGCGCGTCGGCTGGACGCCGGGCAATTCGGGCAGTCGGACGCTGACCGCCGCGAAGCGATCCCAGTCGAGCCGCTCGGCGACCTGCACCGGCTGGAACCCGGCGGCGTGTTCGAGGTCGAGGCGGATGCGGTTCATCGCCTCGTCGTCCAGCTTCAGGATCTGGCGGAGAAGGTTCAGCACCCGCTCCTTGTCCGCATCGTCCAGTCGGTCGGGGATGATATCGACACGGAAGTCGGTGCGGTTGTTGGCGATCGGCACGCCATGCCGATCGATCAGCCAGCCGCGACGCGGCGGGATCATCGTCGTGTTGACGCGGTTGCTCTCGGAGAGAAGATTATACTTCTCGTTCTGCGCAATGGACAGCCACGCCATCCGCCCGGCCAGTAACAGGCCGACGCCCGCCTGCGCCGTGCCCAGCACGAAGGCGCGCCGCGAAAAGCTATAGGCCTGCGCGGCCTCGGTCATGATCCGGCCTGGGCGATCCATGCTCAGGCCCCTACCTCATTTCGGCCGCGTTTACGATCGATCCACGCGACCAATCGCGTCGCCATGGGGAAGAGAAGGATGGTGATGGCGATCTGGATCACCAGCGGCGCATCCACCTGCGCGCCGACCGGCACCGCCAGGAAGCGGCCTGCGATCAGGCAGAAGGCGATGGCTCCGCTGGCGATCAGCCAGTCCTGCCAGAAATCGCGGAACACCAGCCGATGCTCGAACAGGTCGATCGCCAGAGACGTGAGCGACCAGAGCAGCATGGCAGATCCCAGCGGCTGGCCCGATACCAGGTCGTCGAACAATCCCAAGGGCGCCGCCGCCCAGAGCCGCAGCGCGAAACGCGCGACCAGCCGCCAGGCGAGCAGCATCAGCAGTCCCATGGGCGGCTGCAGTGGTACGATCGCCACGACCGGCACGATCGCGGTCAGCGAACCCGCCATCACGGTCAGCCACGGCAGCGCACGGGCGCGGGCGGGGGGCAGTCCGGGGTCGAAGGGATTATAGGTGTCGGAGGTCACGGCCGGGGTGCGGGCGCTGATGGCGGCATCGGCATGAAGGCGCGCTGAACGATCGCGAAATCCAGCGTGTCGGGATGGATAAAGGGTCGCGCCACCGCCACGTCGCCGCCATCGCTCTGAACTCGGGCGACCGGGATATTGGGCGCGTACAGCCCGCCGGTGCCGGAGGTGACGAACAGGTCGCCCTTGCCCAGCCGGACATTGGTGGCGACCGAGCGGACGTCGAGCGTTCCGTCGCCGCGCCCGACCGCGATGGCGGGCATGCCGTCGCGGGTGCGGCGTACCGGCACGATGCTTTCGGGGTCGGTCAGAAGGAGGACGCGCGCGGCGGCCGGACCCGCTTCCGTCACGCGGCCGATCAGCCCCTCGGGACCGCGCACGGCCATGCCGGGGGCCACGCCCTGCCAGCGGCCCGCATTCAGCAGCGCAAAGCGGCGTCCGCTGGATCCTGTGGAGCTGACCAGGCGCGCTGTCACGACGGTGTCGGGCGTCCGGTCGCGTACCGCCAGCAGCGTGCGCAGGCGACGATTGTCATGGGCAATGGTGCGCGCGGTCAGCAGAACTTTGCGCGACTGCTCCAACTCGGCGCGCAGTCGCTCGTTTTCCGAATGGACGAAGAAATAATGGCCGATGGCGTCGGGTACGCCGCTAACCGCGTCGCCGACCGCGACGAACGCACCGGAGATCGGCGCGGTCACGCTGCCCAGCGTCATGCGCAAACCGGCGAAGGCGGGCGGGTTGAAGGTCGATGCGACAAGCAGCACCGCGCCCACCACCGCACCCGCCACCGCGAGCACATAGGCCAGGAAAGCTCCATATTGCCGCCGCCGCGAAAAGCCGGTGCGACGGTCGCGGGCGGGCGCCATGCGCCGGTCCCCTTATGCTGGAGGTTAGCCGTTCAGCAGGACGCCGCGATACATCGGGTCTTCCAGCGCACGGCCGGTGCCCAGCGCCACGCAGGTCAGCGGATCCTCCGCCACCGTCACCGGCAGGCCGGTCTCGTCACGCAGCACCTCGTCCAATCCTTCGAGCAGCGCGCCGCCGCCGGTCAGGACGATACCCTGGTCGACGATGTCGGCGGCCAGTTCGGGCGCGGTGTTCTCCAGCGCGACGCGGACGCCCTCGACGATGGTCGCGACCGGCTCGGACAATGCCTCGGCGATCTGGCCCTGGTTGATCTGGATTTCCTTGGGCACGCCATTCACGAGGTCGCGGCCCTTGATCTGGATCGTCACACCGATGCCGTCCGCCGGGGGACGCGCGATGCCGACTTCCTGCTTGATCCGCTCGGCGGTGGCCTCACCGATCAGCAGATTGTGGTTGCGGCGAACGTAGGAAACGATCGACTCGTCCATCTTGTCGCCGCCGACGCGAACGCTCGTGGTGTAGGCGAGGCCGCGGAGCGACAGCACCGCGACTTCGGTCGTGCCGCCGCCGATGTCGACCACCATCGAGCCGATCGGCTCGGTCACCGGCATGTCGGCGCCGATCGCGGCGGCCATCGGCTCCTCGATCAGGAAGACCTGGCTCGCGCCTGCGTTCGAGGCGGCGTCGCGGATCGCGCGGCGTTCCACCTTGGTCGAACCCGACGGCACGCAGATCACGATCTCGGGCCAGCGCGCGAACTTGCGGGGGCCGTGCACCTTCAGGATGAAGTGCTTGATCATCTGCTCGGCGACGTCGATGTCGGCGATCACGCCGTCACGCAACGGACGGATCGCCTCGATATTGCCCGGCGTCTTGCCCATCATCAGCTTGGCGTCGTCGCCGACCGCCTTCACGCGCTTGATGCCGTTGATCGTCTCGACCGCGACGACGGACGGCTCGTTCAGCACGATGCCGCGTCCGCGGACATAGACCACGGTGTTCGCGGTGCCGAGGTCGATCGCCATGTCTTGCGACATGAATTTCAGGAAGCGGGGGAGAGGCATCGAGGCTTTCGTTCCGTCTGGTGGACCGGGTGGGCGCATTTCATATCCCGAACCGCCGCCAAGAGCCGTCCCAAGAGCCGTCGAAAGGCACCTGCACCGTCATTTGCGGGGTCGCGGGATGCCGTCGCTTGGGCTAGGGTTTGCCGCATGTCAATACGGCGTCTGCCTCCCCATCTCGTCAATCGTATCGCGGCCGGTGAAGTGGTGGAAAGGCCCGCCAGTGCGTTGAAGGAATTGGTCGAAAATTCCATCGATGCGGGCGCTAGCCGGATCGCGGTGGCGATCGGGCAGGGCGGCATCGGCCGGATCGAGGTGGCCGACGATGGGTGCGGCATGTCGGCCGACGAGATGGCGCTGGCGCTGGAGCGGCACTGCACCTCCAAGCTGCCTGACGAGGCGATCGAATCGGTCGTAACCCTCGGATTTCGCGGCGAAGCGCTGCCCTCGATCGCCAGCGTCGCGCGGGTCACGATCGAAAGCCGTCCCGCCGGCCGCGACGGCTGGAGCCGCGTCGTCGACAATGGCGAGGTGCTGCGTGACGGCCCCGCCGCGGTGCCGCCGGGCACCCGGATCGTGGTCGAGGACCTGTTTGCCCGCGTGCCCGCCCGTCGCAAGTTCCTGCGTTCGCCGCGTTCGGAATATGCCGCGTGCCTCGACATGGTGCGCCGCCTAGCGATGGCGCGACCCGACATCGCCTTCACCCTCGAGCATGACGGGCGGCGGGTGCTGACCGTGCCGGGCGGCGAAGAGCGACCGGGGCGCGTGGCGGCGCTGACCGACCGCGCGCTGGCGGAAAATTCGGTGGCGATCGATTGGGTGCGCGACACCGTTTCGTTGGGCGGCGTGGCGGGATTACCGACCTTCAACCGGGGTATCGCCGACCATCAATATCTGTTCGTCAACGGGCGGCCGGTGCGTGACCGTCTCCTGATGGGCGCCATTCGAGGGGCTTATGCCGAGATGTTGCCACGCGATCGTCATGCGGTCGTGGCGCTGTTCCTCGACATGCCCCCCTCAGAAGTCGACGTGAACGTCCATCCGGCCAAGACCGAGGTCCGCTTTCGCGACCCCGCACTGATCCGGGGCATGATCGTGTCGGGCCTGCGCCGCGCGCTCGACGAGGCCGGGCATCGCAGCGTGCAGCGCCCGCCCGACTCGGCGCTGGCGATGTGGCAGACCGAGACGGTCGCCGCTCCACCGGCTTTCGCGCCGCCCGCCGATGACTGGAGCCAAAGCGCGCCTGAAACCCGGGTGATGGAACGCCAGTCGCTGTTCGCGCCGCGCCCCGGCTTCGCCGCCCCGCCGCCGCTGGCCCGCGCCGAAGCCGCCTTTGCCCCTCCGCCCGAGGTCCGCCAATATCCGATGGGCGTCGCGCGCGGCCAGGTCGCCAAGACCTATATTGTCGCCGAAGCCGAGGATGGGCTGGTTTTGGTCGACCAGCATGCCGCGCACGAGCGGCTGGTGCTGGAACGGATGCGCGCCGCGCTGACCGGCGGTCGAATTGCGTCGCAGGCCATGCTGATCCCCGAAGTCGTCGAACTGGACGAACCCGCCTGCGACCGGCTGGAGGCGCGCGCGGAGGAGCTGGCGGAATTTGGCCTGGACCTGGAACGCTTCGGCCCGACGGCGATGCTGGTCCGCTCGACGCCCGCGCTGCTGGGACAAAGCGATCCCAAGGGGCTGGTGAGCGACCTGGCCGACGAACTGGCGGCGTTCGACCAGGCATTGTCCTTGCGCGAGCGGCTGGACCATGTCGCCGCGACCATGGCCTGCCACGGCTCTGTCCGTGCCGGGAGGATCCTGTCGGTCGCCGAAATGAACGCGCTGCTCCGCGAAATGGAGGTCACGCCGCATTCCGGCCAGTGCAACCATGGCCGCCCGACCTGGGTGAAGTTGCAGCATGGCGATATCGAAAAGCTGTTCGGGCGGAAGTAAGATCGGCCAACTGCTTCAATGCAGCGTTGCCATACGCCGCGCCTATTCCGATGGAGAGGGCGTCACGGCCGTGACGTTTTTGGCGATGGTTTTCGCCTACTCGCGGGATTTGGGTGTGATCGCATCTTTCCTTTCCGGTTCAACGTCGAGGACGTGAGGCGGTTGCGCCGTCAGGGCAGCCGCCACGCCGGGGGGCATTCGGCGAAATCGCCCCAAACATAGCATCGATCTTGTCGCCGATCGTACGAAGCCAGGCTCCATTGCGGCGGATCGGGCCATCCGAACCAGTCTCGTTCGATCAGATACAGGGTCTCGTTCCCATGATCCGTGACAAAGCCTGTCCCGGTCTTGTTCGCCTAGTCGAAATCATCGCCCGGCAGGGCGGATGGTGGCCAATCCTCCGCGCCCGCGAACCGCCACAGAAGGGGCTAATTCGCACGCAGCCGCAATCCAGCCTTTCTTCGCCAGATACGGAAGAGAGGGAGTGACCGGGGATCGGCCTTCCAGATCACGACGCCATCCTTCCATGGCGCGCCGTGTCAAATTTGTCGTGATCCAGTTTATACACCACTTGTTCTAACGGTGAGCCGAGCCCATAGGGCGATGAGTTGAGATTTTTTTCGTTTCGACGTTCATCGTAACGAAACTTTTGCACTTGGCCGTGTATTTATTGGTCATTGGACAGACAGGCAGTTTTATCATGAAGCACATCATGCCGCTCATTTTCGCTTTGATCCCGCTGGCCGCTGTGGTCAGCGCCTGCGTCGCCTGTCCGTAACGCCATTCCGCGCGGTCATCGTGCCGCGCATCATGTTGCCGTCTCCCAAGACGCAAAAAAGGGCCGCCCGGTAAATCCGGACGGCCCTTTCTTTTTTCGGCGGAAAGGCCGAAGCGCGTGAGGCTTAACCCTGCGCTTCTTCCTGCTCCGGCTGAACCTCGGCGGTGGCGCCGGGCTCTGCGTTGGGATCGTAATCCTCGGTGAAGCCGGCTTCGTCACGCTCGAACATCGAGGCCATGACGTCGACGCCCTTCGCCTGCATCTCGGCCTCTTCCGGCGAGCGGGCGACGTTGACCTTGACGGTCACGGCCACTTCCGGGTGAAGCGCGACGCGCACGTCGTACAGGCCTATCGCCTTGATCGGACGGTCGAGCACGATCTGGCTCTTGTTGACCTTGTGGCCGTCGGCGACCAGCGCGTCGACCAGATCGCGAACCGCGACCGAGCCGTACAGCTGGCCGACGTTCGACGCCTGGCGGATCAGCGTGACCGAGGCGTTCTCGAAGGTCTTCGACTCGACCTCGGCCTCGGCGCGACGGTTCGCGTTGTCGGCTTCGATGCGGGCGCGGTTGGCCTCAAACACCTTCTTGTTGGCTTCGTTGGCGCGCAGCGCCTTCTTGCGCGGCAGCAGGAAGTTACGGGCGAAGCCGTCCTTCACCGTGACCACGTCGCCGATGGCGCCGAGCTTCTCGACGCGCTCAAGCAGAATAACGTCCATCTTCTAGGACTCCTTACTTCACGACGTAGGGCAGGAGGCCCAAGTGACGGGCGCGCTTGATGGCCTGGGCCAGTTCGCGCTGCTTCTTGGCCGACACGCTGGTGATGCGCGAGGGCACGATCTTGCCGCGCTCGGACACGAAGCCCTGGAGCAGACGGACGTCCTTATAGTCGATCCGGGGCGCGTCCTTCGCGGAGAAGGGGCAGCTCTTGCGGCGACGGAAAAACGGGCGGGCCATTATGCGGCTTCCTCTTCACGATCACGACGGGGGCGGTCAGCGCGGTCGGGGCGTTCGCCACGATCGGCACGACGCTCGCGGTCGCGCTCCTGCTTGCGCATCATCACCGACGGACCTTCTTCATGGCCGTCCACCTTGACGGTCATGTAGCGGATCACGTCTTCGTTGATCTGGGTCTGGCGCTCCAGCTCGGCGACGACACCGGCGGGGGCGTCGATTTCGAGCATGACGTAATGCGCCTTGCGGTTCTTGGCGATCTTGTACGCCAGCGAACGCAGGCCCCAGGTCTCGGTCTTCACGACCTTGCCCTGATTGTCCTCGACGATCTTCGTGGCGGCTTCCGCCAGCGCGTCCACCTGCGCCTGTGCCAGATCCTGGCGCGCAAGGAACACGTGCTCGTAAAGAGCCATGCAGCTTACCTTATGTTGGCCGATCGCTGATGCCCACCCCATGTGGAACACCCCTCCGGCTGTCTTCCATACTTCAATACCGTCACGCCAAAATGGCATGAGGGCGGGTGAAGCAGGTGCTTCCCGCCCAATGGTGCCCCGGCTCATAGCGAATTACGGCCAAAAGGCAAGCGGGGAAGGGGGCGTGCCCTTGCCAGCGGCGGGCGACCTTTCTACCGCGCGGGCCATCCTATTACTGTTTCATGGCAGATACGAACATGCGTGCATTCATCTTTCCGGGCCAGGGCAGCCAGGCCGTCGGCATGGGCAAGGCGCTGGCCGAGGCGAGCCCCGTCGCCCGCGAGGTGTTCCAGGAGGTCGACGAGGCGCTGGGCCAGCATCTCTATCGCCTGATGGTCGAGGGGCCCGCCGACGAGCTTACCCTGACCGAGAATGCCCAGCCCGCGATCATGGCGAATGCCATCGCGACACTGCGCGTGCTGGAAAAGGAAGGCGGCGTCCGCCTGTCGGAAAAGGCCGATTTTGTCGCGGGGCATTCGCTGGGCGAATATACCGCGCTATGTGCGGCCGACGCGATCGACTTGGCCACCACGGCGCGCTTGTTGAAGCTGCGCGGCCGGGCGATGCAGGCGGCGGTGCCGGTGGGCGAGGGCGCGATGGCCGCGCTGCTCGGCGCGGATTTGGAAAAGGCCAAGACCATCGCGGGCGCGGCGGTCGATGCGATCCTCGCCGAAGGCGGCGAAGAGCTGGTCTGCACGGTCGCCAACGACAACGACCCGAGCCAGGTCGTGATCTCCGGCCACCGCGCGGCGATCGAGAAGGCGGTGGCGCTGGCCAAGGACCTGGGCGCCAAGCGCGCGGTCCTGCTGCCGGTGTCAGCGCCGTTCCACTGCCCGCTGATGCAGCCCGCCGCCGACGCGATGGACGCCGCGCTGGCCGAGGCGACGATCCGCGCGCCGTTAGTCCCGGTCTATGCCAATGTCGAGGCGGCCCCCGTCGCCGATCCCGGCGCGATCCGCGCGCTGCTGGTGGCGCAGGTGACCGGCATGGTCCGCTGGCGCGAATCGGTGCTGGCGATGCAGGACGCGGGCGTGGCGCATTTCGTCGAATTCGGCGGCAAGGTGCTGGGCCCGATGGTCAAGCGCATCGCGCCGGACGTCGATGCGGTCAGCGTCGTGACGATGGATGACGTCGAGGGGCTGCTGGCGAAACTTTGATTTCGCGCGGAGGCGCGGAGATGCGGGACATAGACGAGATCAGTGGAGCTGTGCTCGACGTTGCTTTGCGCATGCACCGCGACTTGGGGCCGGGTTTGCTGGAAAGCGTCTATGAAACCGTGCTGGCGGGTAAACTGGATCGTATGGGTTTCAGGGTTGCGCGCCAGCGCCCGGTAGACATTCATTTCGACGGCATGACCTTCGACGCCGCATTCCGCATTGACCTTCTCGTCGATGAGCGCTTGCTCGTCGAAATCAAATCCGTCGAGCGGCTTTCCGCCGCTCATGCCAAGCAATTGCTGACCTATCTGAGACTGACCGGCCAGCCGGTCGGCCTGCTGATTAACTTTGGCGGCGCAACGCTGAGAGAAGGGGTGCGACGGATCGTCAATTCCCACACTCCCTCCGCGTCTCCGCGTCTCCGCGTGAACCAAAGAATCGGAGAATAAGCATGTTCGACCTGACAGGAATGACCGCCCTTGTGACCGGCGCGTCCGGTGGCCTTGGCTCGGCGGTGGCGAAGGCTTTGGCGGCGCAGGGAGCGAAGCTCGCGCTCTCGGGCTCCAATATCGACAAGCTGGAGGCGTTTCGCGCCGAACTGGGCGGCGAGCATGTCGCGGTGCCGTGCAACCTGTCCGACCCCGCCGCCGTCGACGCGCTGATCCCGCAGGCGGTCGAGGCGCTGGGCGGCAAGCTCGACATCCTGGTCAACAATGCGGGCGTCACTCGCGACAACCTGACCATGCGGATGAAGGACGAGGAGTGGGACCAGGTCATCAGCGTGAACCTGGAGGCGACCTTCCGCCTGATCCGCGCCGCCGCCAAGCCGATGATGAAGGCGCGCTTCGGCCGCATCATCTCGATCACCTCGATCGTCGGTGCGACCGGCAATCCGGGCCAGGCGAACTATGCCGCGTCCAAGGCGGGCATCGTCGGCATGTCGAAGGCGGTGGCGCAGGAACTGGCCAGCCGCAACGTCACCGTCAACTGCGTCGCGCCGGGCTTCATGCGCTCGGCGATGACCGACGTGCTGCCCGAGGCGCAGAAGGCCGCATTGCTCGGCAAAATTCCGGCGGGCGATCTGGGCCGTGGCGAGGATATCGGTGCCGCCGTCGTCTATCTCGCGTCGAAGGAAGCGGGCTATGTCACCGGCCAGACGCTGCACGTCAATGGCGGCATGGCGATGCTTTGACGCCCCTAAACGGGTGCAAATGATCCGATCTTACACCGAGTCCGTCGCTGGACGGGCTTGCCAGACTAGGGCGCGCGTTCTACGTGCGTTCAGGAAGTATCAACCCCCGATGAATTACGAGAAGGGATTACCATGAGCGAGACCGCCGACCGCGTGAAGAAGATCGTCGTCGAGCATCTCGGCGTCGAAGCCGACAAGGTGACCGAGGACGCGAGCTTCATCGACGATCTCGGTGCCGACAGCCTCGACATCGTCGAGCTCGTCATGGCGTTCGAGGAAGAGTTCGGTGTCGAGATTCCGGACGATGCCGCCGAGAAGATCACGACCGTCAAGGACGCGATCACGTATATCGACGAGAACAAGGCCTGATTCCGGGGCCTCGGCCCGCAGATGATGCGGGCCGAACAGGCCGCCAAGGCCAGGTTTCAAGCGGCTCCCCGACCCCGACATAGCGGGCGGGGAGCCGTTTTCGTATGAGATGGAGTGGAATATGCGGCGCGTTGTCGTAACTGGTCTGGGTCTTGTCACGCCGCTGGGCGCAGACGTGGAAACTGCCTGGGCCAATCTGATCGCCGGCAAGTCCGGTGCGGGGACGATCACCCGCTTCGATACCACGGGGCAGAAATGCACCATCGCGTGCGAAGTGAAGCCCAAGGATCATGAATATGGCTTCGATCCCGACAAGCGCGTCGATCATAAGGTCCAGCGTCAGGTCGATCCGTTCATCGTCTATGGCATCGACGCCGCCGGACAGGCGCTGGAAGATGCCGGTCTGACCGAGATGGACGAAGCGACCAAGCTTCGCGCGGGCGTGTCGATCGGCTCGGGCATCGGCGGTCTGCCGGGTATCGAGATCGAATCGGTCAACCTGCACGAGCGCGGCCCCGGCCGGGTCAGCCCGCACTTCGTCCACGGACGCCTCATCAACCTGATCTCGGGTCAGGTCAGCATCAAATACGGCCTGATGGGCCCGAACCATGCGGTCGTCACCGCCTGCTCGACCGGCGCGCATTCGATCGGCGACGCGGCGCGCATGATCCGCGACGACGATGCCGACATCATGCTGGCGGGCGGTGCGGAAAGCACCATCAACCCGCTGGGCGTCGCGGGCTTCGCTCAGGCACGCGCGCTCAACATGAGCATGAACGATCGTCCGACCGAGGCGAGCCGTCCTTACGACAAGGGCCGTGACGGCTTCGTGATGGGCGAAGGCGCGGGCGTCGTGGTGCTCGAGGAATATGAGCACGCCAAGGCACGCGGCGCGAAGATCTATGCCGAGGTCGTCGGCTATGGCCTGTCGGGCGACGCCTATCACGTCACCGCGCCGCACCCCGAGGGCAAGGGCGCCGAGAATGCGATGCGCATGGCGCTGCGCAAGGCGGGCATGGAGCCGTCGGACATCGACTATATCAACGCGCATGGCACCTCGACGATGGCCGATACGATCGAGCTGGCCGCGGCCAAGCGCGTGTTCGGCGACGACCTGTCGGGTGCGTCGATGTCGAGCACCAAGTCGGCGATCGGCCATCTGCTGGGCGGTGCGGGCGCGGTGGAGAGCATCTTCTGCATCCTGGCGCTGCGCGACCAGATCGTGCCGCCGACGCTGAACCTCGATAATCCCGACGAGGGCACCGAGGGCGTCGATCTGGTCCCGCACAAGGCCAAGAAGCGGGAGGTGAAGGCGGTGCTGAACAATTCGTTCGGCTTCGGCGGCACCAATGCCTCGCTGGTGATGAAGGCGATCTGATAGGCAACACCCTGACCGCCGTTCAGCCTGAGCGAAGGCGAAGGCCAAGGGCTTCTGGTTGAGGCTTGCGCGTGCACTTCGACTTCGCTCGGTGCGAACGGAGCGTGGTGCTAGAACCGATCGACATTCAGCTCCTCTCTCTTCCCTCTCCCCTGGATAGGGGAGAGGATTAGCGGAGCTTGCCAGCGTGCTGGCTAGCGCAGCTTGGGTGAGGGGTTGAGCGAGCCTTTGGCTCGCGCTTGCTAACGCGAGCATTCACCCCTCACCCAGCTCCGACTAAGCCTTTGATTTCGCAAAGACCAAGTCTGCGCAACCCTCTCCCCTCCATGAGGGGAGAGGGGGAAGGGCAGGACTTAATGTCTATCAGCTCTAAAATTCCAACCCCGGCGGTGGCCGGGTCCGGTTGCAAAATCATTCGGCTCGCGTCATCGGGCGGAATGGCAAACGGGCCCGGATCACCGCCGGGGTTGTTTTGCATCCGGGCCTCGCGGCCCTCGTCAAAACCGGGTGAGATATGCGCAAGGTCGGCTGTATCGGGTTGCTGCTGGGGCTGATCGGTATCGCCGTATTCGCCTGGGTCGCGCATGACTGGGCGGGGAGCGGCCCGGCGCAAAGGCCGCTCGCGGTGGTCGTGCCCGAGGGGGCAAGCCTCGCCAAGGCCGCCAATGAACTGCAAAAGGCCGGCGCCATCCGCTCCGCCGGGCGCTTCCGCCTCTATGCGCGGCTGTTCGGCACGGGCGGCGCGATCAAGGCGGGCGAATATGCCATTCCCGAACATGCCAGCGCGCATGAGGTCCTGACCCTGCTCCAGGAAGGCAAGGTGCGCCAGCGGCTAGTGCCGGTGCCGGAGGGCTATCCCTCTGTCCTGGTCCATGATGCGTTGATGCGCGCCGACGGGCTGACCGGCGACGTGGCCGTCCCGGCCGAAGGCTCGATCCTGCCCGACAGCTATGCCTATCAGAAGGGTGACACCCGTGCCTCGGTCGTGGCGCGGATGCAGAAGGCGATGAAGGACTACCTTGCCCAGGCCTGGGCCGATCGCAAGCCCGGCATCGCGGTCAAGACGCCGCAGGAGGCGATCATCCTGGCCTCGATCGTCGAGAAGGAGACCGGCAAGCCCTCCGAGCGGCGCATGGTGGCGGCGGTCTATGGCAACCGCCTGCGCATCGGCATGCCGCTTCAGGCCGATCCGACGGTGATCTATCCGATCACCAAGGGGCGTCCACTCGGCCGTCGCATCCTGCGCTCGGAACTACACGCCAAGAACGGCTACAATACCTATGCCAGCCCCGGCCTGCCGGTCGGGCCGATCGCCAATCCCGGTCGCGCCTCGATCGACGCGGTGCTCGACCCGGCGGACAGCAAGGCGCTGTATTTCGTCGCGGACGGATCGGGCGGCCATGTCTTTGCCGAGACGCTCGCCGAGCATAATGCCAATGTGCAGAAATGGTACGCGATCCGCCGCCAGCGCGGCGAGATGTAAGGATTCACCAACCAACTCGCCAGCCAGGCAGGCCTTGGCGGCAGGCTTAACCAAGGGAGATTGCTAAAGATGATGCACCTTTCGATGCTTCTGATTGCTATTGCACCCCAGGTCGCCACCGTCCTCCCGCCGCAACAAGCGATAGCGCGCGTCGACGCATCGCGAGCGAAAGCCGTGAATGGAACCTTTGTGATGAAGGTCGCGGTCGTCGTGCGTACTTCTGACGCATTCTATCTCAATTCCAGCATGGACATCAGGTCATCTGGCAATCTTGTTTTTCATTTGACGCCTGACGCGATCCGCCAACTGAAGGAAAAGCTGGGCCCGCGTGCCGACATGGCGTTGGTCGGGAGGACGGTGCAGGTGAAGGGTACGCTCAAGCGCGTGCCGATCGTGACCACTCGAAAAGGCGACGCTGCTAGCTCGGACGAGGTTCAATATGAGGTCAGGGTCGCCTCGCTTAGCAATTTGAAGGTGATATAGTGGCTCGGGTTTGGCGGGTTAGCGGCTCTCGGTTGACAGTCGTTTCGCCAGTGCGCGGCGGGATGCGTTCGCGTAGGCCCTGCACGCATCCGGCGCAGTCAGGAAGCGGCTGGTCGCGCCGTCCTGATCGGCATGGGCGGTGATAAGGATGTCGCAGGGCAGGGCGCGCATCGCTGCCTGGCCCCGTGCAAAGGCCACGAGCACCGGCGCGTTCGCCGGGGCGGAGAAGCGATAATCGTCGGTCGATACCGGGTTCAGGCTGGACGCGAAGACGATCGCCTTGCACTTCGCTCCGGCACAGGCGCGCCAGCTCCAGCTCAGGCTGCCCATGGTGTGCCCCGGCGTGGCGCGTGCGGTGACGATCGTGTTGCCCAGCGCCAGCCGCTCGCCGTCGCGGACGATCCTGACCGTGCGAACCGGCGGGAAGCGGCTGTCATAGCCGCGCTGCGGATCGTCCGCCGCCAGCCGCCCGCTGCGCAGCCCCTCGGTCCCCCGCGCGCTGGCGACGACGGTCGCGCCGGTGTCGCGGGCCAGCGCGGCGAGGCCGCCCGCATGGTCGAAATGCGGCTCGGTGCTCAGAATATATTTGATGTCGCGTGTTCGGAAGCCGAGGCGGGTGACATTGGCCAGGATCATCGGCGCGGCCTGGGGCAGGGCGCCGTCGATCAGGATCAGCCCCTTGCCGGTGTCGATCAGCGCGACGTTCAGTCCGCCGAAGCCGACCAGATAGGTGTTGCCGAAGACCTTCACCGGCGGGCGCGGAGCGAGCCATTCGGCGGTGTGATCGGTGACGATCGGCCGGGTCAACGGGTCAGGCGTCTGTGGCATGGCGGGCGCGCTTGTGAGGGCGATCAGCGAGAACAGGATCGGTCTGGCGAGCATGGCGGGTCTCCTTGCCCGGCATGATGGGGCGCTCGTACCGATGTCACAATGCATCTTCCCTCGACACAGCCATGAGCGGATTTCATGATGGGCCATGGACCGCGCCCAATTGCCCCTCAACGCGCTGCGTGCCTTTGAAGCCGCGGCGCGGCATCTGAACTTCACGCGCGCCGCGATCGAGCTGTGCGTCAGCCAGGGGGCGGTCAGCCATCAGGTCGCGGGGTTGGAGAAGAGGCTGGGCACGCGGCTGTTCCATCGCCTGCCGCGCGGGCTGGCGCTGACCGATGACGGGCAGGCGCTGGTGCCGGTGCTGGCCGAGACGTTCGACCGGATCGGCGCGACGCTGGACAGGTTTGCGGACGGGCGCTTCCAATATGCGCTGAACATCGGTGTGGTGGGCACCTTCGCGACCGGCTGGCTGCTCGCCCGGCTCGACGATTTTGCCGCCACCCATCCGCACATCGATCTGCGGGTGTCGATCAACAACAACCGGGTCGATCTGGCGGGCGAGGGGCTGGACTACGCGATCCGCTTCGGCGACGGAGCCTGGCATGGCACCCATGCCGAGCCGCTGATGGCGGCACCGCTGACGCCGCTCTGTGCGCCGCTGCTCGCGTCACGGCTGAGCGGCCCCGGCGATCTGGCGCGCGAGCGTCTGCTGCGATCCTACCGTGTCAGCCAGTGGGAAAGCTGGTTCGCGGCGGCGGGCGTTCCCGCCCCGGCGCTGCGTGGGCCGATGTTCGACAGTTCGGCGTTGATGGTGGGGGCGGCGATGGCGGGACTGGGCATCGCGCTCGCGCCGAAGGTGATGTTCGGGCACGAACTCACGACCGAGCGGCTGGTCCAGCCTTTCGCGATCGAGATCGACGCCGGGCGCTACTGGCTGACGCGGTTGCTGTCGCGGAAAGAGGGGCTGGCGATGAAGGCGTTTCGGCAGTGGGTGATGGGGGCGGTTGGCGGGTAAGGCCTTGCCCCTCCACCACCCGGCTTTGCCGGGCGGTCCCCCTCCCCAAGCAAAGCTTGGGGAGGAATAGGGATCATCAAATCCTCCCCATCTTGGATGGGGAGGGGGACCATCGCGTCAGCGATGGTGGAGGGGCATATCCCGGACCTGTTAGCCCCGCAGCGCCGCCGCCGCGCGGGCCTTGGCCTCGACGTCCGCCATCGAGCCGCCGGTCACCCAGCTGCCGCCGACACACAGGACGCGGTCGAAGGCCAGCCAGTCGGGGGCGCTCGCCTCGGTGATGCCGCCGGTGGGACAAAAGCGCGCCTGATAGAAGGGCGCGGCCAGCGCCTTCAGCGCCTTCAGGCCGCCACTCGTCTCGGCCGGGAAGAACTTGAAATGAGTCAGGCCCAGGTCCAGCCCGCGCATGATGTCGCCCGCATTGGCGATGCCGGGAAGATAGGGGATGCCGCTCTCGATTACCGCCGCACCCAGCCGGTCGGTCAGGCCCGGCGAGACGATGAACTCCGCGCCCGCATCGGCGACGTCGCGCAGCTGCGCCTCGTTGACGACGGTGCCCGCACCGACGATCGCGCCCGGGACCTTCTTCATCTCAGCCATGGCCTCCAGCGCGGCGGGGGTGCGCAGCGTCACCTCCAGCACCTTCAGTCCGCCCGCGACCAGCGCCTCGGCCAGCGGCTTGGCGGTGGCGGCGTCGTCGATGACCAGCACGGGGATGACCGCGCTGGTGCGCATGATGGTGGCGATGTCGGTCATGAATGCTCCTGGGCAAAGGCCGCGGCCGCGCCGAACAGGCCGGGCTGGGGATGGGTGATGAGCTTGACGGGGATGCGCGCCATCAGCGACTGGAACCGCCCCTTGGCGACGAAGCGCTGGTCGAAGCCCGAACGCAGCAGCTTGTCCTTGATCCGGTAGCCGAGGCCGCCCGCGATCACGACGGTCTTGGCCCCCTGCGCCAGCGCAAAGTCGCCCGCCACCGCGCCGAGCGCCAGGCAGAAGCGGTCGAGCGCGGCGAGTGCGATCGAATCGGTGCCCTCCAGCGCCTCGGTCCAAATTTCGCGGTCGTCGCGGCTGGGCACCGCGCGGCCCTCCAGCGAAGCGAGCGTCTCGTAGATGGCGACGATGCCGGGGCCCGAGCAGATCCGCTCGCACGACACGCGGGTATAGGTGCGGCGCAGGCGCTTGAGGATCGCATCCTCGATGCCATCGAGCGGGGCATAGTCCATGTGGCCGCCTTCGGTCTCGATGACGTGATAACGGCTGGGCGTCATCAGCACCTGCGCCACGCCCAGGCCCGTGCCGGGGCCGCAGACGGTGACCACGCCCTGTTCGGGCATCGGCTCTTCGGGGCCGCAGATATGGAGGAAGTCCTCCTGCGGTACCTGCGCGACGGCATGGCCGACCGCGCCGAAGTCATTGATGACGGTATAGATGTCGGCGCCCAGCCGCTCGGGGATCAGCGAGGGGCGGATGACCCAGGGATTGTTGGTCATGCGGATCACGTCGCCGGTGATCGGCGAGGCGATGGCGAGCGAGGCGGCCTTGGGCAGCGGGCGGCCCAGATGCGCTTCAAACGCCTGCCACGCGGTCTGGAGCGAGGCGTGCTCGGCGGTCTTCTGCGTGCACGGCTCGCCCAGCTTCACCACCCGGCCATTCTCGACTTCGGCGATCGCGAAGCGGGCGTGGGTGCCACCGATGTCGACGGCTACGATTTCCATGATGTCCTCCCCCTTATTCTTTTACAGGCCAGCGCCCGCAAGGATGGGCGATGCGCCCTTCTCGGCCTCGTCGGCGGCCTGGCGGAACAGCGCGAACAGCTCGCGGCCCATGCCCTGTGCCGGCGCGGGCGTCGCGGCCTGTTCGCGCGAGGCCCATTCGGCCGGGTCGACCAGCGCGTTGAGCGTGCCCTCGACCGCGTCCAGCCGCACGATGTCGCCGTCGCGGATCAGGCCGATCGCCCCGCCGCCGATCGCCTCGGGGCTGAGGTGGATGGCACAGGGCACCTTGCCGCTGGCCCCCGACATGCGGCCGTCGGTGACCAGCGCGACCTTGAAGCCGCGATTCTGGAGCACGCCCAGCGGCGGGGTCAGCTTGTGCAGTTCGGGCATGCCATTGGCCTTGGGGCCCTGGAAACGGACCACGACGACGACATCGCGTTCCAGCTCGCCCGCCTTGAACGCGGCCTGGACCTCGGACTGGTCGGAGAAGACGCGCGCGGGCGCCTCGATGACCCAGCGTTCGCGCTCGACCGCCGACACCTTGATACAGGCGCGGCCGAGATTGCCCGACAGGATGCGCATGCCGCCATCGGCGGAGAAGGGCGCGGCGGCGGGGCGCAGGATCGTCTCGTCGCCGCTGTCGCCGACCGGGGTCCAGGCGAGCTTGTCTTCGGCAATGACCGCCGTCTGGCCGTAATCGGACAGATCCTTGCCCGCCACCGTCAGGATATCGCGGTGGAGCAGCCCGGCGGACAGGAGTTCGCGGATGACATAGGGCATGCCGCCTGCCGCCTCGAACCCGTTCACATCGGCCGAGCCATTGGGATAGACCCGCGCGATCAGGGGCACCGCGGCGGAGAGGCGGTCCATATCCTCCCAGTCGATGATGATCCCCGCCGCGCGCGCGATGGCGGGCAGGTGGATCAGGTGGTTCGTCGAGCCGCCGGTCGCCAGCAGCCCGACCGCCGCGTTGACGATCGCCTTTTCATCGACGCAGCGCCCCAGCGGGCGATAGTCGTCGCCCCGCTGCCCGATCGCGGCCAGCCGGTGGACGGCGGCGCGGCTGAGTTCCTGGCGCAGCTTGGTGCCCGGATTGACGAAGGCGGCGCCCGGCATGTGCAGGCCCATCACCTCCATCATCATCTGGTTGGTGTTGGCGGTACCGTAAAAGGTGCAGGTGCCCTTGCTATGATAGGCTGCGATCTCGGCGTCGAGCAGTTCTTCGCGTCCAGCCTTGCCCTCCGCAAAGGCTTCGCGGACGGCGGCCTTCTGCTTGTTGGGGAGACCCGTCGGCATCGGGCCGCCGGGGACCAGGATCATCGGCAGATGGCCGAAGCGCAGCGCACCCATCAGCAAGCCCGGCACGATCTTGTCGCAGATACCAAGCAGCGCCGCACCCTCGAAGGTGCCGTGGGAAAGGGCGACCGCCGTCGACAGCGCGATGGTGTCGCGGCTGAACAGCGACAGCTCCATGCCCGCATAGCCTTGCGTCACGCCGTCACACATGGCGGGCACGCCGCCCGCGACCTGCGCCGTCGCGCCGACTTCGCGCGCCCAGACCTTCATCAGTTCGGGATAGCGGTAATAGACGGCGTGGGCCGACAGCATGTCGTTATAGGCCGACACGATGCCGATATTCATGCCGCGATCGGCCTTCATGGCGTCGCGGTCTTCCTCGGTCCCGGCATAGGCATGGGCGAGGTTGGCGCAGCCCAGATTGGGGCGGCGCACCGCCGTTTCGGCCTCGTGCGCGATCAGGTCGAGATAGGCCTGACGGCCCGGACGCGAGCGTTCGATGACCCGGTCGGTGACGGCAGAGACGGCGGCGTTCAGGCTCATTGCTCGCTCCAGTGGATGTCGATCGGCAGTTCGACCTCGGCCAGGACGCGGCCGACCGGATAGGGCGAGGATGCGCCTTCCTTGATCGCGTCTTCCAGCACCTTCTTCTTGGCCGGGCCCGAAATGGCGAACATGATCGAGCGGGCCGAGACGATCCCGGCACGGCTGAGCGTCACGCGGGCGACCGGCGCCTCGGGCGGCAGCGGATCGGGCATCAGGCCCAGCGCACGGCGCTCCTTCGGGCCGTTGAGCGCTTCGTCATAGTCGGGGCCGGGGAAGATCGAGGCGGTATGCCCGTCCGCGCCCATGCCCAGCAGGACCAGGTCGAGCGGCCAGTGCAGTTCCTGCATCAGCGCATCGGCCGAACGGCCCGCCGCCTTATAGTCCGACGTCGCCTGCGGCACGATCGGCATGACTCGCGCGCCCTTGGGCAGGAAGATCTTGCCGATCATCGTCACGTTGGACAGCGGATCGCCCAGCGGCACGATCCGTTCGTCGGCGGGAACGATGGTCACACGCTTCCAGTCGAGCTTGGCCTGGGCCAGCTTCTCATAGACCGGGATCGGGGTCTTGCCGCCCGACAGCGCGATCACCGCCGCGCCGCGGGCCTCGATCGCGCTCTCGATGATGAACTGGATATCGCCCGCCAATGCGTTCGCCATTTCGGTGGTGTCTTCATAATCCCACCATTCGATTTCGTCGGTCATGTTGCTCACGTCCTAGATAGTCCGGGCGCAGACATGACCCGCCGCTCGGGGGCGGGCCATGTCTGCGTCAATGTCTGTCGCCTCCACCGGGAAGGCGGAGCGGTCAGTCGTCCTGCCAGTGCACCCCGTCGCGCTCGGTCAGCGCGATGGCGGAGGAGGGGCCCCAGCTGCCGCTCGGATAGGTCTTGGGCTTGACGTCGTTGGCGTCCCAACCCGCGCGGATCGCGTCGATCCAGGTCCACTGCGCCTCCACCTCGTCACGGCGGACGAAGAGCGTCTGGTCGCCCTCGATCAGGTCGAGCAGCAACCGCTCATAGGCGATGCGGCGGCGGGTGCCTGCAAACTCGGCGTCGAGCGACAGGTTCAGCGGCACTTCGCGCAGGCGGATGCCGTCGCGGTCGAGGCCCGGTTCCTTCGCCATCACCAGCAGCTGAATATATTCCTCGGGCTGGAGGCGGATGACCAGCGTGTTGGGCTGGAGCAGGCCACCGCGCCCGGCGAACATCGAGTGCGGCACCGGCTTGAACTGGATCGCGATTTCCGAGCGGCGCGCGGCCATGCGCTTGCCGGTGCGCAGGTAGAAGGGCACGCCCTGCCAGCGCCAATTGTCGACATGCGCCTTGATCGCGACAAAGGTCTCGGTCTTGGACGGCTTGCCCAACTCGTCGGCATAGGAACCGACGATCTTGCCGCCGACCGCTCCATCCGAATATTGCCCGGTCACGGTGTTGTTGGGCACTTCCTCGGGCGACATCAGGCGCAGCGAGCGGAAGACCTTGGCCTTTTCGTCGCGGATCGAATTGCCGTCATAGCGCGCGGGCGGCTCCATCGCGATGAGGGCGAGCAGCTGCAGGATATGGTTCTGCACCATGTCGCGCAGCGCACCAGCACCTTCGTAATAGCCCGCGCGATCCTCCAGCCCGACCGTCTCGGCGATGGTGATCTGCACATTGTCGATGCCGTGCGCGTTCCAGATCGGTTCGAAGAAGAAATTGCCGAAGCGCAGCGCCAGGATGTTCTGGACGGTTTCCTTGCCCAGATAATGGTCGATGCGGAAGGTCCGCTCCTCCGGGAAGCCGAAGGCGACCGCGTCGTTGATTTCCTTCGACGAGGCGAGGTCGTAGCCGAGCGGCTTTTCCAGACCGATCCGCACCGTCTCGCCCGCCAGGCCGACCGATTCGAGGCCCTTGATGGTGGACTCGAACAGGCTGGGCGCGGTCGACAGATAGATGGCGAGGCCGTTCGATACGTCACCGACCTTCTCCGCCAGCGCCGGGAAGCCATCCATCGAGGAGGCGTCGAGCGACTGGTACTGCACCCGCTCCCGGAAGCTGGCGATGGTGTCGGCGTCCTTGCGGTCGTCCGGTAGGAAGGTGTCGAGCGCCTTGGCCGCGAATTCGCGGAAGCTGGCATCGTCATGATCCGACCGCGCGGTGCCGGTGATCGTCAGCCCCTCGGGCAGCAGCCCGTCCGAATGGAGGTTGAACAGCGAGGGAAGCAGCATCCGCTGCGACAAATCGCCGGTCGCGCCGAACAGCAGCAGCTTGCCAACGGGATTGCGCGTCATGACGTCTCCTTAGAGGACGAGGCCTGCGGCCGGATCGAGCCCGGCCATGATGTTCAAATTCTGGACCGCCGCACCCCCGGCACCCTTGCCCAGATTGTCGAGCGTGGCGATCAGTCGTACCTGACCCGTGGCCGGATTGCCGCACACGCGCAAGGTCATCCGGTCGGTTCCGGCATTTTCCTCGATATTCACCGCCGTTACGGCATCCGCCGAAAAACGCACGATGCGGCTGTCGGCATAGGCGTCGGCCAGCACCTGTGTCACGCGGTCGAGCGAGGGCGCGCCGGGCAGGGCGTAAAGGGGCAGGGGCACCTCGACGACCATGCCGCGATAGGTGTCGACCACGGCGGGCGCGAAGATCGGCGCATGGGTCAGGCCCGAATGGCGCTGCATCTCGGGCGCATGCTTGTGCGCGAGCGTAAGGCCATAGGGGCGGAAGGCGCGATGGGTGGCGGTTTCATATTCGGCGATCATCGCCTTGCCGCCGCCCGAATAGCCGGACGCGGCATTCACCGTCACCGGGAAGTTGGCAGGGATAATCCCGGCGCGCACCAGCGGGCGGACGAGCGCCAGAAAGCCGGTCGGGTAGCAACCGGGATTGGACACGAACCGTGCCGAAGCGATCCGGTCCTGCTGCTCGGGTTCCAGCTCGGCGAAACCATAGACCCAGCCCGGCGCGGTGCGATGCGCGGTAGAGGCGTCGACCACCCGCGTCCGGTCGTTGGCGATCAGCGAGACGGCTTCGCGCGCGGCATCGTCTGGTAGGCAGAGGATGACGAAATCGGCATCGTTGATCGCCTCCCGGCGTGCCTCGGCATCCTTGCGACGATCATCGGGCAGGGTCAGGATCGACAGGTCGGGACGCTCCGCCAGCCGGTCGGCGATCTCCAGCCCGGTCGTGCCCGCGCCGCCATCGATGAAAACCGTCTTCGTCACTGCACCCGCTCCAACAGCCGCGCGTCGCAATAGCCGACCAGCCCCAGGTCGGCTGCGATACCCCATGCATGGCCGCCCGCTAGCTCGAGCACCTCGAACGTTTCGCCCGAGCGCAACTCGGCCAGCACCGCGCTGCTCGTGGCACGTCCTTCGCGCAGGGTCACCGGCGCATTGGTCCTATAGGGCAGGGGCGCGGCATAATGGGGCGCGAATACGTATTCAGCGAGGCGGACATCGGCGAGATCGGGGCGAACCGCATGGGTGCGCGGGTCGAGACCGACGGTGCGCCCCTGCAGGGCAAAGCTCTTACGCGTTGGCCCGCTGGAGGGTTGGGGCGTCCCCGGCGCCGATGAAATGTCCGAATTCTTCAAGAAAGTCCGCCCCTTCAGGTGTCCTGGCGACAAAGATGTTACGCTTGTCGCTATCATCGCGTTGGCGGCGCAGATAGCCCAGCGTTCCCAGTCTATTCAAGGCGCGGGTAACGACAGGTTTCGAGACGTTCAAGGCGCGCGCCAGACCGCGCACCGTATGGGGGCCGGGACGCAGATAGACGACGAGCAGCAAAGCCATCTGCCGGTTGGTCAGATCGGGCTCGCCCGACCGGACATAATCGACAAGGGCGCTCATCCAGGCGAACAGCGACTGCGGGTCGTGTGGATTGGACACGGGTGGCGGTTCCAATGGCTGGGCCGGGCTTTGCCGGGCGTTGTTTCGAAGTCATAACGCCCTTTATCCGTGGTGGTTTCACTCTTGTTCCGATCAGATGAACAACTTGGTTCGGTGATTTTGCGGAACCTTTTCAGCGGGCGTCAGGGCGCGGCGTCGCGCTCTGCCCCGGCGCAAGGTTGATCCCGCCACGCACGTCGCCTATGTGCGCGGTTTCGCACACCCCTTGTTCGGGATCATACGCGCCTCATGTTCGCATTTCTGCTCGTCATCCACGCCATCATCGCCGCGACTCTGGTCACGGTGATCCTCATGCAGCGGTCGGAAGGCGGCGGTCTGGGCATGGGGGGCAGCCCGTCGGGGCTGATGTCGGCACGCGGCGCGGCGGACTTCCTCAGCCGCGCGACGGCGGTGCTGGCGACGGCGTTCGTCGGCTTCTCGATCCTGCTCGCCGTGCTGGCCGCGACGCGCGGGGCACCCGCCATCGACACCTCGCTGGCCCGCACGCCCGCGACCCAGGCGCCGATCACCCAGCCCGCGCCTGCCCCGGTCCCGACCGGCGCCGCTCCGGCCCAGCAGGCGCCTGCGGACAATTCGGCGGTTCCGCTCGCCCGCTAAGTCTCGTTTCCATCGCAGCATAGGCCAACGCGCCGCCGATATTTTCCGGCGGCGCGCATCTTTGCTGTTGTCGTATCCCCCCCATCCAAGCTAGGCGATTCTTCCCATGGCGCGGTATATCTTCATCACCGGCGGCGTGGTTTCGTCGCTCGGCAAGGGCCTCATGGCGGCCTCTCTCGCAGCTCTCTTGCAGGCACGCGGCTACAGCGTGCGCATCCGCAAGTTTGATCCCTATCTCAATGTCGATCCGGGCACGATGAGCCCGTACCAGCACGGCGAAGTCTATGTGACCGACGACGGGGCCGAGACCGATCTCGACCTGGGTCACTATGAGCGTTTTACCGGCGTGTCCTCGCGCCAGTCGGACAATGTGACCTCGGGCCGCATCTACAAGACGATCATCGAGCGCGAGCGGCGCGGCGACTATCTGGGCGCGACCGTCCAGGTTATCCCGCACGTCACCGACGCGATCAAGGCGTTCGCGAAGGCGGATACGCTCGACGAGAACGGCAACGAGATCGACTTCATCCTCTGTGAGATCGGCGGAACGGTCGGCGACATCGAATCGCTGCCCTTCATCGAGGCGATCCGCCAGCTCAAGAACGAGCTGGGTCGTGGCAAGTCGATCAGCATCCATGTCACGCTGGTGCCGTACATCGCGGCGGCGGGCGAGTTGAAGACCAAGCCGACCCAGCATTCGGTGCGCGAGATCGCGGCGCTGGGCGTTGCCCCCGACGTGCTGGTCTGCCGCTGCGAGCATCCGCTGCCCGCCTCGGATCGCGCCAAGATCGGCCTGTTCTGCAACGTGCCGCCCTCGGCCGTGATCCCGGCGCTGGACGCCAAGAGCATCTATGCGGTGCCCTTGCAGTACCACGCCGAGGGTCTCGACTCGGAGGTGCTGCGCGCCTTCGGCATCGAGCCCCAGGGTGCACCCGACCTGTCGCGCTGGACCGAGATCGTCGACCGCCTGGTCAATCCGGAAGGCGAAGTGACGATCGGCGTGGTCGGCAAATATGTCGGCCTGCAGGACGCCTATAAGTCGCTCAACGAAGCGCTGGTCCATGGCGGTATCGCCAACAAGGTGAAGGTCCATATCCGCTGGATCGACGCCGAGCTGTTCGAAGGCGACGAGAGCGAGATCGCGCAGCAACTCGAACCCTGCCATGCCATCCTGGTCCCCGGTGCCTTCGGCGAGCGTGGTGCGCAGGGCAAAATCGAGGCGGTTCGCTTCGCCCGCGAACGTCGGGTGCCCTATTTCGGCATCTGCTTCGGCATGCAGATGGCGTGCGTCGAGGGCGCGCGAAACCTGGCGGGCATCGCCGACGCCTCCTCGACCGAGTTCGGCCCCACCTCCGAGCCGATCGTCGGCCTCATCACCGAATGGATGGGTCGCGATGGTCTCGAAAAGCGCGAGGCCAGCGGCGACATGGGCGGCACGATGCGGCTGGGCGCCTATCAGGCCAAGCTGACGGGCAACAGCGTCGTCGCCTCCATCTATGGCAGCGAGGATATTTCCGAGCGCCACCGTCACCGTTACGAGGTAAATACCACCTATAAGGAAGCGCTGGAAAAGGGCGGCCTGGTGTTCAGCGGCATGTCGCCCGACGGCACGCTTCCCGAAATCGTCGAGCGGCCCGACCATCCCTGGTTCGTTGGTGTCCAGTTCCACCCGGAACTGAAGTCGAAGCCCTTCGACCCACACCCGCTCTTCGCCAGCTTCGTCGAAGCGGCGGTGAAGCAGAGCCGGCTGGTTTGATTTTTGACCCCGCCTCCCCACGGAGGCGGGGTTTTCTTTTGCGGTTGCTCAGTCTCCACTTCCGTTCAGCCTGAGCGCAGTCGAAGGCCACGGGAAAGTCTGTCCTCTTGGCGGGGGGCAGGGCGTAGGCTTCGACTTCGCTCAGCCTGAACGGCGGCTTTGTCCTGGGGTGGATCGACATTGATCCCGCTTCCTTCCCTCTCCCCTCGATGAGGGGCGAGGGGAGACGGGTATGGCGGAAAGTTGATCCGTCCCAAAGAAAAAGGCGCCCGGGCCCGTCAGCCCGGACGCCCCGCGACGTCTTTAGGGAGAATAAGACGTCGAGCTGGTTACGCCGCCTTGGCCTCGTCGGCCTCACCGGCGTGATGTTCCACCGCGGCGAGCGGCTGGCCCGTCTTGATCGCGATCGTCTTGGGCTTCATCGCCTCGGGCACCTCACGTACGAGGTCGATGACGAGCAGGCCGTCGTTCAGGCGCGCATCCTCGACGAACACGAAGTCGGCGAGTTCGAAGCGCCGCTCGAACGAGCGATTGGCGATGCCGACATGCAGGAAATTGGGCGAGCCCGCCTTGTCATCCTTCTTGCCGGTGACGAGCAGCATGTTCTGCTGCGCGGTGATCTCGATCTCGTCACGGGCGAAACCGGCCACCGCCAGGGTGATGCGGTAACGGTCCTCGGCCAGACGCTCGAGGTTGAAGGGGGGATAGTTTTCCGCCGAGTTGGCCCGCGAATTGGCCTCCAGCAGATCGAACAGCCGATCGAAGCCGATGGTCGAGCGGCGGTACGGGGTCAGATCGATACGCATGTCAAAACCTCCATCAGAAGCGAATTGAAACGGGATCGGCCGCTCCATCCCGGCGCGGGATGACGCATGGCCCATCCGTGCGACCCGATATCGGCGTCGCACGCGAACCTATGTGGTTCGCTGTCAGCGTACTTCAAGGGCGTTTCTGGATCGAGTAGCAAATCTTCGCCCGCGCCAAGTCATCGCTGGCTTGAATACCTACTAAAACGATGTGTGAATAGGAGGTGAAATCGAAAGGGGAGCTTCCATGTCCTTCACCCTGGCCCTGATCCTGGCCGCCCAGACGGCGGCCACCGCCAATCCGCAAGTCGATGTCACCGCCGAGCCGAACGCCGGACAGAACCGTCGCGATGAGGGGAGGCTGGGTACCGCGCAGCAGGGCGGGGGCGATGTCGTTGTCACCGCGCGCAGGCGTACCGAGACGATCCAGAGCGTGCCCATCGCTATGTCGGTGATCGGCGGCACCGCGCTGGCCGAGACCGGCACCTACAATGTCAACCGGCTGACCCAAATCCAGCCGACGCTGCAATTCTATTCCACCAACCCGCGCAACTCGGCGGCCAATATCCGCGGGCTGGGCGCGCCGTTTGGCCTCACCAATGACGGGATCGAGCAGGGCGTCGGCATCTATGTCGACCAGGTCTATTACAGCCGCATCGCCTCGGCGACGTTCGACTTCACCGATACCGAGCGGATCGAGGTGCTGCGCGGGCCGCAGGGCACGCTCTATGGCAAGAACACGACGGCGGGCGCGATCAACATCATCACCCGCGCGCCCAGCTTCTCGCCCGAGGCGCGGGTCGAGCTGAGTGCGGGCAATTACGACTTCTTCCAGGCCAAGGCGTCGGTGTCCGGCCCGCTGGTCGACGACAAGGTGGCGGTGCGGCTGTCGACCTCGATTACGTCGCGGCGTGGTACCATCTACAATACCCGCCAGCAGGAATGGCAGAATGCCCAAGACAATCTGTCGCTGCGCAGCCAGTTTCTATGGCACGCGACGCCCACGTTCGACCTGACCCTGTCCGGTGATTATGCGCGACAGAACCCCAATTGCTGCGTCCAATATTATGCGCGGGTGGGGGCGACGCAGCGGCCGCTCAACCGGCAATATGCCGCGCTGGCGGCTGCCCAAGGGTATAATGTGCCCTCGACCAATGCCTTCGACCGGCTGACCGATGTCGATACCGATCTGCGCGCCAGGCAGGAACTGGGCGGGCTGTCGCTGGTGGCGAACTGGGACGTCGGCGAGGCGACGCTGACCAGCGTGTCGGCCTGGCGCTTCTGGCATTGGGACCCGTCGAACGACCGCGACTTCATCGGCCTGCCGATCACCACCGTGTCGGCCAATCCGTCGCAGCAGAGCCAGGTCACGCAGGAATTGCGCATTGCGTCGAACGGCAAGCGGACGCTCGATTACGTTCTGGGCGCGTTCTACTTCTGGCAGTCGATCGACACCCAGGGACTACAGGTCCAGGGCCCGGCGGCGAGCGCCTTCCTGCTCAACCCGACGAGTGCGGGCGGGCGCAACCCGGCGACGCTGAACGGCCTGACATCGCGTAACACGATCGGTTTCACCAACACCTCGGCCGCGCTGTTCGGCAAGCTGACCTGGCACATTGACGATCGTTTGTCGGTGTCGCCGGGGTTGCGCCTGAATTACGACCGCAAGGACGGCTCCTATGTCTCGGTCGTGACCAACGGAGCGGGCTCGACCACCCTGACCAGCGACCAGCGCGGGGTATTGGCGCCGCAGAATTATACGCCGTCCTTCACCAACTGGAACGTGTCGGGCGACCTGACCGTCGCGTACGAATTCAATCCGAACGTCCATTATTATGCGACCTATGCTCGCAGCTATAAGTCTGGCGGCATCAACCTGTCCGGCCTGCCGCTAGACGCGCAGAACAACCCGATCCTTGCGACGCAGACCGTCCGGCCCGAAAAGGTCAACCATTTCGAGCTGGGCCTGAAGACCCAGTTCGCCGACCGCCGCGCTACGGTGAACATCGCGGGCTTCTGGACCGAGATCGGCGATTATCAGGCGACGGTGAACAACCTGCAGGTCAATGTCCTGCGCGGCTACCTCGCCAATGCGGGCCGGGTACGGACGCGCGGGATCGAGATCGACTCGGCTTTCCGGCCGACCGAGCGCTTCAACGTCTATGCCAACGGAGCCTTTACCGATGCGCGCTACACCCGCTTCACCAACGCGCCATGCCCGCCCGAGCTGTCCGGCGGGACCGCGCTGCCGGTGGTGAACGGCCAGATCGTCGGGACCCCGGCGGCGGCGGGGACGCCGGGTGCATCGCTGCCCTATTGCAACATCTCGGGCCAGTGGCTGCCGGGGGTGTCGCGCTGGGCCTTTTCCTACGGTGCGGAGTATGACCTGCCCGCGACCGTGGCGGGGGCCGAGGGACAATTCTATCTGGGCTATGACGGCAGCTATCGGTCGAAATTCTCGTCCAACCCGTCGCGCTCGGCCTATACCGACATCAATGGGTACAGCCTGTCCAACGTCCGCGCCGGTTTCAAGGCGCCGGGCAACCTGAACGCCTTTGTCTGGGTGCGGAACCTGTTCGACCATGATTATTACGAGCTGCTCGCGACCCAGTCGGGGTCGACCGGGCTGATCGTTGGCCAGCCGGGCGATCCCCGGACCTATGGCTTCACGATTTCCAAGTCTTTCTGATCCAATTCCTCGCCAAGCTCGCTTGGGGGGGATTGAAGCGCGAATCACAGGATTCGTCCACCTTCGGTTCATCTTGATCTGGTATAGCGACAGTCCCGTGAACGGGCGCCGGGCCGGCATCTGGAAACGGAGTTTGGAAGCTCCCCGTTTCTCAGCCGGTTCCGGCGGCTTTTCGAAGGAGCGAAGCGCGAGGCCCAATGACAAACGCCCGGACCGTTTCCGATCCGGGCGCCTGCGTGACGATCGCTCGTCAGCCCCCTTTTCCCGCTCCCGCATCAACCTCTTTGGGTGAGCGTTGGAGCAATCCCCGAACCACGGCCGTTGCTGCCTGTGTCTCAGTAAGAGTGTGTTACGGTACGGCAGGGCCGCTTGTCATCCCTCTTGCGGCATCCTTGCTACGATTGGCGGGCATGTGTGTCGTCGGAGCAACAACGTGGCGAGTCGTCCGTTGGGGTGCACGAACCGGACGCGGCATTGCCAGCACCGGACGCCGCCCGTACAGCCCTTGGGGCTAGTCAGTTTCTCTACGGATCGATCGGACATCAATGATCCTGTCACGCTATGAACGGATGATCGCCCGGCGCTATCTGCTGCCGGGCAAGGGAGAGGCGTTCATCTTCCTCGTCGCCTCGATCAGCCTGGTCGCGGTGATGCTGGGCGTCGCGGCGCTGGTCATCGTCATGAGCGTGATGAACGGCTTCCGGGCCGAGCTGTTCGACAAGATCGTCGGCCTCAACGGCCATGCGGTGGTGCAGGGGGTGGGCGGGCGCCTGCCCGACTGGCGCGATATCGTTCGCGAGGCCAAGGCGACGCCGGGTGTCACCAGCGCGGTGCCGATGATCGAACAGCCGCTGATGTCCAGCTATAACGGCCGGGTCGAGGCGGTGCTGGTACGCGGCATGCGGGTGCAGGATATCCGGGGCAACTCGGCCATTCGCTCCAAAATCATCATGGGCAATCTGAACAGCATCACGCCGGGCAGCGACCGCATCGCGATCGGCAGTCGCCTGGCCGAGGCGCTGGGCGCGCAGGTCGGCTCGGAGATTTCGCTTATCAGCCCGCAGGGACAGACCACGCCCTTCGGCACCGTGCCGCGCATCGTCAGCTACAAGGTCGGGGCGATCTTCGAAATCGGGGTGTACGATTACGACAAGGCCTATGTCATCATGCCGATCGAGGATGCGCAGACGCTGCTCCTGATGGGCGATACGGTCGGCATGGTCGAGATTCAGACGGTCGATGCCGACAGGGTCGGGCAGATCCTGGCCCCGCTCGCCGACAAGCTCGGCGGCCGCGCCGTCATCGCCGACTGGCGCACGATGAACGCCCAGCTTTTCGAGGCGCTGGCGGTCGAGCGGGTGGCGATGTTCACCGTGCTGTCGATCATCATCCTGGTTGCGGTATTCAACATTCTGTCCTCGCTCATCATGCTGGTCCGCGCCAAGACCCGCGACATCGCGATCCTGCGCACCATGGGTGCGACTCGCGGCGGCCTCATGCGCATCTTCATTACGGTCGGCACCACCATCGGCGCGCTGGGGACGCTGGCCGGTTTGGTGCTGGGCGCGATCTTCCTGTTCTATCGCCAGGGGGTGGTGAACTTCGTCCAGTTCGTGACGGGGCAGAATCTGTGGGACCCATCGATCCGCTATCTTACCGAGCTGCCGTCCAAGACCGATCCGGTCGAGATCGTCGTGATCGCGTCGATGGCGCTCGTCTTCTCTTTCCTCGCCACGCTCTACCCCGCCTGGAAGGCGGCGAGCACGGACCCGGTTCAGGTGCTGCGCTATGAATGATCCGATCATCCGCATGGGAATTGCCGCCGAGCCCCGCGCCGCCGAGCCGGTGCTGGCGACCCGCGAATTGTCGCGCAGCTTCACGCAAGGCGGGCAGACGATCGAGGTGCTGCGCGGTGTCGACCTGGCGATCGCGCCGGGTGAGATCGTGGCGCTCCTCGGGCCGTCCGGTTCGGGCAAATCGACGCTGCTTCAGGCCGTGGGCCTGCTGGAGGGCGGTTTCTCCGGCTCGATCCGTATCGCAGGCGAGGAGGTGTCGAAGCTCGACTCGCATGGTCGCACCATCGCGCGGCGCGATCATCTGGGCTTCGTCTATCAGTTCCACCACCTGCTGCCCGACTTCAACGCGATTGAGAATGTCGTCCTGCCGCAGCTCGTCCAGGGCAAGCTGCCCGCCGATGCCGAGGCGCGCGCCAAGGGATTGCTGACCGCGCTGGGGCTGGGCCACCGCCTGACCCACCGGCCCAGCCAGCTGTCCGGCGGCGAGCAGCAGCGCGTGGCGGTCGCCCGCGCGCTCTCCAACCAGCCGCCGCTGGTGCTGGCGGACGAACCGACCGGCAATCTGGACGAGCATACCTCCGAAATCGTGCTGGCCGAGTTCCTGCGGCTGGTGCGCGGCGAGGGCTCGGCAGCACTGGTCGCGACGCATAACGAGCGGCTGGCATTGAAGATGGACCGGGTGGTCCGTCTGCACGAGGGGCGCCTGCAATGAGCGTCTGGACCGAGACGCCGACGCTGACCGGGCGGCATGTGACGCTGCGTCCCTTTGTCGAGGCAGACCTGCCCGCTTTGGTCGAGGTGGCGCGTGAGGGGGATCTCTGGAACATCTTTTATGCCAATGTCTCGATGATGAAGACACCCGAGCGTTGGCTGGCGGCGGCGTTGAAGGAGCGCGACGCGGGCCGTGCGCTGCTCTTCACGGTCGAGACGCCGGGTGGCGAGGTGGTCGGCACGACCCGCTATATGAGGATCGCGCCCCAGCATCGGCGGCTGGAGATCGGTGGCACCTTCTACGCCACCCGCGTCCAGCGGACGGGCGTGAATACCGAGGCCAAACGGATGCTGCTCGCCCATGCCTTTGAGGTAATGGAGGCGCAGGCCGTCCAGATCCGCACCGATGCGCTGAACAAGCGCAGCCAGGCAGCGATCGAGCGGCTGGGCGCGAAAAAGGACGGCGTGCTGCGCGGGCATCAGGTGATGGCTGACGGGCGTATCCGCGACAGCGTCGTCTATTCGATCATCGACCGCGAATGGCCGGGCGTCCGCGCCAATCTGGATTATCTGCTGGGGAAGCACGCATGAGTGGTATCGCGGATTTCACCGTCAAGGCGGCGGACGGCTCGCCGGTCGATATGGGCCGTTATGCGGGACGCGTCCTGTTGATCGTCAACACCGCGTCCAAATGCGGCTTCACCCCGCAATATGAGGGGCTGGAGGCGCTCCACCGCCGTTTCGAGGGGCAGGGGCTGACCGTTCTGGGCTTTCCCTGCAACCAGTTCGGCGCGCAGGAGCCGGGCGATGCGGCGGAGATCGCGAACTTCTGCTCGCTGACATACGACGTCAACTTCCCCGTCATGGCGAAGATCGACGTCAATGGCGATGACGCCGATCCGCTGTTCCAGTGGCTGAAGGCGCAGGCGCCGGGCGTGCTGGGTACCAAGGCGATCAAGTGGAACTTCACCAAGTTTCTGGTGGATCGCTCGGGGAAAGTGGTCGGACGCTACGCCCCGACGACCAAGCCCGAGGAACTGGTCCAGGATATTGAGGGTCTAATCTAACCTCATCACCCGTTCAGCCTGAGCGAAGTCGAAGGCCGAGAGAAAACCGCTGTTCTTGGCGGATGTTCGACGTGCGCTTCGACTTCGCTCAGCACGAACGGGCCGGGGGTATTTCATGCCCCCGGCCGCCGTCCGTTTCCGAGAATGCGGCCGAAGGCTACACGCTCCTTACATTGAAAACGCGCTCGCCCCCTTCTTGTGGTCCAGCGCCGACGCGATCGCAGTGATCCCGCCGAACAGGAAGCTCAGCCCCAGGATGTAACCCGGCAGCGTCATCGCACTCCACGGCAGGGTTGCGAGCACGAACAACGCCAGCAGGATGTTCAGCACGCCCAGCGCGATCATCAGCCCGCGCCGCCGCATCCGGGCGCCCAGGCCGATTTCCAGCGCGCCGCGAAGCCCTAGCCACACCGCGACCAGTAGGGTGATCGAGATCGCGCCCGTCGCTGGCTCGAACGCCATGATGAGGCCGATGATGAGCGAAACCAAGCCGAAGCCGATTGCATAGCCGCGCCCTTCATGCCCCTTGCCGAATATCCCGGCCGCGATCGACACGATGCCCGCCGCGATGAAGAAGGCCCCGATCACCAGCGTGACCGCCAGGGTCGCGGGCACCGGAAACAGGAATGCCGCCAGCCCGAGCAGCGCCGACAGGATGCCATAGGCCAGGATCCAGCCCCAGCCCGCGCCGGGGCGTAGTGCGGTGGCAAAGGAACGGTCGGTATCGGTCATCGTCTGTCGCCCCAATCCATGATAGTCCTTCTGCCAGCGTAACGGCTTGTGTCGGGCGGGGTTCCGTGCTGGTCGAATCACGCGCGGTCGGATAGGGATGGGACATGCATTCCGGATATGTGCCGCTCCGTATTTTCTCCTCTTTCACGATGCTGGACGGGGCGATCGACCCCAAGGCGATTGCAGCGCAGGCCAAGGTGAACGCCTTTCCCGCCGCCGGGCTGACCGACCGCAACGGCCTTTATGCCGCTATGGCCTTTTCGGACGCCGCGAAAAAGGCGGGGGTGCAGCCGATCATCGGCACGATGCTGGGCGTCGCGCGGCCCGACATGCCCGAAAACGTTGCGCCGATGGTCGACTGGATTGCGCTCTATGCGCAGGACATGGAGGGGTATGACAATCTATGTGCGCTGGTATCGGCGGCGCATCTGGATCGCCCGATCGAGCTGGCCGCCCATGTCGGCTTCGATACGCTGGCGAGGTTCAGCAAGGGCCTGATCGCACTGACCGCGGGGGGCGAGGGCGGCATTGCCCGCCTGTTTGCCGAAGGCCAGCCGGATCGGGCCAGGGCCTATGCCGACCGGCTTCAGGCAATCTATGGTGACCGCCTCTATGTCGAATTGGCGCGGCGCGACGATGCCGTCGAGATGGCGGCCGAGCAGGAGCTGATCGACCTGGCCTATGACCGCGACCTGCCTTTGGTCGCGACCAATCCCTGCTGCTTCACCGACAGCGGTTTCCGCGACGCGCACGACGCCATGCTGTGCATCGCCAATTCGACCTATGTCGAAATGGAAGACCGCCCCAAAAGCTGTCCCGAGGCGTGGCTGAAGCCCGCCGAGGTGATGAAGCAGCTCTTCGCCGACCTGCCCGAGGCAATCGAGAACACGCTGGTCGTCGCGCAGCGCTGTGCGGTCATGGCTCCGTGGCGCAAGCCCATCCTGCCCAGCCTGGCGGGCGACCGCGAGGGCGAGGCGGCGATGCTCCGCCAGGACGCGACGGCGGGTCTGAACGCCCGGCTCGACCGCATCGCCGAGCTGGAGGGAGAGGGCGAACCCGGCTGGCGCGAGGCCTATCACGAACGATTGAAGTTCGAGGTCGACATCATCATTCAGATGGGCTTCCCCGGCTACTTCCTGATCGTGGCCGACTTCATCAAATGGGCCAAGGATCACGACATTCCCGTGGGGCCGGGCCGTGGTTCGGGCGCGGGCTCGGTCGTCGCCTGGGCGCTGACCATCACCGACCTCGATCCCTTGAAGCTGGGCCTGCTGTTCGAGCGCTTCCTGAACCCGGAACGCGTGTCGATGCCCGACTTCGACATCGACTTTTGCGAAACCCGGCGTGGCGAGGTCATCCGCTACGTCCAGGAGAAATATGGCCGCGATCAGGTGGCGCAGATCATCACCTTCGGTAAGCTGAAGGCGCGCGCGGTGTTGAAGGACACCGGCCGCGTGCTCCAGATGAGCTATGGCCAGGTCGATCGCCTCGCCAAGCTGGTGCCCAACCACCCGACCGACCCCTGGGACCTGAAGCGTGCGCTGAACGGCGTGCCCGAGTTGGCGAAGGAATATGCCAACGACAATCAGGTCCGCCGGCTGCTCGACCTCGCCACCAAGCTGGAGGGCTTGCCGCGCCACAGCTCGACCCACGCCGCCGGTGTGGTGATCGGTGACCGGCCGCTGGCGCAGCTGGTGCCGCTCTACCGCGATCCGCGCTCGGACATGCCGGTGACGCAGTTCGACATGAAGTTCGTCGAGGGCGCAGGCCTGGTGAAGTTCGACTTCCTTGGCCTGAAAACTCTGTCGGTCCTGCAAAAGGCGGTGCAGCTGCTCGCCAAGCGCGGGGTCGAGGTCGATCTCGGGGCCTTGGCCTGGGATGACGAGGCGACCTATGCGCTGCTCCAGAAGGGCGACACGGTCGGCGTGTTCCAGCTGGAATCGGAAGGCATGCGGCGCACCCTGTCCGCCGTGCGCCCGACCAATTTCGGCGACATCATCGCGCTCGTGTCGCTGTACCGGCCGGGTCCGATGGACAATATCCCCAGCTTCGGTCGCCGCAAGCAGGGGACCGAAGAGATCATCTACCCGCATCCCCTGCTCGAACAGATATTGTCCGAGACGTACGGCATCTTCGTCTATCAGGAACAGGTGATGCAGGCCGCCCAGATCCTGGCGGGCTATTCGCTGGGCGGCGCCGACTTGCTGCGTCGCGCGATGGGCAAGAAGGTCAAGGCGGAAATGGACGCGCAGCGCGCCATCTTCGTGAAGGGCTGCGCGGAGGTGAACAACATCCCCGCGCAAAAGGCCAATGAGCTGTTCGACTTGATCGACAAGTTCGCCGGATACGGCTTCAACAAGAGCCACGCGGCCGCTTACGCGCTGCTCGCCTATCAGACGGCGTGGCTGAAGGCGCATCATCCGCACGAATTCTATGCCGCGTCGATGTGCTACGACATGGCGCTGACCGACAAGCTGGCGATCTTCGTCGACGATGCGCGGCGCATGGGCGTGACGATGCTGCCGCCCTGCATCAACGCCAGCCAGGCCGAGTTCGATGTCGAGGCGCATGAGGATGGCCTGGCCGTCCGCTATGCGCTCGGCGCGCTGAAGTCGGTGGGCGAGGGCGCAATGGAGAAGCTGGTCGTCGAGCGTCAGGCTGGTGGTGCCTTCGCCTCGCTTGATGCACTCGCCAAGCGTGTCGATCCGCGCCTGATGAACAAGCGCCAGCTGGAAACGCTGGCCTCGGCCGGAGCCTTTGACGGGATCGAGCCGAACCGGGCGGGCGTCCATGCGGTCGCCGAAACCGTCCTCGCCATCGCCGCGCGCACCCATGAAGGGCGGACGAGCGGGCAGGGCGGGCTGTTCGGCGAGACCGAAGTGGCGGGCGATGCGATCAAGCTGCCGACCGGCACCCGCTGGACCCTGTCGCAGCGGATGGAGCAGGAGAAGGAGGCGTTCGGCTTCTATTTCTCGGCGCACCCCGTGGATCGCCATGCGCATATCGCCAAGATGCACGGTGCGCGGACCTATACCTCGCTGACCGACCTCGTCATTCCCGACGACGGCGCGCGGATCGGCGCGACCATGGCGGCCTTGGTCGAGGATGCGCGCTGGCGCACCTCGGCGCGGGGCAAGCGTTACATGATGGCGCAGCTGTCGGATGCGACGGGCCAGTTCCTGGCGACCTGTTTCGACGATTCGGTCGCCGCCGATCTGGAAAAGGCCGCCAAGGAGGGCGACTGCGCGCTCATCACCGTCGAGCTGGACCGTCGACCGGGCGAAGAGGCACCGCGCGTGAGCATCAAGCGGGTGCAGCTGTTCGACGGGCTTGCCAGCACCGCCAAGTTCGTGGTCGAGGTGACGATCACCGACAAGGTGGCGTTCAAGGCGCTGCACGCGATGCTCGACCCGTTGCGCAACGGCCGGGGCGAAGTGCGGGCGCGGATCGAGGGGGCGGACGGCGATACGCTGCTGACGCTGGGCCGCAACTTCCTGCTGGACGCCGAACTGGCCAGCCATATCGAGGACCTGCCTGGCGTGAAGGCCGTGGCGATGAAGTCGTCCGAGGCGCGGCTGGCGCTGGTGGGGTAATGCGCCGCGTCCATCGCCTCCCACCCGGCCCGGTGCCGAGGTGGGAGGTGTGGCTGAGCGTCATTCGCCCGTCGTGCGTCCGTCCTGTTCCTCGTCACCGGCCTCGCCATGATTGCCATAGCCGCCGCCCGAATGGTCGGCATCATTCTCGTTCGGGGTCTCGGCTGGCGTGGTCTGTTCGGGATCGTGGATCATCGCATCTCTCCTTCGGATCCCTAACGCACCGACCGACAGGGACGATCCTCAGAACAATTCGCCCTGTGCCCCACGGGGCGGACGAAACAGGCTGGTGTCGAGCGGCGGCCGGTCGCGGTTGAGGCCGTGAAGTCGACAGGCGCGGTGAAAGCGCACGCGCAACAGCTCCGCCCATGGCCCCTGTCCCTTCATCCGGGTGAAGAAATCCGGGTCGTTGTCGCGCCCCCCGCGCAGGGACTGGATGATCGCCATCACCTTGCCCGCCCAATCCGGGAAATGCTCGGCCAGCCAGGCGCGGAACAGCGGCGCGACCTCATGCGGCAAGCGGACGGGGATGAAGAAGGCATGGCGCGCACCCGCCATCGCCGCGCGTTCGACCAGATGTTCGATCTCGTGATCGGTGATCGCGGGGATCACCGGCGCGATCGAGACATAGGTGGGGACGCCCGCCGCGGCCAGCTTCGCCACCGCCGCCAGCCGCCGTTCGGGCGTCGGCGCGCGCGGCTCGAGCGTCCGGGCGATCCTGGCATCGAGCGAGGTCACCGACACGCAGACCGTCGCCAGCCCCTTCGCGGCCATCGGTGCCAGGATGTCGAGGTCGCGTAGCACCCGGTCCGATTTGGTGGTGATCGCGACGGGATGATCCGTCTCGGCCAGCACCTCCAGGATCGCCCGCGTGATCCGCCAATCGCCCTCGATCGGCTGATAGGGATCGGTGTTGGTCCCGAGCGCGATCGGTGCGACGCGGTAGCCCGGCTTGGCGAGTTCGGCCCGCAACAGCGCGGCGGCATCGGGCTTGGCGAACAACCGGCTCTCGAAATCCAGCCCCGGCGACAGGTCGTGATAGGCATGGCTCGGCCGCGCGAAGCAGTAAATGCAGCCATGCTCGCAGCCGCGATAGGGGTTGATCGAGCGGTCGAAAGGCACATCGGGGGAGCTGTTGCGGCTTAGGATCGTCCGGGCTCGCTCCACGGTCACGCTGGTGCGGAGCGGCGGTGGCGTGCCGTCGATCAGTGTCTCGGCATCCAGCCAGTCGCCGTCGGCGATATGTTCCGCAAGCGCGAAGCGGCGGCTGGCCGCGTTGGTCGTCGCGCCTCGCTGTGCCCGCTTATCTTGTCCCGGCTTGCGCATGGCTGGAAACTAAGGCAAGTTATGGAACATAGCAAGAACAATGGAGGGTGAGATGGCGCGCCTGGAGTATCTCGAACTGCCGGTCGGCGATCGGGCGGCGGCGAAGCGTTTCTATGCGCGGGCGTTCGGCTGGAGCTTCACCGACTTCGGGCCGGATTATGCCGCGACGATGAGCGGGGATACCGACCTCGGCCTCGACGCCGCGCAGGACAAGGTGAAAGCGCCGCTGCCGGTCATCCGCGTCGATGACCTCGAAGCGACGTTGGCGGCGGTCGAGGCGGCGGGCGGGACGGTCGTGGTGCCGATCTTCGCCTTTCCCGGTGGGCGGCGCTTTCACTTCCACGATGTCGACGGGCACGAATTGGCGGCGATGCAGGCCGACTGATTATCGCTCCAAAAGGCGGGGCATCAGCTCGACGAAGTTGCAGGGGCGGTGGCGGCTGTCGAGCTGGTCGCGCAATATGCCGTTCCAGGCATCCTTGACCGCCCCGGTCGAGCCGGGGAGCGCGAAGATATAGGTGCCGCGGGCAACGCAGGCGCAGGCGCGGGACTGGATGGTCGAGGTGCCGATAGTCTGATAGCTCAGCCAGCGGAACAGTTCGCCGAAGCCGGGGATCATCTTGCTCGCGACACGCTCGACTGCCTCGGGCGTGACGTCGCGGCCGGTCACGCCGGTGCCGCCGGTGGTCAGGATGCAGTCGATGCTGGCGTCCTCGATCCAGCGGTTGAGCTGGTCAACGATCTCGTCGGCGTCGTCGCGCAGGAGAATACGATCGGCCAGTTCGTGCCCTGCCTCGGTGAGCAGGCCGACCAGCGTGTCGCCGGAACGATCCTCGGCCAGTGAGCGGGTGTCGGAAACGGTCAGTACCGCGATGCGGACGGGCGTGAAGCTGCGGGTGGTATCGATGGGCATGGCTGGCGGAACGTCCGATCGCGGGTTTTGGGGGCGGATTGTCTGGTGGTGAGGCGTGGCCTTCGACTTCGCTTAGGCTGAACGGAGGATGGTATGACTCTTGCGCGCAACCACTGTGTCACGGTCGCGTCGACCTGGCTCAGCAGGAATTGAGGCAGGAGCGGACCCCAACCCCCGTTCAGCCTGAGCGAAGTCGAAGGCCAAGGGCATCCCCGGCCTCAAACCCCGTCAGTTCGCCTGCACCACCGACGTGCTCGATTGCGGGCTGACCGTCGCGTTCAGGGCGATCGTCGTCTTCGGCGTTACACTCGCCTGCGCAACGTTCGGTCGCTGCAGGCGGATCGCAGACGCGCCGGGCAAGCCGGGGAAGCGCGGCCACATGCCCTGTGCCAGCGCGGCGCGGCTGGGCGACTTGGCCTTGCCGGTCTGGCTTTCGTACATCCAGTAGTTGCGCAGGACCATGGTGACGTAGCCGCGCGTCTCCCAATAGGGGATGCTTTCGATATAGAGCAGCGGGTCGCCGCCGTCGCGGACCAGACTGTTCCACTCACCGACCGGCTTCGGCCCGGCATTATAGGCGGCGATCACCTTGGGCAGCAGGCCGCCGGTGATGCCGGTCATGTCGCGTAGCCGTTCCAGATGGCGCTGGCCGATGTCCATGTTGGTCGACGGCTTGGTTAGCGCGCTGCGGTCGATCGATACGCCGCGTTCGCGCGCGAAATCGGTCGCGGCGGCGGGCATGATCTGCATCAGGCCGTACGCACCCGCAGGGCTGACCACCTTGTTGCGAAAGCCGCTTTCCTGAAGCGTATGCGCATAGACCAGCGCCTTGTCGACGCGCCAACCACTGTCGGGCTTCCAGCTAGGCGTCGGATAGCGCGCCTCGGCGGTGGCGGTGACACCCGCCGGGCAGTTGTGCGCCAGCCAGACGGTGGTCGCGGGCAGGTCGAGCGATTCGGCGAGGCGAACGAGGCTGCGGAACTCGGTCGGCTGGCCGATCCGTGCCTGCTGGCGGATCACCTGATCGGCGAGGTCGGTTTCGCCGACTTCGACCAGCGCTGCGGCGACGAGGATGTTGGGGCGGCGATCGAGCGCGGCCCAGTCGGTCGCGACCAACTGCCCGCGCGGTTCGCGGTCGCCGCGCATGCCCAGCGCCTGACGCGCCAGCTGGCCGTAGAAGCTCTCGCGGAACTGCGAGGCGGAGCGCAGGCGGCCCTCGATCTTGTCGGGGCGACCGCAGACCATATCGGCGCGGGCGGCCCAATAGAGCGCCGCGGCGCGGAGGTCGACATCGGTGGCGCGTGCCGCCGTCCCCTCGAACGCGGCGGCGGCGGCCTGGCAGTCATTCTGGCGCCATGCCGACAGCGCGACGGTCCAGCGACCCTGCACCGCCCAATCGCCATAGCCCTCGGCAGCCTGCGAAGCCAAAGCACGGGCATTGGTGTCGTCGCCGCTGAGGAAATAGATCCAGGCGACCTTTTGCTGCCACTCGGTCAGCGCCTCGGGCGACAGGCCTTGCGTGGATTCGAGCAGCGCACGGGCAGAGGGGCCGTCATCCGCCTTCACGAAGGGCTGCATCCTGATGGCCAGATCGGCGGCGATCTGATCGCTGCGCACACTCTTGGCGCGGGTGCGACGGGGCGCGCCGTCCTGCCAGATCAGCGTGTGCGTCTCGGGCAACGGGGGCAGGTCACGCGCGCCGCGCGACCGGGCAAGGCGGGCCAGTTGCTCGGCCTGCGGCAGCTCGGGCGCTTCGTTGAGCAGGGCGACCAGTCGCTCGACATCGACCTTGGGCGAACCCTTAGCGGTGTAGAGTTCGGCGCGTGCGATAGCATGGAGCGGGCCGGGCTTGAGCGAGTCCAGTTCCAGCTGCGCGTCGGTCCAGCGGCTGTCCCGGATCGCCGCAAAGACGCGCATATAACCAGCCTTCTGATCGGCATCGAGCAGGGCGGGGATGGCGGGCGGGGCCTTGAGCGCGGTGGGGCTGCGGGCGTCCGTGGTGGGTTCGGCGGCGAGCGCGGCGCCGCTCCAGGCCCCGAGCAAAGCCCCGATGGTCGCTCCCTTCGCGATCGCCCGGCCCAGCTTCATGCGCGCAAATCCCCCATGACCCTTTGCAAGTCTTTCCAGCTTTCCGCCTTCGCCATCGGCTTCTCGATCAGGAAGCGCGGATGGAAAGTGGCGACGACGTTCGTTTTTCCGCTTTTATGGTCAATGACATGTGAATGTCCGCGCGCGTCGGTCAATTCGGTCCCGAGCACGGCACGGCTCGCCGCATTGCCCAGCAGCAACAGCCCGCGCGGGGCGACTAGGCCGACATGATGCAGCGCGATTTCGGCCAGTCGCCCCTCCAGTCCGGCGGGTGTGCGCCCCGCGATCGGCCGCCGCGCGCAGACCGAGGCGATATGCACCGTCTCGCGCGACAGGCCCATGGCGGCGAGCATCCGGTCGAACAGCCGCCCCGGCGCGCCCGACAGGATCTGGCCCGCATCGCCGTCATCGCGGTCGGGACAATCGACCAGCACCATCAGGGCGGCCTTGGCGGGCCCGGTGGCGGTCAGCGAAATGCCGTCCCATGTCGCCTCCGGCGCGGCATCGGACAGCCGCCAGGCCAGAAATGCCTCCAGCGTATCGGGAAGCGCGGTCGCGGTGGGCGCGACCGGCAGGGCGGCGGCGGGCGCCTGGCCCGGCATGACGCGCGGCGCCCGTACGGGCTCGGGCGCGCTCCAGTCGCGGGGCTCGTCCTCGACCAGCAGGTCGACACCCGCATCATGCCACCAGTCGAGAATGCTGGCGGCCAGGGCACCATCGAGCGGTGCGGTGTCGAACGTTGAAATAGCCCCCATATCGCACAGGTCCATGCTGCAAGGTTGACGTGCGCGTCAATCTGTCGGATCGGCTGTCGGGACAAGATGTTTACCGTCCGCGCCCGGACGAGCCCGCCCAACGGGACGCTACGGCAGCGGCGCGGTCACAAAGCGAGGATGCCATGAGCGAACGCGAATCGATGCCCTATGACGTGGTGATCGTCGGCGCTGGCCCGGCGGGGCTGTCGGCTGCGATCCGGCTGAAACAGCTTGCGGCCGAAACCGGCGGCGAGCTGGCGGTCTGCGTCCTGGAAAAGGGGTCCGAGGTCGGCGCGCATATCCTGTCAGGTGCGGTGATCGACCCGATCGCGCTCGACGAGCTGCTGCCCGACTGGCGCGAGGATGGCTGTCCGCTGGCCGAGGTGCCGGTGACCGAGAACCTCCACTGGATCCTGAGCGCGACCAAGCAGCGCAACCTGCCGCACGCGCTGACCCCGCCCTTCATGCACAATAAGGGCACCTATACCGGCAGCTTGGGCAACCTCTGCCGCTGGCTGGCGGGCAAGGCCGAGGAACTGGGCGTCGAGATTTTTCCCGGTTTCGCCGCCGCCGAGATCCTGTTCCACGAGGATGGCCGGGTAAAGGGCGTCGCGACCGGCGACATGGGCGTCGCGCGCGACGGCACGCACAAGTCCGATTACCAACCGGGGCTGGAGCTGCACGCCAAATACACCTTCTTCGCCGAGGGTGTTCGCGGTCACCTGTCCAAGGAGATCATCCGCCAGTTCGACCTCGCTCGCGACAGCCAGCCGCAGGTCTATGGCCTGGGCATCAAGGAATTGTGGGATATCGACCCCGCCAAGCATGTGCCGGGGCGGGTGATCCACACGCAAGGCTGGCCGCTGGGCCATGACGCCAATGGCGGCGGCTTCATCTATCACCAGGCGGGCGGGCAGGTCGCGCTCGGCTTCGTGACGTGGCTGAACTACACCAATCCGTACATCTCCCCCTTCCAGGAGATGCAGAAGTGGAAGACCCATCCCGCCATCGCCGAGCTGCTGAAGGGCGGCAAGCGCGTCTCCTACGGCGCGCGCGCGATCAATGACGGCGGGTTGCAGGCGATCCCGAAGCTGACCTTCCCCGGCGGCGTGCTGGTCGGTTGTTCGGCGGGCTTCCTGAACGTGCCGCGCATCAAGGGCACGCACGGCGCGATGAAGTCGGCGATGCTGGCGGCCGAGGCGGCGTTCGCGGCGGTGCAGGCGGGGCGCGAGGGCGATGAGCTGACCGATTACCCCGAGGCGTTCCGTGCGTCCTGGCTCTACAAGGAGCTGTCGACGGTTCGCAACGTCGTGCCGCTGGTCAAGAAGTATGGCGACACGCTGGGCTCCGGCTTGGCGGGCGTGACCATGTGGGCCGAGCATTTCGGCCTGAAGATGCCCTTCACCATGAAGCACAAGCCCGATCACGAAAGCCTGTGGCGCAAGGATCAGGTGAAGAAGCCCGATTATCCGAAGCCCGATGGCGTGCTGACCTTCGATCGCCTGTCCTCGGTGTTCCTGTCGAACACCAATCACGAGGAGGACCAGCCGGTCCATCTGACGCTCAAGAACGCGGATGTGCCGATCGCGCACAACCTGCCCTTGTTCGACGAGCCTGCGCAACGCTACTGTCCCGCCGGTGTTTACGAGGTGGTGGGCGTGGAAGAGGGCGATCCGAAGTTCGTGATTAACGCCCAGAACTGCGTCCACTGCAAGACGTGCGACATCAAGGATCCGACCCAGAACATCAACTGGGTCGTGCCGGAAGGTGGCGGAGGACCCAATTATCCCAATATGTAAGTGCGCCGTTTCCCGTGCCCTGACCGGATTGCTTTTGGTCGGGGCGTGCTGGTCCGCTCCCGTATTGGCGGCGGTGGAGATACCCCGCTCGCCGCTCTCGGCCTATCTGGCGGCGCGGGTTGCGGCGTCGGAGGGGCGTTCGGCGGCGGCCACCGACGATTATGCCGTCGCGCTGACCGGCTGGCCCGACGATCCGGCGATCGCGGTGCGCGCCTATCGCGAGGCGATGATTAGTGGCGATGTGCCGCTGGCATTGAAGGCCGCACGCGTCATGGAGTCCGAGAATGTCGCGCCCATCGACGTGGCGTTGCTCGATCTGGCGATCGCGGCGCGCAAGGGCGACCGGGCGAGCTATGACGCGGCGTTGACCCGGATCGACGGCGGAGCCCTGCGCATCCTGTCGCCAACCTTGCGGGCCTGGGCGGCCTGGGCCCGCAGGCAGCCGGTCGAGCCCGGCCTCGACAGCGCGGGCAAGGAGCCGGTCGCGAGACGGCTGGCCGACGAGCATCGCATATTGCTGGCGCTGGCGAGTAAGCGGATCGACCCGGCTTCGGCCCGTGTTCTGCTCGAGACAATGCGCGCGGCCCCCGACACCCGTATCGCCGCGGCCGAGATCATCGCCGGGCGCGGCGACGAAGCCAATGCCCGTGCGCTGCTCAGCGATCCGCTGGTATCATCCGACCGCAAGGCGCTGGGCGCCAAACCCGATCTCGGCTTCGGCGTCTCGCAATTGCTGGTGCGGATCGGCGGCGAATTGGCGAGCGAGGGGCCGCGTCCGCTGGTCATCGCACTGACCCGCACCGCCCTGATCGCCGACCCGGACAATGACCGTGCGCGGCTTATCATGGCCGAGGCCCTGTCCAAGGATGAGGCCTGGGACGCCGCCATCGCCGCCATCAAGGACGTGCGCCCGCGTGGCGCCTTTGCGCATCGCGCCGCGATCGTTCGTATCGGCCTGCTCGCCGCGGCCGATCGTGGCGGTGAGGCGCTGATGCTGGCACAAGGCCTGGCGACTGCGAAGGACTCCGGCATCGATGATTGGCAGGTCTATGCGGACCAGTTGATCGCGGCGAAGCGTCCGGCGGACGCCGTGCCCTGGTATGAACGCGTGACGCGCGCCGACCCCGCAATCCCCTGGGCGGCGTGGCTGCAATATGGCGGCGCGCTGGATCAGGCGGGGCGCAAAGACGAAGCGGACGCGGCACTGGCCAAGGCCGTCGAGCTTGGCCCCGACGAGCCGCTTGCCCTCAACTATCTGGGCTATGCGCGGATCGAACGCGGCCAGGACGTGCCCGGCTCGCTCGCGCTGCTCGAAAAGGCAAGCAAGCTGGCGCCCGACGATGCTTCGATCACCGATTCGCTGGGTTGGGCCTATTTCAAGGCCGGGCAGACCAAGCGCGGCCTGCCGCTGGTCGAACGCGCCGCCATGACCGAACCTGCCAATGCCGAGATCAACGACCATCTCGGCGACATCTATTGGGCGCTGGGGCGACGTTACGAGGCGCGCTATGCCTGGCGTGCGGCGGCGCTGACGGCGGACGATGGCGAACAGGCCCGGCTGGCTGCGAAGATCGCGGGCTGACCGGCCTTGCCGTGCGGGCGCGTGCGACGCATGGGATGGGCATGACCGTTATCGTCGAGACCGCCCCGGCCAAGATCAATCTGGCACTCCATGTCCGTCGTCGCCGCGACGATGGCTATCACGAATTGGAGACGCTGTTCGCCTTTTGCCGCGACGGCGATGTCGTGACGGTCGAGCGTGCCGACAGCAATAGCCTGACACTGACCGGCCCGTTTGCGGGCATATTGGCTGGCGAAGCGCAGGACGACAATCTGGTGATGCGCGCCGCGCGCGGGTTCTGCGCGCGGTTCGGGGTGAGCGATGCGCATGCGATTACCCTCGACAAGCATCTGCCGGTCGCCTCGGGCATCGGTGGGGGCTCGGCGGATGCGGCGGCGACGCTGCGCGCGCTGGCGAGGCTGCATGGCGTTGCGACCGATGATCCTGCGCTCTTCTCACTGGCGGCCGCGCTGGGCGCGGACGTTCCCGCCTGCCTGCTGGGGCAGACCGCACGCGGCGAGGGCAAGGGCGATGCACTGCAACCGCTGGAGTCGCTGGGGGATCGGCCGGTCCTGCTCGTCAATCCTGGGGTCGGCGTTTCGACGGCGGCGGTGTTCGCGCGCTGGGACGGCGTGGATCGGGGTGCGCTGGGGGAGGGCGAGGTGATGGACGTCGCGGCGGCGGGGCGCAACGACCTGGAACCGCCCGCGCGCGCCATCGCGCCGCAGATCGATGCGGTACTCGCCCTGCTCACCCGGGCGCCGGGCGTCGAACTGGCACGCATGTCGGGATCGGGCGCGACCTGCTTCGCGATTTTCGACGAAACGGAGGCGCGTGATGCGGCTGCGACGACGGCGCGGGAACGGGGCTGGTGGGCCCTGACAAGTTTTTTACGATAGGCTTTGTTCGCATCTTGTTCTCATAGAACAAAGTGCATACATTGCAGATGCGTTGAATGGACCACGCGCTTGGTCTAGCGAGGGAAGCATCTGATGGCCGCCAATCTGAAAGTGATCGAAACAGGCATGGCAACCGCAAACGCAGACCGGCAAAAGGCGCTCGACGCCGCACTCGCCCAGATCGACCGGGCATTCGGCAAGGGCTCGGCGATGAAGCTGGGGCAGAAGGAGGCGATGCAGGTTGAGGCGATCTCGACCGGCTCGCTCGGCCTCGACATCGCGCTGGGCGTAGGCGGCTTGCCGCGCGGCCGCGTGATCGAGGTCTATGGCCCTGAATCCTCGGGCAAGACCACGTTGGCGCTGCACGTCATCGCCGAGGCGCAGAAGATGGGCGGCACCGCTGCCTTCGTCGACGCCGAACACGCGCTCGACCCCGTCTATGCCAGGAAGCTGGGCGTCAATATCGACGAACTGATCGTGTCGCAGCCGGACACCGGCGAACAGGCGCTGGAAATCACCGACACGCTCGTCCGCTCGAACGCGATCGACGTGCTGGTGGTCGACTCGGTCGCCGCCCTCGTGCCGCGTGCCGAAATCGAGGGCGAGATGGGCGACAGCCATGTCGGGCTCCAGGCCCGCCTGATGTCGCAGTCGCTTCGCAAGCTAACCGGCTCCATCAGCCGTTCGCGCTGCATGGTGATCTTCATCAACCAGCTGCGCATGAAGATCGGCGTGATGTACGGCAACCCGGAGACGACGACGGGCGGCAATGCGCTGAAATTCTATGCATCCGTCCGCCTCGACATCCGCCGTACCGGCGCGATCAAGGATCGTGAGGAAGTGACCGGCAACGCGACCCGTGTGAAGGTCGTGAAGAACAAGGTCGCGCCGCCGTTCAAGCAGGTCGAATTCGACATCATGTATGGCGAAGGCATCTCGAAGATCGGCGAGATCCTCGACCTGGGCGTCAAGGCGGGTCTGGTCGAGAAGTCGGGCAGCTGGTTCTCCTACGACTCGGTGCGGATCGGGCAGGGGCGTGAGAACGCCAAGAATTACCTGCGCGACAATCCCGACATGGCCGACCGCCTCGAACGGGCGATCCGCCAGCGCACGGAGAAGGTCGCAGAGGAAATGATGACCGGCCCCGACGCCGAGGACGACATCTGATGACATACGGCTCGCCAGCGATGGCGGGCCGTTTTGTTGTGGGATGCGTGAAGGTACGGGGCGGGCGATGACGAGCGGGATGGATTGGTGCGGTCGCGTCGGCGATGTCTGGGCGGCGGAGTGGCGTCGCACCGACCGCAGCCTGGCGGACCTGTCACGCCATCTCGATGCCGCGATCGCTTCTGTCGCACCTGAAACCGGCCACGCACTCGATATCGGCAGCGGTGCCGGTGCGACCAGTCTGGCGTTGCGGGCGGCACGGCCGGGACTTTGCGTGACGGGGGTCGACCTGTCGGCGGAGCTGGTCGCGGTGGCGCGGAGCCGGGCGGGAGAGGTGGCGGGCGACCGTCTGCACTTCCGATGCGGCGATGCGCTGACCGTTTCGGCGGACGAAGGCCCGTTCGACCTGATGTGTTCGCGCCACGGCGTCATGTTCTTTCCCGATCCGGTGGCGGCGCTCACGAGCCTGCGGGGGGCAGCGCGTGATGGCGCGCGGCTGGTCTTCTCCTGCTTTGCGGAGAGAGCGGCCAACGGCTTCGCGACGCTCGCCGATGCGGCGATCGGTGTCGCGCCACCGGAGGAGCAGGGATACGTGCCAGGCCCCTTCGCCTTTGCCGACATGAACCAGGTAAGTGACTGGCTGACGGAAAGCGGGTGGCAGCCTGACAGCACCGCGCGCGTCTCCTTCGACTATGTGGTGGGAGAAGGCCGCGATCCGCTCGAGGATGCGCTGTCCTTCCTGTCGAAGATCGGTCCCGCCGCGCGCGCCTTGGCGCAGGCCGCGCCGCCGGAGCGTGAACGCATCCTGAACGCTCTTGGCGCCCGGCTCGCGGAATATCGGGTCGGCGATCGGATCGCGCTGCCAGCAACGGCCTGGATCTGGCAGGCGACGGCTTAGACCGGATCGACATTCACGCTATTCCTCCCCTTCTAGAGCATGATGACATGAGATGAACGCACCCCTCCCCTTCAGGGGAGGGGCCGGGGGTGGGGCGCTTCCGCAAGCGTGAGGCCTATGGCGAGGCCCCACCCCAACCCCTCCCCTGAAGGGGAGGGGCTCTCCTTGGTTCAACGCAACGTCATCACGGTCTAGCGGAGGTGGCGGGCCGGAGGCCTGACGGAGGGGTGTTCCGGTTGGAGAGGCTGGACTTTCCCCACCACCGGCGACACCCCTCCACCATCCTTTGGGTGGTCCCCCTTCCCCTTGCAGGGGAAGAATGTGTGGCATCTTGCCTGAATGTCGATCGGCCCTGGTGCAATCGCCATTCGGCCCATTCTTCTCTTGTCACGAAGGCAATGGGTCGCAGGCTTACAGAAGGGGCTTCCGATAGGGTCTATCCCTGACCACCATCCTTGGGATCAAGCCTTTTTGCGCCGCTCCGGTCATGGCTGATGCATCGCTCGCCAATTGTCCGGTTCGCACCGCGTTGCACCCCGACCCGTTCCTGACGCGTTGTCGCGCGCGACTATGGGGAACAGCCATGACGATCATCGTCCATCATCTCGAAAACAGCCGCTCGCAACGCATTCTCTGGATGCTGGAGGAACTCGGTCTTCCTTATGAGGTCAAACGCTACAAGCGCGACCCCAAGACGATGCTGGCCCCCCGCGAGTTGCGCGCTGTGCATCCGCTCGGCAAGTCGCCGGTGATCGAGGATGACGGGCTGGTGATCGCCGAGACGGGCGCGATCATCGAATATCTGGTTGGCAAAGGGGACGGCCGTCTGGGGCCGCCCGCCCACCGGGAGGCGATGCAGCGCTGGCGTTTCTGGCTGCATTATGCCGAAGGTTCGCTGATGCCGCCGCTGTTCGTGACGCTGGTGCTCAGCCGTATCCCGGTCATGGGCAAGGTGGCGATGAAGCGGTTCCAGCCCATGGTCGACCGGCATCTGGATTATGTCGAAAGCGAACTGGCGCGTTCGCCTTGGTTCGCGGGCGAGCAGATGACCGCCGCCGACATCATCATGAGCTTCCCGCTGGAGGCCGCCCGGTCGCGCGCCGGGCTGGACGAGCGCCGCCCCGCCACCATCGCGTGGCTAGAGCGGATTCATGCCCGCCCGGCCTATCAGGCGGCGCTCGCCAAGGGCGGACCCTATGCCTATGCGTGAGGCATAGGGTCTGGCGGTCAATGCCCCCCGATCTGGCGGAAGCTGTCGGGGGCGTCCTTCGCGGGCGTGCCCGAGGGGGCGTGGAGCGACGCCAAATCGACCGGCTCGGGCGGATCGAGCGGACCTTCCCACTTGGCGATGACCGCGCTCGCCACCGCATTACCGATTACGTTCGTCGCCGAGCGGCCCATGTCGAGGAAATGGTCGACCGCCAGGATGAGCAGTAACCCGGCCTCGGGAATGTTGAACATCGGCATGGTCGCGGCGATCACGACCAGCGAGGCACGGGGCACGCCCGCAATCCCCTTCGACGTGACCATCAGGACCAGCAGCATGGTGATCTGCTGCCCGATCGACAGGTCGATGCCATAAGCCTGCGCGATGAACAGCGACGCAAAGGTCATGTACATCATCGAGCCGTCGAGATTGAACGAATAGCCCAGCGGCAGCACGAAGCTGGCGATGCGCGGCGGCACGCCGAACCGATCCAGCCCCTCCAGGATGCGGGGATAGGCGGCTTCGGATGAGGCGGTTGAGAAGGCGAGGATCAGCGGTGCGCGGATATGCGCGATCAGGTCGCGGATGCGCGGCCCGATGAACAACGTGGCGACGCCGAGCAGCACGCACCACAGCAGGAGGAGCCCCAGATAGAAACTGCCCATGAAAATGGCGAGCTTGCCGATGACCGACGGCCCCTGCTCGGTCAGCGTGCCCGCGACGGCGGCGAATACGGCGACCGGCGCGACGCGCATGACGTAATCCGTCACCTGCAGCATCACTGCGACCAGCGCGTCGACCGCACGGACGAGCGGTGCGGCCCGCTCGCCGACCGCCGTGATCGCGACGCCCAGGAAGAGCGATCCGATGACGATCTGGAGGACTTCGTTCGTCGCCATCGCCTCGATCAGCGAGGCGGGGACGAGGTGGGTGACGAACTTCTGCAAGTCGAACCCAGCTTTCACCACCCCGCTATCGGCGGTGACGGCGGGTAGCGGCAGGTTCAGGCCGACGCCGGGTTGGAGCAGGTTGACCAGCAACATGCCCAGGCTGAGCGACACGAGGCTGGCCGAGATGAACCAGGCGAGCGATCGGATCCCGATTCGACCCAGTGCCCTGGTGTCGCCCATCTGCGCGATGCCCGACACCAGGGTCGCGAAGACCAGCGGCGCGATAATCATCTTTATCAGCCGCAGGAACACGCCGGTGACGAGTGCGAAATAGCTGGCGATCGTCTTGAGTTGCGCGGCCGCCGCCGCGCTGCCGTCGTTCAGCGACAGGTTGAGCGAAAGCCCTACGACCAGCCCCAGGACGAGGCCGATGAAGATGTACAAGGTCAGCCGCTTGGCCATGCATACCCCAAATTAAAATCCACGGGCGAGCCAAGGGCATTGCGGCGCTCAGGTCAAGAATTCTATCGTTACCGTCATGCAGACCCTGTTGTCCCGCCGCGCGATGATCGCGGCCGCCGCCCTGCCGTTTCTCGTCCGGCCGGGCCTGCTTCGCGCCGCAGAGCCCGATCTGGCGGGGCTCTCCGACATGACCGGCGGGGCGGTGCCGATCGGGCGGCAGGAACGCCAACGGCGGTTGGCACGGGCGCAAGCGCTGATGAAGGCGAACGGCATCGGCGCGATCCTGATCGAGCCGGGGTCGAGCATGGTCTATTTCACCGGCGTCCGCTGGGGGCGCAGCGAACGGCTGACCGCCGCGATCCTCCCGGCCGAGGGCGAGCCGTGCATCGTCACGCCCTTTTTCGAGGAACCCTCCGTTCGTGAGACGCTGGCCGTGCCCGCCGAAGTCCGGGTGTGGCAGGAGGATCAGAATCCGCTGGCCATCGTCGCGGGGTTCCTGCGCGACCGCAAGCTGGTCGGGCGGCCGGTCGGGATCGAGGAGACCGCGCGCTTCTTCGCTTTCGACGGGCTGCAGAAGGCGCTGCCGGGGGTGCGGCTGGTCTCGGCCAATCCGGTAGTGCGTGGATGCCGGATGGTGAAGACCCCGGCCGAGATCGCGCTGATGCAGCTGGCGACCGACGTGACGATGGCCGCCTATCGCTGGGTCTATCCCCGTGTCGAGACAGGCATGACCGGCGCGGAGGTGGGCGCTCTGATGAGTGCGGCCACCCGCAAGCTGGGCGGCGCGCCGGAGTTCAGCATGGCGCTGATCGGCGAGGCCTCGGCCTATCCGCACGGCAGCAAGCAGGTGCACCGGGTCGCGGACGGCCAGGTCGTGCTGATGGATTGCGGCTGCACGGTCCACGGCTATCAGTCCGACGTCTCGCGCACTTGGGTCCATGGCCGGGCGAGCGCGGAGCAGCGCAAGGTCTGGGACATTGTGGCGAAAGGCCAGCAGGTCGCGCTTGCCGCCGCCAAGATCGGGGCACCGGCGGGCAGCATCGACGATGCGGTGCGGCGCTTTTACGAAGCCCAGGGCTATGGGCCCGGCTATCGCCTGCCCGGCCTGTCGCACCGCACCGGGCACGGGATCGGCATGGACGGGCATGAGCCGGTCAACCTGGTGCACGGCGAGGCGACGCCGCTGGCACCGGGCATGTGCTTTTCCGACGAGCCGGGGCTGTATCTGCCCGGCAAATTCGGGATTCGGATCGAGGATTGCTTCCACATGACCGAGGCGGGGCCCGCCTGGTTCTCGACGCCACCACAGTCAATCGAGACGCCCATCGGATGAACGACGCACTCGACGAACGAGGCTATGCACTCTGGCCGATGTCGCTAGACGCGGATGAGCGGCTGGAACTGGCCGGATTGTTCGAGGACTGGCCTGCCCGGTGCCCCGGCCGACGTATCGACCCCGCAAGGGCCGCCGCGCTCTCCGGCGTCCGGCGGCTGATTGCGGATCGGGCGTCGACGATGCGCCCGGTACGGGCCCTGCTCTTTGACAAGACAGACGGGGCCAATTGGGCGCTGGCTTGGCATCAGGATCGTACGATCGAAGTCGCCGAGCGGTGCGAGGTGGATGGCTTTGGGCCTTGGACCGTCAAGCGCGGACGGCTGCATGTCGCTCCGCCCGTCCAACTGCTCGAGCGCATGGTGACGGTGCGTTTTCATCTTGATCCGGTTGATGTCTACAACGCGCCGCTGCTTGTCGCCCCAGGGTCGCATCGCTTCGGCCTCATTCCCGAGGCGTCGATCGAGGACATGGTCGCCCGCTGCGGCGAAGCCCCATGTCTTGCGGAGCCGGGATCAGTCTGGCTCTATCGTACTCTCATCCTGCATGGGTCCGCCCGGGCGAGCCCAGGGCGGCATCGACGGGTTTTGCAGATCGATCTGTCGGCGGACGAACTGCCCGGTAGGCTGCGGTGGGCGACCGATTGCGATGCGACGGACCGCCCCGAACGCGCGGGCGCTTGAGCGCGCGCGAAACCTCGCCTAAGCCCCGTGTCCATGACCTCGACCAACGACATCCGCCGCGGCTTTCTCGACTATTTCGGCAGCGAAGGGCACCAAATCGTGCCCTCCGCGCCGCTCGTGCCGCAGAACGACCCGACGCTGATGTTCGTGAATGCGGGCATGGTGCCGTTCAAGAACGTGTTCACCGGCCTGGAGTCGCGGCCCTATTTCACCGCGACCAGCTCGCAGAAGTGCGTGCGCGCAGGCGGCAAGCATAACGATCTCGACAATGTCGGCTATACTGCGCGGCACCATACCTTCTTTGAAATGCTAGGCAATTTCTCGTTCGGCGACTATTTCAAGGAACAGGCGATCACCCACGCCTGGACTCTGCTGACCAAGGTCTGGGGCATTCCCGCTGAAAAGCTGACCGCCACCGTCTATCATACCGACGACGAGGCATTCGACCTGTGGAAGAAGATCGCGGGGCTGCCCGATCACAAGATCATCCGCATCCCGACCAAGGACAATTTCTGGGCGATGGGCGAGAATGGGCCGTGCGGTCCGTGCTCCGAAATCTTCTACGACCACGGCGAGCATATCTATGGTGGCCCTCCCGGTAGCCCGGAGGAGGATGGCGACCGATTCGTCGAGATCTGGAACCTGGTGTTCATGCAGTTCGAGCAGGAAGCCAATGAGATTGTCGGCGAGCTGCCCAAGAAGTCGATCGACACCGGCATGGGGCTGGAGCGGATCGCCGCCGTCCTGCAGGGCGTGCACGACAATTACGATACCGACACCTTCAAGGCGCTGATCGCCGCCTCGTGCGAGCTGACGCACACCAAAGCCGAAGACGGCCAGAAGGCGTCGCACCGCGTCATCGCCGACCATCTGCGCTCGGCGGGCTTCCTGGTCGCGGACGGCGTGCTGCCCGCCAATGAAGGGCGTGGCTATGTGCTCCGTCGCATCATGCGCCGCGCGATGCGTCACGCGCATCTGCTGGGCGCCAAGGAGCCGTTGATGCACCGTTTGGTCCCGGCGCTGGTCGCCGAGATGGGCGCGGCCTATCCCGAACTGGTCCGCGCGCAGCCGCTGATCGAAGCGACGTTACGCCAAGAGGAGACCCGCTTCCGCCAGACGCTCGACAAGGGGCTGAAGCTGCTCGACGAAGCGACGGCGGGCATGGCGCCCGGCGCGACGCTGGCGGGTGAGACGGCGTTCAAGCTCTATGATACCTATGGCTTCCCCTATGACCTGACCGAGGATGCGCTGCGGGCGCAGAACCTGTCGGTCGATCGCGCGGGCTTCGACGCCGCCATGGCCGAGCAGAAGCGCGCCGCGCGCGCCGCCTGGAAGGGCTCGGGCGCCAAGGCGTCGGACGATGTCTGGTTCGACATCGCCGAAGAGACCGGCTCGACCGAATTTCTGGGCTATGCCTCCGACACCGGCGAGGGCGAGGTCCTGGCGCTGGTCAAGGACGGCGCGCGGGTGGACAGCGCCGCGGCCGGCGAAAGCGTGGCGATCATCGTCAACCAGACGCCCTTCTACGGCGAGAGCGGCGGCCAGGTCGGCGACAGCGGCACGATCTCCAGCGACACCGGGCTGAAGGCGGTGGTCACCGACACCTCCAAGCAGCTTGGCCGCGTGTTCGTGCACAATGCCGAAATCCAGGAAGGCGGCATCAAGGTCGGCGACAGCGTGAAGCTGGCGATCGACACCAGCCGCCGCGCCGCGATCCGCGCGAACCATTCGGCGACGCACCTGCTGCACGAGGCGCTGCGTCAGCGGCTGGGCACCCATGTCGCGCAGAAGGGCTCGATGGTCGCCCCCGAGCGCCTGCGCTTCGACTTCTCGCAGCCGGTCGGCATGACCGCCGACGATATCGCCGAGGTCGAGGCTAAGGTGAACGAGCAGGTGCGTGGTAACGGCCCGGTCGTTACCCGGCTGATGACGCCCGACGAGGCGATCGAAATGGGCGCGATGGCGCTGTTCGGCGAAAAGTACGGCGACGAGGTTCGCGTCGTCTCGATGGGTGAGGATGCCGACGGCACCTACAGCCTCGAACTCTGCGGTGGCACGCATGTGAATGCGCTGGGTGAGATCGGCGTGTTCAAGATCGTGTCCGAAGGCGCGGTGTCGAGCGGCGTGCGCCGCGTCGAGGCGCTGACCGGGGAGGGCGCGCGCGCCTATCTGTCGCACCGTGACGACATGCTGAAGGCCGCCGCCGCGACGCTGAAGACAACACCCGACGAAGTGCCCGCGCGCATCGCCGCGCTGGTCGAGGATCGCCGCCGTCTGGAGCGCGAACTGGCCGAGGCCAAGAAGGCGCTGGCGATGGGTGGCGGCGCGGGCGGTGCCGTGGCCGGGCCGGAGCAGATCGGTGACGTGGCGTTCATCGGCCAGGTGCTCGACGGCTTCGAGGCCAAGGGGCTGCGCGGAGCCGTCGACGATGCCAAGCAGCGGCTCGGCGGATCGGGTGTCGCGGTCATGGTCGCGGTGAATGACGGCCGGGCCTCGGTCGCGGTCGGCGTCACTGACGACCTGACGGCCAAGCACAATGCCGTCGACCTGCTGCGCAAGGCGGTGGCGGCGCTGGGCGGGCAGGGCGGCGGCGGCCGTCCCGACATGGCCCAGGGCGGCGGCCCTGACGGCGCCAAGGGCGCCGACGCGCTCCAGGCGGTACGGGACGCTCTGGCAGGCTGATACTTGCCGACATAGGGGGCGGGCGATGCGGGCGACGGTTATGACGGCTTTGGCATGGCTCGCTTCCTTCGGCACCGTTCAGGCCGTATCGGCGCAGGCGGGAACGTCCTCTCCGTTGGACCCGATCGTGGTCACGGCTCGCCCGCTACCCGCCAAGCGCGAAACGCTGCGATGGTTTCGGATGATTGCGGGCCATCCAAACGGTAGTGAACCGCTGTCGCGCATGACTCAGCCGCTATGCATCGGTGGCGTCGGTCTGCGCCGGGACATGGTGCTGGGGATCGCCGACCGGATCATGGGCAATGCGATGCGCCTGGGTATCGAGCTGGGCGGCGAGAAATGCAGCCCCAATGTCTTGGTCCTGTTCGTCGAAAACGGAGCCGATCAGGTAAAGTGGCTCGCCGATCATCGGCCCGGCATTTTTGGCCGCCTACAAGCTTCAGAAGTCAGTGCGATGATCCGGGACAAGGGGCCGGTCCATGTCTGGCACATAACCGCGATCACCAGCCGTGACGGCGATCGGATCATGCAATTCGGCAACGAACTGCCGACGCTGACCATCCCCAGCGCCAGCCGCATCGACCTGCCCATCAAGTCGCGAATCGCGGCGGCCGTCATGCTGATCGATCGCAACGCCGTGTATGGCAAGTCGATCAACCAGATCGGCGATTACGCCTCGATGCGCCTGCTGGCCGAGGTCCGCCCGCGTAATAGCGAGGCGGTGCCCAGCATCTTGTCGCTGTTCGACACTGGCAGCAGTGCGCCCGAAGCCATGACACCGTTCGACTGGGGCTACCTACGTGGTCTTTACGCGGGGCAGGGTAACAAGCCGCCCGCGTTTCAATTTGCGGACATGGCGCGTTTCGTCGACGAGGAAATCAAGAACGGAGCGGCCAAGCCATGAAACCACCAAGCGGACGCCGTGACCTGACCGCCGGGCCGATCGGTCGGACGCTGTTGCTGTTCGCGCTGCCGACCCTGGGATCGAGCGTGCTGCAATCGCTCAACGGGTCGATCAATGCGATCTGGATCGGGCATTTTCTGGGCGAGCGGGCGCTGGCGGCGACGACCAACGCCAATATCATCATGTTCCTGCTGGTCGCGGCGACCTTCGGCTTTGGTATGGCGGCGACCATCCTGATCGGTCAGGCGATGGGGCGGCGAGACGTCGAGGCGGTGCGTCGGGTCCTTGGCTCGGCGCTAGGGCTGTTCGCGGTGATCTCGGTCGTGACGGTGGGTGTCGGATGGCTGGCCGCACCGGCCATCTTGCGTGCGCTGGCGACTCCGGCCGAGGTGTTTCCGCTGGCGCTCGCATATCTGCGGGTGATCTTCGTCGCGATGCCGCCGGGATTCCTTTCGGTATTGCTGACCATGGCGTTGCGCGGGGTCGGCGATTCGATCACGCCGCTGAAGTTCATGGCGCTGGGCTCGGTCCTCGACGTCGCGCTGAACCCCGTCTTCATCCTGGGGCTGGGCCCGGTGCCTGCGCTGGGGATCGAAGGGTCGGCGATCGCGACGCTGATCGCCAATACCGGATCGCTGCTGGCGCTCGTGACCTATGTCTATGCCAAGGATCTGGTCATCCGCCTGCGCGGGGCGGAATGGCGCTATCTGCTCCCCACCGCGGAGTTGCTGAAGACCATCGTGGTCAAGGGGTTCCCGATGGGCCTCCAGATGCTGGTCGTATCCACCTCGGCGCTGGCGATGATGGGGCTGGTCAACCGGCATGGGACGTCGACCACGGCGGCCTATGGCGCGGCGAACCAGCTTTGGACCTATATCCAGATGCCCGCCATGGCGGTGGGCGCCGCGGTCAGCGCGATGGCGGCGCAGAATATCGGGGCGGGGCAGTGGGACCGGGTCGACCGGATCACCCGCGCTGGTTTGCGCATGAACCTGCTGCTGACGGGCGTGCTGGTCGTCGCGGTGACGCTGCTCGACCGGCATGTGCTGTGGCTGTTCCTGGGTAATGAGCAGAATGCGATCGGCATTGCGGCCAAGATCAACCTGATCGGCGGATGGAGCTTTATCCTGTTCGGCGTGTCGATGGTGCTGGCCGCGACGGTGCGGGCCAATGGCGCGGTGGTGGGGCCGCTGGTCATCCTGGCGATTGCGATGTTCCCGGTGCGCTTCGGCCTCGCCAACCTGCTGGAGCCGAGCCTGGGCGCGGATGCGATCTGGTGGAGCTTTCCGGCGGGTTCGCTCGCCTCGATGCTGATGACCATCGGCTATTACCGGCATGGTGGTTGGCGCAAGGGGCGGATGGCGCCCACCGCAGGCAAGGAGGAATGCGAGGAACAGGCGCTGGCCGAGGGGCAGCCGACGAACAAGGCGATGCCGGTGGGGTAGTCGCCGGCGGCGTGCCCCTCCACCATGCTTCGCATGGTCCCCCTCCCCATCGGAGATGGGGAGGAATGACTACTCTGCGGGCGCGATCACCTCTATGATGCCCGGCGCGATCTTTGCCGTCACCGGCGTGCGGGCCAGCACCTCGCCATCGATCGAGATGGGTAGCGGAGGGATGGTGGTCAGTTTGATCTCGCGACCCCGGAAATCGCGAACCTTTTCCTTGCGATAGTCGCTGCGCAGGATGCTCGCCGCCCAGTTGACGATCAGGCGGCGCTTCACATGGCCGCACACCGCTTGCACGACGATCTCTCCCGAATCGACGGCGGCGGCGTCCACCAACTCGGTGCCGCCATGATAGGGACCGTTGGAGATGCGCACCTCGACCACGCGCAATCGCTCGCGCGTGCCATTCTGCTCGACGATCAGGGTGAAAGGGCGAAAGCGCAGGAACTGATAGGCGGCCCAGGCGAGATAGCCGAGACGTCCGCCCACCCGCTTCAGGCCGTGCGGGACCGTTTCGGCGATCTTGGGGCTGATCCCCATCGCGGCGCAATTGGCGTAATAATCATTGTCGATCATGCCCAGGTCGATGCGACGCGGGCGGCCATTGCGGATCACGTCGACCGCGCCTTCGATGGTCAGCGGAATGCCGAGCGAGCGGGCGAAGCTGTTCGCCGTGCCGAGCGGCAGCACGCCCAGCATCACGTCATGCCCGACCATCAGGTCGACCAGCCCGCTGATCGTGCCGTCACCACCGCCCAGGATCAATAGGTCGGGCTTGGCCGCCAGCAATTCGCGCACGGTGGGCTCCAGATCCTTCGGGTCCTCGACCGCGCGGGCGTCAACCGGAAAGGAAAGCTCGGACATCGCCGCGCAGGCCTGCTGAAACAAAGCCTGTCCGCGCCGCGACTTGGCGTTCACCACCATCGCTGCCGATCGAATTTCTCGCACGCGTCAATTCCTTTCGCCCCCGGAACGCTTTGCACGCAACGCTTGGCAAGCGCGGTACGATCCCGCAAAAGCCCTTTTGATGACCGCATCTTATCCCGCGCTTCGCCTTCGTCGTACCCGCGCCTCGCAGTGGAGCCGCAGGCTCCACGCCGAAACGGTGCTGACCCCGGCCGATCTGATCTGGCCGCTGTTCGTGACGGAGGGGCAGGGGGTTGAGGAGCCGATCGCCAGCCTGCCCGGCGTGTCGCGCTGGTCGCTGGACGGGATCGTTGCGCGCGCGAGGGAAGCCGCCGATCTGGGCATTCCTTGCCTGGCGCTGTTTCCCAACACGCCCTCGCACCTGCGCACCGACGACGGGCGCGAGGCGATGAACCCCGACAACCTGATGTGCCGGGCGATCCGCGCGATCAAGGATGCGGTGCCTGACATCGGCGTGCTGACCGATGTCGCGCTCGATCCCTATACGACGCATGGCCATGACGGGCTGGTCGATGCGGCGGGCTATGTCGTGAACGACGACACCGCCAATGCGTTGGTCGAGCAGGCGCTGACCCAGGCGCGCGCCGGGTCGGACGTGATCGCGCCGTCGGACATGATGGACGGGCGGATCGGCATGATCCGTGGTGCACTGGAGGCCGAGGGCTTCGTCAACGTCCAGATCATGGCCTATGCGGCGAAATATGCCAGCGCCTTTTACGGGCCGTTCCGCGACGCGGTGAACACGCGCGGGCTGTTGAAGGGTGACAAGCGCACCTATCAGATGGACCATGCCAATGCCGAGGAAGCGCTGCGCGAGGTCGCGCTGGACCTGGCGGAGGGTGCGGACAGCGTGATGGTGAAGCCGGGCCTGCCCTATCTCGACATCATCCGCCGGGTGAAGGACGAGTTCCGGGTGCCGACCTTCGCCTATCAGGTGTCCGGTGAATATGCGATGATCGAGACGGCCGTGGCGGCAGGGGCTGCGGATCGTGATGCGATGGTTCTAGAGACACTGATGGCGTTCAAGCGCGCCGGTTGCTCGGGCGTGCTGACCTATCACGCCGCCCATGCCGCGCGGTTGCTGAACGCCTGATCCTGCACCCGGTGACACGCCGTATCCCGGACCTGGCGGCGCGCGCGCTGTTCGTCGCGACGATCCTGACCGGATCGTTTCTGCTGTTCCTGGTCCAGCCGATGGTTGCGCGGATGGCGCTGCCCAAACTGGGCGGTGCGCCCGCCGTCTGGAACTCGGCGATGTTCGTCTATCAGGCGCTGCTGCTGGGCGGCTATGCCTATGCCCATGCACTTGGGCGGTGGCGGCCCAGGGTGCAGGCCGGAGTGCATAGTCTGGTGTTGGCGACGGCGGCCTTGTGGCTGCCGATCGGGTTGATGGCGGTGAACCTGCCCCCCGATGCCGAACCGGCGCTGTGGGTGCCGTGGCTGCTGGGGCTGTCGATCGGGCCGCTCTTCTTTGCGGTGTCGGCGCAGGCGCCGCTGATCCAGCGCTGGTTCGCGCTCGCCCAGCCGGGACGTAACCCCTATGCGCTGTACGCGGCCTCCAATCTGGGGAGTTTTGCCGGGCTGGTGGCCTATCCCTTGCTGGTAGAGCCTTCGATGACGCTTCATGGCCAGAGCCGGTTGTGGAGCCTGGGATACGGCGTGCTCGCGCTGCTGGTCGTGGCCTGTGCGACGCGGCTGCCAGCGTCGAGTGACCCGACCGCCGACCCTGCGCCGATCTCGGCGGCGCCGGGGTGGCGGCGCATCGGTTACTGGGTGGCGTTGGCGGCGGTGCCGTCGGGGCTGGTGCTGGCGACCTCCACCTATATCACGACCGATATCGTTGCGATGCCGCTGCTCTGGGTTCTGCCGCTGGGGCTGTATTTGGCGAGCTTCATCATCGCCTTCGCTACCCGGCGGGCTGCGGCCGATACGCTGACCCGGATCGCGCCGGTGACGCTGCTGCTGTTCGGCGGGGTCATCATGGGCGGCTATCCCGAGCGGCCCTATTCCAACGTCGTGGTTGCGCTGCTGCTGCTGTTCATGGTGTCGGTCGCGCTGCACACCGCCATGTACCGGGCCCGGCCCGCGGTCGATCGGCTTACCGGCTTCTATCTGTGGATGGCGGTCGGCGGGGCACTGGGCGGGGTGTTCGCGGGCATATTGGCGCCGGTGCTGTTCGACTGGACCTACGAATACCCGCTGCTGATCCTGGCGGCGGGTGTGCTGATCCCGCAGCAATTCATTCTGCCGGTGATCCGCGACCTGTGGTGGCGACATCCGCGCGCAATGCTGGTCGCGTTGGCGGTGGTGATCGGGCTGGTTCTCGACCTGCGCCTCGTGGGCCCGGCGGCGTGGTTCGGCGAGGAGCGGCAGGGGACGGTGTTCCTGGTTATCGCCGCACTGGGTTTCCTGACCATCGGGGCGCGGACGGGCTTTGTACTGCTGCTCGGCGGAGCGCTGGTCCTGTTCGGCGGTTATCGCGCGCTGTCGCTGTCGATGGAGCGCGACGCCCGGATGCGCAGCTATTTCGGCGTCTATACCGTGCGCGACGGGCCGGGTTATCGCGAGCTGGATCATGGCTCGACCGTGCACGGCATCCAGCTTCGAGGATCGGAGACGCGCGAACGCACGCCGACCACCTATTATGCGCCCTATTCCGGAGTCGGCCGGGCGATGCGCGCCGCACCGATGCTCTATGGTCCGGCGGCGCGGATCGGTGTGGTCGGGCTGGGGACGGGGACGCTCGCCTGCTACGCCCGGCCGGGCCAGAGCTGGCGTTTCTACGAGATCGATCCGGTCATCGTCCATATCGCGCGCGATACCGGGCAGTTCAGCTATCTGCGCCGTTGCCAGCCCGATCCCGTCATCCGCATCGGTGACGCCCGCCTCCGCCTGGCCACCGAAGCACCGGCCAGCCTCGACCTGCTGGCACTCGATGCCTTTTCGTCGGACGCGGTTCCGGCCCATCTGCTCACCCGCGAGGCCTTCGCGACGTATGCCCGCGTCCTGTCGCCGCGCGGGCTGCTGCTGGTCCATATCTCCAACCGCTTCGTCGATCTGGAGCCGCTGGTCGCCGCCGCCGCGCGTGATGGAGGCTGGGTGATCGCAAGGATGAGCTATGTGCCGACCGATCTGGACCGCGAGGCGCAGGCGACCGCGTCGGTCTGGCTGGCGCTGTCGCGCGATGCGCAGGTGCTGAAGACGCTGGAGGCACAGGGCGGCGACTGGGTCCCGGCGGTGGCACCGCCGGGCCTCGCCGCCTGGACCGATGATTATTCGAGCATCCTGCCCTTTATCCGCAAGTTTTGACCAGGTCAGGCGGCGGGCAGGCTGTCGCTGATCGCCTTGATCTGTGCGGCCTGACTCGTGACCGCCGTCGCGGCGCGCTCACGCAGGGTGTCGAGGCTGAGGTAATCCGGTTCCAGCGCGGCGGCCCGCTGGATCGCGCGATCATCGGCCTCGGTCAGGAGCGAGGAGGTCCGTGCACGGATTTCGTCCAGCGTGGCCAGTTCGGTCTGGGCGGTCAGCCAGGCATCGCTGCCGACCACCGCTCCCCGCGCCTTGGCGGCGCTGGCACGCGCCTGGTCGTGCGCCTTGGCGAATTCCTGCTCCACGGCGCTCAAGCGGCGGGTCAAGTCGGCAATCTGCGCATCGAGCGCTGGATCGGGGCGAAGCACGACCGGCTTGGCGGCGGGTTCGGCAAAGCCCTGTTTCTCCACCGGCCGCACCGCCAGCGACGGATAGGGCGTCGTGTCGCGATCCCGCGCACATCCGGCCAGGGCCAAGCCGACAAGAAGGGCACAGGCGCGCCATGGATGGGCAGGCCGGGCGGACGGGGCAGGGCGATAAGGCGTCATTGCGATCCTCCTAACCGCATTCGGCGTGAGGGACCAAATGCCGCAAAGCGCGGCAAAGGTCCGTCCGCAGAAAAAATGTGGATAACCTTTGCAAAGGGGTTGCCAAGATTCCGAAGCGCTTCTATCAGCCCACCTCCACAGCGCGCCCGTAGCTCAGCTGGATAGAGCATCAGACTACGAATCTGAGGGTCGGACGTTCGAATCGTTCCGGGCGCGCCAGTGGATCAAAATCAGGTCGTCATCGACCTCATGCGCGCCCGTAGCTCAGCTGGATAGAGCATCAGACTACGAATCTGAGGGTCGGACGTTCGAATCGTTCCGGGCGCGCCATTTCTTGCCATATCATTGGTACCATGGGCTTCGGCCCCGACCTTAAGCCGGGGCCTGTCCCTTCGTCAGCGCCAGCCAAGTGCGGGCGCGATGTGGCGCAGGATGTTTTCGATCACATGCGCGTTGTAATCGACGCCCAGCTGGTTGGGCACGGTCAGCAGCAGCGTGTCGGCCTCGGCGATCGCTTCATCGGCGCGAAGCTGTTCGATCAGCCGCTCGGGCTCATCGGCATAGGAACGGCCGAAGACCGCGCGCATATTGTCGATGATGCCGACCTGATCCCGGCTGTCGTCGCGGCCGAAATAGGCGCGGTCCTGATCGGTGGTCAGCGCGAAGATCGACCGTGAGACGGACACGCGCGGCGCCCGGTCATGCCCGGCCGCCGCCCAGGCCTCGCGATAGGCGCGAATCTGTCTGGCCTGCTGGACATGGAAGGGCTCGCCGCTTTCGTCGGCCTTCAGGGTCGAGCTTTGCAGGTTCATGCCCTGCTTGGCCGCCCAGATCGCGGTCGCATTCGAGGCGGAGCCCCACCAGATACGGTCACGCAGTCCCGCCGAATGCGGCTCTAGCCGCAACAGCCCCGGCGGGTTGGGGAACATCGGGCGGGGATTGGGCTTGGCGAAGCCGTGCCCCTTCAACAGGTGCAGGAAAACCTCGGCATGGCGGCGACCCATATCGGCGTCGGTCTCGCCTTGTGCCGGGCCATAGCCGAAGTGGCGCCAGCCGTCGATCACCTGCTCGGGTGAGCCGCGGCTGATCCCCAGTTGCAGGCGCCCGCCGCTGATGAGGTCTGCCGATCCCGCGTCCTCGACCATGTAGAACGGGTTTTCGTAGCGCATGTCGATCACGCCGGTGCCGATCTCGATCCGGCTGGTCCGCGCACCGACGGCGGCGAGCAGCGGGAAGGGGGAGGCGAGTTGCTGCGCGAAGTGATGGACCCGGTAATAGGCCCCGTCCGCGCCCAGCTCCTCGGCAGCTACCGCGAGGTCGATCGACTGGAGCAGCACGTCCTGCGCCGAACGCGTGGCGGACTGGGGCGAGGGCGACCAATGGCCGAAGGAGAGGAAACCGATCTTTTTCATGTGCCCAAGATAGGGCGGTGGCGCGATCGGTCCACCGGCACGGTGGAAACGATCGCTTTCCGAAAAGGTGTGTCGTCAGCGCGCGCGCCAGTCGCTGGCGATCGCCTTTTTCTCGCCCGCCGCATCCAGCGGCATGTCGGCCATCATGTCCTGCGCCGCCGCCATCAACTCGGCATCGGACGACCCCGCCTGGACATAACCGCCGCCTGCGCCGGGTGCACTGCCCGGCATGGTCCGTCGCAACGCCCATCCCCTAGGATCGCGGCAGGCGATGCCGTCCGCCCCGGCCGACTGGAACACGCGGCAAAAGCCATTGTCCTGCGCGCGGAAGCTGACCGCGATCCGCACCGGGCCTTTCGTGCCGCTCGGTTGATCGTCGAGCGCCTTTGCGAGCGAACCGGCGGCATAAAGGCCCTGATCGGTCGCCCTGACCGGCCCTTCCTGATGCACGCCGCGCCCGACCACGAGACCGACGACCAGGCACGCCGCCATCGCGGCCGCCGATCGCCAGGCGGCTGAAACGCGTGGCGGGCGGCCCTGGCGTTGGGGCATCTGCACCACATTGGTCTTCAGCATTGCGGCGAGGTGGTCGGGCACGGGATCGTCGGCGATCGGGGCATAGGCCGCACCCAATCTTGCCCTAAGACGCCGATGGCGCGCGACCTCCTCGGCCAAGGACGGATCAGCGGCGATGGCACGCTCCACGCGCTTGGCCGTCAACGGATCGAGCGCTTCGTCGGCATAGGCCATCAGCAGTTCGGGTTCGATCGTCATGCCGCTTCTCCCAGCCGCGCCATCAGCGCCTGCCTGCCCCGTACCAGTCGCGAGGTCAGGGTGCCCATAGGAATGTCGAGTATCTCGGCGGCCTCCTTATAGGCCATCCCTTCGACCAGGACGAGTGCCACCGCCTCGCGTTGTTCGTCGGGCAGGGTGTGCATCGCCGCGTCCACCTCGTTCAGTGCGACTCGCGCCTCGGCATTGCCAGCACCGCCGACGCCCAAGCCCGCCTCCTCGGCGACGAAGGTCTCCGCCGCGCGCGACCGGGCGCGGGCGGTGTCGATCCAGGCGTTGCGCATGATCCGGTACATCCAGCTATCCAATCGTGTCCCCGCCTGCCACGAGCCGCGCGCCATCAGCGCCTTTTCGATCGTGACCTGGCACAGATCGTCCGCATCCGCCCCGTCATGGGTGAGCGATCGCGCGAACCGCCTCAGTCGCGGAAGCAGCGCCAACAACTCGGTTTCGAAAGCGGCCAAACCTGTTTTCCTTGTTGCAGGGATGAAACGGATGAGGTTCATCGTTTAATCCATGTCAGCATGAATTTTGACAATGGGTGAACGGCGATGAAGCGGACGACCCGCTATCTGGCGATATCGATGGCGGCGGCGGGGCTTGCGCTGGGCGTGACGGCGGGGCGGGCGCAGCTGGTGCCGTCGTTGCCGGCAATGCCGTCGCTCCCCGGTGGATTGCCCTCGATAGGTCGGGGGATTTCGTCGTTGGCCGATCCGGTGATCGAGCGGATGGATGCCGCCTCGCGCGCGACCGTGCGACAGCTGGAGCAGGTCCGCCGCGCGACCTTCACGCAACTGGTCCGCGACCATCCGGACGCGATCGCGCTGGACCCGATGGGCTTCCCGGCGCGCGCGGGCGAGGTGGTGCTCGATGCCCCCAGCGATGCGCTGCTCGCGGCGGTCGGGCGGCTGGGCTTCTCCGTGATCGAGCGTGACGATGTTCTCGGGGTCGGCTTCGTCCGGCTGCGCGTGCCGCCGGGCCAATCGCTCAAGGCCGCGCTGAAGGTTCTGGAGAGGCTGGGTGGAGAGGTGAGCGCCGATCAGCTCCATCTGCCGAGCGGGAGCGGAGCACCGATCGCGGTGTCGGCGTCCGAAGGGAGCGCAGGGCGTGGGACAATTGTCGGGGTAATCGATGGCGGGGCCGAGGGGGCCACGCTGACAAAGGGCTTCGCGACAGGCGCGCCGCGCGCCAATGACCACGGCACGGCGGTCGCTTCGCTGATCGCAGGGGGCAGCGGCATCCGGGGTTCGCTGCCCGGCGCGCGGATCGCGTCGGCCGACGTCTATGGCAGCGATCCGGCGGGCGGCAACGCGACCGCCATTGCCAAGGCCTTGGGCTGGCTGGTCGAGCAGCGCGTGCCCGTCGCGACGATCAGCCTGGTCGGTCCCGCCAACCCATTGCTGGCCCGCGTCGTCGCGGCGGCGCAGCAGCGCGGCCTTATCATCGTGGCGGCGGTCGGCAACAACGGCCCCGCCGCGCCGCCCGCCTATCCGGCCTCTTATCCTGGCGTCATCGCCGTGACCGCCGTCGACGGACGCGGGCGACCGCTGATCGAAGCGGGGCGCGCGAGTCATGTCGACTATGCCGCGCCCGGGGCGGACATGCTGGCGGCCGGGGTCGGCGGTCGTCGTTTCAAGGTTCGGGGTACCTCCTTCGCCGCGCCACTGGTCGCCGGGCGGGTGGTGGCGGCCTATCCGTCGCTCGACCCCGCTCGCATCCGGGTCGCGCTGGCCGAAATCGATGCCGAAGCCAAAAAAATCGGGCGTAAAGGCGAAGAAAAATTCCTAGGTCGTGGAATAGTTTGCGCCGATTGCCGGACCACGGCGCAGTAAATCGCGCATTTTTTCGGGATTAAACCGGAAGCCCCTCTCGTTGTCTCTCCAGAAGTTAAGGAGAACGATGATGAAGAACCTTCTTTCCGGCACCGCGATCCTTGCTGCGGCGCTCGTCGCGATGCCCGCTTCGGCGCAGCTGCTTGGCGGTGGTGGCCTGGTCGGTGGTGGTGGCCTGGGCGGTCAGCTCGGCGGTGTCACCGGCGGCCTGACCGGCGGTGCGAATGGAGCGTTTAACGGCGCGACCCAGAGCGGACGTGCTGCCACGGAAGCCACCGCGCGGACCCGTGGCTTGGTGCGCGGCGACCGGGCTGTCGACCTGCGCCGTGGACGGGTGGCGGCTTCGGGCGAAGCCTCCGGCGGCTCCATGCTGGACAGCGCGACGCGTGCGGGCAGCCAGTCGGGCGGCGCTAATGGTTCGGCCTCCGGTACGGTCGGCGGTGGCGTGGATGCCCAGCTGGTCGGCACCGATGCGGTACGCGACGTGGCGGGCCGAGGCGTGAACACGGTCGGGAACGTCGCCGGGCGGGTTCGCGATACGGCCGGAGCAGCTGGCAACCGGGTACGGGGCGCGGCCTCGAACCTGACCGAACGGGCCGCCAATGCGGGTGGCAATGTCGCTGGCTCGGGTTCGGGCACCGCATTGGCGGCGGGCGGCAACGGTTCGCTCACGGGCAATCTGGCGCTGGCCGGTAGCGGCGCGGCGCAGGGCGGCGCCTTCCCGGTCGATACCGGCATGGTCGTCCGCGACGTGCAGGGCCGGGCGATCGGCGCGGTGCAGTCGGTTCGCACCAATGCCCGGGGCGCCGTCGAGCGGGTCCTCGTGAAGGTGGGGGACAAGGTCGCCAACCTGCCTGCCGCCAACTTCTCCGGCAAGGGCAACGTCCTGGTCTCGGCCATGGGGCAGGGCGATGTGAGCAGCGCCGCGAAATAAGCGCACTGCGGGATGCGCCCGCCCTGGGAGAGGCGGGCGCATCTTTTCGTTCATCGACTGGCGAAATACCGTTCCAGCCGGGTGGCTTCCGCCGGGCTGATCGCGACGACCGCGCCGTGCTTCGGCCGGGTGAAGTTCGTCGCCTTCATTGGCGATCCGGCCTCGTTGAACCGCCCGATATTCCGATAGGTCACGAAGTCGGTGGTCTCAGCAAAACCCATATTGTTCGGTTTGATGCCGAACACATCGTACATCAGGACATAGGTATTGGTGCCGTTCCGCCGCCACAGGGTCGGCGCCTCCGACGAAGCGGTTTCGGGATCGACCTTGCGCAGATCCTTCGTCCAGCCGCTATTGATCCGCGACGATTCCGAATGGCGGATATTGCCCGGCGCCTGGTGCGCGACATAGAACATGTGGTATTTGTCGCCGACCTTGGTGATGTCGGCATCGATCACGTTCACTTTCGGATCGGGATATTCGAACAGCTTCTTGGGCTCTTCGGTCAGCGTGCTGAAGTCCTTGTCCGCATAAGAATAGACCAGATAATTCGGCCCGTTGCCGTCGCGAGTGGTGAAATAGACCATCAGCGCCTTTCGCTGAGGATCATAGATCGTCTCGGGCGCCCACATATTGCCAGCGTCCCGGTAGCGCGGGAACAGCGCCGAGGGCGTAACCCGCGCCTGCGTCCAGTGGATCAGGTCGTAGGACTTCATGAATATCATGTTGCGGTTGTTGCCCCAGCCATATTGGGCATCGGGCCGCTCCCACTGGGTATCGCGCAGCCCCTCGCGCTGGGCGAAGATGTGCAGGTCGGTCATCGACATATAGAAGCCGCCATCGGGGCCGCGCATGATGTGGGGATCGCGAATGCCCTTTTGCTCGGCCACGTCCCGCCCGGCCATGACCGGCTGCCCGCCGTTGACGTCGGTAAAGCTGTAGCCGTCGCGCGAGGTCGCGAAGTGCAGCGAATGATCCTCATCGGTGAAGAAGGTCATGAGATAGGCCGTCCGCGCATCGCGCGGGGCGGGCGGCTTGGGCAGGCTGCCCTTCGCCACGATCGCCAGGCGGCGCGGTGCGGTGGCGGGTGCCTGTCCGCTGGCGTGGATCGCGGTGGTCGCCAGCAGCGCGCTGATGGCGGCACATGTACGGATCAATGTCTTCACGAGCTTCTCCCCTTTTTCGGGAGAGGCTATATCAACTGTCTGACAAATGCCAGCCGGACAGGCATGCTGCCTCGCAAACCGGGTAGCTTCATGATTGGTAGTGGTGGCTTCGCCGCTTAGCACGCAGTCCAACGGTATCCTGGAGGGCTTCCGATACGGCTACCCCTTCGGAGCATCGTTCAAGGACTGCCCCATTCGTTCGCCCGCTTGGCGATGTCTGGCGAGGCGGCGGCGGATCAGGTGGATGTGAACCATAAGGGGACAGGTAATGCTGCGATAGGGCAATCTCCGTGCTCCTCGTGTTGAGCGCATGCTTTCCGATGGATAGACGTTTTCCCATGACGGCGCGTGTCGCGCGCCTGGACGAGCATTCCGGGGGGCTTTGCATGACGGCGACGGATCAGGGGCGTGTGGCGTCCTCGCTATGGAGCGATGAAGCGGTTTGGCGTGACGTCCATCTGATCGATCGTCGCGGCATCGGTCTGCTGGCCTATCTGCGCGCCGTCCATGGGCAGAGCCGTGACCAGGACGTGGTCATTCTCAACGGGGCGCTGGGTTTTGCGCACCGCTATTGCGATATCCTGGCCGCACTGGTTCTCAAATGGGGGCGTCGGCCCTGGGTGGTGCTGGTGGACTGTACGTGGGAGCAGAAGAGCCGTTCGCTGGAGAAGCGGGCGCGGTGGCTGTCCTGGGTGATGCCAGCCGTGTCCAAGGCGATGGTGCGCATGATCGATCACGACAAGCTGGTCTATTGCGTGCTTTCGTCTTCCGAGCGGGAAGAATTCGCCGATCGGTGGAAGGTCGATGCCGATCGCGTGGTCTTCACGCCGTTCTGCCATACGATGTACGAGAATCGACACCCCAATTCCCATGGGAACTACGTCTTCGCAGGTGGAAATTCGCTGCGTGACTATCCCCTGGTCACGAAGGCGTTTCGCGATCTCGACATCGATCTGCGGATGGCCACGTCCTATCGCGAGGACAATCTTCCGGCCCATATCCAATGCCGGTCGCTCCCGCACGAAGCCTATATGGACGAGCTGCGCGGGGCGCGCCATGTCGTCGTGCCGCTCGAACAGTCCACCCGGAGTGCGGGGCAACAGACCTACTTGAATGCCATGCTCCTCGAGAAGCTGGTCATCGTCAACGACGTGCGCGGCGTGCGGGACTATATTGATGATGGCGAGACGGGTTTGATCGTCGACAGCACGCCCGATGCCTTTGCCGCCGCGATCCGCTGGGCGGAGGCTCCTGAGAACAGTGGGGCGGTGGATATCATTCGCCAGCGGGCGGCCGCATTGGTCGGGCGCCGCCACAGCCTGGCGGCCTATCTTTCGCAAGTGCGGGCCGTGGCGTCGCATTTGATACGCCGTGGCACGACGGACTTGCGTGCGCTGGACGGTTATCCGGCCGAGGTGCACGGCCACTCTGCCTGAGGGGCCGTGACGTTCAACGGCCGATCCGGAGCCCGTGAACAGCAGCCCTCGGGGCCGGTGCCTTCATCAGGAGGCCCAGCGTTATGCCCAGCGCGAACCAGATGTAAATCTGGTCGATAAGATAGTAGAGCATGTTATCGCTCAGTCCCGCCACGTTGAAGCTGAGATTGAGCATGATGATGAATGTGGCAAGACCGGGATCATGCCGGAATCGCACGATAGCGAGAACGCAGATTCCGAAGATCAGCCACAGATAAGCGGCCAGGCCGACAAAACCCTGTTCAAAGGTGATCTGCACGAAAATATTGTGCGCACCCGAACCGGCAGAAGCATTCAGCGGAAAGAACTGCTGCGAGCTTGGCAGGAAGGAGTAGGCGCCGTGACCCAGCACGGGTGCCTCCTTTATGATCGGCCATGACGCTTTCCAAAGAAAGACACGCCACGTCCCCGAGTCCGCTTCGACCGGCCCTTCGGCATCGGTGTCGCCGCGGGCCGTCGCGATGAAATACTCATAGCTGACGGTCGGCTTGGAATGGAAGACCTCCGTGACGCGCTCGTTCACGCTCGGGATGGCGAGCGCAAGGAACGGGGCGGGAAGGATCATCAGCAGCCAGATCGGGCGGCGCAGCGTCGATACGAGAAGAAAAGAGAACATCGCGACGAAGGCCGAGCGGGTGCCGGTCAGCAACAATTCGAGCGTCGCCAGGGCGCAAAAGACGATGGCGACGTTACGCAGGGCTTTGCTCTTGATCCAGCCCCAGACCAGGCCGTGATAGCAGAAGCTGATATAAAAGAAGAGGAAGAAGGCCAGCATATTGGGGTGGCCGGCCGCGCCTCTCAGGCGTTCGTGGAAACCATCAATGGCGTAATAGAGAATGGAAATGAGGATCGGGAAGATACCCGCCAGGATGATGATCGCGGATATGCGGACGATCGAAAAATAGCGACTATAATGATAGCCGATCGCAAAAAGGCAGAAGAACGTCAGGACGTTCCAGAAGAACTTGACCCCGTCCACCGGGTAGGCGGTGTAGAGGACAGATCCGAACAGCGAGATCAGGAACGGCAGCCAGAGCGCGAGGGGAACCGCAGCGTCGGATTGCATCGCACGATGGGAAAACAGCGTGTAGCCGAGGAGGCAGAACGCGATGAACACGAACGCGAAGTTGAACAGGATGCCAAGCGTGAAGTTTGCGGAGCCCATCGAAATGGTGGTGTCCATCAGCACGCGATCCAGCCCGAAGCGGATCGTCAGCAATAGGAAGACTATACCCGAAAAGGGTGCGGCCATCCAACCGTTGCCACCCTTTGGCGAAGGTGCCCGCCCGCTTTGCCGCGCGCCGGGATGACCGATGCCGGTCAGGGGCGGAGCAGGGAAGGTCATCGCGTCACCCGCGCAGGGCGAAGCGCCGTGTCGAAGGTCGGTCCCATGGCATCGGCGAACGCAATCGTGACATGGCCGTGATCCGCAAACACGCTATTCCCGCCCTGAATAAACTGGCAACTGTCCTGGCGGCAGATGAATTTCCGCACGTCGATCAGTGAGAGCTTTCCTTGCTGGGACAGGGCGTTCTCCGTGTTGAGGACATTGGCGAAATCCTCATCAAATGCGGCAGTGCTCACGCCGATCGGATGCCGAGGTCTACCGTGGAAGGCGAGATCGCGGGATACCACGCTTGGCAGCTCATATTCGGGATTGGGGATAGCCGTGACGGCATAGACGGTCTTGCCCGCGGCCCGAAGGGCATCGACGGTTTCGGCAAAGCGGCGGGCCGCAGGCAGGAAACGTCGGTTCGCCGATTTGGCACCACCCGCGCTAGCGCCAGCCTCCTTGCGATATTGCGGCCAGTTTTGGGCCAGGATCACGATCTTGGCCGGAAGCTTTGCTATCAGGCGAAAGTTTTCGTTCTGGATTCGCGCGCAATCCGCGTCCTGCCCGCCGCGCACCGTCGGCGCGCAGCCATAGGCGTTGACCAGCACGGCCGAACGGCCATGCAAAGCGCGCTTCAACGCAGGCACGTACATCTGGGCATGGCTGTCGCCCCACAGGATGATATCCGCCTTGCGAGGGTCGCGTGAGGGAAGGTCTATGCCGCAGGCATAATAGGAGCCCAACGGGACGAAGGACGACGGGCCACACCGCCAGCTGTCGTCCTGATCGGCGTTCAGCGCGACGATCGATGGTGAAAAGCGCTGCGGAAAGCCGCCGCTGAGGATAAGCGCCAGGCTGAGCAAGGCCATGACGGCACCGGCGACGGCCGACCATCCCCAGATCTTCGACCGCGAACTCACATGGCGGAACGGGCGTTCGACATAACGCCAGGACAGATAGGCCGCAGCGACCGATGCCACGACCGCCAAGGTCGCCAGCGCAGGGGTGATGGGGTCGATATGCACATAGCGGACAAAGGCCAAGATGGGCCAATGCCACAGGTATAGCGAATAGGAGATCAGCCCGATGAACCGCAGCGGCGCCGACCCCAGAATTGGCGACAGGCTGTGCTCGCCCTTTTGTCCCGCCCAGATGATTAATGCGGACCCCAGCACCGGCGGAATCGCGCTGACGCCTGGAAAGGGTGTCGCTGCGCTATAGGTCAGGACCGAAAACACGATCATGGCGACGCCCGCGGCGGCGGCGACAGCGCCGACCATGCGGTGGCGCACACCCGGTATCAACCCCGTCGCCAGCAGCGACCCCGTCAGCAATTCCCAGGCGCGCGACGGCATGAGGTAGAAGGCCATCACCCCCTTCATATTCCCGACGAGAAACTGGGCTGCCCAGAAGGACACCGCCATCATCGACACGATGGCGACCGGCAAAATTCGGCGCCGCCAGCGCCCCAGCACGAGGATGCACAGGGGAAAGAAGATATAGAACTGCTCTTCGACACCCAGCGACCAGGTGTGGAGCAGGGGCCATGTCTCGGTAATGGTGGCGAAATAGCCCGATTGACGCCAGAAATAGACATTGGAGCCAAACAGAAGGGCCGAGCCCATGCTTTTACCGAAGGCCAACAGGTCGCCGGGCAGCAGGATGAAGAAGGCCGCGATGGCCGACGTCACCATCATCGCCGTGAGCGCAGGCAAAATGCGGCGGAGGCGTCGTTCATAGAAGCGGGTGATCGACGAGTCCTGAAGCAGTCCCGTCGTGATGAGGAAGCCAGAGATGACGAAGAACACGTCGACGCCGACGAAGCCACCGAGGAAAATCTCGACCCCGGCATGGAAGAGCACGACTGGCACGACCGCCAGCGCGCGGAGACCATCAATGTCGGCGCGATAGGCGATCTTGCTGGGCTGAAGCGTCTCGGCAGGCTTATCCTCCGCAGCGGCCGAGCGCTGGTTGCTGCCCTCCGGCATCGACGGTCGAACAAAGGGATCGGCTATGCCGCCGGCGTGAGAGGTGACGGGCATCATGATCGGCCGCCCATCTTACGCCCGTGGCGGCGCGGTGTGCGCCTGCGCTGCATCATACGCGTCGTCCGATCGCGCGGTGTCAAAACCCATGATTATGCCAGCCCCCTTTGATCGGTTGGCTTAGATGGGCGGTTTGTACCACGCAACGCGGATGGCGTGGCGCAAGGGCGAGGGGCGGTTCATGCCGGATCACACGTCTTCCGGGACCTTCGTCAAAGAAAAGCGCTGCGCGATCCGGTGTTCGAAATCATCAGGTGGAAAGAAAAATGGAGCATTATCAAGACGTAATATGCGTCTTCGGTGAAATGCCCGGGCGCCATCCCGACCGGGTCGCTTCGCCGGTCAGGATGAACATGGCCCCGTGGAACGAAATGACGCCGCGCGAGTTGTGCGTCTTTGGGACGAATCTGTCACATCCAGTGCAAATCGACCGTCGCCCATCGCGCCTCTATGAATGTCGCGCAGATCGACGGTCGTTCGTCGCCACGTCAACTTGCGTTCGATACGCCTTGCGCCTTGGGCAGCTCTGCAATGTCGGAGGATTCGGCCCATAGATTGATCCCGCCATCCTGTGTCGCCTGATCGATGGCGGCGAGTTCCTCGGCTGCGAAGTCCAGCCGCGCGACGGCATCCAGGGAATCGTCCAGTTGCTCCACTGTCCGCGCACCGATCAACGCAGAGGTGATGCGGGGATCGCGCAAGACCCAGGCAATCGCCATCTGCGCCAGGGTCTGTCCGCGTGCCTGGGCAATCTCGTTCAGCCGCCCGATCGCCGTCAGATTTTGCTTGGTCAGCAGCGACTGCGACAGAGATCCGCCCCGGCTGGCCCGTGCTTCCTGCGGCACCCCGTTCAGATATTTGCTGGTCAGCATACCCTGGGCCAGTGGCGAAAAGGCGATGCATCCCGTGCCCAGGTCCTCCAATGTTGCGAGGAGATCGCGCTCGATCCAGCGGTTGAGGATCGAATAGCTCGGCTGATGGATGAACAGAGGCACCTTTTCCGCGGCCAGGATCGCCGCTGCGCGCCGGGTCAGCCCCGCGTCATAGGAGGAAATCCCGACGTAAAGCGCCTTGCCCTGTCGGTGCAGCTGGACCAGCGCGCCCATCGTCTCCTCCAGCGGCGTTTCCGGATCGACGCGGTGCGAATAGAAGATATCGACATAATCGATACCCATCCGCTTCAGGCTCTGGTCGCAGCTCGCGATGAGATATTTCCTGGACGATCCGATATCGCCATAGGGCCCCGGCCACATGTCCCAGCCCGCCTTGGTCGACAGGATCAGCTCGTCGCGGTGGCCAGCGAAGTCGGTCGCCATCACCCGCCCGAAATTTTCCTCGGCCGAGCCATAGGGCGGGCCGTAATTGTTCGCGAGGTCGAAATGGGTGACGCCCCGGTCGAAGGCGCGGCGCAGGATCGCCCGGCCCGTCTCGAACACATCGGACCCACCGAAATTCTGCCACAGCCCCAGGCTGATCGCGGGCAGCTTCAGCCCGCTGCGCCCCGTGCGGCGATAGGGCATCCGGCCGTCATAGCGCGCCGGGTCGGCGGTATAAGGATCGGGAAAAGCCATGACAAAATCCTCTATAGTCGATGCGCGGACCCAGCGCCGGGCGGGCGTCGCCGTCAATCACCTGGCTCAGGCCAGCACCTCGTTCAGCCTTGCCAGCCGATCGGCGGGGCTGTCGAGCCGTTCCTTCAGCAGATAGCGGCCGTCCTTCTGCTCCATCCCCTCGATCGCGCCAAGGGGGGAGTCGCGGCCATGCGGCGTCAGCGCGATGGCGGCAGGCCCCGCATCGATCCGGGCGATCCCCATGGCGCGCATCCGTTCCCGCACGCGGGCAAGGGTCAGCAGCGTGGCGACGTCTTCGGGCAATTCGCCGAACCGATCCTCCAGTTCCGCCTCGAACGCATCGATCGCGGCATCGTCGCGCAGTCGTCCCAGCCGGGCATAGAGCGAGATGCGCAGGTCTTCGTCGGGAATCCAGGCTTCGGGCAGGCGCCCCTCGACACCGATGCGCAGCTCGGGCGTCCAGCGCTCGACCGTCTCGCCCCGCGCGGTGCGTAGCGCGTCTTCCAGCAATTGCTGGTACAGCTCTACCCCGATCAACCGCATGTGCCCGGCCTGGGTATCGCCCAGCAGGTCGCCCGCGCCGCGCATGTCCAGATCGCGCGCGCTGATCGCGAACCCCGCACCCAGCCGGTCGAATGCCTCCAGCGTGCGCAGCCGTTTCAGGGTGCGCGGCGCGATGGCGTCCTCGCCCTTGGCGAACAGCAGCACCTGTCCACGCCGATGTCCGCGCCCGACGCGTCCGCGCAACTGGTGAAGCTGCGCCAGGCCGAAGCGGTCGGCGTGGACGATCGCCATGGTGTTGGCGCGCGGCACGTCCAGCCCCGCCTCGATGATGTTGGTCGCCAGAAGGACATCGCCTTCGCCCCGGCCGAAGCGGACCATGACGTCGTCGATTTCGGCGGCGGGCAGCTTGCCATGCGCCTGCATCACCTCCAGTTCGGGCACGACCCGGGCGAGCTTTTCGGCGAGCGGCGCCATGTCGGCGATGCGCGGGACGACGACGAAACTCTGCCCCCCGCGCGACCGCTCGCGCAGCAGGGCGGCACGCAGCGTTTCAGGTGAGAAGGTGGACACGGCGGTGCGGATCGGCTGGCGCCGGGCGGGCGGGGTGGCGATGATCGACAATTGGCGCAAGCCCACCAGCGCGGCCTGCAGCGTGCGCGGGATGGGCGTGGCGGATAGGGTCAGGACATGGCCCGACGATAGCGCCTGAAGCCGGGCCTTGTCGGCGGCACCGAAACGCTGTTCCTCGTCGACGATGACCAGCGCCAGATCGTTATAGGTCACGCCCTTGGCCGCCACCGCGCCGGTGCCGATCACGATGCGGATGCTGCCATCGGCGAGCCCGGCCTTGACCTTGCGCTTCTCGGCGGCGGTGGACAGGCGGGATAGCCCTGCAACCGCGATGCCCGCTTCCTCGAACCGCGCGGCAAAGCTGTCGAGATGCTGGCGGGCCAGCACGGTGGTCGGCGCGGCCACCACCACCTGTTTTCCGGCAAGCGCCGCGATGGCGGCGGCACGCAGCGCGACCTCGGTCTTGCCGAAGCCGACATCGCCGACGACCAGCCGGTCCATTGGGCGCCCCGAAGCCAGGTCGGCGCGCACCGCCTCGATCGCGGTCAACTGGTCGGGGGTCTCGCTATAGGGGAAGCCTGCGGCGAACCGCTCATATTCGGCGACCGGGGGATCGAGAACGGGAGCGTGCCGCTCGGCGCGTTCGGCGGCCATCTCGGTCAACTGGCGTGCGGTCTGGGCAATCGCCTCATCGATGCCGCGTCGCCGCTCATGCCAGCTCTTGCCGTCCAACGTATCGAGGCGAACCGCGTCGTCCTCGCCGCCATAGCGCCACAATCGGTCGGCCTCGGCTACCGGAACCAGCCGGGTGGCGTCGCGGGCATATTCCAGCTTGATCGCGTCGCCGGAGATGCCGTCCTGTCCATCGATCGTCTCCAGCCCGATGACCGTGGCGATACCGTGATCTTCGTGGATGACGGTGTCGCCGACTCGGATTTCAGCGGTCTGCATCAGCGACAGGTCGATATGCGGCGCTCCCCCGTCCTCGCGTTCGGCCCGGCTGCCGAGCAGGTCGGCGGCGCTGATCGCCAGGATGCCGTCACGCGCAAAACCGCGTTCGGCGGGGGCCACTAGCGTCAGGAGCGCTCCAGATTTGGCCGTCGCGACTTCGTGCCAGCTTGTCCCACGTTTGGCGGTCTTGCGAAGGACGTTGTCGACGCGTTTGCCCAGGAATCGCAGGTCGCGCTCGCTGCCCATCAGCACAACTCGGATGCCGTTCTTCATCGCGGCACGCGCGGTGGCGGCGAAGTCGCGCAAGGGCGAGCGGCTTTCCACGAAGCGCGGCGGCGGCTCTGCGATGCGGAAGATGGCGGCCGTTTCGCGCTTGTCGAACGCTTTCCGCCAGGCGCTGTCGGCGATCATGTCGCGTACCGCCCGCTTCGACCCGCGCTTGGCGACATCGGCGCTCAGCAGCAACAGGCGGCGGCGACGCTCGTCGGCGGCGGGTTCGATGATGACGCAGGCATCCGGTAGATGGTCGAGCAGGCTTGTCCGTGTCTCGCCGAGCGGTGGTTCGGCCACCCGGCCAAGCTCGCGGCGCTGGATTTCGCCGATGCTGCGCTGGTCGGCGGGATCATAGGACCGGATCGCGATGATCCGGCCTTCCGCCACTTCGATACGCAACGGCTGTTCGGCGTCGGCGGGGAATATGTCGAGGACATGGCCGCGAAGCGCCACCTCGCCCGGCTCATCCACGCGTTCGTCGGCGACATAGCCCAGGTCGAGCAGCATCGCGTGAAGCTGGCCCAGATCGCACGCGTCATCGATCGCGACGCAGGGCGGCTCGGCAGCATAGGTTTCGGGCGGCGGAAGGGCGCGAGCGAGCGCTTCGCCCGAGGTGACGAGGGCGATACGACTCCGATCCTTTGCCGCCAATGCCATTTGGGCACGGTGCAGCGCCGATACGCGCTGCCCGACATTGGCGGGTGAGGCAGGCGCGTCGTCGCCCGGCAGGGCGTCGGAACCGGGGCAGAACAATATGGTCGCATCGGGCGCCATCGCCTCCAGCATCCGCGCAACGCCAGCTGCGCGGGTCTCATCCGTGACGGCGAGGATGATGTCCGACCGGCCGAGGATTTCCGCAGCACCCGCCGCCAGCTCGGCAATACCCGGCAGCGGCACGGGACCGTCTCCTGCGGGGGGCATGGTGGCAATCTCGGCTTCGGACAACATGCGCAACGACCGGCACTCCAGCAGACATGGCAAGGCTTTTCGAACGGGTGGGCACGTCGGCCGTTCCGCCGAAGATCAAAGACTTATCCCCGGCGGTTGGTGGAACCCTTTCGGACCTTGGCACTTCAACGCCGGGACGGGTCGATCCGTACGATGATCGCCATCAAGGCGCCGCAGGCCGCACTGTCCAAGGAGAATGACGATGGATCTGGGTATCAAGGGGCGCATCGCGCTCATCAGCGGCGCGGACTCCGGCATGGGTAAGGAAACCGCGCGCCTGTTGCTGGAGGCGGGTGTGCGTGTCGCGCTAACCGACAAGCCGGACGGCACGTTGGACGACGCCATTGAGGAACTGTCGCCACTGGGCGAGGTGATCGCGGTCACCGGCGACGTCACCCGGGTCGAAGAGGTGCGGTCCATCTGGGCAGAGGTTCGCGAACGGCTGGGCGATCCCGATATCTATGTGAACGCAGCGGGCGTCACCGGGGCGACGGGCGACTTTCTAGAGATCGACGACAAGGGCTGGCAGGAGACGATCGACATCGACCTGATGGGCGCGGTTCGCATGTGCCGCGAGGCGATTCCAGCGATGCGCCAGCAGAACTGGGGGCGGATCGTCCTGTTCGCGTCCGAGGATGCGGTGCAGCCCTATATCGATGAACTGCCCTATTGCGCGGCGAAAGCCGGTATCCTCAGCCTCGCCAAGGGGCTGTCCAAGGCGTACGGCCCCGACAATGTGCTGGTGAACACCGTCTCGCCCGCCTTCATCGCGACCCCGATGACCGACAAGATGATGAAGAAGCGCGCCGAGGAGAAAGGTGTCAGCTTCGACGAGGCGATCGAGACATTCCTGGATGAGGAACGCCCCGGCATGGTGCTGAAGCGGCGCGGTCGCCCCGAAGAGGTCGCTGCCGCCGTCGCCTTTCTGGTGTCGGAGCGGGCGAGCTTTATCAACGGCGCTGGCATCCGGGTCGACTCCGGGTCGGTCTTTACCATCGCGGGTTGACCCGGCGCGGCTTGGCGTCAGCTCGTCGATCGGCCTATACCCTCTCAGAAGCGGAGAGAGGATGGCAATGAAAAGAACGGCTTGGTGGCTGGCTGGCATGACCTTGCTGGCCACCGGGGCTGACGCCCAACAGGTCGAGGCTCCGTCGCTCGGTGCGACCAACTATGCCTATGACGGCGCGATGGCGGCACCGGCCAAGCGGCCGAGTTTCGGCGACGAGTTCAACGGGGCGATCGACACGCGGCGCTGGCGTTGGGACACGGGCCAGAACAAGACGGGCTGGCCCAATCACGAACTGCAATATTATGCGGGGCCCGACCGGACCAACGCCCGCATCGAGAAGGGCGCGCTGGTGATCGAGGCGCGGGCGGAGTCGCTGCGCAACGAGCCCGATTGGGGCGGCCAGCGCTACAGCTCGGCCAAGTTGGTGACCAAGCAGACGCTGGGCTACGGCTTCTATGAAGTGCGTGCGCAACTGCCGTGCGGGCGGGGCATGTGGCCCGCCATCTGGCTGTTGCCGATGGACGGATCGCGCTGGCCCGATGGCGGCGAGATCGACATCATGGAGATGGTCGGCTTCGACGCGGACGTGATCCACGCGACCGTCCACTCCGCCGCCTTCAACCACCGCCTGAAGACCCAGCGTGGTGCCCAGCTGCGCGTGGCGGGGGCGTGCACGGATTATCACCGCTATCAGCTGAATTGGACGCCGGAGACGATCACGATCGGCGTCGACGGGCGCGCCTATATGCGGGTGAAGAACGACCAGCCGGGCGGCGCGGCGGCCTGGCCGTTCACGCGGCCCTATTCGCTGATCCTGAACCTGGCGGTCGGGGGTGACTGGGGCGGGCAGAAGGGCGTGGATGATGCCGCGTTGCCCCAGGTGATGAGGGTCGATTACGTACGCTATTGGAAGCGCTGAACCTATTCCTCCCCTGTAAGGGGAGGGGGACCGCCGCGAAGCGGTGGTGGAGGGGTGTCCCGCTATCGAGAGGGTGACACCTCTCCGTCAGGCCTTCGGCCTGCCACCTCCCCTTACAGGGGAGGATTTAGAGCAATGTCCCCGACAGGATCGCCAGCGCGATGGAGAAATAGATCACAAGCCCGGTCACATCGACCAGCGTCGCGACGAACGGCGCGGAGGCGCTGGCCGGATCGAAGCCCATGCGTTGCAGGACGAAGGGCAGCATCGACCCCGCCAGCGAGCCGAAGGTCACGATGCCGACAAGCCCGGTGCCGACCGTGGTCGCGACCAGCACCCAGTGCGGCCCGTAATCGTAAAAGCCGAGTGTCTGCCACAGCGCGATCCGCGCCATGCCGAGCAGACCCAGGATCGCCCCAAGCGCCATCCCCGCCGGAAGTTCGCGCAGAGCCACCCGCCACCAGTCGCGCAGGCGGACCTGCCCCAGGGCGAGGGCGCGGATGATGAGCGAGGTCGCCTGGCTGCCGCTATTGCCGCCCGAGCTCATGATGAGCGGGATGAATAGCGTCAGCACGACAGCGCGCTCCAGCTCGCTCTCGAAATGCTGCATCGCGCTGGCGGTCAGCATTTCCGAGAAGAACAGGATGCTCAGCCACCCGGCGCGCTTGCGGATCATCGCGAGGAAGCCCGTCTCCAGATAGGGGCCGTCCAGCGCCTCAACGCCGCCGAATTTCTGCGTGTCCTCGGTATGCGCGGCGACCAGCGCGTCGAGCACGTCGTCGACCGTCACGATGCCCATCGGGCGGCCCTGTTCGTCGACGACGGGCAGCGCCAGCAGGTCGTGGCGGCGGATCAGATGCGCGACTTCCTCGCGGTCGGTGCTCGGCGCGACGGTGATCGGATCATGCCCGCGCGCCAGGTCGATCGCGCGCGAGTCCGGCTCGGCGGCGATCAGCTGGCGGAGCGAGACGGTGGCGACCAGCCGTCCCTGCGGCTCCAGCAGGAAGACCGAATAGACGGTTTCACGGCTGCGCTCGACGGTGCGGATATGCGCCAGCACGTCGCCGACCGACGCTTCGGCCGGGCAGGCGACATATTCCGTCGTCATCATGCCGCCCGCGCTGTCGGGCGGCCAGCGCAGCAGCGTCTCGATCGAGGCCCGGATGGTGGCGGGGAGCCCGGCGCGCAGGGCGGCGGCGTCCTCTTCCTCCATGTCGGACAACACGTCGGCGGCGCGGTCCTCGGACATCTGGGCAAGGAGCGCGACCGCGCGGGCGGGCGCCAGCCGCGACAGGATATCGGCGGCCGAGCGCAGTTCGGGGCTGTCCAGCACGGCGACGGCACGGGCGTCGGGCATCTGGGTCAGCGCGTCGGCGGCTTCCTCGACGGGAAGCGACTGCAACGTATCGACGAGATCGGCGATGGACAGGCCGCGCCGGGAAGAACGGAAACCGGCGGCGACACCGGCAATCAGATCGTTGACCATTTCAAACCTTTCGTCCGCACGACCCGGGGCGGACGAAAGCCAGTTACGAAAACTAGCGGACGACCCCGAGGCGTGCGGCGCTACTGGAACTGTCGCTGGACATGTTCTCGCTTTCTGGAACGGCGCGGGGGCTCCCACGCCTGAGCCGCCCTCTGATCTCGCGCGCTGCAATCGTCAACACCCGTAGGCCACCTGACAAATTTTTAATGTGGGGATCAAGGTTTTTGCCGGTCGGCTCCGTCTGGAGAGGCAAAGGCACATAAAGGGGACCTTATTCGTGCATCGCCTGCTCTTCGCCTCGACCGCCACGCTCGCGCTGGCGGCAGGGACGGCCGCCTCGGCCCAGACCGTCATCGACACCAAGCGGACCACGCCCGTCCGTTCCGCGACCGTCAATAACGGCGCGGCCGCCGATATCGGCATCGTCGCGGCGGGCAGCGTGGTGACGACCGGCAGTGGCACCGCCGTCACGCTCGACAGCAACAACAAGCTGAGCAACGCCGGGACGATCCAGACGACCGACGCCAATGATGCGGTCGGCATCGGTGCGGCGGCGGGCGTGACGGGTGAGATCACGAACACCGGCAAGATCATCATCGATGAGACCTATACCCCGGTCGATATCGACAAGGACGGCGATCTGGACGGGCCCTTCGCGCAAGGGGCACGCCGTACCGGCATCCGCACGGCGGGCGCCTTCACCGGCACCATCACCAACAGCGGCGAGATCACCGTTGAGGGCAACGACTCCGCCGCGATCTATCTGAACGGGCCGCTGACCGGCAATCTGGTCCAGTCGGGCAAGATCAACGTGCTGGGCGATCGGTCGGTCGGCGTGCGGACTGGCGCGGTGACGGGCAATGTCACGATCGGCGGATCGATCGTCGCGATCGGCGAAGGCGCGGTCGGCGCGCGGGTTGATGGCGATATCGGCGGGGCGCTGAACATCGAGGGGGGGATCGGCTCGACCGGCTATCGCTACACCACGTCGCCCGCCGACGTGTCGAAGCTCGATCCCGACGATCTGCTCCAGGGTGGATCGGCTCTGGTCGTCGGCGGCAATGTCGCGGGCGGGATCACGCTGGGCAATGCGACCGGCAAGGCGGCGGACCTCGTCACCAATGGCGCGGCCCCGACGATGCAGATCGGATCGGCCACCCGCGCCGTCGTGATCGGCGCGACCGGCGGCGCGACGCCCGCGCCGGGGCTGGTCGTCAACGGCCGGATCACCTCGGCCGGGGTCTATAGCGGCGTGCGCGCGACCGCGCTGGCGATCGGCGGGCTGGGCGGAAACGTCCAGATTGCGCAAGGCGTCGCGATCGGCGGTACCGTGCAGGCGACCGCCAATGGCGCCGAGGCGACCGCGATTCGCTTCGGAGCGGGCGCCTCGACACCCGAGCTGCGCAACGGCGGCACCATCGCGGCGATCGGCGGCGGCGCGCCCGGCGTGCTGACCACCGCCGTGTTGGTCGAGACGGGCGCTTCGGTGCCGACCATCCGCAATACCGGATCGATCCGGGCGGCGTCCGCGTCGGCCAATGCGACCGCGATCCTAGACCGCACCGGCGGCCTGACGCTGGTCGAGAATGCCGGCATTATCGCGGGCGCGGGCGCGGACAGCTCACGCAGCGTCGCGATCGACCTGTCGGCCAACACCAGCGGCGCGGTCGTGCGCCAGATCGCCCCTGCTACCGGCGCCGCCGCGCCCAGCATCACCGGCGCGATCCGCTTCGGCAGCGGCGACGACCGGCTTCAGATCGGCGCGGGCGCGGTCAGCGGCGATGTCAGCTTCGGCACCGGCACCAACCGGCTGGAGATGAGCGGCACGGGCACCTATGCGGGCACCGCGACCTTCGGGACCGGCGCGGATACGCTGACCATCGGCGACACCGCGCGCTTCGACGGCGTGGCGGATTTCGCGGGGCAGGGGCAGGACCTGCTGGCGATCACCGGCAAGGGCATCTTCGCCGGGCGGCTCGCCAACGCATCGCACGTCGCGGTGACGGTCGCCAATGGCGGCGGGACGTTCGCGGCCAATGGCGTGACCAACATCGCCTCGCTCAGCCTGGGCGATCAGTCGATCTTGAGCGTCGCGCTCGACAAGGCGAACCCGACCGGCAATCTGATCCAGGTCGGCGGCGCGACGACGATCGGCGCGAACAGCCAACTGGCGCTCCGTGTCTCGGGCGGGACCGACGTGACCGGGCGTTATGTCGTCCTGCGCTCAGGCAGCTTGACCGGCGCGAACAACCTGACGCTCGCCCCCTCGGCCATGCCCTTCCTCTACAAGGGGGCGATCGTCGCGGCCCAGCCCAACGAGATCGCGGTCGAGGTCAGCCGCAAGGCCAAGACCGAGCTGGGCCTGAGCAATGCCGGGGTCAGCGCCTTCGACGCGATCGACGCGGCGATCGGCCGCGTCGCCAAGCTGTCCGACGCGATCCGGGGTATCTATGACGGCGCGGCCTTCCGGGGCGCGGTGGAGCAGATGCTGCCGAACTATACCGGCAGCGTGTTCGAGGGCGTGACCCTGGCCTCGCGCGCAGCGGCGGCGCAGCTTCGCGAACCGGCGGGTGAGTTCAGCGAGGAAGGCAAATGGGGCTATTGGCTGACCCCGCTCGGCTGGGATGCGTCCAAGGGAACGCGTTCGACCCGCAGCTATGACGTGCGCGGCTGGGGTGTCAGCGGCGGTATCGAGCACAAGACCGATGCTGGCAATTTCGGCGCCTCGCTGTCGTACATGAATGGTCGCGACAATGAAGGATCGGCGGTCAACCGCGTCAACCACAGCCAATATGAACTGGCTGGCTTCTGGCGTGCCCGCTGGGGCGCGTTGGCGGCGCAGGCGCGCGGCTCGGCGGCGTTTCTGTCCTTCGACTCGCAGCGCCAGTTCGACGGCGTGGTAGGCACCGAGGCGGTGCAGCGGCGCGCGACCGCAGACTGGAAGGGTATGCTCTATTCCGGCTCGGGCTCGGTATCCTGGGAGCATTGGGTCGGCCAGTTCAACGTGCGGCCGATTCTGGCGGTCGACTATTACCGGCTGAACGAGGACGGTTATCGCGAGGCGGGTGGCGGCACCGGCTATGACCTGACGGTGCGCAAACGAACCAGCGACGAACTGGCGCTGACCGCCAGCGTCGCGGCGGGCATCAATTTCGGTGGCAATGACCGCTATTCGCAGTGGAGCCGGTTGGAGGTCGAGGGCGGTCGGCGCGAGCGGATCGCCGGAACCTTGGGTAACACGGTCGCCAGCTTCGGCGACGGCACGCCCTTCATCCTTCGTCCCGAGGCCCGCGACGGCGGCTGGGTCGGGCGGGTGCGCGCGATCACCGGGACGAGCGAAATCCGCCTGAGCGGTGAGGTCAACGCCGAACAGCGGCTGGGCAATGTCGCCTTGTCGGCACGCGCTGCGCTGCAATTCGCCTTTTGACGGGGTTCGTCCGCGTGCATCCCCCCTGTAGCGTGCGCGGGCGACGGGAGCCCCACCTTGCGTCCCGGTGGGGCTCCTTTTCACGGGAGCCTGCTTCGTCTACACGACGGCACTCCCATTTCAGCTTGCCGGTTTCCACCATGCCGCCCACCGGGCTCGAGGCCGTTTTCCTTGCCAATCGCGACAAGCTCGTCCGTTTCCTCACGGCGCGTGGGGCGGGCGATGCGGCAGAGGATCTGGTGCAGGATCTGTGGGTGAAAGTGGCAGGCCGGATGGACGGGCCGATCGCCAATCCACTGGCCTATCTCTACCGCGCGGCCGACATGTTGATGATCGATCGTTATCGATCGCGGCGGCAGGCGGCGTTGCGCGAACAGGATTGGGTGGACGGTCAGGGAGCCGATCCGCCGCCGGGCACCGAACGCGCCGTGGAGGCACGCCAGACCGCCGAGCAGGTTGCGGCGACCTTGGCGAGCCTGGGCGAACGACCCGCCACTGTCTTTCGCCGCGTCCGGGTCGACGGCATCGCCCAACGCCAGGTGGCGGCCGAATTTGGGGTCAGTATCAGCACCGTCGAGAGCGATCTCCGTATGGCGGCCTATGCGCTTGCCGCGCTGAAGGAACGGATCGGATGAGCCAGGACCGTATTTCCCCCATGCATGGCATCGATACGGTCGCGCTAGACTGGGCGTTGCGCATGGCCGATCCGGCGCGGGCCGACTGGGACGCGTTTACCGACTGGCTGGAGGCCGATCCTGGTCATGCCGAGCGGTACGACCGGGCGGCTGCGACTTTGCTGGATGCCGAAGAGGCGCTGGCGGCGCATCCCGAGGTCGAGACCCCGGTGGAGCCGGAGCCCGTCCGGCGGTCGCCCCTGCGCTGGATCGGCGGCGCGGTGGCCGCCGCCCTGGTCGGGGTGATCGGCGTGACGGCCTGGCAGGATCGACCCCAGCCTTATGCGGTCGAGACGGCGGCGGGGGAAACCCGCCAAGTCCCGCTGTCGGATGGCAGCACCGTCACGCTGGCGGGGCTGAGCCGGATCGAGCTGGACCGCGCCGAACCGCGCCGGGCGGTGCTGTCCCGTGGCGAGGCGCTGTTCCAGGTTCGGCATGACGCCGAATACCCCTTTACCGTGCAGGCGGGATCGCTGGCGTTGGTCGATCTGGGCACTGTGTTCGATGTGCGCCTGGGCCAGCAGACCCATGTCGCGGTCGCCGAAGGCGCGGTGATGGTCGATCCCAAGGGCGCCGCTCTTCGCCTCGAAGCGGGGCAGGCGGTGACGGTGGACGGCCACCGGCTGCTCCGCGCCGACGTGCCGCCTGACGAGGTCGGCGGCTGGCGCGAGGGCAGGCTGGCCTTTGACGGCGCGCCGCTGGGCATGGTGGCGCAGGACATGTCGCGATTCCTGCCCCAGCCGGTGACGGTTGCCCCCGCCATCGCGGCGCGTCCCTTCCGGGGGACGATCGATCTGGACGCGGTTCGGCGCGATCCGGCCGTCCTGGGGCCGCTGATGGATGTCAGGGTACGGCGGGCGGCGTCCGGCTGGATGCTGGAACCGCGCGAGTGAGATCCATCGGGGGCGGGATCGGATGTCTGGTGGCGGTGGCGGCGGCGATACCCGCGACCGCCGCCGATCGTGTTTCATTCGACCTTCCCGCCGGAACCGTGGGGGCGCAGGTGATGGCGCTCGGCCGCATGGCCCGCGCCAATATCGTGGTCCCCGATGCCGGGCTGTGGCGGCGGCCGGTGCCGCGCCTGCGGGGCGTCCTGTCGGTCGAGCAGGCGTTGGCCGCCATCGCGCGGGGCAGCGGGGCAAGGGTCGAGGCGTTGGGGCCGGGCAGCTGGCGGCTGACACCGCGCCTTCGCCCATCCGTGCCGAAGTCGAAGCCGTACGCGCGGCCCCCGGCGGACGTCCGGGGCGGGGAGGTCGTCGTCACCGCCAGCAAGCGCGAGACGACCCGCGATCATTTTGCGGGGCAGGTGGTACAGGTGGCGGGTACCGATCTGGAACTGGGCGGCGCGGGCGGCACCTCGAAGCTGGCCGACCGGATGACCGCGATCGCCTCCACCTATCTGGGTGCGGGGCGCAACAAGCTGTTCATTCGGGGCATTGCCGATTCCAGCTTCACCGGCCCGACCCAGGCGACGGTCGGGCAGTATTTCGGCGATTTGCGCCTCAGCTACAATGCGCCCGATCCCGATCTGCGGCTCGCCGATCTGGCGGCGGTCGAGGTGCTGGAGGGGCCGCAGGGTACGCTCTATGGCGCGGGTTCGCTGGGTGGGTTGATCCGGCTGGTGCCCAACGCCCCCGACCCGACGCGCTTCGGGGGCTCGGCGATGCTCGGTGGCTCGGCCACCACCAGCGGCGCGCCGGGCGCGGATGCGCAGGCGGTGCTCAACCTGCCGGTGATCGCCGACCGGCTGGCGATCCGGCTGGTCGCCGACAGCGCCAGTGAGGGCGGCTATATCGACAAGCCGCTGCTCGGGCGTACCGACGTCAATCGCACCCGGATAGCGGGTGGCCGTGCGGCGATGAAGGCCGATCTGGGCGGCGGCTGGAGCGTCGAGGCGGTCGGCATCGGCCAGCGCATTCGCGGCGCCGACAGCCAATATGCGGATCGCGACGGCCCGCCGCTGACCCGCTCCGCGCCCGTGACCGAAGGCTTCTCCGCCGATTTCGGACAGGCCCAGCTAATCCTGTCCGGCGGGGTCGGGCAGGTCCGTTTCCGCTCCAGCAGCGGGATCACCGCGCACGACCTGATGGAGCGCTATGACGCCACCCCGCCGGGCGGCCCGGTCCAGCTCTTCGCCCAGGCCAATGCGACGCGGATGCAGGCCAACGAAACCCGCGCCTGGCACAGCGCGTCGGACGGATCGGGCTGGCTGGCGGGGTTCAGCTATGTCCATAATCGCACCCGCCTGACCCGGTTGTTCGGTGAGCCGGGCGAATTGCGGCCGCGCACCGGCGTCGTCAACACGGTGGAGGAAGCGACGCTGTACGGGGAGGCGAGCCTGAGGCTGCTGCCGGGCCTTCTGACCACCGGGGGGCTGCGCGTGACCCGGTCGGTCCTGGACGGGGCGGGCGAGGACCTGCCGCTCGCCTTGTCGGTTCAGGCGCTGGCGCGACTGCAGGAAGTGACGGCGCGGCGGGCCCAGACGATTTTGCTGCCTTCCGCATCCGCGCTGATCGACCTGACGCCCGGCGCACAATTGTTCCTGCGCTATCAACAGGGATTCCGGCCTGGCGGGCTGACCATCGAGGGGCCGTTGGTGCGACGTTTCCGCAACGACCGGGTCGCGACGATCGAGGCGGGTTTGCGAACCGGACGACCGGGCCGCGACCGCTTCGACGGATCGCTGACGCTGGCGCATACCTCTTGGCGCGACATCCAGGCCGACTTCATCGACGCGACCGGCTTGCCCAGCACCGCCAATATCGGCGACGGCCAGCTCTGGACGATCGAGGCGCTGGCGGGGTTCCGCTTGGCCGATGGGCTGAGGGTAGAGGGCGCGGTGTCCTATAATGACAGCCGCATCGACGAACCGTCGAGCGCGCAGGCCTTCGCGCTGATGGACGGGCAGGCGGCTGACCGGGCGACGATCCTCGCGAGGCTCAGCCAGATACCCAATATCGCGCGCTTCACCGGCCGGGTGGGCGCGGCCTATCGCCGCGTGCTGGCGGGCGGGCGGGACCTGCGCCTCGATGGCTGGCTGCGCTATGTCGGTTCGTCGCGGCTCGGCGTCGGGCCGATCCTGGGCGAGCGGCAAGGCAGTTATCTCAACAGCGGCGTTACCGCGCGACTGGGGCTGGGCCGATATGGCGTGACGGCGGGGATCACCAATTTGGCCGATGTGCGCGGCAACCGCTTCGCCTTGGGCACGCCCTTCACGACGGGACGTGACCAGGTGACGCCGCTGCGGCCGCGCACCCTTCGCATCGGGCTTGATGCCGCCTTCTGATTATCGGCTCTTGAACAGCGCCAAGGGAATGGCATCCGCCATGATGCGATAGCCCGCCATGCTGGGATGCAGGTGATCGCCCGAGTCATAAGCGGGCAGCAGATGATCGGGCTTCGCCGGATCGCGCACCGCCTGGTCGAAATCGACTACCCCGTCGAATATGCCCGCGGTGCGGATGAAGCGGTTGATCGCCTGTCGATCCGCTTCGGTCTCTGGGCCAGGATGGTAATAGTCATTGCCCTGGAACGGCGTGATCGTGCCGACGATCAGCTTGATGCCATGTTCATGCGCGCGTTCGGCCAGCTGGCGATAGGCCTGGGTTATGCGGCATACCATCGCCTGATGCGTCGCGGCGTCGACCGGCTGCTCGCGGGTCAGCACCCCCAGATCGTTGACGCCCTCCAGCAGGATCGCATGGGTCACGCCAGGCCGTGCGATCACGTCGCGGTCGAAGCGCGCCATCAGGTTGGGACCCAGCCCGTCAAGCAGTATACGGTTGCCGCCGATCCCGGCGTTGACGACCGAGAAGTTACGCGTGGCGGGCGAGGCCGCCAGCCGTCGCGCCAGATCGTCGGGCCAGCGGGTGTTGCTGTCGTCGGTGATACCATAGCCATCGGTGATCGAGTCGCCGATCGTCACGACCGTCTGCTTTTGGGTGGCGTCGCGCACCTCGATATCCGACAGGGTCCACCAGCCGCCGATCACCTGCGCGTCGGGCAATGCGGTCTGCGCGGTGGCGTCGCCTGCCGTCAGGAAGGTCTTGGAGCGCGCACCCGAATGGCCGGTCGGGGTGGTGACGGTTTTGGGGAAATAGAGGCTGACCGCGACGTCGCGCCCGGCCTCGACCGGCAGGGGGATAGGATCGGAATAGAGTTCGGCCCCCGGCGGCAGGATCACGTCCGGAGTGCCGTCGAAGCGCACCGGCAGGATCGCGGCCACGTCCGAGCGGCCCGGCGTCGCCAGGCCGATGGTGGCCGCGCCGATCTTCAGCGGGGTGGTGCCCGCGACATTGGACAGGCGCAGGCGCAGCGTCTTGCCGCTGGCGGTCAGGTGGACGATCTGGCGGATGGTGGCAGGACCAGCTTTGGCGAGCTTGTCGGCATTGGGGCCGTCGATTCGCATCTGCGACGATCCCCAGGCCGGGGTCCAGCGGGCGCCTTGCATCGGCGCGGCCGCGGTCATCGCGGTGGCGATCGCGATCAGTCCTGCGGCCCGGTAAAACTGGCTGAACGGCGTCATGCCTATCCTCTTCCCTCGTCTATCCGCGCTTGCGGCTTGAAAGAATGGTAGCGATAACGGACGGCAAATCCAATGAAGAACACCCCGCTTCTGCACGACGGGGCCGGAGAGAGATGATGCGCGACCTGTTCCTGCCCGCTGCGCTGACGGCGCTGATCCCCGGCATCGCCTGGGCCTCGCCGGATTGCAGCGGTCCTGTGGCGGCTTGCGAGCGCGCGACCCCGGGCGCGCTGCCGCTGCTGGCGCCGGGCCGGGTGGCGACCGTCGTGATCGATGCGGGCGACGCGCCGGGCGTCGCGCGGGCGGCTGGCGATCTGGTCGCGGACCTGAAGGCGGTCGGCGGTGGGGATGTCCGGCTCGGTCATGACATCTCGGGCGGCGCGACGGTGATCGCGGGGACGCTGGGCCATAGCACGGTCATCGATGCGCTGGTGAAGGCGGGCAAGCTCGACGTGGCGGGGCTGGCCGGTCAGTGGGAAGGCTATGTCGAGCAGGTCGTCGACAACCCTGCGCCGGGTGTCGCCCGTGCGCTCGTCATCGCGGGATCGGATCGGCGCGGCACGATCTTCGGCCTGTACGATATCAGCGCCAAGGCAGGCGTCAGCCCCTGGACCTGGTGGGCCGACGTACCGGCACAGGTGCACCGAACCCTTTTCCTGACGGCGGGGCGTGTCGCGGATCATCCGGTCGTCAAATATCGCGGCATCTTCATCAATGATGAGGAGCCGAGTTTTGGCGGCTGGGCGCGGGCCAGGTTCGGCGGGGTCAATCACCTGGCCTATGAGAAGGTGTTCAACCTGCTGCTGCGGTCCAAGGCCAATTTCCTCTGGCCCGCGATGTGGGGCAAGTCGCTGTGGGAGGACGATCCCGCCTCGGCGCCGCTCGCGCAGGAGATGGGGGTGCTGCTCGGCACCTCGCACCACGAACCCATGCAGCGCGCGCAGGCCGACTGGAAGCGCGAGGGTAGCGGGCCGTGGGACTATACGAAGAACGCCGCCACGCTCCAGGCATTCTGGCGCAAGGGCATCGAGCGGCGCGGCAAGGCCGAGGACCCGGTGACGATCGGCATGCGTGGCGACGGCGACGAACCGATGACGGAGGGCACCGCGACCGACCTGCTGGAGCGGATCGTCCGCGACCAGCGCCGGATCATCGGCGACGTGACCAAGCGTCCGGCGGCCGAGACGCCGCAGGTCTGGGCGCTCTACAAGGAGGTGCAGGATTATTACGACAAGGGGATGCAGGTTCCCGACGACGTGACCCTGCTGTTCGCCGACGACAATTGGGGCAATATCCGCCGCCTGCCCCCGATCGGCGAGCATCGCACGGGCGGGGCGGGGGTCTATTACCACTTCGATTATGTCGGTGGCCCGCGCAACTATAAGTGGCTCGACACGAATGCGATCCCGCGCGTGTGGCAGCAGATGCGGATGGCCGACGACTATGGCGCGGATCGGCTGTGGATCGTCAATGTCGGCGATCTGAAGCCGATGGAATATCCGATCAGCTTCTTCCTCGACATGGCGTGGAACCCCAAACGCATGAATCTCGCCGCGATGCAGGCCTATCCGGCGAAATGGGCGGCGGGGCAGTTCGGTGCGGCGCATGGGGCAGCGATCGGTGCGCTCCTGACCCGCTATGGTCAGCTGGCCAGCCGTCGCAAGCCCGAGCTGATCGATGCGACGACTTACGGCTTTGCCGATGGCGAATGGGCGCGGGTGCTGGGGGAGTGGACTGCGCTCGATGCGCAAGCACGCCGGGTCGGGGCGATGATCCCCGCCGATCTGCGCGATGCCTATTACGAGCTGGTTCTTCACCGGATCGAGGCGATGACCAATCTCCATCGGTTGTACGAGGCGGTCGCGGCCAACCGTGCGGCGGCGCAGGCGGGGGATGCGGGGAAGGCCAAGCGGTTCGCCGATGCGGCGCGCGGCTATTTCGCGCAGGACGCGGCGATCCGCCACCGCTACGAAGTCGACACGGCGGGCGGCAAATGGACCAGCATGATGGCCCAGACCCATATCGGCTATACCGGCTGGCAACAGCCCGACACGGACGTGATGCCCGCGCTGGCGACGGTCGAAAAGCCGTTGCCCCTACCGCCGCTCACGCCCAAACCATCGCTGCTGATCGCGGCCGACACCGGTCGAGCCGTTGACGGTCGCGGCATCCGCTGGCAGCGCGTGGCGGGCTTCACCGCCGAGGGCGCGGCGATGGTCGCGACGCCGACCACCGCGCGCGTCATCGAGCAGCCGGGGGGCGATAGCCCGCATATCGTCTATGACGTGAACCGGACGAAGGGCGGCCCGGTCACGCTAGGCATTGTCGCAGCACCGGGACTTGACGTGCGCGGCGGCGGCCAGCACCGGATCGCCGTGTCGGTCGACGACGGCGCGCCGGTCATCCTAAACCTGATGGCAGGCGAGACGGAAGAAAGCTGGGGCCGCTCGGTGATCGAGAACCGGCGCGTCGGCTCGACCACGCTGCCCAACCTCTTGGCCGGCAGGCACCGCATCACCCTATGGCTGGTCGATCCCGAGGTGGTGGTCGAAGGCGTGACGCTCAGCCCGCGCTAACCACCCCGCAGCATCCGCATCGCGTGAGCCCGGACCATCCTGGCATGGTCCGGGCCGTCGCTCAGAACGCCGTGGCGCTCCTTGGGGAGATGGGCGAGCGGATGGCCGTCGGGGCGGAAGACATAATGGTCGAACCAGGCTCGCCACGCCGCCCGCTCGGCAGGGGGGCGGCCTGCGATGGCGCTCATCGCCAGCAGCATGGTGGGGAAGGGCTGGTCCGGGCCGACGGGGAAGGCATCCCACCAGTAATTGACCAGGATGTTGAGCGCGCCCGTCGCCTCGACCCGGTGCCACCAGAGCTTGGGCATGTAGAGTGCATCGCCCGCCGCAAGCTCGACGATGATCGCCCGGTCGCGCGCCTGCTCGAACCGGGGATAGCGCGGGTCGCCGGGTTCGGCACCGGCGGCCAGCGCGACCGGCTGGCCCGCCATGGTATGGTCGATCGGCCCGACATAGAGGTCGCCGATCGCGTCGGGCGGATAGAGGGTGAAGGTCCGCCGCCCGGCCACGACGCACGCGATATTGTCCATCATGTCGTAGTGGCAGGCGATGGTCGACGCATGGCCGATCCAGATCAGGGGCGAAACGCCTGGCGGTGCGAAGGGCAGGCGGTTCTCCTCGGCCAGCCCCGGCAGGGCCTGGGCCATCGGCAGTGAGCCGACATAGAGGGTTTCGGTCTCGCTGCCCGCCGTAATCCTGCACACCGCCTCGCCAAGCGGCATTGCCTGTCGCCGGAAGTTGAAGCCTGACAGATCGTCGCTGTAATGATAGCGCCCGGCGATCGCGGCATCGCCGACGAACGCCTCGACCTGCGCCCCGGCATCGAAGCGCGAAAGATATGCGGCAAGCGTACCGTCCTCCGCTGCGATCCTCGCCAGTGGCCAGTCCGCCACCGCGCCGCGAATGACGACCGGGCGGCAGGGTTCGACCGCCAGCCGCCGGAAGGCGTCATGCCCGTCCAGCGCCGCGCGGTCGATCTCGGCCGCCGCCTGGGTCATCGGTCGAGACCGCTCAGCCGCTCGTTGCGCCGTCGCGCCAGTGTCGGGATATGCCGGATCGACCCTGTGAGTGCATAGATGAGTTGCAGGTCCCCCGAGCGGAACAATGCCAGCGCCACGTCATCGGACAGCGCATGCAGCGCGTCGAGGCTGACCGTGTAGAGCGAGTCGAGGCGCAGGCTCTCGCCATTGTCGAACTGGAAGTTCAGGTCGATGGGCTCGACCAGCTTGTGCTCCTCCAGCCGCCGGAGAAATCGTTCGGTTTCGGGCAGGCCGACATGCAGTCGCCGCAATGCCGCCTGAACCCGGCGCAGCGCCGGGGCCGGGCCGCCGTCCGTATCGAACACCGGCGCGCCGTCGATTGCGGCCAGGGCAGGGTGGTGCGCATCGATCGCGATATTCTCGCCGGAGACATAGAAGCCCTGGCGCTCCAGATCGGCAGGGCGATACCCGACCAACGTGCCGTCGCGGCCCAGGCAGAGATTTTCATCCGGCACCAGGCCCATTAGGGCGCCGGGATACAGGTCGCCCGTTTCGGGATGGCGGGCGAGCAGGATCGGATAGTGCAGCGCGGCGGCCAGAAACTCGTCGGCCACCAGCTGGACGAAGTGACGCCCCGCATCGGGGGCGGCGGAGACACGAAGGGTGGTATGCCGCGCGCTGTCGAGCAATTCCATTTCGGCCATGCTGATCCCTTCCTCCATCCCCTCCGGCTCCGCCGCGCATGACGCGAAACGGGCTGATCGTGCCGGAACTGTGATCGCCCCGTGCACCTGTCGTCAAGCCACGGGATAGCCATTTGATAGCGCTATGACAAATGGCTTGTGAGGCATTGATTATAACGCTAACATCAAATCATCGAATGGGTGGTACGGCGGCATAACGCCGGCTGCGCAGGAATATGATAAACAAAGGAGAGGGGAAGATGGTGGCTCGCACAGCTTTTGTGGCCGCATTCGTTTCGCGCCGGACCCTGATGGCGGGCGTCTCGCCGCTGATGGCACTGGCCATGGTGTCGCCGGGAACGGCCTTCGCCCAGACGGCAACCACCGCCCAGCAGGCTGGCACCCCGCAGGATCAGGCAACCGCCCCCAGCGAAGCGAACAACAGCCCTTCCCCGTCCGGTGAAGCGACGACCGCCGACATCGTCGTCACCGGCCTGCGCAGTTCGCTGCAGCGCAACCTTGACATCAAGCGCACCGCGACCGGGGTGGTCGACGCGATCTCTGCCGAAGACATTGGTAAGTTTCCCGATTCCAACGTCGCGGCCTCGCTTCAGCGACTGCCCGGCGTCTCGATCCAGCGCAACGGTTCGCGCGGCGAGCCGACCGGCATCACCGTTCGCGGCTTTGGCGGCGACTTCAACACCACCCTGTATGACGGTCGCCGCATCTCGACCGCGGCGGGTGGTCGCCAGATCGACTTCAGCACCGTCGGATCGGATTTCATCGGCGGCATCAGCGTCCTGAAGACGCCCGACGTCGCGCTGGCGTCCAGCTCGATCGGTGCGACCGTCGACATCCAGTTCCCCAAGCCGTTCGACCATCCGGGCTTCCGCGCCGCGGTCAGCGCTTCGGGGTCGTATCAGGATCATGCCGGTCACGTCGTGCCGACGCTCGGCGCGCTGGTCAGCGATACTTTCGCCGATGACACATTGGGTATCCTGTCGAGCTTTATCTATACCCGGCGTGATACCGATACCAACCGCGTCTTCGTGTCGGGTTGGCCGGGCGGCAACTTCGCTCCTTGCCAGTTGCAGGGCAGCACGGCCGCAACCTGCAACCCGACGACCAACACCACGGCCCCGGCCTCGGATCAGCGCACCCTGACCGGCTGGTTCCCGCAGCAATATGGCGCCGAGCAGCAGCGGACGAAGGACGAGCGCGTCGACGGCCGCGTCGCGCTGCAATGGCATCCGTCCGACGAGCTGATGGTCACGCTGGACAACAATTTCTCGCGCCAGACCATCACCACCAACGTCTTCGGCTTCGGCGTCTGGTTCAACCAGGGCGACCTGCGCAACGTGACGCAGGACGCCAACGGCACGGCGGTCAGCTTCACCCAGTCGGGCACCCCGACCGACTTCACCGCCGCGCTGAACAAGCAGGTGCTGCAGACCAACCAGACCGGCCTGAACGTCAAGTGGGACGTCAGCGACAAGCTGACCGTCGAGGCGGACGGAGCCTATGCCAAGAGCTGGTTGAACCCCGGCGGCGTCGTGGGCAGCAGCAACGGCGATATCGGCTATGGCGGTGCGCTCGGGACCAATCTGGGCTTCAACATCACGGGCGACAGCAACAAGTCGTTCCCGACGATCAGCAATTTCGGTCCCGCCGGGAATGGCGGTCGCTGGGCCGATCCGGCGCTGATCGGGTCGCACGTCACCGTGCTCCAGACCCAGAAGAATACCGACGACCTGAAGCAATTCCGTGCGGTGGCGACCTGGAAGGAAGACAATCTGACGCTGAAGGCGGGCGGTCAGTATGTCGACGACAAATTCTACCAGCAGAATGCCAGCACCTTCACCAACAATTACTGGCAGGCCTATGCCGGTTATGGTTCGCCGTCGGGTCGCAACACCGGCATCGCGCCGCTGCCCTCTAACCTGTATCAGGGGGCGATCAGCCTCAACAACTTCATTCCCGGTTTCCAGGGCAGCCTGCCGCCATCGGTCCTGATCTACAGCCCGCAAGCCTATCAGAATTACCTGACCGGCCTGGGCAATCCGCAGGCGCAGAATGTGCCGGGCTTCAACTATGGCGGCGGGGTCAACGGCTTCACCGGCGCCTTCGATCAGGCGATCGACCCGAACTCGGTTCGTACCATCCAGGAAAAGACCTGGTCGCTGTTCTTCAGCGCGCAGATCGAGGCGCAGGTCGCCAATATGCCGCTGCATATCGCGGTGGGCCTGCGGAACGAGAATACGCACCTGACTTCGGCAGGGCAGGGCCGTCAGCCCATTAGCATTGCCCAAAGCGCAGCGGACCCGACCCTGTTGTCGATCCTGTTCCCCGTCGACACCCAGCAGGTGATCGGCAAGAAAAACTATTCCTACATGCTTCCGACGCTCGACCTGCGTCTGGAAGTGACGGACAAGCTGCAGTTGCGCTTCGACGCCTCGCGCACGCTGACCCGTCCGGGCCTCACCCTGCTCAGCCCGGTGCTGAGCATCGGCAACGGCCAGCGTGTCGGCGCGCTCTCGGGCAGCGGCGGCAATCCGCAGCTGAAGCCCTATCTGGCGGACAATTACGATCTGGCCGCCGAATGGTATTACCAGCGTAACTCGTACCTTTCGGTCGACTTCTTCCTGAAGAATGTCAGCAACTTCATCGTCAACGGCGTGACCCGCCAGACGGTGAACGGCGTGGTCGACCCGACCACCGGCCAGCCTGCCATCTTCTCGATCTCGCAGTCGATCAACGGCCCGGACGCGACGGTGCGCGGCGTCGAAATCGCCTGGCAGCAGGTATTCGGCGACAGTGGCTTCGGCTTCCAGGCCAATGCGACGCTGGTCGATACCAACAAGCCGTATAACGCGCAGGACGTCTCGCAGAGCGGCTTCGCGGTCACGGGCCTGGCGAACTCGGCGAACTTCGTCGGCTTCTATGACAAGAACGGCTTCCAGTTCCGTACGGCGCTCAACTGGCGCGATGCGTATCTGCTGGCGTTCAGCCAGAACCAGAATACGGGTTCCTACGGCGCCGAGCCGACCTTCGTGAACCAGAGCTTCCAGGTCGATTTGACCAGCAGCTATGACGTCACGAAGAACTTCTCGGTCTTTGGCGAGGTGCTGAACCTCAACAACAACAAGCAGAGCACGCATGGCCGGTTCAAGAACCAGCTGCTCGACGTGTTCGATTATGGCCGCCGGGTGACGGTCGGCGCGCGCTACCGCTTCTGATGATGGCGTGACGGCGGGGATGGCGGGCTTCGGCTTGACATCCCCGTCCCTTATCGGACCTTCTTTCGCTTATGGTTCAGCCTGTTCAGAATATCGTGATCGTCGGTGGTGGTACGGCTGGCTGGTTGACGGCTGGCGTCATCGCCGCGCGGCATCAGGGGCGGCGGCCGCACGGCTTTGCGGTTACCTTGGTCGAGTCGCCCAACGTCCCCATCATCGGCGTCGGGGAAGGGACCTGGCCGACGCTGCGCACGACGCTGAAGCGGATGGGGGTGTCGGAGACGGCGTTCTTCCGCGAATGCGATGCGTCGTTCAAACAGGGTGCCCGGTTCAATCGCTGGACGACGGGCGCGGCCGATGACGGCTATTACCATCCGCTGATGCTGCCGCAGAGCTTCGCACAGGTGAACCTCGCCCCGCACTGGCTGACGGCGGAAGGTGACGAGGTCAGCTTCTGTGACGCGGTCACGCCGCAGGGGCGGATCTGTGACGCGGGGCTGGCGCCCAAGACGATCGCGACGCCCGAATATGAGGCGATCGCCAATTACGCCTATCACCTCGACGCGGGAAAATTCGCCGATTTCCTACGTCGCCATTGTTGCGAGCAGTTGGGCGTCCGGCATGTGCTGGCCGATGTCGAAGAGGTCCTGCTGACTGAGAATGGCGACATTCGCAGCGTTCGGACGGCGCAGGCGGGTGAAGTGGCGGGCGACCTGTTCATCGACTGCACCGGCTTTCGCTCGCTGCTGCTTGGCGAGGCCATGGGGGTGCCGTTCAAGCCGCTGAACGACGTGCTGTTCTGCGACACCGCGCTCGCCATCCAGGTGCCCTATGACGATCCCGAGGCGCCGATCGCCTCGCATACCATTTCCACGGCACAGTCGTCGGGCTGGATCTGGGACATCGGCCTGCCGACCCGGCGTGGCGTGGGGCATGTCTTTTCGAGCAGCCATATCGACCGCGACGACGCCGAGCGCGAGCTGCGCGCCTATCTGGGCGAGGCGGGGCAGGATTTGCCGGTGCGCGAATTGAAGATCCGCGCGGGGCATCGCGCCCGTTTCTGGGAGCGCAACTGCGTCGGCGTGGGGCTGGCGGCGGGGTTCCTCGAGCCGCTGGAGGCCTCGGCCATCGTGCTGATCGAGCTGTCGGCCAAGCTGATCGCCGAGCAGATGCCTGCCTGTCGCGAGGTGATGGATACCGTCGCCAAGCGGTTCAATGAGACGACCTTGTACCGCTGGGGGCGGATTGTCGACTTCCTGAAGCTGCACTATTCCCTGACCAAACGAACCGACAGCGACTTCTGGCGGGACAATTGCCGACCGGAGACGATGCCGGATCGATTGCAGGAGCTGATGGAACTGTGGCGCTATCAGGCGCCGTGGATGCATGACGAATTTGACCGGGTGGAGGAGGTCTTTCCCTCCGCCAGCTATCAATATGTGCTCTACGGCATGGGCCAGCGCACCGCCATCGCGCCGGGGAGCCTGATCGCCGAGACGGTCGCGGCCGAACGGGCGCGGCGGGAGAATGACGTGCAGACCGGGCGGTTGCTGTCAGGGTTGCCGAAGCACCGGGATCTGATCCGCAGGATCGTCGAGCGGGGGTTGCCTGCGATTTGAGGGGCGGGGCGTGGCCTTCGACTTCGCTCAGGCTGAACGGAGCGAAGAGTGAAGGCTACCCGTTCCAACATCCGTTCAGCCTGAGCGAAGTCGAAGGCCAAGGGATTACCGCCCCGACAATGTGAAGCTGTCCACGTCCATCCACCCGCCTTTCGTGCCCGGATTGTAGCAGAACAGCGCATATTGCTGCCCCTGGAACGTGCCCGTCCGCCAGTCGAAGGCGAGCGGAAAATCACCGCCCAATGTCTGCCAGTCTCGCCCGTCCATACTATAGGCGACGCTGGCCCGGTCGCTCTTGAAGTCCATGTCCGTGCGCAGGAACAGCCGGTTCGCTGACACCGGCTTGGCATCGACGCGAACGTCGGTCTTTTGCGTCGTGCCCTTGTCCGCCGCGACATCCTCGATCACCCGCATGGTCAGGGTCAGCCGTCCGCCGTCATCCCGGCCGACCGCGATATGGCCGCTATATTTGCCGAAGGTGCCGAAGCCGCACTGGTCGCCGCTGCGGATATGCGTCGTATCGATCGCCACCGTGCCCCGGCTGAACGGCCCTTGCGCCTTTTGCAGAAGCGTGTTGCGCGCGCTCCACAAGGCCGGGGCCCGACCAGCGCGCAGTCGCATCCAACCCGGCCGCTCGGTCAGCGACCAGTCGCTGGCAACGGGATTGTGGTTCCATTGCCATTGCAGCCCCAGCTTGCGCCCCGAAAAATCATCCGAGGCGGGAAGGACGCCGATGGGCTGGCCCTGGATCGGCTTGGTCGCGGTGGCGGGCACGCGCCCGGGGGCATCGGGCGTGCCCCAGACCGGCCAGCCGTCCTTCCAGAACACGGGGCTGATATTGGTCATCCTGCCGACCGCGCCCGCATCGACCATGACGAAGCCGTAATCGCGGCCGTCGGGTAGATCGACGATCGCGCCCTGGTGGCCGCCGGTCTTGTCGTCGATCTGGTCGTGCGTTTCCCACGGCCCAAACAGGCTTTTCGCGCGCGACACGGTCATGCCCAGCCGCCGGGGAATGGCATTGAACATGTAATAATATTCGCCGCGCTTGACGATCTTCGAGCCCTCCGCGCCCTTGTTATAATAGACGACGCGCTTGTCGGTCACGGTGCGCAGGTCGCGGTCCAGGCTGAGCAGCGTGTTGGTGCCGTCCGACCCGACCGAGGTCATGATATAGGCGCGGCCGTCGGTGTCGAAGAACAGGCCCGGATCGAAGGCGGCTTCGCTGATCCGGTTCATTTCCCAGGGCCCGCGAATGTCCTTCGAGCGATAGATGCGCGTCTTCTCGCCGACCGGCGTCACCGCGATATAGAAGACGCCGTCGCGGTAACGCAGGCTGGGCGCGAAGATGCCCTTACGATACGCGCCGCCGTCCGTCAGGTCATATTGCGGTAGCCCCTCCAGCCGGTCGATGACATGGCCGACGAAGCGCCAGTTTACCAGATCGCGCGAGGTCATGATGGTCAGGCCGGGGACGTTCGCGAAGGTCGTGGTGATGAAGTAGAAGTCGCGACCGACCCGGATGATGTCGGGATCGGGATAATCGGCATAGAGCGGCGGATTGGCGTAGGTGCCGTCACCGCGATCCGACTGCCAGACCTGCGCTCCGGCCAAAGCGGGCAAGGCGGCCAGCAGCGCGAGGGGAAGCCACCTCATTTCGGGTTGTACACATAGGGGCCGACCACCGTGCCGACGAACCCGCCTGCCCGCGCGGTGCTCAGGAAACGGGTGTCGAGATCGCTTGTCAGTGTCGCGCGCTTGCCGCCGCTCTCATAGTCGAAACCCATCGTCCCGCCCTTGGCATGAAGCGTCAGCGTCACCGGCCCCTCGGGCGTGAAGGGCGCGGAGGCGATCAGCGTTTCGGGCGCCGTCTCGTCGCGAGTGTTCTTGCCCTCGCGCTTGTAGAGCGCGATGCGGGGCTGGCCGTCGATGCGGGTCAGGCCGAAGAACAGATAGGCATAGTCGTTCTGCATCGCGACCAGACCGGCGCGGGCACCGTCCCTGGTCGGAGTGAAGCGCAGCGTGGTCGAGACATCGGCGATCGCATGCTGCTGCCGCCGTCCAACAAAGCCCGGCACGCCCTGCCGGTCGCCCAGTGGATCGCCACCCTTCATCGTGAGCGTGCCATTCGCGACCGAATAGAATGGTGTCTTCGGCGTCCGCACGCCGATCCATAGCATCGCCAGCCGGTTGCCGTCGAACTCGTCGGTATAGCCGAAATCGCCGCTGTTCGGCAGCTTGGGCGCAGGCGAGGCGGGCAGGTTCGGCACCCTATGGGTCCAGGGCACGGTCTTGCCGTGCTCGAGAATGATCGGCCAGCCGTCCTTCCACGTCACGGGCAGCAGGAAGGTCTCGCGCCCGATATTGTAGAAGTCGTCGGCATAGGGCCGCGTCGCCAGGAAAGTGGCCCACCAGTCGCCATTCTGCGTCTGGACCAGCTCGGCATGGCCTGCCGCGCTGATCGGATGCGGGCGCTTCGGATCGAGGTCGCGTTGGGTCAGGATCGGATTGTTGGCAAAGGGCACATAGGGGCCGCGAAGCTCTTTCGAGCGCAAGACGACCTGCGAATGGTTGACGCTCGTTCCCCCTTCGGCGGCGGTCAGGTAATACCAGCCGTCCTTCTTCAAGATATGCGGCCCCTCGATCCAGACGGGCTTTTTCGACAGGTCGACGCCGCCATTGACCAGCTGCGTGCTCTCGCCGACCATCTTGCCCGCCCGCCAGTCATATTCCTGGATCCAGATGGCGCGGTGGCCGTCGTAACGCGGCGTTTCATCGGGGGCGCGGTTGTTGACGATATAGGCGCGGTCGCCTTCCCAATAGATGGACGGATCGATGCCCTCGAAGGGAAGCCAGATCGGGTCGGACCAGGGCCCCTCCGGCTTCTTCGCGGTGATGACGAAATTGCCCCGGCACTGGACGCAGGTGTTGACGATGTAAAAGGTGCCGTCGTGATAGCTGATGTCGGGCGCGAACACCGCCTCCGACACCGAACGGCCGGTGAAGTCCAGCTGGCCCGGCCGGTCGATCGCATTGCCGATCTGCGTCCAGTGAACGAGGTCGGTCGAGTGGAAGATCGGCAGGCCGGGGAAATGCGCAAAGGACGAGTTGACGAGGTAATAGTCCTTGCCGACCCGCGTCACCGACGGATCGGGATAATAGCCCGAAATGATCGGGTTCAGATACTCGCCCGCCTTGGGCTTCACCTGCTCGATCGAGCGGCCCTGATAGGTGAAGCGGTCGAACGTTGCGGTCTGGGCGGACGCCCCGCCCGCCATGACGAACGACAGGGCAAGGGCAGCGAAGGGCAGGCGGATCATGCGATCGACTTTCGAACGGGGGCGGCGCTGAGCGCGGCGGCGATGGCGGCACGCATCGGCTTGGGCTTGAGCGCCTCGTCATAGGGCAGGGGACGCTGCGGCAGGCCGTCTGCGCGCGGGGCGAAGCCGTTGAGCCAGCTATGCTTGTCCCACAGGCCCCAGCACAGCAGCTGGTCAAGTTGCGGATAGGCCAGCATCATTTCGAGATAGCTCTTGGCGACCGAGGCGACCTGCGCATCGCGCTGGGCGATGTCCTTGGGCATTTCGCGGTCGTTGATGTCGAACTCGGTGATGAGCAGGCGATAACCCATCGCCGTGACCTCATCCAGAAAGTGCTTCCACTCGGCACGCTGGACCTTCGAATGGCTGCCGTCATTGCCCAGATGGCTCTGGATGCCGAGCGCGTCGACGGGGACATTCTCCTTGCGGAACCGCTCGAGCAGGCGAAGCACGCCCGCGCGGTGCGTCTCGTTGCCGACCTCCCACGACATATAGTCGTTATAGACGCGCTGGGCGTGCGGCGCGTGTTCGCGGGCGGCCTCATAGGCGATCTTGAACACGTCGAAGCCCAATGCCTTGTCGAACACCGTGCCCCGGACCTCGCCGGTCTTGGGGTCGATCGTCTCGTTGACCACGTCCCAGCTGTAAATCTGGTCGCCGAAATGCCCCGCGACGGCCGCGATATAGCGGCGCAGCCATGTCTCCGCGCCGGTCTTCGTCACCGTCTCGGCCAATGCGGGCGAGATATATTTCTCGTAATTCCACAAAAGCGTATGCCCGCGCTGCTTCATGCGGTTGTCGCGGGCGAACCCGGCGATCCGGTCGGCGGGAGCGAAGTTCAGGTGGGCCGGGTCGTTGCCTAGCACATAGACCTTCATCTCGTTTTCGGGGACCAGCACGTCGCATTCGCGGGCGACGATCGCGCCGTAACCCGGATCGTTGATCGGCGAACCCCGGCCCGCATTGATCGCGGTGCCGAACAGGATGCCCTTCTGCGCCGCCAGATCACGCAGCGATGGTGCGCCCTGTGCCCGTAACGACGCAGGTAGCGCTCCCATCGCGAGCCCACCTGCGATCCCGGCCAATTGCTGACGCCGTGTCAGCATTGGCCCCTGCCAATTGGGTTTCATCACCCTCTCCCTTGTCCTTTACCCGAACTTTGCATGACCCGCGTCAAACGGCAAGGCCATGAAAGTCGGGGGGAAGTCCGTCACCCCGTCAGGCGAGCATCGACCCAAACGACGGGCAGGGCGGCGTCGGGAGCGCTATCGGCGCGGGCGACCAGCTCGATCAGCTTGCGGCCCCGCACATCCGCCTCGACGGCAACCGGAGCCTCATTGAGCGCGACGGCAGGCGAGCGGGTGAGGAGCTTGCCGTCGCCATAGACCTCGAACACCACCCGCCGTCCGCGTGCCGTCGCGGAGTCGTCGATGCCGACCAGGGCGTTGAAGCGCGCCTGACCGGGATTGCGTACCTCCAGGCGCGAATTGGCGAGCACGCCGATGCCGGTGTCGTACACCTTGCCGCTCAGCCTTAGCGGTCGGCCGAAGGGCGTGCGATCGGCCTGCGCGCCGCCCCAACCGGCATATTGCGGGAAGTCGCCCGGCCCCTTGCTACCGCCCCAGGGGCTGAGTTCGTGATGGATGGTCGGATCGCCCTCCGGCGTGGCGATGCCGTCCTCGGCGGGGTTCACATCGCTGGGGGCCTCGGACAGATAATGGCCATCTGCCAGACGATGCGCGCCGGTCACGCGGTAGATCAGCGTCTGGTGCGGGGCGAGGGTCAGCTTGGTTTCGCCCGAGAAGCTGCTCTTCGCCCCGGTCCACAGATCAGTCATCGCGACATCGCCGCGCAGCTTCAGGTGGTCGGCAGTCAGCACCGGCTGCACCGGTGCGGCAGTGCGGTTCAGGATCGCCACCGCCTTGTCGCCGTTTGCGAGGCTCTTCACGAAAATCTGCACATCGTCGGACAGATAGGCGGGGACCGCCTGGTTGGCGCCCGGATCCTGATTGAGCGCGATAATCGCCCGGTTGCCCAGCAGGGCCAGTTGCTCCGCATTGGCCTTGCGCAGGTCGAACCCGATCAGCAGCGGCGCGTTCATCATCGCCCACATCGCGAAGTGCGAGCGCGCCTCGGTCATGTGGTTCGCGTCGAACTCACCCGAGCCGACGAACAGCATGTCGGGGTCGTTCCACGTATGCGGATGCGCATAGAGCGCACGGCTGGCGCTGGTATCGAGGTTGGTCAGCATCCGTGACCAGTGGGCAGTGATGTCGTCGCTGGTCCGCGAGACATTGCCGATCTGCTTGCCCCAGCTTCGCACATCCGCCGAACCCCATAGGCACAGCGAAAAGAGATAGTCGCCATCGGGATTCTCGCGCTTCAAGGCGGTCGCCACCTGATCGTAAAGCGTGCGCACCGCCGGAATGTTCGTGCGCGCGAGCGAGTTCATGTCGATCAGCGGTGTCAGCTCGCGATAATCGCCCTTGCGGACATGGTCGCTGTCCTTGCCCAGCCCGCGAATGCCGCAGCCGTCGACCTTGATATAATCGAAGCCCCATTCGCGGAAATACAGCGCGATATCCTGATCGATATGGCCGTACAGCCCGACCTCGCGCTCGGCGATCGTGCCTTCGGGCTGGTTGGCGAAATTGGGGGTGTAGACCTGGCCGCAACTGTTGCGGCCGATGTCCGAATAGATCCCCGCCTTGAACCCCATGGCGTGAAGTCGGTCGGTCAGCGGCCGAAAGCTGGTCTGCTGGTTGGGACCAGCGGCGGCGGAGGGAAATTTGTCGGCGCGGATGACCATGCGGCCATCGGGCTGGCGGCGGCGTAGCCACCAGCCGTCATCGATGTTGATATAGCGATAGCCCGCCTCGCGCAGCCCCTTGTCGACGATCAGCTGGGCCGAGGCCATGACCTTTTCCTCGTCGACATCGCTGTTGAACGCGTTCCAGCTGTTCCAGCCCATCGGCGGCAAAGCGGCTTGGCCGTCCTGATTGGCGCTCCATCGCCCTGTCGGCGCCAGCGGGTCGGCCTTGTCCGCTGCGGAGGCCGGGCTGGAGGACATCCAGGCGATAGAGATAGCGCTCGCGAAAACCCTGGCGATGATGGGCCGCATGATGATCCTCCCCGTGATGGTGTTTGCATGATCTTGTCCGACTAAACAGGCGCTGTCCACCGACGGAGCGTTGAAAAGACCCATGAAAATCGAATGCTGGACGAAGTCGGCTTTCGTGATACCGTTACCAAAAATAAGGTTTCAGGGGAGAGAGTTGGCATGAAGGCATGGCGTGCGGCGATCCTTTCGGCTCTGTCGCTATCGACCTCCGGCATGGTCCTGGCGCAGCAGCAGGCGGCGGCCGGGCCCGAACAGGCCGAGGCCCTGGCGGCTCGGCTGGTCGGGCGGATGACCACCGACGAAAAGCTCGGCCAATTGCTCAACACCGCACCCGCCATCCCCCGGCTGGCGGTGCCCGCCTATAACTGGTGGACGGAATCGCTGCATGGCGCGCTGGGCCCGGTGCCGACGACCAACTTCCCCGAGCCGGTCGGGCTGGCGGCGACCTTCGACGATGCGCTGGTCGGGCGCGCGGCGCAGGCGATCAGCGCCGAGGTGCGCGGGCTCCATGCGCTGGCGCGGACGACCGGGCGGATGGGGCGGATCGGCACCGGGCTCGACACCTGGTCGCCCAATATCAACATCTTCCGCGACCCGCGTTGGGGGCGGGGGCAGGAGACCTATGGCGAGGATCCGTTCCTGACCGCCAGGATGGGCGTCGCGTTCGTGCGCGGGATACAGGGCGACGATCCAACCCGGATCGATGTCGTCGCCACACCCAAACATTATGCGGTGCACAGTGGCCCGGAATCGACCCGGCACGAAGCCAATGTCTATGTTTCGCAGCATGATCTGGTCGATACCTATCTGCCCGCCTTTCGCGCCGCGATCGTCGAGGGCGGGGCCGGATCGATTATGTGCGCCTATAACCGGATCGACGGCCAGCCCGCCTGCGCCAGCGACCTGCTGCTGAAGGATTATCTGCGCGGACGCTGGGGTTTTCGCGGCTATGTCGTGTCAGATTGCGATGCGGTGAAGGACATCGCGGCCAACCATCATTATGCCCCCGATGCGGCAAGCGCGGTGGCGGCGGCGATGCGGGCAGGCGTCGATAACGAGTGCAACAACGCCACGCTGACCGACACGGACGGGCTGACCAATCCGTATCGCGAGGCGCTGTCGCGCGGGTTGATCTCGGTCGCGGATATCGACCGTTCGCTGACCCGGCTGTTCGCCGCGCGCTATCGAACCGGCGATCTGCCGGGCCTGCGCCCGCTATCGAGCCAGTCCAACTCGCCTCGCGACATCGACACGCCCGCCCACCGCGCGCTGGCGCTGGAGGTCGCGGAAAAGAGCCTGGTGCTGCTCAAGAACAGGGGCACCCTGCCATTGAAGCCCCATGCCCGGATCGCGGTGATCGGCCCGCTGGGCGACGCGACGCGGGTGTTACGCGGCAACTACTCCTCCTCGCTGTCGGGGCCGCAGGTATCAGTGGTCGAGGGGCTGCGGCAGGCCATGCCGGGCGCGCAGGTGCGCTATGTGCCGTTCGCCGAGACCTATACCGATGGCGATCCGATCCCGACGACCGCGCTCCAGGCTGAGGACGGCAAGCCGGGATTGACCGCGCGCTATTACAATGTCGTCGGCCGCATTCCCGACCGCTTCGCCCCCGGCGCGCTGAACGACTGGTTGAAAACGGCCAGGTTCGAGAATCGGCCGGTCGTCACCCGTGTCGAGGCCAATGCCGCCTCTCGCAGCCTGGACCTGTCATCCGTTCGCGACGTGCATCGCGCGATATGGACAGGCTATCTCATGCCGCCGGAAACCGGGCGTTACCGGCTCGGCATCGCGGGTTTCAACGGCGCGATGACCTTTGACGAACAGCCCTTCGTCGACCTCACCAAGGCATCGTGGAACAGCCTGCCCACGATGCGCACCGTCACACTGGAAAAAGGGCGTCGCTACTCGATCACCGTCACGACTGAGGCGCGTATCCTGACCGGCATCAATCTGGTCTGGAAGCGCGTGTCCGACGATCCAGCGGCCGAACTGCGCGCGGCGGCCAAGGCCAGCGACGCGCTGGTCGCGGTCGTGGGCCTGACCTCCGATCTGGAGGCCGAGGAAGCGCCGATTGCGGTCCCCGGCTTCAAGGGCGGCGACAAGACGACGCTCGACCTGCCCGCCGACCAGCAGGCGCTGCTCGAAGAGGCCAAGGCGACTGGCCGCCCGCTGATCGTCGTACTGATGAACGGCAGCCCGGTGAACCTGGCCTGGGCCAAGGCGAATGCGGACGCCATTGTCGAGGCCTGGTATCCGGGGCAGGCGGGTGGGCTTGCGGTCGGCCATGTCCTGTCGGGCAAGACGAACCCGGCGGGGCGCCTGCCGCTGACCTTCTATCGTTCGGTCGAGGATCTGCCGCCGTTCGGCGACTATGCGATGAAGGGGCGGACCTATCGCTACTTCACCGGCAGGCCCGTGTATCCGTTCGGTTATGGGCTCAGCTACACCAGCTTCGCCTATGCGCCGGTGTCGGTAAAGCCGGGGGCGAACGGCAGCATGACCGTCACGACCGAGGTGCGCAATACCGGCCGTCGCGAGGGCGACGAGGTGGCGCAGCTCTATCTCAATTTTCCAAATCTGGAAGGCACGCCGCGCGTCGCGCTACGCGGCTTCCGGCGATTGCATCTGGCCCCCGGCGAGCGAAAGAGTCTGACCTTCATGCTCAGCCCGCGCGACCTGAGCGCAGTGGATGCCGATGGTCAGCGGCTGGTGATGAAAGGCGACTATCGCGTGTCGGTCGGATCGGGGCAGCCGGAAACCGGCGTGCCGGCGCGCAGCGCGTCCTTCCGGATCGATCAGGCGACGCCGATCGAAGATTGATTGGTAATTTTTTCCTCCCCTGGAAGGGGAGGAAAGGAGACTTACTTCGTCACGAGCACCCGCCCGAAGAAGGGTAGCACCTGTTCTTGAAACCGCACTCCGATCCGGTTCACATGGTCGCCGTCGTAAATCTCGAACTTATGGGCAATGCCATAACGATCGAGCGCTTCGTGCAGGGCTTGTGCATCGGCTTTCAGCCCGTCCTGCGAACCGACATCCAGCCCGATCGCGCGGTAGCTGCGCAGGGGCGTGACATATTGGTCGACAAAGGCGAGCGGCGTGTTGGCCAGCCATTTGGCGACGATGTCGTCGCGGGCCTTGCCGTCCTTGATAGGCAGATCGAGATAGAGCGGCGGGTTCTTCGGATTGGGCGACCAGGCGGCCGAGGCGGCGAGCATGGCGCGCTGGCCCCAGTTGAGCTTGGCTGACTCTGCGGGCGAGGTGAGGCCGGTCAGCAGCTTTTCGTCCGTCCCCTCGGGCCGTGCCATCGTGCGCGGCGACAGGCAGCAGGGGCTCATCATGTAGATCGCCCCGTACATGTCCGCATGCTTCATCCCGATGCGCGCAGTGCCATAGCCGCCCATCGAATGACCGGCCAGGCCTCGCGCGTCGCGACGCGGGATGGTGCGATAGCGCGCGTCGACCGCGGCGATCAGGTCATGGCTGATGAACCGCTCGAAATCACCCACCGTCTGTGACGAGGAATACATCGAGCCGTTGTGCATCGTCTTGCTGTCGGGGAAGACCAGGATCATCGGCGGGACTCCGCGCGCGAACGCACCCTCGACCGAAGCGGGGACGTGGATTTCCTTCGTCCATTGCTCCGCGCCGATCGAATAGCCGTGTAGCGCATAGACCACCGGATAGCGGCGGGTGCGGTTCCTGGCATAGTCGGGCGGCAGGACGACGACGACGTCGCGATCGGCGCTGTTGCCCTCCAGGTTGCCCTCGATCGCGGTGGAATGAAGCTTGATCCGCTCGACCGTGACCGGCTTGGCGCCCGGCACGACGGTGGGTTGCTGGGTCGTCACTTGAGCGGGTGCCGCCGCGATCGGCAGGAGCACGACACCGACGGCGAGCAGCCAGTGAGCGGGCGATAAGCGAAGGGCCAAGCGGGTCATCCTCTGTCCTGAAAGCGCGCCGACCTGAACGTGTCGGTCTTTGTAAGGGCGACCCGCGATGGGAGCGGCGGGGCCGGATATCTTTACCAACTATGCGGGCGTCTATCTTGTCAAGCGGAGGAATCCCTTGGCCTTCGACTTCGCTCAGGCTGACCGAAAGCGAAAAATGTCTCGTGCACCAAACTCCCTTCAGCCCGAGCGAAGTCGAAGGCCACGCCCCAAACCGTCCCATTGCAAAATACCGAACCGGCCTTGCATCCCGTATCCTGATAGCGCTATCGTTCAATCAAAGCTCCAAAGATGGGGCGCTTGGAGAGGAAAGCGATGAAGCGCTTGATGATGGCCAGCCTGGTGCTGGGTCTCGGCACCGCCGCCTGCGGGACGCAGCACACGGCCGATAATGCCGTGGCGGAAAACATGACGACGGCCTCGAACGATGCCAACCCGACGTCGCCCGATGGCCGCCATTACCTGTCTCAGCCGCTGGTGCGCGAGATTTTCACCGCCGACCCTTCCGCGCACGTCTGGCCGGACGGCAAGCTGTACATCTACCCCAGCCATGACGTACCGACCGACACGCCCAACGACGATCTGGGTAACCAGTATGCGATGCGCGACTACCGCGTGCTGCGCATGGATGAACCGGGTGGCAAGGTCACGGTCGGCCCCGTCGCGCTCGACGTGAAGGACGTGCCCTGGGCCTCGCAACAGATGTGGGCACCCGACGCCGCCTATAAGGACGGCACCTATTATCTCTACTTCCCGGCGCGCGATAAGACCAAGGACAAGAACGGTCTGGGCGCCTTCCGCATCGGCGTGGCCACCTCGAAGAACCCGATGGGCCCGTTCAAAGCCGAGCCGGAGGCGATCCCCGGCAGCTTCTCGATGGACCCGGCGGTGTTCCAGGATGCGGACGGAACCGCCTATATGTATTTCGGCGGCATCTGGGGCGGCCAGCTTCAGCGCTGGAAGGACGGCAAGTACGATCCGAACGGCAGCGACACCGATCTGAAGCAGGACGACCGGCCCGCTATCTCGGGCAAGATCGCCAAGATGAACCCGGACATGAAGACCTTCGCGGAGACCCCGCGCGACGTCGTGATCCTCGACGAAAAGGGCAAGCCGGTGCTGGGCGGCGACCATGACAAGCGCTTCTTCGAGGCGTCTTGGGTCTTCAAGCGCGACGGCAAATATTATTACACCTATTCGACCGGCGACACGCATTTCCTGAACTACGCGATCGGCACCAGCCCCTATGGTCCGTTCACCTATAAGGGCCATATCCTGAAGCCGGTGCAGGGCTGGACCACCCACCACTCGATCGTCGAGTGGAAGGGCAAGTGGTGGCTTTTCTACGCGGATACGCAATTGTCGGATAAGAACCACCTGCGTAACGTCAAGATGACCGAGTTGAAGTTCAACCCGGACGGGACGATCCCGACCATCGACCCGTTCGTGAAGTAAGGACGCGGGATGTTCCTTGGCATCGATATCGGCACGTCGGGCGTGAAGGCCGTCGTGCTGGACGAACATGGCGCGGTCGTGGGGCAGGGGACGGCGGCGCTGACCGTGCAGCGTCCCCAACCGCTCTGGTCCGAACAGGACCCGGAGGCCTGGTGGCAGGCGACGACTTCGGCCGTCCGTGCGATCGATCCGGCGGTGCGCCGGGCGGTGCGCGGTATTGGTCTCGCCGGGCAGATGCACGGCGCCACGCTGCTGGGTGCGGACGATCAGGTCCTGCGTCCCGGCATCTTGTGGAATGACGGGCGCAGCCATGCCGAGTGCGCGGAACTGGAGGCCAAGGCCCCCGATCTCCACCGGATCGCGGGCAACCTGGCGATGCCGGGCTTCACGGCACCCAAGCTGCTCTGGATGCAGCATCATGAGCCGGAAACGTTCTCGAAAATCCGTACGGTGTTGCTGCCCAAGGATTATGTCCGGCTGCGCATGACCGGCGAGAAGGCGTCGGACGTGTCGGACGCCGCCGGTACGCTGTGGCTGGACGTTGAGCGCCGCGAATGGAGCGACGACATCCTCGCCGCCACCGGCCTGACCCGCGATCAGATGCCGCAGGCGGTCGAGGGCACGGCACAGACCGGCCGTTTGCGCGCCGACGTCGCAGAGGCCTGGGGTATCGACGAAGTGCCGGTCGCGGGTGGCGGTGGCGACAATGCGGCCGGAGCCGCGGGCGTGGGCGTGGTCAAGGACGGCGACGCGCTATTGTCGCTGGGCACGTCGGGCGTGATCTTCGCCGCGACCAAGGAGTTCCGCCCCAATCCGGCGGGCGCGGTTCATGCCTTCTGCCACTGTCTGCCGAATATGTGGCACCAGATGTCGGTGCATCTGTCGGCGGCCGCCTGCATCGACTGGGTCGCGCGGTTGACGGGTACGCCCGGTGCGGCCGAGCTGTTCGCCCGCGCCGAAAGCGTCGGCCCGGCGAGTGGTCCGGAAATCTTCCTGCCCTATCTGTCCGGCGAGCGCACGCCGCACAACGATGCCGAGGTGCGCGGGGCGTTCCTGGGCCTCGACCATGACACCACGCCCGAGCGTCTGGCGCAGGCGGTGCTGGAGGGCGTGGCCTTCGCGCTGGCCGACGGCCTGTCGGTTCTGCGCGACGCCGGGACCGAGCTGTCGCAGCTGTCGGTCATCGGCGGCGGTGCGCGTTCCTCCTATTGGGGACAGACGCTGGCCGCCGCGCTGAACGTCGAGCTTGTCTATCTCAAGGGCGGCGAGGTCGGCCCGGCGCTGGGGGCGGCCCGTCTCGCCCAGCTGGCGGTCGATGGCGGCTCGCCGGAGCAGGTCTGCGCGCCGCCGCCCGTCAGCCATACCATCGCCCCCGACGCCGCGCTTGCCGAGCGTTTCGCCCCCAAGATCGCGCGCTTCCGCGACAGCTATTCCCGCATCACTCCGAGGAACCGTTAAATGGCTACCGACTTTTTCGCCGACATCCCGACGATCCGTTACGAGGGTCCGGACAGCGACAACGAACTCGCCTACCGCTTCTATGACAAGAACCGCGTCGTGCTGGGCAAGACGATGGAGGAGCATCTCCGCTTCGCCGCCTGCTTCTGGCACACCTTCTGCTGGCCGGGTTCGGACGTGTTCGGCGGCGGCACCTTCAATCGCCCCTGGCACGCAGGCGCAAACGACAGCGCGGCCGCCGCGCAAAAGCGGGAAGTGGCGTTCGACTTCTTCTCGAAGCTCGATGTTCCCTATTACTGCTTCCACGATGTCGACGTGATGGCCGATGCGCAGGGTGTCGCCGAACATCGCCGTTACTTCGCCGAAGCGGTCGATCACCTCGAAAAGCTGCAGGCCTCGTCGGGGCGCAGGCTGCTTTGGGGTACCGCCAATCTATTCAGCCACCCGCGTTTCGCCGCCGGTGGTGCGACCAACCCCGACCCCGAAGTCTATGCCTTTGGCGCAATGCAGGTCCGCGACGCGCTGGAAGCGACGCATCGCCTGGGCGGCGCGAACTATGTGCTGTGGGGTGGTCGCGAGGGTTACGAGACGCTGCTCAACACCAACATGAAGCGCGAGCTGGACAATCTCGGCCGCTTCCTGACCCTGGTCGTCGAGCACAAGCACAAGATCGGCTTCACCGGCACCATCCTGATCGAGCCGAAGCCGCACGAGCCGACCAAGCACCAGTACGACTTTGACACGGCGACGGTGTACGGCTTCCTCAAGGCGTACGGCCTCGAGAACGAAGTGAAGGTTAATATCGAGGCGAACCACGCCACGCTGGCGGGCCACACCTTCGAGCATGAGATCGCGACGGCGGGCGCACTCGGCATCTTCGGGTCGATCGACGCCAATCGCGGCGATCACCAGAATGGCTGGGACACCGATCAATTCCCGAACTCGGTCGAGGAACTGACGCTGGCGGTGCTGGAGATCATCCGGGCGGGCGGCTTCACCACCGGCGGCTTCAACTTCGACGCCAAGGTGCGTCGCCAGTCGATGGACGCGGTCGACCTGTTCCACGGCCATGTCGGCGGGATCGACGTCGTCGCCAAGGGCCTGCTGAACGCCGCCGCGCTGATCGAGGACGGCCGCCTGGATGCGATCAAGTCCGAGCGCTATGCCGGTTGGGATGGTGATTTCGGCCAGCAGATCGGTGGCCTCGACCTCGCGGGGATCGCCGACCTCGCCGAACAAAAGGCGATCGACCCGAAGCCCCGTTCGGGTCGTCAGGAGCGGATCGAGAACCTCGTCAACCGCATCGTCCACTCGGGCAAGTAAGGCGGGGCGGGCCGGGATTTTTCCGGCCCGTTTTCCGTGACGAAAGGGGCGCATCCGTTCGGTCGGATGCGCCCCTTTTTGTTGCTCGGGTACCAACGCTCCGTTCAGTCTGAGCGTAGTCGAAGGCAACGGGAACAGCCTCGCACACTGGCGACTGGATTCCCTTGGCCTTCGACTTCGCTCAGGCCGAACAGGGTTAAGGTTGCTTAGATAACTCCGTGCGCCACCATATCCCGCAACGCCTCATGGAACGTCGCGATCGCCGCCAGATTGAACCCGGCGATGTTGATGCGTCCCGACCCGGCCATGTAGATCGCATGACGATCGCGCAGCCATTCCACTTGGCTGGGCGAAAGCGGCAGCGTGGCGAACATGCCCTTGCCATGCGCCACTGCACCCAGATCGATGGTCCCGATCCGGCCCCCCGCGGCCAGGGCGGCGCGCAGGCTTTCCAGCCGCTGGCGCATCGTCTCCAACTCGTCGCGCCACTCGGCGGTCAGGCCTTCATCCTCCAGGATGATACGGACGATCGCGGCACCATGATCCGGCGGCATCGACCAGTTGGCGCGCGCCAGGGCGAGGAGGTTGGAGAACACCGTCGCACCGCTTTCCCGATCCGGCGCAAGGGCGAACAGCGCGCCCGTGCGCTCGCGATACAGCCCAAAATTCTTGTCGCAGGAATAGGCGAGCAGAGCCTCGGGTACCGCCGCCAGGATCGTGCGGGCACCCTCGGCATCGATATCGAAGCCATCGCCAAGTCCCTGATAGGCGAGGTCGACGACCGGCAACAGACCTCCCTCGGCGACGCGCGACGCAATGGCCTTCCAGCCCGCCGTGTCGGGATCAATCCCGATCGGGTTGTGGCAGCATCCGTGCAAAAGCACAGCATCACCCACCGCCGACTGGTCCAGCCCGGCCAGGAAGCCGTCGAGGTTGAAGCTCTGGCTGTCCAGATCGTAACAGGGGATCATCGCCGGTTCGACGCCAGCCTGACGGAACAGTGGGGCGTGGTTCGCCCAGCTCGGGCTGCCGATCCAGATACGCGGGACACCCGCCCGCGCCAGCAGCTCGGCGGACAGGCGCAGCGCGCCGGTCCCCCCCGGCGTCTGGAGGCCGACGACCCGGTCGGCGGTGACGGCATCATCTAGCACCAACCTGGCCAGCGCCCGGACGAAGCCGATATCACCCTCCGGCCCGAGATAGGATTTGCTCGACTGTTCGGCCAGCAATCGTGTCTCGGCCGCCTTGACCGCGGTCATGACGGGGGTCCGTCCGTCTTCGTCGCGAAACACGCCGACGCCCAGGTCGATCTTTTGGGCGCGCGGGTCGGCGGCGTGTTGGCCGATGATCCGCAGCAAGGGGTCGTCGGGCTGACGGGTGAGAGTGGCGAAACGCATGGCAGGGCCTCTTGGACAGAAAGGCGCGCACCATAGGGTTTCGCACTGAAAAGGGAATGACGGATGCCCTTTGTTCGCATGGGCTGTTCTGTGATGCGGCGATCCATGCCGAACAAGCCTGAACGACCGGGCAAATCGATGGTGACGTAACGCCTATTCGCCACGCCCCGGCTTATTTTTTCGTCCAGCGCACGAAAATCGCCCGATATTGATATGCATTATGGAGCGTGCCGGACGGTTGTTCGTAGACCTTCGGTACGGAACCGTTTCGGCATTGCCCGATCCGTCCGCCATGACCGTGATGGCGGATCGACTCTTCTCTGCATGACCCCGGTGGCGTTCCTCGCGTCATCGACCTTGTCGCGTGGCCAAAGCCGATGCGTGGCAAACTGAGGATATTTGCGATGAACTTATCCCGATCCCTGCCGTACAGCCCGTCGCACGATGACGGCCTTATCGATCATCGATCCGCACGGCTGTCGGCGGAAGGCAAGCCGTGACTATGACGCTTAATCGCGACCCGGCGTCGGTTTCGCCAGCTTTGATCCGTATGTCACGCCTGACCGCGTCGGATGGCGCATCGGTACAGGCCGTAAAGGAAGCGATTGCGCGCCCGCAGCAATTCCGGCCGCGTCGCGACCTGATGGTCGAGGGACGCGACATTGGCGGCCCGCAGCTGATCCTGTCGGGTTGGGCGGCGCGGGTCCGTCTCCTTCTCGACGGGCGACGGCAGTTCCTGAATTTCCTGCTGCCGGGTGATTTCGTCGGACTCTACCATCACCGGCGGCCGATCGCGCCGACGAGCATCATCACCCTGACCGACGTGACGACGTGCGTACCGCCGGAGCTTGGTACGCTGCCCGCGCTCGACGAAGCCTATGCCGTCGCCCAGGCGATGGACGAGGCCTATCTGCTCGCCCAGATCGCGCGGCTGGGCCGGATGAACGCGATGGAGCGGATCGCGGACCTGATGCTCGAGCTGTACGAGCGGCTCGCGATGAGCGACCTGACCCATGGCCGCAGTTTCGACCTGCCGATCACCCAAGAGACGCTGGCCGACGCGCTGGGACTGACGGCGGTGCATGTGAACCGCATGCTCCAAGCGGCAAGGCGTGCCGGCGACCTCATCTGGTCGTCGCGTTCGATGACGATTCCCGATCCTAAGTCGCTGGCCCGCAAGGTCGGCCGTGCGCAGATCCGGGTGACCGGCAATTGACCGGAAAAGTTGGTTGATGTGTATCAAGATGCTGTAAAAACATGACAAAATGAGGAACATCGCGCCTCATCCAAACGCTGTCCGGGCAGGGAATGAGGAGAATGGCTTATGCCGGACATGGCCGACAGACCCCATGACGACGCGCCTGTGTCGACGTCCAAGGATAGCGACGCGGCCGTCAGGATCGCCACTGCCGAGGCGGTGGAGGCGCGCGGCGACAGCTTTGCCGGATGGGCGGTGACGATCAATCGCCCGTCCGCTGAACTCTATGCTTGGTGGCGTGACTTCTCCAACCTGGCGAGGGTGATGGAGAATGTCGAGCGGGTCGATATGCTCGACGACAAGCGATCGCACTGGGTGGTCAAGGCCCCCGGCGGTACCCATGTCGAATGGGATGCGATCGTCACCGAAGAGCGTGAGGGTGCGCTGATCGCCTGGGCCTCGGCGGAAGGGGCGGACATCGCCAATTCGGGCTATGTGACGTTCCAGGACGCAGGAGCGCGCGGGACCGTGGTGACCGCGACCATCCTTTACGATCCGCCCGCAGGCATGATCGGCAAGCTGGTCGCCAAGCTGTTCCAGCGCGAACCCAATATCCAGGTCCGCCGTGACCTCGCCCGCTTCAAGCAGCTGATGGAGACCGGCGAGGTCGCCACCAATGCGATGAACCCCAAACAGCGTGAGGAGCAGGACGCATGAAAGCGCTGACTTGGCATGGCAAGCATGACGTCCGCATCGACAATGTTGACGACCCGGAAATCGTCAATCCCCGCGACGCGATCATCAAGGTGACGGCGACCGCCATCTGCGGCTCCGATCTTCACCTCTATGACGGCTATATCCCGACGATGCAGTCTGGCGACATACTCGGTCATGAGTTCATGGGCGAGGTGGTCGAGACCGGATCGGGCTCCACGCTGAAGAAGGGGCAGAAGGTCGTGGTGCCGTTCACCATCGCCTGTGGTTCCTGCTATCATTGCGGCAAGCATCAATATTCGGGGTGCGAGAATGGCAACCCGGCCGACAATCAGGATATCGCGCGCGAACTGTACGGCCACCCGATGGCGGCGCTGTTCGGCTATAGCCACATGACCGGCGGCTATGCGGGTGGGCAGGCGGAATATGTGCGCGTTCCGTTCAGCGATACCGGGCCGATCGTCATCCCAGACGGGGTTGAGGACGAGAAGGTACTTTTCCTGTCCGACATCCTGCCCACCGGCTGGATGGCGGCGGAGAATGCCGAGATCGAGCCGGGCGACACGGTCGCCGTCTGGGGCTGCGGCCCGGTCGGGCTGTTCGCGGTCCAATCGGCGTTTCTGATGGGGGCCGAGCGGGTGATCGCGATCGATCATTTCCCGCACCGGCTGGAACTGGCGCGCAAGTTCGGCGCAGAGACGATCAATTACGAGCAGACCGCGACCTATGACGCGTTGATGCAGATGACCGGCGGGATCGGTCCCGATGCGGTGATCGACTCGGTCGGGCTGGAAGCGCACGGGCTGTTCGTCGACAACGCGATCGACCAGATCAAGGCGTCGACCTTCCTCGGGACCGATCGCATCCATGCCATCCGACAGGCCATCATCGCCTGTCGCAAGGGCGGCCGCGTGTCGATGCCCGCCGTCTATGGCGGCTTCGTCGACAAGTTCCCGCTGGGCGCGGTGATGCAGAAGGGGCTGACGCTTAAGACCGGGCAGACCCATGTCCAGCATTATCTGCCTGGCCTGCTCGACGCGATCATGGAGGGGAAGATCGATACGACCTTCCTGATCTCGCACCGGATGCCGCTCGAACAGGCGCCCGAGGGCTATCGCATGTTCCACGGCCAGCAGAACGACGTGACCAAGATCGTGCTGAAGCCCGGTCAATAAGGAGCCACGCCATGGCCAATAAATTCGCAATCGTGACGGGTGCCTCGACCGGCATCGGCTATCATCTGGCGGCTTGCGCGGCGCGCGACGGCTATGACCTGCTGATCGTCGCCGACGAACCCGCCATCCACACCGCCGCCAGCAAACTGTCCGCCGAGGGCGCCCAGGTGCGGGCGGTCGAGGCCGACCTGTCGACGTTGGAAGGTGTCGATACGCTGCTCGCCGCCGCCGATGGTCGAACCATCAATGTATTGTGTGCCAATGCGGGCAACAGCAAGGGCGGGGCGTTCCTCGACCAGTCGGTCGACGACTGGCGGCGCTCGGTCGACACCAACGTCACCGGCACCGTCTATCTGCTCCAGCGGGTGCTGACGGCGATGGTCCAGCGCGGTGAAGGCAAGGTGCTGGTGACGGGGTCGATCGTCGGCTTTATCCCCGGCCCGTTCAACGCGATCTATAACGCGACCAAAGCCTTCATCGACAATTTCACCGAGGCGCTGCGCAACGAGCTGAAGGACGAGAAGGGCGTGACCCTGACCACCCTGATGCCGGGCCCGACCGAGACCGAGTTTTTCGCCCGTGCCGACATGCTCGACACCGATGTCGGGCAAAGCGAGAAAGACGATCCCGCCGAGGTCGCCCAAAAGGGCTGGGACGCGATGAAGGCGGGCGAGGGCCACATCACCACCGGCCTGAAGAACAAGCTGCAGGTCGCGGGCTCCGGCATCGTGCCCCAGTCGGTGCTGGCCGAAGCACACCGCAAGATCGCCGAGCCCGGCTCGGCCGACCGCTGAAACCCCAAACGAGGAGACGGATCATGGGCCTGTTTACCAAGGACATCGCGACGCTGAACGACCTGTTCGTCCATCAGCTTCAGGACATCTACTATGCCGAACACCAGATCACCAAGGCGCTGCCCAAGATGATCGAGAAGGCGACCGACCCGCAGCTGAAGGCCGGGTTCGAGCAGCATCTTCGCGAAACCGAGGGACAGATCCGGCGGCTGGAACAGGTGTTCGAGATGCACGGGCAGACACCTAAGGCGGTCACCTGCCCGGCGATCGACGGCATCATCAAGGAAGCGAACGAAGTTGCGGGTGAAGTGGCCGACAAGCGCGTGCTGGACGCAGCCCTGATCGCGGCGGCGCAGGCTGTCGAACATTATGAGATCGCCCGCTACGGCACGCTCGTCGCCTGGGCGCGGCAGCTCGGGCGCAGCGACTGCGCGGCGATCCTCGACGAGACGTTGGCCGAGGAAAAGGCGACCAACGAAAAGCTCACCGGCATGGCCGAAGGCGGAGCGAATGCGGCGGCGGAAGCCGCCCAGCCCGTTTGAGGTCACGGGCATCGTCGTCGGCGCCCTTCCCGACGGCGATGCCCCATTGGGCGGTCAGTGGGCGATATGTGTGACGCCCAGCATCAGTGCGATGCCCGCCAGCGTCGCCAGACTGGTCCGAAGGCGCGGGTCGAGCGACTGGCTGCGCGGCACCAGTTCGCAGGCGCCGATATAGAGGAAGATTCCGGCGAACAGCGCCATCAGCGGCGCCAGCATGCTCGCCGGGATCGACAGGCCGAGGCCGATCAGCACGCCCAGCATCGGCGCGATGCCGTTCAGCACTAGCCAGCGCCGCGCCGCCGCTTCCGTCCGCGCCGCCAGGCTGAGGCTGACCGTATTGACCCCATCCGCGACATCATGGGTCAGCACGGCCAGCGCGATCATCCACCCCGCCGCCGTATCGATCTGAAAGGCGATACCGATGCCGAGCCCGTCCATCAGGCTGTGCAGGCAGAGCATGGCGGGCCCCAGATCGCCACGCCAGGAAGCGGCCGCCGCGCGTGGTATCCGGGCAAGCACCCGGTCGAGCAGCATATAGCCGCCCAGTCCCATGGCACTGAAGGCCATCATCGCGCGGATCGTCCAGCGATCCCCCGCCAGATCCAATGCCTCGGGCAACAGATCGAACAAAGCCACGCCGACCACGATTCCGGCGGTCACGCCCAGCACCAGACCGATGCGATGACGCAGCCGCAGCGCCAGCAACCCGCCCGCCAGCGTGGCGAGCATGGCGGCAAAGCCGAAGGCGAGGGGAACGAGGGTCATGGAAGTGTCCGCACGACAAGAGCGACGGGAAATGGGTGCGGCATCATCGACCCATGAACCAAGCCATGAGACGTTACAAGGTCACATTTATACAACCTGTATCGATCCGCCTCAACCCCGCGCGATCGCCTCCAACACGATCGCCGCCACTTCCTTTCGGCAGATCAGGAGGTCGGGCAGTAGCGGGTTGCGGCAATTATAGACTAGCGGACTGCCGTCGATGCGTGAGGCATGGAGCCCGGCCGCGAGCGCGACGGCGGCGGGGGCGCAATTGTCCCACTCATATTGCCCGCCGTCATGCAGATAGACGTCCGCACGGCCCTCGACCACCGCCATCGCCTTGGCGCCGGCCGAACCCATGGGGATCATGATCGCGCCCAGCCGGTCGCCGACGCAATGTGCGATATCAGGCGCGCGGCTGCGGCTGACGACGACGCGCAATCCCGCCGGGCAGGGGGGATGTGCGGGAGGCAAGTCGTCGGTCGCGAAGACCTGATCGCGATCGGGCACCGACACCGCGCCTAGCGCGGGGCGGCCGTCAACGGCCAGGCCGATATGCACCGCCCACTCGGTCGACCCGCTGGCATATTCGCGAGTGCCGTCCAAAGGATCGACGATCCAGACGCGGCTGGCCGCACAACGAGCGCGATCGTCGACCGACTCCTCCGACAGGATGAAGTCGTTGGGCCGCGCGGCGCGCAGCCGATCGAGGATCAGCGTATTCGCATCCCGATCGCCCATCGCACCCAGGGCCTTGCCCTCCAGCCCGCTCGAGGCGCGGAGGGACTTGAGCAGTTCGCCCGCCTCGATGGCGACCGAGCGAGCCAGTTCGGCGTCGGTCACAGGTCGTAACTCCAGATGCCCAGCACATGCTCGACGATCCGGGAAGCGGCCTGTTCCGCCGTCTCCTTCGTCGTGTCGATCCGAAGCTCGGGCCGCTCAGACGCTTCATAGGGGCTGGAGATGCCGGTGAACTCGGCGATCTCGCCGGCACGCGCCTTGGCGTAGAGGCCCTTCACATCCCGATCCTCGGCGACATCCAGAGGCGTGTCGACGAAGATCTCGACAAATTCGTCTTGCGGAAGCAGCGCGCGGACCATGTCGCGCTCGGCCTTAAAAGGCGAGATGAAGGCGGTCAGCACGATCAGCCCGGCATCGGCCATCAGCTTGGCGACCTCGCCCACGCGGCGGATATTCTCGACGCGGCCCGCCTCCGAGAAGTCGAGATCGCGGTTCAGACCGTGGCGGATATTGTCGCCGTCCAGCAGGAAGCTGTGGCGGCCCATGGCGTGCAGCTTCTGCTCGACCATGTTGGCGATGGTCGACTTGCCCGAACCCGACAGGCCGGTGAACCACAGGACCTTGGGGGACTGGCCCTTTTGCCGGGCATGGGCTTCGCGCGTCACCACGGCGGACTGCCAATGGACGTTCTGGGTGCGACGCAGCGCATGGTCGATCATGCCCGCCGCGACCGTTGCATTCGTCGCGCGGTCGATCAGGATAAAGCCGCCCAGGGCGCTGCCCTTGTCGTAAGCCTCGAACACGATCGGGCGGTCGGCATAGACTTCGGCCAGTCCGATATCGTTGAGCGCCAGCGTTTCGGCCGGGCGTTCCTCCTGGCTGTTGACGTCGATGACATGGCGGGGCGGCTGCACGGTCGCGCCGACCAGTTGCGTGCCCAGCTTCAGCGAATAGCTTCGTCCCTGCACCAGCGGCGCATCGGCCATCCAGACGATCTTGGCGACGAACTGGTCGGCTATCTCGGGCGGGTCCTCTGCTGCCGCAATGACGTCGCCGCGCGAGCAGTCGACCTCTTCGGCCAGCACCAGCGTCACCGCCTCGCCCGCGATCGCCTGGTCCCGGTCGCCGTCATAGGTGACGATCCGCGCGATGCTGGTCGTCTTGCCCGATGGTGCGATCCGCACCCGGTCACCAACCGAGACGCGGCCGCTGGCGATCAGTCCGGTAAAGCCTCGGAAGTCGAGGTCGGGCCGGTTGACCCACTGCACCGGCATGCGGAACGACGCCGCCGCCGCCCGGTCGCCGTCGATCGCGACCGTCTCCAGATGAGGCAGGAGCGCCGGGCCCTCATACCAAGGCATGTCGGGCGAGCGGGTGGTGATGTTCGCGCCGGTCAGACCCGACAGCGGAATGGGTGTGAACCGATCGATCCCGATGGTCTTCGCAAAGGCCGCATAGTCGGCGACGATCGCGTCGAAGACCGACTGGTCATGGCCGACCAGATCCATCTTGTTGACCGCCAGCACGATCTCCTTGATCCCGACCAGATGCGCCAGATAGCTGTGCCGCCGCGTCTGGGTCAGCACGCCTTTTCGCGCGTCGATCAGGATCACCGCCAGATCGGCGGTCGAGGCGCCGGTCACCATGTTGCGGGTGTACTGTTCGTGGCCCGGCGTATCGGCGACGATGAACTTGCGCTTCTCGGTTGCGAAGAAGCGATAGGCGACGTCGATCGTGATGCCCTGCTCGCGTTCGGCGGCAAGGCCATCGACCAGCAGCGCGAAGTCGATATTCTGCCCCTGCGTGCCGACGCGGCGACTGTCTGCCTCCAGCTGGCTCAGCTGGTCCTCGAAGATCGTCTTCGAGTCATACAGCAGCCGTCCGATCAGCGTCGACTTGCCGTCATCGACCGAGCCACAGGTGATGAAGCGCAGCATCGACTTGGCGGCGTGGGTGGCGAGGTAGGCGTCGATATCGGCGGCGATCAGCGCATCGGGTTGATAGGCGGTCATTTCAGAAATACCCCTCGCGCTTCTTCTTCTCCATGCTGGCCGCCTGATCGTGGTCGATCGCGCGTCCCTGCCGCTCGGACGTGGTGGTCAGCAGCATTTCCTGGATCACTTCGGACAGGGTGGCCGCCTCGCTCTCGACCGCGCCCGTCAGCGGGTAGCAGCCGAGCGTGCGGAACCGGATCGAGCGTTCGACCGGCACCTCGCCGGGCTTCAGGCGGAAACGGTCGTCGTCGACCATCAGCAGCATCCCGTCGCGCTCCACCGTCGGGCGGGGGGCGGCGAAATAGAGGGGCACGATCTCGATGCCCTCTTGCAGGATATACTGCCAGATATCGAGTTCGGTCCAGTTGGATAGCGGGAAGACGCGGATGCTCTCCCCCTTGTGGATTCGGCTGTTGTACAGGTTCCACAGCTCGGGCCGCTGTGCCTTGGGGTCCCAGCCATGCGCGGCCGAGCGGAAGGAGAAGACGCGTTCCTTGGCGCGACTCTTCTCCTCGTCACGTCGCGCGCCGCCGAACGCCGCGTCGTATCCGCCTGCGGTCAGCGCCTGTTTCAGCCCCTCGGTCTTCCACATGTCCGTATGACGGCTGCCATGGTCGAACGGGTTGATGCCCAGCCCCTCGGCCTCCGGATTGCGGTGGACGATCAACTCCATCCCCGCCGCCTCGGCCGCACGGTTGCGCAGCTCGTACATGGCCTGGAATTTCCAGGTCGTATCGACATGCAACAGCGGGAAGGGCGGGCGCGCCGGAAAAAACGCCTTCTTGGCCAGATGCAGCATCACGGCCGAATCCTTGCCGACCGAATAGAGCATCACCGGACGCTCGGTCTCGGCGACGACTTCGCGCAGGATATGGATGCTCTCGGCTTCGAGGCGTTGCAGGTGGGTAAGGCCAGTCATCGGATTGTCAGATAATGTCGCCAGCGAACCGTGCGACCAACTTATCCTGTCAATCGCGATAGTCCCGCTCCAGCGAGTCCAGGATGCGCGCGCCCGCCATGAATACCGCGATGGGGCAGGCCGCGAACAGGATCTTGCCCGGAAGTCCTGGATAAGCGGTCAGATAATGCATGCCGCGCTCGACCGCGCCCAGGCCCAGGCCATAGATGACCAGAAATGCCTCGAACTTCGACTTGATCGTGAACAGGGCGACCAGGCGGGACCACATGGGGGCGTTACACCACCGGATGGCCCCGCCGCCAAGGGTCAACCGCTTGCCAAATTGAGACAGTCCAGCTCGCTCAGCAGGGCAGTGCGCGCGGCCTCGATCTTTGCGACCAGGGCAGGATCGCCGATCTCGGTCGGATCGATTGCCTCGGACCAATGCGCCTCGATTACGGCGGCGATGCGGTCGAGCCGGGCATGGTCGATCAGAAAGCGCTGGTCGACGGTCGCGGGATCGGCGACGACGCGCAGGCGCAGGCAGGCGGGGCCGCCGCCATTGGCCATCGATTCGCGGACGTTCACGACCTCCAGCCGCCGGATCGGCCCGTTGCCTGCGACATGCTCCTGAAGCCAGGACCAGACGGCCGCATTGTCGCGCGCCTCCTGCGGCAGGATCAACGTCGACTGGCCGTCGGGCGGTGTCACCAGCTGGGCGTTGAACAGATAGGAGGCGATCGCATCCTCCAGGCTGACCCGGTCGGCGGGCACCTCGACGATCTCGACACCGGGCATGACGCTGTGCAGATCGGCATGGAAGCTGTCGCGGTCGGCAAAGGCCTGCTCATGCGCGAACAGCACACGCTCGTTCGCGACGGCGACGACATCGTTGTGGAATGCACCGGCGGCGATCGCTTCGTCCGACTGGCGGGCGAAGAGCACGCGGTCGGGTGACAGGCGGTGGCTGCGCGCCACCGCCTCGCAGGCTTCGCGATGCTGACGCGCCGGGAAGGGGCCGCCGCCCTCGCCATAGACGAAGACTTCGACGCCGGGATGGTCGTGGCCGCTGCACAGTCGCATGTGATTGGCCGCCCCTTCGTCGCCAAACGGGGCGGGCACCGGCGGGTGCACGACGAAAGCGGGATCGGCGAAAATCGTCCGCAGCTGCACCAGCGTTGCGGGCCACTCATGGCTGCGATGGGGCATGGTCAACAGATTGGCGACGGTCAGGTGGCAGCGTCCGTCGCGTGCATCGGGCGCGGGCGAAACGGTTGCGGCGTTTGCCGCCCACATGGCCGAGGCCGACAGGCTTCGCGCCTTCAGAACCGGCGAGGCGCTCTGATAGTCGGTCGCCAATTGCTTCAGCCAGGGGTGATCCGGTCGGGGATGCGGCAGCAATATGCCCTGCACCAGCCCCAGGTCGAGGTTCGCGCGCATCTTCGCGATCCCTTGAAGCGCGGCGGCGCGGGGGTGCGACGTCTTTCCCGCATTGCGCGTGGCGGCAAGGTTGCCGTGACTGAGCCCGGCATAATTGTGGCTCGGCCCGATGATGCCGTCAAAGTTGATTTCTCTTAGCATGATACTCACCGATCGATGTGCAGGACGGTGTCGTCGATCATCAGGTCGAGCGTCCGTGCCGTTTCCTCGGAAACGATGATCCCGTCATCGCTCTCCCGTATCTCGCCCAGCGCACAGCGGAAGTCGGTCAGCTTCCCTACCGCGACCAAAGCCTCGCGTCCCGGCTGGGCCTCGATGCCCACGACGCGGCTCTCGCGCGCGTCGCGGATGGTGCGGACCTGGTCGGTTCGCGCCGTCATGGTCGGGCCACCGTCGAAGATGTCGATATAATGCTCGAAGGCGAAGCCCTCATTCTCCAGCATCCGCATCGCCGCCCGGCCGGAGGGGTGAGGCAGGCCGATCGCCGCCCGCGCGCCTTCGGTCAGCATGGCGGTGTAGATGGGATGCTTGGGCATCAGGTCGGCGATGAACTGATGGCCGTGGATCGCATTGAACTCGTCGGCTTCCTGGAACGTCATCCCGAAGAAGCGGCCCGCAAGGCCATCCCAGAAAGGTGATCCCCCCGCTTCGTCGATGACACCGCGCAATTCGGCCAGCACGCGGTCGGCGAAGCGCGGGCGGTTGGCGCGCATGAACAGATAGCGGCTGCGGGCGAGCAACAGGCCAAGACCGCCCGCCCGCTCGCCGGGATGCAGGAACAGCCCACCGACCTCGCTCGCGCCCTCCAGGTCGGTCGCCAGCGACAGCATCTCGGCGCGGAAGGTCCGGTCCAGCTCACGACTATGCTGGGTCAGCGTGCCGATGCGATAGCTGTAGAAGGGATGCTTCTGCCCGACATGGGTGAAGATCTGACAGGTGCCACGCACCTCGCCGGTCGCCCCGTTCTCGAGCATCAGGACGAACAGTTCGTCCCTGACCTTGCCGTCGCCTTCGCCCGCAAATGCCGCATGGCTGCGCGCGAGCTTGGCGGTCAGCGCCTTGCGGTCGGGGGGCAGGTTGGTGAAGCCGCCGCCGGTCAGCTTGGCCATTTCATAGAGGTGGCGCAGGTCACTATCGACGGCGGGGCGGATGCGAAAGCTGCTCATGCGGCGCCTATGATGCGCAGGATGGTCAATGCCGACAAGCCCGCGCGCTCGGCCAGACTGTCGATCAGCATATATTCCTCGGCCGAGTGGATCGCGCCGCCTCGCACGCCCATGGTGTCGACGACGGGCACCCCCGCCGCCGCGATGTTGTTGCCGTCGCACACGCCGCCGGTCGCGCGCCAGCCGATGGTGAGGCCCAGATCGGCACCCGCGCACCGCACCGTCTCGAACAGCGCGGCCGCGCCATCGTCGATCGGTTTGGGCGGGCGATTGAAGCTGCCATGGACCTCGACGCTGACGTCATGGTCGGCGGCGATCCGCTCGGCGATGGCCTTCATCGCGGCGCCGGTACGATCAATGGCGGCGAGGGCGCGGGGGCGGAAGTTGACGTGCAGGATCGCCAGGTCGGGGACGACGTTGTTGGGTCCGCCGCCATCGATCCGCGCCGGATTGACGGTGATGTCATCGGCGGCCAACTGCGACAGCTCGAGCGTGATCCGGGCGGCGGCGACGATGGCGTTGCGGCCTTCCTCCGGGTTGCGGCCCGCATGGGCGCTTCGCCCGCGCACGACGATGGTGAAATTGCCCGTGCCGCCTCGTGCGCCTGCCATCGTACCGTCGGGCAATGCGGGTTCATAGGTCAGCGCCGCGACCTTGCCGCTGGCGCATTTCGCGATCAGCGCGGCGGACGAGGCGGAACCCGTTTCCTCGTCCGAGTTGATGAGGACGTCATATCCGAACCCTCCGGCCGCAGGACTGGCCTCGACCGCCTTCAACGCGGCGAGCAGCACCGCCAGCCCGCCCTTCATGTCGGCGACGCCCGGCCCGCCGAGCCGGTTGTCGTCGATCCGCGTCACCGCCTGGAAGGGATGATCGATGGGATAGACGGTATCCATGTGGCCGGTGAACAGCATCCGCCGGGGCGCGTCCGGACGGACGGACAACAGCAGGTGGCGGCCATGGGGCAGCGGGGCGGGCTGGCCATCGCTGCCGATCCGCTCGACCGATTCGGGCTCGACCATGGTCAGGTCACCCGGCAGCGTCCCGAAATGGTCGGCCAGCCGGTCGGCCATCGTCGCCAGTCCGGCGATGTTGCGCGTTCCGCTGTTGATCGCCGCCCAGTCCTCGACCAGCGGCAGCATGGGGTAGGCGGCGGCGGACTCTACGGCGTCTCGCTCGATCGTGTTCAGTCTCTCCATGGCCGACAACCTAGGCCAAGGAAGCGGCAAAGGTGAACCCCGTCGCCGAAATTAGAAGCTGTATACCACCGAGGCGCGGGTGATCGTGTCGGTCGTCCGGCGGCCGATCGGCGGCTCGCTTTCATATTGGACATTGTAGGACAAGGCGGCCGAGAGCGGCCCGAACAGCTTGGCATTCAGCGCCGAGTTGGTGCTGACCGTGCTGTTGAATTTCTGGACATAGGCCGAGGCGTTCTGATTGAACGTCATGGCCGGGGTCAGCTTCCATACGAAGTTCAGATTGCCACGAGCCGCCAACGCGCTTTCGATCCGGCCGTCGGTGAACTCGGTATGCCGGAACGCCGGGCCCAGTTCGACGTCCAGTGTCATGCGTGGCTTGCGGATGGCGCTGTAACCAGCACCGCTCGATGCGGAGAAGCGGTTGAAATAGCCCAGGAACCGATCGCTCTCATACTGGGCCGCGCCGTAGACGTAGTTGTTCGCGTTCAGTTTGAAATTCGGCTCGTAGGACGCGACATAATGTTCGCGGCTGACGACATTTGCGCTTTCCTGATAATCGCCCTGCAGGTGCACCTTGTGCCGCCAGCGCAGCCCCTCGCGCGTGAGGTCGACGATCCCCGTCAGGCCAATATTCTGGCTGTTGCCGGTGGTCGCAAAGCCACCCAGTTCGATCCGGCCATGCCACAGGTCGAAGAAGGTCGCCTCGCGCAGCGTCCGGCTGCGGCTGGCGGTCTTTTCGTCGCGCCAGACATCGGCCATCGCGTCGATCGCGTCGGCGGCCTCGGGCACCGCGTTGCGGGCATAGCGGACGACCGTGGTGATGTCGTTCTCGTTCCCGCTGGCGATCGCGGCCTCCAGCATCGCGCGGATCTGGGGCGGGATCAGTGCGGGGTCGGGATCATTCGGCTCGGCATTGGCAAGCAGGCCCAACGCCATCGGGATCAGGAGCAGCCGCGTCTTCATGGCCCCGAGCCTTAGCCCTTCGCCCCGTCAGCGGAAATGGCACGGTCGCCATGCGGTGCGGCGAAATGCTCCGCGAAGACGACCAGCAGTTCCTCGTACAACGCCTTTTTGAACGGTACGATCATCGCGGGCAGCGTCACCGGCTCGGCCCAGCGCCAGGCGCGGAATTCGGGATGCTCGGTGTCGATGCGGATGTCGCCGTCCCCGCCCAAAAAGCGGTAGAGGAACCAGATCTGTCGCTGGCCGCGCCACTTGCCCTTCCACACCTTGCCGATCATGTCCTCGGGCAGATCGTAGGTGAGTTCGCGCGGTGCACGGGCTATCAGCTCGACCTTGTCGGCGGTGACGCCGGTTTCCTCGAACAGCTCGCGCAGGCCCGCCGCATCGGCGTCCTCGCCGGGATCGATACCGCCCTGGGGCAGCTGCCACGCCTCCAGCGTCGAATCGATCCGCTGGCCGACAAAGACGCGGCCGTCGCGGTTCATCAGGATGACGCCCGCGCAGGGGCGATAGGGAAGGTCGGTCATCATCATTGTCCCATCGGGCTGATGCCCTGCGCCTCCACGATCATGGCCTTCAACGCAAGCAGGAAAGCGGAAAGATCGGCCACGCCGGACGGGATCGCTTTGCGCAGCGTCGCAAAGCCGTGGATCGTGCCGCGCGCTTCGCGGAAGGTCACGGCGACGCCCGCCTTGGCCAGCGCGGCGGCATAGGCACGCCCTTGGTCGCGGATCGGGTCGCATTCGGCGGTCATGATGACGGCGGGCGGCATTCCGGCCAGTTCTCCGCGCATGGGTGCCGCGCGCACATCGCCCAGATCGGCGGCGTAGCAGGCAACGAACCAGTCGAGCATCGCGCGGGTCAGGAAATACCCCTCGGCAAAGTCCCGGAGCGACGGATGCGCGCGCGCCATGTCGGCGGCGGGATAGAGCAGCCCTTGCGCGATCACCGGCACGGCGGCGGGCCGGTCGCGAAGCGCCATGGCGGTGACGGTGGCAAGTGTCCCGCCCGCGCTGTCGCCGGCGACGATCAGTCCGGTGGTGCCCGGTTGCCCGGCCAGCCAGCGTGCCGCCGCTTCGCAATCCTCCGGCGCGGCGGGCCAGGGATGTTCGGGGGCGAGGCGATAGCCGACGGATACGACCGGCAGGTCGAGTGCGCGCGCCATTTCGGCAGCGAGCGGCGCATGGGTGTCGATATCCCCGATCACGAACCCGCCGCCATGAAAGAACAGCATCACCGGTCCGGGCTCGCGCTGCTCCCGTGCGTCGAACCGCCGTGCGGGGATCGGCTCTGCCGGGCCCGCTATCATGAAGCTGTCGTCCGTTCGGAGTGGGCCGATCGGCGGATCGGTCAGGTCGCGGGCGGCGCGCATCATCTGGCGGGCGGCCTGAGGCCCCAATTCCTCCTGAGGCGGGCCGGGAAGGCGATTATAATAGCCGAGGAAGCGCGCGACATCGTCGCGCAAGTGGGGCAGCGGGGCCGTGGCCCTCCTATCGCGGGTCATGGCTTCCTACCTAGGGGCGATGATCCATGTCGTCCATCATCCCGCCTATGTCACCGAGGCATCGGCGCGTTCCACCTATCGCTGGGGCAAGAATGGGGCGATCCGCGATCTGCTGCGGGCAAAGGGCGATGCGGTGGCCTGGACCGAACCGGACTTGGTCCCGCCGCTCTGGCTGGAGGCGGTGCACGACCCGGATTATGTCGCCGAAGTGCTGGAGGCGCGGGTGCCGCCCGACAAGACGCGGCGGATCGGCTTTCCGATCACCGCGCAGGTCGCGCACCGTGCGCGGGCGGTGCCGGGCGGGACATGGACAGCCGCGCTGCTGGCGCTCCGCCACGGCTTTGCCGCCAACACCGCCGGGGGCAGCCATCATGCCTTGGCGACCACGGGCGCAGGCTATTGCGTGTTCAACGATCTGGCGGTGGCGGCGGTGCGGCTGGTCGAGCAGGGCGTCGTCGGACGTGTGGCGATCGTCGATTGCGACGTGCATCAGGGCGACGGAACCGCCGCACTGACCGCCGGGCGGCCTGATATCGTCACCTACTCCATCCATGCCGACAAAAATTTCCCGGCGCGCAAAGCCCGGTCGACGCTGGACGTCGGCTTGCCCGACGGGGTCGACGATACGGGCTATCTGGCCGAGTTGGAGGCGACGCTGGTGCCGTTCCTGGACGAGCATCGCCCGGACCTCATTCTGTATCAGGCGGGCGTCGACCCATTCGTCGAGGATCGGCTGGGAAGGCTGGCGCTGACCCAGGCGGGGCTGGTCGCGCGTGAGACGCTGATCGCTGACCTGGCGCTGACGCGGAGCCTGCCGCTCGCGAGCACGGTCGGTGGCGGCTATGGCGATGACGTGATGGCGATCGCCGAGCGCCATGTGACGGCGATCCTGACTTTGGGTGAAAAACTGTCCCATCGGAACCCCGCGGGGGCCGAAGCGTAGCGGCTGGATGACAGCATCTCCCACGATCCTGTGGTTTCGCCAGGATCTCCGCCTTCACGATCAACCGGCTCTCCTCGCGGCGGCGGAGTCGGGGCCGGTCATTCCGGTCTATATCCTCGATGACGAGACGCCGGGCGACTGGCGCATGGGGGCGGCGCAACGCTGGTGGCTGCATCACAGCCTGACCTCGCTGACGAAAGATCTGAAGGACCTAGGCGGTCGCCTGATCCTGCGGCGCGGCAGGGCGGTCGATACCCTGCGCGCGCTGATGAAGGAGACGGGGGCAACCGAAATTCACGCCATCCGCCATTACGAACCCTGGTGGCGCGAGGCAGAGGAATCGCTCGATGATTGCCTGACCCTGCATGACGGCAATCATCTGGCGCGGCCGGACCTGGTGACGACGGGCAGCGGCAAGCCGTTCCGTATCTATTCCGCATTCTGGAAGGGTTTGCAGGGCCATTTGCCCCCCGAGCACCCGCTCGATCCGCCTGAGACGCTCGATGCACCCGCGCATTGGCCGAAGAGCGAGAAGCTCGCCGACTGGTCGCTGCTGCCGACCAAGCCTGACTGGTCGACGGGCTTCGACCAAGACTGGACGCCCGGCGAGGCGGGGGCGCGTGAGCGGATGGCGAATTTCGGCGCCAAGGCAGTTGCCTACGACACCGCGCGCAACATGCCGTCCGAGGAGGGCAGTTCGCGCCTGTCGCCGCATCTCCATTTCGGCGAGGTGTCGGTGCGCGCCGTATGGCACTCGCTGAACCGGCGGGGCGATACCGAGACGTTTCGCAAGGAACTGGCCTGGCGGGACTTCACCGACGGCGTCGTCATGGCCATGCCTCAATACGCGGATCGCAACGGGCGCGATACGTTCGACTCGATGCCATGGCGCGGCGGTGCGGAGGCCAGGAAGGACCTGACGGCGTGGCAGACGGGCCGCACCGGCTATCCGATCGTCGACGCCGGAATGCGTCAGCTCTGGGCCACGGGATGGATGCACAACCGGGTGCGGATGATCGCCGCCTCCTTCCTTATCAAGCATCTCCTGATCGACTGGCGTGAGGGGGAGCGCTGGTTCTGGGACTGCTTGATCGACGCCGATTACGGAAACAACGCGGTCAACTGGCAATGGGTCGCGGGGACGGGCATCGATTCGAATATGTTCGGCCGGATCATGGCGCCGCTCAGCCAGTCCGAGAAATTCGATGCCGGGGACTATATCCGCCAGTGGGTGCCGGAGTTGAATGACGTCTCCGACGCCGCGATCCATGATCCGGAAGAGGCAGGGTGTCGGCCGAAGAGTTATCCGGCCAAGATCATCGGCCACCGCGAGGGCCGGGAGCGGGCCTTGGCTGCGGCGAAGAAGATGCGGGGATAGCGTATGGCGTACGCTTCGACTTCGCTCGGCGTGAACGGCTGTTTGAATAAATCCCGCCGCCGTTCAGCCTGAGCGAAGTCGAAGGCCACGGGATTCGTTCAACGCTTTTTCCGGCAAGCATCCGAACAGTAAACCACCTGTTCCCAATCCCGCGCCCATTTCTTGCGCCAGCTGAACGGGCGTCCGCAGGCCGGGCAGGTCTTGCTCGGCAGGTTCTCCTTGCGGACGCCGTTGGGCATCAGCGCGGCTCGGCGTCGAGGAAGGCGGCGACGTCCGCCAGGTCGACCGTCTTGTCGAGATAGGTCTGCCCGATCCCGCGCGCGAGCAGGAAGGGCAGGGTGCCCGCCGCCATTTTCTTGTCGTGCTTCATGTGTTCGACCAACGTCGCGGAGGCTGCATCGATCCCGGCGGCGGCGAGGCCATCGGGCAGGCCGATCGCCCGAAGATGCGCGGCGACCCGTTCGGCATCCTGTCGCTCGCAAAGCCCCTTGCGCACCGAATAGCGGAAGGCGAGCGCACAGCCCGCCGCGACGCCCTCACCATGGAGCAGCCGGTCGGAGAAGCCAGCTTCCGCCTCCAGGGCATGGCCGAAGGTGTGGCCCAGATTGAGCAACGCCCGGATGCCGTTCGTCTCATGCTCGTCCGCCGCCACGATCCGCGCCTTGGCCGCCACCGAATGCGCGATGGCATAAACCCGCGCGTCCGCATCGCCCGCCAGCAGGGCCGGCGCATTCGCCTCGCACCATTCGAAAAAGGAGAAGTCGTCGATCAGGCCGTATTTGACCACCTCGGCATAGCCCGCCCGCACCTGGCGCGCAGGCAAAGTGTCGAGCACATCCGGATCGATCAGCACCATGGCGGGCTGATGGAACGCGCCGATCAGGTTCTTGCCTGCCGAGGTGTTGATCGCGGTCTTGCCGCCGACCGACGAATCGACCTGCGACAACAGGGTCGTCGGAATCTGCACGAAGCGGCAGCCGCGCTTGACGATCGAGCAGGCGAAGCCAACCAGATCGCCGATCACCCCGCCGCCGAGCGCAATGACATGATCCGCCCGCTCGACACCGAGTTCGAGCAGTCGGTCGCAGACATGCTCCAGCATCGCCCAGCTCTTGGTCTTCTCACCCGGCGGCAGGATGATCGCCTCGCTGGCGACCCCGGCGGCCTCCAGCGACGCCCGCAGCACCGCCAGATGCTGCCGGACATTCTCGTCCGTGACGATCGCCATACGCCGCCCGCGCGACAGGGGGGCGAGATATTCGGCAGCGCGGGGAAGCAGCCCCGCCTCGATATGGATGGGATAGCTGCGGTCGCCGAGCGACACGGTGACGGTCTTCATCGTCCGATGGCTTTCAGGATGGCGTTGACGGTGGCCTCGTGCGGACCCCGCTTGCTGGAGACATGGATCGGCGCGAGCGCGTAGATCGGGTTGCGCACCGCCGACAGCTCGCGCAGCACCTTCAGCGGATCCTTGCCACGCAGCAGCGGCCGGGTGTCCCGCCGCTTGACTCGCTCGGCCAGCACCTCGGGGCTGGCATTCAGCCAGATGGCGGTCGCCTGTTCCAGGATCAGTGCGCGCGTCTCGTCATTGATGAATGCGCCGCCGCCGGTCGCGATCACCTTGGGGCGGCCATCGACCAGCCGCGCGATCACGCGCCGCTCGCCGTCGCGGAAATAGGGTTCACCATAATGTTCGAAGATTTCGGGGATGCTCATACCGGCGGCCTGCTCGATCGCGGTGTCGGCATCGACGAAGGGCACGCGCAACCGATTCGCCAGACGGCGGCCCACGGTCGACTTGCCCACGCCCATCAGACCGACGAGCACGATGGGCGACCCGTTCCAGCTTGCATCTACAGGGTTGTGGCTTTGCAACATTGCGCTCTGCGCTATACAGCGGGCGGGCGCCCGGCAACACCGGCCGGGCTTTCACGGGTCCATTATAAGGTTTTGCGTTTCATGTCCCGTACGGTCGTTTCGCTCATCGTCCTCCTCGTCATCGTCGTCGGAGGGCTGTTCCTGCTCTCGGGCCGGGCGACCGAACGGCCGACCACCCAGGTCGAAAAGGCGGTCTCGCTTGGCAACCTGCAATAAGCGGGGGGGCGTCTTTCGCCACCTGCCCAGGGCCGTCGCCCTGCTGATGGTCGGGGCCGCAGCCATTGCGGCGGCCCAGGACCGTCCCGAATCACTGCTGCCCCCCGGCTTCGGCCAGCCCGCCGCGCAACCCAGCGTCCGGCCGGGCCCCCGGTCGACGCCGCGTGCCGCGCCCGGTGCCGCTGTCGGCGCTGTGCCCGCCGCGACGCCGACGCCCGCGTCGACCCCGGTGCGTGCCGATCCGGTCGGCGCGCTTATCGAATCGCTGAGCACGCCGATCCCGACGCCTACCCCGTCGCCGACCCCCACCATGGATGCCGCCACGCTGGCCGAATATGAGCTGCCCTCCTCGGCGCGGCGCTCGCTGGCGGTGGTCGGTCCCTCCGGCCCCCGCGAAGGGGCGCTGGACCAGAGCATCTTCGCCGGTGCCGATGGCCGTGTCGCCGAGATACTGATGCGGCGATTGTCGGCACCGCTGCCGTCGCGCTGGACCTCGATCCTGTTACGCCGCGCGCTTGCCACGCACATGATGACGCCGCGCGGGGTGAACGGCGCGGATTTCGCCGCCGAGCGCGCCTGGCTGTTGCTGCGCATGGGCGAGGCGGAGGTGGCGCGCGCCGTCGTCCAGTCGGTCGATCCGCGCAATTATACGCCCAAGCTCTATCAGGTCGCGATGAACGCGCTGCTCGCGTCCAGCGACCCGGCGGGGCTTTGCCCGCTGGCCGATCGCGGCAGCGCGGTGACGGGACTGAACGGCTATCGACTGGCGCAACGCTGGTGTGCGGCGCTGACCGGCGATGGCGCGCGGGCCACGGCGACCGTCCGCCAGATACGTCGCCAAGGGGGCGCCGAGGATTTCGACCTGAAGCTCGCCGAAAAGCTGATGGGAGCAGGCTCCGCGCGCAAGGCGGTGAGCGTCGATTGGAGTGGGGCCGACCGGCTGACCGTCTGGCGTTTCGGTCTCGCCACCGCGACGGGTGTGACGGTGCCGCCGGACTATCTCTCCTATGTCGGGCCGCAGGTGCGTGGATGGCTGGCGACCTCGGCATCCGTACCCGCGACCGAGCGGGCCGGGGTGATCGATCAGGCCGCGAGCATGGGCGTGCTGTCCAACGCCGCGCTGGTCGATTTCTATTCGGCCCTAGCCGACGACGATCAGGCCAGCCGCGCGCAGTCCGCGATCGGCAACGACCTGCGTAACGCCTATGCCGCGGCGGACGAGGGCCAGCGGCTGTCGGCGATCCGTTCGCTTTGGGGCGACGAGGCGCGTACCCCTTATGGGCGACTGATCCTTACCGCTCGTGCAGCGGCGCGGTTGCCGGTGATGAGCGACGGTCGCGAGGCTGACGGGCTGATCGCGTCGATGCTGTCCGCCGGGCTGGACCGCAGTGCGGCGCGCTGGCGTGAGGCGGTGAAGCGGGACAGCGATGCCTGGGCGATGATCGTGCTGAGCGACCCCGACCAGCAGGGCCAGCTGGGTTACGACCAGGTGACGGGCTATAGCGCCGATGCCTTGAAGCAGCGCATGTTCTTCGCCGGACTGGCGGGGCTGGGGCGGCTTTCCCGCGCGGATATCGAAAAGGGTGCCGAAGCCCTCGACGTGCGGGTCGGCCAGCGCAATGCCTGGACCGAAGCGCTGGATCAGGCCGTGGCGGACGAACAGACCGGCATGGTTGTCTTGCTGTGTGCGGTCGGGATGCAGACCGGCGACTGGCGCGGGGTGCCGCCCCAGGCGCTCTATCGCATCGTCGAGGCGCTTCGCTCGGTCGGGCTGGATACCGATGCGCGGATGATCGCGGCGGAGGCGATCGCCCGGACATGAACATGCGCGACGCCGCGCTGGTCGACCGCTTTCTGGAGATGATGGCGGCGGAGGCTGGCGCGGCGGGGAATACGCTGGCCGCCTATCGATCGGACCTGCGCCTCGCCGCCGAGGCGATGGACGGGCTGGCCGATGCCGATGAGGCGGCGCTGCGGGGACTGGCGGAGGGCTGGACGTCGCTCGCCAATGCCACGGTCGCCCGCAAGGCGGCGGCGTTGCGACGTTTCTATGCCTTTCTACTGGAGGAAGGGTTGCGCCGGGATGATCCGGCGTCCGTCCTGCCGCGTCCCGGCCAGCGGCGGGCATTGCCCAAGATCCTCAGCCATGCCGATATCGATCGGCTGTTTGCCGCCATTACCGATCGGACGGGCGCGGCGCAGCCCAGTGCGAACGACCTGCGGCTCGCAGCGCTGGTCGAGCTGCTCTATGGTTCGGGCCTGCGGGCCAGCGAACTGGTCGCGCTACCCCGCAACGCCGTCCATCCCGATCGGCCCTTCCTGATCCTGAAAGGCAAGGGTGGCGTCGAGCGGATGGTGCCGATCTCCGATCGGGCGCGGGTGGCGGTGGCGGCGTGGCGGGTGCACGTCCCGGCCGACAAGATTTGGCTTTTCCCCGGCGGCAAGCGGCATCTGACCCGCATCCGCCTCTATCAGCTTATCAAGGCGCTGGCGGCGGAGGCGGGTATTCCGCCCGACCGGGTCAGTCCGCATGTGTTGCGCCATGCCTTTGCCACGCATCTGCTCGGCGGCGGCGCCGATCTGCGCGCCGTGCAGGCGATGCTCGGCCATGCCGATATCGCCACGACCGAAATTTATACCCATGTCGAGGCCTCCCAGCTGGTCGAACTCGTCAATGCCAAGCACCCGCTCGTTGATTTTCGGGACAAGCGCCCTTAGGCGCTAGGCCCATGTCAACGACCTTCCTCGATTTCGAGAAACCGATCGCCGAGCTTCAGAGCCGGATCGACGAGCTGCGCGACACGACCGCCGAAGGGACTGTCGATATCGGCGCGGAGATCGCCAAGCTCCAGGCCAAGTCCGACAAGCTGCTGCGCGATACCTTCGCCAAGCTGACCCCGTGGCAGAAGACGCAGGTCGCTCGCCATCCGCAGCGGCCGCACTTCAAGCATTATGTCGCGGGGCTGTTCGACGAGTTCTTGCCACTGGCGGGTGACCGCGCATTCGGCGACGATCAGGCGATCATGGGCGGCTTTGCGCAGTTCCGCGGCCAGCGCGTCATGGTGCTGGGCCACGAAAAGGGCGAGGATACCGCTAGCCGCCTTCGCCACAATTTCGGCATGGGCAAACCCGAAGGCTATCGCAAGGCGATCCGCCTGGTCGAGCTGGCCGATCGCTTCGGCCTGCCGATCGTGACGCTGGTCGATACCTCGGGCGCATTCCCCGGCATTCAAGCCGAAGAACGCGGCCAGGCAGAGGCCATCGCGCGGTCGACCGAAGCCTGTCTGGCGGCGGGCGTGCCGGTCGTCTCTGCGATCGTCGGCGAGGGTGGCTCGGGCGGTGCGGTGGCGCTGGCGGCGGGCAACCGGGTGCTGATGTTCGAGCATGCGGTCTATTCGGTCATCAGTCCCGAAGGCTGCGCCTCGATCCTGTGGCGTACCGCCGATAAGGCGGCCGAAGCGGCCGAGGCGATGCGCGTTACGGCGCATGACCTGAAGAGCTTCGGGGTGATTGACACGATCGTGCCCGAGCCGGTCGGTGGTGCTCATCGCGATCCCACGGGCGCGATCGTCAATCTGGGCGATGCGGTCGCGAAGGCGCTCGGCGAGTTGAGCGGCGTTGGCCGGGACGAATTGAAGCGCGGCCGCGCCGCCAAATTCCTGGCGATGGGACGGCTTTAAAACTTAGATTGCTTTGGCTCACGGTGTTACGGGCCGGCCATTCAAGGACCGGCCCGTAGGTCGAAGTATCATTGTCGGCGTTATTCGATGGCGCAGCGGCCAACGCCGAGACTTTTTACTTCGCCGTACCCATCTTCGTGCTGACGCTGGTGAAGGTGGTGTTCAGGTTGGTGCCGAGGGTCTTCATCGCGCCGATGGCTGCGACGGCGATCAGGGCGGCGATCAGGCCGTATTCGATGGCGGTCGCGCCCTTGGTGGTCTTGAGAATCTTGCGGATGGTGGTCATTCCGGTCTCCGTTGCGTCTTGTTTCATTCAATCACCCGGCTGCCCCGGAGTGCCGGTACAGCTTGCGGCTGTTTAGCCGTGTAGTGGTTGAAGAAGGCTTAAAGCGCGGTGGCGGAGCCGTAATTCTAACGGTTTACCGAAATCAGTCGGTCGGCAGCCAGCTAGGTCAGCTTTTGCAGGTTCAGGCCCATTTGAGAAAGACTGGCCAATATGGCCATTATGACGATGGCGACGATCAATCCATATTCCACTGCCGATGCGCCGCGCCTGTCGGCAAGCAAGCGTAGCAGGTCGTTCAGGATCGTCTGCGCTTTCATGACATCCTGATATGGTCGAGTAAGGTTAAGAAAGCATGGATATGTCGCCCTCGCTTCCCCTGTTCCCCGTCGTCGCGGCCGCTCTGATCGACGTAGAAGGGCGCGTGCTGTTGCAGCAGCGGCCGGCGGGCAAGGCGCTGGCGGGGTTGTGGGAGTTCCCGGGCGGCAAGCTGGAAACCGGGGAGACCCCCGAGGCAGCACTTATTCGCGAGTTGCATGAGGAACTTGCCATCACGGTGGCGCCCGATGCGCTGGAACCGGCGGGGTTCGCGACCGAGCCGTTGCCCGGTCGCCACTTGCTTCTGTTGCTCTACGTCGTTCGGTCCTGGTCGGGCACGCCGGTCGCGCTGGAGGCGAACGGGCTGATTTGGTGTCCGCCCAACCGGATGGGCGCGTGGCCCATGCCGCCCGCCGATGAGCCTCTCGTGCGCCAGCTTGTCGCCTATTTGGCGGACAGCACGAGTTCGGAGGTCGCGCCCGACAGCGGCACGGTGTAGCCGCCCCGCTCGAACGTACCGCGCGCGGGGCGATAGGCACGGCCGCCCGCTATCGTCGTCTCGACGAACAGCCGCGCAGCGGGGGTGTCGGCGGTCGCCGGATCCAGGGTCAGGCGCACCGCGCCGGTCGCGGGATCGTAATCGACCCCCTTGATCTTGCCCGCCTCCATCGTCAGCCACAGGCCGACGGGCGCAACGAAGACGCGTGCGCGCGCCCCGTCATGCGGTTCGACATGAACCCGCCCGCCGCTCTGCGACAGATTGCCGCCATAGGACAGCCAGCCCAGCGTCGGATCGTTCACCACATAGGTCGCGGCGGCATAGGCATGACCGAAAAAGCCCATGCCGTAATCGCCGCTATACGGATCCCACCCCATCCGGTCGGGCCAGCTATGGAAGGCGGCGGAGGACGCGCCATTCTGGTCGATGTTGGTGATGCCCCCCAACAGCCCGCCATAGGCGACTCGCAGCAGGTGCATGTCGGAGGGATTGCGGCGGAAGGAATCGAACAGCGGGACAGCGTTCAGTGTCGATCCATAGTGATGGATCTGCCGTTCCAGCCGAGGATATTTGCCGCCGTACAGGAAGTCCCAATAGCGCCGGGCATTGCCGTTATAGCCCCAGTGCGGGATCGATGGGTCATAGCCCAATATGACCTCACGCGTGACATCGGCCTGCGGGCCGTAGCCGAAATAGCGCATCCAGGCATAGACCTCGGCCTGGCCGGTCGAGTCCCATGCCATTTCGCTGCCGAATGGATATTGCAGGGTGCGCCAATGGTCGGCGCGGCCCTTCATCAGCCGCTCGACCTCCGCGGCCTTGGTGCTCCAGCCCTCGCGCTTCAGGTCGGTCAGGATGTCGACGAAGACATCGCCCTCCATCAATCCGAACTGCGCATAATGCGGCGCGTCGCGCATCATTGCGACGATCGTCTGGTACGCATGGTCGAGATACCAGTCCCAGCCATGCACCTTCGTCAGGCCGGGATGGTTGCGGGCAATCCGGTAGAGCGCCCAATGCCCGGCTGCGACATGCGGATAATTGTACGCACGGCCCAGATCGTCGGCCTGGCTCTTCTTCCACGAGGTCCAGCTCTGCCAATCCTTGGCGGGTTTGTAGAGGTGGGGGAAGGCGACCGGGTCGTAATAGAACAGGCTCTTCTTCACGCCGCCCGCATGAGGCCCGTCGGCCACCTGGAGGCGCCCGACGACAGTCTTGTCGACCAGTTCCTCGATGCGAGCGATCTCTGCCGCATTTTGATTGTCGAGTTGTTTCATCACCGCCGCGACCCAGCTTCCTGCGCCGCCCTCGTCGCTCATGCCGGAAATCCAGACGCGGGGATCGGCGGTGACGATCCGGTTAGCCTCGCGGTCATAGGTGAGGATGGCGGGCGTGCGGCCGAACGGATCGCCCTTGCCCTCGAACCACTGTTTCGTCGTCGAGAAGCGACCGAGATCGGCCATGGTCTGCTCCAGCGGCTTGGTGACAAAATACTGGACCGTCTGGACCTGACCATCGGCATAGGTGAGGGTCAGGCGCGCCCGGCCCCATTGCCGCCCGCGCACCGACAGGCGGGTCCAGCCCGGTTTACCCGGCGCTCGGGTGACGTCGAGCGCCCCGGCGGGATAGCTGGCGATGCCGGTGATCGCGGATGGCGAGCGGACGAACAGCGTCGCGTCGAGATCGGTCGGCACGACATAGCCGGGCACGCCGACCACGACGGGTCGCCCCTGCTCGCTCAGCGTTGGCTCGATCGCGCGGATCGTTGGCGCGGTGACGAGGCGCAGGCCGATCGTGCGGCTCTGGCCGGGCGTGAGCGTAAAGCTGGTCGGCTCGTTCCATTGGGCCCCCGCCTTCTTCCAGTCCATCTGGGCATAGGCGGCGCTGGCGATGGTCCAGTCGTAAAAGCCCTCCGAGGTCTGCTCGCGCGGGCTCGCCTCGGCGATCACCGCCTTGCCGCTCGTTTCGCTGACCGTGGGGATCGGGACATAGGCCTCCAGCGGCGTCTTACCTTCGGGCAGGACGAGAAGCGCGGGACCGGCACCGTTCAGCCGCGTGACCTGCACATAGCCCGCATCGCGGCCGATATAGGGATCGGCGAAGCTCGCCTGCGCATGGGCCTGCTCCAGCGTGCGGTCGGTGATGATGTTGTCGAACACCATTGGCAGCCCCAGACCACCGACCTCGATCGGCGTGTTGGAGGTGTTGGTCAGCGTGAAGCGCAGGGCGGGGGTGCCCTTCTCATTCACCCATTCGCGGACGATGCGAAGCGGTAGGCCCGTGCCCATCGAAGCACTGATGTCCGCCGCCGCAAGGATGGAACCCCGCACGGGGAGGGGGCGCACCGGCTGTCGCTCATGCGATGACGAATAGTCCTGCCATGCGCCACCGACTTGGCGCAGCCGCAAATGGATGTCGCCCAGATGGTTGTAACCATTGCCCGCACGTTCCTTGGCGCGACCGATCGGCAGGAAGTCGAAATTCGGCGTGGCGACCGGGGAAAGGCCGCGGGCGGTCTGACTGGCGGGATCGAGGATCAGCCGGAACGCGCCTACCCGAAAGCGCGCGGATGACGCGCCTTTTTGCGAGTCATTGGCGGTCTTCCGCGCGGTCGGACGATCCGCGCAGTGCGCACTGGCCGCGATCGAGAGAAGAGCCAGCGTGACGGGCAAAAGACGGGTAAGGCGTTGGCGCATGACGATAGAATTCCTGACCTTGGGGAGCTCTTCGGTGGACCATCGCAATTGACCCCCTCCCGTTCGGCTTATATTGGTATACAGTATTAGCGGGAGAGCAAGATGCTGCGGTCGAGCAGGCGGGAATGGATGCAGGGAGCGGCCGGTGTCGCATTGATGGGAATGGCGACGCGGGCGGTGGGGGCCGCGCCGTCGATGCTTCCGGCCAAGGCCGAGCCGCTGACGCTCTCGGCGGTACGGCTGCACCCTTCGGTATATGCGACGGCGGTCGAGACGAACCGGCGCTATCTCTATCGCCTCAGTCCCGATCGGCTGCTGCACAATTTCCGGAAATATGCCGGGCTGGAGCCCAGGGCGCCCATCTATGGCGGATGGGAAAGCGACACGATCGCGGGCCATACCCTGGGGCACTATATGTCGGCGCTGGTGCTGACCTGGCAACAGACCGGCGATCCCGAGATGCGCCGCCGCGCCGACTATATCGTGGCCGAACTGGCCGAGGCGCAGGCCAAGCGCGGCACCGGCTATGTCGGCGCGGTGGGCCGCAAGCGGGCCGATGGCAAGGTGGTCGATGGCGAGGAGATCTTTCCCGAGATCATGGCGGGTAAGATCAAGTCCGGCGGGTTCGACCTCAACGGGTCCTGGTCGCCGCTCTACACGGTCCACAAGCTGTTCGCCGGATTGCTCGACATCCATGGCGGCTGGGGCAATGCCCAGGCGCTGGACGTCGCGGTCAAGCTGGGCGGCTATTTCGCCCGCGTCTTCGCCGCGCTCGACGATGCACAGATGCAGACGGTGCTTGGCTGCGAATATGGCGGGCTGAACGAGAGCTTCGCCGAACTGTACCAGCGGACGAACGACCGCCAGTGGCTGGCACTGGCCGAGCGGATCTATGACCGCAAGGTGCTCGATCCCCTGGTGGCGGGCGAGGACAAGCTGGCCAATTTCCACGCCAATACTCAGGTGCCCAAGCTGATCGGGCTGGCGCGCATCCATGAAATCACCGGCAAGCCCGAATTTGCCAGGGGCGCGAGCTTCTTCTGGGAAACCGTCACCGGGTATCACAGCTACGTTATCGGCGGGAACGCCGACCGGGAATATTTCTCCGAGCCCGACACGATCGCGCGGCACATCACCGACCAGACGTGCGAGCATTGCAACACCTACAATATGATGAAGCTGACCCGGCATCTTTACGGGTGGCAACCGGACGGGCGCTATTTCGACTATTATGAGCGTGCCCACCTGAACCATGCGATGGCCGCGCAACATCCGCAAAATGGCGGCTTCACCTATATGACGCCATTGATGAGCGGCGTGGTGCGCGAGTTTTCGAGCGATAAGGACGACGCCTTCTGGTGCTGTGTCGGCTCGGGGATGGAGGCGCATGCCAAGCATGGCGAGTCCATCTTCTGGCAGGGGGGCGACACCTTCTTCGTCAATCTCTACATCCCGGCCGAGGCCCGGTGGGAGAAGCGCGGCGCGATCGTGACGCTCGACACCGCCTATCCGATGGCCGGGCAGGCGACGCTGAGCTTCACGCGCCTCGATCGCGCGGGGCGCTTCCCGCTGGCGCTGCGCGTGCCCGGCTGGGCGAACGGCCAGGCACAGGTCGAGGTCAATGGCCAGGCGGTGACGCCGCGTTTTGAGCGGGGCTATGCGGTCGTCGATCGCCGGTGGAGGGCGGGGGACAAGGTGACGATCCGCCTGCCGCTCGACCTGCGGATCGAAACGACGCCGGGCGACGACACGGTCGTGGCCGTCCTGCGCGGGCCAATGGTGATGGCCGCCGATCTGGGCGGTCGTGACGACAAGTGGGACTCGCCGGACCCGGTGCTGGTGGGCGCCAACCCGCTGGCGGGCTTCGCCGCCGCCGATCCGGCGCGCGCCCGCTACACCACGGCGGGCGTTTTCCGTCCGACGAACCTGGGCTTCGTGCCCTTTTTCAGCCAGTATGACCGGCGCAGCGCCGTCTATTTCAAGCGTTTCACCGATGCGGGATGGAAGGCACAGGAGGCGGCGTTCCTGGCCGATCAGGCCAGGGCGCGCGACATCGCCGCCCGGTCGGTCGATATCATGCACCTGGGCGAGATGCAGCCCGAGCGTGACCATGGCCTGACTTCCGATATTTCCTACCCCGTCTCCTATCGCGGGCGGCAGGGTCGCGACGCGCGCTCGGGTGGCTATTTCGAGTTCACCATGGCGGTGCGCCCCGGCCCGATGATCCTGCAGGGCACCTATTGGGGCGAGGAGCGTGCTCGCGACTTCGACATCCTGGTCGACAATGTGAAGGTCGCGACCCAGCATTTGGAGAATGACAAGCCGGGCGCCTTCTTCGATGTCGAATACCCGCTGCCGACCGCGCTGACGGCGGGCAAGAAGAGTGTGCGCGTGCGGATCGTGCCGCATGACCGCAGCACGGCGGGGCCGATCTTCGGTATGCGGGTGTTCGCGGCCAAGCCGGTGGCGACGGCGTGACCGGGGTGCGGATGACGCTGGACGAGCTGCGGAAGCTGGCGCGTACCAAGCTGCTGGGGGCGGGGCTTGCCCCCGCTCATGCCGAGGCGGTTGCGGAGACGATGGTGGCGGGCGAGCGCGACGGATGTACCTCGCACGGCATCTACCGTCTGCTGGTCGCGGTCTCCAGTATCGAGAAGGGCGTCGTCGTGCCCGACGCTGAGCCGGTGCTGTCCGAACCGGCGCGTGCGCTGGTCCGTGTGGACGGCGGCGGCGGCTTTGCACAGCTGGCGTTCCAGACCGGCAAGCCGATGCTGATCGACAAGGCCAGGGCGAACGGCATCGCCGCGCTGGCGCTCAACAATGTCGTGCATTTCGCAGCGCTCTGGCCCGAGGTGGAGGAACTGGCAGAGGCCGGGTTGGTGGCGCTGGCCTTCACCCCCAGCCACGCCTGGGTCGCGCCGTCGGGCGGAGCGGAGCCGGTGTTCGGCACCAATCCCATCGCCTTTGGCTGGCCGCGTGTCGATGGGCCGCCCTTCGTCTTCGACTTCGCCACCTCGATGGTCGCGCGCGGGGAGATCGAACTCCACCGGCGTAGCGGCAGGAGCGTGCCGGACGACTGGGGTGTCGATGCGACAGGCAAGCCGACCACCGATCCAGCGGCAATCCTGTCGGGCGCGATGCGGACGTTCGGCGGCCATAAGGGATCGGCGCTGGCCGCGATGGTCGAGCTCCTCGCCGGGCCGCTGATCGGCGACATGACCAGCCGCGAATCGATCGACTGGGACGCCGCGCGCGGCGGGTCTCCGCTGGGCGGGGAACTGATCATGGCGATCGATCCCAAGGGGTTCCTGGGCGATCTTCTGCCCGAGCATCAGGAGCGGGCCGAGGCGATGTTCGCGGCCATCACGGGGCAGGGGGCACGGCTGCCCTCCGCCCGGCGCTACGCCGCGCGGACGGTGTCACTGGTCGAGGGGGTCGAGATTTCGGCCGATCTCTACCGCGACGTCATCGCGCTGAAGGGTTGAGCACGGGGGTATGAGCATGACGAACCGGATCGGATGGTTGCTGGCCGGGGCGGCCGTCATGGCAATGCCGCTTGGCATGCCTGAGGCCAAGGGCCGCCCTCAGGTCACCCGCCAAGCCACGACGCCGGACGCCCGGTTCCGCGCGCTGTCGGACGCCGAATATCGGTGGCGGATCAGCCAAAGCGCCGCCGATGAGGACAGCGGCAGTGCGGGCTCGCGGCAACTGCCCGATGTGGGGGCGGCCGCGCAGGCCGCGCGACTGGCGCGCTGGCAAGCGACCGCCCGGGCATTGGATGCGATCGATCCCGCGACGCTCTCGCCCGCTACGCGGACGGACTATATGGTCTATCGCGGACAGATCGATGCGCTGATCGCCGCGCAGCGCTTCCGGGAATATGAAAAGCCGCTCAATTCTGACACCAGCTTCTGGGGCAATCTGGCGGGTTGGGCGCGGGGCAGCTTCACCAAGGAAAGCCAGTATCGCGACTACATAGCGATGTTGCGCCAGATGCCGCGCTATTACGACCAGCAGATCGCGAATATGCGCGCCGGTCTGGCACGTGGGTTCACCGTGCCGCGCGTCACGTTGAAGGGGCGTGACATCGGCGTGGCGCAGGTGGTGGATGCGGGGACCAGTGACGCCCAGCCCTTTTACGAGCCGTTCAAGACCATGCCCGCCGTCATGGCGCCTGCCACCGCGGCTGCGTTGCGTGCCGAGGCGAAGGCGGCGATCCGTGACGACGTGGTGCCCGCGCACCAGCGGCTGCTGAGCTTCCTGCGCAACGACTATATCCCCCATGCGCAGGCCAGCACGGCCGCCTATGACCTGCCCGACGGCAAGGCCTTCTATCGCGCCAAGATCCGGGAATTCGTGACGGCCGACATGACGCCCGAGCAGGTTCACGCGATCGGCCTGTCGGAGATGCAGCGCATCCGCGCGCGAATGGATCAGGTGATGAAGGAGGTGAAGTTCAAGGGAGATTTCCCTGCCTTCCTGACCTTCCTGCGCACCGATCCGCGCTTCTACGCCAAGACGCCGCAGGAGCTGCTCGATAAGGCGGCGTGGATCGCCAAGACGTTCGACGGCGTCGCCTCGGACTGGTTCGGCCACTTGCCGCGCAGCCGCTTCGGGATCAAGCCGGTGCCGGCCGACCAGGCGCCCTTCTATACCTCCGGGCGTGGCGGACCAGGCATCTATCTGGTCAACACCTATGACCTGCCGTCACGACCGCTCTATGCGATGTCTGCGCTGACCCTGCATGAAAGCGCACCCGGACACGCCTTTCAGATGCCGTTGGCGGCCGAGAACCAGACGCTGCCAGCCTTTCGTCGCGATAGCTATCTGTCGGCCTATGGCGAGGGTTGGGCGCTCTATTGCGAGGCGCTGGGCGAGGAAATGGGGTTCTACAAGGACCCCTATGATCGGTTCGGTATGCTGTCCTATCAGGCGTGGCGCGCGGCGCGTCTGGTTGTCGATACCGGAATCCATGCCATGGGGTGGAGCCGTGAAAAGGCGCAGGCCTATCTCCACGACAACACGGCCTTGTCCGATCACGAGATCGAGACGGAAGTAGACCGCTATATCGCATGGCCGGGGCAAGCCTTATCCTACTATATGGGGCAGCTTGCCTTCCAGCGTGCGCGCGCCAAGGCCGAAAAGGCGCTCGGGCCGAAGTTCAACATCCGCGCCTGGCATGATGCGATGCTCCAGCTGGGATATGTTCCACTGCCCGTCATCGATCAACGTACCGATCGTTTCATCGCAGAGGGCGGAAAAGGGCCCTATCCGGATGAGGAATGACATTGACCACACCCTATTTAAACGCTAACAACGGTATACGATATCTAAAACAGTAGCAGGAAGACAGATTGTGAGCATCGGCTGGCGCGGCGTATTTCCCGCAGTGACGACCCAGGTCCGGGAAGATCTTTCGATCGACCTCGCCGATACGCAGCGTGTCGTCGACGATCTGGTCAATGACGGCGTGACCGGCGTCATCGCGCTGGGCACGGTCGGCGAGAACAACTCGCTCGACTATGACGAGAAAGTCACGGTCCTGACCGCGATCGTCGAGGCGGTGGCGGGCCGCGTGCCGGTCATCACCGGCGTGTCGGAATATGACACCCGCCGTGCAGTGCGCTATGCGCAGGCCGCCGAAAAGGCCGGAGCCGATGGTCTGATGCTGCTGCCGCCGATGGTCTATGTGCCCAAGGCGCATGAGCTGGTGAACCACTTCAAGGGCGTGGCGGACCAGACCGGCCTGCCGATCATGCTCTACAACAACCCGCCTGCGTATCGCACGGTCATCGACCAGACGGTGCTGGAAGCGCTGGTCGATGTGAAGAACATCGTGGCGGTCAAGGAATCGGCCCCCGACACGCGCCGCTTCACCGATTTCCGCAATGCGTTCGGCGATCGCTATACCCTGTTCGCGGGGCTCGACGACGTGGCACTCGAAGGTCTGTATCTGGGCGCCCAGGGCTGGGTCTCGGGCCTGACCAACGCTTTCCCCAAGGAGTCGGTCGAGCTGGTTGCGGCATTCGACCGTGGCGATCACGCCAAGGCGATGGAAATCTATCGCTGGTTCATGCCGCTCCTCCATCTCGACGCCGAGCATGACCTCGTCCAGTCGATCAAGCTGGCCGAGCAGGTCATGGGCCGTGGTTCGGAACGCGTGCTGCCGCCGCGCTACGTGCTGGAAGGCGAACGCCGTGCCGAGGTGATCGCGATGGTCGAAAAGGCCGCCGCGACCCGCCCGACGCTGGGCCTGGCCAAGGCCGCCTGATGGCGACGACGCTCTCGCAATTCGACCACGTCCTCAGCGAGGGGCGTCATCGGGGCGAGGGCGTCATCGTCGTTCAGACGCTGGCGGATCGCATCTTCGCGATCGTGCGCGAACGGATCATTGCCGGGGCGATCCCCGCCGATCGACCGATCCGCCAGGATGCGCTGGCCGCCGAACTGGGCGTCAGCAAGATACCGCTGCGCGAAGCGATGGCGCGGCTGGAGCAGGAGGGGCTGCTCCACGGTGTCGCCAACCGCGGCTATATGATCGGTGCGCTGTCCGCCGCGCAGGCCGAGGATATTTACGGCCTGCGCCTGAAGCTGGAGCCGGTGGCGGCGGCGCGGGCCGCCGTCATCGCCGATGACGCGGATCGCGCGGCCCTGATTGCGGCGTTCGAGGCGCTCGACCAGGCGGCGGCCAGCGATCTGGCGCGTGTGGCGATCTGCAATCGGCAATTCCACATGGCGATGGTCCGCCCGACCCGACAGGCGTTGACGATCCAACTGATCCGTCAGCTCGCACTGCTCGCCGAACGCTATGTCGTCGCGCATCTGCAGCCCGCCGGGCGCGATGCGCGGGCGCATCTCGAACATCGTGAACAGCTCGACGCCTTCCTCGCGCGCGACGCCGACCGGGTTAAGGCATTGCTTGATACGCATATCCGGTCCACCCTGATGGACCTGAAAGGCGGGTTCGCACCCGTCGAGTGACAATGAAAAGCCAATAAGGCGGGGGATTTTTCGAGGATGTTCGGACCAAGAAAGTCGCTGGGCAGCGTGACCCAGCATGCGGAGGGGCAGGCGCTGGCCAAGACGCTCAGCTGGCCGCACCTGATCGCACTGGGGGTCGGCGCGATCGTCGGCACCGGCATCTACACGCTGACCGGCGTGGGCGCGGAGCGCGCCGGGCCCGCCGTTATCCTGGCATTCGCGATCGCCGGTGCGGTCTGTGCCTGCGCGGCGCTTGCCTATGCCGAATTGGCCACGCTGATCCCGGCGGCGGGCAGCGCCTATACCTTCAGCTATACCGCGCTGGGTGAGACGCTCGCCTGGATTGTCGGGTGGAGCCTGATCCTCGAATATTCGCTGGCTTGCTCGACCGTGGCGGTCGGCTGGTCGGGCTATCTGGTCGGGTGGATCCAGGCGGCGGGCGTGCATCTGCCGCCCGAGCTTCTGTCCGGCCCGCATGGCGGCGGCATCATCAACCTGCCCGCCGTGCTGGTCGCGCTGTCGGTGATGGGGATGCTGGTCGCCGGTACGCGGGAGAGCGCCACGCTGAACATCATCCTCGTGGTCGTTAAGCTGGTGGCGCTGGGCGTGTTCGTCGCCTTCGCATTACCCGCCTTTAACAACGCGAACCTGCATCCCTTCATGCCCTATGGCTTTGGGGCGACCGAGGTGGATGGGGCCAAGCGCGGCGTCATGGCGGCGGCGGCGATCGTGTTCTTCGCCTTTTACGGGTTCGATGCGGTGGCGACCTCTGCCGAGGAGGCCAAGAATCCCGGCCGCGACCTGACCATCGGCATCGTCGGATCGATGCTGGTCTGCACGCTGATCTATATGGCCGTGGCAGTGACGGCGGTCGGCGCGCTGCCCTTTCAACAGCTCGCCAATTCCCCCGAGCCGCTGGCGCTCGTTCTGCGCTCGCTTGGCCAGCCGACCGCCGCGCATCTGATCGCACTGGCGGCGGTCATCGCGCTGCCGTCGGTCATTCTGGTGATGATGTACGGCCAGAGCCGCATCTTCTTCACCATGGCACGCGACGGCCTCTTGCCGCAGGCGCTGGCCGTGGTCAGCAAGCGGAGCGGCGCGCCGACCCGCATCACGCTCGTCACCGGCGTGTCGATCGCGATCGTCGCGGGTATCTTCCGCCTCGACGAGATTGCTGAGTTGGCGAATGCGGGGACGCTGCTCGCCTTCATCGCGGTCGGTGCCTGCCTGATGGTATTGCGTCGCCGGGCGCCCGAGGCGAAGCGCCTGTTCCGCTGCCCCCAACCCTATCTGGTGGGGACGCTCGCTATCCTGGGCTGCGTCTATTTGTTGTTCAGCCTGCCGAGCGCGACGATCGTGCGCTTCATCATCTGGAATCTGGCGGGCCTGGCCTTCTACTTCGCCTATGGGCGTCGCCGGAGCGCGCTGGCCGCGGGCTGAACCCCCGGCCAGCGGTGGGGCGGGGCGACCGAACAGATAACCTTGGGCCTGGGGGCATCCTTCCTCCAGCACCATGCAATGCTGTTCGGGCGTCTCGACACCCTCGGCGACGACGGGCAGGTTCAGGCTCCGCCCCAGTCCGACAATGGCCCGGACGATCGATCGCGCGGTGGCATCGTCGGTCACGCCCGATATGAAGCTCTTGTCGATCTTGATCTTGTCGAACGGGAAGCATTGCAGGTTGCTGAGCGAGCTATAGCCGGTGCCGAAATCGTCCATGACGATGCGGATACCCATCGCCGTCAACTGGTGAAGCGTCCTGAGCGTCGACTCGCGATCGTGCAGCAGGACATTCTCCGTGATCTCCAGCTCGAGCCGATGCGCGGGGAAGCCGCTCTCGGTCAGCGCCCGCGCCACGATCTCGGGCAGGTTCGGATCTGGGCCGGAACGATCAGCGCGCTCATGCCGATCAGATGCATGGCGCCAACGCCGATCGTGGTCAGGCCCCCGGCGGCCAGACAGCCGAGCAAACCATGCCGCCGCCGGATATTGCGGTGAGCCACCCAGATGGCCAGACAGGGTGCGGCGGCCGAGACCATGGTCAAGGGAAGGTTGAATCCCAGCGGCAACGGGCCGCGATAGGCCAGCATGGCCAGGAAATGGGTGCACCAGATGCTGACGGCACCCGTCAGGGCCGCGAGCACCACCCAGTTACGCCGTCGGGCCTCGGCGCATTCCTGGGACCTGTCATCCAACAGGAACAGCGCCACCAGTCCCAGGACGCAAACGCCTAGAGTCTGATCCATCTAAGCTGAAGCGTAACCGCTATTGCGGAGGTAGTTGGCACATTCGTGAGGTGGGAAGGCGTCGAGTAGCGAGCCGATCTGCTTCCATGTAGCCTCGACCGACCGGGTGTTTGCCTTGCGAAGCAGCGTCTTGAGCTTGGCAAAGACCTGCTCGATGGGATTGAGGTCGGGGGAGTAGGGCGGCAGGAAGAGGAGCCTGGCGCCGACGGAGCGGATGAGCTGGCGAACGGCCTTGCTCTTGTGACTGCCCAGATTGTCCATGACGACGATGTCGCCGCTCGAGAGGGTGGGCAGCAGGAACTGCTCGACATAAGCGGTGAAACTCTCGCCGTTGATGGGGCCATCGAGCACGAGCGGCGCGTCGATACGATCATGCCGGAGCGCGGCCAGAAAGGTGAGCGTGCGCCAATGGCCGTGCGGCACCTTGTCGACCAGCGGCTGACCACGGGCACACCAGCCGCGCAACCGCGTCATGTTGGTCTTGGCCCAGGTTTCGTCGATGAAGACGAGGCGCCGCGGATCGATCCGGCCCTGATACTTGCGCCATTGCGTGCGGCGCCTGGCGATCGCTGGCCGATCCTGCTCGCGGGCCGATCCTGCTCGCGGGCGATCAGCGTCTTTTTTTGAACGTGATCCCCGCCTCGCGCACGATCCGCCACACCGACCCGTAGCTCGTCACCACGCCCCGTTCACCCAACTCCGCCACCAAGCCGCGTAACGTCACGTCCGGCTTGGTCGCCAGTCGCTCCAGCAACCACTCACGCTCGGCGGCCAGCGAACGGGGCTGCTTGCGTCCCAGCGGCCGGGCCGCGGCGCTGCCCGTCGCCCGATGGCGTTGCGACCATTTCACCGCACTCGCCACGCTGACGCCGAACAGTTCCGCGGTTGCCCGGCACGACCGGCCACCCAGAACCGATGCTGCTACTCGCTCACGCAGATCATCCGAATAGGCTCGACCCATAGCTGCCGACCTCCAAACGGCAGACAGCTTGAATCAGAAGCGCACCGCTTTGGGAATCCTCAATCGATTCCGCTCAGATGACTCAGACTCTAGTGCCGAAAGCGTGAGCCCGGGGTCGTGCTGGCCGAGGATGCAACCGACGATATCGAGGATGGCAAGTGCTGTCCCCCCGGCAACAGAAATGGCACGGGGGCGTTGCGAAACGTTTAATGCGAATCACGATGGCGTGTGGAGCAGGTCGCGGGGGGGCTTTTCAAAAGGCCCGCAAAATTATATACCGACCGTTATGGAAAATGCTCCGCCCGCGTGCAAGGGCCGCCCGCGCGAATTTTGCACTGATCAGGCGCTTGCCTCCGCGCTCCGCGTATTCTGGAGCAAGGGCTATGAAGGCGCGTCGATGGCCGACCTGACCGAGGCGATGGGCATCACCAAGCCCAGCCTCTATGCGGCGTTCGGCAACAAGGAAGCGCTGTTTCATAAGGCTCTCGACCTCTACGAGGCAGAGAAGCTCGCCTATATCCGCGATGCGCTTGACCAACCGACGGCCCGCGGCGTGGCCGAGCATCTGCTTCGCGGCGCCCTGAAGGCCATGACGTGCCAGTGGGAGCCCAAGGGATGTCTTGGCGTGATCCACTCGGTGGCGTGCGGCGCGGAAGCCGAGTCGATCAAGGCGGCGGTGGTCGCGCGGCGAAGCTCGTCGCAGGCCGCGATCGTCGCACGGTTCCAGCGTGCCGTGGATGAGGGGGATCTGCCGCCCGGTGTCGATCCGGCGGGTCTGGCCAATCTCATCTTCGCGCTGTTGCAGGGCATGGGGGTCCAGGCGGGCTCGGGTGTTACTTCGGAACAGCTGCAGTCGATGATCGATGCAGCCTTGGCGCTATGGCCATCGCAATAGGCTATATTTTTTCATACCGGCCGGTATGAAAGTCGTTGACGACTGAACCGACTATTAATATACCGGACGGTATGGAAGGTGATCGTCACCTTCGACACGCAAATGGCGAGACAACAGGATGGGCGGCCGGGTGCCGCTTCCTCGGGCGGGCATGTGCTGACCGGGGCGGGATGTCGCGCGTCGGAAAAGGGGTTCGCAGCATGGCCTATGTCGCATTTCAGGAAATCGGTGCCGCACGGATTGCGGTCGGTGCCGCCGTCGCACAACAGGGTGCGGCCGCTATCCGTCCCGACGCGCGCCTGTCCGCGCTAGAGTGGCAGGTGGTGGCATTGGCCCGGCGGGATCGCCTGTCCAGCCTGCGCGAGCCGACCAAGCTGACCCGGGCGATCGGCAGCATATTCGGCGACGCGCGCAACCCGCGCCTGGCCGATCCTTCGCTGGAGTCGCTGCGTCGCATGGCGGTGCTGAGCTGGCACCATGGCTATAGCGTGCCGTCGCACGAGGTCCGGGCATTCCTGGCTGCGGGTTATTCCCCCGACCAGTATGAGCTGATGGTCGACAGCATCTCCACCGCACTCGGCGATTCGCGCCGATCCGCCCGCCCCGTCGCGGCAGAGTGAGGCGAGGGCGCGTCCGTGCCCTATTGCCCTTCTCCCAAACTGACGTACCTTGGACGTCGATAGTGACGGAGAAGATCCATGGCGGCTGGACTGCGTCTGAACGATCCCTTCTCGATCATCACCCTGCCCATGGCGGGCAGGCCGGGCGGCGAACGGGCTACGCCATGGGAAAATCTGTTCGCCTGGCCCCGACAGGGCGATATCCAAGTCCCGTTTGACGCGGCCTCGCGTGAGGCGAGGGATATATGGGCGACCCGGTTGGACCATGCGGTGGCACATGCCGACAAGGCCGTGCTGCTGGTCGCGGAGGGCGCGGCCTGCCTCGCCAGCATCTGGTGGGCCCGGCTGTCGCCCAGCGATTATGTGTCCAAAGTGGCGGGCGCCCTGTTCTTCCAGCCATCGTCGGTCGACGCACTGCACCGACAGAGCGGCGAGCTTTTTGCTTCGCCCGAGGCGCTCTTGCCCTTTCCATCGCTGGTCGTCGACGGTGCCGTGCACGGGCCTGCTTTGGCGACGATCTGCGGCGGGCGCCTAGTGTCCCCGCCGCGCGCTACGCCTCAACCGACGGGGATGTGGCGCCAGGCCCAACGGCTGATCGAGCGTCTTTCGGCCGGGGTCGTCGAGCAGGATCTGCGTGTCCTGCGTACGCTGGGTATCCCCGAGCGGTGACGCAAAAAGGCCCGGCGGAGGTGTGCCGCCGGGCCAGTTGATCGCCACAGGGAGCTTCCTTAGGCGAGGCAGGAGCGGTGACCGGGCCCGAAGGCCCAGCGCCACCGGAGAAAAGTCTAGCTGGCGTTCGTACCCGCCGACGCGGTCTCATTGTCGAGCAGCACGTCATTGCCGAGCGCCACATTGCCGTCAGCGGGCCCTTCGTCATTGGCGAGAATTTCGTCATTCGCCACGCCGCCATTGTCGATGGCTGCGCTGTTTGCAGGCTCCGACTTGGAACAGGCGGCCAGCGGGAGCGCGGATGCGATCAGAAGCAGCGGAAGGGCATGGCGTCGCAACATCAATTCGGTCCCCTTGGTGGTTTTTCCGGTGTATCGCCGCTAATCGGCTCCACATGAGTAATACACACCAAATCGATGGGATATAATCAACGCAAATCTTGTCGACGGGATAGATGGGCTTTCCTGTCACTGGTGATGACCGCGCTGATGCTGATGGCTGGCGGTGCATCGGCGCAGGACAGGCCGCCGCTGTATGGTGGCGCGGCGTTGGCACTGGATGCCGCGCAATATGCGGCGATCTCCGGCCAGACCCCGGTGGCAGCGGGGCGCGAACTGGCGTTGCAGGACGCGTCGGTGCCACTGACCGATGCGCTCAAGGTCGAATTTTCCGGTCGCCTTGCGGGCGTGTCGGTGGGGCACGCGCCCTTCCATATCGATGTCTTGTTGACCGGCGACGAACCTGTCGCCGACCGGGTGGTACAGCTTGCCGGAAGTCCGGTGCTGGTTCGCTTCCGTACCGGGGCCTATGCCACGCACGAGCAACTCGTCACCGCGCTCGCGCTTCACCAGACCGAAATCCGCGCGAGCCTGATCCAGCCGCCGGGTATGGGCGTCGATCCCCGGATCGGGGCGCTCGTCGTCATGGTGGGCCAAGCCGATGCCGCAGCGGAGCCGGGCGATGCCCTGCGCGATCGGATCGCGCGGATCGCGGGTGTGCCGGTGCGGATCGCGACGCTGGACGCGCCCGACATCGATCTGGCCGACCTTCAGGGCGGCGCGCGGCTGACCGGCATCGATCCCGCCAACGGCCGTCGCTATGCCTGCACCAGCGGGTTCGTGGTCCGCCGAAGCGCTGCCAGCGCCGTCGTGACCGCCGCCCATTGCCCGGATAACCTGGTCTGGACCGATCCCGAGCGCCGCGAGCATCCGTTGCCGTTCCTCGGGCAATGGGGATGGGGCTATCAGGATGTGCAGGTGAACGGCAGCCCGGTGACGCTGCCGCCTGCCTTCTGGAGCGATACGGCCAAGACGATCAGCCGAACCGTCACGGGTGCGCGATCCCGCGATCAGACTCGCGCGGGCGACATCGTCTGTCATCGGGGCGAACGCACGGGCTATAGCTGCGCAGAGGTCTGGATACCCGATTTCGCGCCTGCCGGGGATTTGTGCGGCGGCGCCTGTACCCCGACCTGGGTCGCGGTGCGCGGGCCGACCTGTCGCAGCGGCGACAGCGGCGGCCCGGTCTTTCTGGGCGGCACCGCCTACGGCATCGTCAAGGGCGGCAGCTATCGCGGCGGAGACGGCAGTTGTGCCTTTTACTACTATATGTCGCTCGATTTCCTGCCCGACGGGTGGTTGCTGGCGACCGGCTGAGGGATCGCATTGCGCCGCAGCAGCGTTGGTTTTTCATTGGCAGACAGCGATGAAGGCGACGGCATGAAGGCGATGATCCTCGATGCACCCGGCGGGCTGGACCGTTTGAGGATGATCGAACGACCCGATCCCGGTGCGCCGGGACCGGGCATGATCCGGGTCCGGCTCCATGCCACCTCGCTCAACTATCATGACTATGGCGTGGTATCGGGCAGGATGCCGACCGAGGATGGCCGCATCCCCATGGCGGACGGTGCAGGCATCGTCGAGGCGGTGGGCGAAGGCGTGAGCGACTTCGTTGCGGGCGATGCGGTCGCCTCCTGCTTCTTTCCCGACTGGCAGGAAGGTCCGCCGCGCATCGGCGATTTCCTGCGTGTTCCTGGGGACGGGATCGATGGCTATGCCTGCGAACTGGTGATGGCGCCCGCCACCGCCTTCACCCGGGCTCCCAAGGGCTATGACCACGCGGAAGCGGCAACGATCACCACCGCCGGGCTGACAGCCTGGCGAAGCCTGGTCGTCGATGGCGGGTTGAAGGCCGGGGACCGGGTGCTCGTCCTCGGCACGGGTGGCGTGTCGATCTGGGCGCTTCAGATCGCTCGCATGATGGGCGCGCAGGTCATCGTCACCTCTTCCTCCGACGAAAAGCTGGAACGGGCGCGATCGCTGGGGGCCGCGCATACGATGAACTATCGCACCCATTCGGAATGGGGAAAGCTGGTCCATGACTGGGCCGGTGAAGGCGTCGACCATGTGGTGGAGGTCGGTGGGCCGGGAACGCTGGCCCAGTCGATCGACGCGGTTCGCATCGGCGGGCATATCCACCTGATCGGGGTGCTGACCGGCTTTGCGGGCGACGTTCCCACGGCGACCCTCATGAGCAAGCAGGCTCGGTTGCAGGGCCTGATCGTCGGCAGCCGCCGGATGCAGATGGAATTCGTCCGCGCGCTGGATGAGGCGGCGTTCCGACCCGTGATCGACCGCTGCTTTGCGCTGGATCAACTGGCCGATGCCTTTCGCCTTCAGGAAAGGGGCGGGCATTTCGGCAAGATTGCCGTAACCTTCTGATGGCGGGGGAGCGGGATATGGCGGGCGCCGGTATCGACCCCAACTGGCCGCATGTCGTGATCGTTGGCGCTGGCTTTGGCGGGCTGGCGACGGCGCAGCGGCTGGCGCGCGCCCCGGTGCGGGTCACGGTGATCGATCGCAACAACTACCACCTGTTCGTGCCGCTCCTCTATCAGGTGGCGACCGCTGCCCTGTCCCCCGCCGATGTCGCGGAGCCGATCCGTCATGTGCTGGGCCGCTACCCCAATATCCGGGTCGTGTTGGGCGAGGTGGCGCGGGTCGATCCCGAATCGCGGGAACTCGCCTTGGCCACGGGCGAAACGCTTCGCTATGATCGGCTGGTTGTCGCGACGGGCTCGACCAGCAGCTATTTCGGGCATGACGAATGGCGCCGCCATGCCCCTGCCTGCAAGTCGATCGAAGAGGCGCGGGTCATCCGATCGCGCGTGCTGGGGGCGTTCGAGGAAGCGGAGCGCGACGGGGCCGCGGATCGCGAGGCGTTGATGACCTTCATCATCGTCGGCGGCGGCCCGACCGGCGTCGAACTGGCGGGGTCGGTCGCCGAACTCGGACGCCATGCGTTGACCTCCGATTTTCGCAGGATCAGGCCGGAAACCGCAAAGATCATACTGGTCGAGGGCGGGCCCCGTATCCTGTCGGCCTTTCCCGATTCGCTCGCCACCTATGCCGAACGCGCGCTCAAACGGCTGGGCGTCCAAGTGATGACCGATATGCCGGTCGAGTCGATTACCGAGCAAGGATTGACCGCCGGAGGACGGTTCATCCCGGCACGTACCGTGCTCTGGGGCGCGGGCGTCGCGCCGACCGGGGCGGCCAAGCTGCTAGGCGTGCCGCCGGGGCAGGGTGGCCGGGTGGCCGTACGATCCGACCTCAGTGTGGAAGGGCTGGAAAATGTCTATGCACTGGGTGACGTCGCCGCCTGCCTGGACGAAGAGGGCAAGCCTCTGCCCGGTTTGGCGCAGGTCGCCCAGCAACAGGGCAATTATCTGGGCAAGGCACTACGGGCGCAGCTGACCGGCGGTACGGCTACCAAGCCGTTTCGCTTCCGTAATCGCGGCAATGCCGCGATCATCGGGCGTCACGCTGCCATCTTCGATTTCGAGCGTTTCCGGATGAGGGGCTATCCGGCCTGGATGCTATGGGCGATCGTCCACGTCGTGCTGCTGGTCAATTTCGCGCAGCGTATCCGGGTCAGCCTGCAATGGCTGTGGCGCTATCTGACCTATCGGCGGGGTGCCCGGATCATCACCACGCCCCATTCTCGCCCGTCGAGCTGAGCGAGATCAGCGACTGAGTTGCGCGCGAAGATCGATCAGCGTCGCGCCGATATGCTCGCGCAGAAAGCCTGCCACCTGCGCCTCGTCCCGCGCGAGCCAGGCCTCGAGCAGGGCGTGGTGCTCCTCATGCGCACGGTCCTCGCGACCGGCGGGCTTCAGATGCTGGACGACATAGCGTTCGGCCAGAACCTGTAGCCGCTCGATCAGCTGGAAGGTCAGAGCCGCCCCGAGCGGACGGACCAGCGCCAGGTGGAAGGCGCGATTGCGATGGGCGACCTCGTGCAGTGCATCCCGCGCGGCGACATCCAGCGCACTCAGTGCCTCGCGCGCGGCGGCCTGATCGTCGGGCGTGGCGACCCGCGAGGCACGGGCTGCGGCATCGGGCTCCAGGGCCAGGCGGAGTTCATAAATCTCCTCGGCCTCTCCCGCACCTAGCGAGCGGACGAAAAAGCCGCGATTGGCCTGGCTGGTCAGCAGTCCTTCCTGCTCCAGCCGGGCGAGCGCCTCGCGCAAGGGGATCTTGCTAACGCCCAGTTCATTGGCCAGCGCGTCCTGCCGGATCGGCTGCTCTTCGGGCAGATCGCCGCTGATGATCCGCTCGCGAATGATCGTGAAGATCTGCTCCGACAGGGTGCGAACGACAAGGCTCATGATTTCTCTCGTGCCGACAGGCCGGGAGGAGCCTGTATTTAGCGGTAAATGTGACGGTTTAGCGCGGCAACATAGACCCGATCATCGCGGCGTGCCAAGTGTGTATTACATGGGCGGAACAGCTTCGCTAAGTTCTTGCAACCAGGCCGAAGCGGTGCCGTCCGACGGTGCCCGCCAGTCCCCGCGTGGGGAAAGCGCGCCGCCCGCCGATACCTTGGGGCCGTTGGGCAGGGCGGATCGCTTGAACTGGCTGGTCTGAAAGAAGCGGGTCAGGAAACGCTCCAGCCAGTGTCGGATCGTCGGCAGGTCATAGGCGACCCGCGCGTCCTGCGGCAGATCCTCGGGCCAGCCGCCCGCTCCGGCATCATGCCAAGCGTGCCAGGCCAGGAATGCGATCTTCGACGGCTTCAGGCCATAGCGGATGACGTAATGCGCGAAGAAATCGTTGAGCGCGTAGGGGCCGATCATCGCTTCGGTCGACTGCATCGCGCCGCTGGCATCGGCGGGAACCAGTTCGGGCGAGATTTCCTGCGCCAGGATCGCGGCGAGCACCTGATTGGTCGCGTCGTCATATTGGCCGGTGCGGATGCACCAGCGGATCAGGAACTGGATCAGGGTCTTGGGCACGCCCGCATTGACCGCATAATGGCTCATCTGGTCGCCCACGCCATAGGTGCACCAGCCCAGCGCCAGTTCCGACAGGTCGCCCGTACCCAGCACGATGCCGCCGCGCTGGTTGGCCAGGCGGAATAGATAGTCCGTGCGCAGGCCCGCCTGCACATTCTCGAACGTCACGTCATGAACCGGCTCCCCCCGTGCGAAGGGATGCCCCATATCCTCCAGCAACTGGTGCGCGGCGGGCCGGATGTCGATCTCCTCCGCCGAGACGCCCAGCGAGCGCATCAGCGCCCAGGCATGGGCCTTCGTGCCTTCGCTTGTCGCGAAGCCCGGCATGGTGAAGGCCAGGATACGCTCGCGCGGCCAGCCCAGCCGGTCGGTCGCCTTCGCCGCGACGATCAGCGCATGGGTGGAATCGAGCCCGCCCGATACGCCGATGACCAAAGTCTCCGCGCGGCTGGCCTCGAGCCGCTTCGCCAGCGCCTCGACCTGGATGTTATAGGCTTCGTAGCAGTCCGCATCGCGCCGGGCGGGATCATCGGGCACGAAGGGGAAGCGGTGGACGGGGCGGCGCAGGCCATGGTCGCTGACCTCGGCGCCGTGCACGAAGCCGATCCGGCGGAAACGTTGTTCGGGATGGCCCGAAAGGGTGGCGGCATCGTTGAAGGTGCCGAAGCGCATCCGTTCCTGCATGATACGCTCGACATCGATATCGGCGGTGGTGAGCGCGGGTTCGCGCAGGAAGCGGCCGGATTCGGCGATCGTCTCGCCCAGCTCATGGATCAGGCCCTGGCCGTCCCAGGACAGGTCGGTCGTGCTCTCGCCGATCCCGGCGGCCGAATATACATAGGCGCAAGTCGCACGCGCCGATTGAGCGCCGGCCAGCATCGCCCGGTCGCGCGCCTTGCCGATGACGATGTTCGATGCCGACAGATTGCAGCAGATCGTCGCCCCGGCGAGCGCGCCTAGCGTCGAGGGCGGGGTGGGCGCCCAGTAATCCTCGCAAATCTCGGCGTGGATGACGAAGCCCGGCACATCCTCGGCGGCGAAGATCAGGTCGGTGCCGAAGGGCACGCTTTGCCCGTCCAGTTCGATGGTCAGGCCCGTCAGGCCCGCGCCGCTCGCGAACCAGCGCTTTTCGTAATATTCGCGGTAATTGGGCAGGAAGGTCTTGGGCACCACGCCCAGGATCCGCCCCCGCGCGATGACCACCGCGCAATTGTATAGCCGTCCGTTGCGGGGCAGCGCCGCGCCGACCAGCAGGACCGGCGACAGCGCCGCGCTGGCATCCACCATCTCACCCAGCGCCGCCAGCGTGGCCGCGTGCATCGCCCCCTGCAAATGCAGATCGTCGATCGCGTAGGAGGTCAGCGACAATTCGGGAAAGACGATCAGGTCGACTCCGTCATCATCCGCCTTGCGCGCCAGATCGAGCATGGCCTGCGCATTGGCCTGGGCATCCCCCACCGAAGCGGTGGGCGTCGCAGCGGCGACGCGGATCAGGCCATGGGTGTGGAGCGCGTAGAAGGGGTGGTCCTGCATCCTGCCGAAATAGCGGGGCAGGAAGGGAGGCGCTACCCCGCGTGGCCCGCCAGCGGTCGGTATGTCACGCGTCGGGGCGCGGTTCGCAGGCAATTCCGTCGCCATCGCCGTCCATCGTCTCGTCGTAACCAGGCTCGCCCCGGTAGATCGGGGCCGTGCCGACGGCGCGGGCATCGTTACATCCCGCCCAATGGTCTCCGGCCTGCGGTTCGCGGCGGCGCTTGATATGGGCTGCAACGGCCGCATCGGCCAGCATGGCTTGAGATGCGTCGACGACCGCCGCGGTCGTATCTCCAGGCCCTCCATGCTGGGTGGGCGCTGTTCCGAAGCCCACGACCGCGCCGACCATGATCGCCCCGGTGATGGTAAGAATTGTGGACGTCCGCATGGATTGGAGATGCGCGAGATAGATAAACAATTGGTTCACCGTATCCGAACTTCTATCGAAGCGTCGTATGGCAATCGACATCGGAGAATGGCCCATGGCCACCACAATCTACGGCATCCCCAATTGCGACACGATGAAGAAGGCCCGTGTCTGGCTGGACCAGCACGGCGTCGAGTATCGTTTCCACAACTACAAGGCCGACGGCATCGACGAAGCAACGCTTCGCCGCTGGGTCGATCAGGTTGGCTGGGAAAAGCTGCTCAACCGGGCGGGTACGACCTTTCGGAAACTCGATGAGGCTGATCGGCAGGATATCGATGCCGACAAGGCGATCCGCCTGATGCAGGCGCAGCCCTCGCTCATCAAGCGGCCCGTTCTCGACCGCGACGGCACGCTGACGGTCGGGTTCAAGCCCGAGGCTTACGCCGAAATCTTCTGACGGCTCAAAGGGGTGGAGCGTGTAGCTTTGGCGGAGTAGAGGGATGGGCATGTCCACGACCTACACGCTCGACACCGCGACCAGCCGCGCCAATCCCACGCCAGCGCCGATGAAGCGGCTGACCGTGCCCGCCGTCCGTCGCGCCAAGGGCGGGACGCCGCTGGTGATGCTGACCGCCTATACCGTGCGGTCGGCGCAGCTGCTCGACCCGCATTGCGACATGCTGCTGGTCGGCGACAGCCTGGGGCAGGTGATCTATGGCCTGCCCTCAACCGTGCCGGTCACGTTGCAGATGATGGCGGCGCATGGTGCTGCGGTCGTCCGGGGCAGCTATCATGCGGTCGTCGTGATCGACCTGCCCTTCGGCAGCTATGAGGCGAGCCCCGAAAAGGCGTTCGAGAATGCCGCCTGGCTGCTCAAGGAAACCGGCGCGGCGGCGGTCAAGCTGGAGGGTGGCGTCGCGATGGCGCCGACCGTGCGCTTCCTGGTGGAGCGCGGCATCCCCGTCATGGGTCATGTCGGTTTGACGCCGCAGGCCGTGAACGTGCTCGGCGGCTATGGCGCGCGCGGCCGTACGCCCGAAGAGGCGGAGAAGATCATCGCCGATGCGGTCGCTATCGCCGAGGCGGGCGCCTTCTCGGTGGTGATCGAGGGCGTGGTCGAGCCGATCGCTATCGAGATCACCAAGCGGATCGCCTGCCCCACCATCGGGATCGGCGCCTCGGCGGAGTGCGACGGACAGGTGCTGGTGGGCGAAGATATGCTCGGCCTGTTCGACCGCACCGCGCGCTTCGTACGCCGTTACGAGACGATGGGCGATCGGATCGGCGAGGCGGCGCGCACCTATGCCGAGGATGTCCGTACTCGGCGCTTTCCGGGACCGGAGCAGGTCTATGCGCCGCGCGATGGGGGATAAGCCAAGCCCGCTTCCCACGGGGGCCGCTCCTCGCTAAAGGTCGCGGCTTCTATCTTGCCCTGATCCAGAATAGCGGAGCCCGTCTTGGCCCTAACGCCCCAATCCAGCCAGGCCTTTTTGAGCGAGGTCGACGACGAACTGCGTCGCGAAAGGCTGACGACCTTCTGGACCCGCTGGGGCCTTATCGTCGGCGCGGCGGTCGTGATCGCGCTCGCCGTGTTCGGCGGCTATCTTTATTGGCAGCACCGCCAGCATCAGGCGGCGGGCGTCGATGGCGAGCAGTTGCAGGCGGCCTATGACGCGCTGGGTCAGAACGACACCAAGACGGCGGGCGAAAAGCTGAAGGCGCTGTCGACCACCGATGTCGACGCTTACCGCGCGCTCGCCGAGTTCACCCAGGCGGATATCCTGCTCCAGCGCGACGACATGAAGGGCGCCGCGGCGCGCTTTGCCGCCATCGCCAACGACACGTCGCTGGCCCAGCCGTTCCGCGATCTGGCGGTGATCCGCCAGACCATGGCCGAATATGACACGCTGAAGCCTGAGGCGGTCGTCTCGCGATTGAGCGGCATGGCGGTGCCCGGCAACGCCTATTTCGGCAGCGCGGGCGAGATGGTCGCGGTGGCCTATCTGCGGATGAACAAGCGCGATCAGGCAGGCCGTCTGTTCGGCCAGATTGCCAGCGACAAGGATGTGCCCGATACGTTGCGGCAACGTGCGGTTCAGATGGCCGGCGTATTGGGGGTCGACGCGGTCGGCCAGAGTGAGGACACCAAGACCCAATGACGAAGCATTTCCGCACCTCGGCAGCGCTCGCCGCGCTGATGGCGCTGGGCGCCTGCGGGGTATTCAAGAGCGCGCCCAAGAAGACGCCGACCGTCGGTAACCGCGTGCCGATCCTGGTTTCGGAAACGGGGGTCGAGGCGGACAAGACGATCGCCGACGTCCAGGTCCTTCTCCCCGCGCCCGAGACGAACCCGGAATGGTCGCAGCCGGGCGGCAATGCCTCCAAGTCGATGGGGCAGCTCGCTCTGGGTGAGCAGCCCAAGCGGATTTGGGAAGCGTCGATCAACGGCGGCTCGGCCCGCGATCCGCTGGGTGCTCCGCCGGTCGTCGCCGAGGGCAAGCTGTTCGTCGTCGATGTCGAGGGTAATCTCGTCGCGATGAACGCCGACACGGGCGCGCGCCTGTGGTCGACGGCGGTCACCGAGGGCGACCAGAACCGTCTTGCCCGCTTCGGTGGCGGCGCCAGCTATGACAGCGGCACGGTCTTCGCATCCGACGGTCTGGGCGACGTGATCGCGGCCAACGCCGCCGACGGCAAGGTTCTGTGGCGCGCCAAGCCCAGCGGCCCGCTGCGTGGGTCGCCGACCATCGCCAATGGCAATGTCTATGTCCTGACTCAGGACAATCAGCTTTACGCGATCAACCAGGCCGATGGTAAGATCGTCTGGGCCGGGCAGGGAACGCTCGAGACGCAGGGCGTGTACGGCGTTGCGGCTCCGGCCGCCAGCCAGGGCACCGTCGTCGCCGGTTTCTCGAGCGGTGAGCTGAACGCCTATCGCTACGAAAACGGGCGTCTGCTGTGGCAGGACGCGCTGTCGCGGACCAGCATCTCGACCTCGGTGTCGACGCTGTCGGACATCGATGCCGCGCCGGTGATCGACCAGGGCCGCGTCTATGCGCTGGGTCAGGGCGGGCGCATGGTGGCGCTCGAACTGTCGACCGGCCAGCGTCTGTGGGAACAGAATTTCGCCGGTCTCTCGACGCCTTGGATTGCGGGCGAGTGGATTTTCCTGGTCACCGACGACGCGCGTCTGGTCGCGCTGGCCCGCTCGAGCGGCAAGGCGCGCTGGATCGCCCAGCTTCAGCGTTTCCACAAGGAAAAGAAGAAGACCGGCGCGATCACCTGGTTCGGCCCGGTGCTGGCGGGCAATCGCTTGATCCTGACCAATTCCGAAGGCCAGATCGTCTATGCCAATCCGGGGGACGGATCGATCCAGGCGACGGTCGACGGCAAGACGCCGTTCGCGCTGCCTCCGATCGTGGCCAACGGGACGCTCTACGTCCTGGACCAACGGGGGCGGATCGCCGCCTATCGGTAAGCCATTTCGCCCCGTGGGACATTTGTTCCACGGGGCGGCACATTTGTACCGCTATACGCGTGACGAAAGGCTCGCCTTTCGCTAACGGACGGCGATGGCTAATCTCCCTATCGTCGCGATCGTCGGCCGTCCCAATGTCGGCAAGTCGACGCTGTTCAATCGTCTGGTCGGAAAGAAGTTGGCGCTGGTCGACGACCGGCCCGGCGTGACGCGTGACCGGCGCGAAGGCGACGCGCACTTGCTCGGCCTTGATTTCCGTATCATCGATACCGCCGGTTACGAGGATGAAGATCCCGACACGCTCCCCGGCCGCATGCGTCGCCAGACCGAGGCGGCGGTCAGCGAGGCCGATGTCGCGCTGTTCCTAGTCGATGCCCGTGCGGGCGTCATGCCGCTGGACGAGGAAATCGCCCGCTGGCTGCGCAGTTCGGACACCCCGATCGTGCTCGCCGCCAACAAGGCGGAAGGGCGCGCCGCCGAACAGGGCATCCTGGAGGCGCTGGCGCTGGGCTTTGGCGATCCGGTCCAATTGTCCGCCGAACATGGCGAAGGCGTGGGCGACCTGTTCGAGGCGCTGCTCCCCTTCATCGACCGGGAGGTCGAGGAAGAAGAGGAGGTCGATCTCGAAAATCCCTTCGCGCCGTTGAAGCTGGCGATCGTCGGCCGTCCAAATGCGGGCAAGTCGACGCTCATCAACCGTTTCTTGGGGCAGGACCGCCTCATCACCGGGCCGGAAGCCGGGATCACGCGCGATTCGATCGCGATCGACTGGGAATGGCATGACCGCGACGGCGAAGTGCGGCAGGTGCGCCTGATCGACACTGCCGGGATGCGCAAAAAGGCCAAGGTGCAGGATAAGCTGGAAAAGCTGTCGGTGGCCGACGCCCTGCGCGCGGTCGATTTCGCCGAGGTCGTCGTGCTGTTGCTCGATGCGACTCTAGGGCTGGAGTCACAGGATCTGCGCATCGCCGACCGCGTGTTGGAAGAGGGCCGCGCCCTGCTGATCGCGCTCAACAAATGGGACGTGGCGGAAAATCCGTCGTCACTGTTCAACGGCGTGCGCAAGGCGCTGGAAGACGGGCTCAGCCAGGTCAAGGGCGTGCCCTTGCTTGCCGTGTCGGCCGCGACCGGCAAGGGGCTGGATACGTTGATCGAGGCGGCGTTCGAAACCCGGGCTGCCTGGTCGAAGCGCGTGCCCACCGGCGAACTCAATCGCTGGTTCGAGCGGGCGGTCGAGGCCAACCCGCCACCCGCGCCGGGCGGCAAGCGGATCAAGCTGCGCTATGTCACCCAGGTAAAGTCGCGTCCGCCGAGCTTCGTGATCTTCGGGACCCGGGTCGATCAGCTGCCCGCCAGCTATGAACGCTATCTGGTCAATTCGATGCGGCGGGAGCTGGGCTTCGGCGCGGTGCCGGTGCGCCTGACGTTGCGCGCGCCCAAGAATCCGTTCGGCAAGAAGGACTGAGCGGGGCGACCTTACTCCCACGCTCCGTTCAGCCTGAGCGAATTCGAAGGCCAAGGGCAGACAGATTTCAATAGCCTTGATCTGGTTTTAGTCCGTGGCCTTCGACTTCGCTCAGGCTGAACGGGCGTGGGGGCAGACAATGGCACGGGGTCTCCAAAAGGATAGGGGCGGGCCGTCAGACCCGCCCCCCACAAACCTCATCCCTGAAGATGCGGTGCCGCGCCCGACTTCGGCGCATCGTTCTCCGCCATGGCGTTCAGCTGGATATAGTTCTGGATGCCCATGCGCGCGATCATCTCGAACTGGCGTTCCAGCGTGTCGACATGCTCTTCCTCGCTGGCGAGGATGCGCTGGAACAGGTCGCGGCTGACATAGTCGCGGACCTGCTCGCAATAGGCGATGGCTTCCTTGAGTTGCGCGACGGCCTCGACCTCGATGGCGAGATCGCCCTTGAGCACTTCCTCGACCGTCTCGCCGATGCGCAGGCGACCCAGCAGCTGGAAATTGGGCAGGCCGTCCAGGAACAGGATGCGCTCAGCCAGCCAGTCGGCATGGCGCATCTCGTCGATCGACTCGTGATACTCGAACTGGGCCAGCTTGTAGACGCCCCAGTGATCGAGCAGCCGATAGTGCAGGAAATACTGGTTGATGGCGGTCAGCTCGTTCTTGAGCGCCTCATTCAAAAACTCGATGACCTTCGAATCGCCTTTAACTGCCATTATTCTCGTCCTTCATGCACGAATTTTTCGTATCACTTTAGAAGAGCGGAAACAGGCCCGGCAAGGCCGATTTCATAAGTAAAAATGCGAAGCGCTTTCATTTCCGGTAGGTCATGCTATCGGTAACATAGATTATGAGGTTCGGGGGCGATCATTGTCGGTGAATGCAGCGGAGCAGCTGGCGCTGGTCATGGAATATCTGCGTCACGGCATCGTGATCTATGACCGGGATGAGGAAATCGTCCTGATAAACCCGTATGTCAGTCGCATGTTCGGCTTGGCCGATAACGCCGTGATCGTCGGCTGCACGTTGACGGATTATATCGATCGTATCGGTAATATCGTCGGCTGGCCGCAGGACCGCAAAGCGGGCATTCTGCAAAACCATCGGGAATGGGCACGCGAAGGCGTACGGCGGCAATTCGATCATCAGTTCGATGATGGGAAGGTCCTCGAAATCACCTACCATCCGCAGGCCGATCGCGGCGCCGTGCTGACCTTCGTTGACGTGACCCACGAACGAAACCTGAAGCGTGTCAACGAACGGCGTGATGACCTGACCCGTCAGACAGCGGCCATGCTGGAACGCGTCGGTCGTATATCCGCGAACACGCGGCTCGTCGCACTGAATGCCAGTATCGAGGCGGCGAGGCTGGGCGACGAAGGACGCGGATTCGCCGTGGTGGCGGCGGAGGTTCGCGACCTCTCGATCGAAACGTCCGATGTGCTGGTCGAAATCAGCCGGATCAACCACGCTTCGCTACACATCGCGTAAGCGGATCGAACGGTTGGTGGGCCCGGCAGGTGTGAAATAGCTCAATATTTACAGTTATTTAAGTTGTCTAACCCGCCAATCTCACAATGACAGGCCCCTTAGTGCCGGGTAAACGATGTCTAACCTTTTTCGAGTGATAGTCGGCGTCCGGTTCTGGGCGTCAGCGGACTAAGACCCAAATCATCAGTACGATTAAAATGGGGGGAAATAGGAATGCGACACCTCCGCCGAGCCACCCCCATTTCCGATAGGCTACCTCGACAGCGCCTTCCCAAAAACCTTGGAGAATTAGTTCTGCGAGCCAGCCCATATCTCGGGATCGCATAACCGACAGATGTCTGCAATTGGTGGAAAGCGGACCTCAGTTGCCACGCCGAGAAAGGCAGGGCACATTTGATGGTGATGCCGTTCTATCGCTTCATGGTTCATGGGCGCGACCCTGACGCCGCCCCAGACAGTCGCGGCTTTTACACCACTCGCCACGCATTCGCCGCTACAGAAAGCCGAGCAGCTGCCAAGGTGCTGGAACGGCTCCGACGCGAGTTTACTGTCGGAGCTTCCGCGCCTTTCTGGCGAAGCCGCGCTCCGACAATGTCCGTGGAAAGCGCGTGTCGAATTAGCCTTCGAGAGCTTCGATCACTGCCGAATACAGGCAGCACATTCTACGAAGACAACGAAGGCTGAATGCCCGCTATTGGGCGAGAGCGGCCCTAGGAATTTCATCCGATTCACGCCGCATTCGGCGCTGCCACGTGCCAGCCGCTCCTTTTCAGCAGCGCCACCGGCGCCTTCGCCCCCGCCTTTACTTCCAGCGTGATCTCGCGGCCCATCCGTGGACCAACGGGCAGAGCCTGCCCCGGCGAAGGCCGGGAACTGGCGCCGGGTCGCCACCCGCTACGATTGCTGCCCCACTGCCTTCTTCGCCGCCATCGCCCTCGCTGCCACCGTCATCTTCTGGCTCTGATCAACGAGCCCTGACCCTAATCAATCATGAAATCGCAGCAAAGTTTCTAGCTATTCAAATTTCATGTCATTTATGTATTAGGTCTAAGACATCACGCTTACACTCTAAAAGTTTCGGACGTTTCACCACCTTTCCAATTTCTATCGTGCCCAGTGGCTGCGGGAAAATCTTGTCCTGGGGCAATGTTCGCGGAAAAAATACGCCGGATACGGTCATGATATAACTACACCTATATGGTGCTCCTCCATCCTCAAGCAACACATCACGGTAAGCCTTTTCACAATCCCGACACCCTATTTTCCAATCAAGACCCATAAGATCATGAGGGTTCTCTGCGAAATATGCGCTTGTAGGGCCCTCGTCGAATTTTATTGCAATAACTGTCGCATTCTCAAATTTCTCTGGTCCTTTATGGCAGGAGACAAGAGCCACAAATCCAAAAATTAGAGATATTCGCAAAATTGCCAACACGTGATGCATGCCCCCCCCCTGTCTGATGCGACGGTGGTATGAAGATGTTGCGGAAGGGAGCCCGTCCCCCCCGAGGGTCTGGAGCCCGATAGGGAGCAAGGGTCCCTTCCGCGTTGGTCACAACCCTGAACAGTTGCTTGGGACTGCTGATCCCGCACGACATGGACAGGAGCCTATACCATGCCACAAGCCGTTATCGGCTGCGACCTTTCGCGTGCCGTCATCGACATCTGCGAGCTGCCATCGGGCCGGATCGGGCGGATCGCCAATACACCGGATGCCATCGCCGTCTGGCTCGACACGCTCGACCACGACATCCGCCTTGTCTTCGAGGCGACCAGTGGTTGCGACGGTGACCTGATCGCCGCGCTGGCGACACGCGGCCATCCCTTCTCGCGCGTCAATCCGCGTCAGGCCCGCGAGTTCGCCAGAGCCACCGGCACGCTGGCCAAGACTGACCGCGTCGATGCCCGCGTGCTCGCGCAGATGGGCGCAGCGCTGAACCTGCCCGCTACCATCCCGCTCAGCCCTGCCCGTTCACGCCTGGCCGATTTCCTGCGTCGCCGCAGACAGTTGGTCGACATGCGCAAAGCCGAAAAGCTGCATCGCCACAGCGCAGGCCAACCCGAAATCGCACAAGCCATCGAAGCCATGATCGACCTGCTCAGCCAGCAGATCGCCCAGCTCGACCGCCAGATCGCAGGCTTCATCGCCCAGGATCGGGCCCTGTCCGAACAGGCCCAGCTGCTGACGGCTGTTCCCGGCATCGGGCCCACCGTCCTGGCAACCCTGCTCGGTGAACTTCCCGAACTCGGCACGCTGTGCCGTCGAAAGATCGCCTCGCTCGCCGGCCTCGCTCCCCACGCCCGCGAAAGTGGCACATGGCGCGGCGCCAGGCGCATTTGGGGCGGGCGGCGCAAGGTCCGCGAAGCCCTCTACATCGCCGCCCTCAATGCCTCACGGCGCATCCCCGTCCTCACCGCTATGCGCGACAGGATGCGAGCCAAAGGCAAGGCGCCAAAGACCATCCTTATCGCCGTCGCACGCCAACTCCTCGTCATCCTCAACGCCATGATCCGAAAGCGACAGCCTATCGCTCTCTCATGAGCATCACAGTTGCCCCCTTTATGATGAATGCCATTTCTCAATTACACCCGAGGGCCGATTACATCTTTGTTCTGTACCCTCCACTCATTGAACGCGATGTTGCTGCAATGGCGGATGTCCGCAAGTGGGCGGAAGCGGAACATTCGATCCTAAAGGGATAGCAGAGATTCAGTAGTCGGGCATCAAGCGGTTCGATTATTGATTACCTGGATATCGGAAGCGCCAATCGGCTGACGATCACGAGGTTCCCACGTCCAGCCTTGATACACCAACCCCGATGTCTTCGCGGCCTTTAGAATCGCTGGAACGCGGCTGTGAAGCCACGCGATTTGCGGCCTGACTGTCTCCCACGCTTCGAGCCGATCAGGCAAAAAGCCTAACCCCAACGAAGCGAACAGTGGCACAAGATGGCGGTAGGTTGCCTCTTGGCTGACCGCCCTCGGATCGACGGGGTCAACTTCGTAGAAGTGATGGCAGACAGGCTCTGGAGCCTTATGCAGAAGATCAGCTTCGATTTGCATGATCGCGGTTGAGCCAGCGGCGAGGTGTTGAGCCAGCGTCCAGGGCGGAGATTCTACGTCGTCCATCACCCATCCTACCCACTGCATCGAGCGTCCGCTATTGGGCGATAGCTGCCTCAGGCCCACCAGCGCAGTACATCGCGGTCCGGGTTAGACAAATAATTTACAAAAACCTATTAACTGCAATCACTTAACGTGTATTTTTGGTGGGCCCGGCAGGACTCGAACCCGCAACCTAGCCGTTATGAGCGGCCAGCTCTAACCGTTGAGCTACAGGCCCCACCGACATTGTCGTTAGCGTGATGCGGGCGGCCTTCGCAAGCGCCGCCGAGCATGTTTTGCACAGGAAATCGGACAAAGAAAAAGGGCGCTTCCGCGAGGGAGGCGCCCTTTTCCGACATAGCAGTCGGCGCTTCGGACCCGAAGGTCCGAGGCGGCTATTACTGCATGTTGTCCGCCTTGGCGTCGGCAGCGTCACGGACGTTGTCGGCAGCGGCGTTCATGTTGTCGGCAGCGTTCTCGAGGGTCGCGGCAGCAGCGGCGTTCGAGGTGTTGTCGGCAACGGCTTCCATGTTGTCAGCCTGCATTTCCATGTTGTCGGCCAGCATGTCCGCGTTGTTCTCAACAGCGGCAGCTTCAGGCGACTTGTTGCAGGCAGCGACGGACATCAGGCCGGCGGCAGCGAGAACGAAAGCGATCTTCTTCATTCGAATGCTCCCAAGCAAAGCAAAAATCGCGGCCGGCCCGAATGCCGTCGCGAAGCGGCTCAAATAACGTGCGGTTCATCGCGGTCAATCCGCAAAATTCATCGGATCGCAAGGTTCGCGACGAACCGATGGCACGGATCAGGCATTTTCAAGGCGTTGGCGTTACCAAACCGTGAACGGAAAACTGACATCTCAACGCGGTGTGACCGGGCCGATGGCCTCCGGCGCGTTGGCGACGACCGCGAGCATGGTCGTCCATGCCGCGACATTCTGGCGCAAGGCCGCCGGATCGACGCGGTCCAATACGTCGTCGGGCGTGTGATGGGTATCGAAATAATCCCATCCCGACTGGTTCAGATCGATCGCGGCCGTGCCCAGCTTCAGCGTCGGGCCGATATCGGTGCCGTCGCCACCCAGGCCGCTGCCCCGCGTAATGCCCAACGGCGCCAGCGCCGTCTGGAGCCGGTCGGCAACCGGCTTTGCGGTGGCGGGCAGATTGACCTCGAACCGCCAGACGCGATCCGCGCCGAAGTCGCTTTCCGATGCACTGGCATGGCGTTCACCGGCATGCGCCTTGGCATAGGCTTCCCCGCCCATGCCGCCGACTTCCTCGGCCCCGAACCACACGACGCGGATCGTACGGCGCGGCTGGCCCGCATCCATGATCCGCTTGGCGGCCGCGGCGGTGATGGCGATACCGCTGGCGTCGTCGATCGCGCCCGTGCCCAGGTCCCAGCTGTCCAAATGCCCGCCGACCAGTACGATCCCGGCGGAAGGATCGCTGCCCGGCACTTCGGCAATGACGTTGCCCGATTCGCGGGTGCCGACCATGCGCGGGGTCAGGACCAGCTTCATGCGAACCGGCTGGCCACGGCTCGCGATTCGCTCCAACTGCTCGGCATCGGGCACGGAAAGGGCCGCGGCGGGGATGGGCTTCACGCCTTCGGGAAAATTGGTCGTGCCTGTATGGGGAAAACGATGATGGTCGGTGCCGATCGATCGGATGACAATCGCGATCGCCCCGCGCTTCGCCGCAAGGGCAGGGCCGGTAAAACGCGCGGTGCCATAGGCGCCATAGCCCGATCCGTCCTGCGTGCGGGGCATCGCATTGCCGATATAGACGATCTTGCCGCTGATCGCGCTGTCGGGGGCGGACTGGAACGCCGCCATGCTGGGAAACACGGCGACCTCGCCGGTCAGGCCGGTTGCGGGCGTCGCGCCCGAATTGCCGAGCGCGGCCAGTGTCAGCTTCTGCGGGAAAGGCGCGAGGATCTCGGCGCTTTCGGCGCCCCGCTCCCAGACGGGCGTCCGGTACGGCTCGATGCGGACATTCTTGAAGCCCAGCGCGGTCAGCTTGGCCACCGACCAGGCCCGCGCGCGCGCCTCCGCCTCGGTGCCCGCCAACCGCTGGCCGACTTCGGTGGTCAGTCCCTCGACGATGTCCCAGGCCACGGTGTCGTTCAACGCGGCATCGCGCAGGCGATCGACCTCGGGCGCGACCATCGCGGCCGGGGGCGGCGGGGTCCGCTGTGCCAGGGTGGGCGAGGACAGGGCGGAGGCGGTCAAGGCCGCGAGAAGAAAGCGCTTCATGGGGCCAAGTGTTGCGCAGCCGGTCCCGTTTGCCAACCGCCCGCGCACCCACTACATGGGCGGGCAAATATCCCACAGTCGCAAAAGCACGGAGCCCCGCGCCGCCATGGCCGTCCAATATACCTATGTGATGAAGGGTCTGACCAAGACCTTCCCCGGCGCCAACAAGCCTGTCCTGAACAACATCCACCTTCAGTTCCTGCCGAGCGCGAAGATCGCGATCATCGGCCCGAACGGCGCGGGCAAGTCCACGCTGATGAAGGTGATGGCGGGCATGGACACCGACTTCACCGGCGAGGCCTGGGCCGCCGATGGCGTGCGCGTCGGCTATCTGGCGCAGGAGCCGCAGCTCGATCCGTCGAAGGACGTGATGGGCAACGTCAAGGACGGCGTTCGCCCGATCGCCGATCTGGTCGATCGTTTCAACGCCATCTCGGCCGAAATGGGCGACCCGAAGGACGACACCGATTTCGACGCCCTGATGGAAGAGATGGGCGAGCTTCAGGCCAAGATCGACGCGGTCGACGGCTGGTCGCTCGACAGCCAGCTGGAACAGGCGATGGAAGCGCTGCGCTGCCCGCCCGGCGATGCCGACGTCACCCGCCTGTCGGGTGGTGAGAAGCGCCGCGTCGCGCTGTGCAAGCTGCTGCTCGAAAAGCCCGACATCCTGCTGCTCGACGAACCGACCAACCACCTCGACGCCGAGAGCGTGTCGTGGCTTGAGAATTACCTCAAGGAATATACCGGCAACGTCATCCTCGTGACCCACGACCGGTACTTCCTGGATAACGTCGTGAACTGGGTGCTCGAGCTCGATCGCGGTCGTTACTACACCTACGAATCCAACTATTCCGGCTATCTGGAAAAGAAGGCCAAGCGGCTGGAGCAGGAAGAGCGCGACGAGGCGGGCAAGCAGAAGGCGATCGCCGACGAGCTGGCCTGGATGCGTCAGACGCCCAAGGCCCGCCAGACCAAGTCGAAGGCGCGTATCCGTGCGTTCGAGGAGCTGATGGAGAAGCAGGAGAACCGCGTCGCGGGCAAGGCGCAGATCCTGATCCAGATCCCGGAACGTTTGGGCGGCAAGGTGATCGAGGCCAAGGGACTCACCAAGTCCTATGGCGACAAGCTGTTGTTCGAAAATCTCGACTTCATGCTGCCGCCGGGCGGCATCGTCGGCGTGATCGGGCCGAACGGCGCGGGCAAGTCGACGCTGTTCAAGCTCATCACCGGCCAGGAACAGCCCGATGCGGGTACGATCGAGATCGGCTCGACCGTCAAGCTGGGCTATGTCGACCAGAGCCGCGACGAGCTCGATCCCAACAAGAATGTCTGGCAGGAAATCTCCGACGAGCTTGAGGTCTTCCGCTTCGGCAAGCAGGAGCTGGGCACGCGCGCCTATGTAGGTGCGTTCAACTTCCGCGGCCCCGACCAGCAGAAGAAGGTCGGCCAGCTGTCGGGCGGTGAGCGCAACCGCGTTCACATGGCCAAGATGCTGAAGGAGGGCGGCAACGTCCTGCTGCTCGACGAACCGACCAACGACCTCGACGTGGAAACGCTGCGCGCGCTCGAAGAGGCGCTGGAGACGTTCGCGGGCTGCGCCGTGGTCATCAGCCACGATCGCTTCTTCCTCGATCGCCTCTGCACGCATATCCTGGCGTTCGAAGGCGACAGCCATGTCGAGTGGTTCGAGGGCAATTACGAATCCTACGAAGAGGACAAGCGTCGCCGCATGGGTGATGCGGCCGACCGTCCGACCCGTCTGGCCTATAAGAAGCTGACGCGCTGATCCGAGCGTTCCGGCTTCCATGCGACGCCCTTCCCGAGCGATCGGGGAGGGCGTTGTCGTATCCGGTTCGGGCAACGGGTTTAAACCGATGCGGCCAATTCCCATCTTGGTCGTTATAACGACAGGGTAACAAAAGGGCGCGGTTGGGAATGGCGGTAGTGGAGCAGGCGCCGGGCGAGGATCGGGAAGTCGCCAGCGCAGGGCAGTTACATTATCGGCTCCGCCAGCAATCGGTCCTCGCCGCCTTCGGGATCGAGGCGTTGCGCGCCCGCGACCTGGATCCGATGTTGCAGCGCGCGACGGAGCTGTGTGCAGAAGGTATGCGATCTTCCTTCTGTAAGTTCTTAGAATACAAGGCGGATCAGGAAACGCTTCTCGTCCGCACCGGGGTCGGCTGGGGGCCGGGCGTCGTGGGGTCGACCGAGATGCGAACCGATATGGGGTCGCCTGCCGGCTTTGCGCTGCACACCGGACAGCCCGTCATCTCCAACCATCTGGATCAGGAAGAGCGGTTCCGCACGCCACAGTTCATGGCCGATCACAAGATCCGTCGTGCGATCAACGTGCTCGTGGAGGCATCCGGCCAGCGCTATGGCGTGCTCGAGGTCGACAGCCCTGACGAAGGCCGGTTCGAGGAAGCCGATCTGGCGTTCATGCAGGGTTTTGCCAACCTGATCGGCGTGGCGATCGAACGGCAGGAGGCCGAGCGCCGACTGGCCGAGGCGGTCGAGCATCAGCAGCTGCTGACGCGCGAGGCGAGCCATCGGGTGAAGAACAGCCTGGCGCTCGTGTCTGCCATGCTCAATCTCCAGAAGCAGGAGGATGACGATCCCCGCGTCCTCAGGATGCTGAACGATGCCCAGGCGCGGATCGCCGCCATAGCCCAGACCCATGACCGGCTCTGGCGGAACGAACGGGTTGGCATGGTGTCGCTCGACGACCTGGCTTGCGGCATCGCCGACCAGCTGGCCCAGCAGGCCAAGGACCACGAGGTTCACTGCGATATCGAGGCGATCGAAATGAACGCCGATATCGCGATTCCGATCGGGCTGATGCTGACCGAGTTGCTGACCAACGCGATCAAATATGCTTATGGCGAAGAGGGCGGCGTAATCGACGTCGGACTTCGCGCGCGCGACGGTCAGATCATATTGTCGGTGCGCGACCGGGGCAGGGGTTTGCCCGACGATTTCGATATGAAGGTCGCCTCGCGCCGCAGTCTGGGAATGCGGATGATTACCAGCCTTGCACGGCAGCTGCGGGGTGAGGTGCGCTTCGAGGGTGCCGGGCCGGGCACCTGTGCGACGCTAACCATGCCGGACCCAAGGGAATAGTCCCTATCGGACGCGTTTGACGAAGGTTCGTCCATCCTCGCGTCGCTCGGTCTGGAAATTGGGCACCGCTTCGATCAGGTCGGACAGGCGTTTGAACCCGTAATTGCGCGTATCGAAACTCGATCGGTTGCCTGCCAGTTGGCCCATGGCCGACAGGCTGGCAAAGCCGCGTTCGTCGCGCTTGACCGAATTATAGGCGTCGACCAGCAGCTTCAGCAGTTCGTCATCGATGGGGCGGGGGGTACCCGCCGTCCGCTTGGACTGTTCGATCGACGGGGGCAGCGAGTCGGCGAGGGGGACATCGGCGGGTGTCGGCTTGGCGCTGGCAGGTCGCGGCGCTTCGCCGATCAAGGCGCCGACATCGATGAAGCGGCTGCACGCCTGCTTGAAGGCTTCGGGCGTGCGACTGTTCCCGAAGCCGTAGACCGGAAAACCGTCCTGACGGATGCGGGTCGCCAGCGGCATGAAGTCGCTGTCCGAGGACATGATCCCGAACCCGTCGATTCGACCGCGAAACAGAAGGTCCATCGCATCGATGGTCATCTTCATGTCGGTGGCGTTCTTGCCCTTGGTCAGGTCGAACTGCTGCTGCGGTTCGATCCCGTGCTTGACCATGACATCGCGCCAACCCTTGAGGCCGGGCTTGGACCAGTTGCCATAGGCGCGGCGGACATTGACCGTACCCAGCTCGGCCAGGACGGTCAGTACGGGGTCGATGGCCGCCGACTGGGCGTTGTCGGCATCGATGAGCAGCGCGATGTTGCGGGTCAGGGCGTTCATGCCCCCGGTTTAGCAAAGCGGCGGGTCAGCCGCCACGCCGCATTGCATCGACCCCGATCGATCCCCCACCGGCCGCGGCGAGGTATAGGAAGGCAAAGCAATAGAGGATCGCCGCTTCGCCGCCATTGGCCAGTGGCAGGAACCCTTGCGGCGCATGGGCCATGAAATAGGCGACGGCCATCTGCCCCGACAGCACGAAGGCCACCGGCCGGGTGAACAGCCCGATCAGGAGCAGCGCGCCGCCGACCAGCTCCAGCACGCCCGCCGCCGTCAGCAAAGGGTTGAGGGGCATCGGGAAAGGCGGAAGGCCGAAGAACTTCGACACGCCATGCGCCGCGAACATGAGGCCGAACACCACCCGGAACAGCGACAGGAGCGGGGCGGCGAAACGGGCAGGAATGGGCATGGCGGAAACTCGTTGACAGAGGACCGCGACGATCGCCATCCCTCCGCCCTATCCTGCCATCAGGGCGATCCACGGCAAGAACAGGTTCCGAAACGAACCGTTGCGAATGCGATTACGGATTGGGATAGGTGATGGCCATCACCTCATATTCCCGTTCGCCCGCTGGCAGCGTTACACGCCGCAGATCGCCGACTGAGGCCCCGCGCAGCGCCCGGACGAGCGGCGCGTTCCAGCCGACCCGACCCTGACCCGCGTCCGCTTCGTCATCACCGACCAGCGTTAAGACGCGTTCATTGTCGTCTTCGTCGGCAATGGTGACGGTGGCACCGAACCATACTTTGCTGCGGTCTTCCTGACGGGCGGGGTCGATGACCTTGGCGGCCTTCATCCGCTTGGATAGCCAACCCAGCCGCCGGTCGATCTCGCGCAACCGCTTGCGGCCATAGATATAGTCGCCATTCTCCGAGCGATCGCCATTGCCCGCCGCCCAGGCGATGGTGTCGACCAGCTTAGGCCGCTCGACCGCGAACAGCGCCTCATATTCCTGACGAAGCGCGGCATAACCCGCCGGGGTGATATAGTTGGGACGATCCATCGCCCCCCTCTATTCCCTATGCTGCGGCGATCAACCCGGCCGCGACGACTTGCCCAGATACCAGCTGAGCGGCGTCGGTCCCCGGCTGGTCGCGCGCGCTGGGTTCATCAGGTCATAGACGACCGCATTCTCCAGCACCCGCTGCACGTAATTGCGTGTCTCGGAATAGGGGATGGCCTCGATCCAGTCCACGATATCGACCGAGCCGGTACGCGGGTCACCATTGGCGCGCAACCACTTGTTCACATTGCCGCCGCCCGCATTATAGGCGGCAATCGCAAGCGGATAGCTGCCATAATTGTTGCGGATCCTCTCGAAATAGCTGGCACCCAGCTGGATCGAAAGGTTGGGATCGGTGGTCAGTGCGGCGGGCGAATAAGACAGGCCGATCTTGCCCGACTGCTCGGCGGCGGTGGCGGGCATCAACTGCATCAGGCCGCGCGCGCCCGCATGGCTGACGGCGGCACGGTCGAATTGGCTTTCCTGGCGCGCGATGGCGTGGATGATCGTCCAGCTCTGTTCATAGCCCGTAGGCACCGGAACGGTGGGGAAACCGGCGGCCGAATAATCGGTCAGCCCGTTCTGCATCGCGCTGCGTCCGACCATCACGGCCAGGTCGGGGCGGTTGATGCTGCGCGAAAGGTCGGCGGCGAGCAGATGATCGTTCTCGGTCTCCGCATCCGCCGCGATCTGGCGGACGAAGGCGGTCTGGTCCTGCCACTGGCCGATCTGACCCAGGAACTTGGCCGCACGCACCGTTTCGCGCGCGTCGAAGGCGGCACGGACGGTGGGGGCCACGTTGGTCGCGGCGATCGCCGGTGGTGCGACAAGCGGGCGGCCGGTTCGCTCCAACGCCAGTTGGCCGTAGAACTGGTCGCGATATTGCGCGGCCCGGCCATAGAAAGCCGCCGCATCGCTCGAGCGACCCGCCGCCTCCGCCGCGCGGCCCGCCCAGTAAAAGCCCTTGGCGCGCGTCTGCGGCGACTGGCTGCCCCGGCCATAGCGGTCGAACAGCGTCATTGCATCGGCCGGTCGGGCGAGCTTCATCGCGGTCTGCCCGGCCAGCCAGACCAGGCTGGTATAGTCGTCGCGCTCGCCATAAGGCTTGGTCGAGACGTCGGTGCCGACCGGATAGGCGTCGTCGACCTGTCGGGCGATGTCATAGGCGGTCTGAAGCTGGCCATCATTCGCCGCCGCGCGGGCATTGACTAGCAGCGCCTCGTAGAATTTCTCGACATTGCCTGGCCGGGTGGTCAGCTGTCGTGAACGCGCGAGCCAGGACCGCGCGGTCAGGCTGTCGCCGGTATCGCGCAGCCAGCTGGCGCGGTCGGCGACATAGCCCGCATCATTGGCATAGAGCTCGGCGGTCGAGGCTGACAGGCTGGGCGCGTCCGCCGATCTGGTGCGGAAGGCCAGCCGCGCCGCGAAGATCGGCCGCCGTGCGGGGCTGGTATAATTCAGCTGCCGTGCGGCAGCGCTCGTTTGCCCCGACCAAAGCAGCGCATCCATCCGCGCGTCCTGGTCCTCGGGCGTCAGCGCGGAGCCGAAGGTGGACATGACCAGGGCTTCGTCGTTCGGGGAAAGCGCACCGCGCCGCCAGGCGGTTCGCGCCGCCTGCGCGGCGTCCGCCGGTGCCCCGGTCGCCAGCAAGGCGCGGGCATAGGCGACGCCACCTGCCGCCGACTGGGGCGGGAAGCGACGGAAATAGGCGACGATGCTCGACGGCGCGGCGGTGAAGTTGGCGGCCTGCTTCTCGGCGGCGCGACGATTGCCCGTTTCGCCCGGCCAGCCGGGATGCGCCATCAGGAACCCGGCATAGCTTTCGAAGGGCAGCGAATCGGTCTGCTGCAAAGCGCGCCACTGCGCCAGAGCCGCGGCGATCGCGCCATCGGCGGGCGCGGGCATGCCCTGCGTCGCCTGGTTGGGGCTCATATTCGCCATCTGTGTGCGATATCGGTCGAGCTGGTCCTGCCCGCCGGGGGCGACCATCGATCCCGCCAATGTCGCGAGGAGCGCCCCCGCCTTCGTCAATGCCATCATGGTGGACAGAATAGGGACTCTACCCGTACATGTCCTGAACAAATTGTCCCATTCGGCGCAGCAGGAGCGCATTTCCTCTCATGTTTTCAGGGTCCATACCGGCGCTCGTGACGCCGTTCGACGATCAGGGCGGTCATGTCGGCGGAGCGTTCGACGAGGCGAAGTTCCGGGATTTCGTCGAATGGCAAATTTCCGAAGGCTCCACGGCGCTGGTCGCATGCGGCACGACCGGCGAAGCGGCGACCATGCCGAAGGACGAGCATTTCCATGTCGTGCGCGTCTGCGTCGACCAGGCGCGCGGCCGGGTGCCGGTGATCGCGGGCGCGGGGTCGAACGACACGATCGTTGCGATCGAAAACCTGAAGGCGGCGCAGGAAGCGGGCGCCGACGCCGCGCTGATGGTGCCGCCCTATTACAACCGGCCGAGCCAGGAGGGTATCGCACTCCATTTCGCCGAGTTGGCGAAGAACGCGCCGCTGCCGATCGTCCTCTATAACGTACCCGGTCGAACCGTCACCGACATCCAGCCTGCGACGCTGATCCGCGTCGTCAAGGCGGCACCCGAGGTCTTCGTCGGCGTGAAGGATGCCAGCGGCGTGCTCGCCCGCGTGTCGCATCATCGCGGCGCGCTGGGTGCGGACTTCTGTCAGCTGTCGGGCAATGACGACCTTGCGCTCGCCTTCAACGCGATGGGCGGGGTGGGCTGCATCTCGGTGACGGCCAATGTCGCGCCGCGCCTGTGCGCCGAGTTCCAGGCGGCCTGCGCGGCCGGGGACATGGCCCGCGCGCTGGAACTGCACGACCGTCTTTTCCCGCTGCACGAGGCAATGTTCACCGACGCCTCGCCCGGCCCGGTCAAATACGCGCTCAGCCGTATCATGCCGCACTTCCCGCAGGGCGTGCGCCTGCCCATGACCTGGCCGTCCGAGGCTTCCCGTGCGCAGGTCGACGCCGCGCTGGCTCATGCCGGATTGATCTGACCCCGCCATTCTTTTCCGCGCCTTCCTTCGGCCGCAATCCCCGACCACCATCCGCCTTGACGATGGGCGGCATAGGGAGCGCGGCCGATGTGGGCACTGGTGATGATCGCCTTGCAGACGGGTGCAGTGGCCGGGCCCGTCTTGCCGTTGCCCCGGAAAGCGCCCACCGCGCGCCGCTGCCCACCCGACGATAGCGGGGGTGACGTGGTCGTCTGTGGCCGCTCGTCCGACGCAGATCGGATCGGTACCGTTCCCGACTATTCCAGGCCCATGACCCTGCCCAAGGCGCGCACGGAAATAGCCGGCGTCGGCACGCTGTCGGCCGAAACCGAACAGGCCGATGTCGGTGGTAGCCCCAGCAAGCGCGGCATGATCCGGCTGACCATCCCGCTGGGCGGTCGCCGCAAGCCCTGAACGCCTCGTTCCAGAAACAGAACGGCGCGGTCATCTGCGGCTTTTCATGGCGGCCTTCAGCGCCTACATCGGCCCGTCCATGCGCCCGAAACCCCAAACCTTCGACAAGAAGAAGATCGTCGCCGAGAACCGGCGCGCCCGCTTCGATTATGCCATCGAGACGACCTATGAGGCCGGTATCGCCCTGACCGGAACCGAGGTGAAGTCGCTTCGCTTCGGCGAGGGATCGATTGCGGAGTCCTATGCCGAGGTCCGCGGCGAGGAGGTGTGGCTGGTCAATTCAAACGTCCCCGAATTCAGCCACGGCAACCGATTTAACCACGAAGCCAAGCGCCCGCGTAAATTGCTCCTTCATGAGCGCGAAATAAACAAGCTCCACGGCGCGGTGGCGCGCGAAGGTATGACCCTGGTGCCACTGATGATCTATTTCAACTCGCGCGGTCGCGCGAAGGTGGAGCTGGCATTGGCGAAGGGCAAAAAGGCGCACGACAAGCGCGATTCGATCAAGGAACGCGATTGGAAGCGCGAGCAGGGCCGTATCCTGCGCGATCGCGGCTGATGGCCGCGGCCGTGCCCACCATGTGGGGCCGCACGCTGCGATGGGTCCGGCGCAACATGCCGACCCGCGATTCGATGGAAAGCAACCGGCTGCTCCGGCCGGTCGCACACCGGGTGCTCGCGCCCGAGCTATGGCGTTTCACCCGTCGATCGGTGCCGCGCGGCGTCGCGCTGGGCGTGGTGGCCGGGTTCCTGTTCCCGGTCGCCCAGATCGCGATCGCCGCCGTCTTCGCGCTGCCCTTCCGCGCTAATGTGCCAGTCGCGGCGTTGACGACCTTCATCACCAATCCGCTGACCACGCCGATCATCTGGGTCATCGCCTATCGCATCGGCACCTTCCTGCTGCGCAGTGAAACGCCGATCAACACCCAGCCGGTCGCCGAGGCCGCGACGGGTTGGCTGCAATGGGCGTTGAGCGCGTTTCACTGGCTTTGGGAGCAGGGGCCTGCTTTCGGTCTTGGCCTGTGCGTGCTGACTGGCGGATGTGCCGTATTCGGTTACGCCGCCTCGGCGCTTGGGTGGCGCGTCTGGATCGCGCGGAAATGGCGCAACCGGCGGAAAAGCGTGGCAATCTGATAGCGGTATCGCGCTTTGACGTGACTTTCTAACGGTTTGACTGGGCGTATCGGCTCGCTACAACAGCGGCATCCATCTCCTTTTCAGGAATTCAGATGCGCTCTCTGCTGATCGCCGCTCTTCTCACGACCGCCATTTCGCCCGTCATGGCTCAGAACACCAACCCCGTCGACAAGGCCGCCGTCGGCCCGGTCAAGCCCAATGCCAAGAACGGTCCCGAGATCGGCGATTTCGGTTTCGACATGGCGGGTCGCGACACGGCAGTGAAGCCGGGCGACGATTTCTTCGATTATTCCAACGGCACCTGGTACAAGAACACGACGATCCCCGCCGATCGTTCGTCCTATGGCATGTTCCACGTCCTGCAGGACCGCTCGCTGGAACAGACGCGCACCATCCTAGACGAGGCGACCAAGCAGCCGGGTAACAAGGCGGGCGACTTCTACGCCAGCTTCATGGACGAGGCCGCCGTCAACGCCAAGGGTGTGGCCCCGGTCAAGCCGTGGCTGAGCGCCATCAAGGGAACCCAGAGCCGCGACGCGCTGGCCATCGAAATGGCCAAGCTCCAGCGTCAGGGCGTCGGCGCGCCCTTCGGCGTCTATATCGGTCAGGACGACAAGGCGCCCGACACCTATATCCCGAACTTCGGCCAGAGCGGCCTGGGTCTGCCCGACCGCGACTATTATCTGAAGGACGACGCCAAGCTGGCGACGATCCGCACCGCGTACCAGGCCTATCTCGCCCGGATGCTGACCCTGGCGGGCGAGCCCAATGCAGAGGCGCGGGCGGCGGCCGTGTTCAACTTCGAAAAGGGGCTGGCGGGCGTCCATTGGACCCGCATCGAGAGCCGCGACGCGGACAAGACCTATAACAAGTGGATGGCCGCCGACTTTGCCGCCAAGGCACCGGGTTTCCCCTGGGCACAATATATGCAGACGCTGGGCGTCGCAGGCCGTCCCGCCTATCTGGTCGCACAGCCCAGCGCGATCACCGGCGAAGCCAAGCTGTATAGCGAAGCGCCGCTGAACGTCCTTCAGGACTATGCGATGCTGAAGGTCCTGCGCAGCTATGCGGGCTATCTGTCGAGCGACTTCGACAAGACCAACTTCGCCTTCTACGGCACGACCCTGTCGGGCACGCCGCAGCAGCAGGCGCGGTGGAAGCGAGGCGTCGGCCTGGTCTCCGAGGGTCTGGGTGAAGAGGTCGGCAAGCAATATGTCGCCAAATATTTCCCGCCCGAATCGAAGGCCGCCGCCGACGCGCTGGTCAAGAACCTGATCTCGGCGATGGGCGACCGGCTGCGCAACCTGGAATGGATGGCGCCCGAGACCAAGCAGAAGGCGCTGGCCAAGCTCGCCGCGTTCACGCCCAAGATCGGCTATCCCGACAAGTGGAAGGATTACTCCGCGCTGCAGATCCAGCGCGGCGATCTGGTCGGTAACGTCGCACGCGCCAATGCCTTCGAGTTCCAGCGCGACCTCAACAAGCTGGGCCAGCCGATCGATCGCGGCGAATGGTTCATGACGCCGATGACGATCAACGCCTATGCCAACCCGCCGATGAACGAGATCGTGTTCCCGGCGGCGATCCTTCAGCCGCCCTTCTTCGATCCGAAGGCGGACCCGGCGGTGAATTATGGCGGCATCGGCGCGGTGATCGGGCATGAGATCAGCCATCACTTCGACGATCAAGGCCGCAAGTATGACGCCACTGGCAAGCTGACCGACTGGTGGACGCCGCAGGACGTGGCCCGGTTCAAGACCTTCACCGACGCGCTGGTGAAGCAGTATGACGGCTATGAGCCGCTGCCCGGCCAGCATATTCAGGGCGGCCTGACGCTGGGCGAGAATATCGCCGATCTGGCGGGTCTGACCGTCGCGCTCGATGCCTATCACAAGTCGCTGGGCGGCAAGCCCGCGCCGATCATCGACGGCACGACCGGCGATCAGCGTTTCTATTATGGCTGGGCTCAGGTGTGGCGGACCAAGTGGCGTGAACCGGCGCTGCGTCAGGCGCTGTTGTCCGATCCGCACTCGCCGGGTCATGAGCGCGTGCTGACCGTGCGCAACCTCGACCCCTGGTATGCGGCGTTCGGCGTCAAGCCGACCGACAAGATGGCGCTGACGCCGCAGCAGCGCGTCCGCATCTGGTAATCGACCGAATGACAGGCCCTCCGGCACCGACCGGGGGGCCTTTTTTGCTTTGGAGAGAATGATGAAGAGCTTGGCCATCGCCGCGCTGCTCGGCGCGACCGCGATCACGGGAACCGTGGCGCTGAACGCGCAGGATCGCCCCGCCGCCGCCAACGGCCCGACCTATGGGCGTTTCGGCTTCGACGAAAAGGGCATGGACAAGTCCGTGCGCCCCGGCGACGACTTCTATGGCTTTGCCAATGGCGAATGGGCAAAGACCACCGCCATCCCTGCGGACAAGTCCAGCTATGGCGCGTTCGACAAACTCGCCGATCTGTCGCGGGATCGCACCCACACCATCCTGGAACAGGCCAAGGGCCAGGGGAACCAGATCGGTACCGCCTATGCGACCTATCTCGACACCGCCACGATCGAGGCCAAGGGGCTGGCGCCGATCCAGCCCTGGCTGAACCGGATCAAGGGGCTGAACGACAAGTCGGGCTACGCCGCCTTGTTGGCCGAGGCGGATCGCAACGGCGTGGGCATCCCCTTCGGCTCGGGTGTCGGTCAGGATGCGCGCCAGCCCAATCTCTACACCGTCGGCTTGCGTCAGTCCGGCCTGGGGATGCCCGACCGCGACTATTATCTGAGCGACGATCCCAAGCTAGCGGCCGCGCGCGCCGCCTATCAGGCGCATCTGGCCAAGATGCTGACCATGGCAGGCGAAGCGGATGCCGAGGCGCGCGCGCAAGCTGTCGTCGCATTCGAGACGCAGATCGCCAAGGTCCACTGGACCCGGATCGACAGCCGCGACCGGACCAAGACCTATAACAAGATGAGCGTCGCCGATCTGGCGAAGACCGCACCCGGCTTCGACTTCGCGACCTATCTGAAGGGCGTCGGCACGCCGGTCGACACGCTGGTCGTGGCGCAACCGACGGCCGTGACGGGCATCGCCGCGCTGATCCAGTCGACGCCGATCGCGGTACTTAAGGACCAGCTGCTCGCCCGCTCGCTCGACGAGTTCGCCGATGTGCTGCCCGCCAAGTTCGACCAGGAACAGTTCGCCTTTTACGGCACCGTCCTGTCGGGCACGCCGCAGCAGCAGGATCGCTGGAAGCGTGCGGTCGACTTCACCAGCAGCGCGCTCGCCGATGAGGTGAGCAAGGTCTATGTCGCACGCTATTTCCCTCCCGCGACCAAGCTGGCGGCCGACGCGCTGGTGAAGAACGTGCTGGCCGCGATGGGCAAGCGCATCGACCAGCTCGACTGGATGGCGCCCGAAACCAAGGCGAAGGCGCATGTGAAGCTGGCCGCCTTCACCCCAAAGATCGGCTATCCCGATCGCTGGAAGGATTATTCGGGCCTGAAGATCGTCAGCGGCGACGCCTTCGGCAACGCACTGCGTGCCGCGCAGTGGCGGCATGAGGACAATATCGGCCATCTCGGCAAGCCGATCCAGCGCTGGGAATGGGGCATGACGCCGATGACGGTCAACGCCTATGCCAATTTCGGCATGGTCGAGATCGTCTTCCCCGCCGCGATCCTGCAACCGCCGTTCTTCGATCCCAAGGCCGATCCGGCGGTCAATTATGGTGGTATCGGTGCGGTGATCGGTCACGAGCTGAGCCATCATTTCGACGACCAGGGGTCGAAGTTCGACGCCAAGGGCCAGCTGACCGACTGGTGGACGGACGGCGACGTCAAGGCGTTCAAGGAGCGGACGGCGGCCCTGGTGAAGCAGTATGACGCCTATGAGCCGCTACCCGGCCTGCATGTGAAGGGCGCGCTGACCCTGGGTGAGAATGTCGCCGATCTGGCGGGCCTGTCCGTCGCTTATGACGCCTATCACGCGTCTCTGAAGGGCAAGACCGCGCCGGTGATCGACGGTTTCACCGGCGACCAGCGCTTTTATCTGGGTTGGGCACAGGTGTGGCGGCGCAATTACCGCGAGGCGAACCTGCGTAACCGCCTGCTGACCGATCCGCATTCCCCGTCGCAGCAGCGGGCCTGGGTCGTGCGCAACCTAGACCCCTGGTATGCGGCATATAAGCCCAAGCCGGACGAAAAGCTGTATCTGACGCCGGAACAGCGTGTCCGGATCTGGTAAATCTCATTCGTCGCCCGGCACGGATCGCGCTTGACCCGTGCCGGGTGGCCGGATGATGAGTTTTTTCATGGCGACCGCGTCCTTCGAAAGATTTCATCCCACCCGCGTGGCGGCCGCCGTATCGATTGCCAGCGGGGTGGGCGCGGGCGCTCTGCTATTCTTCGCGATCCGTAGCTGGATCGTCGCGGCGGGTTTTCTTGCCACCGCGCTGCTGGCTTTTGGCGTGATCCTGGTCTGGCGGATCTTGACGCCCAAGGCCGAGCAGACCCGGCGAAGCGTCGACTGGGATTTCGCGCGCGTCGTCGCGGACGCCAGCCTGGACGCGATCGCGGTGACGGACAGGGCAGGGCGTCTGGTCTGCGCGAACGACGCCTATGCTTCGCTATTCCCGATGATGCCGACCCCGCCGGGGGTTCCGCTTGACGCGACCTCGGTCGAGGCACTGGCGCAGGCCGGTCGCAATGCCTGGCGCGACGGCCTCGGCCGGGCGGATCGGATCGCGGTGATGGGGACCGAGTTGTCGGTGCTCGTCACGCGCGCCGGTGACGAGGCGGACCTGCTGGTCTGGCGCTTCGCGATCGCCGAGGAACAGGATCTGGCCGAGACGGTCGAGCGGTTGATCGGCGGTATCCATGGCGACCGGCTGGGGGCGGCGGGTATCATGGCTGCCCTGATCGCCCCCGATGGCCGGGTCCGTGCCGCCAACCGCGTGCTGTGTGCCCGCGCGATGGGCGGCGAGATGATCTCGATCGTCGGGCGAGAGTTCGCGACGTTCCTGGCGCATGATCCGGGCGGGCAGGTCCGCTTTTCCTCCGAACTGGCCAAGGGTGACGGCAAGCCGCTGCGTATCCTGCAAATCCCGTTCGTCGAGGGTGAGGGCGCGCCGATGCTGGTCGCCCTGCTCGACGAGGAGGAACAACTGGTCGCGCCCGCAGGCACGAGTGCAGGCAGCCATGTACGCGGCCTCGTATCGCTGATGCCCTTCGGCATTGCGCTGGTCGATCGCGACGGACGCTTTATCCAGATGAACTCGGCCTTCATGCGCGCCGCCGGGGTCAGCGGCACCGCACCGCCGCTCTATCCAGGCGATCTGGTGGTGCGCGAGGACAAGGCGGCGGTCGCCGACGCGATCCGGCGCTTTGCCAGCGGGGCGACCCATTCGGCCGACATGGCGGTGCGGCTGAAGGATCACCCGGAAGAGCCGGTCGCGCTGACCATCGCAGGTGCGCGCGGGCTGGGCGAGGCAGCGGTGCTGCTCAGCCTGAAGGACAATTCCGAGGAGAGCCGCCTGAAGCGCGAAGTCGCGCAGGCGACCAAGATGCAGGCGGTGGGCCAGCTCGCGGGCGGTGTCGCGCACGATTTCAATAACATCCTGACTGCAATCATCGGTCACTGCGACCTGATGCTGATGCGCCACTCGCCCGGCGACAGCGATTATGACGATATCCAGCAGATTCGCACCAACTCCAACCGGGCGGCCAGCCTGACGCGTCAACTGCTCGCCTTTTCCCGCCAGCAGACGCTTCGCCCCCAAATCCTGCAACTGCCCGATGTCGTGTCGGAGGTGTCGAACCTCCTCAAGCGGCTGCTCGGCGAGCGGGTACGACTGGACGTCAGCCATGGCCGCAATCTCGGCCCGGTTCGCGCCGATCCGGGGCAGCTGGAACAGGTGGTCGTCAACTTGGCGGTCAATGCGCGCGATGCGATCCTGGAGAACGAACCGGCGGGCGGCGGCATCCTGACCATTCAGACGCGTGCCGTCTCGATGGCCGATGCGCGCGCGCTCAACAACGATATCCTGCCTGCCGCCGATTACACCGCGCTCATCATGAGCGATAACGGCACCGGCATCCCGCCCGAAATCCTGGGCAAAATCTTCGAGCCCTTCTTCACGACCAAGGAGCTGGGCAAAGGCACGGGGCTGGGCCTGTCGACCGTCTATGGCATCATCAAACAGTCGGGCGGCTATATCTTCGCCGACTCGGCCCCGGGCGGCGGCGCCAAATTCTCCATCTATCTGCCGGTCCATGCCGCGCCCGCTGTGTCCCCCGCCAAGGCGAGCCCGACCAAGCCAGCGGCCAAGGTCTCGACCCCCTGGGGTTCCGGTACGATCTTGCTGGTGGAGGACGAGGATATGGTCCGCGCCGTGGCCGAGCGCGCGCTGTCGCGGCAGGGCTATACCGTGATCTCGGCGGAGAATGGCGAGGCCGCGCTCGAAATGCTGGACAAACATGGCAAGCCCGACCTCCTGATCTCCGACGTGGTCATGCCGACGATGGACGGGCCGACGATGGTCGGACTAGTCCGCAAGCGTTATCCCGACCTCGCCGTGCTGTTCATGTCGGGCTATGCCGAGGAGCAGCTGCGCAAGTCGATCACTTTGCCCAATGTCGGCTTCCTGCCCAAGCCCTTCTCCGTCCAGCAATTGGCCGAGGCGACCCAGGCCGCGCTGACCCAGGGGGGCGGGGCGGCGTCCGATAACAACTAGCGGCTGGCGCGAGGCGCAAAGCATGTTATGGCGATGGGGATGACAGAGCCCGTGCAGATCCTCATCGTCGAGGACGAACCCCTGATCGCCATGATGCTCGAGGACTTCCTGGACGTTCTCGACAAACAGGTCGCGGGCACCGTGGACAGCGTGGACGACGCGCTGGCGCGGGTGGCCGAGGGCGGTATCGATGCCGCCATTCTCGACGTCAACCTGCGTGGCGGCCAGAAGAGCACCCCCGTCGCCGAAGCGTTGGCGGAGCGCGGTGTACCCTTCGTCTTCGCCACTGGCGGCGGGGACGACGCGGTGGATGAGCGGTTCCGCGATCGGCCGCGTCTGCAAAAGCCGTTCACGATGGACGGTGTGGCGAAAGCCTTGGGTTCGCTCTGACCCGCTGACGCTTGATCGGGCTCGGAATTTGGGCCTCTTGCGAAATTTGCTTGCGTCTGGGGCGGGTCTGGCGACATAGGCCTGCGCCATGACACGCCAATTCGATAAGTCTCGCCTGCCGTCCCGCCACGTTTCCGTTGGCCCGGAGCGCGCACCCCATCGCAGCTATTATTACGCGATGGGCATTCAGGAAGAAGATATCGCCAAGCCCTTCGTCGCGCTGGCGAGCGCGGGCAACAACTCGGCGCCTTGCAACACGACGCTCGATGCGCAGGCCGATGCCGCGCAGGCGGGCGTCATTCGCGGCGGTGGCATGCCGCGCCGGTTCAACACCATCACCGTGACCGACGGCATCGCGATGGGCCATCAGGGTATGAAGTCCTCATTGGTGAGCCGCGAGGTCATCGCCGATTCCGTCGAGCTGTCGGTACGTGGCCACTGCTATGACGCGCTGGTCGGCTTTGCCGGTTGCGACAAGTCGCTGCCCGGCATGATGATGTCGATGCTGCGCCTGAATGTGCCGTCGATCTTCGTCTATGGCGGCTCGATCCTGCCCGGCCGTCATCAGGACCGCGACGTGACCGTGGTCGACGTGTTCGAGGCGGTGGGCCAGCATGCGGCGGGCAACTGCCCGCTCCATGATCTGATCGCGCTCGAAAAGGTCGCCTGTCCCGGACACGGCGCGTGCGGCGGCCAGTTCACCGCCAACACGATGGCCTGCGTCGGCGAGGCGATCGGCCTGTCGCTGCCCAACAGCAACATGATGCCCGCCCCCTTCCTCGACCGTCACGGCATCGCCGAGGCGGCGGGCGAGCAGGTCATGGAGCTGATTGCCCGCAACATCCGTCCGCGCGACATCTGCACGCGCGAAGCGTTCGAGAATGCCGCGCGCGTCGTGGCCGCGACCGGCGGCTCGACCAATGCCGGGCTTCACTTGCCCGCCATGGCGAACGAGGCGGGGATCGACTTCGACCTGTTCGACGTGGCCGAAATCTTCAAGACCACGCCCTATATTGCCGATCTCAAGCCCGGCGGTCGTTATGTCGCCAAGGACATGTACGAGTCGGGCGGCGTCTATATGCTGATGAAGACGCTGCTGGCGGGCGGGTTCCTACACGGCGACTGCATCACCGTGACCGGCAAGACGCTGGCCGAGAATATCGACGAGGTCACCTGGAACCCGGACCAGAAGGTCATCTACGACGTGAAGACCCCGCTCAGCCCGACCGGCGGCGTGGTCGGCCTGCGCGGTTCGCTGGCGCCGGAGGGCGCGATCGTGAAGGTCGCGGGCATGAAGCGCCTTCAGTTCGAGGGGGCCGCCAAGGTCTTCGACTGCGAGGAAGAGGCGTTCGCGGCCGTGGAGGCACGCGCCATCACCGAGGGCACGGTCGTCGTCATCCGCTATGAAGGGCCGAAGGGTGGTCCGGGCATGCGCGAGATGTTGTCGACCACGGCGGCGCTTTACGGCCAGGGGTTGGGCGAGAAGGTGGCACTCATCACCGATGGCCGTTTCTCGGGCGGTACGCGCGGCTTCTGCATCGGTCATGTCGGCCCCGAGGCGGCCGATGGTGGCCCGATCGCGCTGGTCGAGAATGGCGACACGATCCGCATCGATGCCGAAGCAGGGACGATCGACCTGCTGGTCGAACCCGCCGTACTGGAAGAGCGCCGTGCTCGTTGGACGCCGCGCGTGAACGATTATCAGGCCGGTGTGTTGTGGCGCTATGCCCAGAATGTCGGCCCCGCGCATCAGGGCGCGGTCACGCACCCCGGCGCCAAGTCCGAGCGCCATGTCTATGCGGATATCTGATCCGTGGTGGCTGGCCGGTGCCTTGGCGCTGGCCGGCTGCTCGGGCGGGCCGGAAGAACGGCAGGCGGCGGCGCAGAACAGTCCCGCCGCTGAGCAGAAGCCCGGCCTGGCGATCGACTGTGCGCTGGCGGAGGCGTCGGCCTTTGCGCGCGACTGTACGGTGGAACAGTCGGGGGCTGGCGATGCGGTGATTCTGACCGTGCGGCATCCTGACGGCGGTTTCCGGCGGCTTCAGGTGACGCAAGACGGACATGGTGTGGCAGCGGCCGACGGGGCCCAGCCTGCTTCGGTAACGATCTCGGGAGACCGGCAGATCGAGGTGGCGATTGATGGCGACCGCTACCGACTACCTGCCACGGTGGGAACGCCGTGATCCCGATCGATGGACTTCCTGTCCTTACCGCTGCCGAGATGCGGGCGGCGGAACGGGCGGCGATGGTCGGGGACGTGAGCGAGGCGACGTTGATGGACTGCGCCGGGGCCGCCATTGCGCAAGCGGTGGCCCGGCTGGCGGCTGGTCGCGAGATACTGGTCTTGTGCGGGCCGGGGAATAATGGCGGAGACGGTTACATCGCGGCGGCGCTCCTCAAGCGGCGCGGCCTGCCCGTGCGGGTGGCGGCCAGCGAAGCCCCGCGCAGCGACGGCGCCCGACGGGCCGCCGCGCTCTGGGGCGGACCTGTCGAAACATTGGATCAGGTCGGCCCGGCGCCAGTCGTGGTCGATGCCATCTTCGGCACCGGCCTTTCACGGCCGCCCGCCACTATGGTGCAGGAAGCGCTGAGCCGACTTAAATCGGCCGCATGGTTGACGGTCGCGGTCGATTTTCCAACGGGCGTAGCGACCGATACGGGTCAGGCGCTGGGCGAGGTGCCGCGATTCGACGTCACCTTGGCCCTGGGTGCGGTGAAACCGTCCCATCTGCTGCAACCGGCGGCCAGCCTGATGGGACAGGTCCGCCTGTTGGACATTGGCGTGGCCGTCGGATCGCAGGTGCAGGTTCTGCAACGACCGAGCCTGCCCGAGCCCGATGCGACATCGCACAAATATAGCCGGGGTATGGTCGCGGTCGTCGCTGGCAGTATGTCCGGGGCATCCGAACTGGCTGCGCTGGCAGCGTTGCGGGCGGGGGCAGGCTATGTGCTCCACCTCGCATCGGGTGGGGCGAACGGCCCCGCCGCGCCGCATGCGATCGTTCGCCGGGACTATACCGCCGAGGCGCTTGCCGAGGATCGCATCGGCGCGGTCGTGATCGGCCCTGGGCTGGGGCGGGATGACGATGCGTTGGCACGGCTCGAAGCGGCGCTCGGCAGCGGACGGCCGCTAGTCATCGATGGTGACGCGCTCCGGCTGGTGAAGGTCGAGGCGCTGGCCGCGCATGACGGTCCCAAGATCCTGACCCCGCATGGCGGGGAGTTTACCCATTTGTTCGGTGAAGTGACGGACGACAAGCTCACCGCCACCCGCCGCGCCGCCGATCGGAGCGGCGCGATTGTCGTGCACAAGGGGGCCGATACCGTCATCGCCGCGCCCGATGGCCGTGCGATCCTCTGCCCGGAAGCCAGCCCGTGGCTCTCCACGGCGGGCACCGGCGATGTGCTGGCCGGAGCGATCGGCGCCATGCTGGCGGCGGGGCTTGAACCGCTGGCGGCTGCGGAGGCGGGTGTCTGGCTTCATGCGCAGGCCGCGCGGGCTTGTGGCAAGGCTTTCATCGCGGACGACTTGGCAGACGCGCTTTCCGCCGTCAGAGGCTGATCGCATGAGTGATACCATCATCCGCGTCGCCGCCCGAGGCGACGGCGTGACCGCGACCGGCCGCCACGCCGCCTTTGCCGCACCCGGCGATACCCTGTCGGCCGACGGCACCGTCACGCCGGGCCCGCACCACCAGAATCCCCCTTGCGGCCACTTCCCGCGCTGCGGCGGATGCCAGCTCCAGCATCTGGACGACGAGAGCTATGCCGGATTCGTTACCGACCGCATCGCCTCCGCACTCGATGCGCAGGGCCTGACCGCGCCGCTGCGCGCCCCGCACTGTTCGCCTTCGCATAGCCGCCGCCGCGCCACGTTGCACGCCGAGGCGAAGGGCGGACGGGTCATGATCGGCTTTTCCGAGGAAAAGAGCCACGCCATCGTCGACATGGCGGAATGCCATATCCTTCATCCGACACTCTTCGCACTGGTCGCGCCGCTTCGTGCGCTGCTCCAGCGGCTTGGGTTCAAGCGGCGTGGCGATGTGCATCTGGCGCTGGCGGATCAGGGGGCGGACGTCCTCGTCACCAGCTTTTCGCCCGACGGGTTGGAAGCGGCCGAAACGATCATCGCATTTTGCCAGCGGCACGGCGTTGCGCGCTTTTCGGTCGATGACGGCTTGGGCGCGGAAACGCGCTGGGAGCCTGAACCCGTGACGATCACCCTGGGCGATGTTGGCGTGCCCCTGCCGCCCGGTGCCTTCCTACAGGCGACGGCGGATGGTGAGGCTGCATTGGTCGCCGCCGTGCGCGAGGCAGTCGGCAATCCCCGCACCACCGCTGACCTCTTCGCCGGGCTCGGCACCTTCGCGCTGGCGCTGCCGGGCAAGGTCTATGCCGCCGAGGGCGCGCGCGACGCGATATTGTCGCTCAAGGGCGCAGCGAATGGCGCAGGGCGCATGGTCTTCGCCGAGCACCGCGACCTCTATCGCCGTCCGCTGACCAAGGCGGAACTGGATCGGTTCGACGCCATCGTCCTCGATCCGCCGCGCGCCGGCGCGCGGGATCAGGCGGATGCGCTGGCCAGCGCCGAAGTGGCGGCCGTGGCCTATGTCTCGTGCAACCCATCCAGCTTTGCACGCGATGCCAAAGCGATGGTCGATCAGGGGTGGCAACTCGATTGGGTGCAGCCGGTCGGCCAGTTCCGCTGGTCGACCCATGTCGAGCTGGCCGCGCGCTTCTCGCGTCAGCCTTCGTCCGGGTAATCCGCCCGGACAAAGAACAGCCCGTCCGACGGCGCGTTCAGCCCCAGCTGCGCGCGGTCGCGGGCATTGAGCGCCGCCTCGACATCGTCGGGCGACCAGCGACCCATGCCGACCAGGGCGAGGCAACCGACCATCGAGCGTACCTGATGATGCAGGAACGAGCGTGCTGCGGCCCGGATGAACAGTCTATCCCCGCTCCGCTCGACCGATAGCAGGTCCAGCGTCCGCACCGGACTGTCGGCCTGGCAATGGACCGAACGGAAGGTCGTAAAGTCGTGCCGCCCGACCAGCCGTGCGGCCGCGTCGGCCATGGCGACATCGTCGAGCATCTGCGGCACCTGCCACGCCAGTCCGGCTTCCTGAGTCAGCGGCGCGCGGCGATTGACGATGCGATACTCATAGGATCGCCGGATGCACGAAAAGCGTGCATGCCAGTCCGGTGCGACCTCGACGCAATCCAGCACCGCGACGGGGGCCGGGCGTACCCGCGCATTGAGCGCCTCCATCAGGCGAAAGGGCGCGATAGGCTTTTCGATATCGACATGGGCGCGCATCGCCAGCCCGTGCACCCCCGCATCGGTTCGGCCCGCCGCATGCACGGCGGTTCGTTCGCCGGTGACGGCGTGGACGGCATCCTCCAGTGCCTGTTGAACGCTGGGGCCGTGCGATTGTCGCTGCCAGCCCATGAAGGGCCGCCCATCGAACTCGACGGTCAGCGCAAATCGCGTCAAAGCCGCGTCCCCACCGGAATGGCGAAGCCGCGCAACAGATCTTCGGCGCTCGATACGCCGCGCCCGGCGCGCTGGACCGTCATCGGGCGCAGCGCGCCTTCACCGCACGCGATCGTCAATTGGTCGTCCAGCACCTCGCCGGGCGAACCCCGACCGTCGGCCAGCGTGGCGGAGAGCAGCTTGATCCGCTCGCCTTGATATTCGAACCACGCACCCGGGGCGGGGTAAAAGGCGCGGACCTGCCGCTCCAGCTCGATAGCGCTTTTGGTGAAATCGAGCCGCGTTTCGGCCTTGTCGATCTTGGCCGCGTAAGTGACACCGTCGGCAGGCTGCGACCGCGCCGGATAGCGTTCCGGGTCGGCCAAGACCTTCACCATCAGCTTGGCGCCCATCGCCGCCAGCTCCTCGGTCAACTCACCCGTCGTCTTGCGGCCGATCGGCGTCGAACCCTCCAGCCGGACGGGCCCGGTATCCAGCCCGGCCTCCATCTGCATGATGCCGACGCCCGTCACGACATCGCCCGCCAGGATCGCGCGCTGGATCGGCGCCGCCCCTCGCCAGCGCGGCAGCAGTGAGCCGTGCACGTTCAGGCATCCGAGACGCGGCGCATCCAGGATCGCCTGCGGCAGGATCAGGCCATAGGCGGCCACGACCGCGACATCGGCGTCGAACCCGGCGAACCGCGCCTGCTCCTCGACCGAGCGCAGCGACACCGGCGTCATCACCGCGATGCCCATTTCTTCCGCCTTCTGCTGCACCGGCGATGGCACCAGTTGCCGTCCCCGCCGCCCGCCGGGACGCGGCGGCTGGCTATAGCTGGCGACAACCTGGTGCCCGGCCTCGACCAGTGCTTGCAGAACCGGGACGGCAAAGTCCGGCGTACCCATGAAGATGATCCGCATGGCAACGCCTCTCTGCGCTGGCGGGACGCCGCGCAACCCCCTATCTGTTCATATATGGCATCCCCCGAGATTGAGGCGCTGACCCAGGCGCTGGCGCGTATTCCTGGCCTTGGCCCCCGTTCGGCGCGCCGCGCGGTCCTGCACCTGCTCAAGAAGCGCGAGGCGGCGCTGGTGCCGTTGCTCACCGCGCTGGGGGCCGTCGAGGAGCGGCTGGAGACCTGCTCTACCTGTGGCAACATCGATACAGCCAACCCTTGCGCCATCTGCGCCGATCCGCGGCGGGATGCGGGCGCGTTGTGCGTCGTGGAGGAGGTTGCCGACCTCTGGGCCCTGGAGCGGTCGCGATTGTTTCCGGGGCGCTTCCATGTGCTGGGCGGGCGGCTCTCGGCGCTGGAGGGGGTGCGGCCCGAGGACCTGACCATCGACGCGCTGGTCCGCCGGATCGAGGGCGGCGGCGTCGACGAGGTCGTCCTCGCCATGAACGCAACGCTGGAGGGGCAGACCACCGCCCATTATATCGCCGAGCGGATCGAGCGGTTTCCGGTACGCGTAACCCAGCTCGCCCATGGCCTGCCGGTCGGGGGCGAGTTGGACTATCTCGACGAAGGCACGCTGGCCCAGGCGCTGCGCGCAAGGCGTCCAGTGGTCTGATCCGCTGTCTTGACGGTTTTCGCTGCTGACCGTAGCGAAAACGCCATGGCCATTCTTCCGATCGTCGAAATTCCCGACCCCCGCCTGCGTCTCGTCTCCAAGCCCGTCGAGACGGTGGACGACAATGTCCGCCAGCTCGTCTCCGACATGATCGAGACGATGTACGATGCGCACGGTATCGGCCTGGCCGCGATCCAGGTCGGCGTCGACCAGCGCATTCTCGTCATCGACCTTCAGGAGGAAGAGGATGAGGAAGGCAAGCCGGTCAAGAACCCGAAGGCCTATATCAACCCCGAAGTCCTGTCGGTCAGCGACGAACTGTCGACCTATAACGAGGGCTGCCTTTCGATCCCCGAGCAATATGCCGAGGTGAAGCGGCCAGCGACCTGCCGCGTGAAGTGGCTGGACGAAAAGGGCGAGGCGCATGACGCCGAACTCGATGGCTTGCTCGCGACCTGTATGCAGCATGAGATCGATCATCTGAACGGCGTGCTGTTCATCGATCATGTCAGCCGGTTGAAGCGTGACATGCTGATGCGCAAGCTGAACAAGATGCGCAAGGGCTGACCTTTCCTGTCGCGGCCGGTCGAATGGCCTTGTTCGACCGGCTTCGTTCGTTCTATGTTCCAACCTGTCCCATTGTTTGACAGGTTGCCCAAATGCCCGAATTGATCGCCGTCGCGCTGCTCGCCCTTCTGTTGGGGGGCGTGGTCGGCTGGATGGTTGCGCGGCGAAAGGCTGATGGCATGGCGGCCGAACTGGCGAGCGCGAAGGCGCGCGCCGTAGAGGTCGAAGCGCTGCGCGCCGCGCGAGACGCCGCCGAACGTGAGCGGAGCGAAGCGCTTCAGGCCCTGGCCGAATTGCGCGGACGCGCCGCCGACCTCGATGTCATTCGCGCGGCACGCGATGCCGTCGAGGCTGAACGCAATGCGGCGCACCGCGAACTGGCCGAGCTGCGGGCACGCGCCCAGGAGCGTGAGACGGCCTATGCCCAGACGCTGGAGGCACTGGGGCAGGCCCGCGAGCAGATCAATGCGCAGTTCGGCGAAGCCGCCGCCCGCGCGCTCGAAGTCGCCCAGCGCCAGTTCCTCGAACGCGCGGAGGCGCGCTTCCGCCAGTCAGAGGAAGCCTCCGGCCAGACGCTCAAGGCGTTGCTCGACCCGGTCCACCAGCGCCTCCAGCGCTACGAGGAAGGGGTCCGCAAGGTCGAGGACGAGCGCCGCGATGCCTTTGGTGAGCTAAAAGGCCAGATCGAGGCGATGCGCATCGGACAGGAACGCGTCTCGGGCGAGGCTGCCAAGCTGGTCAACGCGCTTCGCAATGCGCCCAAGGCGCGCGGCCGCTGGGGCGAGCAGCAGCTTCGCAACGTGCTGGAGAGTTGCGGCCTGTCCGAACATGCCGATTTCCAGACCGAAGTCAGCGTCGATGACGGCGAGGGCGGTCGCCTGCGTCCCGACGCGATCGTGCGCGTGCCGGGCGGCAAGGCGCTGGTGATCGACGCCAAGGTGTCGCTCAACGATTATCAGGATGCCTTCGGCGCGGTCGATGAATCCGAGCGGCAGCTGGGTCTGGCGCGTCACGCCGCTGCGATGCGCGCCCACGTCAATGGCCTGGGCAACAAGAGCTATTGGAACCAGTTCGACGACGCGCCCGACTATGTCATCATGTTCGTGCCCGGCGAGCATTTCCTGTCGGCAGCGCTGGAGAATGACCCGACGCTTTGGGATTTCGCGTTCGACAAGCGCGTCCTCCTCGCGACCCCGACGAACCTGATCGCGATCGCGCGGACGGTCGCGGCGGTCTGGCGGCAGGAAAAGCTGGCGCAGGAAGCGCGGCAGATCGGGATGCTGGGTAAGGAACTCTATGCACGCCTTGCGGTGATGGGGGGGCATGTGTCGAAGCTGGGCAAGAACCTTGATACCGCGATGACGGCCTATAACGCCTTTGTCGGCAGCCTGGAGAGCCAGGTGCTTACCAGTGCCCGGCGTTTCGAGGCGCTCAACATCGACACGGGCGGCAAGAGCATCGATTCACCGCCGATCGGCGAACAGGCGGTGCGCCCGTTGACGAAGTTGATGCCGGTTGTGGATGTAGCAGAGGCCAACGCTAACGCGGAATAGGGGTGGTTTCTCGTGGTCCGGCACCGCTGAGGTCGACTTTGTTCCTACCCTTTAAGCAGGCCGAAAGCCTGACGGAGGGGTGTTGCGCTATCAAGAGCGGTACACCCCTCCATCATGCTGCGCATGGTCCTCCTCCCGTTGCAGGGCAGGAAGTGGGGAGGCGCGTGTCGCTGCGCCCCCCATATCATCAAGCCGCGATCGTGACCTTCGGCGCGGCGGCCCGGACGCCTTCGTCGACATGGTCGGCGAACTGCTTGAAGTTCTCGTTGAACAGATCGACGAGCTTGGTTGCTGTCGCATCATAGGCCGCCTTGTCCGCCCAAGTGTCGCGCGGGGTCAGGATCGCCGCATCGACGCCCGGCACCGAAACCGGAACCTGGAAGCCGAAATTCGGGTCGGTGCGGAACTCGACCTGGTTCAGGCTGCCGTCCAGCGCGGCGTTGAGCAGAGCCCGGGTCGCCTTGATCGGCATACGGTTGCCGACGCCATATTTGCCGCCGGTCCAGCCGGTATTGACCAGCCAGCAGTCGACGCCGCCCTTGGCGATCCGCTCCTTCAGCAAATTGCCATAGATCGAAGGGTGACGCGGCATGAACGGCGCGCCGAAGCAGGTCGAGAAGGTCGCATCCGGCTCGGTCACGCCGATCTCGGTACCCGCCACGCGGGCCGTATAGCCCGACAGGAAATGATACATCGCCTGTTCGGGCGTCAGCTTGGCGATCGGGGGCAGGATACCATAGGCGTCCGCCGTCAGCATCACGATGTTGCGGGGGACGCCCCCCATATTATCCTTCGACGCATTGGGGATGAAGTCGATGGGATAGGCGCCCCGGCTGTTCTCGGCCAGACTGTTGTCATGCAGGTCGAGCTGGCGCGTGACAGGGTCCATGACGACATTCTCCAGCACGGTGCCGAAGCGCTTCGTCGTCGCAAAGATTTCCGGTTCGGCATCGGCCGACAGGCGGATCATCTTGGCGTAGCAGCCGCCTTCGAAATTAAAGACCGCCGTGTCTGACCAGCCATGCTCGTCATCGCCGATCAACGTGCGGCTGGCATCAGCCGACAGCGTCGTCTTGCCGGTGCCCGACAGGCCGAAGAACACGGCTGTCGATCCGTCCGCCCCCATGTTCGCCGAGCAGTGCATCGGCATGACGCCGGTCGTCGGCAGCAGATAGTTGAGCAGGCCGAAGACCGACTTCTTCATCTCACCCGCATAGCGCGTGCCGCCGATCAGGATCAGCTTCTCGGTCATGTTGACCGCGATCACGGTGGAGGAGCGGCAGCCGTGACGCGCCGGGTCGGCGCGGAAGCTGGGCAGGTCGATGATCGTGTATTCAGCGGCGAACTTGCGCAGTTCATGCTCCTCGGGGCGGACGAGCATCGTGCGGATGAACAGATTGTGCCACGCCAGCTCGGTCACGACGCGGACGCGGACGCGGTGTTCGGGCTGGGATCCGCCGTAAAGGTCTTGGACGAACAGGTCTTCCTTCTGGCCGAGAGCGGCGAAGAAATCGGCCTTGAGCGCGGCGAAGTCGTCCGGGCTCATCGGCTTGTTGGTCTTGCCCCACCAGACGGTGTCGCGGGTTTCGTTATCGCGGACCATGAACTTGTCCTGCGCCGAACGGCCGGTGTGCTCGCCCGTCTCGACGACCAACGGACCATCGGCCGACAGCTTGCCTTCGCCGCGCGCGACGGCGGTTTCGATCAGCCGTGCGGTGACGAGGTTCCAATGCAGGGTGGCGCGGGTCTCGATCCCCTGGGCCTGCAGACCGATCTCCGGAATCCGTTCGTTCATAAGAGCTTCCTCGTTCCCCAAGGCGGCGAGTCCCGATGGCCCGCCGCTGTTTCACCGCACGCGAATACGTATGCGTTGGATCGCTCCATACGCGTTTTGTTTAACACGTCAAACACGCTGTTTGGCGAAGATGGTTGAGCCGTGTCTCACTTTGGCCTAACCGAGGGGTATGGCGGTTCCTTCGCATGATTTTCCGCGTGGCTGGGGTCAGGTGGCGGTCGCATGACGGCGACGATCGCGCTGGTCGATGACGACCGGAACATCCTCACCTCGGTATCAATCGCACTCCAGGCAGAAGGCTTCGTCACGCGCGTCTATGCGGATGGCGAGGCGGCGCTGAAGGCGCTGATCGACAATCCGCCCGACCTGGCGATCTTCGACATCAAGATGCCGCGCATGGACGGATTGGAGCTGCTGCGTCGCCTGCGCGAGAAGAGCCAGATCCCGGTCATCTTCCTGACCAGCAAGGATGACGAGCTGGACGAGGCGCTGGGTCTGGCGATGGGCGCGGACGATTACATTGCCAAGCCCTTCTCGCAACGCCTGCTGATCGCCCGTATCCGTGCGATACTTCGGCGGTCGGAATATGTCGGCACGCCGCAGGGTGCGCCCGCCGCCGATGTGCAGGGCCCGCTGACCCGTGGGCAGCTTGCCATGGACCCGGCGCGGCACCGTGTGACGTGGAAGGGTGAGGCGGTCACGCTGACCGTCACGGAGTTCCTGATCCTGGAGACGCTGGCGCAGCGGCCGGGCATCGTGCGCACACGCAACCAGTTGATGGACGCGGCCTATCAAGACGATATCTATGTCGATGACCGCACGATCGACAGCCATATCAAGCGCCTGCGCCGCAAATTTCGTCAGGTAGACCCCGAGTTCGACGCCATCGAGACGCTCTATGGCGCCGGTTACCGATTCTCCGAGGAGTGAAGCCCCCGACCTGGCGTTGCGCTGGTCGGGCCAGATTTCGCTGACCCAGCGGATTCTGGCGCTCAACATCTTTGCGCTGCTGCTGCTGGCGGGTGGGTTCTTCTATCTTGATTCCTACCGCACGCGGCTGCTCGACAATCGCGTCGCGCAGTCTCTGCGGGAGGTGCGGCTGATGGGGGAGGCACTGACCTCGGTACGAAGCGAGGAGCGGGACCCGCTGGTCGTACGGCTGGCGCGTGATACGGGTGCCCGCATCCGGTTGTTCGATGCCCAGGGGCGGGGCGTGGCCGACAGCCGCGACCTCGGTGTCCGCAACGTCGTGCTGCGCGATCCCGACAAGCAGGACTGGGGGCAGGCGATCGCCCGCTTCCTGGATGCCGGGATCGACACCGTCGTCGGTGCCGCCCGTCCGCCGCTTTATCGGGAGCGCCGGGGAGGTGCCGAATGGCCCGATGTCCGCGCGGCCCGCGACGGGCGGGTTTCCGCCTCGGTCTGGCGTGCCCCGGATCGCACGCCGGTCATTACCGCCGCTGCGCCGCTGCCCAGTGGCGGGGCGATCATGGCCACGGAAAATGCGCGCTTCATCACCGAGACGGTGCGTATCGAACGATTCCGACTGAGCGTGCTGCTGGCGCTCGTCGCGCTGATTTCGGTGCTCTTGTCGCTGTTTCTGGCGCGGACCATCGTGCGCCCGTTGCGACGCCTGGCGCGAGCGGCGGTGCGGGTCCGGCTGGGACGCGCGCGGGAAGTGGTGGTGCCGCGCCTTCCCGATCGTCGAGACGAACTGGGGATGCTGGCCCGTGCGCTGTCCGACATGAGCCTGGCACTCCGGGCCAGGATCGACGCGACCGAGGCGTTCGCCGCAGACGTGACGCACGAATTGAAAAACCCGCTCGCCTCGCTTCGTTCCGCCGTCGATACGCTGGAGACGGTTCATGACCCGGACCTGCAGGCGCAATTGCTGGCGATCGTCCGGGACGATGTGCGGCGCCTCGACCGGCTCATCACCGATATCTCGGATGCATCGCGCCTGGATGCGCAGTTGAGCCGCGCGAAGTTCGACCCGGTCGATCTCAATATGCTTCTCAGCGGGCTGATCGCCCAAAGGGAGGCTCGCGGGGTCGAGCGGGGCATCCGCCTCCGTTTCGATTCGACCGAGCCGGGCCCGTCGATGGTGTCCGGCGAAGGTGCGCGGCTGGAGCGTGTGTTTGAGAATTTGATCGATAACGCGCTGTCCTTCTCCCCCGACGAGGCGGTCGTCGCCATCAGCCTGGCGTGCGAACCTTATGATTGGGTGATACGGGTCGAGGATGAGGGGCCGGGTGTACCGGAAGAAGCGCGCGAGGCGATCTTCCGGCGTTTCCATTCGATCCGGCCGAGTTCGGAGAATTTCGGCCGCCATTCGGGGCTGGGTCTGGCTATCGCCCGCACCATTGTCGAGGCGCATCAGGGGCGCATCCATGTCGAGTCGCGCGAGGACCGGATGAGCGGGGCGCGCTTCGTCGTCCGCCTGCCACTGGCAGCGATCGCATGACCGGCGAACTCATCCATGCCACCTGTGTCCTGATCGGCGATGTCGGCGTGATGCTGCGTGGGGCCTCCGGGGCGGGTAAGTCCGATCTGGCGCTTCGGCTGATCGACCGGGGCGCCGTCTTGATCGCGGACGATTATGTCGAAGCGCGGCCGATCGACGACACCCTGCATGTCGCGGTGCCGGAACGGATCGCGGGTCTGATCGAAGTTCGCGGTGTGGGTATCCTGCCTTTTCCGCATCGGTCGGAGGCGATCGTCCGCCTGGTCGTCGACCTTGCCGCCGATCCGGATGTCGAGGAACGCCTGCCTGAACCGCATCAAACGGTGATCGCAGGCGTCACACTTCCTATCTATAGGCTCAACCCCCGTCCGGCATCGGCCCCGATCAAGGTCGAACTGCTGGCGTCGCGCCTTAAGGAATGCCCGTGATGGACCGAAAACGCATATTGCTGGTGACCGGCATGTCGGGAGCCGGGACGTCGACGGCGTTGAAGACGCTGGAGGATTTGGGCTGGGAGGTTGTCGACAACCTGCCGCTATTCCTGCTGAACGGCTTGCTGGAAGCTGCCCCACCCAAGGGCATGGAGGGCAAGAACCGGCCACTGGCGATCAGCATCGGCGTCCGCACCCGCGACTTTGCCCCGGACCAGATCACCCAGAGCATCCGGCGGCTGAACGAGAGCCCCAATCTCGCCATCGAGACGCTGTTCCTGAACTGCGGCGGGGCGGAGCTGAAGCGGCGCTATGCCGAAACGCGCCATCGCCATCCCCTGGCGATGGACCGGGCCGCTGATGACGGCATCGCGCATGAACGCGCGTTGCTGGCGCCGGTTCGGGACATGGCGGATCGGCTGCTCGACACGACCAACATGACCAGCAACGATCTGGGCCATTGGTTGCGTGCCAATTATGCGGTCGATGGTCTGAGCGAGCCGGTGCTGACCGTCATGTCCTTCGGCTTTTCCAAGGGGTTGCCGCGTAACGCCGACCTCGTCTTCGACATGCGCTTCCTGCGCAATCCACACTGGTCGGCCGAGTTGCGCCCCGGCACCGGGCTCGACAAGGGTGTCATCGACTATATCCGGCACGACCCGGCCTATGAGACGGCGGTGAGCCAGATCGAGACGCTGCTCGAGACGCTGGTTCCTCGCTATATCGCCAGCGGGAAATCCTATATCACCATCGCGATCGGCTGTACCGGCGGGAGACATCGGTCGGTCCATGTCGCCGAACGGATCGCGGGACGGTTGCGCCAGAGCGGTTTTTCCCCCACGGTGGTACATCGTGATTTGGGTGCCGTGCCAAAAGACTCACTTGAAGCCAGGCCGGCCAAACAATGATGGATATGCGTGTCTGACATGATCGGTCTGGTTCTGGTGACGCACGGGCGGCTCGCCGATGAGTTCGTGACCGCGATGATACATGTGGTCGGCCCGCAGGAGCGGATCGCGACCATCGCGATCGGACCTGAGGATGACATGGAGGAGCGGCGTGCCGACATCGCTTGCGCCATCGCCACGGTCGATGCCGGGCGCGGTGTCATCGTGCTGACCGACCTGTTCGGCGGCACGCCTTCCAATCTTGCCATCTCGCTGATGGAGCGTGGACGGGTCGAGGTGATCGCGGGTATGAACCTGCCGATGCTGATCCGCCTGGGCTCGGCGCGCAAGTCGATGCAGGTCGTGGACGCCGTCGCCGCCGCGCGAGAGGCGGGACGGAAATATATTTCGGTCGCGTCCGAAGTGCTGGGCGAGGCCGCGGCATGACGGAGCAGGCGCGCACCGTCCTCATCACCAACCGCCGTGGCCTGCATGCGCGCGCCAGTGCCAAGTTCGTGACGCTCGCTTCGACCCAGCCTTGCGAGGTGCGGGTCGCCAAGGACGGCAGCACGGTAACGGGCACCTCGATCATGGGCCTGATGATGCTGGGTGCCGCGATGGGTGATACGATCACGATCAGCGCCGCCGGTGACGGTGCGGGTGAGACCGTCGAGGCCCTGGTCGCGCTGGTGGAAGCGAAGTTCGGCGAAGACTGATGCCCCGCGAAATTACCGCTTATTCCAACCCGCTCATCAAGTGGGCCCGCGATCTGCGCGACAAGCGCCATCGCAAGCAGTCGCGCCAGTTCCTGGCCGAGGGGCTGCGCATCCTGACCGAAGCGCGTGAGACGGGACGGCTGCCGACCCTGCTATTCTATGCCAAGCCCTCGGCGGGCCATCCGCTGGTCCGCGACCTGATCGCGGCGGTCGAGGCGTTCGAAGGCGAGGCGATCGAGACGACACCCGACATTCTTTCGAAGCTGTCGGGCAAGGACAATCCGCAGGCCGTGGTCGGCGTGTTCGAGGAACTGGGCGTCACGCTCGATGAACTCGATCGCAGCACCTCCGGCATCTGGCTGGTCGCCGAGCGTCTTCGCGATCCGGGCAATCTGGGCACCATCCTGCGCACCGCCGACGCGGTCGGGGCAGGGGGGCTGATCCTGGTCGGCGAATGTGTCGATCCCTTCTCGGTCGAGGCGGTGCGCGCGAGCATGGGTGCACTGTTCACGGTGCCGATCGTCCGAACCGAGTGGCAGCCCTTCCTCGACTGGCTGCGGCAGGGGCCCGGCCAGCTGGTCGGGCTCAGCCTCGATACCGATTCGGACTATCGCGCCGCCCGCTATGCCGCGCCGACCTTCCTGCTGACCGGCAACGAGGCGCAAGGCATGCCCGCCGAATATGCGGCGGCCTGCGATACGCTGGTCAAGATCCCGATGCTGGGCAAGGCGGACAGCCTGAACGCGGCGGTGGCGACGGCCGTCATGGCCTATGAGGTGTTGGCGCAGCAGCGCGGCTAAAGGGCCGCGTCGGGTGCGATCGGCTCGACCAACAGCGTCCCGCCATCGACATGCGCGACGCGCAGGCGTGTTCCACCCTCCGCATCAGGCCCGCGCACCGGCCACTCGCCATCGCCCAGCCGGGCGCGGCCTTCGCCCCCGATGATCGGGGTGGTGACGGTAACGATCTGGCCGCGCAGCCGCTTGGCGGGTTCGTTAAGGACAGGAGCGTCGCTCTCGACCGGAAAGTCGCGATACCATCGCCGCCCGATCATCACGCACACCACGCTCCAGACCGCGAAATCGGCCAGTTGCAGTCCGATGGGCAGGTCCGGCAGCGCCCATGTCGTGAGCGCGGTCACACCCGCGGCGATCGCGAGGAAGATCAGGAAGACGCCGGGCACCAGCAACTCGGCGATGCCGAGCGCCAATGCCGCCGCCAGCCAAAGCGCGGCGGGGTCGAGGTCGCCGATCGTCACGACGACGACTGGTCGAACGGCCCCGGCTTGGTGGTGACGCGCGGGGTGGTGGGCTCGCCCTTCTGCGGTGACAGTGCTTCCTTGGCCAGCTCACCGATGCCGCCCAGCGTGCCGATCAACTGGGTCGCCTCAACCGGGAACAGGATCGTCTTGGCATTGGGGCTGGTCGCGAACTTGCCGACCGCTTCGACATATTTCTGCGCGATGAAATAGTTGATCGCCTGCGTGCCGCCCGACTCGATGGCCTCGGACACGACGCGGGTTGCCTTGGCCTCCGCCTCGGCCGCGCGCTCACGGGCTTCGGAGTCGCGATAGGCCGACTCGCGGCGGCCTTCGGCTTCCAGGATACGGGCCTGCTTCTGCCCCTCGGCGCGCAGGATTTCGGACGCGCGCGAACCTTCGGCCTCCAGGATATTGGCGCGCTTCTCGCGCTCCGCCTTCATCTGGCGGGCCATGGCGTTGACGATATCGACCGGCGGGCGGATGTCCTTGATCTCGACACGGGTGATCTTCACACCCCAGGGCGTCGTCGCGTGATCGACCACGTTGAGCAGGCGGGCGTTGATCTCGTCGCGCTTGGACAGGGTTTCGTCGAGATCCATCGAGCCCATGACGGTACGCAAATTGGTCGTCACGAGGTTCAGCAACGCGACATAGAGGTCCGACACCTCATAGGCCGCCTTGGGCGCATCCAGCACCTGAAAGAAGACGACCCCGTCGGTCGAGATCATCGCATTGTCCTTGGTGATGATCTCCTGCCCTGGAATGTCGATCACCTGCTCCATCATGTTCACCTTGCGGCCGACACGATAGAAAAAGGCGGGGTAGAAGTTGAAACCGGGGATGGCCGTGCCGGTGTAGCGGCCGAAATGCTCGATCGTATATTGATAGCCCTGACGGACGATCTTGATCGACATCATCAGATACATCAGCACCAGCAGGACGGCTAGCGCGGCGATAATCAGGCCCATGGATGGCTTCCCCCAAATCGATCCGCCGGTGTTCTAGCATGGCGATGCACCAAGGGCCTAGCGGGAACGGCTTGCTTTGGTTACATGGCCCGCCACTTGTTCCCTCCGCAGGATTTGGCAGCCCCATGGATATCCGCCTCGGCCTCACCTTCGACGACGTGCTCCTCGTGCCCCAGGAGTCCGACGTTCTGCCGAGCACCGCAGACACGCGGACGCAGCTGACCCGCTCGATCGCGCTCAACATTCCCGTCCTGTCGGCGGCGATGGACACCGTGACCGAGGCCGACATGGCGATCGTCATGGCGCAGCTGGGCGGCATGGGCGTGCTCCACCGCAACCTGACCGTCGAGCAGCAGGTCGCGGCCGTGCGCCAGGTCAAGCGGTTCGAGAGCGGCATGGTCGTCAATCCGATCACCATCTCGCCCACCGCCACGCTGGCCGAGGCGCAGGCGCTGATGGCGCGCCACCGGATCAGCGGCATTCCCGTCGTCGAGTTCGACGGTCGCCTGGTCGGCATCCTGACCAACCGCGACGTGCGCTTCGCCGAGAACCCGCAGCAGCCCGTTTCCGAGCTGATGACCCATGAGGATCTGGCGACCGTGAAGGTCGGCGTCGGCCAGGACGAGGCGCGTCGTCTGCTCCATGCCCGTCGGATCGAGAAGCTGCTGGTCGTCGACGACAGCTATCGTTGCGTCGGCCTCATCACGGTCAAGGACATCGAGAAGGCCGTCACCTATCCGTCGGCCACCAAGGATGGCTCGGGTCGCCTGCGTGTCGCGGCTGCTTCGACCGTTGGTGAAAAGGGCTTCGAGCGCACGCGCGCCTTGATCGAGGCCGAAGTCGACTGCGTCATCATCGACACCGCGCACGGCCATAACCGCGACGTCGCGCGCGCGGTCGAGGCGGCGAAGAAGCTGTCCGATACGGTGCAGGTGATCGCGGGCAACGTCGCGACCGCCGCTGCCACCCGTGCGCTGATCGATGCGGGGGCGGATGCGGTGAAGGTCGGTATCGGGCCGGGCTCGATCTGCACCACCCGCGTGGTCGCGGGCGTGGGCGTGCCGCAGCTGACCGCCGTCATGGACTGCGCCGAGGAAGGCTGGAAGTCGGGCGTGCCGGTCATCGCCGATGGTGGCCTGCGCACGTCGGGCGACCTCGCCAAAGCGCTGGCGGCGGGGGCGGGTGCCTGCATGGTCGGCTCGCTGCTCGCGGGAACCGAGGAAGCCCCGGGCGAAACCTTCCTGTATCAGGGGCGCGCCTATAAATCGTATCGCGGCATGGGCTCGGTCGGCGCGATGGGACGCGGTTCGGCGGATCGCTATTTCCAGGGCGACATCAAGGATCAAATGAAGCTGGTGCCCGAGGGTATCGAGGGTCAGGTCGCCTACAAGGGCCCGGCGCGCGACGTCATCCACCAGCTGGTCGGCGGCATCAAGGCTGCGATGGGCTATACCGGCTCGGCCACGCTCGAGGCGCTGCGCGAGCGGGCGCAGTTCGTCCAGATCACCGGCGCGGGGCTGAAGGAAAGCCATGTCCACGACGTGACGATCACGCGGGAGGCTCCCAATTACCCGACTCGCTAAGCTGGTGGAGCGCTTCGCGTGACCCCCGGTGCCCGCACGCAGGCGGCGATCGAGTTGCTGGACCAGATCGTCGCCGCGGCCGCCAGTGCCGGTGCGGCGGCTGACACGCTGATCGCCCGCTATTTCGCCACGCGCCGTTACGCCGGGTCCAAGGACCGGCGCGCGGTGCGGGAGCTGGTCTACGCTGCCATCCGGCATGCGGGGCCGGTCCCCTCGTCCGGGCGGGCGGCGATGCTGGCCGTGGCGGACCAAGACCCGGCCATCGCGGCGACCTTCGACGGATCGGCCCATGGTCCGGCGCCGATCGCCACCGACGAACCGCGCGCCGAGGCAGGCGTTGCGCCGGCGTGGCTGGCCGAGGCGCTGACCGCCTCGGGGTTGGACACGGCCCAGCAGTCGGCACTGGTCGAGCGCGCACCGCTCGATGTCCGGATCAACAGCCTTGCGACGACGCGGGCAGCGGTGTTGGAGCAGTGGCCGAACGCCGATCCCGCGCCCCACGCACCATTGGGCATACGCCTGCCCAACGGCACGCCGGTCGAGCAGTCCGAGCTGTACCGCGCGGGACTGGTCGAGGTGCAGGATGAGGGCAGCCAACTGGTCGGCGACGCCCTGGCGGCCAAACCCGGCGAATGGCTGGTCGATCTCTGCGCCGGGGCAGGCGGCAAGACGCTTCAGCTTGCGGCGGCGATGGAAAATCAGGGCGCGCTGCTTGCTTGCGATATCGATCGGGCGCGGCTGCAACGTCTTGCCCCGCGCGCGGAGCGGGCCGGTGCTACGATCATCGAGAGCCGGTTGCTCAATCCCGGTCAGGAAACCGAAATGCTTTCCGACTGGGCAGCGAAGGCGGACGGAGTCCTCATCGACGCGCCGTGTTCGGGCACCGGCACCTGGCGACGCAATCCCGAGGCGCGCTGGCGTCTGACCCCGGAGCGGCTGACCCGGCTGACCGCGATGCAGGTGCAGGTGCTGGAGATCGGGGCGAGGTTGGTCAAACCCGGCGGTCGGCTGGTCTATATCGTCTGTTCGCTGCTTGATGCGGAAGGGGCGGAGCAGGTGGCAGCTTTCCTGTCACGGCATTCGGGTTGGTCGGTCGAGCCAAGCGGGCCGGCGATCGCTACGCCACACGGCTCGGGCCGCCGACTCGATCCGGCGACCCACGGCACCGACGGCTTTTTTGTCGCCTGCCTCCGGGCGCCATGCTAGCATCGGCCCCAGTGCCACGTCCGGAGTATCTCATGCGTTTGTCGTCCCTGGCCGCCGCCGCCGCACTGGCGGTGGTTTCGCTTTCCACTTCGCTCAGCGGCCAGCGTCCGGACAGCCAGATCGATGCCCGCTCGATGCAGTTGCTGGAACAGGCGCGGGGGCTGAAGGCCGCCGGTAATCTCGACGGCGCAACGGACGTCCTGGAAACCTCGGTCGCGGTCGACCCACGCAACCGGGCGGCCTTTATCCTGCTCGCCGAAGTGGCCGACGCGCGGGGCCTGCCGGGCAAGGCGATCCGCCTGTACCGTGAGGCGCTGTTGCTAGACCCCAATGACACCCGCGCGTTGCGTGGTCAGGGCGAGGCGCTGGTCCAGCGTGGGGCGGTGGCCCGTGCCAAGGACAATCTGGCCAAGATCAAGACGCTCTGCAAAAGCGACTGCGCCGATGCGACCGCACTGGCGGCGCAGATCGCCAAGGGGCCACCCGCGACGGTGACGACGGCGCAGGTCGACAGCAAGGCGGCAGCGAAGCCGTAAAGCTCCTCCCCGGTATGGGGAGGTGGCAGGCCGTAAGGCCTGACGGAGGGGGGCTTCCAAACAGGACTCCCGCATGGGGAAAGCCCCCTCCACCATGCTTCGCATGGTCCCCCTCCCCGTGCCGGGAAGGATTAATCACCCCAATGCGCGGGCGAGCGCGACGAACTCGTCCACCGACAGCGTTTCGGCCCGACGGGCGGGATCGATGCCGATCGCTTCCATCGCCTCGACTGCGCCAGCCACCGGCTTCAGGCTCTGGCGCAGCATCTTGCGACGCTGGCCGAACGCGGCGGCCGTCAGGCGCTCCAGCGTCCGGAAGCTGACCCCTTCGGGGGCGGGCTTGGGCGTGATGTGGACGACCGCCGACATGACCTTTGGCGGCGGGGTGAAGGCTGAGCGATGGACCGGCATCGCGATCCGCGATTCGCTGCGCCACTGGGTCAGCACGGCCAGGCGTCCATAGGAGGACTGATCGGGCGCCGCGACGATCCGTTCCGCCACTTCCTTCTGGAACATCAGCGTGCAGGATTGCCACCAGGGCAACCAGGCGCCGGACAGCCAGCCGACAAGCAGCGGCGTGCCGACATTATAGGGCAGGTTGGAGACGATGTGCGGCTTGGTATCGAACAGCTCGGGCGCGTTGATGCGCAGGGCGTCACCCTCGATGACCTTCAATCGGCCGGGAAAGGCTTCGGCCAGTTCGGCGAGTGCCGGGATACAGCGCCGGTCGCGCTCAATCGCGGTCACGCGCGCCCCCGCCATCAGAAGGGCACGGGTCAGGCCGCCGGGGCCGGGGCCGATTTCCAAAACTTCTTGATCGGTCAGATCGCCGGGGATGGCGGCGATGCGTGCCAGCAGCTGGCCGTCGAACAGGAAATTCTGCCCGAGCGACTTGGCGGCGGACAGGCCGTGGCGCGCAATGACATCGCGCAACGGCGGAAGCGGCGTGACGGGATCCATGTCAGGCGACGGCTTCGGCACGGCGCCGCGCGGCATCGCCCGCCATCGCGATGGCCGCGATCATCGCGCCCGGATGTGCGCAATCCTGCCCCGCCAGACCGAAGGCGGTGCCGTGATCGGGAGAGGTCCGCACGATGGGCAAGCCCAATGTGATGTTCACGCCCTCATCGAAATGCAGCGTCTTGATCGGCACGAGCGCCTGGTCGTGATAGCAGCACAGCGCCGCGTCATAGCGGGCACGCGCGCGCGGGTGGAACAGCGTGTCGGCTGCGAAAGGACCAGACGCGTCGATCCCTTCGGCACGAAGTTGCGCGATAGCGGGCTCGATAAAGTCGATCTCTTCCCGTCCGATCGCGCCGCTTTCGCCTGCATGGGGGTTCAGCCCGGCAAAGACGAGCCGGGGTTCGCGGATGCCGAAATTCTTGCACAGACCGCGCGCAGTGGCTCGGCCCTTGGCGACGATCAGCTCGACCGAAAGCAGGCTCGACACGGCCGCCAGCGGGACATGGGTGGTGATCGGCACGACCCGTAGGGACGGCCCCGCCAGCATCATCACTGCATTCTCGCCCGCCACGCCGCAGCGTTCCGCCACGAACTCAGTCTGGCCGGGATGGGTGAAGCCGATATCGTAGAGCTGGGCCTTGCTGACCGGCCCCGTCACGAGCGCGCTTGCAGCATCCGATCGGACGAGCCCGACGGCCAGCTCCAGTGCGTGGAGCGCGCACCGCGCGCCCTCGACATCGGGCTGGCCGGGGCGGATTTCGCCCGCATCATCGACCGACAGGATCGGCAGCGCCTCGTCGAACGACGCCACGGCCGCCGCCATATCCGATACGCGGACGGTCGGCCCATTCCACACCCGCGCGATCGCACGGGAGTCGCCCACCGCGAGGAAGGGCGGAAGCCCCGCCTCATGGCGAGCGGCCCAGGCCTTGGCGATGATCTCCGGCCCGATCCCGGCCGGGTCGCCCATCGAGATCGCGAGCGGCCGGATCATCTTAACGATATTCGATGACCGCATCGCGACGAAGGTCGCGCATCTTCTGGTTGGCGCGCAGGTTGACCCGCTGCTGTTCGACCTGGTTCTGAATCTGGTCGTTGGTCGGCAGATTGCCCGAACGCGGTTCCTCGCGGTCGCACAGCACCAGCGAGCGGACGCCCTGTTCGGGCGAGCCGAAGGGCGGGGTCGCCTGACCGATCTGCAGCTTCAGCAGGATTTCCTGCAGCGGGGCGGGCAGCTGGCGGATCGTCACCTGATCGTTGTCGACGACATCGGCCTTCATCGCCGTGGCAACACGCTGTACGTCGCCGCAGCCGCGAATGGTCTGGATCTGTTTGGCGAACTCCGCGGCACGGGTGCTGGCCTGCGCCTGCGTCGTGCCCGCCGGGAACTTCACCGTCAGCTGCTTGAGCGATAGCCGCGAGTCGCGCGGATCGGCGGTCAGTACCTGGCGCTTGTCGGTCAGGTACAGGATCGAGAAGCCACCCGGAATCTGGATCGGCCCGGCAACCTGGCCGACCTGCATCTGGCCCACGGCGGCTTGAAGCTCGGGCGGCAGCTGCGCGGCACGCACCCAGCCCAGATCGCCGTTCACCGCGCGGGTCGAGGCCTCTGAGAAGCTGCGGGCGAAATATTCGAAGGGCTGCTGGCCTTTCTGGATTTCGCCGATGATCTGGCGGGCGTTGTTGAATACCTGCTGCCCGGTCGCCTCGTTCGCCGAGAGGAAAATCTCCTTGAGATTATATTCCTCAGTGCCCTTGGCGGCTTCCAGACGAGCGCGGATCGCGTTCACTTCCTCGTCGCCGACATTGACGAAGGGCTCAACCCGCTTGCGCAGATAGCGGCTCCAGGCGATTTCGCCCTCGATCTGGCGACGCATCGACTTTTCGGACGAGCCGACCTGCCGCAGGAAGGTGTTCATCTCGGCGGGCGTCTTGCCGAACTGCTTGGAGAAGCGGGCATAGGCCTGGTTGATCTCGTCCGGCGTGACGGTGACCTCGGCGGTCTTCGCCTCCTGGATCTGCAACGTCTCGTCGATCAGCTGACGCAGGATCTGCATGCGCAGACGGTCGCGATCCTCGGCCGACAGGTTGGTGACGTTGTTCAGCGCCATGGCCAGCGCCATGCGCTGATCGATGTCGGTCTGGGTCAGCACCGTGTCGTTGACGATGGCGGTCGGCTTGCGGACATTGGGGTCCAGCTTGCCGAACAGCTGCATGTTGGACGGGATATTCAGCCCGCCCGTGTCCGGCACGGCCTGATCCGGAACGGTCTGCGCCAGCGCGCCGGTCGCGACTGCGACCAGCATCAGCGTTGCGCCCGCGCGGATGCCGCGGCCCTTGGTACGAATGTCGTGCTTCACCGTGTCTGTGATCCTCATCGCGCCTGATGGGGCGCGTAACCGTCGCGATATGGGTCGACCATGCTGAATACCGGCTTAGCGACCGAGATTGGTGAACGCCAGAGTCAACAGGAAGCTGTTGCCCGCCCGCGCGTCGCCGGTGTTCACATAGTCGCGCCGCCAGGTGAAGCCGAGCCGGAGGCAGTCGTCTTCATATTGCACGCCAAGCCGGTGCCGAATCGGATCGAACCCGTTCGACAGTGACAAGGCGTCCTCCGATCGGTCGGTCAGATCGATGACGGTCGATCCGAATGCGGACCAGAAGCGCGCGAATTGGACGCGGCCCGCCAACCGCACTTCCTCGCGGTCCTGCAAATCCTCGATCGAGGTGAAGATGTTACGCTTCAGGCGCAGATAGCCGATCTGGGCATAGGTGGTGCGCGAACCGACCGTCGCATCGATCTCGTTCCGACGCACCGCGAAGCTGTCCTTGTCCAGTCGGAAGCGATGGGTCAGCGAGACGAAATCGCGGAAGCGCAACTCGCTGCGCCCGACGATATCCGACCAGCGATCGGACAGGCCGGTGCCGGGATAGAGGATCGTCGGCCGATCGTTCAGGCGGAAACTCTGCCCCACGAGCGTGTCGAAGGTGAAGCCCGGCAAGGTCAGCGCCCATTGCGCACCATAGGTGATACGCGTCGAATCCTCGAATCGGTCGTAACCGGGGAAGCGGTTCAGCGCGAAGAGGTTGGAATCCTCCAGATCGACCGAGCGGGCATCCTCATTGGGGATTTCGATGTTGCGGATCTTGGGGCTGGCGACGATCTGTACGCGCGGCGTGAACCGCTGGCTGCCGCCCCAGAGTTCGCCGACGAACGGCCATTTCACGTCGACCGCCAACGCACCGATCCCGCGTCCCTGGAAACCGGCCAGGCCCTGATACACCAGCGGCGTGGTCGCGATGTTGTTCGCGTTATAGGCGTCGGCACGGCCATAGGCGGTAAAGGTCACTTCCTGACCCCAGTTGGTCAGGCGACGCAGATCCCAGCGCAGGCTGGCGAAGGCGCGCTGCGTGTCCTGTCCCGCCGTGCGACTGATCGCCAGCGTGTTCAGCTGCATCTCGAACTTGCCGCCGAGCAGCCCGTCGTCGAACCGGCGACGATAATCGAGTTCCGGCAGCGCGATCGGCTGCTGCCCCTGCGGATCGTTGACGCGCAGCGTCTCGACATACCAGCCGGTCAGCGAGAAATAGCTGTTGGCGTCGATATGCTCCAGGCTGGCGGTCGTCCGCAGCCGGTCGTCGCGCGAAATGTCGTAGCGACGCAGGAAGGTGCGGTCGGTGGTGATCCGCATCGAGCCGGAGAGGCTCCATTCTGGCGACAGCTGATAGCGGCCGACCGCATCCAGATAGCCGCGAAACGCCTGGCTGGTATCGGTTGGGTTCAGCGTGTTGAGGTCGTCGCTGCGGCGGCTGGCGGTGCCGTATCCGGTGATGCGGAACGCGCCGAGCGTGTTCAGCTCCTCATATTGCGCTTCCATCATTGGCAGCACGGCGGTGAAGACGTGCGGCGTGACGGTCAGGCCCTTATTGGGGGCCAGGCGCCAATAATAGGGTACGGCGACCTCGACCCCGTTCACCCGGTCGAGCCGGATATCGGGCGTCAGGAAACCACTATCGCCGCCGGGCCCGACCGGCGCGGACAGGCGCGGGAGCGGAATGGTCGGCAGGCCGAACAGGTTGAGCTTGGCGCCGGTGAAATAGACGCGCTCCCGGTCGGGGCGATAGGTGACGCGGACGGCGGTGATCTTCCAGGAGGGCTCCTTCGGGCAGCCCTCGGACGTCTCGACCGCGCACGGCGTATAGGCGGCACGATCGAGATTGATCGTCCCATCCGCCTCCCGCATGCCCTTCACGGCGGCGAGCCGTCCGCCCTGTTCCAGCACGACCAGCATATCGTTGACCACGCCGTCCTTCAGCGAATCGGTCAATTCGATCTGATCGCCATAGGCGATGTCGCCCTGCGGATTGGTGATCGCGATGTTGCCGGTCGCCAGAACCTTGCCCGTCTTGCGGTTCCAGGTCACCTTGTCGGCCCGCAGCCTTTCGCCCTCGCGGAACATCCGCACCTCGCCGGTCGCGGTCACGATATCGGCGTTGATATCATATTCCAGCTGATCGGCGCTGAAACGCACCTGATTGGGATCGGTCGGGGCCGCACCTTCACTGGGCGGAGGCGCGACGGGGCGATCCTGAAGGTCCTGCGCGGCGGCAGGCACGGCCATGAACAGGGCGAAGGGCAGGGCGCTGCCGGTCAGAAGCGTCATTCTGCGCACGATGATACCTGGTCCGTCCTTGCCGACATGATGATGCAGCCTCCCCCGGCAGGGCGACGCCTTGAAAGGCCTGCCTATCGCATCACCTGCGGCTTGCTGCAATCGCGCGCTTGCCACGACGGTCCAACACCCTAGATGATAGCAACTGTTACCAGTTCAGCAGAGGGTTTCCATGCAGATCGCCTTTACCTCCACCGTCGAAGCCGATGACGTGCTCGTCCTTCCCTTCCAGAAGGATGCGGTCGATACCGGCCGGATCGAAGGGGAGGGTGCGGCCGCACTCGCCAAGGCGGCGGTCGACGCCGCCCGCTTCAAGGGAGAGGCCGGTTCGATCGTCGAGCTGTTCGCCACGGTCGGCGGCACGGCCCGTCGCGTCCTGCTGCTGGGTGTCGGCGAAGGCAAGGAAGCGGACTGGCGCAAGGCCGGTGGGGCGCTGACCGCCAAGCTGCTGACCAACGCTACCTCGGCCTCGGTCGATCTGACCGGCCTGTCGACCAAGCCCGCCGCCGAGGCGGTCGCGAGCTTTGCCGGTGCGGCGGTCCAGCGCGGCTGGCGTCATGACGTCTATCGCACCAAGCTGCCCGAAACCTCCAAGCCGACGCTGACCAAGATCGCGATCGTCGATGCAGGGGCCGATGCGGAATCCGCCTATGCGCGCGTCCATGCGGTGAATGGCGGGCTGGAGCTGACCCGCACGCTCGTCTCGGAGCCGCCCAACAAGCTCTATCCGGAGACCTTTGTCGAGCGTGTGCTTGCCGATGTCGAGGGGCTCGGCCTGGAAGTCACGGTGCTCGACGAAGCTCAGATGCGCGACCTGGGTATGGGCGCGCTGCTCGGCGTCAGCCAGGGTTCGGTGCGCGAAGGGCGCCTGCTGGTTCTGAAGTGGAACGGCGGCGCGGCGGATGCCGAGACGCTGGCGCTAGTCGGCAAGGGCGTGACCTTCGACACCGGCGGCATTTCGATCAAGCCCGCAGCGGGCATGGAAGACATGAAGTGGGACATGGGCGGCGCCGGTGCGGTTGCCGGTGCCATGAAGGCGATCGCGGCGCGCAAGGCCAAGGCCAACGTCGTCGGCGTCATGGGTCTGGTTGAGAACATGCCGGACGGCAATGCACAGCGCCCCGGCGACGTCGTCACTTCGATGTCGGGTCAGACGATCGAAGTCATCAACACCGACGCGGAAGGTCGTCTGGTCCTGTGCGACGCGCTGACCTGGGTTCAGAAGACCCATTCACCCTCGACCATCGTCGATCTCGCCACGCTGACCGGGGCGATGATTATCAGCCTGGGCAGCGAACATGGCGGCCTGTTCGCCAATGACGACACGCTGGCCGAATCGCTGCTGGCGGCGGGCACCGCGACGGGCGAGAAGCTCTGGCGCTTCCCCTTGGCCGATGCCTATGACAAGCTGATCGACAGCCAGATCGCCGACATGAAGAATGTCGGCCCGCGCGGTGCGGGTTCGATCACGGCGGCGCAGTTCCTGAAGCGTTACATCAACGAAGGTGTCGCCTGGGCGCACCTCGATATCGCGGGCATGGTCTGGTCGGACAAGCCGGGCGTCAACCACGATAAGGGCGCGACCGGCTACGGCGTGCGCCTGCTCGACCAGTTCGTCGCGGATCAGTTCGACGCATAAGGGGCAGGGCGGCGCGATGCAGGTCGATTTCTATCATCTGACGATCGCGCCGCTCGACCGTCTGCTGCCCGTCATCGCCGAACGGGTGATGACGGGGGGCGGGCGCTTGCTGATCGTTAGCGGCGATGCCGACCAGCGAGCCGCGCTCGACCGGCAGCTGTGGATGATCCCGGCGGACGGCTTCCTGCCCCATGCCCAGGCGGGTGAAGGCGATGACACCGCCCAGCCCGTGCTGATCGCGGGCGACGTTCAGCCGGCCAACGGCGCGCGGCATGTCGCGCTGGCGGACGGGGTCTGGCGCGACGAGGCGTTGGCGTTCGACCGGGCGTTTCACTTCTTCGACGGCGACCGTATCGGCGAGGCACGCGCCGCCTGGAAGGGGCTGGCCGACCGGGATGGCGTCGAGCGCCGATACTGGAAACAGAACGACCAGGGGCGCTGGGAACAGGCGGCTTGATGCATTCCTCCCCTGCAAGGGGAGGTGGCAGTCCGCAGGACTGACGGAGGGGTGTCACCATCAGCGGGGACACCCCTCCACCAGCTTCGCTGGTCCCCCCCCCTTGCAGGGGGGGAAAGGAGCAGGGAGCGCCGCTTCACCATAAGACATTGCATTGCACCCCCGCCCCGACTAGGGCGGCGCCACTTCCAGCCACTCACTTATTCAGGAGCTGCGTGACCATCATGGCCGCGAACCGTACCTTTTCGATCATCAAGCCCGACGCAACCCGCCGCAACCTGACCGGCGCCGTCACCAAGATGCTGGAGGAAGCCGGCCTGCGCGTCGTCGCCTCGAAGCGCATTCAAATGACCCGCGAGCAGGCCGAAGGCTTCTATGCGGTCCACAAGGAGCGTCCCTTCTTCAACGATCTGGTCGAGTTCATGATCTCGGGTCCGGTCGTCGTGCAGGTGCTCGAGGGCGAGAACGCGATGCAGCGTAACCGCGACATCATGGGCGCGACCAACCCGGCGAATGCCGAGCCGGGCACGATCCGCAAGGAACTGGCCGAGTCGATCGAAGCCAACACGGTCCACGGTTCGGACTCGGACGAGAATGCCGAGATCGAGATCGCGTACTTCTTCAAGCCGGAAGAAATCGTCGGCTGATGGAATGGCGGCTGCGACGGGCCGGGCCGGGCGATGCGCCCGCGCTGTCGCTCGTCGCGGCCGCCACTTTCCTCGAGACGTTTGCCGGGACCATCGCCGGTCCCGACATGGTGCGCCACTGCGCACTGAATAGCTCGCCCGCCAAGTTCGACGCCTGGATCAGCGATCCGGCCTGCGTGGCGACTCTGGCGGAGCATCCCGACGGCGCGGCGCCGGTCGGCTATACGTTGCTCACGCCTCCCGATCTGCCGATTGAGACGGATGCGCGGGATATCGAGCTTCGCCGCATTTATACCCTGTCCCTGACGAACGGCACCGGCCTGGGGCACAGGCTGATGGCCAAGGCGATCGATGACGCGCGCGCCATGGGCCGCCGGCGTATGTTGCTGGGCGTGCTCGGCATCAACGAACGCGCCCGCAGTTTTTACGAGCGGGAAGGCTTTGCCCTGGCAGGGACCCGGCAGTTCCGGGTCGGCGACACCGTCTTTGACGATGTCGTTTACGCTCGAGACCTTTAACCCCGCCGGGCCGCCCAAGCCGCGTCGAGCTTGGCGGTGGTGCCGTTCCGGTCGCGCAGCCGCAATCCCTCCAGCCGCAGCGTACGTCCGCGAAGCAGGCGGCCATGGGTGCTCCAGATGATGTCGTAGAGGCCGGTCACGGTACGTGACGTATCGCCGTCCCAGTACCGAACCGTGATGAGCGCGGGCAGGCGTCCTTCCCGCATATCCGCCTTGCCGTCGGTCAGGGCCAGGATCGGCCCGGCGATCGGCTCGGCTTCGATGGCTGGATCGCCGACCGGGGCTTGGCGCCCGATGCCCGACGCCTTGGGGAAGTCGATCGAGACATCCTGCAGATCATGGTTCGGATCGCGCAGCAGCAGGCGGCGGCCGTCGCCATCGACCGTTCCGGTCAGGTCCAAACGGGCGCGCTCCTGCCGCTGGGCGCTCGCGGTAGCGGCCTTGTCCTGGGCGTCGCTGCGCCGCTGCGACCAGTTTAGGTACAGCGTCAGCGCCGCGACCATCAGCCCGGCCACCGCCACGAACTCCGCCAGCGTCAGCAGCCTTCGCCGTGACTTGGCGCGTTCGGCGGCCTCGTTCCCCGCCGGTTCGCTCATCGCCCGCCCGCCTCCAGCAATTCGGTCGGGGCGACCAGTTCCCAGCTGCGTGCGATCCGGTCCTCGACCAGCGTCCAGTCGCTGTCCGCACCCAGCGCGACTTCGCTCCAATGTGGTTCGCGTCCTTCATCGGCAACGCACAGATGGATCGTCGATGCGGTGCCGCTCACCCGCAGGAAGGGGGCGCCCTCGACCAGGAAGCGTGTTTCGCCGTCGCCAGCCTGCTCGGCCGTACCGGGCAGCAGCATGGCGATGTCGCGGATACGGGTCAGGAAATCGGTCATCGACGCACGAACTCCGTGAGTATTTGCGGGTACAAACCATGCTCCTCAACGAGCACGCGCGCCGCAAGTGCCGCCGCGTCGTCGCCAGGCAGGATCGGGACCTCGGCCTGACCCAGCACTTCGCCGTCATCCAGTTCCTCGGTCACGACATGGACCGAACAGCCCGCCTTGGCATCGCCCGCGGCAATGGCGCGCTGATGCGTGTCGAGCCCCTTGTAAAGCGGCAGCAGTGAGGGGTGGATATTGACGATACGACCCTGCCAACGCGAGACGAAATCACCCGACAGCAGCCGCATATAGCCCGCCAGCGCGATCACCTGAACGCCCGCATCGCGCAGCGCCTGATCGATCGCCGCTTCATAAGCGGGCTTGCCGATGCCCTTGGGCGACAGGGCAAAGGTCGCAATTCCCTGTTCCTGCGCCCAGGCCAGTCCAGCGGCGTCCGGCTTATCAGAGGCGACGAGCGCGACCTGATAGGCCGCGCCCGCTTCCCGCGACGCCGACACCAGCGACTGCATGTTGGAGCCCCGGCCGGAAATCAGGATGCCGACCTTGACCGGCGTGTCAGCCGACATGGGTCGCGGTCCAGTCCGCCCTGGCGCTCCAGGTGCCAGCCGAACCCTTGACGGTGCAGCCACGCTCGCCCGCTTCGACACGGCCGATGGTGACGACCGTCTCGCCAGCGGTGCGCAGGGTTTCGGCCACGGCGTCCGCCTGGTCGGCCGCGACGATGACTGCCATGCCGATGCCGCAGTTGAAGGTCCGCGCCATTTCCTCGGGCTCGATCCCGCCCTGCGCCTGCAGGAAGGCCATCAGGCGCGACTGCTCCCAGCCCTCCGCATCGACCACCGCATGCGCGCCCTTGGGAAGCACGCGCGGAATATTTTCGAGCAGGCCGCCGCCGGTGATATGCGCAAGGCCCTTGATTGTCCCCGCCTTGAGCGAGGGGAGCAGCGAGCGGACATAAATCCGAGTCGGGGCCATCAGCGCCTCGATCAGCAGCACGTCCTGATCGAACAGCGCCGGGCGGTCGAGCTTCCAGCCCTTGTCGGCGGCCAGGCGGCGAACCAGCGAGAAGCCGTTGGAATGGACACCGGAGGAGGCCAGACCCAGGATCACGTCGCCGTCGCCGATGGTCGCGCCGGTCAGGACCTGATCGCGCTCGACCGCGCCGACGCAGAAGCCCGCGAGATCATAGTCGCCCGGCGCATACATGCCCGGCATCTCGGCCGTTTCGCCGCCGATCAGCGCGCATCCGGCGATGCGGCATCCTTCGGCGATCGAGGCGATCACGCGTTCCGGTACATCGCCTTCCAGCTTGGCGGTCGCATAGTAATCGAGGAAAAACAGCGGCTCGGCGCCCTGCACCACGAGGTCGTTGGCGCACATGGCGACGAGGTCGATGCCCACGCCGTCATGGCGGTCATGCTCGATCGCAAGCTTCAGCTTGGTGCCGACGCCGTCATTGGCCGCGACCAGAAGCGGATCGGTGAAACCGGCGGCCTTCAAGTCGAAGAAACCGCCGAAGCCGCCCAGGTCGGCATCCGCGCCCGGCCGTCGCGTCGCCTTGGCGAGCGGGCCGATCGCGCGGACCAGCGCGTTACCGGCGGCGATCGAAACGCCAGCATCGGCATAGGTGTAAGACGCGCCCTTTTCGGCGGGCGAGGGGCTGGCGGACGGCGTGCTGTTGTCGGTCATGTTTGCCCGTTAGCTATATCGCGCTTGGATTTCCACGTCTGCTTCGCCAAAAGGCCGCGATGCGTTTGCGATTGCCCTCCCTCATGGCCGGTCTGGCCGCCCTTGCCGGGCTCGGCATAGGGGGCGGCGCGGTGCTCGCCCAGATCGAGGGGCAGACGCGCGGCGTCGCGCCGGTCGATAATGGCGGTTCCTATGAAGTGACGGGCGTCGCCGTCGACGTATCGGGCAAGACGGCGGAGGCCGCCCGGCTCGGCGGTTGGCGTATCGCGCAGCGCAAGGCCTGGGCCATGCTGGCTCAGCGTCTGGGGCGCAGCGGCACCGGCGCGTCGGACGGGCTGCTCGACTCGCTGGTCAGCGGTATCGTCATCGAAAATGAACAGATCGGCCCGACGCGCTACGTCGCCAAGCTCGGCGTGTTGTTCGACCGGGTTCGTGCCGCGTCCGTGCTGGGCGTGTCGGCCTATGCCGATCGCTCGCCGCCGATGCTGGTGATGCCGCTCCAGATTTCGGGTGGCGTGTCGCAGATGTTCGAGGCGCGCACGCCGTGGCAGCAGGCATGGGCACGCTTCCGTACCGGCAACAGTACGATCGACTATATCCGTCCCTCGGGCACCGGCGCGGAGCCGCTGCTGATGAATGCGGGGCAGATCGGGCGGCGGTCGCGCGGCTGGTGGCGCTCGATCCTCGATCAATATGGTGCGTCGGATATCCTCATCCCGGTCGTACACCTCTATCGCCAATGGCCGGGCGGGCCAGTGATCGGCGTGTTCGAGGCGCGGCATGGGCCGGACAATAGGCTGCTGGGCACAATTACCTTGCGCGTCGGGAATACGGACGGGTTGCCGCAATTGCTCGATACCGGCGTCGCACGGCTCGACGCCTTGTACCAGAAGGCGCTGGCAAGCGGGGCGCTGCATCCTGACGCCTCACTTCGCCCGCCGCCCAAGCCCGAAGCGGCGATCGTCGACGATACCGCGCCCGGTGAGGAGCCGATCGCCGGACTGGATGCCGCGATCACCGCGTCGGGGGCTGGGATCGCCGTCACGCTGCAATATGATGCGCCGACCGCCAGCGCCGTCGCCAACGCCGAAAGTCTCGTTCGGGGCATACCCGGCGTGGTCCGCGCAGGCACGACCAGCTTGGCGCTCGGCGGCGTGTCGATCATGGCTGTCACCTATGACGGCGATCCCGATCAGCTTCGCCGCGCGCTCGAGCAGCGCGGTCTTCAGGTGTCCGGATCGGGCACCACCCTTCGCATCCGGCGCGCACCGCAAGTGCCCGCGCCGGTGCCTCCATCGGATAGCGTGATTACCGGATGAACCAGATGGCGTTGCCGCTGCAATGGCCGGCCGACCCCCGATCCGATGCGTTCCTGCTGACCGATTCCAACCGGATGGCGGCACGGATGCTGGAACAATGGGAAGCGTGGCCGACCATGGCCGCGATCCTGACCGGCCCGCGCAAGTCGGGCCGCTCGCTGCTCGCGCGCATCTTCGCGGCCAAGAGCGGGGGCACGATCATCGACGATGCCGAGCGTGTGCCCGAGGTACAGATCTTCCACGCCTGGAACAGGGCGCAGGCCGATCGACTGCCGCTGTTGATCGTCGCCGACTCGCCGCCGCCGCGCTGGCAGGTGAAGCTGCCCGACCTGCGCTCGCGGCTGGCGAACAGCAGCCTGGCGGAGATCGGCGCGCCCGATGACGAGCTGGTCGCCGGGCTGTTCGAGCATCTGTTCGAGCGTCGTGGCCTGGATGCACGGCCCGACCTGATCGAGTGGCTGACCCTTCGGATCGAGCGTAGTCACCTTTCTGTCATCCGAGCGGTGGATATGCTCGACCAAGGGGCGATGGAACGGCGCGCGCGCTTGTCCATTCCCCTTGCACGATCCACTCTGATCGCGGCCGGTCTGATCGCCGAGCCGTAAGCCTTAAGCGAGACACGATGACCCGTCCTGCCCATATCGCGCAAATGTCAGAGCCTGACGACGACCATTTCGCAACGGAGCCGAACGGACGCTATTTCAATCGCGAACTCTCCTGGCTGGCCTTCAACCGCCGGGTGCTGGAAGAGGCGTGCAACACAGCGCATCCACTGTTGGAGCGGCTGCGGTTCCTGTCGATCTCGGGATCGAACCTCGACGAATTCTTCATGGTCCGCGTGGCGGGGCTGAAGGGGCAGCAGGCGCAGGATGTCGAACAGCGCTCGGTCGATGGCCTGACGCCGGGGCAGCAGCTGAGCGGTATCGTCGCCGAGGCGGATCGCCTGATGGCCAGCCAGCAGGAGGTCTGGGGCGACCTGCGCAACCTGCTGGATGAGGCGGGTATCTTTGTCCTGCGCCGCGACGCGATCGACCAGGAAGCGAACGCCTGGCTGGAAACCCATGTCCGCGAGCAGATCTTTCCGATCCTGACCCCCCAGGCGCTCGATCCGGCGCACCCGTTCCCGTTCATCCCGAACAAGGGCCTGTCGATGATCTTCGACCTGACCCGTGTTTCGGACAAGGAACCGATTCGCGAACTGGTGATGATCCCCGCCACCATGCCGCGCTTCGTCCGCCTGCCGGGCGAGGGCGCGCGCTATGTGTCGATCGAGACGATCCTGCGCCGTTTCTCGGGGCTGCTCTTCCCCGGCTATGTCGTCAACGGCGCCGCGACCTTCCGCGTGCTGCGCGACAGCGATATCGAGATCGAGGAAGAGGCGGAGGATCTGGTCCGCTATTTCGCCAACGCCATCAAGCGGCGGCGGCGCGGACGGGTGATCCGGCTGGAACTGGAAACCGGAATGCCCGACGAGCTGGCCGATGTGCTGCGCGGCGAACTGGGCGGGGCCGATGCGATCATTACCGAGAGCGGGAACCTGCTCGGTATCGGCGACCTCACCATGTTGGTCGATGAGGATCGCCCCGATCTGAAATTCCCGCCTTATTCCCCGCGTTTCCCGGAACGTATCCGGGAGTTTGCGGGCGACTGCTTCGCCGCGATCAAGGCCAAGGATATCGTCGTCCACCATCCGTACGAGACGTTCGAGGTCGTCATCGCCTTCCTGAAACAGGCGGCGGCGGACCCCGATGTCGTGGCGATCAAGCAGACGCTATACCGTGCGGGCAAACAGTCGGCGATCATCAACGCGCTGATCGCGGCGGCCGAGGCGGGCAAGTCGGTGACTGCGATCGTCGAATTGAAGGCGCGGTTTGACGAGGAGCAGAATCTCTATTGGGCCTCTGCTCTCGAACGGGCGGGCGTGCAGGTCGTGTACGGCTTCATCGATTGGAAGACCCACGCCAAGGTGTCGATGGTCGTCCGCCGCGAGGGCAGCGATTTCCGCACTTACTGCCATTTCGGCACGGGCAATTATCACCCCATCACCGCGCGCATCTATACCGATCTCAGCTTCTTCACCGCCGATCCGCTGCTCGGGCGCGATGCGGCGCAGATGTTCAACTATATCACCGGCTATGTCGAACCCGTGGCGATGAACCGGGTGAGCCTGTCGCCGCGCGACCTGCGCCACAATCTGATGGCGCTGATCGATGCCGAGATCGCCCATGCCCGCGCCGGGCGGACGGGCAGCCTGTGGGCCAAGGTCAACTCGCTGGTCGACCCCCTCATCATCGAAAAGCTCTATGAAGCGAGCGGGGCCGGGGTCGAGATCGACCTGATCGTGCGTGGCATCTGCTGCCTGCGACCGGGCGTCGAGGGGCTTTCGGACAATATCCGGGTCAAGTCGGTCGTCGGCCGCTTCCTCGAGCATAGCCGGATCTGGGCGTTCGGAGACGGCAAGGCGCTGCCCCATGACGCGGCTAAGTTGTTCATATCCTCGGCGGACTGGATGCCCCGGAACTTCGACCGCCGGGTTGAATATATGCTGCCCATCCTGAACCCGACCGTGCATGACCAGATTCTGGATCAGGTGATGGTCGCCAACCTGCTCGACAATGAACAGAGCTGGGAATTGGAGCCGGACGGCAGCTATGTCCGCGACACGCCGGGCGATCGCCCTTTCAACCTGCATCGGTATTTCATGACCAATCCCTCGCTTTCGGGGCGCGGTGCCGCGCTCGACACCAGCAAGGCGGTGCCCACCCTGTCGCTGCGGCGGCAGCGTTGACGGGCGCGCGATAAGCCATGCCAGGCTCCCGCGCGCCGCGTACGGCAATCATCGATATAGGCTCCAACTCGGTTCGCCTGGTCGTCTACCAGGGGCCACCGCGCCTGCCCGCCATTCTGTTCAACGAAAAGGTGATGGCCGGGCTGGGACGCGGACTGGCGGCGACCGGCGCGATCGATGCTGCGGCGCTTGGCAAGGCGCAGGTCGCGCTGGCGCGTTTCGCCAGCCTGGCGCGAGAGATGGGCGTCTCGACCCTGCGCACCGTGGCGACGGCGGCGGTGCGCGATGCTGCCAATGGCGGCGAACTGATCGCCTGCGCCGAGTCGCTGGGGCTGGAGGTCGAACTTCTGTCCGGCGAACAGGAGGCGATGGCGGCGGGCGAGGGGGTTCTCTCGGCCATTCCCGACGCCGACGGGATCGTCGGCGATCTGGGCGGAGGCAGCCTGGAACTGGTCCGTGTTCGAGACGGCGGCGTCGAGGATCGTGTTTCCTTCCCGCTCGGCGTCCTGCGCATCCCGGCCCTGCGCGAGAAGGGCGGCAAGGCATTCGAGCGGCATATCGGCCGCCTGATCGAGGATGCCGGTTGGGAAGGGCGCGGGCGCGGGCTGCCCTTCTATATGGTCGGCGGGTCGTGGCGCGCGCTGGCGCGGCTGGACATGACCCTGGCCGATTATCCGCTGCCGATCATCCATCACTACGAGCTGACGCCGCTCGACATATTGCGTCTGTCGCGGACGATCCCGCATCTCAGCAAGGCGCGCCTGCGCGAGGTGAAGGGGCTGTCGTCCAGCCGGGCCGCGACGCTCGCCGACGCGACCGCCCTGCTCGGCGTCCTGCTCAAGCATCTGGGTAGCAGCACGACCGTGGTGTCCGCCTTTGGTTTGCGGGAGGGGCTTCTCTATGGCGGACTGGATGCGAAGACCCGCGCGCTCGATCCGCTGATCGTCGCGGCGCGCGAGGAAGGACGTTTGCTGGGTCGTTTCCCCGAGCATGGCGATTTGCTGGAAAGCTGGATCGCGCCGCTGTTCGCGGGCGAAGCGGCGGCGGAGGCCAGGCTGCGCCACGCCGCCTGCCTGCTCGCCGATGTGGGCTGGCGCGCGAACCCCGAATTTCGCGCCGAGCGCGGCGTCGAAATTGCCTTGCATGGCAATTGGGTCGGTATCGACGCGGAGGCGCGGGCCATGCTGGCGCAGGCGCTGCATACCAGTCTGGGCGGCGGGTTGGACGTCCCTTCGCCGCTCGCCGAACTCGCCAGCCCCGCGCAATTGAAGCTGGCGACCAGCTGGGGCCTGGCGATCCGGCTGGGACAGCGGCTGAGCGGCGGACTGGCCGGTCCATTGGAGCGGACAGGGCTCGTCCTGAACGACAGCCAGCTCGGCCTGGCGATGCTGGAGGCCGATCGGGGCTTTTACGGCGAGGCGGTGGAGCGTCGCCATGCGACGCTGGCGACCGCTCTGGGCAAGACCCCGGTTCGGCTTACCCGCACTTGAGGCGAACGACCCGACCCTCGGCATCGGTTTCGATGTTGAGCCGGTCGGGTCGGTAATCCATCGTCACCGCATCGCCCGGCGCGATGACCCGCAATTCTCGAACACCGGCGCGCTTCTGCGTCGGCGCACGTAGCGCTTCGGTCCAGCGCTTGCCGATCAGATCGGCCACCTTGGCGTCACCGCAACCCGATACATCGGCGAGCCCCTGGGCTTTTGGCGTCGTCACGCAGGCTGCGAGCGGCAGGACAGCGAGGAGGACGGGAAAGCGGATCATGCCGCGTCCTCGGCGGTGCGCACCATCTTCAGCTTGCCGCCCTTCACGACGAAGCCCGTTCGCCCTTCGACCAGATCGAGTGCATCGCGACCGAATTGCTCGAACCGCCAGCCGTCGAGGACCGACAGGCCAGAGCGGACGCCCGCTGCCAGCATTTCCAGATCGTCGGCACGCGCCAGCAGGCGGGGGGCCACGTCGATGTCACGCGCACGAATCTTCAACAGCAGCTTGAGCAGATCGGCGACCAGCGCGCCCTCTCGCCCCAGCCCCGGCTTGCGGTCGTCACGAACGGGCAGTTCGTCGGCGCTGAGCGGCTCGGCACCCTCCAGCGCATCCATCAGGCGCGCGCCGATGTCGTTCCCTGCCCAGGTGGCCGACAGGCCGCGGACCTTGGCAAGGTCGGCCTGCTTGCGCGGCGGATGCCCGGCGAGGTCGGCCAGCGTCTCGTCCTTGATGATGCGGCCCCGCGGCAGGTCCTTGGCCTGCGCCTCCAGCTCGCGCCAGCGGGCCAGCGCCTTCAGGCGGCCGAGCATGTCCGGCTTGCGGCCCGAAACGCGGACGCGCTTCCAGGCGACATCGGGGTCGTTCGCATAATGCGCGGGATCCGCCAACCGCTCCATTTCCTGGTCCAGCCACGCCCCGCGCCCGGTCTTCCGGAGCCGCTCCAGCATCTTCGGGAAGATGGCGGCCAGATGGGTCACGTCGCCGATCGCGTAATCGACCTGGCGCTGGTCGAGCGGACGCCGCGACCAGTCGGTGAAGCGCGCACCCTTGTCGACCGAAATGCCCAGCCAGCTGTCGACCAGATTGGAATATCCGATCTGCTCACCCTGTCCCAAGGCCATGGCCGCGATCTGGGTGTCGAACAGAGGATGCGGGGTCTTGCCGGTCAGGTTGTAGATGATCTCGATATCCTGGCCTCCCGCGTGGAAGACCTTCAGCACCTGATCGTTGTTGACCAACAGGTCGAGCAGGGGGGTCATGTCCAGCCCCGGCGCCTTGGGATCGATTGCGGCGGCTTCTTGCGTGTCGGCGATCTGGATCAGGCAAAGCTCCGGCCAATAGGTGCTTTCCCGCATGAACTCGGTATCGACCATCACATAGTCGGCCTGCGAGAGACGGGCGCAGAGATTGGCGAGCGTGGCGCTGTCGGTAATCAACGGATGAACGTGCATCGCATGCACATAGCCCGGCTCACGCGGGTTGACAAAGAGGAACGCGCGAGAGGCGCATTCGGGCACACGGGCGGGCCTGGGGGATTGACAAAAAGGGGGCGGGCGGGGAAGCGGCAGCACTTTCCCCCGACGTACAGAGAATGTCCGCCATGCACGCCTATCGTACCCACACCTGCGCCGCGCTGACTGCTGAGGCGGTCGGCGAGACGGTTCGCCTGTCCGGCTGGGTCCATCGCAAGCGCGATCATGGCGGCGTGCTGTTCGTCGATCTGCGCGACCATTACGGCATCACCCAGATCGTCGCCGACAGCGACACGCCCGCGCTCGCCATCCTGGAAAGCGTCCGGGTCGAGTCGGTCGTGACGATCGACGGCGTGGTGAAGGCGCGCTCGGCTGGCACCGTGAACGCCAATCTGGCGACCGGCGAGATTGAGGTGTTCGCACGAGGCGCCACCGTGCTGTCGGCGGCCGAGGAACTGCCGATGCCGGTGGCGGGCGAGCAGGAGTATCCCGAGGATATCCGCCTGCGCTACCGCTTCCTCGACCTGCGTCGCGACACGCTCCATGCCAACATCGTGCGCCGGACCCAGGTGATCTCGGACATGCGGCGTCGCATGGAGACGGCGGGCTTCACCGAATATTCGACCCCGATCCTGACCGCGTCGTCGCCCGAGGGCGCGCGCGACTTCCTGGTGCCCAGCCGCATCCATCCGGGCAAGTTCTACGCGCTGCCCCAGGCGCCGCAGCAGTATAAGCAGCTGCTGATGGTCGCGGGCTTCGACCGCTATTTCCAGATCGCCCCGTGCTTCCGCGACGAGGACCCGCGCGCCGATCGCCTGCCGGGCGAGTTCTATCAGCTCGACCTGGAGATGAGCTTCGTCACCCAGGAAGAGGTGTGGGAGACGATGGAGCCGGTGATCGGCGGCATCTTCGAAAAATTCGCCGACGGCCGCACCGTGACCCCGACGGGTGAGTTCCCGCGTATCCCTTACTCGGAGTCGATGCTGAAGTACGGCAACGACAAGCCCGACCTGCGCAACCCGCTCATCATCACCGATGTGTCGGAGCATTTCACGACCTCGGGTTTCGGCCTGTTTGAGAAGATCGTCGGCTCGGGCGGCGTCGTCCGTGCGATCCCGGCGCCGAAGACTGCCGAGAAGAGCCGCAAGTTCTTCGACGAGATGAACGAATGGGCGCGCGCCGAGGGCCATGCGGGCTTGGGCTATGTCACCCGCAAGGGCGGCGAGTTTGGCGGGCCGATCGCCAAGAACCATGGCACCGAAGGCATGGAAGCGATCTACGCAGCACTCGGCCTCGGCCCCGATGACGGCCTGTTCTTTGCTGCGGGCAAGGTCGAGGCTGCGGCCAAGCTGGCTGGTCTCGCTCGCACCCGCGTCGCCGAGCAGCTCGGTCTGATCGAGGAGGGCGCGTTCCGTCTGTGCTGGATCGTCGACTTCCCCTTCTATGAGTGGGACGAGGACGAGAAGAAGGTCGAGTTCGCGCACAACCCCTTCTCGATGCCGCAGGGCGGTATGGAGGCGCTGAATTCCGCCGATCCGCTGTCGCTCAAGGCCTATCAATATGACCTGGTCTGCAACGGCTTCGAGATCGCGTCGGGTTCGATCCGCAACCAGAGCCCCGAGCTGATGGTCGCCGCGTTCGAGAAGGTCGGCCTGTCCAAGGCGGATGTCGAGGAGCGGTTCGGCGGCCTCTATCGCGCGTTCCAGTACGGCGCGCCGCCGCATGGTGGCATGGCCGCCGGTGTCGACCGGATCGTCATGCTGATCTGCGGCGCGCAGAACCTGCGCGAAATCTCGCTGTTCCCGATGAACCAGCGTGCCGAGGACCTGCTGATGGGCGCGCCCAGCCTGCCCAGCAACAAGCAAATGCGCGAGCTGTCGCTGCGCTCGACGGCAGAGCCGAAGAAGGATGTGGATCAGGTCGTCGCCGCCTCGGCGGGCTGACCCGGGTCTAAGGGATAAGTAAAAAGGGCGGGCGCCGGATGCGGCGTCCGCCCTTTTCCTATGGGTCCGGGCACGGGGCCCGGACCAACAACATTATGCGGTGGCCAGCGCCGGGGTGGCGGGCTGGAACTCGCCACTATCGTCCATCAGGTGCAGCACGCCATCGGCGATCGCGAAATAGGCACCGCGCAGCGTCAGCTTGCCCGCATCCTCACGCTTGGTGACGAAGGGGAAGGTTCGCAGGTTCGCGATCGAGGTGCGAACCGACTCCAGCTCCATCTCGCGCATCGCATTGGCGTCTGCCGCGTCGCCATGCTTCGCGATGACCTTTTCTCGCGCATCGTCGAGCAGGCTCACCCAGTCGGAGACGAAACCGCCTTCACCCTGCGGCGCATGGGCAAACCCTTGCGTCAGTGCCGCCTTGCAGCCGCCGCAGGCGCCATGGCCCATGACGACGACGTCGGTCACTTCCAGCTGCGTCACCGCGAATTCCAGCGCGGCCGATACGCCGTGATGTCCACCGCCGGTCTCAAACGGGGGAACCAGATTGGCGACGTTGCGCACGACGAAGATCTCGCCGGGCAGCGTGTCGAAGATCTGGGCCGGATCGACGCGGCTGTCCGAGCAGGCGATGACCATCACCTTGGGGCTCTGGCCTTCCTTCAATTCGGCCCAGCGGTCGCGCTGGCGACGCCAATCGGAGGTCCGAAAGCGCTGATAGCCATCCACGAGGTCGTTAAAGTCGGTCATTGATCTCTCTTATCCAGTTCAGGAAACCGTACTGTATCGAGCGAACCCGAGCAGGGCCGTTTCGGTTCCATATCAAAGTATGTCTGACACCACCATGTCCCCCGCATGTCGCGTCCGACGCGCGAGGCATTGTGTCCGGCCCTGACCATCGCTATTTCGCGAGCCATGAACGAGTTGACACCGTTGGTCGCGCCGGTGCGCGCGCGCAAGCCGGACTGGATCCGCGTCAAGGCCCCGACGAGCGCCGGTTTCGCCGCCACCCGCGAGCTGATGCGGGCCAAGAGCCTGACGACCGTTTGCGAAGAGGCTGCCTGCCCGAACATCGGCGAATGCTGGTCGAAGAAGCATGCGACCGTCATGATCCTGGGCGATACCTGCACCCGCGCCTGCGCCTTCTGCAACGTGAAGACCGGCATGCCGCGCAAGGTCGACGCGATGGAGCCGCAGAATGTCGCCGATGCCGCCGCGCAGATGGGGTTGAAGCACATTGTCGTCACCTCCGTCGACCGCGACGACCTGCCCGATGGCGGCGCGTCGCAGTTCGTGAAGGTGATCCAGGCGCTGCGTCGCACGACGCCCGATACGACGATCGAAATCCTGACGCCCGACTTCCGCAACAAGGCGCAGGCCGCGATCGAGTCGATCGTCGAAGCGCGGCCTGACGTGTACAACCATAATCTGGAGACGGTCCCCAGGCTGTACCCGACGATCCGACCGGGCGCGCGCTATTATGCGTCGCTGCGCCTGCTGGAGAGCGTGAAGCGCCACGATCCGTCGATCTTCACCAAGTCCGGCGTCATGCTCGGCCTCGGCGAGGAGCGGCTGGAGGTCCATCAGGTGATGGATGACATGCGCTCGGCCGATATCGATTTCCTGACCATGGGCCAGTATCTCCAGCCGACGCCGCGCCATGCCAAGGTCGCCGAGTTCGTGACGCCGAAGGCATTCGACGCCTATGCCGCAATCGCGCGGGCGAAGGGGTTCCTGCTGGTCGCCAGTTCGCCGCTGACCCGCTCAAGCTATCACGCGGGCGACGATTTCGAGCGGCTGCGGTCGGCCCGCGAGGCGAAGCTCGCAAGCGCGCGCTGATGCCCAAGCATAGCGAGACGCGGCATCTGCCCTATACGCCGGAGCAGATGTTCGATCTGGTCGCCGACGTGGCCCGCTATCCGGAGTTCCTGCCCTGGGTATCGGCGATGCGCGTCCGCTCGGACACGCCGACAGAAACGGTGGCCGACATGATCGTGGGCTTCAAGGGGTTGCGCGAGACGTTCACCAGCCGGGTCACCAAGGACCGGCCGGGATCGATCGACGTCGAATATCTCGACGGGCCGCTAAAGTATCTGCGCAACAACTGGCGCTTCCGCCCCGAGGAACAGGGCTGCGCGGTCGACTTCACGGTCGACTTCGCGTTCAAGAACCGGGTGTTCGAGATGCTGGCGGGGCAGGTGTTCGGCACTGCCCTTCGCCGCATGATCGGCGCGTTCGAGGATCGCGCCGCCAGGCTTTACGGCAGCAACAACTCCAGCGCCAACAGCGCGGCCTGAAGCCGGATACCGCCGCGACCGATATCGCCGAACTCGTGCCGTTCGGCCTTCACGTCTTCGGGATCGCCGCCGCGTAGCGCCTGGGCGAAGACGACGGTGCCAACCGGCTTCTTCGCCGTGCCGCCGCCGGGGCCCGCCACGCCGGTGATCGCGACGGCCACGTCCGCATCGCTGGCGGCCAGCACGCCTTGCGCCATGCCCCAGGCGGTGGCGGTCGACACGGCGCCGAAGGTGTCAATCACTTCCGGATTGACCTTCAACAGATTGATCTTCGCCTGATTTGAATAGGTAACGAACCCAGCCTCGACGACGTCGGACGATCCGGGAATTTCGGTCAGGGCCGCCGCCACCAAGCCGCCGGTGCAGCTTTCGGCCAAGGCCACGCGACGCCCCGCCGCGCGGTTGGCGACGACCACGCGTTCGGCCAGCTCGATCAGCTCGCGGGGGAGAATGAAGTCCATATCAGTTTCCGTTGGTGCATAGCGGCAGGTCGGGCACGGCCACTTGCCGTCCGCGTGCCTTTTCCGTCTTGAGATATTGCAGCGCGGTCACGACCACTCCGGCCATATTGCGCGGGGGCAGGGGGGCCAGCTGGGTCACCAGCCGGTCGATCGTCCCGCAATCGTCCAGTCCGATCCGGCCGACGATGAAAGGCACGAGCAAGGAGGTCAACAGCGGCCGGGCATAGTCCGATTGAAGCAGCGTATTGATCGCGGGATCGGACAGCTTGACGATTGCGGCCTTCGCGGCGGGCCAGGCCTGATCGGCCGCGCTTTCATATTTGGAGATCAGCGAGCCGCCGCCGCGGATCAGGCTGTTGGCGGGCAGCCGCGCGCCGCAGACCCGGCCGGTCTCACGCAAGATATCCGGCATGGCGACCAGCGTCATCGCCTCCGCCTCGGGCGCGGTGATGCAGGCCCGCTGCGCGGTCGCCATTTCGGGGGCGACCAGCGCCGAAAGCGCGAGGATCAGGCCCAGCCGCTTCATGCAGCAGCTCCGCCGGGCAAGCGGATGGTCGCCACCGCCTGGGTCGCGATGCCTTCGCCGCGTCCGGTGAAACCCAGCCGCTCGGTGGTGGTGGCCTTCAGGCTGACCCGGCTCTGATCGATGTTCAGAAGTCCTGCGATCCGCTCGACCATGGCGGCACGGTGCGGGCCGATCTTGGGAGCCTCGCAGATGATGGTCAGGTCGACGAAATCGATCCGCCCGCCCCTGTCCGCGATCAGCTTGGCCGCATGCTGCAGGAACTGGCCCGATTCGGCCCCCTTCCACTGCGGATCGCTGGGGGGGAAGTGCGTGCCGATATCGCCCGCCGCGATGGTGCCGAGCAGCGCGTCGGTCAACGCGTGGAGCGCGACATCGGCATCGCTATGCCCCGACAGGCCTTGGTGATGCGGGATGAGCACGCCGCCCAGCCACAATTCCTCGCCATCCTCAAGCCGATGGACGTCATAGCCCATCGCAGTCCGGGTTTCCCAGGTCAGGCGCATATCGGCTCCAGTCATGTCGTCGGGATAGGTAATTTTCTCGAGCATGGCATCGCCCTGCACCAAAGCGACGCGCCCGCCAAGCCGTCGCACCATCTGCGCATCGTCCGTCGCTTCCGCATTGGCGGGCCATGCCGCATGGGCGGCGATCACGGCTTGCAGGTGGAAACCCTGCGGGGTCTGGACGCGGACCACACCGTCGCGGGGGACGGTTTCGCCGAGCATATCAGCGAGGGAGCGGGCAAGAGTGTCGGCAACGGGCAGGACCGGCATCGCCCCGTCCGCCGAGGCGAGCCCCGCCAGCACGCGGTCGATGACCTCTACGGATAGGAATGGTCGCGCGGCGTCATGGATCAGCACCTGTGTGACACCGGCGAGCGCCAGATGACGCAGCCCGCGTGCCACCGACTCACGCCGACTGGCACCGCCCGTTTCGACCCATGCGTTCGACAGGATCGAGCGGGCATGATCGATCTGTTCCTCCGCGATCATCGTGAGGACGAGGTCGACGGCCGGGTGAGAGGCGAAGGCGTCGTGGCTCCAGCGAAGCATCGGCCGTCCACCGAGGTCCCGAAACTGCTTCGGCATGCCGCTACCCATGCGGGAACCCCCGCCCGCCGCGACGATCAGGGCTGCGATCTTTCCATTCTGGCTCATCGACTTCGCCTAGCGGCTTTTGGGGCTCCTCGCCAATCTTGCCAATATGGCCCTATTGGCCTATGGCGAGTGCTTAATTTTCAGGCAGTATGATGCGTAATCTCGCTCCCATCCAGGTCGGTTCGGTAACGATCGACAGCCCCGTCGTGCTGGCACCGATGACCGGCGTCACCGACATGCCGTTCCGCACGTTAGTCCGCCGCTATGGCTCGGGTCTGAACGTTACCGAGATGATCGCCAGCCAGGCCGCGATCCGGGAAACTCGCCAGTCGATCCAGAAGGCCGCCTGGCATCCGCTCGAGGAGCCGGTGTCGATGCAACTGGTCGGCTGCACCCCCTATGAAATGGGCGAGGCGGCCAAGCTGAACGCCGATCGCGGGGCCGCGATCATCGACATCAATATGGGCTGTCCGGTGCGCAAGGTCGTCAACGGTGACGCAGGCTCGGCGCTGATGCGCGATCTGAAGCTGGCGTCGGCTCTCATCAAAGCCACGGTTGAGGCCGTCGATGTGCCGGTGACACTGAAGATGCGGATGGGCTGGTGCCATGACAGCCTGAACGCCCCCGAGCTTTCGCGTATCGCCGAAGATCTCGGGGTGAAGATGATTACAGTGCACGGCCGCACCCGCAACCAGATGTACAAGGGCAGCGCCGATTGGGCGTTCATCCGCAACGTAAAGGATGCGGTGTCGATCCCGGTGATCGCGAATGGCGATATCTGCTCGATCGACGATGCCGATGCGGCGCTCGACCAATCGGGGGCGGACGGCATCATGATCGGGCGCGGGGCCTATGGCCGTCCCTGGCTGCTCGGTCAGGTGATGCACTGGTTCGCCACCGGCGAACGCCGCCCGGACCCTGCGTTGGACGAGCAATATCGCGCAGTTGCAGAGCATTACGACGCGATGCTGGAACATTATGGCACCGAAACCGGCGTCAACATGGCCCGCAAGCATATTGGCTGGTACACGCGCGGCTTGCACGGTTCGGCCGAGTTCCGCAACACCGTGAACCACGAGCCCAGTGCCGAGCGGGTCAAGGCAATGCTGTACGATTTCTACATGCCGCAGATCGAGCTTGCAGCGGCTGCCTGACACTGCCGGTCACGGCCGTCCGGGCTTCGCCGCGCTGTTCGGCGCTTTGCCGGTCGCCGTGGTCGTCGTCGATCCCGATGATCGGATCGCCCATGCCAATGGATTGGCCGAGCAGTTGCTCAACCTGTCCGAGCGGCTAATGACAGGACAGCCGCTCGCCGCGATCCTGCCGCCGCCGGACGAACCGCGGAGCCGCGACGGGCACGGCTTTGCCGTATATGACACGGTGATCGCGACGCCGCACGGCCCCAAGATCAGGGTCGATTTCGTCGAGGCCCAGATCCCGGATCATCCCGGGTGGCGGGCGATTACGTTGCATAGCGCGGGACCCTCACGGCGGCTGGCCCATGCGTCGGATCGCAGCGCTGGCGCTCGGGCGGCCGTCGGCGCCGCGGCGATGCTGGCGCATGAGATCAAGAACCCGCTTTCCGGTATCCGGGGGGCGGCGCAGCTGCTGAACGGTGGCGAACTGACCACCCTCATCACCACGGAGGTCGATCGCATTGCCGCGCTGATCGACCGGATGCAGGATTTCAGCGATACCCGGCCGCTGCCGCTGGCATCGGAGAATATCTATCCGCTGCTGGGCCATGCCCGCGGTGTCGCGCTGGCCGGTTTTGCGCGTGGCATCCCGATCGAGGAGCGCTTCGACCCGTCGCTGCCCCCCGCCCGGATCAATCGCGACGCACTGCTCCAGATCGTCATAAATCTTCTGAAGAATGCCCGCGAAGCGGTTCGTGCGGTTCGCAATCCGCACATCATACTGACCACCGCCTATCGCCACGGCATGTCGGTCAGCGCGGGCGAGGGGCGCCCCCGGCTGCCGCTGCCGATCGAAATCTGCGTGATCGATAACGGCCCCGGAGCCCCCGCCGACATTGCGGACCATCTGTTCGATCCGTTCGTATCGGGACGCCGCGAGGGGCAGGGTCTGGGCCTCGCACTCGTCGACAAGCTCGTCCGCGACATGAACGGGATCATCCAATATGCCAGGGAGGGCGCGCCGGAAATGACGGTCCTCCGCCTGCTTTTGCCGAGAGCCCTTCCATGAGCCATGTCCTCGTCGTCGATGACGACGCCGCGATCCGTACCGTCGTCGGCCAGGCGCTGCGGCGGGCCGGGCATGAGGTGACGGTGGTCGAGACGCTGGCACGGCTGGATCGCATCCTGTCGGGCGGTGCGCCCGATGTGCTGGTCACCGACGTCATCCTGCCTGACGGCGATGGGATCGATCATATCCGGGGCGTGGCAGAGCGGTTTCCCGCGTTGCCCATCATCGTTCTGTCGGCGCAGAACACGCTGACCACCGCCGTTCGCGCCGCGGAAGTCGGGGCGTATGAGTATCTGCCCAAGCCGTTCGATCTCGACGCGCTGACCCATGCGGTGGCGGGCGCGCTCGCTCGACGCGGTGTTCTGGTCGAGGATGGTCTGGGCGAAGACGACCGGGCGCTGCCGCTGATCGGGCGGTCGCAGGCGATGCAGGGCGTGTACCGCGTGATCGCTCGTGTCGTGTCGACCGACCTCACCGTCCTTGTCTCGGGCGAGTCGGGTACGGGCAAGGAACTGGTGGCGCGTGCGATCCACGATCTCGGCCCCCGCCGCGCCGCACCCTTCGTCGCGCTTAACATGGCCGCGATCCCGCGCGAGCTGATCGAGGCCGAACTGTTCGGCCATGAACGCGGCGCTTTTACCGGCGCGGCCCAGCGCAATGCGGGCCGATTCGAGCAGGCTTCGGGCGGCACGCTGTTCCTGGATGAGATCGGCGATATGCCGATGGAGGCGCAGACGCGGTTGCTGCGCGTTCTGCAATCCGGTGAATTCACCACCGTCGGCGGTGCGCGGACGATCCGCACCGATGTGCGCATCGTCGCCGCCACCAATCGCGACCTCACTCAGCAGGTCGCGTCCGGCCAGTTTCGCGAAGACCTGTTCTACCGCCTGAACGTCGTGCCGATCGCCTTGCCCGCGCTGCGGGAACGGCGGCAGGATATCCCACTGCTTGCCAGGCACTTCCTGGAGAATGCCGCGCTGCAAGGTTTGCCGAAGCGTCGGATCGACAGCCACGCGCTCGACGTGCTGGTCACCCATGAATGGCCGGGCAATGTCCGCGAGCTGGAGAATATGATGCGGCGCCTGGCCGTGCTGGCCCGCGACGAGGTGATCGATGCCGAGGCGGTGCGGACGATGCTGGGCGAGGCGCGTTCCGCTTCGGGGGCGTTTGGCGCCGCTGCGGCCGATGGCGATCTTACCGCCGCCGTGCGTGCCTATATCGCCCGTCTTGCCATGGCCCACCCGGCAGCATTGGACGACGGTACCTTGTATGATCGTATGATCGGTGAGGTCGAACGCCCCTTGATCGAGGCGATGCTCGCGCGTCACGGCGGCAACCAGCTGCGCGCCGCCCGCGCGATGGGGATCAACCGCAATACGCTGCGAAAACGACTCGATACGCTCAACATTCCGGTCAACGGCGATGATGAGGGCGGAGAGCCCCTGACGTAATTTTCACGAATTGTGGCTTGCAGGACACGCTTCACGTTGTACGGTTGCAACGATGTTGGCGTCCGTGAAGACCGCTGAACCTGCCGAAGGGCCGCGCTCTCGCTTCGCGGTCACTCCGCTCGTGGAGCTTGCGGTCGTCCTGGGGGCGGTGGCGATCGCGGTCGGCACCTATGTTTATATCGCCAGCCGCAACGAAGCGCAGGGCCTGATCGCGCCGCCCGTCATGGCAGCACTGCTCGCGCTCAATCTCGTCCCGGGCGTGCTATTGCTTATGCTGCTCGGGCGGCGGGTGGCGATGCGCCGTGCGGCGAAATCCGCGGTCGGGGGCGGCGGGCGCCTCCATGTCCGGCTGGTTGCGCTATTCTCGCTGACGGCGAGCGTACCGATCCTGTTGACCGTCGTCACCGCGTCGGTGCTGTTCCAATCGTCGGCCGAGTTCTGGATTTCAGACCGCGCGCGCAAGGCGTTTGACGATGCGATGGACATCGCGCGCCAGTCGCAGCAGCAGATCATCAAGCGTTGGGTCGATACGGGTCGCGCAATGTCGCAGGACCTCGGACGCAACCTGCCCGGGCTGCGTGAGAACCAGCGTGATTTCCATGCTTATCTCGTGCAGCAGACCGTCGTCCGTGACACGGTGGAGTCGGTTCTTTTCTCCTACGACCCCAAGCAGGGGTTCAAATTCTACGACTTCTTCAACCAGCCATCGGACACGACCTTCCGGGAGCTGGTGACGCCGGAAATGATCCAGCAGGCGAGCAAACTGAACCGCCCCGAGGTCGGTATCAACGAGCAGCGCGTTTGGGTTGTCACGCCCTTGCCCGAGGGTAAGGGCCTGATGTTGTATATCGGCACGCCGGTGAACGCTGAGTTCCTCAGTAAACAGCATTTTGCGGCCGAAGATGTCTTCGACGACTATCGCGCGCTGCAAGGCCGGGCGCGATCGCTCCAGCTGAAATTCAATCTCGTCCTGTTCGCGATCGCCTTGTTGATCGTCGGTATCGCGGTGTGGATCGCCTTGGCGGTTGCGGATCGGCTCGTCCGCCCGGTGGGCGAACTTGTCGACGCCGCGCGCCGGATCGCGGGTGGTGATCTGACGGCGCGCGTGCCCGATCCCAAAACCCGCGATGAGGTCGGCACGCTCGCCAACGCCTTCAACCAGATGACGGGGCAGTTGGAGCGCCAGAATACCGAATTGGTCACCGCCAATGCGCAGCTGAACAATCGCCGCGCGCTGATCGAGGCGGTGATGGCGGGCGTCTCGGCGGGTGTCATGGCAGTTGATCGTGATCGACGGGTCCGCATCGCGAACAATTCCGCCGACCTTCTGCTCGGCGCCGATCAGGAGGGGCTGGTCGGCCGCAAGCTGGGCGAGATCGCCCCCGAGCTGGACGAACTGCTCGACCAGGGGCGCCGCGAAGCGACGGTGCAGGTGGCGCTCCACGGCGATATGCGGACGCTGGCGGTTCGGATCGCGCAGACGGGTGACGGGCCCATCCTGACCTTCGACGACATCACGCAGCAATTGCTCGACCAGCGCCGCGCCGCCTGGTCGGATGTCGCCCGCCGCATCGCGCATGAGATCAAGAACCCGCTGACCCCGATCCAGCTTGCCGCCGAACGCCTTCAGCGCCGTTACGGCAAGGTCGTCGGGCCCGAAGACCCTACCTTCGGCCGCCTGACCGAGACGATCGTCCGCCAGGTCGGCGATCTGCGCCGCATGGTCGACGAGTTTTCCTCCTTTGCGCGGATGCCGAAACCCGTGTTCCGCGAAGAGGCGATCGCCGATATCTGTGCACAGGCGATGTTCCTGCACGAGGTCGCGCACCCCGAAATCCGCTTCCAGCTCGATCAGGAAGAGCCCGCGCCCACACTGGTTTGCGACCGCCGCCAGATGAGCCAGGCCTTGACCAACATCGTCAAGAATGCGGTTGAAGCCATTGATGCGAGGCCCGACGGTGTGAAGGGCGGGGAGGTCGTGATGACCGTGGGCCAGCAGGGGGGCATGGTCATCATCACGGTTACCGACAACGGCACCGGCCTGCCGCCCGAGCGCGATCGCATCATCGAGCCCTATATGACGACGCGCGCACGCGGCACTGGCCTGGGCCTCGCCATCGTCAACAAGATTATCGAGGAACATGCCGGCACGATCGGCTTTTCCGACAATCCCACCGGCGGCACCATCGTTACGATGATGTTCGACGCTGGTGCCCTGGCGGCGCTGGACCATGGGGGCGCCGAACCCGAACTGGCTGATGAGGGCCAGCTCACTGCTCTGACTCGTACCCGGACGTAAAAAGATCATGGCTTTGGACATCCTCATCGTCGACGACGAACTCGATATCCGCGAACTCGTCGCGGGCGTGCTGGAGGACGAGGGTTATGGAGCCCGCGTCGCAGCCGACAGCGATTCCGCACTGGAAGCGGTGGCGGCGCGGCGGCCATCCCTCGTCCTGCTCGACGTCTGGCTCCAGGGATCCAAGCTCGACGGGCTCGAACTGCTCGACGAGATCAAGCGGCGAGATCCGTCGATTCCGGTGCTGGTGATCTCCGGCCATGGCAATCTGGACACGGCCGTCGCAGCGATCCGCAAAGGTGCCGCCGATTTCATCGAAAAGCCGTTCGAGGCCGAACGTCTTCTGCTGATGGTGGCGCGTGCGACCGAGACGGAGCGGCTGCGGCGCGAAAATGCCTCGCTCCGCGCGTCGGCGGGACGAGAGACGGACCTGACCGGATCGTCGAGTGCCATCAACGGCATCCGGGCGACGCTGAAGCGCGTCGCCGCCACAGGCAGTCGGGTACTCATCATGGGCGCGGCGGGCGTGGGCAAGGAAGTCGCCGCTCGCCTGCTGCACGGCTGGAGCAACCGTGCCGACGCGCCGTTCGTAGTGGTCAGCGCAGCGCGGATGACGCCCGAGCGCGTCGAGGAAGAGCTGTTCGGTGTGGAGGAGGGGGGAGACCTCGTTCGCACTGGCTTGCTCGAACAGGCGCATGGCGGGACGCTGTTCCTCGACGAGATCGCGGACATGCCGATCGCCACCCAGGCCCGCATCCTGCGCGTCCTTACGGATCAGAGCTTCACCCGCGTCGGCGGCACGCGCGTCGTCAAGGTGGATGTCCGTGTCGTATCCGCTACCGCGCGTGACCTGACGCAGGAGATTGCAGAGGGCCGGTTCCGAGAGGATCTCTATTACCGCCTCAACGTCGTGCCCGTAACCATCCCCTCGCTGGCCGAGCGGCGCGAGGACATCCCTCCGCTGGTCGAGCACTTCATGGCGCATTACGCTGGCGAGCGCCGCGTCCGTACGCCCGAGATCGCGCCGGATGCGATGGTCGCCATGCAATCCTATGACTGGCCGGGCAATGTCCGTCAGCTGCGCAATGTCGTCGAGCGGACGATCATTCTGGCGCCCGGCGACCGGGTGGGACGTATCGACCTGGACCTGCTGCCAGCCGAGGTGCTGGGTGAGGGGGCCGATATGGGCGGCGGCGGAGCGACCGCGATCATGGGGGCGCCGTTGCGAGAGGCGCGCGAAAGCTGGGAGCGGGAGTATCTCCGCGTCCAGATCCGCCGCTTCTCCGGCAATATCTCGCGTACCGCCAGCTTCATCGGCATGGAGCGCTCGGCGCTGCACCGGAAATTGAAGCTGCTCGGCATCAGCGAGACACGTGAGGATTGATGAGCAAACGGGCGCGCCCTCTGGACGAATGCCCGTCGAGACCATAGATATTGCATGCGCCCGGCACACGGGCGCAATTCCGACGCCGGGAAACGGCGCTACTCGTGGGCACGGACCCGCCAAGAACAAGGGCTCGACCATGGCCGACAAATCGGGTTCGCTTCAGGACCTGTTTCTGAATGCACTGCGCCGTTCCAAGGCGCCGGTGACCATGTTCCTCGTCAAGGGCGTGAAACTCCAGGGCATCGTCACCTGGTTCGACAATTTCTCGGTACTGCTCCGCCGCGACGGCCAGTCGCAGCTGATCTACAAGCACGCCATCTCTACCATCATGCCGTCCGGGCCACTGGATGTCGCGGCGATCGTCGACGGCGTGAACGAACAGCAGCGCAAGAACCCGCTTTTGCAGGAAATCTTCCTGAACGCGGTGCGCAAATCCGAAGACCCCGTCACGATGTTCCTCATCAACGGCGTCATGTTGCAGGGCCAGATCGCAGGCTTCGATCTGTTCTGCATGTTGTTGCAGCGTGAAGGCATGGCGCAGCTCGTCTACAAGCACGCCGTTTCGACCATTCAGCCCGCACGGCCGCTCAATCTGGCCGAAGAGCAGGCGGGATCGGCCGAGGATTGAGCACGGGTTTCGACCGCGATCGCGGTGAATTCACTCGCGGCGCCCGCACGGTCATCGTCCTGCCCGACCAGGGCGATGCCGTACGTGACGCCGAGGCGCGGCTCGAGGAAACCGCCGGACTCGCCATGGCTATCGGCCTGGACGTGGTTGAGCGCGTGGCAGTCCGCGTCCGCGCGCCCAAGCCCGCTACGCTGATCGGCAGCGGTCAGGTCGAGCAGATCGCCCAGCAGGTGCGGATGGAAGAGGCGCAACTGGTCGTCTTCGACGCCTCGCTGACGCCGGTGCAGCAGCGCAATCTCGAAACCGCGCTGGAGGCCAAGGTCATCGACCGCACCGGCCTGATCCTCGAAATCTTCGGTGAGCGCGCGGCGACGGCCGAAGGGCGGTTGCAGGTCGAACTCGCCCATCTCGACTATCAGGCGGGCCGTCTGGTGCGCAGTTGGACCCACTTGGAACGCCAGCGCGGTGGCTTTGGCTTCCTGGGTGGTCCGGGCGAGACGCAGATCGAGGCGGATCGACGCATGATCCGCGACCGCATGGCGCGGTTGCGGCGCGAACTGGACCAGGTGAGCCGGACTCGGGGGCTCCACCGTGAACGCCGCCAGCGTGCACCATGGCCGGTCATCGCGCTGGTCGGTTACACCAACGCCGGAAAGTCGACCCTTTTCAATCGTCTGACCGGCGCTCATGTCATGGCGAAGGATCTTCTCTTTGCCACGCTTGACCCGACGTTACGCCAGATTTCGTTGCCCGGCATCGACAAGGCGATCCTGTCGGACACGGTGGGCTTCGTTTCCGATCTGCCCACGCAGTTGGTAGCCGCCTTCAAGGCGACGCTCGAAGAGGTGGTTTCCGCCGACCTGTTGATCCATGTCCGTGACATTGCGCATTCCGACACGGAGGCACAGCGCGCCGATGTCGAGGCGGTGCTGACCGAGATCGGCGTGGACCCGGAAACTCCGCGGTTCGAGGCTTGGAACAAGATCGATTTGCTCGAGGGCGATGCGCGGGAGGATGTGCTGGTCGAAGCCGCGCGTCGCCCTAACATCGTCGCCGTGTCGGCGATGACCGGCGACGGCATTGACGATCTGATCGAGCAGGTTGCGGCCGCTTTGACCTCCGGGCATCGGCGTTACCGGGTCACGCTGGACGCCGGGGACGGGGCGGGGGCCGCGTGGCTCCACGCCCATGGCGAAGTGCTTCACCAGATGATCGAGGGCGAGCAGGCGGTCTATGATGTCCGCCTGGCCGAATCCGATTATGATCGCTTCACCCGTCGCGACGCTTGACGCTTTGCCAGAGGGCTTCCTTGGCTTCCAGATCGAGAGCAGGGAAGGCATCGCCCGCTTCGGCCTCCATCGCGCGAAAGCGGCGCTCGAACTTGCTATTGGCATAGCGGAGCGCCGCTTCGCCATCGACGCCGCAATGGCGGGCCCAGTTGACCACTGAGAATAGCAGATCGCCGAACTCCTCCGCCAGCATTTCGGGCGGGGCTTCGGCGATTTCCTGGATTTCTTCGTCGACCTTCGCACGCGACCCTTGCGCATTGGGCCAATCGAACCCGACGCGAGCAGCACGCTTTTGCAGTTTCTCCGCACGCATCAAGGCGGGCAGACCGAGCGCCACGCCGTCCAGCGCGCCACCGGCCGATTTGGCACGGCGCTCGTTGGCCTTGATATGTTCCCATAGATGGTGACCGCCTTCGGCCTGATCGCCGAAGATATGCGGATGGCGCCGCTCCATCTTGTCACTGATCGCCGCAACGACATCGGCAAAGGCGAAATGGCCAAGATCCTCGGCAATCTGCGCATGAAAGACCACTTGCAACAGCAGGTCGCCCAGTTCGTCCTTCAGATCCGCCATGTCATGCCGTTCGATGGCGTCGGCGACCTCATGCGCTTCCTCGATGGTATAGGGCGCGATGCTCTCGAAGCTCTGCGCCACGTCCCATTCGCACCCGGTCTCCGGATCGCGGAGGCGCTTCATGATGGTCAGCAGGCGATCCATAACGGCCAGTCCTCTGTTCCCGCGATTTAGAGAAGACATAATCGTCACCAGATAGAAATGACACCGTCTGGTAGCAGCGGGGGCAGCGTGGAGCCATCCAAACAGCGCAGCGCTGCCCCCGCTGATGCCATTACCTCACGGCTCCTGACCCCGGACCCGCTGCGCCAGCAGCGGGCTTGGTTACCCTGGTTTTCACGCGGCTGACCTTTCCCGAAACTCCATGTCCGATGCCGCATTCCGGGAAAATACAATCGGGAACATATTTCGGGAAAATCAGCCCCGGAGCCGCGAGGCGTAGCCGGTTTGCGGCCCAGGATCTCGATCGACCTTCCCAATCGGGAATGTCGGGGGCGAGCCTTGGCTGGGGAGGCGTTGTAACCCATCTCCGTCCCGCTTCGTAAGCGCTCCCAAAGGGGAGATTTATGACGACTAGCTACGTTCCGAACGACGCCACCACCATCGCTGCGTTGCGATGGTCGATCGTCATCGTTTTCGCATTATTCGGCATCGCCAAGTTCGCGGCATATGAGGCCGAGGGCGTGGCAAAGATCGCAAGCCACTATCCGCTCTTTAGCTGGATGTATCCGATCTGGGGCGAGCGTGGCGCAAGCAACGTCATCGGTACTATCGAGTTGCTGACAGGAGCAATGATCGCGCTCGGCGCTCGCTATCCGTTCGCAAGCCTCGCCGGCGGTGCGATGGGCGTATTCACCTTTTGCGTCACGCTCAGCTTCTCATTGGGTGCGCCCGCGTTCTGGCAGGCGGGATACGGCGCTCCGTTTCTCGGGTCGACCGGCCAGTTCCTGATGAAGGACGCCGTGCTGCTGGCAGCCTGTTACGCACTCGCGGTCGACGGACAACGCCGAATGCCGCGCGGCGACTGACGCACGCGGTCACCAGCGCAGGAGCCTTGGACCCATCAGCGCTCCTACGCTGGCGGCGAGGGCAATTCCTAGTGTGTACCAGGTAAGCACGAAGATGGCCGATACCTCGGGGCAGTGAAGGCAGTAGATCGTCGCCGCCCATCCCCCGGCGCTCAGTCCCGCTGCAGCACCGGCGGCCCTGAAGTGTGTCGGCGCGAGACGCCGGAACGACCACAGCAATCCGGCGAAGATCGGGATCGACAGGGTCAGGACGTGCCACGGACAGCTCCGCCAGCTTTGGCCCAGCCACATCGCCAGCCAGTCGCCAGAGGGCGTCGAGGCGAGTTCGACCACCCCGACGCCTGCCAGGAGGAGCGCCGGCACCGCCAGCAGCCATAGGCCGCGCGGGACGCTCGCGTCCGGACGAGCCAGCTTCACCGCCGTGGACATCGCCACCATCGCGATCGACAGGGTGTAGGCGGCCTTGATCCAGAAGGACGATCCTTGCATCGCCGCATCCAGATCGGGGCGAACGCCGATCGTGGCGCCCATGTAGAGAGCCGCAAGGACGCATCCGGTCGCGATCCCGATGGCGATGCGCCGCGCGACGGCGTTAGGCGGCACACGCGCTACGTCGCGGCTGAGCTGTCGGATCAACTGTTCGGTGCTCTCAGTGCTCATTGCCGTCACCCTTTCAGCCGGGCGGCGAGCGCACGAAGGCCGCGATGCACGGAAATCTTGACGTCGGACTCCCCGATCCCGGCTCGGGTAGCGGCCTCCGCGATGCTTTGTCCGTCGATATGCGTGTCCCGAATGGCTCGCGACTGCTTGGGCGGCAGCGTGCCCAGCAGACGGGCGACATCGATCCGGGCATTCGCGGATGCTTCGAAACCCTCCGTCACCAGCATTGCCTCCACGTCCTCGATCGGGATGTGCCGGCGCTGTCGGCGCAGGTGATCGATCATGCGATAGCGTGCGATGGCATAGAGCCACGCCGTGAAGGGGCGGCCGCGATCCCAGGTCGCCCGGCGGCCATGCACGGCGATCAAGGTTTCCTGCACCAGGTCATCCACTTCGTTGCTGCCGGCGAGCCGCCGGCGATAAAAACGTTCCAGCAGCGGGACGAGCGCGCGCAGTAGCGCAGCGTGAGCGGCAGCGTCGCCATCCAGCCCCCCGATCATCAATGCCTTGAGCTGATCTTCGCTTTGCCCCATCTACACCCCGCAACGCCGCGTCGATCAGTATCGAGCGGGATATTGCGAATGATCAAGGGGCATAGCGTCCAAGCATAGTCCGGAACGACCAGCGTTCGTCACCGGCACCTGTTCGTCGTCCATGCAGTCCTACCCTCCAACGCGCCGGTGCACGGACTACGCGGGAGCGCGGCGTTTGGTTACAACGGCATCTTTTCATTCATGTGCCGTGTAACCGGCTTCCTGGTTGTCCCGTAGTGACAGGAACCATCAAGGGAGGTCACCGATGCGTTCCATGTTTCTGTCCGTCGCCGTCATCGCCGCGCCCATCACGATCGCGGCGCCCGCCCATGCGGCACCGACCGTCAAACCGTTCAATCAGGCCGCGTTCGATGCAGCGCAGAAGGCGGGCAAGCCGATCCTTGTCTGGGTCCATGCCCCGTGGTGCCCGGTATGCCGTCAGCAGGCAAAGACGATCGAGCGTGTCATCGCCGAACCCGCCTATCGCGACATGCAGGTCTTCCGGATCGACTATGACACGCAGAAGCCGCTTTGGCAGAAGTTCGGCGCGACGATGCAGTCGACCCTGATCGGCTTTCGCGGCAAGCGCGAAACCGGCCGCATCGCTCACGAGACCAACGATGCCAAGGTATCCGCGGTGATCCGCGGCGCGCTGGCCTGATCCTCTAATGGCCTCGGCGTTGAACCCCGCGCTCGCCTATGTGGCGGGCGCGCTCACCATCCTGTCGCCGTGCGTGCTGCCGCTGGTACCGATCGTCCTGTCGTCGGCGGCGCAGCGTCACCGCTTCGCGCCCGTGGCACTTGCGGCGGGACTGGTGCTGGCGTTCACCGCGACCGGCTTCGTCGTCGCCGCGTTCGGGCAGGCGCTCGGGATCGATACGCTTGTCGTCCGGAACGCCGGCGCGATCATCCTGTGCCTGGTGGGCATCGTCCTGCTGATACCTCGCCTTCAGGACGGGCTTTCACGGATCGCCACGCCTGCCGCAGCCTGGGCGAGCCGACAGCAAAGCGCACTCGACGACCGCGCCGGGTTGTGGGGTCAAGCGCTGATCGGGGCATTGCTCGGCATCGTCTGGGCACCCTGTGTCGGCCCCACGCTCGGCGCGGCGGTGGCGCTGGCGGCGGAAGGGAAGGATCTGGGCGAAGTAGCGCTGGTGATGGCGGCCTTCGGACTAGGTATCTCCACCGTGCTGCTGGTCATCGCCTTTGCCGCTCGCGGCGCGCTCGCCCGCTGGCGGGGGCGGATGATGGCAGCGGGCGGTCGCGGCAAGATCGTGCTTGGAGGACTGCTGTTAATCGTCGGCATTTTCATCCTGACAGGGGTGGATCGCCAACTCGAAGCCTTCCTACTCGATCATCTGCCCGACCGGGTAACCGAATGGTCGACCGCCTTTTAACATTCGTACTCTCCCACCGAGGCACTCTGCATGACGCACAACATCCTCTCCCTGCTGTCCCTGTTAGCGCTGGCCGGCTGCGGGCAGGCGCCCGCCGGAGCTGCCGCACAGCCCCGCCCGGTCAAACCACTCGTCGTCGGGACGCCCGCCGCGCCTGTGGTGGTCGAACTGTTCCAAAGCCAAGGCTGCTCGTCCTGCCCGCCTGCCAACGCCAACGTGAACGCCATTGCGGATGCGCCGGGCGTGCTCGCCTTATCCTTCGCCGTGACCTACTGGGATCGGCTCGGCTGGAAGGACACTTTCGGCTCCCCCGCCTGGACCGCGCGGCAATGGGACTATGCGCGTGCCGCTGGTCGCCCACAGGTGGCGACACCGCAGGTGATCATCAACGGCGGGCCCACTATCGTTGGCAGCAATCGTGCCCAGCTCGAAGCGGCTATACAGCGCGCCGGCCCTGCGCGTGGCGGTCCTGCCATATCGGTGCGCAATGGAGCCCTGACTCTGGCTGCCGGCAAAGACGTTCCATCGACGATCTGGCTGGTCCGCTACGATCCGCGGACGGTCGAGGTGCCGATCCGCGCCGGAGAGAATGGGGGGCGGACGCTCCCCCACCGCAATATCGTGCGGGAATTGGTAAAGCTGGGCAATTGGTCCGGCGCGGTGACGGAGTTGCCGCTGCCCAGCGCACCCCGCGGGCTGAGCTCCGCCGTTCTGGTGCAGCAGGGTACGGGCGGGCCGATCACCGCAGCGCGCAAGCTGTAAGCCGTTGGCGGTGCCGTCCGCGGCTGGGGATCGGCCGAGTTAGCGAGGCTGCACATCGGCCGACGATATTTCATCGGCCGTGTAACTCCGGCCGGTCAGCGATCGAAGTTGGGATTATGATGATGGGAATTTTCCACTCCATGCGCTCGACACGCCGGACCGGCGCTTGGGCAGACCACCCGGATGCAGGCCCCGGGTTACAAAACCCTCGCGACTATCGGCACGAAGCCGATGGTGTGCGGTACCGAGGAGGCTGCAGATGATCGAGCCGCTATCGACTTCAGCCACCGAGACCCGCGAGCGTGCAGAGCACGGCGGCGAACTGGTGTACCGGCATCGATTGCCGACAAGGCTTTGGCATTGGACCAATGCGGTGGCGATCATCGTCCTGCTAATGAGCGGGTTGATGATCTCGAACGCCCACCCGCACCTTTATTGGGGTGAGTATGGCGCGAATTTCGATCAGCCGTGGTGGTCTCCGCCGCGCTTTCCGGGCTGGGCAACAATCCCCTCAACATACAATCTGGCGCTTGCTCGCCACTGGCATCTGTTCTTCGCTTGGATTCTCGCGTTTGGCCTGCTTGCTCATCTGGTCATCAGTCTGGTCAACCGGCACATCCAGCGTGACCTGACGCTACGGCGCAGCGAACTTGCTCCTTCCCACCTCTGGCAAGACGTGAAGGATCATGCGCGCCTAAAATTCCCCACTGGTCAAGAAGCGCTCCGGTATAACGTCCTACAGAAGATCGCGTATATTTCGATCGTATTCGTCGTTATCCCGCTGCTGATCCTGACCGGGCTGAGCTTGTCTCCCGGATTCAACGCAGTCATGCACTGGCCGCTCGATCTTTTGGGCGGTCGCTCGTCGGCCCGCTCTCTGCATTTCATTTGCGCTGGTATCATAGCTGCGTTCATCGTCGTTCACCTGACTTTGGTGCTACTGGCGGGTCCGATCAACGAGGTCCGTTCGATGTTGACCGGCTGGTTCCGAGTGCCACCCGATCCCGACAAACATATCGCCAAGCTCAAGCGGACCTTGGACACGCAATGACAACGATTCTCACACGCCGCGCTCTTGTCGGCAGCCTTGCAGCCGGCGCCGGCACGATACTCTCAGGCTGCGACCGTCTAGGGCAAAATGAGCAATTTCGCGCGCTCCTCGCATCCGGCGAGCGGGGCAACTATGCCTTTCAGAGGCTATTGCAGGACCGGACGGCGCTAGCTGAGGAGTTCGCTCCTTCGCAGCGCTCGCCCGTTTTTCGAGCGAATGGCACCCGGATGCCGGGCGGAACCGATTATGCACGGCATCTTGCCGTCAACTTCAACGATTGGCGGCTGGTGGTCGACGGCGCTGTCGCTAACCCGCAAGCCTTTTCGCTCGACCAGATCAGGGCGATGCCGACCCGAACCCAGATCACACGTCATGACTGCGTGGAGGGCTGGAGCGCGATCGCGAAATGGCACGGTGTGCCCCTAAAGCTGTTGCTGGATCGCGCAGGTGTCAGTCCGCAAGCCCGTTTTATCGTGTTTCATTGTGCCGACCCACAGACCAACGGGACCATGTACTATGAATCGATCGACCGGATCGACGCCGTTCATCCGCAGACGATCCTGGCTTGGGGGATCAACGACCAGCTGCTTCCGGTCCAGAACGGCGCGCCGTTACGTCTCAGGGTAGAGCGGCAGCTCGGCTATAAACACGCGAAATATGTCCAGCGGATCGAGGCGGTCCCAAGCCTTGCCGGCATCTATGGCGGCAAGGGTGGGTATTGGGAGGATGCTGCAGGATATGAGTGGTACGCAGGACTCTGAGAGATCGCGATCACACGATAAATTTCTATGCTGGCGGTGGTTTGGACGTTGAACGTGTCCGACATTCCGCCAGCGAAAGCTGACATTCCCGTTTCACCATCCTTTGTGAGACGCTGGCAGGGGCGCCATGCAGTTATCCCGTCTGTTGGCGGACATACTCGCCCAAGCCGCGCGCGACGAGTTCGTCGTTGGAGAGGCGGGGGCCTCGCTTCAGGCGCTGATTGCCAAGTTTGCGGCGGTCCAGCTTCGGCCCGGGTGGTACGGGCGAGGGGGCCTTGAACACCCCGCCGGGCTGAGCGGTACGCGCCGGTTCGTTGTTGTTGCGCTTCGCGTGGTGCGGCTGCACCTGCTGGATGGCATGGGCGAGCGCCAGCGCCGCGTCGAGGTGCTTGTTGTCGACCACCGGTGCCTGGTTCACGCGGCGCATCTTGTCGAAGACGCGATAAGGCAGGACCTCGCCCTCGTGCTGGATCTCGAGGCGGCCGTCCGGGTATTCGCACACATCCACCTTCTTGCGCGCTAGCCCCTGAGCGACCGGGGTCGGCTCCAGGATGAACATGGCCTTGTTGTAGTGCAGGGTGAGGGCGCCGGTGACGGTGCGCTGCTCGCGCCAGACCATCTCGGCTTCAAGGTTCTCGTGGATGGCCAGCGGTCGGTGCAGATCGCGCGGGTCGAACGGCGCCTTGGCGAACCGCTGGTTGTGTTGCGCCATATAGGAGGGGAGGAAGGCGTTGGCTTCGTCGATGGTGTTGATGCGGTGGAGCCGCATCGCCTTGACGAGCCGGTCCTGCAGCGTCGCGTTGGCCCGCTCGACGCGCCCCTTCGCTTGCGGCGAGTTCGCGCAGATCAGATCGATGTTCAGCCGGTCCAGTGCCCGCCCGAGATGGGTCATCCCGTCGCCGTTCGCCGAGGCTGTGTTGTTGCGGAACGCGCTGTGCTTGTCCGTGTAGAAGGCGACCGGCTTGCCGTGCCGCTCGAGGTACGTCCGCGTCGCGCGCATGTAGGAAAAGGTGCTTTCGCTCTCGACCATCTCGAGGTGCATCAGCTCGCTCGTCGCGTCGTCGATGAACACCAGCAGCGTGCATTGCGGGCCGCGGTCCTCGAACCACCAGTGTTTCGAGCCGTCGACCTGGACCAGTTCGCCGCGACAGTCGCGCCGATAGCGGGGTTGGTAGGGGCGCGGGCGCCTGGCCGCGCGGTCTTTCCAAAGGCCCGCCTCCATCATGATCTGACGCAACGTCTCACACGAGAGGCCCAAGCCGTGCCGCTCCGCAAGGTATTCGCGCGCGAGCGTCGGCCCGAAGTCGGCATAGTTTTCCCGCACGAGAGCGACGACCTCGGCGCGAAAGGCGTCGCTGTAGCGGCGGTTGCTCGGGCGTCCGCGCTTGCGCGACACGAGTCCAGCAGCGCCTTCCTGTCGAAGGCGATCGAGCAGCCGGTAGATTTGCCGCCGCTGGAGGCCAAGAAGCTCCATCGCGTCCGGGATCCGGATCTCGCCGCGGTCGAGCCGCATCAGCGTGTCGAACCGGGTGATCTCAGCAGCACTCATCGTCAGCACCGTCATACCATGCGCGTCCTCGTTGCCGAGGAAGGCTATGACACCGGCGACCCACTGAAAGCACCGGCAGTGCCGTTTCTATCTAGCAGGACGGTGTCATTTGTATCTGGCGCCTACATCCTCTAAATCTGATAATATGTATTATGTAAAAATGTGTCAGGTGCGGGCACTGAGAATGAGTACCCCCTGCTCGATACGCCATGACCGTAATCGGCTCAGAACGTTCATGCCGATAATGTCCTGATCGCCGAAGTTCGGCGCTACGTGGGCGCCGATATTCGTTAGATGGATCGGCCCGATGGCAAGATCGGCGACGGTCGTATGTGAAGCCGCGACACGACCATTGGCGGTCTCGATCAGGCTGCCGAACGGGCTTTCGCCAAGATCGAGCCCGGCGGCCTTGGCCGTCGCTTCGGACAAGGCGGTTGTCGTGGCCCCGCTGTCGATGAGCATCCGACGCTCGACGCCATTGACCCGAACGTCGGCATAGAAATGGCCGTCATCCGCCATCGGAATGCGAACGACGCCATTGGGCGCCGCCGCGCCAGGCATAAGGCCGGTCAGACGCTCGCGTTGCGCGATCACCAAAAATACGACGCCGAAAATGCCGATCCAGATCAATGCCATCCGCACGGTCTGCCCGATGGGAATGCGTCGGGCCGCCAGTGCGCTGAGTGGCAGCAAAAGGATCAGGCCATAATAGACGATGTCCATGGCCCGATCCGCATTCACGGGATCAACTCCATGCCGTCATAAGCCGGTTCGACCCCCAACGGCAATTCGCGGCAAAGGGTCGCATAATCCATCGATTGGTCCATGTGGATCAGCACGCTATGGCGAGGTTTAAGTTCGTCGATCCAGTGCAGGACGGACGGCAGATCGGCATGCGCCGGATGCGGATGCCGACGAAGTGCATCGACCACCCACAGATCCAGGCCCGAATACAGCTCGGCCATATCCGGCGTCAGCTCATGGAAATCCGTGGCATAGCCGATGCTCTTGCCATCACATTCGAAGCGAAGCCCCGCTGACAGGATGCGGCCATGGGGCTGGTCGACCGTTCGAACCCGGATCGAACCGATCGAAAATTCATCCTCGATCCGGGTCATGGTCGCGGTCGGCGGATAGCCGGTCTTGCCCCGGAAGACATAACCGAAACGCCCCTCCAGCGATGCCGCCGTCGTCGGCCGAGCATAACCGGACACCGGCTCGCCCAACGCATGGAAGATCTGCCGGATATCGTCGATGCCGTGGCAATGATCGGCATGGTCATGGGTCCAGATGATAGCGTCGACCGTGCCGACCTCGGCGGCCAGCAACTGCTCTCGCATATCGGGGCCGGTATCGATCAGGATGCGGGTGCCCTCATGTTCGATCAGAGCCGAACAGCGCATCCGTCGGTTGCGGGGCTCGGCAGGGTCGCAGGCTCCCCAGTCATTGCCGATCCGGGGAACGCCGGAAGAGGTGCCGCAACCCAGGATACGGATTTTCACGCGCGCGTCTTCGCGAAAAGCCGGTGGAAATTCTCGGCGGTCGCCCTGGTCAGCTGTTCGACCGTCTCACCGCGCAGGTCGGCGAGGAACTTGGCGGTGTCGGCGACGAACGACGGCTCCCCCGTCTTTCCCCGATGGGGAACGGGGGCGAGGAACGGCGCGTCCGTTTCCACGAGCAGACGGTCGAGCGGCAGGCGCGCGGCGGTTTCCTGCAAATCCTTCGCGTTCTTGAAGGTCACGATACCCGAAATGGATATATAAAAGCCTAATGCCAGGGCCTTATCGGCAAAATCTCCACTGGCCGTGAAACAGTGGATGACGCCGGGATAGGCCCCCTTCCCCATCTCGTCAGCCAGGATCGCGGCCGTATCGTCCTCGGCGTCGCGGGTGTGCACAACGAGCGGCAGGCCGGTTTCGCGGCATGCGGCGATGTGTGCGCGGAAGCTCGCCTGTTGGCGTTCGCGGTCGCTATGGTCGTAATAATAGTCGAGGCCACTCTCGCCGATCCCGACGACGCGGGGATGCCGGGCCCGTTCGATTAGCTTGGCCGTATCGATATGAGGGTGCGCGTCGGCTTCGTGTGGGTGAATGCCGACCGTTGCCCAGACGTCCGGCTCGCGTTCGGCGGTGGCGATCACCGCATCCCACTCGCTTTCGCGGGTCGAGATGTTGAGCATGGCGGTGACGCCCCGGTCGCGCGCGCGGGTCAGGATCGCCGCCTGATCCTCGACCAGCCCCTTATAGTTCAGGTGGCAATGGCTGTCGGCCAGCATCAGGCTTCAGCCCCCGCCGGGATTTCCAGGCGCGGAAAGGCCGGGGTCGGGGCGGCCAGCGGCACGCCATTTCCGGCGCGGCGGGCATACCAGCCGTTATCGTCGATCGCGGCATGATCGCGTTCGTCGGCCCCCAGCGTATCGAGGACGAGGCCAGCGCCGCGCGGCGTTACCGGCAGGATGGCGATCGCCAGCATCCGGATCGCGCGGACCAGCGTGCCGAGAACGGCATGCATCCGATCGGGATCGGTCTTGCGCAGCGACCAGGGGGCCTGCACGTCGATATACTGGTTGCAGGCATAGACCCCGCGCATCCAGGTCTCGATACCCTGGCTGAGCATCAAATCACCGAACGCGGTCTTGAGCCCGGCACAGGCGACGACCACTTCCTCCAGCAGCGCCGCATCCGCCGGATCGCTGCGCCCGGCCTCAGGCAATTCGCCGCCCAGATTCTTGGCGATGAACGACAAGGTGCGCTGGGCGAGATTGCCGAAGCTGTTGGCCAGTTCCGCATTGACGCGGGTGACGATTGCCTCGGCCGAATAGGAGCCGTCCTGCCCGAAGCTTACCTCCCGAAGGAAGAAATAGCGCAGCGCATCGACGCCGAAGGCATCGGCCAGCCCCATCGGATCGACGACGTTACCGACCGACTTGGACATCTTCTCGCCCCGGTGGAGCAGGAAGCCGTGCCCGAACACCGACCGCGGCAGCGGCAGATCGGCGGACATCAGGAAGGCGGGCCAATAGACGGTGTGGAACCGAACGATGTCCTTGCCGATCAGGTGCAGATTGGCAGGCCAGAAACGCGCAAGATCACTGTCCGAATTGGGATAGCCGGTGCCGGTCAGATAGTTGGTCAGCGCATCGACCCAGACATACATGACATGGCCGGGGCTGTCGGGCACCGGCACGCCCCAGTCGAAGCTGGTCCGCGACACCGAAAGGTCGGACAGCCCACCCTCGACGAAGCGCATGACCTCGTTGCGGCGGCTTTCCGGGCGGATGAAGTCGGGATTGTCGCGGTACAGGTCGAGCAATGGCTGCTGGTATTTGGACAGGCGGAAGAACCAGGTTTCCTCGGCGGTCCATTCAACCGGCGTGCCCTGCGGAGACAACTTGGTGCCGTCCTCGCCGACCGTCAGTTCGCCCTCGTCGTAAAAGGCCTCGTCACGCACCGAGTACCAGCCCTCGTAACGGTCGAGATACAGGTCGCCCTTGGACTGCATCGCCTTCCAGATCGCCTGGCTGGCGGCATAGTGGTCGGTGTCGACTGTACGGATGAAACGGTCGTATGAAATATCAAGACGATCGGCCATGACATGGAAATGGCTGGACATTTCATCGGCGAACTCGCGCGTCGAGATTCCCCTCGCCCGTGCCGCCTGGGCCATTTTCAGGCCATGCTCGTCGGTGCCGGTCTGGAACAGGACATCACGGCCCGCCTGACGCTGGAACCGGGCGATGACGTCGGCCCCCACCATCTCATAGGCATGGCCGATATGCGGACGGCCATTGGGATAGTGGATGGCGGTGGTGATGTAGAATGGATCGGCCATGGCCGGTCCCTAGAACATCCCCAGGCGCAGGTGAAGCCCGGCGTGCGTCCTCAGCCGCGAACCGTCCAGGCCAGCCAGAGCCAGCCGATGATAAGAAGCGTGCCGCCGATCGGGGTGATCGCCCCGAACCAGCGCGGCGCGCCAAAGGCCATGGCATAGAGGGTGCCCGCGAAGATCGCCGCCCCGATGACGAAGGTCCAGGCGACCCCCCTCGCCTCCATGCGCAATGCGACGAACGCGGCCACGGCGTGGATCAGCTGATATTGGCCGCCGGTACGCAACCATTCGACCGCGACGCCTTCGGCACGGTGGGCACCGAAGGCTCCGGCGGCGATGGCGATCGCGCCGGAAAGTGCCGCCAAGATCGCAACCAATCCCATGGGTTCAGCCCTTTCGCTCGTCCTGCGTGATGATCCGATCGACCGCCGCGTGCAAGCTTCCGGCCTCGGCCTGCGCGGCAAGCCGCTCCTTGTCGCGCGAACGGTACATGGTTTCGATCCGGTCGATCTCCCCCGCCTCGACCTTCAGGCTGCCCAGTGCCAGCCGGGCCATCTTGACGGCCGACTCCAGAACCTCGCGCACGACATAGGATGCCGGGCCGCCCTTCAGCCGCAGGACGGCGCGCCGGTCATAGGCGCGGACGAAGATCGAGGCATTGGGGAAGGCCGCGTGGACGCTTTCCAGCAATTCCAGCGTGATCTGATCGTCGTCCAGGCAGAACAGGATGAGTTCGGCCTCCGCCGCGCCAGCCTGGCGCAGCAGATCCAGCCGGGTGCCGTCGCCATAATAGACCTTGGCACCGAAGGAGGCGGCGATGTCGATCATTTCGATATCGCGGTCGATCAGGGTCACGGGAACGTCGCTGGCGATCAGCATCTGCGCGACCGTCTGGCCGAAGCGACCATAGCCGACGATCAGGGCGTTGGCGCCGTCCGTCATCGGCCCTTCGCGATGGCCGCCGCGGGTAATGACCGGCTCTTCGCGGATGCGGCGAGTCGCCCCCATCAGAAAGGGGGTCGTCGCCATCGACAGGGTGATGATCGCCCCGAACAGGCTCGCGGCCTCGGGCGCGATCAGATAGCCCTGCTGCGCCTGCGCGAAGAGCACGAACCCGAACTCACCGCCCTGACTCATCAGCAGCCCGAGCGCGAGCGCGGAGCGCCAGTTCATCTTGAACGCAAGGCCGATCAGCGAGATGACCAGCGCCTTGGTCGCTATCAGCGCCATCGCCATGATCGCGACGAAGGCGGGTCGCTCGGCAATCGCGGGAAGGTCGAGCATCATGCCGACCGCCAGGAAGAACAGGCCCAGCAGGATCGAGCGAAACGGCTCGACATCTGCCTCCAATTCGTGCCGGTACGGACTGTCGGCCAGCATCACGCCCGCTATGAATGCGCCGAGCGCCGTCGATAGGCCGAGCAATTCCATCACGGCCGCGCTGGCGACCACCGTGAACAGCCCGGCGAATACGAACATCTCGCGCTCGCCCATATTGCCGATCAAACGGAACAGCGGCCGCAGCAGGAAGCGCCCCGCCAGGATCAGGCCGATGACGGCTCCCACCGTCTCCAGCGCCAGGATCCATCCCGGCGGGCCGGTATGGTCGGCGGGATTGCGCGACATGGCCGCGACGATGGTGATGAGCGGGACGATCGACAGATCCTGGAACAACAGGATCGAAAAAGCCCGCTCCCCAAAGGGTGTGCGCAGCCGCCCCGAGGATTGCAGCATCGGCAACACCTGCGCGGTCGAGGACAGCGCGAGCGGCAGGCCGAGTGCCAGCGCCGCCTCCAGCGAGAAGTGCGCCAGCATGACGATGCCAGTGATCGCCAACCCGCAGACCGCGACCTGGAGTAAGCCCAGCCCGAAAATCTCATGCTTCATGCGCCAGAGCCGGGCGGGGTTCAGCTCCAACCCGACGATGAAGAGCAGGAGCGTGATGCCGATCTCGGCAATCCCCAGCTTGGACTCGGCATCGCCGACCAGGCCCAGGACATGCGGCCCGACGACCGCGCCCGCGACCAGATATCCCAACGTCGCGCCAAGGCCCAGACGGCGAAAGATCAGGACGAAGGCCAGTCCGAAGCCGAAGAGTATCGCACCATCGCGAATCAGGGACACCTCTGCATGCATCAGCTTTTGGCTCCGGTCGTGGCATCCTCGGCCGCCTGCGCCGCCGCCTCGAACGCCAGCCGGATCGACGGGTGGCGGGCGGTATAGGACAGCGCCGGGGTGAAGATGTCGAGGCCGGGCCAGTCGGGGGCAGCCCCCTGCCCCGCCGCCAGCCACGCGGTCAGTTCGTCCCGCGCGGTAGCGAGCTCGGTAACGCTGCGCCCGATGACATGCGCTGACAACAGGGCCGCCGATGCCTGCCCCAGAGCACAGGCGCGGACGAGCATCCCGACTTCCGCCACCCGGCCCGCTTCGTCCAGATTGACGTCGACCGTCACACGACTGCCGCAGATCGGGGAGCGCCGCTCGACGCTGGCCATGGGATCGATCAGGCGTTGGTCATGCGGGATCGCCGTGGTCAGGCGCAATATCTCCGCATTGTAGAGGGGCGCGTTCATCACGGGGTCTCACTGCTGTTGGTCGTGCCGGAGGTGGCAGAGGGCGTTGGGGCGCCGAAGACGGGCAGGCCGCGACGACGCCGATCAACAAAATCGGCGATCCCCGCGCTGGTTGCATTCAACAGCTTGTACGTACGGCTCTTCACCATCCATTCGGGCCGCCGTGCCGGCCCGCCGCTGACCGTATCGACCATCAGGGCGACGACCAGGAAGACGAGGCTGGCGAGGATCAGGCCTTTCAACGCGCCGAAGCCGAAACCCAGCGCCCGGTCGACCGGCCCCAGGACGGAAGTGCGGGCACGCTGTCCGATGGCGCGCGCGATCATGCGCCCGCCCAGATACGTCACGCCGACGATGAGCGCGAAAGCCAGCACGGCGGCACCCGACACGGTGCCGACCACCCCGGTCAGCGCCTGCGCCAGCGCGATATGGAACATCTTGAGCGCGGCGACGATCGCGACCCACGCGAACAGGGCCAGCACCTCGGTGACAAAGCCCCGCATGAACCCCTGGATCGCCGCACCGAACACCGCGATCAGGACAAGAATATCTAGGGCCGTCAACGCCTGCTATCCCATATCTCGGCCAGCCCATGAACCACGATGACCGGGCCCTGGCGCCATCAGGCTTCTTCGCTACCCGCGCCCCAACATATAATCAACGAACTCGGCCAGGGTGCGAAAGCCGGTCATGCGCAAGCCGCCTTCGTCATTCGCCATCGCGCGCGGTACGATCGCCTTCTCGAAGCCGAGCTTGCCCGCCTCTTTCAAACGTAGCGGGCCATGCGCTACCGAGCGGATTTCACCCGACAGCGCGATCTCGCCGAACACGATGGCATCGGTCGGAACCGGCCGTTCGGACAGCGCCGAGATCAGTGCCGCCGCCACCGCCAGATCCGCGGCCGGGTCCTGAACACGGTAGCCACCGGCGATGTTGAGATAGACTTCGGCAGACGAAAAACTCAGCCCGCACCGCGCCTCCAGCACCGCCAGGATCATCGCGAGGCGTCCGGTATCCCAACCGACGACGGCACGTCGTGGCGTCGCGCCGGAGGCGAGGCGCACGGTCAGCGCCTGTATCTCGACCAGTACCGGCCGCGTCCCCTCCAGCGCGGGGAAGACGGTTGCGCCGGTAATCCCTTCCTCGCGATTGGTCAGGAACAGCGATGACGGATTGCCAACCTCGGTCAGTCCCTCGGTCTGCATGGCGAAGACGCCGATCTCGTCGGTTCCGCCGAAGCGGTTCTTGATCGCACGCAGGATGCGATATTGGTGACTGCGTTCCCCCTCGAAGGCGAGGACGGTGTCGACCATGTGCTCCAGCACGCGGGGGCCCGCGATCGAGCCGTCCTTGGTGACATGGCCGACCAGAACGACGGCGGTGCCGCGCTCCTTGGCGAAACGGATTAGCTCCTGCCCCGACGCGCGAACCTGGCTGACCGTCCCCGGCGCGCCCTCGATCAGGTCGGAGTGCATCGTCTGGATCGAGTCGATGATGAGAAGTGCTGGCGGCGTGCCGATCGACAGGGTGGTCAGGATGTCGCGAACCGAGGTCGCCGCCGCCAGCCGGACGGGGGCCTGCCCCAGTCCCAGTCGCCGCGCGCGCAGACGCACCTGGTCGGCGGCCTCCTCGCCCGACACATAGGCGACCGGCTTGCCCGCCATGGCCAGCTTCGCTGCCGCCTGGAGCAGCAGGGTCGACTTGCCGATCCCCGGATCGCCACCGATGAGCGTGGCCGATCCTTCGACGAACCCTCCGCCCAGCGCGCGGTCGAGTTCGGCGATGCCGGTCGCCATCCGGTCGGGCAGCGGAATATCGGCATCCAGTCCGACAAGCTGGATCGCTCGGCCCCCGCCCTGCAGATTATGCTTGGCGGCAAAGGGCGTCAGCTGGACCGGCGCTTCCTCCAGCATCGTGTTCCATTCGGAACAATCGGGGCATTGCCCTTGCCAGCGGGAGGACACCGAACCACAGGATTGGCAGACATAGCGCTTCTGGATCTTGGCCATGCCGATGCTCTAGCCAAGGCGGAACGAAAATGGAACGGATTTGATCGGGCAGCGGGAGTGGCCTTTACCGGCCCTTCCGTCTATGGGGCGGGCTCCATGATCCCAGAACGATTTCGTGTCGCGCTGTTCAGCGGCAATTACAATTATACGCGCGACGGCGCGAACCAGAGCCTGAACCTGCTGGTCGGCCATCTGCTGGCGCGGGGCGTTGCCGTGCGGGTCTATTCGCCGACTTCCTCGACGCCCGCCTTTCCGCCGGTCGGCGATCTGGTCGACGTGCCCGCCATCCCGATGCCGTTCCGCGCCGATTACAAGCTGGCGCGCGGGCTTCCCGCCAAGGTGCGCGCCGATCTGGAGGCGTTCGCACCCAATATCGTCCATGTCTCCGCGCCCGAATTTCTGGGCCACGCCGCCGTACGCTGGGCACGCGAAAAGGGCGTCGCGTCGATCGCATCGGTCCACACCCGATTCGAGACCTATCCGGCCTATTACCATCTGGGCTTTCTGGAACCGGCGATCATCAAGCTGCTGACCCGGTTCTACAACAAGTTCGACCGGATCGTCGCGCCGAGCCCCAGCATGATCGCGCTGCTACGCGGTTGGGGCGTGACGCCGCCGATGGGCATCTGGTCGCGCGGCATCGATCACGACCGTTTCCAGCCCTCCCGCCGCAGTCTGGAGTGGCGGCGCTCGCTCGGCATCGCCGATCATGAGGTGGCGATCGGGTTCCTGGGGCGGCTCGTCAAGGAAAAGGGGCTCGACGTCTTTGCCGAGGCGCTGGCCGAGTTGCGGCGGCGGGGCGTACCGCACAAGGTTCTGGTCGTCGGCAAGGGCCCGGCCCAGGACTGGTTCGCCAGGGCGACGCCCGATGCCATCTTTGCGGGATATCAGACCGGCGATGACCTGGGCCGTGCGGTCGCGTCGATGGACATCTTCTTCAACCCCAGCGTAACCGAGACGTTCGGTAACGTCACGACGGAGGCGATGGCGGCGGGCGTGCCCGTCGTGGCGGCCAACGCGACCGGCGCCATGGACCTGGTGGCCGATGGCGAGACCGGCTATCTGGTCGGCGCGCGAGATATTAGCGGCTACGCCGACGCGCTGGAGCGGATCTCCACCGACGAAGCGTTGCGCCGCCGATTCAGCGAGGCGGGGCAAGCCCGCGTCGCCGATTATCGATGGGACAAGGTCAACGACGCGGTGCTGGACGCCTATCGCGCCCTGTTCGCCTAACCCTCGCGCCAGTCGAAGGTCAGGGGTGCTTCGTGGAAGGCGAAGCGGTCGAGATGGCTGGCCACGACTTCCCGCATCCGGGCGACGTCGCCGTCCTCGGGCACGGTCAGGACGATATCCAGCGTCTCACTGGCGGCGCGCATCTCCAGCTTCGAGCCGTTGGGGAACAGGATCGTGCCTTCCTCTGGGGTGAAAGACACCTCCATCTTGTGGCTCCAATGCTTGGCCATCTGCTGGAGATAGCGGCTGGCCGACAGGGTCGGCACGCGGGCGACGGACAGGCTCATTTCAGGCGCTCCACTTTCTGCGCGAGTTCATCGATCATGGCCGCCACTTGATGCACCAGGTCCGGCGGGGCATCACCGCTGGCGAACCGTTCCATGACCGCCATCTTCAGGCCACCCATGGCACGCCGGATGGGTGCGGCATCGACCCGCTGGCGATGCTCCCCCAGCGCCCGGAGCCGGGCAAGCAACGCCTCGACCTGCTCAGCATTTTCGGACAGATGCGTGCGGCCGGGGTCGGTGGCGGCGAAACGCTTCTTGGCCCCTTCCGAGCGTTGCTCCTCGATAAAGCCCATCTCGTCCAGCAACGTGATCGTCGGATAGATGACGCCCGGGCTGGGCGCATAGGTGCCGCCCGTCATCGCCTCGATCTCGCGGATCAGGTCATAGCCGTGGCGCGGCGCGTCGGCGATCAGTTTGAGCAGCACGAGGCGCAGTTCGCCGCCATCGAACATCCGCCTGCTGCGTCCGCTGCCACCGCCGCGACGGCGATGCTCGCCGTCATTCAGTCGCTCGACCCAGTGCAAGAAGCGTTCGATGTCCAGCTCCGGGCCAGGACCATGGCCGCCGAAACGGTGATGATGGCGACCGCCGCCGCCATGCGAAAAACGAAACATTCCGTATTCCCGAACATAATTCTGATACACTCAAGATATATCGCGATGTGCCTCGGTCAAGATGTTTTGAGATATATCTTTCGAAGCAGGATGACGGCGGGGGAGGCACGCCCTACATGACGGACATGGCCGATCTCTTTGCGGGTATGGACCCCGCCCCAGCCCAGCCTTCCCTCTCGGCCAACGCGCCGCTGGCCGACCGTTTGCGCCCGATGAAGCTGGCCGAGGTCGTGGGGCAGGACCACCTGACCGGGGCGGAGGGGGCGATCGGTCGGATGGTGGCGGCCGGGCGCTTGTCCTCGATGATCCTCTGGGGGCCGCCGGGTACTGGCAAGACGACGATCGCCCGTCTGCTCGCCGCCGAAGTGGGGCTGCGCTATGCCGCGATTTCGGCGGTCTTTTCCGGCGTCGCGGACCTGAAGAAGGTTTTTGCCGAAGCGCGCGATCACGCCCGGCTGGGCCAGCGAACGCTGTTGTTCGTGGACGAGATCCACCGCTTCAACCGCGCTCAGCAGGACGGCTTCCTGCCTTTCGTCGAGGATGGCACAGTCACGCTGGTCGGTGCGACGACGGAGAACCCCTCGTTCGAACTCAACGCCGCGTTGCTCAGCCGGGCACAGGTTCTGATCCTCCACCGGCTCGGGCAGCCCGCGCTGGAGCAATTGCTGAAGCGGGCGGAGGCGTTGATGGAACGCCCCCTGCCCTTGCAGCCGCCCGCCCGTGATGCGCTCCTCGCCAGTGCCGACGGGGATGGCCGGTTCCTCCTCAACCAGGCCGAGACGCTGTTCGCGGTGGACCTGCCGGAACCACTCGACGCCGCGGAACTATCGGCATTCCTGCAGCGCCGGGTGGCGGTCTATGACAAGGACCGCGAAGGGCATTACAACCTGATCTCGGCGCTGCATAAGTCGATCCGCGGATCGGACCCGCAGGCCGCGCTCTACTATCTTGCGCGGATGCTGACGGCGGGCGAGGAACCCCTCTACGTCCTGCGTCGCCTGACCCGGACGGCGATCGAGGATATCGGGCTGGCCGACCCGCAGGCCCTGACGCAGTGTCTCGCAGCCAAGGATGCCTATGAATTCCTCGGTTCGCCCGAGGGGGAGTTGGCGATCGTGCAGGCCTGCCTGTACCTCGCGACCGCGCCCAAATCGAATGCAGCCTATAAGGCGCAGAAGCAGGCCTGGCGCACCGCCAAGGAAACCGGGTCGCTGATGCCGCCCGCCAATATCCTGAACGCGCCGACCAAGCTGATGAAGCAGATCGGTTACGGTGCGGGCTATCAGTACGACCATGACGCCGATGGCGGTTTTTCGGGCGCGAACTACTGGCCCGACGAACTGCCGCCCCAGAGCTTCTACGAGCCGTCCGGGCGCGGGCTGGAGAAGCGGATCGCCGAGCGGATGGCGTGGTGGGACGAGCGTCGTCGCGTGTTGCAGGACGGCGATGATGACCGTCGCGCCTGACCGTTTTACCGGGTTTGTCGCGATCGACTGGTCCGGTGCGCACGGGACGACCCATCCCGGTATCCAGGTTGCGCTCTGCCACTTAGGTAACGCCGCCCCCATCATCGTCACGCCGCCGGGCCGGGCCTGGTCGCGCGAAGCCGTGGCCGAGTGGTTGCTGGCCCGTGCGGACGAGCCATGGCTGATCGGCTTCGACTTCAGCTTCTCGGCACCGTTCGTCACGCGTGGCGCGCACCTTCCCGGGGATCGGCCGACCGTGGATGCGCGCGCGCTTTGGGCCTATGTCGACGACAGCAGCGACGATCCCGATCTGGGCGCGCGCAGCTTTCTGGAAGCGCGGCGCGGTACGCATTTCTACTTCGGAGCAGCGGACGGCCGGAAGGCGGACTTCCTCCATTGGCGGACATGCGAGATCGCCACCGATGGCGCGCGAAAGCCTTCGACCGTCTACGACGCCATCGGGGCGTCACAGGTCGCCAAGGCAAGCTTTGCCGGAATGCGGCTACTGCGACGACTGGACGGGCGCATGGCGATCTGGCCGTTCGACCCGGTGCCGCCCTACGGCGCGGTGGTCGTCGAAATCTACACCGCCATCGCCGCACGCGATGCCGGGCGACCGAAAGGCCGAAGCAAGATGCGCAGTGCCGATGCACTGGACGAGGCCCTGAAGGTGTTGGGCAGCGAGCCGCATGATCCGCTCGGCCGCTATGACGACCATAGCACCGACGCGATCCTGACCTCGGCTTGGCTGCGCACCACGGCGACGCGTGCCGATCTCTGGCACCCCTCGGGCCTTACGCGTCACGTCGCGCAAACGGAGGGCTGGACGTTCGGCGTGTCTTGACGCTAGAGGGACGACAACGCCGGATTAGCACAGCGGTAGTGCAGCGGTTTTGTAAACCGAAGGTCGGGGGTTCGATCCCCTCATCCGGCACCATTTCCCCTCATTCCGAAACGGGCACCAAAAGCCCGGCGCTGCGTTACAGTGGCGGAATGATTAAGGTCGCCAGCTACAATATCCGAAAAGGCATCGGCGCGGATCGGCGACGCAGTCCCGATCGCATTCTGGACGTATTGCGAGAGATCGACGCCGATGTGATCGCGCTGCAGGAGGCCGATCGTCGCTTCGGCGACCGCGAAGGGGTGATACCGCTTCATCTGCTCGACGATCATAGCGATTGGAAGCCGATCGTTTACGGCATGAAGGCCCGTTCGATGGGTTGGCATGGCAATACGATCCTGGTGCGCAAGACCACCCAGGTGCTGGATTTCGAAGCGATCCACCTTCCCTCGCTGGAACCGCGCGGCGCAGTGATGGCCGATCTGCGAACCAAGGCCGGCGTGATCCGGGTGGTGGGCATGCATCTCGACCTGTCGGGCCTGTGGCGGCGGCGGCAGGCGGCGGCGATCCTGGCGCATCTGTCGAGCTGCGTGCACCGGCATCCGACCGTCATGATGGGCGATCTGAACGAGTGGACCCGCGCGGCGGGCTGCCTGAAGGACTTCACTCGCGATTTTGCGGTGGCCGAGACCGGGCCCAGCTTTCACGCACGGCGACCGATCGGGCGGCTCGACCGGATCATGGTATCGCCCGAGCTGAAGATCGGCGAGTGCGGTGTGCACGCTACGCCGACATCGCGGCGCGCGTCTGACCACCTGCCCATCTGGGCCATGATCGGTCCCCGCTGATGCGCGAGAAGGAGCTTCGGCTGGCGCTGGTCTGCTATGGCGGGATCAGTCTGGCCGTCTACATGCACGGCATCACCAAGGAAATCTGGCGCGTCGTGCGCGCCAGCCGTGCGTCGCATGAGGGCGATCCGCCCGCCTCTGCGGTCGATGCGGTCTATCATGATCTGCTCGACGAGATGGCGGAGCGCGGCGGCGTGCGGGTGCGTATCCTGGCCGACATCATCGCAGGCGCCAGTGCGGGCGGGATCAACGGCATCTTCCTGGGCCACGCCATGTCGACGGGACAGTCGCTCGACCCGCTGACCGATCTCTGGCTGGAGGCGGCCGACATTGAGTCGCTGATTGCGCCGGAGGCCGCGCCGACCTCGCGCTTTTCCAAGATGTGGGCGCTGCCCATCGCCTGGATGGCGGCGGGGCGCAGCGGCGAGAAGGTCGCGGCACTGGATGAGGATACGCGAGAAGAGGTCCGTTCCAAGCTCGGCCATCTGATCCGATCGCGCTGGTTCGAGCCGCCCTTCTCCGCCGATGACTTTACCGGGCGTCTGATCGAGGCGTTCGATCGCATGGCGCAGGCCCCGGCGGGCAAGAGGCTGCTGCCGCCGGGCCAGCCGCTCGACCTGTTCGTCACCGTCACCGACTTTACCGGACAGCCCCAACGATTGCGGCTGCATTCACCGGGTGAGGTGGTGGAGACCGAGCATCGTATGGTGGTCGATTTCACCGATAGCGGCGACGGCACGCTGGCGGCGATCCCCGAACTGGTCTTTGCCGCGCGGGCGACGTCGAGCTTTCCCGGCGCCTTCCCACCCTTCACCGTCGGGGAACTGGACCGCGTCCTTGAGGCGCGTGGGCAGGGCTGGCCCGAACGTGATGATTTCCTGCGCCGCGTCCTGCCCCGCCATCATGCGGCGGGCGCCGCAGACAAGGCGGTGCTGATCGACGGATCGGTGCTGGTCAACGCGCCTTTCCGCCCCGCGATCGACGCGCTGGGCCGTCGCCCGGCGCGGCGGCAGGTCGACCGGCGCTTCGTCTATATCGATCCGTTCCCGGGAATGCATTTCCGCCTACCCGGCGGCGGCGGCCATCCCGGCTTTTTCCAGACGATCGTCGGCGCGATCAGCGAACTGCCCCGCCAGCAGCCAATTCGCGACAATCTGGAGGCGATCGCCGCACGCTCGGGGAGGATCGACCGGATGCAGGCGATCCTCGCCGCCATCCGCGAGGAGGTGGAGCAGGAGATCGAGCAGCTCTTCGGCGGCACCTTCTTCCTCGACCGTCCGACCGCCGCACGTTTGGCCTCGTGGCGGGTCCGCGCACAGGCCGCCGCCGCCGCGAAGGCGGGGTTCAGCTATGCGGCCTATGGGCATCTGAAGCTCGCCAATGTCATCGATGGCATGGCGACGATCCTGGCGGAAGCGATGGGCGATGATGGCCAGCAGCGTCGTCACCGCCTGCGCGCGATGATCGAGCGGACGATCGCCGACCGCCATGTCGGGGGCGAGGCGATCAACTTCGCCGGTGGCTCCAGCACCGGCGCGCGAACATTCCTGCGCGCCTTCGACCTGGGCTATCGCATCCGTCGTCTGCGGCTCCTCGCCCGGCGGCTCACCGAACTGGAGGCGGACCACAGCGAAGCGGAACTGTCGCCCGTTCGTGATGCGATTTATGAGTCGCTCGCCGAATTCCTGGAGCGGCAGAGCGGCATGGCGCTGGCCGACTGGGCCGACGACATTCGTGCGATCCGGGACGATGGCGGCCCCTTGCTGGATCGACTGGAGGCGCGGCTCGACCTTATCCGGCTCGACGGCGAAACCGATGCACGACTGGCTGCGGCTTTTTCCGGCCTGCCACGCGCGGCGCGGCGAACCCTGCTGCTGACCTATCTGGGCTTTCCCTATTTCGACGTAGCGACGCTGCCGCTGCTCCAGGGCGAGGGGCTGGACGAGTTCGACCCGATCAAGGTCGACCGTATCTCACCCGACGACGCGACCGCCATTCGTGCCGGGGGCGCGGAGGCGACGTTGAAGGGTATCCAGTTCCTGACTTTCGGCGCGTTCTTCAGTCGTAGCTACCGCGAGAACGACTATCTCTGGGGACGGTTGCACGGGGCGGAGCGGATGATCGACATCGCCGTCTCCACCCTGCCTTCGACCATCCGGCTGAAGCCCGGCGCGGTCGCGGCGTTCAAGCGGCGGGCGTTCCTGGCAATTCTGGATGAGGAGGAAGCGCGGCTGACCGCGATCGCCCCGCTGATAGCTTCGCTTCGCCGCGAGATCGGCTGAAGGCTGGTCATGCCCGACCAACGCCGCTAGACCGCATCGCCGAACCCCGGTGATGCGGAGAAACCCATGCAGTTCCTGAAAATGCTCTTCTGGTGCCTGCTGGCCTTTCTGGCCGCGGCCTTCACGCTGGGGAACTGGACGACCGTTCCGATCCGGCTGGTCGGCGGGCTGGTGGCGGACGTGAACTTGCCGCTGCTGCTGTTCCTGACCTTCCTGCTCGGCCTCGTCCCGACGCTGGTCTGGCAGCATGCGGCGCGCTGGAAGCTGCGCCAGCGGCTGAGCGCGGCCGAGCGTTCGCTGGCCGCCGTGTCGGCCGAGACGAGCGCCTATGTGGCGCCTGTCGCCCCCGTGACCACCACCACCACACAACCGACGGTCTGATCCCTTCATGAGCAATCGCATCTTCGTCGCCATCGACACCCCCGATCTGGCTCGCGCCCAGGCGCTGGCGCAGAAGGTCCGCCATCATGTCGGCGGCCTGAAGCTGGGTCTGGAATTCTTCTGCGCGCATGGAGCGACCGGCGTGCGTGAGATGGCGCATATCGGCCTGCCCATCTTCCTCGACCTGAAGCTGCACGATATTCCCAATACGGTGGCCAAGGCGGTTCAGTCGCTCGGGCCCCTCGCCCCGGCGATCCTGACCGTCCATGCCAGCGGCGGTCGCGCCATGCTGGAGGATGCCAAGGCCGCCGCTCCGATCGGGACCAAGGTGGTCGCCGTCACCATGCTCACCAGCCTGGATGCCAGCGACCTGTCCGACACCGGCGTCCTCGGATCCCCGGCCGATCATGTCCGCCGACTGGCCGATCTGGCCGCCGAAGCGGGTGTCGATGGCATCGTCTGCTCGGGCGAAGAGGTGGCGGCGGCGAAGAAGGCCTGGCCGAAAGGCTTTTTCGTCGTCCCCGGCGTGCGGCCGGCGGATGGCGTCCTGGGCGACCAGAAGCGTGTCGTCACGCCGCGCGCGGCGGTCGACGCCGGTGCTTCGATCCTGGTCATCGGCCGTCCGATCACCCAGGCCGATGACCCTGACGCGGCGGCCCGCGCCATTGCAGGCACGCTCTAAGCCCGTTTTTCGGACCCTCCCATTCGGGAAACGATCATGCCGACCACTGCCAAGATCTGCGGATTGACGACGCCCGCCACGCTCGACGCCGCCCTGGGCGGTGGCGCGAGCCATGTCGGCTTCGTCTTCTTCCCGGCCTCGCCCCGCCACCTGACCTTCGATGTCGCGGCGGGACTGGCGGGGCGGGTACCCGATCATGTCCAGCGCGTCGGCGTGTTCGTCGACCCCGACGACCAGCTGCTGGAAGCGGCAGTCCGCGCCGGGCATCTCGACGCGATCCAGCTTCACCGCACCGCCCCCGCCCGCGTGGCGGCGATCCGCTCGAAATTCGACCGGGAGGTCTGGGCCGCGGTCGCGATCAAGCTGCGCGGCGATGTCGAGAAGGCGCGCGACTTTGCGGGCGCGGCCAGCCTGATCCTTTACGACGCCAAGACGCCGGACGACGCGTCGCTGCCCGGCGGCATGGGCCTGCGCTTCGACTGGAGCCTGCTCGACGGAGTGCGCCATCCGTTGCGCTGGGCTTTGTCCGGTGGCCTGGATGCTGGTAATGTTGCCGAGGCCATCCGCCGCACCGGCGCACCGTTGGTCGACGTGTCGTCAGGCGTCGAGAGCGCGCCGGGCGTCAAGGATATGGACAAGATCGCAGGCTTCCTTAAAGCCGTTGCGACAAATCAGTGACAGGAACGTTTGCAGGGGTCGCCCCGGCAACGCTCAAGGACAAGATTATGAACGCCCCCAATTCCTTCCGCGCCCAGCCCGACGAGCGTGGCCATTTCGGCGACTATGGCGGCCGCTATGTCGCCGAGACGCTGATGCCTTTGATCCTCGACCTGGAGCGCGAATATCGCGCGTCGCAGGTCGATCCGGCCTTCAAGGCCGAGTTCGACAATCTGATGACGCATTATGTCGGTCGTCCCAGCCCGATGTATTATGCCGAGCGCCTGACCGAGACGCTGCGCGAGAGCGCGCCCGAGGGCAAGGGGCCGAAAATCTATTTCAAGCGCGAAGAGCTGAACCACACCGGCGCGCACAAGATCAACAACTGCATCGGCCAGATCCTGCTCGCCAAGCGGATGGGCAAGACGCGGATCATCGCCGAGACGGGCGCGGGCCAGCACGGCGTGGCGACCGCGACCGTGGCGGCGCGCTTCGGCCTGCCCTGCACCATCTTCATGGGCGCGCGCGATATCGAGCGTCAGGCCCCCAACGTTTTCCGCATGAAGCTGCTCGGTGCCGAGGTTCGCGCCGTCACTTCGGGCGCGCAGACGCTGAAGGACGCGATGAACGAGGCGCTGCGCGACTGGGTCGCCAACGTTCACGACACCTTCTACATCATCGGCACGGCGGCGGGCCCGCACCCCTATCCCGAGATGGTGCGCGATTTCCAATCGGTGATCGGCACCGAGTCCAAGGCGCAGATCATGGAGGCCGAGGGTCGCCTGCCCGACCTGCTGATCGCCTCGGTCGGCGGCGGGTCGAACGCGATCGGTCTGTTTCACCCCTTCCTTGACGATGCCGATGTCGCGATGCTGGGTATCGAGGCGGCGGGTCATGGCCTGAGCACCCCGCAGCACGCAGCCAGCCTGACGGGGGGCAAGCCGGGCATCCTGCACGGCAACAAGACGTACCTGCTCCAGGACGAGGACGGCCAGATCGCCGAGGCGCATTCGATCTCGGCTGGGCTCGACTATCCGGGCATCGGGCCCGAGCATAGCTGGCTGAACGATACCGGCCGTGTCGCCTATGAAGGCATCACCGATGCCGAAGCGCTGGAGGCGTTCCAGCTGTGCTGCAAGGTCGAGGGGATCATTCCCGCGTTGGAATGCGCCCATGCGCTGGCCGGGCTGCTGAAGCGCGCGCCGACGATGGACCGTGAGCAGATCATCCTCATCAATATCTCGGGTCGCGGTGACAAGGACATCTTCACCGTCGCCGATGCGATGGGAGTGAAGATGTGAGCCGGATCGCCGACACCTTCGCCGCCTGCGCCCAGGCGGGTCGCGCCGCCCTTGTCACCTTCGTGACGGCGGGCGATCCGACCCCGGGTGACACCGGCGCGATCCTCGACGCGCTGGTCGAGGGCGGCGCGGATGTGATCGAACTGGGCATGCCCTTCACCGATCCGATGGCCGATGGCCCCGCGATCCAGAAGGCCAATATCCGCAGTCTGGAGGCAGGCACCCGAACCAAGGATGTCCTGGCGATCGCCAGTGCCTTCCGGGGGCGCCATCCGGGCGTGCCGCTGGTCCTGATGGGCTATGCCAATCCGATGACCGTGCGCGGCCCCGAATGGTTTGCCGATGCGGCGGCCGAAGCGGGCGTCGATGGCGTCATTTGCGTCGACGTGCCCGCGGAGGAAGACGATGCACTGGGCGTCGCGTTGCGGACAAAGGGCGTCGCCTCGATCCGCCTCGCCACGCCGACCAGCGATGCCGCGCGCCTGCCGACCATTTTGACGGGTGCCGACGGCTTCCTCTATTATGTCTCGGTCGCAGGCATCACCGGGCAGCAGCAGGCCGCGCAATCCTCGATCGAGGATGCGGTTGCCCGGTTGAAGGGGGCGACTCATCTGCCCGTCGCGGTGGGCTTCGGCGTCCGCACCCCCGAACAGGCGGCGGCGATCGGTCGCGTGGCGGACGGCGTCGTCGTCGGCTCGGCGATCGTCGACCTGGTGGGCGAGCACGGGGCCGCCGCTCCCGCCCCGGTTCGCGCCTATATTCAAACCCTGTCGTCGGCACTGGCCGATGCACGCAAGGAACTCGCATGAGCTGGCTCAACAGCGTCCGCAACGTCATCCCCTTCGTCGTCAAGAAGGAGACGCCCGATCATCTCTGGCACAAATGCAAGGGATGCGGGCAGATGGTCTTCACCAAGGAGCTGGAAGACAATCTGAACGTATGCCCGAAATGCGATCACCATGATCGCATCGGGCCGAAGGTACGCTTCCGACATCTGCTCGACGAGGGTAGCTGCAACGAACTGCCCGCACCCAAGGTGCCGGAAGATCCGCTCAAGTTTCGCGATTCCAAGCGCTATGCCGATCGTCTGAAGGCGGCCCGGACGAGTGCCGCCGAAAGCGACGCGCTGGTGAATGCGCGCGGCACCATCATGGGCCATAAGGTCGTGGTCGGCGTGCAGGACTTCGCCTTCATGGGCGGCTCGATGGGGCTGGCGGTCGGCGAAGCCTTCGTGCGCGGCGTCGAGGCGGCGATCGCGGACCACTGCCCCTATGTCATCTTCACCGCCTCGGGCGGCGCGCGCATGCAGGAAGGCATTCTCAGCCTGATGCAGATGCCGCGTACCACGGTGGCGATCCAGATGCTGCACGATGCTGGCCTGCCCTATATCGTCGTACTGACCGATCCCACCTCGGGCGGCGTAATGGCGGCCTATGCCATGCTGGGCGATGTGCAGATCGCCGAGCCCAAGGCGATGCTCGCCTTCACGGGTCGCCGCGTGATCGAGAGCACGATCCGTGAAAAGCTGCCCGACGATTTCCAGACCTCCGAATATTATCTGAACCATGGAATGCTCGACATGGTCGTCCATCGTCACGACCTGCGCGAACGACTGGCAACCGTGATCGGCTATCTGACCGGATCGCGCCAGGCGGCCTGAGCCGTCGCCTTTTCCGAATGATCGCATTAGAGGGGCGGGCCGAGAGGTCCGCCTCTCTTTTCATATCCGCTTGCCAAGAGACCGGCCGATGCCCGACCATGCCCGTTCCGACCATCCGGCCGTTCAGGCGCAGCTCGATCGGCTATGGAGCCTGTCGCCTGGTGCGGATGTCTTGGGTCTGGAGCGGATCACCACCCTGCTCGGACGGCTAGGCAATCCGCAGCATCACCTGCCGCCGGTGTTCCATGTCGCGGGCACGAACGGCAAGGGTTCGACCTGCGCCTTTTTGCGCGCGGCGATCGAAGCGTCGGGGCAAAGCGTCCATGTCTATTCCAGTCCTCATCTCGTCCGCTTCAACGAGCGTATTCGGCTGAACGGCCGGTTGATCGAGGATGATGCGCTGGCCGCAGTGCTGAACGAAGTGCTGGGCCATGCCGAGGGGATCGGCGCGAGCTTCTTCGAGGTCACGACAGCGGCGGCGTTTCTGTCCTTCGCGCGAAATCCGGCCTCAGCCGCGATCATCGAAGTAGGCTTGGGCGGGCGTCTCGACGCGACCAATATCCTGCCGCCACCTGCCGTCTGCGGCATAGCGGCACTTGGTATCGACCATGAAGCGTTTCTGGGCCGTAAGTTGACCGGCATCGCCCGCGAAAAGGCGGGGATCGCCAAGCGCGGAACGCCGCTGGTCACTATGGATTATGCACGCCCCTTGCGCGATGTCATTGCCGAGGTTGCGGCGGCGGCCGGAGCGCCCGTCTTGGCGCGCGGACAGGCTTGGTCCAGTGCGTCGACACGCAGCGCCATATCCTACCGGGACGAACGCGGGCAGCTCACCCTGCCCCGCCCGAACCTGCCGGGCGGGCACCAGTCGCACAATCTGGCGCTGGCGGCGGCGATGCTGCGGCATCAGCAGGCGATCGACGTGACGCAAGAGGCGCTGGAGCAAGCCGCAACCGGCGCCCGGTGGCCTGCACGCATGCAGCGCCTGGGCCGGGGGCCGCTCACGGCGATCCTGCCCGCCGCGACGCAGTGCTGGCTCGACGGTGCCCACAACCCCTCCGCCGCAACGCCCGTGGCTCGGGCCATGGCGGGGTGGCGCTCTGCAGGGGCTACCGCGCTTGTTCTGGGCATGCTGGCGAACAAGGAAGCCAAGCCGGTTTTGGAGAAGCTCGGTGCTATGGTCGACCTGATCGTGACCGTGCCTGTGCCCGACCATGCTTGCCATGCCCCGGAAGCCCTTGCCGAACAGGCCCGTATTCTGGGGATGACGGCGATATCGGCAAATGATCCAACCGAGGCGCTGAAGGTCATCGATGCCCGGCTGGATGGTCCGGCGCATGTCCTGATCGCCGGATCGCTCTATCTCGCCGGACAGGTTCTGGCTGCGAATGACGAGGCGCCGCAATGATGCGACGGGCCGATTGCACCAGTGGCTTTATTTGCGATTGACTATCAATAGCGTAGGTATAGCATGGGGACCGTAAACACGGAGTCCCCGCCGATGGCCGAAACCACGACCCTTGCCGCCGCCTTGCCTCACATGCTCCCGGCCTGCCCACATGCCCGGATCGCATTGTTTGCGATACGTCGGATGGGGGCGCACGGGTTGGCGGACGCCCGAGCATCGCATACGCTGTTCACCATGTTCGGGCAGGATTTCCGGCGACCGCTGATCCTGATGCGGACCTTCATGGCCGATCTTGCCGCCCATGCGTCGGGACAAATCGCCATCGCGCCCTGCTGCTGCGCACGGATGACGGCGGCCGAGGCCGCGCTGATGACGATATTGTCGCAGATGGAAACTGCGCCGCAAAAGGCCCATTTCCTGATGACCGATCTGCTGGGCATCCGACGGGTCGACAGCGTCCTGACGAGTGCCGCTGCCGTTGCCGCCGCCTTCGCCGATGAGGGGCGGCCGATCAGTTACTGACCGGCGCGTCGCGACGGGCGTCGCCCTCCCCCTCGACGCCCGCGCTGCCGATCGAACGGTCGACCAGGCCCGACCGCGCCATCCACCAGAACAGGACGACGCCCGGTACCGCCACGATAGTCGTCAGCAGATAGAAATCGACATAGCCGAACCGCTCGACCAGTGCGCCCGCCGTCGTGCCGCTGAGGATACGCCCGACCACGCTCGCCGCCGCCGAGATCAGCGCATATTGGGCGGCGGTGAACCGCAAATCGGTCAGCGCCGAGAAATAGGCGACCACGGTGACGCCGCCGATCCCGCTCGAGAAATTCTCGAACCCGATCGCGCCCGCCATGCCCCAATTGGAGTGGCCGAGCCCCGCCAGCCCGGCGAAGGACAGATTGGACACCGCCATCAGCACGAGACTGATGAGCACGGAACGCTTCATCCCCAACCGGGCATAGAGCACGCCGCCAACGAACACGCCGACCAGCAGCGCCCAGAAACCGACGCCCACATCATAGAGTGCAATCTCGTCCTTGCTGAACCCCAGGTCGTTGAACAGCAGCCGGAAGGTCAGGTTCGCCAACGTGTCGCCGATCTTATGGACCAGGATGAACGCAAGGATGATGAGGGCACCCTGTCGGCGGAAGAACTCGGCAAAAGGTCCCACGACCGCGCGGACGATGCCTTCGCCCGGGCGCTTGGCGGTGATCTCGTTATGGCGTGCGGGCTCGCCCATTAGGAATGCGATCAGCACGGCGGGTAAGGCGAAGGCGCAACTGACCATATAGGCGACGCTCCACCCCGCCCGCGTCGCGATGACCAGTGAGAGGGACGCGACCAGCGCCGAGCCGATGCGCCAGCCATATTGGCCCATGCCCGCGCCCACGCCGAGCTGACGCGGCTCGAGCAATTCGATGCGATAGGCGTCGATGACGATATCGAAGGTCGCCCCCGCGATGCCCAGCGCGATGGCCGCCATCGCCGTCTGCGCCAGCGAAACCTGCGGATCGGCCCGGCCGAGCCCGACCGCCGCCGCGCAGACCAGCGCCGCCACGACCAGCAGCCACGACACACGCTGTCCAAGGCGGTGCAGGACGGGGATCTTCACGCCCTCGACGATCCAGGCCCAGAGCCATTTCAGATTATAGGCCAGGATCACCAGGGCAAAGGCGGTGACGCTCTTCTTCTCGATCCCCGCCTCCGCCAATCGACTGGCCAGCGTGGCGTTAATCATGGTCAGCGGAAAGGCGGAGGATATGCCGAGTGCCAGCGAGGCCAGCGGTGCGGGTTCGACATAGGGCCGCACTCCATCCAACCAACGCGCACTCGCCATAGGAAAATCGTCCACCCTATCGGAAAGCGCGGACCCTATAAGGCTTGGCGATCAGGGGCAACGGGGCCCGGCGATCAGGCGCGGGCGAACAGACGTAGGCCCGATGGCAGGCGACTCGGCGATTTGCCTGCCCGACGTTCCTCGATCGCATCGATCGCGCCGAGCAGCTCACGCGAGCCATAAGGCTTCATCAGGATACCCTCGGCCAGTTGCTCGACACCATCGGGCGGTGTGCCGGTCAGGAAGAGGACAGGGATGTCGCGGGCATGGGCCGCACGGGCGACATCCACGCCGCTGCCGTCTGCCAACCGCACATCGGCCAGGACCAGATCGATCGCGGCACCGCCATCGATCAGGGTGACGGCCTTGCTCACGCGGTCGACGGTCGCGACCACCTCATAGTCGGCGTCGGTCAGGACGTGTTCGGTGTCGAACGCCACCAGCGGCTCGTCCTCGACGACGAGCAGCCTGACCAGCTGCCGTTTCTTTCGCCCGAAGAATTTCATCCCTCTATCGGCCTGTCCTGCTGCCCCACTCACTCGCGTAACGCTTTGTCCGAAGGAAACGACGCAATTAATTTCCTTTGGTCGACACCCTCTGTATCAGCGTCGATCATGACATCAGATCAACGTATAGCAAAGCTCCTGGCACGGGCGGGCGTCGCGTCGCGTCGCGAGGTCGAACGGATGATCGCGGAGGGGCGTATCGCGCTGAACGGCGTGACCGTCGACACGCCCGCGACGCTCCTGTCGACGCTGGACGGCGTGACCGTGGACGGTGACCCCGTCGCCCCGCCCGAGCCGACGCGCCTGTTCCTCTACCACAAGCCCACGGGCCTGCTCGTCACCGAGCATGACCCCGCCGGGCGGCCGACCATCTACGACCGCCTGCCCGATGGCTTGCCGCGCCTGGTGCCGGTGGGGCGACTCGACCTCAATACGGAGGGCCTGTTGCTCATGACCACCGATGGCGGGTTCAAGCGTCAGCTGGAACTCCCCGCCACAGGTGTAGAGCGGACCTATCGCGTCCGCGCCTATGGCGACATTACCCAGGCTCAGCTGGAGGACCTGATCCACGGTATCGAGATCGACGGTATCCGCTATGGCCAGATCGACGCCAATCTCGAGCGGAGAACCGGCGCCAATGTCTGGATCGAAATGACGCTGCGCGAGGGCAAGAACCGCGAAGTTCGCCGCGTGCTCGAACATCTAGGGCTGCAGGTCAGCCGGTTGATCCGGCTTCGCTATGGCCCGTTCGTGCTCGACGAGCTTCCGGTCGGCGAGATCGGTGAGGTGCGGGGCTCGGACATTGTCGAGTTTCGCCGCTCGCTGGAGGGGGGCATCCCCGCCGACGCGATCAAGCCCGCGAAAATCAAACCCGGCTTCCGCACTCCGCCGACGCGGCCTACCGGGGAGCGTCCGGCTCGCAGCAGTTCAGCAGTTGCGCACACCGGGACAAGTCACCGTCCCCGGCCGCAGGATCGTGCAGGGGCGGGCGAACGCACCCGCCGCGAGGAAAGTCGCCCCCCGTCGAGCTATGCCAAGGGTGACCGTCCGGTTCGCGCCGGGGCTCGTTCCGATCGTCCGCGTGATGGCGCGAAGCCTTATGACAGGTCGTCGACGAACGAACGATCCGGTTTCGGCGCGCGTCCGTCCCGCTTCGACGCTCGGGCGGAAAGGCCCCAGCGGGACGGCATTCCAACCGATCGTCCGCGTTCCGGCGCTGGCGGGCAACGGCCGTCGCGATCCGAGGACCGTGCCGAACGCCCTGTGCGTGAGGGCGGTCGTTCCGATCGGCCGCGCCGGGATGCCAAGCCTTTCGGCAATGCATCGGGCGAGCGCCATGGCTCGGGCGGGCCGCGAGCATCCCGCTTCGACGATCGCGCCGAACGGCCCGCGCGGGACGCTGTCCGCTCCGACCGTCCGCATCGGGGGGCGAAACCCTTCGGCAAACCCGGCAAAGGAGATCGCCAGCCGCGCATCGACGATCGTGGTGATCGTCCCGCCCGCCCGTCCCGCGGCCCGCAAGGTTCGCCCGGTCGTTCCGGCGGCCCGTCGCGCCCCGACAACCGTGGCGGTCGTCCCGGTGGGGGCGGTTCGCGTCCCGGTCGGCCCGGAGAAAACCGCTGATGCGTGTGATCGCTGGACAATGGCGCGGGCGGCCGCTCGTGGCGCCGAAGGGCGACGTGACCCGGCCGACCGCCGATCGCACGCGCGAGGCGCTATTCTCGATGCTGACGGCGCGGTTAGGTGACTTCGAGGGGCTTTCGGTCGGCGATTTCTTCGCCGGTTCGGGCGCGCTCGGCATCGAGGCGCTGTCGCGAGGGGCGGCATCCTGCCTGTTCGTCGAGCAGGATCGCGCTGCCCTCGACGCGCTGCGGGCGAACCTTGCCAAGCTGGAAGCCAAGGGCGATGTCCGCGCGTCATCGGTGATGGCGCTGGGGCCTGCCCGCGCGCCGCTCGACCTGATCCTGATGGACCCGCCCTATGGCACGGGGGCGGGCAGTGTCGCGCTCGACAAGCTGGCCCGGCTTGGTTGGGTTGGCGCTGGCACCTGGATCAGTATCGAGACGGCGAAGCAGGAAGAGGTCGAACTCGCGGGCTTCACCGTCGACGCCTCGCGCGTGCACGGCAAGGCGCGCCTGACCCTGCTTCGTCAGGCCTGATCGCCGCTCCTACCCCGCATCAGGGTGAGCCCGGCGAGGCTGAGCAGACCGGCGGCGACCAGATACCCGCCGACGAAGTTCAGCCCGCCGCGCTCGGCCAGCGCCTGCGCGGCGATGGGGGCGAGCGCCCCGCCGATGATCCCGCCCAGATTGAAGGTCATCGACACGCCGGTATAGCGAACGCCCGCCGGAAACAGCCCGGGCAGCCAGCCGCCCAACGGCCCATAGGCAAAACCCATCACGAACAGGGCGGCCGCCAGCCAGACGAAGACGATGGCCAGCGCTCCCGATCCGAGCATCGGCCCCATCGCGACCCCGATCAGTACGCAACCCGCAAACCCCAGCCGGAGCATGAAGGGCGCACCGTGCCGGTCGGCGGACACGCTGGAGACGACCACGCCGAGCGCCAGGAACAGGATCGCGACCAGTTGGATCCCCAGAAAGGCCTCGCGGGGATAGCCGAGAACCGTCGTTCCGTGGCCCAATGCAAAAGCGGTCGCCAGATAGAAGATCGCAAAGCATGCGACCACCCCGCCCGTCCCCGCCAGCAGTGCGCGGCCATGGCCCTGGAGCAGGGTCGCGATCGGCACGCGGGGCAGCGCCTCGGCCTTCTTCGCCTCGGCGAAGTCGGGCGTCTCGGTCAGGCGCAGCCGCACCCACAGGCCGAGGAGCACCAGTACCGCACTCGCCAGGAACGGAAGGCGCCAGCCCCAGGCGCGGAACTGTTCGTCGGTCAGGATCAGGCCGAGGATCAGAAAAAAGCCATTGGCGAGGATGAACCCGACCGGCGCACCGAGTGGCGGGAACATGCCCCAGGTGTTACGCCTGCCGGGCGGGGCATTCTCGACGGCAAGCAGCGCGGCACCGCCCCATTCTCCGCCGAGGCCCAGCCCCTGCCCCAGCCGCGCAATACACAGCAGCAGCGGCGCGATCCATCCGGCCTGCGCATAGGTCGGCAGGAATGCGATGGCGACCGTCGAACCACCCATCAGCATCAGGCTAACTACCAGGGTCGATTTCCGCCCCACCCGGTCGCCGAAATGCCCGAAGGCGATCGCACCCACCGGCCGCGCGACAAAGGCCAAGCCGAAGCTGGCATAGGACAATAGCAACTGCGCCGTCGCCGAGGAGGCCGGGAAGAACAGCGGCCCGAACACCAGGGCCGCCGCCGTCGCATAGATATAGAAATCGTAGAACTCGACCGCGGTGCCGGTCAGGCTGGCCAGCAGGATATGGCGGTGCGACGGGGGCGAGGCATGGGTCATACCTCGCTCGTGCAGAAGCGGACGCGCGTCGTAAACCCCTATCCGCTCATGCCGCCAGTATGCGGGCCACTTGCAGCAGCAACCAGTAGAGCGTGCCCGACAGCAGCATCGCGGCAGGCAGCGTCAGCACCCAGGCGAGCAGCATGTTGCGGATCGTCCGGAATTGAAGCCCCGCGCCATTGGCGACCGACGCACCCGCCACGCCGGACGTGAGGATGTGCGTGGTCGACACCGGACGGCCGATATATTCCGCGCCGAAGATCGTCGCTGCCGTCATCAACTCGGCCGCCGCGCCCATGCCGTAGGTCAGATGCGTCTTGCCGATCCGCTCGCCCACCGTCACGACGATCCGTCGCCAGCCGACCATGGTCCCAAGGCCCAAAGCCAGTGCGACCGTCACCTTTACCCATAGCGGGATGTAGCGGGTGCCGCGCTCCAACGCCCCGGCATAGCCCTTGAGCGAGTCGATTTCGGCGGCGGTGAAGCGCTGCTTGGCGGCATCGCTCTTCGTCACCATCCGCGTGGTGTCGAGGACCAGATACATGTCGTTGCGCAGATTGGGCACGATGGCGGCCGGGACCCGGCTGAACGTGCCGTAATCGGCGATCCGTGCGCCGATGTCGCGCGACAGGACAGACAGCCCCGCATAGACTTCGGGCGTATTGATCGCCTTTTTGCGAACGCCGTCGACCACCACTTCACGCGCCCGATCGACCGTGACCGAACCGGAAGCGCCATGCGCGGCATAGGCCGTCGCCGCAACCTGCGCGCTCTGTACGAAGGCGGGCATCGCACTTTCGGGCAGCGTGCGGTTCAACGCATAGGCGGTGGGCGCGCAACCGATCAGGATCAGCATGATGAGGCCCATGCCCTTTTGCCCGTCATTGCCGCCATGCGCGAAGCTCACCGCCGTGCAGGTGAAGATCAGCAGCGCCCGGATACCCCGCGGCGGCGGCGTGTCGCCTTCCGGTTCGCGATAGAGCCGCTTGTCGCGCAGAAAACGCTTCATCACGAGCATCAGCATGAGCGCGCCGACGAAACCGATCAGCGGGCTGAACAGCAGGGCCGAAAGCACCTTCTGGACCTGCGCCATATCGACGCCCGAGGTTCCGGGGATGTTCGACAGCAGCTGGTTGGCAAGCCCCACGCCCAAAATCGAACCGATCAGCGCATGGCTCGACGAGTTGGGCAGGCCGACGGCCCAGGTCGCCAGGTTCCACAGAACCGCCGCCAGCAACAGCGCGAAGATCATCGCGAACCCGCCCGCCGAGCCGACATGCAGCATCAGGTCGATCGGCAATAACGTGATGATCGAATAGGCGACGGCACCTGTCGAGGTGACGACGCCCAGGAAGTTGAAAAAGCCCGACCAGACGACCGCCAACGGCGCGGGCATGGAATGGGTGTAGATGACCGTCGCGACCGCGTTGGCCGTATCGTGAAACCCGTTCACGAACTCGAAGCCCAACGCGATCAGCAATGCCAATCCCAAAAAGGCAAAGACCCCGATCGCCATCGGCTCCCCGACACGCGCGGTATCTGTCGCGACGCTATATCCCGCATAGGCAAGCCCACCGACCAGCAGGGCGGCAAAGGCCCAACGTCCCATGGGATGCAGGCCGGCGTCGAGACGCGGTCCACGAACGCGGGATTCGGATTGGCCACCGGCGAGCGCATAGGATGTCATGACCAAATCGCGTTGCGCCTTTCCGGTGACATTTTCATGACGACAACCGAATGCCCATTCCCGCGCTGGAACGCGGCCAGACGGTGATGGAGCCGTCCGGCCGCGCAATTTTGAGATCTTCAATTCTTGCTGGCGAGCGCGACCGGGATGGTCGACAAGGCCGCGACCTTGATCGCGGCGTCCGCCATCATCTCGCGACGGCAGCGCGTGATGTCGTTGTCGCGACGAAGATCGGTCGTCACCGCGCCGCAGGCCATCATCGCAGCGCGGCGGATGCGGGCGTCGAGCTTCGCCCGGTGGTCGGCGCGAAGAAGATCCAGATCGGCATGACGAACGGTGACGGTGACCGGCTCGCGGATGTCTGCCTGGGCCGCGACGGGCGCAAAAAGAGAAGCCGCGATGGCGGCTGCCGTGAACATCTTCATCGGGTGGTGCTCCTGCATCGGGACGTGCCCGTCACGGCGGCATGGGCGGAGATGCGCCCCGCCGCTCGTCGGCACGGCTGGCCCTTTAGGAAGCCGACATGTCGCTTTTGCGTCGGGCAAAAGACGCCGGGATGACGAGTCCCGCGATGAAACGAGATCGGACCATCCCCGCGAGTGGTTGCCCCGGTTGCAAACGTTCCCTAACTGTTCGCGATGACCGTTGCTTCCTCCGATCCCACCGCTTCGCTGACCGATTATCCGTATCTGCGCACGCTGAACCCGGCGCAGCGGGAGGCGGTGCTGACCACCGACGGCCCGGTCCTGGTGCTCGCCGGTGCCGGGACGGGCAAGACGGCGGCGCTGACCGCGCGGCTGGCGCATCTGCTGTACACCCGCAAGGCCTGGCCCTCGGAAATCCTGTCGGTGACCTTCACCAACAAGGCCGCACGCGAAATGCGCGAGCGAGTCGGACGGCTGGTCGGCGATGCGGTGGAGGGGATGCCATGGCTGGGCACGTTCCACGCGATCGGTGCGAAGATGCTGCGGCGTCATGCCGAGCTGGTCGGGTTGCAGTCGAACTTCACCATCCTGGATATCGACGACCAGTTGCGCTTGCTGAAGCAGCTGATCGTCGCGGCCGACATCGACGAGAAGCGTTTTCCCGCACGCGCACTGGGCGGCCTGATCGACGAGTGGAAGAACAAGGGGCTGGTGCCCGGCGACATCGATGCGGCCGAGGCGGAGCGTTACGCTAACGGCCAGGGGGCCGAGCTGTATCGCCAGTATCAGGACCGGCTGCGCAGCGTGAACGCCTGCGACTTCGGCGATCTGCTGCTCCACATGCTCACCATCCTGAAGACGCATCGCGACGTCCTGGAGCATTATCAGCAGCGCTTCCGCTACATCATGGTCGACGAGTATCAGGATACCAACAGCGTCCAGTATCTCTGGCTGCGACTGCTGGCCCAGGCGCGCAAGAACATCGCCTGTGTCGGTGATGACGACCAGTCCATCTATTCATGGCGCGGTGCGCAGGTCGAGAATATCCTGCGTTTCGAGCGGGACTTCCCGGGTGCGAAGGTCATCCGGCTGGAACAGAATTACCGCTCGACCCCGCATATTCTGGGCGCTGCGTCGGGGGTCATCGCCCATAATGGCGGGCGGCTCGGCAAGACGCTGTGGACCGAGCTGGACGTCGGCGAGAAGGTCCGGGTGCTCGGCGTGTGGGACGGCCCGGAGGAAGCGCGGCGGGTCGGCGAGGAGATCGAGGGCGCGAAACGATCGGGCACCTCCTATGGCGACATCGCAATTCTGGTCCGTGCCTCGCACCAGACCCGCGAGTTCGAGGATCGCTTCATCGCGATCGGCCTGCCCTATCGGATCGTCGGTGGTTTCCGTTTCTACGAGCGCGCAGAAATTCGCGACGCGCTCGCCTATCTTCGCATCGTCAATCAGCCATCGGACGATCTGGCGTTCGAACGGATCGTCAATGTTCCCAAGCGCGGGTTGGGCGACAAGGCGCTGGCGAAGATCCATCAGCTCGCGCGGGCCGAAGGACTGCCGCTGACCATTGCGTCTGCGCGTATTCTCGACACCGACGAACTGACCCCGCAGGCTCGGCGGAGCTTGGGCAACCTGATCGGCGATATCGCCCGCTGGCGCGACATGGCGGGCGACCTGGCGCACCCCGAACTGGCGCGACAGTTGCTGGACGAGAGCGGCTACACCGCGATGTACCAGAATGAGAAGTCGGCAGAGGCGGCTGGCCGGCTGGAGAACCTGTCCGAACTCGTGCGCGCGATGGAGGATTACGAGTCGCTCGGCGCGTTCCTGGAGCATGTGTCGCTGGTCATGGACCGTGACGGCGACCAGCGGGAACCCGAGGTGACGATCATGACGATCCACGCCGCCAAGGGGTTGGAATTCGACACCGTCTTCCTCGCGGGCTGGGAGGAGGGGCTGTTCCCCTCGCAACGCGCAATCGACGAGGGCGGTACCCGCAGCCTGGAGGAGGAACGCCGCCTCGCCTATGTCGCGATTACCCGCGCCCGGCGAAAGGCGGTCATCCTGCATGCGGCCAACCGGCGGATCTACGGCCAGTGGACATCGAGCCTGCCGAGTCGCTTCGTCGGCGAATTGCCGCCCGAACATATCGACAGCGAGACCAGCATGACCGGCGGCGAGAGCCTGTGGCGCGCCAACTGGTCCGAACATGCCGATCCCTTCGCCAATGTCGGACGCGGCACGGGACGAGGGCCGGGCTGGCAGCGCGCGGCGACCGGGCAGAACAGCACCCCCGCCCGCCCTGCACGGATCGTGGAATCCCGTTCTTCCTCGGTCGGGATGGGGCAGAAGGGGCGTGACGACCTGACGGTCGGCGAGCGTGTGTTCCACCAGAAATTCGGTTACGGTGCGATCGCGGCGATCGAAGGCAACAAGCTGGAGATCGATTTCGAGCAGGCCGGGCGCAAGCGGGTAATGGACAGCTTCGTCACAAAGGGGTGACATGGATCTCGTTCAGGAACCATATTCTTTCGCAACCGTATCGCTCGCCTCCCCCGGCTGTCGGGGTATGAAGGGATAGGAACGATGGGCTTTCGTCGTCTGACCATCTTGGCGATCACCACCGCCGTCACGGCAACGGCCATTCCGGCGATGGCGCAGACCGCCGCGCAGGATGCGCGGTTCCGGGCGGCGCAGGCGCGCTTCGATCGGGAATATCAGATCTATCGGCAGGAAGTGGAGCTGTATCAGTCGGAGCGCAGCCAAGGCGACTATGACGATGGCGGCTATCGCCCCGCTCCGCCACCGCCCGGGTCTGGCCCCGGCGGTTACCGGGTCGCACCGCCGCGTCCGGCCGATGGCTATGACCGCAATGCCGAGCCTTATTACGATCCGGTCGGCGACTATCGCGACGGCTCGCAATATCGCGAGCGCGTGTTGCAACCGCAGGACCGGGTCTATGCGGGTACCGATGGGCGCTATTACTGCCGCCGCCCGGACGGCACGACGGGCCTGATTATCGGCGGTGCCGCCGGTGGCATCCTGGGAAATCTGGTCGGCGGACGCAGCAGCACCATCGCGACCCTGCTTGGTGCGGCTGGCGGTGCACTGGCCGGTCGATCCATCGAGCAGAACCAGAACCAGTTCCGCTGCCGATGACGAGGAAAACGGGCATCGCGTCTCTACCCTGAGCGCGGTGCCCGTTCTTTTGGGGGATCAGCCCGGCTCGACCATCATCAAGGCGGCACCCTGATACTTCTCGGTATCACGTTCGAACAGGGCGCTCGCCGCGAACCGCCGGGGCGTCAGGCGCAGGGCGCCAAGGCCAGCGAGCTTGAACGTGCCCATCTTCTCTTCGCGCGGCGGCTTGCCGTCCCGCTCGATCGTCGTCGCATCGACGTACAGTTCGTCGTGGCGCGTGTAGATCACATGGGGCGCGAGCACCACTTCGCCGCGATTATACAGGGCGGACACCGCCTGCATCTTGACGATCGCTTCGAAGATGATGGCGGGAGCGCCTGCCGCCGGTTCAGCCGGACGGCGCTCGGTCGTCGTCATATCGGTCATTCCCTGCATTTGCCGATCCTGTCGCAACGCAGCAAGAGCCTTATTGCCGCATAGGGCAAGAGAAAAAGCCGGGCGCGCGACACGCCCGGCTCCTTCCGCTATGGCTTGGGTGCGTCCATCAGCTTCTGGGCGAAATAAACCATCTGCTGGGCACTCAGACGCGCACCTTGCGCGATGTCGGCGTCCCCCGAATGGCCGCCCGCCGTATCCTCGTAAAAAAGATAGGGAATGCCATATTCGGACAGGCGTGCGGCGAACTTGCGCGCATGCTGCGGCCCGACCCGATCGTCCTTGGTCGTCGTCCAGATATAGGGCTCCGGGTAAGCTACGCCCTTGCGGATATTGGCATAGGGCGAAATCTTGCGCAGGAACGCGGCCTCCTCGGGCACGTCGATCGAGCCATATTCGTCCTTCCAGGAATCGCCCGCCGCGATCTTCTGGTATCGCACCATGTCGAGCAGCGGGACCTGGATCGTCACCGCTTTCCACAGTTCGGGGTGCTGGGTCAGCTCGACCCCCATCAACAGGCCGCCGTTCGACCCGCCATAGATGCCCAGCTTTTGCGGATTGGTGATCTTTCGCGTGAACAGGTCCTTCGCCACGGCGGCGAAATCGTCATAGATGATCTGCCGCTTGGTCTTGCGGCCCGCATCATGCCATTTCGGCCCGAACTCGCCGCCGCCCCGGATGTTGGCGAGCACGAACGCCCCGCCCCGCTCGGTCCAGATCTTGCCTGTCGAACCCAGATAATAGGGCAGCCGGGCGATCTCGAACCCGCCATAGGCGGTCATCAGCGTCGGCGTCGTCCCGTCGAGCTTCGCGCCCTTGGGCAGCACGACGAAATAGGGGATCTTGGTCCCGTCGGTCGAGACCGCCTCATATTGATGGACCGTCGTGCCCGCCGCATTGAAGCGGGCGGGCAGCGTCTTCAGCACCTGCGGCGCACCCGGACGGCTGGCGTCGAAGCGCGACAGGACGGTCGGGGTGGTGAAGCCTGAGGTCGACAGATAGACGATGTCGGAACGATCGCTGGTGCTGACCACATCGACCGCCATATTGTCCGGCACCTGCACCGCGCTCGCCGACCAGCCATTGGCGCTCGGAGCAAAGACGCTCGCCCGGCCGCGGACATTGTCGATATAGGTGACGACGACGCGGTCCTTGGTGGTCGAAACGCCCTCCACCGCCTGTCGATTGGTCGGCGTGAACAGCGCGCGCGGCGTGATCTGGCCCGCCTCCAATTCCGACAGCGGCGCCCACACGACCGATCCCGCCGGATGCTGGCCCCAGGCGTCGCTCGTCTGGAAGATCACCCGGCCATCGACCAGCCCGGCCGGAAAGGCGCGCGCAGGCATGGCGATCGGCTTGGCGCCGCCCTTGGGCGTCCAGAACAGCTTGGTGCCACCGAAGAATGTCTGCCGCCGCTCAATCACGACGGCGCGGTTACCCTTCGCATCGGTCAGCACGCTGGCATAGGTGCCCAGCTCATCGGTCGGCGCGCCCCGGAAAATCTCGGTCGCCTGGTCGAGCGGCTGGCCCCTCTTCACCATCTTCACGACGAAGGGGTAGCTGGACTTGGTGAGCGTCCCTTGGCCCCAGTCGCGGCTGACCAGCAGCGTATCCTTGTCGAGCCAGGCCGCGCCCTGCTTCGAGGTAGAGAGGCGGAAGCCGTTCGGCACGAATTGCCCGGTTTGAAGATCGAACTCACGATATTCGATTGCGTCCTCGCCACCCTCCGACAGCGCGATCAGGCATAGCCGGTCCTCGGGACTGAGGCAGGTCAGCCCCTTCCAGACCCACTTCTTGCCCTCCGCCTTGCTCAGCGCATCGAGGTCGAGCAGCGTGGTCCATTTCGGACTGGCGGAGGCATAGTCGGCCTCGGTCGTCCAGCGCCACAGGCCCTGCGGATGATCGGCGTCTCGCCAGAAATTGACGATCCGGCCGTAAAGCTGGCCCGGCATCGGAATGCGGTCCTTGGCCGACGCGATGGCCAGCGCTTCGGAATAGAAGGCCTGGTAGCGCGGATCGTTCTGGAGGCGCGGCAGGGTCTTGGCATTCTCCGCCTCAACCCAGCCGAGCGCCTTGGGACCTTCCTTGTCCTCCAGCCAGATATAGGGATCATTCTCGGTCATCGGAGCGGTCTGCGCCATCGCGCTCCCCGCCACAAGCTGTCCGGCCAGCATCGTGCCTGCCAGCAATCCACGCCATCCCCGCATTCCGCCACGCTCCGTCTCAATCGCGAATAGGTGGAATGTGACTTCATCACGTAGCGCTGGCAATGCATGGACGCCGCTTTATTGCGGCCATGATCGGCCCCATCCGAAGTCGATGGAATCGCTTGTCTTCGATGGTCTGCTGTCGTCGGAGATACGGAACGGCCGTCCCTCCGACCCGTTCAGGCTGCGTGTGATCGCCCCCAAAAGCAGGAGCAGACGATGCCTTATGTGAAGACCCGCGACGGGACCGACATTTACGTCAAGGACTGGGGCGAGGGTCGTCCCGTTGTCCTGCTCCACGGATGGCCGTTGTCGGCCGATATGTGGGATCCGCAGATGATGGCTCTGGCCGAGGCGGGCTTCCGCGCCATCGCCTATGATCGGCGCGGTTTTGGACGGTCGGGCCAGCCGTGGTCTGGCTATGACTATGATACGCTGTCCGACGATCTGGCGGATGTGCTGGAAGCGACCGGCGCCCAGGATGCGGCGATCATCGGCTTTTCCATGGGCGGCGGAGAGGTCGCCCGCTATATGAGCCGCCATGACGGCAAGAGCGTGATCGCCGCCGGGCTAATCGCCTCGGTCGTGCCCTATATGCTCAAGACCGACGACAATCCTCATGGCACCGACCAGTCGGTCTTCGACCAGATCGGCCAGGGACTGCGCGACGACCGCGCCAACTTCCTGCGCCATACCTTCTTCAAGCAGTTCTTCGGCGTGGGCTTTATCAGCAGCCCGGTCAGCGACGACATGCTCGACTGGGCAACCAGCGTAGCGATGCAGGCAGGGCTCAAGCCCACGCTCGCTTGCGCCGAGGCTTTCAGCCAGACCGACTTCCGCCCCGACCTATCCGCGTTCCGCGTCCCGACGTTGATCGTCCATGGAACCGGCGATCAGACCGTGCCGATCGACGCGGCGGGCCGCGCGGCGGCCGCGGGCATCGCGCATTCGCAGCTGGTCGAATATGACGGCGCGCCGCATGGGCTGAACGTCACGCATGGCGATCGCCTGACCAGCGACCTGCTGACCTTCCTGGGTCGATGACACGAAAAGGGCGGCCTCGCGGGGCCGCCCTTCTTCATTTCAGCGGGACGATGACCTCGTCCGGGTGGGCGACGTTGAGTTCCTTGCGGACCATCTCGTCGACCATGTCCGGGTTGGCATGATCCGGATCGAGCAGCGCCACCCGGTTCTTCAGCACCGTCCGCCGCTTGTCGAGCGCGGCATAGTCATGCTCACGCTTTACCAACTGACGCTGATACTCGCCATAGGCGAGCAGGCCGTTGCGCCCCAGCACCGCATAGGCACCGAAAAACGCAACGATCGTCAGGCCAAGGGCGGGCAAAGCGGCCCGCCGCATGGTTCGGATGAAAGGCGACGGTTTCTTGGTCACAGCGGCCATAATCGTACCGACGCCCTTCGATTTCAAGCGCGGATGAGAATATCGCGACCGGCATAACGCGCCGAGTCGCCCAGCTCTTCCTCGATGCGGATCAGCTGATTGTACTTGGCGAGCCGATCCGAGCGCGCGAGGCTGCCCGTCTTGATCTGACCGCAGTTGGTCGCGACCGCCAGATCGGCGATCGTCGCGTCCTCGGTCTCGCCCGAGCGGTGCGACATGACGGCGGTATAGCGCGAACGCTGCGCCAGCGACACGGCCTCCAGCGTCTCGGTCAGCGTGCCGATCTGGTTGACCTTGACCAGCAGCGAGTTGGCATAGCCGCCCTCGATGCCCTTCTTCAGGCGCTTCGGATTGGTGACGAACAGATCGTCGCCGACCAGCTGCACCTTGTCGCCGATCATGTCGGTCAGCGCCTTCCAGCCTTCCCAATCGTCCTCGGCCATACCGTCCTCGATCGACAGGATGGGGTACTGGCGGGTCAGGTTGGCGAGATATTCGGCCATCTCATGGCTCGACAGGATCTTGCCCTCGCCCGAGATATTATACTTGCCGTCCTTGAAGAACTCGGTGGCGGCGCAGTCGAGCGCGATCATCACGTCGTCGCCCGGCTTGTACCCAGCCTTCTCGACCGAGGCCATGATGAAGTCGAGCGCTTCGTTGGTCGAGGCGATGTTGGGGGCGAAACCGCCCTCGTCGCCCACGCCGGTCGCCAGGCCCTTCTCGTGCAGCGCCTTCTTCAGCGTATGGAAGATCTCCGAACCGCAACGGACGGCTTCCATGATGTTCGCCGCGCCGACCGGCATAATCATGAATTCCTGGAAATCGATCGGATTGTCGGCATGCTCGCCGCCATTGATGATGTTCATCATCGGCACCGGCAGCAGATGCGCCGACACGCCCCCGACATACTTATAGAGCGGCAGGCCACGCGCTTCGGCTGCGGCCTTGGCGGCCGCCAGGCTGACGCCCAGGATCGCATTCGCGCCCAGACGGCCCTTGTTCTCGGTGCCGTCCAGCTCGATCATCGTGCGGTCGAGATCGGCCTGGTCCTCGGCATCCATGCCCAGGATCGCGTCGGTGATCTCGTCATTGACCGCCTCGACGGCCGCCTCGACGCCCTTGCCCATCCAGCGGCTCTTGTCGCCGTCGCGCTTCTCCACCGCCTCATGCGCGCCGGTCGACGCGCCCGAGGGCACGGCGGCGCGGCCGAAGCTGCCGTCTTCGAGCAGCACGTCGACTTCGACGGTGGGATTACCCCGGCTGTCCAGGATTTGACGCGCGTGGATGTCGATGATTGCGGTCACGTAACGATGCTCCTACATCAGCCTTGAAGGTCTCGGCGCGGCTCTACCCTGTGACCATGCGAAGGGCAATTGCGCTAAAAGCATGGAACCGTGCTTCCGGTGCCGGGGTTAAGAGGCAAACCGCCCGCTCGTCCGGGCCGAAACGAAAGGGTTTTTCGATGGCTGACAACGACAGCACATTTCCCGCCACAGACAACGCGACGCCCGGCTTCGGCGCAAATATCGCGGTGGCCCCGGAAGTCGCCGCCCCGAACGCCCCGATCGGAGCGGATGCCGACATCTCCAAGGCCAAGGCCGGGTTGGCCGATGCCAAGCAGCAGGTGAAGGACGGCGCCACCAAGTTCCAGCAGCAGGCGGTCGACAAGATCCAGTCGCTGGCCGGGGACGGCAAGGCCAAGGCCGGCTCGGCGCTCGATCAGGTTGCGCAGCTGCTGAACGATGCGGCCGGACAGGTCGATGAGAAGCTGGGCAGCCAGTACGGCCAATATGCCCGCTCGGCGGCCGACACCGTGACCTCGCTCTCCGGCGCGATCAAGGACAAGGATGTCGAGGAACTGCTCGATGACGCCCGTGCATTCGTCACGAAGAGCCCCGCGGTGGCGATAGGCGTTGCGGCGGCCGTTGGCTTCGCGCTGGCGCGGGTCATTCAGTCGGGGATCGATACCCGCCAGTCGGCCGACACTTCCGCGTGACGCGCGTCGTCGAAACCCTGCGCACGGCGGCCACGCCGGAGCCGGAGACGCTGACTTCGCTGGTATCGCAACTCGTCGACGATGGGCGCTCGTTCATTACTGCTGAGATCGATTTGGTGAAGGCACGGGCGACGGACAAGATAGGTCGCTATCGCAGCGCGGCGGTCTTTTTTGGAATCGCCGCGGTGTTGGGTCTGTCGGCGCTCATTGCTCTGCTCGTCGGTCTGATCTTCGCGCTTGCCCCGGCAACCGGGCCATTCGCTGCGACCCTGATCGTCGTCGGCGTGGTGGTCATCATCGCGGGCATTTTGGCGATGATGGGCAAGTCTCGTTTGTCGGGAGGTGGCGCATGACCGTCGCAGAGGCCGAAATCCGTGCGGCCGAGGCACGCGAGCGGCTGAACCATACCGCATCGCGTATCCAGGCCAAGCTCGAGCCGCAGGCACTGGCAGCACATGCGCGCGAGGCGAGCGTGACCGCTGCCAAATGCGGGCTTGAGTCCGCCAAGAGCAATCCCGGTGCGGTCGCTGGCGGCGTTGCCGTGCTCGGCCTGCTTCTCAACCGTCGGCGGATCGCCCGCCTATTCAAGCGCAAACGCTGATTTGGCTCGCGGGGGTGATCCCCTCGCGGCATTGCCCAGAAGGATGTTCGCAATGACCACCGAAACCCACCAGGATCAGCAGACCGCCCTTCGCGAGAAGATCGATCACACCCGCGAAACCGCGTCGCAGGCCTATCACGATGCGAAGGACAAGGCCGCCTCGGCGCTTCACATGTCGAAGGACAAGGCTGGCGAACTGGCGCAAAAGACTGCCCGTACGATTGAAAGCAATCCGCTCGGCATTCTGGTCGGCGGTCTGGTCGTCGGCGTGATCGTCGGCGCGCTGATCCCCCGGTCGGCGCGCGAGAAGGAGCTTCTCACGCCGCTCGGCAAAAAGCTCGGTGAGACGATCCGCCAGGCAACCCAGGCTGCACGCGAAACCGGCCTGCGCGAACTGGAAGATGCGGGCCTGACCAAGGACGCCGCCAAGGACCGTGCGAAGTCGTTGTTCGACGATGTCGTGAAGGCTGCCAGCAACGCCGGTTCGGCCGCTGCCAAGGCCGCGACGAACAAGACGACCGTTTAAAAAGCGCCCCGTTTGACTGGGCTTCCGGCGCCCCGCGATCTCATATCGATCGCGGGGCGCTTCTTTTGGCGAACGTGTCCCGGCAATGGCTTGCGGGTGGAGCACAGGCTTTCTACCACAAACACCTTATCGCTCTCACCGGGATATCCGCTTGCGCTCTTCCTCCCTCGCCGTCGTCCTTGCCGCTCTCGCCCTGAGCGCCCCCGTCCCAGCTCTGGCCCAGGCCACCCCCGTCGCGGCACCCCAGCCCGGCGAAGGCAAGGAGGATGCCCGGCTGAAGGCGCTGTTCCACGAGAGCGACGAAGCGAGCCTTGCGCGCAATCCGATCAACGGCATTTTCCGCGGTGACATGCGCCGCGCCGATAAGATCGGCGACTTCTTTTCCGACGCCTACATCGCCGCGGAACGGGCGGCAGCCGAGAAGGACCTGAAGCAGCTAGGCCAGATCGACCGTGCCAAGCTGACCCCGACCAATCAGGTCGCCTATGACGTCTTCAAGCAGCAGACGGAGACGACGCTGAAGGGGTTCGACCCGGCCATCGTCGCGCTGACGATCGTACGGCCGATGGACCATTTTTATGGCATCCAGACCTTCTACCCCGAATTCGCCTCGGGCCAGGGCGCGGCACCGTTCAACACGGTGGCGGATTATGAGAACAATCTGAAGCGCAATTTCGAATATGCGCATCTGCTGGACGAGGCGATCACTCGCTTTCGCCAGGGCATGGCAAGCGGCATCGTCCAGCCCAAGCTGGTCGTGCGCAACATGATCGCGCAGTTCGACAATCTGCTTGCCGTGCCGGTCGAGAAATCGACTTTCTATGGCCCGGTACAGAATTTCCCGGCGGCCATCCCGGCGGCAGAGCAGGCGCGCCTGAAGGCCGCCTATGCCGCGCAGATCCGCGACGTGATCGTGCCCGCCGAGCAGCGGATGCGGACCTTCCTGGCCGACACCTATCTGCCGGTGGCGCGCGACACGGTCGGGCTTTCGGGGATGCCGGGAGGTGACAAGCTCTATGCCTATCTGATCGAGCAGAACACCACCCTCCCCCTCAAGGCGGAGGATGTGCACCAGCTCGGCCTATCGGAGGTCGCTCGTATCCTTAAGGCGATGGAGGTCCAGAAGCTGGCCGTCGGCTTCAAGGGGACCTTGGCAGAGTTCTTCACCTTCCTGCGCACTGACCCGCGTTTCGCCCCCAAGAGCGCGGCGCAGCTTCGCGAAGGCTATGAGGCGATCGGCCGCCGCGTCGATGCGCGCATCCGCGAGCAATTTTCGTTGATCCCCAAGACCGCGCTCGAAATCCGCCCGGTCCCGGCGTTCAAGGAAAAGACCGATGCCGGCGGCTCCTATCAGGGCGGCACGCCCGACGGCTCACGCCCAGGGGTGTTCTACTACAACACATACGACCTCCCCTCGCGCTATATGTGGGAGATGGAGACGCTGTATCTGCATGAAGCGGTGCCCGGGCATCACTTCCAGATCAGTCTCGCCCAGGAAAACACCGCCCTGCCCGCCTTCATGCGCTTCGGCGGCAACACTGCCTATGCCGAAGGCTGGGCGCTCTATGCCGAGACGTTGTGGCCGGAACTGGGCATGGAAACCGATCCGTATCAGCGCATGGGCGGCCTGAACGACGAGATGCTGCGCGCGATGCGACTCGTCGTCGACACCGGCATCCACGCCAAGGGTTGGACGCGCGATCAGGCGATCGACTATATGCTCGCCAACTCACCCATGGCACGCACCGATGCGACGGCAGAGGTGGAGCGCTACATCGCCATTCCGGGCCAGGCGCTGGCCTATAAGATCGGCCAGCTGACGATCAGCCGGTTGAAGGCGCAGGCGAAGGCCGAGCTGGGCGCGAAGTTCGATCCCCGCCGCTTTCATGCCGAGGTGCTCGATACCGGCGCGCTGCCAATGCCGGTGCTCGAAAAGAAGATCGCGGACTGGATCGCGGCCGAAAAGCGCCGCTGATCGGAGCAAGCGCCACGTCAGGGGACGTGGCGCTTCTCCAGTTTCCGCGCCAGCGTCCGGCGGTGCATGCCCAGCCGCCGCGCGGTTTCCGAAATGTTGAAGTTGGTTTCGGCCAGCGTCTCGTTGATCCGTTCCCACTCCAGCGTCTTGATCGAGCTGGGACGATCGGTGATCGCCGTCGTCGCGTCGCCGCTAGCCTTGTGGAAGGCCGCCTCGATATCGTCGGTGTTGGACGGCTTGGCGAGGTAATGGCACGCGCCCAGCTTGATCGCTTCGACCGCCGTCGCGATGCTGGCAAAGCCGGTCAGAACGACGATCAGCATGGCGGGATCGTGCGCGTGCAGCGTCTGCACACAGGCCAGGCCCGACGCCTGCCCAAGTTTAAGGTCGACCACCGCATAGCGTGGCGAGACCTCGGCCAGCACCTCCCGCAGCGTATCGGGGTTGCCCGCCACCCAGACCCTGTAGTCGCGCCGCTCGAACGAGCGTTGCAGGGTGCGCGCGAAGGTCTCGTCATCCTCGACGATCACCAATGAGCGTTCGTCGTCCATGTCTACTCCCGATCCGATACGCCGATCATACTTAAAGGTAGGGTGAGCGTGACGACCGCGCCACCCTCTTCCCGGTTTGCCGCCTCGACCCGGCCGCCGAGTTTGCGCACCACACTGGAAACCAGGAACAGGCCGACGCCATGGCCTTCGCCCTTGGTCGATTGCTGCGGCCTGCCCACCTGCAACAGCGTGGCGGGGGTAAATCCCGGGCCACGATCGGTGACGCGTACCGCCACCGCGCCGCCTTCCCGCGCAACGGTCAGGCCAACCCAGCCGGGCGAGGCTTCGGCGGCATTGTCGAGGACGTTCCACACCGCCTGCTTGATCGCAGGGTCGGAGACGATCGCGGCATCATCATCGGTTCGCTGATAATCGAGCGTGACCTGCCCGTGGCTGCGCCGCCATTCCTCGACGATGGCGTCGATGAAGCGGCCGACCTCCGACAGCTCGGCCGCCTCACCGCGCGGCTCGCCAGCGGATTGCAGGATGCGCGTCACGATCGCCTTGCACCGCTGAACTTCGGCCTGCATCTCCGCGATCTCGCCCATCAACTCGGCGTCGTCGCGCAGCTTGGGCACGCGCCGCCAATCGCTCAGGATCACCGACAGGCTGGCCAGCGGTGTGCCAAGTTCATGCGCCGCGCCCGAGGCGAGCAGGCCCATACGGACGATATGCTCCTCCTCCGACGCCTGCTGGCGCAGGTCCGCCAGCCGCGCGGCGCTGCGACGCATATTGTGGCTGATCCGGGTGACGAACAGGATCAGCAGCCCTGTGACCAGCGCGAAGCCCAGCCAGTTGCCCAGCGTGTGCAGTCCGGCAATGTCTCCGAACAGCCATGGCGGAAAGGCGAGCGGTCGGTGGTGGAGCGACAGCAAACCGAAACACAGCCCGGTAATCCCCGCCAACGCCCAGGCCGACCATGTCTCCAGCAGCACCGCACCCAGCACGACCTGGATCAGATAGAGCGAGATGAACGGGTTGGTCGCCCCGCCCGCTAGAAACAGCTGAAGCGTCAGCGTGCCGACGTCGAACATCAGTGCGAAGAGCAGTTCGGTGTTCGTGATCCGGTGGAAGCGCAGCCGGAAATGGCTCAGCAGGTTGATCGCCGCGGCCATCACCAGCACGCCCATCATCGCGGGCACCGGCAGTTGAACGCCCATGACCCGATTGACGAACAGGATGGTCACCAGCTGCCCCGCCACCGCCATCCAGCGCAAATGGATCAGCTGGCGCATATTGGCGGTGCCCGCAGCCGCGTCGGGCTCGCGCGGGCGCATGATGAAAGGCAGGAAGGGCGGATCGCCCGGTGTCACTCGCGGCCCCGCCGCCACAGAATGACGATGCCGACCAGCGTCAGTATCGCGAGAGCGAACCAGGTGAGCGCATAGGAGAGGTGGCTGTTTCGGAACGCCACGATCGTCAGACCGCCGACCGGATAACCGCCGGGATTGGGCGTCGCATCGGCGTCTATGAAATACGGGGCGACCGGGCCCAGCCGCTTGGCCTTCGCGATCGCCGCGACGTCGCGCGAATACCAGCGATCGGCGACCGGATCGTTCGAACGGAGGAAAGCGCCGCCCGGCGCCGTAGAGCGAACCAGGCCCGTGACGCGCACGGGGCCATCCGGGCGGCTATGATCGGTGCGCTTTTCGGTGGGTACGAAGCCGCGATTGACCAGCACGCTAAAGCGGGGAGCGATTAGCGGCGTCAGCACCCAGAATCCCGGCCCGCGCTCGGTCACCGCCTGAACGAACGTTTCGCGGTCGTTGCGAAACCGCCCCTCGATCGTCACGCGGGTATAGGCGTCGGACTGGTCGGCTGTTGGCGGCGCTGCGACGGGTGGGGCATGGAGCCGCGCATCCACCGTCGCGATCAGGTTCAACTTCCAGCTACGGCGCTGCAACTGCCACACGCCGAGCGAGAGAAACGCTGCGATCAGCGCCACGCCGATCGCAGTCAGGATCGCCAGCGTCAGTGGCGAGCGGCCGGGCCGCGCGCCGCTCACGCCAGCGTCCGCCATTACATGCCGCCGCCCATCTGGGCGGCCATGTCCGGCATCATGTTGGTGTTCATGTGATACATGACCCAGATCGATCCGCTCAGCGTGATGACGACCAGCACCGCCGTAAACACCAGCGCCATCATCGTCCAGCCACCTTCCGACTTGGTGTTCATGTGGAGGAAGTAGATCATGTGGACGACGATCTGGACAAAGGCCAAGCCCATGATGACCAGCGCGGTCGTCTGGGTATCGCCCAGCGCGCCCGTCATGACCGCCCAGAACGGGATGGCCGTCAGGATCACCGACAGCACGAAGCCGATCATGTAGCCCTTCAGCGAGCCATGGCCGCCATGGGAGTCGCCATGCGCATGATGCTCATGGCCGTGGTCGTTATGACCGTGGGGAGGATGAGCGCTCAACGGAGAACTCCCAGCAGATAGACAAAGGTGAAGACGCCGATCCAGACGACGTCCAGGAAGTGCCAGAACATCGACAGGCACATCAGGCGACGCTTGTTCGCCTCGATCAGGCCGAAGCGGCCGACCTGCACCATCAGCGTGACCAGCCAGATCGAACCGAAGGTGACGTGAAGGCCGTGCGTGCCGACCAGCGTGAAGAAGGACGACAGGAAGGCCGAACGCTGCGGCCCCGCACCCTCATGGATGAGGTTGGCGAATTCGTAGAGCTCGATCGACAGGAAGGCGAGACCGAACAACCCGGTAATGCCCAGCCAGATCAGCGTATTCGACTTCTGGTTCTTCTCCATCGCGATCATGGCGAAGCCATAGGTGATCGACGACAGCAACAGCATCGAGGTGTTGAGCGCGACCAGCGGGAGCTCGAAGATCTCCCGCGGGGTCGGCCCTCCCGCATAGCTGGTACCCAGCACGCCGTAAGTGGCGAACAGGATGGCGAAGATGAGGCAGTCGCTCATCAGGTACATCCAGAAGCCGATGGCCGTCGAGCCACCGCCTTCGTGATGATGATCCTCGTCCTCGACCAGATAATAGGTCGGGTTTTTGGCCGGATCGGCGCTCAGAACGTCGGTCGACATGGATCAGGCTCCCTGCCCGAGCAGACGGCGCCGCTCGCTTTCCGTAGCCACGACTTCCTCCACGGGGATGTAGAAATCGCGGTCATAGTTGAACGTGTGCCAGATGGCGACGACGACGACACCCAGCAGCGCGATCGCAGCCAACCACCACATATACCAGATCATGCCGAAGCCGAAGGCGGTCGACAGACCGGCGATGATGACGCCGGTGCCCGTGTTCTTGGGCATGTGGATCGGGCGGTAACCCTCGGTCGGCGCCTGTGCCTTCTTGTCCTTCATGTCGTACCAGGCATCCAGCTCATGGATGACGGGCGTGAACGCGAAGTTATAGTCCGGCGGCGGCGACGAGGTCGCCCATTCCAACGTACGGCCGTCCCAGGGATCGCCCGTCACGTCGCGCAGCTCTTCCTTCTTCCAGATCGACACGCCGATCTGAACCAGGAAGGCCCCGATGCCGCCCGCGATCATCAGCGCACCCAGCAGGGCGACGATGAAGTAGATTTGCAGCGACGGATCGTCGAAGTGATGGAGGCGCCGCGTCACGCCCATCAGGCCCATGATGTAGAGCGGGGTGAAGGCGACCCAGAAACCGATGACCCACAGCCAGAACGACACCTTGCCCCAGAACTGGTTGAGCTTGAACCCGAAGGCCTTGGGCCACCAGTAGTTGATCGCGGCAAAGGCGCCGAACAGCACACCGCCGATGATGACGTTGTGGAAGTGGGCGATCAGGAACAGCGAATTGTGCAGCACGAAGTCGGCGGGCGGAACGGCCAGCAGAACGCCGGTCATGCCACCGATCGAGAAGGTCAGCATGAACGCGATGGTCCACATCATCGGCAGCTCGAACCGGATGCGCCCCTTGTACATGGTGAACAGCCAGTTGAAGATCTTCGCACCCGTCGGGATCGAGATCACCATGGTGGTGATGCCGAAGAACGAGTTGACGCTGGCGCCCGAACCCATGGTGAAGAAGTGGTGCAGCCACACCAGGTACGACAGGATCGTGATAACGATCGTGGCGTAGACCATCGAGGTATAGCCGAACAGACGCTTGCCCGAGAAGGTCGAGGTCACTTCCGAGAACACGCCGAACAGCGGCAGGATGAGGATGTAGACCTCCGGGTGACCCCAGATCCAGATCAGGTTCACGTACATCATCGGATTGCCGCCGAGATTGTTCGTGAAGAAGTTGGTGCCGACATAACGGTCGAGCGACAGCAGGACGAGCGTGGCGGTGAGCACGGGGAAGCTGGCGACGATCAGGACGTTCGCGCACAGCGAGGTCCAGCAGAACACCGGCAGCTTCATCATGGTCATGCCCGGCGCGCGCATCTTGATGATGGTCGCGATCAGGTTGATACCCGACAAGGTCGTGCCGACACCGGCCACCTGCAATGCCCAGATATAATAGTCGACACCGACATCGGGACTGAAGTCCAGCTCCGACAGCGGCGGGAAGGCCAGCCAGCCGGTGCGTGCGAACTCGCCGATGAACAGCGACGCCATGACCAGCACCACACCGCCCGCGGTCATCCAGAAGCTCAGATTGTTGAGATACGGGAAGGACACGTCGCGCGCGCCGATCTGGAGCGGGACGACATAGTTCATCAGGCCGGTGATGATCGGCATCGCCACGAAGAAGATCATGATGACGCCGTGGGCGGTGAACACCTGGTCGTAGTGGTGCGAGTTCAGGAAGCCCTGATTATCGCCGAACGCGATCGCCTGCTGCCCGCGCATCATCAGCGCGTCGGCAAAGCCGCGCAGCAGCATCACGATGCCCAGCACCATGTACATGATGCCGATGCGCTTATGATCGACGGTGGTGAACCACTCTTTCCAGAGATAGCCCCAGAGCTTGAACTTGGTGATGAGCGCCAGCACCGCGATCCCGCCGACCGCGACACCCAGGAAGGTGCCGACGACGATGGGCTCGTGGATCGGTAGCGACTCGATCGATAGCCGTCCGAAGATGGTCTTTATGATGTTGTCCATGATGGCGTGCCTCAGCCGCGACCCACACCGGCATGACCAAGGGTCTGCGGGCCGGGGATCTGCGGGATGGAAAGGAAGGACATGCGGCGGTTCTTCATCTCACCGGGTTCCTGCACGCCGTTGGACGGCGTGGGCTCCAGGCTCTGATGCGGCGAGACCTCGATCTCGGAGGGCGACTTTTCCAGCGCGCCCTTGGTCCGCTCACCGTGCATCGGGCCGGTGTTGTTGACGGGCGGATTGCCCTCGCCGACCTTCATCTTGTGCGGGTCGCCGCCCCCGGTCATACGGTCGTGCATCATCACGTCCGACATGCAGGGCGTGTTGTCCGCAACGCAGCGGTTGACGACACGGTCGAACAGGCCGCCCTGAACCCCGTTGAAATACATGGCGGGCACATATTCGCTGGGCTTTTCGACGGTCAGGAACGCGGCCCGGGTCAGCTGACCCTTGCCCTTGCCCTGACCGGCCTGCGACGTGCGGACCTTTTCAACCCATTGGTCGAAGCCGTTCGACTGAAGCGCGAAGACGGGGAAATGCATGCCCGAGAAGCCCGCGCCGCTATAATGCGACGACAGCCCCTTGAACGTGCCCTCGCGGTTCAGGACCGCGTGTAGCTTCGTCTCCATGCCGGGCATGGTGTAGATCATGCCCGCCATCGCCGGGATATAGAAGGCGTTCATCACCGAGGTGCCGGTCAGGCGGAACTCGACCGGACGGTCAACCGGCAGGGCCAGTTCGTTGACCGTGGCGATGCCCTGTTCGGGATAGATGAACAGCCACTTCCAGTCGAGCGCAACGACCTGAACCTCCAGCGGCTTGACGTTGGAGGCGATCGGCTGCCCCGGTGCGGTGCGCTCGATCGGGCGATACGGGTCGAGCAGATGGGTGCTGGTCCACGTCACCGCGCCGAGGCAGATGATGATGAGCAGCGGCGCCGACCAGATCACCAGCTCCAGCATGGTGGAGTGGTCGAACTCCGGGTCATACTCGGCTTCCGTATTGCTCTTGCGATAGCGCCACGCGAAGAGCACCGTCAGCGCCATCACCGGGATGATGATGAGCAGCATCAGGGCCGTCGCGATCAGCACCAGATCGCGTTGCTGCACGGCGACGTCACCGGCAGGGTTGAGCACGACCGCGTCGCATCCCCCCAGCATGGCCAGGAGGGGCAAGGCGGCCCAGCGAAGAGGGCGCAGGCGCGCAAGGCTCGACGAATGAGACATATAGGATGGGCCGCTACGCCTTTGCTGCACCTGCGCACATTGGACAGTTTGTCCAATCCCCGTCCCGATCGGAAAGGCGCATAGGCGCAGCAGAATGGTGGTCATGCGCGGTCATTTTGCACCGCAACTGATCCGCTTCGATAACTTGGAAGAAGTCAGGACTGGCAGCTGATGAGCGCAGAGTTAACCGCATCGACCTCGACGCCCCTTGAGCGGGACGCGCGGCTGGTCAATGCCCGCGATCCGCACCATGTCGCACCGGGCGACATCGCCATCGGCGTCATCATCGGACGCACGTCGGAGTTCTTCGATTTCTTCGTGTACGCCATCGCCTCGGTGCTGGTGTTCCCGTCGCTGATCTTTCCGTATGTCGATGCGCTGACGGGTACGCTCTACTCCTTCGCGCTGTTCTCGCTGGCGTTCATCGCGCGGCCGATCGGCACCTTCATTTTCATGGCGGTCGACCGGAACCTGGGTCGCGGCGTCAAGCTGACCATCGCGCTCTTCCTGCTCGGTGGGTCGACCATGGCGATCGCCTTCCTGCCCGGCTATGCGCAGATCGGCCACTCGGCCGCCGTGCTGCTCGGCATCTTCCGCATCATGCAGGGTCTGGCGCTGGGCGGGGCCTGGGACGGCCTGCCCTCGCTGCTGTCGCTCAACGCGCCGGAGCGTCGTCGCGGATGGTATGCCATGATCCCGCAGCTGGGCGCGCCGCTCGGCCTGCTGGTGGCCAATGGCCTGTTTGCGTTCTTCCTTACGACGCTGAGCAATGCCGACTTCCTTGACTGGGGCTGGCGCTATCCGTTCTTCGTGGCCTTCGCGATCAATGTGGTGGCTCTGTTCGCCCGTCTGCGCATCGTCGCCACGCCGGAATTCCAGCGCCTGTTCGAGACGCGCGAGCTTCAGCCCGCGCCGGTCGGCGAGACGCTAAGCACCGAAGGCCGCACCGTGCTGCTGGGCGCGTTCGCCCCGCTCGCCAGCTTCGCGATGTTCCACATCGTCACCGTGTTCCCGCTGTCCTGGGTCGTGCTGTTCAACAAGGAACGCCCGCAGGACTTCATGATGATCGAGATCATCGGCAGCATCGTCGGGGTGTTTGCGATCCTCGCCTCGGGCAAGATCGCCGACCGGGTGGGTCGCCGCACCCTGCTGGGCGCCTCGGCTGCCGCGATCGCGGCCTATGCCGGTTTCGCGCCGCAGCTGCTCAGCCAGGGCGGCATGGGTGAGACGATCTACATCGTGCTGGGCTTCCTGTTGCTTGGGCTGGGCTTTGGCCAGTCGTCGGGCGCGATCAATTCGGGCTTCTCGCCGCTGCGTCGCTATACCGGCGCAGCCATCACGTCGGACCTTGCCTGGCTGATCGGCGCGGGCTTCGCGCCGCTGGCCGCATTGCTGCTGTCGAGCCATTTCGGCCTGATTTCGGTCGGCGCCTATCTGCTGTCGGGCGCGGTCGCCACGCTGGCGGCGCTGGGCATCAACAAGGAACTCGCCAAGCGCGCGTCCTAATCCGACCAGCCTGACTTTCTCGAAACGGCCGATGGGGCGACCCGTCGGCCGTTTTGCTTTCGTACAGGCGGCTCCCCATATTCCATTCCGGACAAGGACTTGGGAACCGGGATTGGATAGCGAATGAGCAAGGGTCTTTTGCGCGCGACGGGTATCGCGACCGCCTTGATGGGCATCGGACTGACGGCGGGCGTGGCGGATGCTCGGGTTCCGGCGGGAACCTGGGCAAACCCGTCCAACACGGTGCAGGTCCGATTTGCGCCGTGTGGACGCGGGGCGGACGCGCAATTGATGTGCGGCACCGTCGTTTGGGCGAGTGAGCAGGCGAAGGCCGATGCGGCGCGTGGCGGCTCGCCGCGCCTGATCGGCACGCAGCTCTTCAGCGACTTCGAGGAGGAAGAGCCGGGTCGCTGGTCGGGCACCGTCTACGTCCCCGATATAGGCCGTGAGGTACAGGGCACGATCACCCAGATCGACGCCCGCACCCTGGTCGGCGAAGGGTGCCTGTTCGGCAGCCTGGGCTGCCGCGAACAACGCTGGCGCCGGGTCAAATAAGCGGGACTCCAGGGAACCCAAGCCCGTTTGCGGCGTCCCCGACGCAGCAACTCTTGGGAAGGAACGCCATGGCGGAAGAATCGCTGACGGTCGTAAGCGGTACGGTCGAGGACAATGTCTCGGATCGGCAGGTCGAGTTTGTCGGGGAGCTGGACGGCGAGGAATATCAGTTCGCGGTCCAGTATGATCTGCTCGAAGCGCTGAGCGGCGACGTGCCGGAGGGCGATGCCGTCGAGCTGTTCGAGCGCTATTCCGACGATATTCTGGACGCCGCGCTGACTGCTCTTGGGCGTGAAATGGAGCAGTCGCTGGTCGTCGTCAGCGAGAACGACCTGGACTGAACCATCCGGTTCGGCTTGCTGGGATATCATCACGAGCCAAATCTGAGCCCCTCCCCTGCAAGGGAGGGGCATTTACAACTCCTCGCCCGCCAGGGTGCAAGCGGCCTGGATGACGGCCAGATGCGTCAGGCCTTGCGGCATATTACCGAGGTAATGGCCCGTCTTGGGATCGATCATTTCCGCATAAAGCCCGGCCCCCCGGCTATCCAAGGCATCGACTGCCCGATCGAACGCCGCTCGTGCCGCTTCCTCCTGGCCCAGAATGGCCCGCGCCTCGATCATCCAGAAGGTACAGGCGAGGAAGCAGCCTTCTTCCTTGTGAACGCCCGAATAGCGGTAGTGGAACGCACCCGCTGCCAGTTCCTCGTCGAGCGCGTCGAGCGTACGCGCAAGTCGATCCTGTCCGTCGAATCGGAACCGAACCGCCAACGCCAGACTGGCGTCAAGCGCATCCGTGTCGGGATGCATCAGATAGGCGCCGCGCTTTTCGGACCAGCAATACTCCCCGATCCACGCCTCGATCCGATCGCGCTCGCGGGCCCAGCGGTCGCGGCAGGTCGTCGGGATTTGCCCCTCGTCGGCAAGCTCCACCGCGCGCGCCAGCGCCTGCCAGCAGCTGATCTTGGACATGGTGTAATGCCGCTCCTCCGGCAATTCCCAGATGCCCGCGTCGGGTTGCCGCCAACGGTCGGCACAGGCATCCGCTAGATGCGACAGCGTCTCCGCGCTGGAGGTGTCGAGGAAATTGCCGCACGCGACGAAGCGACTCGCGGTCTCGAAAATGTCGCCATAAATCCCGTGCTGGTGTTGACCTCCGGCGAGATTGCCGACCCGCACCGGCTTGGAATGGCGATAGCCGCTGACGGCGATCTCGCTTTCCGACGGAACGGGCTGGCCACTCAGCGTATAGCAGACCTGGGGGTCGCCTTCGCCCAGTCGCTTCAGCAGCCAGGTAAACGCGGCTTTTGCCTCGCCATGCGCGCCGATGCGCAGGAACGCCTTGATGGTATAGCCCGCGTCGCGAACCCAGGCGTAGCGATAATCGTAATTTTTCTCCCCCCCGATCCCTTCGGGCAGCGAGGTCGTGGCCGCGGCCGTGATCGCGCCGGTGGGTGAATAGAGCAGCAGCTTCAACGCGAGCGCGTTTCGCAGGATACGCTCCCGGTGCAGGTCAGGCACCTTCAAGCCTTGCGTCCATTGGCGCCATTCGAAATCGGACAGGTCGATCCGGTCGTCGATCTGCTCGATATCCTGACAGACCAGCGGCTCGTCCTCGCCCGCGATGATCGCGATCCGGGCACGATCACCCGGCCCCACCGCCGCCGTGCCGGTGACGAGGCCGTCTTCGACCATATCGATCGTCACGCCGCCGCAGTGTCGGAAGACCCCCAGCACCCGGTCGACATGAAAGACATTATGCCCACCAGCAGGCGCGAAATAGGGACTGACCGTATCGGCCCGGCGGCTGAAGCGCAGGGTGATGGCGAAGCGGACGAAACCGTCCAACCCCTCGACGCGGCGTGCCAGTTCGGCCCAGGGCAGCCGTCCCGCCGGGCCGCTGTTGAGCGACTCCACCAGTTTCGCACGACCGCTCGCCGTGACGAAGATCGTCTCCAATACATTGCTGTCGGGGCGATAGCGGCGCTCGACCGTGAAGGGCTCGACCGGGGTGATCGAGAAGGTCCCACCGCGTTCCCCATCCAGCAGCCGGTCGAACAGCGGCGCGGAATCCATGTTGGGCACGCACCACCAGTCGATCGCCCCGTCGGCACCGCTGAGCGCGACGCTCCGGCCATCGCCCAGCGCGGCGTAGTTTTCGAGGTCCAGGAAACCGTCTGCGTCGCGAAGCGGGTCGGCATGCTGATCGGGTAAGGTCACGCGGGCATGGCTCCACTGATGCAGGTTAGGCGCATGAAAACTCGCCAGAACCATTTAATCTCCGTGGGACCTTCCCCGAATTGGCGCGTTGCAGCAGCCGTTACGAGATTTGGCGTCAAGAAATTTGGGAGAACGACCATGAGCCTGGCATCGGCATTTGGCTTCGGCACGAAGAAGGTTCGCTATGCGGTCGTGGGCGCGGGTGACATCACCCAGTCGGCGATGCTGCCCGGCATCAAGCACACCGGCAATTCCGAACTGACCGCGATCGTCACCGGCGATGCGGAAAAGGGCAAATTGCTCGCCGAGAAATACGGCGTCGAGCACGTCTATTCCTACGACGAGTTCGACAAGCTGCTGACCGCCGGGGTCTGCGACGCGATCTACCTCGGCACGCCCAACTGGCGCCATGCCGAGTTCGCCATCCCGGCACTGGACGCTGGCATCCATGTCCTGTGTGAAAAGCCACTGGAGATTTCGAGCGAAAAGGCCCGCGAAATCCAGGACGCCGAGCGGCGTTCCAAGGCGAAGCTGATGACGGCCTATCGCCTGCACTTCGAGCCGGGCACGCTTGATGCCATCGAAAAAATTCGCAACGGCGAACTGGGCGAGCTGGTCGGCTTCACCTCGTGTTTCGGGCAGAAGCTCGATCCCGACAATCATCGGGCGAAGCACGGCCTGGAGGCGGGGCCGCTCTTTGATATGGCCCCCTACCCCATCAACGCCATCCGTTATCTGTTCGGCGCCGAGCCGGTCGCGGTCGAAAGCGCGGTTGCCACGCGCCAGCCTAGCGCTGGCCTGGGCGACCTGGACGATACGTTCGCCGTGGTGCTGCGCATGCCGGGTGACAAACTGGCCAGCTTTACGGTCAGCTATGCCATGAACAACATCGACAGCCTGATCGTCGCGGGCATGAAGGGCTCGATCCACATGAACCCGGCCTATGGCTTCCAGTCGGGGATCGAACAGAATCTGACGATCGGCGACAAGCAGAGCCATGAGAAATTCAAGCACACCGACCAGTTCGGCGGCGAAATGCGGTATTTCTCCGACTGCATCCTGAACGACCGCGATCCCGAGCCGGATGCCGAGGAAGGCCTGTCCGACCTGCGCGTCATTGAGGGTATCGTGACCGCGCTCAAGACCGGCGGCCGTGTCGAATTGCCGCCCTTCACCCGCACCCGCCGGATCGATCCCGCAAGCCAGCGCCAGACCCTGTCGGCCGTCACCCCACCGGAGCAGGTGAAGGCGAAGTCGCCAACCGGAGATTGATCCGCATCAACGCGATTTTCGGGGAGCGTTATACGTGATCCAATCGTTACGCTCGCGATAACAGATTGGGTGTCACGATAGGGAGGTGACGGTGGACGACCGGGAAACACAGCTTCGGCAACGCGCTTATGGCATCTGGCAGTCGGAAGGCGAGCCACATGGGCGTGATCGCGACCATTGGGAACGCGCCGAGCGAGAGTTGGCCGAGGCTGCCCCGGAAGAAGGCGTCACCCCCGCCAAACCGACCGCACGACGGAAAAAGCCCGACACCGCGCCTCAGACGATCGCGGCAGAACCAAAGCCCAAGGCTCCTCGAAAGCCCCGAGCCAAGACCGCATGACCTTAGCTCGGTGGCATCGCAGTCGCGGATCGCTACCGGGCCGTCGCCCCTGTCCCTGCCGAAACCGTCACATGCATAGTCATCCGACTTTTGCCGGAGAGCCCTTTTGACCGATTTGCCCGACCAGATCCTGCCCGGTACCGCCTATCCGCTGGGTGCCAGCTTCGACGGCGAGGGGGTGAATTTCGCCGTCTTTTCGGCCAATGCCGACCGGATCGAGCTGTGCATCTTCGACTCCCAGGGCAAGCGTGAGCTGAGGCGTTACACGCTGCCCGAATGCACCGACGAAGTGTGGCACGGCTATCTGCCCGATGTCGGGCCGGGTCTGCTCTATGGCTATCGCGCACATGGCCGTTACGAGCCCGAGGCCGGGCATCGCTTCAATCCGAACAAGCTGCTGCTCGACCCCTATGCCCGCAAGCTGCATGGCGAGATCAAGTGGACCGACGCCCTGCACGGCTATCAGATCCGCTCGAAGAAAGAGGATCTGAGCTTCGACAAGCGCGACAGTGCTGCGGCCATGCCCAAGGCGGTGGTGGTCGACGACCATTTCGACTGGTCACGTGACGTAAAGCCGAACACGCCCTGGTCGGAAACCGTCATCTACGAAGCGCATGTCAAGGGCCTGACCAAGCTGATGGAGCTGGTGCCGCCGCGCGAACGCGGCACCTATGCTGGGCTCGGGCATCCCGCGGTCATCAAGCACCTCAAGCGGATCGGAGTCACCGCGATCGAGCTGCTTCCGATCCACAGCTTCACCCAGGACCGCTTCCTCCAGGAAAAGGGACTGCGCAATTACTGGGGCTATAACACGCTCGGCTTCTTCGCGCCCGAACAGGCCTATTTCGCGTCCGATACCCAGGATGAACTCCGCCGTGCGGTCCACAAGCTGCACAAGGCGGGGATCGAGGTCATCCTCGACGTCGTCTACAACCATACGTGCGAAGGGTCGGAGAAGGGCCCGACCCTATCCTGGCGCGGCCTCGACAATGCCAGCTATTATCGGCTGGTCCAGGATCAGCCTCGCTACACGATCAACGATACCGGCACCGGAAACACGCTTAACCTTTCCAAGGCGCGGGTGATCCAGATGGTGACCGACTCACTTCGCTACTGGGCGACGAGCTTCGGGGTCGATGGATTCCGCTTCGACCTGGGGCTGACGCTCGGGCGCGAGGCGACGGGGTTCGATCCGGGTGCCGCCTTCTTCGACGTGCTGCGGCAGGACCCGGTACTCGGGCGGCTGAAACTGCTAACCGAGCCATGGGATGTCGGCCCGGGCGGCTATCAGCTCGGCAATTTCCCGCCAGGCTTTTCGGAATGGAACGACAAGTATCGCGACACGGTTCGCAAGTTTTGGCGCGGCGATCCTGCCCAGCGTGGTGAGTTGGCAGCACGGCTGGCGGGATCGGGCGACCTGTTCGACCGGCGCGCGCGGCGGCCCTGGGCCAGCCTCAACATGTTGGCGGCGCATGACGGCTTCACGCTGGCCGATACCGTCATGTACGAGCAGCGCCACAATGAGGCGAACAAGGAAGACAATCGCGACGGCCATTCGGAAAATTATTCGCGCAACTGGGGTGCCGAGGGGCCGACCGACGATGAAGGCATCAAGGCCGCGCGTGGGCGCGTGATGCGCTCGATGATGACGACCCTTCTGGCCTCGCTCGGCACGCCGATGATCGTGGCGGGCGACGAGTTCGGCCGCACCCAACACGGCAACAATAATGCCTATTGCCAGGATAACGAGATCAGCTGGCTCGACTGGAAGGCCGCGGCATCCGAGGACGGCGAAGGCATGATCGCCTTCACCGCGCGTCTGGCCGAGCTGCGTCGCCGTTATCCGGTTCTGCGTTCGCCGAGCTTCCTCTACGGGCAGGACACGCCCGGCCATGGCATCAACGACATCGAATGGTGGGACGAACGCGGGCAGCAGCTGAGCCCCGAGGATTGGGACAATCCCGAAGGTCGCGCGCTGATGATGCGGCGGGCAAGCCCGACGGAGGATGGCGGGGTCGAAGCGGTATCGCTCCTCCTCAACGCCTCGCCCGATCCGATCACGTTCACCCTGCCCCCGCCCCATGCAAGCCGTACCGTCCTGATCGACAGCGCCAAGCCCGAACAGGGTGAGGTCGAGATTGGCGACAGCTATGAAGTCGGGCCGCAGAGTGCCGTGCTCATCACCTGGCGGGACTCGATCGAGGCATGACGACCTGGGGTCCCGAACTGCGCGAAGGCGCGGACACCCGGTTCCGCCTCTGGGCGCCGGATCGCAAGGCAATCACGCTGGAGATCGACGGCGCACCTTCGGTGACGATGGATCGTGATGGAGAGGGATGGTTCACCGCCACCGCTCCGGCGTCGCCTGGAACCCGGTATCGCTTTCGGCTGGACAAGGATCTGGCGGTGCCCGATCCGGCGTCGCGGCTCCAGTCGGGCGGCGTCCATGGCTGGAGCGTGGTCGTCGACCCGTTCTTCACCTGGAGCGCGACCGAGTGGCGCGGCCGTCCCTGGGAAGAAACCGTGCTGCTGGAGGTCCATGCCGGAACGCTGGGTGGTTTCGAAGGTATTCGCCAGAAGCTCCCCGCCATCGCCGCGTCCGGTATCACCGCAATCGAGCTGATGCCGGTCAACGCATTCGGCGGCACCCGCAACTGGGGCTATGACGGCGTGCTGCCTTATGCCGTTGCCGAGCCCTATGGATCGCCGGCCGAGCTGAAGACGCTGGTCGATGCCGCGCACGGCTTGGGCCTCTCGGTCTTTCTCGACGTGGTGTATAATCACTTCGGGCCGGACGGGAATTACCTGAACGACTATGCCAGCGTCTTCTTCCATAAGGAGGTCGACACTCCCTGGGGCGGCGCGGTGGCGGTGGACGCTGATCCGGTGCATCGCTTCTTCGTCGACAATGCCCTGATGTGGCTGCGCGACTATCGCATCGACGGGCTGCGCTTCGACGCGGTCCACGCCATCGAGAATGATGATTTTCTCGACCGGATGGCTGGCGAAATCCGCGCTGCCCTGCCCGAACGACATGTCCATCTGGTGCTGGAGAATGAGAAGAACGACGCCGATCGCCTGCGGGCGGGCTGTTATGACGCACAGTGGAACGATGATTTTCACAACGTCCTTCACGTCCTGCTGACCGGCGAGACCAGCGCTTATTATGGCGACTTCGCCGACCGTCCCGCCGAGCGGCTGGCGCGGTGCCTGAAGGAAGGCTTTATCTATCAGGGCGAGGGATCGCCCAATCATGACGGCCGCCCACGCGGCAAGCCTTCGGGCAACCTACCCAGCACCGCCTTCGTCGCGTTCCTCCAGAACCACGATCAGGTCGGCAACCGCGCGATGGGCGAAAGGCTGATCCGGTTGACCGACAAGGACCGGCTTCGCGCGGCGACCGCCTTGCTGCTGCTAGGCCCGCAAATCCCGCTGCTGTTCATGGGCGAGGACGAGGGCAGCGAAAGCCCCTTCCTGTTCTTCACCGACTTCCACGACGAACTGGCCGATGCGGTACGCGAAGGGCGGCGGCGGGAGTTCGCCAAGTTCGACGCGTTTGCCGACGAGCAAGCCCGCCAGCGCATCCCCGATCCCAATGCGCAAGGCACCTTCGAGGCCTCGATCCCCAAACCGGGGCCGCAAGCCGGAGCGTGGCGCGCGCTGTACCAGGAATTGCTGGCGCTGCGGCAGGTTCACATCATACCGCGCCTCAAGGGCACGGTCGGTCTGGCAGCCGATGTCACGGGCCCGGCTAGGGTCAAGGCGCGCTGGCGCATGGCCGATGGCGCGACGCTGACCATCGTGATCGACCTGGGTGATGCGCCGGAGCCGATCACGCAGGACGAAGGCCAGTTGATCCATCGCGAAGGCAATCGCTTTGCCGCATGGATCGCCGAATGAGCGATCTTCACACCCGGGCCCAAGCCGCTGGACTTTCCCGCGAGTGGCAGGACGCAAAGGGGAAGGATCAGGTCGTATCCGACGATGCGTTGGCCGCGATCCTGGATCGGCTAGACATCGATGTCGGTGAGACCGTGTTCGTCTCCGGCGAAGTGAACGAGGCGGTTGGCGTTCCCGACACATGCCGCAATGGCGTGGCTATGCTGACTTTGGAAAATGGCCAGACGTTCTCGGTCACGATCCATGACGGGGTTCTGCCGGGCGTTGCTCAGCCAGGCTATCACCGTCTCGAACAGGGCGAGCGGCAATGGAGGATCGCGGTGGCTCCAGCCCGCTGCCCGGCCCCGCCGCCCGGCAAGCATTGGGGCAGCGCCGTGCAAATTCCCTCACTGCGCGAAGGCCACAGCGCATTCGGTGATTTCGCCAGTCTGGCAAGTGCTGCCAGAACGCTGGGTCGGGCCGGTGCCGCTGCTCTTGCGATCAGCCCGGTCCATGCCCTCTTCCCCGCGGATGCCGCCCGGTTCAGCCCCTATGCTCCGTCGAGCCGGTTGTTCCGCAATGTCTGGCTGGCCCCTGCGGGTGATCCGGTGGCCGATGCGCCGGATTTGATTGACTGGCCGAACGCAGCGCCGGATCGGATGCGCGATCTGCGACCGGTCTATGACCAGCTGGACGAGACGCAACGCCGGGCCTTTGGTGAATGGCGAGCGGCGAGCGGCGGGCGGCTGGAGGCGCAGGCCCGATTCGACGCGCTCCATGCCTATTTCCATGCGCGCGACCGTGCGAATGGCTGGCTGGACTGGCCGGAGGAATATCGCGATCCGACCAGCGAGGCCGTCGCCCGTTTCGCCGCCGAGCATCGCGATGCCATAGACTTCTACGCCTTCGCGCAGTGGTGGGCCGACCGGGCGCTTCACGACGCGGCCGATGCGGCGTGGGGCCATGGCATGGCGATCGGTCTGATCGCCGACCTCGCCATCGGGGTTGCGATGAACGGCGCGGATGGTTGGAGCCGCCGCGACGAGTTGCTGACCGGCCTGTCCATCGGCGCGCCGCCCGATCCGCTCGGCCCGGATGGGCAGAATTGGGGGATCACCGCGCTGTCTCCCTTCGCGCTGCGACGGCAGGGTTTCGCCCCCTTTATCGATACGCTGCGGGCGGTCTTCGCCCATGCCGGCGGCATCCGGATTGACCACGCACTGGGACTGTGCCGCCTGTGGGTGGTGCCCGACGGCGCTCCGGCCGATCAGGGCGCCTATTTGGCGATGCCCTTTGCCGACATGCTACGCATCCTGCGAATCGAGGCGCAGCGCGCCAACCAGGGACGCGGCGCGATCGTCATCGGTGAGGACCTTGGCACTGTTCCGCCGGGCTTCCGCGACATGATGGCAAAGGCCGGTATGCTCGGGATGCGGGTCCTGCCGTTCGAGCGGGATGCCCAAGGCGCCTTCCTTCCGCCCGACGGCTGGAGCGATCAGGCCATCGCCATGACCGCCACCCACGACATCGCGACCGTCGCCGGGTGGTGGAAAGGCCGCGATCTGGAGTGGCGAGCGCGTATCGCTGGCCGTGCGGTGGCCAGCGAGGACAACGCCAGCCGAGCAGACGAACGCACCGCGCTCTGGACGGCGATCGGTGGCGATACGCCCGAGCCCGACGATCCTTCCGCCGTCGTCGATGCCGCCATTTCGGCCGTCGCGCAGACGCCCTGCTCGCTGGCAATCGTGCCGGTCGAGGATCTGCTGGGGTTGGACGAGCAGCCCAATCTGCCCGGTACGACCGACGAGCATCCCAATTGGCGCCGCCGCCTGCCGGATACGCTCGACCGATCCCTCGCCAGACGCGAGGTCGCGGCGCGCATCGCCGCGCTCGACGCCCGCTGACCCGTTTTATCGAAGGACGTCGCCCATGACGCCGCGCGCCACCTATCGCTTTCAGTTTCATAAGGACTTCCCCTTCGCCCGGGCGGAGGCGTTGTTGCCCTATCTCGACCGATTGGGGATCAGCCATGTCTATGCCTCGCCGATCACCACCGCCGCAGCAGGGTCGATGCACGGCTATGACGTGATCGATCCGACGCGGATCAATCCGGAACTCGGCGGCGACAAGGCGTTCCGGTCTTTGGCCGAGGCCGCCAGGGCGCGCGGCATGGGTGTCATCATCGACATCGTACCCAACCACATGGGGGTCGCGGGCGGCGGCAATCGCTGGTGGAACGACGTGCTGACGCACGGCGAGGCGAGCCACTTCGCACGCTTCTTCGACATCGACTGGTCGCGAAAGCTGGTCCTGCCGATCCTGGGCGATCCCCTGCGCAAGGTGCTGGCGGAGGGACAGATCGCCGTCGAACACCGGGATGGTCGCGCGGAGATCGTGGCGTATGGCGAACATCGTCTGCCCATCCGCGACGAGGATCAGGACGATGCCGAGACGCAGGAGATCGCCGCACTTGTCGACCGCCAGCATTATCGCCTGGCGTCATGGCGGGTGTCGAATGATGAACTCAACTGGCGGCGGTTCTTCACGATCAACGATCTGGCGGGCTTGCGCGTCGAGGACGATCAGGTCTTCGAGGAGACGCATGCCCTTTACTTCCGCCTCTATGAGGAAGGGTTGATCGATGGCGTGCGAATCGACCATGTCGACGGGCTGACCGATCCGATCGGCTATTGCCGCAAGTTGCGGGCCCGCTTCGACGCGATCGCCCGCGACGATGGGAACCACGCCTATATCGTCGTCGAAAAGATCCTCGCCGCCGAAGAGCCTATGGGCGACGATTGGGGCGTGGACGGCACCAGCGGCTATGACTTCATGGAGGAGGTCTCCGCCCTGCTCCATGCGCCCGAGGGTACGCGGCCGCTGGCAGAGCTTTGGGCGCACCAGAGCGGGCGTTCGGACCAGTTCGCGCCCGAGGAGCTTCAGGCACGTCAGGACCTGCTCGCATGGCAGTTCGCCGGGCAGCTGGACCAATGCGTGGCGGCCTTCGCATCGCTGACCGCCTCAACGTCGGAACTCGATGGAGCGATCACCACCCCGATGCTGCGCCGGGCGATCGAACGGCTGTTGTGGGTATTTCCCGTTTATCGAACCTATGGCCCCGACGCACCGGCGTCCGATGCCGCCATTCGAAAGATCGCGCGCAAGCGGGTGGACCCACACTTGCCGCCGGGCGAGGCGTTCGTCGTCGACCAGATCCTCGACTGGCTGGCGGGCGCTGGCCCCGGTGAGCGGGAACGTCAAAAAGAGGCCGTCCGACGGTTTCAGCAACTTTCGGCACCCATCGCCGCCAAGGCGGTGGAGGATACCGCCTTTTATCGCCATGCCACTTTGCTGTCGCGAAACGATGTCGGTTTCGATGCGGGGCGGTTGAGCCTGTCGATCGCCGCCTTCCATGAGCGGATGCGGGGTCGGGCGGAGCGTTTCCCGCTCGCCATGCTGACCACCGCCACCCATGACCACAAGCGTGGCGAGGACGTCCGGGCGCGTCTGGCGGTCCTCAGTGCCATGCCGGAAGATTGGCGGCGTCAGGTCGAGGCATGGCGGACCCAGACTCTCGATCTCGCGGAGGGTATCGATCCGGCGGACTGGTATATGCTGATCCAGACGCTGGTCGGCGCCTGGCCCGAACCGGACGACCTGGGCGATTTCGCAGAGCGCATTGCGGCGTGGCAGGAAAAGGCGTTGCGCGAGGCCAAGCGGCGCTCGTCCTGGGAAGCGCCCGACACCGATTATGAGGCCCGCTGCAATCACTTTGCGCAGGTGTTGATCGATGGCGACGAGGGCGCGGTTTTTCGCGAGGGCATGGCCGCGCTGCTCCGTCGCATCGGGCCTGCCGCCCACGCCAATTCGCTGGTTCAGGTCGCGCTGCGCTATACCGTCCCGGGCGTTCCCGACTGCTATCAGGGGACCGAGTTTGCCGATCTGAGCCTCGTCGACCCCGACAATCGCCGTCCCGTCGATTATGCCGCGCGGGAAGCGGCCCTGGCGCAGGGCCAGGTATCGAAGCAGATGCTGATCGCCGACTTGCTGGATATGCGGCGACGTCACCCGGATATGTTCACCCACGGCACCTACCACCCGCTCGCCGTGACCGGCCATGCGCGGGACCGGGTGATCGCCTTTCAACGGCGGCAGGGCGATGCGGTTCTGACGTGCGTCTTCGGCCTGCGGCTGGAGCCGTTGATGGATGAGCGTGGCGTCATCGACTGGCGGGATACCGCCGCCGCTTGGGACGGGGACACCTTCCGCATGGACACGCTGCTGAAGGACGGCCCCGTCTGGTATGCGTTGCGCACCCAGGGGGGATGAGGCCGCTTCCCCTACCCTTCTATCAGCGTGACGTAGACGAGGTCGCCCGCGCGCTGATCGGCGTCACGCTGACGGTCGATGGCGTGGGCGGTGTCATCGTCGAGACGGAGGCCTATGACGCCGCCGACCCCGCCTCGCACAGCTTTGCGGGGCGAACCACGCGAAACGGGGCAATGTTCGGGGCGGTCGGCCATGCCTATGTCTATCGCATCTACGGATTGCATCACTGTCTGAACGTCGTGTGCGGGGCCCCGGGAAGTGCGGTCCTGATCCGCGCGCTCAAGCCCGTCCACGGCATCGACGCCATGCATGGGCGACGGGGTGCGGCGCGTTCGCTGGAACACCTCTGTTCGGGACCGGGCAAACTTTGCGCGGCGCTCGATATCGGTCTGGGGCTGGACGGTGCTCCACTGACCGCTCCGCCATTCGCGTTGATCGGCGCCCCGACAGGTGTGCCGGTGGCCGTAGGGCCACGTATCGGGATCACCAAAGCGGCCGAACGCCCGCGTCGTTTCGGGTGGAAGGACTCGCCATGGCTGAGCCGCCCGATCAATTTTTAAATATGGCATTGCAGCATGATCCTACTGCAACGCAGCGACGTATTTACTTGATCTTCACCATAACAACAGCGAGCCTCTGGTCATAACATAAAAAAGGGCGAGTCGATGGAGTGGATCAAGGTCCTGGCGTTGGTTGCCATGGTCTATGGAATCTGGGCAGCCTATCGGTCCTTGGGTTCGCCAATTCTTCATCAGGGCTCGCGCTATTTCCGCCAGCCCGATGGAAGTTTCCGCCGCTGGTATGGCGGTCGTCGGTTCAGCGCATCCGAGGTGGGAATGCCGGACCAGGGCTGATCCGCCGATCCTGCGCAGTCAGCAACGATAAAGGCGGACGCCCCTATCTGCCGACCTTCGTCCGTCCCATCTATGGGCGGAACGAAGGAATGGAACCGCGATGTTTGCCGATCTGGGCGTCCCCCTACCCCTGTTAGCGATTGTCTTTGCCATTGTATTGGCGGGGATCATCGCTCGGCGTGTGCCCGTGCTCAGGGTCGCGATCAGCCTTTTCACCTGGCTGCTGCTCGGCGGCCTGTTGTTCGTCCTGGTGCAGCAGCGGCAGGAGTTCGATCCTTATATCCAACGCGCGATGCAGGTCCTCAACCTGCAGGATCAGAGCGTCGTCGGCGATACGGTTCGCATCCGCATGGCGCCGGACGGACATTTCTGGGCACGGGTGACGGTCAACGGCGTCAATCGCCGGATGCTGGTCGATAGCGGAGCGACCTTGACGGCGCTGTCGACCGAGACGGCGCGCGCAGCGGGGCTCCAACCATCGGTCCCGGCCTTTCCGGTCGTGCTTAACACCGCCAATGGCATGATCCGCGCCCAGACCGCACGGGTCGATTCGCTGCGCATCGGGACCATTCGTGCGGACAAGGTGCCCGTCGTCGTGTCGCCCGCTTTCGGCGAAACCGACGTGCTGGGCATGAACTTCCTGTCACGCCTCAAGAGCTGGCGGGTCGAAGGCTCGACGCTGATCCTGGAACCGCACCATCCCCAATCATTAACCGAGCGGTCATGACACCTCGGATAGACAAATCGACGCAAATCAACGTGATCGGCCTCGTCGCCGATTGACTTGACGGTATAGCTTACTCATGCGTCAACCCATGAAGACTCCCTTGTCGCGAACGCTGTCGCTTCCGCCGCAGCTCGACCGATATATCGCCGACGCCGTGGATGCGGGCGACTTTCCCGACGACCAGGCGCTGCTGATGGCAGCGGTCGAGCGTATGCGTGCCGATGGCCCGGTGTCGGACGTCGGCACCTGGCTGATCGGCGGGGGTGAGTGCGGGCAAAGGGTCCGCGACACGGACTGGTCGGCAAGCCCGCTGGGCGTGATCGGCCGCTGGCCAGGCGTGTTGCGCACCACCGTCGCCAACATCGTCCATTCGCCGATCGCCAAGGTCCTGATGTGGGGTCCCGACCATGTCATGATCTATAACGATGCCTATCGCAGCATTGCCGGACCTCGCCATCCGGAGGCGTTCGGCGGATTGGTGCCGCAGGTATGGCCCGAGATCTGGGACTGGAACCGCGACATCCTTGAACGAGGCTTTGGCGGTGAGGACATCGCGTATCGCGACCAGAAGCTGATCGTCACGCGCGCGGGCGTGCCGGAGGAGGTCGTGTTCGACCTCTATTACACGCCCGTCTATCTCGAATGCGGCAAGGTCGGCGGCGTGATGTGCACCGTCGTCGAAAATACAGGCCGGGTCGCGGCGGAGCGGCGGCTGGCGGAAAGCGAGGCCGAGCTTCGCGTCATCACGGACTCGCTGCCAGTCCTCGTCGCACTGGTCGATCGCGAAGAACGGTACTGCTTCGCCAACGACTATTACCGCGAGTTCCTGGGCGTCGATCCCGACGGGATGCTTGGCCAGCGGATCAGCGATGTCCTGACCGCCGACGATTATGCCGAGCGTCGTCCGCTTATCGAACGCGCGCTGGCCGGGGAAACGATCGTCGCGGACGTGCACATGCACCACCGCGATGGCAGCCGTCGTCGGGCGGAAACCCGCTATATTCCACGGCGCGGCGATGATGGCGAAGTCGTGGGCTTCCACATCCTGGTCTTCGACGTCGACGAACGCTCGCGCCATGCCGAGGCGATCGAACGCAGTAACCGCCGGTTCCGCGCCGCGATGGATGCGGTGCACGGCGTCCTGTGGACCAACAGCGCCGATGGGCGGATGATCGGTGAGCAGCCGGGCTGGGCCGCGATCACCGGCCAGACGTATGACGAATATCAGGGTTTCGGCTGGTCGAACGCGGTCCACCCCGATGATGCCGCCGCGTCGGTCGTGGCATGGAACGAAGCCGTCGCGGCCAAGGGCATGTTCGTCCACGAACACCGGGTCCGCCGCCACGACGGCGAGTGGCGCACATTCGCCATCCGCGCGTTGCCGATCATCGGAGCGGATGGCGGGCTGATCGAATGGGTCGGCGTCCATACGGACATCACCGAGCAGCGGGCCGCCGAGCAGGCACTGCGCGATCAGGCGACCCTGCTCGCACGCCAGGTCCATCACCGGGAGCGCGCCGAAGCGCAGCTTCGCCAGCTGAACGAGACGCTGGAAACCCGCGTCATCGAAGAGATTGCCGAACGCCGTCAGGCCGAGATGAAGCTCGCCCAGGCGCAGAAGATGGAGACGATCGGCAAGCTGACCGGCGGCGTCGCACACGATTTCAACAATCTGCTTCAGGTCGTGTCGGGCAATCTGCAATTGCTGGGCAAGGATGTCGCGGGCAACCAGCGCGCCGAACAGCGCGTCGCCAATGCGATGGCGGGCGTCTCGCGCGGGTCGAAGCTCGCCTCGCAGCTGCTCGCCTTCGGGCGGCGTCAGGCGCTGGAGCCCAAGGTCGTCAACGTCACCCGCTTCGTCCAGGGCATGGACGACATGCTTCGCCGCGCGATCGGTGAAGGCGTGGAAATCGAGACGATTGTGGGCGGTGGTCTCTGGAACACCTTCATCGACCCCGCGCAGATCGAGAATGCGCTGCTGAACCTGGCGATCAACGCCCGCGATGCGATGGATGGCCAGGGCAAGCTGACCATCGAACTCGGCAACGCGCATCTCGACGACAATTATGCCCGCACCCATGACGAGGTGACACCGGGCCAATATGTCATGCTGGCCGTGTCCGACACCGGCAGCGGCATGTCGGACGACATCATCCACAAAGTCTTCGAGCCCTTCTTCTCGACCAAGAGTGAGGGCAAGGGATCGGGCCTCGGCCTGTCGATGGTCTATGGTTTCGTCAAACAGTCTGGCGGCCATGTGAAGATCTATTCCGAGGTCGGCCACGGCACCACGATCAAGCTTTATCTCCCCCGCGCCATGGAAGCGGAGGATGTCGAGGTCGCGGTCGATACCGGCCCGATCACCGGCGGCACCGAGACGGTGCTGGTCGTAGAGGACGATGCGGAAGTCCGCGCCACCGTCGTCGAGCTGCTGTCCGACCTGGGTTACCGGGTCCTGAAGGCGGTCGATGCGCAAAGCGCACTCAGCGTTATCGAAAGCGGTATTCCGATCGATATCCTGTTCACCGACGTCGTCATGCCGGGCACGCTGAAGAGTCCGGAACTGGCCCGCAAGGCCCGTGAACGGCTCCCCGACATCGCCGTCCTCTTCACCTCGGGCTATACCGAGAATTCGATCGTCCATGGCGGGCGGCTGGACAAGGGTGTCGAGCTGCTGTCCAAACCCTATACGCGGGAAGCGCTGGCCCGGAAGTTCCGCCATGTGCTTGCCAACCAGCGGCAACGCCAGATGCCCAAGAGCGAGACCCCGTCGCGGGAAGTGCCCTCCGCAGGGGTGGAAACGATGGGGCAACCGCTGCACGATGGACGCACGATCCTGCTGGTCGAAGACGATGACCTGATCCGTGCGAACACCGCCGAAACGCTGCAGGATGCAGGGTTCGTGGTGGTCCATGCCGTGACGGCGGAAGAGGCGATGACCGCGCTGCAAACGGCGCAGATCGATGTGCTGGTGACCGACCTCAACCTGCCGGGCGAGTCGGGCGTCGAACTGGCGGGTCGGGCGCGGCAGTTGCGGCCGAACCTGTCGATCATCTTTGCGACCGGCGATGGCGGCATGGCGGCGCAAGCGGCCAACATGGATGCCGCGCTATTGACCAAGCCCTATTCGGCAAGCCAGTTGATCGGCGCGATCAGCGGCCGATTGGAAATCGTAGAGCAGGCGACACGGCGCTGAGCCGAGCCGCCTGCTCCATTCCGGTCGGGCCCATGCCGGAGGGGACAGCAGAGGAGCCGTTGCGAAACCTGTAAAGCGGGTTAGCGGGCCTTCCAGCCCTCGATCGCGGCGAAGGTGATGATTACCGCGAGCACCAGCAGGGCACCCTGCAATTCCAGTGCGGTCAAATCGAACTCCATCGTCATCGGTCATTCTCCCGACTGATATTGCCTAAACTCGTCAGAGGGGTGACGGCCCGACGTATCACGTTGGGCATCTCGTCCTCTGCGATCAGGATATACGCACCCATTTTTGCTGCCGTGCAGCGAGTGCGTGACAAATCATGTCCGACAATGAGGAAGGCGAATTTCGGCGCACAGACCCCCTTGTGGCCGGTTGGCGAGCGTCAGCTGCCCTCCCTCCGCCGCAACGACTCGCGCGACGATCGACAGCCCCAGGCCGAAGCCCACGGTGTCCCGCCGCCTTGCGGTATCGAGCCGTACGAACGGCTCCAGCACCAATTCCAGCGATTCGTCGGGGATGCCGGGCCCGTCATCTTCGACGCGGATACGCACGTCGTCACCGGGATCGGCCTGCAGGGTAATGATCGCATGTTCCCCGTAATGCAGCGCATTCTCGACCAGGTTGGTCAGCGCCCGCTTCATGCCGAAGCGGCGCAGGCGACAGTCGAAATGATCCGGCCCCTCATAGCGGACGTCGCGACCATGATCGACGGCGTCGTCGGCCAGATTGGCACACAGGATCGCGAGATCGGTCAACTCGGGCTGCTCGACATCGCCCTCGCCGCCCAGAAAGGCCATGAGCGAGGAGACCATCGCCTCCATCTCCTCGATATCCGTCCCGATCGGCTCGCGAACGTCGTCATCGCGGATCGCATCCGCGCGCAGGCGCAAACGGGCGAGCGGCGTGCGCAGATCATGGCCCACGGCGGCCAGCGCGCGGGTGCGCTCGTCGATCAGCCGCCCGATCCGGGCCTGCATCCGGTTGAAGGCACGGGTGACATGGCGAACCTCTCCCGGGCCCCGCTCCGGTACAATCAGCGTGGCTCCCTGCCCGCCCGGCCCCCGACCCAACTTGTCGGCGGCGCGTGCCAGCGTCCGCAGCGGGTGGAGGATGCGGCCGATCATCGCACCGCTCAGCAGCATCAAGGCGATGGCGGGGATCAGTGCCAGCAGCACGCGCCCGAGCGCCAGGTCGAGGGTTCGGACGCCCTCGCGCATCCGAAAGCTGAGCAGCGATCCATCGTCGAGCCGCAAGTCACCCGAGACGACCGACGTACGTCCCGGCGAGGTCAGCCGCAGATGAATATCCGTCGCCGCCAGCGACGGCTCCCAATCGACGATCTGGCGCTGCATGCTGTCCATGGCGGGGGCGATGGTCGGGCGAGGCGGCGCGAAGGGTGACCAGCTGACGATGTAGCGGTCGGTGGTCAGTTCCTCTGCCACCTCGGGTCGCTCCACCGGAGGGCGTTCATTGAGGACGCGGCGCGCGACAATCAGATGCTCGGCGAGACGCCGCGCTTCGTCGTCCCGTACCGAGACATGGCTGGCCCGCTCGTAGAGATAGGTCGAAATCGCGAACTCGATCGTGACCGCCAGCAGCAGGATCGCGACGATCCGGCCGAGCAGGCCGACCGAGGGGCGGATCACCGTCGTTCCACCGGCACGTTCAGCATGTAGCCGACGCCGCGCACCGTGACGATCGGCGCGGCCCCGCCTGCCCCGGACAGCTTGCGGCGCAGGCGGCTGACCAGCACGTCGATGCTGCGATCCGAGCTGTCCCCGATCCGCGCCCGCGACAGCTCGATCAGACGCTCACGCGCGACGACACGCTGCGCATTGTCGAGAAAGGCGACAAGCAGGTCGAACTCCGCCCCCGTCAGCTCGACCTGCGCGCCTGAGGGCGACATCAGCTCGCGGCGAGGCAGGTTCGCAGTCCAACCGTCGAAACCCAGGATTCCGGCCTCACGCTCGCCCGGCGTATTCTCCAGGCCGCCGCGACGCAGGACGGCGCGGATGCGCGCAACCAGCTCGCGCGTGCCGAACGGCTTGGCGAGATAGTCGTCGGCGCCCAGTTCCAGTCCGACGACGCGGTCGACCTCGCTACCCTTGGCACTGATGAAGATGATCGGGACCGAACTCTTCTGGCGAACCTGGCGGCACAGGTCGATGCCGCTGGTGCCGGGCAGCATGATGTCGAGCAGGATCAGGTCGATCTGCCCGACCTCCAGCGCCTGCCACATCTCCGGGGCGGCATTGGCCAGCTTCACGGCGAAACCATTTTCCTGAAGCGCGCGAGCGGTCAGGGTACGAAGGGCGGGATCGTCCTCGACGATCAGGATGGTGGGCGGGGTCACCCCCTTTGGCTAGGCAGGTCGCGTCGGCGCGTCAACGTTTGCGCCGGCTTCCGAATCGTCCAGCCGCGTCAGTCCTGCGGCATAGCGCCCGGCGCGCTCGGCATAGCCGGTGGCGGACGCAAGCAGGCGCTCGATCTGGCCGGGCTCCAGCGTTCTGACGGCCCGAGCGGGCGCACCGACGATCAGGCTGCCCGGTGGAAAGACCTTGCCCTCCGTCACCAACGCGCCCGCGCCGACCAGCGACCCCGCCCCGATCACGGCATCGTTGAGCACGATCGCCCCCATGCCGATCAGGCACCCGTCGCCAACCGTACAGCCATGCAGGATCGCACGGTGGCCGATCGTACAGTCCGCCCCTACGGTCAACGGACTGCCGGGGTCGGAATGCAGCACCGCTCCGTCCTGAACATTCGTTCGCGCACCGATATGCACCGGCCCGTTGTCGGCGCGAACGACCGCCCCGAACCACAGGCTGACCTGTTCGCCCAGAACCGCTTCGCCGATCACATCTGCCGAGGGCGAAATCCAGGCGGTGTCGTGAACGACCGGCCGCCGATCCTCCAGCGCGTAAAGCGGCATCAGGCCTTCTCCTCCGACTTGGCCTTCGCACGATAGCGGTGGAGCAAAGGCTCGGTATAGCCATTGGGCTGCGCCAGTCCTTCGAAGATCAGCGCGCGGGCGGCCTGCATGGCCAGACCGTCCTTCGTCATGGGCCGATAGAGCGGATCATCGGCATTCTGCGCGTCGACCTTCGCCGCCATGCGGATCAGTGCCGCTTCGACCTGATCGGCCGACACGACGCCATGATGCAACCAGTTGGCGATATGCTGCGACGAGATACGAAGCGTCGCGCGGTCCTCCATCAGGCCGATATCATGGAGGTCGGGAACCTTAGAACAGCCCACGCCCTGATCGATCCACCGCACGACATAGCCGAGCAGCCCCTGCGCATTGTTGTCGAGTTCCGCCGCGATCTCCTCCGGCGTCCAATCGGGCGCTGGTGCGATGGGGGGCGTCAGCAGCCGTTCCAGCGCTGTGACGGGCTCGGCGGAACGCTCGGCCTGTCGAGCAGCAACATCGATCCGGTGATAATGGGTCGCGTGCAATGTCGCAGCGGTCGGCGAGGGCACCCAGGCGGTCGAAGCGCCCGACGACGGATGTGCGCCCTTTTGCGCCAGCATGTCGGCCATCCGATCGGGGGCCGCCCACATGCCCTTGCCGATCTGCGCGCGCCCGGCAAAGCCGCAGGCCAGGCCGATCTGGACGTTGCGATCCTCATAGGCGGCGATCCAGTCGCATTCCTTCATCGCCGCCTTGCGAACCACCGGGCCACCCAGCATCGCGGTGTGAATCTCGTCGCCGGTTCGGTCGAGGAAGCCGGTATTGATGAAGACGATCCGGTCCTTCACGGCATGGATGCAGGCGGCCAGGTTGGCGGACGTCCGCCGTTCCTCGTCCATCACCCCGATCTTGATGCGATGCCGCACCAGTCCCAGCATATCCTCGACCGTGTCGAACAGGCGGTCGGCGAACGCGACCTCCTCCGGCCCGTGCATCTTGGGCTTCACGATATAGATCGAACCCGGCCGTCGCATCGCGATCAGGCTGGTGACGATCGCGTCCAGCAGACCCTCGGGCGCTTCGCCGCCGTCCGCCAGCCGAAGCGCGGGCGTGGTCATCAGATGACCGACATTGCGCACGAACAACAGGCTGCGTCCGGGCAGCGAAAAACCCGTCCCGTCGGGATCGCGATAGTGGCGATCGGCGGCAAGCGTCCGGGTGATCGTGCGCCCGCCTTTCTCGATCTCCGCCGAAAGCGTGCCGTCGATCAGGCCCAGCCAATTGGCATAGCCTGCCACCTTGTCCTGCGCATCTACCGCCGCGACCGAGTCCTCCAGGTCGCAAATGGTGGTCAGCGCAGACTCCAGCACGACATCGGCGATCCCCGCCGGATCGTTGCGGCCGATCGGGTGATCGGGATCGACCACGATCTCGATATGCAGGCCATGATGGCGAAACAGCCATCCCTTGTCGCTCCGTCCCCGGAACAAGGACGGATCATCGAGCCGTTCGACGGCGCTGGCGAGATCGGTGACGCTGCCCCATCCGCCCGCGATCAGCAGCGCGTTGTCCAGAAAGTCGCGGACCCAACGGATTACGGCCGCACCACGCTCCGGGTCATAACCGCCAATCCCGGACGGGGCCGCGATGGCGTCGCTGCCGTATAGCGCATCGTACAGGCTGCCCCAGCGCGCATTGGCCGCGTTGAGCAGAAAACGTGCGTTGAGCATCGGCACGACCAGCTGCGGCCCGGCCCTTAGCGCGACCTCTTCGTCCACATCCTTCGGTGCGATGGTGAAGGGGGCGGGCTCCGGCACCAGATAGCCGATCTCGGTCAGGAATGCCCGCTGCGCCGCTCCATCGCGCGCGGCGCCCCGCCGATACCAGGAGTCGATCTGCGCCTGAAGAGCATCCCGACGGCGCAGCAGCGCCTCGTTCTCGGGGGCATAGCGGGCAAAGAGGCCGGCCATGCCCGCCCAGAAACGATCGGGCGCGACGCCACTGCCGGGAAGTGCGCGCTCCTCCAGAAACCGGACCAGCGCCGGAGCAACGGACAGGCCGTGGCGGTCGATCATGCGGCTTTGCTGAAGCACGGAAACTCTCCTCTTGCCCGATATCGGCCAGGATAGGGCATCGCCATTTGCTGCGGTAGTCGGCATAATCGAAGCGCTGTCGATCGCCGGAGGAACGAATGGACCCCGATATTGCGCTCTTCGTCGATATCGTTCGCGAAGGGAGCCTGGCCGGTGCGGCGCGTCTCTGGCGACTATCCCCGGCCATGGTGTCCAAGCGGATCGCGCGGCTGGAAAACCGATTGCGGGTAAGGCTGCTCCACCGCACCACCCGGCGTCTGGCGCCGACCGCTGCAGGGGCGGCGTTCCATGCCGAAGTCGCGCCACTGGTCGCGGGGCTGCGCGCCGCCGAAGCGCGCGTGACGCAAATTGGCGAAGGGCCCGGTGGCCCGCTTCGGGTCAGCGCGCCGACGTCCTTCGGTCGCCTGTGGATTGCGCCCCATCTCCCTGCCTTTCTCGACCGCTATCCGGCGATCCGGCTGCGGCTGGACCTGACCGACGATTTCGTGGACGTGATCGACGGCGGGATCGACCTGGCGGTTCGGATCACGGCCTCGCCCCCCGCGGGGCTGGGATCGCATCGTCTGGCGGACAATCGCCGCATCCTTTGCGCCAGCCCGGCCTATCTCGCGAAGGCGGGAATACCCCGGACGATTGAAGATCTGGCCAGCCACGCGCTGCTCGCCGCGCAGGGCCAGTTTCCCTGGCGACTGACGGGGGCGACGGTGAACGGCAAGAGCCTGGTCGAGACCCAGTCCAGCGAAGTTGTCCGTGAACTGGTACTCGGCGGCGCGGGGGTGGCGCTGCGCTCGCTTTGGGACGTGGGCGATGCGCTGGCGGACGAGCGGCTGGTGAGAGTGCTGCCCGATCACGAGGGATCCGCCGCCGTTGGCATCTGGGCCGTTCACGCATCGGCGGCTCCTCCCGCTGCGGTCCCTGCGCTGCTCGACCATTTGCGAGACGCGTGGCGCGGGGCCGCCTGGATGAGATGACGGCTCGTTCATTTTTCCGTGCATCGGCCGGGCCTAGCCACTAGGCAAAGGCCAACAGGGTTTAGGGAGTTGAGGATCGATGGCGGGTGGTCTGGTCGCATTGCTGGACGACGTGGCGGCGATCGCCAAACTGGCGGCGGCGTCGCTGGACGATGTCGCGGGCGCGTCGGCGCGGGCGGGCGCGAAGGCGGCGGGCGTGGTGATCGACGATACCGCCGTCACGCCGCGCTATGTCGTCGGCCTGGCGCCGCAACGCGAATTGCCGATCATCGGCAAGATCGCGCTGGGATCGCTGCGTAACAAGCTGATCTTCCTGCTGCCCGCCGCACTGCTGCTCAGTGCCTTTGCGCCTTGGGCGATCACGCCGATCCTGATGGCGGGCGGCGCGTTCCTGTGTTTCGAGGCCAGCGAGAAAATCCTCGAAACGCTGACCGGCCATCATGCCGAGGCGGAAGATGCCGCGCCGGTCGATGCGAAGCTGCTGGAAGAGCGGCAGGTCTCGGGCGCGATCCGAACCGACCTGATCCTTTCGGCGGAGATCATGGCGATCGCCCTGTCGGAGCTGCCCGACCTGTCGATCGGTACGCAGGCGATCGCGCTCGCCCTGGTCGGCATCGCGATCACGGTCGGCGTCTATGGCCTGGTCGCGGCGATCGTAAAGATGGACGATATCGGCCTGCACCTTGCCCGCCGCGACAACGCGGCGGCCCAGGCTATCGGCCGTGGATTGGTGAAGGCCATGCCCGTCATCCTGCGGGTCCTGGCGGTCGTCGGCACCGCCGCGATGGTCTGGGTCGGCGGCGGGATTATCGTCCACGGGATGGAGGAGTTCGGGCTGCACAGCCTGCCCCATCTGATTCATGGCACCGCGCATCACATCGGTGAGGCGATGCCTGTCGGTGGTGCGGTCGCCGAGTGGCTGATCGGCGCGATCGGCGCCGCCATTGTCGGCCTCGTCGTCGGAGCGGTCATCGTGGGCGTGCTGCACCTGCTGCCCGGCAAGAAAGCGCATTGAGCCGGATCAGGCCGTCCGGACGCCCTCGACCTCCATCACCTCGGGGGTGAGCAGGTGCCCTGTGACGGCCACCGACTTTCCGACATGATCGACGGGCACCCGCATCAGGCGAAGCTCCAGCACGTTGCCGTCGTCGCCTTCCAGTATGAAGGCCCCGCCCCGGCGTACCAACCGACCGCTCTTGACCAAAGATGGGGAAGTGCCGGCTCGTTCGTTCGTCATCATGGCCGTCCAACCCCGACCATCCCGCGCGGGTTCCGGCCTCAGGCTGCCCGTGCGACCCGGTCCCGTCCGCTACGCTTCGCGTCGTACAGCGCCTCGTCCGCCCGGCGGATCGTTGCCGCCAGGTCTTCGTTCGGCCGCCATTCGGCCACGCCCGCGCTGAAGGTGACGGCGATCACCTGATTGCCCACGAGAAGCGGGGTGCTCGCCATCTCGGTGCGCAGGCGGTCGACGATGGCCGTCGCGCTGTCGAGGACCTGACCGGGGAACAGAATAGCCATCTCCTCGCCACCATAGCGGCAGACGACGTCATCTGTTCGAACCCCATTCTGCAGGCGGCTGGCCAGCCGTACCAGCACTTCGTCACCGGCCGCGTGACCATAGCCGTCGTTGATCCGCTTGAAGTGATCGATGTCGAGCAGCGCGAAGGAAAAGCCTTCATCGTGGGCGTTGCCACGGTAACCGGCATTTTGCAGCGCCGCCATCAGGGTCCGACGATTGGCCAGTCCGGTCAGCGGATCGGTGCTGGCCAGCCGGTCGAGCTGTTCGTTGGCCGCGCGCAGGGCTCGCGTCCGCTCCTCGACCATCGTCTCCAAAATCCGGGCTCGACGGCGGATGACGGCGGTGACCGCCCAGATGGCGGCCCCTAGCAGCAGCAGGAACAGCGCGGCCAGGCCGATCCGCCCCAGCCAGCTTTCATACCATTGAGGCTCGACCGTAACCTCCACCCGTCGGACGACGGTGCGTGCGCCCAGCCCGGGGATCTGCGCGCGGAGTTCGAGGTCATAGGTGCCGGCCGGAAGATTGGTATAGGTCGCGCTCGCTGGTGTCCCGATGGGAACCGTCATCCAGCCCCGGTCGAACCCCTCCAGGCGATAGCTGTATCGAATTTCCTCGGGTGCGTCATAATCGGCCAGCGCAAAGTCGATCCGCAGAGTCCGTCCGTCTTTTCCCCACCGCAATGACAAGGCGTTGACGGTGGAATCCACGGTCAGCGGATGGCCGTCGACATCGGCCGAGCTGACGATCAACGGCCCCGACGTGGCACGGTCGAGCCGCCCCAGCAATATATCCGGTTGCAGCACGATCAGCCCGTCTGGCGCGCCGAACAGCAGCGAACCGTCCGCCATCCTTGCGGCCGCACGCTGATTGAAGGCGCTGGCGGTCAGACCGTCGCGCTGGCTCATCACACGAACCGATCGCCCCGCCGCGCCAATGACCGAGATACCACCCGCGCTCGCGATCCAGGGGCGCCTTTGCGCGTCGAGGACAACCGACGCGACATTGTCGCCCGCCAGACCCTGGGCTTCGGCGATCGTTCGAAAACGCCAGCCGCCGGGCACGGCTCGCCCGAATGCGGCGCCGCCATAGGTCCCGACCCATATATCCCGCCCGACCGGAACGACCGATCCGACATAATCCTGGGGAAGGCTTCCCGGCCCGCCCGATCGGCTCGAGAAGTTGGTGAACGTCCCGCGCGACACATCGAACATCGCGATGCCCCCTGGCGTCGCGACCAGGATACTGCCGTCAGGCCGGGTGATGATATTGATGACTTCGTTATTGGCCAGACTGTACGGATCGCCCGCATCATGTTCGAAAACCTTGACCTGCCCGTCGCTGCGACGGCGGACGAACAAGCCCCTATACGTCCCGATCAGCAGAAACTCGGGCGTTTCCGCCATCGAGATCACCGGCAGGTCGCCCAGTTTGTCCACTGTCAGCACATGCTGGGACAGGGTTCGCGGATCGATCGCGAGAACACCGCGTGCACCGATCAGGATCGTACCGTCCGACGATTCCACCAGCGCCTTGATATCCTGCCCGCCATGCGTGCCTTTCAGGGTCAGGCGCCGGACGATCCCGGCCTTGCGGTCGAGCGCGTCGACCGTGCCGTTGCTCATGCCCAGCCAGACCCGGTCGTGCCGGTCGACCAGAATGCCTCGCACATTGTCGTCCGACAGCGACATGCGCGGATCGGGCATGGCCGACCCGATCCGCAGCGTACCACCGCCCGGCCCCTGGGTCCGCGCCGCGCCCATTTCGGTCGCGGCCCAGATACCCCCCGATCCGTCCAAAGCCAGGCTTCGCACCGTGTCGCCGGCCAGCGACATGGGATTGGCGGTCAGGTGTCGCATCGCCACCGCGGAAAAGCCCTGGGCCGGGTCGATCAGCACGATCCCCATGCCGTCCGTCCCGACCCACAACCGTTCCCGGCGATCCTCCAGGATTGCCCGGATGGTCCGATGGCCGATCAGTGGCGCCGACCCGCGCAGGGCGGGCAGCTGAACAAAATGCGGGCGCCAGCCCCGGTCGGTGGACATATAGATACCGTCCGACCCCGTCCCGACCCATAGTCGCCCAGCATGGTCGCGCATAATCGACCAGATATCGCGGCTCCGGTCTCTGTCGACCAGCGTCGTCGGCCGGAAGCGCGAGGCCCCGGCAGGCCGCACCCACAACCCGCCTTCGCAACCGGCCCAGAGCGTGCCATCGGCTTCGCGATAGACGGCAAAGGCGCCCTGGCGGTGGCCGTCCGGCCCGACGATCGCGGCGTTCGCCATCGAATCGATGCTGTCGGTTCGCGCGATATAGTGATGAACACCCCCATCGGAGGCGACATAGGCCCCGCCCGCCCCGTCCGGCGTGAAGCCCGAAATGCGGCTGCCAATCGGACCATTTCGCGACTGCAACCGGACGAACCGATCGCTCGACGGCTCATAGCGCGCCAGCCCACCGACATTGGTCCCGACCAGCAGGCCGCCATCGGGCAGCGCCAGCAGCGAACGGACATAATTGTCGGGGAGGGAATAGGGATCGCTCGACCGCGCCTTGAAATTGCGGACCCGCTGCCCATCGTATCGCGTCAGGCCGCCGCGCGTGCCGATCCACATCGTTCCGTCACGGGCCCGTACGACGGCCGTCGCGGTGATATGCGGCAACGCCACGGTATCACCCAGTCGCTTGAAGCTGGTCCATTGCCAGGCTGCCCACGGATCGACCCGTGCCTCGCCCCGGGCCATCGCGGGCAGACACAGAAGCATCAAAAGGGCGGCAGCCCCGAAGGAGCGAAAGCGTTTCAAATCCTGATCCCGAGCGCCCTTTTAGAACGAGATCGATAAGAGGATATTAACGTCGATCAATGGCGGCGGGCACGGTGATGCGACCCGGGGGTTGACGGAAGCACGATGTTCCTGTTTCGTTTTCAAGCCCGTAGCATGCGGGTTCGAGGATCGCCCGGCCTTTCGCGTGTCAACATTTCCCCCTGATGAAGCGGTGCCGCACGTCGGGCGCAAGGTCATCCATGTGGATATGGACGCCTTCTACGCATCGGTGGAGCAGCGCGACGATCCCAGCTTGCGGGGGCGTCCCGTTGCGGTCGGCGGGTCGCGCGCGCGGGGCGTGGTCGCGGCCGCGAGTTATGAGGCCCGGACCTTCGGTGTTCGTTCGGCCATGCCCTCGGTCACCGCGATCCGGCGCTGTCCCGATCTGGTTTTCGTGCCGCCGCGCTTCGATGTCTATCGCGAGGTATCGCAGCAGATCCGGGCCGTATTCGCTCGCTATACCGCCTTGATCGAGCCACTGTCGCTCGACGAGGCCTATCTCGACGTGACCCAAGACCAGGCGGGTCTGGGCTCTGCCACGGCGATCGCCAATGCTATCCGCGAGGCGATACGCGCGGAGACAGGGCTGACCGCGTCTGCCGGAGTCAGCTACAACAAGTTCATTGCCAAGCTCGCCTCGGATCAGAACAAGCCTGATGGCCTGTGCGTGATACCGCCGACCCATGGCGCGGCGTTTGTCGCAAGCCTGCCGGTCAAGCGTTTCCACGGTGTCGGCCCGGTGACCGCACGCAAGATGGAGGCGCTGGGCATCCTGACCGGCCAGGATCTACGCGACCGGCCGCTGGAATTCCTGCAACGCCATTTCGGCAGCTATGCCGACTATCTCTACGGCGCAGCACGCGGAGTCGATCACCGCCCGGTGCGCGCGCATCGTATCGCCAAGTCGGTCGGTGCCGAGCGGACGTTCGAGACCGACCTGTCGGATCGCGCCGGACTTCAGGCGGCATTGGAGCGGGTCGTCCACGCTGCTTGGACGCGGATCGATCGAAACGGCGTGTCCGGCCGCACGGTCACACTGAAAATGCGGCACAGCGATTTCCGGACGATCACCCGCGCGCGCTCGGCGGCTCATCCGATTGCCGATCGGGCGGAGTTCCTGGCGATAGGGCTTGAACTGCTAGATCAGCAATTGCCGGTGTCGCTGGGCGTTCGCTTGCTGGGGCTGACGCTTTCCGGGCTTTCGACCGGGGAGGATGATGAAAGATCGGGTCCGGTTCAGGTCGAACTGCCGCTCTGAACCCAGTTCAGGCGGCCAGTTCGATACGCTGGTCCTGTTCGCTATCCGTATCGAGCGTCAGGATCGCCACCGCGCCGGTGCCGCGGCCGGCGCTCCGCAATTCCAGCGTGCCGCCCATAACCGCCATGGAGTTGGCGCACCAGTGAAGGCCAAGCCCCCCCGATTTCTCGGTACGCGTCGAATAGCCGGGTTGAAACAGTCGCGTCGCCTGACTCGGCTCGAAGCCCTCCCCGTCGTCGATGATCCGCACCGTCAGGCGCCCGTCGACCGGCGATGCGAGGTCGACCGTGATCGAGCCATGATCGCGACCCGTCGCCACGATCGCCTCGACCGCGTTGGAAAACAGGTTTCCGATCACCTGGCTCAGGATAACGCGATTCGCGACGACATAGGCCGGATGGGCGGGAAAGGTGAAGCCGACCGACACGGCCTGGGCGTATCTTGCGATGGTCGCGTTGCGCACCACGATGTCGCTGATGTCGCAACGTTCGCGAGGGGGGCGTTCATGGGCGCGGGCCTGTTGCGCGCCGATGATCTCCAGCGTCTGACGCATGGCGTCGCGCCCCACTTCCAGTTGGCGCCGGACCTCATCGCGGGCGATGGCCTCCGCCTCGAAAGCGGTCGCCACGAACGCGACCAGCTTTGTGCGTCGTTCCGGAGGAACGTCGCGCCGCGCCAGTTCGGCCAGTGCGCGATCGACCAGCTCGCGTCGGGCCATATCGCCCCGCCCGATGCCATGGCTCAGGATCGTCGCCAAGGGGGCCAGCGCGTTGCGGACATTGTGGAGAACCGCAACCGCGCTTTCCGAACGACCGAGCGCGAAGCTCTGTATCTCGTTGCGTTCGCGCAGATCCTTCAACTGACTCAGCATCGCGTTGAAGCTGCGGCCAAGCGATCCGAACTCCTCGCATCGGCCCTGGTCGTCCTCGAACGGCAACAACGCGCCTGAGGCCTGCACACGCTGCATGTGCCGCTCCACCCGGTCCAGCGGCGCGAGGACGAACCGACCCAGAGCCCGGCGCAGCATCAGCAGAAGCAGGACGAGCAAAAGGATCGACGCCGCCGCGGCCAGCAGCAGCACGCGACGGCCAAGCAATACGACCTCGCGCGAGACCTGGAAACGCGCAGCCGCCACCGGCCGCGCGTCGGGACCTGCGATCGGAACGGCGACGTCGATCAGCTGCGCCCGCCTGCGCATAGTGGTATCGGCCGGGGCCATCGGGGAAATCGTGACGCGCCGCCCGAACAGATGAGACAGATGTCGTCCCGTCAGCCGACGAGCGACCGCGACATAGTCATCTCCCTCTGCGGCCCTTGCCAGGCCGATGGCCATGACCTGGTGTCCGGCGGAAACATAGAAGTGCGTGGAATCCGCAGTTCCCAAAAGCCTAGCGGCGTCGAGCCGTTCCAGCGCACGCGCGACCGCTGCAGATGCCCCTCCAGGGCGACCGCGCCGAAGCACCGGCTTGTCCCCTGGCGCCATCCGATAGATCAAGACGTCCGCCATAGAACGATCATCGGCGCTGTCGGAAGCGGCCTTGGACTGCTCGCGTGCCATGACCTCCGTCATCGCGGAGAATTCCGCCACGGTCGTCACGGCGCGGGCGCAATATCCCTCGGTCGCTCGGTCCTCCAGCTCGGCGAACCCCGGCGAAATGACCAGTGTGAGCAAAACCGCCAGTGCGAGCGCGCCGCCGATGCCGGTCAGCGTCAGGATCGACACCATGATATCGCGGAGCGAACGGGGCCGCTGTCGCGTCTCCTTCCAGCGGCGTATCACGTTCCGGCCGATCAGTGCCGCGCAGCCGCGACCAGCGACGGTGCCGCGGCATTCCCACCCGACAGCGACAGGAACTTGCGTGTGACCAAGTCCCGCGCTTCGGCAGCAGGAACCGGCTTGGAGAAAAGATAGCCCTGCAGATGGCTCGCCCCCGCCACGCGCAGCGCCTGCGCTTGGGACTCGGTTTCGACGCCCTCGGCGATCACACCCAATCCCAGCGCCCGGCCGAGATGGATGATCGAATGGACGATCGCCGCGGACTCGCGCTCGCGGCCCATCCCGTCGATGAAGCTACGGTCGATCTTCAGGCAGTCGAGCGCGAATTTGCGGATGTTATAAAGGCTGGAATAGCCGGTACCGAAATCGTCCAGCGCGATCCGGAAACCCAGCTTGCGCAATTCGCACAAGGTTTGTGCGGCGTGTTCGGCATCGTCGAAGATCGCCGTTTCGGTGATCTCGATCTGGACGCGGTGCGGCTCGACGCCAGCCCGCCTTACGCTGTCCATGACATGGCCGACGAAATGCGACCGGCGGAACTGGATCGGACTGAAGTTCACCGACACATATTGACCGGGCCAATGCTGTAGCTCGGCCAGCGCATGATCCAGGATCCAGTCGCCAAGCTCGTGGATCAGATGGCTTTCCTCGGCCAGCGGGATGAAGATCGCCGGGCTGATCGCACCGCGCTCCGGTGTGTTCCAACGCACCAGCGCCTCGAACCCGACAATGTCGAGTTGTCCGCGCCCGACGATGGGTTGATACGCCAGGCTCAGCTCGTTGCGGGCGATGGCCCGGCTCAGCCCCGCCTCGATTTCGCGGCGGACGCGGATGCCCTCGTCCATGCTGACGTCGAATACCCGCACGGTGTTGCGCCCCGACCGCTTGGCCTCGTTCAGCGCCATATCGGCCTGACGAAGCAGGTCGGTCGGATCGCGCTCGCCGCCGGGCTGGCTCGTCACCAGGCCGCAAGAGGCCCCGCAACGAACGGCGTGGCCCAGCACGTTGAAGGTCGAGGCGCAGGCCGTCACGATCCGGTCGCAGACCGACACGGCCGTCTCGGCATCCTCGGCATCGAAGAAAATGCCGAACTCATCGCCGCCCAGCCGTGCAACCATCGCGCCCTCGGGAACATGCGATTGAATGGTCGCGCAGACTTCACGGATGAGCTGATCCCCGGCGAGATGGCCGAGCGTGTCGTTAACCAGCTTGAACCGATCGAGGTCCAGCATCGCAGTCACGAAGGGTGTCCCCTGCCGCCCCCGCTCGGTCAGGCCGCGCAGGAAGGCGGCGCGGTTGGGGGCGTCGGTCAGGGCGTCATGCATCGCGAGATGCATCGCCCGGCTCTCATTCGCCTCCAGTTCTGCGCTCTTCTCCTCCAGTGTGGCGACCTTTTCGGCCAGGAGCGCGCGGGCAGCGGACAGTTCGCGATCATTGTCCCAGCGGCGGCACAGCGCGAGCGCCATCTGCTGGATTTCGCTGACCTCGAACGGCTTGGCGATGTAGAAGATCTTGTCGGCGGGTCCGGCGACCTTTCCGATTTCCGCCGGGGAGAAGTCCGAATAGCCGGTTACGATAACCAGGTGGATGTCGGGATCGATCGCCCTGATGCGCCGCGCCGTTTCGCGACCATCGATACCGGGCGGCATCCGGATGTCGATAAAGGCGACTGCGAAGGGCATCCCATCGGCACGGGCCTGCTCGACGGCCTCGACGGCCTCCAGCCCTTGAAGGCAATGGCGACGCTCGGTCGGAACCTCGATCGTCCCATTGCTCGCCGGTTCGCCGAACAACTCGGTCGCCATGGCGTCCAGCGTTCCAGGCCGCGCCGGGAAGCACAGTTCATAGCTTTCATGAACGGCCGGTTCGTCGTCGACGATCAGAATACGCATCCGGCTACCACCCGTCACAGTCACTTAAAACTGGGACGGATGGTAACCAAAGAGGCTTAAAGTGACGTAAATGATCCGTTATTCGACCGTCACGCTCTTTGCCAGGTTGCGCGGCTGGTCGACATCGGTGCCCTTGGCGACGGCGACGTGATAGGCAAGCAGCTGCACCGGCACCGCATAGACAATCGGTGCGATCAGCGGGTGGACCTTGGGCATGGTGATGGTCGCGATGCAGCCCTCTCCGGCTGCCTCGATCCCGTCATAGTCGGAGATCAGGATGACCTTGCCGCCGCGCGCCTGAACCTCCTGCATGTTCGAGACGGTCTTCTCGAACAAGGGGCCCGAGGGAGCGATGACGATCACGGGGACATGCTCGTCGATCAGCGCGATCGGCCCGTGCTTCATCTCGCCCGCCGCATAACCTTCGGCGTGGATGTAGCTGATTTCTTTCAGCTTCAGCGCGCCTTCCAACGCCAGCGGGTAATCGGTGCCGCGGCCCAGATAGAGCACGTCGCGCGCACTGGCGACGGCACCAGCCATACCTTCGATCGCTTCGTCATAGGCCAGCGCGCCGTTGATCGCGGCGGGGGCTTCGGCCAGATGGCGGACGATCTGCTTCTCCTCGTCGGGCGACAGCTTGCCCTTCGCCTTGGCGAGGTTGGCGGCGAGTGCGGCAAGCACGCTCAACTGGCAGGTGAACGCCTTGGTCGAGGCGACGCCGATTTCCGGCCCGGCATGGGTCGGGAGCAGCAGGTCGGCCTCGCGCGCCATCGAGCTGGTAGGCACGTTGACCACCGCCGCGATCGTCTGGCCTTCCGCCTTGGCGTGGCGCAGGGCGGCCAGCGTGTCGGCGGTTTCGCCCGACTGGCTGATGACGATCATCAACCCGCCCGGCTCCATCACCGGCGCGCGGTAACGAAACTCCGACGCGACATCGAGGTCGACGGGGACGCGCGCAAACTGCTCGAACCAATATTTGGCAACCATGCCCGCATAGAAGCTGGTGCCGCAGGCAACGATGGTGACGCGCTTGATACCCGACAGATCGAATTCGGGGATCGGCAGCGCGATCTTGCCCTCCAGCCGCTGCAGATACGAGCGCAGCGTCTGGGCGACGACGATCGGCTGCTCGTAGATTTCCTTCTGCATGAAGTGGCGGTGATTGCCCTTGTCGATCAGCGCCCCCGTCACGCCCGACAGGGTGACAGGCCGGTCGACGGGGGTGTTGTCACGGTCATAAACCTGCGCGCCTTCGCGCGTGCAGACCACCCAGTCGCCCTCGTCGAGATAGGCGATACGCTGGGTCAGCGGCGCCAGGGCCAGCGCGTCCGATCCCAGATAGATCTCGTCATCGCCATACCCGACGACCAGCGGCGAGCCGAGTCGCGCGCCGATCAGCATGTCGGGCTGGTCGCGGAACAGGATGGCGAGCGCAAAGGCCCCGTGCAGGCGCGGCAGCACCTCACGGACGGCGGCGACGGGATCGAGACCCTGCTCGACCTTCTCACTGACCAGATGGGCAACGACCTCGGTATCGGTTTCGCTGGTAAAGACCCGGCCACGGCCGATCAGTTCGTCACGCAGCGCCTTGAAATTCTCGATGATGCCGTTGTGCACGACCGCGACATGATCCGTGGCGTGCGGGTGCGCATTATTGGTCGTCGGGCCGCCATGCGTCGCCCAGCGGGTATGCGCGATCCCGATCGAGCCGGGCAGCGGATGCGCCGCCAGTTCCTTGGCCAGGTTGACCAGCTTGCCCGAGGCGCGCCGACGCTCGATCTCGCCATGGTCGATCGTTGCGATCCCGGCAGAGTCATAGCCGCGATACTCCAGGCGGCGGAGGCCATCGAGCAGGCGCTCGGCGACGTCATCTCCGCCCAGAATTCCTACGATACCGCACATAGTCTTACTCCCCAGCCTTCTTAGCGGCCTTCTTGGCCGTCATCATCTCTCGGAAACGTTTCGCCCAGCCGGGCTTGGTCTGGCGTTCGGCGCGGACCAGCGCGAGGGCATCGGCCTCGACATCGCTGGTCACCACCGCCCCCGCCCCGACGATCGCGCCCGCGCCGATCGTAACCGGGGCGACCAGCGCGGAGTTGGAGCCGATAAAGGCCCCCTCCCCGATTACGGTCTTATACTTCAGGAAACCGTCGTAATTGCAGGTGATGGTGCCTGCACCGATATTCGCGCCCGCGCCCACCTCGGCATCGCCCAGATAGGTCAGGTGATTGGCCTTGGCACCTGGCCCCAGCACGGCCTTTTTCATTTCGACGAAATTGCCGACCCGGGCTCCCTCACGTACGTCCGCACCGGGGCGCAAGCGTGCGTAGGGGCCGATGTCCGCACCCGTGGCGACGGTCGCGCCCTCCAGATGGCTGAACGCATGGATGGTCACGCCGTCCGCGACACGAACGCCGGGGCCGAACATCACATGCGGCTCGATCACCACGTCGCGGCCCAGACGGGTGTCATGTGAGAACCAGACCGTATCCGGTGCGATGAGCGTTGCCCCCTCGGCCATCGCGCGCGCACGGCGGCGAACTTGCCAGTCGCTCTCGACCACCGACAATTCGGCGCGGCTGTTGACGCCTGCGACCTCGCCAGCCCCCGTCTCGATGACGGCGGAGTGGCGCCCATCGGCGGCCGCCAGCATGACGATGTCGGGCAGATAATATTCACCCGCCGCATTGTCGTTGCCGACCCGGTCGAGCAGCCCGAACAAATCGGCTGAGCGCACGGCCATCAGGCCGGAATTACAGAGGTTTACGGCACGTTCTTCGGGGTTGGCATCCTTGAACTCGACCATGCGATCGATTCGTCCATCGCGGTCGGCGATGACGCGGCCATAAGCCGCCGCATTGGTGGGGCGGAAGCCCAGCACCACGGCGGCGGGAGCATCGGCTTCCCCCAGCCGGTCGATCATCGCGCGCATGGTCCGCGCCTCGACCAGCGGAACGTCGCCATAGAGGATCAGCACGTCACCGTCGAACCCCGCCAGCGCCTCCCGCGCCTGGGTGACCGCATGGCCCGTACCCAGTTGCTCGGCCTGGAGCGCCGTCGCGACGCCGAGCGGAGCCACCGCGGCCTCGACCTGCTCGCGCCCCGCGCCCGTCACCACGACCATGCGCTCGGGCGCCAAGGCCTTCACGCTGTCGATCAGGTGGAGCAGCATCGGCCGTCCGGCGATGGGATGAAGAACCTTGTGCAGGTCCGACTTCATACGGGTGCCCTTGCCCGCGGCAAGGATGATGGCGGCGATCGGTCTCGTCATGACGATTGCGCCTGCCACGGATTTTCGGCCAAAGCCAGCGGGAGACAGCATTGGGATCGAACATGGACGCCAATTCACCGCATGATTTTCCCTTCGCCATCGTCGGCTTCGACCTGGACGGTACCTTGCTGGACACCAGCGGCGACCTGGCCGCCGCCGTCAACCATGCGCTGGCGTCGATCGGACGAGCGCCGCTGAGCGTCGAGGCGGTCAAGCCGATGATCGGTGGCGGCGCCCGCGCGATGTTGCAGCACGGGCTGGACGCGACCGGCGGCTATGATGCGGAAACGCTGGACCGGCTGCATCGCCTGTTGCTCGACCATTATGAAGCCAACCTAGCGGTGCACACCGCACCGTTTCCCGGCGTGCTCCAATCCCTCGACGAACTCGCCTCTCGCGGGGTCAAGCTGGGCATCATGACCAACAAGCTGGAACGTTTCGCACGGGCTATTCTGGGGTCATTGGGACTGACGGATCGCTTCACCTCGATCATCGGGGGCGACACGCTGGGCGTGTCCAAGCCTTCGCCCCGGCCAATCCAGGCGATGGTCGAGCAATGCGGCGGCGGTTCGGCAGCCTTTGTCGGCGACTCGATCTTCGACGTCCAGGCCGCCCGAGCGGCCGGGCTGCCGGTCGTCGCCTGCTCCTTCGGCTTCCTCAGCCAGCCCGTGGAGGCCTTGGGCGCCGATGCGATCATCGACGGCTATGCCGAGCTTATACCGACCCTGATGCGGCTTTCCCCTTCCGCCACTTGATCCACAAATGCCGGGCCAGCATCGGCAGCGGCATTCGGATAAGGTGGGAACGGATGTAGAAGGCTTTGCGCAACATTCTGTGCCGCTCCCGCCCCCAGCCGTCTCGCGCCAACATGCGGCGTCGATAGAGATGGTCGAACACGTTCAGCCGCTGACATGGCTCTGGAACGCGGGTGCCGTAAAGGGCATGGCACAATCGGAGCGCTCGGCCGACCGCGGCGGACAGGCCGTGAAGTGCGGCCCGCGCCTCCAATCCGGCCATGCCCCGCTCCTCGATCAGCGCGTGTATGTCCCAGAGATTACGCAGCCCCCCCGCGAGCTCGCCGTCGGCAAAGAGGTGCGCGGCGGCATGGACGAGCATGTCCGCATGACACAGGACCGCCAGGTTGCCATGGAGCGCCTGGGCATCGGCAATCAGCGCCTGGGCATCGGGCATCGGCCCGGCCGTCGGCGGCAGGATCGTGTGGTGTACGTCGACCATCCGGCCACGCTCGCCATGGACGAGCGGCGGCAGCTCATGCATCCAGCGGCGGTAATAAAGGTCGTCATAGGGATCGGACTTGATCCATTCCCAACCGGCATCGACCAACAGCTTCTCGGCATGATCGAGCAGTCGCTTCGGCAGCAGGATGTCGCAATCGCCGATGCCCCGCCCCTGACCGGCCGCCAGCCCGGCAGCGACGAAGGCTGTGCCCTTGAGGAGAATGACCGGATGCCCAAGGCGGCGCAGCGCCAGCGCCACACGGTTTGCTTCCCATAATGCCGTTCTCCGCGCCTCGGCGGCATCGATCCGCGCCTCGGCCAACGCCTTGGCCACGACGTCCGGCAGAGGGAAGCCCTCCAGCCGATGCGCCAGCGTTCCCGCCAGCGTCTCGGCCCGTGCAACCGCCAGAACGGCGGTCCAGCCCGGCGGGTCGATCGTGTCCGCCTGTGTCGGATCACGCAGCAGGGCGACCAGCGTTTCAGCCGCCGTCACAGCGCGTCCCACAAGGCTTCGATGGCGGCGACGCCCGCTTCACCATCGGGATAATCCAGCGCCACGGCGGGCACCTCCGCTCGAAGCCGGGTAAGGGTCCGGAACCCCGCCTCCCCCATGGCGACATAATTGGTCGATGCCTGGGTCAGGCGGACGAAAGTCTCGGTTGGGGCGAGGCCGCTCAGGGCGGCGGGAAAACCAAACCTGAGAAAGACCAGCAGGGCGGGCCGGGCGGGCGCTGCCATCGCGGCGATCGCGGATGCGGGCGGCGCGACGTGACGGACATCACCCTTGGGCGTCCCGACCAGCAACGGGCCGACGCGACAGCCTTCGGGGATCAATGCGAGGCTTTCGTTCTTCAGACTCACCGGCCGGGGAAAGGGATGCGCCCAGCCGGTATCCGGATCGATCATCGCGAACTCGTCGCCCAGGAACCGCCATCCCCTTTGCGAAAGCATCAGCGACAGCGTCGACTTGCCCGCGCCGGACACACCGCTCATCAGGATCGCCCGATCATCCCGCGCGACGACGGCGGCATGAAGCAGCAGATGACGACGATGCCCCAACGCGACCTGAAGGTTCATACCCATCTCCGCCGCGAGCAGCCCCTGTATCAGCGGCAAGGGCGAGGCGTCCGGTAGCGTATAATCCCCCGCCAACCGGATCGAAGGACGAAGCCAGCGCCGCCAGGGGGACGCCGCCTCCAGCCGGACACTATAATCGGCAAAGGCCGGTCGCGGATAATCGCGGTACAGCGCATCCAGCGCCGCGATCGGCGCGGGCCAGTCCGAACCGACCCGGAAGCTCACCGGCCCGACGCCCAAAGTGATCCGGTGCCTCACACCCGGTCGACCAACCCGGCCGCCTCCAGCTCATCCAGCCGTGCGCGGAGCAAGGCCGTCCCGTCACCCACGCCCAGGTCATATTTCGACGCCAGCCGGGCGAGCAGGCCCTCCATGGTCAGCGCCCCCTGCGAGAGCGCATCGAGGATCTGGGGCGCAGGTTCGTTCAGCAAATGGGTAACGCCCGAGGGACGATGGAAGACGGCCGTGAACATATCTAGCGGCTCGACGATCAACAACGCCGCCTCCGCCGCGCGCCAGCGCGGATCGGCCATGCGGTCAGCCCGTAGGATTCTGAATGGATACGAAGCAGGTATAGCCAGCCTGACCGCCGCTCAGCTTCCGGATATATTTCAGATAGGCGTCGTTGGAATAATAGGTCGTGCCGGGCAGGTATACGCCCTTGGTGAGGGCCGCGCGCACCTCCTCGCCGGTGAACGGGCGGGATGGCGGCGGATACGGCCCCCCGAACAGCGCGCCGAGCGGCCCCAATGGTCCAGGGTTCACGACATTGCCGTTCCTGTCGATATACTTACCGGCATTGCCCGGATCGGGCACCGGAATTTGGCAGGTCAGGACCGATGCCGTGGCCTGGGCGAGTGCCGGACGAACGGCGATGACCGTGCTGGCCCCGACGGCGCCGAGCATCAGCATCCGGCGGCTGGTCACGCTGGAAGCGGGGGCGGTCGCCGATTCCTCGGGCGCAGGGCCAGGTTCGGTGGGCATTTCGTCCATGACGAATCGATCTCCCATATTCGTCGCCGCGCTACAAGAACATCTGCATGGCCAACGGCTTCCCAAAACTGGAAGTGAAATGACGCAAGATGGCCAGCGGCGGGATGAGGATGCAGAAATGGAGACACGACGCGTGTGCCCCGCTACATCGGCACGTCATGGGATTCGGCATTCGTACCTTGTGGGCCATCGTGGTGGTCGTGGTGGCCGCCGCCGTCGTCTTCCTGACGGCGGGACCTGCGCCAGCGATCATCGCGCTGGTCGGCGGGATCGCCGCGGCGCTGGTCGCCAGCGAGGGCGTGCCTGACGAAACAGAAGACGATGCCCCCACAGAGGACGGCACGACCGGCCTTTCACCCCTGCTGGAGGAAGCGCTGGATGCAATCGTCGAACCCGTCCTTCTGATCGAGGGCGGCCGGGTCATCCTCGCCAATCGATCGGCGCGCGGATTGCTGGGCAAGCATATCGTGGGCGAGGATGCTCGTATCGCCATCCGCCACCCGGCGGCGGCCGAACGCCTGCTGTCCAGGGAAGGCGTGACCGATCCGGATCACCCCATTTCGCTGGTCGGGTTGGGTTCGCTCGAACAGCGTTGGGAAATGCGGGTCGCCGATACGACGAGCGGCCAGCGTATCGTCCACCTGATCGACCAGACCGCGCACGACGCCGCCGAGCGGATGCGCGTCGATTTCGTCGCCAATGCCAGCCATGAACTGCGGACCCCGCTCGCCTCGATCCTGGGATTTATCGAAACGCTGGGCGACGAAGCGGGCGAAGACACGGAAATCCGCGCGCGTTTTCTGAAGGTCATGTTCGACGAAGCGCGACGGATGCAGCGTCTGGTCGAGGATCTCATCTCGCTCAGCCGGATCGAGGCCGACAAATACAGACAGCCTGCCCAGCCCGTCGACATGGCCGAACTGGTCGATCACGTCTGGGAAGAATTTCTCGATTCCGGTTCACCGCGTGCCGACGATATTACATGCGAGCTGACCGAGGAGCTTTCGCCGATCGCGGGCGACCGGGCGCAATTGTCTCAGATGCTGCACAATCTGATCGGCAACGCGATGAAGTACGGCAAGGCCAAGACGCCGGTGCGCGTCAGGCTGGACCGCGACGGCGCCATGGTGCGTCTGAGCGTCGCCGACCGCGGCGAAGGCATCGCCGCCAGCCATCTGCCCCGCCTGACCGAACGCTTCTACCGCGTCGATTCGGGGCGCAGCCGGAGCATCGGCGGTACGGGCCTGGGCCTTGCCATCGTCAAGCATATCGTCGAGCGGCATCGCGGAAAGCTGGACATCGCCAGCGAGGTCGGTGTCGGCACGACCGTGACGGTACGATTGCCCGCGCTGAAATCACCCGAAAAAATCGCTTCCGAGAGCCCTGTCACAAAACCACAATAAAAATGTCACACGGGAGTATGGCGAGCGTGGCAGCGCCGGTTCGCACCTGTTCCGGTGTTTCCAAGGATCTCGATGCGTCTGCCCTGCCTTCTCGCCGCGATGTTCGCGCTGGCGGCCTGCCACGATCAGGCCAATGGCGGCGGCGCGGGCGTGCGGGAGCAGATCACGGCTGTCGGTTCGTCGACCGTCTACCCCTTCACCACCATCATCGCCGAACGTTTCGTCGCGGCCGATCCCGACGCCAAGGCGCCGGTGATCGAGTCGACCGGCACGGGCGCGGGCATGAAGCTATTCTGCGCCGGGATCGGCGCGGCGCATCCCGACCTCGAAGATGCCTCGCGCCGGATGAAGGCCAGCGAATATCGCGACTGCGCGGCGCATGGCGCTGGCGCCGTGCTGGAAATCCAGATCGGGATCGATGGCATCGCCTTTGCCGAGTCCAAACGTGGACCGCACATGGCGCTGACCACGGTCGACATCTATCGCGCGCTGGCGGCCCATCCGGGCGGCAAGCCCAACACCGCGCGCACCTGGGCCGATGTCAATCCATCCTTGCCCGCCGTTCCGATCCAGGTCTACGGCCCGCCCGGAACCAGCGGTACGCGCGACGCACTCGCCGAACTGATCCTGATGAAGGGGTGCGACGCGGTCGAGCCGGAGGCAGCCGCGCTGGCCGCCCGCGATGTCGACGCGCATCGCCTGTTCTGCACCCGCGTTCGCGAGGACGGGGCCTATATCGATGCGGGCGAGAACGACAATCTGATCGTCCAGAAGTTGCAGGCCAACCCGGATGCACTGGGGGTCTTCGGCTATTCCTATCTGGAAGAAAACCGCCAGACCGTCGACGGAGTGACGATCAACGGCGTCCAGCCGACCTATGACGCCATCGCCGCCGATCGCTATCCGGGATCGCGCCCGCTCTACGTCTATGTAAAGAAAGCGCATCTCGACGCCATTCCAGGCCTGCGCGCTTTCCTGCGGCTCTATGCCGATAACTGGGGCAAGGACGGCCCATTGGTCCGGCGGGGCCTGATCGCCTCGCCCGTCTCGATTCAGGCCCGTTCGCGAGCGATCATCGCCCGTGAGATCCCGCTTGATCCGGCCAGCCTGCCATCATGAACGGTATCGTCCTTCTCATCCTGACGGTCGGGCTGGGCATCATCGCCTGGGCGGCCACGCGGATGCACGCGCTCGGCTTTCGTCGTCGGGCGGGGACGCGTGCCAGCTCGCTGCCGCATCACCATGGCTGGTATGTCGCGCTGTGGACCGCGGTACCACCTCTGATCTTCCTTGCGGTCTGGGCGGCGACCTCCCCCGCCCTTGTCACCGACATAGTCCTGAAAGACCCGGCCGCTGTGCAATTGCCACCGCCGGGGTTCGAGCGGGCGGCAATCCTGTCCGAGGCCCGCGCGCTGGCGGCGGGACAGGCGCAGGGTGCATTCCATACGCTCTCGCGCAGCCTCGCCCCCGCCTATGAGGCGGCGCAGACCCGGATCGACTGGATCGCCAGCGCCGTCGTCCTGCTGCTGGCGCTGGCCGGGGGCGCCTATGCCTATCTGCGTGTCCGGCCCGAATTTTCGGCGCGCACCCGGATCGAGCGGGTGGTGCTGGGCCTGTTGCTGGGCGCATCGTTGATCGCGATCTTGACCACGGCGGGGATCGTCGCCTCGCTCCTCTATGAGGCGGCCAGGTTCTTCTCGGTCGTGCCGATCACCGACTTCCTGTTCGGCACCCATTGGAGCCCCCAATCGATCGACCCGCGCCATCCCGGCACATCGCTGGGCGCGGTGCCGCTGTTCTGGGGCACTTTCTTCATCGGGGCGGTCATCGCCATGGCGGTCGCCATCCCCTTCGGCCTGATGAGCGCCGTCTACTTGACCCAATATGCCGCCCCTCGCGCCCGCCGGATCATGAAGCCGGTGCTGGAGGTACTCGCAGGGATCCCGACCGTCGTTTACGGCTATTTCGCCGCGCTGACCGTCGCGCCCGCCGTCCGCCAGTTCGCGGTCGCGATCGGCATCGACTGGGCCTCGTCGGAAAGCGCGCTGGCCGCCGGGCTGGTCATGGGGGTGATGATTATCCCCTTCGTATCGTCGATGGCCGACGACAGCCTGGCCGCCGTCCCCAATTCGATGCGCGACGGCAGCCTTGCGATGGGTGCCACACCTTCCGAGACGATCACTCGCGTCCTGCTGCCCGCCGCGCTGCCCGGCGTCGTGGGCGGCGTGCTGCTCGCCGTCAGCCGCGCGATCGGCGAGACGATGATCGTCGTGATGGCGGCCAGCGGCGTCGCGACGCTGACCGCCAATCCCTTCGCCAGCACGACCACCGTCACCCGGCAGATCGTAGACCTGCTGACCGGCGAGGCCGAGTTCGACAGCCCCAAGACGCTGGCCGCCTTCGCGCTGGGCCTGACCCTGTTCCTCATCACGCTGCTGCTGAACATTGTCGCACTGAATGTGGTGAAGCGGTACCGGGAAACCTATGAATAAACCGCCTTCCCCGCCTTCGGCCGCCGGGTGGAACAGCCCGGCGATGGCGCGACGCCTGCGTCGGCGCTATGCCGCCGAGCGTCGTTTCAGACGGCTCGGCGCGGCCGCCGTTGCGCTGTCGGCGGCGTTCCTGGCCTTCCTGCTCATCACCATGCTGGCGCAGGGGCTTCGCGGCTTTACCGAGACACGCGTGACCATGCCGGTCAACCTCGCGGCCGCCGACCTGCCCGTCGAGACGGCCCGACTGAAGGGGCGCGGAGCCGATCTGGCGCTGGCCGGGGCCGGGCTGGAAAATGCGGTCGACACCGCTGCGACCAGCGCCTTCGGACCAATGGGAAGCGACCTGCTCTCGCCCGGCGCATGGATGATCGTCCGCGACGCGATCAAGGCGGACCCGAGCCTGCTCCATCGCACGGTTCGGTTCGAACTCCCGCTTGCCAGCCGCTACGACGTCGCAGCAAAGGGCATCGGCACGCCGGAGGCCGAGCGGGTCGTGGCCCGGCTCGAAAGGCGCGGACTGTTGTCGACGGGCTGGGATCTGGGCTTCCTGCGCGACGCCGATGCCACCGATCCGACGCGGGTCGGCATCTGGGGCGCGGCCAAGGGCTCGCTGTTGACGATGCTCGTCACGCTCGCCCTCGCCTTCCCGGTCGGCGTGCTCGCTGCCCTCTATCTGGAGGAGATCGCACCGAAGAACCGCTGGACCGACATGATCGAGGTCTCGATCAACAATCTGGCGGCGGTTCCCTCGATCATCTTCGGCCTTTTGGGGCTGGCGGTGTTCCTCGGCACCTTCGGCCTGCCACGTTCGGCCCCGCTGGTGGGTGGCCTGACGTTGGCGCTGATGACCATGCCGGTCATCGTCATCGCGGGGCGCAATGCGATCAAGGCGGTGCCGCCCTCGATCCGCGACGCGGCGCTGGCGGTCGGGGCGTCGCGGGTGCAGGTGATCTTCCACCACGTCCTGCCGCTCGCCCTGCCCGGCATCATGACCGGCACTATCATCGGCATGGCGAGGGCACTGGGCGAGACCGCGCCGCTCCTGATGATCGGGATGCGCGCCTTCATCGCCGCGCCGCCACGCGGGTTGACCGATCCGGCGACCGTGCTGCCGGTACAGATCTTCCTCTGGTCGGATCAGGTCGACCGGGGCTTCATCGAGAAGACCTCGGCCGCGATCATCGTCCTGCTCGTCTTCCTGCTCGCGATGAACGGGCTGGCCATCTATCTCCGCAATCGGTTCGAGACACGCTGGTGAGTACCCCCAAGATAACAGCGCGCAACGTCAGCGTGTCCTATGCCGACAAGCAGGCGATCCATGACATCTCGATCGATGTCGACATGGATCACGTCATCGCGTTCATCGGCCCGTCAGGCTGCGGCAAGTCGACCTTCCTGCGCACGCTCAACCGGATGAACGACACCATCCCCTCGGCGCGGGTGTCGGGCGATGTGCGCCTCGACGGACAGGATATCTATGCACCCGAAATGGACGTGGTGCAGCTCCGCGCCCGGGTCGGCATGGTGTTCCAGAAGCCAAACCCCTTCCCCAAGTCGATCTACGAAAACGTCGCCTATGGCCCGCGCATTCATGGCCTTGCGACCTCCCGCAGCGAGATGGACGCGATCGTCGAACGGTCGCTGACCCGTGCGGGGCTGTGGAACGAGGTCAAGGACCGCCTGTCGGAAAGCGGCACCGCGCTGTCCGGCGGTCAGCAGCAGCGGCTGTGCATCGCCCGCGCCATCGCGGTCGACCCCGAAGTCATCCTGATGGACGAGCCGTGCAGCGCGCTCGACCCGATCGCGACCGCCCGGATCGAGGAGCTGATCCACGACCTGCGCGGCCGCTACGCCATCGCGATCGTCACCCACAACATGCAGCAGGCCGCCCGCGTCTCGCAGCGAACCGCCTTTTTCCACCTAGGCACGCTCGTCGAGTACGGCAAGACGTCCGACATCTTCACGAACCCGAAGGAAGAGCGGACAAAAGACTATATTACCGGCCGTTACGGCTGAGGACGAGGATCATGGACCACACCGTAAAAGCCTTTGACAACGACATCGGCCGCCTGCGCGGGCTCATCAGCCAGATGGGCGGATTGGCCGAGGAGGCGATCGCCAATGCCATCAAGGCGCTGCAACGCTCCGACCTGGAACTGGCGCGCAAGGTTCGCGAGGACGACAAGGCGATCGACCTGATCGAGGCGGAGGTCGAGCGGCTGGCGGTGCGCACCATCGCGCTCCGGGCGCCGATGGCCAACGACCTGCGCGAGGTCGTCGCCGCGCTCAAGATCGCCAGCGTCGTCGAGCGGATCGGCGACTATGCCAAGAATATCGCCAAGCGCGTACCGATGATCGAGAGCGAGGACCGGATCGAGCCCGTCTCGATCCTCCCCGCCATGGCCAAGATCGCCTCGGCGATGGTGCATGACGTGCTCGACGCCTTTGCCGCGCGCGATGCCGAGGCGGCGGTGCGGGTCCGCGGCAGCGACAATGCGCTCGACGATTTCTACGATTCCATCTTCCGCACGCTCGTCACCCACATGGTCGAGAATCCCAAGACGATCGGACAGGTCGCGCACCTGCTGTTCATCGCCAAGAATCTCGAACGGATCGGTGACCATGCGACCAACGTCGCGGAGATGGTCTATTTCGCCGCCACCGGCACGCAAATGGGCGAGCGTGACCGCAGCGGCTCCTTGCCTTCTTGAGGGAACAGGCACCATGGCACGCGTAAAGATGTTGCTGGTCGAAGACGATGCCGCGCTGGCGGAACTGCTCGTCTTCCATTTCAAGCGCGAGGATTTCGAGGTCACCCATACCCCGGACGGCGAGGAGGCGCTGCTGCTGGCACGCGAAAGCACGCCCGACATCGTCCTGCTCGACTGGATGGTCGAGGGAATTTCGGGGATCGAGGTCTGCCGTCGCCTGCGACGCTCGGCCGAAACCGCGAATGTGCCGATCATCATGCTGACCGCGCGCGGCGAGGAAGAGGACCGGGTGCGCGGGCTGGAGACGGGCGCGGACGATTATGTCACCAAGCCCTTCTCCCCGCGCGAACTGGTCGCCCGCGTCGGCGCGGTGCTGCGCCGCGTCCGCCCGGCGCTGGCTGGCGAAGCGCTGACCTACGCCGATATCGAGATGGATACGGTCGGCCACAAGGTCCGCCGCGCGGGCGAGGTCGTCTCGCTCGGGCCGACCGAATTCCGCCTGCTCAAGCATTTCCTGGAGCATCCCGGCTGGGTCTTCTCGCGCGAGCGGCTGCTCGATGCGGTGTGGGGGCATGACTCGGATATCGAAAGCCGGACGGTCGACGTGCACATTCGTCGCCTGCGTAAGGCGATCAATATCGGCGACCGGCCCGACATCATCCGCACGGTTCGCTCGGCGGGCTATTCACTCGACGCGGGCGGCTGACGCCCGTCCGAAAAGGCGGTCAGGATCGGGTCGCAAGCGAAACGAGGGAGCCAAGTGCGGCGACGGGCGTTCTGCCCCACGCGCTTACACACTTGCGCTTCTGAACAGGAGATTCGCATGAAGCTCGTTTTTCTGGCCGCCACCGCTCTGATGGCGGCGCCCGCCATGGCCCAGCAGACCCAGACCGACACCACCGCGCAGGCGGGGATGCAGGCGGGCGCTTCGACCCAGACGGATACGACGACGACGCAGACCGACACCTCGGGCTCGATGCAGGCCAATGCCGCGGCGACCGCGGGCACGATGACGGCAGGTGGCTATCAGCCTGCGCAGCCGCCGATGGCAGCCCCGCCGCAGCCAGGCGCGCCGATCGTCTTCAAGCAGGCGCCGAGCCCCGAACAGGCCTATCCGGCCCCGGCTCCGCTGAAGAGCTATCCGATCTGCAAAAAGGGTCAGTACGACCAGTGCCGTCAGCGTGGCGGCAAGTAAGCGGCCCATCACCCGGCTGTGAAATGGCGTCGGTTCCTATAACGGGGACCGGCGCTTTTTCGTTGGGTGAGGATTATTCCTCGACCAGTTTCATCAACCGCCGTTCGACCGGGGCCAGTACCGGCCCCAATTCATGCCCGCGCTTCAACACCGCGCCGCCCTCGCCGATCAGTGCCCACATGCCCTGACGGTTGCGCAGCGCCGGGCGTTTCTCGATCCGGAACTCGGGCCGTTCGGCCGCACGGCGAAAGGCGGAGAAGATCGCCGCGTCACGCCCCATGTCCATCGCATAGTCGCGCCAATGGCCTGCCGCGACCATTCGGCCATAAAGATCGAGGATGCGGGTCAGCTCGGCGCGCTCGAACCCTACCTGTCCCGCCACCTTGGGAAAGGGTACGATCCCCATCAGGCGCGGTCGCGCTCGTCGCCCCGCTCGGCCAGCGCTGCGTCCAGCCGTCGCCGCATCGTCTCAAGCTCACAGCGGAGCATCTCAATCTTCTGGGTCTGCGGATCAAACATCTCGGAACAGGGCGTACCATAGGGGACGAAGCGCGGCTCGGGAGCCGCCCCGCCCTCGACCATGGTGGGACGCGCCGGAATGCCGACCATGACCGCACCTTCCGGCACGTCACGCGTCACGACGGCATTCGCGCCGACACGGGCGCGCGGACCCACCGTAATCGGCCCCAGCACCTGCGCGCCCGATCCGACGATCGCCCCGTCCATCAAGGTCGGGTGCCGCTTGCCGGCGACCCCATTGTCCGGACTGGTGCCGCCCAGCGTCACGCACTGGTAAATGGTGACATCGTCGCCGATCTCGGCCGTCTCGCCGATCACGACGAAGCCATGGTCGATGAAGAAGTTGCGCCCGATCGTGGCGCCGGGGTGGATGTCGATCGCCGTCAGGAAGCGCGTGAAGTGATTGACCAGTCGCGCCAGGAAGAAGGCTCGCGACTTGTACAGCCGATGCGCAACCCGATGCCCGGCCAGCGCCCAGACGCCGGGATACAGCAGGATCTCGGCCCGCGAATGCGGTGCGGGGTCACGGGCCCGGATCGAATCAAGATAAGCGGCCAATCGGCTCGGCATGAGCATGTCCCCAGGTGCGATATGCGCATTTAGGCATAGGCTTGGCCGAAATCCAGATCGACCCCCGATTGCGCGATCCTTGCTTGGGGACAGGCAAACTCTATCGCGGTTGCAGCGTTGCCTGCAAAGCGGCATGGCCGTCGGTCACAAGGCACAGGAGACATGATGGACCCGACCAGCAGCGAACTGATCCACATTCTGCCGTTCGTCGCCGTGGGCTTTGCCGCGCAAGTCGTCGACGGCGCGCTGGGCATGGCCTTCGGGGTGATCTCCAACACGCTGCTCATCAGCCTGGGCGTACCGCCCGCCGCAGCCTCGGCGGGGGTGCATAGTGTCGAAACCTTCACGACCGCCGTTTCGGGAATCAGCCATGCGGTCCATCGCAACGTCAACTGGCGGCTTTTCCTGCGGCTGATGATCCCCGGCGTGATCGGCGGGGCGCTGGGCGCCTATGTCCTGTCGAATATCGATGCGGCCGTGGTGAAGCCGTTCATCCTCGCCTATCTGACCGGCATCGGCCTCTACCTGCTGATCCGCGCCTGGCGACACAAGGCGGCGACGCGCGAGCCGAAGGTGGTCGAGCCGCTCGGCTTCATCGGCGGTTTTCTCGATGCGGCGGGCGGCGGAGGCTGGGGGCCGGTCGTGACGTCCAACCTGCTCGCGCAAGGCGCCGCGCCGCGCACGACGATCGGGACGGTCAATACAGCCGAGTTCTTCCTGACTGCGACCATCTCGGCGACCTTCATTACCCAACTGGGCTGGGGCGCCTTCACCATGGCGACGGTCGGGCTGCTGATCGGCGGCATCTTCGCGGCGCCGTTCGGGGCCATGCTGGCGAAGCGGGTTCCGGCGCGGACGCTGTTGACGCTGGTTGGGGTCATCCTGACGCTGACCAGTCTCTGGGGCCTGTATCAGGCCATCAAAGGCTGAGGTTCCTCCCCTGCAAGGGGAGGTGGCAGTCCGCAGGACTGACGGAGGGGGGCTTCCACAAGGGACGTCCTTGGCCGCAAGCCCCCTCCACCATGCTGCGCATGGTCCCCCTCCCCGTGCCGGGGAGGATGTTTGTTACGCGATCGCCGAGTGAACGGTCGCAACGGCCTGCATGACTGCCGCGATACGAACCGCCGTCTGGATGATCTCGGCCGAGGCACCGGCCTTTTTCAGCACTGCCTCATGCGCGTCGATGCACATGCCGCAGCCGTTGATCGCCGACACGGCCAGGCTGAACAGCTCGAAATCGATCTTGTCGATGCCCGGTGCGCCGATCACGTTCATGCGCAGCTTGGCGGGCATGTTGCGATATTCCTGGTTCCCCGCCAGGTGGGTGAAGCGGTAATAGACGTTGTTCATCGCCATCACCGCCGCCGCCGCGCGCGCCGCATTGGCGGCTTCGGGGGACAGCTTGGGCGCGCATTCCGCCTCGGCAGCATCGACCAGCGGCTTGTGCCCGGTACCATGCGCGCAGGCGAGTAGCAGGCCATACTTGCGCTGATCGTTCAGCACCGGCACGTTCAGCAGCGAGCCGACGTTCAGGCGGATGTCCTTGGCGAAATCGGGCAGCTGCCCGGCAAATTCCTTGAGAGACATGGGGGGTATGCTCCGGATAAACGACGCCCCAGTCCGGGCCGCCGATCCGCCATGGACCAGCAACCCTCGCCGGGGCGTCGGGAATGGTAGGTCCGGGGACGTCATCGCCCCCGGACGACAGGATTACTCGGCCGCGAGCTGGAGGACGTCGTCGCCCTTGTTCCAGTTGCACGGGCACAGTTCGTCGGTCTGCAGCGCGTCGAGGACACGCAGCGTCTCGGCCGGGTTGCGGCCGACGTTCAGGCCGTTGATCGTGACGTGCTGGATGACATTGTCGGGATCGATGATGAACGTCGCGCGGTAGGCGACATGCTCATTCTTGTCGACGATGCCCAGCGCGTCGGCCAGGACGCGGCCATTGTCCGCGATCCAGGGGAAATCGGCCGCCGCCAGATCCGGGTCCGACTTGCGCCATGCCAGGTGGACATGCGCGGTGTCGGTCGACGCGCCGATCAGCACGGCGTCGCGGTCCTCGAAATCACCCTTCAGCTCGGAATAGCCGACGATCTCGGTCGGGCACACGAACGTGAAGTCCTTGGGCCAGTAGAACAGGACCTTCCACTTGCCCTCATAGGAGGTGTCGCTGATCGTCTCGCCGGCGGGGAGCGCGTTGGTGCCCTGCTGGACGGGAACGGTGAATGCGGGGAGCTTGTCTCCAACGGTCAACATGGCAATGAGCCTCCATTCTGAAAAATCGGGCTTCAGCCATCCTCTCGCAACGTCGACGGTGGTCCGCCTGTATTCGTTGTCGCGACGAATATGGGGACTGGCGCCTTTGATCCAACAAGCTATTTGTCACATCGCAATCGACTGAGACGATCAATGGCCGCGACCTATCTACCGACCCTGAAACAGTTACAATATCTAGTGGCCTTGCAGGACCATGGCCATTTCGGCCGGGCGGCCGATGCGTGTTTCGTTACCCAGTCCACCCTGTCGGCGGGCCTGCGCGAACTGGAGACGCTGATCGGCGTGACGCTGGTCGAGCGGACCCGCCGGGTCGTGCGCTTCACGCCGCTGGGCGAGCGTATCGCCGACAAGGCGCGCCGCGTCCTGCGCGAGGCGGACGAGCTGGGCGACATGGCCCGCGCCGCCGGGCGACCCTTGTCCGGCGAAATGCGGATGTCGGTGATCCCGACGATCGCGCCGTTCATGCTGCCGCGCATCCTGCCGCGCCTGCGCCGCGACTATCCCGACCTGAAGCTATTCCTGCGCGAGGAGCCGAGCGGCCCGGCGTGCGAGCGGCTGCATAATGGGCGCACCGATTGCGTGCTGCTCGCGCTTCCCTATGCCTGCGGAGAGGTGACGGCCGAGCCGTTGTTCGACGACCGGCTGTTCGTCGCCTTCCCGACCGACGAGGACCTGACGCCGCCCGCGGCCATTCCGGCGTCGGCAATCGATGAAGCCCGCTTGCTGCTTCTCGAGGACGGGCATTGCCTGAAGGACCATGCGCTGGCCGCCTGCAACCGGCCCGAACTGCGCGCCGAGGCGACCATGCTGGGCACGTCGCTCCACACGATCGTGCAGATGGTCGATAACGGGCTGGGCATGACGATGCTGCCGGAGATGGCACTCCGTTCCGGCATATTGGACAACACCCAGATCACCGCCCGTCCGCTCGATGCCGAGAATGCGATGCGCAAGATCGCGCTCGTCTGGCGTCGCGCCAGCCCGCGCGAGAAGGATTTCCGCCTGCTCGCGCAAGTTCTGGCCGAGGCGGCCTGACCCCTTCCGATTTCGTCCCAACTTCAGGAGATTTCGTCCATGACCCATAATGCTCGGCGGCTGATCCCCGCTCTGCCGCTCATCGCCATGATCGGGTTGAGCGCGTGCGGAGGCGGACGAAATCTGCGCGAGGCACCTGCCGCTCCATCCCGCACGCCTGCGGTCACGATGCCCGCGCCGCAGCCCGATCAGCCGATGGTGCCGACACGGACGATCCTGGACAACGCCACCGCGACACCGTCGCTGTCCTCGCTGGTCGCAGCGATCCGCGCGACGGGCTTGGCAACGACGCTGGCAGGCCCCGGACCCTATACCCTGTTTGCCCCCTCCAACGAGGCCTTTGCCCGATTGGCCCCCGGTGTGCAGGAAGAGCTGCTCCAGCCCGCCAACCGCGATTCGCTGGTCAAGCTGATCCGCTTCCACATGGTGCCGGGCATTGTCGGCATCGCCGATCTTCAGGAAAAGATCGCGGCGGGCGGCGGCACCGCAAAGCTGCTGACGGTGCAAGGCGAATGGCTGACCGTCAGCATGACCCAGTCGGTCATCACGCTGACCGACAGCGGTGGAAACAAGAGCTATATCGAGGCGGGCGACATGCCTCAGGCGAACGGTGTCATTCACATCGTCAACGGTGTTTTGGTACCCAAACTGGATTAAGTGCGTTACTCCCGATGGGACGGCCGTTTCGTGTCAGGAACGGTCGACCTGCCCTTCACCATGCGGCGCGACGCGACCCCGCTCCGTCGCCAGAAGAACGGGAGTATGCCTTTCATGTTGAAGACCTTTGCCATCCTTCTGTCCGCCACCGCCCTGACCGGCGCGGGCGCCGCCATCGCGCAGACCGCGCCGATGCAACCCGCCCCCGCCCAGACGGCGCCCGCAGCCCCGGCCGCGCCGGCGACCGCGACCCCGGTTGCCACGGGCAACATCGTCCAGATCCTCGCCGCCACTCCGGATCGCAGCACGCTAGCCAAGCTCGTCGCGACGGCGGGGCTGACCGCCGACCTGTCCGGTCCTGGCCCCTTCACCGTCTTCGCGCCCAGCAACGAAGCGTTCAGCCGGATGCCCCCGGGCGCGCTCGACACGCTGAGCAAGCCGGAGGCCAAGGCAACGTTGGCGACCATCCTGAAATATCATGTGGTACCCGGCAAGCTGACCGCCGAGCAGCTGAAGGCGCAGATCGCGGCCGGGAACGGCACCGCGACGCTGACCACGCTGGCAGGCCAGCCGCTGACGGCGCAACTCGGCCCCAACGGCAACATCATGCTGACCGATGTGAACGGCCAGAAGGCCTATGTCGACAAGGCCGATGTCGATGCGACGAACGGCGTCGTGCACCTGACCAACGGCATCAATGTGCCGAAGATCGGTTAAAAGCGACGAACCGGAACACGGGAAGGCGGGGCTTCGGCCCCGCCTTTTTCTATGGGATCCAGCGCTCGGCGGCGGCCGTGTCGCTCTCGCGTGCCTCGACCCAACGCGCCTCGCTGCCGCGCGTCTCCCGCTTCCAGAAGGGCGCATCGGTCTTCAGCCGATCGATCAGATAGGCGCAGGCGTCCAGCGCGTCACGGCGATGCGGCGCGGCCGCCAGGACCAGTACGATCCGCTCGCCCGGCCGCATCGGGCCGACCCGGTGGACGATCGTGGCCGCCTGAAGCGACCAGCGCTCCGCCGCTTCGCGTGCGATCCGGTCGAGCGCGACTTCGGTCGCGCCGGGGTAATGCTCAAGTTCAAGGATATCGACGCCGTCATCGGCCCGAACGAGCCCGCAGAAGCTGGCCACCGCACCGGCATCCTGCCCCTCGATCCGTGCCATTTCGTCAGCAAGATCGATGGGATCGACCGAGACCAGGATGCGGATCATCCGCCCGTCACCGGCGGAAAGATTGCGACCTCGCGGGCATGTCCGATCGCCGCATCGAGGCCGACGAAATTCTGGTCCACCGCCGCGCGCAGCCGCTCGGGCTCTGCCATCGCCTCGGCATAGCCACCCCCGCGCGTAGCCAGCCAAGCCACCAGATCGCCGACCGTCGCCACATGGTCGGGCAGCGTCACCGTCTCTTCGGCCTGCCCGATCCGCTCGCGGACCCAGGCGAAATACAGGATCGTCAACGTCATCAGCTATCCATGTGCTTGAGGCCGACGCGCAGATAGTCCCAGCCGGTGACGAGCGTCAGCACCGCCGCCGCCCAGAGCGCGGCCAGTGCCGCCTCGTGCAACCAGGGCCAGCCCGGCAGCGCCCCGCCGAGGATCAAGCCGCCGAGCGCGATCAACTGCAGCGTCGTCTTCCACTTGGCCAGGCGTGAAACGGGTACCGACACCTGCAACTGCGCGAGAAATTCGCGAAGGCCCGACACCGCGATCTCGCGCAGCAGGATGACGAGGCCCGCGACGACGCTCAACCCGCTCAGCACCTGCACGGCGACCAGCACCAGAATGACCGAGGCGACCATGATCTTGTCGGCGATGGGATCGAGGAACACGCCAAGCTTCGACACCGCCCCTTGCGCGCGGGCAAGATAGCCGTCGAAATAATCGGTGATGCCCATCAGGCAATAGAGCGCAAAGGCGACGCCGTAACCCAGCGCCCAGTCCGGTTGCCATAACAGCCCCGCGAGCAGCGGCACGGCCAGGATTCGCGATAGCGTTAACAGGTTGGGCAGCGTCAGCATGTCGCCTTCTAACCGCTCGTTCGCCCATGACAAACCGCTTTAAGCGGTTGGCGATACGGGTACGCATAGCTATGTTGGTGTCATCCTGTTGCCACGATCGGGCCATTTTTCGTTATGCTCAATGCCCTCGGGCTACTCAAACAGCGACGCTTCCTGCCGCTGTTTGCCACCCAGTTTCTCGGCGCCTTCAACGACAACCTGTTCAAGACGTCGATGGTGTTGTTCGCGACATACGCGATCTTCACCGACCCCCATTCCGAATTCTACTTCAACTGCGCGGCGACCGGCGCCGCCATCCTGCCGTTCGTCTTCCTGTCGGCGCTGTCCGGGCAATTGGCGGACAGCCATGACAAGGCGCGCATCATCCGCATCGTCAAGACGGTCGAGATCGGCATCATGCTGGTCGGTGCGGCCGGTCTGCTGATCGCCAAGGCGGGATATACGACGGCCGGGTTGTCCCTGATGCTGGGCACCGTCCTCGCGCTCGGCGTCCACTCGACCTTTTTCGGGCCGATCAAATACGCCATCCTGCCCCAGCATCTGGAGCCCGAGGACATATTGGGCGGCACCGGCCTGGTCGAAGCCGGGACCTATCTGGCGATCCTGCTCGGCACGGTCGCGGCGGGATGGATTTCGATCGAGGCGGCGGCGATCGGCGTGCTGGTGGTCGCCGTCATCGGCTGGTTCATCGGTCGTCAGGTGCCTCCCGCCCCACGCGAAGGGCCGCCGCTCAAGCTCAACTACAATCCCTTTACCGCATCCTGGCGGCTGATCTCCGCGACGTTGCATATCCGCCGCCTGTTCCTGGCGATCATCGCAATCAGCTTCTTCTGGACGATCGGTGCGGTCCTCATCATCATCTTCCCGCCGCTGGTGAAGAATGTGCTGACGGCAGACAAGGAAGTCGCCAGCCTCGCGATCGCCATCTTCTCGATCGGCGTGGCGATCGGGTCGGTCGTCATCAACACGATGCTGAAGGGCGAAATTTCGGCGCGCTATTCGCCGATGTCGGTGATCGCCATGGGCGCGTTCGTCGTCCTGTTTTCCTTCCTTTGCCGCAACTGGACCCCGGCGGCGGGTGGCGGCCTGTATAGCTGGCAGGCGTTTCTGGCCGAACCGCGTGCGATCGGTATCCTTGCCACGCTGCTGGCGATCGCGACCACCGGGGGCATGTTCGTGGTCCCGCTTTATGCCTTCCTGACCACCACGGTCGAAAAGGATCAGACGGCGCGCACGGTGGCCGCCAACAATATCGTGAATTGCTTTGCAATGACGATCGGGTCCGTACTCGCCTTCGCGATCAGTGCGGCGGGCGTGTCGTCATCGGACATGCTCTTCGTCGTGGCGGGCATGTGCCTGGTCTCGGCCTGGCTGGCACTTCTACTGCACCGCGCCTGCGGCGAGGTCGACGTCGAGCCTGTTCAGAACAGGAACGTATAGATGCAGATGAAGAAGGCCGTGAAGCTGAGCACGAACAGCCGAATGTCCTGATCGTCATCCTGCTTCCGCCGCCCTTGGACGGACGGCGGCAGCGAGCGCCGAAAGGGGTGGCGGGCGGCGTCATCGGTCAGGACCAGGCGGCGTCTCATAGCAACCTGTTAACGTCTCGTTTACCGTCTCGGCAGCAGTTCGATATCGGATCGACTGTCCCCGCTGCCCCGTAACGAGACAGCGGGGACACGACCTTAATGGTCGAGCGCCCCGGAAGCGCCGATGCCCGTCTCCGAACGGCCACGCTGCGCCGGATAACCCGCCTTGTCGACGGCGGCGCGGCCACTCCGATCGGTGATAGACACCAGCCAGATCGTCAGGAACGCCAACGGCATCGAGAAGATCGTCGGCGATCCATAGGGAAAGATCGGTGCGGCATGACCCAGCACGGTCACCCAGATGGCGGGCGAAAGGATGGTCAGTACCAAGGCCGTCAGCAGGCCCACCAGGCCGCCTGCCACGACGCCGCGCGTCGTACAGCCCGACCAGAGCAGCGACAGGAACAGCACCGGAAAATTGGCCGAAGCCGCCAGCGCGAAGGCCAGGCTGACCATGAAGGCGACATTCTGCTTCTCGAACAGGATACCCAGCAGAATGGCGACGACCGCCAGCGCCAGCACGGTGATCCGCGACACGCGAAGCTCGGAGGCGGAGTCCGCCTCCCCCTTCTTGATGACCGTCGCATAGAGGTCATGACTGACCGCCGAAGCGCCCGACAGGGTCAGGCCCGCCACCACCGCAAGGATCGTCGCGAACGCCACCGCCGAAATAAAGCCCAGGAACAAATTCCCCCCGACCGCCTGCGCTAGGTGGATCGCGGCCATGTTGCTGCCGCCGCGAAGCGCCCCCTCTGCGTCCAGGAAGCCCGGATCGGTCGCGACCAGCACGATCGCGCCGAAACCGATTACGAAGGTCAGGATATAGAAATAACCGATCCAGCCGGTCGCCCAGAGCACCGAGCTGCGGGCCGCCTTGGCATTGGGCACGGTGAAGAAACGCATCAGGATATGCGGCAGGCCCGCCGTGCCGAACATCAGCGCGGCGCCGATCGAGATGGCGGAGACAGGGTCCTTGATGAACCCGCCCGGCCCCATGATCGCCCGCCCCTTGGCCACCGCCTCGTCCGGCCCCGCACCCGCCAGGGCGGCCAGCGCCGTCTTCACCTCGACCGCGCGCGCGAAAAGCGCCTCGGGGCTGAACCCGAACCGCGCCAGCACCGCGATTGCCATGAAGCTCGCCGCGCCGAGGAGCATCATCGCCTTGACGATCTGCACCCAGGTCGTCGCCGTCATGCCGCCGAAAAGGACGTACATCGTCATCAGCACGCCGACGATGACGACCGCATAGCCATAAGGCAGCCCGAAGAGCAGGCGGATCAGCTGCCCGGCCCCGACCATCTGCGCGATCAGGTAGAACAGCACCACGAGGAGCGTCGAACAGGCCGCGACCATCCGCACCGGCGTCTGCGCGAAGCGGAAGGAGGCGACATCGGCAAAGGTGAATCGTCCCAGATTGCGCAAACGCTCGGCCATCAGGAACAACAGGATCGGCCAGCCGACGAGGAAGCCGATCGAATAGATCAACCCGTCATAGCCATCGGCGTAAATCTGCGCCGATATGCCCAGGAAGGATGCGGCGGACATGAAATCGCCCGCGATCGCCAGTCCGTTCTGAAAGCCGGTGATCCCGCCCCCGGCCGTATAGAAATCGGAGGCCGTGCGCGTCCGCCGCGCGGCCCAGCGGGTAATGGCCAGCGTGAGCGCGACGAAGGCGGCGAACATGCCGATCGCGGTCCAGTTCGTCGCCTGCTGGACGGCGGGGCCGATCGCATGCGCCTCCGCCGCGTTGATCGGCAGGAACGCCAGCGATGCCGAGAGCGCAACGAGCGCCCACCTCATGCGCCATACTCCGCCCGCAGGGCTTCGATCGCGGGGTCGAAATCGCGATTGGCGCGCCAGACATACAGGCCAGTCAGCACGATCGCGAGCGCGATCACGCCCAGCCCGACCGGAATGCCCCAGCTCGTCGCGCCGCCGCTGACCGACCGGGCCAGCAACGCCTTGTCGAAAGCGATAGTCAGGACGAAACCGAAATAGACGATCAACATGATGACCGTCAGGACGGTGGTAAAGCGCCCTCGCCTGCGAACCAGCGCGATATAGCGCGCATCGCTTGCCAGACGGGCTGCGGCATCCTCCATGGCATTCTCCCAAGCCCCGCACCGTCGATCGGTGTCGTGGCCGTCATGCTCGTCCGCGCCCGGCGCAACGTCAAGCGCGATTGGGTCGATAGGCGTTCAGGTCGATGCCGTGCCGCGCAACCTTGTCGTAAAAGGTCTTGCGCGGGATGCCGAGGATGGCCAGCGCGGCGCGGACGTCGCCTGCCACCTCCTCCAGCACGCTGCGGATCGTCGCGCCCTCGAACTGCTCGACGCGCTCTGGCAAGGGAAGCGGATCACCCGCATCACGGGTTTCGCCGAACAGGCCCAGCGCGACACGGTTGGCATAGTTGCGTACCTCGCGAACATTGCCGGGCCAATCGTGCGACAGCAGTCGCGCCTGAATCCCGCCGTCGATCATCGGCACCGGGCGACCGAACCGCTCCGCCGCCTCACGCAGGAAATGCGCGAACAGCAGCGGCACGTCCGCCCGCCGTTCCCGCAGGGGCGGAACGCGCAGCCGCACGGCGTCCAGCCGATAGAGCAGATCGGCGCGGAAGCGCCCCTCCTCGACCGCACGCGCCAGATCGGACTTGGCGGCGGCAACGATGCGCAGGTCCAGCGACTGCGGGTCCTCGGCCCCGATCGCGCGCACCTCCCGCTCCTCGACCACGCGCAGCATCCGTCCCTGGAGAGCGGGTGCCATGCTGTCCACCTCGTCGAGGAACAGCGTGCCGCGATTGGCCGCCGCGATCCGTCCCGGAGTCCGGCCATGCGCCTGGCCGAACAGCTCGTCCTCGGCGATCGCCTCGGGCAGGGCGGCGCAGTCGACCGCGATGAAGGGGCGCGTCCGGCGCGCGCTCCAACGATGAAGTAGCAGCGCCACCAGTTCCTTGCCGGTGCCCGTCTCGCCCTCGACCAGCACGTCGACATCGGCCTGCGCCACTTGTCGCACCGTATCGCGCAGTCGCATCATGACCGGCGTCTCCCCGATCAGAGGGTAGGCGCCCTGTGCGTCCTCCGCCGCCTGGCGCAGACGGCGATTGTCGAGAACCAGCCGCCGCATCTCAAGCGCACGTTCGGCACTGGAGATCAGATGATCGGCGGCGAAGGGCTTGGCGACGAAATCATGGACGCCCTGTTTCAGCGCCGCGACCGCCATCGGCACGTCGCCATGGCCCGTCATCAGGATCACCGGAATTTCCGCATCGATGGCGGCGACGCGCTTCGACAGCTCGATCCCGTCGATTCCCGGCATCCGTATGTCGGAGACGACCATGCCCGGAAAATCCACTGTGATCGTCGCCAGCGCTGCCAGCGGATCGCCATGCGCCTCGACATCGATCCCCGCCAGCTCGAACGACTGGGCCAGCGCCTGTCGCAGCACCGTGTCGTCATCGACCAGCAGAACGCGCAACGTCTCGCTCATGCCCGGCGCATCCTCAAGCGAAAGCCCGCGCCGCCCAGCGCAGAGGGGATGGCTTCCAGCATGCCGCCAAACTCCGTCATGATATCCCGCGCAATCCCCAGGCCCAGTCCCAGTCCATCGGGCTTGCCGGTCACGAAGGGGGTGAAAATCTCTGTCGCGATCGCCGGATCAAGGCCGGGGCCATTATCCTCCACGGTCAGCTCGACCCCGTCACTATGTTCCACCACAGTCAGCCGCACGCGGGGGGCGGGCGTCTCGGCCACGGCATCCAGTGCATTTTGAAGCAGATTGACCAGCACCTGCTCCAATCGGACCCGCCCCGCCATGACTTGCGGGAGGGCTCCGCTGCGGGGACGCTCCAACGCGACCCCAGCCGTGCGAAAACGGTCGCCGATCAGGAGCATGGTTCCGTCCAGCACCGCATCGAGCGACACCGGCCCCAGTCCATGGGTGCCACGCCGGACGAAGCGCCGCATTTCCTGGACGATCGATCCGATCCGCTCGGTCAACTCGACGATGGTGGCCAGATTGCCCGCCGCCTTGTCGGGCTTGTCGCGAGACAGGAAGGTGCGCGCATTGTCCGCCAGCGTGCGGATCGCCGCCACCGGCTGGTTGATTTCATGCGCCACGCCCGCCGTGATCGAGCCTAGCGAGCCCAGTCTGTTCGCCTGGGCTAATTCCTCGCGCGCCGCGCGGAAACGCTGATCGGCGCGGATCCGCTCGGCAATCTCGACGGTCAGCTGGTCATTGGTCGCACGCAATTCGGCGGTGCGACGCGCGACCTCCTGTTCCAGCGCCTCGCGCGCGAGTGACGCGCGTTCGGCGCGTGTCCGCCGCCAGATTGCCAGCAAGGTAAGCCCAATCAGTCCGACCGCGATCAGCGCCGTCACCGAACGGACCCAGCCATCGGCCTCCTTCAATGCGGGCTTGAACGGCAGGACGTGGACAAGCTGCCACCGGGGGAGCGGCGCGGGTACCAGACCGACGACATAGCGAACGCCGTCGCGATCGATCGCATCCCCATTCGCGATCCGAAAAGGACCGGGGCGCAGCGCAATATCGCCAAATTGCTGGCTCTGCCGGATCGCGGCCTGCGCCGCAGGGGGCAACGGCCGGGTCAGCGTAAATTCGGCGGCCGGATCGGTCGTGACCACGACGACGCCATGGTCGTCGAGCAACAGCGTCTGACCCGCATCGCTGGCCCAGGCTTGGATAATGCGGGCGAACTCGACCTTGACCACGACAACTCCATCGGGGTCCGAGGCCGGACCTATGCGACGCGCCAGGAACAGGCCGGGCCGGTGGCTGGTGTTACCCAGCGCGAAATATTCGGCGGTGCCCGTGCGCATCGCCTGTCGGAAATAGGGCCGAAAGCCATAGTCCCGCCCGACGAAGCTGTCCGCCTGCCCCGCATTGGATGCGGAGACCGTCCGGCCGTGCCGATCGATGGCATAGATGACCGGGGCGCCGGTTCGCTCGGCCAGGCCACGCAGTTTCTCGTTCAGCCGCTCGGCCGCGCCAACCGATCCGTTGCGCAGCGCGTCGCGGACATCCGGATACTCTACCAGCACGATGGGCAACAGTCGGAAGCGCTGCAACTCGCTGTTGAGCAGCCGCTCCTCCTGCCGGGCGATCCGGGCGGCGTCATCGCGGAGCCCCGTCACCGCCTGCCGATGGGCGTAGAAGCGTAACAGCGACCCGGCCACAACGGTCAGCAGCACGACGACGATCAGCGGCAAAGCAAAGCGACGCAGATACGTGCGACCGAGTAAGGGCGAAACTTGCATCTGTGCGGATTATCGCAACCCAACCCGGAGCGCCATGCGGATTTTCGCGCTTCGATGGTCAAACGCAGACATTTTATCGTGCTTTCTCTATGTGTTATCTGCACCTTTAGGAAATTTGTAATGCTCAGCGGCATTCTGCACACTCGTGGCAATTCGGAAGCGCGGCCCACCGCGTCCGGCCCACTTTTTTGTAGAGGATGCCGAAAAGCCATGATCGCACAAGATTATGCCGTAGCAGAGACGCCCCGGCGGGCGCGTGTCTGGTCACACTTGTACGTCCAGGTCCTGTTCGCCATCGCGCTGGGCGCGATCATCGGTCATTTCTGGCCGAGCTTCGGCGAATCGCTCAAGCCGATCGGTGATGCCTTCATCAAGCTGGTGAAGATGATTATCGCCCCCGTCATCTTCCTTACCGTCGTTACCGGCATCGCCGGGATGCGCGAACTTGGCTCGGTCGGACGCGTTGCCGGCAAGGCCTTTTTCTATTTCATCACCGTATCGACCTTCGCGCTGATCGTCGGCCTGATCGTCGCCAACGTCGTCCAGCCGGGCGCGGGCATGAACATCGATCCCTCGACCCTGAAGGTCGGATCGATCGCCGAATATACCGCCAAGGCCCATGACACGACCGTGACCGGCTTCCTGCTGGGCATCATCCCCGACACGCTGATCAGTGCGTTCACCCAGGGCAACATCCTCCAGGTGCTCATGGTCGCGATCATGTTCGGTATCTCGATGGCTCTGGTCGGCGATCCTGCGCGTCCGCTTCTCAACAGCCTGGAGCGGATCAGCGTCGTCATCTTCCGCATGGTCGGCATCTTGATGCGTGCCGCCCCGATCGGTGCCTTCGGCGCGATCGCCTTCACCATCGGCAAGTACGGCGTCGGCAGCCTGGTCAATCTGGGTGCCCTCGTCGCGACCTTCTACCTCACCTCGATCCTGTTCGTCGTCGTCGTGCTGGGCACCATCGCTCGCGCCAATGGCTTCTCGGTCCTCAAGCTGATCCGCTACCTCAAGGCCGAGCTGCTGCTCGTCCTCGGCACCTCGTCGTCCGAAGCCGCCCTGCCCAACCTCCTCGTGAAGATGGAGAAGGCCGGTTGCGAAAAGTCGGTCGTCGGCCTGGTCGTGCCGACCGGCTATTCCTTCAACCTCGACGGCACCAACATCTACATGACGCTGGCCGCGCTGTTCATCGCCCAGGCCTGCGGTGTCGATCTCTCGCTGGGCCAGCAGCTGGCCCTCCTCCTCGTCGCGATGCTCTCGTCCAAGGGCGCGGCAGGCGTCACCGGCGCGGGCTTCATCACCCTCGCCGCCACCCTCTCGATCGTGCCGGACGTGCCGGTCGCCGGTATGGCGCTGATCCTCGGTGTCGACCGCTTCATGTCGGAATGCCGCAGCCTGACCAACTTCATCGGCAACGCCGTCGCCACCGTCGTGGTCGCACGTTGGGAAGGAGCGCTCGACAAGGAGGCGCTGGACGCCGCGCTGAGCGGCAAGCCGGTCCTGACCGCGCCCGCCACCACCGTTCAGCCCGCCATCGCCTGATCCGCATCCCGACATGACCCGGCCGCTCCCATCGGCCGGGTTTTTGTTTACCAGGATGCTATAGAGCAGTTGAAGCGACGACAGATTGGTTCGATCGAGGGGGATTATCATGAAGTTTCTATGGCTTGCTGGCACCGCGATGGTGTCGGCATCGGGGGTCGCCGTTTCCCCGGCGATGGCGCAGACCTTCACCCCGAAGGCCGCCGCAGAGCCCGCCAGCCCTGCCAGCACCGCGTATCCCACCAGCGCGGCGGGCGATGGCAACACCGTGGGCGGCTACAACCAGTCGCGCTGGGCCGAGGACTGGCGCAGATATTGCGACCCGGCCAAGCGCGACGATGTGATCGATGCGCTGAAATGCGTGAAGCTGACCGAGGACGGCAAGTCCTATGTGACCTTCTCCGGCGAGCTGCGCACCCGCGTCAACATCACCACCAACCCCAATCCGCGTGAAGTGCAGCAACAACGTCAGGACATCGCCCGCATCGTCGGCGGCGCCGACGTTCATCTCGGCGATCATTTCCGCGTTTTCGGCGAACTGGGCCGGGCGGAATTGCAGGGCATCAACCTGGGCGCGCCCGGTGGCAACCTGCGCAACCAGCTGGCCGTGCAGCAGCTCTTCGCCGAAGTGAAGGGCAAGGCCCTGGGCCTGGACGTCGGCGTCCGTGCCGGTCGTCAGGAATTCTTCGATGGGCCGCAGCTGCTGACCGTCGGCCGCGACAACAACACGCTGTATTTCGTCCTCGACGGCGTGCGGGCCTATGCCCGTGGCAAGGATGCCCGGATCGACGTGTTCGACCTGAATTACGTCACCTATGGCTTCAAGGGCATCAGCGACGACAAGACGAACCCCGACGTGCGTTTCACGGGCGCGACCTTCGGCTTCCGTCTTTCGCCCAAGCTGTTCGGCGGCTCGAAGCTGTATCTCGATCCCTTCATCTGGCGGCTGCGCAACCGTCGTGCCGTCTGGGGGCCGACGACGGGGCTGGAGGAACGCTATTTCCTGGGTCTTCACGCCTATGGCGATGTCGGGCCGGTCAATGTCGACTGGACCGTCAACAATCAGCGCGGGACGTTCAACAATCGCCCGATCGAGGCGTGGCAGGCCTTCATCGCCCAGACCTATCGCTTGGGCAAAAAGCCCGATGCGCCGCGCGTCGGCGTCCATGTCGACTATGGCTCGGGCGGCGGTGCCTATCAGCGTACGGGTGAGCTGAACACGACCAACGGCCTGTTCGGCAACAACATCTATTACAGCTACGGCCTGTTCCTGACGCCGACGAACCTGTTGTACGCCGCGCCGAACTTCACCTTCACGCCGATCAAGGGCGTGCGTCTGGCTACCGAATACGGCTTTGCCTGGCGGCCGGACGAGTTCGATGCCGTTTACCGTGCAAGCGGCGCGGCATGGGCGGGTACGCAGAATGTGCGTGGCAAGAAGGTTGCCGAGGTCGCCCGCTTGCAGGCGACCTGGACGATCACGCCGCGTCTGTCATTCGTCGGCCGTTACGAACATTTCAAGGCCGACACCGTGTTGCAGCGGGCCAATCTGAAAAGCTCGGACTTCTGGGCCGGGTGGTTGAGCTTCCGCTTCTAAAATTCAGGCGCCCGGCCGCGACGAATTCGGCCGGGCGGATGCGGGGGACGGCGGGGAACAGCCCGATCGTCGAGGACTGATCCTCAACCGCCCCGCGCGGCGAGCACCCGCGATACGATCGGGCCAAGGCTTTCCGCCTTGGCCCGATCCACATGCGAGATATGGGTGATAAGCGCCTGATCGAGCACGGTATCGATCGGCGAGGCAGTGCGCTCTTCCGGCAGCATCGCCGCCAGTTCGGCGACCAGCGCCCGTGCCGTCGCGGCGTTCCGGTGCAGCTGTGCGAGGATCGTACCGACCTCGACATGCGCCTCATCCTCGCGCCAGCAATCATAGTCGGTGACCATGCCGATCAGCGCATAGGGAAGCTCCGCCTCGCGGGCGAGTTTGGCCTCGGGCATCGCGGTCATGCCGATCACGTCCGCGCCCCATTGGCGATAGAGATGACTCTCCGCACGGGTCGAGAATTGCGGCCCCTCCATGGCGAGATAAGTACCGCCATGCGCCATCGATGCCCCTGCCCGCTCGCCCGCCTGCGCCGCCAGGGTCGACAGGCGCGGACATACCGGATCGGCCATCGAAACATGCGCGACCAGCCCCGCGCCGAAGAAACTGGTGTCGCGGTGCACCGTCCGGTCGATGAACTGGTCGACCGCGACGAAATGGCCGGGCGGCAGTTCCTCGCGCAGCGACCCGATCGCGGAGATCGCCAGAATGTCGGTACACCCGGCCTGCTTCAACGCATGGATGTTGGCGCGCGCGTTTACCTCGGTCGGCGACAGGCGGTGTCCCCGGCCGTGGCGGGGGAGGAAGACGAAGCGTACGCCCCCGATCCGCCCGCGCACCAGCGTGTCGGACGGAGCGCCCCACGGCGTATCGAGCACCAGCGTCTCGACATCGTCCAGCGCGTTGATCGCGTAGAGGCCGGAGCCGCCGATGATACCGATCGTCCAGCCCGTCATGTCCCGCTCCTGTTGCATCATCCGTCGGTTAGGCGCTTCGTCAGACAAAGCAAAGGGGCGCACGGGGGGAGAATCCCGTACGCCCCTCGCTCAACCGCGTCGGCCGGGGGTTCGGGGATTTAGCCGGACGCGGGAACCGTCGACGCCGCCCCGGTCTCGCGCAGGCCACCGCCCAGCGCGACATAGAGGGTGACGTCGTTTTGAAGGGCGGCGCTGCGCAGCGTCAGCAGTTGCTGCTCGGCCGAGAACAGGTTGCGCTCGGCATCCAGCACCTCGAGATAGATGGCGATGCCGTTGGTATAGCGCAGCCGTGCGGTGCGGGCGAGGCGGCGTTGCGCGTCCACCGCGCGCGTCTGCGCCTCGATCTGTTCGGCATAGCGACGCCGTGCGACCAGCGCGTCGGCCACTTCGCGGAACGCCCCCTGCACCGTGCGCTGATAGGCGGCGGTCAGTTCGTCCGCCTGCGCCCGGCTGAGCTTCAACTGCGCGTTGCGCCGTCCCCAGTCGAAGATCGGGAGCAAGGCCGCGCCCTGCACCTGATATTGCTGCGAATTGCCATCGATCAGGCTGCTCAGCGCGGGCGAGACGAAGCCCGCCAAGCCGGTCAGCGAGATGCTGGGCAGGAACGCGGCCCGCGCCGCGCCGATATTGGCGTTGGCGGCAAGCAACTGCTGCTCAGCCTGAAGCACGTCAGGCCGGTTGACCAGCAGGGCGGAGGGCAGGCCCGGCTCGATTGCTGCGAACTGGTTCTGGTCGTTCAAACGCCGCCCGGTGGGAAGCGGGGCGGTGATCGGGCCACCGACCAATACGGTCAGCAGGTTCTGCGACTGGGCGACGGTACGGCGCAGCTCGGCCAGCTGTGTCTCCGCCTGGGTCAGCAGGGCCGCCGCCTGGTCATAATCGACACTGGAGGTCACGCCAGCATCCATCCGCCGCTTTGCGATGCCCAGTCCGTCGCGGCGGCTGGTCACGGTCTGCTCGGCGAGCGCGATCTGCTCCTCGGCGGCGCGGATCTGGAGATAGGTGGCGGCGACCTGCCCCACCAGCGACAGGCGGAACGCGCGCTCCGCCTCGACCGTCGCCAGATATTGCCGCCGCTGCGCTTCCGCTAGGTTGCGCACCCGACCCCAGAAATCCAGCTCGAAGCTCGACACCCGCGCGCCCAGCGAAAACTGGTTGTAGGTGATCGAGGTCGGGTTGTCGGCGTTGCCCGCCCCCGGGATCGCGTTGCCGAAACCCAGCGAGTTGAGCGGCACGCGAGTGCGCGATGCCCCCGCCGTGGCGTCCAGCGCCGGAAGGCGCTGCGCATCCTGAATGCGATACTGGGCCCGCGCCTGCGCCACCCGCGCCACCGCCTGGGCGAGGTCGCGATTGTTGGCAAGTGCGGCGGCGATATAGGCTTTGAGCTGCTCGTCGGCGAAGAACTCCCGCCAGCCGATCTCGGCCGCTGTCCGCGTGCCGCGCACCGCTTCCGGATAGGTGGCGGAAACGGGGGCGATCGGTTGATGATATTTCGGCGCCAGATTGCAGCCCGCCAGCGCGCTGGTCAGCGCCAATGCGGCGGTCGCACGGGAAATACCCTTATGCATGGGCCGGGCCCTCCTCTTCGCGGGTTCGTGCCTCACCTTCGCGCGCTTCCTCCTCGGCATCCGCCGCCTCATGGTCGTGCTCGCGCGCCAGCCACTTCTTGGCCGCGATATAGAAGACCGGCGTGAAGAAGATGCCGAACGCGGTGGCCGCGATCATCCCGCCCATGACGCCGGTGCCGACCGCACGGCGGCTGGCTGCGCCCGCACCGCTCGCGATGAACAGAGGCACCATGCCCAGGATGAAGGCAAGGCTGGTCATCAGGATCGGGCGCAGACGCTGCCGCGCAGCTTCGACCGTCGCCTCGAAGGGAGTGCGTCCCCCTTCCTCGTCCTCAATGGCGAACTCGACGATCAGGATCGCATTCTTCGCCGCCAGACCGATGATCGTGATGAGCCCGACGTTGAAGTACACGTCCGCCGAGAAGCCCCGGAAGATGGTCATCAACACCGCGCCCAGCACGCCGAACGGGACCACCAGCAACACCGCCAACGGGATCGCCCAGCTTTCGTACAGGGCCGCCAGCAGCAGGAAGACCACGATCAGCGACAGGCCGAGCAGAAGGCCGATCTGGCCACCCGCCTGCTGCTCCTCATAGGCGGTGCCGGTCCACTCGAAGCTCATGCCCGCGGGCATCACTTCGCGCGCGATCTGTTCCATGTGCTTCAGCGCGGTGCCGGTCGACTGGCCGGGTGCGGCCATGCCCGACACGGTCAGCGACGGATAGCCGTTATACCGCTCCAGCTGCTGCGGCCCGTTCTGCCAGCGCACCTTCGTGAACGCCGAGAAGGGTACCATATTGCCCTGCGTATTGCGGACACGCAGCGCCAGCACGTCCTCAGGCGACATGCGCTGCGGAGCATCGGCCTGAAGATAGACGCGCAAGACATTGCCTTCGCGGACGAAATCGTTGGCATAGGCCGAGCCGAAAGCGATCGACAGCGTCTGGTTCACATCCGCGATCTGGAGCCCCAGCGCACGCGCCTGGATACGGTCGATATCGACATAGAGCTGCGGCGCCGGGCCCAGGCCTTCCGGACGGACGCCCATCAGCGCCTTGTCCTGTGACGCCTTGGCCAGGATCGCGCCCTGCGCCTGCTGCAAGGCGGCAGCACCCAGGCCCGAGCGGTCCTCGATCTTCATCGAGAAGCCCGTCGCGTTGCCCAGTGCCTGGATCGGCGGCGGGTCGAGCGCGAAGATGGTCGCCTCCGGGATCGACTGGACGAAGCCCATCGTCTTGCCGACCAGCGTCGTCGAGTTGTTCTCCTTGCCGGGACGATCATGCCATGGCTTCAGGTTGACGAACGAGATACCCGCCGCCTGCCCCTGGCCGAAGAAGTTGAAGCCCGCGACAGACACGATGTCGGACACCTGCGGCTGGGCATGGAGGAACTTCTCGACCTTGGTGATCGCCTCGCCCGTCCGCTCCAGCGTGGCGCCGGGCGCCGCGTCATAGGACACGAAGATATAGCCCTGATCCTCGGTCGGCAGGAAGCCGCCGGGGATGCGGGTGAACATCACGCCGGTGATGACGACGACCACGGCGAATACCGCCAGCCAGCGCACCGGCCGCGACATCATCCGCTTCACGCCGCCTGTGTATTTTTCCGTGCCTCGGCCGAACTTGTCGTTGAACCAGTTGAAGAAGCGCTGCGGCAGGCCGCGCACGCCGGGCTTGGGCTCGGGGCGGTCCTCCGTATGCGCGTCCTCGTGCTTCAGCAGCGTGGCGCACAGCGCAGGCGTCAGCGTAAGCGCAAGCACCGCCGAGAAGAAGATCGACACCGCCAGCGTCACCGAGAACTGACGGTAGATGCCGCCCGTCGAGCCCGGAAAGAACGCCATTGGGATGAACACCGCGACCAGCACCAGCGTGATGCCGATGATCGCGCCAGTAATCTGCCCCATGGCCTTCACGGTCGCGCGGCGGGGACTCAGCCCCTCTTCCGACATGATACGCTCGACATTCTCGACGACGACGATCGCGTCGTCGACCAGGATGCCGATCGCCACCACCATGCCGAACAACGACAGCGTGTTGATCGAGAAGCCGAAGGCGAGCAGGCCGATGCACGCGCCGCCCAGAGCGATCGGAACGACGATCGCGGGGATCAGCGTGGCGCGCCAGTTCTGGAGGAACAGGAACATCACCAGGAAGACGAGGATCATCGCCTCGACCAGCGTATGGATCACGCTGTCGACCGAAGCGGTGATGAACGGCGTCGTGGTGAAGGGAACGCTCCAGGTCACGTCGGCGGGGAAGCTCGACTGGAGCTGCTTCATCTTGGCCGACACCGCGTCGGCCGTCGCCAGGGCGTTTGCGCCGCTCGCCAGCTGGACGGCCAGACCGACGGTCTCCTTGCCGTTCAGGGTGAGGCGAAAGCCGTAATTGTCCTTGCCCAGCTCGACCCGCGCGACGTCGCCCAGTCGAACCGCCGAACCGTCGGGGTTCGCGCGGATGATGATCTGGCGGAACTGCTCCGGCGTGGCGAAACGGTTCTGGGTGATGATCTGCGCGGTGAACTCGGCCGTGCGGGTCAGCGGCTGCGCGCCGATCGAACCACCGGCGGTCTGGCTGTTCTGCTCCTGCACGGCGGCCAGCGCTTCGGAGGCCGACAGGTTGTACCCGGCCAGCTTCTGAGGATCGAGCCAGATGCGCATCGCATAGGGCGAACCGAACAGCTGCACATCGCCCACGCCTTCGATACGGCGCAGCTCGTTCCGGATGTTGTTCTCGGCGAAGTTGCCCATCGCGACCGGGCTGGTCTGACCCGACTTCGAGCTGAGCGTGATGACCTCCAGGAAGCCCGCCGAGCCCTCGGTCACCTGAATGCCGAGCGCGCGAACCTCCTGCGGCAGACGCGGCTCGGCGCGGCTGAGGCGATCCTGGATCTGGGTGCGCGCCACGTCCAGGTTAGTGCCGGGCTTGAAGGTGACGGTGATCTGCGCGGTGCCGTTGGAGCGGCTGGTCGACGCCATATACAGGAAGTTGTCGACGCCGTTCAGTTCCTTTTCGATGACCGCGGTCACCGAACGGTCCATCACCTCGGCATCGGCGCCGTTATAGGTGACCGCCAGGTTAAGCGCGGGCGGCGCGACCGAGGGGTAGTTCTCGATCGGCAGCAGGCGCAGCGAAATCACCCCGAACAAGGCGATGAAGAGCGCGATCACCCAGGCGAATACCGGGTGATAGACGAAAAAGCGGTTCATGATGCTCTACTCCGGCGATCAGCGGGCCGCTGCGGGCTGTTGACCCGGCTGACCCTGCGCCTGCGCGCCACCGGGCTGCCCCGGTTGCTCGATCCGGACCTTCTGGCCGGGTTGAACTTTCTGCCAGCCCTCGGTGATGACCTTCTCGCCGGGCTTCAGCCCCGACAGGATCACCCAGTTGCTGCCGACCTGTCCGCCCAGCGTTACCGGACGCGCCTGGACCGTGCCCGATCCGTCGACGACCATCACGGAGGCCGCCTGATTGCTCAACTGCACCGCACGCTGCGGCACCGATATGCCGTTGCGGATCGTCCCGGCGTTGACATGCGCCCGGACGAACTGGCCGGGCAGCAGGGCCCGGGTCGGATTGGGGAAGCGGGCACGCAGCTGCTGGCTGCCCGTCGTCGGGTCGACGGTCTGCCCGGCAAAGTCGAGCTGCCCGGTCGGGCCATAGTCGGACCCGTCCTCCAGCGTCAGGCGGACGGTGATATGCGAGAGGTCGGGCAGCGCCAGACCGCCTGAACGGGCCTGTTGGATCAATTCGCTCAGCGCGGCGCTCGACTGGGTGAAGACCGCATAGATCGGCGACATCTGGTCGACCTGGGTCAATGGCGTCGCCTGGGTCGCGCTGACCAGCGCGCCCTCCGTCACCTGCGCACGCCCCACCCGGCCCGCGATCGGCGCGCGCACGATGGTATAGCTCAGCTGCAGCTGGGCGCGCGACAGGGCGGCGCGCGCATCGGCGACGCTGGCATCGGCCTGACGCAGCGTGGCCTGGGCCGCATCGAATTCCTGGGCGCTAACCGCCCGTTCGGACACCAGCGGCTGATACCGGCGCACGATCGACGCCGCATTGACCCGCGCCGCCTCCGCCCGGGCCAGCGCGGCCTGGGCCTGCTGCACCTGTGCACGGTAATCGCGCTGGTCGATACGGAACAGCGGCTGTCCTTCGGCGACGTCGGTGCCTTCGCGGTACAGCCGCGCCTCGACGATGCCGTCGGTTCGCGCACGCACTTCGGCCGTGCGGATCGCCTCGATACGACCCGGCAGCTCGATGATGTTTGGCACCGCGGCGGACTGGACGGTGATCGCGGTGACGAGGGGCGGTGGCGGAGCAGCCTGTTGCTGCTGCGACGCTTCCTGCCCGCACGCCGCCAGCGCCAATGCCATCGCAAGCGACGACCCCAGGACGGTAAATTTGGACACGCCGTGAAACTCCCTGAAGCAGATGACGTTTAAGTCATTCGAACCCCCTGTACCCCGCACCTGCAAAAAAGCAACGGGCAGGTGTAATTAAATTTGACCAATCTGGTGGGAGGACGCAAAGGGGGATCATGACTGTTACCAAACGGACTGCCGGACGCCCGACCCGCGAGCAGGCGCAGCATATCGACGACATCATTCTTTCCGGTGCGCGAGAGGCGTTCTGTAGCCGCGGGATCGAAGGCACCTCGATGGAGGAAATCGCCTTATCCGTGGGGGTTAGCAAGCATACCATCTATCGGCGCTACACCGGCAAGATGGCGTTGCTGGACGCCGTGGTGACGCGCGACCTCGACCGGCTGAACCGGGCGATGCTGGAAGACAATAGCGGGTCCAATCCGTTGGAGCGATTGAAGAATTCGGCGCGCCGGTTCTTCTTTTTTTGTGTAGAGCCCGATTCGGTCAGATTCCTCGCCTTTCTGACATCGGAGGCTATTTTCTCCGAGGAACTGCGCGACCGATTCGCGACCTGGGATCGAGTCATGGCCGATCCGATCATCGCCTGTATCGAGGCGTCGCAGGATGAAGGCCTGTTGAGGCGGGACGATACCGCATTGGCGCTGTTCAGCCTGCTGGCCGACATGATCGATGGCCCCAGCCGCCGGATGCAGTTCAATCTGCCCGACCCCTTCAACGGAATGACGCCGGATCAGTTTTTCGAGCATCGCTGGTCCGTCTTCCTGAAGGTCGCGACGGCCGGTTGACCGCACTCGGTCGATCTCCATCGGGAACGCAGCGATGAGAGCGGGCGTTGGCGGGCCATGTCCGACGATCTGCTGATCTTCCGCCCCGATGATGTCGACCTTTCCCGTTCGCCGCTTCGACGCGGCGTTTCCGAGCCGACCTATGTGCTCGGCGCCTTCAATCCGGGCATGACCCGGCTCGCGAATGGCAACATCCTGCTGATGGTCCGGGTGGCCGAAGCGTTGAGCGAACCCATCGAGGGCGATCATGTCCGCGCGATCCGCTGGACTGCGCAAGGCTATGTCCTAGACAGCTATCCCTTGTCGGCGGTCGATATGACCGACCCGCGCCAATTCGCCATTCGCGGCAGCGCCCACCGCATATTGGCGCTGACCTCCCTGTCCTGGTTGTTGCCCGTCGAACTTTCGGCCGATGGTTCGGCGATCGTAGCGATCCATTACGACAAGGCCATCGAACCGGCAGCGACGTGGCAGGATTATGGGGTCGAGGACGCCCGGATCAGCCGGGTGGGCGACCGATGGTATATGACGACCTGTTCCGTCTCGGCCGAGCGGCATTCGACGACGCTGCATATTTCCGACAACGGCCTCGACTATCGGCTCGCCGGGATCATCCTCGACCATCAGAACAAGGATATGCTGTTCTTCGAGGGGCTGGTCGGCGACCGCTTCATGGCACTGACCCGGCCGCTGGGCGAGGTCTATTTCGCCTATCCCGACGAAAGCCCGTTCGTCGGTGGCCCATCGATCAATTTCGCCACCTCGCCCGACGGGCATCACTGGAAGCCCCTGGAGGCGCCTGGCATTCGCGCGCGCAAGGACTCCGTATCGGCGATGAAGGTGGGGGGTGGCACGCCGCCGATCCTGACAGAGCGTGGGTGGCTGACGCTCTATCACGGCGTAGAGCGGCGCGATTCCGTCGGCATCTATCGCAGCTTCTGGGCACTGTTCGACAAGGACGACCCGACCCGCATCCTGCACCTCGCCGATGATCGGCCTATCCTGGAGGCCGCACCCGACCTGACCGCCTCGATCGCGCACCAGATGTATCTGCCGACGCCGGTCGTGTTTTCGACGGGCATGATCGATATGGGCGACCATTATCTGGTGGCGAGCGGCGAGGCCGATCTCGCCTGCCGCATGACCCGCCTTTCCAAGGGCTTGTTCGCATGACCAAGCGCCCCTGGTGGCAATCGGCCGTCCTCTACCAGATCTACCCCTGGTCGTTTCAGGACAGTGATGGCGATGGCATCGGCGACCTTCGCGGTATCGAGAACCGCCTGGACTATCTGGTCGATCTGGGCGTCGACGCGATCTGGCTTTCGCCGATATTTCCGTCACCTATGGCGGACTTCGGCTATGACGTGGCGGATTATTGCGGGATCGACCGGCGGTTCGGCACGCTGGCGGATTTCGACTCGCTGCTTGCCTCGGCACACGCGCGTGGTCTGAAACTGCTGCTCGACTTCGTGCCCAATCACAGCTCGGACCAGCATCCCTGGTTCGTCGAGAGCCGGTCGAGCCGCGACAACCCGAAGCGCGACTGGTATATCTGGCGCGACGCGGCTCCCGGCGGTGGCCCGCCGAACAACTGGATCAGCGACTTTGGCGGCCCGGCCTGGACCTGGGATGCCGCGACCGGCCGATATTACTACCACGCCTTCTTGAAGGAACAGCCCGACCTGAACTGGCGCAATCCCGAATTGCGCGCGGCGATGCTCGACGTGCTGCGCTTCTGGTTCGCGCGCGGGGTCGATGGATTTCGGATCGACGTGCTGTGGCACATCGTCAAACATGCGGACTTTCCGGACAATCCGATCAATCCCGATTGGGACCCGGCGACCGGCGAGATGAACCAGGTGTTCCAGCTACACTCCACCGATCAGCCCGAGGTACATGACATCGCCGCCGACATGCGCGCCATCGCCGATGCCTTTGGCCGAGAGGGCGACGACCGGGTCCTCATCGGGGAAATCTATCTGCCGGTCGAACGGCTGATGCGCTATTACGGTCGGCATGGTGAGGGGGTCCACCTGCCCTTCAACTTTCAGCTGATCGACGCGCCCTGGGATGCCCGGCATCTGGCCCGGATGATCGCAGACTATGAGGCTGCTTTGCCCCCCGGCGGCTGGCCCAATTGGGTGCTGGGCAATCATGATCGCCCACGCAGCGCGACCAAACGCGGTTCGGCGCAGGCGCGCGTGGCGGCGATGCTGCTCTTGACGCTGCGCGGCACCCCGACGCTCTATTATGGCGACGAGCTGGGCATGGAGAATGGCGACATTCCCCCTGACCGGGTTCGCGATCCGCGTGAACTGCGTGAGCCGGGGCTGGGACTGGGCCGTGATCCGGTTCGCACGCCGATGGCCTGGGACGACAGCCCCCATGGCGGCTTCACCACCGGCGAGCCTTGGCTGCCGCTCGGTGCCGGTTGGCAGAAACGCAATGTCGCGGGCGAACTGGCCGACCCCGCGTCCATGTTGTCGTTCCACCGCGCATTGCTGGCGATCCGGCGGACGAGTCCAGCGCTGACCACCGGGTCGATACGACTGATCGAGACGGAGGGAGCCGTCCTCGCCTATGAGCGTAAGGAAGATGGCGAGCGCATGGTCATCGCACTCAACCTGAGCGACACTCCGGTCCCCGTCGACCTGCCGCACGGAACGCCGCTTCTCTCCACGCTGGGCGGCCTTCCCGCTCGTGCCCCTTCCCTATTGCGCCCCGATGAAGGGCTGATCCTGAAAGTCGATACGCCCGCATGAAGATCGCAATGATTGCCCCTATCGCGTGGCGCACCCCGCCGCGCGCCTATGGTCCCTGGGAGTTGGTGACGAGCCTCCTTACCGAAGCGTTGGTCGCGCGCGGCGTGGATGTCACCCTGTTCGCGACGCAGGACAGCATCACCGCCGCCACGCTGGCGGGGCCAGTGCCCGCCCCCTATTCCGAAGACCCATCGATCGATGCCAAGGTCTGGGAGATGCGCCATCTGGCCGCCGTTTTCGAGAGATCGGGCGAGTTCGACCTGATCCACAACCAGGCCGATTTCCCTGCTCATGCCTTTGCCGGACTGGTCGAAACGCCGATGGTCACCACGATCCACGGCTTTTCTTCCGAACGGATCGTGCCGATGTATGAACCCTATCAGGATCGGGTCCATTATGTCGCGATCTCCGACGCCGACCGGCACCCCGGGCTGCGCTACGCCGACACGATTCACCACGGTATTCCGATCGAGGATTTCCCCTTTGATCCAATGGGTAGCGACGACCTCCTCTTCTTCGGTCGCATCCACCCGGACAAGGGCGCGGCCGAGGCGGTCGCCGTCGCGCAAGCGACTGGCCGCCGCCTGGTCATGGCAGGCATCGTACAGGATCAGGGCTATTGGGAGCGCAAGGTTCGCCCCCATGTCGACGATGAGCGCATCATCTATCGCGGGCCGGTCGGCGGCGCGGATCGCACTGCGGCACTGGGCCGTGCCAAGGCGCTGCTCCACCTCATCAACTTCGACGAACCGTTCGGGCTCTCGGTGGTCGAGGCGATGGCCTGTGGCACGCCGGTTATTGCGATCCGACGCGGATCGATGCCGGAACTGATCGAGGACGGGGTCAACGGCTTCCTGGTGGATACCGTCGAACAGGCGATCGACGCCGTTCACCGGATCAGTGAGATCGACCGGGCAGCCTGCCGCAAAGTCGCCGCCGAGCGCTTCTCGGTCGACCGCATGGCCGACCGCTATCTCCAGCTCTATCGCTCGATCCTGGGTTGATCGCGCTGCGCCAGCGCGACGGCGTCGATCCGGTGGAGCATCGTCACGAACGCTTCCAGTTCGTCCGGCGAGAACCCCGCGAACAGCTGCGCCTCCAGCTCTAGCGCCTTGGGCGCGACATCGGCGTAAAGTTCACGCCCCGCATCGGTCAGCACCAGCAGGTGTGAGCGCCGGTCGCCGTCATGCGCCGTTCGCCCGAGCAGCCCGCGCCCGACCATCGCGATGGCGGCACGGGATACAGTGACCTTGTCCATCCGGCTGCGCTCGCACACCGCCGACTGGGCGACCGCGCCCTCCTCCGCCACGATCGCGATCAGCCGCCATTCGGGGATGGTGAGCCCGAACAGCTGCTGATAGGCGCTGGCGATATGATCGCTGACCAGATTGGACGTGATCGACAGGCGATAGGGAAGAAAGCCGTCCAGCCGCAATTCGTGAGATCGTAACATTTGACACCAATTCCCCGTTCTGCGATCTAGTAACGGAAGATACTGGATCAGGAGTTGGACGTCATGGCAACCACCCCGAACAATCCGCTGGGCCTGGACGGCTTCGCTTTTTGTGAATTCACGACGCCCGAGCCCGAAACGCTGGCCCGGCAGTTCGACATGATGGGCTTCGTGCCCACCCATCGGCACCCGGAAAAGGCGATCACCCGGTACAAGCAGGGGCGCATCACCCTGCTCCTGAACGCCGAGACGACGGGCCAGGCCGCCGACTTCCGCGCCAAGCACGGTCCCTCGGCCAGCGGCATGGGCTTCTACGTCGCCGATCCGGCGGAGACGTTCGATCATGCGATCAAGGGCGGCGCCACGGCGGTCGACACCGCGCGCGGTTGCCTGACCCCGGATGCCAAGGCGATCGAGGGGATCGGCGGCAGCTATCTCTATCTCGTGAAGGCGGGCGAGGACCTGTTCGCCGACTGGACCGAGATTGCCGGCTGGCAGCAGGCGGAGGCGGAGAATAATGTCGGCCTCGACCTGCTCGACCACCTGACCCACAATGTCCGCCGCGGCGAAATGCGGACCTGGTCGGGCTTCTATTCCAAGCTGTTCGGCTTCGAAGAGCAGAAGTATTTCGACATCAAGGGCAAGGCGACTGGCCTGTTCAGCCAGGCGATGATCGCCCCCGACAAGGCGATCCGCATCCCGCTGAACGAGAGCCAGGACGAGAAGAGCCAGATCGAGGAGTTCATCCGCGAATATAATGGCGAAGGCATCCAGCATCTCGCGCTGACCACCGACAATATCTACGAGACGGTCGAGAAGCTGCGCGCGCGCGGCGTCCGGCTGCAGGACACGATCGAGACCTATTACGAGCTGGTCGACAAGCGCGTGCCAAACCATGGCGAGGACCTGGAGCGGCTGCGCAAGAACCGCATCCTGATCGACGGCAATGTCGGTGAGGAGGGCATCCTGCTCCAGATCTTCACCGAGAACATGGTCGGCCCGATCTTCTTCGAGATCATCCAGCGCAAGGGCAATGAAGGCTTCGGCAACGGCAATTTCCAGGCGTTGTTCGAGAGCATCGAGCTGGATCAGATCCGGCGCGGCGTGATTACCGTCGACGCCTGACTGCTACGGCCAAAACCCATTCCTCCCCTGTAAGGGGAGGGGGACCATGCGCAGCATGGTGGAGGGGTGTCCCCCTCTCGATAGCGGGACACCCCTCCGTCAGCGCTACGCGCTGCCACCTCCCCTGCCAGGGGAGGAAGAGGGGGCGAAAAGAGGTGAGGACCATGAACGAGGCAACAAATCCGAGCTACATCCCCGGCTTCGGCAACCACGTCGCGACCGAGGCGGTTGCCGGTGCCCTCCCCATCGGCCGCAACTCGCCGCAGCGCCCGGCTTTTGGCCTTTACGCGGAGCAGCTCTCCGGCACCGCCTTCACCGCGCCGCGCCATGAGAACCGGCGCTCCTGGCTCTACCGCCTGCGCCCGACCGCCGAGCATCCCCCCTACGAGCCCTATACCGGCGCGGCCCGTTTTGCCCCTGGCACCAGCGGCGCCCCCCTGCCCCCCAATCGCCTGCGCTGGGACCCCGCACCGATGACGCCGCCGGGAACCGACTGGATCGACGGGATGACGACGATGCTCGCCAACCGCGATCCGGCCGACCTGGAGGGCGTGGCGGTCCATGTCTATGCCTGTAATCGCAGCATGGAACGGGTGTTCGTCGATGCGGACGGGGAGCTGGTCTTCCTGCCGCAATCCGGCCGCCTCACCATCCTAACCGAGCTGGGCCGGATCGACATCGCACCGGGCCAGATCGCGCTAGTGCCACGCGGGGTGCGGTTCCGGGTCGAGCTGCCCGATGGCGAAGCCGCCGGCTATGTCGCGGAAAATCATGGCAGCCTCTTCCGCCTGCCCGACCTCGGCCCCATAGGTGCCAATGGGCTGGGCAATCCGCGCGATTTCGAGACGCCGGTCGCGTGGTTCGAGGACCGCGACGAACCCACTCAGGTCGTCCAGAAGTTCCTCGGCTCGCTCTGGACGATGACGCTCGACCACAGCCCGCTTGACGTCGTCGCCTGGCACGGCAATCTCGCGCCGTGGCGTTATGATCTGTCGCATTTCAACACGATCAACACGGTCAGCTTCGACCATCCCGATCCGTCGATTTTCACCCTGCTGACCTCGCCCAGCGACGTGCCGGGCCGGGCGAACGCCGACCTCGTCCTGTTCCCGCCCCGCTGGATGGTGGCGGAGGACACGTTCCGGCCGCCCTGGTTCCACCGCAACGTCATGTCGGAGGCGATGGGCCTTATCACCGGCGCATACGACGCCAAGGCGGAGGGCTTCCGCCCTGGCGGGCTATCGCTGCACAATCTGATGGCTGGACACGGCCCCGACCTCGCCAGCTGGCAGGGGGCGAGCAACGCCGATCTCAAGCCGCACCGGATCGAGGGCACCATGGCGTTCATGGTGGAGAGCTGCTGGCCCTATCGCCCGACGGTGCATGCGCTATCCCACGCGCAGCTCGATTACGATGCGGTGTGGAAGGACTTTCCCAAGGCCAAATTGCCATGAGCCTGACGCTCCACGGCTATTGGCGGTCGAGTGCGGCCTATCGCGTGCGGCTTGCCCTGGCGCTGAAAGGCTTATCCTATGACAGCGTCGTGCACGACCTGCGCACCGGCGCACAGCGTGCGCCCGACTATCGTACGCTCCAGCCACAGGGGCTGGTGCCGGTGCTGGACGGTCCCGATGGCCCGCTGATCCAGAGCCCCGCCATCCTCGAATGGCTGGAGGAGCGCTATCCCAATCCCCCATTGCTGCCCGCCGAGGCCGCCGGCCGCGCCGTGGTACGGGCCATGGCCGCAATCGTGGCATGCGACATCCACCCGATCAACAACCTGCGCGTCCTGACCATGCTGCGTCAGGACATGGAGGCGGACGATGTCGCGATCGGCCGCTGGATCGGGCATTGGGTCAGGGAGGGCTTTGCCGCACTGGAAACGCTGATCGAACGGCATGGCGCGGGCTATGCCTATGGCGATACCCCGACCCTCGCCGACTGTCATATCCTGCCGCAGGTCTATAATGCGGAGCGTTTCCAGGTCGACCTTTCCGCCTTTCCCCGGCTGGTCGCGGCCGCCACACGGCTTCGCGACCGCACGCCCGAGGCGGCTCCCGAAATGCAGGCCGACGCGGCATGAGCGACGAACGCCTGACCGCCACGCCCGCCGGGATCACGCTCGGCCCGCTCGATGCCATAGCGGACGGCGCAGCGCGAAACTTCGTGCTTCAGATGCGGGCGGGCCGGTTCCACGGCTTCGTCGTCCGGCGCGGCGAGGCGGTTCACGGCTATGTCGACCGCTGCCCGCACATGGGGCTGCCGCTGGCCCAGCAGCTCGACGCCTATCTCACACCCAATGGGGACCAGATAGCCTGCTCCTGGCACGGTGCGATCTTCGACGTGGCGGACGGCCAGTGCCTGGGCGGCCCATGCATGGGACAGCGGCTGACACCCTGGCCGGTCACGGTGAGCGGCGGGGCGATCGTCACGGCCTGACGGCCGTCACCTCCGCATGGGCGATGGATTCCAGCCGCCCGATAAGTCGCGGCTCCAGCCCCAGGTCGATTCCCGCCTTCTCCTGCTCGCCCAGCCGCCGTACGTCGAACCCGGTGATTTTCCCGAAGACGACCAACGCCTCGAGATAATAGCCCGCCGCACTGGCGTGATACTGGTCCCAGGTCCACAGGTCGACCTGACCGAAAGCGGTCCCGTCATAGGGGTTGGGGTCCGCGACCCGTTCCGCCCAGGCGCGGTTCCACGCCTGCCCGACCGGGATAGTGCCCGAGATTTCGGGGTAGCGCCGAACGGCATAGGCGTTGGCCGCTGCCAGATCGTCCGCCATCGCGGCGATCGGCCTGCCTCGCCACGGACTGGCCGTGCGATAGGTAAGGTCCGCGCGGCTCCATGTGGACACCAGTTCCACGCGGACGCGCGGATTGGCCCGCCGCAGCATCGCGGTCAGCAGCCCGGCCGCCTCTGCATGACGGGTCGGGTCGCCCGGCCGCTGGGCATCGAGTGTGCTATAGCCTTGCAGGACGACCACGTCCCAGCGCCGGTCGATCTCCTTGCGCTTCTGTTCGTAATGATAGGCGAGGTCTCGACCGCCTGCCGTTTCCAGGCTGACCTGCCAGTCCTGCCCCGCCTCCTCGGCAAAGGTCTTGAAGAGCGCAGGCACGCCGCCAATGCCTTCACGATTGAGATCGCGGACGAGATCGGGGCGATAGCGCATGACCGGGGAATGCGCGCCGAAGGTGAAGCTGTTGCCGACGAAGAGGATCGACTCGGCCGCGACCGGCGTCGCCACCATCGATGCCAATGCCGTCAGGCTCCACCATTGAAAACGCCCGATCATGCCCGTTCCCCTGTTCCTTATCACCGCCCCCTTTGACGGAAGCCTCCACCCTTTCGCAACCCGTCTGTTGATTACCTTAGCCATATACCCTATACCCCTATGCATTATGGCTCATGTGACGACCAGCAAGGAAAAGATCATCGCACGCGTTCGGCGAATCGCGGGGCAGGTTGCCGCGATCGAACGCTCCGTCACGGCCGACGCCGACTGCGCGGAGACGCTGCACCTCGTCGCCGCAGTGCGTGGTGCGGTGGCGGGTCTGATGGACGAGCTCGTCGAGGATCATCTGCACGCCCATGTCGCGGCGCCCGGCCTGTCGGACGAGGAACGCACCGCCGCCGCCACCGAGCTTGCCAAGCTGCTCCGCCGCCATTTCCGTTGAAGATCGCCGACGAAGGACGTTTCGCCGTGAACACGCACAGCCACGACTATCTGGGCCACGCCCATGACGAGAATGCGCGCCGCACCCGACTGGTCGTGTGGTTGTCGACGGGCATGATGGTCGGTGAGATCGTAGCGGGCTATCTCACCGGATCGATGGCGCTGCTTGCCGATGGCGTCCACATGGCGACCCATGTCGGGGCGCTGGGGATCGCGGCCATCGCCTATTCCTATGCCAAACGCCATGTCGCCAACCCCCGCTACAGCTGGGGCACGGGCAAGGTCGGCGAACTGGCCGGGTTCGGATCGGCGATGGTGCTGGGGCTGGTGTCGCTCGGCATCGCATACGAGTCGATCATGCGGCTCGCCGATCCGCACGCGGTCGCGTTCGGCGACGCGATTTTCGTCGCGGTGCTGGGCCTGCTGGTGAACGTCGCCAGCGCCTGGTTGCTCGGGCACGGGCATAGTCACGGGCACGATCACGGGCATAGCCATGGGCACGGACACAGCCATGGGCATGGGCACGATCACCTCGACCATTCGCATGATCGCTATGGTGGCGACACCAATATGCGGGCGGCCTATATCCATGTCCTGGCCGATGCCTTGACCTCGGTGATGGCCATTCTGGCGCTGGTCGCGGGGCGCTATCTGGGCTGGGTCTGGCTCGACCCGGCGGTCGGCCTGCTCGGTGCGGCGGTGATCGCCAACTGGTCGGTGGGCCTGATGCGCCAGGCTTCGACCGTCCTGCTCGATGCCGCCGATCCCAAGCTCGCCGGTCAGGTTCGCGAGCGGGTGGAGGCCCCCGGCGACCTGCGCATCCACGACTTTCATATCTGGCGCATCGGCCCGACCGCGCACGCCGTGGTGCTGTCGGTCGAAGGGGTGGACACCGTGCTGACCAGCGCCGCCATCCACCAGCGGCTCAACGGCATGGCCGCGCTCGGCCACGTCACCATCGAGATTCGCTAACCCTTTATTCCGTAGGGAGTGCTAAAGAGCGCAGGATGAAAGCGCTGCAACTTCTAGCCGGAGCGATCCTCTTGGCTGCGGCGGGCGGCGGCGTGCTGCTGGCCCGCCACGCCTATCGGGACGCCGCGCCCTATGCGGTTCGCCCAGTGCCGCGTCCCGCCGCTCCGACGCCGCCGGTTCCGAAGTCCTCGCCCTCCCCGACACCGGCCCCCTTCACCGTCCGCCGCATCCTGGACATCAAAGGACCGCTGAAGCATGGCGACTTCGTATGGGACGAAAGCGGCGCACCCACCGGGCCGATCGTCATCACCGTCGATCTGGCCGCGCAAGTCGTCTCCATCTTCCGCGACGGCTATGAGATCGGGACGGCTGCGATCATCTACGGCGCGGACAATATGCCGACCCCGCTGGGCGTCTTTCCTATCCTTCAGAAGGATGCGGATCACGTCTCCAACCTCTACGACGCGCCGATGCCCTATATGCTGCGGCTGACCAACGACGGCGTAGCCATTCATGCCAGCGATGTGCGGTATGGAAACGCGACCCATGGCTGTATTGGCGTGCCCAAGGGTTTTGCCAAGAAATTGTTCGCCGCGACCCATTTGGGAGATCGGGTGATCGTGACCAACGGCAAGACCATGGCGCTCGGCCAGTCGATCATCAGCTGAACGGCGGCCCAAGAAATTTGCCGCGAACCGCTTGCCAAATTCCCATGGCTTGAATAGGCAGCGTCGCATCGCGGGTGTAGCTCAATGGTAGAGCAGCAGCTTCCCAAGCTGAATACGAGGGTTCGATTCCCTTCACCCGCTCCATCGCATCGCCGATGATCGCGTCGTCTCAGACGCCGTAATATTCCCGGTACCAGGCGACAAAACGCTTCAGCCCCTCGGCCAGTTGGACCTGTGGCGCATAGCCGGTCAGCGCGTTCAGTTTCGACACATCGGCATAGGTCGCGGTGACGTCGCCCGGCTGCATCGGCTTCATGATCTTGATCGCGTCGCGGCCCAGCGTCCGCTCCAGCGTGGAGATCATGTCCATCAGCCCGACCGGCTGACTGTCGCCGATGTTCAGGATGCGGTGGCCGCCCTGTTCCGGCGGATGATCGAGCGCACCGATGATGCCGTCGACGATATCGTCGATATAGGTGAAGTCGCGCGCCATCCGGCCCTGCCCGAAAATCTCGATCGGCTCACCGCCCAGGATTTTCCGGGTGAACGAGAAATAGGCCATGTCCGGCCGCCCCCAGGGGCCATAGACAGTAAAGAATCGCAGCCCCGTCTGCGCAAAGCCGTATAGCGTCGCATAGGACTGGCTCATCAACTCGCACGCCCGCTTGGTGGCGGCATAGAGAGAGACCGGCGAGACCGAGGGTTCGTCTTCGCTGAACCCCTGCCCCCCCATCGGCTTGTCGCCATAAACCGAACTGGACGAGGCATAGACGAGGTGGACGAAGCCCGGCTGGTGGCGACAGGCCTCCAGCACCGCCAGATGCCCGCCGACATTGGAACGCTCATAGGCGAAGGGATGGTCGATGCTGTGCCGCACGCCCGCCTGTGCCGCGAGATGGATCACGCGGGTCGCGCCATGCTCGCGCAGGACCGCCGCGACGGCTGGCGCATCTGCCACGTCCATCATGCGGAAGGCAAATCCGGGCATGCGCTCCAGGCCGGCCAGCCTCGCCCGCTTCAGCGCCGGGTCGTAATAGTCGTTGAGATTGTCGATCCCGATGACCGTCTCGCCGCGTGCGAGCAAACGATGCGCGGTGGCGTGACCGATAAAGCCCGCCGTGCCGGTGACCAGAATAGGGGCGGACATGGCCTCAGCGCCCCGCAGGCGTACTGCAGCGAGCGAACCGTACTGCGCCAGTCACCACAATCCGCATCCAGAACCACTCCGTCTCACCGTCCGCGCAAGGCAAGCTCATCTGCCCCGCCGTTACGCGCTTAGTCCGTCAGTCTTGAAAAAGTACGAAAATGCAAGCTGGTCGGAGGATCAGATGCCGCCGGCGATCACATCCCGACCATCGGCTTGCAGCGCGTCCGTCAGGTCTTTGAGACAGGCGTCGACGCGCTCGGCATCGGGGCTGCGGACCACGAAGTTCGCACCGGTGCGGCCTTCGCGAAAGAAAGGATAGCTGCCGATCGCCACGCCCTCATGCGACTTTTCGGCCTGGCGCAGCAACTCTGCGACTTCGCTTTCGCCGACCCAGCAACCGATCGTACCCGACACCACCGGGCGGCCACCTTCGAGGGTGCCGGTCAGCGCATCGAGCATACCGGCGGTGATGTGCGGCACCCCGGCCATGATGAAAACGTTGCCGACCCGAATGCCCGGCGCGCCGGATACGCGATTGGGGATCAGGGTCGCCCCCTCCGGCGTCCGCGCCATCCGGGCCCGCGCGGCAGTGACCCCGCCGCGCGCCGTATAATAATCCTCGAGGATCGCGCGCGCTTCGGGATGCTCGATCACCGGCACGCCCAGCGCCTCGGCGATCGCGTCGACGGTGATATCGTCATGCGTCGGCCCGATCCCGCCGGTGGTGAACAGATAGTCGTTGCGCACGCGCAGCGTATTGACCGCCTCGACGATAGCCGCGGTTCGGTCGGCGACCACACGCACTTCGGCTAGTCGGATTCCCTGCACATTCAACCATGTGGCAAGCTGGGCGATGTTGCGGTCCTGCGTCCGGCCCGAGAGGATTTCATCACCGATGACGATCAATGCGGCGGTCCAGATACGCTCGGGTGAGGTCGCTATTTCCATGCGCCCGACATAGCCTCGCAAAAGCGGCCACGCCACGCTATATCGCCGCCATGACCGATTATGTGACCGTTTCCGCCGACGCGCCCCAGGGACGAACCGGCGCGATCAAGCTCTGGGGCCGCGAGGCGTTCGACGGCATGCACAAGGCGGGCCGCCTCGCGGCCGAAACGCTGGACATGCTGGTGCCGCACATGGTGCCGGGCGTCACCACGGCGGAGATCGACCGGCTGATCCACCAGTTCATCCTGGAGCGTGGCGGCGTGCCTGCGACCCTGGGCTATCGCGGTTACACCCACTCGACCTGCATCTCGATCAACCATGTCGTCTGCCACGGCATTCCGTCCGAAAAGACGTTGAAGTCGGGCGATATCGTCAATGTCGACGTGACCCCGATCGTCGATGGCTGGCACGGCGACACCAGCCGGATGTACCTGATCGGCGACGTGCCGCTAAAGGCGCGCAAGCTGGTCGAAGTCACCTATGAATGCCTGATGCTGGGTATCGAGCAGGCCAGGCCCGGCAATCACATGGGTGACGTGGCCCATGCCATCCAGCGTCATGCCGAGAAGCATCGTTACGGTGTCGTCCGCGATTTTTGCGGCCATGGACTGGGCCTGCTGTTCCATGACGCCCCCGAAGTCGTCCATGTCGGCCGCCCCGGCACCGGGCCCGAATTGAAACCCGGCATGATCTTCACCATCGAGCCGATGATCAATATCGGGCGCCCCGATGTGAAGCTCCTCGACGATGGCTGGACCGCGGTGACGCGCGACCGCTCGCTGTCGGCCCAGTTCGAGCATTCGATCGGTATCACTGAAGAGGGCTGCGAAATCTTCACGCTTAGCCCGGCGGGCTACACCCAACCGCCCTATAGCTGAGCCGATGCTGCTGGGCGCGATCAGGGTTGCGGCACGCGACCGCGCCCGGCTGGCCGAGGTGATCGCGACCACCTCGCGCTTCGGGTTGGACGTGTTGCTGGCCCGGCTCGGGCTTGATCCGGCGCGGCGCGATCCGGATGCCCTGCCCTTCGACCTGCCCGCCCGCACCCGGCAGGCGATGGAGGCGCTGGGGCCGGTCTGGGTCAAGCTCGGTCAGATCCTGGCGACGCGCGCCGATCTGTTGCCGCCCGAATGGATCGCCGAGTTCGAACGGCTCCATAGTGCCGCGCCGCGCCTGCCGTTTGCCGACCTTCGCGAACAGGTGGAAGCGGCGCTGGGCGAGCCGCCGGAAACGGCTTTCGCCCGGTTCGATTCCGAACCGCTCGCCGCCGCTTCGATCGCTCAGGTCCACCGGGCGGCTCTGGCAGACGGGACCGAGGTGGTCCTGAAGGTCCGCCGCCCCGGCATCCGCCCGGTGATGGAGGCGGATCTCCGCCTGCTGGCGCAGCTCGCCGCGATGGTCGAGGCCACCAATGCCGAGGCCCGGCGCTACGGCGCGGTGCGCATGGTGCGCGAACTGGGGCGCGATATCCTTGAAGAGCTCGACTTCAGCAATGAAGGCCGCAACGCCGATCGCCTGCGTGAGGATTTCGCGGGCGACGCGCGGGTGGTCGTGCCGACGATCCACTGGGCACACACGTCCGAGACGCTGCTGGTGATGGACTTCGTCGAAGGCGTGCCGCCCCGCAACGCCGCAACCCTGCGGCACGCGGGAATCGATCCGGCCGCCATTGCTTCGGCGGGCGCGGACATCGTCTTGGACATGACGCTCATCAACGGGCGCTTCCATGGGGATCCCCATCCGGGCAATTTGCTCTGCCTGCCCGGTAATCGCATCGCGATGCTGGACCTGGGTCTGATCGGCCATGTTTCCCCACGGCGGCGCGAGGAGGTCATCGCCTTTACCCAGTCCATCGCGAACAGTGATCCGGCCCTCCTGGCGGAAACACTCAGGAACTGGTCGCAAACCGATGATATTCCACCCGAACGGTTCCAGAGCGTCGCCGACCGTCTGGTCACGCGGCATGGCGGCGGGGCGCTGCGGCTGGCCGCGATCCTCGGCGATATCTTCCCGGTACTCCGGGAGGAACGCATCGTCCTGCAGCCCGACATGCTGCTGCTGTTCAAGGCGCTCATCACCATCGACGGCGTCCTGAGCGGCATCCAGCCCGACTTCGACCTGTCGGCCGCGCTCCGTCGGGCCAGTAGGCGAATCGTCGAGGCACGGCTCGCCCCCGAACGCTGGACCAGACGCGCCGTCGCGCTGGCGCTGGAACTCGACCGGCTCGGCGACGACCTTCCCCGCCTGATCCGCGCCACCACGCGCAAGCTGGAGAGCGAACAGGCCGTCGTTTCGACGGACGGCATCGAAGCCGCGATCCGCACCGGCGCAGGCTGGATCGCCGGAGCGCTGGCTCTGTCGGGCCTCGCCATCGCGGTCGCGATGCATTTCGGGTAGCATCTTCCCCAACAGCGATAGTGACGAACCCGCGACACCGCGTTAAAGGCGCGGGCCATGACCGAGATCACGCCCCAGATCGTCGCCGACCACGGCCTGTCCGAAGAAGAATATCAGCGCGTGCTGACCGCGCTGGGCCGCGAGCCGAACCTCGTCGAGCTTGGCATCTTCTCGGTGATGTGGTCGGAGCATTGCAGCTACAAGTCGAGCCGCATCCACCTCAAGAAGCTGCCGACCGAAGGCCCCCAGGTGATCTGCGGTCCCGGCGAGAATGCGGGCGTCATCGACATCGGCGACGGCCAGGCCGCCATCTTCAAGATGGAGAGCCACAACCACCCTTCGTACATCGAACCCTATCAGGGTGCGGCGACGGGTGTCGGCGGCATCCTGCGCGACGTGTTCACCATGGGCGCGCGGCCGGTCGCGAACCTGAACGCGCTCCGCTTCGGGCGGCCCGATCACCCCAAGATGCGCCACCTGATCTCGGGCGTGGTGCATGGCATCGGCGGTTACGGCAATTGCGTCGGCGTACCGACCGTGGGCGGCGAGGTGAACTTCCACCCGGCCTATGACGGCAACATCCTGGTCAATGCGATGACCGTGGGCGTCGCGGACCAGGACAAGATCTTCTACTCGGCGGCCAGCGGCGTCGGCAATCCGATCGTCTATGTCGGCTCCAAGACCGGCCGCGACGGCATCCACGGCGCGACCATGGCCTCGGCCGATTTCGGCGAGGATGCAGAGGCCAAGCGCCCGACCGTGCAGGTCGGCGACCCCTTCACCGAAAAGCTGCTAATCGAGGCGTGCCTCGAACTCATGGCCTCGGACGCGATCGTCGCGATCCAGGACATGGGCGCGGCGGGCCTGACATCCTCGTCGGTCGAGATGGCGTCCAAGGGCGGCGTCGGCATCGAACTTAACATGGACGACGTGCCCCAGCGCGAAGAGGGCATGACCGCCTATGAGATGATGCTGTCGGAAAGCCAGGAGCGGATGCTCATGGTGCTGAAGCCCGGACGCGAGGATTTCGCCGAAGCCATCTTCCGCAAGTGGGAACTCGACTTCGCCGTCATCGGCCATGTCACTGAGACCGGGCGCATGGTCCTGCGCCACAAGGGCGAAGTGGTGTGCGACATCCCGCTGGCGCCGCTGGCCGACGACGCACCGCTCTACGACCGTCCGCATGTCCCGACCGAAGTTCCGACCGCGATCACCTCGCCCGGTTGTCAGGACCCGGCGGCGGATCTTCTGAAGCTGATGGGCTCGCCCGATATCGCCTCGCGCCGGTGGATCTGGGAGCAGTATGACCACATGGTCGGCGGCGACACGGTGCAGCGCCCCGGTGGCGACGCCGCCGTGGTCCGCGTCCATGGCACGCAAAAGGGGCTCGCCATGAGCACCGACTGCACCCCGCGCTATTGCTATGCCGATCCGGTGACCGGCGGCATGCAGGCGGTGGTCGAGACGTGGCGCAACATTACCGCGGTCGGCGCCAAGCCGCTCGCCATCACCAACTGCCTCAACTTCGCCAACCCGCAGCGGCCGGAGATCATGGGGCAGATCGTCGGCTGCCTCGACGGCATGAGCCAGGCCTGCCGTGCGCTGGATTACCCGATCGTGTCGGGCAACGTCTCGCTCTACAACGAGTCGAAGGCGACCGGCGGCGGCTCGGCGATCCTGCCGACCCCGGCGATCGGTGGCGTCGGCCTCATGACGGACTGGTCCAAGTCGGCGACGATCGCCTTCAAGGGCACGGGCGACGTCATCGTCCTGATCGGCACGCCGAAGGGCGAGATCGGCCAGTCGCTGTGGCTGCGCGAAGTTCACGGCCTCGAAGGCCGGGACGCTGGCCCGCCACCGTCGATCGATCTGGATGCCGAGCGTCGCACCGGCGATCTCGTCCGCGAGGCGATCACCGCCGGACACCTTACTGCCGTTCACGACGTGTCGGACGGCGGCATCGCGGTCACGATCGCGGAGATGGCGCTCGCTGGCAATATCGGCGCGTTGATCCAGTTCCCGGAAAGCGGCGAGGCCTGCCGCCAGCTTTTCGCCGAGGACCAGGGCCTGTACATCGCCACGGTCGAGGATACCGCGCTGATGGACTTCCTGGCGAACGCGCATCAGGCGGGCGTCGAGGTCGAGCGGATCGGCCGCACCGCGGGCACGCGCCTAATCTTTGAGCGCGAGGACGGCGATTTCGTCGTGGCGCTCGATGATCTGCGTCGCGCGCATGAGGGCTTCTTCCCTGCGCTGATGGGGGTGGACGCCGCCCTCGCCTAAATCCACACCGGAGCCTCGGCCGTGTGCCGGGGCTCCGCGTGGTGGTGGCAGGTCGCATGGTCGATCCTCTCAACCGAGAAGATTAACGGCGGCAGCGCGTGCGATAGCCTGTGTGCGCCGAAGGCTATCTTAACCGCCACTCACAAAAGTCGCTCGAATGCATGAGACGAGGAAGTTTTGGCACCCGCCAAGGCTACGGTCGTCGTAAACGGCAGCGGGTTGCCCGTCTCATTGCATCCGACGCAAACGGGCTCGATCCTATCAGAGCGTGATGACATGAGATTAACCCACCCCTCCCCTTCAGGGGAGGGGCCGGGGGTGGGGCGCTTCCGCAAGCGTGAGGCCTATGGCGAGGCCCCACCCCAACCCCTCCCCTGAAGGGGAGGGGCTCTCTTTGGTTCAACGCAACGTCATCACGGAATAAGGGATGCGAGGCGCGATACGCGCCGGACAGGCTGGGCGATAACCTGTTCCTATCGCGATGCTTCGTATCTGCGCCGGTTGCATCCGCGGTGACCGGGACTATGCCGCGAAGGGCATCTGGAGCGTAATCATTGGTCGACGGTCCCGCCCCCATTCCGACGTTGCCCACCCCACGGGATCGCATCCTGTCGCTGGACGTGTTGCGCGGGGTGGCGGTCATGGCGATCCTGCTGGCCAATCTGCCAGGCTTCGCGCTGCCTGACCCGGCCTATTCCAATCCCATCGCCTGGGGCGGGCAGCGACCGATCGATATCGTCGTCTGGTTCCTGACCGAGACGTTCGTCAACGGTCGGATGCGCGGGCTGTTTTCGTTGCTGTTCGGCGCGTCGACGCTTCTGGTAATCGAGCGGGCGGATGCCGCAGGAGGGAACGGCGCGTCCTTCCATCTGCGGCGGATGGCGGTGCTGTTCGTCCTGGGAATGGTCCACCTGACCTTCATCTGGACCGGCGACATCTTGGCGCATTATGCGCTTGTCGGCATCGTTGCACTGGCCTTTGTGGGCCTGACGCCCCGGGCATTGTGCTGGAATGCGGCGGCCTTTGCCGGGTTGTCTATGGCGCTGGGCGGGCTGGAGTGTCTGGGCCTATTCGCTGCCGCCGCGCGGGATACGCCGCAGATGGCGGCTCTATGGGACAGTTACCAGTCGGCGTTCGGCACCCCTCCACCGGCCGCTTTGGCACCCGAAATTGCAGCGATGCGTGGGCCATGGTCGACAGCGACCGCTTTCCGCCTGGAGCATAACGGCAATCCGCTGCTCGACCTGTTTCAAATCGGCCCGGACACGCTGAGCGCGATGCTGCTGGGCATGGCCGCGTTCAAGTGGGGCTTGCTGACGGGCCAATGGTCACGCGAGGCCTATCGGCGATGGGTCCTGTTCGGACTGGGCGTCAGCATCGGTGCCTATGCCGTGATGGCGTTGGGCGTGATGGCGAGTGGCTATGATGTGCGAGCCGTGACGCTGGTCCAGTTGCTCCTCAACGTCCCCTTCCGTCTGATCGGCACGCTGGGCTATGCCGCGCTGATCCTATTGCTGATGCGGCCGGATGGCGGGTGGACCACGCGCATTGCGGCGGCGGGGCGGATGGCGTTCACCAACTATATTGCGACCAGCATCGTGATGACGGCGATTTTCTATGGCCATGGCTCGGGACAGTTTGCCCGCTGGGGTAGGGCCGAACTGTACCTTCTCGCTCCGTTGATGTGGGGGCTGATGCTGTTTTGGTCGAAGCCGTGGCTGGCGCGCTTCGGACAGGGGCCGTTGGAACGCATCTGGCGACTGGCAAGCAGAGGACTGGCTGGCAAATCGGGCTAGTTTTCTGCAAACGCCTCGCAACATCCTTGCGATCCACTCTCATTAGCGCTATACCGTCGGCGTTATCGATGGAGAGCGCCTTGGTCGTCTGCGTGTGCAATGCCATTCGGGAATCGCAGGTTCGCGACGCGGCCCGTGCCGGGTCCATGACCCCCTGCCAAATGTATCAAGCCCTGGGTCGTCAGCCCAAATGCGGCCAGTGCGCGGTCCTCGCACGGGCCATCATCGAGGAGGAACGGGCCGCCGCGTAAACGGCCTTCCCCCCCGCATCCCATGAGACCCACGGCATCCCCGCGCGTTCAGGGGCTTTGGGAGAATGGGGATGGAAGACGATCGGAATCTTCAAGTCGGCCTGCGCCGAACGGCCGAAATGGCGGCGGTCTTCATGATCGGCGACGGGCTGCTCGGCCTGTTACAGCCAAGGCGCCATGTCGATCTGTGGCGTTCGGACGTGGCGGCCGTCGACATTCTGGTCCGCCCGTTCGCCGACCATCCCCGGCGCAGACGGATCTATGGGCTGCTCCAGCTGGGTGCAGGACTTGCCCTCGCCTCGATCTTGGCCCCGCCAGCCAGCGAGAACGTCCAAAGCCGCCAAGCTCCCTAGAATGGGCACGGTTACCGCGCTGAACGGCATAAGTGCCGGACGGCCAAGCCTTGGCCCCGCCCCCTCGATGGCTGCAAACAACAGGTTGCCGATCGCGGCGGCCCCTTTCAGACCAGCAGCAAGAGACCAACTGGCGTCGTCTCGCTACCAGCTTCGCTGCAACGCTATACCGTCTCGGTGAGCAAGGCCTAGGTGGCAAGGTTCACACCCCCCAGCCAAGGCCCAGCAGAACCAGCATTATCTCAAACACCGCATCCCGCCACCGTGCTGGGGCCAGCAACGTCCCGGCCATCAGTAATCCGGACCCCACGATTCAAACCAGTTATCGTCACTCGGTTTGGCGGACCCCGACGATATGCTTTGCGGAACCACAAAGTGTATGATGGCGAGTACGACGAGGCGTCGGTTCACGGAGGAGTCCAAGCGGAAGGCGGTGGCGCTGTGGAAGACGAGCGGATGCTGACCCTGGACAAGATATTGCCGCTCGCCAGGGATCGCATCGTCCTGGACCTCTACGTCAAGGACGCCATTTACGGCGATGTCGTTGACGCCGTGTACGGGGCGGGCGCGCAGGACCGGGTGATCGTGAAGACGTTCGCGGGCGTCGCCTCAGGACCGTGGGCCTGCCCGTCTGGGTCAACACGCTCTTTGCGGGCTTCGTCGCCGGCCTGGGCGGCGATCCCGAAGCGCGGCGCGATCCCGCAGCGGTCTGGGGTCGACTGGCAGATATGGGCGTCCGCCTGATCCAGACCGATGCGGTGGAGGCGCTGCTCCGCTATCGGGCGTTGCGCGGGCGGCGAGGTCGCCGGAACCAGAAGCTCCACACCGCCAGCGATCCCAGCAGGGTCAGGGCGAGCCCGCTGGCGGTCATCAGCAGCTTCCACGCCACCCCGCCGACCCGCCCGGCATGAAGCGGATAGAGCATATTATAGACCCGGGCGGCACGCGGCATCGCCATCGCGTCGGTGCTCGACAACAACCGGCCGGTGGCGGCATCGAAGGACAGGGTCGTCCGGCCGTTGGGCAGCCACTCGTCCGCCCGCCGCATCCGCAACGTGATGGGATCGCCGGGCTTGCGCGGCAGGCTCAGGATACGGGGCACGGCGTCCGGGAAATGTCGGGTCGCGGTCGTCAGCATCGCATGCCAGGGTGGGTCGGCGGCCAGCGCGCCGCCATGGACCTTGCCCGGACGCAAGACGGCCAGCGCCTTGGCGGGCGAACCGAAGGGAGCGACGACGATCATCGCAAACGGCCGAAACACCATGGCCGCGCCGGTAACCGTCGAGAGCAACAGAAGGGGTGCGACGACGATGCCCAGGTCGCGATGGTGCATGACGATCGCAGGACGGCTCAGGCGCTTGGGCAACAGCCGCCATTTGAAGGTTCGCCGCGTCCGCCACCACAGGATCGCGCCCGTCACGACGAAAAACAGCCCACAAAGGCCCGCCACGCCGATTACCGTCTCGCCGACATCGCCGGTGAAGAGGTGATGGTGAAAGTCGAACAGCCACAGCTCCGGGCGCTCCCACTGGCTGCTCCAACGGTCGACGACGTGCCCGGCCTGATCGGCATAGGCCCCCGCCCCGCCTGGCAGTCGAAGCTGGTTCAGCGCAAAGCCGTTATCGGCGAACACCACGCTCGCCCCGCGCCTTGGCTGGGGCAGCAATCGCTGCACGGCCATCGCGACGGATGCCGGATCGCGGATCAGGGGCATCGACTTGCCCGGCACCATGATCCACGCCGCCTTCCAGACGAGCAGGCATCCGGTCAGCCCGAGCAGCGCCAGCACCAGGCCGATCACACCGCCCGTCCAGCGATGGAGAAGGTCCAGCCATTTCATGGTCAGAACCTCACGTCCCAACCCAGCGTGATGGTCCGACCGCGCCCGGCAAAATAGCTGAAATTGTCGGTCGGCAGGCGCGTGTCGCTGGAATAATCGATATAGAAGCGGTCAAGCAGGTTCTGCGCCGCGAGGTAGATGGTTCCCTTGCCGGTGTCATAGGCGACGGTCCCGTCCACGACCGTGTAGCCGCCAAAGTCGTTGCGCGGATCACGCGACGGGCCCTTGAACGTACGCGACAGGAAGAACTGGCTCTGCAACCGCGCGGACCAAGGTCCGCGATCATAGCTGGCCGCCAGGTTGAGCCGGTCGGGTGAGATATTGGTGCCGTCCAGGTCGGTATCGACGACACCGTCAGGCGGCGTACTGCTGTCATAACGGCCGGAGAGATGCGCATAGCCGATCGACAGGCGCGTCCCCGGAAGCGGCAGATGCATGCCCAGGTTGATCTCCAAACCTTGGATCTCGGTGCGCAACCGCTGGACGTCGAAAATCCCGCCGGGATTGGCGATCAGCAACTGCCCCTTGTCGCTCGACGACCAGAAATAGGCGGTGCTGGCGTCGAACGGCCCGCGCTTCACCTCGACACCGATCTCCCGATTGTTCGAAACGATCGGCGCGATGTCGAGGAACTTGTCGATCTCGACGCCGGGCCGGTTCACCGCGCGGGTGATCCGACCAATGTCGGGTACGGTGAAACCCTCCGCATAGCTGGCATAAGCGCGGATGCCGCGGATCGGCTCGACGATGACACCGCCATTGAACAGCGCGTCCTGAAAGATCGGGGCACCGCCCTTCACCGAAACGCGGTTGGACGTGGCGAGCGTCGTATAGTCATCGATGCGGATGCGCACATTTTCCCACCGTACACCGCCCGCCAGCCGCACGGCCTTGTCGAACAGCGCCAGGTTCAGCTGACCGAACGGGGCCAGGCTGCGGAAATCGCTGGGCGGCACCCAGACGCGATCGGTCAGGATCAGCCGTTGCTCGGTTCGGTCCCACAACGCGTCGAAGCCGACGATGGCGGTCAGCGCCTCGAAACCTGGAATGGCGCGCTCGTAGCTGATCTTCCCGCCGATCTTGCGGCTGCGGTTCTGCGACTGGTCGATCAGCGTGCCGACCGGCGCGATCCGCGGATCCTGAAAGGTCGCGATCGGATTGATCTCCGCGCCGAACGTATCATGGGTGCGGTTCCAAAAGATTTGACCGACCAGATTACCCTCGGCCATATCGGGATCGGTCAGCGACAACGCAACGCTCTCCGTCCGGCTGGCGGCACTCCGCCCAGGCGGGTTGCCGCGCTGCGAGCTGGTCGGCAGGCCGGTCAGGCGGTTGCCCGCCACCGCGACATAATCCCCGTCCCCCTTCAACTCGAAACGGCTGGCGATCAGGTCTAGCCGCATCGTATCGGTCACGGCATAGCCCGCCCGCGCGAACAAAGAGGTCGTGCGCGAATCCTGCGTCTCTCCCTGGGTCAGGTTCAGGCCGACACGGCGCCCCTCGCCATCATAAAAGACGCCGCGCTTCTCATAGACGGCGCCTGCGCTGATATCGAAGCGGCCGGACTTGTACTGAAGCAGTCCGCCGACCTTGCCGCCCAGTCCCTCACCGTGAAAATCGGTGTCGGCGGTGCCCTGCACAAGCGCCCGCCCGCTCAGTCCCTCGCGACGCGGTGCGCCCACGGTCACCTGGTTGACGATACCGCCCGTCCCGCCGATGCCCTGGAGCGCGTTCGAGCCATAGATCAGCTCGACCCGGTCGATAAAAAAGCCGTCGATCGTATAGCCGTCCCGGCTGCCGTCGCGCAGCGGGGTCGTCTGCGGGATGCCGTTGATCGCATAGAGCGGCGAACGCCCGCGCAGCGTTTCGCCCGCCCCCGACAGCTTCTGACGGGTCGGAGAGAAGGACGGGGTCAGCGTCGCAACCGCATCGACGACAGAGCCGGAAATGGCGAGCTGCTGGTCTAGCGCCTGCTTGTCGATGACATCGATCGTCATCGGCAGGGCATTGGGCGGCAGAACGGAGCGGGACGCGCTGACGACAATGTCCTTCGTGGGCGCATCGCCAGCCTCTTCAGTGGCTATCGCCTCTTGCTGCGGCCTGACGTCCTGCGCATGGGCGATCGCCGGATATAGTGCGACCGTCGTCATCGCCAAAAGCCGCCAGCGCATATTCATTCCTGCCACCCCCTTTGTGGTGGCAGGCGCTTAGCCAAAAGATCATGCGATTGCAACTCGCTCGCAATAGCTGTCAGGACCTATCCGGCGACAGGCCCGATCGTCGTCACGCGTCACAAAGGTTTTTCCGATGAATATTCGATACTTGGTACGAACCATCGGGCGACAGGGCGCGTTGACGCTGTTCACTATCGAAAGCATGTCGTGCCGCATTATCTGATCGCGCAAAGCGAATTGCCCGAAGAGCGCGAAGCGCGTCGCCAGCGGGCCGGGAAAAGCTCCGGTGAGACCTATGCTTCGACGCTCGAGCAGATGCAGCCCGGCATCCAGACGACGATTCTATCCCCCGCCGACGATGCGGCATGCGATTTTACAACCGATCGGCTGGCCCAATTTGATGCGGTCTTCCTGACCGGATCGCCGATGCACGTCTATGACGACAGCCCCGAGGTCAGGCATCAGCTCGACTTCATGCGAAGGGTCTTTGCGGCGGGTGTTCCGTCCTTCGGCTCCTGCGCAGGATTGCAGATCGCGGTTGCCGCGGCAGGCGGGCGGGTGCGCAAGATGCCCACCCGGATGGAAGCAGGCATAGCCCGACGCATCGCCCCGACGGAAGCAGGCCGAAACCATCCGCTGCTGGCTGGCCGACCGCCCAGCTGGGACGCGCCCGCCATTCACGGCGACGAGATCGAGGAACTGCCGCCCGGTGCCGTTCTGCTCGCTAGCAATGCGGTGACGCAGGTGCAGGCGGCGGAAATCCGGTTCGACCGGGGCGTCTTCTGGGGCGTCCAATATCATCCCGAACTCGCCCTGCGCGAGATCGCCATCGCGATTGCCGCGCAGGGCGCCGATCTGGTCGAGGCCGGGCTCGCCGACCGTGAGGCGGATGTCGAGACCTGGACCCACGACCTCGATGCCCTGCACGACGCTCCGGCCGACCGGGCCTTACGATGGCGTCTGGGTGTCGATGGCGAGTTCGCGGAGGAGCAATGCCGCCGCCGCGAACTCGCCAACTTCCTATCCAACCTCAATAGATGGAGGGGGTAGGATCAGGGGCCGACATCCGCCGCGCCGGTCTGTACACGCAGCGCCTTGCCCGCCTTGAAGCCCAGCGCGGCACCCACCCGGTCATCCCAGCCATAAGGATCGTTGCGCACGATCGGCTCGCCAGCATCGTCGAACAGCACGGTCTGATAGAGCAGTCGGACGGGAATCTGGCGGGGCAGCTTCACGAAGCTCTCCTTGCCCGTCTCACGCGCCTTGTGCCATTCGTCGAGCACGCCTTCGTCCTTCGCCAGCATCTCGGCAAAGCCCAGCGCATCGTCGACGCGGACGCAACCATGGCTTCGCTGACGCTGGACCAGATTGAACAGCGCCTTGGCAGGCGTATCGTGCAGATAAATGGCGTGGTCGTTCAGCATGTCGAACTTGACCAGCCCCAGCGAGTTCTTCGGGCCGGGCTGCTGCACGATCCAGCCATCCTTCCAGACCATGTTGTTGGCCTTCAGATAGCCCGGCCCCTTCTTCGCCAGATCCTTTTCCTGGATCGAGCGGGGTACGGTCCAGGTCGGATTGGCGACGAGGCGGTAGATGGGCGAACCCAGTTGCGGCGTTTCCGTATCCGGCTCGCCGACCACGACCTTGCGGCTGTCGACGATCTTGCCGTCGCGCCAATAGGTCAGGCGGGCGGCGGCGATATTGACGTCGATCCGGGTTGCGGGCGGCGTCCGCTCCAGCCAGCGCAACCGCTCCATGGCGACAGCAATCGCGCGGGCCCGGTCGGCGTTCGACATGTTGAGGATCGCCAGCGCCTCGCTGCCGATGATGCCGTCGGGCTTCATGCCGTAATCGGCCTGCATGCGGCGCACGGCATCGACGATGGTCGGGCTATAGCTGTCGCCTTGCGCGGCGTTGGGCGCCAGATAATCGAGAACGACCAGCTCGCGCATGATGGCGGGCAGGCGCGGATCGGTTACGCCCGGCTTGATCGGTTCGCCGGTGCCCGCGATCTTGACATCGGCATCCTGGGGCTGCTGCCGCAGCTTGAGATAGGCGTCGGACAGCCGCTTGTAATTGCCATCCTGCGGCGCGAGGCCGTTGAGCCACTTGGTCAGGTCGCCATCGCGCAGCGCCGCCGCCAGTCCAGCCTTCAGGTCGGGCGATGGGCGGGGAACCGTATAGACCTCGTACAGCTTGGTCGGATCGGTCGCCCCCCGCGCCAGGGCGGCGGCGAAGCGCAGCGCCTGTTGCGTGGTCGCGGCGTCATCCCCGTTCGGCACGTCGAACGCCATCTGGTCCAGCCCTTGCGCCGCGCGCGCGTCGATCGCCTGCTTGAGCTGTCCCCGGGTGCGGTCGCTCCACCGCGCGGGACCGGCCTGTTCATCCGCCTGGGATGTCGCATTCTGATCTGTCGCGACCTGACCGCCACATGCCGACAGCAGCAATCCCAGCGCCAATACCGTCCCTGTCCGCATATCGATCGTCACTCCCTCTTTCGGTTTGTAAACGCACCGAAATGAAGTCGGCTCCCGTTCCGATCGGACGGTGCTACCAAGCCATGGTCAGCGAGACGGTGGCGTGCGGAACCACGGTCGCCGTGGTCCCGCCCGGCGCATCGAGTCGGCGGAGCCGGTTATCCCGGACCAATGCGAGGAAATCCGCCTGCAAGGTTGCGGCGCTCCCACCGAGTTTGACGGGGTGGGCGAGCGTCAACCCACCGCTGCCATAGACGCGCGTACCGCTGCCCTTGGCATAGAAGCCGTTCCAACCGATGCCGACCAGGACCGGCACGCCTAGCGACAGGCCGTCTTTCCGCCCCGAAAGCGCGAAGGACGGGCTGATCCCGGCGATCGTATAGAGGCCGCCCTCCCCTTGCGTACGGCGGGTGATCGCCGCGCGCGGCTTCCATCGCCCCAGCCCGCGATCCGCCGTGTAGAATATGCTGACGCTCGCTTCATGCGTTGTCGAGGCCACGCCGTTGGGGCTGGTCTTGATCGTATAGCTCGCGGCGGTCGTGAGCCCTGCCACCGGACGCCATGCGAGCCCCAGCAGATTGTTGCTCTCATACCAGGCGCGTGGCGCGATACGCTCGTCGGCGCGAGGCGCGTGAAAGCCGTTGGAGCTTTGCCCGATAACGAACAGATCGCCTTCGCCATCCCGTCCGCGCCGGACGACCAGCGCGCCGCCCAGCGCAAAATGAATGGGCACACGGTCGAGCGCGGCGTCGTCATCGTCCAACGCGCCGCGCGCATAATCTCCGTTGCGGATGTCGAGCGTTACCACCGGATGCCAATCCCTGCTGCCATCCTTCACATCGATCTCGGACAGCGTGGCATCCTCGGTGTCGGCGAACGGGATCGACTGGCCTTGGGCGGGACCGGCGGCCGCGACGGTGACCAGCCCGAAGGCCGCCATCGCCACACCATATCCGCATTTCACGAGCTGCGACGAACCAGCCAGACCGTGTCCCCCGCATCGTCGAGCACGAAGATCGCGCCGTCCTCACGGGTCTGGATACTGACCGGACGGCCATAGACCTCCCCCTTCTTGGCATCGGCGACGAAGCCGGTCAGGAAGGGTTGTGGCGCAGCGGTCGGGCGGCCGCTCGCAAACGGTACCGCCAGCACGTCATAGCCGCTGAAGCTCGAGCGATTCCACGACCCATGCCGTGCGACATAGGCGGTTTGCCCCGAATTTCCCTTGTCGAACGCCACGCCGAGCGCGGCGGAATGGGGGCCCACCGCAACGTCGGGCATCAGCGTGGTCGCCAGCAGATCACGACGCTCATTGGCATGGCGGGGGTCCTGCTTCCCGTAATAGCTGTACGGCCAGCCATAGAAGCCGCCCTCCTTTACGCCGACCAGATAATCGGGCGAGATGTCATCGCCGATCTCGTCCCGTTCGTTGACCGCCGTCCACAACACACCGCCAGGCGCCCAGGCCATGCCGACGGGGTTACGCAGGCCCGAGGCATAGAGCCGCTCCCGCCCGGTAGCTAGGTCGACCGCGAGGATCGCGGCGCGGCGCTTTTCCTCGTCCATGCCGAACTCCCCGACATTGGAAGCCGAGCCGACTGAGACATAGAGCGTACGCCCGTCGGGGCTGAGCAGCAGGTTGCGGGTCCAGTGATTATTATACCCCCCGGCGGGCAACGCGATCAGCGTTTTGGGTGCGGCGGTGATCGTTGTCTGGCCAGGCTGGAAGGGAAAGCTCACCACGCCGTCGGTGTTCGCGACATAAAGCCGTCCGCCGACATATTGCATTCCGAACGGCTGGTTCAGCCCTTCGCGAAGCACGAACCGCTGTTCCGCCACCCCGTCCCGATCCGCATCACGGAGCAGGGTCAGGCGGTTGGCGCTGAAGCCGGTGGCCTTGGACAGCGCCTGCCCGCGTTGCACCTCGGGATCGGCGTCGAGCTTGGGCTTGGTTCGCGCCTCCGCGACGATGACATCGCCGTTGGGCAGAAGCAGCGCCTGTCGCGGATAGTCGAGGCCGCCCGCGAATTTCACCACCTCATAGCCACGCGGGGCGACCGGCTTGCGCCCCTCCGGCCAGCCAATGGTCCTGGGGTGGTTGATGACCGACTCCGTCGCATAGGGCGCCGGCTGCGGCGGTAGTCCGACGACCTGCGGCGCCAACTGGGCGGCGGCCCCGCCTGCGACCATCGTCGAAGCGAGAAGAAGATGGGCGAAGGCGATGCTGTTCATATTGGCTCCCGGCTATGCGAGCGAGAAACCAACCGATCCGGCCATATATCCGACCCCGCGACCGGGACATGAAATGTTACACGGGGCGGATCCGCACGTCCCGGTAGCGCGGGTTGAGGATATGGAAGACCAGTAGCGCGACGAGATAGGCGACGCCGCACGCGATAAAGAAGGGTTGATAGCTCCCCACCCGGTCGAGCAACGCGCCCAGCGCCTTGGACGCGATGAACCCTCCCGCCGCCCCGGCAAAGCCGCCCAGCCCGATCAGCGTGCCCTGCGCATAACGCGGGAACTGGTCGCCGGGCAGGGCGAAGAGGTTGGTCGAAAAGCCCTGATGCGCGGCACAGGCCAGACCGATCATCGCCACCGCGATCCAGATGCTGCCTGCCTGCGCGGCGAACATCACCGGCAGGGCGAACAGCGCGCAGGCGAACATCGCCCGCTTGCGCGCCCGCCCCGTCTCGACGCCACGCTTGAGCAGACGCGACGAATACCAACCGCCGACGATCGCGCCGGCATCGGCCAGGATATAAATAGCGACCAGCGGCGGCCCGAAATTTTTGAGGTCATAGCCATAGCGAGTGTGGAAGAAGTCGGGCAGCCAGAACAGGAAGGTCCACCAGACCGGGTCGATCAGGAACCGCCCGGTCATGTAGGCCCAGCTTTCGCGGTGGCGCAGCACGGTGAGGAACCCGGCGCGACCGCTCGTCTCGACCGGCTCGGCCTCGATCCAGGCGCGCTCCTCGGGGGTGATGCGCGGATGGCTCTGCGGCGGATGGTACAACCGCCACCACGCCGTCAGCCAGACGAGGTTGAACAGCCCGGTGATGATGAACGCCCAGCGCCAGTCGAGCACCAGATCGGCGATGAGGAACCCGATCAGCAGCGGTGTCACCACCGCACCGACATTGGCCCCGGCATTGAAGATGCCGATCGCCATCGCACGCTCCTTCTTGGGGAACCATTGCGACGCGGCGGCCAGTGCCGAGGGAAATGTGCCCGCCTCCCCCAACGCCAGCGGAATACGGGCGAGCGCGAAGCCGGTCGTCGAGGTAACGAGTGTCTGTGCGAAATGCCCGACCGTCCACGCCCCCATCGCCAGCATATAGCCCGCACGCGGCCCGATCCGGTCGATCAACCAGCCGAACAACAGGAAACCGAACCCATAGGCGACCTGGAAATAGCCGGTAATGTCGCCATAGCCGCTGTTGCTCCAGCCATAGAGCGCGGTCAGCTGCGGCTTGAGCACGCCCAGCACCAGCCTATCGATATAGCTCAGTACGACGGCGGCGAAGAGCAGCCCGCAAATGACCCAGCGAACCCGCCCACGCGGCGGCGGCACGGCATGGGCGGCGGTGTCGGGCGCGGTGGCGGCAGCCTGGGTCAGATCGCTCATGTCACCAGCTCCACAAGGTCCCGTCCTCCAGACGGTTCACCGGCAGATAGGCACGCTTGTAGGGATGGGCTCCAGCCAGCGTTTCGTCGATCTCGGCGCCCAGGCCGGGTGCGTCGCCGGGGTGCATCATACCGTCCTCGAAGCGATAATGATGCGGGAAGACCGCGTCCGTCTCGGCCGTGTGCGGCATGTGTTCCTGAATGCCGAAATTGGGCACCGACAGCCCGAAATGCAGCGCCGCCGCCATGGTGACAGGCGACAGGTCGGTCGCGCCGTGACAGCCGGTGCGCACCTGATAGAGGTCGGCAAGCGAGGCAATCTGCCGCAAATGGGTCAGGCCGCCCGCATGGACGACGGTCGCACGGATATAGTCGATCAGCCGGTTCTCGATCAGATGCTTGGCATCCCATATCGAGTTGAAGATTTCACCTACCGCCAGCGGGGTCGTCGTATGCTGGCGGATCAGCCGGAAAGCCTCCTGGTCCTCGGCGGGGGTCGCATCCTCGATCCAGAAGGGGCGATAAGGCTCCAGATCCTTGCCCAGCCGCGCCGCCTCGATCGGGGTCAGCCGGTGGTGGACGTCGTGGAGCAGATGCACGTCCCAGCCCAGCGCCTCCCGCGCGGCGGCGAAGAGTTCGGGGACCACGCGTAGATATTTCTCGGTCGACCAGACGCTTTCGCTGGGAAGGTCGGCATCGGCGGGCTCATAGCGCTGGCCCGCCTTGGCGACGCCATAGGTGGAGGCCAGGCCCGGCACGCCGCATTGCAGGCGGATCGCCCGATACCCCTCGTCCCGGTGGCGGATCGCGGTGGCGATGGTGTCCTCGATCGTCGTGCCATTGGCATGACAATAGACCATGCAGCCCTCACGCGCGGCACCGCCGAGCAGCTGATAGACGGGCAGCCCAGCAATCTTGCCCTTGATGTCCCATAGCGCCATGTCGACCGCCGCGATCGCCGTCATCGTCACCGGCCCGCGCCGCCAATAGGCGCCCTTGTAGAGATACTGCCAGATGTCCTCGATCCGGTGCGCTTCCCGACCGATCAGGCACGGAATGACGTGATCCTGCAGATAGCTGGCGACGGCCATCTCGCGCCCGTTGAGTGTGGCATCGCCCAGGCCGGTGGTGCCGTCGTCGCACTCGATCTTCAACGTGACGAAGTTGCGGCCCGGCGATGTGACGATCAGGCGGGCGGAAACGATCTTGGGCATGGAAACGTCCTTCAGGCGAACGAGAGCGCGACGGAAGGACGGCCGCACGAAGCGGCATGGCGGATCGGGTCGTGCCAGCGAGTCATTCAGGCCCCTCCTGTCAGGCAGCCGGTCCAACCCGACTTGCCAATTGGTCTGATAGCGGTAACGTGCGGGCCAAGCGTCGGCTTGTCAATCGCCGACGCATCGGGAGAGTATGGCATGAAACGGTTTTGCGCTTGGGCCACCGCGCTATCCCTGGCCGCGGTTGCGCTGCCGTTTCCGGCGGCGGCCGACGATGGTTACGCGCTGTGGCTGCGCATGACGGCGCCATCGGTCGGACAGGTCGACGTCAGGCTATTGGGGGCCTCGCCGACGCTGAGCTTAGCGGGCTCCGAACTGCGCCGCGCCTTGCCCGCTGGCTCGCCCCCCGTGGTGGTGGCGACCGCCTCGGCCCCTTCCCTCCACGCGCTGCGCTTGCCGTTCGAGGGGCTTGGTGAGGAAGGCTATCTGGTGCGCTCGGTGACGCTGGACGGGCAGCGGGTGCTGCTGGTCGCGGGCAACAGCGATCGCGGCGCACTCTATGGCGCCTTCGCGTTGATCCGTTATCTCGCCACCGGCGGCAAGGCGGATGGCGTGGCGCTGCGCTCGGCTCCCAAGATCAGGCTGCGCGTGCTCGACCACTGGGACAATCTCGATGAATCGGTCGAGCGCGGCTATGCGGGGCAGTCGCTCTGGGACTGGTGGACGCTGCCGGACTTTCGTGATCCGCGCTACACTGATTACGCACGCGCCAATGCCTCGATCGGGATCAACGGCACTGTCCTGAACAACGTCAATGCGAAGGCCGACAGCCTGACCGCTCCCTATATCGCCAAGGCGGCGGCACTGGCGGATGTCTTCCGACCCTGGGGCATCAAGGTCTATCTGTCGGTAAAGTTCTCCGCGCCGATCGAACTGGGCGGGTTGAAGACAGCCGATCCGCGCGATCCGGCGGTGGCGGCGTGGTGGAAGGCAAAGGCCGACGAAATCTATCGCGCCATCCCCGATTTCGGCGGCTTCCTGGTCAAGGCCAATAGCGAGGGACAGCCTGGCCCGCGCGACTATGGCGCGTCCCATGCCGACGGCGCCAACATGCTGGCCGCTGCGGTAAAGCCTCATGGCGGCATCGTGATGTGGCGTGCCTTCGTCTATGCCGAAACCGATCCCGAGGACCGCGCAAAGCAGGCCTATACCGAGTTCAAGCCGCTCGACGGCCAGTTCGCCGACAATGTGCTGGTGCAGGTCAAGAACGGCGCGATCGATTTCCAGCCGCGCGAGCCCTTCCACCCGCTGTTCGGTGCGATGCCGCATACGCCGCTGATGATCGAGTTCCAGATTACCAAGGAATATCTGGGCTTTGCCACCCACCTCGCCTATCTCGGCCCGCTCTTTACCGAGGTGCTGGACGCCAAGACCGGGCAGAAGCCGGGCGAGACGGTTGCCGATGTCGTCGACGGGCAGGCGGAGCATCACAAGCTCTCCGGCATGGCGGGCGTCGCCAATATCGGGCGCGACCGCGACTGGAGCGGATCGACCTTCAACCAGGCGAACTGGTATGCCTTTGGCCGCCTGGCCTGGGATCCCGATCTGTCGGCGCAAGACATCGCCCGCGCCTGGGCCGCACAGACCTTCGGTAACGATCCCCAGGTCATCGACACCGTCACCGCGATGATGATGGGAAGCCGCGAGGCGGTGGTCGACTATACCGGCGCGCTGGGCCTCGCGCATCTGATGGCGACGGGGCATCACTATGGACCGGGACCGTGGGTGTCCGATCTGGCGCGGCCTGAATGGAACCCCACCTATTATCACCGCGCCGACGCAAACGGCATCGGCTTCGACCGAACGGCTTCGGGCAGCAACGCAGTCAGCCAATATGCCGGGCCGGTCGCCAAGGCCTTTGCGAAACCCGAGACGACGCCCGAATCCATGTTGCTCTGGTTTCACCACCTGCCCTGGGACCGCCGGATGAAGGACGGCCGGACGCTGTGGGAGGATCTGGTCGCCCATTATGATCGCGGTGTCGCCTATGTCGCAGGGCTGCAGCAGCAATGGGACAGCCTGCGTGGCAAAATCGACGCGGAACGTTGGCAGAAGACGGCGACCTATCTTGCCATCCAGGAGCGCGAAGCGCGCTGGTGGCGCGATGCGAGCCTGGCCTATTGGATGTCGGTCAACCATCGCGCGCTTCCCGCCGGGGTCCGAGCGCCCGAACATGATCTGGCCTGGTACAAGGCGCAGCACTTTCCCTACGCCCCGGGCCATACCCAGTGAGCTGGTTAACGGTCGCGGTTCGTCATAGCCGCGACCATTCGCCTATCCGCATCGGCAAAACCAACCACTCGCCCTTTGGTCGGGCCGATGCCGTTACTGGCCACGCACCGCAAATGTAGGATGGCAGCATCTAGTCCTTTTCTGACGACATGCGCAGGAACAGCAACCGCTTCATTTCAGGACGCCAGGCCTGTGGCAGAACAGCCATAGTTCGTCACAATCACATTGCGGCCTAACCAATTTGAATTGACTCGCCGACCAATAGGGCAGAACGATAGCGCTATCAGTACACGCCGCATCAGACGGTTGGAGGGGATAGAATGGTTAACGGCATTGCCATCGCCGAAGCATCGACAGACCGCGAGGCGCAGGGCTGCCGCCGCGATGCCATGCCGTCATCCCGCTGATCCGACACCCCAAACCCATCGATCGACCATAATGAATCCGCATGTCGCAACGAACGACAGCGGGCCGCAAGAGAGGACCTGACATGAAATCCGTGCCCCCAATCCGTCTCAGCCGCATCGCCCTGCTCTGCGCCACGGCCGTTGGCGCGATGAGCGCGTCGACCGCCTGGGCACAGGCGGCTCCCCAACAGCAGACTCCCGGCACCATCCCGGACAACGCCGCAACGGCCGCGCCGCAAACCGATGCGAATGACGGGACCGCGGATATCGTCGTCACCGGCTATCGCTCCAGCCTGGCCAAATCGACCAACGCCAAGCGCGCCGCGACCGGCTTCACCGACTCGATCTTCGCCGAGGATATCGGCAAGTTCCCCGACACCAATATCGCGGAATCGTTCAACCGCATTTCGGGCGTCACCATTACCCGCGATGTGACCGGGGAAGGCACCAACGTCGCCATTCGCGGCCTGGGATCGAACTTCACCAACGTGACCCTGAACGGCGCGCCGATCGCGGTCGCCTCGTCGGGCGCGACCGATGCGCAGGGCACCGACCGTTCGGTCGACCTCAGTTTCTTCCCGACGGACCTGTTCACCAAGCTGACGGTGAACAAGAGCTATACCGCCGACCTGCTCGAAGGCGGTGCAGCGGGCAATGTCGACCTGCGCTCGGCACGGCCGTTCGACCGCAGCCGGCCGTTCCTCGCCTATAACATCCAGGGGTCGAACCAGACGCCCGACGCCCGGATCGGCGCGCGCGGCTCGCTGATCGGCAGCTGGCGGAACGACACCTTCGGCATTCTTGGCGGCGTATCGGCGCAGCGGCTGTTCACCGAGACGCGCGGGTTCGAGACGATCGGCTACACCAACCCCGCGCTGACCGCCGCGCAGTGCGGCGCGACCAGCGGCTGCAACAGCACCGGCGGCGGCAACTGGACGATCCCGGCGACGGTGCCGGTCGGTGCCGGTGCGGGCCTCGTTCCCGGCACGGTGATCGACCGCAACTTCCTGCTCGCCAACAATCCGGGCGCGACCATCCAGCAGATCGACAACGGGCTGATCCCGCGCCTCGGCCGCGTCGCCGATATCCGGGGCCCGCGCGACCGCATCAACGCGATCGTCAGCGCCGAATACCGCCCGAGCGATGAGCTGCATTTCTACATCGACGGCCTTTACGGCTTCAAGAAGAACGAGCTGATCCGCGAAGACATGGCCTGGATCGTTCGCAACGGTGCGTCGATCCCGACCAACCTGACCTTCGACAAGTCGGATTGCAGCGCGGGTTGCACGGTTACCGGCGGCACCTTCGCCAATGCGCAGTTCTTCGACGAATTCCGCCCCTATACCGAGACGACGCACCTTTGGAGCGTCAATCCCGGCGGCGAATGGCAGATCAGCGACAAGCTGAAGCTGAACTTCCAGGGCAATTACGCCCGGTCGACCTTCCACCGCGAAAGCCCGACCGTCGGCATGACCACGCCGCTGGGCGTCGGCAATACCGTCACCTATTCCAATACCGGCGGCATCCCGACGATCACCAGCGGGCTCGATCTGAACGATCCGAAGAATTTCGGCTGGTATGCGGGCAGCCGCGTCAACCTGCAGGACGAGCGTCGCCTGAACATCAACAAGGGCCTTCGCGGTGATCTGACCTGGGGCGATACCGACCTGAACCTGAAGGTCGGCGGCGCCTTCGACAACACGTCGCGCCAGATCCGCGGGTTCGACAACAGCCAGTATTGGCAGAACGCGGTCTGCGGCAACAATCCCAACGTCTCGGTCCCCTCCCCCAATTCGCAGCCGCCCTGCGAAGGCCTGAACGCGCCCGGCGCCGCGCCCGCAGGCTATCCGACCTATCCGGGCTATGGCACCGGCTTCAGCTCCGGCATGAGCGGCCCGGTCAGCTATGGCGGGTCGCTGGTGCCCAACAGCGCGGCCCCCAGCTATCTGATGCCCGGCCCCGCCGGTTTCGTGACGGTCAACTGGCCCGCCTTCCAGAAGGCTACCAACTACCAATTCTATCATGATAACGCGCCGGAAAATGGTGGCGCCAACACCGGCGCCAGCGCGGGCTTCATCCGCGAGATCGTTAAGTCGGCCTTCGCGACCCTCAACGGTTCGCAAGAGCTGGGCGGCAACACGCTCCGCTTCAATGTCGGCCTGCGGTACGTCAACACGATCCAAACGATCTCGGGCCGTGTCTCGCTGCCCGATCCGCGCAACACCACCGCGAACGGCGGCACGCTGCCCGATGGCAGCCGCTATCCGAGCATCATCAACATCGCCACCACCCGCAACGTCTATTCCGAGTGGCTGCCCGCCGCGACCGTCGCCTACGATATCGGCGACCATGCGGTGGTGCGTGTCGCAGGTTCGCGCACGATGACGCGGCCCGATCCGTCGGCGCAGCTGCCTGGCATCAACTTCGGGGCGCCCTCTGCTGACCAGGCGTCGATCGGCAACCCGGCGCTAGCGCCTTACCTGTCGACCAATCTCGACCTGGGCTTCGAATATTATACGGGCCGGGAGGGCGTCATCAGCTTCAATGCCTTCCGCAAGTCGCTGGAAGGGTTCACCACCACCGCGATCAGCACGGTGCCCTTCTCGAATCTCGCGCAATACGGCATCACCTATGACACGTTGAACCCGACGCAGCAGATCGCGATCAACTCGCGCGGTGGGCCGGGGTCGGCGCAGGTTCAGGTCACGTCGCAGGTCAACGTGCCCAACAAGCTGACCATCAACGGCCTGGAATTCCAGTGGGTCCAGCCGCTCGATTTCCTGACCCGGTCGCTCGGCATCACCGGCTTCGGCTTTAATGCCAACGCCACGATTGTCGACCAGCGCAGCGACGGCCCTGCCATCGCGTTCGGCGTGGCGCCCTTCACCTACAACATCACCGCCTATTACGAGAAGAACGGCGTGATGCTGCGCGTCGCTACCACCTCGCGCCAGGGATCGCAGAATAGCGGCGCGGCGCAGAACGGCATCCCGGCCGCCGCGCTGTTCGGCACCGACTATACGAGCTATGACTTCTCGTCGGCCTTCGACCTCGACAAGATCTTCGGTATCCCCGGTGCACCGCAGCTGACCGTCAACGTCGCCAATTTCACCAATGCGACGCTGCGCTCCTACTTCCAGTTCGAGAACGCGACGTTCACCCAGTACAAGCCGGGCCGCCAGTTCCTGGTCGGCCTGCGCGGCACCTTCTAAGCCTTCGATCCCTCCCCTGTGATCGGACATGGGCCTCGGTGAAAGCCGGGGCCCTTTTTTATCGGTCGGCCCAGCAAGCCCGTTACTCCCGGCGCTTCGGCGCGTTGATGTCTATCAATCAGCGCTTCGCGCTTTCCGGTTTATCGAGTATCCTGCCATAGTGACCGCTCTCGTGACATCGTCGACCCTGGCGCCCTTTCTGAACGGCGGTGGCGATTGCGCCGATCTGATCGCGCGCAAGGACTGGTCGACCAGCCCCCTTGGGCCGATCGACACCTGGCCGATATCCCTGACCATGTCGCTCGCCACGCTGCTGCGCTCGGCCGTACCGCTCCTGCTCCTCTGGGGCGAGGATGGGGTGATGCTCTACAACGATGCCTATGCGGCGTTTGTCGGCGACGGCCATCCGGCCCTGTTGGGAACGAAGGTCCGCGACCGCTGGCCGCAGCAGCGGGCCTTCAACGACCAAATCATGGCGGTCGGCCTGGGTGGTGGCACGTTGCATTTCCCCGACCTGCCGATGACGCTGCGACGCGACGGGCAGGAGATGCGCGGGTGGGTCAACCTCGACACCTCGCCGGTCAGCGATGAGCTTGGCCAGCCTGTAGGCGTACTCTGCGTCATCGCGGAGACGACCAAGCGGGTCGTGGCCGAACGCAGGGCCGCCTTCCTGCTGACCCTGGCCGACAATCTCCGTGCGCTGGAAACACCCGCCGAGATCATGGAACTGGCCGCCGAACGGCTGGGCGAGGAAATGTCGGCCAGCCGGGTCTTTTACGCCGAGATCACGACGCGTGGGTGGATGACCGTGGAGCGCGATTATGCGCGCGGGGTTTCGTCGATCGTCGGTCGGCATTCGCTGGAGAGCTTCGGCCCCGACCTGCTGGCCGCCTATCGCGGCGGCGCGCCGGTGGTCGTGACCAATGTCGGCGCAGACGACCGCCTGAGCGAGGGTGCACGGACGGGCCTTCAGGCGCGCGAGGTCGGCGCATTCGTCGACGTGGTCCTGTTCGAGGAAGAGGAATGGGTCGGCCTGCTCGCGGTCCAGAGCGCCACCCCACGAATCTGGAGCCCTGAGGAAGAGGCGCTCGTCCAGAATGTCGGCGAGCGGGTGAAGGCCGCGATCGAACGATCGCGTGCCGAACTGGCGCTGCTCCGGATGAAGGATACGCTGGAACAGCAGGTCGTCGAACGAACCGTCGAACTGCGCCGCTATCACGAGATCGTCGAGGCGATCGCATCGCCCATTTGTGCCTTCGACACCGATTATCGCCTGATCGCCTTCAACAAGGCGCATGACAACGAATTTCGGCGCATCCATGGCTACCCCTCGCGGATCGGCGACGTCTTCCATGAGCTGTTCGTGCCCGATCAGCGCGAAACGATGCGTGGCCTGATGAGCCGGGCGCTGAGCGGTGAACATTTCACGGTCATTGAGGCATTCGGCAGCCCCGATCGCGACGTCCCCGTGTGGGAGATCACCTATACCCCGCTTCGCGACAGCGCGGGCCGGGTCATTGCTGCCTTCCACCAGGCCTCCGATATCTCCGAGCGCCTGTTGGCGGCAGCGGAGCTGGAGGCCGCCCAGGATGCACTGCGCCAAAGTCAGAAGGTCGAGGCGATGGGCAGCCTGACCGGAGGCGTCGCGCATGACTTCAACAATCTGCTGACCCCGATCATCGGCTCGCTCGACATGCTGATGCGCAAGGGCTCGGGTACCGCGCGCGAGAAGCGACTGATCGACGGTGCGCTGCAATCGGCGGAGCGGGCCAAGACGCTTGTCCAGCGCCTGCTCGCCTTCGCCCGGCGCCAGCCGCTCCAGCCGACCGCCGTCCATCTGGGCCCGCTGGTCGACAGCATGACGGATCTGATCGAATCCACGGTCGGCCCGACCATTACGCTGGCGGTCGAGATCGCCGACGAACTTCCCCCGGCAAGGGCCGACGCCAACCAGCTGGAAATGGCGCTGCTCAACCTAGCGGTGAACGCACGCGATGCCATGCCGAACGGCGGCGCGCTGTCGATCAAGGTCACGCGTTGCGAGGTCGAGGTCGATCAGATGATCGAGGTTCCGGCGGGCGACTATGTCTGCCTGCACGTCGGCGATACCGGCATGGGCATGGACGAGGCGACCCGGCAGCGCGCGATCGAGCCCTTCTTTTCGACCAAGGGCGTCGGAAAGGGAACGGGTTTGGGCCTGTCCATGGTCCACGGCCTTGCCGCGCAGCTTGGCGGCGGCCTGACGATTGCCAGTGAACTGGGGCGCGGATCGGCGATCACGCTATGGCTGCCGCTCAGCGATGTCGAGCTGAGCACCGCGCCCGACGCGAACGCCAGCGCTGCGACGATGGAAGGTGTCGGCACCGTGCTACTCGTCGACGATGAGGATCTGGTGCGGATGAGCACCGCCGACATGCTCGCCGATCTGGGGTACGGCGTGGTGGAGGCGTCATCGGGGGCTCAAGCGCTGGAGCTTGTCCAGGCGGGTCTGCGTCCCGACCTGCTCGTCACCGACCACCTGATGCCCGGGATGAGTGGCGCGCAGCTCACTCGCGAGCTGCATATCAAGCTGCCGCAACTGCGTGCGCTGATCGTATCCGGCTATGCCGAGGTGGAGGGTCTGGATGTCGGGATCGCACGACTGACCAAACCCTTCCGCAGCGATGAACTGGCAGCCAGCCTGGCTGCTATCGGCGCGCAAGCCACCGGGGCAGAGCCGCCAATCGACCAGGCAGCGTGCGAGGAGGGCGACGCCGCTCGGTCGATCCGGGCTCAATAATCGTCGGAATTGTCGAAATCCGAATTGCCGTCATCGAAACGGCCCCCGTCGCCATCGCCGAAATTATTGACGGTGACGTTCTCCGGCTGATCCATGAAGCCCTGCCCGCCACCGAACAGCCCGCCACCGCCACCGCCGCCGCGGTGGCCGAACATGTCGGACAGGCCGGAGAACAACATCTCGCCGCCGACTACCCCCGCTGCCGTGGTGCCCGCGCTGCGCAAGAAACTGCCCAGTCCGCCGCCGCCGGAAAAGACGCCCGGTCGTGCGTCGGGCGGGGGCGGCGAATAGCTTTCCGTCTGGCGGGTACCCCAAGGGCCGCCGTTGCCTTGGGGCAGAAAACTGCTGCCTGACGATGCTGGCGCGGTCTGCTGCTGGCGTTCCAGTTCGGCGATGCGCTGTTGCGCCGCGTGGAGCGACTGGTCGGCGACGATGGCGTGCTGGACCAGAAGATAGGCGGCGTCCGGATTGGATGACAGCGCGCGGGCGATCATTGCATCGGCCTCGGGGTCCTTGGCCCCCGTACGCGCAGTGGACAGTTCATCAAGAAATCGGGTGAGAAGCGTGCGTTCTTCGGGGTTCATGGGTGCGCTCCAATCATGCACCCCGAAGATCAGCCAGTTCCATTCCAAATCAAGATCGCAGCCATGGGATGACTGATTATTCACACAACCGGCATCTATTTTCCAGCCTCGGCGCGGTCCTGCCGTTCCCACCGATGTTCCTTTTTCAACGCCAGTTCGTCACGACCTGCGGTCAGAATAGCCTGCTCGCGCCCTTCCTCGGCAAAGGACACCACAAAATCCTTGGCCGACACGTCGCCATCGATCGTCCGATTGTCAGGAGATGCGACATGACCGACATAGCGCAGGCTGAGGTCGTAATGGCCCGACCAGAAAAATGGCACATCGGCATAGCCTTCGTCCACCTGGCCGATCAGATGCCGCGCGAGCCATTGCCCCATACGCTGGGCCACGACCCAATGCTCCACCCGGATCGAGTGGCCCAGTCGTGGATCGGGCACGTTCGCGATATCGCCGATCGCATGAACAGATGGGTCGGAGGTGCGGAGATACTGATCGACCTCAACGCCGCCGCCGTCTGCTTTGTTGGCCAGCTCGAGTCCGGCCGCCTCCGCCAGTTCCACACGCGGCTTCACGCCGATCCCGGCGACGACGATATCGCCCTTCACCTCGACTCCGTCATCGAGCATCGCGACATGACCGTCCCAACGCGCGATGCGGCGGTTCATGTAAAATTCGACCCCCTTAGCCTCATGCAGGTCGCGGATCATCGCCCCGACTTCGGGTCCGGCAGTCTTCTCGAGCGGGAGGGCATCGTCGGACACGACCGCAACCTGCAATCCCCGCGCGATCAGTGAGGCTGCGACCTCCAGCCCTATGTAGCTTGATCCGACGACGATCGCCCGCTCCGCCTCCGACGCGGCGGCGATCAGGCGATCGGCATCCTCAAGGGTTCGCAAGGCAAACACCTCGGCGCGATCCGAGCCGTAAAAGTCTGGCGACACGACCTCAGCGCCGGTAGCCAGGACCAGCCGATCATAAGGAATGCGGGTACCGTCTTGAAGGACGACCACCTTGCCCTCGCGATCGATCCGCGACACCGAGACACCGGAACGGACGTCCACTTCGCCAAGCATAGGCAAGGCCGTGTCTTCGCGCTCCGCCTTGCCCGCCAGATATTGTTTGGAGCAGAAGGTGCGATCATAGGGTGCGTCGCCCTCCTGATCGATCACCGTGACCGCCGCGCCTGAACCATGACGCGCCAGCATCTCGGCACAGGCATGCCCCGCCGCGCCAGCCCCGATGATGACGATCCGGCCAAGCTCTTCCGTGTCCGCTGCTTCGGGCACGGAACCGGGCTCGGATGGTCGGGCGATCCGCAATTGGCCGCCATCCTCGACCACCTCGAACCGTTGCAACGGCACAAAGGCGGGGGCACCCACCGCCTCGCCCGTCTGGACATCAAAGCGGGCATGATGCCAGGGGCAGCGGATCGTCCCGTCGGCCACGATCCCGTCAGCCAGCGGCGCCTTCAGATGCGTGCACTGTCCGGCAAGCGCGCAGACACGCCCCTCATGTCGGACCAGCACGACATCCTGCCCGTCCAGTACACCGGCGACGATCCGGCCCTCCTGAACCTCGGTGGAGGCGATGCCGTTCGCCAAGTCACGATCCGCCATCGCCTCTTTCCTTCCCTGTTTCGTTCGAAATCAGTCGGCGCGCTGCAACGCGGTCGCGGCCAGATGCTCGCCGACGAACCAGACCTGCGGTTCGTTCGAGCGGATGATATCGCTGACCAACAGGTCGTTGGTGCCGTCGTCGCCAGATTCGTCAGCGGTCTTGGCACCTTCATGGGCCTGTTCGAGCACGATGCGATGCGCCTCCAGCAGACGGGCAAGCATCGTCGGCACATCTTCCCGGCCCTTCGGCGGGCGCGGAATACGCGTCATCTCGGCAACGTCGTGCGGCGTCGCGATGCTGATCCCGCCCAGCGCCTGGATACGTTCAGCCACCATATCGACCAGTTCGGCCTGCTTTTCATAATGCGTGTCGAGCAGCAGATGCAGCTGGTAGAAGGTCGCGCCCGACATCTGCCAGTGATGCTTCTTGTACAGGTCGCGCAGCATCATCGTGTCGGCCAGCACCTGGTTCAGGATCGACACGCTCTGTTTGCGAGCGTTGTCGGAAAGGCCGAGCGGCAGATCCTTCAACGTGCCGAACGCCTGGATTTCGCGATATTCGATCTTGTACTGCGGCTGCGCCTGGTCAGTATCGGCCACGACTTCACTCCAATGATGGATACGGATCATCGCCAAGCGCTTCCCGCCGCTCACGGTTCCATGAATTTTCCGGTGGGCACGACTTGGTGATATTTAAGCACGCTGATCCAAATTAATTTCTGTTTCACGGCATTTGTCAGGAACGGACTGTCGGTTGCGGCGTCCAGCAGGGGCTTTCGAGGAACCCGGCCGCATGACCCAACCGACATTCGTCTTTCTTCACGCCCTCGGCTCCAGCCATCGGGAATGGGAACTGGTGTGCCGTCATCTCGGCGACGCGCCTTGCATCGCGCTCGACTTGCCGGGCTTTGGCGAGCGATCGGATGAAGGCTATGCCGACGTCGCTGCGATGGCGGACGATCTTGCCGATGAGATACGCCGCCGTCGCCTGACGGCCTGCATTCTGGTCGGGCACAGCATGGGCGGGAAGATCGCCACCATCGTCGCAAGCCGTGCCGCGGCGGGCGAAGCCGGGCTGGCCGGGGTCGTCGGCGTGGTGCTCGTGGCCGCGTCGCCCCCTGCGCCCGAGCCCATGGACGAAGATCGTCGCACACAGATGATCGGCTGGTTCGAGGGCGGATCGATCACCCAGACGGATGCCGAGACCTTCGTGAAGGCCAACATCGCCGCGCCGCTGCCCCCCGAGCTGCATGATCGCGCGGTGGCGGATGTGCGGCGGTCCAGCCGCGAGGCTTGGCTCGGCTGGCTGGAACGGGGTAGCTTGGAGGACTGGCGCGCGGCCGTCGGCTGTATCTCCATCCCGGCGCTGATCGTAGCCGGGGCGGAAGACGGCGATCTGGACGAAGATGCCCAGCGCCGCCTCAACAGCCCGCACTATCGCAATGCCGACATACGCGTCGTCGCGAACGCGGCGCACATGATTCCCTATGAGCAACCCGCCGCGCTCGCGCAGCTGATCGCCGATCATGCGGCCTCGGTTTCGGTGTCGATCCTGCCCCCCGGTTTCGCCGCCATCCTCGGCTCGGATCGGGTGAGCAGCCGCACCCGCACCGCGATGCTGGAACGGACCCGGCCGGTCAGCGATGACGGCTTGGGCTGGTCCGACGCGCAACGGGCGATGGCGAAGGCCCTGGTTGCACATATCCTGCCCGAAGACGTCGACCCGTCCGATCTGGCACGGCGTGTCGAGGCGGCGATCATCAAGGGGGCCGGTGATGGCTGGCGCTTCGCCGACCTGCCGCGCGATCCCGAAGCATGGCGGCTGGGATTCGCGACGCTCGACGAGCTTTCCGGCGGCTTCATGTCGCTCGACCCGACGGATCAAGCCACCTGGCTGGAGCGGATCGACGCGGGCGAGACAGACGCGCAGGGCGAAAGCTTTCTGTCTCCCGAGCAAATGGCCCTATGGTTCCAGGACGTCCGTGCAGAGGTCGTTCGCCAATGGGCCGCCCTGCCCTCGACCATGGCCGCAATCGGCTATGACGGCTTTGCGGTCGGCGGCGATGGTCCGCGCAATCAAGGCTATCACCGAACCGGCGCGAACGATGTCGAAGCCTGGCAGACGGTGCAGGAGAAAATTGCATGAGCCGCGCACCCTATGCCCAGAGCGAGATCGTCGACGCGGTCGTCATCGGAACAGGCGCGGGCGGTGCGCCCTTGACCGCACGCCTGGCGGAGGCCGGACTCTCGGTCGTCGCGCTCGAAGCCGGGCGATCCTTCACCCCGAAAGAGCATGTCGCCGATGAACTCGCCGCTGACATCTACTGGATGGAAGAGCGGCTGAGTGGGGGAAGCGACCCGACGGCGTTCGGTTCGAACAATTCGGGAATGGGCGTCGGCGGATCGACGCTCCACTGGGGCGCCTTCTGTCCCCGGCCGGATCCTCGCGATCTTCAGCTGAAGACCATGACCGGGCAAGGCGCCGACTGGCCGATCCCCCATGCCGAACTGATTGCCTATATCGAGCAGGTCGAGCAGTTTACCGGGGTTTCCGGCCCGGCCAACTACCCCTGGGACGACAGCCGACGCTACGTCTATCCCCCGGTACCCCGCAATGCGCCCGCCGAGGTGATGGCGCGGGCGTGCGAGGCGCTGGGCATCACGGCGACCGACGCGCCCGCCGCCCTCGTCTCCCGCGACCGGGAACAACCGCATTGGGGCCTGCGTCAGGCCTGCGTCAGTTGCGGCACCTGCCACCAGGGCTGTCGTAACGCCGCCAAGACCAGCATGGACACGACGTACCTGCCGCAGGCCGTCGCGCTTGGCGCGGAAATCCGCTCGGGTGCGCGCGTCCTGTCCTTCGAGTTCGATCATGCCGGGCGTATCGACGGCGTCGTCTATCGACAGGGCGGGCAGGACCATCGCCAACGATGCCGCGCGGTCTTCCTATGCGCTGGCGGCGTGGAGAGCCCGCGCTTATTGCTGAACTTGGGCCTGGCCAATTCCAGCGGACAGGTCGGTCGCAATTTCATGGCGCATGTCGCGACCCAGGTCTGGGGCCGCTTCGATGACGAGATGCGGATGAACCGCGGCTATCCCTCATCGCTTATCAGCGAAGACATGATGCGGCCCGCCGATGCCGATTGCGTCGGCGGCTATCTGATGCAGAGCCTGGGCGTGCTGCCGGTCAACCTCGCCACCGGGCTTGCGCGCGGGGCGGGCATGTGGGGCACGCGGCTCCAGTCGATCCTGCGCAACTACAACAGCATGGCCGGGATCGGAATCAACGGCGAGTGCCTGCCCCATCCCGACAACCGACTGACCCTATCGGACGAAACCGATGCGTTCGGCCATCGCAAGGCGTTGGTCGAGTTCAGCTATCACGCCAACGAGCAGACCATCGATCAGCATTCCCGGCGGGTCATGACCGCGATCTGGGAGGCGGCAGGCGCGAAGGACATTTTCGCGGTGGATCGCTCGGCCCATACCATCGGCACATGCCGTATGGGAGATAACGGCGACGACGCCGTGGTCGATGCCGATGGACGCAGCTTCGACATCGCCAATTTGTGGATCTGCGACAACTCCGTCTTCCCCAGCGCGCTGGCCGCCAATCCGGCCCTGACGATCATGGCGCTGTCCCTGCGCACGGCCGATCGCTTTCTGGCAGCGGGCCGCTAGAGCATTAGACCTAAGGTAGAACCGCCCCTCCCTTTCGGGGGAGGGGTTAGCCTTGGTTCAAGGCAATGTCATCACGGCTACACGGCCAAGGCATTCGCCTCGACATGGTCGGCGATCGCGCCGGCGGTCGTCCACCAGATGCGCGGATCGTCCGCCTCGCGCAAAGTCGTCAGGACACGGGCCAGCGGCGGGACGCGGTGCGCCTGACCCATGATATAGGGGTGAAGCGCGATCCCCAGCACCGAAGGGCGGCGATCCGCTTCGGAGAGCAATTGCTCGACCGTATCGCGGATCATCGTGGCAAAGCCCTCCGACTCCTGCTTACGCTGGATGACGGCGGGCAGGTCGTTGATCTCCTGCGAATAGGGAATGGACAGCAGATCGCCGTGCCTGGTCGACAGCCGCGTCGGCTGATCGTCATGCGCCCAATCCAGCACGTAGCGATAGCCCGCCGCCTTCAGCAGATCGGGGGTGGCCTTACTTTCCGATATCCAAGGGCCCAGCCAGCCGACGGGCCGATCGCCGAGCGCGGCCAGCTTTTCGGTCACATCGGCGATCAGGCGACGCTCCTGCTCCTGCCCCAGGCTGCCCTGCGCCTTTGCATTGGTGCCGCCATGCGCGGCAATCTCGTCGCCCCGGTCGCGACAGGCCTCGGCCAGTCCCGGGCAGCGGTCCAGCACCGCGGCATTCAGCAGCGCCGTGGTTTTCAGCTCCAGCCGGTCGAACAGTTCGAACAGGCGCCATGCTCCCACCCGGTTGCCATAATCGCGCCAAGCGTAATTCATCACGTCCGGCTGGGTCTGCGACGGTGCGAGTTCGGCCCCCAGCCCGCCGCCGAAATCGAACACCTCGTGATTGACGCCCAGATAGATGGCGACCCTGCGTCCCTCGGGCCAGTCATAGGCCGGGCGGTTGACGATGGGGCGGAAAGGGTAGCGGCCGGGATCGGGAGAAGACATGGCGGGTCAACGTGGCCCCGCGCAAATGGATGCTGCCAATACCCTCCATTTCCACGCTTTTGTAATGTCGGAGTTTTGGGTTAGGGCAAGCGCTTCGATCCGTCCCGGTGACGATTCGAACAACAGGGCCCGACCGATCCCGATGGGGACGGCCGGGCCGACAGGCGGAGGATGGAAGATGATTACCCGACGTTCATTCGTGACCGGTGCGACGACCGCCATGGCCCTACCCGCCATCGCCAGAGCGGCGGCGGCACCGACGATCGTCAACCCGGTGGTTCGGCAGCGCGCCGATGCGCAAGTCTTCCGCCATAGCGACGGCTGGTATTACATGACCGGCTCGGTGCCGGAATATGACCGACTGGTCCTGCGCCGCGCGAAGACCCTGGAGGGCCTTCACACCGCGACCGAGCGGGTTCTTTGGCGGCACCTGCCGAGCGGGCCGATGTCGGGCTTCATCTGGGCACCCGAACTCCATCTCGTCGACGGTCGTTGGGTGATGTATTTCGCGGCCGGGCCGAGCGGTGGTGGCGAGGATGTGTTCCGCATCCGCACCTATGCGGTCGTATGCGACGGGCCGGACCCGATGACCGGCAACTGGTCGGAGCTGGGCCAGCTTCAGACCGAATGGGACACGTTCAATCTCGACTCGACCAGCTTCGTGCACAAGGGCCAGCGCTATCTCGCCTGGGCACAGCGCGAGCCGGGCATCGAGACCAACTCGAACCTCTACCTTGCGCCACTCAAGACCGCGCTGACCCTGGCGGCCAAGCCTGTCCGCCTGTCGGTCCCCACGCTCGAATGGGAAATCCAGGGCTTCAAGGTCAATGAGGCCCCCGCCCTGCTCGCCCGCAACGGCAAGCTCTTCATGACCTATTCCGCCAGCGCGACCGACGCGCGCTATTGCATGGGAATGCTGACCTGCAACGCCGATGCCGACCTGATGAAGGCGTCCAACTGGTCCAAGTCGCCTGTGCCGGTGTTCAAGACATCGGTGGCGCACAAGGTCTTCGGCCCCGGCCATAACAGCTTTACCGTCGACGAGCGTGGGCGTGACGTACTGGTCTATCACGCGCGCGACTATTCCGAGATCAAGGGCGATCCGCTGTTCGACCCCAATCGCGATACCCGAATGCAATATTTCCGTTATCGCCCCGATGGTTCACCGGATTTCGGCGAGCCCGTCGCCAACGGCCCGCTTCGCCGTCTGTAAATTCTAATAACTCAGACAATAAAAGTCGACATGATATGCCCTTCTCATGGGGCATATCATGTCGGCACGCCGTGACGCTCAACCGTGAGGCGCGCAGGTTGATGACAATATGATGAAATCTCAAATACGTGTCTGTATTTGGGGTTGTCACCTGCCCCGAAGCTGATAAATCCCCTGACATTCATGTCCGAGTAAAGAGCGCGAAATACGCCATCGGATGAGAGAAGATTATGATTGGGGGAGGATTTCCATGACATCCAGATTGCTGTTCCTCGCATCCGTTTCGGTCACGTCGCTTCTGACCGCGCCTGCCCATGCGCAGACCGCTCAGGCACAGACCAGCGCCGCGAACGACGCGAGTTCCGGCGGCACCACCGCCCAGGACGCAACGCAGCAGCCGACCCAGGATATCGTCGTCACCGGCGTTCGCGCATCGATCGTCGGCGCGATCAATCGCCGTCGCAACTCGACCCAGATCGTCGACTCCGTCGTCGCAGAGGATGTCGGCAAACTGCCCGACAACAATGTCGTCGAAGCATTGCAGCGCGTGACCGGCGTCCAGGTCACGGATCGTGGCCAGGGCGAGGCGGCGGGCATCCAGATCCGCGGCCTGCCCGATGCGCTGACGACCCTGAACGGGCGCAACATCTTCACGGCCGCCGGTCAGTCCTTCTCGCTACAGGATATCTCCGCCAACCTCATCAAACGGGTTGACGTGTACAAGACGCGCGCCGCCGACCAGATCGAGACCGGGCTGGCCGGGCAGGTCGACGTGGTCACCCGCCGCCCGTTCGACTTCGACGGTTTCGCGATATCGGCGCTGGCGCGTGGCATCTACGATCAGGAAGCCGACACCATCAATCCCAACGCGGCCTTGCTGGTCAGCGATCGCTGGGAGACGGGGATCGGCGATGTCGGCCTGCTGGTGAACGGGAGCTATACCCGGTCGAAATTCCGCACCATGTCGACCACCGCTGGTGCGTTCGTGCCCTTCGCTACGCTGGCGCCGCCTGCGGGTACGGGCCTTGCGGGCTTCCAGCGCATCTTCCCCGCACCGACCGATCCGCGCACGGGAGCGTTCATCAACACGCCTGCGCTCGGCAACTGGCAGGTCGGCACCGAGACGGGCCTGCCTACCACCCCCGGCTCGTCCATTCCGGTCAACGGCATCGACACGCCCTATTGGCTGTCACGCGACGCAGTGTTCAGCTCGGACCTGTATGGCAAGCGCGAGCGCCCCTCGGTCAATGCTGCGCTGCAATGGGCGCCGAACAGCAGCTCGGTCTATACCGCCGAAGTCTATTATTCGGGCTATCGCGGCGACACGTTCAACAGCCTGCAATTCAGCTTCGTCGACTTCTGGGCCAATCCGCAGGCGCCGACACTGTATGACGGCACCAACATCGTGAAGTCCCGCGTCGCCAACAGCGTCTATGGCTTCAACAGCGCGGATTATACGCGTAGCCAGACCGACAGCTTCGTCTACGCCCTGAACGGCAAGTGGGACCTGGGCACGCGCGGCGGGATCGTCGCCGACGTCGCGTATCAGACAAGCCAGAACAAGACCGCCTTCTTCGCGATGCGCACCGATCGTGTCGCCAACCAAATCAGCACGACCTTCAATGCGGGCGGCGGCGTTCCTTCCTATCACTTCGACAATGACGCGCTGCTGACCGATCCGAAGGTCTGGAACGTCGCGCAGCTCTATGACAACGCAAATCGCGACAAGGGTAGCGCGATCACCGGGACGCTGGACGCCTATTATACCTGGGACTCGGGCTTTCTGCGCCAGATCAAGGGTGGCTTCCGCTTCGACGATCGCCGCGCCTCGAGCGATGTCCGCACGGCCGATGCCGCAAGCCTGGGTCGTCCGCTCTCCAGCCTTCCGGCAGGCGCAACCTTCACCAATTCCGGCTTTTTCGAGGGGCGCGGCGACGTGCCGACCAGCTGGGTGTCGGCCAATGGCTATTATAATTACGACCATGCCGATGAGATCCGCTCGCTCTATGGCCTGAAGACCTCGAACCAGCTGTCGCTGACCCGCGTGTTCGACGTGGATGAGATCACGCTGGCCGCCTATCTCCAGGCTGACGGCCAGATCGACATTTTCGGTCGCCCGCTGAAATTGCAGGGGGGCTTCCGCTACGTCACGGTCGATACCCAGGCGACCTTCCGCGATCGGTTCAACAACGGCGCGATCTCGACCGCTTCGCCGGGGTCGGAACGGTTGCTGCCCAGCTTCACCGCGCGCTATGAGATCACGTCGAACTTTCGCGCGCGGTTCAACTATGGCGAGACGCTGCGTCGTCCCAATTTCGGCGACATCAATCCCAATTACTCGCTGACCGGCGACCTGACCAATGTCGGCTATGGCAGCGGTTCGGCGGGCACGGCCAATCTGAAGCCGACCACGTCGAAAAATTACGACGTCGCGCTGGAATGGTATTTTGGCCGCAACAGCGCGATCACCGTCACCGGGTTCCGCCGCGACATCCAAGGGCTGGTCGTGCCGGTCAGCCAGCTGGAATTCATCCCCAACAACGGCATCGTGGCGGGTGCGACCAACAATTTCGTCATCAGCCGCCCAGCCAATGCATCCAATGGCGTGCTCAAGGGACTGGAAGTCGGGCTCACCTATTTCCCGACCTATCTGCCCTCGCTTCTCGACGGCCTGGGCTTCCAGGGCAGCCTGACGCTGCTCGACTCCAGCCAGAACGTTCCCGTCTTCGATATTTCGGGCAAGCAGATCGGCGAGCAGCAGTCGAGCTTCTTCGGCGTGTCCGACTTCTCGTATAACGCCACGCTGGCTTACGATAAGGGCCCGATCGGCGCGCGTCTGTCCTATGTCTATCGCAATCCGTGGCAGGCGCGGTACGAGGCACGGCTGTTCGCCAACCCGCTGGGCGTGTGGCGTCGCGCCGAGGCGAGCCTGGACTTCCAGCTGACCGCGCGCCTGACCGACCGGCTGGGCCTGACCTTCGATGCGGTCAACCTGACGCGGATGAAGCAGCAGGAATATTACCGCTTCGGCAATGTCGGCGACAAGGATCGCTACAATCTGGGCACGGTGCTGATCCCGCGGACCTTCGCGATCGGCGCACGATACAGCTTCAAGTGACATGATGACGGGCGGGCCATGGAGCCCGCCCGCGACCTTTGGGAAGGATTTCGCCCGTGAAACGCATCGTCCCGATCCTCGTGCTTCTCCTCGCCTCGTCCTGCGGCTCGGGCGACGGCGATCTGTCCGCCTCGCCCGCCGTCTCGACCGTGTCGGGGCCGACGCCGACCCCCACCCAGTCGCCGACGCCCTCGCCCAGTGCCACGGCCACCGGCGGCCCGCTCGCCCTGTCGGGAAACATCAGCGCGGTGCACGACCCGGCGATCCTGAAAGATGGCAATACCTACTATCTGTTCACCACCGGCAACGCAGGTGATGTTGAGGGGCTGCTCGGCCTACGCACCTCGACCGATCTCAAGGACTGGACGCTGCACGGCGGCAGCTACACTGCCCTGCCCGCCTGGGCGACGACCGCCGTGCCGGGCGCGACGGGCATGTGGGCGCCCGACATTTCGAAGGTCAACGGCCAGTACCGCCTCTATTATTCGATCTCTACCTTCGGGAAGAACCAGTCGGCAATCGGTCTGGCGACCGCGACCAAGATCGACCCGAACGCCCCGGCGGCCAATTGGGTCGACCAGGGGCCGGTGATCCAGTCACAGAGCAGCGACAATTTCAACGCGATCGATCCGATGGCCTTCGTCGATGCGGATGGCCGCTATTGGATGGTCTTCGGCAGCTACTGGTCGGGGATCAAGCTGATCCGCCTCGACCCGGCGACCGGCCTGCGGCTGGCGGGCGACGCCGCGCCGCGCTCGCTGGCCGAGCGTCCAGCGCCTGACGCGATCGAGGGGCCGTACATCATCCGGCACGGCGATTTTTATTATCTGTTCGCGTCGTTCGACGCCTGCTGCCAAGGGGCCAAGAGCACCTATTACACGGTGGTCGGCCGCTCCTCCGCGCCGGACGGCCCCTATGTCGACCGCGACGGCAAGGCGATGCTGAAAGGCGGTGGGACGGTCGTGCTGACCAACGGCCAGGGCGACGGCAGCCGCTTCGTGGGACGCGGGGGCGTCGCCGTGCTTCAGCAGACGGATGGCGACTATATCGTCTATCACGCCTATGACACGCAGCGGAACGGCATCCCGACGCTCCAGATCCAGCGGCTGGGCTGGACGACGGACGGGTGGCCGGTGGCGCAATAGACCGCAGTCGCTCTATGGGCGGCGTCGGAACTATCTGGAGAGGATCATGCGGCTGTTGGTGACGGGATTGGGCGATATCGCGCACAAGGCCTATCTGCCGGTCCTGTCCGCGCTGCCCGACGTGGAACTGCATCTCGCGACCCGCAACGCGCAGGTCTTGGAACAGGCTGGGCGCAGCTTTCGGGTGGCGGGTCTTCATTCCAGCGTCGACGATGCTCTGAGCGCCGGGCGGTTTGACGCCGCCTTCGTCCATGCCGCGACCGACGCCCATCCCACACTGGTCGAGACCTTTCTCGACCGACATATCCCGACCTTCGTCGACAAACCGCTGGCCGATAATCTAGCCGACGTCGAACGACTGCTTGCTTTGGCGAAGCGGCAGGAAACGCTGTTGACGGTCGGGTTCAATCGCCGTTTCGCCCCAAGCCATGTCGCATTGAAGGGTATCGAGGCCGACCTGATCGTGATGGAGAAGCATCGCCATCGCCAGCCCGACGCACCCCGCCGCGTGATCTTCGATGACTTCATTCATGTCGTCGACACGCTGCTGTTCCTGGCCCCCGGCCCCGTCTTGCGGCACAGCATCGAAACACGCGTCGATCAGGGCCTATTGATCTCGGTCACGCTGACGCTGGCAGGCACGAGCTTTACCGCCATCGGCATGATGCACCGTGACAGCGGCCTGAACGAGGAACGTCTCGACATGATCGGACATGGCCTTCGCCATTCCGTACTGAATATGGCCGAGAACATCCGCAAAGACGGTCGCGAATATCATCAGCGCCGCGGGGACTGGACGACGGTCGGCCAGCAGCGGGGCTTCGAGGCGATGTGCCACGATTTCCTCACGGGAGTGGAGGAAGGTCACGCCACCGACTTTGATGCCATTCTTGCAACGCACCGGCTCTGTGAGGCCATTACGCACCATGCAGAGGCGGTCTGCGAAGAACCCTGACAGCGAAAGGCAGTCAAATTCCATCAAGCCCGCCTGAGCGAGCCTTGCTTTGCGGTACGGCGAAATAGGCGACGGTCGCGACCATTTTGCGCAAGGCGCTGGCATTTGTCGCAGGCGCCCAAACCGCCGATGCCATAAGCGTATCAGTCGCGCTGCACCCAGGCGAGCGTCTGGGCGATCAGCTTCTCAGGCGGCAATCCGGCATCCAGCGTCAACGCACATTCGTCCGCCGCCGGTCGCTCCAGCGTCGCCAGCTGACTGCCGAGCAGGCTGGGCGGCATATAATGGTCCTTGCGCCCACTCATCCGCCTGGCAATTTCCTGGGCATCGGTGTCGAGGAAGACGAAGTATAGCGGCACGCCCGCCGCTGCCCGCAGGCGCTCGCGATACGCCCGGCGGAGCGCGGAACAGGCGGCGACGGCCGTTCCGCCCTCCCTTGCGGTTTCGCCGATCGCCACGCCGAGCCGATCCAGCCAGGGCCAGCGATCCGCATCGGTCAGGGCATGACCACCCCGCATCTTCGCGACATTCGCCGCCGAATGAAACGCATCACCCTCCAGCACCGGGCAATCGAGCTGCGCGCCGAGCCGCCGGGACAGGGTGGTCTTGCCCGTGCCGCTGACGCCCATCAAGACAATGCCACGGGCGCCTCCGCCTGTTCCGTTGCAGCCCACCGCCTTCACCTGCACCCCTTGTCGTTCGCACCGGCACCGAAGGCCGTGTCGAAGCACCGCCTTGCCCTTCCCAATGGCCCTGCTCCCGATCCGTTCCCCCCGCTAAGGGTGCGCCCTCGCTCCGTGAACCTCGCGCACGACTTGCAGGCGGCGTCAGGCGACGGCCTCGACCCCCACCATCTGCGGGCGTAGCGCCGCCACGCGTCGAACCTCGTCGGGATCGGCCAGGGTGCGCGACGGCCGGCCGGTCAGATATCCCTGCACCGCGACGCAGCCCTCACGGGTGACGATGGCAAGCTGGGCAGGCTCCTCGACCCCTTCCGCCAGCACCGGCATGTTCAGCGTCACGCCCAGCGCAGCCACCGACCGCAGGATCGAAACGGCTTGCGCGTCATGCTCGATCTCCGAGACGAACGAGGCATCCAGTTTGATCCGGTCGAACGGGAAGGACCGCAACACCTCCAGCGAGGAATAGCCCACACCGAAATCATCCAGCGCGATGGCGATGCCCATCGCCTTGAGCGCCCTCAACTGCTCCAACGCAAAATCCTTGTCGTGGATGATCGCGCTCTCGGTCAACTCCAGCATCAGCCGCTCGGGCGGCAGGCCGCTTTCCGCCAGAACCGATCGAACGGTTTCGACCAGACCACGGTCGGAAAGATGCATGGGGGACAGGTTCACCGAAACCGGATACGGTTCCGCCCAGCGTGCGGCCTCGCCACAGGCTCGGCGCAGAATCCAGTTGCTGAGCGGTACGATATCCCCGCTCTTTTCGGCCAGCGGGATGAAACGGGCGGGCGGGATCATGCCCCGGACGGGGTCATTCCAGCGGATCAGCGCTTCGTAACCGCAGATTTCGCCCGTCGGCATGGACGCCTGCACCTGATAATGCAGCTCGAACGCCCCGGCCTCCAGCGCGCGGCGAAGATCAGCGACCAGTTCGCGTCGCTCGCGCACGGCGTCGTCCATCTGGGCGTCGTAGAAACAGGGCGCCTTGGAATGGGCCGACTTGGCCCGGTACATGGCCAGGTCCGCCTTGGCGAGAAGCGCATCCGGGTCGAATCCATCCCGCATCGCCAGCGCCACGCCGATGTTCGCGCCGATCGAGGCGGTGAAGCGATCGAACAGGAACGGCGCTTCCGAGGCGGTGGTCAGCCGGTTCAGAAAATCCAGCAACTCGGCCGGGTCGTCATAGGACACGACCGCCGAGAACTCGTCGCCGCCCAAGCGCGCGACGCATTCGCCGGGCCGCAGGATACTCGACAGCCGCGCCGCCAGGGCGGCCAGCAACTGGTCGCCCGCCTGATGGCCATAGGTGTCGTTGACCACCTTGAACCGCGACAGATCCATCATGATGACGGCCATGCGCCGATAGCCGCCACGGATCGCGAAACGCGCCTCCAACTCCTCGATAAAGGCGATCCGGTTGGGCAAGTCGGTGAGGCTGTCGTGCAACGCCATGTGTCGCAGGCGCCGATAGGTTTCGGACTGGGTATGTCCGTCGATCAGCGCGCTGATCGCGGCACAACCGACGATGATGAGCGTCGCGACCGTCGTCGTCGTGGCCAGCGTCACGATGGTCATGCCCGACAGGCCGTGACCGAGCTTCAGGACGGCGATCTTCATCGCCGCCATGCCCGTGAAATGCAGCGCCACGACCGCGACGCTCAACCACGCCACGGCACTGGTCGTCCGCCAGCGGTCACAGGCGTTCAGCACATGAAAGGCGATGGCGGACAAGCCGATCGACAGCAGGATGGAGCCAGCGACGTAGGGCAGTTTCCAGGTCACGATGCCGTCGACGCGGTATGCCGCCATGCCGACATAATGCATGACCGCGATCCCCAGGCCGATCACGCCGCCGCCGACCGCACCCGACCAGCGTCGCCCCCCCGCCGCCAGCGCCATGCCGGGAACGGTGATCCCGATCACCGCGAGCAGCGAAACAAGCGTCAGGACCGGGTCCAGGATGACGGGCGCGGTCGTCCGGAACGCCATCATCGCCACGAAATGCGTGGCCCAGACCATCGTCCCCGCGCCCACCGCTCCCAGGATGATCCAGCCGAAACGGCGATAGCCAAGGGAGGCCTGAACGCGACTGAACAGCTGGACAGTCGCAAGCGAGCCCGTCAGGCAAATGACGAGCGCCAACGCGACCAAGTTAAGGTCATGCTCTAGCGTCAGGCACAGGACGACGTCGATCATGCGCGTCCGCCCATCTGGATCAGGTCCGCCCGTCCCTCCAGCGCCGCCGACGCCTGTCGTGCCAGCGCGGTAAGATAGGCTTTCTGATCGGGCGAAGCGGGATGGCGTTGCCGCGTATCCAGGATGCAGAGAGCACCGACATCGATACCCCCGGTCACCCGGAGCGGCACGCCGATATAGTAGCGAATAAAGGGGGCATCGCTCACCACCGGCAAATGGGCCACACGCGGATCGGCGCGCGGATCGCAAATCTCCAGGATGTCGGGCTGGTCGAGCGCGAAGGTGCAGAAGCTGCTATGCCGCGGGTTGCAGGCGATTTCCGCGCCATGGCTCGCCTTGAACCATTGCGTGTCGCCATGGATCAGCGACAGCAGCGCGATGGGCGCGTCGAAAGATCGCGCCGCCAGCATCACGAACCGATCGAAGCTCGCCTCCCGAGCAGACCCCAGAATGCCCAGCGCATGGACGGCGCTGGACCGTCGCCTTTCCCGAAGCAGGCTTTTCAGCATGATTTTTCTCGTTCCGTGCGCATCTGCCCATTCTGGTCGCATCGGAACCTTAAAACATAATTTATCTGTCCAGATTAATCCGGCGATCACTGGGCGATCGGCAGCGGTCGGGCAAGGCCATTACCAAGAACTGGCGCAAGCGACGGACACCGCCAGAATATCAAGGGCTTGCAATCCCAGTCTTGGGAAGGATCGGCAGGTGCCATCCAAAGCAACGGCTTTGGATTTCCCCGCATCCCGACAGCAAATCCAATATCCTACCACATCATCGCCAATACTCGGCTTTTTAACCAGCTGGTAACGCGGCCGATGATACGCGGCCATCTATCGCAGCGTCAGGTCATGACGAGTGAAGTACCGGCGACGGAGGTCGCTGCTGCGTCAGAGGGGGAATATCTAAGTGGCTTCGATGAATTCGGCATTTGGTAAACTGCGCCTTGGGATTTCGACTGCGGCTCTGCTGACCGCGATCGCCGCTCCTGCCCATGCGCAGGAGGCAGCACCCGCGCAGACGGCAGACGCTACCGACCAGAACGTGGCGACAGCGGCGCCGGTTGGACAGGCGCAGGGCGAGCAGGACGTTCAGATCAAGCGGGCGGCCCCCGCCCCCGCCACGGCGGAAGGTGCCACGGTCGTCGTCACCGGCACGCTGTTCCGCGACTCCAACGCCAGCTCGATCTCGCCGGTCACCGTGGTGAATTCCAACGTGCTCCAGCGCGCCAACATCACGACCGCGCAGGATGCCATCCGCTCGGTGTCCGCCGACAGCGCCGGTTCGATCTCGACCGGCTTCAAGAACGGCTTTTCGGCCGGTGGCGCGGCGGTGTCGCTGCGCGGCCTGGGCGTCTCTTCGACGGTCGTTCTGATCGACGGCTTGCGCTCGGCGAACTTCCCGCTGAACGACGACGGTCACAATGCCTATGTCGACCTGAACTCGATCCCGTTCAGCACCATCGAGCGTGTCGAAGTGCTGAAGGACGGCGCATCGTCAACCTATGGCGCGGACGCGATCGGCGGCGTCGTCAACCTCATCAGCAAGAAGAACGTCCAGGGCATTTTTGGATCGGTCCAGGGCGGCACCACCGAAAAGGCCGACGGTTCGCACTACCGCGCGACGCTGACCGCCGGTTTCGGTGACTATCGCGAGCAGGGCTTCAACTTCTACGTCAACGGTGAATACACCTATGACGGGTACATCACTAATAACTCGCGCGGTTATCCGTTCAACACGCTGGACCTGAGCCCCAGCGGCCTGCTGGACCGCAACCGCAACGATGACTCGCTCCTTTTTGCAAACCCGCAGGCGGTCGTTACCCGCGTTTCGCAAAGCGATCTGAACAACCCGCTGTCTGGACAGGTCGGGACGCCAACCAACCAATACCGCCTGCTCAACTCGAATGCCTGCCCGTTCGGCACCTTCACTGTGACCTCCGGCGGGGCGCAGGGCACCGGCTGCAAGCACAACCTGCCCGACGAATATTCGATCATCCAGCCGCGCCAGCAGCGCTATTCGACGACCGCGCGCCTGAACGTCCGCATCGCCGAGGGCTGGGAAGCCTTCGCCAGCGGCAGCTATTCGCACTCGGAAGTCGACATTCGCGGCACTCCGGCTGGTATCCGCCAGACCCAGCCATTCGGCGCTTCCGCCGCACTGGCATCCAGCAGCCCGGGCATCGTACTGCCGATGTATGTCTGCGCGGCTGGGGTGAACTGCGCCACCGCCGCGGATCGCCGCCTGAACCCGAACAACCCCTATGCGGTGGCGGGCGCCGATCCGACGCAGAACGCCGCGCGCATCTATTATCTGTTCGGCGACATCCCCGCTGGCAGCCACCGCTATGTCGACGTGTTCCGCGCGACGGGCGGCATTTCGGGCGACCTGGGCAACGGCTTCAAGTTCCGCCTGAACGGCGTCTATGCCCGTGACAATTTCGCGGTGACGCAGCGCGGCTTCATCAACATCCAAGGCCTGCTGAACGCGGTCAACACCGGCGCATACAATTTCGTCAATCCCGAGCAGAACACGCAGGCCGTTCGCAACCAGATCTCGCCGGAGCGTACGACCCCGTCCTATTCGACGATCGCAACGATCGGCGGCTCGCTGCTGAAGTCACTGATGGAACTGCCGGGCGGCGACCTGAATGTCGGTGCGGGTTTCCAGATTCGCCGCGAAACGCTGATGAACCGCAATCAGAATTTCGACCTGTCCTATTACGGGCTTAACACCTCGTCGGCCCAGGGTCGCCAGACCGTGACCGCCGGGTTCTTCGAGATCGACGCTCCGTTCGCCCGCGCGTTCGACCTGAACGTCTCGGGCCGTTACGACCATTATTCGCAAGGCTATAGCCACTTCTCGCCGAAGATCGGCGCCAAGTTCACGCCGGTTCGCGAATTCTCGCTACGCGCGACCTATTCGCAGGGCTTCCGCGCGCCGACTTTCGCGGAATATAACCCGGCGAGCAGCTATGCGGGCTTCTCGTCCTACACCCCACCCGACAGCTTTATCGCTGCGCATGCCGGCAACCCGGCTTATACGACGACGTACAGCATCGGAAGCGCGGCGCAGGGCAAGGCGGATATCCTTCCGGAAGTATCGCGGAGCTTTACCGTCGGCACGATCCTTAATCCGGTTCGCTGGCTGAATGTCACGGTCGACTATTACAACATCCGCAAATCGAACCTGATCGTCAGCGGGCCGCTGCGCGCCGAGGCAATCAAGGCCTATTATGGCCAGACCAATGCGGCGGCCGGATGCGCGGCGCTGGCGGCGGTTGGACAGGGCTACAAGTGTAACATCGTCGACGCGCCCGATCCCGTCAATCCGAACGCCCTGCCCCGTCTGCTGGTGTTCGACGTGCCTTACGTCAACGCCAATTACATGGTCAGCTCGGGCATCGACATGCAGGCCAATGCGAACGTCCAGTTGGCCAACGGCGTGAAGTTCATCAGCCGTGTCGACGTGACCCGCGTCCTTCGCCTCGATCTCGTCACCCCGGCGGGCGTGGTACAGAAATATGCGGGTACGCTGGGGCCTTACGAGCTGTCTTCGGGCGGCGGCACCCCGCGCATCCGTGGCAACTGGCAGAACACGATCGAGGTGGGCAACTTCTCGCTGACCAGCACGACCTATTATGTGGGCCGGATCAAGCAGGTGGCAGCCGATCGCATCGATGCCGTGAACGGCGTGATCGACCTGTCGTGCAGGAACACGCTGGTCCCGGTCGTCGATCGCAAGACTGATTTCAACAACCAGTGCTTCGTCCGTCCGTTCATCTATACCGACCTGAACCTGGGCGTGCGGGTCAATGATGACTTCCGGTTCTTCTTCAGCGTCCAGAACGTGACCAATGCCCGCGCTCCGCTGGCGGCGGCAGCCTATACCAGCAATCCGAACTATCTGAGCAGCTGGCATTATGCCGGTCTCGTCGGTCGCAACTTCAGCGCTGGCGCGAACTTCAATTTCTGATCTCGCCTGACCGGGTGATGCGCACCGGGACCGATTTTCCGTCGTCCCGGTGCGTATTGCCACCATATCCCTTGCGGCGTCATAGGCGACCGATGCAGCCGGAGCGTTTCCCCACCATGTATCCGGGTTCGGATGATCCGATCGCTTCGCCGAGCGAATTGTACCGGCAATCGCTGGTCATGCGGGCGATCGGCACGCCCTTCGTCGCCGACCTGCTGGCGGCGGTGGACCGGCAGCTCGACAAGGCGCCGCTCAGCGCCGCGCTGATCCGATCCTGGGGCGATACCGCCGCGTCCTCGGCCATCGCGATGCGGATCAACGCCGCCCTGCACGCGCTGGCACGCCGCGGTGCCGAGCCGCAGCTTGCCGCCCTCTATGCCGGGGAGCATGACCGCTTCGACGACGCGGTCGCACTGGCCCTGGCCGCCCATGACGAGTTCCTGGTCGACTGGTTGCTGCGGGTACCGCAGACCAACGAGATCGGCCGGGCCGCCGCCTTGCATGCCGCCCTGATGGTGTTGGCGAAGGAGTACGGCCACGGTTTCGAGTTGTTCGAGATCGGGGCGAGTGCCGGGCTCAACCTCAATCTGACGCGCTACGCCTATGACCTGGGCGGCGTCCGGACGGGCAAGCCCGACTCGACCGTTCGGATTGCACCTGAATGGAGGGGCTCCCCGCCCCCCGATGCCGTCGTGACGGTAGCCGAAGCGCGCGGCGTCGACCTGCACCCGCTCGACGTCAACGATCCGGCCGCGTGCGAGCGGCTCGCCTCCTTCATCTTCGCCGACCAGCCCGAGCGGGCCGAGCGCCTGGAACGCGCCCTGGAGATCGGTCGCGGGCATCCGCCACGGCTGGAGGTCGGCGATGCGGCAAGCTGGCTCGCGGAACGGCTCACCGACACGCAAGCGGATCATCGCCACCGTGTCGTGCTGCATTCGATGGTCCTGCAATATCTGAGCGCCGAGGATCGCGCGCGTATCGAGGCGAGCGTGCAGAGCGCCGGAGCATCCGCGACCCCCGACCGCCCCTTCGCCACGATCGGTTTCGAATGGGACGATGCACGCGAACGGGTCGAGCTGCGCCTGCGTTCCTGGCCCGATGGCCGCGACCGCGTGATTGCCCGTTGCCATCCCTATGGAGCGTGGATCGCGTGGATCGGCGGATGAGGCAGCAAGGCTGACGATAACAACCGGCCGCTTCACCCATAATTAACTTCGCATCTGTAACGATTATTCGACGAAACCAAAGGCTGACTTAGGATATGGTGAACAGGCATCGGGCGGTGACATCGCCGCCGTATCTTACGGCACCCGCCACTGCTTGGTGCATACCTGACGCCCAGAGCGCCCCTTCGTCCTACGGCCTTCATCACGACAACCCCATCGCCGCTCCCGCATCGTCCCCGTTCCGACCTGTTGAGAGAAACGCATAATGCTTACGAACATGAACATCCCCAAGAAGCTGGGTGTATCGTTCCTGATCGTCAGCCTGTCGGCCGCGGTCATGACGATCGTGTTCTTTGCCAATATCTGGGAAATCCGCAGCGCAACCGCGCGGAACAACCATGCCCAGGAGGTCTATGCGAAGGCGCTGACCCTGGAGACATCGATCCTGCGCGAAAACAGCCAGTTGCGCGGCTTCCTTGTCACCGCAGACAAGAGCTACCTCAAATCCTACGAAGAAGCGCGCAAGGAGTACGACACGACCAGCCGCGAGCTGGCCGCGATGCTGACCGACCAGAACGAACTGGACCTGCTCGCCAAGTCGAATGCCGAGAAGGCCAAGTGGCGGCGGACATGGAGTGACCGGCTGACCGATTGGGTCAAGGACGGGCGCCGCGACGAAGCGCAGCAGGCGGTTCGCGATGCGGGCAAGGCCGTGCTGACCAGCGATATCGTGCTGCCGCTCCGCGCCATCCGCGATCAGGAAACCGCCGCGATCGCCAGCAATGCCGCCTCGCAGGAAAAGGCGATCGGCACCGCGATCATCGCCCTGGTCGTCGGCGGCCTGATGCTGATCGGTGTCGTCATCACGCTCCAGATGGTACTCAGCCGCAGCATCGCCCGGCCGATCACCGCCCTCACCCGGCTGATGGCCGAGCTCGCGCGTGGTCGCAACGACATCGACGTGCCGGGAAGCGAGCGCGGTGACGAACTGGGCGATATGGCGCGTGCCGTCGTCGTCTTCCGCGATGCCGCCAAGGCCAAGGTCAGCGACGACCGCGAGCGCGAGCAGGCGTTGCAGGCGATCGGCTCCGGCCTGCACAGCCTGTCCGAGGCCGACCTGACCGTCCGCCTGACCGACCTGCCCCCGGCGTTCCATCAGCTATCGGCCGACTTCAACCGCGCCGTCCAGAACCTGTCGGGCCTGACCAGCGATGTGCGCGGCAGCGCGGGAAGCATCCGTTCCAATATCGATGAAATCCGCCAGGCCACCGACAATCTCTCGGCCCGCAGCGAGCAGCAGGCCGCCAGTCTGCGAGAAACCGCCACCGCCGTCGGTGAGATCACTCAGGGCGTTCGCGAAGGCGCCATCAGTGCCAGCGAAGCCAATCGCGCAGTGACCGAGGCGCGCGACGAGGCCGAAAAGGGCGGCGAGATCGTCGCCAAGTCGATCACCGCCATGAACGGCATCGACCAGGCCAGCCGTGAGATCGTCGACATCATCACGGTCATCGACGGCATCGCGTTCCAGACCAATCTGCTCGCCCTCAATGCAGGCGTCGAGGCGGCACGGGCGGGCGATGCGGGCAAGGGTTTCGCGGTCGTCGCCTCCGAAGTCCGCGCGCTGGCCCAGCGCTCCGCCGACGCGGCTTCCGACGTCAAGGCGCGCATCCTGTCCGCCATCGAGCATGTCCGCTCGGGCGTGGTGCTGGTCGACGAAACCGGCAATGCGCTGCAACGCATCATCGGCAAGGTCTCCGACGTCAGCACCGTCGTGGACGTGATCGCCCGCTCATCCGAGCAGCAGGCGCACAGCCTGGGTCAGGTCAACATCGCGATCGGCGAGATCGACTCGGTCACCCAGCAGAACGCCGCCATGGTCGAGGAATCGACCGCGGCCGCCAGCCTGCTGGCTCAGGAATGCGGAACGCTGATGGCATCGGTGATGCGCTTCAACGTCGACCTGGCCACCATGCCGATGGCGTCCACGTCGACGGCCCGGTACCGCCCCGACGATTACGGTCACTCCGCCACCATGCGCGCGGCCTGACGCCGCGCCGCACCTTGCGGGAAAATGGGCTGGACGCGCGCCTGGCTGTCCAGCCGGTCGACGCCAGGTCGTCCGAGTAGCGGAGCGGAGCGTTATTCAACGAAGCCCGTCTGACGGTCCATCTGATTTGGCGCCCCCAATCGCCGCGATCGCGGCGGCAGGTTCGAAGCCCAGCGTGATGCGCAGTCCGGGCCGGGTACTGACGATATCCAGCGTCGCATCGAGGCGCGACGCGGCGGATCGCACGATGGCGAGGCCCAGGCCGCTTCCCTCGGTGTCGCGAGCGCTGGAAAGGCGAGTGAAGCGTTCGCCCAGGCGGACGAGTTCGGCATCGGGCAGGCCGGGGCCGTCATCCGCCACCACGATCCCAGGCCCCTTTCCGTCTTCGCATGAGACGGTCAGCGTCACCTGGCCAGCACGACGATTATAGCGGATCGCATTGTCGAGCAGGTTGGACAGGATTTCGAATATCAGCGTGCGGTGGCTGGCAATCGCGATGTCGGTCGGTGCATCGAGATGAATGTCCACGCCTGCGTCGATCGCCTGCGCGATCCGGCGGTTGATGACGGCGACCGCCACCTCGCGCAGGTCGACCCGCTCGCGCGGTGGCGCGACGCCCGCCTCCTCTGCACGGGCCAGCGCCAGCAATTGGGTCACCAGATGTTCCAGCCGGTCGGCGGCGGCCGCGATCTCGCCCAGCGCCTCCGGGCTGCCCCGGCGTGCCAGCGCCACCTGTACCTTCAGTACCGTCAGCGGCGTGCGCATCTGGTGCGAAGCATCCGCCGTGAACCGGCGCATCCCGGCGGTCGCACTGTCCAGCCGGGCAAGCAGATGGTTGAACGCATCCGCCAGCGGGCGAAGCTCGACGGGCAAAGGCCCGGTGTCGAGCGGCGACAGGTCCGGCGTCGCGCGCGTATCCCGCGCCGCCACCGCCCCGCGCAGGCCCGCCAGCGGCCGCAGGCTCCATGCCAGTGCCGGGCGGATCAGCAGCATGGCCACGCCCACCAGCAGCAACTCACCCAGCACCAGCGCGATCACCAGCCGCCGCTGCAGCGCCCGGCGACCGTCCAGCGTCTCGGCCACCTGCACGATCACCGGCGCTTCGATCCTTGGCAGCGTGCGGCGCACCTCGGCGATACGGATATCCTGATCGCGGTAGCGCGCGAAACGGAAGCGAGGCGTGTCGAGCGCCAGTTCGGCGATGTTCGGCGCGGAGAGATCGGCATAGCCGGTCAGCAGGCGCCCGCCCACCGCGATCCGGTAATAGACATTGTCGCGCTCGCTATTCTCCAGCATCCCGAAGGCGGCGGCAGGAAGGTCGAGCGTCACCTCGCCCCGCTCGACCTGCACCGTCTCGGCAATCGCGCCCAGCGCGCCGCCCAGCACGCGATCGTTGGTGCGGCGGACCACATCGGCGATGAGCGTCGCCCCGGCCAGCCCCAGCAACACCGCGATCGCCAGCATCGGCGCCAGCATGGCCGCGAGCAGCCGGGTGCGAAGCGCCAGCGCCTTCCCGCGCCCGAAGTTACTGGGCATCGAGCATGTAGCCGACCCCGCGCACGGTGCGGATGGCCGGACCATCGGGTGCCAGCTTGCCGCGCAACCGCGTGATATTCACTTCGATGGCGTTGGGGCCAACCGGCTCGTCATAGCCGAACACCTCGGACTGGAGCGTCTCTCTCGGCACGATCTGCCCCGCGCGGGTCGCCAGCGCGTCCAAGACCGCCCATTCGCGACGGCGCAAATCGAGTGTCCGCTCGCCGACCCGAGCCGCACCGCGCGAACGGTCGAGGATCAGCGCCCCGACGACCAGCTCGGGCGTGGGATCGCCGCCGCGCCGCCGCCCCAGCGCGCGGATGCGCGCCTCCAGTTCCTCTGGGGCAAAGGGCTTTCGCAGATAATCGTCGGCACCCAGGTCCAGGCCGCGCACCCGGTCGTCCAGCGCATCGCGCGCGGTCAACATCATCACCGGCACCCGGTTGCCCTGCCGCCTGAGCGTCTGGAGCACCGAAAAGCCATCGACCCCCGGCAGCCCGACATCGAGGACGACAAGCGCATAGGCCTCGTCCGCCGCGACCATCAGCGCATCCTCTCCGGTCGCGACATGATCGACCGCATGCCCCGCCGCACGCAGCAACGCGACGATCCCGCGTGCCAGCGCCGCATCATCCTCGACGATCAGAATTCGCACGGCGCGGACCTTCCGTGAAAGGCGGATGACAGCTTGGCGGGATAATCCATGGCATTGAGCTTACCCGAACTCAGAGGCGGGAAGCGAGAGGACCTGAACGATGCGACTGGTAATTCTATCGATGCTGATGCTGGGTGCCGTGGTGCCCGCTCGCGCCGATGCGCAGCGCCCGGCCGGTTATCCCCGCTCCTATGACGCACTGATCGCCGAGGCGCGGGGCGAGCGCGAGGTCCGCGTGTATGGCAATGCCGACACCGCCGCGATGCAGCCGCTGATCGCCGCCTTTCGCCGCACCTATCCCCGCGTCCAGGTGCGCTATCTGGACCTGGAATCGAGCACCATCTACGACCGCGTCGTCGCCGAGGCACGGGGCAGGACACCCGGGGCCGATCTGGTCTGGTCGTCGGCGATGGACCTTCAGGCCAAGCTCATCAACGACGGCTATGCGCAAGCCTATCTCAGCCCCGAAAAGCCCGCGCTCCCCGCCACGGCGGTGTGGAAGAATATGGGCTACGGCGTCACCGCAGAGCCGGTCGCCTTCGTCGTCAACCGCCGCCTGATCCCCGCCGGACAGGTGCCGCGCACGCACGAGGCATTCGAGCGATTGCTGCGCACCCGTCGCGGCGCCCTGATGGGCAAGGTCGCGACCTATGACCCTGCGGGGTCCAATGTGGGCTACCTCTATCTGACCGAGGATCATGCGATCACCCGCGACACCCGCTCGCTGGTGCAGGCGATCGCCGCGACCCGGCCGATGCTGTCGCGCACCACCGAGCCGATGCTGGACGCGGTGTCGGCGGGGCGGATCGCCATCGCTTACAATGTCGTCGGCCCCTATGCGCTGACCCGCGCGATGCGCGACCCGAATATCCGGGTGGTCTTCCCGCGCGACTATACGATCATCGCCTCGCGCGTCGCCTTCATCGCCCGCGATGCCCGTCACCCGGCGGCAGCGCGGCTGTTCCTCGACTTCCTATTGTCGCGAACCGGGCAGACGCTGCTCGCCCGGCAATGGCTGCTGCCGGTTCGCGCCGATGTCCGCGCCCCCCGCCTGTCCGCCGAACAGCAGCGCCCGATCCGCGTCGGACCGCAGCTTCTCGTCAATCTCGACACGATCAAGCGCCGCCGCTTCCTGGCCGACTGGCGCGCCACTCTTGCTCAAGAGGCCCCCAAATGATGACCCCGATCCGAACCGCCACCGCGCTGGTCGCCCTGATGGCGGCCACCCCCGCCCTGGCCCAGACGCCGAGCAACGACGACCTCGCCGCGCTGGTCCGCCAGCAGGCTGCCGAGATCGCGACCCTGCGCGCCCGGCTCGACCGGCTGGAGGGCACGACCGCCACCGCTCCCGCACCAGTCGCCGCCACGGCCCCTGCCCCGACCACCCCGTCCGCCCCGCAACTGGCGCAAAGCGACACGATCGGCCGCGATACCGTCACCCGCCCCTTCGCGCCGCAGCTGGTACCCCCCGGCCCGGCCGAACGCGACGTGGCGCAGGCACGGCAGGCCAATGCGGCGGGCGTGACGACGGAATGGGGCGCGGGCCTCCCAGTCTTCCACTCGGCCGACGGCATCTACACGTTCAAGCCGCGCGGCCGCATCCTGACCGATGTCAGCTCGACCTTCGGATCGGCCTATGACGGGCGCAACATCACGACGACCGGCATGCGCGCGTTGCGTCTGGGTCTGGAAGGCGGAGTTGGCACCCACTTCTTCTACCAGTTCGAAACCGACTTTTCTGAGAACGACGTCGATATCGTCACCGCCTTTATCGGCTGGCGCAACCGCATCCGGCCGGGCCTCGATTACGACCTGCGCGCCGGGCACCTGTTCAACGATCGCGGGTTCGAAGGCTCGACCGGATCAGATTCGACGCCGTTCATGGAGCGCACCGTTGTCTCCACCGCGATCATCCCGCAGCGCGGCTTCTACGGCGTCGGCATCATGCCGCGCCTGTTCTGGAAGACCGGCCATGCGTCGCTGACGCTCACCGGCGACCGGATCGACGGCAACCAGGCGACGAACGACAGCCGCACCGTGCTGGGTCGCGCACACTGGAACCCGGTCAAGAGCGACCATTCGGTCCTGCATCTCGGCATTTGGGGGTTCGACGAGGCGCTGTCGTCGGCGGCGACCACGCTGACCCGCAACACCGTGATCGGCGGCCGCTTCAACGGCGCGCTGCGTGTCTCGACCGGCGCGCTGCTCGGTGGGCGCAGCACCACGGGCTATGGTGCCGAGCTGGGCGGCTATGTCGGCCCGGTCTGGGTGATGGCCGAAGCGGGCGAGCGCCGCGCGCGCCTGACCGGCGGTCGTCCCGATTTCCTCAGCAAGGCGTGGAGCCTGTCAGGCGGCTGGTTCGTCACCGGCGACCTGCCGCCGTACAACCCGCGTCTCGGCAGTTTCGGCCAGCCGCGCGTCCTGAAGCCGATCTTCGAGGGGGGCCCCGGTGCGATCGAGCTGACCGCGCGCTATGAGAACCTCGACTATACCAGCCTCCTGACCGGCGGGCGCGGTTGGGCCGCGACGGCGGGCGTCAACTGGTATCTCAACAGCTTCACCCGGCTCCAGTTCAACTGGGTGCATTGGGACACCGACAATCGCGCAGGGACCTATACCGGCCCCGACAGCGGCGAGACGATCGGCACCCGCATCGCCGTCACCTTCTAAACGCCCCTTTCTCCTATCACGGAGCATCCTTCGATGGATCTTGCCCTGCTTGGCTTCCTGATGGTCGCCACCTTCATGACGCTCATCATGACGAAGCGGATGACCCCGCTCGTCGCGCTGATCGTCGTGCCGACCGCCTTCGCCCTGATCGCCGGTTTCGCATCGGGCATTGGCGACATGATGATCGACGGCATCAAGAACCTCGCGCCGACCGGCGTGATGCTGCTGTTCGCCATCCTGTTCTTCTCGATCATGACCGATACCGGGCTATTCGATCCGCTGGTCAACCGGCTGTTGCGGGTCGTGCACGGCGATCCGATGGCGATCCTGATCGGCACCGTCGTGCTGTGCGCGATCGTCAGCCTGGATGGCGACGGGTCGACGACCTACATCATCACCATCGCCGCGCTGCTGCCGCTCTACAAGCGCTATGACATGAACCGGCTGTACTTGTGCTGCCTGCTCATGAGCACCAGCGGCATCATGAACCTGACCCCCTGGGGCGGCCCGACCGCGCGTGCCGCCAGTGCGCTGAAGCTCGATCCTGCCACGCTGTTCCTGCCGCTGATCCCCGGCATGATCGCCGGGCTCGCCTTCCTCATCGGCCTGGCGATCTGGTTCGGCCGCAAGGAGCGCCGCCGCATCGGCCATGTGAAGGCCAATGAGCCGACCGCCTTCACCGGCATGGCCGTGTCGCAATTCCCGGAGGCCCGCCGCCCGCACCTGCGCTGGTTCAACGGGGCGCTGACCCTGGCGCTGATCGCCGGGCTGGTTTCGGGCATCCTGCCGCTATCGGTGCTGATGATGCTGGCCTTCGCCATCGCCATGATCGTCAACTATCCGCAGGTGGCAGAACAGAAGGAGCGGATTGCCGCCCATGCCGGGAACGTCCTGTCGGTCGTCTCGCTGATCTTCGCCGCCGGTATCTTCACCGGCATCCTGTCGGGCACGGGCATGGTCGAGGCGATGAGCAAGGAAGTCGTCGGGTTCATCCCGCCGGTGCTGGGGCCCTACATGGCGCCGATCACCGCGCTGCTCAGCCTGCCCTTCACCTTCTTCATCTCGAACGACGCCTTCTATTTCGGGATGCTGCCGATCCTGGCCGAGGCGGGCGCGCATTACGGCGTGTCGCCGATGGCGATCGCCCGCGCCTCGCTAATGGGCCAGCCGGTCCATCTGCTCAGCCCACTGGTGCCCTCAACCTATCTGCTGGTCAGCCTGGCGGGCATCGACCTAGCCGATCACCAACGGTTCACGCTGGTCCCCGCCGCCGTGGTGTGCGTGGTCATGACGCTGGTCGGGATGGCGGTGCTCGCCTTCCCGCTGATGGGCTGATCCGATGGACACGCTCTGGCAGCATATCGTCGCCGACTTTTCCGCGATCGGCTCTCCGGCCGCGCTCGCCGCCTTTGCCCAGGTCGTCATGATCGACGTCCTGCTGGCCGCCGACAACGCCATCGTCGTCGGCGCTCTGGCGGCGGGGCTGCCCCCGGCGATGCGGCGCAAGGTGATCCTGGTCGGGGTCATCGCTGCCCTCGTCCTGCGTATCGGTTTCGCACTGGTCGTGACGCAGCTACTCCAGATCGTCGGGCTTGTGTTGGCGGGCGGGCTGTTGCTGGTCTGGGTCGCCTGGAAGATGTGGCGAGAATTGCGCGGCGGTGCGGGCGAAGACGATCCCCTCACCGAACAGGCCCCGCGCCGCTTCTGGGCCGCTGCCTGGGCGGTGGCGGTCGCCGATATCTCGATGAGCCTCGACAATGTCCTGGCGGTCGCGGGCGCGGCGCGCGACCATCCGGGCATCCTAGCCATCGGCCTGATCCTGTCGGTCGCGCTGATGGGCCTTGCCGCCAATGTCCTGGCGCGCGTGATCGAGCGCTATCGCTGGCTCGCTTATGTCGGACTGCTCGTCATCCTGTGGGTCGCGGGCAAGATGATCTGGGAAGGGTTGACCGACCCGGCACGCGGCCTCCTGACCCTGTTCACCTGACCCAACCGCTCACTCCATTCCGGAAGAGACAGACATGATCCGCAACGCGCCGCCCCTCGTCCTGCTGCCCGCCATGGGATGCGACGGACAGCTCTGGGCCAGACAGATCGTCGACCTCAGCGACATCACCCATCCGATGCTGGGGGACCTGACCGTCGACGACACGCTGGAGGCGATGGCGGCGCGTGTGCTCGCCCATGCCCCGCCGCGCTTCGCGGTCGCCGGGGTCAGCCTGGGCGGCTATGTCGCGCTGGAGATCATTCGCCAGGCGCCAGACCGGGTGGAGCGAGTGGCGCTGTTCGGCACCCGCGCCTCGATGCAGATGCGCCCGCGCACCGTCGCCGACCAGGGTCTGCTCGCCACGGCGCCGCACGCCGATCCGACCCTCAGCCCGATCGTCAGTGGCCCCGTCCAGGCGATGGCCGAACGCGTCGGCGCCATCGTCTTCGAACGCCAGCAGCGCGCGCTGCTCGCCCGGCCCGACATCGGCCCCGCCATTGCGGCGGTTCGCGTGCCGACGCTGGTCGCGGTGGGCGAGCACGACCGCATCTGCCTGCCCGCCGATGCACGCCAGCTTGCGGCGCTCATTCCGGCCGCACGCTTCCACGAAATCCGCAACTGTGGCCACTTGGCCCCCATCGAACGCCCCGGTGAAGTGACGATGCTTTTGCGCGACTGGCTGCAAAGCTGAGGAACGCCATTCTCACCTTATAGGCGCGAATGATCATGGATTGGGGTGACGTCGATCCGTGGGGGCTAAGCCGCTTCGGTCGATCGCACACCGATCCATCGAATGCCGGTACTGAGCGCCTTGCTACTTCACCAGCTTCCTTGGCGTGGCGCCGCTAGACATCCCTGCTTTTTTCGCGACTGTCTTGTTCGCGTTCCGATCGTGATGAGCGCCATGGGGAAGAGTATGTGCGCTCGGTTCGTAGCAGGGCGTCGCGTCGGCCATGGGCGCCGCCACGTCGAAGCAATCGTTGCTCATGTCCCGCTGGTTCTGGGCCGCGACCGGGGCGGCCGCCAAGGCAAACGGAAGAAGCATCGTCCGGAAACGGAGGAAACGCATGGGGAACCCTTTGGCATCGAAATTCTGAGGTGCCTCCTCTGTCGCCCCAAAGGCCGTGCCTGCCGACTTAAATGAATTTCACCCGCGGCGATGTGCCTTGGCCGCAACACGCGTGTGGGGCTATGCCGCGAAACATGGCAGCCATTCTGGTCATCGAAGACGACGACGCCACCGCGGTCGCGGTCATGGCCGAACTCGAACGCCACGGACACGTCGCGAGCCGGGCGGCCGATGGCGAAAGCGGACTGGAGCTGGCTACCCGAGAGGCCTTCGACGCGATCACGCTGGACCGGATGCTGCCGGGACTCGACGGCCTGACCCTGGTCGCTCGCCTGCGGGAGCGGCACATCACCATCCCGGTCTTGATGCTAAGCGCCTTGAGCGACGTCGACGAGCGGATCGCCGGGCTGCGCGCGGGCGGTGACGATTATCTGACCAAGCCGTTCGACTTCGCCGAAATGGCGATGCGGGTCGAAGTGCTGCTCCGGCGGCGCGAGCAAGCCGAGGCGGTGGTGCTGCGCGGCGGCGGGATCGAATGCGATCTGGTCCGCCGCACGGTCAGGGTGGACGGCGAGCCTGTTCGCTTGCTGCACATGGAGTTCCGGCTGCTGGAGTTCCTGATGCGCAACCGGGGCGAGGTCATGACGCGGCGGATCATCTTCGAACGCGTCTGGGGCTATTATTTCGATCCGGGGGCCAACCTCATCAGCGTGCATATCGCCCGGCTGCGCAAGAAGATCGATCGCCCCGGTCGCCCTTCTCCCATCCAGACGGTAAAGGGAGAGGGCTATCTCTTCGAAGGCTGAGGAGACGTTGCGCTGGCGCGATATCATCCGGATCAGCACGTTCCGCCTCTCGGCCATGCTGGGGGCGGTGTTCGTCGTGGGACTGATCGCGATGCTGGGCGTCGTCTATCTTGCCACCGCCCGCGACCTGACCGCGCGCAGTGATCGCATCCTGCACGCCGCCGCCCAGCGCCTGTTGCGGGTGCCTGCTGAGCAGCTACCCGATCGCGTGCGATATGAACTGCGGCGCGATCGGGCTGGCTTCAATTATCTGTCGTTGATCGCGGCCGATGGCACCGTGATCGTCGGCAATGTCCGACCGCTGCGCCCACTCTCGCCCGGCCGGCCTGTCGATGTCGAGGACGGGTCACGCGGCCCCTTCCGCCTGGTCGCGCTGCGTACCGGGCAGGGCGAGACGTTGTTGGTCGGACGCGACATCAGCCTGCTGCGCGATCTGCGCCACACCATCCTCGAAACCCTGATCGTCAGCGGTTTGCTGACCCTGTTATGCGTCGCGACAGCGGCGATTGGGTTCAGCCGCGCGCCGTTGCGCCGGGTGCGCGCCCTGCAACGCGCCAGCCGGGAGATTGCGGCGGGCGACTTCTCTGTCCGGATGCCGATCGCGGGGCGGCATGACGAACTCGACCAGTTCGCGGCCACGGTGAATGCGACGGTCGAAGAGGTCGGCCGCGTCGTTGCCCAGGTCAAGGGCGCGACCGATGGCATCGCCCATGATCTGCGGACGCCGCTCACCCGCGTCCGCGCCACGTTGAACGCCCTGCGACATCATCCCCATGACGTGGGCGGGGTGGCGGCGGGCATCCGCCAAGCGACCGGCGACCTCGATCTGGTGCTGGAGCGGTTCGCCGCCCTGCTCCGCATCTCCGAATTGGAGGCGGGGCGCCGCCGCGCGGGGTTCCGCACGATCGATCTGGGCACCCTCGTGAGCCAGGTCGCCGATCTCTACGAGCCATTGGCCGAGGATCGCGACATCACCCTGTCGGTCACCGCAAGATCCTGGTCGGTGGAGGGCGACGACAAGCTGTTGTTCGAGGCGTTGAGCAACCTGCTCGACAATGCGATCAAGTTCGGGCGTCCCGGCGGCCGGGTGGGCATTGCCCTGGTCGACGACGCCCATGGACGCGCCATCGAGGTCCGCGACGACGGCCCCGGCATCGCAGCCGACGAGCGCGATGCCGTTCTGCGCCGATTCCACCGGGGACAAGGGGCGCAGGATACCCCGGGCAGCGGCCTGGGCCTCAGCCTGGTTGTCGCGATCCTGCACCTGCATGGGTTTCGCCTCAGCCTGTCCGATGCCGGGCCAGGACTTTGCGTGCGCATCGCGCTGCCGCGCCCGGTGTGAAATTCATTTAAGTCGCCTGCGCCCGCGATTGGCGCGATGAGCAGCCGTCGGCGACGCGCTGCGGGTTCCCCACCCCCTTGATCCCCGCGCCGTCGCCGACACCGCCCCTCCCTGACGGTCACCGGGACGCCCATGCTTCAGCTCGTCAAGCTCGCCCTCGCCAAGCCCTATACCTTCGTCGTTCTGGCCATTCTGATCGTGTTGGGCGGCGGCATCGCGGCGGTCGAGACGCCGACCGACATCTTTCCGGACATCCGCATCCCCGTGATCGCAGCGGTGTGGACCTATCGCGGCCTGCCGCCGCGCGACATGTCGGGCCGCGTCATCTATTATTACGAGCGTTCGCTGTCCTCGACCGTCGGCGATATCGACCATATCGAAAGCCAGTCGCTGTCGGGCGTCGGCATCGTGAAGATCTTCTTCCGCCCCGGCGTCGACATCCGCACCGCCACCGCCCAGGTCACGTCCGCCTCGCAGACCGTGCTGAAGCAGATGCCGCCGGGCATCACCCCGCCGCTGATCCTGAACTACAACGCCTCGACCGTGCCGATCCTGCAACTGGCATTGTCCGGCAAGGGCTTGTCCGAGCAGAAGATCTACGACCTGGGTCAGAACATGATCCGCCCGGCGCTGGCCTCGGTGCAGGGGGCGGCGATCCCCTCGCCTTATGGCGGCAAGGAGCGCCAGATCCAGATCGACCTCGATCCCGCCGCGCTCCAGGCGCACCGACTGTCGGCGACCGACGTCGCGAACGCGCTGGCGCAGCAGAACCAGATCGTGCCCGCGGGCACCGCCAAGATCGGCCAGTACGAATATAATCTCCGCCTGAACAACAGCCCGGACGCGATCGACGATCTCAACGACCTGCCGATCAAGACGATCGACGGGACGACCGTGCTGATGCGCGACGTGGCGCATGTCCGCGACGGATCGCCGCCGCAGCGCAACGAGGTGCGGGTCGACGGCGCGCGCTCGGTCCTGATGACCGTCCTGAAGAGCGGTTCGGCCTCGACCATCGCGATCGTCGATCAGGTCAAGGCGCTGATGCCCAAGCTGGAGACCACGCTGCCGCCGGGTCTGAGCGTCAAGCCGCTGTCCGACCAGTCGGTGTTCGTGAAGGCGGCGGTGTCGGGCGTGATGCGCGAGGGCGTGATCGCCGCCGCGCTGACCAGCCTGATGATCCTGTTGTTCCTCGGCTCGTGGCGCTCGACGGTCATCATCGCCGCCTCGATCCCGCTCGCCATCCTGGCCGCCATCGCCGGGCTGTCGCTGGCCGGGCAGACGCTCAACATCATGACGCTGGGCGGGCTGGCGCTGGCGGTCGGCATCCTGGTCGACGACGCGACCGTCACGATCGAGAACATCAACTGGCACCTCGGACAGGGCAAGCCGGTGCGCGAGGCGATCCTGGACGGCGCCCGGCAGATCGTCGGCCCCGCCTTCGTCTCGCTGCTGTGCATCTGCATCGCCTTCGTGCCGATGTTCTTCCTGCCGGGCGTCGCGGGCTTCCTGTTCGCGCCCATGGCGATGGCGGTGGTCTTTGCGATGATCGCCTCGTTCGTCCTGTCGCGCACGCTGGTGCCGACCATGGGCAACTATCTGCTGCGCGACCACGCGGGCCCGCACACCGCCGAGGTGATGGTCAGCCACGACGCGCAGGCGGGACGCCCGGAGAGCCGCAATCCGCTGCGCCGGTTCCAGCATGGCTTCGAGCGCCGGTTCGAGGCGGTACGCGGCTATTATACCGGCCTCCTTGCCTTCGCGCTCGCCCGGCGGCGGCCCTTCGTCATCGGCTTCATGGTCCTGGTGCTGATGTCGTTCGCGCTGGTGCCAATGCTGGGCCGCAACTTCTTCCCCGCGGTTGATGCGGGGCAGATCAGCCTCCATGTCCGCGCGCCCGTCGGCACCCGGATCGAGGAGACGGCCGCGCTGTTCGACCATATCGAGAACCGCATCCGCCAGATCGTCCCGGCCGACCAGCTGGACACCATCGTCGACAATATCGGCCTGCCGGTCAGCGGCATCAACCGCGCCTATTCCAACACCGGCGGCGTCGGCCCGCAGGACGGCGACATCCTGGTCACGCTGAAGGAAGACCATCGCCCGACCGCCGAGTTCGTCAAGGCGCTGCGCGAACAGCTGCCGCGCGATTTCCCCGGCTCGTCCTTCGCCTTCCTGCCCGCCGACATCGTCAGCCAAATCCTGAACTTCGGCTCGCCCGCCCCGATCGACGTGCAGGTCGCCGGGCCCGACACGAAGGGTAACGAGGCCTATGCCCGGATGCTCGTCGACCGCCTGTCGAAGGTGCCGGGGCTCGCCGATGTCCGCCTGCAACAGGCCTCCAACTATCCCGAATATGCCGTCGACGTGGACCGCGCGCAGGCCAGCCGGCTGGGCATCACCGAAAACGACGTGACGCGCAGCCTGTCGGTCAATCTGGCGGGCAGCTCGCAGGTCGCGCCGACCTTCTGGCTCAACCCCAAGAACGGCGTGTCCTATCCGATCGTGGTGCAGTCGCCGCAATATCGCGCCAGCACCATCGAACAGCTCGACAATCTGCCGATCACCGGCACGACGCCGGGCAGCTTCCAGACGCTTCAGGCGCTGGGCACGCTGCACCGCGAACCCAGCCCCGCGCTGGTCTCGCATTATGCGGTGCAGCCGGTGTTCGACGTCTATGCGACGCCGCAGGGGCGCGATCTGGGCGCGGTCGCCGCCGACATCAACAAGGTCCTGGCCCAGACCAAGGGCCAGTTGCCCAAGGGCGCCAGCGTCGCGATGCGCGGACAGGTTGAGACGATGAACACCGCCTTCACCGGCCTGATCCTCGGCCTCGCCGGGGCGGTCATCCTGATCTATCTGCTGATCGTCGTGAACTTCCAGAGCTGGATCGATCCGCTGGTGATCGTGTCCGCCCTGCCCGCCGCGCTCGCCGGGATCGTGTGGATGCTGTTCGCGACGCACACGCCGCTCAGCGTGCCCGCGCTGACCGGGGCCATCATGTGCATGGGCGTGGCGACCGCCAACAGCGTGCTGGTGGTCAGCTTCGCCCGAGAGCGGCTGGCGGCGTGCGGCGACGCGATCCAGGCGGCGATGGAGGCGGGCGCGACCCGCTTCCGCCCGGTGCTGATGACCGCCTTGTCGATGATGATCGGCATGGCCCCCATGGCGCTGGGCCTGGGCGAGGGCGGCGAGCAGAATGCACCGCTCGGCCGGGCCGTCATCGGCGGTCTGCTGTGCGCCACCCTCGCCACCCTGGTCTTCGTCCCCGTCGTCTTCGCCATCGCGCACCGCCGCCAGAAGGCGGCCGCGCCCTCCCCCCTTATGCCCATCGGAGAAGCCATCCATGCATGACGCCGCCTCGGCCCCCGACCCGGCCCCAGCTGTGTCGGCCGACACGCCCGCGCCCAAGGGCCTGAAGGCCGCCGGTATCACCGCCGCGATCCTGGCGATCGGTATCGTCGGCGTCGGTGCCCTGTCCCGCAGCCATGACGTCGCGGCGGCGGCCAGCTGGTCCACCGCCAATGCCATCCCGACCGTCCACCTGATCCCCGTCAAGGGCGGCGCGGCGAGCGAGGCGCTGGACCTGCCCGCCACGCTGGAGGCCTGGGAAGCCGCACGACTGTTCCCGCGCGTCGCCGGCTATGTGCGCAGCTGGTCGCAGGACATCGGCGCGCATGTCGCGGCGGGACAGCCGCTGGGCGTGATCGACACGCCCGAACTCGACGAGCAGATCGGCCAGGCGCGCGCCGCACTCGCCAGCGCGCTGGCGCATGAGAAGCTGGCGCGCAGCACCGCCGCCCGCTGGGCCGATCTTCTGACCACCTCGTCGGTGTCCAGGCAGGAGGTCGACGAGAAGAATGGCGACCTCGCGGTCAAGACCGCCGGTGTCGCCGAGGCGCGCGCCGCCCTGTCGCGGCTGGAGGCGATGAAGCGCTATGCCGTCGTCCGCGCGCCCTTTGCCGGGGTCGTGACCGCGCGCAATGCCGAGGTCGGCGATCTGGTCGGGCCCGGTGCCGCCGCGCAGGTCCCGATGTTCGGCGTCGCCGACACGCATCGGATCCGCGTCTATGTCAGCGTCCCGCAGTCGCTGTCGGCGACGATCAGGCCGGGCATGACCGCGACGCTGACCGTCCCCGCCTTTCCCGGACGCCGCTTCACCGCGACGGTGGCGGGCCTGTCGAGCGCGGTCGACCCGCAATCGGGTGCCTTCCGGGTCCAGCTGCTCGCCGACAATCCCGATGGCCTGCTGAAGCCCGGCGGCTATGCCCAGGCGCGGTTCGACCTGCCCGGACAGGCGGGCACGACGCAGGTGCCGTCCAGCGCGATCCTGTTCGGCGCGGGCGGGGCGCAGGTCGCCACGGTCGATCCGCGCGGGCATATCGTGATGCACCAGGTCCATATCGGGCAGGACAATGGCCCGACCGTGCAGGTCCTGTCGGGCATCAGCCCCGGCGAACAGATCGTCGACAACCCGCCCGACTCGCTGGCGCAGGGCGAGCTGGTCCGCGTGGGGCAGAATCGTCATGGCTAAGCCCCTGTCCCGCTGGCTTGCGGGGGCCGCGCTGGTGCTGCTGGGCGGATGTTCGATGGCCCCCGCCTATCATCCGCCGGTGCTGACCGCCCCGGTCGCGTTCAAGGAGATGCCCGGCGCCGGGGACCCGGTGTGGAAGCCGGTCGATCCGGCGAACACCGCGCTGCCCGCCGCCTGGTGGACCGGCTTCAGCGATCCGCTGCTCGACCGGCTGGAGGCGCGGATCGACAGCGACAATCCGACGCTGGCGGGCGCGCTGGCGCGTTACGACATGGCGCGGGCGACCCTGGCGGGGGCGCGTTCGGGGCTGTTCCCGCGCGTCGAGCTGACGCCCGGCCTGATCCGCAACCGGCAATCGGACGAGCGCCCGTTGCGCGGCGGGTCGCAACCCGATTTTTACACCGCCGCGACGCTGGGCGGCGGCATATCCTATGAGGCCGATCTGTGGGGGCGCGTGCGCAACTCGGTCGCCTCGGGCCGCGCGCTCGCCCAGGCCAGTCGCGACGATCTGGCGGCGGTCAAGCTGGCGTTGCAGGGGCAGTTGGCCGCCAATTTCGTCCGCCTGCGCGACCAGGACCAGCAGCTCGCGCTGCTCGCCCAGACGATCGACGCCTTTGCCTGGGCCGATGCCCTGACCCGCAACCGCTTCCGCGGCGGCATCGCGACCGGCATGGATGTCGGCCGCGCGGGCGCGTTGCTGGGGGAAGCGCGGGCGCAATATGCCGCGTTGCAGGCGGACCGGGCGGTCAGCGAACATGCGATCGCCAGCCTGGTCGGGCAAACCGCCTCGACCTTCTCGATCCCCCGCCGCGACACGCCGCTGGCCCTGCCCGCGATCCCGGTCGGCCTCCCCTCGACCCTGCTCGCCCGCCGCCCCGATGTCGCAGCAGCCGAAAGGCGGATGGCGGCGGCCAATGCGCGGATCGGCGTCGCCAAGGCGGCATTCTTCCCGCAGATCACGCTGGGCGGTGCGGGCGGGTTCCAGAGCACGGCGCTGGCGGGCCTCATCGCGGCCCCCAATATCTTCTGGGCGATCGGGCCGGGCGCGATCCTCAACCTGTTCGACGGCGGCAAGCGCCGGGCCGATGTCGCCGCCGCGCGCGCCGACTGGAACGCCGCCGCCGCCGACTATCGCGCCCGCGCCCTGGGCGCGTTCCAGGATGTCGAGGACGCGCTGGCGACGCTGCACTATCTGGATAAGGCCCAATCGGCGCAGGATCAGGCGGTAAAATCCGCCGCCGGGACCAGTGCGATTGCGCTGGACCGCTACATCAAAGGTGCCGCCACCTATCTCGACGTGACAACCGCCCAGGAAAGCCTTCTCCGGGACCAGCAAAGTGCCCTGTCGCTTCGGACGCAACGCCTGACAGCCAGCGTCGCGCTCGCCCGTGCGTTGGGCGGAGGGGATCCCCTCTCTCGGGTCGATGGACGCCGATGATAGCCTGTTGGAAGCCAGACAATGTCTTGACGGCGCCGCGCCCTTTTGCCGTTCTCCGATGTTTGCGGCAGCGGTGTTGGGATGCCGTCGTGCAGGACCGGATGCTGCCCGACCTGAACAGCCTGTCGGTGAAGGTCCGGATCACGCGGCTGACGAGGGGCGCGGACAATTATCTCGCCAACCCGTTCGACATGGGACGACCGGGCCAGCCGGATCGCCGCGATTAGACGGCGGGGCACCGCCAGCGGCGAGGCCCCGCGTCCCCGGCATCAGGTCGAGCGCGACGGGCGTCGACGCTTATCGCGCGGCGGGTGCCGTGCGGGCCATCGGCGGTACCGGGCGGCCGCCGTTCAGGTCCGCGCCGTTATTGGCGTCGGTGGGGGTCGGCTGCATCATGGCGCGCATCTGCCACTGATATTTGTCGATCGCGTGCTGCACTTCCTGCAACAGGTTGGAGGTGGTGGGGTCGCCATCCTCGCTGGCCTTGATGCCCTGGCCGACCTCGTCGCTGACCACGCGGTAGTTGGTCGCGAACCAGCCGATCACCTGGGCATCGTCGATAAAGCCGCCCGGCATTTCCGGCACGCGGCTGGAACGCACGATGGTGTTGGCGCGGCCATCCGCGGAGGCGCCGATCGCCAGCAGCCGTTCAGCCACTTCGTCGGCATATTTGGCGACGCCGTCATGATGGTCCTGCAACAGCTCGTGCAGTGGGTAGAACAGCGTGCCCGACACATTCCAATGCGCCTGCTTGGTCTGGAGCTGAAGTTGCTGGAGTTCGATCAGCGTCTGCTGAAGCGCCATGATCGAGGCACGCTGGGCCTCGCCCTGCGGGCCGCCATGCGGCTGGCTGGACAAGCTGTTTTGCGGAAATCCGTTGCCCGTCTGGGTGTCACCCGTCTGGGCGAAAGCGGGCGCGGCAAAGAGGCACGCGACCAGCGCGAGCGAAGCGTAACGCATCGTTCCTGTTCCTTCGATAAGGGGCTCAGCCGGGGGAATGAACTTCGGCTCAGGCCGTTGATCGGCGGACGGTGAACGCGACCATCGGGATAGGGTTCTATAAATTTATGTTTATTTTGTTGCCCCCGGGCAGATGATCGAAACGGCACTGCCATGGGCCGCAAAGGCGAGGCCGAAGCCGTGGAGATCGGCGATCGCCTTGACCAGCGGCAGGCCCAGTCCCACCCCCGGCTGATCGGCGCGCCCGCGATAGAAGCGTTGCAGCACCAGCGCGCGCTCGGCTGGGGGCACGCCGATGCCGTCATCGGCGACGCTCAATACGATGTCGCGCCCCTGCACCCCCAGGGTGACACGCACCGCGCCGCCGACCGGCCCGAACTTCATCGCATTGTCGATCAGGTTCGACACCGCCTCGATCAACAGGCTGGCATCGCCATCGACCGGCGGCACCGGCTCGGTGGCATAGGACAGGGTGATGCCGCGATCCTCCGCGGTCGGGTGGTGCAGATCGCACGCATCCTCGACCAGCCGGGCCAGATCGACGGGCGCGAAGCGGCTGCGGCGGGCATGATCCTCCAGCTCGCGGATGCGCAGCAGCGCCGCGATGATGCCCAGCAGCTTGTCGACATCGGCCAGCGTCGCCTCGGCGGTGGCGGCAAAGGCATCGCGGTCGCGATCGTCGCGCATCCCCCGCTCGACCCGGGCGCGCAGCCGCGTCAGGGGCGTGCGCAGCTGGTGCGCGATATCATCGCCAATCCCGCGCATGTCGCCGACCAGCAACTGCAGCCGGTCGAGCATCAGGTTGATGTCGGCGCACAGCAGCCCGAAACTGTCGGGATTGCCCGGCACCGGCAGCCGCCCGGACAGGTCGCCCGCCATGATCCGCTCGGTCAGGCGGCGAACCGCATCGACCTGCCGCGCCGCGCGCCGCCCGGCGATCAGCCCGAAGACCAGCGCCATCAGGATTCCCGGAACCAGCCCCACGAGCAGCGATTGGCCGACCAGCCGCATCGACGCCACCGTATCGTCCAGATCGACGCCGATCAGCAGGCGCGTACCGTCAGGCATCGGACAGAGCTGCACCCGCGCCTCGTCGCGGTGCTTGCCCGGCAATTCGGTGGGGACGACGGTGGCGACGAACGACCTGCCGGTCGGCGCGCCCGGCGGCAGCCGCGCAACATTGCCCGCGATCCGTCGTCCGTCCGCATCGAACAGCGCCAGGAACAGGTCGCGGTGCAGATCGCGGTCCAGCTTCTCGCGCAGTTCCTCGGGCCGCTCCTCCGCCGGGGTCAGGCGAAAGAAGGTGCAGTCGTCGCTCAACTGATGCTCGATCTCGCGCCGGTGATTGTCATGCGCCAGCACCCAGAAGACCGCCGCCAGCGCCAGCGATTGCAGGACCAGCATCGCCGCCAGCGCGCTGCCCCAGCGCCAGGTCGCCCGCGCGCGCGGATCAGTGGGGAAGATCGAAGACATAACCCTGCCCCCGCACGTTGCGGATCAGCTGCGCCTCGCCCTCGCCGTCCACCTTGCGGCGAAGCCGACCCATGTGGACGTCGACGACATTGGTATTGGGCTCGAAACTATAGCCCCAGACGTCCTGGAGCAGCATCGAGCGGGTGATGATCCGCCCCGGCCGCCGCACCATATAATCGAGCAGCTTCAGCTCGCGCGGCAACAGCGCCAGATCGCGCCCGGCGCGGGTGGCGCTGCCCGCCAGCAAGTCGAGGTCGAGCGGCCCCGCGATCAGCCTCGTCTCGCGCGTGTCGTTGGGGCGGCGCAGCAGCGCCTCGACCCGCGCGATCAGTTCGACCAAGGCGAACGGCTTGGGCAGATAGTCGTCGCCCCCCGCGCGCAGGCCGCGCACCCGGTCGTCCAGGCTGCCCAGCGCGCTCAGCACCAGTGCGGGCGTATGCTGCCCTCGCGCGCGCAGGTCGGACAGCAGCGCCAGCCCCTCGCCATCGGGCAGCTGCCGGTCGAGGATCAGCAGGTCGAAATCCGCACCGTCGACAAGGGCGGCCGCCGAGCCGAGACTGGCGGCATGGCACACCTCATGCCCGGCGGCGCGCAGCTCCAGCTGGATCTCCTCCGCCGTGCCCGCATCATCCTCGATCACCAATATCCGCGTCATGTCACCGTGATCGCAACAGAGAGCGGACGTCGTCAATGAAATTACGATTTAGTATTGATAGTCATTCCGAACAAAAGGCTGCAAGCAGCCCAAATATCTCCACCAGCATTCCCTAAATCGCTATTTAGTCGACGCGACGCGACGAACTCGTCTAGCGCGACGCTATCGAATACCGCGCAGGGGATGACATGCGGATCACGGCTTTGGCAGGACTAGCGGCGACGGTGATCGCCGCGCCCGCAGCGGCGCAGCAGCAGGCGATGACGCTCGACGCGCTGGTTCAGAACGTCGTCGCAGGCAATCCCGAGCGCCAATTCTACCAGCGCCAGATCGAGACGGCGGGCGTCGAGCGCGAGGCGGCGGGCCGCTGGGCCGACCCGGAAGCGGTGGTCGAGTTCGGCCAGCGCCGCGCACAGGACCCGACCAGCGGCGCGGTCACCGGCGAGGGCATGACCTATGCCGTGTCGGTCGTCCAGCCGATCGAGTTCGGCGGGCGCATCGCATTGCGCCGCGCGATCGCCGACGGGCAGGTCGGGCTGGCGCGGATCGGGTTGCAGCAGTTCGACGCGACGCTGGCCGCCCGCGCCCGCTCGCTGGGCTACGGCCTGTTCGCAGCGGACGAGAAGGCCGCTGCCGCGCGCGAGGTGGCGGGGCGGATGCGCACGCTGGCCCGCGTGATCGTCGCACGCGATCCGGCGGGCCCCTCGCCGCAGCTGGAGGCCGCCTCGCTCCAGGCCAGCGCGATCAGCGCCGAGCGGACGGCGGCGGCGGCAGATGCCGAGGCGAACTCGATCCTCTACGAACTCAATCAGCTGCGCGGCGCCCCCTTTGCCGCGCGCATCCGCATCATGCGGCCCGACATGTCGCTACCCGCCCTGCCCTCAGGGCAAGTGCTAGCCGACCGGGCTAGCGAGAATAATTTCGAGCTGAAGGCCCTTCGCGCGCAATTCGCCCAGCAGGGACTTCGCGTCGATCTGGCGCGTAAAAGCCGCATCCCGACCGTCAGCGTCGGCCCCTATTACGACCGCGCCCGCTCCGACATTCGCGAGACCAATTACGGTGTTCGCATGTCCACCACCATCCCGCTGTGGAACCGCCAGGCGGGCGATGTCGCGATCGAAGAGGGCAAGCAGGCGCAGGCCAATGCGACCCTCATCAACGCCGAACGGCGGATCGCACGCGACGTGTTCGATCAGGCGGCGCAATATGAGGCCAAGCGCGAGGCGCTGGCCAAATGGGACGCCAACTCGCCGCAGCGTTTCGCGCAGGCCGCCGCCGATGCCGACCGCAATTATCGCCTCGGCGCGATCCCGCTGACCACCTATACCCAGATCCAGCAATCCTATGTCGAGGCGGTCAACGCCGTGCTCGACACGCGGCGCGAGGCGCTGGAGGCGCTGCTCCAGCTGCGCGCGCTCAATGGCGGGGCGGCGCTGGCCCGATGAAGCGCTGGCTCGATCTCGTTACCCGCCACCGGCTGGGCGTCGCGCTGGTCGCGGCGCTGATCGCCGCGATCGGGCTGTGGTCCTTCGCCAATCTCCAGATCGACGCCATCCCCGACATCACCGGGGTTCAGGTGCAGATCAACACCACGGTCCCGGCCCTGGCGCCCGAAGAGATCGAGCGACTGGTGACCCTGCCCATCGAGCGCGCGATGGGCGGCCAGCCGGGGCTGGACCAGACGCGCTCGCTGACCAAGACCGGGCTGAGCCAGGTGACCTTGCTCTACAAGGACGGCACCGACCAGCTGAAGGCGCGCCAGCTCGTCACCGAACGGCTGGCGGCGGTCCGCGACCAGCTGCCGCCGGGCAGCACGCCGCAGCTCGCCCCGATCACCACCGGGTTGGGCGAAATCTTCTACTACACGCTCGAATGGCGAAAGCCGCCGCCGGGACTGGACGCGCAGGGCCAGCTGATGGCCCTGTACGAGGCGCAGGAATATACCGTGCGGCCGATGCTCCGTGCCGTGGCGGGGGTCGCCGACGTCAACTCGAACGGCGGGCTGGAGGAGCAATATGTCGTCGAGCCCGATCCCGTCCGGCTGACGATGCACGGCGTCACCGCGGGCGAGCTGGCCGCGGCGGTCGCCAAGAACGTTGAGAATGCGGGCGGCGGCATCATCCGGCGCGGGCCCGAACGCTTCACCGTGCGCACCGATGCCCGCGTGATGACCGCCGAGCAGATCGCCGCCATCCCGGTCAAGTTCGCGGGCGGCGTCCTGCCGCTGCAGGTGCGCGACCTCGCGCGCGTCGTCACCGGCGCCGCCCCGCGTCAGGGAGCCGCAACCCAGAACGGCCGCGAGACGGTGCTGGGCACGGTCATGATGCTGGTCGGGCAGAACAGCCGCGAGACCGCCTTGCGCGTGCAGGAGTCCCTGCCCGGCATTGCCGCCGCGCTGCCCAAGGGCATGGTGATCGACCGGCAATATAGCCGCGCCGATCTGGTCGATCAGACCATCCATACCGTCGAGCGCAATCTGGGCGAAGGCGCGCTGCTGGTCGCGATCGTCCTGCTGTTCGTGATGGGCAACTGGCGCGCCGCGCTGATCGTCGCGCTGGTCATCCCGCTCGCCTTTCTGGTGACGGTCAGCGGGATGCACGCCATCGGCCTGTCGGGCAATCTGATGAGTCTGGGTGCGCTCGACTTCGGCCTGATCGTCGACGGCTCGATCGTGGTGGTCGAGAACAGCCTGCGCCTGCTCGCCCTGCGAAGGGCCGAGAAGGGCGAGGACCTCACCGCCGACGAACGCCGCGACACGGTGGCCCATGCCGCCCGCATGGTCGCACGACCGACCTTCTTCGGCATCGCGATCATCGCGCTCGTCTATGTGCCCGTGCTCAGCCTGGGCGGGGTAGAGGGCAAGCTGTTTCAGCCGATGGCGCAGGCGGTGATGCTGGCGATCGTCGCGGGGCTGCTCTGGACCTTCACCATCGTGCCGATGCTGTCCGCCTGGGCGTTGCGCGCGCCCGCCCGGCCGCATGGCGAGGATGCGCCCAAGGGCTTCGTCGCGGTGGCCGAGCGGGTCTATACCCCGGTGCTGGAACGCTCGCTGCGTCACCCGGCGATCCTCGTCCTCGGGGCGCTACTGCTGCTGGCGGCGGCGTTCCTCGCCTTCAAGTCGCTGGGTTCGCAATTCACGCCGCAGCTGGACGAGGGCGCGATCACCGCGATGGTCTATCGCCCGGTCGGCATGTCGCTGGAACAGAGCCTCGCCATCGAGCAGGCGACCGAGCGCGCGATCCGCCGCACATTCCCGCAGGTCAGCCACACCTTCTCGCGCATCGGCACCAGCGAGGTCGCGACCGACCCGATGCCGCCCAACGAGAACGACCTCTATATCTTCTATAAGCCATTGAAGGACTGGCCGACCGGCGACGGGATGCCGACCACCAAGCAGGAGCTGATCGCCGGGATTGAGAAGGTCGCGCGCCAGGTCTATCGGGGCCAGAATTTCGAATTCGCCCAGCCGATCGAAATGCGCTTCAACGAGATGCTGGAGGGCGTGCGCGCCGACGTCTCGGTCAAGATTTACGGCGACGATTACGACGTGCTGGAAAGCGCCGCGGCCCAAGCCAAGGCGATCCTGGAGAAGCTGCCCGGCACCGAGGGCGTCGAGTTCGAGACGGCCGGACGCCCCAAGAGCATCGTGGTCGAGCTGGACCGTGCCGCGCTGATCCGCCTGAACCTGGGCGCGCAGGCGGTCAACGACGCAATCCGCGACGCGCTGGCGGGGGCCGAGGTCGGGTTCATCCCGCACGGACCCGCACGCCATGCCATCGTGATCCGCATGCCGGACTCGCTGCGCGCCGACCCTGCGGCGATCCTGGCGCTGCCGCTGCGGGTCGGGGACTATGGCATGGTGCCGCTGTCCCGCGTCGCCCGGCTGAAGGAAACCCGCATCGTCGAGCCGATCCTGCACGACGACACCAACCGCCGCGCCGCGCTGATGGTCAATCTGTCGACCAGCGATCTGGCGGGCTATGTCCAGCGCGCCCAGGCCGCGATCGACGGGCAGGTCAAGCTGCCCCCCGGCTATCGCATCGAGTTCGGTGGGCAGTATCACCAGCTGGAGGCCGCCCAGAAGCGCCTGTCGATCGTGGTGCCCGCCGCGCTGATCCTGATCTTCGCTTTGGTCTATGCGGCACTGGGCAGCGTACGCGAGGCGGCGATCGTCTATACCGGCATTCCGTTCGCGGTGACGGGCGGCGTGCTGGCGCTGTGGCTACGCGGCATGCCCTTTTCGATCACGGCGGCGATCGGCTTCATCGCGTTGTCCGGCATCGCGATGCTCAACGGGCTGGTGCTGATCGACCATATCAACGCCCTGCGCGACGGGCGCGAGGGCGATCCCCTGCCCACCGAAGAGGCCGTGCGGCGCGGTGCGCATGACCGCTTGCGCCCCGTCCTGTCGACCGCGCTGGTCGCCTCGGTCGGGTTCATCCCCATGGCGATCGCAACGGGTTCGGGCGCGGAGGTGCAGCGGCCGCTCGCCACCGTGGTCATCGGCGGTATCATCACCTCGACGATCTTGACGCTGGTGCTGCTGCCCAGCCTCTATGCCTGGATCGAACGTCGCCGACCCGCATCCCATCGTGAAGAGGATATCGCATGAGCCAGGTTACCACCCACGCCTCCGGCGAACAGCATCTGGTCCATCGCACCGGCTGGCTGCGTGCTGCCGTGCTTGGCGCGAATGACGGGATCATCTCGGTCTCCAGCCTGATCGTCGGCGTCGCCGCCGCCCCAGGCGCGACCGCATCCAATATCCTGATCGCCGGGACGGCCGCGCTGGTCGGCGGCGCGCTGTCGATGGCGGCGGGCGAATATGTCTCGGTCAGCTCGCAGGCCGACACCGAACAGGCCGATCTGGCGCGCGAACAGCGGGAACTGGTCCGCGCGCCCGAGCAGGAAACGGCCGAGCTGGCGGCGATCTATGTGTCGAGGGGCGTCACGCCCGCCCTGGCGCAGCAGGTGGCCGAAGAGATGATGGCGCATGACGCCCTAGGCGCGCACGCCCGCGACGAGTTGGGGCTCAGCGACGACCTGGCCGCGCGACCGATCCAGGCGGCTCTGTCATCGGCGGCATCGTTCACGGCCGGGGCCGTCATCCCAGTCTTGATCGCCGCCGTCGCGCCACGATCCATGGTGAGCATGGCTGTTTCCATCGCCGCGCTCCTGCTGCTCGCGGTGCTCGGAGCACTGGGCGCAAAAGCCGGTGGGGCCCGCCTGCTTCCGGCCATCGCACGCGTCACCTTCTGGGGTGCGATCGCGATGGGCGTGACAGGGCTGATCGGCCATGCCTTTGGAACAGCGATATAGGGCGCGAATGCGGCCATTCCATCCCTGGCCCTCAGCAGCCTATCACTGGTCGGCCTGAGCGCTGTGCTTCGCCCATTTTACCGGAATGCGAAGATAGGTGACGCCGTTCGCCTCGGCTTCATCAAAATGGCCAGCGCGAATGTTGACCTGGATCGAGGGCAGCAGGAGCCTGGGTACGGATAGCCCGGCATCGCGCTTCTCACGCATGGCGACGAAGTCATCTTCGCTCACGCCATCATGGACGTGGACGCTCGACCGTCGCTGCTCGCCCACGGTCGTCTCCCAGCGATAATCGTCGCGACCCGGTGCCTTATAGTCGTGGCAGAGGAACAGTCGCGTCGCGTCCGGCAACGCCAGCAAGCGGCGGATCGAGCGATAGAGCGTGCGCGCGTTCCCACCGGGGAAGTCGGCGCGGGCAGTGCCATAGTCGGGCATGAACAGGGTATCGCCGACAAAAGCCGCATCGCCGATCCGGTAAGCGACATCGGCCGGGGTGTGACCGGGGACGTGTAGCACCTCCACATCCAGCGTACCGATCGCGAAGCGCTCGCCATCCTCGAACAAACGGTCGAAGTCCGAGCCATCGGTCTTCAGGTCGTCCATTGCGAACACCGGGCGGAAAATCTTCTGCACCTCGCGGATGTGCGCGCCGATGCCGATCCATGCATCAGTGTGCGCTTTGATGAAGGGAGCGGCCGACAGGTGATCGGCATGGGCATGCGTCTCCAGCACCATCCCGATCCGCCAGTCGTGCTCGCAAGCGAACGCCACGATGCGTTCGGCCGAACGGGTGTCCGCGATGCCGCTCGCCATGTCGAAGTCGAGCACCGGGTCGATTACCGCTGCGATCCGTGTCGCGGGATCGCCGACAAGGTAGCTGATCGTGTTCGTCGGCTCGTCGAAGAACGCTTCGATGAAGGGCTGGATCATAATTTCCTCTGTTAGCTATTGCTAATATATTAGAGACCACTACATAAGCAATAGCTAACGGAGTGCGATAATGCTCAAACCACCGATGGACCTGGCGACATTCGAGGCGAAAGCCGGACAGGTCGCCGATACGCTGAAGGCGATCGGCAATGCGCGACGACTGATGCTGCTGTGCGAGCTGGTCGAGCATGGCGAGGTGACCGTCGGCGACCTGGCCCGCGATGTCGGCCTGTCGCAGTCGGCCTGCTCGCAGCACCTGGCCAAGATGCGCGACGAAGGCCTCGTCACCTACCGGCGGGAGAGCCAGACGCTTTGGTACAGCATCGCGGACGCGCGCGTCGAAACGCTGCTCGCCACCCTCTACCAGCTCTATTGCAAGGATTGATGCGATGACGCTCGTGACCCTTTCCCCCGCCGAAACCCGCGCCGCAGTCGATGCCGGGGCGCGCCTGATCGACATTCGCGGGGCCGACGAACATGCGCGCGAGCACATCCCCGACGCGATCAACGTGCCGCTCGACCGGATCGGCGAACTGCCGCGTGACGGAAGCCCGGTCGTCTTCCACTGCAAGTCGGGAATGCGAACCGCCGCCAATGTCGCGCAGCTTGGTGCGGCAGCAGGCAGCGGGCCCGCCTACGTCCTCGGGGGCGGTATCGATGCGTGGCGGCAGGCGGGGCATCCGACCGTCGCCGATCGATCGCAACCGCTGGAAATCATGCGGCAGGTGCAGATCACGGCCGGTTCGCTGGTGTTGACGGGCGTTCTGCTCGGCCTGTTCGTCGCCCCCGGCTTCTTCGGCCTGTCGGCGTTCGTGGGTGCCGGGCTGATTTTCGCAGGTGTCACGGGATGGTGCGGCATGGCGAACCTGCTGCGCGTCATGCCCTGGAACCGGCGCGCGGCTGCGTGAAGCGATCATGGACATCGCCGCCATCCTTGCCACCCTCCTATCCGGGAGCGTGATCGGCCTGATCCTCGGCCTTGTCGGCGGGGGCGGGTCGATCCTTGCCGTACCGCTACTGGTCTATGTGGTGGGCGTCGGCTCGCCCCACGCAGCGATCGGGACGGCCGCCCTCGCCGTGACGGTCAATGCGCTCGCCAGCCTCGTCGGCCATGCCCACGCCGGTCGCGTGAAGTGGCGGTGCGCCAGCGTCTTCGCGGTGTCGGGCATGATCGGCGCGGCGCTGGGTGCCGAACTCGGCAAGGCGTTCGACGGCAAGCGGCTCCTCGTCTCGTTCGGGCTGCTGATGATCGGTGTCGGGCTGTCGATGCTGCGCAAACGCCGCTCGGCCGAAGCGCCGGACGTGCGCCTGACGCGCAACAGCGCGGCGACGCTACTGCCGCGTCTGGTGCCGATCGGGCTGGGCGTCGGGCTGGCCGCCGGCTTTTTCGGGATCGGAGGCGGGTTCCTGATCGTCCCCGGGTTGACTCTTGCAACCGCTGACGTGACCCCCGCCTTTCATCCAGCGGCAACCAGAGACTGACCGTGGTTTTCGCGCATGAGCGCAAGTGAAGCAACGGGCGGGGTTAACCCCGCCCGTTGCTGTTCGAGCCCGGCAGCGAACGCAGCCGGGGTATCGTAGCCGAGCGACGAGTGCGGCCGCTCGGTGTTGTAGTCGTCGACCCAGCGCGCCAGGATCGAGCGGGCCTGACCGATGGTGAAGAACAGCGTCTCGTTGAGCAGCTCGTCGCGCATGCGACCGTTGAAACTCTCGACAAAGCCATTCTGCGTCGGCTTGCCCGGCGCGATGTAATGCCACTCGATGCCGGTATCGCCGGACCAGACGAGCACCGCGTTCGACGTCAGTTCAGTCCCATTGTCGCTGACGATCATCTTCGGCCTGCCGCGCTCGGCGATCAGATCGGCCAGTTCGCGCACGACCCGCCGGCCCGAGATTGACGTGTCCACTACCGCCCGGAGGCATTCGCGCGTGACGTCGTCGACGATGTTGAGCACGCGGAACCGTCGACCGGTAACGAGCTGGTCGTGCACGAAGTCCAGGCTCCAGCGCTGATTGGGGAGCGTTAGCACCGGCGCGGGTGCCCGGCTGCCTGTAGCACGCCTTCGTCCTTTACGACGACGCACCGTCAGGCCCTCCTCGCGGTAGAGCCGCTGGGTCTTCTTGCGGTTGATCGTGATGCCGTCCCGGCAAAGCAGAATGTGCAGACGCCGATAGCCGAACCGCCGGCGCTGCTGCGCCAGCTCACGCAAACGCGACCGCAGGTCGCCATCATCTGCCCGGCACGAGCGATACCGCATGCTCGTGCGGTCTGCCCCAACGACCATGCACGCCCGCCGCTCGCTCATCCCCAACGTCGCCTGGAGATGCGCGACCGCTTGCCGCTTCGCGGCGGGCGTCACCACTTTTTTGACAGCAGGTCTTTCAACCCCGCGTTGTCGAGCATCGTGTCCGCCAATAGCCGTTTGAGCCGGGCGTTCTCCTCTTCGAGCGACCGCAGACGCTTTGCGTCAGACACCTCCAGGCCGCCGAACTTCGCCTTCCACGCATAGTAGGTCGCGCTCGACATCCCGTGCTTGCGGCACAGCTCCGTCACCACCGCCCCCGCCTCGGCCTCCTTCAGGATGCCGATGATCTGCTCTTCCGAAAACTGCTTCCGCTTCATTCCGTCCGTCCCTTCAATGGGCCGGTCTCTAGTTCCAGATGGATGAAGAAACGGGGGTCACTTCAACGCCATGCCGCTGTCGTTCGCAATCGGCACGTCGCTGGTCGTCGTCAGCGCGCTGGGGCTGACGACTGCGACTTCCTATGCCCTTTCAGGTCTCGTTGATTGGAGCACTACCGCGCTGTTGGTCGCAGGCGGTATTGTTGGGACGATCGGCGGCATCGCTCTGGGTACGGTTCTTAGCACCCGTAAGGGACTGGTCGAACGCGGATTTGCCGTCGTGGTGATCGCGATCGGTGCCTACATCGCAGCGGCGTCGCTTTAGGCTAAGCACTGGCAACCGCCTATTTTGAGACAGGTGACGTGCCGCAGCTCAAGAGCTTTGCCACCGACCTCATCCCGACCGTGACGGCGCATCTCAACATGGCCAAAGGTCTGAAGGCGTAAAGCCGATCGCCTGCGGCCACACCGGGTCGCTTATCGGAAAAAGGGCGGACATGGCATGTGCGATGTCCGCCTTTTCGTTGTCACTGTATTTCGAGCGTGGTGACGCCTGTGAGCGATCCGTCATCGGATTGCAGAGTCGCTATCCCCATCCACGATCGTCAATGCTTGCGGCCCTTCAGCAGCGCCGCCCTTACGAAGCTATGTAGAAAAAGACGCAGAAAACCCCGCAGCGAGGTGGCTACGGGGTTGGAAGTAGGAATGGTTGCGGGGGCAGGATTTGAACCTGCGGCCTTCAGGTTATGAGCCTGACGAGCTACCGGGCTGCTCCACCCCGCGAGAAGGGGGAAATTGTGAATGGGTTTTGTGTATTCGCGGGCTGTAATGCCTGGCGACGCCCTACTCTTCCACTGCTTGAGCAGTAGTACCATTGGCGCAGTCGGGTTTCACGGCCGAGTTCGGGATGGGATCGGGTGGGACACCGACGCTATGGCCACCAGGCAATAGAGTCCGCGAATACAGGCCCCATCTGTTGGGATGGGGTGTTTGGGTATAAAATCGATGCGTGCACTGGCTGTGTTGATGACCGCACCCGTTGTGTCATCAGCCCAGGGCTGATGGTGGGGGTGTGGAGCTCTCAAGCGCGAATAGGACAATTAGTATCGGTTAGCTCCATGCGTTACCGCACTTCCACATCCGATCTATCGAGGTCGTGGTCTTCGACCGTCCTGAGAAATCTTATCTTGAGGGAGGCTTCCCGCTTAGATGCTTTCAGCGGTTATCCCGTCCGTACATAGCTACCCTGCTGCGCCGTTGGCACGACGACAGGTACACCAGAGGTACGTTCAACCCGGTCCTCTCGTACTAGGGTCAACTCCTCTCAAATTTCGACGCCCACGGCAGATAGGGACCAAACTGTCTCGCGACGTTCTGAACCCAGCTCACGTACCACTTTAATTGGCGAACAGCCAAACCCTTGGGACCTGCTCCAGCCCCAGGATGTGATGAGCCGACATCGAGGTGCCAAACAACCCCGTCGATATGAGCTCTTGGGGGTTATCAGCCTGTTATCCCCGGCGTACCTTTTATCCGTTGAGCGATGGCCCTTCCACGAGGGACCACCGGATCACTATGACCGACTTTCGTCTCTGCTCGACTTGTCAGTCTCGCAGTCAGGCTGGCTTATGCCATTGCACTCTAACAGACGGTTTCCAACCGTCCTGAGCCAACCTTCGCGCGCCTCCGTTACTCTTTAGGAGGCGACCGCCCCAGTCAAACTACCCGCCACAGAGGGTCCCTGTACCGGTTTCACGGTACGAGGTTAGACATTAAACAACAACAGGGTGGTATTTCACCTATGGCTCCACATCGGCTGGCGCCAATGCTTCAAAGCCTCCCACCTATGCTACACAGTTCTTGTCCAATGCCACTCTGAAGCTGCAGTAAAGGTGCACGGGGTCTTTCCGTCTAACCGCGGGTACTCCGCATCTTCACGGAGAATTCAATTTCGCTGAGCATGTCCTGGAGACAGTGGGGAAGTCGTTACGCCATTCGTGCAGGTCGGAACTTACCCGACAAGGAATTTCGCTACCTTAGGACCGTTATAGTTACGGCCGCCGTTTACCTGGGCTTCATTTCAGAGCTTGCACTCCTCCACTTAACCTTCAGGCACCGGGCAGGCGTCAGGCCCTATACGTCGTCTTGAAGCCGACTTAGCAGAGCCCTGTGTTTTTGCTAAACAGTCGCTACCCCCTGGCCTGTGCCCCCCACAAAAGCTTGCGCTCATGTGGGGCCTCCTTCTTCCGAAGGTACGGAGGCAATTTGCCGAGTTCCTTCAGGACACTTCTCTCAAGCGCCTTGGTATACTCTACCTGACCACCTGTGTCGGTTTCGGGTACGGTCTATACGGTGGGGCTATTTCCCGGGACAGTTTCGAAGCACGTCCAATCCGATAAGGACGTACAACACACACCATCCGTCACACACCACCAGGCCCACGAATATTAACGTGGTTCCCATCGACTACCCCCTTCGGGCTCGTCTTAGGGGCCGGCTCACCCTGCGCGGATTAGCCTTGCGCAGGAACCCTTGGTCTTTCGGCGAGAGGGCATCTCACCCTCTTTATCGCTACTCATGTCTGCATTCGCACTTCCGATACCTCCACGACCCATTACCAGATCGCTTCGCAGGCTTACGGAACGCTCCGCTACCGCGTACACAAAGTGTACACCCTAAGCTTCGGTGCGTGTCTTGAGCCCCGTTACATCTTCGCCGCAGAAACCCTTGTTTAGACCAGTGAGCTGTTACGCTTTCTTTAAAGGATGGCTGCTTCTAAGCCAACCTCCTGGTTGTTTTGGGATTTCCACATGCTTTCCCACTTAGACACGACTTGGGGACCTTAGCTGTAGGTCAGGGCTGTTTCCCTTTTGACGACGGACCTTAGCACCCGCCGTCTGTCTCCCGAGTATCACTCATAGGTATTCGGAGTTTGGTTAGTATTGGTAGATCTCGCGACCCCCGCAACCATCCAGTGCTCTACCCCCTATGGTGTCCGCTCGAGGCACTACCTCAATAGTTTTCGCGGAGAACCAGCTATTTCCCGGCTTGATTGGCCTTTCACCCCTAAGCACAACTCATCCGGTAACTTTTCAACGTTAATCGGTTCGGACCTCCAGTGCGTGTTACCGCACCTTCATCCTGGTCATGCATAGATCGCCGGGTTTCGGGTCTAATACTTCAAACTAAGTCGCCCTATTCAGACTCGCTTTCGCTGCGCCTACACCTATCGGCTTAAGCTTGCTTGAAACATTAAGTCACAGACCCATTATGCAAGAGGTACGCAGTCACCCCATAAAGAGGCTCCTACTGCTTGTAGG
>NZ_JBWMBY010000001.1:632500-1030000 GCF_056497825.1 Sphingomonas sp. 77B
CGCTCCTTCGTCCTCGACCTAGAGCATAATCCCGCTTCGATCGCGATCGTGCAGACGATCGTGGAGCTTGCCGCCAAGCTGGGCATGAAGACGGTCGCCGAGGGGGTGGAGACGCACGAACAACTCGAGCAGCTTCGCCGGACCCGATGCGATGCCGTGCAGGGCTATCTGCTCGCCGCGCCGATGCCCGAAGAGGATGTGGTTCGGCTTTTCGGCGCGCACCAATACGACCTCGGGCAAGGTCGTCCCCTGCCCGAGGCCGATTGACTATTTGCCAGCCTTTTCGCGCAACCGGGTCTGCGCGGCGACCAACCGCTCCATTCGTTTCAGGTCCCCATCGGTCAGGCGCAGCGCCGCGTCCGCCCACAGATCGACCACCGCCTCCAATTCATCCAGCGGCAGTGGATTGACCGCTCGCGATGCCTCGTAGATGGCGCAATGCGCGCTATGTCGCCGATCGTTCTGGCGGATGTAATCGGCGACCATGCGACGCCCCTCCCCCGGCTCGGCCAGGCCGTGGACCAGCCCCATCTCGTACAATTCGTCCGCGCTATAGGTCCGGCCGCTGAGGATCATCCGCTCGGCCCGCGCTGCACCCAGCCGCCGCGACAGGAAGCAATGCGCCCCCATGCCGGGGAACAGGCCGAACATCGTCTCGGGCAAGCCGAAGCTGGTGCCGCGCTCGGCGATGACGACGTGGAAGGACAAAAGCGCCTCGAACCCGCCGCCCAGGGCATCGCCTTCGACGAGGCCGATCGTGATGATGGGACGCTCCAGCCCGCGCATGTTGCGATAGAGGATGCGGACGCAGCGGTGGCCGTAACCGGCGAGCGCATCACGGTTGCGGTCGCGGATCGCCCGAGCAAAATGTTCGAGGTCTCCGCCTAGCGAGAAGACGCCCGGAAAGCGCGACCCGAGCACCAGATAGCGGATCGGCAGCATGCCCGTATCGACGGCCTGAACGATCCCGTCCTGCCAGCGTTCGAAATCGCCCAGAAGATCGGGGTTGAAACTGGGCCGCGCCCGCGGCCGCATATCGCTCCAGAGGGTTTGCGCCTTTCCGTCATAGCGCGAGGCGAGCTGGTCAAAGGACAGCGCGCGGCCGGCGTGAGCCAGGGGCATGGTTTGCCCGTCGCGAATGTCGTTCGCCAGGTTGAGGTCATAAGCGGTCATGGATCATACTCTCGACATGCAGCACCATGCTGCATGTCGAGAATAGCCCGGCCGCTTGGCACACCCGTTGCCAAACCGCGCGTCCCGTCGCCTTTTCGCGGCGAATTTCGTCAGTTAGCGGACGGCGGGGCCAGATATTTGCCGAACCAGGCCAGTTGCCGCTTCATCACGTCGGGGGCCTGGGTCGGCACGCAATGCCCGGCATCGGGATAGATGACGAGGCTGGTCGGCACATTCTGGCTCTTCAGGGCATTCCACCATTCGACCGACTGGGTAGGCGGCACCTCGATATCCCGCTCGCCGACATAGATGAAGGTCGGCGTGTGGGCCGACTTGACGTGATAGACCGCCGATACGTCCTCATAGGCCTGGTAATCGTCATAGACCGACTTGCCGAAGAACGGGATCATCCAGGTGTTGATGCCGTTGGTGCCGTAATAGCTGACCCAGTCGGACAGGCCCGCCCCCGCGACGATCGCCTTGAAACGGTCGGTTCGGGTGTTGGCCCACATCGCCATGAAGCCGCCGTAGGAACAGCCGGTCAGGCCCAGCCGCGCATCGTCGACCGGCGCCAGCTTTTCGACCGCATCGATCCCCGCCAGAATATCGCGCAGGTCGCCGCCGCCGAAGTCGCGCTTGTTGGCCGCAGTGAACGCCTCGCCCTGCCCATAGGAGCCACGCGGATTGGGCAGGAATCGGTAATAGCCCGCATCCTCGAACGTGCTGGCCAGCCCCTTTTCGATGAAGCGCGGGGTGCTGGCGGCCGATGGCCCGCCATGAACCTGCACGATCATCGGCGCCTTCCCATCGGGGTTGGCGTTCAGCGGCGACAACAGCCAGCCCTGAACCGTGAAGCCCTCATTGGTCCACGTCACGCTGCGGGCCTGGACGGCGGGTTGCACGCCATCATTGTCGTGGGTGATCTGCCGAAGGGCGGTCGCGCGCCCGGCATAGATGGCAGGCGCGTGGGTGAAGTCCTCGATGACGCTGGCGGCCATGTCGCCCTTCGCGTTCCAGGCGATCCGGCCGTCTCCGGCGGACAGGCCCACGGGACGCTCGAACAGCAGACGCGGGGCCCGGCCGGGCTCGATGGCGACGGCGCCCATCTCGTCGCCCCGCAGCGTCGCAGCGCGCAGGCCGCCCTTCGTCCAGGCCAGCGAGGTGAAGGTGATCGGCTGCCCCCGGGTCTGGTTGGTCGGCGTGCCCCCGGCCAGCGGCACCGTCCAGACGTCGCCACCGATCGACCCAAAATCGCTCATCAGCCCGCCGATATAGGCAACCGTCTTTCCGTCGGGCGACACGCGCGGCATGTTGAGCTGGGTCGATGGCTTGGCGATCGACGTGACTGCGCCGGTCGTCGCATCCACCCGGTCGAGCGTCGCCACCCACCAGTTCGCGTCGCCATTGCCCAGGGCCGAGGTCACGACCAGCGCCGAACCATCCGGCGTCCAGTCATATTCGTAGATGTAGCGGCCCTGCGGCGAGAGCGGCACCGCCTTGGTCGGCGCCCCCTCCCCCACGGGCACGATGGCGAGGCGCTGTTCGTCATTGGCGACGCCGATCTCGCCGACCTGCCGCGCGCCCGCCTGGGTCGCGCCGACATCCTTGGTCGCCCCCAGCGTGATGAGCATCGCCACCCGCTTGCCATCGGGCGAGAAGCGCGGGGTGGAGGCGAGACCGTCGACCGTCGCCACCGGGCGCACCGTGTTGCCCCGCGCGATCATGAGCGTCACGACGCCCTTGTCGCGCGCCAGAAAGGCCAGCCCGTCGCCCTGCGGCGCATAGGTCAGCCCAGAATAACTGCAGGTCGCACACGGATCGATCCGGCGAACGACATGCCCGTCGCGTGCGGAGCGTATCACGATGCCCGGGTGCATGGCCTCGCCTAGTTCGATCGCGGCGATCTCACCGCCCGATGGCGCCAGCGTCAGGGCGCCGTAGCGATGCACCGCCGCCTGAGCCGGAAAGGCGATGGCGGAGGCGAGGAGAAGGGCCAGAGGAAGACGCATCGGACATCCTTGATGAAAAACGATGGGAGGCAGATCGCGCGAGGCGACCGATGCCAAGGGCTTAAGCCACATTCCGACGTGCCGCCAGTCACGGCCCCGGATCGGCAGAGCTACGCCATAATCAGGCGTCTTCGACCACGCGTATGCCGCGCGCATCCAGCTTGGTCAGCCGCGCGGGAAGCGCCTTGCTGATCGCCAGCAGCCGAGGACGCGGTGCCTTTTTCCATTCGCGGCACTCGGGCAGCGTTCGCCCGCATGCGACACACCAGCCGGTGCGGCCGTCGAAGCGGCAGATGCTGATGCACGGGCTTTTCATGCGCACACCGTCCAGGTTTCGACCATCAGGAGTTCGCCTCGCACATCACCGCAGCTTCATGAAGGCGGCCACCGCGTTGCGGACGCCATCGGCCAATCGGTCGTAGATCATCCGCGAAACCTGGGCGATGACCGGCTGGCGATCGCGCCCGCCCCGGGCGAAGACCGCGATCGCGACACGCCGACCGTCGGGCATGGTGATGAACCCGACATCGTTGGTGATCCCGTCAAGCGTCCCCGTCTTGTCCTCGACGAGCGTTCCGACCGGCAGCAGCGCGCGGATTCGGCGGGTGCCCGTCCGGCACTGGCTCATCAGGCCCAGAAGATAGGCGCGGCTTTGCGACGAGAGCGCGGTGCCCCGGTCCAGGATCCGCAGCAGTTCGACCATGGCGACCGGGGTCGCGACATCCTTGATATCCGCCAGATGTCCGCGCTCCCGAAGCAGCTGGGCGATGGTCCGGTCGATCCGCATTCCGCTGATATTGTGCGACCGGACCCATTGCTGGACCTTGGCCGGCCCGCCAAGCGTGGCGAACAGCTGATCGGCGGCCAGATTGTCGCTGTGCACGATCATCGCCTCCATCACCCGGGCGGCGGTACGGCCACCGATGATGTCGTTCAGGCTGCGGCGCCCCTGATCCACTTCCGACAGATAGGCGCCCGCAATCGCCAGCTTGACCGTACTGGCCATCGGAAAGGGGATTTGCCCGTTGACGGCTGCGGTCGAGCCATCGTCCAGATCGATCGCAGCGATGCCATATTCGCCGGGGCGGGTCGCGAGCAGCGCATTCATCTCCCGCTGAAGCTCGACAAGCTCGAAGGACTGGGCGGCAGCCGGAGCCGGGACGGCGCAGCTTGTCGCGATACCCATCAGAAGCAGACGGGCCAGCGGAATCTTACGCATACAGATTACTCGATCACGAACGGAATCAGCGGCTCGACGCTAACCAAAAAAGTCGGGCCCGTCCCGCAGAAATTGCAGCGGTTGCGCCGACCTGTTCGGGCGCGCGACGAAGCGGTGGCTGGCCTGGAGCGGGTCACCCCTGTTACCGTCCGTCATGGCCTCCATGAATTTCGAGCTGCTGGACATTCGGGTGTTCGTCGCGATCGCCGATGGCAAGAGCTTCCTGCGCGCCGCCGAACAACTGAACCTGTCGCAACCCGCGATCAGCCGCCGGGTCCAGAAGCTGGAGGCGACGGTCGGCACGCCGCTCCTTGAGCGGACGACACGGACGGTGCGCCCGACCCCGGCGGGCAAGGAGATATTGCCGCTGCTCCGCCGTCTGCTGGAGGAATTGGACGAATCGCTGCTCGGCATGATGGCCTCGGGCGAGCGGCAGGCGGGGCGGCTGACCATCGCCAGCATCCCCAGCGCGACCGTCCGCTTCCTGCCGGACGTTCTGGAAGCGCTGGGCCGCGACTATCGTAACGTTCGGGTGCGTGTGCTCGACCTGACGGCGACCGAATGCGCGGAGGCGGTGCGGACGGGGCAGGCCGAGTTCGCCATCACCCTGCCCGTCTCGTCGGACGGCGACCTGGTCTATGAACCGCTGACCGACGATCCCTATGGCCTGGTCTGTCGCAAGGACGATCCGCTGGCGGCATTGGTCGATCCCGCCTGGAGCGATCTCGAAGGGCTGCGGCTGGTGACGGTGCATCCGGGCAGCGGCAACCGCACCGCGCTCGATGCCGGGCTGGCGCGCGCGGGGATTGAGCTGCGCTGGTTCTATGAAGTGACGCGGCTCACCTCGGCGCTGGCGCTGGTGCAGGCGGGGCTCGGCCCCTCGGTATTGCCGCGCCTGGCCTGCGAGGGGCCCGACGCGCGCGATCTGGTCTGGCGACCGTTGCGGGGGGCGGCGGTCACCCGGACCCTGGGCGTCTTGCGCCGCCAGTCCGCGACGCTGTCGCCCGCCGCCTCACGATTGATGGGGCTGCTCACCGACGCCTGGGCCGCCGAGCCGGGCACCGCCCCAGCGCGCGACGAGTAGAGACGCCGAGACATTGGCCGTGCCGCTGGTCAGCGCACGGATTTCGGACAGAAAGCGATCGACCGCGATCAGCATCGCCGCCGCACCCACCGGAATATCGGGCAGCAGCGACAAGGTGAGCAACAGCGCCGAGAAACCGCTGCCCGTCACCCCCGCCGCCGCCTTGGAAGTGACGAGCATCACGCCCAGATACACGACGATCCGGCCGGGCGTCAGCGCGATGCCCAGCGCCTCGCCCAGGAACAGCGTGGCGACCACCAGATACACCGCCGTCCCGGCCAGATTGAGCGAATAGCCGAGCGGCACGGTCAGCCCCGCCACGCTGCGCGGAACGCCCAGCGCCTCCAGCTTCAGGATCAGGCGGGGCAAAACGACTTCGGTCGACGAAGTACCCAGCACGATCAGGATTTCGTCGCGGAACACGCGCAGCAGGGTGCCCCCGCCGAGCCCGGTCGTCACCCGCACCAGCAGGACCAGCCCGGCGATCAGCACCCCGCACGCCAGCGCCAACGTGGCGAACAACAGCCCCAGCGAGCCCAGGAAGCCGACGCCATAGGTGCCGACCGTATAGGCGATTGCTCCGAACGCCCCCACGGGCGCAGCACGGATCAGGAAGCCGAAGATGGCGAATTGAAGCCGGGTCAGCGCCTCGATCCCGCGCACGATCGGCGCGCCCGCCTCGCCGATGCGCAGCAGTCCGAAGCCGACCAGCCCGGCGACGAACAACACCGGCAGCACGTCGCCCGCGGTAAAGGCCGAGAACAATGTGTCGGGCACGATCCGCACCAGGAAATCACCCGGCCCGGTGATGTGCCGCCCGGCCAGCTGCCGCTCCACCTCTGCCAACGCTTCACCATAAGGCGGCACGGGAAGGCCGCGCCCCGGCTGCATCAAGGCCGCGACGCCCAGACCGATGGCAAGCGCGGCGATGGTGATGCCCAGGAACACGACCAGGCTGCGCAACACCGTCGCGCCCGTATCGCGCGCGGCACCGTGGCGGACGATGCCCTCGACGATGGTGCAGAACAGGACCGGCGGAACCATCATCCGCATCGCCTTGACGAACGCGATGCCCAGCGGGCCCAGCTCGCGACCGAACGCCGGGGCCAGCACGCCGATCAGCGTCCCGGCGACGATGCCGATCAGCATCTGGACATAGAGGTGCCGCAAGACGCGCAAGACCCGATCCGCTCCCGATATATGCAAATTACGCATCAAGCGACCCGATCATTGCATTTGATCGAAGCGCCCCATGTGAGGCTTAGTGCCGCGCAAGGCACGATGGCTCAAGCCCCTGCCACGACGAGAAACCGTCACAACAAGAACCCGCAAGCGAGCGGGACGGCCAGAAGAGAGGTATGATGGAAGCCCGATCTCCAAGGTTTCGAACCGTGATGCCGCGCCGCGCCGCGCTGGGGCTGGCATTGCTGCTGGGGCTGAATGCCGTTGGCGCCCCCGCGCTCGCCCGCGATACGAAGCCCGCAAAAGTCCGCGAGTTGCATGTCGTCACGTCGGGCGGCTTCACCGCCGCCTTCCATGCGCTGGCGGCGAAATATGAACGCGACACCGGCATCCATATCGTCGCCGAGCACGGCCCCTCGATGGGCGAAACACCGCAGGCGATCCCCAACCGGCTGGCGCGGCATGAGGACGCCGATGTCGTCATCATGGCACGCGGCAGCCTGGACAAACTGGCCGACCAAGGCCTGGTCGCCAAGGGTAGCGAGGTCGATCTCGGCCTGTCCAAGATCGCCATGGCGGTAAAGGCCGGCGCCCCCGCCCCCGACATTTCCACCCCCGACGCGCTGCGCAAGACGCTGGTCCATGCCAAATCGGTCGCATGGTCGGACAGCGCTTCCGGCGTCTATATACAGTCGACCATGCTCGACCGGCTGGGCGTCACCGATCAGGTACGCCCCAAGGGGCGGATGATCCCCGCCACCCCGGTGGGCCAGATCGTCGCCACCGGCCAGGCCGAGATGGGCTTCCAGCAGCTCAGCGAATTGAAGACGGTCAAGGGCATCCGCATCGTCGGGCTGATCCCGGACTCGTTGCAGAAGGTGACGCCCTTCTCGGCGGGCGTCGTCGCTTGGTCGCCACACCAAGCCGAGGCCCGCGCTCTGATCGCCTATCTGTCCTCGCCCAAAGCCTATCCGATCATCCGCGACAGCGGATTGGAACCCGCCTCGCAAAAGGCCAAGCCATGAACGCCTCCACCATTCCCCTCCCCGCCGCCGACGCCGCATCCCCGGTATCGGCCGAGCGCCGCAAGTCCGCCTTCAAGTCGATTTTCATCGTTGCCAGCGGCAACTTTCTGGAGATGTTCGACTTCATGGTGTTCGGCTATTACGCCACCTACATCTCGAAGGCGTTTTTCCCGACCGGCAGCGACTTCGCCTCGCTGATGCTGACCCTGATGACGTTCGGCGCGGGATTCCTGATGCGGCCGGTCGGCGCGCTGGTGCTGGGCGCCTATATTGACAAGCATGGGCGGCGGCAGGGATTGCTCCTCACGCTGGGCCTGATGGCGCTGGGCACGCTCGCGATCGCAGTCACGCCCACCTATGCGCAGATCGGTGTGGCCGCCCCCGTCATCATCCTGATCGGCCGCCTGGTCCAGGGCCTGTCGGCGGGCGTCGAGGTCGGCGGCGTGTCGGTCTATCTGAATGAGATCGCGCCGCCGAACCGAAAGGGCTTCTTCTGCTCGTGGCAGTCGGCGAGCCAGCAGGCTGCGGTGGTCTTCGCCGCGCTGATCGGCCTGATCGTGTCGACCAGCCTCGATCCCGTCACCATGCAGGCCTGGGGCTGGCGCATTCCGTTCATCATCGGCTGCGTGATGATCCCGTTCCTGTTCGTCATCCGGCGCCACATGGAGGAAACCGAAGCCTTCCTGAAGCGCAAGGACCATCCGCCGCTGTCGCAGATCATGCGGACCATCGGCGGCAACTGGGGCGTGGTTCTTCAGGGCGCGCTGATGGCGGTGATGACGACCGTCTTCTTCTACATGATTACCGCCTATACCCCGACCTTCGGCAACAAGGTGCTGTCGCTGACGCCGGGCGCCGCACTGTTCGTCACCGCCTGTGTCGGCGTCACCAACTTCGTGCTGCTGCCGGTGATGGGGGCGCTGTCCGACCGGATCGGGCGTCGGCCGCTGCTCATCGCGGCGACGCTGTTGGGGGCGCTGCTGGCCTATCCGCTGATGAGCTGGCTGGTCGCCGCGCCCAGCTTTGGGCGGCTGCTGACGGTCGAGCTGCTGCTCGCCGCCATCTATGCCACCTATAACGGTGCGTTTATCGTGTACCTGACCGAGGCGATCCCGGCGCATGTCCGCACCGTCGGCTTCAGCCTGGCCTATAGCCTGGCCACCGCCATCTTCGGCGGCTTCACGCCCGCCATCAGCACGGCACTGATCGGGGCGACCGGCGACAAGGCCATCCCCGGTGCCTGGTGCGCCGCCGCCGCGCTGCTTTCGCTGCTCGCCCTGCTGATCGGGTCGCGCATCCGCCGCAGGGCCGACTGACCCCTTGCCCGCCGCGCTGCCGACGAGGTGCGGCGGGCCCCTTTCCTGACATATTTGAGGCGGCGGCCGAGAAGCCTCACGCCCACGCCCTGAGAGGATGCCGTCATGTATCGTAGAGCCTTGCTCGCGATGGGCCTTTGCGCGCCGCTGCCGGTTGCCGCGCAAGCCGCGCCCGCACAGCGCAATGACGATGTGGCGCGTCTGACCCGCCTGGTCGAACGGCAACAGGCGCAGATCGAGCGACTCGAAGCCCGACTGGCGGCGGTCGAAGGCGGCGGGCCGCAGGCCGTGGCTGCCGCCCCACCGCAGATCGCAGGGCAGGCTCCGCAGGCGGCACGCACCCCCGCGCCGCTCGGCCAGTCGCTACCATCCGACGCGCATCCCCCCTCGCTCGACGCGCGGCTGGCCCGGATCGAGAAGGCGCAGAAGGACGGCGTCCATGTCGACTGGTCGAAGGGGACGCCCGAATTTACGAGCGCCGATGGCCGCTTCTCCTTCCGCCCGCGCGGCCGCATCCTGGTCGACGCTGCCACCACGACCGGCAGTGCGCTCCCGACCCGGAACATCATCGCCACCACCGCCCGCTCGCTGCGCCTGGGTTTCGAGGGATCGATCGGCCCGCACCTCTCCTACCTGCTGGAGGGCGATTTCGCCGACAACGACCCGGCGATCAAATCCGCCTATCTTGCCTGGACGACGCGGTTCCTGGGTCAGCAAGCTGAATTCGCGCTCGGCAATCGGTTGAACGATCGTGGGCTGGATGGATCGAGCGGCACCATCTCGGTCCCCTTTCTCGAACGCAACTTCGTCGGGCAGGGTATCATCCCGGTGCGCGGCTTTTTCGGCCTGGGCGCGGCCGCCCGTATCTATGGCGATGGGTGGCATGTCGGGGTGCAGGTGTCGGGCGACGACATCAGCAATCCGGGCACGCAGAGTGATGGCCTGACCATCGCGGGGCGCGCGCACTGGAACCCGGTCAAGACCGCAGACTGGCTGGTCCATCTGGCCATCTGGGGTTTCCACGAACAGATCGCCGCCGATGCGACCCGCCCGACACGCAGCATCGCGGTCGGCGGCTTCTTCAACGACAATCTGCGCATCATGCCGGGCACGTTCACTGGGGCGAAGTCAGGCGACGGCTATGGTTTCGAGTTGGGCACCTTCCACAAGTCGCTCTGGGCTTATGGGGAATATGGCAGGCGGCGGATCGAGAACCGCGCCGGTGCCGCGACCGACCAATCGGCCTGGGCCGTTCAGGCGGGCTGGTTCCTGACCGGCGAGACCCCGCCCTATCTGACACACGGCGGCGTGTGGAGCCGCCCCAAGGTGCTGCGCCCCTTCACCTCGGGCGGACGCGGCGCAATCGAACTCGCCACGCGCTATGAGGAACTCGACTATAGCGACAATCCCACAGCGGGGCGCGGCACCGCGCTGACGCTGGGTATCAACTGGTATCTGAACAACTTCGTCCGGCTCCAGCTGAACGCGATCGACTGGACCCTGACCAATCCCGCCCAGCTTGGCGGGGCGACCGATCATGGTCAAACGCTGATCGGTCGGGTGCAGGTCGCTTTTTAAGCGGCTAAAGCCGTTCGCTATTGGCGAACGGGCAGCTTCGTACCGAGAAGGACCAGATGATCGCCCGTGATCCCGAACCAGTGGGGAACGCCTGCCGGGATCAGGAATACGTCCCCCAGGCCAAGCTGGCGTGTCGTGCCGCCCTCGATCTTCTCACCTTCGATCAGATTGCCCCCGCGCGCGACCGGCGCGATCAGGGTTCCGCCCGATACCAGCGTCCCTGCACCTTCCAGCACGATGACATATTCGGCCTCCGTCGGATGGACCGCTGGGCGGCCGGGCTTCTTCCAGATCTCAATGGCCGCGATACGCGGGCCGTCCTGCACGAGGGGCCGCCAGGTAAAGCCCTGGTCCGGCTTCATTCCCGCGAGCATCGCTTTCACCTGCGCGCGAACCGCATCGCTGCTCGCGAAATCACGGCCGCCCACCGGAGCCTGCGCGCATGCTGGCGACGCCGCTCCCCACAGCGCCACCACGGACGCCGTGACCGCCGCTTTCGATAATAATCCCTGCATCTTATCCCCCTGCGCCGGAACGCCCGTTCTCGCACCGACGGATCCCGGCGGCAACATGCGCCGATCCTATCAAGCCCCAGGCCGTTTTCGCCATGCCGATAGGGCTGCCATCGCGATGACGGCGGCGCCGAACGGACGGCCTCTGCGCAGCAAGGCCAGGCCAGCCGTCGCGATCGCCCCGCTACCCGCCAGCGAGGCCACAATGCCGACCGGCTCGGAGATATTTGTCGGCGACGGCTCCGTCCGCGACGCAACCGGAGAGTCCTTTTTGGGCGATCCCGCAACGGGCGCCTCACCCTCGACCTGCCGTTCCAGCTCGGCATTCAGTTCCGCGCCGAGCAGAAAGACATAGGCGCTCAGCCAGAGCCATGTCAGGGTGACGATGACGGCGCTCAGCGAGCCATAGGTCGCCCCGTAATTGCCGAAACGCGAGACGTAGAAGCCGAACGCCGCCGTCCCGGCCAACCACAACAGGGTTGCACCAACCGACCCGGGCGACAGCCATATCCATCGCGGATGCCGGTGATCGGGGCCATAACGAAACAGCACCGCCGCCGCCGTCACGACGATCAGCGCCAGTGCCAGATAGCCCCCTAACCGAAGCGCCCCCAGCACCAGACCCGGCGCGTCGGGGATCAGCCCGTTCAGGAACGCCAGCGCCATGGTCGTTCCCATGGCCACGAAGATCAGCAGGACCCCACCGGCCACCACGGCGAATTGCAGAAGGTTGAGCCGGACGAAGCCGCGCGTCTCCTCCGTGTCATAGGCGACGTTCAGCCCCGTGATGATGGCCGACGATCCCTTGGTCGCGCCATACCAGGCCAGGACCAGCGCCACGACCAGTCCGATGCCCTGCTTGTCCTTCGCGCTCTCGACCACCGTCAGCAACTGGTCGGTGATGATCGAGGCGGCGTCGCGTGGGAGAGACGCGAAGACCGCCTCGACATTGGCTCGCACCGTCTCCGCATCGGCAAATAGTCCATAGCTCAGCACGACCGCGCCCAGGGTCGGAACGATCGCGGCGAAGACGTAAAAGGCGATGCCCGCCGCGATGATCCCGATATTGTCGGCCCCGACCTCCTCCCAGGTCCGCTTCAGGATGGCGAGCCATCCCCTGGGCGGCACCTGAAGGGGCGAAGGCGCCCCTTCGCCCGCGCGGTGATCCGCCATTCCCTGACGCGTCGTCACACCCTGCCCCATCCCGTCATCCATCTGTTTTCCCTTCGCGAGAGGCAAACTCGCGCTGGACGAGTTCGGTCCCCGGACGAGGCGCAACCCTGGCCCCCTCGACATTGCGCTGCGCTCCGCTGTCGTGGCATGTCGGGCTCGTGGAAAACCGACCCCATATCCTCGTGGATGCCGATGCCTGTCCGGTGAAGGACGAAATCTACCGCGTCGCCTATCGTCTGGACGTCCCCGTGACGGTGGTCAGCAATGCGCCGCTGCGTGTACCCCAGCATCCGCTGATCGCGCGCATCGTGGTCGGCGATGCCTTCGATGCCGCCGACGACTGGATCGCTGAACGCGCCAACCGGATGGCGATCGTCGTTACCGCCGACATCCTGCTCGCCGATCGCTGCCTGAAGGCGGGCGCGACCGTGATCGGGCCCAATGGCAAGCCCTTCACGACGAGTTCGATCGGCAATGCGATCGCGGTGCGCGCGATCATGGCCGATCTTCGCGCGGGAGGCGATCGGATCGGTGGACCGGCCCCCTTCGGAAAGGAGGATCGCTCCCGGTTCCTCTCGGCACTGGACGAAGCGGTGACGCGAGTCTTGCGCCAGGCGAAAGCCTAACGGCCATTTCCCGACCGGAGCGGCTTGATCTATCAGACCAAGGACGATTACGACCGCGGCTATGAAATCCACCGCCCCCGCGCTTCGTCGGCTGCCTCTCGCGATCCTCATGTCCCTGGCGATGATCGCCCCCTCTACCGCCCTGCAGGCACAGGCCGGGAAGACGGTAAAAGCACCCGCCTCGCGGGCGGCCTCGGACGCCACGATCATCCCATTGCCATTGACGCCGATCGTTCCCGCCTCTCAGCGGTCCTGCGACATGCAGACGCCGTCGGGCCTTGGCTACACGATCCTGCGCGCCGCAAACGGCCCCAAGCCGGCGGCCGATGCGACGGTCCTCGTCAACTATATCGGCTATCTCAAGGCGACCGGCGCGGTGTTCGACCAGGCCATGCAGACGCCGATGCCCGTCGGCGGGGTCATTCCCGGATTTTCGGAAGGATTGCAGTTGCTGGCTCGGGGCGGCGTCATCCGGCTCTGCGTTCCTCCCGCGCTGGGCTATGGCGCACAGGCGTCCGGTCCCATCCCGGCCAGCGCCGACCTGGTGTTTCAGATCGAACTGCTGGACTTCAAGACCGCTGCCGAAATCGACGCATTACGCAAGGCAGGCAATGCGGCCCCCACGCCGCCAACCTCCCCCCAGCCTTGAGCCACCGCCGCGCTTCTTAACCGCTGCGAATGCCACTCCTCTATTAGGGCGCGACATGACAACCTCGCGCCCAACGGCGGTCAGACGCGCCGTGCAAACGCCCCCTGCGGCTCGACAACGTCGCGCGCCGACAAGGAGCCTGCAGGCGCGGAGATGCCGTCGTCAGCGCTTGCCGAGCTTCTTTCTGAACCACGCGACGACGTGTTCGATCAGAGCCGGTTGGAACCACGGGTCATCGCCGTGCCCGGCACCGTCGACCACCACATAATCAATATCCGCCTCGCGTTCACGCGATGCCGCGACCATCTGCGCACTCTGCACCGGGGAGACGAGATCGTCCGCGCTGCCATGCATCAGCAACAGTGGCGGCTTGTGCCCTGATAGATAACCGATCGGGCTTGCTGCCATGGCCTTGGCCGGATCGCTGCCGATCGTCGCACCGGCAAATTCCCCGAACGCCACGCCGTGAACCAGCAGCGCCTCCGTCGAGGCGGTCGAGGCATGAACCTCGCCAATCGCTTCGGAAAATCCCGCACCGATGTTTCGCAGGTCGGAGATGCCATAGAGGGACACCGCCGCCTGCACCGCGGCCGACATATCCAGCCAATCGCCCCGGTCATGGTCGGACGTATCGCCGGTCATCGCCAGCATCTGCGCCAGCCAACCCCCGGCGCTATCGCCCAGCACGCCGATCCGGTCGGGATCGATGCCATATTCGTCAGCGTGAGCCCGCAAATAGCGGACTGCGGCCTTGCCGTCCTCAAGCGGGGCCGGGAAGACGTCGGGCACGACGCGATATTCGGCGGCGGCGACGACGAACCCCGCCTGCGCGAGCGCGAGCCGCATCTCGATGAACTTGCGATGCGCGGCCGAGGTGAAGCCGCCGCCCGGTACATAGAGGATCGCCGGTTTCGGATCGCAGGTGCGCGGCACGAGCAGCGTCATGCGCAGCCCGCGCACCGCATCGATCCGCTTCACCTGATGAAAGATCACCTCCCCGACCTCATCGATGCGGGGCCGGTCGGTGGCGATGGTCAGTGTCCTGGCCTCTGCGCGGTCGCCGCTATGCGTGGGTATAGTATCGGAAACCATGCGCGCCCTTTCATCGGCCGCCCCCGTGCCAGGGCGATCGCGCTAAATCGTGGGACCGCGCCGCTGGTTCCGCAGGCCGCGCCTTACCGAAACATACGAAACCTCCACGCCTACCCGCCGTTGAGGCCTCGCCTCGCGATCACGCCGGATCGTGGGGGTGGAGGAAACGAACATGACCGATCTGCCGACCAAGGTGATCCTCGATAACGATGGCATCGATGCCGAGCGGCCGCCGGTGCTGCCGTTCCTCCACCTGTGGACCGGGGCGGATGGCGGCAGCCGGATCGACCTGTCGCGGATGACCGGATTTGGCCAGAAGAGTGTGGGCGGCGGGGCAGACCCGCAATGGATGCGCCCGTTCCCGGGTGAGGTCGCGGCGATCAACTTCGCGATCCTGCCGGTGGGCTGGGTCGGGGACTGGCATGAGAGCCCCAAACCGCAATGGGTCATTCCGCTGCGCGGTCGCTGGTTCATCGAGACGATGGACGGCAACCGGGTGGAGATGGGTCCGGGCGACATTCATTTCGGCCAGGACCAGGACACGACGGACGGCAAAGGACATCGGTCGGGCCAGATCGGCGACGAACCCTGCTTCCAGATCATGATCCAGTTCGCGACGTCGCCCGCCGCTCAGACTCGCGACCCGTTCGGAATATGACGCAGGCTCAGACGCCGCCGCTCGCTCCGCTGCTGATCCCGGCCCGGTTACGGCACCCCGGATCGCCCGAGCCGACCAGCGTGGCGCCACCTCAGATCCACGACGCCGACGCACATACGGTGCTCGGTAACGCGCGGCTCGTCACACTGTACGACCAGGCCAGTTGGAGCGAGGGGCCGACATGGTGGGAGCGCGAGCGGACGCTGGTGTGGAGCGACATCGTTGGGCGCCGTGTGCTGGGCTGGCGCGAGGACGGTGCGGTGGACGTACTGCTCGACGCGACGCCGTTCATCAACGGCAATGCCGTGCTGCCGGATGGGACGCTGGTGCACTGCGAACATGGTCGCCGCGCGATCAGCCGATCCGACGGCAAGGGCGTTGCGACCCCCGTCGCATGGGTCGCAGAGGGCAGCCGACTCAACGCCCCCAACGACCTGATCGTCGCCCCTGACGGGGCGATCTGGTTCAGCGACCCGACCTTCGGACTGGAAAACCCCAGGCAAGGCGTGCCCGGGCATGCGGAAAGCGGGCGCACCGCGATCTGTCGGATCGGCAATGACGGCATGGTTCGGCGGATGGTCGACATGGCCCAGCCCAACGGCCTCGCCTTCTCGCCCGATCAACGGACGTTGTACGCCTCCCAGACCCCGGAGCATGGCGAGGGAGAGGTCGCGATCTATGCATTCGACTGGGACGGCACCATGCTGTCCAATCGGCGCCGGTTCGCGACGGTGGCCGAGGGCGTTCCGGATGGCTTCACGGTCGACCGGCGCGGCTGGCTATGGAGCAGTTCGGCAAAGGGTGTCGAGATTTTCGATCCCGCAGGTACGCATCTCGCCACCGTGCCGACGCCCGAGACATGCAGCAATTGCACCTTCGACAACCGGGAAACACGGCTGTTCGTAACCGGCGGTGCACACCTCTGGATGCTGAATCTGACGTAGCCACTGCCGGATACACCCGATCGTCAGCCAAACTGGGATCGCCGAAAGCCTGACGTCCGACAAAAAGGCGCCATTCCGGCGATCGATGGCACGCCATCCCGTGCCGTTCGTTCACAGGATTCGATGGGAGATGCTCGTGATAGACCTGAATAGCGCGACGGCCGCGGAACTGGATGCCGTGCCCGAGTTGAAGGGCCATGGTTTCGAGATCGTGAGATACCGTGACGAGCGTGGCCGCTTCAGCGACGTCCGCCAGCTCGAGGAAGTGCCGGGCCTTGCTGGCAAGTGGAGCGGGGCCGAGGCCGCCGTATCCATAGAATGACGGCCATCCATCCCGTGAAGACCCGGAATCAGGCATTGGGGCTTGCTATCGAGCTCCCCAAATTCGGCGGCGCGATTGCTACCGCGTCGTGACTGATCTTTAGGGAGCGGGCGACCCAATTCCAAGCTTCATGCCCGGTGCGGTGCCGACGGCTTTGGCGGGGGGCAGTGGTACACGACGAACGGCCGGGCTATGGTGGATCGTAGATGCCGATCCGGCCTCCTCGTAACACAGGACCAGGATCGTACCCAGCGGCGCAGTGGTAAGGATCAGCAGGAAAAGCCCCATCAACCATCCGCTGGTCTCCAGCGGCTGTGAGTAGCTGCCACTGGGCTGCATGGACGGGTTTGGTCGCATCGATCGCCTGCTGGCCTTTCTGGGCTGGACCGGGCGATCTGGGGCAGCCTGATGAGGTGATGGCCCAGGCCGTGAGCGGTCGTAGGCGGCGCGAGCGTCCGCCTTGCCCAGAACGGCATACGCCTCGTTGATCTCTTTCGCGCGAGCAGAGACGTCCACGCCATGATTGGCATCGGGGTGATATTGACGAAGCAGCGCCTTCCACGCGGAGTGGATAGTATCGCGACTTGCCGTTGAGGGCACCCCGAGAACGGCATAATAGTCGGGCGATAGAGTCATCCGGTTTTCACCTGTCGCAAAAACGCCAGAACAAACGTCCACCTGGCGGTCGATCGCAATCGAAACCTCCAGGCACTCCGAAAAGCGGCCTTTGGCACCGACCGTCACATGGCCATCATTGCCATACGCAAATTTGGAGCGTTCGACAAAACTACAATCGCTTCTACGTGCGAAGAGGTGAGTTTCGGGAAGCCTGGGCGGGAAGCCGTTGCCGTCATAAGCTTGCCCCTCGCCCCGCTCGCCAACCGAATAGCGGCCGAAAAAGCAACATTCCCACGATCCTACCATGGTTCTCATGTCCGCGACCTCGAAGGCGATACGATCCGGATTGCGGCCGCGCTACGATACCGCTAGCTGTTGCACATGAGCAATACAGTTAGTGCGATCAAGGCGGCAGTCCGTGGCGGTTTAATGGTGCTGGCACCTTTCGCCTCCGTGGCGGACGCCAGAACGAACGCCGTGCTGCCGGATATGACAGAGGTTCTTCGGGCGCAGCACGTAGAGAGCGCGTCGGTCGCCTTGATCCGTGGCGGGCAGATCGTCTCGACGCAGGCTTGGGGCATGGCTGGCCCCAATCGCAAGGCCACCGACGCCACGCCGTACAATCTCGCCTCGCTGACGAAGCCGCTTACGGCGGAGGTCATCCTGCGACTGGTGTCGGCTGGCAAGCTGTCGCTGGACGAACCGATGGACCGCTACTGGAGCGATCCCGACCTGTCGCGCGATCCCCGGCGGATGAAGCTGACAGTTCGCATGGCGCTCAGCCATCGCACCGGCTTGCCGAACTGGCACGATGCCAAGGGGCTGGCGTTCGATCACGATCCCGGCACGACCACCGGCTATTCGGGCGAGGGATATCAATATGCGGCGCGCTATGCCGAGCACCGCACCGGGCAATCGTTCGAGACGCTGGCCGGGCGCTGGCTGTTCGCTCCGGCTCACATGCGCGCCTCGGGCTATGTTTCGGCGCAAGGCGAGACGGCGCCGATCGCCGTGCCCTATGACGACGCAGGCAAGCCGCTGCCGGTAGAGCGGGTGACGCGATACAATGCCGCCGATCTGGCCCATGCCACCGCGCGGGATTATGCCCGCTTCCTCATCGCTGCCCGCAACGACCGCGGTCTGACCAGGGTCATTGCAGCCGAACGCAGCAGGTCGCAGGCCGATCTGACGCCCGACCTATGTACCGGAACGAAAGCGACCACCTGTCCGCCCTGGACCGGCTTCGGCCTTGGCTGGCAGCTTCTGGGCTTTCCTGGTGGAACGACGATGCTCCACACCGGCAAGGATGCCGGGGCGTTCACCTTCGCCGCGATCGACCGGGCGAGCGGCGATGGCATCGTCATCCTGACCAACAGCGATAATGGTTGGCGGGTGATCCTGCCGATCCTCGAACGCACGGCCAGCGATCCAAAGCTGATCGCCTTCCTCCGTGGCCAGATGAGCTGACGGGACCGCAGCCCTGACGGCCGCGATCGAGGAACGCGAACATCACTTCTACGAACGGATGAAAGGACGATGTGCGGATATCTTTAGCTTTGCGATGGTATCGGCAAGCGGGATGGCGCTTGTCCGATGACCAGCGTCTTCAGTCGCCATGGCGAGACGATGGGTCAACCAGCCGCAGATAGGCGAAAGCGGCGTAGCCAACCGCCAGCATGACCGATGTCAACAACGGGCTTGCAACCTCGCCCAGCGTCGCGCGCATCTGATTGAGCGGGACGAAAGCATGCACCCCCGCCGTCGACGGGATCAGCTGCGCAAAGGCGGCAACGAAGCGCGGCATCTGATCGAGCGGGTAGGTGGCACCCGTCAGGAAGAAGAAGGGAACCGACGTCGGGCCGAGGATGTAGATCGCTCGCTCCGCCTGGTCGAAGGTGCTGCCCGCCAGCAGCCCCAGCGCGGCGACCGCAGTCGCGAAGATCGGCACCACCAGCAGCATGCCGGGCACGTTCCCGTCGATCGGCACCCCCTGGATCCAGAAGATCAGGCCGAACAGGAAATAGCAGCCGAGCATGCCGACCGAGGCGAAGGCGGCGAGCGTGCCGCCAAATTCCGCGCGTCCCATACGCCAGCAGCCCGTCCGCCGCCGGCCGCCCATGAAGGTCGCCGCGCCGAACAGCAGCGTCTGCTGGATGATGATGACGGCCACCGAGGGAAAGACATAGCCCTTGTAACCGCCGGTTCGGTTGAACAGCGGCTCCTCGACGACCGTGACCGGCGGGCCGGTGCGCCCGAACTGCCCGCCCGGCAGAAGGCGGGTCTTCGCGATGTCCTGGACGACAGCGGTCACCGCCTCGCCGATCGTGCTGGCGCGGAGCAGATAGGTGGCGTTGACCCAGACCGCGATTCCCGACCCGGCCGTCCCGGCCTGCAGCTGGCGTTCCAGACCGTCGGAGATCAGGATGATCCCGTCGGCCTTGCCGCTGCGCATGTCGGCGCGCGCGGCCGAGAGGTTACCGGCCACCGCCACGACGTGAATGGCACGGGTGGCATCCAGGTCGCGAATCATGGCGCGGCTCAGCGCACCGGCATCCTGATCGACCACCACCACGGGCAGCTTGCGCGGTGCCTCATGCGCATAGGGGGCGGGATAGTAAAAGGCATAGAGGACGACCGCGAGCAGCATCGTGCTGAGCAATGTGCGCGAGGTGAGGATCGCGCGCCAGGTCGCGAGGAACGCCGCAGAGAAGGTCATGCCCGCCCTGCCCGTGCCCGGATGACGGCGAGCGCACCGCCGCCCGCGATCCCGACATAGGCGATCAGCGCCAGGGTCGGCGGAACCGCTGCGGCGACCGTCTGACCGCTCACCTGCCCCATCTGGAGCGCGATATAATGGGTGAGCGGCAGCACCTCGCTCCAGATCCGAGCAAAGGCATTGCCGCCATTCAGGGGCAACGTCGCGCCCGAATAGGCGAGCGCGGAGCCCGCATAGACGGCGCTGGCCGACAGCGCGGTGGCGGTTTCGCGCGTGACCGCCACCAGCAAAGCGGCGATGGCGGCGGTCGCGACGTAGAATAGCGTCTGACCGCAGGTGATGAGGACAAGACTGCCCTCGACACGCCAGCCGCGCGCCAGGGTCAGGTAGAGAAGCCAGACAAGCCCCCAGCCGCTGATCGCCACGACATAGGGCAGCAACTTGCCCGCCATCGCCGCCCCCACCCCGCCGCTGTCCTTCACCCAGGCCGCAAGCGACTTATCCTCGAGTTCGCGGCCCAGCGCCATCGCGCAGACACAGGCCGCGATCAAATGCAGGACTGCGGGGAAGATCAGCAGCCCCAGAAACCATTCGAAGCTGACCGGCGCATTGCCCAGCGCCGTCGCCTCCACCACCAGACGCCGGACGCGACCCTCCGGCACGGCATGGTTCGGCAATTGGCTGGCGGCGATGGTGGGAAGCGCCGCCGTCACCGCATCTCCGGCCGCGCGCGCGACCTGCCCGCCAGCGGTCAGAAAGCTGCCATTATAGAGGATGCGGACGACCGGCTCGCGATTCCGGGCGATGCTTTCGCCGAGTCCTGCGGGAATGTGCACGAACCCCATGATCGTGCCGGTACGGACGGCGCGCACCGCGGCGGCCTCGTCGCGGAAGCTGCCGCCGGGGCGGATGAGGGGCGATGCGTCCAGAGCGCGGATGATCGCCCGGCTCGCGCCGCTGCCGTCGCTGTCGACGATGCCGAGCGGCAGTTGGCGAAACGGCCCCTGCCAGAACAGCGCGGCGACGATGAATATCAGGATGCCGGGCAGCAGCGTGATCCCCGCCAGATCCCAGCGATCACGGCGAAGGTGCCGCACCTCGCGGGCGAGCGCCCGGCGGAAGGCGGTCATTGCGGCCAGTCGAACAGGACGCTCATGCCTGGGCGCAGCTTGGGTATCGCGGATACGGGACGCAGTCGGATCTCGAAGGTGCGCACGTCATAGCCCGACGCCTCACGCGTCGCACGCCAGGTCGCGAAGTCCCCGCGCGGCGCGACGAGATAGACCCTGAAGGCGGCGTCGCGTTGCAGCGCGGGGATATGGCCGTTCAGCACCAACCCGACGCCGATCGCGTGATACCGATCCTCGCGCAAGTTGAGTGCGACCCAGGGATGGTCGATGTCGATGACCTGATAGGCGGGAATGACGGGGCTGACGACCTCCCCCGGCCGCACCAGCTTGCGCGCGACCTCTCCCGCGATCGGCGACACCAGCCGCGTTTCGCGCCCGAGGGCGTCGGCGGTGCGCAGCGCAGCCTCGGCGATGCGGACCTGCGCGTTGGCGGCCTGCCGGTTCTGCGGCCGCGCACCCGCCAGCGCCTTGGCATATTGCTGGCGGGCAGCCTCCGCATTGCGGGCGCTGCTGTCGCGGGCCGCAGCCGCTTCGTCGCGGCGCTGGGCGGCGACCACACCCTCGGCATAGAGATTGGCGGTACGTCGGCTGGTCACCGCCGCGAGATCCGCCGCCGCCTGCGCCGCCTGCCACGTCGCGCGCAGCGTCGCGATATCCTCCGCCCGGGCCCCCTCGTTGGTTTCGGAGGCGATGGCGCGCGCCGCGTCGAGCGCCCCTTGCGCCTGCGCCTGCCCGCCCGCGATCTCGGGGCTGGACAAGGTGGCAAGCAGCGCCCCCGGCCGGACCCGCTGCCCCTCCTCCGCAATCAGCCGATCGACGCGGGCGAGCGCCTTCGTCCCGACATTGACCTCGTCGGCATCGACCATGCCCTGCAGCTGCTCGGGCACCGGGCGGCTCGCCAGCCACAGGCCCAGCGCGATGACGATCACGACGATCAGCCCCGCGACGATCGCGAACAGCCGCTTGCCACGCGCTGGCGGGGTGGTGGCTTCGTCGGTCACTTCTCGTCCCCCAAACGTCGGTCGGCGCGCGCCAGATAGGTGGTGAAGTCGTCGACCCGGTGGCTGGCCGCGAGCAATCCGGCGAGCGCGAGATCATATTCATAGGCAGCCGCGATCCGCTGGCTTTGCGTCGTCGCCAGCACCGCCCGGGCATCGACGAGCGACGAGGACGGCGCCTCCCCTTCCGCGAAGGAAAGCTGCTGCACCCGCAGATTCTCGCGCGCCGCCGCGAGGTTGCTGTCGAGCAGCAGGAAGGACCGCCGCGCGGCCTCGACCAAATTCCAGGCGCGCACGATCTCGGCCGCGACGTCCTTGCGCGCCTGTGCCGCCGCATCGGCCGCGGCGCGTTCCTGCTCACGCGCCGCATCCAGCGACTTCTTGCGGTCGAAGTTGGACAGCAGCGTGTAACGCAGGCTGACGCCCGCGACCCAATCGGGTTCGGTCGGCAGCGCATGGTCGCGGTTGGCATTGTAGCTGCCGAACGCAAAGGCCTGGGGACGGTATCGCGACTTCGCCAGGTCGACGCCCGCCCGCGCGATGCCGCGTGCAGCGTCGGCACCCTGCGCGCGCGGCGAGGTGTCGATCCCGCCCAGGAAGGTGTCGACCGGCGGCAAGGGCGTCGAATTGACGAACAGCGGCGTCAGCGCCGTTATGCCCTGCGGCTGATCGAGCAGCCGCGCCAACGCATCGGCCGCACTCGATTCCTCGAGCTGCGCGCGCAGATAGGCCCGCTCTGCGGCGTCGCGGGCGACCTGGACCTGAAGCACGCGGGCATGCGGGATGACACCGTTCTGTTCGAGCTTGCGGGCGTCGGACAGATGGCGATCGAACCCCGCCAGCGTCTCGCGGGTCGAGCGCGTCAGCTGCGATGCCACCTGCCGCCCGAAATAGCTGCGGACCAGGCCGACGCGGGCCAGGTCGCGGCCCCCGGCCTGCTTGGCCCGCGCCACGTCGACGGCGGCATCGGCGCCAGCCTGGACCGCCGGGATCGCTCCGCCAGTGTATAAAGGCATGGCTGCGGTCACGGCAGGCCGGAACACCGTGTCGCGCGTCTGATACTGGAGGGTATCGGGAATGGCCCCGAAGATCGTCGGCAGCGCCGCACCGACCCGCTGGACCACCTGCCCGACGATCTGCTGCAGACCGACGGGGAAATTGCCCGGAAGCTGCGACAGGAAGTCGGCGGCCCCGGTCGCCGCATTGTCCCTCGCGCCGGTCAGATCGACGGACAGCGTCTTTTGATAGGCGATGACGCTGGCAGAAGCGCTGACGACCGGGCGGCTAAGACTGCGCGTGGCGTCGGCGATCAATTCGCTTGCGCGGACGGCATGGTCCTCACCCGAGAGACCGGGCGATGCGTCGTCGAGGCTGGCCAGGGCCGCATCGAAGCTGAGCCCCGGCGGCGGCTGCGCCGCATCCGGCGGCGCCACGGTCTGAGCCTCCGCCTGCACGATCCCGGCACAGGCGAATGATGCCAGCAGTGCCAGCCGTGCCGCCGGACGCCGCATCACGCCCTTGCCTTGCCGCCGTGCGGACGGACCCCGCACAGGCCGGTCATCGGGCGATCGCTCCGACAGGATTGCTTCCCGCCTTCGGCCCGCATGCGATCCCCCTCCACCTATCTGCATGACAGAGCACGAAATGTCGCAGATATCGACGGTCGTGACAATAGCGTCACGATCGCAGACCAGCGAACCGAACCGGCCTATTCACCACCGGCCCGGCCAACCGTTCCGGTGGTGGCGTTGTCAACGCCGCGTCAGCAGCACCGGCCCGATACCGACCTTGATGCGGAGTAGTTCATACGGCTTGCGACGCAGGTCGCGGCCGCCATGAAAGCCTGGCTGGCGGTGGAGCTGGTTCGCGGTGAAGTAGAGATAGCCATCGGGGCCGATCGACAGGGTATCGGGCCAGCTGATGCGCGGATCGCTGACCAGCGTCGACCAATGACCGCGATCGAGCACCCGGATCGCATTATGTTCATAGTCACCGGCGAAGATGCGCCCCCGATCATCTTCGGCAATGCCGTCCGACGCGCCTTTGCGCCCCATGCTGCGAACCGCTCGGCCAAGTTGCTCTTCCGATACGGACGGATCGCGCAGCATCGCCGTGGGCACGGCATGCAGGGTGCGGCCCGAGAGCGGCCCGTAATAGAGCATGCTGCCGTCGGCGCTCAGCGCGATGGCGTCGCTGGCGATGGCGACCGGCGTCGCAGGCCCGCTGGCCGGGCGGTTCATCAGCACCTCGCCGTCGACGACCGGCGTGAAGCCCGGCTCCGGGTTGGTCGTCGCGTGGCCCGACAGGCGGCGGATCGCCCGCCCGCTGGCGATGTCGACGACGATGATGCCGCCGACGCCCGCGTTGCTGCTGTCGGTGATATAAGCGGTGCCCTGCTCCCCCTGCCGCAGGTCGAAGCGCACGTCGTTGAGATAGGTCGTCGGCAGCACGACGCTTGGGGGCAGGACGATGGTCTTGACCACCCGGTTGGTCGCGAGGTCGATGGCGACCAGCTTCGCGCCACCGGCCTGGGGCGGCGCGAATTTCGGTGCCGCCGTGTCGAGCACCCAGAGGCGGTTCGCGCCATCGGCGACGACGCTCTGCACCGAGATGAAGTGACCGGCCGGGTCGGCAGGATCAGGGCGATTGGTCGCGGCGTCGGGATAGGGCACCGCCTTGCCGTCGACCAGCTCGGCGACCGTGAACGGTGCCTGGTCGCCCCATTGCGGGAAGTTGACGAAGATGCGGCCGTTGGGCGCGACGGTCACGCCGGTCGGCATCGCGCCGTCGAAGGCGGCGACCCGCTCGATCCGGGGGGCCGGAGCCGCATCGCGGGCCGCCGCGCCCGGCGCGACCGCAGCGACGGCAATCGTCGCGAGGAGCAATTTGGCGGGCCGTTTCATCGCGTCATCTCCTTCAGGATACGGCCCGCCTCATGCGGCTCGGATCGGAGATATTGCGGCGGCGCCTCGACCGAAGCGCCGAGCGCGGCGGCGGCGTGCCAAGGCCAGCGCGGATCCCACAAGACGGTGCGCGCAATGGCGATGGCGTCCGCATCCCCGTTCTGCAGGATCTGTTCGGCCTGCTGCGGATCGGTAATCAGGCCGACCGCGATGACGGGCATCGTGACCGCATCCTTGACCGTCCGCGCCAGCGGCACCTGATAGCCGGGACCGACCGGAATCTGCTGACGCGGATCGAGGCCCCCGCTAGAGACATGAATGGCGGCGCAGCCGCGCTGTTCCAGCGCCTCGGCGAATTGCGCGGTTTCGTCGGCCGTCCAGCCGCCCTCGACCCAATCGGTCCCCGAAACGCGGACGGTCACGGGTCGGTTGGCGGGAAACGCCGCGCGCACCACGTCGAAGATTTCAAGTGGGAACCGCATCCGATTTGCGAGACTGCCGCCATAGGCATCCTCGCGATGATTAGAGAGCGGCGAGAGGAATTCGTGCAGCAGATAGCCGTGCGCGGCATGGATCTGGATCGCCTCGATCCCGAGCCGCGCTGCCCGTCGGGCGGCGTCCGCGAAGGCATCGCGGATCCGCGCCAGTCCCGCCTCGTCGAGGGCGACGGGCGCATAATCGGTTTCGGCATAGGGCATCGCACTCGGCGCGACCGTCTGCCAACCATTTTCCGCATCCGGCGCGATCTGCGCGCCGCCATGCCACGGCTTGGCACAGCTCGCCTTCCGGCCAGCATGTGCCAGCTGGACGACGAGCGGCACGTCCGACCAGCGGCGCACGCTGTCGATCACGCGCCGCATCGCCTCCTCGGTACGGTCGTCGTACAGACCGACATCGCCATAGGTGATCCGCCCGTCCGGGCTGACTGCGGTGGCTTCGATCGTCAGGGCGCCCGCCCCCGCCATGGCGAGCTGGCCCAGATGAATCTGGTGCCAGTCGGTCATCGCGCCGTCTTCGGCGGAATATTGGCACATCGGCGCGATGACGATGCGGTTGGCGAGGCTGAGCCCGCCGACTGTCAGCGGTTCAAATAGTCGGGCCATCACGCGTCTCCCTTGGAGGTCAGCGACGCCGCAGGATCGACGACGCGCAGCATGGTCTGGAGGTTCCGCACGATCATGCCGCCTGATCCTTCAGAGCGTCCATCACGAGCTCCGCCGTACGGGTCGCGCTCGCCGGGTTCTGGCCGGTCACCAGATTGCCTTCGCGCAGGGCGAAGGGGGCGAAGTCCGGGCCTGCCTCATGCTGTCCGCCGAGTTCCTTGAGGCGGGTTTCGAGCAGGAAGGGCACGGCCTGGTCCAGTCCGACCGCGCGCTCCTCACTATCGGTGAAGCCCGCGACACGCCGACCGGCGACGAAGGGCGTGCCGTCCGCCTTCTTGGCCGAAACCAGCCCCGCCGGGCCATGGCACACGGCGGCGACGATCTTGCCCGCGCGGTCGAACCGCTCCACCAGCTGCGCCAATTCCGCGCTGCCGGGATAGTCGAACATCGTGCCGTGGCCGCCGGGCAGGAACAGCGCGTCATAGCCGTCGGGATCGATGTCGGTGAACACCGGCGTATCCGCGACCTCGGCCTTCAGCGCCTCGTCCTTCAGATAGCGCTCGACCGAGGCGTCATTCTCGCCGTCCGCATTGACGCTGCGCTGGTCGACCGGCACCGCGCCGCCTTTGATCGAGGCGAGCGTCACGTCGGCCCCGGCATCGCGAAAGACGTAATAGGGGGTGGTCAGCTCTTCCAGCCAGACGCCGGTCGGTTCGGTCCCCGGGGTCATGCGATCGGCGGACGTGGTCACCATGAGGATACGGGTCATCGTCAAAACTCCTGCTGCGCGGACGTCGCGAACATGGGGTGCCCGCCGCCGCACCCATGACCACGAGGCCGTAGGGTTGTGCGATCCGGCAACGGCGACCGGGCGTTCGCTTCCGTCCTTGTGCCCTTCAGATAGGTCATCGCAGGCATCAGCAAATCCAAGCGGAATGGCGATCGGCCATAATACAGGTTATGGAAACCAAATGTCCCTCTTACAGTTGCGCACCTTTGTCGAAGTCTACCGACGCCGGTCGCTGAGCGAGGCCGCCCGCGCGATCGGCATCACCCAGCCCGCCGCGTCCCAGCATATCGCCTCGCTCGAGGCGCAGCTGGGCCACCCCCTGTTCGATCGCCATTCGCGCGGCGTACGGCCGACGGCGATCGCCGACGACCTGGCGGCATCGATCGGAGGCAGCCTCGACACCGCGGAAGCGGCCCTTGCCTCGGCGCGGGCGCGATCCTCGCGGATGTCCGGCACGGTCCATATCGCGGCACCATCGGACCTTCTGGGCGAGATGATAACGCCCCGGCTGGCGCCGCTGCTGGATATGGGGCTGGACCTGCGCCTCCACATCGGCGGGCGCGACGCCCTGTACAGCCTGTTGCTGGAAGACAAGGTGCATCTGGCCGTGACGGCATCGCAGCCCGACGATGCCCGGCTTGCCTTCCACGAGCTGGGCGAGGAGGATCTGCGCGCCGTCGCCTCGCCTGCGGTGGCCGAGCGGATGGCGGGCCAGCCGCTGGCCGATGCGCTGACACGCATACCGCATCTGGCGTACGACCTCGATCGCCCGCTGATGCGCACCTGGCTAGAAGCCAACGGACTCGAACTGGCCCGTCAGCCCGCCCTGACCGCGCCCGACCTTCGCGTGCTGCGATCTGGGTTGTGCGCGGGGCTCGGCTGGACGGTCCTGCCCGGCTATCTGACCCACGCCGAGCGTGCCGCCTGCACGCTTGTCGAGATAGCCGCGCCGATCAGGGTGCCGCGCAATACCTTCTACCTCGTCTGGGCGCGATCGTCGCTGCGCCACCCGCGCGTCGCGCTGGCCCGTGATGCCTTGATCGCCGCGCTTCGGATGGGAGCCTGATTATCGCCCCCTCAAGTCGCTGACGACTGGTGGCCCACAGAGGCAGATGCGGTGAGGCCGAGACGCGGGCGTCCGCCGGGATGCCGCCCGGCGGAAGCTCCGACGCCTCAAGGCAGGCCGCGTCGGGCGAAGCGCCCCGGCGCATAGGCGCTCGGCTTTGGCGTACGCTGAAATGTCGCCCGGTCTACCGCGACCAGGCCGAATTGGCTCTTGAAGGCCCCCACCCGTAATTGTCGAGCGACATGACCGAGCCACCATCCGTCCAACCCCAACCCGATCGGTAGCCGACCGCGGAAAAAGAGCGAAAGCATACGTCATGTCCGATGAGAAGGACAAATTCGTCCCGGCACGCGCCGGAGAACCGCGATCCGGCGACAATGCAGACCATGCCGAAGCTCCGCAGACTTTAGGCACTCGCACACAGGCTTAGGTCGGATCGACATTCAGCGTAACCATATCATGGCGGCGGCGAGATGTACGAAGCCGGTGAAGTGAGCAGTTCGGCGGTCGTAGCGGGTGGCGAAGCGGCGGAAATGTTTGAGGCGTCCGAAGCATCGCTCAATCTGGTTGCGGTGCCTGTAGATGTCGGCGTCGTGCGGGATTGCGACCTTGCGATTGCGTTTTGACGGGATGACAGCGGTGGCGTTCATGCCTGCGATCCGGTCACGCAAGTCGTTGCCGTCATAGGCTTTGTCGGCCAGCACCGCCACGGCGTGCTGACCTTCGAGCAGATCAGATGCGGAGGCGATGTCGCTGGCTTGCCCCGGCGTGATGCGGAACCGCACAGGGCGACCGAACGTGTCGGCGAGCATGTGAATCTTGGTTGTCAATCCACCTCGGGAACGCCCCAGCGCCTGATCCTTGGCCCCCCTTTTCCGGTCGCAGCCTGCTGGTGTGCTCGAACGATGGTGCTGTCGATCATCAGATACTGGTTGTCCCGGTCGGCCGTCAGCGCCTCGAACACCTGCTCCCAGACGCCGGCGTGGCACCAGCGGCTGAAACGCCGATGCACCGTCTTCCACTTGCCGTAGCGTTCCGGCAGGTCGCACCAGTGCGCTCCCGAGCGCAGCACCCACAAACATCCGTTTACGAACAATCGGTTATCTGAACCCGTTCGGCCGGGATCAGTCGTCTTGCCCGGAACCAGCGACGCAATCCGCGACCACTGCGCCTCGCTCAACTCGTAACGCTTGATCCCCATCACTCCCTCCGCGCTTTGACACGGAGGCCTATGAATCAGCCTGCAGCGGCTTTGGGAAGCCTGAATGTCGATCCGGCCTAGGATAATTCCTTCAGCGCTTTGGCGAAGAGATCAATGTCGTTCATCGAGGTAAACAGGGAGGGCGTCACTCTTACGCAAGCGCCCTTGGCTGCCCCCACGCGATGAACAGTGAAGACGCGGTGCCGTTCGATCAGTCGCTGAGCAAGCGCGGCGTTGGCCTTTGCGGTAGTTTCGCCTTTGACCCGGAAGGACGTGATGCCCCCATGCAAGGTGGGATCGTCTGGCGTCAGTATTTCAATGCCGGGGAGCGCCCGTGCCTTCCGTACCCAGCCATCGCGAAGGGCGCGCAGCCGGGCGGCGCGCGCGGCCCGATCGACCTTGTGCTGGAATGCGAGCGCGGCGGGGACGGTCAGCCAGGAAGCGTAATCGAGCGTCCCGGTATGGACACGGGCCATGACGGTGTCGAGACCGTCGGCGTCTTCGGCGGGATCACGGTCGATCCGGGCGAGCGCGCCTTTGCGAATATGAAGAATGCCTGTGCCGAGCGGCGCGCCGAGCCATTTATGCCCGTTCAGGCCGACAAAATCGCAATCCAGATCGGGCAGAGCGAAGTCGAGCTGTTGCCAGCTATGTGCCGCATCGACGATGACATCGATACCACGCATACGCGCCATCGCCGCGATCTCCCTGACCGGGATCACCAGGCCGGTACGGTGGCTCATATGGGTGAGCAGGATCAGCTTCAGCCGGGGTTCGTCGGCCATGACCTGCGCATAGGCGTCGATCAGGCTGGCACGGGTCGCCGGTTCGGGCAGCGCGATGCGGCGGACCCGGACGCCGCGACGTTTCGCCAGGCTCTCCATGCACGCCTGCATGCTGTCATAGTCGAGGTCGGCATGGAGGATCGCGTCGCCTGGGCTCAGCCGGTTATAGCCGAGGATCAGCGCTTTCAGCGCTTCGGTGGCGTTGCGGGTGAAGGCGATCTCGTCCGCAGGCACCCCGAGCTCGGCGGCGACGGCGGCACGGGCGGCGGCAAGGTCGGCCAGCATCCCACGGCGGGCGTAATAGCTGGTGTCGCGGTTCACGCGCGCAACCGTCTGTTCGTACGCGGCGCGAACCGGGCGAGGCATGGCGCCCCAATTGCCGTTTTCGAGCTGGATGACGTCCCGCGGCACATCATAATCCGCCGCGACCGTCGCCCAGAACGCTTCGTCGTCCGGGGCGGGGCGTGCCGGACGGCCGGCACGCACGGGCAGCGGAAGGGTCGCGGCCATCCCGCCAGCCAATAGTGCACGCCGGTCGATCATCAGAAGCTCAACCCCAGCCGGACATAGTAACGACCGCCATCGGTGTCGTAGGGGGCGTTGCGCGAATAGATCAGGCCGCGATTGGCCTGGTTGGTCGCCTCGGCCGGATAGGTGCCGAAGACGTTCTCGGCCCCGCCACGAACCGAGATGTTCGGCGTCACGCGATAGGTAAGTGACGCATCGAATAGCGCCAGGCCGCCGAAGCGCTGGAACAGTTCGCCGGTCGCGTTGCCCGTCACGTCGGTCCACGGCCCGTAATAACGACCGCGCAGCATCACGCCGATGCGGCCTATATCATAACCGAGCGTGCCGGTCGCATTGTGCTGCGGCAGGCGTTCCTGGAAGATGCGGCGCTGCGTGTCGTTGGCGATCGCCGCGCTCGTGCCGCTGCGCACGGTGGTGCGGTTATAGTTATAGGCCAGCGTCGCGCTCGCCCGGCCGTTGCCCAGGGTGCGGGCATAGCTGACCACGACGTCGACGCCGCGCGTGCGGGTGTTGAAGTCGTTGGTGAAGTAGCTGATCGAGGTGAAGCGGTTGGGATTGGCGAAGCCCGCCGGGATGGGTATGGTTGCCGACTGGCTGAAACGGTCGTCGACATCGATCTGGTAGAGATCGACCGTCGCGCCCAGCCCGATATGCGTCTGCGCGACGAGCCCGGCGCTGATGTTGCGCGAGGTTTCGGGGCGCAGCGGCTTGGCGCCGAGCGCGACCGCGAGCGGATCGGTGGGGGCTAGGCGTCCCTGGTTGAAGACCTGCAGCGTCCGGGTGTCGAGGCCCTGGCTCACTACCCGCGTGTTGAGCTGCGCCGGGGTCGGCGCACGGAAGCCGGTGGAATAGGTGCCGCGCAGCGCCAGCCATTCGACCGGCTGCACCCGGCCGGAGAATTTATAGGTGAATTTGTCGCCGAAGCTGGAGAAATCCTCGTAACGCCCCGCCGCGCCGAGGGTGAGCATCGTGATCGGGTGCCATGCCAGGTCGACGTAACCGGCGTTGCTGATCTGCTGGAAACGGCCCGCCTGTTGCGGGCCGAAGCCGGGGAAGCCGTTGGAATTGGGAGCCAGGCCGGTCGCAGCGCCCGCACCGATCGCATAGGAGGCCGGATCGCCGACGCCGACCGCATAGCGTTCGATCCGCCGCTCGCCGCCAAAGGCGATGTTGAGCGGTTCGATGCCGCCGACGGGCAGGCGATAGACGAAGTCGGCGTTGAAGTTGGTCTCCCGCTGGGTCAGGCGACCCAGATAGAAGCTGGTCGGGCTGGCAGGCCCGAGCGAGGCGTTGAGCGTCTGGGCCAGCGTATAGTCGATGCGGCTGCGCCCCGCTGACGCGCTGAGGTCGTAGCTCAGCGCGTCCGACAAATTGCCGCGCAGGCCGCTGACGAGTTGCAGGTCGGCGAATTGCGTACCGAAGCGCGGCGTGAAGCCCGCCGGGTAGAGGCTGCGGAAGCCGAACCCCGGAAAGGCGCTGCTGGCATTGTAGACGCTGCCGGTATTGCTGGGGTTGCGCCAGTTGAAGTCGGTCACCCCTTCGCCCTGCTGCACCGTGCCGAAGGCATAGATGGTGGCGGCGTCCGCGAGGTCATAGTGCATGTCGAGCGCACCGCGCAGACGCTCTTCGTCGGGCTTGCCCCAGCGCTGCACGGGGTTGGGCACGGCCAGGGTCGGGTTCGCGGCCTGGAAGGCGATCGCATCGGGGCGCTGGCGGGTGCGCGAGGTCGCCTCGGCATGTTCGAACTGGCCGGTGAAGACGATGGCGCCCCTGTCGTCGAGGGCGATGCCGCCGCGCGCGCCGGACTGATAGTTGTTGCCGTCGCCCGCATAATATTGGCTGAACTGGCCGTAAGCCTCCATCCCGGGCTGGTCCTCCAGGATGATGTTGATGACGCCGGCGATCGCATCAGAGCCATATTGCGCCGAGGCGCCGTCGCGTAGCACCTCGATCCGCTTGATCGCCAGGCTGGGTATGCTGGCGAGATCGGGCGCTTGTGCGCCACGCGTCCCGAGCAGCGCCGACCGATGGTAGCGTTTGCCGTTGACGAGGACGAGGGTCTGGTCGGCAGAGAGGCCACGGAGCGTAGCCGGTCGGACGAAGGCCTGGCCGTCTGCGGCGGGGAGGCGCTGCACGTTGAACGAAGGCAGAAGCTGCGCCAGCACGTTATTGAGATCACCCGAGACACTGGACCGGACAAGGGCTTCCGGCAGTACGTCAACAGGTGCCAGGGTATCGAATTGCGTGCGACCACGCTCCCGCGTTCCGGTAACGACAACGTCGTCACTGCCAGCGACATCCGGTGCAGGCTGGCCGATAGCCGATTGGGCCTGGGATGGGTCAGACTGCGCCAATACAGCAGGAGCCAACAGAGCGTTTAGCACCACAACGGCGCCTGCGGTAACGAGTTTCATGGTGAAGCAATCCCTGCAGAGCGGCTCTTTCGGCCTCTGGGAAATGGGCGCTAGAGGCCCTTTGTTTCACCGCAATTGAGGTCCAGCGGCAAAGGCATGTCGTATCAATGAAGCTTTTATGTCAGCTCGCCTAATATTGGCAATTCGATGGAAGCAGCCCCCCTGCCCCATCCTCACGAAGACCCAGAAGCGGTTATTCGGACGAATGCGGCAGTCTCCCGGAAGCGGACGCTCGTTAATCGTCGCCTGATAACTCCCGAAGTTGCCAAGAAGGTCGTGCAACGCCGCCAAGGGGAAGATCACATTAACCCCGTCCCCCGTTTTGAGTTATACAGCCTTGGAAAGCACATCACGATGAACGGCAGCCATCAGCGAACGTGACAGCGCTACGATCCCGTTATCGACGGTGTGATAGTGGACCGTCGCCAGTCCGATGGCAGCCGCGAGCGAAGCAAGAATTATGAAGTCAATGATCGACAAATCGACACCTGGCTCAATGATCCAGAAATCAGTATTCGATACTACCTGTCGACAAGGCAGCTTGGTAAAAGCATTCTGTTTCTGTTTTGACTCGATCGCTTAATCGGGCCAAGATCGAATTCGCAGCATCAGAAAACCCCGGCATATCGTTGGCAATACAATCTTCGGTCCAATGGTCCAGGAAACCACTCCAATCGGCCTTGAGCTGCAGGAGAGCCGCCTCACCGTCGACCCAGGTCTCTCGCCATGCATCGGGTAATATTTCCAGGCGTGTATGCTGGATGACATCGGACTCTTCACGCAGATGCTTGCGGATGACGATGGCCAGGGCATCGAGCTGGACAGCGATGTCGTGAGGCGATGCGGGCTCTTCCTTCAAATCGTCCAACAGGGTCGAGATGCTCGACTCGATATGAACATGGTCTTCGACCAGCCGGGCAAATCCAACGCGCTGCGAATTGGAATATCGCTTAGAGCCCGACCGATAATTAGGTTGAGCGATTTCGGTCAGTTGTGATTCACCGGGGTTTGCGAAGACCTTGGAGGCCACATGGGCTGGACCGAAACCGCTCGTCGCGAGCATGACAGAAGAAGGCTGCGTTACACAAGCGACTGTACCGACGAGGAATGGGCGATCATCGCGCCGCTGCTGGCTCGAACGACGAAGGTGGGCCGCCCACGCCTGCACCGGGCACGGGATCTGTGGAACGCGATCCAGTACCTTGCCGCGACGGGATGCCAGTGGGCGCAACTGCCCCGCGACTTTCCGCCCTTCACGACTGTACAGTACCATTTCTACCGAATGCGCGACAGCGGCCTACTCGATGCGATCAACGCGGTGCTGGTAGCCGGAGTGCGGGTCGCGGAGGGGCGCGAGGCCGAACCGACCGCAGGCATCATCGACAGCCAGTCGGTGAAAACCACTGAAGCGGGTGGGCCGCGCGGCTATGACGCCGGCAAGAAGGTCAAGGGGCGCAAGCGCCACATCGCGACCGACACGACCGGCAACCTGCTCGACGGACTGGTTCTGGCCGCCGATATCCAGGACCGTGACGGCGCACCGAACCTCATCGAGCGCTGTCGCGACGCCTATCCCGCGCTTGACCGTTTCTTCGCCGATGGCGGCTATGCCGGGCAGAAACTGGCCGATGCCATCGCGCATATCGACCGCCTCGTCATCGAGATCGTCCGGCGTTCCGACGCCCACCGCTTCGTCGTCCTGCCCCGGCGCTGGGTCGTCGAACGCACCATCGCCTGGCTCAACCGATGCCGCCGTCTCGCCAAAGACTGGGAGGCATCCGTCGCCTCCGCAGAAGCATGGCTTGTCATCGCCTCCATCAGGCGGATGACACGCCGTATCGCTAAACTCGAATTATGAGTCGGGCTCTTAGAAAACATTGAGCATGTTTCCGTATGCCATGGTGATTTCCTTGCCTGGGGAAAGGGAGGATCTGCTGAGACATGGGCTTGCCGTCGCCATTCGTGGCAAGCCCCATGCCCTATTGGGTCACCCCGGAAAATGAATGCCGCAAAGCTTGTTGCCGTCCGGATCGCGAACATAGGCCAGTTCGATCGTTCCCATGGATGCCGTATGACGGGGTCCGGGCGGCGCTTCGATAGACGTACCCCCCGCTGCCACGGCGATGTCGTGGAATTTCTTGACCTGCTCGGGCGAGTCGCACTGGAAGGCGACGGTTCCGCCGTTCGAAACGGTCGCCGGTTCATCATTGATCGGCTGCGTGACGATGAAGGCGGTTCCGCTCTCGCCCCGATAGATCAGGCGCGTGTGGCCGCTATCGGCCACGTTCCGCATCGGCTCCCCAATGCCGAGCGCTCCCAGCACAGTGTCGTAAAAGCGCTTCGACCGTTCAATGTCGTTCGAACCAATCATCGTGTGAAACAGCACTTTTCGTCTCCTACCGGGGTGCCAGGGGCCTGCGCGACAGATTCCCCCCATTGCGTGGATGGAGCGACTACCTGCCGCCCCATCCCATGTCATGATCCGCCGTCGTTTATGGCATCATCACCGTATCGATAACATGCACGACGCCATTTGACTGCATGACATCGGCGGTGGTGATACGGCCGGTATCGCCCTTGCCGTCCATGATGGCCCAGCCGCCCATCGCCTTCTTGAACATGATCGGCTCGCCCTGAACGGTGGTGTAGGTCGCCGTCCCGCCGTTCGCCTTTGCCTTGGCGGCAATATCCCGGGCGGTGATCCGGCCCGGTATGACGTGATAGGTGAGGATCGACGTCAACTTATCCTTGTTCTCGGGCTGTACCAGAGTGTCGACGGTGCCAGCGGGAAGTTTTGCAAACGCCGCATTGGTCGGCGCGAACACGGTGAACGGGCCCGGGCCGGAAAGCGTGTCGACGAGGCCGGCCGCCTTCACCGCGGCGACCAAGGTGGTATGGTCTTTCGACTGCGACGCGTTCTCCACAATCGTCTTGGTGGGGTACATCGCCGCACCACCGACCATCGGGTTGCGCGGGGCAGCACCGGCGGCGCCGCCGACGGTGAGCGCGACAGCCATCATTGCACCACGGATCATCAGGGTCATCAGATCTCTCCAGCCGCATGAAGCGCGGCTTCCGGATTACGTCGCCAACAGCCCTTTGGACGCAGTGACGCGACACGACACCTTAAATTTCGGCAAGTTTACCCGCAGCCACCACCGGCCCCGTCGGTGTCGACTTGGGCGATCCCCCTAGCGGCTCGATGGATATCGCCAAGGTGGTCCCGGGAACGACCGTGACCTGCGGAGCGATCTTCAGGGGAGCCCCGCCTTCATGACGGATCAGACCTGCGGCGTGGGGGACGCCGTCGCTTCCGATCGCCCATAGCTGTGCGTCCTGCCCGCTCTTTACGGACGGCGCGTCACGCAGCTTCAACGTGCGGCTGGCAGGATCGAAGAACGCTGTGATCGGCGCGGCACGCTCGGGGGTAAGGACGGCAAAGAGCAAGGGGGCAGACTTGGCAGCACGCGGTGCAACGGCTGGCATATCGGGACGAATTACTACGACCGTCAGCAGGATCGCGGCCGCCAGACCGGCCATACCCGCAATCGCTCGCCAAGGTGCCGTACGGTGATTATCGTTGCCACCGACTGCCAGGATCCGGCGTTCCTGATCGGCGCTTGGCGCGATCGGCTCGACCTCGACATACAAGGCAGTCAGATGCCGCCTCCACCAAGCGACGCTGCGTGCAAAAGCGGGATCATCCAGCATCCGCCGCATCGCAGCGGTGCGCTCGTCGCCATCGAGGACCCCAAGTGCCAGTTCGGCGGCAGTCAGATCGGTCTCGTCAGATGTCATCGTCGAGACACTCCTTGAGCCGTTCGAGGCCACGCCGAATCCGGCTCTTCATGGTACTCGTCGGAACCCCGCGGACATCGGCGAGCTCGGCATAGGTAATGCCTTCGAAAAAGGCCGTCCGGATGGCGTCGCGCTGCGTTTCGCTGAGGCGGTCCATGCAGCCGTGAAGTTTGCGCTCCTCTTCGTCCAGCAGCATGCTTTCCAGTGCCAAGCGCTCCGAAGCGGCGGGTTCGGCGACATTGTCCAGCGGCGCGGTCGGGCGCCGACCCAGGGCGCGGTGATAATCGATGGCGCGGTTCCGGGCTATCGTGGCCAGCCAGGCGAATGGACTGGTCTGCCCCGGTTCATAGGCACCGGCGCGCCGCCAGATGATCGCGTAGACCTCTTGCAGAACGTCCTCCGCCGCTTGCCGCTCGCGACATATACGAAGGCAGATCCCAAAAAGCTTCGCAGACGTCAGGGCATAAAGTTGGCGGAAGGCGGCACGATCCTCACGCCCGGTCGCGACCAGGGCTTTGACAAGCTCCTGCCGAGCGTCAGGTTGGTTCATTGTCACCGTTGACGGGATACCGAAGCGCTCATCGGCACGCAACGGGGTGGGTCGGAACGGCGATGCGGTTCGGGGTCCGATCTGCGCGATGCCATTCGCCTTTTTGCTGACGCCCGTCGACGCCAAACCAAAACGCCCCGTATCCCAGCCGGTCGGGTAGCAGAATGACCCAATTACGCCCATTTCATACCGCTATTCTAAATTGCTGTCCCCCGCTGTCAGTTCATGGGAGCTATCTGCCGATCCCTTGAATTTGTGTTGCTAAAATGCGGAAGAATGGGAGTCACTAGGTGGGTTGGCCACCGGGCCTGTCTCCGCAAATCGAACGCGCGGCCATCACATGCCACCTTCTTCTGCGGCGCATCGTACTTATCCGCCAGGATCGGCCGGTCAGATCGAGAAAGCGTTGCTGTATCCCGGCTGCGTGCTGCACAAAGTCATAATAGTCGACTTGATGATGGGCGAGCACCAGTCGTCCGCCGGGGCGTAGCGCCTGGGCGACGCACTTGGCGACGTCCCTCATCGCCTGCGGGGGTAGATAATAGAGCAGTTCTGCGATCACGATCGCATCATACTCTCTTTGCGGGAGTCGCGCAGGCAAAGCCAAGCGGATGGCACGCGCGCGAGGCCAGTCCACGATGGCTCGGGCAGTCAGCGCCGTACCTTCGGGCGTTCCCTCTGTCGCGTGAAGACGCAAGGCACGAGCGGCCATGGCTCGGCTATTCGATCCGTTGCCGCTTCCCAGTTCCAGAACGCGGCCAAGGGGGCCTGGCCCCAAGGCATGCAGGATCGCCGCACGCTTCACGGCTTCGTCCCGGTCGGAGCAAGTCCGCCAAGGGTCATCATTCGCCGCGAATTTGTCGGCAAAATCGGTGAGGTCGATAGGCCTCATCGCGCGTCCTGGGCGAACTGTTCGACCGGGTGGGCGAAGACCACGAGTTCATGGCGTGCGATCGCAAAGCCATGAGGATCGTCGGTGATCGCGCCCAATTGGGTGCGATGCATCCGGATCAGCGATCGCTTCGCCGCCGCCCCGCCCGCCAGCGAAACGGTTCGGCATCGGGCAACCCTCGCACGATGTGGCGGCCAGACCTGATAGGTCATGCGTCGTCCGGCGAACCGAGTATCCCGAAGCACCGCCGCGACAGCCCGGTGATCGGGATGTGCGTCGGTCATGGCGGGTCCGACGAGCATATCCAAACCACGGCACTGACGGATCGCCCGGCCCAGCCGCTGACGACATAGCACCGCTTGAGCGGAAAGGCCGCCATCGGGCAGGTCCAGAAAGGTCACGTGATGACGCGACACGCCCAGACGACGGAGCGCCGACAGGCTTTCCTGCTGGCGCGCGGCAATCAACCGTTCAGGGGGCCATGCCCCACTGTTCGGATGCGAGGCAGCGCCGTTGCTGACCACGATGACCCGAACCGCGCTGCCCTGCCTTCGCAGGGCCTGTATCAAGCCAGCGGCACCAATGATCTCGTCATCGGGATGGGGCGCTACGACGACCGCGCGGCAAACGGCTTTGATATCCAACTTCACAAGCCGGGTACCAACAAACCCTGTCGAACCGCATGACCGACGCGGAGCCTTTGGGCGTCGGGGGCGGGCTGGCGGAGATAGACTGCCAAATCGCTGAGCATGGCCGAGAGAGGATGGCTGTGGAACTGGCCAGCCAGCCCCACCGCCTCGCGCGCAACGACCATCGCTCGTTCGGCTACATCGGCCACCGCCAATCGGGCCGCTGCCACCCGTGACAGCCGCGGCTCGTCCCCTCCTTCGGCATCCTCGAACCACAGCCGCGCCGTCCGCCGGACGATGGCGGCCGCGCCATCGGCCAATGCGAACAATTCGGCCATTCGGGCGGCCTGGAAGGTATCATCGGCCCGCCCCGTCTTAATCAGATGATCGCGACTGAGGTCACAAATACCTGCCATCCCGCCCGCATGAACCGCCACGAAACGCAGCGCGCCGCCGCTGAAAAAGGGTTCACGTGCATAGCTGCCGGGCTGGCCGATCCGATCGGCATCGGTGACGGGGGCATGATCCCAGCGCACCTGATGCGTTTCGGATCGCTGCATGCCGATCACCCGCCACCAATCGGCGTCGATCATCGGCGGCACGCGGGAAAGGTCGAGTAGGAGCAGTTGCACGCCTGCGGACGTGTCCGCCGTGACCAGCGCATGGCTCAGCACACCCGCCCCCGAGGCATAGCTCTTGCCACCGCTCAGCCGCCCGCCGTCCAACCGCAGCGCATCGCCCCGCAGCCCGGCATTCCACACCCCCAGCGTCGCGCCTTGTGCTAAGGCATGGCCCAGTCGGTCGAGCTGCGCGGCCGAGCCATAGCGCCGAACGATCTGCACGGCGTCGACATGCCCCTCGACCAGGCGGGCAAGCGGAAGGTCGCGGCGGCCAAGCTTATACAGACCCGACAACAATGCGATCAGTTCGTCCGCCGTCTGCGGATCGCCCGGAGGATCATCGGCCCTACCAAGACCAGCGATCGCGCCTTTCAGTAGATCGGCCATCATCGTCATGCCGCGACCTCGCACCACTGGCTTTCCAGTTCACGCAGAATATCTTCCGCTGCCGCTAGCGACACCATGACGTCTTGGCGCATGGGTGCGGGGACGATTCGCATGGCGAACGCCTCGCCATTGGGACAATCGCGCGCAACGCCAAGCACATGGTCCGCCGTCAGACCCAGACTTCGCCCCAGCGTCATGCGAACATCGATCTGATCTATCATCACGAAGCTGCGTCGCGCGGCCGCCTGTGCGCGCCATTGCCATGCCGATCCGCGCGGGTCAGCCATGGATGGCAATTCGCCTTGATCCAGCGCCCGCAACACATCGGCCAGGCCCCCCGCGGCCCGTCCGTCGCGCCGAGAGGATGTGTCGACCACCATCGCCCCGTCGCGGCGGACCCGAAAACCGGCCCGCGCCGCGTCATCGAGAAACCGGGCATCTTCGCCGGACGGCAGCGGCAGGAACCCGCCGATCGCGCGATAGGCAGAGGCGTGGACCGCGATGTTGGCGCCACCGCCGAAATGCTGGGTATCCCGCGCCTCCCAAGGCACCGGGTCGACAAGGCGCCGATAGTGGTGGAGCCGATCATAATAGCGCTCGATGCGGCACTGCCGGGGATCGCGGGCGGCATCGAGGCGAAGGATACGCCCGGACACCACATCCGCCTCTTGCAGGGCCCGGCGGCCCGCCGCGATCCAATCCCGATGCGGCATGCTGTCGGCGTCGGTCGAGAATAGCAGCCCTTTGCCGCCCGCCAGACGCTCCAGGCCCATGGCCAGCGCCGTGCGGCGGGCCGCGCCTGCGTTGGGCTCGGTATCCATGGGGCCCCGCGACAGGGTCAGTCCGAAAGGCAAAGCGGCGCGCATCCCCTCGAGCATAGCCAAGCTGCCATCCCGGCAATCATCGAGATAGAGACACAGGTGCAGACCATTTCCGTCAACCGCTTGTTTGGTGATCGCCGCCAGCAACCGAGGCAACAAGGCCGCCTCGTTCCGTGCCGGAACACAGACGATCACGGGGATGTCATCGTCCAGAATCAATCTCCCATGTGTGCGGCCTGCCACCACCGATCCAGATCAATTACGCATGCATACGACAGCCGCGTTCAATAAGACTTGATTAATATCAATCATTTAGCGGGCGGACGATTGCGTTAGCCGTGCGTTGGGAGGCGTGATATCTCTCAACGACGGAAGGCAACATCATGGCCGACAAGACCAAATCCTGCGCGGGGCAGACAAAGGGAGAGACACCCGCCAACGCCTCTGCTCTTCCTGCCGGATCGGACGCGCCGACCCATTATGCCGAGCCCCAGGGCCATGGCGGCGAAACCCACCAGACCACTCAGGATGCCGACCGCACGATGACGACCCAACAGGGCGTCCCGATTGCCGATGACCAGAACAGCCTTCGCGCGGGCGAGCGCGGACCGACGCTGCTGGAAGACTTCATCCTGCGCGAGAAGATTTTCCATTTCGACCATGAGCGCATTCCCGAGCGCGTCGTCCATGCGCGCGGTTATGGCGCGCATGGCGTGTTCGAGCTGACGGACAGTCTGGCCGACTATACCCGCGCCGACGTCCTCAGCGAGGTCGGACAACAGACCGAGGTGTTCGTCCGCTTCTCGACGGTGGCGGGCAACAAGGGGTCGATGGATTTGGCGCGCGACGTGCGCGGCTTCGCGGTCAAATTCTATACCAAGCAGGGCAATTGGGACATTGTCGGCAACAACATTCCCGTCTTCTTCATCCAAGACCCGATCAAGTTCCCCGATCTGGTTCATGCCGTAAAGCAGGAACCCGACCGCGCCTTTCCCCAGGCTCAGTCGGCGCACGACAATTACTGGGACTTCGCGTCCTTAAGCCCCGAAGCATGGCACATGGTCATGTGGCAGATGTCCGACCGGACGATCCCGCGATCGTTCCGCACCATGGAGGGTTTCGGCGTACACAGCTTCCGGCTGGTCAATGCCGAGGGCAAGTCGACCTTCGTCAAATTCCACTGGAAGCCGCGCCAGGGCCTGCAATCGGTGCTGTGGAACGAAGCGGTCAAGATCAACGGCGCCGATCCGGATTTCCACCGCCGCGACCTGTGGACCGCGATCGAGGGCGGCGACTTTCCGCAATGGGATCTGGGCGTCCAGCTGTTCGACCAGGAAACAGCCGATCGCCTGTCCTTCGACCATCTCGATTCGACCAAGCTGATCCCCGAGGAAGAGGTGCCCGTCCGTATCGTCGGTACGCTGACCCTGAACCGCAATGTCGACAATTTCTTCGCCGCCACCGAACAGGTCGCCTTCTGCACCCAGAATGTCGTGCCCGGCATCGACTTCTCCGACGACCCGCTGCTCCACGGGCGCAACTTCTCGTATCTGGACACGCAGTTGAAGCGGCTGGGCGGGCCGAACTTCACGCATATCCCGGTCAACGCGCCGCGCTGCCCGGTGATGAATTTCCAGCAGGACGGCCATATGGCGATGCGCAATCCTAAGGGGCGCGCCAATTATGAGCCGAACAGCTGGGGTCCCGATGGCGGGCCGCGCGAAAACCCGACCATCGGCTATCGCAGCTTTCCCGCCGAGGTGCAGGGTACCAAGCAGCGGATTCGCGCGGAAACCTTTGCCGATCATTACAGCCAGGCGCGACAGTTCTTCATCAGCCAGCAGCCCATCGAGCAGAAGCATATCGGTGACGCGCTAGTGTTCGAGCTGTCCAAGGTCGAACGGGTCGACATCCGCGCGCGCGCCGTGTCCCATCTGCGCCTGATCGACGGAGGACTGGCCGCGACGGTCGCGGATGGGTTGGGTCTCGATCTGCCGGAACCGGCAAAGGCCGCAAAGCCGACGCTCGACCTGCCGCCCTCGGCCAAGCTGAGCATCCTGTCCAACGGCCCAAAGGACTTCAAGGGGCGCAAGATGGGCATCCTGCTGACGGGCGGCAGCAGTGCCGATTTGTTTGCCGCATTGACCAAGGCGCTGGAGGCAGAAGGCGCCTTGTGGGAGATCGTCGCGCCGAAGATCGGCGGCGTGACGCTCGACGACGGCACGAAGGTCGCCGCCAAGCAGAAGATCGATGGCGGCCCATCGGTGCTATATGATGCGGTGGCGGTCCTGCCATCGCAAACCGGCGCAGCCATGCTCACCCGGGATGCGACGGCCAAGGACTTCGTCGCCGATGCTTTCGCCCATTGCAAATTCATCGGCCACAGCGACGCCGCCACCGACCTGTTCCACGCCGCAGGTGTGACGGATCGGGACGATGGGTTTGTCAGCCTCGCCAAGGCGAAGGATGCCAAGACCTTCGTTAGTCAATGCCGCGCGCTACGCGTCTGGTCGCGAGAGCTAAACGTAGATCTAGATGCAGCCTCGCTTCAGTCGGCGTTATAGCACTGCAGGGAACGGGCAGGTCTACTGCACCTTCCCGTTCATCACATCGTTCAGACAGGCGACTGCGCTCCGGGGGTCGATGAGGAGGACGCTTTGAAGTTGGCCGACCGAACGGACGTCCAACCCGACCCAGTATCCGACGTTCAAGGCGCTCTGCTCGCTTACCAGCATTCGCCATTCGTTAAGGTCGCATTTTTGGTCAACCGCTGGTCGACGTACCGCCGACGGGTCGGGCATTCTTTCGCCCATCGGCGAGTTCGACGCCGTATCACTAACAAGCGGCATCATATCAGGCGAACTGGAAGCTGGTGTGTGGCACCCGCCCAGGCAAGCAGGTGCCACACATCCTCGTCAGTACAGTATGCTATTCTGATCCGTGCGCGCACCGGTGCGGCGTGCTTCGGCCATGGCGTCGCCCGCGCGTTCGGCGATGATGACCTGGTTCACCGCGACCATCTGGTGTGTGTTGCTCCGGTCGTCGCGCGTATCGTTGCCGAAATCGCGAGAGCTATCGAGCCGCGATTCGAGTGGGGTGCAGCAATGGCCGTCGACGGAATAATACCCCGTACCCGGCTGCCCATTACGCCCGTAATGCTCGACCTGCGGGGAAAATCCGCCGATCGGCACCCCTGAAAAGGCCAGTACGGAGTCGAGCTTGAGCAACGGCCCATCGAAATACACGCCGCTCAAGTTGGAGCCCGAGGTGTTGCCGCACATCATCTTGTTGCGCAGCTCGAAATAGACAAAGCCCGCCGTGTGGGCATAGTCCATGGCATAGGCGCCGACACGCTCTGCAGGCGTGCTCTTTTCCTGGTGATAATGGTCGGCGATGGTATCCAGACTACCCGTCCCGATCACCGGCACGAAATACAGGCCGCCGGTCAGCGATCGAACATAGCTAGGGCTGGTGAGTGTGCTGTTGAACTTCAGGATCGAGCGGTCCTGGATGCCCAGCCGTCGGATCATGTCGGCCGTCTTGGAAATGCCGCTCGCCGTCTTGATATCAAAAATATAGACCAAGTTGCGATTCAACTGGTCCACCTTGTGCATCATAATTTCCAGCGGCAGAAACGCATAGTCGGTGACAGCCCCGAGCGGGTCGCGCAGTTTGAGCTTTTCCAACAGGGCGTCGCGTACCCGGCTGATCGCGGGATTGTTGTATTCATTTTCCTGCGACGTGGAATAGGTATCGAAAAGCCGACCGTTGAAACTGTAGTTGGTCATCCGGCCGAGCGTGGTATCGTGGATCGGCCACAGCGTTCCGTCTCCGGATTCCCGGACGTCAATCTCGACCGCTTCGACATTTTCGCGGGTCGTCTCCTCGATCGAGCAAATCGAGTTCTCGGGGCAATCCTGGTGGAAATAGCCGCGATGCTCGGCGATGATGCGCAGGCGCTTATTGTCCTTCTTCATCGCCTGAATGACCTTGGCGGGCTAATAATTGGTGGCGGCCATCGCGGCGGAGGTCATGGCCGTGGCGGCGAACAGGACGGCAAGCCGGAACTTCAAGAAACGCATCATACATTCCTTCCCTATTGGACAATCGGTGCCGGTGCCGGTGCCGTCAGTCGGCGCGGGCGATATATTGGGTGAAGGTCAGGTTGCCGCTGTCGTCGGCATTGATCGTCCCCAAACCCAATTTCGTCATGCCCGCATCGCCATAGCCATGGTCGAGCGGGCCGTTCTTGAGGAGCGCGACGGCCTGGTCGCGAGGGCGCGCAGGGGAAGCCGCAAGCCGCCCCTCGATGACGCAGAGGCGATCGGCGCAGGTGACGCCCGTGATCGAAAGTCCGTCCGCCAGCCCGGACAGGCGCTGGCGCAGCGCCGCCTCCTTGGCGCTTGCCCAGGCTTCGTCGCGCGGGTGGCTGGCGAAGATTGCCTGACGCTCGGGGTCGGACAGCCGATCGAAATCGGGGAGTGTCCCTGGGGAGGCGGGGGCCGTGGAAACCCCGGTGACGGGCGCTGCCGGAGCCGGTGCTTCCGGTGATGTACCCGCGACGACGGTGATCGCCTGCCCGCCTGTATCCGAACGGCTATGGTGCCACAGCGCCGCCGACAGGCCGAGTAATGCGAACAGTATCAGCACGGCGATCAGCGGCCATCGGCCGGACGAAAAGAAAATACGGGAGGACATGATGGACTCCAGATCAGTCGGCGGGGGGAACTGAGGGCGCGGGGGGCGGCGGCGCGACGGGCGACAGCAATTCGCCATTGTCGGTCGCGTAGCGGAAGGTCTCCACGACCCGGCCGGTGGTCACGGTCAGCACACCCCGCGCCAGATCGTCGCGCACGGTGATCGGCGCATCGGGCATCCCCGGACAGCGGACATGCGCGCCATCGGCAAAGCCGCGTGGCCCCATCGGCGCGATCACGCATGGCGCCTCGCCCGGTCGGCCAATCTCCAGCCAGCCCTGTTCGGTGATGCGGTGGCTATAGACCGGATGGTTGTCCGCACCGATGGTCACGAAGGTCTGTCCGCGATCGAAGCGCCGATCGGGCGCGCCCATCCCCTTGATGCCGACCATATTATGGGTCAGCAGCCCGTCCGCGCCGATATAATAATGGCCGATCTGCGTACCCGCATCGCCGGGCCAGCGCAGGTGCATGTGTATATGCGGCGGCGCGTCGACATGGCCGTGCGGGGCGTTGGTGTCGAAACCCATGATCTGGATGCGCCCGATCCCGCGCCGCTCGACCTCCTCCCCCAGTTTCAGGCGACGCACCACCTCGCGCTGCGCAAATTCCAGCGTGTTGGCGGCCTCGCGCTGGAGCGTGGGAAAGGCCCCGCTGGCATAGGCCCCCGCCCGCCGCGCCGGATCGGCATGTTCGAACCGCAACACCATGCCCGGCTCGACGATATGGGTCGCGACCTCGCCCGCCGTAATCGCGTCATGGTCGAGCGGCGGGAGTGCGACGATCAAGCGACCGTCTTCGCGGCGGAAACCGATTTCCCCGCTTTCCAATAGGACGCGCCGCACATTCGCCACCGCACCATCGAACCCCAGTTCCAGCGTCCGGCGGCGCGGCACCGTAAGCGCCACGACCGTTTCCAGGCGGTTGTCGGCATTCCAATAGGCATCGGTAACCGGCGCGCAGACCGGACAGGTCGCTGGGTCGAACCGCACGCCTTCGCCACCGTCGCGCTTCACGAATTTCAGGACGCCGCGCACCATATCACCGTCGCGCGGCGCGGCGATAGCCGGGACGGCGGCGAGCATGATGCCCGCCGCCGCCGTAAGGGTAAGCCACCTCACAGGAGCGGCTTCCACGAGAGGCCCAGCCAGAAGGTACGGCCAACCGGGAAGAAATAGTTCACATATTGCTGACGGACGCCTTGGCGGACGATGAACGGCTCCTTGGTCAGGTTCTGCAACTGCCCGACCAGTTCCAGGTCGGGCCGCACTGCAACGCGCGCCTGAAGGTCGAGCTGCTGGCGAGGCTGCTGATACAGGTCACGCGTCGGCGTATCGCCATCGGCCGACTGAAGCGCGCGGCCGATGCGGTTATAGGACGCGCGCAGCTCGACCGGGCCGGTGACGTAGAACACGGTCATGTTGGCGATATAGTCGGGCTGCTGGATCAGCCCCGACGTCGCCCGTGTCGCGGAAAGCCCGGCGGCCTGGCCCGCCGCACTAACCGGCTGGTCGAACGATCCGTCGAGCAGGGTGAAGTTCGCATTCACCCCCAGCCCCGGCACCACGGGAATCTTGACGAGCGTATAGCTGACCTCCAGCCCCTTCACCTTGGCCTTGGCCGAGTTCATCGGCGTGCTGATGAAGACGTCCTGATAGGTGACGCCCTGAAATGTTGTAGGCGACCCCTGCCGGGTCGAGGTGAAAATCTCGTTGCGGATGTCCTTCACGAATCCGGCGACTGAGATCATGCCCGTACTGCCCATATACCATTCATAGGACAGGTCGTAATTCCAGGCCTCGCGCGGGCGCAGATTGGGGTTGCCAGTGTTGATGGTCAGCACATTGTTCGTGCCGACGCCGAAGCTCGTGCGCGCGGCATATTGGTTATAGTCGGGCCGGCCGATCGTCTTGGAGACACCCGCCCGCAACCGCATCCCGTCGCCCAGTTCATAGGTGGCGAGCGCGGAGGGCAACCAGAAGCCATATTCGGCTCGACGGCGCACCAGCGTATAAGCGGTTGCCCCGCTGGTGGTCGGCGCCTGGTTGGTGTCGACGATCAGGTTCGTCTGGTCGTACCGGACGCCCGCCTGCATGTTGAAGCGGTCAGCGCGGAACAGCCCCTGGATATAGGCGGCGCGCACCGTCTCTAGATCGTGAAAATCGTCGGCGAAATTGTTGGCTATCTGGTTGGTGGTGGTGAAGGACGACCGCAGCGCGTTGAACCGCTGCCACGCGGCATCGCGGTTGATGAGCATGTAAGGGATGCCCGGCGTCTCATAGGTGGAGGGCATCTGCGGATAGGTCAGCCCGGACAGACCACCGATCCGGTTCTGGTCCGCCGCGCTCGCCGCGACATATTCGACGTAACTCTGATTGTAGCTCAAATCGGTGCGCGTCACCGCCGCGCCGACATTGACGCCGAAACCCAGGTCGTCGGCCCCGGCGTTATAGCCCAGATTGACCTTGGCATAGTCGACCGTCGAGTCTAGGTCGCGCTCAATGTTGCGGAAATACAGCGGACGATAACTGTTCGGATCGGCCGCGACGGCGGGGTTGTTGAAGGTCAGCCGCGGTCGCCCGTCGACGATCCGATAGCTGTAGCCGAAGGCGGGCAGATAGCCGACCGACGAACTGCCCGGCTTGGGGTTGGAGTCCCATTTGATCATCTGCCGGTTCTCGCGATAGGTCGCCATCGACCGCGCCAGCGTCGCGTCGAGGACCAGCCCGCCGCCGAAATCGTGATGCCCCTTGGCATCGACCAGATAGGTGTCGCGCTTCACGGGCTGGAAGGTCAGGCCCTGCTGGAAGTCACCGAGCGCGAATTGACCGCTATCGCGTGTGACATTGAACGGCGCTCCCGTCGGCAGTGCGAGCGTCTCGTACCGGGTTTCCGTGTCGGTATCGTGATAATAGCCCCCGAACAGCGACATTTGGGTGGCATCATCGGGCCGCCATTCGAGCTTCAGATTACCCGACAGGCGGGTCCGCATATTTTCGAAGAAATAATCCTGATTGCGGATCGGCACGAGATAGCCGGTCGACAGGTTCGGAAACGGTGTCGCCTTGCCCCCCGGCGTGTAATAACTCCACCCCGCCCCCAACGTGTCGCCGGGCAGTTCGGCCCGCGCGGTCGAGGGCAGCCGCTGATACTCGACCGAGGCGACCACGCCCAAGGTCCGATCCACACCGAACAGCGTCGAGGCGGTGGCATCGGCCCGAACCGATGGTCCGCCGCTGCGCACTAGCTTGCCGGCCGTGTCGTTATAGCCGCCATTGGCGTTCATCACGAAGAAGCGTTCGCCATGCTGATCGAAGGCGCTTTTCGACACGATGTTGATCTGTCCGCCCAGCGCGTGCGGGTTATATTGCGCCGTGACGCTCTTGATCGCCTCGATCCGCGAGACGAGCGAGGCGGGCAGCATGTCCAGCCGCGCGCCGCGATAGATCCAATCGGGCGAGGCGAGCGGAATACCGTCGAGGGTGACGAGATTGTAGCGCGGGTCGAGGCCCCTGATCGTCGCTCGCTGATAGATATCACGGTTCTTCGTCGGGTCCGCGCCGCCCACCACCGAGACACCCGCGATCCGGCGGCTCGCTTCGACGATGTTCAGATCCGGCAGGCGGCCGACATCGTCCTGCGCCACCGCGTCCAGAATGACGTCGGACTTCTTCTTCGCCTGTACGGCGGAACGCTGCGACGCGCGAAAGCCGGTCACGACGATGTCGCCCTGAGGGCTGGACTGCGTCTCGGACTGCGGCGTCGCCATGGCTTGCTGCGCGAGCGCGCTTCCAGGCCACAATCCGATGGCCGCCGTTCCCAGCGACGCCACTATCCGCCGCCCCATAAACCTTGTCACCACAGCTAACGCCCCTCTGCAAATTATTCGTTACATTCTGTATGCAATTAATTTGACAGTTTGACGATGGTTGGCGACAAGACCCGAGACGAGGTTAGAAGGACGACATGATGAAAGAGGCGCTGACCTCGCGCGCGCGCATGATCCTGGGAATGATCCGCCGCCACGGTGCCGTGTCGCGCGCCACGCTGGTGCGTGACACCGGTCTGTCGGGCACGGCCGTCTTTCGTGCGACCGAGGAGCTGGCCGCCGCCGGACTGGTGCGGATCGGCGATACCGTTGCGGCGGGGCGCGGCGCTCCCAGCGCGACCGTCCATATCGTTCCCGATGCGGCGTTCAGCCTGGGACTGTCGGTGATGACCGACCGCGCCGACATCATATTGGTCGATCTGGCAGGACAGATCCGCGCGCGCCGGGAACTCACCAGGCCCGATATGCCGCGCGACGCGATCCTGTCTGGGGCCGCGACGTTCGGCGAACAAGCGCTGGCGGACGCGGGCGCGAACCGCGACCAGCTGTGCGGGATCGGCGTGGCGGTGGCGGGTTACTTCGTCGCACCCGATATGCTCAACCCAGCCGACGAGATCGCGGAATGGGGTCTAGTCGATCTGCGCAAGACCATCGAGCAAAGGCTGGGCATGGCCTGCCAGGTCGAGAATATCGCCAGTGCTGGGGCCGTCGGCGAAAGGCTGCTGGGGGCCGGAGCGGGATTCGACAGCTTCTGCTACGTCAACATCGCGGCGGGCTTTGGCGCCGGGCTCGTGCTGGATGGACGGCTGTGGCGCGGGTGCCATGGCAATGCCGGGGAGATCGCCGGGCTGTTCCCGCTGTCGGGTCGCACCACGCCGAACCTGACCAACCTGCGCATGACGCTGGCCGAGCACGGCGTTGCCACCGAAAGCGTCGCCGATCTGGTCGCGCGCTTCGACCTCGACTGGCCGGGTGTGGCGCAATGGCTTACGGCCCATCGTGCGGATTTCGATTACTTCTTCAACGCGATGCGGTTCATGATCGACTGCGAGGCGATCATCGTGGGCGGCCGCATCCCCCGGGCGCTGGCGCAGGCCATCGTAGATGGCGCACGCTGGCCCGAAGAATCGCTGCCTGCCCGCCGAGGGCGCCGCGCCCCCGCTACCCAGCTGATTGTGGCCGATCTGGAACCGGAATGGAGTGCGCCGGTCGGTGCCGCTTCGCTGTTGTTCCAACAGACGCTGTTCGGGTGATCCCGCGCCGATATACGGCAAGTCCGATCGCCACCCCCGCCGTCGCGACCAACGCCGTCATCATTAACCGCGAGGGCGGTGAGGCGGGATTGGCCAAGGTCTGACTATACGGTGTCCTCGCCAATATCCGGCCAACGAGCAGCATGGCAGCGCCCTGCGCCAGTTTCGACATGCATGTGAAGGTACCGACGTAACGCAACGCCCGGCTAGATACGGCCCGCTGCGTCATCACGGCCCACAGGACCAGCCACAGACCACTGGTTCCCGCGCCGAAAAGCATGCCGATAGCCATCCCACCGATAGCGGACACCCGGATCGGATCGGTGAGGAGTAGCGCTGCCACCAGCAGGGTTGCTGCCATCCCGAGCAGAACGCGCGCCATGCCATGGCGGCCGATCCAGAGCACCCAAAGCGGCTGGCTGATCGGCGCACCGATCGCGGCCCATAGCATCAGCTCGATCCCGTGGCTGGCGAACGCCGTGAAATAGGGCTCCAACGTGCGGAATAACGTCACCATGAACATCATCGCCGCCAAAGCCAGCAGGATAATCGGCAAGTCGACGGGCCTTGCGCCCTCCTGCTGCGGTGGGTTCGGAGTCGGCCTTGCAGGCCAGGGCGCCCCCGCCGTCCACGCCGAAGTCCACCACATGGCCCCGGCGACGATGGCGGCCCAGAACGGATAGATCATAGCACTCCGCCCCGCTATCAACAGCGGGGCCGCGAAGGCGACGACCGCCAGAGCGGCCAAGCTCGACACGACGTTCCGAGCCGCCAGCCACCGGCGCTGCACGGCAGTATCCAGCGTCATCAGCGGCACCAGGGCGTTTTGCGCCACGTCGACCAGCGGATAGAGGAGCCGAAACCCGCTTAGCGTCACAAGCGCCCATATCACCCGCCAATCGGCCGGGATGAGAGGCGTGATCGCGAACAGCAGAAAGCAGGCCGCCACGGCAGGCGCGGCCCGCGCCTGCAAGGTCGCTGCGGTCGCCGCATCCGCAATCCGACCGTCGAGCTTTGTCCCAAGCGCGAGGTCCGCCAATCCGTTAAGGAACAGCGTCAGCCCCAGAACCCATCCCATGGCCTGCGGCGTCAAACCACAGGCTTCTGTCAGAAAAAACGCAAAGAGAAGGCCACTGGTGTGCCATAGCTGGCTCTTGGAGAAATGGGCACAAAGATACCGCAGCATGCAGCCCATTCGCTGCGGCGATCTGATCACTGCCAGGGCTCCATCCTGACATTCGTTGCACGTTCGAGCGAAAATTTTATGACGCCAGCCCCCCATTTGCATGTCCTGGAGGACCCAGATGCGGTCATTCGCGGCCTCTTTTTGGCTAGCCACCTTCTGCCATTCATGCATGTAGACAGCGGAGGAGGTGCCGAGCCTCAGCCCTGGCCGCGCCAAGTGTAATCGGAAGCGTCGCGACGATCGTGTTCAATTTCCCCGGTAGGTTGAATAGCCGTAAGGGCTGACAACTACCGGAACGTGATAGTGACCCGACTTGTCGGTGACGCGGAACGTCAGCGTGATCTCGGGGAAGAACGGCGAGGCCGATGCGTCCGGGTAGTGCGACATGTCGAACTGGAGCTGGTAGATGCCGGTGTCGTAGGCCTTCGCGTCTCCGAAGCTCCGAACGCGCCCGTCGCCGTCGGTCGCTGCCGATCCGACCTTCTGCCAGCTCCCGTCCGCGCTGCGCTTCGAGAGCGTGACGGGCACGGCTTTGCCGCCCACGCCGCGGGCAAGATCGAGCACATGGGTCGAGATGTCGGCAGCAGCGGCAGGCGTGGCGACGGCGCCGATCAGCAATGCGAGTGCTATGGTCTTCATGAGCGGGATCCTGACTTGTCGAAGGAGGAAAGAAGGGTCTCGAACCGGGATGTCGGCGCGGCGATGATCTCCCCGCGTTGTACGAGACGACGATTGCAGGGCGGCGCGGCGACGGCTGCGGAGGCATTGTCGGCATCAACGAGAACGAACGTCGCCTCATCTCCCGGTTCCATGCCGTAGTGTTCGCGACCCAGAACGGCAGCGGCGTCCGTGGTCGCCATGTTGAGAGCGATTGCGAGGTCGGCATCGGTGAAGAAGCCGGATCGGTAGCCGATCATCATCGCGCGGCCGAGCATGTCGGCATCACCATACGGCCACCAAGCATCACGGATGTTGTCGTTACCGGCGAACACTCGGACCCCGGCGCGGCGAAGTAGCGAGATGGGCGGGAAGGCGCGATTGCCTGGAGCGTTGGTCATGATCGCCACGCCAGCATCAGCCAGCAAATCGGCAGTACGGGCCGCTTCGTCCCGCTCCACATCGCCCAGCGCATAGGCATGGCTTACCGCAACCTTCCCCTGCATCGCTGCCGCTCTGGTGCGTAAAGCGATGCGGCGAAGCTGTTCGATCCCTTGCTGTCCGGGTTCGTGGAGATGAATGTCGATCTTGACGCCGTGGCGCTCGGCGACCCCGAACACCACGTCAAGGTGCGCATCGGCGTCGCCGTCAAATGCCGATGGGTCGAGTCCGCCCACGACACTTGCACCTTCCCTGACGGCCGCGTCGAGGAGATCGGCAGTGCCGGGGGAAGCGAGGATGCCTGCCTGAGGGAATGCGACGATCTCGACGTCCACTTTTCCGCGCCACGGCTCGCATGCGGCCATGACCGCGTGGAGATGGTCGAGCTTCAGCGAGGCATCGACATCGACGTGGCTGCGCATCGCGACGGTGCCGAGGCGATGGGCCTGTGCCAGCAAGGCATCGGCTCGATCCTGGACGGGTAACGCTCCCGCCAGAAGCTGCTTTTCGATGGTCAGCCGCTGACCAAGGTCATCTGCGGGCCGGTGCGGACGCCAGTTGTCCCCGACGAAGCTCTTGTCGAGGTGGATATGACCTTCGATGAAGGCGGGGAGCGCCAGCAGACCGTCCAGATCGATCATCTCGGCGTCGTTGTTCAGTTCATTCGGGTCCACGAAGCAGCCATCACGGACGGCGAGGTCCCGTGTCCTGCCATCCTTACAAAGGACGTTGCGGAACAGGCGGGTGTTAGCAGGATCGGGCACCGGGAAACCTCGTGATTACCGAGACCGCGATCTGGCTATCACCGGCCGCATTTACGAATGATATGTTTGAATGACTATCATTCAGAGTTAGAATGCAGCCGTGCTTGATCTGAAACTTCTTCGCACGTTCATCGCGGTGGCAGACACGGCGAGCTTCACGGATGCTGCCATGCGCCTGAACTCGACTCAATCCACGGTGAGTCAGCAGCTTGGGCGTCTGGAAGCGATGCTCGGTCAGTCGCTGATCGATCGTTCATCACGGCCGATATCACCATCACCGGCAGGCGAGCGCTTGTTGGGTTATGCCCGCCGGCTTCTCGTCCTTCAGGATGAGGCACAGGCCTTGCTCGCCGATCCGGCAGGGACGAGTACGATCCGGATCGGCGTTCCGGACGACATGGTGACATCTGCCATGAGTGCGTGCTTCGCACGGTTCGCGGGGCGCCATCGCCAAATCCGACTGGACGTTACGACCGGCCTCAGCCGCGATCTGAAGAGGCGATTTCGGGAAGGAGAGTTCGACATCGTCATCGTCAAGGAGGCGGTGACCGATGGGGACGCCCGGGCGAATTTTTCTGAGCCGCTGGCCTGGTTCGAGGCTGAGGGTAGCCAAGTTTGGCAGGATCCTATCCCGCTTGTCACGTTCCCACCAGGCGGCCTGTATCGCGACCTGATGATCGATCGGATCGAGCGCGAGCAGCGTCGATGGTACATCGCCTTTACCGGCAACAGCCTTGGCAGTGTCTTGTCGGCAGTCGAGGCGGGGCTTGGAGTGTCAGTTTTGCCGGTAAGCACCACCAAGGTGCATGCCGTCCGCGCCAGCACAATTTTTCCCCCGGAAACCGCGCTTTCGTTGTCGATTTATGCGTGGGAAGTCCGCGGCCCGGCTAGTGAGCTTTTACAGGATATGGTGGGTGTCACAGCTGCCCGATCAGATAGCGGAGGCACTGCCTGACGGGAACGCCAGCGTAGGCTTCTTTGGCATTCGCGCACGCCGTGCCGTTTCGCAACCGCCCGGTCGTGACCCAACGCCGATAGCCAACGCCTGGCCGCCCTGACCCATTCCCGGACGTTCAGGCGGCGTAGAGCGCTCCCAACTTCTGACGTTCATTCAAGTTTGGCTCCGGACCCGGATGTGCAGTGCAAGCGCCTTCCCTGCGCTGGTTGCAACGCGATCATTCCCTGTCAGCCTTTCGGCATCGGCAAGAGAATACGAAATAGAGATCGGTCGTTGGTTCTTTGATAGCTGGCATCTCCGCCATGTGCACGGGCGATAGCCTGAACGACGGAAAGGCCCAGTCCCGATCCCCCGGAGTTCTTTGTACCGCGTACAAATTGGTGAAAAGCGCTTCTCTCAAACTCGGGTGGCAACCCCGGCCCTTTGTCCGCAACGGTGATGACCGCCTCACTCCTCGTGAATTCAACCACGAGCCGCAAAGTACAAGGCGACGCATGGCGACACGCGTTGTCGACGAGGGCGACCACCGCCTGTCGGATACGCGCCGCATCGGCCCGGACGACGCCAGCCTCCAACGTCATCTCCAGTTCGAAACCCGCTGGCGACAGCATGGATGACAGGATCGGTCGCATATCCTCCAACTCGGCAGCCAGATCGACGTCCCCGATCACCAGCTCCAGTCGCCCGCTCTCAGCCAGGCTGACGCTACGCAGATCCTCGACCAGCCGGGTCAGGCCCTCGACCTGTTTCATCAGGCCGACGACCAGTGCGTCATCGAGCGGAAAGACGCCGTCCTTCGCGCCTTGCAGCCGCCCGCGCAATATGGTCAGGGGGGTGCGCAGTTCGTGCGCGATCTGGGCATTCCACAGCTTCACATCGTCCGACATGCGTTGCAGCCGGTCAGCCATGCCGTTGAAATCGGCAATCAGCAGCGCCGCCTCGCCATGCGCGGCGCGAACCGGCGCGATGCGGGTAGTCAGGTCGCCGTCGGCGATCCGACGCGCCGCCTCGCCCACTGCGCCGAGCGGCTGCACAATACGCCGCGCCAGCCGGATCGCAACTGCCAGCGCCAGCGCCACCCCGACGACGCAGGCCGCGAGGGTGATGCCGACATCCAGACCAGTGGTGTCCGCCACCCCAGGCGGCAGCGGCGCAACGATACGGAGCCGCTCCAGCACGGCATAGACGATGTAAAAAGCGGCCGTGCTGACCGCGACCGCGACGAAGGCCAGCGCCGCCATCGCGATCGACAATTGCTGGGTCAGGCTGTTCCGGTTCCTCATCCGCGCGACCACAGCCGGTATCCGACACCTCGAACGCCTTCGGGCATATCGGGCACGCCTGCCTGATCCAGTTTGCGGCGCAGCTTGCTGACATGACTGTCGACCGTTCGGTCGAGGGCATCCGATCCGGGCAGGCAGGCGTCGAGCAGTTCGCTGCGGCTGAACACCCGGCTCGGCGTGCGGGCCATATGGGCGAGCAGGCGGAACTCAGTCAGGGTCAGCGCCACGTCGCCGCTTTCCGTGCGGACCATGTGCGCGGTCGTGTCGATCTCGACCGGGCCGACACGCAGCACGCCGTTCGCCCCGTCGCCGCCCGCGCGCCGCAACACCGCCTTGACCCGCGCGACCACCTCGACCGGGTTGAACGGCTTGACGACATAATCGTCGGCCCCGATGCGCAGCGCCTGGAGCTTGTCGATGTCCTGGTCGAGCGCGGTGGTGACGACGACCGGCGTATGGCCCCGCCGTCGCACCTCGGACAGCACGCCCCAGCCGTCGACCAGCGGCATCGAGATATCGAGCAGCAGGATGTCGGGCTTCAACGCGAGATGCAGGTCGAGCGCGGTGCGCCCGTCACCGGCATGGACGGTTCGAAACCCTTCGCGCTCCAGATAGGCGCGGACGATTTCGGCGATATCGCAATCATCCTCGGCGATCAGGACGAGCGGGTTCATGCGGCGAGTCCATTGAGCATAACGCCGTTCCTATCAGCGGCGCAGCGCCCGCCGCCAGCCCGCCTCCACAAAGCCTCCACACAATCTCGACGCAGGCGCAACGACCTGCGCGGATAGGTGGCGGCATGATGGGTCGATCTCTTTCTTGCCGCGCGCTCCCCGCCCTGCCGATCGTCATGGTGATGACGGCCTCGCTCAGCGGCTGCTCCGCCGAAGCCCCCGCCGCCCCGGCGGACCCGGTTACGGTGCTGACCATGCGTGTCGCGCCGACCGAAGTCACCGCCGCTGATGAGTTGCCCGGCCGCGTCGTGGCTTTTCGCACCGCCGAAATCCGCCCGCAGGTCGGCGGCATCGTCCAGCGTCGCCTGTTCGAGCAGGGCGCGGCGGTACGCGCCGGGCAGATGTTGTTCCAGATCAGCCCCGCCCCCTATCGCGCCGATGCCGACACCGCGCAGGCGACCGTGCAAAAGGCCAGCGCCGCCTATGCCCGCGCCCGCGCCCAGGCCGATCGTCTGAAGCCGCTGGTCGCCGCCGATGCGATCAGCCGTCAAAGCTATGACGATGCCGTTGCCGCACGCGAGCAGGCGGCCGCCGAACTGGCCGAAGCACGCGCCACCCTTCGCCGCCGCCGGATCGACCTGGACTTTTCGCGCGTCACCGCACCGATCGCCGGACGCATCGGATCGGCCAATGTCACCGAGGGGGCGCTGGTGACGGCGGCCGATGCTACCCCGCTGGCGACGATCCAGCAGATCGACCGGGTCTATGTGGATGTCCGGCAACCGGCCGAACGCTATGCCGAATTGCGCGCGCAGAGTGCGGCGGCTGGGCCGGTCGAGATCCTCACCCCTTCGGGACGGCACCATCCGGTGCAGGGGCGCATCCTGTTTTCCGGGATCGCCGTCGATCCGGGCACTGGCGATGTGCTGGTCCGGGTCGAGGTGCCCAATCCCGGCGAGCGCCTCCTGCCCGGCATGTTCGTCCGCGCTCGCCTGCCGCGTCCCAGAATGGCCGCCGCGCTGACCGTGCCGCAACAGGCCGTGACCCGCGCGGGTGACGGCTCGGCGCAGGTCAGTGTGGTCGGTGGACAGGACCGGGTGCATCTGCGCCGCGTCACGCTCGGCCCGTTGGTCGATGGCCGCTATATCATCCAATCGGGGCTGCGCGCGGGCGAGACCGTGATCGTCGAGGGGCAGGACCGCGTCCAGCCCGGCACCCCGGTCAACCAACGCCCCTGGCGTGGCGGGGCGGCGAGCTGAGCCGTGGCGCAATTCTTCATCAACCGCCCGATCTTCGCCTGGGTGATCGCCATCGCGATCGTCCTGATGGGCGTCATCGCCATCCCGCAAATGCCGGTCGCCCGCTTCCCCAGCGTCGCGCCGCCGACGGTCAGCATCTTCGCCACCTACCCCGGCGCCACGCCGCAGACGCTGAACGACAGCGTCGTCTCGCTGGTGCAGCGCGAGCTGTCGAGCGTGAAGAACCTGCTCTATTTTGAAAGTTCGGCCGACACTTCGGGCTCGGCAACGATCACCGCGACCTTCCGTCCCGGCACCGACCCGGAAATGGCGCAGGTCGATGTGCAGAACCGGCTGAAGACGATCGAGCCCCGCCTGCCGCAGGTGGTGCGCCAGACCGGCGTCACGGTCGAGTCCGCCTCCTCTGGCTTTCTGATGATCGTCAGCCTGTTGTCGGACGGGCGTCAGGATGAGGTCGAACTGGCCGATTACATGACCCGCAACATCGTCGACGAGTTGAAGCGCATTCCCGGTGTCGGGCGCGTCCAGAACTTCTCTGCCGAGCGGGCGATGCGCATCTGGATCGATCCGGCCAAGCTGGCGGGATATGGCCTGACCGCAACCGACGTGACTGCGGCGATCGCCGAACAGAATGTCCAGATCGCCCCCGGCTCGCTTGGCGCCGAACCGACCGCCAATGGCCAGCGCGTGCTGGTCCCGCTGACCGCCGACGGACAGCTCAAGACGCCCGAGGATTTCGCCGGTATCATCCTGAAGGCCAATAGCGACGGGTCGTCGGTGACGCTGGACAAGGTCGCCCGCATCGAGCTCGGGCGACAGAGCTTCGGCAACGACACGCGCGAGAACGGCAAGGCGGCGGCTTCGGTCGGAATCCAGCTCACGCCCGGTGCCAACGCCGTCGCGGCGTCGAAGGCGGTACGCGCACGGATGACCGAGCTGGCCCGCGCGCTACCGTCGGGGATGAGCTGGTCCGCGCCGTTCGATACCGCACCGTTCGTCCGAATCTCGATCGAGAAAGTTCTGCACACCCTGGCCGAGGCGATGCTGCTGGTCCTCCTCGTCATGTACCTGTTCCTGCAAAAGGTCCGCTACACGCTGATCCCTGCGATCGTCGCGCCGATCGCGCTGCTCGGCACGATCGCGGTCATGCTGGCGAGCGGTTATTCGATCAACGTGCTGACCATGTTCGGCATGGTGCTGGCGATCGGCATCATCGTCGACGACGCCATCGTCGTCGTCGAGAATGTCGAGCGGCTGATGCATGAGGAAAAGCTCTCTCCCGCCGACGCCACGCGCAAGGCGATGAAGGAGATCACGCCCGCCATCATCGGGATCACGCTGGTCCTGTCCGCGGTGTTCATTCCCATGGCGCTGGCGGCCGGGTCGGTCGGCACCATCTATCGCCAGTTTTCGATGGCGATGGCCGTGTCCATCCTATTCTCGGCCTTCCTCGCCCTTACCCTTACCCCGGCTCTGTGCGCGACGCTGCTCAAGCCGCTGGACGCTGAACGACCCAAGAACCGCTTTTTCACCTGGTTTGATCGCCAGTTCGAGCAGGCGACGCGCGGCTATCAGGGCTGGGTCGCACGCCTGCTGAAGGCGAGCGGGCGGATGATGCTGGTCTTCGTCGCGATCGTTGGGATGCTGGCCATCGCCTTCGTCAACCTGCCGTCGTCCTTCATGCCCGAAGAGGATCAGGGCTATTTCATGACCAGCTTCCAGCTGCCCGCCGATGCCACCGCCTCCCGCACGCTGACGGCGGTCAAGGCGCTCGAGCGGCACATGGCCACTCGCCCCGGCGTCGAGACCACCGAGGCGATCCTGGGCTTCGGCTTCTCCGGCTCCGGTCCCAATGCCGCGATGGTCTATACGATGCTGAAGGACTGGAAGGACCGCGACGGCACCGATGTGCGCAAGGAAGTCGCCGCCGCCGATGCCGCAATGGGCAGGGACGTGCATGAGGGACTGGTAATGAACGTCATGCCGCCCGCGATCGACGAACTCGGCACGTCATCGGGCTTCGCGCTGCGGCTGGAGGATCGGTCGGGCAAGGGCCGCCACGCGCTGTTCACCGCCCGCGACATGCTGGTCGCCTATGCCCAGCGCAGCCCCAAGCTGACCGGCGTCTATGCCGAGGGGCTGCCGTCTGGGACCAGCGTTAGGCTCGACATCGACCGGGCCAAGGCGCGTGCACTCGGCGTGGCGTTCAGCGCGATCAGCGACATGATCGGCACCGCGCTCGGCAGTAGCTATGTCAACGACTTCCCCAACAAGGGCCGGTTGCAGCAGGTGATCGTGCAGGCCGAGCCGGCGCACCGCATGAACCTGGACGACGTCATGAAACTTCGCGTCAAGAACGCGACCGGGGGCACCGTCGCGCTGGCCGAGTTGGTCACGCCGGTATGGAGCAATAGTCCGCTTCAGCTCTCCACGTATAATGGCTACCCTTCCGTCAGCATCACCGGAACCGCCGCCCCCGCGGTTTCCAGCGGCGATGCGATGCGCGAGATGGAGCGGCTGGCCGCCGAACTGCCGCCCGGCTTCGAAATCGAATGGACCGGACAGTCGCGACAGGAACGTGAGGCGGGGGCGCAGGCGCCGATGCTGCTTGCCCTGTCGATGCTGGTCGTCTTCCTGGTGCTGGCGGCGCTCTATGAAAGCTGGTCGATCCCGATGTCGGTGATGCTTGTCGTGCCGCTCGGCCTGATCGGCGCGGTGTCGGCGGTGATGCTGCGGGGCATGTCGAACGACATCTTCTTCAAGGTCGGCCTGATCACCATCATCGGCCTCAGTGCCAAGAACGCGATCCTGATCGTCGAATTCGCCAAGCAGTATCGCGAGGCGGGAAGCAGCCTGGTCGACGCCGCCATCACAGCCGCGCGGGTGCGCCTGCGCCCGATCGTGATGACCAGCCTGGCCTTCACGCTGGGCGTGGTGCCGCTGATGCTGGCGGGAGGTGCAAGCGCCGAAACGCAGCATGCGATCGGGACCGGCGTGTTCGGAGGGATGATCACCGGCACCGTGCTGGCACTGATCTTCGTGCCGACCTTCTTCGTGGTCGTGGTGGGGTTGGCCGAGCGCTGGCGCGCACGCCGGGTGAAGGAGGCATGACGATGCGATACCTGCCCCTCACCCTGTTGCTGGCGACCACCGCCTGTTCGATGACGCCCCGCCTCGCCCTGCCGCCCCCGCCGGTCGCCGAAGCCTATCCGGCGCCGAGCGGCACCGAAGCCTTGCCCGAATGGCGCGGTATGTTCGGCGATCCCCGGCTGGAAAGCCTGATCGCACTGTCGCTCGACGCCAATCGCGACCTGCGTATCGCTGCATTGAACGCCGAAGCGGCGCGAGCCCAGGTACGGGTGCAACGCGCCCAGTCGCTGCCGGGCGTCAATGTCGACGCGGGTTATACCCGACAGCGTCAGCCCTCGAGTGTCGCTGGTGCTGGCGTCGGCCTGTCCCCCGGAGGCGGAGCGACCGGTTTCGAATTCGGCCAGTTCAGCGCACAAGCCGCGCTGACCAGTTTTGAGATCGATCTGTTCGGCCGCCTGCGCGCGATGAACGAAGCGGCGTTCCACCGCTGGCTTGCCTCGGCCGAGGCCCGGCGCGCGGTGCGTCTGGCCGTGATTGGCGCGGTCGCCGATGCCTATTGGAACGAGCGACTGGCGGACGAGCAACTGGCCTTGACCCGCTCGACGCTGGCCGACTGGCGCGCCTCACGCGACATCACCCGGCTGCGCAGGCAATCGGGCCATGCGAGTGGTGCCGATCTGGCTCAAGCTGAAGGGCTGGTTCGGCAGGCGCAGGCCGATCTGGCACAGCGCGAGCGCGAACTGGCGCAGGCGACCAATGCCTTGACGCTGGCGGTCGGTGCGCCCCTGCCAAGCGAGCTGTTGCCCCCCACCCCGCTGATGGAGCAGCCGATCCGCACCGCGCTGGCGGCGGGGACGCCGTCCGACCTGCTGACCCGCCGCCCCGACATCGCGCAGGCCGAACAGGAACTGCGTGCCGCCAATGCCGATATCGGCGCAGCGCGTGCAGCCTTCTTCCCGCGCGTGTCGCTGACCGCCGCTTTCGGTTTCGCCAGTCTGGCGCTAGAGAGTCTGTTCCGGGGGGAGAACCGGTCCTGGTCCTATTCGCCCGCGATCAGCCTGCCGATCTTTCGCGGCGGTGAGTTGCGCGGCAATCTCGACCTCGCCCGACTGCGTACCTCGACCGCCGTCGCCACCTATGAAAAGGCGATCCAGACGGGCTTTCGCGAAGTCGCCGACGGGCTTGCAGCGCAGCAAACCTATGGAAAGCAGCTGACCGAGCAGCGTGCCGTCGTCACCGAGGCGGAGCATCGCGCCACGCTGACCGACCTCGCCTATCGCGCGGGGCAGACCAGCCGCCTGGAATTGCTCGACGCCCAGCGCGCAATCTACGCCGCGCGCCAGACCACCCTGATCGTTCGGCGCGATCAATTGACCGCCGCCGCCGCGCTCTACTGCGCGCTCGGCGGCGATACTGAAACCCAAGGGACGCTGCGATGAATCGCCGTGACCGCTACACGCTGCCGATGCGGCTGCTCCACTTGACGCGCGCTGCGCTGATCCTGGGGCTTATCGCGCTCGGCTGGACGATGACGTCGCTGCTCGACAGCACCGCCGCCAAGTTCGAATGGATGTATCCCGTCCACAAGGAATTCGGCGTACTGGCCTTCCTGATCGGCGCCATCGCGCTGATCGTGCGTCGCCGTTCCGCCCTGCCCCATCATCCCGCCGGGCTCGCGCGGTGGGAAGTCATGCTGTCGAGCATAGTGCAATATGCGATGCTGGCGCTGGCGATCGTCGTGCCGCTGATGGGCTATGCCATGTCCAGCTCGTTCACGCAGAGCGACGGCGTGCCGTTCTTCGTCACCGACCTGCCCGAACTCCTGCCGAAGAACGACCGCGCCTTCGCGCTGTTCGCGCTGGCGCACAAGACGCTGGCCTACACCCTGTTGGCGTTGGTCGTGCTGCATATCATGGGCGTTCTCAAGCACCGTTTCCTCGATCGAGGACGGGCCGCCGACGTGCTGCCTCGGATGCTATGAGCCGGACCATTCCAATGGAGCAGTTCCCGGCGGGTATGGACCCGGGGCCCGGCTGGCAATGGCACTTCTGGTCGATCTTCGCCGGACAGTCGCTATCGCTGATCGGTTCGGCGATGACGCAGTTCGTGCTGATCTGGTGGATCACCATTTCGACGCAGAAACATGGCGGATCGGCCTACAGGCCGGCTTGGTCGATACTCTGCGCGATTCCGTTCGGTGATGCGGCTTCGGGCTTCGGCAGCAACCGATCAAGTGCCATCCGCACGCGCTTGCGCGCGACCTGATACGCCTTGTGGCGGATGTCATCCGTTACTGGTCAGCAATTCCCATCAGCCGTTAAGCCGGTAAGAGCCCGACCTTGCGGTAGCTGGTGATCATCGCATCGAAGAGCGCGATGTCCGATCGGCCCCTCGCGAAAAGTTGGGCGCCCGCGACCGCTGCATAGATGGCGCGTGCCCTGACTTCGCTTTCACCGGGTTCGACGATTTTGGCGTCGATCAGCAGCTTGCCCAACCAGGCGACATTGACGTCGGCAAAGCATTGCACCTCCGCCTTCACCGGATCGGGAAGGTCGTCATATTCCGCCGCCATGAAGCTCGACAGGCAGATGCGGTTGTCGTTCGACAGCGAAGCCCGAAAAATCTCCGGGTAGCGGCGCAGGGCTGTGATCGCGTCAGGCGCCTCCCCCGAGATCGCGTCGAGTTGCGCGACCGTGTCTTCCCAATAGCGCCGCGCCACCGCCGCGCCGAGATCGGCCTTGGTCGCGAAATGATGATGGATGCTGGGCGCCTTGATCCCGACTTCGGCCGCGATGTCGCGGAAGTTGAGGCCGTTATAGCCGCGCGCCATCGCCATCCGCCGCGCCACGGCGAGCACTGCCTCCTTGGATGTTGAAACCGCCACTGCTCCACCCGTGTTACCAACCCGACCAAGTGGTAGATAGACCTTGACGCCCATCGCGCAAGCGCGCATTTACACTCCTACCGATCACTTGGTAGGTGCATTTATGACACTCCAGTCGCCGCTCCCCACGAAGCTTCGCCTCTTCACCTCCCCCTCGGCGTTCCCCAATCCCCAGCGGCTGCGCATCTTCCTCCACGAAAAGGGCATTGCCGACCGCTTCGAAGAGCGGGTCTACGATATGTCGCCGGTGGGCGAGCAGCGGCAGTGGAAGCATCTGAAGATGAACCCGTGGGGTGAAACCCCGACGCTTGAACTGGCCGACGGCAGCTTCATCTCCGAAACCGCCGCGGTCGTGCGCTATCTCGACCAGGCGTTTCCGGGCCGCCGGATCATGGGCGAGACGGCCGAGGAGCAAGGGCTCGACGCCATGTGGGACAACCGCATCTGGGTGCACATCCTTTACCGCATCACCACCGCGTTCCATGTCCTGCACCAGGGACTTGGTCCCAAGCTCGAATTGACCTCGAACCCGGCATGGGGCGAGCATTGTCGCAAGGAAGCGCTGGCGCACACCGCGCTGGTCGACCGGCATCTGGCCGATGGCCGCGACTGGCTGCTCGGCGGTGCGGAGCCGACCTTTGCGGACATCACGCTGGCGACCGCGATCGCTTTTTCCAAGTTCGAGGTGAACGCGATGCCGCTCGACGAACGCTATGAACATATCGATGCGTTCTGGCAGCGGTGGCAGCGCCGCCCGACCTTCCTCGCCGCCTATGCCGATCGGAGCAGCGGCGTGCCGGAACTGGATAACCGCCCGTAGCAACCGCTCGCCCCCAAATGCGGTTTGTGAGCGTTTGAGAGACACCCTGAGCCGGAGAGAAAAAAATGCTGTTCCACACGATGGTTGGATCGAACGACATCGAGCGATCGAAGCGCTTCTACGACAAGGTGCTGGGCACGCTTGGCGTCGGCGAACCTGCGCGGAATATCGCCGACAGCGGCCATACCCGGCTCATCTACAATAATGGCAACGGGACCAACTTCATCGTTAGCCAGCCGATTAACGACGAACCGGCGACCGTTGCGAACGGCAGTACCGTCGCCTTTTCGTGCAACTCGCCCGAGCAGGTGAAGCAACTTCACGATATGGCGGTTGCCAATGGCGGCACCTCGATCGAAGCCCCGCCCGGCCCACGTCAGACTGCGTCCATGGGTACGATCGAACTCGCCTATTTTCGGGACCCCGACGGTAACAAGCTTTGTGGGATTCATTTCCCGAAATAATCGGGCGCATCGTATAATGGCCTGACCGTGTTGCCCGTCCCTGTCGTGGGCGGGCAACGCTTGGTCGATCTGCCGCGATGAGGATCAGGCGAAACCGCCTGCCAGGTCGATGGGTCTGGTCAACCGCAGCAATGCTTATGCTTCTTACCCGATCCGCAAGGACATGGGTCGTTGCGGCCGATCTTCGGCGCCGCAATCGCATCCACGACGATCGGCGTCGCCTCGCGGTCACGCGCCGCGTAGAGGCGCTGGACCGTATCCGTAAGCTCGGCGACGGCACGATCCTGGAAAGCGTTGACTTCGACGCTGTCGAGCTCGCTTTCGCCTCGCGCGATCGCGATCAGCGCTTGAAGTCGGTGCCATGGATCGGTCCATTCGGCAGCGGCGGCCGCCCCGCCCCAGGCGTCTGGCCGCAACGCGATGGCGTCGGAAAAGCCGTCGACCCAATATTCCCACAGAACCTCGCCATCCCGCTCGTCGACATCGAGGATCGGCTGCAACTTGCCACGGGACAGATCGCGCGCGATCTCGTCGCGTCGCGCCGCGACTGCCTTGACGAACCATTGCACTTCGAGCGGGTCCTCGAAGGGTGGGACGCCATCGGCCTCGACGCCCCATATGACCGTCATCCATTCATCGACGGGGATCGGTTCGGGACAGACGATAAGCCCGGTAAGGAAACCGTCGAGTTCGGTGAGCAGCATCGGCTCTTCGACCGGAAGTTCCGCCAGCGCGCCATCGAGCCGCCGGAAGCGGGACGGCATTTTCCTCACAGGCTGATACCGCGTCGGCGCATCTGTTCCTCCGCTATGGCACGCAGCGGCGTCGGATCACCCCTGATAAAGATGTCGGCGAAGTCGAGCAGATCATCATCGCCCAAGGCCGCCACCGCCGCCTCGATGGCGGCAAGGCGCCGAAGGTCGAGTTCCGTCTGGGTGGCGAGGCGCTTCATGCGGGTCTTGAGCATCACCGTCCGTTAACAGGATCGATCGCATTTGGCAGCGCCCGATCGCCTGGCAAGCGCGTTGCAGGTAAGATCGGTCGACACTTCCGCCCGCCACGGCGAACTGATCCAATAGCGCTCATTGCCCCCGAAAGCCGAATGGCGCGGACCTGACCTTGACGGATATCGACCGAATGCCGACGTCCATCCGCGACAGGAGACGTATGATGGTAGAAGCACGATGGAACGGCGTACGGATTGCCCAGAGCGACGATACGGTGATCGTCGAGGGCAACCATTATTTCCCCGTGCAGAGTGTAGACGCCGCGCTCCTGCGACCGAGCAGCATGACGACCATCTGCCCGTGGAAGGGAACGGCGCATTATTACAGCCTGAACGTCGCGGGCGCCGACAATCCCGACGCCGCCTGGTATTATCCCGATCCCAAGCCCGAAGCCGAGAACATCCGCGGACGCATCGCCTTCTGGAAGGGGGTCACGGTTAGCTGACCCGAGTTGCACCGTATCCTGCTTACGGCGATATGGTCCTCCGTGTCGGTGTAGTCGGTCAAAAATCGTACGTTGGCCCGATACACCGGGTCGAACGTTGACCGCCCCATGAAAACGATCCGCTTTCCGGACGGGACGACCGTCCCCGCGCTTGGCCAAGGCAGCTGGATGATGGCGGAAGATCCCGCCCGTCGGTCGGACGAGATCGCTGCGCTGCGCGAGGGGCTGTCGCTCGGCCTGACCCTGATCGACACCGCCGAGATGTATGCCGATGGCGAGTCCGAACGTCTGGTCGGCGAGGCGATCGCGGGGGTGCGCGACGAGGTGTTCCTCGTCAGCAAGGCCTATCCCCAGAATGCCTCGCGCGACCGATTGCCGCGAGCTTGCGAGGCGAGCCTCGACCGGCTGGGTACCGACCGGCTCGACCTGTACTTGCTGCACTGGCGCGGCAACGTGCCGCTGGCCGAGACGGTCGAGGCAATGGATCGGCTGGTCGCGACGGGCAAGATCTTGCGCTGGGGCGTCAGCAACCTCGACGTTGACGATATGGCGGAACTCGTCGCCAGTGGCGGCGAAGGATGTCAGACCGACCAGATCCTCTACAATCTTACCCGGCGCGGCCCCGAATATGATCTGATCCCATGGCTCGCGCAGCATCAGATGCCGGTCATGGCCTACAGCCCGGTGGAGCAAGGCCGCCTGGTGGCCCATCCCGGCCTTGTCCAAATGGCTGGCGAGTGCGACGCCACGCCCGCGCAACTCGCTCTCGCCTGGCTGCTGACGCGGGACGGCATCCTCCCCATCCCCAAGGCCGGGTCCGTCTCCCATGTGCGGGACAACCGGGCGGCGTTGGACCTCACACTATCCGAAGCCGAGCTACGACGCCTCGACGACCTGTTCCCGCCGCCACGCGCCCCCGAACCGCTCGCGATGCTCTAACCGCGGATGAAGTCGAGGAACGCGCGCAGCGGCGGCGGCACGAGACGGCGACCGGAATAATAGAGGAACGGGCCGGAAAAGGACTGCCACCAGTCGGGCAGCACCGGTTCGAGCGCGCCGCTTCCCAACGCTGGCGCGAGCCAGTCCTCGAACAGGTAGATGATCCCTCCGCCCGCCACCGCCACATCGACCAGCAATTCCACCGCACCGGCGACACCGGCGATCAACGGCCCTTGCGGCTCTATCCGTACGATCTCACCATCGCGCTCGAACTCCCACGGGCTGGTGAGCGCACCGCTGCTGAACCGGCCGCGCAGACAGGCATGGTCGAGCAGGTCGCGCGGGTGGTCCGGCCGCCCGCGCGCATCGAGATACGCCGGTGCCGCCGCCGTCGCGAAGCACTGAACGCGCGGGCCGATCGGCACCGCGATCATGTCCTGCTCCAACCGCTCGTCATAGCGGATGCCCGCATCGCAGCCCGATGCCACCATATCGACGAAACCATCCTCGGCGACGATCTCGACCTGAATATCTGGATAGGCGGCGAGAAAGCCGGGCAGGATTGCCGGCAGCACCAGCCGCGTCGCGCTGACCGGCACGTTGAGCTTGAGCGTCCCCGCCGGCCGGTCGCGGAACAGATTCACGACATCAAGCGCCGCCTCCACCTCACCCAGCGCTGGTGCCAGACGTTCGATCAGCCGGGTCCCCGCCTCGGTCGGTACGACGCTGCGCGTGGTGCGATGGAGCAGCCGGACGCCCAACCGCGCCTCCAACCGCCTTACCGCTTCGCTCAGCGTCGAGGCGCTCGACCCGACGGTGCGCGCAGCGTCGCGGAACCCCCGCGCCTGCGCGACCGCCAGGAACGCATTGAGATCGGCAAGGTCAGCCTTCATCGTTCGGTTTTCCGTACAGCCCGTGCGGATCACTCCGGCTTATCGCTATGATCCGCAAGCCGTATCTCGGTGCCAGCACAGGAGATAAGATGATGACGATCGATCAGGCAGGCACCTATTCCTTCGCCGGACGCGCCGTGAGGCGGCTCGGCTATGGCGCGATGCAGCTCACCGGTCCCGGCGTGTTCGGCCCGCCGCGCGACCATGATGCGGCGCTCGCCGTGCTTCGCGCCGCTGTCGAGGCTGGGGTCAACCACATCGACACCAGCGACTTCTATGGCCCGCACGTCACCAACCGGCTGATCCGCGAGGCGCTGTCCCCCTACCCCGACGACCTGCTGATCGTCACCAAAATCGGTGCGCGGCGTGGTGACGATGCATCCTGGCTGCCCGCGTTCGCGGCGGACGAGCTGGCCCGTGCGGTCGAGGACAATCTGACGAACCTCGGGCTCGAGACGCTCGACGTCGTCAATCTACGCCTGATGTTCGATGTCCACGGGCCCGCCGCAGGATCGCTCGCCGCGCCGCTAAACGCGGTGGCGGATCTCCAGCGCCAGGGGCTGGTGCGGCATATCGGCCTCAGCAACGTGACGCCGACACAGTTCGAGGAAGCCCGCGACATCGCCGCGATCGTCTGCGTGCAGAACCAGTACAACCTCGCCCACCGCGACGACGATGCCTTTATCGACGCGCTGGCGGCGGAGGGTATCGCCTATGTCCCCTTCTTCCCGCTTGGCGGGTTCAGCCCGCTCCAGTCGGCGGCACTCTCCGACGTGGCGGCGCGGCTCAAGGCCACGCCGATGCAGGTGGCGCTCGCCTGGTTGCTCCAGCGCTCGCCCAACATCCTGCTGATCCCGGGCACCTCGTCGGTCGCGCATCTCCACGAGAACCTCGCCGCGGCATCGCTGACGCTGCCGGAGGATGCGGTGGCCGAACTCGATGCGATCAGCGGGTGATCAGGCCGGTTGGTTGGCGAGCACCGCGTCGAGCAGACCGGGAAACCGCCGCTCGAATTCGGCGCGGCGCAGCGTGTTGATCATTTCACGGCCAGCCTGCGTCGTCTCGATCAGTCCCGCCGCGCGCAGCAGCTTCAGATGGTTGGACAGCGTGCTCTTCGGAATGGACTCGCACGGCGCGGCATCGGTGCAGCTCAGCCGTTCGGTCTCGGCGAGCCGCGCCACCATGGCCAGCCGATTGGGATCGGCCAGCGCGTGCAGCGCCAGATCGAGCGGAACGTCCTCCAGCCGGGGGTGAGTGAAGCGGGCCATACAACCCATATAGGGCACCACCTCCATTTTAATAGTTCGGTATTCTTGAACTGTTGAAGCGTCATCCCATTTACCGCCTGCCGACAGCGCACGATGGCGTGATCGCGGGCCAGCATTTTGGGAGACTATGTATGTCGATTCAGGGCAGGACAGCGCTTGTCACCGGCGGATCGCGCGGCATCGGCTCGGCCATCGCCAAGCGGCTGGCGGCGGATGGCGCGACTGTGGCAATTACTTATGCTGGCAACAAAGCCGCCGCCGACGCTACCGTGTCAGCGATCGAGAGTGCGGGCGGCACCGCCTTCGCCTTCCAGGCAAACGCCGCCGATCCCGCCTCGCAGCGGGCGGGTGTCGAACAGGCCGCCGCCGCTTTGGGCGGGATCGACATCCTGGTCCACAATGCCGGCGTGGCCGAATTCTCTTCGATCGCCGAGGATACCGACGAGACGTACGATCGTCAGTTCGGCGTCAATGTGAAGGGCCTGCACGTCGGCACCCGCGCAGCGCTGCCGCATCTGCGCGACGGCGGCCGGATCATCCTGATTGGCAGCATCTCGGGCGAAATGGCCTTCCCCGCGACCACCGTCTACAGCGCGACTAAAGCGGCGGTCGCGGCGTTGGCCCGGGGCTGGGCCAAGGACCTCGCCCCGCGCAATATCCTGGTCAACACCGTGCAGCCGGGGCCGATCAACACCGACATGAACCCCGCCGACAGCGAATTCGCCGGACAGGTGCTGCAGGCGATCCCGCTCGGCCGCTATGGCAAGGTCGAGGAGATCGCGGGCGCGGTCGCGTTCTTGGCCGGGCCGGATGCAAGCTACATCACCGGTACGACTCTCAACATCGATGGCGGTGCAACAGCTTGAGAGCGGTGGTCGCCCAGCCTCGATAGTTGGGACCCGCTGAAGCACGGGCGAGTATGACGCGGACGCCTGTACCCGATACTCGCCCGTCCCTCGCGGTGATGACCGAGGTCATGGGATTTCGACACGCGCCCCTGTCATTGCGACGGCGGGCCGCGTCGAAATCATATCCAAGCCCCCTCCCCCGTGGCATGTGGCGGACACGTACGGCGTGCGCCTCGTTTATAGGCGACATTGCCTGCAAAAGCCGGAGCGCGTCCCATCTTCAATGTCGTCTTTGCCGTACCGACGCTGATCGTCCTGGCGCGCTGGCTCTGGCCCTTGCCGTTGCCGCTCTGGGCCAAGATTCCCACAGGCATCCTGATGCTTGCGGCGTCGCAGTTCCATTTCTGGAGTCGATTGTCGTCGGGCTCGGTCTTCGCGCCCGAGTTCCCGCGTCTGGTCGTGATCCTCTTCAACTGGGCGTTCGGCGCGCTGCTTCTGCTTGCATTGCTCCAACTGGTGATCGACGTGGGAGCACTGTTGACCGTGGTGGTGCGGCGGGAGGCGATCCGGGAACCAGACGCGCTGCGCTACACCATTGCCGGCTTGGCCGCGGTGCTGGCCGGGATCGGGGTCGCCAACGCGCTGCGCGTTCCGCCGATCAAGGACGTGACGGTGGCGATCCGCGACCTTCCGCCATCCTTCGACGGATATCGGGTCGTCCAACTTACCGACTTGCATATCAGCCGCCTCTTCACGTCCCGTTGGGCGCAGGCAGTCGTCGATCGAACCAATGCGTCCGGCGCGGACCTGATCGTGGTGACCGGCGACTTCATCGACGGGTCGGTCGAAATGCGTCGCCATGATATCGCGCCACTGCGGCAGCTGCGTGCACCAGACGGAGTCTACGCAATCCCAGGCAACCACGAATATTTCTTCGATTACGGCGCCTGGATGCGTCACCTCTCGGGCATGGGTTTCCGCATGTTGCCTAATGCGCATGCGGCGATCGAACGCGGCGGCGACGAGTTGATCGTCGCCGGTGTCACCGACCTGTCGGCACCGAGCGTCGGCGAGCCCGGGCCCGACCTTGCCCTCGCGCTGAGAGGTGCACCCGCCAAGGCGCCGATCCTTCTTCTCGACCATCAACCCGGAAAGGCACGCGATGCCGCCGCACGCGGTGTCGCGCTTCAACTGTCCGGACACACCCATGGCGGCATGATCGCCGGGCTCGACCGGATCGTCGCGCAGGCCAATGCCGGGTTCGTGTCGGGACAGTACGAAGTCGGCGGCATGACGCTCTACGTCAGCAACGGCACCGGCCTGTGGCCCGGCTTCGCGCTCCGGTTGGGCGTGCCGTCCGAAATCACGCGGTTCACGTTGCGGCCGATGAGATAAGTTTGCAGGATTGGGCATTAATATCGGGAAGACAGGATTCCTGACCTATTTCTTCCGCGCACTAAGTCATTGATTTCGCGTCGCCGCGCAGCCCGTCTGTCAGCGAGTTGCGCAGCGAGGGGTACAATAGGGGGTACAAAGGCGCAAGTCGGTAGCCCTACGTGGGCGCCGCAGGCATCGTTAATTGGCCTCGCTATCCCGTGCCCTATGCGGCTGGCCATCAGTCTGGCCGCTGCCAGCGGCCGCCAAGGCACAGTCGCCTGTCAAAGCTTAAGCAAACTTGCCGCCAACTGGTCAGTTTTCTCGCACAAATCCACCGCGTCTGTTACGCAGTTTGATTTCTTCAGAGCTTGAAGCAATGCTCCCGATGCCATCGTAAGAATTGCGGATGCGGCTGCTCTCCAACCCGCGTCGGCACGATCGCCTGCCCGCTCGTGTTAATGATCGATCGGATGCTGTCCGGATCGTTGGCCTGTCGGGAAACTAGGATGTGCATGTCGTCGCTTAGGCCGATGAGGCCGCGGTCGAACATCCAGTGCGCCGTACCGGACAGCGCCAGGCCGTTACTGAGGATGTCCGGTCCATTGGCCTCGACTGGCCGGATGTGTGCCGCTTCTACCTCCGCGCGGCCGCCGCCGTTGATCAGCTTCAGGCCAGTGACGGCGCAGCGCTCGTCATATGCCCGCAGGACGATCCGCCGGAAGACGCGGTCGCGAACCACGCGCGATACCAGCATGTCGACTCGCTCGCGAACTTCGTCGAAGCCGAACGGCGTGCGCTCTTCGCGGACGACGGACGCCGTTTCCTCGATTCCGATGCGAGGCAGTAGCGGATCCGACTCGGCCAGTCCGGCCTCGACGATGCGGTTGAAGTCAGACGGCGACAGGCCGCGGACGGCAGCCTGGGCACGGCCGGAGATGCGGCCGGCCTCGTTGAGCACACCCTGCTCGATCACCGCGCCGTCAGCATCGGCGAACGGGACCGGGCTCGCAAAATCGAGATAGCTGCCGGGCTCGATCAGGGCGAGATACATGCCCGGCGCGCTGGGATCGGGGACGATGCGTTCCACCCGCGCCACAGCGAAATACCCGCGCGTGTTCGGCACTTTGCGCGGTTCGTAATAGACGATCCAGTCGCCGATGCAGGCGCGGGCACGGCTGAGATATTGGGGCGGGAACTGGTACCGCTCGGCCGGCGTGTCGTCGTAAATCGAATCCGAGCGGTGGATAAAAACGCCAAAAGCCATGGAGATCCTTTATCGGCCCGCCGGACCCGCATTCAGCAGGTCATCGAGGAATTCCGAGCCCGGCGCCACGCCGGACAGCATCAGCCGGTCCCGCCCGCGGGTCGCCGCAACATACAGAAGGTGCCGCTCCGCATCCTGGATCGCTTCCAGATCGGCAAGGTCACCAATGCCGGTCAGTCGCTCGGCATCGGGCAACACATCCTCGTCCAGCGCCATTACTGCGACCGCGCGAAACTCCAGGCCCTTGGCGTCGTGCATCGCAATAACGGGTGCGGCCACGCCCGCTGCCTTCGCCGCAGCCCGGCCCCGCGCCAGTTGCGCTTCACCGCGGACTAGGATCGCCAGTTCGTCTTCTGCCATCCCCTCGGCCACGAGCCCCGACAGCCAAGCCGCCACCGCACCTGTTTCCGCATCAGAGTCGTCGAACAGCTGTACGATTGGCTCCGGCCCATCGAACACCGAGACGGTGCCGCGCCGGCTTTCCTCGATACCATCCTGATCCGCGATGTCCGGGGCGAGCAGACGATCGGCCGCGCGGCGGATCTGGTGCGAGGTGCGGTAGCAGACTTTGAGCACCTGCGCCCGGCCGCGTACGTCGAGGCCCAGCTTTGCCCAGGAGAAGGGCAGATGGAAGATGCGCTGGCCCAGATCGCCGGTGAAGAACAGCGCATCGGCGCTGCCCGCCTGCCCTACAGCCGCCAGAAAGCGCGCCTGCGCAACCGACAAATCTTGCGCCTCGTCCACCACTACATGGGTGAAAGGCAGCGCGCCGCCCTCGGCGACCCAGCGGGTCAGCCGGACATAGACATCGGCGGTCGTCACGACGCCGCGCGCTGCCAGCCGATCGCGAACGTAGGCGAACACCGCCCAGGCGCTTTCGCGCTGCTTCGGGCCCAGCCGGGTCCGGCGGCCGATCCGGGGAACCGCGGCATAGGCTTCGGCGTCGTGCAGCCCCCAGGCGTCGACCAGCTCGTCCCATTCCTCGTACAGGAACGCCGGGCCGTGCCCGCTGCCATGCCCGGCATCGACCGCCGCCTTAATCGCGGCGCGGACCTGGCTCGCGGTCGCCAGGTTCGGCTGCTGGCCGAAGGCGTTGGTGTACAGCTCGTACGCCGCCTGATCGATCGCGCACACAGACAGCCGCTGGCGCAGCGCCGGGCGCGCCTCTGTCATCAGCGCGGCCTTGTCGGCGAGGCTGGCGGCTAGCGGCTTCGAGAAGGTGGTGAGCAGCACCCGTGCCTCGGCCGGCTCGGCCAGATGCACCGCGCGGTGCAGGGCGACGATCGTCTTGCCGGTACCCGCCGAGCCGGAGACCCGTGCCGGCCCCTTCCAGTCGCGCGTCACCGGCGCCCGCTGCGCCGGATGAAGGAACACCGCCCATTGCGCGAAAGGCGCATCGAGCGCGGCCTTGAGCTCCTCAAGCCCGTCCACCGCGCGGAAGCGCCGCTGCGCGTCCGGATGCGCGAAGGGATCGGCGCCCGGCAGCGCCCGCATCGCGACATGGTCCTGCAGCCGCCCGCCGGTGGCATGGTCGAGCAGCGCCTCTGCCGCTTCGTCCGGCAGCGCGGCGAACAGGCCGTCGACGCTCGCCTCGTCCGCTGCGCGCACCGCCTCCAGCCAGTCGCGCGGCACGCCGACGTTGAGTAGATCGTCGTCGGAGAGCATGGCGAAGGGGCGATGCGCCGCGGCGGGCGCAGGAGCGGCATCGTCAGCCCTCTCGGTGTAAACGAGACGCTCTTCGGCGCGCTCGACAATTTCGACCAGCTGCATCGCCCCGGTGCGTTCATGCGGCACCAGCCGCCGCCGCTCGGCCCAGCGATAGGCATCGTCATGATGCCCCACCCAGGCGAGCAGCGTCCGCTCGCCTTCCTTGTGCAGGACGACGCGGATGTCCTGGCTGACGCGGGCGGTCCAAAAGCCGGGGGCGGCCTCCACACGGTGCAATTGCAGCCCGTTGCCGCCTTCGTCCTGCGCAAGGTCGAAGGCGGTGATCTTCACCTGCTTCTGCTCGGCAGCGGTCAGGCGATCGAGTGCTTTTGTGAAGGTGGATGCATAGAGAAGCATTTACAACCGCGCCACAATGCAGTCGATGCGCCTCTTTCCAAAATTCATTCTGCGCTGCAAATCGCGCTCATACTTCCTGGAGAGCTTCTTTCCATAAGTAATACGCCGCTTCAAAGATTTCATACTTGGTGAAACAAGTTGATATAGCTCTGCAGCTTTACACGAAAAATACTTGTTTATAACGGCGGGGTGACCCGCTAGGCAGTCCGAACTCTTGAGGTGACCGTCTTTTGCGTTACAGTCAGAGCAAATTGCACAAGTGCGAAACCTCATGTATCGAATAGCCGATTTCACAAAATATTCAATGACTATTTGAGTGTCTCGGTGCGACAAATTTAGAGAATTGATGTAGTCTCGAAAGTAATCCAATACGTGATCGTGATGGTAGCCGTGACCTTCATCAAGCGCAGCGTTGCAGCTGAAGCATCTTTTTCCTTCTAAATACGGGATTTTTCTGCCGAAAGGAATGGCGCTCATTCTTTAAACCCCCACCACCTTCATCACCTCGTCCCCGAGGTGGTTGATCACCTTCACCGCGACACGCCCGCCCTTCGGCCGTGGGAAGGGCCGCGAGCGGGTGCGCTTCAGGCTTTCCCAGGAGTCGCTATCGATCTCCGCCTTCAGCGTGGTCTTCAGCGCCTTGTAGGGATCGTTGGCGCCCGGGAAATAAGCGTGGCGGACGAAGAAGCTCTCGTAGTTATAGTCCGTGTCGATGAACCAAACGGCGATGTCGTCCGGGTCGCTCGCGACGATCTCGCCGCCCTTGTACATGTCGACGCCGGCCAGCTCGATGCTGATGCAGCCATCGCCCTCGTCGTGCACCTGGATGTCCGGCTCGCCAAACACGGTGAACAGGTTGCCGGCGCCGGTATTGGCGAGGTCCGGCATGTGCAGGTCCGGGTTGATCCGCGCCTGCAGCACGGTGAGCGCGCCCATCCGGTCGAACTCGCTGGCATGGGCGTCGAAGTTGAACGAGACGGCGATCAGCAAGTCGAAACCCGCCTCCATCGCCTCGCGCGCAGCGGCGGTGAGGTCGGCGCGGGAGACGGTGCCATATTCGGGGCCGACCAGGATGGCGGCGCGGCGCGTGGGGCTGTCGGCCAGCGTATCGCCTTCGCCTTCGCTCGCCTGGCGCACCGCGCCCTCGGCGCAGACGAACTTGCCCGGCCAGGGCTTGAGCGAGGAGAAGACCAGCCGATCGGCCTTGTGCGCCTGCTGCACGCCAGAGCGCTTGAGGTTCTCCAGCACCATCTCTGCGAAGTCGGCGCTTTCCGCCGCGGCGGCGTTCTTCTGGCGGCGGCCCTCGGCAGCCTCCAGCTCGTCGAACAGGCTGTCGTCGATGTCGACGGCGGGCACGCGGTGCGGCGACAGGCTCTCGACCGTGAACGGCCCGGCGACGCGCACGCGGCCCTTGTCCTCATAGGGCTGGTCGTAGAGATATTCGGTCTCCGCCTTGGCGGCGATCGAGGCGTCGATCTCCTTCTGGCGGCCGATGCGTAGCGCCCACCACGTGGCGTGGAGTCCTGCCGCCGTGGCCGGGGGCGTGCCCGGCCGAAGGCGAGCCGCAGAGGTGGCGTGGGCCTGTTCCCACGCTTCTGCGAGCGTGAACGGCAGGCTGCCGACGATAGCATTGGAGGCTGGAGCTGCGTTCTGCTGCTCGCTCAGTTCACGCGGGATTTCCCACTCCTTCCAGCTGGTGCCAAGCGCGGCGTTGATCGCTTCGCGCAGCGGCTCCAGTTTTTCCTGCCAAGCGGCCCAGATCGTGTCTATCTCGACGTTGTTAGCGATCGACTTCAGCGTGATGTGCGGCACGCGCTTGTAGACGAAGCCCTGGCGGATGCGGCCATAGGTGGGTGTGTCGCGCGGCACGCTGCGGGTGACCTCCGCCTCCTTCAGCTGCCCGTCACGGCTGTCGGCGAGCAGATACCAGGGATAGCGCGCGCCCATGATCCGCGCACGGGCCAGCGCCAGCGCGACACGGCTGGTGTCGATGGTGATCCAGCGGCGGCCCCATTGCTCGGCGACATAGGCGGTGGTGCCCGATCCGCAGGTGGGGTCGAGTACGAGATCGCCGGGGTCTGTGGTCATTAGGATGCAGCGACCGACAACCCGCGAATTAGTTTCGACGACATACCGTTTTTCGGATGCATCAAATCCCCAACGCAAATCAGTCCAGACATTGTTGATGTCCATCACAGGGTAATCGGACAGCGTGCGGAGGTATGACACGGATGTTTTACGAGGAATGATGCGCCCCGCCTTCCCGAGCCGGGTGAGGCCATCGACGCTTGTTTTCCAATACTGAGATTTGTTCGGCGTGTATGTTACCCCCTGATATTCGAACGGATCGGACCCAGGGGGGCGCTGAGACGTGGTGGCGCTAGGACGGAACAGCTTGGCTCCTTCTGGGAGATCGCCTTTCAATTCAGACGGGGACGCAGGGCGGGTCTGACCGTCTGCGAGCAACACCGACCGATACTCGCCGCCACCGCTCTCGAAGTCTTTGTCGAGATACAATTGCCTGTATTTCACTGATTGGATCGAGCGAGCATACCAGAGAATGTAATCCGAGATTGGGGCAAGGTGTTCAGAGGTGGCCCCTGCTGTCTTTGCCACCATAATCTGCCCGCAGAAGTTCTCGTCCCCAAACACCTCGTCCATCAGCGCTCGCACGCGGTGCACATTCTCGTCGCCGATCTGGACGAAGATGCTGCCGCTTTCGGTCAGCAGGTCGCGCGCCACGGTTAGCCGGTCGCGGAGGTAGGTGAGATAGCTGTGGATGCCGTCCGCCCAGGTGTCGCGGAACGCTTTCACCTGTTCGGGCTCGCGGCTGAAATGATCGGCTTTGCCGTCCTTCACGTCGCGGCTGGTGGTGCTCCACTGGAAGTTTGAGTTGAATTTGATGCCATAGGGCGGATCGATATAGATGCACTGCACCTGGCCCTTCAGCCCTTCGCGCTCGGCCAGGCTTGCCGTCACCTTCAACCCGTCGCCCAGGATCATCCGGTTCGACCAGTGCTGGTCATGTTCGTAGAATTCAGTGCGCTGGTCCGGCTCGATGCCGTTGAAATCGGCGAACAGGTCCGGCGCCGCCTCGGGCTCGCGACGGCGTTCGCTTGCGCGCTTCAGGTCCTCGATGAGCGCCTTGGGGTGGATCTTCTCCTGGATGTAGAGCGGCGGCGCCTCGACGATCAGATCGGACCAGTCCGCCACATCCTTGCCGCGCCACACCAGCTGCGGGTCAAGATCCGGATTGCGCCGTTCATAGGCGGCGCGGATCGGCGTCTTCACCGCGGGCGGGACGAACGCCTCCAGCTCCGCCGTCGGCGCATTCTTGCGCGACGCCTCGTTGTGAGTGAGCGTGTCGACGGTAAGCGACTTCTTAGCCATTAGGCGATCTCTCTTTTCAAAACTCTCAGCGCATCGAGCTGCTTCTTCAGCTCGATGCGATCGGTCCGGGTTTCACGGTGAAGCAGGCGCGATGGTTCGAGGATCGATGCCACTGCCTCACCAGCCCGATTAATCGTGTCCCGGTGATCGCCAGGCAGCGCGTTGAGAAAACCGTCGATCCGACGAATCGCCGTTCCTCCCTCCGCGGCGCCCGAACCTTCGAGAAACAGGTACTTGTCCAACGTGCGCTCCGCCAACAACGCGGGGCAGCCGAATTCAGACATGACATTGCGAAGCTGTCGCAGCGCATCGTCCCACCCGCGCATCGCCAGAGCTGCGTAAAACCGCTCCATTTTGGCGAGGCCGCTTTCGGCGGGCGTCCCCACCACCGCTTTCGCCGCATAACGGTCATACATGGTCCAGCCACGCGGCCAGACGAACCAACTGACCTTACTGGCAGCGGACGCTGGAGTATCAGCTTTTAGATCGGCGTGCCGCTCAAGCGCCAGTGACAACCTGATCGCGCGTTCAGAGATAGCCATATCGCTGCCTTGGCCCGAATGCAGGATGAGCTGCGCGAAAACGTCCTCGGCACCTTTCGCGATGGTTCGATTCACCAAATAGGTTTCGCCGATATCGCGCACCCAGCCGGCATTGAGCGCCTGTCTGCCTGCAAGCTCCGCGACATAATACGAATCGCAATTCAGCCACCACTGATAGGCGAGCGCGAATGAATAGTGCGCAGCCGCACTCATGCCGCCACGCCATCCAGCCATGCCTCAACCTTCGCTGCGAACTCGGTGGCAATGGTCCAAACGTCAGTGAACTCGGCGAAGCCCCAGCGGCCATGTTCGCCCAGCGCGTTGACGCCCGGCACCCAAAGCGTGCGCATCGTTTCGGCCTTGTCCTTGTCGTCCTCATCGCGCGCGCCCTTAATCTCGACGACCAGGTTGAGCGGGTCCTCCGGTCCATGACCGTCGTTGATACGCAAGATGAAGTCCGGGCGATATCGGCGCGCCTCGCCACCAGCGCTGTAGGGCACCTCGAAGCCGAGATTGTGGTTCTTCACCCAGGCGAGCACGCGGATATGCTGATCGGCAACGCGGCAGAACTCCGCCTCCCAATCGCTGTCGATCACCGCATAGTTGATATGACATCGCTCGCTGGTCGCATACCGATCCTTGCTCGTCATGAAGCTGACGTGGCGGGTGCTGCCCTCGCGATTATAGGGATCGAGCATAGCAATTACGCGACCACCGCCCTCCTGCCCGCGCGTAATCGCCGACATGAGGCGGTCGGCGACGCGGTCAGCAATGTTGTAATAGAGCAGCTTCGCGGGCTGTGTGCCGCCCGCCAGCACGAGGTGGTCGGTCATCCATTGTCGGACGATCGACTTAGCCTGCAGGATCAGACCAATATTCGGTCGATCCCCAGCATTGGTCATCCTGCGCTTCACCAACCATTCCGCAAGCTTGAGGTGGATCGTCGCGGCGCGGGTATCAGCCAGGTGGGCGATGGTCAGGTCAGCAGATTCGCCGATGATGCCGGAATTGATCGTCTCGGTCGCGCCGACTAACTCGGGCGTGAGTTCCAGCGTCGAATCATCGGTGAAACTGGCAGTCAGCTTTTCACTGGGTAGTTCGGTGCGATACCCTTCAACGCGTGGATAGCGGATTTCAGATGCGTCGCGCGCCGGGCTGATCGCATGGACACGTTCCATATTCTCTGGCGGCGAGGGCTTCGACACGACCGGCTGGGCGGTGAAGTCGAAGGGAATGCCGAGCACGTCGGCATATTCTACTTGGAACTTACCCGCGTCCGGTCCCTCTGTTTGGAGCTGATAGGATTGGCGCCGTAGAGCACGACCGATAACCTGTTCACACAGCAGCTGGGTACCGAAGGCCCGGATGCCGAGCACATGAGTGACGGTATTAGCGTCCCAGCCTTCGGTCAGCATCGACACCGAAACCACGCAGCGGATGCCTTCGCCGAGCTGCCCCTTTCGGCCAACGGTGTTCATCACCTCGCGAAGGATGGCGGCGTCATCGACCTTTTCAGCTGCGGCACGGTCACCAGTGCGCTGGATCAATTCGTCCTTGAAGCGGGCTATCTCCTCGCTGGCGGCATCGCGAAAATCGGTGCTGATCGCCTCGCCGCTTTCCAATTGCTGGCTGTCGATCAACAACGTGCGCATACGGGGCAGCGCGGACCCTTCTGGATCAAAATTCCAGAACAACGGGCATTTGCCCTTGATCGCGGTCACATTACCGTCCGCATCCTCGATCGTGTAACCCGCGATATAATCGTGGACTAGTTTCGAGGTCGCCGTGTTGTTGCATACCACGATGAAGACCGGGTCGACACCGACACCAGCTTCCTTCCAGATCGCATATGTTTTGGCATAGTGACCGTAGAGTGCGTCGATTGCGGTCAACAGCTCATTGGGCAGCTTCTGCGGATCCAGGCCCTTTGCGTTGCCGCGTCCCTTCTTCGGCAGGTGCTTCCCGACATGGTCCCACAGGTTGCGAAACATCGGCGTATCGCCGCCAGGAACATTATCCATCACCGGTACGCGTGGCAGTTTAACGATCCCGCACTCGATTGCGTCCATTAGGCTAAAGTCGGATATCACCCAGCCGAAGAGCGACCCCTCGCGATAGCCCGAGCCGCGCAGGAAGAAGGGTGTTGCGGACAGGTCATAAACCATCGACACGCCCAGTTCGCGCTTCACCGCCTCGATGCCTGAAATCCAAAGGCGCGCGGCTTCATTGGCTTCCTTGGCGGCAACGAGCTCGTCGCCCTTCAGCAACTTTTGCTCTTCCGCCGTTAGCGGACGTTCGCGATAGCAGTGATGCGCTTCGTCATTGAGGACGACGATGTTTTTGAGACCCATCAACTCGCCCGCGACACGGCGGATCATCGCGCCGTCGCTTTCGGGCTTCGGACGGGTACGCAGCGCGGCCTGCTGGACCTTATTAAGCGGCACCTCGTCCTTCTTTTTAAAGGCGTGATAGTTGGTAATCACGATCTTGGCACGGCCAAGGTCAAGCAGCATGTCCTCGGGTACAATCTCGCGATTTCTGTAATAGCTATCTGGATCATTGGGCTGGAGAACGCGCAGGCGGTCCTTGATCGTTATGCCCGGCGCGACGACCAGAAACCCTTTCGAGAAGCGCTTCGCATTAGGGTGGCGGACGGCGTTTAACGTCTGCCACGCGATCAGCATCGCCATCACCGTCGTCTTGCCAGCGCCGGTGGCGAGCTTCAGCGCCATGCGCATCAACTCTGGATTTGATGAGAGGTTAGCGGCTTCCAGATGGGTCCAAAAACGTCGGCCTTGGGAGGATGATCGAGGCGCGACCTCGGTCAGCCAGATCACCGTTTCCACTGCCTCGACTTGACAGAAAAAAGGGCGCTGATTGGCAAAATCATGCGCTCGCCAGTGGCGGAGGAGACGTGCAGTCGTAGGCGTGACTTGCCACTGACTCTCGTGCAGCTTGCGCCAGCTATCCACCGCCGAGCGAATACCGTTGATTACTTCAGTAGGATTATACTCCTGGCCGCTCTCGTCTGAGAGTAAATCCGGTTGAACGGCTCTACCGCGTACCGTTCGCGCCTTGGGAATAGGCGAGATCAGCGCGCTTTGCCGACGACGCGGCACAATGACGCTGGTCGGCTGACCGCTATCATCCAATTCCCAATGTTTACTTGGTTCGTCGTACGGCGAATTGAGGATCGGCGATTGAAAAAAAATGTCACTCATTTCGCCGTCACCCGTATCGCTTTTCGGTATGCCCCGTGATCACTCTTGCATGGTTCCACTTGCGGGCCGGCGTCAAGGTCTTGACGCCACAAACCAATAGGTCGAGCGATCATCAGCGCGAGCTTAATTATTTGGCATCGTCAGATCGGGTTCCGATCTCCATGCTGCAAGGCCTGTCTACCCCATCTAAGAGTCCGTTAGAGAATAGATCAGGCGCATGCAGCCCGGTCGTAGATGACAGTTCGGTTCGTGGCGGAGGGTGGGAGAGCCACCACGTCGCGCCATTGGCGGTCGAAACCGGGTAAGGCCTCGAAAACCTTCATAGCTGTGTCGAAGCCGAGCAATTCTTCGTGTATGGTGCGTATCTGCTCACCGTCGGCTGCCCCCGTCACGACGTCGCAGCAGACAAGATCGGTCGTAAGTTCGTCGAGCTTATAGGCTACGATCGCGCGCACCTCGTCCAAGGACACGGCATCAGTTTCTTTGGCCGTGATGATAGCAAAGCCGTTATCGGTAGTGAAAATTTCGGGCGTCTGCATGGCATATCCGTTCAAGGAGCGAGCCGCCGGAACAGGTTGCTGCCATGGCAAAATGGATCATCACCTCCGGCACGTCGAGGCGCTTCTAATTGTCGCGGACAAGCCTCAACCAGCGCGTCATCCAGCCTAGAAGGCCGACTCATAATTGGAGCTTTGCAATACGTTAGGTCATTCGCGTGATGGATGCGATGACGAGCCATGCGCTCGACGACGCAGCGCCGTGGCAGCACCTCGAACCCAGAGACCTCGTCCAACCGCCGGATGATCTCGGCGGTGAAGTCGCGCATAGCGGCCGCATCCAGCAGCTTGGTACGATCGTGGGTTTCATCGCCGACCAGGTGCTTGAGCCACAGTCAGCGACGCAGGATGGACGCCTTAAATGGTTTTGATCACCCGCATCGTTGACGATGGCGCAGGCGGCGTCGCGATCATCTTCGACACCGCCGCGCCCGATACGGTGCTGCGCGAGATCGTTGCGGCGGTAAGTACTTACGGCACGACGCCGGGGGCGGCGATCAAGGCGTTCATGCCGCGAAGCGTTGTAGCGTTGTCGACCAGTGAACAGGGTAAGGTGCTGATGGTGCCGCGCTCTTCATTAGGTCAGGACTGGCTTAATTTGGCAATGTTTTGCGACTAATAGATAGAGTGATTGAGGAAATGTCATGCATTGTGAATGACTCAACGTTCGACACCCGCGGCATCTTTCTACCCTCCTAATGTCATACTTTGTTTGATACCGCCGGAGCCCGGGTTGGGCGGCTGTTTCTGGGACAAAGCCGTCGTTCGCAAGACGCACGGCGAACGACGGCTTCCGGCAGAAGCTGTCATTCCCGGAGCTTCCGCGATGCTGTTCAGTTTCGCATGATCGCTCGCTGCTGGCCTAACGCTTTGCGTGTTCGCTTCAACTCATCCTGAAGCGGCGGCGCACCGGTCGTTTCAGCTTCGAACTTCTCCTACCACCGCCAGATGGATTGGCGCGCCCAGCGTCGCGAACAATCTAATCTCCGCCACCAACAGAACGCGATCACCGACCCTGAGTGTGCGGAGCGTCAACCCATGCAGTTCTTCCGAATCATGCGGTGTCTCGGCGCGCCCCCCGATGAACTCAAAAGCCTCAGGTCCGGCCTCGTGCAGGATGATATGGCGCAGAAAGGGAATGAAATGGTGCAGTCCGTAGCGAGATACGGCCAAAGCATGCCCGATCTTCGCGATCATCCTGACAAAGGCGAACACGTCCATCTGGTTCGTGGTGAAATTCGTGATGCCGTGCTTCGCCATCTTGTCATGGTCGAGGTTGATTGCCGTCGACCAAGGCGGCGGGTTTCCCGTCGAAACGTGACCGGGCGGCCTGAGCGCGCCCGGAAGATCGAAGCGCGGGATCATCCACATCACCGGATAGTCATCGATCGGCACCATGACCTTGTTACCCTCGATCCGGTTCACGTTGAACAGCGGCAATTCCTGAGGCCGCTTCTTCGTTCGGGACCGAAGCTGAAGATACTCCCTGACGGCCCGGAAACCGCCGCGCATGATCAGGGCCTCGTTACGGCCAGTGATTTGCTCGCAATCCCGGCAGCTCGCCTCAGGCAGAACATAGTTCCCATTGATCGAAAGTGGCACGATATGCTCATCATGGAGCTTTCCACCCTCCGCCGTGTAGGTCGACGCGCCGCAATAAACGCACAGTCCCGCTGGCGCGGATCGGACCTCGGGTCGCATCGGGAACGGGTCGAACGTAACCCAGGTCTCGGCGTCGCGATCCCAGCGCGCTAGTCCATCTGGCCCGAACCGATCAGCCAGGGGCATGGCTCTCGTGACCTCCTACCTGTCCTCTACCGTGCATGCCTCACCTTCCGCTCGTCACGTTTCATGCGCTCAGGCGTCGTCGGCCAGCATAATCGACGCGTCTAGCCTTACCGATCAAAATCTCCGACCCGCACAAAGCGCTCTCAAGCATCGAGACTTTATCTCTCCACTTGCCGTGATCACGCCGACCAGTCTGACGTCAGGCCTTCCCTGCAGGCGCGGCAGCAATGCCGCCTGCCGCGGCGAGCGGCCTGAAGGCGAACTGGGATTCACACTTATCGTGTGCGCAGACCGGTTTGTTCAGACCGAACGGCCGCTGATATTTTGTGCGGCCGCACACGCATTGGAATTGGCTGCGGAATGCCTTGAATTCGTCCCAGCGCGTCTTCTCGTCGCCGATCGAGCCGTCGCCATAGGGAGCGTCCTGAAAATGGCTGCCGAAATTCTCGATATCGCCCTTCACCAAGCTGGCGATGAAGCGATTGTTGACACCGGGTACGTTGGCCGGCGTCAATTTGATGTCGCTAAGGAAGCCGCCGATCGCAGAGGCCAATTCGGATCGCTCGTAGGAATAGGCCTTCTCGAGCTGACGGATGCGGACGTTGACGCCGAAACCTCGAGCGATGCCGAGCAGCCATTCCTCCTCGGCCTGACGCATCTCGTTGGCAGCGGATTCGCCCTTGTCCCAGCGATCGGCGATCATCTCGTCTGTCACCTTATGGTCGGCGAAACGCGGGCCGTATGCCGGGTCTAGCCCGATGATGCGCGTGAACTGCCAGTCCTTCGCGGCGAGCTGATCCTTCAAGTGATTGAAGAACCGCTCGTCATGGGTGACGAGGATGATCTGGCAGTCGGTGAACATCTTGGCGAGCAGCGCGCCAATCGCGCGGCGATGGTCGGCGTCATAGGAGGTGACGACATCGTCGAGCGCGATCACCGGGGCGGCGCTGTTGAACTTTTTGATCGCCGCGAGGCGCAGCGCCAGTGCCACCGAGTGAATTTGGGAGTCGCTTAGATAGCCGCCGGGCGCGACGCCCTGACGATTGTCGGCGAAGTCGATGACCAGCTGCATGCGCTGCTGATTGGTCTCGTCCTCCCTGGGCAGCTCGAGCCGGATCGGCCTAGCCTTGTCGCCCTGGATTTTCTTGTAGATGTCGTTCATCGGCGCCTGGAGGGCGTCGAGCAGCGACTGAATCTTCTCGCGAATCTTGGCCGAGACGAGCGTGGCCTGGGTGCCGAGAGCCTCGTGCAGCGCGGTGAGTTCCTCGGTTGTCCGTGTCGCCAGCGCCACATCCGTCTGGAGCTTCACCAGTCGGTCGATGCTCGCATTTGCTTTCACCCAGGTATGTTCGCCCTGCTTGTCCTCGATGTCGGCGATGTTCTGGTCGAGACCGACGAGGCGCGCCTCCAGCTCGGCGGTGATCGCGGCTGAGGCTGGAGCGGCGGCGGCCGGCCACGCGGCAACCCCGGCCTGATACTCGATGAGTGCTGACCTGAAGCCGTCGGGATCATCTTCGGACAGATGATCGATCATCGCGGGAATCAGCGCGATCAGCTGGTTATGCGCCTTGGCGGTGGCTTTGCCGGCGTCGTCCAGCGCGGTTTTGGCGTCGTTGTAGCTTTGCAGATCGTCGAGGTGGGTCTTCAGAAGATCGCGGATCGCGGGGGCGCTTCCGGCAGCGGTATCGCCGATCGCCGTCGCGCAGACCGGACATTTTTCCGGAGCCGCAGCATCGTCGGCAAACAGTTCCTCGGCTTCCTTCCATACCGAGCGAAATACCGTGCCCGCCGCTTTGTCGCGCTCGTCGGCTTCGATGGCCGTGGCATCGGCCAGCACCGTCAGCGCTTCGTCGAAGGCGGCAATGGCGCCCGAATATTCGGGGTCGCCGCCATCCTCGGGCACAATCTTCTGCCACAGCGCCATAATCGAATTGCGGACCTGTCGCAGACCGGCGAGGCCGATGCTTTTCTCCTCGGCCGCGACGCGTTTGCCGATCTCGACATAGCCGGCGTCCGCAGCATCGAGCGCCGCCATCGTCAACGCAGGATCGAGCGGCGCAATGACGTTTGTGTTGACGAAGTCGAGCACGGCCGCGTCGTCCCAAGCCTGGACGGCTTGGGCGGTTTCGGTGCGTAGCTGCCCGGCGAGACGAACCTGTTCAGTTGTGCTCTCGGCAGCGGCTTTGACCTCGCGGCGCAGCAGCCGAAGATTCTTCTGGACTTCGACCAGCGGCGAGAGCTGCAGCCAGCTCACCACGTCGCTGTAGCGGGTCTCCGCCTTATGCTCTTCGACGAAAGTCCGCAGCGTATAACCGCGGATGATCGGGGCGACGACGAACCCGGCTTTCATTGCGATGGCTGCTGCATGGATCGGGCGTGAATTGCCCACCGCCGTGCGGCTTCCCGAAGTGGTGGCCTTGCCGGTGATGGTCGTGAACTTGACCACCGGCGCGATCCCTGCCGCCTGCGCGCCATTATGGACCAACGCGGACGGGCCGGCCTGGTTATTGAGCGCACGCTGCCCTAGCCGATCGAGCGTGCCATGTTCGGAGAAAAGGAATTCAAGCGCGTCGATGACACTCGACTTGCCGAGACCATTGGGCGCGAAGACCGCGAGGCTCGGCTTCTTGCTTAAGTCGAAGGTCTTGGGTTGAAGATAGGCGCGAAAGCCTTCGAGCGTCAGCGAGTGGAACAGCGTCGGATCAGCCATCGGCCTGCTCCTCGGCCGGGGTCGCGCGCGCGGCGGCCAGCGTCAGGATCGCCGCCTTGGCATTGGCGATGACATTGTCGTGCGGCGTGACGGTCAGCAGATGATCGGACAGGATCGCGGCCAGATCGGCATCGACATCTTCCGACGCCTTGAGCGCAGCCGCGACGCCGACCAGAAACATTTCGGGCGTTTCCACTACATCGGCTACCGGAGCCGCAAGGGCCGCCGTTATGTCGAGCGCCACTGCATCCTCGGGTGCTGCGTCCTCGTTCACCAACCCCCTCCTCCAACCTGTCCACGAATCGGTTGCGCCAACCCAGTGCGGCGCGTTCTCGTTGATCGCGAGATTAGCCAAGTAGAGCCGAAGCGGAAACGATGGATCACGACATCAAGCCGGATTGGATGGAATACCAGCACGCTAAAGCGACAACGCGCGGCAAGCATGCACATGCCTAGACCGGCGGGATGCCGGCGTGGCGTAGCACGCGACTGAGATCATCAATCCAGCGCTGACGCAGGTCATCGAGCTACCGCGCCAGAGCGGGTACGCTAGGACCAAAGGGGTCGGGATGATCCTCGAACGGCCATAGCGTCGGAAAACCATCGCGAAGCTCGATGGCCGCAGCAGCCGTCTGCCCGAGCAGAAAGCGGGGTTTCGGACCATAACCGGCGGACACGCCGTAGCGACACGCGACGTTGAGCCAGGCAGCGGCGCAGCGTGCCAAATAGGTCGCGGCAATCAGGAAGCCGTGCCGCTCGACCGGATCCTTATGTCTCGCCAGCGCTCGTGCCCTTTTCGCAGGTGGCGCGCCCATAAAGTCGCGTAGCTCCGCGCCCTGATTCTCGAGGATGGCGTGGATCCCGGCGGCGCCGAGCACGACGCCCGAACGCCACAGCGCGTCCGCGCCTTCGGCACGGAGCCGTTCGACATACCAGACTATCTCGCGCCACGCGGCGTCCTGGTATCGATCAAGATCCATGGCTGCGCATCAGCTCGACTCGACGGCTCGGCCACGCGCGGCCGCCGTATCGTCGGCCGCGAGCTGCTTGATCGTCGATATCGCGCGCAGGAGATAGTCGGCTGCAAGGATCGCGTTGATGCTGCTTTGCGGGGAGGAATAGGAAACGATCCCATGCAGTGAGGCATGCCGATTGGGCACAGGATCCGCGGATGCGATCCCGACCGCCGCTTCATCCTTCATATGCATGTAGAGATGCTTGGTGAGCTTCTTATAGAAGCGCAGGCCGGCGACACCGGTCGATGACATTTCGGCGGGGGTCAGACCGCCGATCGCTTCCATCAGGCGCTGCTGGCTCGCCATTTTGTCGAGCGCGCCGCCATAAATTTCCTTACGCGACACCCGCTCGATCTCGGGAAACAGCAGGCGCGGCGCGCAACGATACAAGCCCGCGCCATGGGCTGCGACCGCTTCGGCAAAGGTCGCCTTTGCCTCGTCATCCAATGCGCTGACGTCGATGTCGGCGCACAGCGCACGCGCGATATTGGACCAGTGGATCGTATAATGTTGGTGGATCGCGGCATTGACCGCAGCGGGATCTTCCGGGTCGTCGGCGACGAGATCGAGCGGCGAATTGGCGTGTGGCAACCAGCCGAGCGCTTCGAGGCGGCCGCATTGCGCATCAATGACCTGAAGACGGCGCAAAGGCTCGCTCAACCCGGCGAAGGGCTTCATGATCTCGGCGTAACGGTGGCGAAACTCTTCACCGATCTTCGTCAAGGGCGCGATCGCCGTCTGCCAGCGCTGGATGGCTTCGGACAGCTCGGCGGGCACGGCGAGGACCGGCAGTTCAATGCGCGGGATTTGCGGCAGGTCCAGCGTGAGCGAGGGGAATGCCCCCTTGATCGACTCACCATGATCCCACGCGCGGTTCAAGGCGTCGAAGATCGCAGGCGAGCCACTGGTCCCTCCGTGATCGTTTTGATTGTCGACCGAATCGTTTGCCACTGCCCTTGTCCCTTACCTCGACTCGATCACGTATGGGCATTTTGCCCGGCCCCGAAAAGCGAACCGGCTGACGTGTCGTGACGTCTGCGGAAATTACCCAGCCTCAGCGATGATCGCCTGCGCGCGCATTCCAAGCTGGTTGTAGTTTATGATGCTCGAATCGTCGGTGATCACCGCGAAGCGGCTGACAACATGATGTCGAATTTTGTCTCGCGCGAGCGTTTCGGTCAGCAGCCCCTCGCGACGGCGCTCTTTCCCGAGCGCACGTTTGTAGTAGCGCACCAGCCGCCGGTTATAGCGCGCGTAGAGCACGGGATCGCGCTCGACCCTGGCGAGATCGATCCAGTTGTTCTTGCACTGGAAGTTGTGAATCACCTGCCCGAGTGTGGTGACGACGTCGAATTCCTTGCGGTTAATCCGCTTGATGTCGGTGACCGTGAACCCGGCTTTGGCGAGGTCGCGCTTGACCATATCCTCGAAGATGAAGCCGGCATTGGAGAGGAAACGTCGCCGACTGCCAAGGTGGAGGTTTTTAAACATGTTGGCGAAGCGCGAAAGCAGCACGACGTTGCTGATCAGTCGGTCCCCAAGCGCGAGAAATGGTGCATAATCGTTCGAACAATCGGCATAGCTGCCCGACGGACTGATCAGCAGCGCCTCCAGCTCGGGCGCCGGGATCACATCCTGGCAGACGATCGCCGCGTCGAACAAAGTCCGCGGTAGCTCGACATAATAATCGTCGCGGCAGTGACGGGAGCACAGGATCAACAGCCGCTTGATCGCGCTATAAGCGGCGTCGTCCACCCCGAACTGCGTGAAGACCGCTTCAAGCAGCCGGACATTGTTACGCAGCTCCGCGGCCGAGAAGACCAGACGCGGATCCTGCGGTTCGCGCCGCGGCGCCCCGATCTGCTCGCCGCGATGGTCGATCATATCCATGATCGAGACCCGCTCGGGCTCGAGGAACATCGGCCCAAGCGGGTTGAAGGCCTGGCTCGCCATTGCCCCGACCCCATCCAGTTCGAGCGCGAAATCGGGCAGGCAAAGCAGCTGGATTTTCTTCCAGCTCCATCCGGTCACGCCATCGCAGCAGTATTCGAGGAGCGGCAGCATCACACGCCAGGCCAGCTCGGGCGCGAGCGCCTGTGTGCCAGTGCAGGCCTTGGGTATAGCGTAGAGCAGCGAAACCATATGGCGCCGCCGCGACTGGAGAAAATCGATCCCCGCCGCGACGGTGTCGAGCACGAAGCCGCCCGCCAGCGAACGACCGGACTCGCGCAGGCCGACCGAGGCGATGGTCAGCTGGATCATGGAAAGCATGAAGCGGCGGGCTACGGCTTCGCCGAGCAAAGGCTTGAGCAGATCGCGCGCGGCAATCGCGGGACTGGGGTCAGCCGCCAGCGCGTCGCCCAGTGGTAGCGACAGCAGCTGGTGTTCCACGGCACCCGGGACCGCGAACTGCGGTATGTTGATGAACTCCTCGGCCGAACGGATAGCGGCATGCCAGGTCGCGATTGCGCCCGCCGCTTCGAACGGCGCGAGGTGCGCGATAACCGCGTCGCCGTGGTGCATGATCTCGCGCTCGACGATCGCCATTGCTGCGTCACCACGCAGTGTTTCGCGACTGTTCATCGCTCGCCCATCCCGGTCGAGCGATTGGCCGGTGGAACATGTCTCGAACCGGGCGTCGCGGCCCGCCTGTCAGGCACCGGTCTCGACCCACGGTTCGATAGTCAATTCAAACGCGCGCGTTGACGGGCGGGTCACGAAGATCTCGACTTCGGGATTGAGTCTCCGGGCGAGGTCGGCCAGCTCGGCCTGCCTCGCTGCGTCCATCCGACAGCCTAGGATCAGCCCGGTGAGCTCTTCGGCCCCAAAAGGAAGATCCTCATGCGCCGCATCGCGATCGCGCCCGAAGCCGAACTGGATGCGCCATTCGCGCTCATAGGCCCAGTCGATCGCCTTGGTATAGATTTGGGCGTCCGTAAGCGCCTTGGGGTCCTGCAAACGACCGGTGATCATGCGAGCCAGTGTCGCGCTGTCCCCGAAGCGTGGCATGGCTCGGGCGTAGCGGACCGGTTTCGCCATCCCAAAAGCATTATTGTCGCCTTCGCGGGTGAACCGCAGAACGGCGCCCTGATGCTGCTGACCATAGTGCGCCCACATCAACATATTGCCCGGCGTTTCGGTCAGGCAGAGCAATTTGGTGCGCTGAAGATGAAATTGAAGTTCGGCGTTCATTTCGACGATCGAGGCGGTGGCGGCAATCGACTCATCGATGATCGGCGCGACCATCTCTGCGAACGCCGCACGAGTGAGATTGGGTTGCGCCGCCTTGGTGACCCGCTTCCACTCCTCGAGCAACGCCTGCGGCGCCGGCACTGAATCGTTGCGCCAATCGGCCCACAGGAGATCGATCGCCGCGTCGCGCACGCTGTCGTAATGAAAATCGAGATGGAGGTCGAAGCTCAAATCATAGGGATCGTTGAGCAACGGCGGCGTGGTCCAGCGCAGCCGGCCCGATCCGAGCACGATGCGCGCGGTCTCGAAGGACGTGTATTGTAGAGGTGAGGATCGGCGTCCCGTTGGACCCGAGCTGGTTGCCGCCCCTGCAATATGGTCCGCAAGACCTGCCCGGAGCGGAGCGCGGTGTGCGCTACTTCGTCGGCAACCGGCTCGATGGCTTCAAGGGCAACGAAGCTGGTCGCAAGCGAAGATTTGGCTGGCCGCCAAGGAACCGGCGGCCCCGAACGAATCCAGTGCGGTAAGTCATCCGCGAAGACCGCCGTGTCGAGATAGAGCGCTGGCCCAGGAAGTCCGGCAGCGGTGCCTGCCGTTTCGGCCTCATAGGCGCGGGTGAACGCAAAATTAGCCTGGAGCTGCGGAATGATATCGAAAACCCGCCGGACCTTGCGCGCGTCGGCGAGCGCCTTTTTGCGGTCGATCGTCCCGGCAACGAGCTGCTCGATGATCCCGGTCACGGCTTCGTCTTGTGCGAGAATGCCGCGATTGCTGCCCTTGGCGCGCAACCCAACCGCGATCACACCGCGCAGCCCTGGTCCGCCATTGGCCAGATCGATTTCGGTCGCTGCTTGGTAGAGCGCCCAGCAACGGGCGATGAAGCGCCAGGCCTTGTCGCTGCGGCTCGGTTCGATGTTGCTGTAGGCCACAGCGCCATCGTTCATCACCAGAGTCGGGAATCCGCCGCTGCTATGTTCAGAGACGACCGCTTGGAACTCGCGCAGGCGGCGCAGCGGCGCCCTTGCATCCGGATGAGTCGGATCGAACCCGGCTTTGTCGATCTCGCCGCCGTAGCCGAGCAGGTCGAGCCAACAGGCGATCGCGACATAGGGCGGCGTCGGTGTGGTGGCCGTTGCACGCCCCGATTTCCTGCGCCCGGTTTCCATTGGTCAACCCCTGCCCAGAATATCGAGCGTTGCCTGATCCGACCCGCCAAACCAGCGCGTCAGCGCTGCCCCAAGCAACGGCCCGCCACCCGCCTTTACGAACAGGGTCAGCGACGATCGCAGCTTCACCGCATCGATGCTGCCGAACACAGCTTCGGCGATGGTGCCGGTCAGATTCTGGAGTGCGGCAACACAGGCCTGCAGTCTTGCTCCGAGCATTGGATGCGCGAGATAAGCGCGCGCTTCGTCCAATGAACCGATCGCATAACGCTGTGCCATCGCCGATGAACCTAGCCCGGCGACCTGCGGAAAGATGAACCACATCCAATGGCTGCGTTTGGCGTCGCGGCGGATTTCGGTGAGTGCCATGTCGTAGCTTGTTGCCTGTACATCGATGAATCGCTGCAGTTCAAAAGGATCGTCCTGCTTCATAATTCTGTTCATCGCCTGCGTGTCCCACTGCTGCCAGCAAATATTTATCGTCCCGCTAAAGCCTCAGATTCCCGAGCGAGAGCAGCGCCTGCCGCCGCGAACAGAAACAGTTGCCCACAAGCACCCGGCTTGACTCGCAAACCGACACAATGGAACAAAGGGGGAAATAAACAATCAAACCTGGGTCTTGAATTGTGCCATGGCCTCCCATGCCGTCCTTACCGATCTGCGCGCGCGCATGATCGATAGCCCCGCGCGGTGCTTTCAGTTCAACACCAACTAGTCCTTGGCAAAGGTATCTCAGGCTCGGCATTCGGCCGCCACTATCTTGGAGAACGGTAGCTCTCAGGATTCGGGGGGACTGTCGGAATGACCGCTGTTTGGGCGCTAAGCCGACCGGCCGGTTTGTGCTACCCGAATGGCGGGTTGCAGCGAAAGCCGACGTTCGCGTCACGGACGCTGAATGTCTTGAGCTGGTCGAAACCCGCCGAAGGCGGATGTCAGGAGCTTCAAGGTTTACTCACCGCATGTAGTAATCAGCGCTCCTCAACCTCGGCCAAGAGAGATGACGACTAACCTCTTTTCGTCGATCACCGATGCTCCGCCAGACTGCGAAACGTAATCGACCATCGCGGCCGTTCCATTGGAGCGATGCTGTGCTCCCATTCATGCCGAGCAGGTCCGCTCATGTGATAGCTGCCACGCGGGTCGAGCGGCACCGACACCCGGTTGAAGCCGTCGGCGCGCCGCTGCCGGAAGCGCATCGTTGCCGCTTCGCCGAGGGAGATGCCGAGGACATGGCCATAGACTGGCCGATCGCGATGCCAGCCGATCCCGGCGCCTGGGTCATAGCGGATGAGCAGCGCCTGGATCAGCGCCTCGGACGCTAGCCCGGCAAACTTTGCCGCCCTATCGCGAATGGGGAGAAGCCAGTCCGGCATCGGTGACGCATCCTTCGGGCGCCCGACCTCGAAGTCGTAACTCCATCCGAAGGACGTTGTCAGCCGCTTGCCTGTCCAGCCCTGAAAGCGGAACGGCTCGAGCTCGGTCGCGTCGATCCGGTCAATCAGCATGCGCTCCTCGTCCGCGGTAATCAGGTTCGCCCGCGTGGCGAGCCCCGGCAGGAGCGGCGCGTCAAAGAGGTCAAGCATCACGCCGCCGCCTCCGCGAAGATCGGCAATTCGGTCGGTGCCGCTGCCCCGGCCTCGACGAAGTTCGATACCGTTACGCCGACCAGTCGTATCCCCTTCTGGGTCGGCAGAACCGATCGGATCAGGTCGAGCGCCGCGCGACGCAGGCCTTCGCGACTGATGACCGCCACGGGCTGGCTGCGGCGTCTAGTGATCTGATGAAAATCGGCATATTTGACCTTGACCGTCACGGTCCGGCCGAAGGCTTGCCGTTCCTCGCACCAGTCCCAGACATCGTCCGCCATCTTTAGCACGCCGGCCTCGATCTCAGCGGCTTCCGTCAGGTCGCGGTTGAACGTCGTTTCCGACCCCGACGACTTGCGCACGCGGTTCGGATTGACCGAACGGTCATCTTCCCCGCGCGCGATGGCGTGATACCATTCGGCCGAACTGCCGAAATGCTGCTGCAGGAACGCCAGCGGTTTGGCGCGCAGATCGGCCCCGGTCTCGATCCCCAGCCGCTTCATCTTCTGCGCCGTCACCGGTCCGACGCCGTGGAAGCGGCTCACGGGCAGCGTCTCGACCCAGGCGGCGCCCATGTCTGGCGTGACCGCGAACTGGCCATTCGGCTTGCGATGATCCGAGGCGAGCTTGGCGAGGAACTTGTTGTACGAGATACCTGCCGATGCGGTCAGCCCGGTCTCCGCAAGAATGTCGGCGCGGATCGCCTTGGCGGTCAGCCATGCAGTCTCCAGGCCGCGCTTGTTCGCGGTGACGTCGAGATAGGCCTCGTCGAGCGACAAGGGCTGGATCAGGTCGGTATAGCGCGCGAACACCTGATGAATCTGGCGCGAGACGTCGCGGTACACCTCGAAGCGGGGCGGCACGAAGATCAGGTCGGGACAGCGCCGCAGCGCGGTGACCGAGGGCAAAGCAGAGCGAACGCCGAACGTGCGCGCCTCGTAGCTGGCCGCCGCCACCACGCCTCGTGCGGCGGCATGGCCGACCGCAACCGGCTTGCCGCGCAGCGACGGATCGTCACGCTGCTCCACCGACGCGAAGAAGGCGTCCATATCGACGTGAATGATCTTACGCACCGCCATGCGCACCTTTTAACGCATGCAGAACAGGATGTGAACATACTGTGCAAAAACGTCGGAAACCCGTCGCTTATCCCACATGCCCATCTCTTGGCGTACATCCGAGTACGACGCCGTTCGAGCGATGCCGCGAACGTCGCCGACGCATCAGCCGGATGATCACCGCCGCGCGAAGAGGTCCATATTCGCATCACCCCAAGCCTTTAGCGCCGCGATGATCGGCGACAGGGATCGGCCGCGATCGGACAGGCTATATTCTACCCGCGGCGGCACCTGAGCGAAGACCTCGCGCTCGATCAGGCCATCGGCCTCCAGCTCGCGCAGCTGGTTGGTCAGCATGCGCGGCGTCACGTCCCCGGCACGGCGGCGCAGTTCGTTGAAGCGCGTGCATCCGTCCTGCAGATGATAGAGGATCACCGCCTTCCACTTTCCATCGATCAGGCTCACCGCCGCCTCGACGGCACAACCCGGGGTACAATCGAGGCGGGAGTGACGGGCTTTCGCCATCGGGGCGGTATCCTTTTCGACACTATGAGCGTTTTTTGTGCCTACGACATAAGCTGACACCGTCCCTATCTCGCGTGCGTCAGCAAAAGGAGCAAGACCCATGCGCGCCATAGCCTATCGCCAGCCCGGCCCGATTGACCGGGACGAAGCCCTTGTCGAGGTCGAACTGCCACGACCCGTTCCAACCGGGCGCGACATTCTGGTCGCGGTTCGGGCGATCTCGGTGAACCCGGTCGACGCGAAGGTTCGCACCGGAGCCGCGCCATTCGACGGGCGTGACGAGCGCATTCTCGGCTGGGATGCGGCGGGCGTGGTCGAAGCGGTCGGTCCGGAGACCACCCGCTTCAAGGTGGGTGACGAGGTCTTCTACGCGGGCGACCTGATGCGCGACGGCAGCAATGCCGAATATCAGCTGGTCGACGAGCGGATCGTTGGCCATCGCCCCCGCAGCATCGGCTTCGCGGAGGCGGCGGCGTTGCCGCTAACGGCCATCACGGCCTGGGAAACCCTGTTCCATCGGTTGAAGGTCGACGACCAACCGGCTGGCGGCGCCCGTGCCATCCTGATCATCGGCGGCGCGGGTGGTGTCGGTTCCGCGGCGATCCAGATCGCGCGTGCTCGGACCGACCTGACCGTGATCGCCACCGCCTCACGCGCCGAGACGCAGGACTGGGTGCGCGACCTAGGTGCGCATCATGTCATCGATCATTCCCGGCCGATGGCACCGCAGATCGCCGCGCTTGAGATCGGCGCGCCCGCCTTCGTCTTCTCGACCACCCATACCGATCGCCATCTGGCCGATATCGCCGAGCTGATCGCGCCGCAGGGGCGCTTCGCGCTGATCGACGATCCCGCCAGCCTCGACATCGTCGCCTTCAAACGCAAGGCGGTGTCGGTGCATTGGGAATTGATGTTCACCCGGTCGCTCTTCGACACACCGGACGTCGGCGAGCAGGGTCGAATGTTGGACGCGGTGGCCGAACTGGTGGACGAAGGGCGCATCCGCACCACGGCGACCGACACGCTCTCGCCAATCAATGCCGCCAATCTAATCGAGGCACACCACCGCATCGAGAGCGCCACCACGCGGGGCAAGATCGTCCTGGAAGGCTGGGACAGGCGGCAGGCGTAAGCTCGACGCGGGTTCCTACGAGCTAAGCGCGCGGGCGGGTCAGGCGAATGCCAACTCGCCCGCGACGATCGCCATGGCATGGTCGACGAAGCGCGCCTTCTCGCCGACCGGCGCGACGTAACGAAGTGCCTCGCGCGCCAGTTCGGGCTTGCCTCCGCGCGCGATCAGCCATGCGGCGAGATAGGGCGCGGCAAGACAACCGCCCGCCGTCGCGACATTGCCATGAGCGGCGAACGGTGCTTCGATGACCGTCACGCCGGCCTCCACCACCAATGGCTTGGTGGTGAGGTCGGTGCAGGCGGGCAACTCGCCGATCAGGCCGAGCGTGGCCAGCAGCAGCGTTCCTGAACATTGCGCCGCGATCAACTGCCGCGTTGGATTGAGGCAAAGCCGGGCGAGCATCGCCGGATCGGTGGAAATCTCCCGCGTGCGGACACCGCTGCCGATCAGCACCGCATCGGCTTCCTCGACGAATTCGAGCGGCCGTTGGCGGTGGACCGTGACGCCGTTCAACGACGTCACCGTTTCAGTCGGGGCGGTGATGTGCGCAGCCCAGCCATGCGGGCGCAGCCGGTTGATGATCGCGGCGGCCACGAACGAATCCAGTTCGTTGAAACCGTCGAAGGTCAGGACCGCGACCTGCATCACCCTTGCGCCCGCCCGGAGAACAAAGTCCGCGTCGCCCCGGCGACCCAGACCTGGCCGGTCTCATCCTGCGAGACATGGATACGCCCGCTCCGCCCGAGGCGCGTACCCTGGGCGGCGACATAGCTGCCGCTGGCCCGACCGCTGGCGAACAGCCACTGGCCGACCGAGGCGTTGAGGCTGCCGGTCACCGGGTCCTCGATCAGCCCGCCATGCGCGTCGGTGAAGAGCGCACGCAGTTCGAACGCGACCTCGCTGCCGGGCGCATATGGTCCGACGATGCCGATGTCGATATGCTCGGGGTGGTACCGCGCCGGCTCGACCGCCAGCACGGCCTCCGCCGACTCCAGCATGACCGCGATCCAGCCGGGGCCATTGTCTGCCCAGGCGGCATCGACGATTGCCGCGCGGTCGATCCGCAGCAACTCGGCGACCTGAGCGATCTCGGCCTCGGTCGGCGTGCCCCCGCGCAGCAGCGGTGGGGCGGCAAAAGCAAGCTGATCGCCATCGCGCCGGATCGTCACCAGCCCGACGCCGCATTCCTGCACGATCACGCCGTCCTGCTTCGGCTGCCCGCCCGCTTCCGCCCACGCATGGGCGCTGCCCAAGGTCGGGTGCCCGGCGAAGGGCAGTTCGTGCGCCATGGTGAAGATGCGTACCCGATAATCGGCCGATGGATCGGTCGGCGGCAGCAGGAAGGTCGTCTCCGAAAAGTTCAGCCAGCTTGCGATCGCCTGCATTTCGTCCGTCGTCAGGCCATCGGCATCGGCAATGACGGCCAAGGGATTGCCGGTCAGCGGATCGGTGCCGAATACGTCGACGAGGCGAAAGGGGCGGGTCACGGGCATCTCCTGTTGATGATGGCTCGTCCTATCGCGGAGCGACTGGCGCCGACAGATACACATCGGTACAATCACGCCGAACTGTATTGGCGAGAATGGCAGTACGATGGCGAGCGCCCCAGACGAAACCCGCACCGGCATGGTGGTTCGCGCGATCCGCGACCGGATCGACGCTCGGGCGCTGACGCCGGGCGCCCGGCTGCCGTCTATCCGCGCGATGGCCGAGACGAGCGGCGTCGCACGCTCGACAGTGGTCGAGGCCTATGATCGCCTCGCCGCCGAGGGCGTGATCCGGTCGCGACCGGGATCGGGATTTTATGTTGCCGCGCCCTTGGCTCCGCTGGCGCTGGATCGGCTGACCAGTACGAAGGAGCGCGAAGTCGACCCGCTCTGGATGCTGCGCCAGTCGCTGGGCGAGCGACGCCATGAATTGATGCCGGGATGCGGCTGGCTACCCGATGATTGGCTGGCGGGCGATGCCCTCCGCAAGGCGATGCGCGGGGCGGCGCGATCCGACGAGAACGGCACGCTGGCGGGCTATGCTTCCCCCTTGGGTTCGCCTCCGCTCAGGGCTTTGCTGGCGAGGCGGATGGCGGATCAGGGGATTGAAGCCGGCCCCGACCAGATTCTGCTGACCGACAGCGGCAGCCATGCGCTCGATCTGGTGTGCCGTTTCCTCCTTCAGCCCGGCGATACCGTGCTGGTCGACGACCCGTGCTATTTCAACTTTCTGGCGCTTCTGCGGGCACACCGTGCCAACGTCGTCGGCGTGCCGATGACACCGACGCGCCGCCTTCGCTGAGACCGCGGCAAAGCATCGACCACGCTTCTACCTGACCAACTCAGGCATCCACAATCCGACCGGCGCGACGCTCGCCGCCGCCAGCGCGCACCGGCTGCTCAAGATCGCCGAGGCGCATGACATGGTCGTTGTCGAGGACGATATCTTCGCTGACTTCGAACACACGCTGTCGCCACGGCTGACGGCGTTCGATGGGCTCGACCGGACGATCCGTATCGGCAGCTTCTCCAAATCGCTGTCCGCCGCGGTACGCTGTGGCCATATCGCAGCGCGACCCGACTGGATCGAAGGGTTGGCAGACCTGCGCATCGCGACGTCGATGGCAGGCAGTCCGCTCGCCGCCAACCTGCTGCACGCGGTGCTGACCGATGGCAGCTATCGGCGTCACGTCGACGGCGTTCGTACCCAGCTGGCCCGGGCTACGGCCCGGGTGGCGAAGGTTCTGCGGGCCATCGGTATCGAGCCGTGGACCAATCCGGCGGCAGGCATCTTTCTTTGGGCGCGATTGCCGGATGGAATCGATGCAGTCGACCTCGCGCGCAGGGCGATGGACGCAGGTATCGTCCTGGCACCAGGCCCGGTGTTCAGTACCAGTGGCGGCTGGCGGGATCACATGCGCTTCAACGTCGCCATGAGCGATGACGACCGGCTGTACGCCTTTCTGGAAAAGGCCGTCTCGCGCCCGTTACTGGAACCGGCTGGCTAAGCGCTTGACCAGAAAGTCGACGAACACCCGCACTCTCGTAGGGGTGGCAGAGCCGCCGACGAAGACGGCGTGGATCAGCTCGACGTCGCCTGGATTATAGTCTTCGAGCAACGGCACGAGCCGCCCGTCCGCGATCTCCGCTGCGACGCTGAAGCGGCCGACGCGGGTGATGCCAACCCCGGCAGCGGCGATATGTCCGAGCGTCTCACCATTGTTGGCGACGATGCCGTCGTCGAGCAGTGCATGGAGCGCGGCTATATGGCCATTGTCGCGCGCACCGCTGGGATCGGAGGTCATGACGACCGTCAGCTTCAGGTCCGGTACGATGAACGGCATCTGCCCGCCATAGCCCCAGGCGAAGCGCAACGGATGGTCGCGACTGGTGCCAACGAACCAGCCATAGCCATATTGCCCACCGCTCCACGGCGATACGGTGCGCGGGGTCCAGCTTTCTTCGATCCAGCGGGCGGGGACGATCCGCCGCCCGTCGATCACCCCACCCAGGCGATAGAGTTCGCCGAACCGCGCCAGGCTGCGCGGCGACATCATCATGTCGTTGCCGCCGAAAAAGATGCCCTGCGGATCGCGCGACCATGCCGGGATGGTGATGCCGAGCGGCTCCGCCAGCCAGTCGCGCATCAGCGTGTGGGTGTCGCGTCCCGAAGCGCGGGTCAGCATCGCCGACAGCAGATGCGTGTTGCCGGTGGAATAAAGCATCGCGCCGCCCGGCTCATCGACGAATGGGCGCGCGAGGGCGAAGCGGACCCAGTTCCGGCTGGACACCCAGCGCCCGTAATTCTCACCCGACGTCCGCTCCAGTCCGGCGCGCATCGTCAGCAGGTCCTCGACGGTCAGCCGGGCAAGACGCGGGTCGGGATCGGGCGGCGCATCGCTGCCGAGCACCGACAGCACGGGCTGATCGACGCCGGTCAGCGCGCCTTTCGCGATCGCGATGCCGGCCAGCGCGGACAGGACCGACTTGGACGCGGACTTGATATTGACCGGCCGGTCGAGCGGCGGGCCGCCGTTGAAGCGCTGCTCGGCCAGCACCTGCCCGTCGCGGAGGACCAGCAGCGAGCGGAGCCGGGGAAGACGGCTGGCTTGGGCAACGGTGTCGGCGAGTATGGCGCCGTCCAAACCACGCGTCTCGACCGGGCGGGACACGGCTGCTTGCCGTGGCGCAGGCGCGGCATCGCAACCGCTGGCGAGGAGGAGCGCCAACGCGCTGGCATATCGCTTCACGGCGTCATCGCAGAGCGAAGCGATTGCAGGAACTCGGCAGGCGCCTCGACCTGTGGCGAATGGCCGAGATCGTCCAGGCGGATCAGGCGGGCGCTTGGGATGCGCTTTACCGCGTCCTCGGCGGCCTGCGGCACGGTGCGGACGCGGGCGCGCCGGCCCTCGGGCGCACTGTTGGCCCGAAAGGCCGTCAAGTCGCGCTGGCCGATGATGAGCGTGGTCGGGACCGCTAAGCGCGGCAGCTCTGCCGCGACCGGCTGGGTTTGGATCATATCGGACAGACGGGCCTGTGCGTCGCGCACCGTGTCGCCATCGGGGCTGGCATATTGCCCGGCCAGCATGGCGACCCAGCGATCGTAATCCGGACGCCAGACCCCATGATAATAGTTGCGGAGCTGATAGGCCTTGATCGACGTCGCATCCGTCTTCGCCTCTTCGGCGCGCAGCTTGCCGAGGTCGGTATAGGGCACGCCCTCGCTCAGCGTGTCGTTGAGGCCGAGCGGGTTGACCAGCACCAGCTTCGCGACCCGCTCGGGATAAAGAAGCGCGAAGCGGGTGGCGAGGATGCCGCCGGTCGAATGACCCACCAGCACGACCTTGCCGGCCCCGGCCCGGTCGAGCAGCGCGGCAGTCAGCGCGGCCATGGCGTGGAAGCTGTACTGATAGCCACTCGGTTTCGACGATTTGCAGAAGCCGATCTGGTCCGGCGCGATGACGCGATAGCCCGCGGCTGCCAGTCCGCGCGCGGTGTCGCCCCAGGTCGCGGCGCAGAAATTCTTGCCGTGGAGCAGGACGACCGTTTTGCCGTTGGGCGTGGCGGTCGCCGGCCAGTCGAGAAAGGCCATGCGAACCGGATGGCCCTGCGAACTCGCCTCGAACCAGTGCACGGGGGCAGGATAGTCGAACCGCTCCAGATCGGCGCCGAGCGGCACCGTTTGGGCAGCCGCAGTGGTTGAAAGCAGGGCCGAGCAGGCCGCGGCGGCAAAAAAGCGAAAAGGCATCGATAGGTAACACCAGCCGCGACACCAATATCCCTGGCGCCGCGATGACGTCGTCAGATGGTTCGCCTTGTCTCCGCACGGCTGGTGACCATGTCCCACAATCGGTAGGCCGCGTCTTCATCCTCCCGGGATGGCGCATGGAGATTGAAGCCAATATCCTCCCAAGGCTGGCGGGCCTCCCAGTCCGGATTGAGCGACCAGTAACAGACGCTCGCCTCGAACATCGCCAGATGCTCGATGGGGGTTTCCAGCGGCGGCAGGCCCTTTGTCTCGACGTGACTGTGAATGGACCGCGCCAGATCATCGAGCCGCTTGTTGATCATTTCGCTTTCCGTCAGCCGTAGGGGGCGTGGCGACATGATCGCGATGGGCGCCATGGCAGCGCGTCCCAGAACCTGCTCGGTCGTGCTGGGGCCAGCGGCGATCGGCATGAATTGCCGCAGCAGCTCGGTCGGCATGGGTGACCCGCCACCGGGGTAATCTGCTGGCACGGGGTGCCCCGGCATGTCGCGCAGCCAAGCGTAAGCCGGTTCGTCACGGAGAGCATCAAGCACGGCGTCAATCGTTGGATCGTCGTATCCGCTGTCGCCGGACAACAGGATTTTGCCGAACGCGATCAGCGCGCTTTTCCGTCGCTCCTCGGAATTCGCCTCACGGGCAAAATGCTGCTCGATGTCGGTCTGCGGTGCCTGGCTGTCTACCTGCTTGTTCTTCGGCAGGACCTTGCCCGGATGGCGCTTCACCCAGTCGATCACCGAACGCTGGATATCAGCGGCGAGCTGCTGTCGAAACGATTCATCGTCTCCATAGCTGGCGATGAACCGACGGAGTTCCGCATGCGGTCGCCCGGAGACGGCGCTGACGAGCGGCCAAGCACTGCCGAGCGCGGCCCGTTCATTGGTGACGTTGTGCAGTTCTTTGAGCAGCGACGTCGCGATCAGGATACCCAGCGCGGTCCGCAGATCGGCAATTTCTCGCGCGTTCGGCGGACGATGGCCCGCCGCTTTTTGGTATCGCTCAAGCAGACGGGGCAGGAAATTACCTGGCGATCCGATCGCGGGCTGCTTACCGTCGATCGTCTTCGGCCGCTTGCCATAGGCCTTGTACCCGGTGAGGTCGAAGCTGCCACGGGCGATGGCCTCCATCCAGGCCTGCGGATCGGGGGCTGGGCCGAGCAGTACCGCGATCAACTCCGATAGGATCGAGCCGCGTCCGGGGCCCAGGGCTCCAACGGCGTTTCGTCCCTCCTTCGTCACCAGAAGCTTCAGCATTCTGGTGATGCTCGCGGCGGCGGCCTTCTCCTGTTCGGGACTGCCGTCACCGTACTGCCCGCCCGCCATGTGACGCCGATACACTTCCAGCTCGGCCGGGGTCAGCAGGGCATTCAGATCCATCCTCGACGCTCCATCAATGCGGACGGCCGACGCTCGCCGCTCGCGACACCATGCAGGCATAGCCTTGCAGACCCTCACACGCAGTAAACGCCGCCGTAAGGGCGGCGTGCACAGCCTCACAAAAGGTGGAGGAAAGCTCACAGAAAGAAGTGGGCGCCCTCACAGAAGAAGGCAGAGCGGCCCCATGCAGGGCCGCACAGAAACTGCGGCGCAATACCGCTAAAATGTGGCATTTCATATTTGTGTCATTTTAGCTGCGTCGGCGCGTGCGCGCCGGGAGCGCAAGCGCTCCTGGTGGAGGCGTCGCCTCCAGGTCCGCCGGCACCGCGATGACGGTGCCTCCGGAAGGCGGGACCGGTCGCATGGCGGGGGGCATGCTCCGCCAAGACCACCCAAGCGCTGCGTGGCGGCGAGGTTGGTGATGAAAGGCCGGAAAGCGGATCGGCTGAGCCGAGAGGTGAAATGACCAGGGAGGATCGCCGCGAACAGCCCGCGGCCCCCATGGATAGAAGTCGACCATGCACATCAAGACACTGGAGGCGGTCGCGATCGCCGCCGCCCTGACCCCTGCGCGTCTCGCCGGGCTGCGCTTTCCTGTCGATCCGGATGCGGGTTCAATACCTGCCACTCGGCTGCGGCACTATCTCCACGCAGCCGCGGCGCGGTTGCTGATCGTCCCAGCGATCGTGCCGCCCACCCGCCGAGACGTCGAGGAACTCGCCCGAACATCTGACACCGATGTGCTGATCGCGCTCGCATCGCGTGGTAACGTTGACGGCATTACCTTCGCGGTCATGCTCGCTGGCAACGATCCGGTTTACTCATCCGGACTGAACCTCTTCCTCGGTGCCGGGGCATCATGTCATTTCGTGCCCCCGGAGCCGGGAAGCACGTGCTTCGCCCTGCTGCCTGTGGGACTCCGCAGTTGCGAATGCGCGCCATGGGATAGCGAAGTCGACCGGCGAGCGGGACTGGCCGACGGTCGCGCGCTTCTGTCCGGCATCTTCGCGGGAGGGACGAAGTGATCACGCTTCCCGAATGGCTGGCGCCTGGCGCCGTCGCCGACCGGCTTTTCGATGTCCGTGCCGAGGCCGGTCGCGCGATCGGCTTCGGCCTCGTCCGGCCGCGGCGCAGCGGACTGGATAATACGATGAGCCAGATCGCCTTCGCCAAGCTCAATCCCGTCAAGCCTGTCGGGGATACGCCGAGAACGGCGTGCGGCTGGCCGGTGACGGCCCGTGATCACCGGATCATCCCGGCACCCGGCGTGCCGGACGTCACATCCATCGGGCGGCTGTTTGGCGACTACGACGCGGCGGTTCAGCCGCATCAGAAGCTTCTGGGCGCGGTCTTCACCTTCCCGTTCGATCGTGACGTGCCCGTGCATGACGCGTTCGGGGCTGTGCTGTCCTACGTGGCATTGCGGCTCGGCCGGGAACGCCGCCTGACCAGTCTCGTGGTCGCTCACGCGCCGTGCGATCAGCTGGCGGAGGAAGCCCCGCACGCCCATGCCATCGTGCTTGCTCGCACCCACCGGGCGTCGGGTTGGGGGCCGACGCATCCCGATCTTGCCGAAAGCAAGCATGCCATGTGGGCGGAGGATTGGGCGGATTTTTCCGCACGCTGGGCGCTGACGCTGGGGCAATGAACAGAGTGGCATTGCGGTGTCGCTTCATGCAGCGTGCCGCATCGATCCGTTGCGATGGACGGGACGACCCAGCGTCCCGTCCATCGAATTGACCGTCGGCGGGTACGGCTCGTCAGAACGATGATTTCGCGGCCGTACCTCCGCCGACGGCGCGGGCAACCGCATTCTGCCACGCCCGCTCCGCCGCCACGCCTTGCGACAGGGAGATGTTCAGCTTGCCATAGACGTCGAGCTCGGCCGCAAGACCCTGATGCGGATTGCCCCAGATCTGGCGGCACCGGTCGCCGCCCGTGCACCAGTTCGCCTCGTAGATGGAGGCGGCAACCTGCGAGGTTTCGGGCTTGCCGTAGCGCTTGACCATCTCGGCGGCGATCTGCTCGGGCGTCCGTCCGGCGGCGGGGGCGACGTATTTTACCAACTTGACGGCGTCACCGGTCGGCATCGGCTGGAACTCGACGGTCAGGCGCTCGTCGCCTTTCGTCGCGTTCATCACCGCAATGCCGTTCTTCGGCTCCTCGATCGGGAAGACGTCGCGCTGCCGCTTGGCCTCGTGGTCGACGGTCGCGGCCCAATCCTCGCCCGCCGACGTCTCGACCTTCCATCCGGTACGGGCAAGCGTCGCCTGCACCTCGGGCGCGGCCATGCCGATACGGATGCCCGCGATCGTCAGCGGTGCGGCCGCGGTCTTCGTCTGCGCCGCGGCCTCCTGCTCGGCAACCGAGGCCGATCCGCAGGCGGTGAGCAGCGCCAGCGCGGCGGCGGCGGTGAATTTCGTCATCATGTCATGTCCTTCTTCTGGACGCGCGGGTTCGTTCGCCGGGATGCGTCCCGGCGTGGCAGGTCCGTTGGGGGTGTGTTTCTAGGGGTGGGCTGTGCTTGCCGGTGGCGAGCGGGCCCGTACGGCGAGCCTCATCGCAGCACCAGCGCGACGAAGCCTGCCGTGTCCCGCGCGCCGGCGACGTGGCCGGCGTCGAAGGCATGGGCGATGCCGAGCCGCAACGACGAGCTGGGCGACAGCGCGGTCGACCAGCCGAGCTCGACATCCATCTCTCTCGCGGTCGGTGTCAGGTCGACGCTGGTCAGGCGAGTGGCGAGCACGCCGGTCATCAGGTCATAGGCGACGGGCGCCTCGACTACTGCGCGGGCGCGCTCGAGCCGGAGCGGTGATGATAGACCGAGCGTGACGGTACCGCCGCCGAGGCGATGCGCGGCGTCGAGCGCGAAGGCCGTCCCGGTCATCGGGCCGGTGAAGCGCAGCAGGTCCGATCCGCCAGCGATCCGAGTGGCGGCGGCTGTGGCCCGAGCCGACAGCAGGACGCCTGCAACGCTGCGGCTGGCGGTCAGGGTGGCCAGCGTAGTCCGGCTGCCGGAGAGGGCAAATCCAGCGGGGCCGCGCAGTCCCAGCACCTGACCGCGTTCAGTCAGGTCGGACAGCTCGACACCAAGTCCCAGCGGCGTCGCAAAGGTGACACTGCGCAAAGCAGAGCGGCTGTCGCGCGATGCGCCGGAAGCAAAGCTCGCCGACCAGCCGCCGCCGCTCCACGAGGAGGACGTGCCGACCGGCGCGGCGACGACACTGCGCAGGGCAGAACCGGTGATGCCCGCGCCTTGCCCGATCGCGGCATTGGCGCTGAAGCTGATCGTCTGTCCCGCAGCAGGCGAGAAGGAGAAGGTGGCCGGGCGGCCGGAACGCGCCGCGGCCCAGGGACCGGTGGCAGCGGAGGCGAACCCCAGTTTTGCGTCGTTGGCCGTGGTGGCCAGCCACGGCGTATCGATCGTCCCCAGCATCGCACCCGCTAGCAACCCCGAACCCCGGCTGCGCGGTGAGGCGCTGCCGGTCATGGAGAAGTCGCGGCCATAGCGGTCGAACACCGTCATTCGGGTGACGGCGGCGGACAACTGCCCGCCGCTGCCGAACGGGCTCGACAGGCTGAGCGACGAATAGCGCGCCAGCACCATGTCGGCGGCGGCGAAGGCGCTGGCGGGGGCCTGCGCCTTCATCGCCGCCTCGATGTTGAGCAACCCAGCGCCGAAGATTTGGTCTGCACCCTTATCGCCGAGGTCGGTCGCGGTATCGAGCAGGATGCGCGAGATCGCCTTGCCGCCGAGCTGCGGCCAGTATTGCTTGAGGAGCGCAGCGGCCCCGGCGATCGCGGGGGCGGCGAAGCTGTTGCCCGTGACCGTGGTGATTTGTCCGTCCTTGCCAACGACGCTGACGTCCGTCGCGACCACCGCGAGCGTGCGGTCGGCAAGCTCGCCGGGCAGGCCATTGCCGCTCGGCGGTCGCAGCGCACTGTCGACGCGGATGCCGAACAGGAAGTTGCCCTTGTTTTGCAGATCGCCGCCAACGAGATTGCGGGTGATGGTGCCGGGGGCGGCGCTCTTGTCGTCGACGAAGTTGGAGACGGACTGAACCAGCAGCCGGTCGGCTTTGACGACGCCGTCCATGGCGGTGCGTTGGTCGGTCGCCACCTGACCGGCTGCCTCGCCGTTCAGGCTCAGCGAGATGACAAACGCGCCTTTCTCCACCGCATAGGTGATGGCCGGGGCGATAGCCATCGGATTGGCGCCATCGGCCTCCTTAATGACGGAAGTGGCGGTGACGTTCTCGAGATTCGGTGCGGCGATCTTGAGCGCGAGCAGCGTCGCGTCATAGGCGACGCCGTGCATGCCGTTCCCATTCCTGGCTGCCAGCGCGACCGAGGCGACTTCGGTGCCATGGCCTTGCACATCGTCGAGCGGGAAGGTCACCGTCTCCGGTGCACAGGTCGCGCAACGTGCGATCCGGCTCTCGAATGTCTTGCTGTCGGGCGAAATGCGGCCGGCGAACTCGGCGCTGCTGGTGGCAATGCCGGTATCGATGACGGCGATGGTCACGCCCTTGCCGCTGATGCCCTTGTCATAGGCATAGCCGGCCTTGGCACCGACCACGGCAGCGGACGCCTTATACTCGGCGCTATCGGTGGCGCTGGGCGGCGGTGTCGGTGTGGGGGATGGCGACGGTGTTGGGCTGGGTGTCGGCGTGGGTGCAGGCGTCGGGATCGATCCCGACGAATTAACGCCTCCACCACCTCCGCCGCCACAGGCCGCAAGCAGCATGGCTGCTGAAATCACCGATGAAGTTTGAAATGCTTTCTGCCACTGGCGGCCTAGTCCCGCAACCATACGCACCCCCGTGTCGGGCGATGCTTGGCTTCCCCAGCCGACGGCATCGCCCCTAATGACGAGGCGATGCCGACCCGAAAGCCGGAAGTTGGAAACTCGCTATTAGACGAGCGCGCACGCCTTTAGGCCCCCGAAGGAGCCCTGGACATCCGCGAGCGCCTCCCGGCCGAAACTGGTTCGGGCCGGGTACACGGCTACTAATAGCGAGGTTTCCACGCCTCGGTCCGCCTGCTGGCGAACGGGGCATGTGTAGGCGGAACCCGTTAACGAACCAAGTCCCGCCGTGCAGGAACGCCGTTCGGACTGCTGCAACATGCGGCAAGCTGGGCGGCTTCCGTCTGAACAATCTGGCGTATTTCGAGATGTTTACCCTCTCCAGCATCGTCAATCTGCTGGAGGAAAGAAAATGAAGCGACGCCTTCCGTTGATGTTCCGCGTGAGCGCCATCCTGCTGCTGACCGCCCTGATCGCCGGGCAATGGTGGCAACGCCAGCCCGCCGGCAGCATCGCCGGCTGGGTGCCGGCCATGGCCGAAGCGTACTGCCCGGCCGCCGCGATCCACCGCTCCGGCACCATCGCGGACAGCGCCCGTACGCTCGATAGCTGGGCCTATGCCGTGATCGGCAACGCCGTCTTTCGCGATGACCGCGATCGCTGCCGCGTGAGGAAGGGAAGATCGGCCGGGGCCGAGCGAAGCCCTGACGAGCAATGAAAATCGAAGGGGCCTGATCCGGACCAGCCGGTCCGGGGATCATGCTGTTGCGCAGGTACCCCATGCATTCGACTATCCATGACACGCTGCCGACGACCTCGGTCGCGCTCCTCAACTATATTCTGACCGCACTCGCTCCCGACGAGCCGTACCCCTACGCGGGCAACACCGGTCTGCCGGGGGGCGTGGAGTCGCTCGAGAACAACCTCATCGTCGTGGCGACCCCGGTCGCCGAGCGTCTCTATGACGACGCAGTGATGCGCTGTGCCGCGACCCGCAAGCGTGACGTCGTGCTGGTGCGGCATGGATTTCACCCCGAAATCCTCGAACCCGTGCGGGCCGATGTCGCGCTGCACTCGGTCACCGGACCGATCCTGGTGCCCAATCTCAGCTTCTTCCGCGATGCCGATGGCGGCCTGCACCTCGTGCCGGCGCGTCCGGACCTCTTCATCGGGATCACCCGGCACGGATTGGAGGTGTCGATGCCTGCTCCCTGGAACAGCGGGTGGGAGCGGGTGACCGGGCTCGAGCGCGCCGCCGCCGAGATCGTCCGCGCCTGCCGGCGGACGGAGCAGGGTTGAGATCAGCGAACACAAGAATGTGCCCCCGGAAATGGGGGATGAAACAAGGAGATATCGAGATGAACACCCCGAACTTCGAAGCCGCCGTCACCCGCGCCGTCGTGAAGCTGTTGCTCGGCAACCGCAAGCTCAAGCCCGGCGTCGTCATCACCGGCGGCGACGCGCTCGAGATCGAGGACCAGATCAAGATGGGTCGTCACGCGGTCGAGACCGACGCCGACGTCCTGCACCTCGAATATCGCGACCGTCCGACCCCGGCGCTGACCGGGATCACGATGTTCCTGCCGCGCGATGGCCGTTGCCACATCCAGAGCGGCTGCCGCCTGTGGGTGTCGAAGGCGGGCAACCGTGGGCTGATCCTGCCGCAGGACCATGTGCGCGGGCATTTCCGGCTCGCTCCTCGTGAGATCGTGCACATCGACGGCAAGCCCGCCGACGATCTGAGTGAGGGCATCGAACGTGCCAGCGCGTGGCTCACGCGGCAGGTCATGCGGCCGGGCGTCCAGTATGACGACGCGCAGTGCACGCTCTGGGCAAAGGCCGCCTGACGGATCGCGTCGAGGTCTATCACCCTATACGGACGAGCCAGCCAATTCGGACACCCGCTCGAAACTAATAGCGGTCCTGCCCGAATATGGCGGCTCGTCCGATATGCCGACACTCACCTCAACCGCACCTTCGCGGCTCGCGTACGATGCTGCCGTCGCTCGGGCGGCCTTAGCCGAATGGGGAGCGTCGCAGGGATGTGCGCGGTCAGCGGCGTCAGCAACTTCAGGGCATCAAGCTTGAGGGAAAGCTCGGCTTCCTCGTCATAGGTCCTTGCGGTCTCCGTCTCGCCCTCGTGGCCGAAGATGTCGCACCGCACTTCGCTGGGAACACGCCCTTTCATGGTCGACGTTGCCAAGCCGCGGAAGCTGTGGACGTCCTTGTCCTTCCATGCCCCGCCGACGCGATGCCGCCATGACGTGCCTTCGGGGAAAGCCCAGTCCCGCAACGGCCTGAACACGGACTTGTAGAACGTTCCGGCGAATGTCGTGGAGTTCGGCGACTGCATTTCCGGAAACAGCATCGTGGACCCTGCGGCGCGCATCGCCTTCACATAGTCGATAAAGCCCAAGCGGATCAGTTCGGGATGGATCGGCAGCCGTCGAATCGACTGGATGTTCTTGAGCGAGCGATCCTCGGTATATTGGATCAGAAAATAGGGGATCGGATCTTGTTCGAAGACCTCGGCCAAGCCCAGTCCGGCAAGCTCTGAACTGCGACCGCCATAAAGTGGGAGCATCAACGGCAGCCAGTACCAGGCGTCATGGAAGATTTCGGTTCCGGGTTTGAAACGCCCACCGATACCGGCGCACCCGGTCCAGATCGGCGCGGACAATAGCGTGGCGACTTCCTGCTTGGTCCAATTGGCGCGCTTGTCCCGGTCTCGCTTGCGCTGCTTGCGATCGGATTTGCCAAGGCCGGCCCGCGCAATCTTGAAGGACAGCGGCTTGGCCGGTCGATGCGCTTTGGGGTCATCCTCTTCGCCCGCCGCATAGGCCAGGACGGCAGCGACCCATGTCAGATGCTTGTTGATGGTGACCTGACTGATGCCGATCTGGGCGGAGTCCATGCCCTTCGCTCGCTCCAGGCTGGCGGCGATGCCACCCGCTTGTTCCTCGCGGGTACGGCCCCAGCGGTTCGGCAATGCCCGGCACAGGGTCGTGAAGGCGCGAACATGGGATTGGTCCAGATCCTCGATGAAGGCGTCGCCGCCGCAAGCGTGATCGAACAGGCGGATGGCGGTCCGCACCTGCTTGATCGAATCCGTGTCCCAGCCGCCCTCCTTGCTGTACGCGGCGATGCAGTCCTCAGCCGCATCGACGATGCGTTGTTTTGGTCGCTCGGGCTTTGGCGGCGGTGCCGGGGGCGGAGCCGGCGTGACGATGTCATCCGAGAATGGTTCTGTAGGCGCAGGGCGCGTGCCTTGTGGCGCGATCTGCTCGAAGGCGAATGGCGCGTCGTCCGCCAACGCGTCGTCGACCCATGCGGCCGTCTCGTCTTCGGTGTCGGGCAGCAGCGCCGTCGCTTCTCGGCAGGCGGCTGCCCGCGCGGCGCAGATCGTCTTGCCCATACGGGCGACATTGTCCTGCGTCGGCATGATGCCGAACGCGGTGACGTAGTTGTCGATCTGGGCCTTGGAGACGGGGTCGTTGTTCTGGAATTCGAACACCAGATCGGCGACCTGCTTCGCGCGCGCCGGCGACCAGCCGGCCGCGATCAGGCGGTCATGCTCGTCCAGCGTCCATTGCGCGCCGACCCCGCGGCGGCCCAGAAAGCCCCAGGCCTCAGCATAGAGGCTATTGATCGACGCGTGATGATCGGACGGCGCGGTGGTGCCTGCCTGATCTTCCAGGATGCGCTGCAACTGCCAGCGCAGCGCATCGCTGAACACCTTCTTCAGTTGATCCGGCCTCATCCCCGTCGATTGGCCATAGGCCATGCGCACCCCCTCGACCGCCACATTCAGACGATCGGCCATACACCGCGCATGTTTATAATTTCCCGTTCGAAGGGAAAAGCACAGGGGCACGTGCGTGCCCGCCACCGTGATCTTGCGTCGCCAATGATAGCTGCCGCCGCGCAGCCGCAGGTTCCGTAATCCCATTCCGTCACCCCCAATGGGTACAGCGATGGGTACAGCCGTGGGTACAACGGTTCCCGATCGCCAGTTAAGCGACGTGAAATCAACGACTTAGATGCGGATGGTCGGGGAGACAGGATTCGAACCTGCGACATCCTGCTCCCAAAGCAGGCGCGCTACCAGACTGCGCCACTCCCCGACAGGGGGTTGCCCTTAGGGGAAGCGGGGCGGCGGGTGCAAGGGATATTTCAGAGGTTGGCCTGTTCGTCTTCGGGCAGATCGGCGTCGGGCGGGTAATAGAGCGCGGCGCATTCTTCGCGCAGGCAGCCCCCTTCGATCACGATGTCGTCGCGATAGGCGTCGGCAATGAAGCCCAGCGTGTCGACGTGCCGCGCCTCGAAATACATCGGATGGACGTCATCGCGGCCCGCGCCATAGACGACGCGGCCGACCTTCGACCAGATCGAGGCCATGGTGCACATGCCGCAGGGTTGAAGGGTGGAATAGAGCGTCGCGCCGCGCAGTTCGAGTTCGCCCTCCCCTTCGCAGGCGCGACGGATCGCCATCATCTCGGCATGGGCGGTGGCGTCGGGCAGTTCCTCGGTCTGGTTGCGTTCGGCAGCGATCACGCGACCGTCGAGCACGATCACCGAGCCGAGCGGCGAGGTCGAGGGATCGGAACCCTTCGACCGCGCCACCTCGATCGCCATGCGCATCCATTTTTCGTCGTCCTGGGTCATGGCGGGCTCAACGCCCTGCCCCGGCTTTCGGGTTCAAGTATCTGATATTCCACCTATCGCTGAGCTGCCTTCGTCGCATAATAGTCGCTCAGCACGCCGAACGCCTCCTTGCGCTGCCCGGTCTCGGAGATCAGGCCCTTGCGGTTCCAGCCCTGCTGAAAATCGGGATTCTGGCGGCGGGGCGAGCGGAAGTCCTTCAAGATCCAGGGTGACATGCCGCGCAGCGTGGGGACATGGTCCGCCATGCCCAGCGTCGCACGGTAATAATCGGCCTGAAATTCCTCGGAGAATTTTTGCTTGTTGGTCGGATCGTGAAATCCCGCGCGTGCATCCGCCCCGAATTCGGAGAAGATCAGCGGCTTGTCGGCAGGCACCCGCCATTCGCTGCGCGCCAGGTCGGTCAGGCGGTCCTGGGTGTACCAGCCATTATAGGTGTTGATCGCCATGACATCGAGCGCATCGGCCAGCGGGTCGGCCAGCGTCATCACCGGATGATCGGCGCCCTCGCCGCGTTCGACCAGCAGCGCGGCGCTGACCAGACGGGTGTCGTCGAGCCGCCGGACATCGCCGACCAAAGTGCGCAGGAAGGCGTTGCGGGCATCGGTCACGGGCGTCTCGTTGGCGACGCTCCAGATCGCGATCGAGGCGCGATTGCGATCACGCAGGATATTCTCGGCGAGCATCGTGCGCGCGCGGTTCAGCGTATTGGGATTGGACCAGGCGACACGCCAATAGACCGGCACCTCGCTCCACACGATCAGACCGAGTTCGTCGGCCAGCCGCACCGTCACGTCGGAATGCGGATAGTGCGCCAGCCGGACGAAATTGCCGTGCAGCCCGTCCTTGATCTCGCTGAGCAGCGCGCGCGAGGCGGCCGGGGTCATGGCGCGGGTGGGGTCGACGCCGAGTTCCTCCTCATGCATCGAAATGCCGCGCAGGAAGATCGGCTTGCCGTTGAGCAGGATGTCGGCCCCGCGCCGCTCGATCGTGCGGAAACCGATCCGGTCGCGCCACTGGTCCTCGCCCGCCGTCACCGCCACATCGTAGAGGCGGGGCCGCTCGGGCGACCAGCGGACCAGCGCGCGTGGGGCGGCCATGGTCGCACGCCAGTCGCCATTGGCGTCGGTCGTGCCCGCCCGGTCCAGTCCCAGCTCGGCGATGCGCAGCCGCACCGGCCGGTTTGCCGCCTGCGGCCCGTCGAGATGCACATCCACCGCCATGCGGCCGTCACGGGTCAGCCGGACCCAGGCGTCGTCGACATAGGTGTCCGGTGTGGCGATCAACCGCACCGGGCGAGTGATGCCGCCATAATTTTCCCAGTCGGTGACGGGCGGCGGCACGGTCGCCTCGGTCGCCTGGCTGTCGACGCCGACCGTGACCTGGTTCTGGCCATCGCGCAGCAGCCCGGTCACGTCGAAGGCAAAGGGGGTGAAGCCGCCCTCATGCTTTCCGACCGGCTTGCCGTTCAGATAGACGATGGTCGCGTAGTTGGCTGCTCCGAAGCGGAGGAAATAGCGCCCCTTGCGGACGGCGGGGGCGGCGAAGGTCCGCTGATACCACATCAGCCCGTCATAGTGGCGAAGCTCGGGCGCCTGGGTCAGCCAGGACGATGGCAGCGAGGTCAGCGGCGAATGGGGGAGGTCGAACTCGTAAAGGACGCGGCTGTCCTTCGCCATTTCCGCGCGGACATCGACATCCTTCCAGCGCTGCTGGCCGCTGTCGGGCATGCCGCCATGAAAGCCCGAAATGCCCGAGCGGAACGGATCGATCGAGTAATGCCAGGGCCCCGACAGGTCGGTCCCGTCGCGCAGGTCGGCGGAAGCCAGAACGGGACCGGGCCGGGGTGCGATATCCTGCGCGGCCAGTGGCGTGCCCGTCGCCAGCATCATGCCCGCGACGGCATACCCCCATATCGTCCTGCCCATCACATGCCTCTCCCCGTCATTCGGCCAGTCCTGAACGCTAGCCATTGTCGTCAGCCTAGACCCCGCCCCCACTCATCGCCAGCCGGGTGCGGGCCGATATTCAAAGCTCATGCCGACGGCCCGACCGGGCTGAAAACCCTTCCATACGGTCGAAGCGGGCGGGCCGGGGCTGTACTGCGCGACGCGGCCTACCGGCGCACCCGGCCAGCGGCCCGCATCCGACTGCACCGTCAGGCCGTTGAGATAGGCGTCCATTGCCGTCTCGCCCTTCACATAGCGGTCGAGAAAGGCGGTGATGAAATGGGTCTGGATCGGCAACAGCCGGTCCTTGCGCCACACCGCGTCCTCGAACCAGTCCATGTCCCAGAAGCGCTGCCGCATCGCCGGGGGCGCGGGGGTCAGGGCGATGCTGTGCCCGGCCTGGGCGAAGGTCAGCAGGTAACGCGGGGCGGACGCGGGGGCCATGAACAGCGCGCGCACCGTCTCATGCCCGACGACGCGGTCATGATCGCCGACCACGATCAGGGTCGGCACGGGCACTGCCCCCACCCCCTTCCCGGTCCAGATCGGCACCTCGCCGAAGCGCGCGGCGGGTGCGAGTGCGACGATGGCCTTGAGATTTTTCACGCGCAGTTCGCCCGCGCGAACGGTGGCATAAGGGGTCAGGATATCGCGGCTGAGCGCGCCCATGGCCGGGTTCAGTGGCGCGCCGCCGACGGTCAGTACGCCGTAACCACCCATCGAATAGCCGATCAGCGCGGTTCGCGCCGGATCGGCGGCGGCGAACACGCCTTCGTGTTTGCCCGCACGCGCTTGTGCCTCGGCGGTCACGAAAGCGATGTCCAGCGGTCTGCGGGCGATCGGCCCGGCCCGCGCGGCATCGGTGCGGATGCTGATCGGCGGATCGCGGAATGCGGGAGCCACAACGACATAGCCCTTGCTCGCCAGATTTTCGCCGAGCCAGGACAGGACCTCCGGCGTATTGCCATAGCCATGCGCCAGGATCACCAGCGGAAACCGGCCCGCCGCAACGGGACGGTCAGGCGAGGCCAGACCGGGCACGTCGAAGGCGACGTCGCGACCGTCCTCGCCCGACAGGGCGGTGTGATAAATCGCCCCACGCCCCGGCGAGGCCGCCGGATACCAGATCAGCAGCGGCAATTCACGCGGCCCGATGGCGGGCCTGTCCTTGCCTCGAAGCGGATCGGCCTGTCCCGGCTGGACGAAATGGCTGCGTTGAACGCCGACGGGATAGCGACCCAGTCGGGCCAGTTCCGGCGCATCCACTGGCGGCCGGGCCAGAGTGTCGCCCTGCCCCGCCTCCGGCCGTTGGGCGGTGGCGACGGCAGTGACCGCCGCCATGGCCGCCAGCCCGAACCCCAGGCCGATCCGGCGCATCAGAAGTTCAGACCGACGCGCATCCCGGCATAGCGGCGGAAGTCGCGGGGCAGCACCGCCTGCGTCGCGATATTGTTGCCGAAATTGCCTGCGGTGTTCACCAGCGACCCGTAATATTGCTTGTCGAACAGGTTGTTGACGAAGGCGACGATCTCCCAACGGCGATCCTCCTCCCGCACGCCCAGCCCGACATTGACGATGCTGAAGGCGGGCTGGAAGGTCTGCGGATCGCGGGCCTGGAAATAGAGGCTGCTCTGATACTGCCAGTTCACCTGCGCCACACCGCGCGTCGTCGTGCTTAGGCGGGGCGAATAGTCCAGATTGGCGTTGAACTTCCACTTGGGCGCCTGGATCGCGGTCGTGCCGGTCAGGTTCTGGCTGGCGGGCGATCCGGTGCAGCCCTGCGCCGCCGTCTGGAGCGGGTAGCATTGCGCGACGTCGAACTGGGCGTATTTCGCATCCAGATAGGTGACCGCCCCACCCAGGTTGAAGCTGTCGCTGAACCGCATCGAGCCTTCGAACTCGACGCCCTTGGTGTTGAGCTTGCCGACATTGGTCAGGCGATAGTTGGAGGTGCCGTCCGGCAGCGTCTCGATCGTCTGCGCCTGAAGGTCGCGGTAATTGGTGTCGAACAGCGTGACGTTGGCGGTCAGGCGCCGATTGAGGAACTGGCTGCGAATGCCGATTTCCTTGTCGCGCGACTTTTCGGGGCGGATCGGCCCGGCCAACGCGCGGTTGCGGTTGAAGCCGGTCGTCAGGTCGTAGGTCTGGCCCTTATAGCCGGTCGCATAGGTTACGAAGCCGTTGATCGTCGGGCTGAAATCATAGCGCAGCGTACCGCGATAGGTGCCCGCCGTATCGCTGGCATGGCCCGCAAAGGCGGTCCCCGCCAGATTGTCGCGGAAGGTATAGCTGACCCGCTCGTTCTGGACGCGCCCGCCGCCGGTGAAGGTCAGGTCGGGCACGATCGTCCAGTCGACCTGCGCAAAGGCCGCGACCTGGCGCGACTGCGAGGTGGCGTACCAATTGGCGAGCGAAAAGTACGGCCCGCGCTGGAACGGGCGGTTGAACTTCACATTCGCGCCGTACAGCCCCACGGTGTAGCGGAACGGCTTGTCGGCGTCGGACTGGAGACGGACTTCCTCGGTCACCTGCTCGGAATTGAACACGCCGATCTGGGTGTTGTTGCCCAGATTGCCGGGCGCGGACGTGTCGTCATGGTCCAAATAGTCGTTCAGGTGGAAACGGTCATAGGAACTGATCGTGACGAGGTTCAGCGAACCGATACCGAACTCGCCGCGGATATAGCCGCCGCCGCCCTCATATTTGGTGCGCGAATTATAGTTGTTGCTGATCGTCTGGTTGTCCGGCCCGACCACGACGCCGGGCAACACCACCGACGGGGTCAGCCCGGCGACGCCGCGCAGGCGGGCATTGGCGCCGAACGCCAGGAAGGGGCGGCCGACCGTCGTGTTGCCGTTGACGTAATTACCCGAAATGGTCAGCGACGCGGTATCGGTCGGCTCCCAGCGCAACTTGCCGCGCAGGTTCAGCGTCTCGCGGCCATTGACGAACCTGCCGTTGAACAGGTTGCGGATGTTGCCGTCCCAATTGTTGTAGGCGGCCGACACGACATAGCCGAGCTTATCGTTGATCGGGCCCGACACGCTGAAATTGATGCCCTGTTCGCGGTCGGTCGTCGCCACCGCATTGGCACGGATGCGCAACTCCGAGGTCGGGTTGCGGGTGATGAGGTTGACCAGACCGGCCGAGGCCGACTTGCCGTACAGCGTGCTCTGAGGACCGCGCAGCACCTCGATCCGCTCGACATCGGGCAGGTCGGTGAAGGCGCGCGCCTGAAAGGCCAGCGGCACTTCGTCGACCAGCACTGCGACACTCGACTCCACGCCGATGCCGAAGGCGAAGGTGCCGACGCCCCGTAGCGAGATATTGGAGTTTTGCGGCTGTTCCGCCGGGCGGACGACCAGCGAGGACGAAACCTTGCCGATATCGGTGAAATTGCGCACGCCCGCCGCCGCCAGTTGCGCCGGGGCGACGACAGAGACGGCGAGCGGCACGCGCTGGACATTCTCGGCACGCTTGTTGGCGGTGACGATGATGTCGCCTGCGCTGGCCGGTTCGGGCACGATATTGGAGGTGGGACCGCCGGGCTGCCCCTGCGTGTCCTGGGTCAGCCGCGCCTCATCGGTCTGCGACGGAGCCGCCTGCCGGGCCGAAACCTGGGTTGCCGCCGACAGCGATACGATCATCGCCGTCAGCGCCACGGTGGAACGCAGCATCTTCATCCTTCCCTCCCATTGCCGCCGGTCTTGGCCGGTTTTTGCCTTGTCAACCAAACATACCGAATGGCCTTACCAATGCAATGCTGTTGTTAGACCTGCACGGCGTTTGTCGGAACGGACGCGTAGTCGAGGGGGAGAATTGCAAACGTGTGCGACATTTGCGCATCACTGGCCAGCGCCAGATGCAAAAAAGCGCCCGACCAAGGTCGGACGCTTTCGCTCACCATGGACTGCGGTCAGACTGTCAGGCTGAGACCCCGTCGCCCTTCATGTTCCACCGGCTCGCCAGCCGCGTCCTCAACGATCAATAGGCGGTCATCGCCCGGCGGGAGCAGCAACGTGATGCCCCCCTCGCCGCCCCCGGCCCGCGAGACGGACACGACAACCCGCTCCGCATCGGCATGGCCGGTCAGTTGCCAGCGGGTGACCGGGCCGTGGCCGTCGCCGCTATCGTCCATGCCGGTCCAGCGCATTTCGCCCTGCGAGGGTGGGAACAGCCACAGGCCACGCCGATGGGGCTCCGGCCGCCAGCCTCCCTTGGCCAGGTCGACCAGCATCGCCGATCCGCCACGCGCGAACAGCGGCGGCGGGCCGTCGAGCGGTGCCGCGACATCGGCGGTCCCGCCTCCGGCGAAACGCTCGCCGGTCCAGACATGGATCCACTCCGCCCCGCTCGGCAGTTGCACCGAACGGCGCTCCGCCCCTTCATCCATGACGGGCGCGGCCAGAACGTCCGGCCCCAGCATGTGCTCGTCGCGCTCACCCCATGCTGCCGGGTCCTGCGGAAAGTCGGCCCAGAGCGGACGGACCATCGGCTCGTAATCCTCATGATAGCGATGAAGCAGATCGTAGAAGAACGGGATCAGCGTCTGTCGCAGCGCCATCAGACGATGCATCGCGGGCAACATATCCGGATACATCCAGGGCTCGTTGACCGTGCGGTCGTCGTTCCAGCTATGGATACTGAACCGCGGCATCAGCACCCCCGCCTGCACCCAGCGGATCAGCAGCTCGGGCGACGGCGCGGGGCCGGAAAAGCCGCCCACGTCATGCCCGCTGTTCGACACGCCCGACAGCGCAAGGCCGATCGACTGGCGTGCATTATAGCGGATCGTCTTCCACTCGGTTCGATTGTCGCCCGACCAGGTCTGGGCATAGCGGTGCAGCCCCGCCATGCCCGAGCGGGTGACGACATAGGGCCGTGTATCGGGCTTCGCCGCGACCTGGGCCTGGCGCGAGGCGCGGGTCATCAGGATCGGCTGGACCGGCCGCATATCGGACGCAGGACGTGCTTGGCCGAAGCCGTCGACCATCGCGCGGCGGTCCCATAGCTCATATTCGTTATTGTCGTTCCACGTCGCCTCCATCCCATGGTCGAGCAGCGCCGACGTCACCTGGTCGCGCCACCAGGCCGCCGCTGCAGGCTTGGTCATGTCGATATAGCTGCCGACCTCGTCCCAGAATTGCGCCTCGACCGGATGGCCATGCTCATCGGCGACGAACAGCCCTGCCCCCGCCACCTCGTCATAGCGTGGATGGCTGCGCAGCAGCGCGGGCTTGATATTGGGCACCAGCCGCACGCCGGCCTCGGCATAGGAGGCGATGAATGCGGCGGGATCAGGAAACTTGTCGCGATTCCAGTGGAAGACGTAGCGCTTGTCGCCGATCGAGGTGTAGCCCGACGACAGATGGAAGGACGTGCAGCCCAGATCGTGGCGCTCGCACAGTTCCAGAAACCCCGCCATCTGCGCCGCCGCATCAGGCGCATCGGTATAGGTCATGGTTGAGCCCGAATAGCCCAGCGACCAGCGCGGCATCAGCGCCGGACGCCCGGTCAGCCAGGTAAAGCGCCGCGTGACCGCCAGCGGATCCGGCCCGGCGATGACCCAGCGGTCGACGTCGCCCGCGTCGGCCACGACATGGCGGAAGAGGCCGTGATAATTGTCCAGCTCCTGCCCCAGATCGAAGGTGACGTCGGCGACCGTGTCGTAGAACTCGCCATGACAACGGCCCTCGGCATCGGCGACCAGCAGATAGGGGATGGACTTGTAGAGCGGGTCGCTGGTTTCCGCATCGAACCCCATCGGATCGACATTGGTCAGGCGAAAGCGCCGCCCGGCCCGATCGGTATCGCCGGTACGGTCGCCCAGCCCGAAGAAGCGTTCGCCGGGGGTGCGGGCGGCGTAATGATGCGCCCGGCCATCCCACCATCCGAAATCATAGGCCTGGGTCGGGCGGTCCTGGGTAATGACGTGCCAGTCCTTGCCCGCCCGCTGTTCCCAGCGGCCATGCAGGCCGTCGAGTGTCAGGGTCACGCGCAGCCGATCGGTCGCGACGATCAGGCGTCCGTCCGCCTCCTCGCAGGTGAAATCGGGACATGCAAAGCCAGACACATCCATCCGGTCGCGACCCGGCTCGGCAATATCGTCTGCGCCTGGCGCGATCGCCCAGCTCGGCGGGCTGGTCACGCGCCCCTCGGCCAGCAGCAGGAGGCGCATCACGTCCGGCTCCAGCACAAAGAGATGCGCAACCGCGCCGGTATCGGCGGTCAGCGTCAAGCACCCGCGCGAATGGCCGCTGACGGCGAAACGGGGCGGCTGGGACAGGGTGGCGCGCCTCATCGGTCGGACTCCTCGGTGGTGGTGGAAAAAGGCGTCAGGCGCCGAATGAAGATGATGAGCACCGCCGCCCCGATCAGGTCGAAGACCGCGAGCACGGCAAAGAGCGGCGCATAGCCGACCGTATCGGCCAACTGCCCGATCAGCAGCGAGAAGAGCAACCCGCCGATCCAGCCCGCCTGACCGATAAAGCCGTTCGCGGTGCCCACCTCAGCAGGCGCGAAGACATCGGCCGACAAGGTATTGATAAGACCGGAGATCATCTGATGCGCAAAACCGCCGATGCAGAACAGCGCGATCGCCGTGTAGGGGCTGGCCGCCAGCCCGATGCAGCCCGGCGCAATCATCAGCACCGCGCCGAGCGCCACCCCCGCCACGCGCGACGGGATCAGGGTGACGCCGCGCTTCATCAGCCAGGGCGAGAGATAGCCGCCGAGGATGCCGCCGACATCGGCCGCGAGGAAGGGCAGCCAGGCGAACAGCGCGATCTGTTTCAGGTCCATGCCGCGCTCGCTGGCAAGGTAGAGCGGGATCCAGAAGCTGAAGGTCTGCCACGCCGGTTCGGCCAGGAAGCGAGGCACCGCGATCACCCAGAAGCGCGACGTGCGAAGAATGTCCTTCGCCTTGGCGCGCTGGACCGGCCCCTTGGGCTTTTCAACCGCGATCATCGCCTTTTCCTCGGCCGTGATGGCCGGGTGGTCGTCGGGCGAGCGATAGAAGATGTACCAGGCGGCCGCCCAGAAGATGCCCACACCGCCGGTGACGAGGAACGCCGTGCGCCAGTCCGCCCAAAGCGCCACCGCCACCACGACCGGCGGCGCGATCAGTGCGCCAAGCGAGGTGCCCGCGTTGAACCAGCCAACCGCCACCGAGCGCTCCCGCGCCGGAAACCACTCCGCCACCGCCTTGATACCCGAGGGGATGGCGGCGGACTCGAACAGGCCCAATATGCCGCGATAGATGGCCAGGCTGACCCAGCCGATCGCCAGGGCGTGCATCATGTTCGCCGCCGACCAGGCGAGACCGAACAGCGCGAACCCGGCACGCAGGCCGAAGCGGTCGATGAACGCCCCCGCCACCGGCTGCATGATGGTGTAGCAAAGCTGGAAGGCACCGACGACATAGCTGTATTGCTGCGTCGACATGTGGAGCGCTGACTTCAGCTCAGGCGCGAGCACGCCCAGGCTGTTGCGCGCCAGATAATTGGCGATCGTCCCTGCACAGATCAGCGCGACGATCCACCAGCGCAGATTGCGTACCCGCAAGCCCGTCACTCCCCTGTCCTATCCGTGCGCATCACGGCGCCGGTGTTTGGGGGAGCTTAACGGGACAAAAGCGGCCTGTCCATATTGGTCTAGCCAATTCTGGGATCAATCATCGCCAAGTCGCTCGACATAATGGAAATATTGGAAGTCCGCTGGAAGACCGGAGCCGCTCATGTCCTGACAGGCCATGCCGACAAAGGCGCCGGTGAAATTGGGCAGCCCGGCCAGCGTCGCCTCGTCCGACAGGATGGAGGCGTCGAAGCTTTGCGGAAGCCAATTCCACGCCGCCGCCCCCTCCCCCCGGAACGCAAAGCGCAGGACCTCATGATCGACCACGGCCCGCAATTCGATCGGGCCGGAGGGGGCCGGGATGGCCGGGGTCATCAGGCTCTGGCCTTCGCCGTTCGGCAGGACCGAGAGGACCTGGATCAGCTTCTCGCCTCCATCCCCAGCGGTAATCTGGAGGAAATGATATTTGGTGCTGTTGTAATAGGCGACGATCCCGGCCGCCTGCTGGAAATGCTCGGGCTCGTAATCGAGCAGCGCGCGTGCATCATAAGTGAACGCGGTCTGGCGGCGGGCGATCAGCGCCTGCTCGAAAAGACTACCGATCGTCTCGCGCCCGAACAGCCGCAAATGGCCGGGGCGCTCGGTCAGGCTGAAGATATGCCCGGGCTCGGGGGTCCGCAGCCATTGGAAGGCGGCGGGCAATTCAGGGCCGTCGAAACGATCGAGCGCGTCGACCGGCACAGCACCAGCCGCCACCGGGGTCGGCTCGGCACAGCGCAGCCAACCGTCCGCGCCCCATTCCATCCGCTGGATCGCCGTCTCACGGCCCAGCACGCAGCGATTGCTGACGGGCAACGGACGGCCGCAGAGATAGGCCATCCACGTCTCGCCTTCGGGGGTGTCGACCAGATCGCCATGCCCGGTGCGTTGCAGCGGCGCATCGGGCGTGTCGCGTGCGGTCAGGACCGGGCCGTCCGGATGCACCTCATAGGGTCCGAAAAGATCGCGCGCGCGGGCCATCGTGACGGCGTGTCCCCGCTCGGTCCCGCCCTCCGCGACCAGCAGATGATACCAGCCGTCGCGCTTGTAGAGATGCGGCCCCTCGGTAAAACCCAGCGGCGTCCCGTCGAAGATATGGCGACGCTCGCCCAGCAGGCGACCCGTCGCCATATCCATCTGCTGGATCACGATCCCGGCGAACCGCTTGCGGTCGGGCCGATGGTCCCACAGCATGTTGAGCAACCAGCTGCGTCCGTCATCGTCATGGAACAGCGCCGGGTCGAAGCCGCTGCTGTTCAGATAGACCGCATCCGTCCACTCGCCATCGATCCGGTCGCTCGACACCCAGTAATTGTGGAAGTCGCGCAGCGACGCGCCCTTGGCCCCGTCGACGGTGGTGCGGCCGTAGCGCTTCACGTCGGTGAAGATCAGATGGAAGCGGCCATCCGCGTACGTAAGGTCCGGGGCCCAGACGCCGCAGGAGTCCGGGTTGCCGCGCATGTCGAGCTGCCCCGCACGCGCCAGCGGCCGGGCGACCAGCGTCCAGTTCATCAGGTCGCGGCTATGGTGGATCTGGACGCCAGGATACCATTCGAAGGTCGAGGTCGCGATGTAATAATCCTCGCCGACGCGCACGATCGAGGGATCGGGGTTGAAGCCCGGAAGGATAGGATTCGTCGGAGTCATGCGGGTTTGCGCACCAAGGTCCAGAGGAGAGCGGCACCTGCCAGATCGAGCAGGCCGAGCAGGATAAAGAAGGGCTGGTATCCGACCTGATCGACCAGCGAGCCGAGGGTCAGGGTGAAGATCAGGACGCCCAGATTGGCCGCCGTCCCCGACACGCCGGTCGCGGTCGCGACCTGATCCTGGGGGAACAGATCGGAACACAGGGTGATGACGGTGACGGACAGCGTCTGGTGCGCGAAGCCGCCGAGGCACAGCAGCGCGACGGCGGCAATGGGGCTGTCCACGCTGCCGACGAACATCATGCCGGTCATCAGCACCGCGCCCAGCGTGAAGGCCCCGCGCCTAGCGTCGATCAGGTTGACGCCGCGCCGTTGAAGGAAGGCGACGACCGCCGGGCCGAACAGGCAGCCGAGATCGGCGGCCAGGAAGGGCAGCCAGGCGAACATGGCGATCTGGGTCAGGTCAAAATGCCGTGCCTGGACCAGGTAGAGCGGCATCCACAGCGACAACATGCCCCAGACCGGATCGGCCAGGAACCGCGCCGCCGCGATCGCCCACAGGTTCCGTCGACGCAGCAACTCGCCCAGCGGCGGGCGGCGGCGCTGCTTGACCAGCGCGGCCTCCTGCCCCTCGACGATCAGCGTCCGCTCGCGTGCCGACAGCGCCCGGTGCCGCGCGGGCGGCGCATACCAGAACAGCCAGGCCATCACCCAGAGCAGCCCCAGCCCGCCCGCCACGAAGAACGCCGCGCGCCAGCTGTGATGGAATACCGCCCAGGCGACTAGCGGCGGCGCGAAGACCGCGCCGAACGACGCCCCGATCTGATAGATGCCGCCCGCCACCCCGCGCTCGCGCGCCGGGAACCACTCGGCGACGACCTTCATGCCCGCCGGTTGGGCCGATCCCTCGACCAGCCCGAGCGCGCCGCGAAGCCCGGCAAAGCCCAGCCAGCCATTGGCGAAGCCATGTCCGATGGTGATGCACGACCACACCGCGACGAACAGGGTGAAGCCGATCTTCAACCCGATCAGGTCGAGCAGATAGCCCGCCACCGGCTGGAACATTATGCCGAACTGAAAGGCGCCGGTGATCCAGCTATATTGTTCCGAACTGATATGCTGTTCGGCCATGATCGCGGGTGCGGCGACGCCCAGGATACTGCGCGTCAGATAGTTGATGACCATCGCGCCCACGAACAGCGCGATGATCGTCCAGCGGATATAGGGAAAACCCTTCACATGCGGTCCTTCGGCCTGTTCGGCATATATCGTTCCCATTGACCTCATGCGGCCTGCCGGGGCACGGCGGTGGCCGAGCATCGGCATAGCGTGAAGCCCGATGACGGGACAGGATGACCTTGACCAAGACCCGAAAGCGCCCGCGCGGCGTGACCATCATCGATGTGGCCAAGGAGGCCGGTGTCTCGCCCATGACCGTCTCGCGCGTCATCAACGGCGATGCGGGCGTGCGCGACGAGGTTCGCGGCCATGTCCGCGAAGTCATCAAGCGGCTGAACTACACGCCCAACCTGATGGCGCGCAGCCTGGTCACGTCGCGCGAGATCCGTATCGGCGTCATCTATTCCAACCCCAGCGCCGCCTTCATGAGCGAGCTGCTGGTCGGCGTGTTCGAGGAAGCCTCGACCCGCGCGGCGCAGCTCTTCCTGCTGAAGGGCGAACAGGGCCGCCCGCCGACGCGCGAGGCGATCGAACGGCTGATCGAACAGCGGATCGCGGGCGTCATCCTGGCGCCGCCGCTGGGCGAATCCGACTTCGTGCGCGACATCATCCGGGAGGCGCGCCTGCCCATGGCGGTGATCGGCGGCGTCGCGCCGGACGCCGTGTCCGTGTGGATCGACAATGCCCGCGCCGCCTATGACATGACCCGTCACCTGATCGGCCTGGGCCATCGCCGCATCGGCTTCGTCCACGGCAATCCCGGCCAGTCGGCCAGTATCGAGCGTCTGGCGGGCTTTCGCCGCGCGGTCGAGGAGGAAGGCGGCCTCGAAACGCGGATCGTCCAGGGCGATTACAGCTATGCCTCGGGCCTGACGGCGGGTGAGGCGTTGCTCGGTGGCGAACGTCCGCCGACCGCCATCTTCGCCAGCAACGACGACATGGCCGCCGCGATCGTCTCGGTCGCGCATCGGCGGCATCTCGACGTGCCGGGCGACCTGACCGTGGTGGGCTTCGACGACAGCACCGCCGCCACGACGCTCTGGCCGCCGCTGACCACCATCCACCAGCCCGTCCGTGCGCTGGCGACCGAGGCGCTGCAACGGCTGATCCAGGAAATTCGCGGCGGGGTTCCGGCGCCGAACGGCCAGCCGCGCGTCACGGTGCTGGAGCATCAATTGATCGAACGCGACTCCACCGCCCCGCCGCGTTCGTAAAACTGCCGCTCCACCCCTCCCCTTCAGGGGAGGGGCCGGGGGTGGGGCGTATCCCAAGGCGCAGCGTTCGCGGCGAGGCCCCACCCCAACCCCTCCCCTGAAGGGGAGGGGCTCGCATCGATCCAAGGCATTACCCGACCATTCCGAACGCGTGGCGACTGGGCCCCAGCCTTCGCCGGGGTGGAGAGAAAGAGGTAGGTTCACCCCCCTATCGCGCCGATGCCGTCACACCGGCATCGGTCTGCACGACCGGCTTCATCGTCCCGTCGGGATTGTAGTAAAGCCGCTCGACCGTCACCGCGCGCCGCCCGATCGCACCGCTCTGGTCGCCGATCGCCAGCGTGGCATTGTGCAGGAACAGATAGGACTTGCCCTTGAAGTCGGCGATGCCCGGATGAATGGTGAAGCTGTATTTGCCCGAGCCGGTCAGCAGCCCGCGATAGGTCCACGGCCCCATCGGTGACGGCGCGGTGGCGTAGGACACATGCTCGTCCCGCTGCGACGTCCGGTCGAGCGACGCATAGGTCAGGTAATAGAGCTTGCCCCTCTTGTGCAGCCACGGCCCTTCCTCGAAATGCGGCGGCGTGATCTCAGTGATCGGGCCGTCGATCTCGATCATGTTGGGCTTCAACTTGGCGATATAGCATTGCCGGTTGCCCCAGGCGATCCAGGTCGTGCCGTCGTCATCGGTCATGACGGTCGGGTCGATGTCTTCCCAGCTATGCGTGCCCTTGGGCGTCATCTCGTTGGTGATGAGCGCCGATCCCTTGGCATCGACGAAGGGGCCGGTGGGCTTGTCGGACACGGCGACCGCGATCGCCTTGCCCGGATGGGTGTTGTCATGCTCGACGGCGGCATAGAACCAGTATTTGCCGTTCTTGTAGATCGCCTGACTGGCCCAGGCGTCCTTCTTGGCCCATTTGAAGTCCTTCACGTTCATGATCGGCCCGTGCGGCGTCCAGCTCTTCATGTCGGTGGTGGAGTAGACCAGCCACTCCTTCATGTTGAACATCTCGTCGCGCTGGGCTTCGTCATGCCCGACATACAGGTACAGCCGATCCCCCACGACCAGCGGCGCAGGGTCCGCCGTGAAGCGGTCGCGGATGATCGGGTTGCTCCCGGGTCGGTCGGCCGCCAGTGCCGCCCCCGACACAGCGAGCAGCAGCAGGGACGCGATCGTCCGCAAATTCGTCATGACCTTTGCCACCATCAGAAGTTGAAGCGCACGCCCGCGCGGAACACCCGCCCGAGAACGTCGTAGAGCGCCGGGTTGACGAAATAGGGCGAGCGGGCCGGATCGCGGTTGAAGACATTGTCGACCTTGAAATAGGCCGTCACCGCCTTCGTCACATTATAGGTGCCGCCGACGTCGAAATAGAAGGCGCCGGGGATGAAGTTGTTGTCGATCGTCGGCCGGTTGGCGGTCGAGGCCGGGCAGCCGGTGGTGCACTGGATATATTGATTGCCCAGCTTGCCGTCGCTGAACCAGCGCTCCTGCAGCAACAGCGACCAGTTGTCGGTGGCATAGGTCTGCACCGCCAGCCACTTCCACTTCGGCGTGTTGCCGATGTTGACGCCCGCCGTATCGTTGGGGATCGTGTTCGGCAGGCCGGTGTCGGTGATGAAGCGGCGGATATTGGTCGCCAGCGCACGCAGCGTCAGGCTGCCCGGCAGGCCCAGCGGATTGCGCCAGCGATAGCTCGCCTCGATATCGAAGCCGTCGGTCAGGATCGACGCCAGGTTGAACGACTGGACGTTGATGAAGTTCGGGCCGTTGGAATTGTTCAGGTTGAACACGCCGCAGGTCTCGGGCGCAATGTTCAGGTAGCACAGGTTGACGATGTCCTGCGCGCCCAGGCTGGAGATCACGTCGGTGATCTTGATCTTGTAATAGTCGACCGACAGGCTGAGCCCCGGTATCGCCTGCGAGTTGGAGAAGGCGATGCCCAGCGTGGTGTTGCGCGCGATCTCGGGCTTCAGGTTGACGTTGCCGATAGTGTTCTGAAGTGCCAGCACATTGACGTTGCGGAAGGGATCGAAAAAGCCCGGCAGCGTTGTGGTGACGGGCGCGGCGAACAACTCCGACAGGTTGGGTGCACGCACGTCGCGCGAGGTCACGCCGCGGATGCGCAGGCCGTCGACCGGCAGGTCCCAGGTCCCGCCGACCTTCCATGCCCAGACGGTGCCCGAGGTGCTGTAATCGGTGACACGCACCGCGCCGTTGATGTTCGCGCGGCCCCCGGCGTCCGAATTGATGATCGGCAGGTCGGCTTCGACGAACGCTTCCTTGACGCTATAGGCGCCGGTGCCGTTCTTGTAGTTGCCCGCATACCAGTTGTTGCCATCCGCGAGCAGCGCCGGGTCGGCCGGGTAGTTGGCATTGGCCGGGCTGTTGGCGAAGCCCGCGCCGTAGGGATCGGCGCGCACGCGGTAGAATTCGTGGCGGAACTCGCCACCGAACGCGACCGACACCGGCCCCGCCCAGGACGAGAAGGGCGAGCCCGAGAAGTTCAGGCTGATGACGTCCTGCGTCTGGCGGGTCCGCTGATAGGGCCCATATTGCGGCATGATGTAGCTGATCGCGGCCGCCGAGGGATTGCCCCCAAAGATGTTGAGCGGCTGGCACCCATTGGCGCGTGCGGTCGCGTCGGCGCAGACGATCGCGCCGTTCAGCGTCGTCGCGTTGATCGCCTGGTTGAAGCGGCGCGACAGCATGATGTTGCTGACATCGACATCGGTATAGTTGGTCCCGTGCTCGTAATACATGTCGTAGGACCAGTCGGACCCGGCGACGCTCTCACGCCCCTTGGCCCCTGCGACGAAACGGAACTGGCGGCGATCGGTATAGACCTGGGTGTTGCCCAGCGCGGCATTGCTGGTGCCGTACTGGAAATTGGTGATGCCCGCCGTGGCGCACTGCGCCTTGACCAGTGCGGGGACGTAAGGGTTGGCACACTGGATGGTCAGGTTCGGCCGGTTCTGCCCGCCGACCGGCTGGTTGTTGGTCTTCACCTGGCCGATATTGATCGTACCGTAAATCTCGCCATTGGGGGCGAAGTCGTAACCGATCCGGCCATAGCTGTTGACGCGCTGGATCTTCGACTGGAGCGAGCGTCCGGCATCGACATTGCCCGACAGGTCGCCGCCCTGACAGAAGCCGGGCAGACAGCCCCGGACATTGCCCGCCGCGTCGCGCGCGGGCACGCCGTTCGAGCCGTACTGGAACTGGAACGGGTTCCCCGACTGGTCGAAGGCAATGCCCTGAAGAGGTCCGGCGGTGATGAGGCCGTATTTCGTATAGTTGTAGGACTGGGCATAGTCGCGGAACAGATATTGCGGCGACCCGTCATTCAGCACGTTGCGGTTGATGAGCGTCGACTGGCGGAACCAGTCACGGCCATTCGCCAGGCCGATGCCGAAGTCGCCACCGCCGACGCCGTCCTCATGCGCATATTCGGTGCTGGCGATCACATGCACCGTGTCGTTCAACAGGCTGGTGCCGCCCGCCAGCTGGATCAGGACCTGCTGATCGTCGCCATAGGTGGTGACACCGCCCTGGATATTGCCCTTAATCCCCTTGAACCGGGTATCGGTGATGAAGTTGACCACACCGCCGACCGCGTCCGAGCCATAGGAGGCCGAGGCACCGCCGTTGACCACGTCGACGCGCTTGATGAGCAGCTGCGGGAACAGGCTGATATCGGGAACGCCCGTGACGTTCGCACCGACGACGCGCTGGCCGTCGAGCAGGGTCAGGGTGCGGATCGCACCGACGCCACGCAGCGAGAAGGAGCTGAGGCCCTGCTGTCCGCTCGACGTGCTGAACGTGTTCGTCGCGGTGCCGGTCGAACCCTGGAGCGAAGGGAGCTGGGCCACCGTGGTGAAGATGTTGGGCTGGGCGTTGGCGGCGATCTGTTCCTCGCCGATCACCGTGGTCGGGGTCGGTGCGGTGAAGCCTCCGGTCGTGATGCGCGATCCGGTCACGATGATGTCGCGGGTCGGGGCTTCGTCAGCCTGATCGGTCTGGGCGGTGGAGGTTGGATCGGACGGAGCGTCCTGCGCGGCCTGGTTCGGAGAAACCTGCGCCCAGGCGGGTGCAGCGGTCATTCCGCCCGCCAGAACCATCAGGCTGGCTGCGCCCAAGGCGCGACGGCGCAGCCGCCGGGTATGCGTTCCCGTCCTCATCATGATCCTCATCCCTTTTGATTCTGTTTTATCTGGTAACGTTACCAGCACTCTTTTCCTGTTTTTGCGCGCGTGTCAATGTTGCAAAATGACATGTGCGTCAGGTGGGTGGGTCCGAAGGGATGGGCGACTGTCCTGCCCGAATCAATTCATCCTCCCCGGCACGGGGAGGGGGACCAGCGAAGCTGGTGGAGGGGGGGCGCCCCCAAAGGATGACCTTTGAAGAAGCCCCCCTTCCGTCAGCGCTGTGCGCTGCCACCTCCCCGTACCGGGGAAGAGTTTTGCGGACTCAATCCTTCGGGCAGTCCGCGCAGCGACCGCGGACCTCGATCACCGGCCGCTCGGGGCGAAAGCCCGCGCCGACGGCCGCGTCGCGAACCGCGCCGGTCAGACGGTCGTCGTCGATATGCGTGATCTGCCCGCATTTGTCGCAGACCAGGAAGATACAGTCGTGCAGGCAGTCCGGATGCGCGTTGGCGACATAGGCATTGGCGCTCTCGACCCGGCGGGCCAGGTTCGCGCCCACGAACAGGTCGAGGATGCGATAGACGCTGTTCGCCGCCACGCGTCGCCCCTGCGACTGCGACATGACATCGGCGATGTCATAGGCCGAGGCGGGCTTTTCGAACCCGGCCAGCGCCTCGAACACGCTGGCGCGCATCGCCGTCCACTGCTCCCCGGCACGCTCCAGAGTAGCCTTGGCCGCGATGGAGAGATCGGCCCCCTGGGGCTCCTGATGTGTGTGAGCATGCGCCATGGAGGGGATTTAGGCGGTGCCGCCCCGGCGGGCAAGGTGCGGCGCGGCGGGGCATTCGGTCCACTATCGCTTGGCGACACCAAGGCTTATGTCTGGCGCCATGCTGCAACCGAGCCCTGCTTTCATGATTACCGCCCGCCCCCGTGCCGTCGCGCGCTGGCTGTTCGCGGTCGCCGGATTGATCGTTGCCATGGTCGTGGTCGGCGGCATCACGCGCCTGACCAATAGCGGCCTGTCGATCACCGAATGGAAGCCGATCACCGGCATCGTGCCACCGCTGACCGACGCGCAGTGGCAGGCCGAATTCGCCAATTACAAACGGATCCCCGAATATTGGACCTTCAACCGCGACATGACGCTGGCCGGGTTCAAGGCGATCTTCTTCTGGGAATATCTTCACCGCGTGCTGGGCCGGGTGATCGGCATGGCCTTTGCCCTCCCCCTGATCTGGTTCTGGGCGAGAAAGGCCATTCCGGCGGGCTACAAGCCCCGCCTCGTCGCGCTTCTGGCGCTGGGCGGACTGCAGGGCGCGGTCGGCTGGTGGATGGTCGCCTCGGGTCTGGTCGAGCGAACCGATGTCAGCCATATCCGGCTGACCGTCCACCTGCTGACCGCGCTGTTCATCCTGGCGGGGATCGTGTGGACGGCGCTCGACCTGATGGCGCTGCACCGCAATCGCCTCGCGGCCCCTGCCCGGCTGACGCTGCTGGGTGCAGGCGCGGTGGTGACGCTGTTCGTCCAGCTGATGTTCGGCGCGCTGACCGCCGGGCTGGACGCGGGCTATGCCTTTTCCAGCTGGCCGCTGATGGGCGACGCGTGGTTTCCGGCGGGTACGCCGATGATGTCGCCCGCCATCGCCAATGTCTTCGACAACCCCGTCGTCGTGCAGTTCATCCATCGCTGGTTCGCCTTCGCCGCGGCGGGGATGCTCGTCTGGATGGCGGCACGAGCCATCCGCCACGGGGCGCTGCGTGCCGGATGGCTGGTGATCGTGCTGGTCGTCGTGCAGATCGGCCTGGGCATCGCCACGCTTCTGTCAGGTGTGCAGATCGACATCGCGGTTTCGCATCAGGCCAATGCCGCGCTCCTGCTGATCGCCGCGACCGCCGCCGCGCACCGCCTCGGGAGCGCCGCCCAAACCCGCAAGGTATCATAATACCCGTCAGCAAAGCCCCACTTTGCTTGACATTTTGGGGGTCCTCCAGCATTGGACCCTCGTTCGCGCCGCCCGGGTTCACGGGCGGCGTGTTGCATTTCAAACCGAAAGGTCTCACGCCCATGAAGGCGCTCATGAAGACCACCAAGGCGGCCAAGCCGCACGAGGTGGAAAAGAAGTGGCATATCGTCGACGCCGACGGTCTGGTTGTCGGCCGTGCCGCCACCATCATCGCGAACATCCTGCGCGGCAAGCACAAGACGTCGTTCACCCCGCACGTCGATTGCGGTGACAATGTCATCGTCATCAACGCGGACAAGGTGCGCTTCACCGGCAACAAGCTGGGTCAGAAGGTGTACTACAAGCACACCGGCTACGCTGGTGGTATCAAGGGCATCACCGCCGCCAAGGTCCTGGAAGGCCGCTTCCCCGAGCGCGTCCTGGAAAAGGCCGTCGAGCGTATGATCCCGCGTGGCCCGCTGGGCCGTCAGCAGATGCGCAACCTGCGCATCTTCGCCGGCACCGAGCATCCGCACGCCGCTCAGAACCCCGAAGTCCTCGACATCGCGTCGATGAACCGCAAGAACAAGGTGGGCGCATAATGTCCGATAACCGCCAGTCGCTCGCCGATCTCGGCGCCACCCTGAACCAGCAGGCCGCTGCCGCTCCGGCGCAGACCGCCGCTGCCGGTGAAGCGCCTGCCGCTCCCGCCGAGCGCGTCAGCACCACCCCGCTGCGTCAGCAGGAACTGGACAAGTTCGGCCGCGCCTACGCGACCGGCCGTCGTAAGGACGCCGTCGCTCGCGTCTGGCTGAAGCCGGGTTCGGGCAAGATCACGATCAACGGTCGTGACCAGGAAGTGTATTTCGCACGTCCCACGCTGCGCCTCGTCATCAACCAGGTGTTCGGCATCACCGAGCGCGAAGGTCAGTATGACGTGATCTGCACCGTCAAGGGCGGCGGTCTGTCGGGCCAGGCCGGTGCGGTCAAGCACGGCATCAGCCAGGCGCTGACCAAGTTCGAGCCGGTTCTGCGCGCTCCGGTCAAGGCCGCTGGCTTCCTGACCCGCGACAGCCGTACCGTCGAGCGTAAGAAGTATGGCCGCGCCAAGGCGCGTCGCAGCTTCCAGTTCTCGAAGCGCTAATTGCGGGCAGCCTCGGATCGCGTATGCCATCCGGGGACATGCTACGAAGCACGAAGGAGCGGTCCGGCAACGGGCCGCTCTTTTCGTTTGGGGCGGACTTCATGCGCCCGACAGGACGAATGCACCCATGACGAACCCCTTGTGGATTCCCGCGACCATCGCCGCCTCGGTCTTCCAGGTCGGGCGCAACGCCCTGCAGCGTGGGGTCATGTCATCCTCGGGCCCCTGGGGCGCGACGCTGGTCCGGTTTTTCTTCGGCCTGCCCTTCTCGATCCTGTTCGTCACGGTTGCGCATTTTGCCATGCCGGGTGCCGATCTCCGCTGGAGCGGCGCCTTCTGGCTCTCGGCGATCGTCGGTGCCGCGTCGCAGGTGCTGGCAACCGCCGCCCTGCTCGACGCCATGCAGCGTTCGGGCTTCGCGGTCGGCACCGCGCTCCAGCAAAGCTCGCTGCCTTTGGCCGCGCTGCTCGGCCTGATCGTCTATCATGACCGGATCAGCGACGTGGCTTGGGTGGGCGTCGTCATCACGACCATCGGGCTGGTTGCCTTGTCCTGGCCACCACCCGAACAGCGTCGCGCCTCGCTGATCGGCGCGGCGATGGGACTGGCGTCGGGTCTCTTCTTCGGCTTTTCGTTGAATGCCTTCCGCCACGCCGCGCTGGCCCTCGACCCCGTCCATCCCGTCTTTGCCGCACTGGTCTGTGTGGCGGTGGTGCAGGCGATGCAGACGGTCGCACTCGGCCTCATCCTCGCCTGGCGCGATCCGGCGACGCTTGTCGAAGTCGCGCGCCGTTGGCGGCCGTCGCTGGGTGCGGGGCTGTGCGGCGCCTGCGCCTCCGCAGGTTGGTTCGTCGCGCTCGCCCTGTCGCCCGCCGCGCCGGTTCGCGCGCTGGGCATCATCGAGGCGCCGATCGCCGCCATGGCCGGGCATCGCTTGTTCCGCGAGCGGCTGGGCGCGCGCCAGATCCTGTCGGGGATCGCCATCATCGGCGGGGTGCTGCTGACGACCCTGTTCTGACTGGACTATCAGGAACATCACCCCCGCTTCATGACGGAGCCATCCGCGCTGCCGCACATTCGGTTCGATGGAGGAAGGGACATGAAGGCACGTCTTGGTACCCGCCGCCGATTGCCATGGCTGGCCATGCTGGCGCTGCCTGCCGTCGCCGCGGCACCGCCGCCCGTCGATCTTTCCGGCATGGCCCCGGGCTGGCGACTTGTGGCGAGCCAGGGCCCGGATGTCGAGGACCCCGGCGGTGATACAGCGCCGGGCAAGTTGCACCTTTGCCTCACGCGCGACGGCGGACGGACGTGCCGCCCCGCGCTTGACGATCTGTTGGCCAATCCGGGCCAGCCCGGCTCATTCGACGAAGCCCATTATCTGGAAAGCGCACGGATCGTCCGCCCCAGCGCCGACCGCGCCCTGCTCTGGGTGCAGGTCGCAAGCGTCCATGCCGGTAATGGCGACCAGCGGGTCGGGCGCATGGCCCTGTCCTATGACCGGGCGGGCGGGCGCTTCCTACCCGTCTTTCGCCAGCAGACGAGCCGCAACAACAACCAGGAAGTCCGCCTTATCGAAAAAGGCGCCTTGCGGGGCGCGATCGTCTCCGCCGTCCCGACGTCCGACGCACCGTTCGGCTTCTGGATCACGGTGAACCGCATGAACGCGAGCGGCCGCTATGCGCCCGTCCTACGCTACCGGAGCGGGACGCGCTATGGCGACGGCAATCCGCTGGCGGTGATCGATTCGGAAATGCCCGAGATCTTGCGTCGCCTGAAACTGTGGCAGCCGGGCCGACCGCTTCCCCTGCCCGATCGCGCCTGTCCCAAGCCCCGGCTGGTCGGACAGGTCCTGTGGTGCACCGATCCGCCTGCTAAGGCCGTCCGTTAGAGCCGCACGATGGCGGTGGCGATCCGCTCGGCTTCCTCGGGATCGTGCGTCACCATCAGGATCGGGATGCCGCTGCAGTCACGCACCGCCTCCAGCGCGTCCAGAATGTCCCCCCGACGCGCGCGGTCGAGCGACGACAGCGGCTCGTCCAGCAGAAGGACGCGCGGGTTGCTGAGCAAAGCCCGCCCGATCGCCACCCGCCGCGCCTCGCCACCGGACAGACTGCGCGGCCAACGGTCCAGCAGATGGCCGATGCCCAGCATCGCGATCACGCCGTCCCAGTCACCCGCACCGCGCGCCATGCCATAACGCAGATTGGCGGCGACCCGTCGGTGCGGGAACAGGCGCGGTTCCTGAAAGACATAGCCGATCCGGCGATGTTCGGGGCGGACATCGATGCGGGCGGCGGCGTCGAACAGCGTCTCGCCCGCGACCCGGACATGGCCGCTTTCCGGGCGGACCAGTCCGGCGACCATTTGCAGGATCGTGGTCTTGCCGACGCCCGACGGGCCGAACAACACGGTCGCCCCCGGCCCGGTAACGAAGCGCGCCGCGATCTGCCCTTCGCCACGCCGCACGGTGACATCGACGTCAAAGGACATGCAGCCCCCGCCCCATCCGCCTCGCCAGCCATTCGGAGGCGATCAGCGCGACCAGCGACAGGACGACCGAGACACTGGCCAGCCGCCACACCATGTCCTCACCGCCCGGCCGCTGAAGCGCCGAATAGATGGCGAGCGGCAGGGTCGCCGTCTCGCCGGGAACATTGGAGACGAAGGTGATCGTCGCTCCAAACTCGCCGATCGAGCGCGCAAAGCCCAGCACCAGTCCGGCCAGGACGCCCGGCGCGCATAGCGGCAAAGTGATGGTAGCAAAGACACGCGCGCGCCCCGCCCCCAGCGTCCGGGCGGCCTGCTCCAGTCGGGGATCGACCGCCTCGATCGACAAGCGGATCGCGCGCACCACCAGCGGCAAGGCCATGACACCCGCCGCGATCGCCGCGCCCGTCCAGCGGAACAACACGCTGACGCCGAACCACTCCGCCAGCCAGCGCCCGACCGACCCCTCCGGCCCGAAAGCCAGCAGCAACACCCAGCCGGTGACGACCGGCGGCACGACCAGCGGCAGATGAACGATCCCGTCGAGCAGCACCCGCCCCGGAAACCGCCCCCGCGCCAGTGCCCAGGCCAGAAGAAAGGCGATCGGCAGGGTCACGAGCATCGCCGTGCCGCCGACCAGCAGCGACAGCCGGACGATCCCCCATTCCTCGGCAGACAGCATCACGCCATCATCGCGTCGAAAAGCCGTAGCGCCGGAAGATCGCCTTGCCCTCGCCCGACAACAGGAAGCGGCGGAAACCTTCGCTTTCCGGGTTGGTCGCGGCCTTCAGCCGGGCGAGCGGATAGGTGATCGGCGGATGGCTGGCGGCCGGGAACATGCCGACCACGCGGACGCGCGGCGACGCCTTGGCGTCGGTCGCATAGACGATACCGTAAGGAGCAGCCCCCCGCTCGACCAGGGCAAGTGCCGCGCGGACATTCTCGGCGCGCACGACATGCGGCGCGACCATCGCCCACGCGCCCAGTTTCTCGAGCGCCGCCTTGCCATATTTGCCTGCGGGCACACTGTCGGTATCGGCCATGGCGAGCGGCCCGGCGGATAGCGTCTTGCCCAGCGTGCGCGTCGTTACCTGCCCGCCCTTGCCCATGGGCGCGATCACGACCAAGCGGTTGCCCAGAAAGGCGCTCCGGGTCTTGTCGGCGAGCAGGCCATCCTTTTGCAGGACGTCCATCCATTCCTCATCCGCCGAGGCGAACAGATCGGCCTTGCCCCCCGCCTGCACCTGTCGCGCCAGCGCCGAGGAGGCGGCAAACGAGATGACGGGACGGGGATGCCCCTTCTTCGCCCAGGCATCGGCAGCGGCGGTCATCGATTCCTGAAGGCTGGCGGCGGCGAGGACCAGCGGGGGACGGATCTGCGCAACGGCCGGAACGGACAGGCTGAGTGCGCCGACCAGTGCGGCAAATCGTAGTCCCATCAACGGCGTCCCCTTTTTCGCCTTGATGGCGTTCAAGGGCTGTAACGCGCAAGGAACAAATTTATTCCTTCGATCGCCAGTGAATTCCTCCCCAAGCTCGCTTGGGGAGGTGGCAGGGCGAAGCCCTGACGGAGGGGCCTTGGCGAGCGTGGCTTTGCCCCTCAACCACCACTTCGCGGCGGTCCCCCTCCCCAAGCGAGCTTGGGGAGGATTTAGGGTTACGCCTCGTCGCCCATGCGCAGCGCGGCGATAAAGGCTTCCTGCGGGATGCTGACCGAGCCGTACTCGCGCATCTTGGCCTTACCCTTTTTCTGCTTTTCCAGCAGCTTGCGCTTACGTGTTGCGTCGCCGCCATAGCATTTGGCGGTCACGTCCTTGCGCATCGCGCTGATCGTCTCGCGCGCAATCACCTTGCCGCCGATCGCCGCCTGGATCGGGATCTTGAACAGGTGGCGTGGGATCAGTTCCTTCAGCCGCTCGCACATGCCGCGACCGCGCGTCTCGGCGGTGCCGCGGTGGACGATCATCGACAGCGCGTCGACCGGCTCTTCGTTAACCAGGATCGACATCTTGACGAGGTCGCCCTCGCGATAGCCGATCTGGTGATAGTCGAAGCTGGCATAGCCCTTCGACAGCGATTTCAGCCGGTCGTAGAAATCGAACACGACTTCGTTGAGCGGCAGCTCATAGGTCGCCTGCGCACGGCCGCCGACATAGGTCAGGTTCTTCTGGATGCCGCGCCGGTCCTGGCACAGCTTCAGGATCGAACCGAGATACTCGTCGGGAACATAGATGGTCGCCTCGATCCACGGCTCGCTGATCGACTCGATCTTGTTGGGATCGGGCATGTCGGCCGGGTTGTGCAGGTCGATCTGGCCGCCGCCATGGGTCAGTTCGATCTGATACACCACCGACGGCGCGGTGGTGATGAGGTCGAGGTCGTACTCGCGGGTCAGACGCTCCTGGATGATCTCCAGATGCAGCAGCCCCAGGAAGCCGCAACGGAAACCGAAGCCAAGCGCCGCCGAGGTTTCCATCTCGAAGCTGAACGAGGCGTCGTTCAGCCGCAGCTTGCTGATCGACTCGCGCAGCTTCTCGAAGTCGTTGGCGTCGACTGGGAACAGGCCGCAGAACACGACCGGCTGGACTTCCTTGAAGCCCGGCAGTGCCTGCTCGGTCGGCTTCTTGGCGTCGGTCAGCGTGTCGCCGACCCGCGCCTGCGCCACGTCCTTGATCTGCGCGGTGATGAAGCCGATCTCGCCCACGCCCAACTCAGTCAGCTGCTCGATCTTGGGCCGGAAACAGCCGACACGGTCGATCAGGTGGGTCGTGCCCGCCTGCATGAACTTGATCTGCTGCCCCTTTTTCAGGGTGCCTTCCATCACGCGGACCAGGATGACGACGCCCAGATAGGGGTCGTACCAGCTGTCGACCAGCATGGCCTTCAGCGGCGCGGTCGCATCGCCCTTGGGCGCGGGGATGTTCTTGACGATCGCTTCCAGGATGTCGCCGATGCCGATGCCCGACTTCGCGCTGGCCAGCACCGCGCCCGAGGCGTCGATGCCAATCACGTCCTCGATCTCGGCGCGGACCTTTTCGGGTTCGGCGGCGGGCAGGTCGATCTTGTTGATGACGGGCACGATCTCATGGTCATGCTCGATCGACTGATAGACGTTGGCCAGCGTCTGCGCCTCGACACCCTGCGCGGCGTCGACGACCAGCAGCGCGCCCTCGCACGCCGCCAGCGACCGGCTGACCTCATAGGCGAAGTCGACATGGCCCGGCGTGTCCATCAGATTCAGCGTATAGGTCTCGCCGTCCTGCGCCTTGTACGCCAGGCGCACCGTCTGCGCCTTGATGGTGATGCCGCGTTCCTTCTCGATCTCCATGTTATCGAGAACCTGTTCGCTCATCTCACGGTCGGTCAGGCCGCCGGTAAACTGGATCAGGCGATCGGCGAGCGTCGACTTGCCATGGTCGATATGCGCGATGATGGAGAAGTTGCGGATCTTGTCGAGCGGCGTGGACACGGGGGGAATGGTTTCCTGAAAAGCTATTGCATCCGCCGTTAGCAAAGATGTGCGCGGATGCCAAAGCTATCGATCGCGGCCAGCGCATTTGCATAGCGGCTCTCGCCCTGCCCTTCGACCAGGGCATAGCGCACGTCGCGCCGATCCAGCTCGGCCCGCGACAAGTCGAAGAAGCGCTGTCGTTCGGCGAGTGTGCCGAACAGGCGGGTGCCGTCCTCGACCCAGGGCAGGTCGGGGGCGAAGAGCAGGTAGAAGTCCGACAGGCGGTTCCAATCGGCGAACCAGGGATCACGCCGACCGAACAGCATGTCCGCCCAGACCGCGGTCATCAACGGATCGGTGTCGGTGACGACCGGCCGGGGGCCGCGCGCCACGGCCTCGGCGAGCATCGCATCATGACCCCGCCCGATCGCCAGCAGATCGGCCATGGTGAAGTCGGTGCCATGCGCCTCGGCATAGTCGCGGCCATATTCCGGGAGATATTGTCCGCCCAGGGCCTTGGCCAAACGCGGCCCGACCGTCGACTTGCCGGTGCTCTCGGGGCCGTGAAGACAGATGCTCCTCACGCGCGTCCTCGCCATTCACGATAGCCCCACAGCGACAGTCCCAGAAAGATGACATAGAGAAAAGCGGTCAGCGTCAGGCCCTTCACCGCGTAAAGCGCGATGGAAGAGATATCCACCGCGATCCAGAGCAACCAATTCTCCAGCCGTCGCCTTGCCAGCAAAATCTGCGCCGCAACGCTGGCGACGGCATTGGCGGCGTCCCAATAGGGCATGGCCGCGTCGGTCCAGTGCGCCATCGCGCCACCCCATGCAGCGGCCGCCACGGCGATTCCAGCCAGCCAGTAGCAACGGGCTCGGATCGTGAGTATCGCCACCGCCACCTCGCCTTCGCGTGCGACGCTGCGCCGCCAGACGATCCAGCCGTAAAGGTTGAGGAAGAAGAAAAAGAACTGCAACGCCGCGTCGCTGTACAGCCGCTCACGCCAGAACAGCAGGGCGTAGAGCGACACCATCACCAGAGCGACCGGATAGTTCCACAGGCTGCGCCGCACGACCAGCGTGACATTTGCGACACCGAGGACAAAGGCGATGGATTCGAGCCAGGTCATGCTACCCGGTCAGGCTACATCGCCCGTTAGGTGCTGTTCGCTATCGGTGAAGCAGGCCGCATCATCAGCGGCGAAAATGGTCGGGGAGAGAGGATTCGAACCTCCGGCCCCTGCCTCCCGAAGGCAGTGCTCTACCAGGCTGAGCTACTCCCCGACTAGAGAGTACGGATCGGTTTTCAGAGCCTTTCGGGAAGGCCGATCCGTGCTGGAGGCGCGCCAATAGCCAGCGGTTCGGAAGCGCGCAAGCGGTTTTTTATCCGTCGGCGAAATTATGACAGACTTCGCCCCATCCGCCCCGCCAGATCGACGATATACTGCCACGCCACGCGGCCCGAACGGCTGCCCCGACGGGTCGCCCAGTTCACCGCCTCGTCCCCGTCGAACGGCAGGTCATGCCGCGTTGCATAGGCGCGCACGATCGCCAGATATCCGTCCTGATCGAGCGTGTGGAATCCCAGGCTGAGACCGAACCGATCGGAAAGCGCAAGCTGGTCGTCGACGACATCGCGGGGATTGATCGCGCTGTCCTGTTCGCTCAGGTCGCGCGGCAAGAGATGGCGGCGATTGGCGGTGACGAGCAGCCGGACATGGGCTGGCCGCGCCTCCGCGCCGCCGTCGAGCAGCGAGCGTAGCTTGCGCCCCTCCCCCGCTTCGTCGAACCCCAGATCGTCGATGAACACGGCAAAGGCGCGGTCGACGCCCTCCAACATGGCGAACAATTCCGGCAGGCTGTCGAGCGTATCGACCGACACCAGCGCCAGCCGCCCCGGCCGATCAGCCTGGACGGTGGCGACGCCCGCCTTGACCAGCGCCGACTTGCCTGTGCCCCGCGCGCCCCAGAGCAGCACGTCCTGCGCCGCATGACCGTCCGCCAGCCGGAACAGATTGGCGAGCAACGCCTCGCGCTGCCGATCCAGCCCCTGCAACAAGCCGAGCGGCATCGGCGAGAACCCACGCGCGGCATCGAGCGCCCCGCCCCGCCACCGATAGGCCGGATGGGCGAGCGGATCGGCCGAGGGGGCGGGCGGCGGCGCGAGACGCTCCAGCGCGGCGGCGATACGCTCCAAAGCGGAATGGGCAAGATCGGTCATGGCTGCGCTGGTACGGCACCGCCCCCCGCCTGCCAAGCGAGCAGCGTCAGAGCGCGGCGCGGTGGGCGAGGATCGTGGGATCACCCGGTGCGAGGGCCAGCGCCTTGTCGAACAACTGCCGTGCGGCGTCCGGCGCACCGTCCGCCGCCAGCGCCTGCCCATAGGCGTCCGCGACCGCCGCATTCATCGGCGCCAGTCGATAGGCCGCCGCCGCATAGCGCCGCGCCACCACGCCGTCCCCCGCCCCGACATACGCGACGGCAAGATCGTGCAGCAGCGCGATATCGCGCAACCCGAGTTGAGCGCGGAGCCCCTCTAGCGTTTCGATGGCGTCGTCCCATCGACCGGCGGCCATCTGCCACTGAGCGAGCAGGCGACGGGCGGGCACGCTTTGCGGGTTCTGGGAAAGATACAGCCCCAGGCTGACCGCCGCGTCCCGCGCACGCCCCGTCCGCTGATAGCTGTCGACCAGTCGCAACATGGTCGGCTCGTCGAAGGTCAGGTCCGCCGCCTTGGCATAAGGCCTCAAGGCCTCGGCATTTCGCCCCGCAGTGGCGAGTATATCGCCGTAAGCCAGCTGCGCGGCCGGTGCGCCGGGGCTTGCGACGACCAGCGACTGGGCGACCCGGATCGCACCGGCGCGGTCGCCCTGGCTCGCCAGCCCCCGGATCATGCCCAGCGCATAGGTGGGATCGGTCGGGGCATCCTTCGCTCCGATCTTAAGATCGATGACGGCCCGATCGGATCGGAAGATGGCGGCATCGCCTCTCCGGGCCAGCGCGGCGCGGTCGCTCAACGCGGCGGCGGCATCGGGATCGGCCACGATCCCGAGCCGGATGGCGTAGCCCGCCGCATCCGTCCGCGCCAGGATCGGACGCAGCGTCGCGAGCGCGGCGGGCCTATCGCCCGCGCCGATCTGTGCCGCGGCGAGCAACTGGCGCGCCACGACGTTCATCGGCTGCATGGTGACCAGTCGGGTCCAGGCACGCACCGCCCGCTGTGGCCGCCCCTGCGCATAGGCGACCGCCCCCTCCAGCATCGCCACGCCGGGCCGCATTCGCAGCGTGCCGCCGGTCAGCTGCAGGAGCTGCTGCGCCAGGGCGTAACGTCCTGCCCGGGCCGCGATGACCGCCTGGAGATAAAAGGCTTCGGGATTGCCCGGTTGCGACACCAGGGCCGAACGCGTCGCGGCCAGCGCCTCGCTCGCCCGACCCAGGTCGCCAAGCGTCGCGGCATATTGAAGCAGTGCCCGCAGGTGATAGGCATCCCGCGCCAGCGCCGCCTGGAACCAGGGCAGTCCGGCGGCCAACCCGTAACGGGCGCGCAGCACTTCGCCCTGCAGGGTCAGCGCATCGGGGTCGGCGGGCGCCAACCCGGCCGCGCGCGCCGCTGCCCGCGACGCCCCCTCCATGTCGCCCGCACCGAACCGGCTCCGTCCGAGGTCGGTCCAGATGCGCGCATCCTTGGGATAGAGGTCGGCCAGCCTCTGCAGCTCCTGGCGCAAAGCCGCGCCACCAAAGCCGCTGTCGTCCTCTGCTGCCTCTACCTGCGCCGCGATCCGCGCCATGGCGGCGTCGCGTTCGGCCGGCATCCGGTCGACCGCATCCTGTGCCCCCGCCAGATCGCCCTGGATCAGCCGCGCCTCGGCCCTGGCCGCCAGCGTCTCGTTCAGCGGCACGCCGTCGGCCAAGGCCCGGTCGAGGGCCGCATCGGCCGTCACCCCTTCGCCGAGCAACAGGCTGGTCCGCGCCAGCATCATCTGCGCCGTCCGCGACCGGGGTGCTGCGTCCGCCGCCTGCCGCGCCTGATCGTGCGCCGAATGATAATTGCCTGCTTCCAGTGCCGCAGTCGCACGTCGCAGTGCCTGAGTGGGATCGACCGGAGGCTTTCCGCCGCGAGCCAATGCCAGCAGCCCCGCCATCGCCAGCGCGACGACGAACAGGACGGCCAGGATGCGGATACGCCGCTGGATCGATCGCCGCTTCCAGATGCGCCGCTTGCGTCGCATCATCGGATAGGGCTGCGACCGTCGCCGGTCGCGCCCCTTCGCTATCACCGCCTCGTCGGTCGCCACGATCAGCGTGCGCCCGAAGGCCAGAGAATGACCCGCAGCGTCTGGAGCAGGATCAACGCGTCGAGAAAGGGCGAATAATTCTTGGCATAATACAGGTCATATTCCAGCTTGTGCCGGGCATCCTCGATCGACGCGCCATAGGGATAGTTGAGCTGCGCCCAGCCCGTGATTCCCGGCTTCACCATGTGCCGCTCGGCATAGAACGGGATTTGCCGTTCGAGCTGCTCGACGAATTGCGGCCGCTCGGGACGCGGGCCGACAAAGCTCATCTCTCCGGTCAGCACCGACCAGATTTGCGGCAGCTCGTCGATCCGCACCTTGCGGATGAAACGCCCCACCCGCGTGATGCGCGGATCGTCCTTCTCTGCCCAGACCGCCTGCCCTGCCACTTCGGCATCCTGCCGCATCGAGCGGAGTTTGGGAATGTCGAAAGGCTGGTTGAACAGGCCGACGCGCCGCTGGCGATAGAAGGCGGGTCCACGCGACTCGAGTCGGATCAGGAGGGCGGTCGCCACAATCACCGGCACCGCCACGACCAGCAGGATCAGGCTGACCGAAATGTCGAAGGCGCGCTTGGCCATGGCCGACCACATACGGCCCGACGCGAAACCCTCGGAAAAGATCAGCCAGCTATGACTGACCGACGCCAGATCGATACGTCCCGTCTGCTGTTCCAGAAAGCTCGATATCTCAGAAACATGCACGCCGGTCGTGCGAACGCGCAGAAGGTCCTGATAGGGGAGCGAGCCGCGTCGTTCCTGAAGTGCCAGCACCACCTCGCCCGCCTCGCGCTCCAGCACGAAACCCGACAGGCTGGGGATCGCGGATCGCGGAACGGCGCCGGGAATTGCGGTTTCGTCCCCGCTCATGGCGATCGCCCCCGCGACCACGAAATTGCTCCCCGGCCTGGCCGCCAGCGCGGCGATCTGCGCGGCACGCTCGCCCGCGCCCATCAGGACGATACGGCGCTTGAACCGATCACCGCCCAGGAAACGACCGAGCAGCCCGCGCACCACCACCAGCAGCATGACCGCGATGACCATCGAGAAGAACAGGCTCGACCGCCAATAGGACAGGTTGGGAAAGAAGAAGAAGATCAGCGACAGGAATATCACGCCCAGCGAGATCGCGACCATCAGGCGCGCCGCGGCAAAACGAAGCGACAGGAAGGAGGCGGCGGCATAGGCGCCCACCGCCAGCAACGAAATCTGAAGCGGGATCGCAAAGCTCAGCACCTGCGGCAGCCGCTCGAAAAACGAGCCTGCCGGATAACCGATCTGGTACGCGCGCAGTACCCAGCCCAGCTCGGCCGCGACCATCAGGAGCAGGAAGTCGACCAGCCCGAGCAACAGCGCCGCATGGGGGACATAATGTTTGAACAGGCGGATCATCTACCGGATCGACATCCCCAACGCATACGCAACCCCGCTTTCGGTAGCTGCTTGTCCCAATTTTTGCAGACAATGACAAACGAAGCGTGAAGATATGCGTTGTGGGTGCGTTACAACCGTCCTGGCCACCGACATATCTCTCGGTGGCTCGGACAATCAGAAGGGGCATTCATGCATAATCCGATCGTGCCGGTCATCCTGTCCGGTGGCTCCGGCACGCGTCTCTGGCCGATGTCGAAGCCGGAGATGCCCAAGCAGCTGTTGCCGCTGACCTCCGACGAGACGATGCTGCAGTTGACCGCGCAGCGGACCAAATCCAACGATTTCGCCGCGCCGATCGTCGTCGCCGGACAGCGCCATGCCGACTTGGTCGAAAGCCAGTTGACGGAGGCGGGCACGCCGCCCCAGGCGCTGGTACTGGAGCCGGTGGCGCGCAACACCGCCCCCGCCATCGCGCTCGCTGCGCTGGCCGCCAAGCCCGAAGACGTGCTGCTGGTCATGCCGTCGGATCATGTCATCGCCGATCTCGATGCATTCCACGCTGCAATTCGCGCGGCGCTGCCGATGGTATCGCAGGGCTGGCTCGCGACCTTCGGCATCACGGCCGACAAGCCGGAAACGGGCTATGGCTGGATCCAGGTCGGGCGCGAGATCGCACCGGGCGTGCATCAGGTCGCTCGATTCGTCGAAAAGCCCAGGCTGGAACGCGCGGAAGCCATGCTGGCGCGCGGCGACTATGCCTGGAACGGCGGAATCTTCCTCTTCCGCGCCGATCGCTTCCTAGAAGAGCTGGGCCAGCACGCCCCCGAAATGCTGGTCGCCGCAGAAAAGGCGATGCGCGCGGCCAAGCATGATGGCAAGCGTATCTCCCCGGATGAAGCGGAGTTCTCGGCCTGCCCGTCGGACTCGATCGACTATGCGGTGATGGAGCGCGCCGACCGGGTCGCGGTCGTCCCCGTCGCCATGGGATGGAACGATGTCGGCAGCTGGGACGCGCTGCATTCGATCAGCGAGCTGGACGGCTTCGGCAATGCGCATCGCGGCGAGGTGCTGGCGATCGACACGAAGAACTGCCTGATCCGCACCGACCGGGTCCGGGTGGCGGCCGTCGACGTGCAGGACCTGATCGTCGTGGCGAGCGGGGACGATATCCTGATCCTGCCGCGCGGTCGCAGCCAGGACGTCAAGAAGCTGATCGAGGCGATGAAGCGCTGATCCCAACGACCGGGTCGCATCTCAACGCGGCCCGGTTATCCGGTGATGGACAGGATCTCGTCGATCGTCGTTGCGGTGACGCCGCGCCTGGTCAATAGCTCGAAAACCGCATCCCACCACCGATCGAACATCGCCCGGTCGCGCGCGTCGCGGACATAGGGCGTATGGCCCGGCTCCAGCGTCGGCGAGTGGAAGGAAAAGGTCAGCAGACGCACACCATCGGCCAGCGCCCGATCGATCGCCGCCAGCGCATCGCCTATGCCCACCCCTTCGGGCGTCAAGGGAATACGGTTCAGCAGCCCCGCCCGCGCCAGGACCCCACGCCCACGCGGCCAGTGCCCGGCGCGGCGATACAGGTCCGCGCCTCCCCATCGCAACAAGCCCGTGTAGACGCTGGTCAGGGGCAACTCGACCATGCCGTCACGGCGAAAGCCATGGGCGTCGATGGCGCTGAAATCCATGCCGCCTGTCGCACCATAATCGTGCAGCGCGCGCATCGAGCTGTCGATCCGGTAGCCTCGTGAGGCCAGCAACGACAGTGACGACGGCCCCAACCCATAGCGCCCCGACCGAAAGACACGAGGCCGTATGCCGAACGAAGCGGTGAGCGCATCGGTCAATGTGTCGAGCTTGGCGGCTTCCAATGGGCCCGGCAGGTTGCCCGCATGACTGGTAAAGGGATCGACGACCTCCTCATAAGGCGGTGTCACCCAGCTATGCAGCTGCGCGCCGATCTCGGATCGGCCATCCGCCAGGCAGGCGGACAGGATGTCCACCGCCGCCGGGTCCACCGCGACCGGATAGTCGACCATGCAGTTGAGCCCGACCCCGGCTTCTGCGAATCGTCGATGCGCAGGTCCAAAGGCGCGCATCGCCTTGGTCGACCGATGGCGGCGGTCGAGCGGCGCGCTCCAGTCGAACTCCTCCTCGACATCGACAGTCACGAGGAAACGTCGCCCGAACGTCTCGGGCCAAATGACGCGCTCGGCAGCCTTAGCCGCCTCATGACGCCGGGGGCGAGCGGCGCTCGGCACGGTCAGGCGATCGATGCCTGTCCCGCGCGCTTCTCCTCGCCGATCGGAAGCGCCAGCACGACACGGTGCAGGCCGATGGTCAGCCCGCCGCCCATCTCGGCGCCGAGCTTGTCGATCAAACGCAACGAGAACCCGGTGCCGAGCAGGGGCGCGCCGTCGCGTTGCTCCTCATCTCCCGCTTCGCTCAACAGCCCGGCATCCGCCTCGACGGTCAGCGACAGGGGGCGATCGATGCGCAGCGCCGCCATACCCTGATCGGCGGACAATTGTGCCGACAGCCGCTCGCCCACCACGCAGTTGGACAAAAGCACGGAGAAAAGCCGGGTCAGCAGCCGCTCGCTCGCCCGGTCATCGGCCAACGCGCATAAGGGGGACGACGACATGTCGAAGCGGATTTCGGCACGCCGCAATTCGGCCAGCGGACGCAGGTCGACCAACACCCGCTGGATCAGCGGGACGAGCGGAACGATGCTTGGCCGCAGCTCCAGCACATGCCCCTCGATCCGGGCTGCGGTGTCGAGATCCTCGACCGAGGCGAGCAGGTCGGCCGCCATCGCCCGGATGGCACTGGCGCGGTCGCGATAGACCGGCGCGACGGGGCCGAGCAGTTCACTTTCAATCAGCTCGGCAAAACCCGCCACCGCGTTTGCCGGAGTCCGCAGTTCATGGACCAGCTGGCGCAGCGAATCGGACGAGGAAGTTTCGGGAACGGCTTCGACCACATTGGCCATCTCGTCCCGGCGCGGGCGACGACCGCTGCCACGATACCCCGCGTAACGGCCGGATGCAGGGTCGAAAAAGGGCATGGCCGATACACGCCACGATCCCGCCGCCGCCGAGCTGCCGCCGATTTCGAGCCGCGCATCGCGAAATCCGGAGCGGCGGCGAAAGGCCCCCATCGCCACGCCGTCGAATTGCGCCAGCCCCTGCATCGCGGTTTCCGCAATGCTGACGCCGACCAGCGGACCACGCGTGACGCCCTCGACGCCCAGGATCAGGCCGTTGGCATCGGTTTCGAAGTCGAAATGCACGGGTCCGGCGTCGCGCTGCGGCACGCCGGTCGTTTCCTCACGCCGTTGATTGAAGGCGTCGATCCGCGCGACGAGATCGGCGATCTCATATCGTGGCGGTGCAGCGGTCGGCAGGGCATGACGCATCGCCTCCGCCATGAAGGGCAGGCTGCGGGCGACCTGCCCCAGAGCGACGAAAGGCGTCGCGGCCTGGGTCGGCACCGGATCCAGAAGGATGGACACGGGCTCGGCTTCGGCCACGGGCTCGGCTGTCATCGGCTTGGGCGTTACGCCTGGCTCGGGCGGCTCCGGGACGCGCGCGGCGGGCTCGCTCACACGCTCCGGCGCGGCCTCGATCGGCAATGCGGCATCCATGATCGCATTGGCCGGGCCGCTCATGTTCGGCAGCACGAAATCGACCGAACCGAAACTTTCCAGGCCGCGCATCACGGTCTCGGACAAGTTCCGCCGGTGCCGGAGGATCGAGCGGGTGCGCGGGGTCAGGTTGGGCAGAATCCCCAGCCAGTCATCGTCCGCCAGTTCGACGTTGCGCAGCACCGTCGCGGCGACCGCCATCGTATCCTGTGCAAAGAAGCCGACCAGTGCGGCGGGCGGGTGGCCGCTGCTCAGGATGCGCGCGCTGGCGACGCGAACGCCCTCGGCCACCGCAGCACGCAGTTCGGCAAGCCGCGCGAGCATCGGCGGATCGGCAGGCACACGGCCACGGCTTATCAAGTCGATCAGCTGCCGCCAGGCAGTCTGCGCGCCGAAAGGCGTCGCAGTGTCGGCCGATAAAATCGTCGCCAGACTATCGTCGAACCGCACTGAGCTCCCTTCACGCATGGCCGATCGGCCCTAACGCCCCTGTCTTAACGTCCTTATCCTTCCAACTGGTAACCTGCAAATATCCTTATCGGTGCCGTTGCAATGCCCGAGAATTACGGTAGTGCGTAATTTTCTTATAGTACGCCGTCAAAGAGCATAGGGATTCGGCATTTTATGTGGAGTATCGTGTAATGGCGCTCGATCGCATCGATCGGCAGATCCTGGCGCTGTTGCAGGCCGATGGCCGTATGACCAATGTCGAACTGGCCGAACGCGTCGGTTTGACCGCCCCGCCCTGCCTGCGCCGCGTCCGCGCGCTGGAGGAGGCCGGGGCCATTCGCGGCTATCATGCCGACCTCGATGCCGCGCGTCTGGGCTTTCCGATCACCGTCTTTGCCATGGTGTCGCTGCGCAGCCAGGCCGAGCATGACCTGGCCGCCTTCGAGGCGCATGTCGCGGGCATCCCCGAAGTGCGCGAGTGCCACATGCTGAACGGCGAGATCGACTTCATCCTGAAGATCGTCGCGTCGGACCTGAAGAGCTTCCAGGAAATCCTGACCGGCCACCTGACGCCCGCGCCCAATGTCGCCAGCGTCAAGACGTCGCTGACCATCCGAACGGCCAAACAGGTTTCTGGGATTCCGATCCAAGCGGATTGATCCGGTTTCGGTTGCAAAAAAGGGCCGGTTCTCCGTACGGGAGGACCGGCCCTTTTTGGTTGGCGATTGGTGCGTAGCCTTCGACTTCGCTCAGGCTGAACGGAGGAAAGGATTGTTGTAAGGCGCGAGCCAAGCCCAACGACCTAGCAGCCGTTCATGCTCAGCGAAGTCGAAGCACACGCCCAGCGCTCCGCCAAGAATGAAAAAGGCCCGCACCGTCGCCGACGCGGGCCTCCATCCTTTACGCCTGGGTGGCGAGCCAGGTGTTCCAGAAGCTCGCCAGATCGGCGCGCGGGGCGCCCTTGACGGCGTCGAACGCGGCCTTCGCGCCCGCCTTGTCGCCACTGGCGGCCAGTGCGATGCCGAGGCGGGTGTTCACCTCATTGGCATCGACGCCGCCCTTCTGAAGCGCCAGGCGATACAGCTCGGCCGCCTTGGCGTAATTGCCCTGACCATAATAGGCCTCGCCGGTCAGCGCCGCCAGCTTTCCATCATTGGCCGACTTGGCGCGCGCCTCGGTCGGAGCGAGCGAGCCTTCCTGACGGCTCTTGGCTTCCGCCGCCGTCAGCATCGCCTTGGCCGTGGCGTTGCCAGCCGGAATCTTGCCGGTCGCCATGCCTTCCTTCAACACGGTCGCCGCCTCGGCGGGCAGGCCCTTGTCCGTCGCGTACTGGGCATATTCCATATAGTCGTTCTGGTCGGCCAGCGACTTGGACGCACGCATCAGGCGGAACAGGTCGAGCTTCTGGTTCTTGTCCAGCGTCGCCAGCGAACCCGGCTGCAGGCCGTAGATGACCAGCGCGTTGCGCCAGTTCTGCGGGGTCGGATAGGCCGCGATCCACTTGCGCATCCAGCTCAGCGTCTCAGGAACCTGCTTAGCCTTGTTGGCACGACCGATGGCGAACTTGTAATAGTCCTCCGGCGCCTTCTGGCCCGAGGCGTTCATCTGGTCGATCACCGACGACAGCTCGGCATTGCCGCCCGCCACGTCGCCCGTCTCGAACTTCGCCTTGACGATCAGCATGGGCAGGTTCGGGTCGTTATATCCCAGCTGCTTGGCCTGCTGGAAATATTGCAGCGCGATCGGATACTGCTTGCCGTTATAGGCCAGCGCACCGCGACGATAGACATAGCGCGGCTTGTCGGCGGCCGGGGTCGATGGGCTGTTGATGAGCGCGTCGAGCGGCTTGGCGAGCACCGCCTCGTCGATCGGGGCGTTCGGGTTGGCCTGCTGGGCCGCGAACAGCTTGCCCGATTCGAGCTCGTAGCGCATCGCCGCGGCGATGTACTTGTCGTCCTCGGTCTTGGCGGCAGCCTCGACGGCGGCGACCAGCGGCTCGGCGGCAGCATAATTCTTCTGCTGCAGCACCGGCTGCGCGGCCTGGGCCGCCTTCAGCGCCTCGGGGCTCAGCTTCAGGCCACCAGCCGCTTCTTCCTTCTTCTTCTGCGCAGACAGCGGCGCGGTCAGCACGACGCTGCCCATGCCCGTCGCGAGCGCGGCCGCCAGCGCGAGCTTCGGTAGGATTTTCATGCGAATTCTCTCCAAGAATACAGCCGGTCGGTCCGGGATCGTCGATGGCAGGCTTGATAGGGGCAGCACGCGTCCCGTTCAAGCAAGGCGATTGAATGGATACCCCTCCTATCCATCCTGCGCTGAACGCGGATTGAACACGAACGCTCCCGGCGCTAGCGCGCCCGATCATGATCGCCGTCATCTCCCCCGCCAAGACGCTCGACTATCAGAGCCCCGTACCCGACCTCGCGCCCACCGCACCGCATTTCGCGCAGGAAGCCGAGGCGCTGGCCAAGGCCGCGTCCGGGCTGGGCGAAGAGAAGCTGGCCTCGCTGATGCGGATTTCGCCCGCGCTGGCACAATTGAATGCCGAACGCTTCCGGGATTTCGCCACCGCGCCGGAGAGGCCCGCGATGTTCGCCTTCGCAGGCGACGTCTATACCGGGTTGGAGGCCAAGTCGCTCGATGTGCCTGCCGTTCGGTTCGCGCAAGACCATCTGCGGATGCTGTCGGGGCTTTACGGCCTGCTCCGCCCGCTCGATGCGATGCGCCCCTATCGGCTGGAGATGGGCACGCGCTGGGCGCCCCCCAGGAGCGGATCGGGTGGCGGCAAACTGACCGACTGGTGGGGCGACCGCATCGCCGAACGGCTGACCCAGGAGGTCGAGGCAGAGGGCTCGGGCACCATCCTGAACCTCGCCAGCCAGGAATATTGGCATGCGGTCGACGGCAAGCTGCCCGCCGCCATTCGCGTCATCGCGGTCGATTTTCGCGAAGGCGACCGCTTCGTCAGCTTCCATGCGAAGAAGGCGCGCGGCGCCATGGCGCGTTGGATGATCGAACATCACGTCACTGACACCGACGCCATGCGCGGCTTCGATAGCGACGGTTATGCGTTCGACGCCGAGGCAAGCACGCCGACGCTATGGAGATTCGTGCGATGAGCGAGTGGAAACGGGCAATCGTCATCGGTGCCTCGGGCGGGATCGGCCGGGCGATCGCCGATGCGCTGGAGGAAGAGGGCGTCCCCGTCACCCGCCTCGCCCGGTCGATGCCAGGTGACGGCCATATCGACCTGGAAGACGAAGCCAGCATCGCCGCCGCGGCCGAACGGATCGCGAAGGGCCCCGCCCCCGATCTGGTGATCGTCGCCACGGGCCTGCTCCATGACGGAGAGCACGGGCCTGAAAAGGCGCTCGACCAGCTTTCGCCCGAATGGCTGGCGCGCAACTTCGCGGTGAATGCGATCGGCCCGGCATTGGTCGCCAAGCACCTGCTGCCGCTGATGCCGCGTACCGGCAAGACCCTGTTCGCGGCCCTCTCCGCGCGGGTCGGGTCGATCTCCGACAATCGCATGGGCGGCTGGTATGGCTATCGTGCGTCCAAGGCGGCGCTCAACCAGTTCGTCCGCACGCTGGCGATCGAGCACAAGCGTCGCAACGACCGCTCGATCATCGTCGCGCTGCACCCCGGCACGGTCGATACCGCGCTGTCCAGGCCGTTTCAGGGGAATGTCCGCCCGGGCGGCCTGTTCGCCCCCGACCGTGCGGCGGTCCAGTTGCTCGACGTGATCGACGGGCTGAAGGCGCCCGACAGCGGCAAGCTGTTCGATTGGGAGGGCAAGGAGGTTCAGCCCTGACGATCCTCCCCGGTACGGGGAGGTGGCAGGCCGGAGGCCTGACGGAGGGGGGCTTCCTCATTGCACGCCCCCAGCGGCACGCCCCCTCCACCATGCTTCGCATGGTCCCCCGCCCCGTACCGGGGAGGATCACAAAGCCCTGATTATCATTTGGATTACAACATCGTAACATCCGAGACATTCAACCGAAACCACTGAAATCCCATAAGACCCCTGCTGGTCGCCGTTTACTCCCGTCGGCGGCCAGCGCCTCCGAAGTCGCGCGAACTTGCTGCCGAGGGGGGAGCACATTCCGCCGGGCCCATCCCCGCCGCCGCCCGTCCCGCGCCGCCACCGTTCCTCCCGAACGACCGCTCGCGAATGGGTTGCGCGGGGGTGGTCAGGCGCTTTCCGCTGGGCTAGGAACGACAATTCCCATCTGACCATCAAGCCGGAAAGCAACAGACTTTGGCCGACGAGACGACCCTCGCGGAACCTTCCGATATTTCGACGATCTCCATCGTCGACGAGATGAAGTCGAGCTATCTCGACTATGCGATGAGCGTGATCGTGGCGCGTGCGCTGCCCGACGTGCGTGACGGCCTGAAGCCGGTCCATCGCCGTATCCTCTATTCGGCCGCCGAAAGCGGCTTTGTCGCGGGCAAACCGTACCGCAAGTCGGCGCGCATCGTCGGTGACGTGATGGGTAAATACCATCCGCATGGCGACAGCGCGATCTATGACGCGCTGGCCCGCATGGCGCAGGACTGGTCGATGCGCGTGCCGCTGATCGACGGTCAGGGCAATTTCGGCTCGATGGACCCCGATCCGCCCGCCGCGATGCGTTATACCGAAGCGCGTCTGGCCAAGGTCGCCAATTCGCTGCTCGACGATCTCGACAAGGACACGGTCGACTTCCAGCCCAACTATGACGGCTCGGAGCGCGAACCCTCGGTCCTGCCCGCGCAGTATCCGAACCTGCTGGTCAACGGCGCAGGCGGCATCGCGGTCGGCATGGCGACCAACATCCCGCCGCACAATCTGGGCGAGGTGGTCAACGCCTGTCTCGCCTATATGGAAAACGGCGCGATCACGGTCGAGGAACTGAACGAGATCGTCCCCGCCCCCGACTTCCCGACGGGTGCGCTGATCCTGGGCCGCTCGGGCGCCCGTTCGGCATACCAGACCGGGCGCGGCTCGATCATCGTGCGCTCGCGTCACGAGATCGAGGAGATGCGCGGCGATCGCCGGGCCATCGTCCTCACCGAAATCCCCTATCAGCAGGGCAAGAACGCGCTCGTTGAAAAGATCGCCGAGGCCGCCAAGGAAAAGCGGATCGAGGGGATCAGCGACATTCGCGACGAGTCGAACCGCGAAGGCGTTCGCATCGTCATCGACCTGAAGCGCGACGCGACCCCCGAGGTCGTGCTCAACCAGCTCTGGCGGCACACCCCCGCCCAGACCAGCTTCCCGGCCAACATGCTCGCCATTCGCGGCGGGCGGCCCGAGCTGCTGAACCTGCGCGACATCATCCAGGCCTTTGTCCAGTTCCGCGAGCAGGTCATCACCCGCCGCTCGAAGTTCGAGCTGGCCAAGGCGCGCGAGCGGGCGCACATCTTGCTGGGCCTCGTCATCGCGGTGACGAACCTGGACGAAGTGGTGCGGATCATCCGCGGCTCCGCCTCGCCGGTCGCCGCGCGCGAGGCTTTGCTCGCCCGCGAATGGCCGATCGCCGAGATCGCTGGCTATATCCGTCTGGTCGAGGCGGTCGAGAGCGAAGGCTTCGGCGACACCTATCGCCTGTCGGAGACCCAGGTTCGCGCCATCCTCGACCTGCGCCTGCACCGCCTGACCGCACTGGGCCGCGACGAGATCGGCGACGAGCTGAAGGGTCTGGCGGACTCGATCACCGAGCTGCTGGAAATCCTCGCCAACCGCGTGAAGCTGTACGAAGTGATGCGCGGCGAGCTGGTGGCGATCCGCGACCAGTTTGCGACTCCGCGCCGCTCGGAAATCGCCGCCGCCGCCGATGGCATCGACGACGAGGACCTGATCGAGCGCGAGGACATGGTCGTCACCGTGACCATGCAGGGCTATATCAAACGTACCCCGCTCGATGCCTTCCGCGCCCAAAATCGCGGCGGCAAGGGCCGCTCGGGCATGGCGACCAAGGACGAGGACGTCGTTACCGAGCTGTTCGTGACCAGCACGCACACGCCGGTCCTGTTCTTCTCGAACCATGGCAAGGTCTATCGCTACAAGGTGTGGCGCCTGCCCGAGGGCGGGCCTGCCACGCGCGGGCGGCCGATGGTCAACCTGCTGCCGCTGGCACCGGGCGAGGTCATCTCGACCGTGCTGCCGCTGCCCGAGGACGAGGCGGAGTGGGGCAAGCTCCACGTCATGTTCGCCACAGCCAAGGGTGCCGTGCGCCGCAACTCGATGGATGCGTTCACCAACGTGCCCTCGAACGGCAAGATCGCGATGCGCTTCGACGACGAGAGCGAGGATCGCCTGATCGGCGTCGCGCTGCTCGGGGCCGAGGACGACGTGCTGCTCGCCACCCGTTGCGGCCGGGCGATCCGCTTTGCCGCCGACGACGTGCGCGAGTTCCAGAGCCGCACCTCGACCGGCGTGCGTGGCATCACGCTGAAGGACGGGGACGAGGTCATCTCGCTGTCGGTCCTGCACCGGGTCGGAACCACCCAGGAAGAGCGCGAGGCGTATCTGCGCTTCGCCCCCTGGAAGGGTGAGAAGGAAGGCGAGCCCGAGCTGTCGGTCGAGCGGTATGACGAGCTGCGTAATTGCGAGCAGTTCATCCTGACCGTCTGCGCCAATGGCTATGGCAAGCTGTCCTCGGCATACGAATATCGCCGCACGGGTCGCGGCGGTCAGGGCATCACCAACATCGACAATATCGCGCGCAACGGCGATGTCGTCGCCAGCTTCCCGGCGGCCAAGGGGCATCAGCTGATGCTGGTGACCGATCAGGCCAAGCTGATCCGCATGTCGCTGGCGTCGCTTCGTGTCATCGGGCGCGGCTCGGCGGGTCTGCGGCTCTTCAACGTGGCACCGGGCGAGCATGTCGTCTCGGCCGCACGCATTGAGGAGACCGAGGAGGATGCCGAGATGAACTTGGCCGACGGCACTCCCGACATCGCGCCCGAGCCGGACGCGGTCGTGGGCGAGAATCTGGCGGCCGGGCCGGAGGATGGCGAATGAGCCACCCCGCCACCGCCTATAAGGTGCTGACCGCCGATCAGATGGCAGTGTTGGAGCAAGAGGGCGTCTTTGCGGGCGCCCCGGTGGATCTGGCCGATGGCTATATCCACCTCTCCACCGCCGCCCAACTGACCGAGACGGTCGACAAGCATTTCGCCGGACAGACCGACCTGCACATCGCGGCGGTCGACCTGGAGGCGATGGGCGAAGCAGTGAAGTGGGAAGAGAGCCGGGGCGGCCAGCTCTTCCCGCATATCTATGCCGATCTGCCGCTATCGGCGGTCATAGCCTATGGCCCGATGAAGCGCGACGAGGACGGCACGGTTCGTTTGCCGGTGGCGGGCTAGGTGTTTGGTCCCAGTATTTGATGGTGCGGGTTTGATGTAAAGCGTGCTGGCTCGTTCTGCCATGCTTTGCAGATGGCCTCGTAGGGCGTGAGGCCTTTGAGCGTCTTGAGCCTGCGGCCGAAGTTGTAGGCGGCGACGAAGTCGCCGAGATGTTGCCGGAGCTGGTCGTGGCTGTCGTAATGGTAGCGCTTGACGGTCGCTTCCTTAATGGTGCGGTTCATCCGCTCGACCTGGCCGTTGGTCCAGGGATGCTTCACCTTGGTGAGCCGGTGCTCGATGCCGTTCTCGTCGCAGACGCGATCGAAGATGTGGTGGAAGGCGTATTTTTGGTGGGCATGGTTGGTGAACTGGATACCGTTATCGGTCAGCACGGTGTGGATACGGTAGGGCACGGCCGTGACCAGATTACGCAGGAACTGCGCCGCGATCATCTTGCCACCTTCCTGATGCAGTTCGACGAACGCGAACTTGCTCGTTCGGTCGATCGCCACGAACAGGCGCAGCTTGCCCTCGGCGGTCTGAACCTCGGCGATGTCGATGTGGAAGTAGCCGATCGGGTAGGTCTTGAACTTGCGTTTGGGCGTCTTGTCGCCGGTGATCTCGGGCAACCGGCTGATGCCATGGCGTTGCAGGCAGCGGTGTAGCGACGAGCGCGTCAGGTGCGGGATCGTCGCCTGTAGCGCGTAGAGGCAGTCGTCCAGCGGCAGCAACGTGTGGCGCCGGAAAGCGACGATGACCGCTTCCTCCTCGATGGTCAGTACCGTCGAGTGCGGGTCCTTCGGCCCAGTCGGCAGATCCTTGACCGCCGTCCGCTTCTTCCACTTCGCGACGGTCTTCTGGTTGATCCCGTGGCGCTTCGCCAGCACCCTCAGGCTCTCTTGACTATGTTGTATCGCTCGACGGACCGCCTCTGTCGTGCGGGCGCTCCCGTGTAGAACCTGTCCCATAGTGCATCCCTCCAAGCTTGCGACGATGATGCAACATCAAATGCCGGGATCAAACAGCTAGGGCCCCCACCGGCCGCGGCCGTTTCCGTTTCGTCTTTGAAACGTCACAAATCCATCACATCGCGTTTACCGTTCTGTCGTAACGCCAGCAACGATGAAGCCGCCCGTCTTTTCCTGTTGGTCCGCCGGTGCGGAAAGCCCGGTCATCGCGGCGGATGCTTCACTGGTCGACGCGATCGCGCTGTTCCGGCAATATCCCGATATGCGGCTGCTGCCGGTACTCGATGGCGATAGGAAACCGATCGGCGCCATTATCGAACGCGATGTGAAAGGGTTGCTCTACAATCCCTTTGGTCATGCGCTGCTCCACAATCCCGATTTCGGCGCCAGCCTGACCGCCTATGTCCGCCCGCACCCCAGTTGCGAGGAGGACGCGTTGCTCGCCGAAAAACTGGCACTGCATGCCGATTGGGGAGCACCCGACGCGCTGATCCTGACCCGCAAGGGGGTCTTCGCCGGAATGCTCGACGCGGCCCGGATCGCCCGGCTGGCCGCCGATGCGCAGATGGCGCTGGCGCAGGAACGCATGACGCGGGCGCGGCGGATCGATGAGGCCGCGCGGGCCTTCACCGCGGACATCGCCACCCTGTCGGAGGACCTGCTCCGTGCCACCGCGGACATGGCCAGCATGGCCAGCGACCTCGCGCGTTACGCTGGGGAGACGCAGGGCGGCGCGGATCGCATGACCGAGGCGATGGCCGATACCGGCATGGCGCTCAGCGACATCGCCACGCGGGGCCATGGCCTCGCCGACGCCTTTGCCGCGATCACCCGCGACATGGACCAGTCGCGCGCCATTCGCGAGATCGTCCGCCACCGCATCGCCGCGACCGACCAGCGGGCGGGTGCGTTGGCGGCCAGCGCCACGACGATCGACACGCTGCTGGCCCTGATCGAAACCGTCGCGGCGCGAACCAATCTGCTCGCGCTCAACGCCGCGATCGAAGCGGCTCGCGCGGGCGAGGCCGGACGGGGTTTTGCCGTCGTCGCGCATGAGGTCAAGGCGCTGGCCGGTCAGACCCGCGAAGCCGCTCGCGACGCCGCGCGCAATATCGGCGAGGTCACCGCCAACCTCCACGCGCTGGTCGCCGAACAGGCGCAGCTCAACCGCGCGGTCGATACGATCGGCACCCTCTCGCAATCGATCGACGAGGCGGTGGCGGCACAGGGCTTCGCCACGACCGGCATCGCCGCCAGCGTCGACCAGTCGGTCGCCTCCGCCCATCGCGTCGGCCAGCAGGTCCAGCAGTTGCAACAGGATGCCCGCCGGGTCGACCAGGATGCCGGGTCGCTACTGACCCTGGCGAAGGCGCTGGAGAAGAATATCGGTACGCTACGAGACTGCACCGACGCCTTTATCGCGTCGGTTCTCTGACAGGTCAGACGTAGAGATCGACGACCGTCATCCCCTGCCCCACCGCCTCCAGCAGCAAGGTACGGTGGCAATGACACGGGTCGCGCTCGAAACATAGCAGAGCGCTGGGCTTCTCCTCCGCCAGATCGAGCATCCGCGCGGCCGCCGCCTGCGCCTCGGGCAGGGCCAGCTGGTCGTCATAGACCTCGCGCAGCGTCCCGACATCACCCTTCTTCGCCGCGTCGCGCCCGCGCTTGGGCGTGCCCAGGTCCTTGAGATGGACATAGTCGATCCCGACCTCCTTCAACGCCGCAGCGAGCGGTGATTTGGAGAAACCCGGTCGCCGCGACAGAGGCAACGCGCGAACGTCGATCAAGCGCGTGACCCCGGCCGTCTTCAGCGTCGCGAGGAAGCCATCGACGGTCGCCCCCTCATAACCGATGGTGAAGATGGTCGTCATGTCACCGACTTGGGGAGCCGTGCCTCACGCGCCAAGTCCTTCCAACCGGGGCCGTCCGGGTTTAAGGCGTCGCGATGACCTATGACATTCATGTGATCGGCGGCGGGCTGGCGGGCTCGGAAGCCGCGTGGCAGCTGGCCGAGGCGGGGCTGAAGGTGCGCCTGTCCGAAATGCGCGGCGGCGCGGACACCACGCCTGCCCATCATGGCGGCGATCTGGCGGAGCTGGTCTGCTCCAACTCCTTCCGCTCGGATGACGCGACCTCCAACGCGGTCGGCCTGCTGCATCAGGAGATGCGCGCGCTCGGCTCGATCATCATGGCCAAGGGCGACACCCATGCGGTGCCCGCCGGGTCTGCGCTGGCGGTGGACCGCGACGGCTTTTCGGGCGGCGTGACGGCGGCGCTGGAGGCGCATCCCAACATCACCATCGTCCGCGAGCGGATCGATGCCTTGCCGGACGGTCCTGCGATCATCGCCACCGGCCCGCTGACCGCGCCATCGTTGGCGGGTGGCATCGGCGAGGCGACCGGCGCGGAGGCGCTGGCATTCTTCGATGCGATCGCCCCCATCGTCCACCGGGAGTCGATCGACATGGACGTCGCCTGGTTCCAGAGCCGCTGGAACAAGGGCACGGGCAAGGATTACATCAACTGCCCGATGGACAAGGAGCAATATTACGCCTTCCATCAGGCGCTGCTCGACGGCGAGAAGACCGAGTTCCGCGAGTGGGAAAAGGACACGCCCTATTTCGATGGCTGCATGCCGGTCGAGGTGATGGCTGAGCGCGGGGTCGAGACGCTACGCTTCGGGCCGATGAAGGGCGTCGGGCTCGACGACCCGCGCACCGGGCGCTGGCCCTATGCCGTCGTCCAGCTACGACAGGATAACGCTGCGGGCACGCTGTGGAACATCGTCGGTTTCCAGACCAAGCTGAAATATGCCGAGCAAATCCGCATCTTCCGCACCATTCCCGGCCTCGAAAAGGCCGAGTTCGCGCGGCTGGGCGGGCTGCATCGCAACACCTTCATCCGCTCTCCCGAGTTGCTGGACGCGACGCTGCGGCTGAAGTCGCGGCCGAACCTGCGCTTCGCTGGGCAGATTACGGGTTGCGAGGGCTATATCGAGAGCGCCGCGATCGGCCTGCTCGCCGGGCGTTTCGCGGCGGCCGAGCTGACGGGCAAGACCATCGCACCGCCGCCGGTCGAGACGGCCTTGGGCGCGCTGCTCGGCCATATCACCGGCCTCGCCGAGGCCGAGACGTATCAGCCGATGAACGTCAATTTCGGCCTGTTCCCGCCCATTCCCGGCCGCACCAAGAAGGCCGATCGCAAGAAGATGTATACCGACCGCGCGCGCGAGGCGCTGCCCGACTGGCTCAACTCTCTTCCGCCGGGGCCGCCTCCGGTGCCTCAGCCGGTGCCCCTCGCGCCGGAGGACAGTTCGCCCGCCCAGCCGGTCGACGCTTGACGGCGGTCGTGGCGAATTCGGCGGCATTCATCGCGCCGGATTTGTCGCGGTCGGCGGTGGCAAATTTGGTCGTGGCCTTGATCGCCCACTCGTCGAAGCTCAGCTTGCCGTCGCCATCCCGGTCGAGCTTGGCGTAAGCCTTACGCCGCGCGGCGAGATATTCCTCGCGGGTGATCGCGCCGTCGCGGTCCTTGTCGTAGCGGTCGAAGCGTTTTTGCTCGCGGGTCTTGGCGGGCGCTTCGGGGAGTGGCGTGTCATCGGTCGCGGCGCTCTGCGGTGAAGCCGCCGTTGCCGCACTCGCGGCGGGGAGCGGGGACGGTGTGTCCGGGCGGCTGCCCCATAGGAACAGCCCTGCCCCCACCAGCACAAGCGTGCCCACACCTCCCGCCAGATAGCGCCACATTCGTCCGTCTCCCCCGTTCGACGGACCTATGGTTAACCGGGGTCAGGCATGGCCGACAAGGCGATTCCCTTGGCCTTCGACTTCGCTCAGGCTGAACGGGGTTTGGGGGAGTTTCCTCCTCCACTTGTATCCACCCCCGCGAAGGCCGGGGGCCAGTCGCTATGTCCCCTCGACGGCGCCGGACGATCAGGCGATCGGCCATGCCGCAACTGGACCCCGGACTCCGCCGGGGCGGATGCGGTGGACGATGCTCAGCGCCCCGTCAGGCCATGCCAAGCCAGTCGCGCGGCGCGGAGGGGATGGCCCGGCAAGCGTTCCGGGTGGCGCAGACTTTCGCGCGCCAGAACCGCAAGGCCGCTCAAACCGCGAGCAGGCTTCGGCGACTTCCCCGTCAGCGCCGCGTCCAATTCTGATAAGGCCACGCCTCCAATTCGAGCGCGGATTGCAACGTCGGAGACATGCCGTGCCAGATCGGCCTTGGCCCAAGCGGCACCCAATGGCGCCACCCCCGCTTGCCCCAACAATTGCCCAATGGACGCAAACAACACCCCACCCCGCGCCTCGGCATGACGCGCCACGCGCTCGTCATCCAGGGGTTCGCCATCATCGAGAAGCGCTTCCCACCCCTCGATCATCGGCGCGAGGTCGGCCCCCTTCACGCCCGTCGGCAACACCGATGCGGCCAGCCGCTGCAACACCGGGTGCGCCGGGGCGGGCGCGTGGTCGAGCTTTTCCAGCGCCTCATACCACCAGGTCAGCCGCATCTGGCCGATCATCGGCTCGGTCGTGCTTTGCAGGATCGAGGCAAGCTGGTGGTCCAAATCGAGCAGCGCCGCAAAACCGTCCCGGCTCGCCTCCGGCGCATAGCCCACCGCCAGCGCCTGTTCGCGCATCACCGCGTCGATGGCGAGCGAGGGTGTGTTGGCGGCGGGGCTATCGGTCATCCCCTGCCCTTCGCACAGGAAACGCCCATGAAAAAGGGCCTCCCGGTTTCCCGGAAGGCCCCTTTCATACCAGAGGGTTACCCCACGACTTAGCCGCGATAGGTTACCTTCTTGACGGCGGCGACGACCTTGTTCGCGTCGACCAGCGCCAGCTTTTCGAGGTTGGCGGCGTAAGGCAGCGGCACGTCCTCGTTGGTCACGCGCAGCACCGGCGCGTCGAGGTCGTCAAAGCCCTCTTCCATCACGACGGCGGCGATTTCCGAGGCGATCGAGCAGGTCGGCCAGCCTTCCTCGACCACGACCAGGCGGTTGGTCTTGGCGAGCGACTTCAGCACCGTCTTGGTGTCGAGCGGACGCAGCGTGCGCAGGTCGATGACCTCGGCGTCGATGCCCTCGGCCGCCAGCTTCTCGGCGGCTTCGAGCGAGACGCCCACGCCGATCGAGTAGGAGACGAGCGTGACGTCCTTGCCCTCGCGCATGATCCGCGCCTTGCCGATCGGCAGGACGAAATCGTCGAGCTTGGGCACGTCGAACGAACGACCGTACATCAGTTCGTTCTCGAGGAAGACCACCGGGTCTTCCGAACGGATCGCGGCCTTCAGCAGCCCCTTGGCATCGGCCGCGTCATAGGGCGCGATCACGATCAGGCCGGGGACCGAGGCGTACCACGGACCATAGTTCTGCGAGTGCTGCGCACCGACGCGGCTGGCGGCACCGTTGGGACCACGGAATACGATCGGGCAGCGCATCTGGCCGCCGGACATGTAGTTGGTCTTGGCGGCCGAGTTGATGATGTGGTCGATCGCCTGCATGGCGAAGTTGAACGTCATGAACTCGATCACGGGGCGCAGGCCGCCCATGGCGGCACCCGTGCCGACACCGGCAAAACCATATTCGGTGATCGGCGTGTCGATGACGCGGCGGTCGCCGAACTCGTCCAGCAGGCCCTGCGTCACCTTGTACGCGCCCTGATACTGGGCGACTTCCTCGCCCATCACGAAGACGCGGTCGTCGGCGCGCATTTCCTCGGCCATCGCATCGCGCAGCGCTTCGCGGACGGTGAGCTTCACCATCTCGGTGCCTTCCGGGATCTCCGGCGAGGCGGGCGCTTCCTGCTCGGCGGCGGCGACCAGCTTCTGCGTGCCGCTTTCCTGCTCGGCCGCAGCCGCGCCTTCCGGCATCGGCGGGGCGTTGTGGTCGGTCGCCTCGTTCTTCGGCGCGGCGTTGGCTGCATCGCCCGAACGCGAACCCGACGCGGCGGCGGACGCGACGTCCTCGCCCTCTTCGGCCAGCAGCGCGATGGCGGTGCCGACCTTCACATTATCGGTGCCCTCGGCAACGATGATCTTGGCGATCACGCCCTCATCGACGGCCTCGAATTCCATCGTCGCCTTGTCGGTCTCGATCTCGGCCATGATGTCGCCGGACTTGACCGTATCGCCTTCCTTCACGAGCCACTTGGCGAGCGTGCCCTCTTCCATGGTCGGGGAAAGGGCCGGCATCTTGATCTCGATCGCCATCTTAGTAACGCTCCACCAGCACTTCAGTGTAGAGTTCAGCCGCATCGGGCTCGGGGGTCTGCTCGGCGAAGTCCGCCGCCTCGTTCACCGTCTTGCGGATATCTTGCTCCAGGACCTTCAGATCGGCCTCGGTGACGCCCTGCGCTTCGAGCAGCTTCTTGACGTGGTCGATCGGGTCCGACTTGTCGCGCACGCCCTGCACTTCCTCGCGGCTGCGATACTTGGCGGGGTCGGACATGGAGTGACCGCGATAGCGGTAGGTCTTCATCTCGAGGATGACCGGGCCCTTGCCCGCACGGACCCAGGCCAGCGCCTCTTCGGCGGCACCACGGCACGCCAGCACGTCCATGCCGTCGACCTGGATGCCGGGGATGCGGAAGCTCTCGCCGCGGCGATAGAGCTGGTCCTCGGACGAGGCGCGGTTGACCGCGGTGCCCATGGCGTACTGGTTGTTCTCGATCACGAAGATGATCGGGAGCTTCCACAGCTCGGCCATGTTGAAGCTCTCGTACACCTGGCCCTGATTGGCCGCACCGTCGCCGAAATAGGCGAGGCAGACGCCGCCGTCATTGCTGTACTTGTGCCCGAACGCCAGGCCGGTGCCCAGCGACACCTGCGCGCCCACGATGCCGTGGCCGCCATAGAATTTATGCTCGGTCGAGAACATGTGCATCGACCCGCCCTTGCCCTTGGAGATGCCGGCGGCACGCCCCGTGAGCTCGGCCATGATGACCTTGGGGTCGATGCCGTAAGCCAGCATGTGGCCATGGTCGCGATATCCGGTGATGACCGAATCCTTGTCGCCGTCGAGCGCCGACTGCAGACCCACCGCGACGGCTTCCTGGCCGATATACAGGTGGCAGAAACCGCCGATCAGGCCGAGGCCGTAGAGCTGGCCCGCCTTTTCTTCAAAGCGGCGGATCAGGAGCATCTGCTTGTAGAAATCCAGCAGCTGTTCCTTGGTAGCCTGGAACGGTTGCGGTTCGGCGGGACGCTCCCGATTGGGAATGGGGGGCTCGCTGGTACGGCTTGGAGCTTTTGCCACAGTCGGGAACACCTTTGTTTCCGTTAGGGAAGGATGGGAGCCTATTGGCGTGCTTTGTCGGGAAACTCAATTCCCCGTTACAATTCCTAACAGGACAGTTGGAATTTGCGGGCTGATAGCTCAGCCTCGGTTGCCTTGCGGACAAGCAGATGCCTACAACGCACACCGACCATGGATAAACCCGTACACCCGTTCCGCATCGCCAATTTCCGCAGCTACTGGCTGTCGCGGTTCAGCGGCACAATCGCCGTTTCCGCCATGTCGATCGTCATCGGCTGGCAGGTGTATAATCTGGCGCGCGAGACGATGGACGTCCGGCAGGCCGCCTTCATGCTGGGCATGATCGGCTTTGCGCAGTTCGTGCCGCTGTTCCTGCTGACCCCGATCACCGGGCTGGTCGCCGACAGTGTCGACCGGCGCTGGATCGTACGGGCGACGACGGGATTGCTGGTCCTGACGGCCGCGTCGCTGTGGTTCCTGACCTGGTCCGGCCATCTGACGCTGGGGGCGCTGTTCACCGCCGCGGTCGCTTTCGGCATTGCGCGTGCCTTTTCGGGACCGGCCTATTCCTCGCTCGCCCCCAATCTGGTGCCGCGGGAAAGCCTGCCCACCGCCATCGCGGTCAGCTCGATCGCGTGGCAGGTCGGCACCATCGCCGGGCCCAGCGTCGGCGGGCTGCTCTATGCGGTCCATCCCGAATTCGCGTATGGCGTCGCGACGCTGCTGTTCGCGGTCGCGCTGGTCTGCATCTTCACCATCGGCCCGGTGCCGCAGCCGCCCGTCCAGACCGACCACCGGCCACTCGCCCGAATCGTCGAGGGGTTCAGCTATGTCCGCCGCAACCGGCTGGTGCAGGCGGCGATCACGCTCGACCTGTTCGCGGTGCTGCTGGCGGGCGCGACGTCGCTGCTGCCGGTCTATGCGCGCGACATCCTGCATGTCGGGTCGCAGGGGCTGGGCGTGCTGGCGGCAGGCATGGGGATCGGCGCGGCGTCGACCGCAATCTGGTTCTCGTTCAAGCCGATGAAGACCAATGTCGGCGTGAAGATGCTGGCTGCGGTCGTCGTGTTCGGCCTGTCGATCCTGACCTTCGGCATCGCCAGCCATATCACCGGCGCGCTGGGCCTGACCGGCGGCACGCTGGCATTGGGCGGCGCGACAATCTTCGTCCATCCCGCCTTCCTCCTCAGCCTGATCGCGCTGATCTGCGCGGGGGGCGCGGACATGGTCTCGGTCTATGTCCGCCAGTCGCTGATCCAGCTCCACACCCCCGACGCGATGCGCGGCCGGGTCAGCGCGGTGTCGCAGCTGACCATCTCGGCCTCCAACGAGCTGGGCGAGTTCGAGAGCGGGGTCATGGCCTCGATCCTCGGCCCCGTCGGCGCGGTGGTGTTCGGCGGGCTGGGCGCGATCGGCGTCACCCTTCTCTGGTCGCGACTTTTCCCGGAACTTGGGCGTGCGCGAACCTTTGATCCGCCTGAAATCCTCGAAACCGAACCAACCCACGGAGAAGCCAAGCCATGAAGGCCAACACCATCCTGGAGACGATCGGCAACACGCCGCATGTGAAGATCCAGCGGCTGTTCCCCGGATCGGAGGTCTGGATCAAGTCCGAACGCTCCAATCCCGGCGGCTCGATCAAGGACCGTATCGCGCTCGCGATGATCGAAGCGGCGGAGGCCAAGGGCGAGTTGAAGCCCGGCGGCACCATCGTCGAGCCGACCAGCGGCAACACCGGCGTCGGCCTGGCGATGGTCGCGGCGGTGAAGGGTTACAAGCTGATCCTGGTCATGCCCGAGTCCATGTCGATCGAGCGCCGCCGCCTGATGCTGGCTTACGGTGCGACCTTCGACCTGACCCCGCGCGAAAAGGGCATGAAGGGCGCGATCGAACGCGCGCTGGAGATCGTGCGCGAGACGCCCGGCGCCTGGATGCCGCAGCAGTTCGAGAATCCGGCGAATATCGACGTGCACGTCCGCACCACGGCGCAGGAAATCCTGAACGACTTCCGCGATTCGCCGATCGACGTCATCATCACCGGCGTCGGCACCGGCGGCCATATCACCGGCGTCGCTGAGACGCTGAAGAAGGAATGGCCGAACCTCAAGGTCTATGCGGTCGAACCCGCCGCCTCGCCGGTCATCCAGGGCGGCCAGCCGGGCCCGCACCCGATCCAGGGCATCGGCGCAGGGTTCATCCCCGCCAACCTCCACACCCAGGCGATCGACGGGGTGATCGAGGTCGATGCCAATGTCGCCAAGGACATGGCCCGCCGCTCGGCACGCGAAGAAGGGCTGCTGGTCGGCATCTCGTCGGGCGCGACGCTGGCCGCAATCCTGCAGAAGCTGCCCGACCTGCCCGATGGCACGCGCGTGCTCGGCTTCAACTATGACACGGGCGAGCGTTATCTGTCGGTGCCGGACTTCCTGCCCGAACAGTGAGCGACCTGTCCCGGCCGCGCGGCGGCATCCGCGCGGCATTGTTCGTCATCGCCGGTACGGCCAGCGTCGTACCGGCTTTGCTTGTGGCGAACGCACCCGACATTCCCAGGACATCGCACAGGTCGCCCCATCGGACAGGCCAGGTGCCGCGCGTGGTTTCGCCCACCGAAGTACCCCCGGTCGAGCCGGTGGCGTTCATCGACATGACGCCCGATGAGGCGCGGGCCTACAACCAGAGCATCCCCTTTTCGACCGATCCCAACCCGGCGGCGCGTCCCTTCGTCTATCGCGGATCGGCGGAAGACAAGGCGCGGGCGCTCGACTGTCTCGCGGCGGGTGTGCTCTACGAGGCGGGCGACGATGCCAAGGGCGAGCAGGCGGTGGCGCAGGTCGTGCTCAACCGCCTTCGTCATCCCGCCTTCCCGAAAACGGTGTGCGGCGTGGTGTTCGAGGGGCAGGAGCGCAGCACCGGATGCCAGTTCACCTTCACCTGCGACGGCGCGCTGACCAAGTGGCAACCGTCAGAGGCCGCCTGGACCCGCGCCCGTGAGATCGCCGCGATGGCGCTGAACGGCAAGGTCTTCCGTCCCGTCGGCCATTCGACCCATTATCATACCGATTGGGTCGTCCCCTATTGGCAGGCGAGCCTGGACAAGGTCGCGGCGGTGGGCAGCCACTTGTTCTTCCGCTGGTCCGGCTGGTGGGGCACGCCGCCCGCCTTCAACCGGCATCTGGTGGCGGGTGAGCCGGTCGTCCCGGCGCTGGCCCCGTTCTCGCCCGCACACCGGGCGGCGGCGGATGCCAGCGACGATGCCGGAGCCGCGCTGGCCGAAGGGGCGGTCGCCACGGGGAGCATGGCGCCGCTCGCGAGCGAGCCCGACACCTTCCTCATCACCCTGCCCGCCGGACTCGCGGCGGAAGGCTTCCCGGCCTTTGCGCTGACGCTGTGCGGGTCGCGCAAGCATTGCACGGTCATGGCATGGCGCGATGCCGCAGCCACGGCATTCTCGGTTCCGCTAAGCCAGGTCCAGATGGAGACGATGGCGTTCAGCTATTTCCGCGATCCCGCGATCGGGCTGGAGCGGACCTTGTGGAATTGCGGAATGTATCCGGCGTTCAAGGGTGCACGCTGCATGAAGCGGATGTCGACGACCATCCTCCCGCTGGCCTCCCCCACGCCGCAGCCCAGCCCGACGCCGACACCTTCCGGCGAGTTGACCGGCGTCCGCCGCGCCAGCGCGGCCCCGACCGAGGTGAAACCCGCAATTCCTCCCCTGTAAGAGCGGGAATATCGTCGGTTACTCCCGGTGCGATTCGACCAGCGCCACGAAGTCGATCAGCTCCGCGATCGCCGCATCGATATCGCGCTTCTGCGCCTGAAGCGCCTCGATCTTGGCGGTGCACCGCTCCAGCGTCACCTCTCGCTGAAGGCGGCGACCATCACCCAGATCGTAGAGATCGATCATCTCGCGAATATCGGCGAGGCTGAACCCGACCCGCTTGCCACGCAGTATCCAGGCGAGCCGCGCGCGGTCCCGCTGAGAATAGATGCGCTGGGTCCCCCGCCGCTGGGGCGAGATCAGCCCTTCGTCTTCGTAGAAGCGCAGCGCGCGGGCGGTGACGCCGAACTCGGCGCAGAGCTGGGTGATCGAATAATCGTCGCGATCGACACTGGGCAGCGGTTCGGCGGAGGCGGCGACCTGGGTCATGGCTGCCGAGGCTAAATGCCCTTTACGTGAACGTCAATCAGCGCAAAGCGTGGTGCCGTTCACACTGCGCAATGCCCGCGCCTCGGCCACCGAAGCGCTGATCCGCTCGACGTTCAGCGCCGACATCGTGGCTCGGCCTGTGCAGAAGGCGTTGCAGGCGGACGGCAGCATCGCCGGGAACTGGATGGAGTCGCCATCGAACCGTGCGGTGAAGCGGCACGCCCCCAGCGTCAGCTTGAGCGCCGCGCCCGAGCGTTCCATGGTGCCGATGGCGGTGCAGCCCTGCCCCTCACCATAATCCAGCATCACGCCGACCCGACGGCCCAGGCCACGCCCAGCGGGCAGGATGCACATGCGATCGGTATCGCGCGACCAGATGCCATCCAGCGGCGCGGCGGCTGGATCGGCGACCAGCCCGGCGGCGATGCTCGCCGCCTCCAACTTCTCGCCCGCCTGACCGTCCCCGCCCTCGCCGTTCCGACCGCAGGCGGTCAGCAGGATCAGGGTCGCCAGCACGATCCTGCGCCGGATCACGCGACCGGCGCCAGTCCGTCGCCTTCGATCCGCCGATAAAAGCAACTACGCGCACCCGTGTGGCAAGCCGGGCCCGCCGGATCACAAATCAGCCAGATCGCGTCCTGATCGCAGTCTATCCGCATCTCGACCACGCGCAGCACATTGTTCGAGCTTTCGCCCTTCTTCCAGAGCCGCCCCCGACTGCGTGACCAGAAATGCGCATCGCCGGTCGTCCGCGTGGCCTCCAGCGCCTCGGCGTTCATGTGCGCCACCATCAGCAATTCACCGCTGGCGCGATCGGTCACGATCGCGGTCAGCAAGCCCTGGGCATCGAATTTGGGATCGAGCGTCAGCCCGGTATCTCGGTGGTCTGCCATAGGTCGCGATTAGAGCGGAATGGGGCGGAAGTCATCCATCGCGAGCGTTGCCTGTCCCTCCACTATCCTGCGGATGCCCCCCTCCCCAGGCAAGCCTGGGGAGGATTAGGTGTTTGATCCCGGCATTTGATGGTGCATCATCGTCGCAAGCTTGGAGGGATGCACTATGGGACAGGTTCTACACGGGAGCGCCCGCACGACAGAGGCGGTCCGTCGAGCGATACAACATAGTCAAGAGAGCCTGAGGGTGCTGGCGAAGCGCCACGGGATCAACCAGAAGACCGTCGCGAAGTGGAAGAAGCGGACGGCGGTCAAGGATCTGCCGACTGGGCCGAAGGACCCGCACTCGACGGTACTGACCATCGAGGAGGAAGCGGTCATCGTCGCTTTCCGGCGCCACACGTTGCTGCCGCTGGACGACTGCCTCTACGCGCTACAGGCGACGATCCCGCACCTGACGCGCTCGTCGCTACACCGCTGCCTGCAACGCCATGGCATCAGCCGGTTGCCCGAGATCACCGGCGACAAGACGCCCAAACGCAAGTTCAAGACCTACCCGATCGGCTACTTCCACATCGACATCGCCGAGGTTCAGACCGCCGAGGGCAAGCTGCGCCTGTTCGTGGCGATCGACCGAACGAGCAAGTTCGCGTTCGTCGAACTGCATCAGGAAGGTGGCAAGATGATCGCGGCGCAGTTCCTGCGTAATCTGGTCACGGCCGTGCCCTACCGTATCCACACCGTGCTGACCGATAACGGTATCCAGTTCACCAACCATGCCCACCAAAAATACGCCTTCCACCACATCTTCGATCGCGTCTGCGACGAGAACGGCATCGAGCACCGGCTCACCAAGGTGAAGCATCCCTGGACCAACGGCCAGGTCGAGCGGATGAACCGCACCATTAAGGAAGCGACCGTCAAGCGCTACCATTACGACAGCCACGACCAGCTCCGGCAACATCTCGGCGACTTCGTCGCCGCCTACAACTTCGGCCGCAGGCTCAAGACGCTCAAAGGCCTCACGCCCTACGAGGCCATCTGCAAAGCATGGCAGAACGAGCCAGCACGCTTTACATCAAACCCGCACCATCAAATACTGGGACCAAACACCTAGGCCTCCTCTTAAAATTCCTCCCCAAGCTCGCTTGGGGAGGGGGACCGCCGCGAAGCGGTGGTGGAGGGGCAAGCCCCTATCACCCGTGCCCCCGAATCGCCTCGACCAACTCCGCCTTGTTCATCTTCGACCGCCCCTCGATGCCGATCTTGCGCGCCTCGGCCATCAGATCGTCCTTGGTTCGATCCTCCAGACGGGTGGACCTATGGTCCAGGCTGCCGTTCGCCTTGGCGTTGGCGATGCGTGCGGCTTTTTCCTTGGACTGGCCCTGCTTGCGCAGTTCCTCGTACAGGGCGTCGTCCTTGATCTGCGCGCCGTGATCGCGGGCCATGTGGCATCTCCTGATTTCGGGCCCGAAACGCCGGTCTGGCGAAAATGATCCCGGCAACGATGACAAACAGGCGACAAACGTGGCCGACGTTCCTATATGCGCCCCGTCTGCCCCTTAGTTGCGAACGTTGCGAGCGCCTCTCTTATGCTGACCACCAACCCCTTCGACGACGACAAACTCCGCGAGGAATGCGGCATTTTCGGCGTGTCCGGCGCCGACGGCGCGGCCGCGCTGACCGCGCTCGGCCTGCATGCGCTCCAGCATCGCGGACAGGAAGCGGCGGGGATCACCAGCTTCGACGGCACGCTGTTCCACACGCACCGCGCCATGGGCCATGTCGCGGGCAATTTCGACCGTGACGACGTGATCCGCGGCCTGCCCGGCGACGTCGCCTGCGGCCATGTCCGCTATTCGACCACGGGCGAGACCGCGCTGCGCAACGTTCAGCCGCTCTATGCCGACCTGTCGACCGGCGGCTTCGCGATCGCGCACAACGGCAATATCTCCAACGCGATGAAGCTGCGTCGCGAGCTCGTCCGGCGCGGTTCGATCTTCCAATCGACCAGCGACACAGAGACGATCATCCATCTGGTCGCGACCTCCAACTACCGCACCCTGCTCGACCGTTTCATCGACGCGCTGAAGCAGGTCGAGGGTGCCTATTCGCTGATCGTGATGACGCCCGAGGGCATGATCGCCTGCCGCGACCCGCTGGGCATCCGTCCGCTGGTCATGGGCCGCCTGGACGGCGCGGTGATCTTCGCGTCGGAGACGGTGGCCCTCGACGTGTGCGGCGCGACCTTCGAGCGCGCGGTCGAGCCGGGCGAACTGGTCATCGTGCAGGGCACCGAAATCCGCTCGATCCGTCCCTTCCAGGCGGTCGATGCGCGGCCCTGCATTTTCGAGTGGGTATATTTCAGCCGGCCCGATTCGATCGCGGGCGACCAGTCGGTCTATTCCGTTCGCAAGGAAATCGGCGCACAGCTTGCGATCGAGACGCCGGTCGACGCCGATCTGGTGATCCCGGTCCCCGATTCGGGCGTGCCCGCGGCGATCGGCTATGCCCAACAGTCCGGCATCCCATTCGAGCTCGGCATCATCCGCTCGCATTATGTCGGTCGCACCTTCATCCAGCCGGGCGACAAGGTCCGCCATCTGGGCGTCAAGCTGAAGCACAATGCGAACCGCGCGCTCATCGAGGGCAAGCGGATCATTCTGGTCGACGATTCGATCGTGCGTGGCACCACCAGCCTCAAGATCGTGCAGATGATGCGCGAAGCTGGCGCGGCAGAGGTGCACATGCGCATCGCGTCGCCGCCCACGCGCCACTCCTGCTTCTACGGCGTCGACACGCCCGAGCGCGCCAAGCTGCTCGCGGCCAAGCTGGACCTGGGCGGCATGACCGACTTCATTCATGCCGACAGCCTGTCCTTCGTGTCGATCGAGGGCCTGTACAAGGCGCTCAATGCGGCGCGCGGCGACAAGCCGAGCTATTGCGACGCCTGCTTCACCGGCGACTATCCAACGACACTGACCGACCATGACGAAACCGCCTCGGTCGACCAGTTCGCGATGCTGGCCGAGCGGGTCGCCTGATGGCGGGTCCGCTCGACGGCAAGCTGGCGCTGGTTACGGGTGCCAGCCGGGGCATCGGCGCGGCGACGGCCATCGCGCTGGGCGCGGCGGGTGCGCATGTCGTCCTGACCGCGCGCAGCCCCAAGGGGTTGGAGGAGGTCGAGGAGACGATCTTCAACGCCGGGGGATCGGCAACCATCGCGCCGCTCGACCTGACCGAGAATGAGTCGATCGGACGCCTTGCAGGGGCGATCGGCGAGCGCTGGCAGGCGCTGGACGTGCTGGTGCTGAACGCCGGGATGCTGGGTTCGCTGGCCGCTGTGCCCGCGATCGACGCCAAGGAGTTCGCCCGCGTCCTGACCCTGAACGTCAGCGCGCAGGCCGCGATGATCGCCGCCTTTGACCCGATGCTGCGGCGTTCGGGTGGCGCGCGGGTGATCGGCGTAACCTCGTCCGTCGGGCGCAAGCCGCGCGCATATTGGGGTGCTTACGGCGCATCCAAGGCGGCATTCGAGACACTGATCGGCGCCTATGGCGACGAGACGGCGGAGATCAGCAAGATCCGCACCGCCATCGTCGATCCCGGCGCAACCCGCACGCAGATGCGGGCCAAGGCCTATCCGGGTGAGGATCCGGCCTCAGTCAAGGCACCCGAGAAGGTGGCGGAACGGATCGCCGCGCTGGCGATCGAGGGTTTTGCGTCCGGGCATTTCGAACGGGTGGGTTTGTAAGGGCGGCTTGATTATCGGTGGGGCGTGGGCTTCGACTTCGCTCAGCCTGAACGGCTGTTCTCATTTGCCGCCACGCCCCACAGCCGTTCAGCCTGAGCGAAGTCGAAGCCCAAGGGAATCGTTCACCGCAAGGTCGCGATGATCCCCGCCATCTCGAACACCGTCCCTTGCGCATCGAGCGACAATCCGCGCGCCGCCCCGGCCAGATCCTGCGCGGCGGCATAGGCGTCCAGCGCCACTTTCAATCCCGGCCCCGACCGCCCGCGCGCGCGGCCTGCGATAAAGGCAGGCACCCGGTCCAGGAACGCTTCGTACCGCGCCTGCGAAGCCTTTCCCGCCAGCGACTTGGCCAGCTTCACCCGCTCGGCATTGCCGGGGTCGCCGGTCTCCGCGATCCGCGCGATGGCACTATCCAATCCGGCGATGTTGAGACCGGCAAAGCGCAAGGCCCGGCCCGGCGCTCCGTCCGCCACCGCGACCAGCGAGGCGATTTCGTCCTCGTCCGCCTCCGGCAGTTGCTGGCGCAACACGCGCGCAACGTCGCCATCGGACAGACGCTCGAACCGCAACAACCGGCACCGCGACCGGATCGTCGGCAGCAATCGTCCCGGAGCATGGCTGACCAGTAGGAAGATCGTGCCCGCGGGCGGCTCCTCCAGATTCTTCAGCAACGCGTTGGCGCCGCCGCGTTCCAGATCATCGATCGCGTCGATCAATACGACTCGCGCCGGGCCCATGGCCGGCGCGGTGGCGAACATCGGCTGCAGGGTGCGTACTTGCGCGATGGTAATCGACCGCGCGAGGTCCTGATCGGGCTTTTCCGCATCCTTGGGCAGGCGCGCCATCACCCGGAAATCGGGATGCGACCCCGCCGTCATCAGCTTTGCCGTCGGATGATCCTCCGGCACCGCCAGCCCGGGCGGAAGGGCCCCTGCCCCGCTCGCCCGCGCCAGCAGCCGCGTGGCCGCCGCGCGCGAGAAGCTGGCCTTGCCCACGCCCTCCGGCCCGGCGATCAGCCAGGCATGGTGCAGTTTGGCCCCGCCCAGCGCAGCGGCGAAGGCAGCCTGGCCCGCATCATTGCCGACCGGCAGCATCGTCAGGAGATCAACCGAAGAACGAGGTCAGTCCGGCCCAGGCGCGGCCGAAAAAGCCCGCTTCGGCGACATCCTTGTCCGCCACCAGCGGCAAGCGCTGCGCGGGCATATCGGGCGAGCTGACGACCAGATCGGCGATATGCTGGCCCGCCTTGATCGGGGCCTTGATCGGGCCCTGATAGACGACCTTGGCGCTGATCGCGGGGTCCAGGCCTGCGGGCAGCGTCACGGTCAGCTGGCGCGGCGCGATCAGGCCGACCTTGCTCGACGAACCCATCTGGACCTCGGCATCGGCGACCTTCTTGCCCTTGGCGACGACCGGCTTGGCCTGCCACGCGCGGAAGCCCCAGTTCATGAACTTCACCGATTCCTCGGCCCGCGCGCCGAAGCTGTTCAGCCCGGCGACGACCATCACCAGACGGCGGCCATTCTGCTCGGCAGAGCCGGTGAAGCCATAGCCCGCTTCCTCGGTGTGGCCGGTCTTCAGACCATCGGCGCCCGCGACGCGACCCAGCAGCGGGTCACGGTTCGCCTGGGTGATGGCGTTGCCGCCCATCGTCTTGCCCCAGGAGAAGTCCCGGCGCGAATAGAATTGCTTATAGAGCTGCGGGAAGTCCTGGATCGTGTGCTCGGCCAAGTCGGCGAGGTCGCGTGCGGTGACATAGGTCACGCCGCCGTCCGGCCAGCCATTGGCGGTGCCGAAATGGCTGTTGTTCAGCCCGATCTGCTTGGCGGTGCGGTTCATCCGCTCAACGAAATTCTGCTCGGTGCCCGCGATATGCTCGGCCAGCACGACGCACGCGTCGTTGCCCGAAAGGGTGACGATACCATAGAGAAGGTTGGCGACGCTGACCTGTTCGTTCGGCGATAAGAACATGGTCGAACCCGCCTGCGGCCCGTGCCACTTCTTCCACGTCTCCGGCTGCACCGTGACCATGTCGGTCAGCTTCAGCTGGCCCTTCTTGATGAGGTCGAAGGCGACATAGACCGTCATCATCTTCGCCATCGAAGCGGGCGGCATCCGGCGGTCGGCATCCCGCTGGAACAGGATCGCGCCCGAGGACAGGTCCTTCATGAAGGCGACCGGCGCGGGCGTGTCGAACTGCGGCGCCGCCGCGATCGAGGGGGTGACCATCGCGACGAGGGCGAGCGGGGCGGCGAAGGATGCGTACAGGGTCTTCATGGGTGTTCCGTGACCAAAGGGAGCCGACAGGTCAATCCTGATGCAGGATGCGGGCGTCGTCATAGCCCGCCTCTGCCGCCGCGTCACGCAACGCTTTGGCGGAATCGGCATTCAGTCCGGCGCGTTCCACCCGCCAGACACGACCGGCGGGCATCGCCCGAGCCGCGAAACGCCGAGCCAGCGCTTCCGCGCGGGCATGGCTGGAAAAGCTGGCGATCTGAACGCGGTAGCGGGCCTGCGGATCGAGCGCGATCGGACGGGCGACCGGCGGAACCGCGCTCGCCCCCGCCAGGATCAGCCCCGGCTTGTCGCTACCCGGCGACAGCGCACGCACCCGGATATGCGCGACCGAACGACGGTTCGTGCCCAGCAGCTTGGCCGCACCCAGCGACAGGTCCGCCACCCGGTCGGCACGCCCCGGCCCCCGATCGCCGACCCGCGCGATGATCGTCCGCCCGGTATCGACATCCGTCACCTCGACCATCGATTCGAGCGGCAGCGTGCGGTGCGCGATCATCACGTCATCGGGATCGAAGCGCTTGCCGGTCGCAGTGCGCCGCCCGGCCAGCTCATGCCCGTACCAGCTCGCCTGTCCGGTGGCGTCGTACCTTCCGTAGCGTGCGGGCGAGGCTTCCTCTGCCGGAGCGGCCCAGACCGGCGCGGCGAAGGCCAGCGCCAGCAGTGCGATCGCCTCAACCCGCAATCGCATCGGCCAGCAACCCTACCGACAGCGCGTAGAAGTTCGAGCAGTTGTAATCCAGGATCACGCGGTAATTGCCGGTCAGCAGATAGGCGGTCGCCCCCTGCCCGTCCGGCTCCATCAGCGTGGCCAGCACCTGATCGTTGGGCCAGGCCGCCCCTTGCGGCACGATGCCCATTGCGCGCCACTCCGCGATGGTCCGCCAGCCGCTATGCCGCTCGAACACGCGCGGGCAGCGCGGGCTGACCAGCCGGTTGCGCACCAACGAGCGGTCGAACCCGGCGGGCACCGTCACCGCAAAGCCCCAGGGCTGGCCCGCGCGCCATCCGGCATTGACGAAATAATTGCCGATCGAGGCCAGCGTATCGGCCTCGCTGTTCCAGATGTCGGCGCGCCCGTCGCCATCGCCGTCGCGGGCGAGGCGCAGATAGATGGAGGGCAGGAACTGCGGATTGCCGGTCGCGCCTGCCCAACTGCCCTTCAGCTGGTCGCGGGTGACGCCCCGGTCCATCATCTTCAGGGCGGCGATGAACTCGCCCTCGAAAAGAGGCCGCCGCCGCCCTTCATAGGCCAGGCTCGCCAGCGAGCGCAGCAAATCGAAATTGCCGGTATAGGCCCCGTAATTTGTCTCATGCCCCCAGATTGCGACCATGATCGATTCCGGGACGCCCGTCTCACGCTCGATGCGCGACAGGCGTGGGCGCTGCGCCAAATATTTGGTCCGCCCCCGCCCGATCCGCGCGGCATCGACATGCGCGGCCTTATAGGGCGCGAAGGGACTGAACCCGCTATTCGCCGGGCCACCGGGCTGGCGCCGGTCCAGCTCGATCACGCGCGAATTGAGCGTCAGCGTCGGTAGCACCGAGTCCAGCGTCGTGCGACTGACGCCTTGCGCCAGCGCGGTGCCGCGCACCTGTTGCAGATAGGTCTGGAACCCGGCCTCGTCCTGCGCGCAGGCGGGTGCCGCGCTGACCGACGCCGCAAAGATCGACACGATGGCGAGGCGCTTCACACGCCGGGTAATGTCCCCCCACATGGGCATCTATGTGCCACAGCCGAGCCAAAGCCGGAACCTCGCGCCACCGCAACACTGGCACGCCCAGCCGCTCTGTCCGCCCCCAAATCGATAGTGGATTCAGCCAGCGGCTTGGCGTAGAGCCCCCTTCCACCGCGACCCGGAAGAGTGGCCGAGCGGTTTAAGGCACCGGTCTTGAAAACCGGCGATGGTGCAAGCCATCCGTGGGTTCGAATCCCACCTCTTCCGCCAGACGACGCTCGCGCCCATGCGCTTTCAAGCCCGATGAACCCTATCGGGTTTCGCCCGTTACGAACCCCACGCAATTTCAGGCCTTAAACCCCGGGCTTTCGTGAAGGATATCGACATGGGCGACATGGAAACCTCGCGGCGCGGTGTCCTCGGCGGAGCGGCCCTGGGGCTGGCGGCGACGGCGGCGCCTGGAGCGGCTCCGGCGCAATCGGGTGGCGACGGCGTGCCCAGCCTGCGTGATCCGCGATCGGCTTATACCCGAACGCCCTTTCCCGAGCAGCGTCAGCCCTGGCCAGCGCTCGCCAGCAAGATGACGCCCCGGCCAGACCATGGCGAGGCCAGCTATCGCGGGTCGGGCAAGCTGACGGGACGGAAGGCGCTGCTGACCGGCGGCGACAGCGGCATCGGGCGTGCCGCGGCCATCGCTTTCGCCCGCGAAGGCGCCGATGTTGCGATCAACTATCACCCAAGCGAGGAGCCGGACGCCCGTGAGGTCGCCGACCTGATCCGTCAGGCGGGGCGCAAGGCCGTGCTGCTGCCCGCCGATATCCGCACGCAAAAAGCCAGCGAGGACGTGGTGCGCAAGGCGATCGGGCAGCTCGGCGGGCTGGACCTGCTGGTCAACAATGCCGCCTATCAGCAGTCCAAGGCGGACATCATGGAAATCAGCGACGAGCAGTTCGTCCGCACCTATGAGACGAACGTCTATCACGTCTTCCGCTTTTCCAAGGCGGCGATCCCGTCGATGCCGCCGGGCTCGGTCATCATCAACACCATCTCGCAGAACAGCTATGATCCGGGCGAGGACCTGATCGACTATGCCTCGACCAAGGCAGCGATCCAAAACCTGACGCGCGGCATGGCCAAGCAGCTGGCCAAGAAGGGTATCCGCGTCAACGCCGTGTCGCCCGGCCCGATCTGGACGCCGCTTCAGGTCGCGGGCGGGCAGTTGGCGGGTAAGATGCACGAGTTCGGCCAGGACACCTCGCTCGGCCGCGCGGGGCAGCCCGCCGAGCTGGCCTCGCTCTATGTCGCGCTGGCGAGCGGAGAGGCGACCTTCTCGACCGGCACCGCCGTCGGCGCGCATGGCGGCAAGGGCTTTCCGTAAGCGGCGATCATGACATGAAGTTCATGCTATGATCCTTGACTTGCGGGGGGTTAAGGGTGCTCCATCGAGCATAATCTCCCGTTTGCAGGATCATCATGAAGCGCTTTGCTTTTGCCGCCGCCCTTCTCGCCTCCTCCGCCGCCATCGCCCAGACGGGCCTTCTGCCCGGCGTCGACAAGGCCCTGATCGACCCCAGCGTCAAACCCGGCGACAATTTCAACGACTATGCCAATGGTACGTGGATCAAGACCGCGCAGATCCCGGCGGATCGGTCCTCGATCGGCGTCGGCCTCGACGTCTCGCTACGGGCCGAGGCGCGTACCGCCGCGATCATCAAGGGCGCGGCATCGGCCAAGGGCGCGCCCGGCAGCGACGAACAGCGCATTGCCGACTATTACGCCGCCTATACCGATACCGCCGGGATCGAGGCGCGGGGCCTGAAGCCGATCCAGGGCGATCTGGCCGCCATCGCCGCGATCAAGGACAAGCGGGACCTGTCGCGCGCGATCGGTGCGGCGATGCGGTCGGATACCGATCCGTTCAACAACAACAATTACGCCAGCACCAACGACCTGTTCGGCCTGTTCGTCAGCCAGGACCTGAACCAGCCGACCCGCAACGTGCCCTATCTGATGCAAGGCGGCCTGGGCCTGCCCGACCGGGATTATTACCTGTCCGACAAGCCGGAGATGGCGGAAATCCGCACCGCCTACCGCGCCTATCTGACCCAGTTGATGACGCTGGCCGGACTGTCCGATCCGCAAGGCCGCGCCGACCGGGTCTTCGCGCTGGAGATGAAGATCGCCGCCGCGCAGACCGATATCATCGCCAGCCAGGACGCGCATAAGGGCGACAATCCCTGGACCCGCGCCGATTTCGCCAGCAAGGCGCCCGGCATCGACTGGAACGCGTTCTGGACGGCGTCGGGCGTGCCCGCCAGCCAGCAGGACTTCATCGCCTGGCAACCCGACGCGATCACCAAGCTGTCGGCGCTCGTCGCCAGCGTGCCGCTGCAAAGCTGGCAGGACTGGTTGGCCTTCCACACCATCAATCAGGTCACGGGTTCGCTGCCCAAGGCGATCGACGATGCCTCGTTCGGCTTTTACGGCCGCACGCTGAACGGCACGCCCGCGCAGCAGCCGCGCGAGAAGCGGGGCATCTCGGCCGTCAACGGTGCGCTGGGCGAGGCGGTCGGCAAGATCTACGCCGCGCGCTATTTCCCGGCCTCGTCCAAGGTCGAAATCCAGAAGATGGTGAAGAATATCGTCGCCGCCTTCGACCGCCGCATCGCCGCACTCGACTGGATGGCGCCCGCGACCAAGAAGGAAGCGCGCGCCAAGCTGGCGGTGCTGAAGGTCGGAGTCGGCTATCCCGACCATTGGTGGAATTACCCGAAGTTCGAGGTCCGCGCCGACGATCCCGTCGGCAACGCGCAGCGCGCTAAGCTGTCGCTCTATCGTTATCATCTGGCGAAGCTGGGCAAGCCGGTCGATCGCGGCGAATGGTGGATGACGCCGCAGACGGTGAACGCGGTCAACCTGCCACTCCAGAACGCACTGAACTTCCCCGCCGCGATCCTCGAAAGCCCCTATTTCGACCCGAAGTTCGACGCGGCGGCCAATTACGGCGCGATCGGATCGGTGATCGGGCATGAGATCAGCCACAGCTTCGACAATCTGGGGTCGGATTTTGATTCGACCGGGCGGCTGCACAATTGGTGGACGCCCGCCGACCTGAAGCGGTTCGAGGGTGCCGGTCAGTCCCTGGTGGCGCAATACAGCGCCTATGAAGCGCTGCCCGGGCTCCACCTGAACGGAGAGCAGGAATTGGGCGAGAATATCGCCGACGTCGCCGGACTGACCGCCTCCTATGAGGCGTACAAGGCCTCGCTGGGCGGCAAGCCCGCGCCGGTGATCGACGGGCTGACCGGCGACCAGCGCTTCTTCCTGGCCTTTGCGCAGAGCTGGCGGACCAAGATGCGCGAAAAGGCGCTGCGGGCGCGGATCGCAACCGATGTCCACGCACCTGCTCCGTGGCGGGTGCTGACCGTGCGCAATCTCGATGCCTGGTACGGCCCGTTCAAGGTACAGCCCGGCCAGAAGCTGTACCTGACGCCCGAACAGCGCGTCCACGTCTGGTAAGTCTTTTTTTGCTTCCCTCTCCCCTGGACAGGGGAGAGGGTTAGCGGAGCTTGCCAGCCTTCTGGCTAGCGCAGCTTGGGTGAGGGGTCGAGCGAGCCAAAGGCTCGCGCGCTCTTCGAGCGCTTCACCCCTCACCCAGCTCCGACTAAGCCTTTGCTCTCGCAAAGACCAAGTCTGCGCAACCCTCTCCCCTCAGAGAGGGGCGAGGGAAATCGAATAACGAATGTCTTTAGAATGGGCGGCATTCGATCATCGCATTGGTCAACCATCCGTCACCGCCAAGCCAACCTTATCGCCCCCCAAGGAAGCCTTGCGCCCCAATTCCCAGCATCGGTGTAGAGATAGAAGCAACAAAGCTCATCTCGTTGATAAAGATAGGGGGAATGACCCGATGCGCACCGCGCGATCGCTGCTGCTTGGCGGCACCATTTTGCTGAGCCCGCTGCTGGCGGCACCCGTTCTGGCCCAGAGCACCACCGATGCCCCACCCCAGGCCCAGGCTGAACCCGCCGCCGCGCCTGCCCAGAACGACATCGTCGTTACCGGCACCCGCGCACAGGGACGCAGCCGTCTGGACTCCGTGTCGCCCGTCGATGTCCTGAGCGGCAATGCCCTGCGCGCGCAAGGGACGACCGAGCTGGCGCAGGCGCTGTCGAGCGTCGCGCCCTCGATCGACTTCCCGCGCCAGGCGGCGGTCGACGGCACCGACGCGATCCGGCCCGCCACGCTGCGCGGCCTGTCCCCCGACCAGACGCTGGTGCTCATCAACGGCACCCGCGCGCACACCTCGGCGCTGCTCAACATCAACGGTTCGATCGGGCGCGGCGCGGCGGCGGTCGACCTGAACACCATTCCGACCGTGGCGCTCGACCGGGTCGAGGTGCTGCGCGACGGCGCGTCGGCACAATATGGCTCGGACGCGATCGCGGGCGTGGTCAATCTGCGCCTGCGCGAGGCTCGTTCGGGCGGCGGCGCGAACGTGACCTTCGGCACCTTCGCCACCCAATATGACGCGGCCCGCACCTCGCGCTCGGTACGCGACGGCGAGTCCGTGACGATCAGCGGCTGGAAGGGCTTCGGCCTGGGCAGCGACGGCTTCCTGACCCTGTCGGGCGAATATGTCGCGCGCCAGCCGACCAACCGCGCCGATATCGACCCGCGCGGCCCGGCGCCCCAGCGGATCCGCGCCCGTTTCGGCGATCCGCAAATCGAACAGGGCACCGTCTACCTGAACGCCGCGCTGCCGCTCGCCGACACCGGCTGGACCGCCTATGCCAATGGCGGTTTTCAGCAGCGCAGCAGCGAAAGCGCCGCCTTCCCGCGCGTCGCGGGGGCGAACAATGTGAATGCGGAGGCGGTTCGCGGCCTGTATCCGGACGGCTTCCTGCCGCTGATCGGCACGACCTCGCGCGACTATAATGCGACCGGCGGCGTGCGCGGCACGATCGGCGAGTGGAATGCCGACCTGACCGTCAGCTATGGCCGCAACACGATCGACTTCGCGACGCTGAATTCGGCCAATTCGACCTATGGCAATGCGACGCTTCGCGACTTCGACGATGGTCGCCTGACCTATGACCAGCTCGTCACCGGGCTGGACCTGTCGCGCGAATACACGCTGGGCGCAGCGGTCTTCAACGTCGCGGCGGGGGCCGAGTATCGCCGCGAGGGCTTCAAGATCGACGCGGGCCAGCCCGAAAGCTACAACCGCGCACCCGGCGCGGCGGCCAACCTGGCCTCGGGCGCGCAGGGCTTTGTCGGCTTCCGGCCGGAAAACCAGGTCGATGTGCATCGCAGCAACGGCAGCCTCTATCTGGATGTCGAGGCCAAGCTGTGGGATCGCCTGACCCTGGGTGCCGCCGTCCGTGGCGAAAGCTATTCGGACTTCGGCGAGACGGCGACCGCGAAATTCTCGGCCCGTTACGACGTCGCACCATGGCTGGCCTTCCGCGGCACGCTGTCGACCGGCTTCCGCGCGCCGTCGCTGCAGCAGCAATATTACACCTCGACCCAGACACTGGTGACCAACGGGCAGATCCTGGAGACGGGCCTTTATCCGGTCAGCGACAACCTCGCCCGGACGCTGGGCGCATTGCCGCTGGAGCCGGAGAAGTCGCGTAATTATTCGCTGGGCACGGTCGTCCGCTTCGGCGGGTTCAGCCTGACCGTCGACGGATACCGCATTCGCATCCGCAACCAGATCGTGTTGTCGGAGAACATCCAGTCTTCCGCCAGCACCCAGGTCGCAGGCCTTCTTGCACCATTCGGCGTGCAGGCGGCACGCTTCTTCATCAACGGGGTCCAGACCACGACCAAGGGCCTGGACATCGTCGCCGCCTATAACTGGCGCACCGAGACGCTGGGCAATTTCAACCTGAGTGCGGCGGCGAACATCAACGACCTGTCGGTCGACCGCGTACCGACCTCGACGGCCACGCTAAACCCCGCGCCCAGCCTGTTCGGTCGCAACCGTATCCTGACCATCGAGCAGGGCACGCCGCGCACCAAGGTCGTCGGCTCGGTCGACTGGACCCGTCAGGCCGTCGGCGCGACGCTGCGCGCGGTCCATTACGGCGATGTGCTGCAACCCGGATCGGTCGTCGCCAACGACCTCCATACGGGTGCACGCACCATCGTCGATCTGGAGGGGCGGTATCGCTTCAACGACAATGTGTCGCTGGCGCTGGGTGCGTCGAACCTGTTCGACGTCTATCCCCGCACGACGCCCGCCGCGCTCAACAACAATGGCGTGACGGCATTCCCCTATTACTCGCCGTTCGGCTTCAACGGGCGGCAGCTTTACGGCCGGTTGAACCTGACCTGGTGAGTCTTTGCCAATTCCTCCCCAAGCATGCTTGGGGAGGAATAATTTAGCGGGTCAGCTGCGCCTGGAACGCCTGCATCGTGCAGAGCCCCACCACGCCCCGTGCCGTGCAACCCGCGATTGGCAACACCGCCACATAAGGCGCCTCGACGGCCGGATCGGCCAGCTTGCGCAGCTGCTCCAGCGTCTGTGAGCGATAGAGCGCGCGGACATAGGCCCGTCCCCGCGCATCGACCAGCCGTTCCAGCACGATCGCCCCGCCGGGTGCCGGATCGTCCGCCGCCAGCCCCGGAACCTTCCAGTGCAGGTCGAGCAACCCGCCCAGGCTGGCGATATTGGTATCGTGGCCCGAGATCATGGTGACGGCCGGTGCCTTCGCCGCCGTCAGCCCCTGGAGGATCAACGGCGCGATCCCCGCCATATTCGCCTTGGCGACATAGCGCGGGCGGGCGAGAAGGCGGAACTCCTCGGCGTGAAAGACACCCAGCCGCTCGATATCGGCGGGCGTGGCGCGCCCCCAGCCGACCTCGGCCATCGGCTTGCCCTCGGCATATTCGAGCAGCAGGATCTGCGCGGCCGTCGAGGCGCGGTCGATCGCGCCGTTCAGCTTGGGCCGCTTGTCGGGCTTGGCCGGAGCGAGGCCGGTCGGCTTCTGCCGCACCCCGCAGCTGGGCGTGACGGGCTGGCAGAGGATCGTATCCAGCCGCGCCAACTCGGGTGCGAGCCGTTGGTCGAGCGCCGCAAGGCCTGCCTCGCCCCCCGCCCCGGCCAGCACCGCCGCTCGCGCCTTGGCGGCATCGAAGGGCACCGCACGTTCATCGATCGGCGAGAAGATTGGGTCGGCCACATCCTGCGGCTTGTGCTCGATCGCGACGCTGCAACCTGGCGCGAGCGCTTCGGCATAGGCTTCGGCCGTCCGGATCGTCCGTTCGTCGCTGTCGGCGACGATCCGGATCGTGGCACAGCCCGAACGCGGCAACAGGGCCGCCGCCGTCCATGCGCTCCGATCATAACCGCCCAATCGCTCGACGCCCACGCGTCCATGCGGGGTCAGATAACCGGGTGCGACCGGCCACTTCGGCCAATTTTGATTGGACGTTCCTTCGGGCATGGGCGGCGACTTGGTCGGCGGCCGAACGCCGTGCCGCATGAGCAGAACCACCCGGTCGAGCTTCAAGCCGGTTGGCGGCGCGGGCTCCTGCGCCAATGCCGCCCCCGCCAGCGACAGCCCGACGATCGAAGCTCCCGCCAGCCGTAGAAATTTCCGCATGATGTCGCCCCGCCCCTTTGGTGTCACGGCGTGGGTAGGGCGGCCGAAAGACAGCAAAGCGACACCTGCATGAACTTTATGTTACACGTCGAAGTCGGGCGTATCCCCGTTTGACCTGGATCGAAGCGCCGGTCATCCTGTGGACATGACCAGCTTTTTCTCCCGTCGCGAAACCCTGGCGGGCATCACCGCCCTCTCCGCCACCGCCTCTGTCCGGGCGGCCGCCCCCGCCAGCGATGCGAGCGCATTGCTCGATCGGCTGGCGTGGCAGTTGCTCGAACTGGTCCCCGAACGGGCGACGACGCTGGGCGTGGATACCGGCACCCATGCCGATCTTCGGCGCAGGCTGGAGGATCGCTCGCCCACGGGTATCGCAGCGCGCCAGCGTTTCCTGACCGATGCCCTGAAGCAGGTGGCACAGGTTCCGCGTGCCGGGCTCGATCCCTCGACACAGACCAGCCTGGCTGTGGTCGAGAGCGCCTTCCAGACCGCGCTCGACGGCATGGCGCTGCCGTACGGCGTCGCGACCATCGGCGACTGGCGCAACACGCCCTATGCCGTCATCCAGAATGTCGGTTCCTGGCTAGACGTGCCGCAGATGCTGGACGGAGACCAGCCGGTTCGCGACAAGGCGGATGCCGAGGCCTATCTCGCCCGCCTCGCCGCCATGCCCGCGCAATTGGACGGCGAGACGCTGCGTATCCGGCAGGCGCGCGAGCAGGGGCTGGTGCCTCCCTCCTTCCTGCTCGACAAGACGATCAAGGGCATGACCGGCACCATCGCCGAGGCGGCGAAGGCGGACGGCCCGCTGATCGGCCCGCTCGCTCGCAAGACGAAAGAGATTCCCGGCGACTGGACGAACCGCGCGGCGCAGATCGTGCGCTCGGCGATCGTGCCCGCGCTGGAACGGCAGCTGGCCGAGTTGCAGGCCGAGCGCGCCGTCGCCGTCGCCGCACCCGGCCTGAATGTCCGCCCGCATGGCCCTGAATGGTATGCCTGGGGCCTGCGCGCGGGAACCACCACGCGACGCAGCGCGGCGGACCTTCACGCCATGGGCGTCGCCCGGCTCGCCGACCTCCAGGCGCAGATGGACACGATCCTTCGGAAGGAAGGTCTGACCCAGGGCAGCGTCGCCGAGCGCGCCATCGCGTACCAGAAACGGCCGGGCATCGGCTTTCCCGATGGCGACGAAGGGCGGCGGCAGATCATCGCCTATATGCAGGGCCGGATCGACGCGATCCGCCCGCGCCTGCCCGATGCGTTCCGGCGTCTGGTGCGCGGCAATCTGGAAATCCGGCGGATGCCGGTGGCGCAGGAGCCGGGCGCGCCCGCAGCCTATGGCGGCCCCGGCACCATCGACGGCAGCGTGCCGGGCAAGGTCTGGGTCAATCTGGGCGATCCGTCGATCCACAACCGGGTCACCATCCCCGATCTCGTTTATCATGAGGGGATACCCGGCCATGTCTGGCAGGGCGAATATGCGCAGAAGCTGCCGCTGATCCGCTCGATCCTGGCCTTCAATGCCTATTCGGAGGGCTGGGCGCTCTATTCCGAACAGCTGGCGGACGAGCTGGGCATGTACCGGGACGACCCTGCCGGGCGGCTCGGCTATCTGATGGGACTGGCATGGCGCGCGGTTCGGCTGATCGTCGATACCGGCATCCATGCGATCGGCTGGTCGCGCGACAAGGCGCTGGCCGAGTTCATCGCCGCGACCGGCCTGCCCCGCAGCAATGCCGAAAGCGAGGTCGACCGCTATTGCTCATGGCCGGGTCAGGCCTGCGGCTATGAGGTCGGACGGGCGGAGATCGTCGCGCAACGCACCCGCGCGCAAAAGGCGCTCGGCCCCCGCTACGATCTGCGCGATTTCGACCAGGCGGTGGTCGATGGCGGCAACGTGCCGCTCAACGTGCTGGCGGAGAATGTGACCCGCTATATCGACGGGGCCCGCTGAGCGAGATCAATCCTCGCCGAACAACGCCCGCTGCGCCTTGTCCATCTCTTCGGCATAACGGCGGCGGACATAGGGTTCGGACAGCAGGCCCAGCACCGTCCGATCCGGGCCGACGACCGCCATTTCGTCGGCCCCCGCCGCGTCCAACGCGCGCATGATCGCCTGCACATCGGTATCGGGCGACAAGGCCCGGTCCTGATGGATGGCGAGCGTCGCGATCGGCTCGGCCGCGTCCAGACCGTCGACATAGGCTCGCGCGGTCTGGACGATCCCGGCGTAACGGTCCTGATCGTCGACCAGCACGACGCGGCTTGTCGAACCGAGCGGAAAGGCACGGCGAAACTCGGCGATGGTCCACTGGGCGGGCGTTCCGCGTTCGACCCGGCGCATCATCCGCCCGGCGGTCAGGCTTCGCATCCAGCCGACATCACGCGCACTCTTGATCGTCTCGCCACGCAGGTGAAGTCGCCAGGTCGAGAAGGAATAGCCGAACGTCTCGCGCACGATCGTCGTCGTGACCAGCGACGCCGCGATCGCCGCACCCGCCAGCGAAAAGTCGTGCGTGGCCTCCAGCACCAGCATCGCCATGGTCATCGGCCCGCCGACCACCGCCACCGCAAAGGCGGCCATGCCGACCAGTGCGGCATTCTGCGGATCGACGACCGGCGCCCCGACACCCAGGGCGATCAGGTCGGCATAGATATGCCCGAGCAGACTGCCGAGGAACAGCGAGGCGAAGAACAGCCCCCCGCGAAACCCGAAGCCCAGCGACACGATCGACGCCGCGCTTTTCATCACGAAGATGGCGGCGAGAAAGCTGAGCGGCAGGCCATATTCCAGGTCGAGATGCAGCGCCCCATGCCCTGCCGACAATACCTGCGGCGTCAGCCAGGCGAGCGGGATCAGCAGGACACCGCCCAGCACCGGCCGCCACGCCGCCGGGATCGGCAACCGACGGGTCAGCGTCTCCATCTCCGCGACCGCGCGCATCAGGACGATGCCCAGCGCCGCCGCCACCGCCCCCAGTCCGGCATAGACGAGATAATGATGGGTCAGCACGGCCTCGCCCGCAACCGCATTGACCAGATAGGGTTGCGCCCCCAGCATCTGCGCGACCAGCACGCCGGTCAGCGTCGCGGCGGCCACCGGCGCGATGGCGGCGGGTGTATAGGCGCCGATCACGATCTCGAACGCATAAAAAGCCCCCGCCAGCGGCGCGCCGAACGCCCCCGCGATGGCGGCGCCCGTCCCTGCCCCGACCAGTACGCGCAGGTCGCCGCGCCGAAGCCGGAGCCAGCCGCCGGTGATCGAGGCCAGCCCCGCGCCCAATTGCGCATAGGCCGCCTCCAGTCCGACCGACGCGCCGAAGCCATTGGAAATGATCGTCTGGCCCGAGATGACGAGGCTGTCCGACCAGGACATACGCCCACCATGCAGCGCATTGGCCTCGACCGCATCGACCAGCCGCCGCTGGCGCGCGCCGGTGACCCGCGAAAACAGGACCAGCGCCAATCCTCCCAGCGGCAAGGCAAGCAGCGCCAGAACCGGGACAGTGCCGGTGGCGCTCAATCGCTGATCCCCCTCCAGCGCGAACAGCAGGCGCTGCAACCCCCGCGCGATCGCGCCTTGGGCGACACTCATCAATCCCGCACCGGCCCCGATCGCGATCGCCAGCAGGACGAGACTCGCCTCGCTCGATCGAACCCGATGACGAAACCAGGATGGGGAGAGTCGGGGGAAGGACATGGCTTCGCTATGTCGCGAAACCGGCAGGCCTGCCAGCGTTCTCGATGTCTGTCGTGACGGATCGGCGATAGGTTGCCCCCGTGCGCGCGCCCTATTAGTCTTACAACATAACGATTCCTGGGGAGGATGACGGGTGGGGACGATGACCATGATGCGCCGCTTTGCATGGGCTGTCAGGCTGGTATTGGCGTTGGCGGCTACGCCTGCGGTGGTCCAGGCAAGCCCTGCCGCCCTTCAAGCCGCCGCGCCTCGCACCACCCTGCTGCTGCATACCGATCGCGCCGGTCCCCGGATCGCGCCGGAGATTTACGGGCAATTTGTCGAACATCTCGGACGCGGCGTGTATGAAGGAATCTGGGTCGGTGAGGACTCGTCCATTCCCAATACGCGCGGCATCCGCAACGACGTGACCCAGGCTTTGCGACAGGTGAAAGTGCCCGTGATCCGCTGGCCCGGCGGATGTTTCGCCGACGGCTATCACTGGCGCGACGGCATCGGCCCGCGCGACAAACGGCCGCGCAGCATCAACGCGGCCTGGGGCAACGTGCCCGATACCAACGCCTTCGGCACGCACGAATTCATGGACTTTCTGGACCAGATCGGGGCCAGGTCCTTCGTCTCCGTCAATGTCGGATCGGGCAGCGTGCGCGAGGCCGACGAGTGGCTGCGCTACATGACCGCCCCCGCCGAAAGCTCGGCCGGGGCGGAGCGGGCCGCCAACGGCCATGCCGCGCCATGGTCGGTGCCCTATGTCGGCGTCGGCAACGAAAGCTGGGGCTGCGGCGGCAAGATGACGGCCGAGACCTATGTTGCCCAGTATCGTCAATATGCCGCCAATCTGCGCACCTTCCACGGCGATCCGGTCAAGCTGATCGCCGTCGGCGCGGACACGGACGATTATGAGTGGACCGAAAAGGTCATGGCCGGAACGATGAAGTCACGGCCCCATCCCACCCCCCTCGCCTATATCAATCCCCGGCCGCTTCTGTGGGGGCTGTCGCTTCATTTCTATACCTTCACCGGCAATGACTGGTACGCCAAGGGCCGCAATGTCGGCTTTAACCGCGACGACTGGGCCAGGGCGTTGGGGCGGGCGCAACTGACCGACGAGATGGTCCGTCGCCACGCTGCGATCATGGACCGGCACGACCCCGAGAAGAAGGTCGCGCTGGTCGTCGACGAATGGGGCGCCTGGTTCAACAGCGAAAAGGACGCGCCCTCCGCCCTCTATCTGGAAAGCACGCTGCGCGATGCGGTAATCGCCGGGCTGAGCCTCAACATCTTCAACAATCATGCCGACCGCGTGCGGATGGCCAATATCGCGCAGATGGTGAACGTCATCCAGTCGTTGATCCTGACGCGCGGCAAGGAGATGGTCGTGACGCCGACCTGGCACGTCTTCGACCTGTACAAGGTGCATCAGGGCGCGACGCAAATACCCGTCGATGTCGATACGCCCGATTATGTCCAGGGGACGACGCGCCTGCCGACGATCAGCGCCTCGGCCTCGCGCGATGCGGCGGGCAAGCTGCACCTTTCGATCGTCAATCTCGATCCGGACAAGCCCGCTCCCATCGACGTGGTGGCGAGCGGCCTGTCCGGTCGGCGCGCGCAGGCCTCCGCGATCACCGCCGACCGGATCGACCGGAAGGTGGAGTTCGGACAGCCCGATCCCTTTCTACCGACGCCGGTGCGGGGGATCGCGATCAACGGCGACCGCGTGACGCTGACCGTTCCGGCCCGTTCGGTGACGATGGTGACGGTGCAATAGCCGCTGGATCGGCAGCGATATCGCGGGCAGATCATCGCCCATCATGAGCGAACCCAAAACCTATCCCCTGATGAAGGACATTCTGGGCCCCGAGGCGGTGGCGATCATCGCAGATGCGGGCGAAGCCGCGGCGTCGGTGTTCGATCGAGCGGCCTTTGTCGATACCGCGCTGGCGGGGCTGGACCCGCTGTCGATCATGGAGCGTGTCCGCCACATCGCGGATGCGCTCCATACGGCCCTTCCGACCGATTACGCGACCGCGCTCGGCATCGTCCGCGCCATTGCGCCGCGCCTGACCCACAGCTTTCAGGCGATCGCCGTGACCGAATTCGTCGCGCGTTATGGGCGACAGGATTTCGAACGGTCGATGGCGGCGCTCGCCGATCTGACCCGCTTCGGTTCGGCGGAGTTCGCCATACGCCCCTTCCTCGCCGCCGATCCGGAGCGGACGCTGGCACGGATGCAATGCTGGACCACCCATGACGATGCGCATGTCCGCCGCCTGGCCAGCGAGGGAAGCCGCCCCCGCCTGCCCTGGGGATCACGCGTCCCCGCGCTGAAAGCCGATCCCACCCTTGCCGCGCCGATCCTCGACGCACTGCGGGACGATCCCAGCCCCTATGTCCGCAAGTCGGTCGCCAACCATCTGAACGACATCGGCAAGGATCGCCCGGACTGGCTGCTCGATCACCTGCAGCAATGGGACGGTGGCGCGCCGCGCACGGCGTGGATCATCCGCCATGCGTTGCGCACGCTGATAAAGAAAGGCGACCGGCGTGCCCTGGCGATGATCGGGGCCGGACATGGCGCAAACGCTCGGGTCGAACGCTTTGCGGTCACGCCGCCCGTCGTGTCGCTCGGCGAAGCGATCGCGATCACAGTCGATCTGACGTCCCTGGCCGAGGCCAGCCAGCGCCTCGTCGTCGATTACCGGCTCCATTATGCGCGGGCCGGGGGCAAAACGGCGGCCAAGGTCTTCAAGCTCAAGACCTTCGATCTGGCCGGATCGGCAACGGCGACGCTGCGTATCGGGCAGACGATCCGGGATTTCAGCACGCGGCGCCATTACCCGGGCCGCCACGCGGTGGAACTGCTGGTCAACGGCCGGGTCATGGCCACCGCCGCCTTCGACCTGATTTTGCCGGAGGCTTAGCGCTTCTCCCCGAAAAGCGCCAAGCCGCGTCAGTTGCCCTCGGCGTCGACCGTGAACACGATCGGCTTGCCGCGCGAATTGGGGTCCCAACCGGCGGCGAGTGCCGAGCGTACGCACCGCGACATCGTCGCGTCATCCAGTTGGAGCCGCCCGCGCGGCAACCCCTTCAGCAAGCGCTTGGGGGCCGGAAATTCCATCTGCGCCTCGCGCTTGGCGCCTTGTTCGACAAGCGCGATGGTCATGCCTTTCCACCCCTCATCGTCCGACAGATGAGGCTCGCAATGGAGGCGCCAGTCATAGGTGACGCCGTCGACGGTCACGCTACCGGCCTGAATCTGGGATTTCGACATGCCGCCAGCCTCTAGCATGGCAACCGGGCAAAGGCACGGGCCGCCGTGACCAGCCCTGTCAAGCGACGCGCCAATCCAAAATCTCGTCCGATTCCGAAGCTTTAGCGGCTCGGTAACCTCGTTGCGCTTTTTTCGGAGAGTGATTTGGAGGCACCACGACCGTGAAATCCTATCTCGCTCCCCTCGGCCTGACTGCGCTGGCCAGCATCGCGATCGCCGATCCGGCCGCCGCACAGCAGAGCACGCAGTTCCAGGTATCGATGACGATCCAGGCCGAGTGTCGGCTGACCTCGGCCAGCGACCTCGCCTTCGGCAATACCGGCGTGATCCAGACGGCGATCACCTCGACCAGCACCATCGGTGTCCAGTGTACCAACACGACGCCCTATAATATCGGCCTCAATGCCGGGGCGGGTACGGGGGCGACGGTGGCTACACGGCGGATGACGTCCGGCTCGGGCGCGACGGTGGTCTACGAACTGTTCCGCGACCCTGCCCGGTCCCAGATATGGGGCAATACCGCAGGCACCGACACGCTGGCCGGGATCGGCAATGGCGCGGTGCAGTCGCTGACCGTCTATGGACGCGTCCCACCCCAGACCACGCCCGCGGCGGGAAGCTATACGGACACCGTCCAGGTCACGGTGACATACTGATGGGGCCGCAGGAGAAGCGCGCATGAAGGCGTCCCTCGCGGCAGCGGCGATGATGCTGGCGATCCCGGCGATCGGCCACGCTTCCGACATCCGGGTGGCGCCGGTTGCGATCGATCCGTTGCCGGGCGCGCGCACGACCTCCCTGACGCTGACCAATGCCGAACAAAGGCCGGTGCGTGTCCAGGTCCGGGTGATGAGATGGACATCGCGCGACGGCACCGATGTGCTGACCCCGACCAGCGACGTCGTCGCCAGCCCGCCCTTCTCGACCCTGGCGCCGCAACAGCAATATCTGGTCCGCGTCGTACGCACCGCTAAGGCCGCGCCGGTGGGCGAGGAGGCGTACCGGGTCCTCATCGACGAGGTGCCCGAACCCACCCAGGCGCGGCCGGGCACCGTCAATCTGGTCGTCCGCCAGTCGATCCCCGCCTTCTTCTCCGACATTCCCCGCCGGACCCCCGATGTCGAATGGCGGATCGACCGGACGGGGAACGGCGCGGCCCTGCTCGGGCGCAACAAGGGCAATCGGCGCCTGCGTGTTGCCGACCTTCAGCTGATCGCGGGTAGCCAGCAGCTTCTCGCCCGGTCAGGTCTGGTCGGCTATGTGCTGGCCGGGTCGGAGCTTCGCATTCCGCTGAACCCCGGCACCGCCCTGCCGAGCGAAACCGACCTGCGGATGCGGGCGGTGTCCGATGGTGGCCCGATCGAGGTCTCCCTTGCGACCCAGCCGCGCCGGTGAACTGGCCTGGATTCTCCTGGTCACGCTGGGCTGCGCGAAGGCGGCATGGGCGCAGGACAGCGACACCCTTCGTGTCGGTGTCGATGTCGATCCCAGTCGCCAGGAACAGGCGCTCCAGCTCGAGGTCTATCTGAACGAGAAGCCCACCGGCTATGTCGCCTCGTTCACGCAGCGCCCCGATGGCGGGTTCACGGCCCCCGTCGCCCAGTTGCGGACGCTGGGCGTCCGGGTGCCCGCCGAGGCGGGCGCCGGCGATGTCCCCCTCGAACGCATCGAAGGCCTTCGTTACCGCTATGAAGAGATGCGCCAGGTGATGTGGCTGGCCGCGGGACCGACCGTACAGCGCCCGACATTGATCGACGGGGGGCGCGGCGATCGGACCATCACGACGCCCGAACGACCGCCCTTCGGGGCGGTGCTCGACTATACGTTGTTCGCCAGCGGCGACCGAAGCGCGGTCGGGCCGCGCTTCACCGGCGCGTCGGGCGCGTTCGGCACGCGCGTCTTCGGCGCGTTCGGCCTGTTCGAGAGCAGCGCGGTCGGCCTGTTGTCGGGGGGCATGCGCTTCACCCGGCTGGCCACGACCTATAGCTATGAAGACCCCGGCCGCCTAGTGACGCTGCGCGCGGGCGACACGATCAATGGCGGCCATGCCTGGACCCGGCCGATCCGCATGGGCGGCCTTCAGATCCAGCGGACATTCGGGATGCGCCCGGACCTCGTCACCATGCCCGTCCCGCGCCTCAGTGGTACGGCGGCGGCTCCCTCGACCCTGAACCTGTTCATCGATCGCGTCCGCGCCCTGTCGACGGCTGTGCCGCAGGGCCCCTATGCGGTAATGCACCCGCCGGTCGTGCAGGGTGCCGGCATCGCCACCGTCGTCGTGCGCGATGCGCTGGGCCGCGAGACGGTGTCGACCGCGCCCTTCTACGCCTCGCCCCAGTTGCTGGCGGACGGATTGACCGACTTCAGTGCCGAGATCGGCTTTGCCCGGCGCAATTATGCGATCGTGTCGAACGATTATGACCGGCGCCTGATCGCTTCCGCGTCGGCGCGGCACGGCGTAACCGACCGCCTGACGCTGCAAGGCCATGTCGAGCTGGGCGCGGGCCTGGTGCAGCTCGGCGCGGGAAGCGTCGTGACGCTGCGGGATCAGGCGCTGCTGTCGCTGGCCGGAGCGGTCAGCCGATCGGGCGAAGGCACCGGCGGCCTGATCGACATCGCCATCGAGTCGCGCCGTCCCGGCATTTCCATCCTCCTGCGCTCGATGCGGACGCTTGGCCACTATGCCGACCTCGCCTCGCGCACCGCCTCGTTCGGCCCGGTCCTGGCGGGGGATCGGCGCATCTTCGGTGCCCCCCGAGAGATCGATCAGTTCTCGCTCTCGCTGCCGATCGCCACGACATCGGCCTCGATCGGGGTCAGCCTGGTCAATTCCAAGACCGCATCGGGCGACCGCTATCGCCTCGCCAGCCTATCCTCGACGGCCAATGTCGGGCGGCTGTCGCTGTTCGCCAATGCCGTCGCGGACCTGAGCGGCGACCGCAACTTCGCCCTGTTCGTCGGGGCAAGCCTGCCTTTCGGACGACGTGCCTCGGTCACGACGGGGGCGACCGTATCGGACGGCCGCGTTTCGGGCTATGCCGAGATGTCGCGTCAAGGCGCGCATGAGCCCGGTTCCTGGGGATGGTCAGTGCGAGTCGCCGACGGCCGCGAGCGAGCGGGCCACGCCATCGTCCGCCACACGACCGGCTTCGCGCAGTTCGAGGCGACCGGCCTGTATGTGGGCGGCAACGTCTCCGGCACCCTGCAGGCGGAGGGCGCCATCGCGCTGATCGGCGGCGATCTCTATGCCGCGCGACGCCTCGACCAGTCCTTCGCAGTGGCCGATGCGGGCGCGAGCGGCGTGCGGGTCTACCGCGAGAACCGGCTGGTCGGCACCACCGGCGCGTCCGGCAAGCTGCTGGTCCCCGACATCGCCCCGTTCGAGCCGAGCGCGATCTCGATCGACCCATCCTCGCTGCCCGTCGATGCCCGCATCAACTCCACCCATGCCGAGGCGGTGGCCTTTACCCGCGTCCCCGCCTTCGTCACGTTCGGCATAGCGCGCGAGACCGACACCGCACTGGTGGAGTTCGTCGATGGCGACGGGCGGTTGCTGCCGCTCGGCTCGGGCATTGCACGGCCGGGATTGTCGGAGGATGTCGTCGGCTATGACGGCGTCGCCTTCCTGGGGGCCCTTCGCGCGCAGAACGAAGCGATCGTCACCGATCCCGACGGTCGACGCTGCCGCGCGCGTTTCCCCTTCGTCAGCCAGCCGGGCGAGCAGGTTCGCATCCGTGCCGTCTGCGCCCCGATGGCGGGGCCGAGCACATGAAACCGTTGCTCCTCGCATTGCTGGCCGCCTTCGCCCTTCTCATGATGCCCGGCACCGCGCAGGCCCAGACCTGTTCGGCGACGGTGTCGTCCATCGATTTCGGCAGCCCCTCGCTCCTGTCCGGCGGCTCCGTCGACGTCACGGGCACGGTCACCGTCACCTGCACCGGCATTCCATTGCTCAGCGTCGTCAAAATCTGTCCCGGCATCGGCGCGGGCAGCGGCGGCACCGACGGATCGGCCCGGTTGATGACGGGCCCGGCGGGATCGCTGCGCTTCCAGCTCTATCAGGACGCGGCGCGATCGATCGCCTGGGGATCGCTGGACAATCCCAGTTTGGGCAGCGTGCCGCCAATCATCATATCCAACCTGCTCAATGGCGCCGGTTCGGCGACGCGCAGCATCTATGCGCGGCTGTTCGATGGCCAGGCGACGGCGGTGCCGGGCGCCTATCGCGCCAGCTTCATCGGGAATGCCACTTTGTTCAGCTATGGGGCCGAACTGCTCGGCACCAGTACCAACTGCACGGGGTTCGCGGGCTCCGCCTCGATCCGGCCGACCTTCGAGGTCACGGCCGCCCCGGCCAAGGGCTGCACCGTGGCGGCGACCGACCTGACATTTCCGCCAACCGGCGTGCTGTCCCGCGTCGTGACGGCGCAGAGCGGCATCAGCCTGACCTGCACCAACCAGACGCCCTACGCCCTGCGCCTCGATGCCGGACGCAATGCCGATGCCTCGGGCACCCGGCGGATGCGCGGCGCGTCGGGCGGCTTCATTACCTATGGGCTGTTCCGCGACGCCGCGCAGTCATCGTCCTGGGACAGCGGCGTGCAAGCCTCCGGCACCGGCCTTGTCCAGGCGCTCGCCGTCCACGGTCGGGTGCCCGCCCAGGCAACGCCTGCGCCCGGTGTCTATACCGACACCGTCGTCGTCACCGTCACCTATTGAGGTCGATACCCGATCTCGCGCGAGGTTCGCCCCCAGGCAGGAGCGGGTCGAGACTTTTCAGACGACAAGGTTTCGTAAGCCCCGCGTCGCGACCGGGCCAATGGGCCTGGCCGCGACGCGGGGCTTCGCCGTTACGCTTCGGCCAGGGGCTTGGTCAGTTTCGGCGTCTGCTGATGCTGCACGACGCGCCAGACTTCATGTTCGAGCCGCCGGATCACCGAGGTGCAATAGGCCTCATAGGCTTCTTCGCCGCGACTGGCGGCGACGTGATAGCCGATGACGATCAGGCCCTCCTGCGGGCGCGAGACCTGTCGTTCGGTCAATTCGGCATGGTCCCAGACGGGCGTATCCGCCACCGCCGATACCGCCGCCTCGCCGGTCAGGACGAAGGGCGGCCGGGGCAGGACCATCACGACCTCGGCATCGACCTTTTCCCGGTAATTCTCCGGGCCCTGGGTCCACAGGCTTTCCTCAAAGCTCCAAAGGCGTTCATCATCCATCTTGGGACTCCCGATTGTAAACGGATTGCACGCGCGGTGGCGCTCGTCAGGCAAAGTCGCCGAATGTGACGACTTCGGCCTCAACACGATCGGTCACGGACTATTCGTCCAGCGGAGGGTGGCCGGGACGCAATGCCCGGGCATCGTCCGCCGCCTGTTCGTCGCGCGGAATCGCCTGCGGATCGTGCAACTTGCTGGGCTGATCGGACATGACGGCTCCACTCGCGCGACCGGCGTTTGTACGCCGGTCAGCCGATAGAACGCCGCCGAACGTCATCGGAGCCGTTCAGGAAAAAGGAAATTTCCCCGGCGCCGGATCGGGCCGTCAGCTTTTCGCCGTCACCGGAACAGACGCCCGCGCGGCGGGGGACGGCGCAGGGTCGACCGGCTGCCCCGCCTGCGCCTGCCTCCGCGTGGCGTAGAGGTGCCGAAGGATGAGGGCCAGATCGTCCTCGGTCAGGTCGGATGCCGGATCGATCACCGCCCCTTCGGGCAAAGCCTCCACCCATGCCGCCAGGCGGTTGCACGCTGCCCCCAGATCGGGATCGAAGCTGTCGTCAAAAGCGGCCATTCGATCAACCTAATGTCTCCGACGTCGCCTGCAAAGGACCTTGCCGCCGGAACGACCCTGATCGGCAATCGTCTGTTCCTGACCCTGATCGAGAGGCCCATCATGACCGGCATGACTTCCGCACGACATATCAGAGCATGAAGCCGCCACTGACGACGCCCGACGGCCGCTATATCGTCGTCCGGGGCCGGTTGTGGCGCAAGAGCAATCCTGCCCTGCCCCCGGACGAACGGCAGATGCAGGTCGATGCACTGATGCAAGCGCGACGCGCGGTGCGAACCGCCATGGCGGAAGGCGATGCGACACGCCTCGCCTATGCGCGGGCCGAGGTGGATGCTGCCAAGGTCGCGTTGGGCGAACGAGGTCCGGTCTGGTGGAACGACGGCGCGCCGGATCTCAACCGCTATATGATCCGCAACACCGATTATGCCGAATGGTATGCGCGTTGCCGCCTGGACCCGGAAACTTGAGGCCCGGTTAATCCAAAGCTCCCCAGGCGCGTCGCCGAATAGTGACGCTTTGGCGCCAAAGGTCACACTGGCTTGGCACCCCATGGGCATTCCGCCACGCCAGCGCATGAAAAAGGGGCGCAGCGACCCGGACCTGCGTCCGGGCACGCCGCGCCCCCATCTCGACCTACCGGCTTAGCTGGCCTGGTTGGCCGATACCGGCTTGGCCGTCACGTCGAAGCGATCGGCATTCATCACCTTAACCCAAGCCCGCACGAAGTCGCGTACGAACTTCTCCTCATTGCCGTTCTCGGCATAGACCTCGGCGGTCGCACGCAGCTGCGAGTTGGAGCCGAAGATCAGGTCGGTTCGGGTCGCGCGCCACTTCTCCTGGCGGCCGCCCCGATCATAGCCGATGAACTTCTCGTCGCTCGACGCATCGACCAGATCCCAGAAGGTATCATTGTCGAGCAGGTTGACGAAGAAGTCGTTGGTCAGCTGTCCCGGACGATCGGTCAGCACGCCCTCGGTTGCGTCGCCGACGTTCGCGCCCAGCACGCGCAGGCCCCCGACCAGCACCGTCATCTCCGGCGCGGAGAGGCCGAGCAGCGCCGCACGGTCGAGCAACAGCTCCTCGGTCTTCACCGGGTTGCGGGTCTTCAGATAGTTGCGGAAGCCATCGGCCTGCGGCTCCATCCACTTGAAGCTCTCGACATCGGTCCATTCCTGCGTCGCGTCACCGCGACCGCCCAGGAAGGGCACGCTGACCTCGAACCCGGCATCGCGCGCGGCCTTCTCGACCGCTGCCGAACCGGCCAATACGATCGCATCAGCCAGCGAGATGTCGCCACGCAGCTCGTTCAGCTTGGCGAGCACCGTCTGCAACTGCTCGGGCTCATTGACCGCCCAATCCTTCTGCGGGGCCAGCGCGATGCGGGCACCGTTCGCGCCGCCGCGATGGTCCGACCGGCGATAGGTCGATGCCGAGGCCCAGGCGGTCTTGACCAACTGTGCAACGGTCAGCCCGCTCGACAGCACCGCTTCCTTGAACGCGGCGATCGCCACGTCCGAAGGCGCGGTGCCTTCCGGCACCGGGTCCTGCCAGATCAGCGTCTCTTCGGGCGCTTCCGGCCCGAGATAACGAATCTTCGGCCCCATGTCGCGGTGGGTCAGCTTGAACCACGCACGGGCGAAGGCATCGTCGAGCGCCGACTGGTCGTCGCGGAAACGCAGCGCGATCTCGCGGAACTCGGGGTCCATCTTCAACGCCATGTCGGCGGTGGTCATCATGGTCGGCGCGCGCTTGTTCGGGTCACGCGCGTCGGGGGCCATGTCCTCGGGATCCGGATTGACCGGGGTCCACTGCTTGGCGCCCGCCGGGCTCCGCGTCAGTTCATAGTCATATTTGAACAGCAGGCGCAGATAGTCGCCGGTCCACTTGGTCGGATTGTTCGACCACGCACCCTCGATGCCCGAGGTCGTGATATGCCCCTGGCCGATCTCCTCGCTATCGGTCAGCCAGCCCAGCCCCTGCTGGTGGATCGCTTCGGCCGCCGGGTTCTTGAAGCCCGTCGGCGGCTTGGCGCCATGCGCCTTGCCGAAGGCATGGCCACCGGCGGTCAGCGCGACAGTCTCTTCCGAGTTCATCGCCATCCGCTGGAACGTCGCCTTCATGTCGCGCGCGGATTTCAGCGGATCGGGTTCACCGCCCGGCCCTTCGGGATTGACGTAGATGAGGCCCATCTGGATTGCCGCGAGCGGCCCCTCCAGTTCGGGCAGTTCCTCGGTGATGCGCGTCTGCGCACCTTCGTCGACCCACAGTTCCTCCGCGCCCCAGAAGGTGTCACCTTCCGACGCATAGACGTCCTTGCGGCCGCCCGCGAAACCGAAGGTCGGCCCGCCCATGCTCTCGATCGCAACATTGCCGGCGAGAATGAACAGGTCGGCCCAGCTGATATGCTTGCCGTATTTCTGCTTGATCGGCCACAACAGGCGCCGCGCCTTGTCGAGATTGCCGTTGTCCGGCCAGGAGTTCAGCGGCTCGAAACGCTGCTGCCCCGAGGACGACCCGCCGCGACCATCGGTCACGCGATAGGTCCCGGCGGCATGCCACGCCATGCGGATCATGAACGGGCCGTAATGGCCGTAGTCGGCGGGCCACCACGACTTGCTGTCGGTCATCAGCGCCAGCAGGTCCGCCTTGAGCGCGGCATAGTCGAGCGTGTTGAACGCCTCGGCATAATCGAAGTCTGCGCCCATCGGATCGGGCGAGACGCCGTGCTGGTGGAGCATATCGATGGGCAGCGCGTCGGGCCACCAGTCCTTGTTGGTCCGTCCCAGCAGCGACCGGGCCTTGACCTCGCCGCCACCCTTGCCGCCCATCGGGCAACCACCGCTCTTGGGCTGTTCGTAATCGGCCATCTCGATGTCCTCTTCCAATCGGTACTGTCTTCTGGAACGAAGATCGCACATGCACGGAAAATCTGTCCAATCGATTATTCGGAACGGATAGATCACCTTAATCGATCGCAAAAACGGTATCACGGTCTTGAAGCGAATGCCCGTGACGACGACGGGTTGCGTCCGGACCCGGAAGGCTGCGGCCCGCCGTGTCGAAGCATCGGCCAAGCGCGCGGGCTTGCAGCCCGGCGTCGACAGAGCCTAACCGACGGGACATGCGGCGCAAGACATCACCGTAGCTGGGCGTTATGGGCAACAGCATGCCCCGGCTGCTCCTGTTCAACAAACCCTTCGGCGTCCTGTCGCAATTCACGGATCGCGGATCGCCCACGGTTCGGTCTACCCTATCGGACTTCATCACGGTGAAGAACGTCTACCCCGCCGGGCGGCTTGATCGCGACAGCGAGGGCCTGTTGCTGCTATGCGATGACGGACGGCTTCAGGCACGTATCGCCGATCCGCGCTTCAAGATGCCCAAGACCTATCTCGTGCAGGTCGAAGGCGATCCGCAGGAGCCCGAACTGGAATGTTTGCGGCGCGGCGTCCAGCTGAAGGACGGCATGACGCTGCCCGCCGAGGTCGCACGCATCGACGCGCCCGATCTGTGGCTGCGCGATCCGCCGATACGCCAGCGCAAGCTCATTCCCGACAGCTGGTTGAAAATCACCATCCGCGAAGGGCGCAACCGCCAGGTCCGCCGCATGACCGCCGCGGTCGGGTTGCCCACCCTCCGACTGGTCCGCTGGTCCATCGGCGACTGGTCCGTCGCCGGGATCGCGCCGGGTCAGTTCGAAACCTTATCGCTTTAGGACCGATCGACATTCAGGCGAAATGCCACACATTCCTCCCCTGCAAGGGGAGGGGGACCATCCAGAGGATGGTGGAGGGGTGTCGCCGGTGGTAATGGAGGTCCAACCTCTCCAACCGGGACACCCCTCCGTCAGGCCTTCAGCCTGCCACCTCCCCTTACAGGGGAGGAATAACATAAATGTCGATCCGGCCTAGGTGTTTGATCCCGGCATTTGATGGTGCGGATTTGATATAAACCGAGCGGGCTCGTTCTGCCATACCTTGCAGATGGCTTCGTAGGGTGTGAGGGTCTTGAGTCTGCGGCCGAAGTTGTAGGCGGCGACGAAGTCGCCGAGATGTTGCCGTAGCTGGTCGTGGCTGTCGTAGTGATAGCGCTTGACGGTCGCGTCCTTGATGGTTCGGTTCATCCGTTCCACCTGCCCGTTGGTCCACGGATGCTTTACCTTTGTCAGCCGGTGCTCGATGCCGTTCTCCTCGCACACGCGGTCGAAGATGTGGTGGAAGGCATATTTGTGATGAGCGTGGTTGGTGAACTGGATGCCGTTATCTGTCAGCACGATGTGGATACGATAGGGCACGGCCGCGACCAGATTGCGCAGGAACTGCGCCGCGATCATCTTGCCGCCTTCCTGATGCAATTCGACGAACGCGAACTTGCTGGTCCGGTCGATTGCAACGAACAGTCGTAGTTTGCCTTCGGCAGTCTGAACCTCGGCAATGTCGATGTGGAAGTAGCCGATCGGGTACGTCTTGAACTTGCGTTTCGGAGCCTTGTCGCCGGTGACCTCGGGCAGGCGGCTGATCCCGTGACGCTGTAGACAGCGATGCAACGACGAGCGCGTCAGGTGTGGGATCGTCGCCTGAAGCGCGTAGAGGCAGTCATCCAGCGGCAGTAACGTATGCCGGCGGAAGGCCACGATGACAGCCTCCTCCTCGATGGTCAGTACCGTGGAGTGCGGATTCTTCGGTCCGGTCGGCAGATCCTTGACCGCTGTGCGCTTCTTCCACTTCGCCACGGTTTTTTGGTTGATCCCGTGGCGCTTCGCCAGAACCCTCAGGCTCTCTTGACTATGCTGTATCGCTCGACGGACTGCCTCTGTCGTGCGGGCGCTCCCGTGTAAAACCTGTCCCATAAGGCTTCCTTCCAGGCTTGCGCCGATGATGCACCATCAAATGCCGGGATCAAACACCTAGCTCCCGCGCAGGCGATACAGTGCGGCTTTGACGCCCCCTCCCCGGCTCTCCTATGAGCGCCGAACAGGTCGCTTAGTAATGCGCCCCATCGGCAGGTTTCTGGATTTCGAATGAATTATCGCCACTCCTTCCATGCTGGCAACAGCGCCGATGTCGTGAAGCACAGCCTGCTGATCGCGCTGGTCCGGGCCTTGCAGCAAAAAGAGGGTGCGTTGACCCTGATCGACACCCATGCCGGTTGCGGGCTGTACGACCTGGGCGGCGAGCAGGCGCAACGCACCGGCGAGGCCGCGCACGGCGTGGTGCGGGCATTTGCAGATGCGAACCCGTTGCTGGACGACTATCGCGCGGCGGTGCGGGCCGTAAATGTCGAGGCGGAGCCGCGCCTCTATCCCGGCTCGCCACGGTTCCTGGCGCAACTCCTGCGCCCGCAGGATGTGCTGATCCTTAACGAAAAGCATCCCGAGGACGTGCGGGAGCTGCGCGGCGCGATGCGCGGTACCCCTGCGGCCGTGCATGAGCGCGATGCCTATGAGCTGTGGCTGGCGATGCTGCCGACCCGCACGCCGCGCGGCGTGGTGGTGGTCGATCCACCCTATGAACAGACCGACGAACGCGCCCGCATCACCGCGACGCTGGCGGCAGCACACCGCAAATGGGCGCATGGCGTGACGGTCGTCTGGTATCCGCTGAAGGACCGCGCGACTCACCAGCGCTGGAAGCACGATCTGCGCAATCTCGGCATCCCCAAGTTCCTGTCGGTGGAACATTGGATTTATGACGCCGACCAGCCCGGTATCTACAACGGCGCAGGCCTCTTCATCGTCAATCCGCCCTATGCCTTCATGCAAGGGCTGCCGCCCCTGCTGGAAGCTCTCCGCGCCGCGCTGGCGCCGGAGGGGCATAGCGGGGAAATTACGGCGGATTGGCTGAACGCCTGAGGACAAAGCCGGAGCAACGTTCGCCCCGACGCCAGTCGCTTATGCCGATGACAGCCAGCCGCCGGTGAACCCGGCCCGCTCGAGCCCTGCGCGGATATAGGGGTTCTTCTGCATCGTCTTCCAGACCAGCCCGCTGCGCCAGTTTTCGATCATGCAGGCGATCGGCCCCTGGTCGATGCCGAGATAATCGTCCGCGACCCAGCCGATATAGGGCACCACCTTGTCGTGCTGCAGCTTGACGTCGGTCAGGGTCAACGTCGGGTTGAAGCTGTCGCGAAAGCCGTAGCGGTCGTAGATGGCGGTGCCATAGGTCGAATACATCGCCCGCGCCGCAGGCAGCACGATCTCCGGTGCGAATGCGATCGATCCCAGCGCCGCGGTCGGCGCGATCGTCCCGTCGTCGCGGTCACCGGGTCCCCGCGCGGAGTAGGAGAAGAACTGGCGCTTGCGCCCGTCGATCTCGCGGACGAAATCGCCCGGCCCGTCGCACGCGGTCAGCCCCCAGACATTCTCGCCATAGCCGCGCCAGCGTCCGGGATTGTTGATGGCATAGCGGCGCTGCGCATAGGTCGCGCGGCGGCTATTCTCGAAATAGCCGAACCCGCGCCGCTTGGAATAGGTGTCCATCAGATCGCGAAAGTCGATCCACACCTGGCTATATTGATGCCCGAACAGGGGCGGAAAGGCGGTGAACGGGTCGTCATATTTCTCGTCCCAGGACGGGTCAAACTTGGCGGTCCACGCGTCCCAGGTCGTCGGTGGCAACGCATGCGTCGGTGAGCCGAGCGCCAGGACGTAGAGGATCAGGCTCTCGTTATAGATATTCCAGTCCGAGCCGATGAACCCGCTCTCGGGATGCCAGCCCATCGACACGAACGGCTTGCGCGGCGTGATCCAGTCCCATTCAACCGCGCGGTAAAGCTGATCGGCCAGCGCCCGGATTTCGCGCTCGGCCGGGTCGGTTTCGTCGTCGAACCAGGTCTGCGCGAAGAGCACGCCACCCAGCAGGAGCGCCGTGTCGATCGTCGACAGCTCGGTCTTGGCGAAGCGATGCCCCTTGGTGACGCCCAGGAAATGGTAGAAAAAGCCCTTATAGCCGCTCATCCCCTCCTTGTCGGGGCCTTGCGGCGCATTCGCGAAAAAGCGCAGCGTCGCCAGCGTCCGCTGCGCGGCGGCGGCCCGCGTGATCCAGCCGCGCGTCGCCGCGATCGGATAGGTGGTCAAGGCAAAGCCGACCGCCGCGATCGAGGCGAAGCTGGGGGTCGGCCAGCGATCGGGGGCGAGGCCCGTCACCTGGTCGGTCGTATTCCAGAAATAGCTGACGGTGCGCCGCTGGATATCGTCCATCAGCGGGTCGCTGGCGTTCGCGGGCGTGGTGCCTATCCTGGGCAGTACGCCCGGGAAAGCCATCTGCGGCGCACGTCTTGGCGCCAGCGGCCCGGCGGTACACCCCGCCAGCCACCCCGCCCCGCCCAGCGCCGTGGCGCGCAGGATATCGCGTCGATCGAACGTCATGCGGTCATTCTCGAAATTGAACCGCCGCCCCGGTGCTGGCCGGGGCGGCGGTGGAGGACGCATCAGAAGTTGAACCCTGCCGACAGCTTCACCGTGCGCGGCGGATTGCCGCCGATGCTGTAGGTCGACACTTCCCGATAGATGCTCGGCGAACCCGGGGTCCGCGTCGTGTCGCTGGGGTCGTTGTTATAGTCGACATAGTTGCGGTCGTTCATCGCGTTGATGATGTCGACGCGGAAGCGGATACGCGTCTGGTCGCTGATGAACTTGAGCGGCACATATTTGGTGAACGCCAGGTCAAGCTGGCGACGGCCCCAACGATCACCCAGCCCGAACACTTCCGAGCCCACCAGCGTCCGCTGATACGGGTTCGACGTGTCGAGCAGCGCGCGCTGGAAGGTCGGGCTCTCGATCTGGAACTTCGCCGACATCGTCACGCCCAGCGGCGTGTCGACGCTGCCCGCCACCACGAAGCGGTGACGCGGCACCACGCCCGAACGCAGCATCGGGTAATCCGACGCCTTGGGGAAATCGAGCAGGAAGTAGGACGACTGGTCGTTGTTAGGCCGGTTATCCACCGCCGCCGTGAAGGTATAGGTGGCGTCGATGCTCCAGGGCGAGGCCGCCGAATAGGCCTTGGTCAGCTTGGCATAGGCCGAGTCCGCGCGCGTCTCCAGCCCATTGTCGCCGAGGATAATCGCGCCGTACCCGCTGGGCGCAAAGCTGGTGTTCGGCCCCTGCGGCGCGCCCGTGGTCGGCGACGGCGCGAAGAACGAGCCGTCGGGACGACGCGTGCCGAGCAGATAGACGAAGCCGTCCTTGCTGACGATGCGCGTATAGCCGACCTCCAGCTCGACCGGGTTGAACCGCCCGCGCAGGCCCAGGCTGAACTGGTCCGAATAGGGGATCTTCAGGTCGTTCTTGATGAAGCGGAACTCGCGCCCGCCCGGGCTGCCATTGCCGATCAGCTGCTGTCGCCCCGCCTCGGTCAGATAGACCGGGTTCCAGGGAATGCAGTTCGGCCCGGGCGTACACGGATTGATCGTGTCGGCGCCCTGGAACAGGAACTCGCGGCGCTGGAAACGGCCGTTGGACAATTCCTGCTGCAGGAAGTCGAACTGATTGCGGTCATAGGACCGGCCATAGCCGCCGAACACCGCGAACCGGCCCTGCTCGTCCAGGCGATAGGTGAAGCCGACGCGCGGCTGCCACGCGCCCTTGAACGCCTTCCGATTGCTGCCGGTCGAGATATAGTCGCTGATCCGGTAGTCGGCGTTGACCAGGTTCGGATAGTTGGCGGGCGACACCGCGTTGACGTTCTCGGTAGTCGTCACATAGTTCAGGAACGCCGGGGTCCGCTCATAATCCCAACGCAGACCGAGGTTCAGCGTCAGCCGGTCGGTCACGTCCCAATCGTCCTGCGCATACAGGCCCAGCTGGAAGTTCTTGGAGCGGATGCGCGGATCGCCCAGGGTGCCGTTCGTGCCGAATTGCAGGCTGTAGGGAATCTGGTCGTTGAACCCGCTCGCCGAGGGCAAGGTGGTATCATAGAGATAGAGTGGATTGATGAGGTTCTGCTCCAGCGAGTTGAGCGTCACCCACTTCGCCTTCGCGCCGACCTTGAAGGTGTGGTTCTCGACCCCGGTCCAGGTGAAGTCATCCTGGATGGTCCAGCCCTTCTGCCCCTTGTCCTGGAAGCCCAGCCCGGCCCCGGTGCGGAACAGGTCGAAGGTCGACACGCTGCTGCCGTTGCGCGTCGTGGTGCGGAACTGCTGCCCGATGCCGTTCTCGGCGGGCTGCGGCGACCAGGCGACATCCTCATAGGACAGGCGCACGTCGTTGATCCACCGATCCTCGCTATGCTGCCAGCGCAGCATCCCACGCTTCTCGTTCACCTTGCTCAGCGTACGCGTGGAGAAGGCGGCATTGCCGTTGCCGATCTGCACGCCGGTCTCGTTGCGGTACTTGCCGGTCAGCTCGATCAGGTCCTTGTCGGTCGGCTCCAGGTCGATCTTGCCGAAATACAGGTCCTGGCGGAAGCTCGAGTTGAACGACCCGAAAATGTCGCGATACTGCGCAGGCAGGCTCGACACCGCGACGCCGTTGGTCGGCAGGATGTCGATCGGCACCTGCCTCCGCTTGCCTTCGTAGCTGACGAAGAAATGCGCGACGTCCTTGACGATCGGCCCGCCCAGCGCGACGCCGAACTGCTTGTCCTCCGAGGGGATCTTGGCAATCTTGGTCGGGAAGATTTCAGTCGGGCGACGGTCGCGCAAATTCTGGTTGGTGAAGTCGAAGAAGCCCTCGCCATGGAACTCGTTGGTGCCCGACTTGGTGCCCGCGATGATCGCGACCGAGCTGACCTGATCCAGCTCCGCCTTGTAGTTGGACGACAGCACCTGATACTCGCCGATCGCGAGCTGCGGGAACGGGTTGCCGGGCGAACTGTCCTGCCCGGTCAGGCCGCCGCGCAGCACGTAATCCTTCTGGCTGACGCCGTCGATGAAGACGTTGACCGAGTTCGACCCTTGCGCCCCGCCCTGGATGCGCGAGCTGCCGTCCGAGCTTTCGATAAAGCGCACGCCGGGTGCGAGATCGGCGAAGGCCAGGAAGTTGCGGCTGTTCTGCGGCAGCTGCTCGATCAGGCGCGGCGTGATGTTGATGCCGACCTGCCCGCCGGACAGCGAGCGGATGCGGCTGCCGGTGACGATGATGTCGCCCTGCTGCGCTTCCGCGGGCGGCGGTGCGGTCTCGCCGGTGGTGGTGTCGCCCGGCGCGGGCTGTGCAGGCGCCGGAGGGGTGGTCAGGTCGAGGTCGAGCCCGGCATTCTGCCCGACGCGCAAGGTAAACTGATCGGAATTGCGCGTGCCTTGCTTCAGGCGGATTTCCAGCCGGTACGACCCCGCCCGCAGCGACGGGAAGTTATAGCTGCCGTCCGCGCCGGGGACGACGGTGCGACGAAAGCCGGTATCGGCCTCGATCAGGGTCACGTCCTGCACGGGATTGTCGGGTGCGCTGCGGATCACGCCACGCAGCGCGGCCTGCCCGGCCTGGGCGGCTGCGGGCGCGCTCCACATCGTCGCGGTTCCCAGCCCCGCGAGCATCGTCGCGCCCGCCAGCGCCAGCCTGAATGCGTTCCTCTTCATAACCCTATCCCCTGTCGGTTTCTCTTGTTGTTTCACGCACCATCAGATGCGGCACGATCACCTCGTCCGCCGTGGTCACCCGGCCTTCCGAAGGCGGTTCGCGCTTCGCTGCGATCTGTTCGGCAAGATGGGTCACGGCGCGCGCACCCATCGCCGCGATGTCGATCGCGACGCTGGTCAGCGCCGGGCTCACCAGCCGGGCCAGCGGAATGTCGTCGAACCCGGCGACCGCTACCTGCTCCGGCACCGCGACACCACGACGCTTCAGCGCCATCAGCGCGCCGATCGCCATCATGTCGTTCGCTGCGAAGATCGCATCCGCCTCCAGCGACCCGCTTGCGACGCGTTCGCCGACCATGGTCCCGCTGGCCTCGTGGAAATCACCCTCGATCACGTTCAGCGCCACGCCCGCCGCCGCTGCGGCGGCCTCGGCGCCAGCGCGTCGCTGCTGCGCGTCGAAATTGCTCGCCGGGCCGGAGATATGGACGATCCGCTTCGCCCCGCCCGCCGCGAGATGCGCGACCGCCGCAGCCGCCCCGCCATGATTGTCGATGCGCAGATTGAGACTTCCGTCCTGCGGCGCGCATGCCAGGAAGACGGCCGCCGGCCCGCGCGGCATGTGCCGGGCGAGGACGGCCGGATCGAGTTCCGGCGCCATCACCACCAACCCGTCGACCTGCCCGCGAAGCGCCGCCAGGGTATCGACCCCGCGCCCCGCATGGAGCACGGTCAGCAACAGGCCGAGTCCGCGCTGGCTCGCCTCGCGGTCCATGCCGCGCAGCAGCTCGGAATAGAATTCGCCATGCAGGTCGGGCAGCACCACGCCGATCGCGCCGGTTCGTGCCATGCTCAGGCTGCGTGCGCCCGCATGGGGAACATAGCCAAGCTGCGCCGCCGCCTCCTCGACCCGCACGCGCATCTCCGCGCGGACATGGTCGCGCCCGTTGAACACCCGCGACACCGACGCGACCGAGACACCCGCCACGCGCGCGACGTCATGGATCGTCGCATACGCGCCGCGCGCCGCCGGAGCAGCGGCAACAACCGAGTCGGGTCGGTCGGACGACATGATCGACGAAGCATCCTCTCTGTTTCGCGGGCTTGTAACCGCTTACAGAAACCGCTTACATGAACCAGGAATGACAATCAATCGGCTGATTGTTCAGCTGGGCGCCATCCCGACGGTCGCTGGTTATGTGATCCAAGGTCCTGTTTTTGCTAACCGCAGCGATCGCGGTGGGCAGACATGGGGGACCTGGATCAAGTTCCCGGCCACGGCGTAGATGGCGCTTGAAAGAAGACGAAAGGGAGCAGGATGAACGGTCAGGATCGGCGGATATCGCGGCGGGCATGGCTGGCGGGTGCGGGCGCGGCGCTGGCCTGGTCGGCCAGTCCGGCACGCGCCCTGCTTGCCATCGCAGGCGAACGCCCGCTTCCCGCCTCCGTCGAGTCGCTGCTCTCGCGAATGACGCTCGCCGAGAAGGCGGGGCAGCTCAATCTGCTCGCTGCCGCCTGGGCCGGGGGGGCCGCCATCTCGCTCAACCCGGCGGGCGCCGCGTCGAGCTTCGACGCGCAATTGCGCATGGTTCGCAGGGGCGAGTTGACCGGCGTCTTCAACGGCAACGGCGCGGAGATGGCGCGGCGGATGCAGACCGAGGCGGTACGTCGCTCGCGGCTGAAAATCCCGCTGCTGTTCGCGGCCGACGTCATCCACGGCCTGCGCACCGTGTTCCCGGTCCCGCTCGCCGAAGCCGCGAGCTTCGACCCGGACCTGGCGCGTCGCACGGCGCGCGCGGCGGCGGTCGAGGCGTCGGCGTCGGGGATCGACTGGACCTTCGCGCCGATGATCGACATCGCACGTGACGCCCGCTGGGGCCGGGGCGTCGAGGGATCGGGCGAGGACGTGCTGCTCGGCCGACTGATGGCGGCGGCCCGGGTCGAGGGTTTCCAGGGCAGCGGGCTCTCCGCACCCGACGCGGTTGCCGCCTGCGCCAAGCATTTCGTCGCTTACGGCGCGGGCGAGGCCGGGCTGGACTATAACAGCGTCGATGTGTCCGAACGGACGCTGCGCGACATCTATTTCCCGCCTTTCCAGGCCGCCTTCGCGGCGGGCGCACCGACCGTGATGGCATCGTTCAACGATCTGTCGGGGATCCCAGCAACGGGGAACCAGTGGCTGCTCGATACGGTCCTGCGCAAGGAATGGGGTTTCGGCGGGCTGGTCGTTTCCGATTACACCGGCGACGAAGAACTGATCGCGCACGGCTTCGCCAAGGACAGCCGCGATGCGGCGCGCCTTGCCTTCCTCGCGGGCGTCGACATGTCGATGCAGAGCGGGCTCTACCTCAAGCATCTCCCCGATCTGGTCGAGAAGGGCGAGGTGCCGCTGGCCCGGCTGGACCAGGCGGTGCGACGCGTGCTGGCGCTCAAGGTCGCGCTGGGCCTGTTCGACGACCCCTTCCGCCGCATCGACCCGGCGCGCGAAAAAGCACGACTGCGCACCCCCGAGGCCCTGGCGCTCGCGCGCGAAGCGGGTACGCGCAGCATCGTCATGCTCCGCAACGAGGGCAACCTGCTCCCCCTGCCCCGCACGGGAAAGAAGATCGCGCTGATCGGGCCGTTCGCAGGTGACCGGCACGACCTGATCGGGCCATGGAATGTCTATGGCACCGATCGCGAGGCGGTAGACCTCGTCACGGCGGTGCGTGAGACCTTGCCCGACGCGACCCTGGACGACGGCAGCGATCCGGCACGCGCGGTCGCCGCGGCGCGTGCCGCCGATATCGTCGTGCTCGCGATCGGCGAGACCCAGAATATGTCGGGCGAAGCGCAGTCGCGCACCGAGATCACCGTGCCTGCAGAGCAACAGGCGCTTGCCGAGGCGATCGCCGCGACCGGCAAACCCTATGTCGTGCTGCTGCGCACCGGGCGGGCGCTGGCGCTGAGCGGTGCGGTGGCGAAGGCCCCCGCCCTGCTGGTGACATGGTTCCTCGGCTCGCAGGACGGCCCGGCCATTGCCGATATTTTGTTCGGCACGGCATCCCCCTCCGCGCGGTTGCCGGTGTCCTTCCCGCGCGCCAGCGGGCAGGTCCCCTATTATTATGCGCATCGCAACACCGGCCGTCCCAACCCGCCCGGCGCGCTGCAGCCCTATAAGGCACATTTTCGCGGCTATCCGAACAGCGCCTTGTTCCCGTTCGGGCATGGCCTGACCTATGGCGACATGGCGTATTCGGACCTTCGTCTGAGCAGCCAGACGCTGGGCGACGCACCGCTCACGATCCGCGCGACCATCGCCAATAACGGCCGCATGACCGCGACCGAAGTCGTTCAGCTCTATATCCACGACGTCGTCGCCAGCGTGACCCAGCCGGTACGTGTGCTGAAGGCTTTCACCCGCGTCACCCTTGCCCCGGGCGCGCGTCAGGACGTCACCTTCACCCTCACCCGGGCCGACCTGTCCTTTATCGGTCGCGAGCTGACACCGACCACGGAACCCGGCGCCTTCCGGCTGTGGGTCGCCCCATCGGCGGAAGTCGAAGGACTTGGCGGTACGTTCACGCTGACGTGACCAATGAAGGCAGCTCGGAAGTCGTATCGGCTCGGTGCGCACGTCGTGCTTCGCCCGACCGCTGGTGACCGGGACCAGCATGTTCGATCCACCCGCCTTCGCGTTAAACCGCGATAGCATGAGATGGGCTCACCCCTCCCCTTCAGGGGAGGGACAAGTGCTCGTTCAACGACGGGCGACCTATCCATGTCTGCGCCCATACGTTAGCCCCGTGGGATGACAGCGCGCGGTTCGCACAAATTATGGCCTGCAACCGGCACCACGCCTTCGCTCCGGAGGCGGCTCGGCATGCCCGTCTGGCTATCGCTGCTGTGGCGCGTCGGCCTCGTCATCGCGTTGATCGGCATCGCGTTGGCGGGGCACTGGTTCGACCGGGCCGGACTTCGCGACAATATCGACGGCCATATCAGCTTCGCCGACGTGCTCTACTTCACGATGATTACCATCACGACGGTCGGCTATGGCGACATCGTGCCCGTGACAGAGGGGGCCAGGCTGTTCGACACGTTCGTCGTTACGCCGATCCGCCTGTTCGTCTGGCTTATTTTCCTGGGAACTGCCTATGACTTTCTCCTGCGACGCGTCTGGGACCGTTGGCGTATGAAGGTGATCCAGCGGCGATTGAGCGATCACACGATCGTCACGGGCTTTGGAACATCGGGCAGCGAGGCGGTCGCCGAGATGCTGCGGCGTGGGGCCGATCCCGCCACCATCGTCGTGATCGACGAACGTGCCGCGGCGATCGAACTGGCCGAACAGTTGGGCGTCAACGTCATGCAAGGCGACGGCAGCCGCAACACGACGCTGGAGGCGGTGCAGATCGCGCGCGCCAGGGCGGTCATCGTCTCCGCCGGGCGCGACGACACCTCCATCCTGATCGTCCTGACCGCCCGCCGCCTGGCCCCCGGCGTGCCGGTCAGCGTCATCATCCGGTCGGAGGACAATGAACCGCTGGCCCGTCAGGCGGGCGCAACCACGGTCATCAATCCGGCCAGCTTCGCCGGATTGCTACTGGCCGGCTCGACCTATGGCGAGCATCTGGCCGATTATATCGCGGATTTGGCCGCGCACGGTGGACGGGTTTCGCTGCACGAACGCGACGTCACGCCAGCCGAATACGGCAAGCCACTGTCGGCGCTCACCACCGGCCTGGGCGTCCGGATCCATCGCGGGGGCGGCGCGATCGGCTTCTGGGAGGACGCGGCCCGGCGGCTCGAACCTGGCGACCGCCTTGTCGAGATCGTTCCGGCCGAGCGCCTGTCCTGAACGGCGCCATCTCGCTACGCTCGCTCCAGCGTCCGCCATCGGCCCGGCTGACGCAATCCCGAGCCACGCCAGCTGGTCGCCAGCCGGGCTCACCCGACGGGATCATGGCGTCGGCGCGGTTTTCGGGGCGGTGATGGGCGCGCCGGTGACGGCGGCGGAGGTTCGGATCTGCGCGGCGACGATCTTTTGCGCCTCCATGCGAATGGCCGCCTGCACGACGGGGTTGGCCAGGTCGATCGGCCCGGCATTCGGGTTGCCCGCGATCGCACGACTGTTGGACACCAGGGTCGCGATCGGGGCAGCAGAGCCGTCCGCCAGCTTGTAGCGATCGGCCATGGCACCGGGGCACGTCTGGCCGGTCGCGGCGAAAAAGGCGTCCGCGCTCTTCACGTCCTGACACATGCGGGCGATCGCCACATTGTCAAAGCCCATGGCGTGCCAGGCGGCGGCGTCGGAGCGGCGTTGGCACCCCTCGTCATTGCGGCCGACATTGATGTTGAAGGCGATCGGCCCGCCCGCCGCACCGCCGCCGGTGCCGACCAGGCAGGGATTGGCGCCGCCGAAATAACTGCCCTGCGCGCTGGGCGTCGTCCAGGTGTGGCCGCCATAGGTCACCTCCTGCTGCTGCGGCACCTGGGTTTGCGGCCCCGTGATCGCCATGACATTGACCGTGCTATTGGCCTGCGAGTCCATCTGCTGCGCTGCCACCGCCGCCGGAAGGATCGCGAGCGCCGCAGCCACACCACTGACGAGACGTTTCATCATTCCTCTCCTTGCATCCGAACAAAGCCGGGGTGGCACGAGGGCCACCCCGCGAGGCGCCGGGCTTTAGTTGACGTCCCAGCCCAGCGAGCCGAAGGTGAAGGCCCCGACGCCCGCCGCGCCCGCCATCGTCCAGTCGGTCGAGGTGGCGTTGAAGGAGTCGTTGTGGGTCGAGTCGAACGAGGAGGTCAGCTTGAAGTCGGCGCTGCTCTGGCCGAAGTTCATGACCTGCATGTTCAGCGCCGCCGAGCCGCCGGTGATGCCGCCGTACAGACCCGCGTTGAAGCTGGTCGACACGATCGACCCGTTGTTCGAGGCATCGACATTGGCGAGGATCGAGGTACCCGACGAACCGACGCCGCCGACCACGGCATAGCTGGAACCCAGCGGCAGGCTGCTGATGTTCATCGTGCCGCCAAAGCCGCTGCCCGAACCGCCCGAAAGCTCGCGGTTCATGTCGATGCTCAGCGTCTGGCTGTTGGTGCCGTTCACGCTGCCCGTGTCGATCGCGCCGTTGGTGAAGCCCCCGGCGCCCAGGCCGATCCCGGCCCCGCCGTTAATGGTGCCGGACGTCTGCGCGGCGGCGGGTACCGCCAGGCCCAGCGCCAGAACCGAGATCGAGGCATAAAGTACTTTCTTCATGATACGCTCTCCTGTTGCCCATGGTCATGGGTGTTCGTCCGGCGGATCGCCCACCGGGCGGCCTTGTCGCACCATGGGGGCGGCCTTCCCCATGGCGACGGACGTCAGGACCGGCGGCGATGTCGCCGGAGCTGCGAGGGTCCGTGCCTCGCTTCCCGAGGGAAAGCGGCGCAGTGCCGTCGGTACCGCGCAGATACCGACGGACACCGCCGGGAGATCGGATCGGTCGATGCGATCGGGTGCCGGGCGCCGCCGCCCGGAAAGCCCGTCGCCACGGGGGGCAGAGTGTGCGACCCGATGGTCCCAAGCCCGATGAAGGCGGGGCAGCGGCCATTCGTTCGCCCGCGCGCCGCCGACAGAGGTGACGGGGTCCGCCGGATCAACCGCCAGTCTCGACGCTCACCGCCCGGTTTGTCGTCCGTGTCGAACATCCCGCACCTCCTGAACGAAGGCATAAATCGGCGACCGGCGATCGAAAATTCCGCACGATTACGGACGCCTAGGTGTCGGCATCCGCAATCCTACGGAATTGCCAGCCCCGTCGTGCGGGCGCAGCAAGGACGGGTCGGGCGCGCGATCCGGGGATCGCCGAACCCGTAGCGCAGGGGAGTCTGGAGATGCCGGGGGAAGAACCGATCATGTATGTCACGATCCGCTGCGCGGACCTGCCGCCCAGCCTGAGCATCGTCCCGCACGAGCCAGGCGCAAGCCTGACCACCCCAGGCGCAAGCCAGACCGCCGAGGCGCTTTCGATGGCGATCCGCGTACCGGCCGTCACCGATATGGGCCGCCGGGTGACCCTGTCCATCCTGCCGCCGCCCCGCGACGCGCTGGACGTGCTGATGCAGACCGAGGCGCAGCACCGCGCGCGCAACCTGGTGTCGCTGTCGATCGCGTTGGCGCATCAGTCGCTGGGACCGCTCACCGCCGATCCGGCGGTCGCGGCCTTTATCGATCGCCTGCGCAGCCTGGATGCGGTGGCCCGCATCGGATGCGACGTCGCCGGGGAATTCTGCACCCTGCCCAGCGTGTTCGGACAGGTACTGGCGCGGTTCGACGATCCCACTTGCCCGCGCATCACCCAGTCCGGGCCGTCGGTGGCGATCGCGGCGCGCTGGGCGCATCTGCTTGCGATGGTGACGCACGAGCTGGCGGCCAATGCGATCCGTCACGGCGCCCTGGGCCTGGGCGGTGGACGGGTCGATCTGCGCTGGACGGTGGTTCGTCACCCGGACGACCCGGAACCCGATTTGCATCTCAGCTGGCGGGAATTGGGCGGCCCGCCGGTATCCCCGCAGGCCAGAAGCGGTTTCGGCACCCGCCTGCTGCGTGACATGATCGGCGCACAGGCAAGGTGCGAGCCCGCGATGCGCTTCCTACCGGGCGGGTTGGTCTATACCCTGACCATCAAGCTCGCCACCAGCGATGTGCGCGACTGACGCCGACACGGCGTGGTCGGCCTCCAGACCCAGCCGGATCAGCTGGGCAAGACTGGTCGCGCCGGTCTTTTCCATCAACTTGGTACGATAGGTCTCGACGGTGCGCGGGCTGATCCCCAGCTCTCGCGCCGCCTGCTTGCTGGTCGAGCCGGCGGTGATGAGCGCCAGGACTTCGCGTTCGCGGCGCGACAAGATCTCCACGCATTGCAGAGGCGCCGCGCGCTCGTCGGCAAGACGCCGGGCATTCTCGATCGCGTTCATGATCGTGCATGCCTCGAACGGCTTTTCTATGAAGTCCAGCGCGCCCGCCTTCATGGCCTCCACGGCCAGCGGCACATCGGCATGGCCCGCAATGACGACGACCGGATCGCTGCGCCCCATCTGCGGCAGGCGACGCACCAGCTCGATCCCGCTCGTTCCCGGCATCAGGACGTCGCAGATGATGATGCCGACGGGCAGCGCGTCGATCATGTCCAGGAACAGGTCCGCACTGCCGAAGGTCCGCGCGGGAACGCCGCCCGTGGACAACAGCAACGCGAGCGAGCGACACATTTCCGGCTCGTCGTCGATGATGTAGACGGATGCGTCATGCGGCATGGCCGGTCTCCCCCTGCAAACGGCTTGGAACGGTAAAAAGAAAACGGGCGCCCCCCAATTCGGTGATCGCATCGCACCAGATGTGCCCGCCATGCGCCTCGACGATACCGCGACAGATCGCCAGACCGATGCCGACGCCCTCCGGCTTGGTCGATCGGAAGGGCGCAAAAAGTCTGTGGCCGTCGCCGTCCGGCAGGCCGCAACCGCTATCCTCGACGGCAACGATCAGCCTGTCCTCCGACGGCTTGCGCCAGGTGCGGACGACGATCCGCCGGTCGGGTCGTTCGCGCACGGCATCGACCGCGTTGACCACCAGGTTCAGCATGACCTGCTGAAGCTGGACCGCGTCGCACAGTATCTCGGTCGGTTCGTCGGGGAACACGATATGCAAGTCGGCCCCCGCCTCCCTGACCGCCATTCGCCCCAGCTTCTCGACATCGACCAGCAGCGACGACATATCGATCCAGGACAAGGTCGGGGCGCGCCGTCCGACAAATTCCTTCAACTTCTTGAGCACGGCCGAGGCCCGAAAGATCTGCTTCAGCGCATCGTCGAGCGCGCCGCGGGCGATATCCAGATCGGGGGGATTGCGCGTTATCAGCGCATGCGCCGCGCCGACATAATTGGCGACGAAGGCCATCGGTTGATTCAGCTCGTGCGCGATCGAGGAACCGAACTGGTTCAAGGTCGTCGCCCGCGCCATCCGGTATAATTCGCGCTGGGTCACGGACAGATTTTCGGCCGCGACCATCGCATCCGTCTCGTTGCGGATATAGATCATGCGATACGTCTGGCCCTTGATCGGCAGAGGCTTTGCAAGGACGTTGAGATGGAGCGCTCGCCCCGGCCCCATCTCGACCGAGCAAACACCCGCGTCTCGAACGGTGCCGAGCGGCAGGACCGCACTGAGGCGCAATCCGATCAGATTGGTGCAAGACATACCGAAAAGAGCCGCCGCAGCCTCGTTCGCGGCTGCGATCGTATCGCGCGAATCCGCGACCAGCATGGCGGCCGGCGAGTCTTCGAACATCGTCTGCAACGTCTGTTCACGCCGGAACATCCGCGCCGCCGCCCGACGCTCACGACGGCGCAACCGCTGCGTCATTTCACCGCTGATGGCCAGTCCCGTGCAAAAGAGCAGCACGATCCCGACATTGCGCGCCGTCACCAGTGCCACACCGCTGCTGGCGAACAATGCGGTCCCCGAGATGGAAAAGGCCGTCGCAATCGCTCCGGCAGCAAATCCGCCCTGGAGCGAAGCAAATATCACCGCGCCGATGCAGAACAGGAAAGGAAGCTCAACATCAAGCCATGATCGCAATATCCATGTTATTGCGACGGCCAGAATACTGGCCGATATAGCAAGGTCGAACCTGGGCGCGGACACCTCATCACTTCCGCTATCATCAATCAATGCCCAAAATCGCTGCATCGCCCGACGTCGACCGAGCCACCCTATGCGATCAGGAATATTTCAGCAATACAATACCTTATAATGCCTCTTGTCTGAGCTTTATCGCAATGCAGCATGTATGGATGGGATCATCCGCTTTCGATTGATCCTTCTCCTAAGAGCTACCGACAGATTTCGAACAAATCACATTTTGGAATATTTTAGGATCCACCTGGCGTTGATGAAGATGCGGATACAATCGCCCCTTTGACATCAATCGTTTGACTAGGATGGTGATTTCCGAGCAAATTGAATATTCTGGGAAAACATCACAATGGTCCACGCCTTTATTGCCAGCGAATAGGCAGAAATCTGGCACCCTATTTTTACTCCATCCGCTTCACTCTTCCCGCGCCTCGACCTTGGCCGCTCGTTCACTCCGGGCTTTGACCATGGTAGAGCGTCGCGGGATGAGCGTCGGCGCGGCCATCTGGACCGGCTCGCACGGCCGACTCCGGCTCGGCGATCGCCAGCGTCCGTTTCTCCAGGCGTCGCGTGCTCTGGCCGGTGGAACCGACAGGGTCTTTCCAGACGAGGGCGTGTTCAAAATCAACTACGGCATCGCGGCCTCTCGCAACGTGCGGATCAGCCCGAACATCCAGTATGTCGTAAGCCCGGACAATTTCGCCAAGCGACGCGCGGTCAAGCGGTCGGGCAACATCTTGGCGTACGGCCTGCGCGTTTCGATCGATGGGGCTGCCCTGCTGCGAATGCCCGCGCCGCGGTGACGCGCCTCCTTAACGCTCTGGAGGGCAAGGCGTTGATCTTTCGCCGACGCTGCGTCGCGGATCGACGCATCGTGCAGGTCACGGTCTCAACCTCCGGGACGGCCCTGGTAGCGCGGTCGACCACCGCGATGCGCTTATACCTTTAGATTGGGATGACATGATGTTGACCCGTCATTGCGAGCGCAGCGAAGCAATCCAGGGCAGCGCACGGAACCCTGGATTGCTTCGCTGCGCTCGCAATGACGGGTGATTTTTCGTGGTGTCATCTCGCGATAAGCCCCACATATTCTCGGTTTGTCGCCGGTTTCACTGATACGAAACCGGGGTCCGCAAACCTGCAGGTCTGTACCGGCATCATTCCACGGGGGTGCGCCGTACCCACAGCACAGCGATCACGATGATGGCGGTCAGTACGCCACACATCGCCCAGGCCGCGTTTACGGCGGGGACGAGTGCGGCCTTCTCGACCAAGGGCCGCACCATCTCGACAGCGAAATCGTCCAGCGGCTGGCCACGCTGTTCCAGGAATGCGTCCCTGGGAATACCGATACGCAACGCGGTGCCCAGGTCGCCTGCCTGCAGTCGGCTGGCGATGTGGTGGCCTTCGGTTGCGGCCCGGCTGAAGATGATCGTGTCGACCAGCGCCAGGCCCACCGCGCCGCCCAGGTTGCGCATCAGATTGAACAGCCCGCTGCCATCGGCGACCAGCGTCCGGGGCAACCGGCCCAGTGCCATGCGGGTCGGCGGCAACAGACAGAACATGATCGCCGCCCCGCGCACGACCTGCGGCAGGATCATCTCATGGAAATCGGTCTGCGCGGTCTGGCCCATACTCATCAGCAAGCCGACGCCGAACAGGCCGAAGCCGAAGGCGGTCAGCCAACGCGGATCGACGCGCCGCTCGGCCCACACGGCGATGGGGGCGGTCACCAGCTGCGCGATGCCGGTGACCAGCATGATCTCGCCGATCCGCAACGCACCGTGCCCGCGCACCAGCCCGAGGAAGAAGGGCATCAGATAGGTCGAGCCGAACAAGCCGAACCCCAGCACGAAGCTGAACAGGCATCCGATCGCGAAGTTGCGGTCGGCAAAGCAATGCAACTCGACCAAGGGCACCGCCGCCCGCCATGTCCGAACGACAAAGCCGATGCCACACGCGACGAAGACCGCAAGCAGACCCGCGACCCGCGCATCGCCCCAGCCGCGCGTCGGCGCATCCTTCAGGCCGATCTGAAGCGCGACGAGCGCGGCGGCGAGGAGGATGAGTGCCAGAATGTCGATGGCCCGACGCTCGCCGGATCGCTCGACCGCCGCCTGCCCACGCAACAGCCACGCGACGCCAAGCGCGGCGACGATGCCCGGTACGATGTTGATGCGAAACAGCCAGTGCCATGAAAAAGACTGCGTCACCCATCCGCCGACGATCGGCCCGACCGTCGGCGCCAGCACGGCGGCGACCCCGGCGATCGTCGTCGCCAGCCCCTGCAGCCGAACCGGAAACAGGAGGAAGACGGCGGAAAATACGATGGGGATCAGCGTGCCGCCGGAAAAACCCTGTACGACGCGCCAGAGGATCAGGCTGTCGAAACCGTCGCTCATCGCGCACCCGATCGAGGCGAGCGTGAACAGGCTGACCGCGCCGACAAACAGCCGTCGCATGCCCAGCACATCGGTCAGATAGCCGGTCAGCGGGATCGCGACGATCTCGGCGGTCAGATAGGCGGTCTGGATCCACACCATCCGGTCGGGCGGAATACGCAAAGCCGCCTGGATCGTGGGGAGCGAAGTCGCGACGATCTGCACGTCCAGGATGGCCATGAACATGCCCAGGCACATGAAGGTGAAGCCCGCCCAAGCGGCGAACCCTGCCGCCTGCGGCTCCGGTGCGATCGATGCGGCCTCGGGTGTCATATCGTCGCTTCGCCTGCCATGGATCCGCCCTATCCTGTATTTTTCGACACGTTGAACAAGCTGCGACGCGGATCGTTGCGCTCCGGTATCCATTTCTGCCGGTTGCCCGGCTACTCGGACGATGCATGGTTCAATCGGTTGCTCTTCTGGCGCTCGCAACGCGTACGCCCCGTCATCGACTGTCCCAGGATCAGGCCCTCGCCACCGCGCGCGAGCTGATCGGCGACCGTTTCGCCGACTTCGATCGGCTGGCCCCGGTGTTCGCCAATGCGGGCATCGCCGAGCGTCAGCTGGCGATGCCGCTCGACTGGTATCGCACCCCCCGCTCCTTCGAAGAGCGGAGCGCCGCCTATCTAGACGTCGCGCTCGACCTGTTCGTCGCGGCATCCGACGGCGCGCTGGCCGAGGCGGGACTGGCGGCGGGCGATGTCGATGCGATCGTCACCGTCTCCTCGACCGGGATCGCCACGCCCAGCCTGGAGGCGCGGGCGATGGGGCGGCTGGGGTTCCGCAACGACGTACGCCGGGTGCCGGTCTTCGGCCTGGGTTGCGCGGGCGGGGCCACCGGGCTGGCGCTGGCCGCCGATCTGGCACGGGCCCGGCCGGGTTCGACCGTGCTGTTCGTGACGGTCGAGCTGTGCAGCCTGGCGCTCAGGACCAACGGCGCGGACAAGGCCGACCTGATCTCGACCGCCCTCTTCGGCGACGGCGCGGCGGCGTGCCTGCTGCGCACCGGAGCGACTGGTTTCGCAAACATTGTCGGCAGCGCGGAAAAGACGTGGAACGACACGCTCGACATCATGGGCTGGCGAACCGAACAGACCGGGCTGGCCGTGGTCCTGAACCGTGCGATCCCGACCTTTGTCGAACGCGAGATGCGCCAGGCCGTCACCGAAATGCTGGGCGCGCAGGGATTGGCGCTGTCGGACGTGGACCGCTTCATCTGTCATCCGGGCGGCGCACGCGTGCTGGACGCGCTGGAAAGCGCGCTGGGATTGGAACATGGCGCGATGGTGCAGGAACGCGCGGTGCTTCACGATCATGGCAACATGTCCGCGCCCACCGTGCTGTTCGTACTGGACCGCTATCGCCGTGAAGGCCTGCCGCATCGCTCGGTCCTGAGCGCGTTGGGACCCGGCTTCACGGCGTCCTCGCTGGTGCTGGAGTGTGATCGATGAACCTGCCCTATGCCATCATGGCGTTCGTCACCCTCCAGCGGCTGAGCGAACTGGTCATCGCCAAGCGCAATACGGCGCGGCTGATGGCGGCGGGCGCGCGCGAATATGGCGCCAGCCATTATCCGGTGATGGTGGCGATGCACACCGCCTGGCTGCTGGCCTTGTGGGTCAGCGTGGGCGACCGAACGGTGTCCTGGCCGCTATTGCTGGTCTTCGCGGTGCTGCAGGCCATGCGTATCTGGGTGCTGGCGACGCTGGGGCCGCGGTGGACGACGCGGATCATCGTCCTACCCGGCGCGTCGCTCGTCGCGAGGGGACCGTTCCGTTTCCTGCGCCACCCCAATTATGCGGTCGTCACCGCCGAGATCGCGGTCCTGCCCCTCACCTTCGGGCTGATCGGCATCGCCGCGGTGTTCACGGTGTTGAACGCGGCGATGCTGTACGTCCGTATCGGCACGGAGAACCGCGCGCTCGGTCTCAGCGCCGGGTCGCCGCCGCCTCCCGCTCGGCCTTGATCCGCAGCATCGCGGCGTGACAGACGGCCGAGGTCTGATCGATCTTCTGGATCATACAGCCTTCGACCTTCTTGCGGCTCATCGACTTCATCTCCATCGGGCACAGGCGCCGCGCCTCGGCCACGCAGGCCTTCTTGCCCTGATCCGACTCAGCCTGCGCCGTGGCCGCGCTCATCGCGACGGGCAACAGAACGGCGCTCACGGCGAGAATGGCATATTTCATCATAGTGACACCTCATGGCGGCGCGAAAATCGGACAGCGCCTGCACAGCCCTTCCTGATACGCGGTAGCGACAGGAAAGACGCATCGCCACTCACCTTTTCCATCCAAAAAGGCCCTCCGCGACATGAAACGGGAGAGGTGCTCGTTTTGTCGGCACAAGCTGGCGGCGCTAATAGTGGATTACCATTGGTTGCTCATGCCGCTGCAAAAACCGGCTGTCCGAAACATGCCTGGCCTAGCGTTCGCCCGCCAAGCGCAGAATGCGCTCCGATAGCGTTATCGAAGCCGGGATAGCGGCCGATCCCGTTGGTGATCTCATAACGCCGTGCCGCCTCACGCCGCGACAAACCCTCATCCTCAGACTGCCGCAATCACTCGATCGCGCAGATCATGCGAATATGCTCTCGGCGTCCATGCCGACGTCGAACGGCTAGCAGGGTCGAACTACAGCGCGACTTTTTCCAAAATCCCCGTTGCTTCCGGCAATTTGCAAACAGCTCTAAAAAATCGGGTCGGGGTCAGCGCATGAACGCTGTCGCCAACATGTCGAATACGACACGACATCGCCTGATGCGCTTCAAATCCTCGTGCATCACGATCCAGATAGGCAAAGGCAGGTCCAGCGCATCGGCGAGGATACGCACCAGCGCCGGATCGCGCTTGGCGACGACTGCCTGGCAAATGCCGATCCCGAACCCCGCCTGGATGGCCGCGAACTGCGCCGCGTCATTGTCGACCCGCAAGGCGAACGCCGACCGATCGATACCCGGCAGGTGCCGCATGGCCGCGCGGATGAAATCCGTCTCGGTATCGAAGCCGATCAGGTCGTGGCCGGACAGGTCGGCCAGTATTTTCGGCACCCCGCGCCGGTCGAGATAATCGCGGTGCGCATGGAAACCGAGACGAACATCCCCGACATGGCGGGCGACCAGGGCTTTCTGGGTCGGCGTGAACATCCGCACCGCTATGTCGGCATGGCGTTGGAGCAGATCATCGGGCTGATCGGACAGTGTCAATTCGATCGTCAGTTCGGGATGCGCCCGGCGGAGATCCGCCAGGATCGGTGGCAGGTGCATGACGCCGACTGACTGACTGGCGCTGATCCGCACGACACCGGAGACGGCATCCGGATCGCCGCTACCCGATCGCCGTAGCGCCGCCGCGGCGGCGACCAGCGCATCGGCATGGGGGCGCAGCGACAACGCATGATCGGTCGGCGACAACCCTCGTTGCGAGCGGACGAACAACTTGCCATCGATCGCCTGTTCGAGCGCATCGATATGGCGGGCGATGCCCGGTTGCGTCATGCCGAGCGCCCGAGCCGCCCCGGACAAGGATCCCTCGCGCAGCACGGCGGCGAAACTGCGATAGACGTCCCAGCTCGGTTCGTTGCTCATCGATTTCCGTATAGCAGCTTGTCGCTTTTCAACAATTCCCGTTGCATCAAACCTCACCCATCATCGCCGCCATAACGATGGAGGCGATGATGACACAGCGAACAGCCCTGATCCTGGGCGCTACCGGAGGTATCGGCGGAGCGATGGCCCGGCGACTGCTTGCCGCCAATTGGACCGTCCGGGCTCTAATCCAAGGCGATACCGCCCGCCTCCCTAAGGGATGCATCGGCGTGACGGGCGATGCGCTGAATCCGGCGGCCGTGATGGCCGCAGCCATGGGAGCGGACGTCATCGTCCATGCCGTGAACCCGCCGGGCTATCGCGACTGGGAGAAGCTGGTCCTGCCGATGATCGACAGCACGCTGGCGGCGGCGAAGGCGAGCGGCGCCCGTATCCTATTGCCGGGGACGGTCTATAATTTCGGCACGGATGCCTTTCCAAGGATCGCCGAAGATGCCCCGCAGCATCCGCATACCCGCAAGGGCGCGATCCGCGTCGAACTGGAACGGCGCCTGGAAGCCGCCGCCGACGCTGGCGACGCCAGGGTCCTGATCGTCCGCGCGGGCGACTTCTTCGGCCCGGGCGCCGCGAACAACTGGTTCGGTCAGGGACTGATTACACCCGGTTCGCGCCCCCGCGTGATCCGTAATCCCGGAACGCGCGGCGTGGGTCATCAATGGGCCTACCTGCCCGACGTCGCCGAGACGATGGCGCGGCTGCTCGACTGCCCGAACCTCCCGGCCTTCGCGCGTTTTCACATGGACGGACATTGGGACCCGGACGGCCGCCAGATGGTCGAGGCGATTGCCCGCGTGCTCGGTGACCCAGCCGTGCCGATCCGCCCCCTGCCCTGGTGGCAGCTTCGCTTGGCCGCGCTGCTCGCCACGACGCCGCGCGAGTTGATGGAGATGCGCTATCTCTGGCGACAGCCGGTGCGCCTGGCGAACGATCGTCTGGTGGCGGAACTCGGGCAGGAACCCCACACGCCCCTCGCCGACGCGGTTCGCGTGACACTGGCGGGCCTCGGCTGTCTCCAACATCGGGTGACGCGACCATGCACGACTGGAAGATCAGCGCCACCCGCCCTGCCCTTTCCGTCCACCACGATATCTATGTCGAGCTTCCTCACGCTCTCCAACCTCTCCGCCGCCACGCCTGACGGTCGACCGCTCGTCCATGATCTGACTTTGTAGGTCGGTGCTGAGCGTACCGGCCTGGTCGAGCGCAACGGATCGGGCAAGTCGACGCTGCTGCACATCGTCGCAGGCGAAGCGCTTCCCTCGTCCGGCACGGTCCACCGCGCGGGCACGGTCAATCGGCCTGCCCGGCTTTAGCACGGCGGGGATAGCGTCGTCCCGGCGCTCAGTGTCCACAGCCAGCTGTCGATCCTGACCAGGATCGAAGCCGGGGATGCACTAAGGCGGACTTCGACACCGCCGACTGGGTACTGCCAGCCGCGATCGATAGGAAGCCTGTCCGGCGGTGAGCGGACGTCGGTCGGCATAGAGCAGTCCGTGGCCATCGCCAGCATCAAAGAGGATGCCGTCACGCCAAAGCTCGGTTAAGCTGGTGCGATGCAGCGTCTTCATATTGCCATAGCGGGCTGTGGCCCGGCCGGTCTCGCCACGGCGTTGTTGCTGCATCGCGACGGCCACCATGTCACGTTGTTCGAGCGGTTCGATGCGCCCCGCCCGGTGGGATCGGGGCTCATGATCCAGCCGACCGGCTTTGCCGTTCTGCGCGAACTCGGGCTGGCCGATACGTTGCTCGGCCACGGTGCGCGCATCGATCGGCTCCATGGCGAGGCGGGAAGCAGCGGCCGGGTCGTCCTCGACGTTCGCTATGCCGCGCTCGGCAAAGACGCAGGGTTCGGGATCGGCGTCCACCGCTCAACCTTGTTCGCCATGCTGCATGAGGCCGTCACTGCCGAGCGGATCGCCATCGAAACCGGATGCGCGGTGACAGGGAGCGAATTGGCAGCAGATGACCGCCGACTTCTGCTCTTGGAGAGTGGCCGTCGCATCGGGCCGTTCGACCTGATCGTCGATGCGCTCGGCACGCGGACGCCGCTGGCGCCACCCTGTGGTCGCCAACTCGCCTATGGTGCGCTCTGGGGCACGTTGGACTGGCCGGATAATGCCGGTTTCGATCCAGGCACGCTCGAACAGCGCTATCGGCGGGCGAGCGTGATGGTCGGCGTTCTGCCTATCGGCCGGTTTCCCGGCGGCATGCGCCTTCAGGCCGCGCTATTCTGGTCGTTGCGCGCGGATCGGCTGGCCGAATGGCATATGGCGGGAATCGATGCCTGGAAGGCCCAGGTAGCCGCACTATGGCCAGCAACGCGAGGATTGCTCGATCAGATTCGATCGGCCGATCAACTCGCCTTCGCCCATTATGCACACCGCACGTTATCGACGCCTGCGGAGGCGGGCATGATCCACATCGGCGATGCCTGGCATTCTGCCAGCCCGCAACTGGGCCAAGGCGCGAACATGGCGCTGCTCGATGCCTATGCCCTGGCGCTAGCGTTGCGACGATCACCGGATGTCGCGGCGGCACTCGGTTCGGCGGTCTCGATGCGGCGGCGGCACGTCCGCCTGTACCAAGCACTGACCGCGCTGCTCACCCCCGTGTACCAGTCCGACAGCCGTACGATCCCATTCGTGCGCGACCGCATCGTCGGGCCCTTGTCCAAGCTCTGGCCAGCCACCCGCATCCAGGCAGCGACGGTCAGCGGGCTCATCGGCAATCCGCTGAAGCCGCTGTTCGGTTAGCAAGTCTGCGCGCTGGAATGGACGAATGCAACGTATCGCACCGACGGAAGGCTACCATTCCATCATCCTAAAAGCGGACACTGACACGGGTCGCCACCTCAAACAGGCGTTCGAGGCCGCCGTGCTGGCGCGGGCGCCCAAGACAGACCGGGCCGCGTTCTGACGATCGAGCGGGGTGGCAGCGGCCACCCCGCCCATCGAATCAAAAGCCAAGTCGCACCGATTGGCCAGGCTTCACGGCTACCTCCGCGCGCAGCCGTTCAACCAGTTCCAGCGCATCCGCCGCTGGCCAGTGACGCAACTGGCGCACGACCACCGCGAAGTCGCCGGGAGTCAGCCCCTCTACCATGCCAAGGCATGCCGGGGCGGGCTCTCCGAAAAAACGCAGGAAGGCGGCGGCGGCGCGCTCTGCCCCGAGCGGTTTCAGCCGGAGTTTAAAGACGAACCGCCGCAATGTCGCCGGGTCCAGCCCCGCCTCATGGTTCGTCGCCGCGACGACCGGCAACGGATGCAAGTCGAGCCATGTCAGCAGTTCGTTGACCTGCCCCACTTCCCAACTCGTTCGCGCGGTGCTGCGGTCGAACAGCAGCGAGTCCGCCTCGTCGAACAATAGCACAGCCTCCCGCCGCCGCGCCTCGGCAAAGGCGTCGGCGATCTGCGCCTCGGTCTCGCCGACCCATTTGGACAGCAGGTCGGACGCCCGCTTGACCAGCAGCGGCCGGTCGAGCGCCCGTGCCAGATGATGCGCAAAGGCGGTCTTGCCGGTGCCCGGCGGGCCCGTCAGTAGCAGCGACACGTCGCTTGCCCCGCCATTTGCCATGGCTGCGAACAGGCGATCGACCGGCCGATCGGTCTCGAACAGGTCGAGGTCGAACGCGGCCGGGCCGGGCGGCGGCAGCGTGCCACCGCGTAGCGCCCGCACCAGCGCCTCGGCTGCGACGGTGCCGCCATCTTCTTCACCGGCCAGTTTACCCGCACGCGCCGCCATGCGCAGGACGGTCGCCGCTTCGGGCGCGGCGTCGAGCAGGGTGGAAAAGCCCGGACCGGGCGTCACCTGCTCCTCCCGCGCCACCCGGTCGAGCATCGCCGCTGCCGCCGCCCGCGACGGCAGGTCTAGCCGCAGCACGAAGCTCATCCGCCGCAGTATCGCCGCATCGACATTGCCGATCGCGTTGGTCGTCCAGATCACCGGCACCGGGTTGGCCTCCAGCAGCCGGTTGACGAAGACCTTGCTGCCCTCGCGCCGGCTGAACCAGTCGCCACCCGTGGACGGGCTGGCATCGCCGATCAGGTCCTCCATCTCGTCGAACAGCAGCACCGCTGGTCCCCGCCCGCCGAGCAGACGTTGTGCCAAGGCCAGCGCCGCGACGCGCTCCCACCGACGCGGTTCCTCGCCGTCTTCGTCCGCCTCACCCACACCGTGCAGCACCGCGCCTGCCGCCGCCGCCAGCGTCCGCGCGAGTTCGGTCTTGCCGGTGCCAGGCGGGCCGTAGATCAGGATGTTGACCCCCGCCGCCGCCTCGCCCAGCGCACCGCGCAGCAGGCGGACGAGGAAGTCGATCGGTTCGACATGCGCAAAGGCGTCGAGCCCCAGCGTGGCCGCCTGCCGCCGACCGACCAGCGTGTCGAGCATCGCCTCTTCGCTTGCCGGAGCCCGGTCGAGCAGACGTTGCAAGGTCCAGCGGATCTCGACATCCGCCTCACCCTCGCGGGTTGCCGTGAAGCAAGCCAAGCCCAGCCGCGTGACCGCACCCCGCCGCGCCGCGCGGTCCGCGTCCTCCGCACCCGCCCCGGCCATCTCGCCGAGGAGTTGCGGCAGATCATGCCCGTGACGGCTGAGCAATCGCACCAAGGCACCGACGCGCGGCAAGCGGTCGCACGCGACTATGAGCCGCAGCAGGGCTGCATCGATCGGCGACAATCCCAGCAACTGCGCCAGCGTGGCCGCCAGTTCGAGCGCCTCCGCCCGCACCGGTCCCCCGCGCGGAGCAGCGAGACCCGTGAGAAGGGTTTCCCAACTCCATTCGCCTTCCATGTCGGGCAGCAGCCAGGGCCGATGCGGCTCCGCCCATTCCAGCAGCGCCTTGGCGAGCGCTGCCGTGGCGGGCAACGCGCCCGCCGTCCGGAGCATCAGGCCCCGGACGATACCCAGTTCGTCCATGTCGTATCCACGAGTCTCTCAGGCCGACGGCGCAAGCGCGCGTCGACGTCATTCCTGTCGAAAGGGTGAGGTGCGGCGGGGGCGGATGCCGGCCCGCCGCCAACGTCGTGGGACGTTTACGCGAAAGGCCGGAGACCGCCGACCCGTGCACCGCAATAGGCGGCAAGGTCGAACACAACATGTCTCCGTATGGCCCGCCGGTTGGTGCGGGCTCGAGGGGCAGATAGCAGAAAGTCGTTACGCTCGCAATCCGTCAGGCGATCGTCAAGGTATGCGCTCCTCCTGCCTGCTGCTCGAACCGGGTGCGCCGCCCGGTGAAGCGCTCGATCACCGTCGCCGCCGTGCGGGCATGCTCGCTCGGCTTGACCGTGGTGAACACGCCGCCCCCCGCCAAGGCCATCGGCAACAGCAACTGGTCGGCGAGATACGGCCCGGCAAAGGCCTCGCACCCCAGATAGCCGCGCATCCGCCCCACCGCCGTCTTCGCAACCCGTTCCGCCGTCACGCCCAGTTGGGCGAAACCACTGACAATCTCGGTGACATGCTCGAACTTCGCCTCCAGTAACAGGATGTTGCCCGGCCCCTGATCGACCGGCAACTCGCGCATGAAGCATTCGCGCTCCGACCAGTCGAACGCCTTGCGGACAACGGCGATCTCGCGTTCGGCGATCGACATGGGCAGCCCGGCGAACAGCGCGCAGGCCGACACGCCCAGCGCCTCACCCCGCGTCAGGCATTCGATCGGCCGGAGCGGGCCGGGGTTGATCTCCACCTCGATCCGCCCACCACCGCGCGGGTAGAAACCATGCCGGACCAGCCGCGCCTCCACCTGCCCGCCCATCCGCCGGACGACGGACAAGAAGCTGCGCTGGATGAACTCGAACGGCGGGGCCAGCATGTTGTGGGTCCCGCCCTCCAGCACCAGACGCGACGGACCGTCGGCGAGCAGCAGCGGCATCAGCACCGTCTGCAACACCAGCCCCGTCGATGCCGCCGTACCGACCGAAAAGCGATAGTCGCCCGCCATAACCCGGCCGGGACGGAAGGTCAGGTCGGACGCTCCAACAACCAGCCCCTCGCACGTCGCATTGCCGATCGCGCACGCCGCCTCGATCGCGGTGACATGCTGACGCATCAACCCCGGCTTCGACCGCTTGGCGCGGACATTCGTGATGCGGATCGGCTCCCCGGTGACGAGCGACAACGCGCACGCATTGCGCACGACCTGTCCCCCGCCTTCGCCCTCGCTGCCATCAATCTCGATCATGATATTTACTCTGACCAATGGTGTGCGTCACCCTTTGACGCACACCACCTGTTTCAACGTGTGGACGATCTCAACCAGATCGGCCTGGGCGGCCATCACAGCTTCGATCGGCTTATAGGCCTTGGGCGTCTCGTCGATCACGCCCTCGTCCTTGCGGCATTCGACACCGGCGGTGTCGGCGATATGCTCGTCGAGCGTCACCAGCTTCTTGGCCGCCGTCCGGCTCATCACCCGACCCGCGCCGTGGCTGCAGCTATCGAACGAGTCCGGGTTGCCGAGCCCACGGACGATGAACGACTTGGCGCCCATCGATCCGGGGATGATCCCCATCACGCCCTTGGCCGCACGCACCGCGCCCTTGCGGGTCACCAGCACGTTCTCGCCGAAGTGGTTTTCGCGCGTGACGTAATTGTGGTGACAGTTGACCGCCTCCAACTCCGCCTCGAACGGCTTGGCGATGACCTTGCGCAGGGCGGCGATGACGTTGGTCATCATCATCCGCCGATTGAGCGCCGCATAATCCTGCGCCCAGCCGACCGCCTCGACATAATCGTCGAAATGGTCGGTCCCTTCCGGGAAGTACGCCAGGTCCTCATCCGGCAGGTTCAGGTGCCATTTGCGCATGTCCTGCTTGGCCAGTTCGATGAAGAAGGTGCCGATCGCATTGCCGACCCCGCGCGATCCCGAGTGCAGCATCACCCACACTCGCGCCTCTTCGTCGAGGCACAGCTCGATAAAGTGGTTGCCGGTGCCCAGCGTCCCCAGATGCACGAGGTTGTTCGTGTTCTTGAGCCGCGGGTGCTTCTCGCAAATCCGGTCGAACCGTTGGACGAGCGTCGCCCACGCCGAGACGATCGCGGGCGGCGGCGAGCCCCAACTCCCATTGTCGCGCTTGCCCCGGCCGACGCTGCGGCCATGCGGCACCGCCTGCTCGATCGCCGAGCGCACGCCCTCGAGATGATCAGGCAGGTCGCTCGCCATCAGCGAGGTCCGCGCCGCCATCATCCCGCAGCCGATGTCAACACCGACCGCCGCCGGAATGACCGCGCCCTTGGTCGGGATCACCGAACCCACCGTCGCACCGATGCCGACATGGACGTCGGGCATGGCGGCGACATGCTTGAAGATGAACGGCATCTGCGCCGCCCGCGCCAATTGCGCCCGCGCGCCGTCCTCGACCGGCACGCCCCGCGTCCAGGCCTTGATCGGCACCCCGCCGGGGACGTCGGTGTATTCGTAAGCGGTGGCGGTCATTGTCTAACTCCTCGGACTTACCTGTGAGGCGGCCGGCCTATTCCGGCCGCCTCTGCCGCGTGTCGGACCGCTCGATACCATGCGATCCGACAAATATGGCTCTGCGAGGAGCGTGCCAAATGCCGCGCGACCGTCGAAAATCATGCCTATCCACTTCGTAATTGAGGATTTTGCCGACACTTCGATCATGAGCGGGTTGATCCATTCCTCAAGTGGTTACGATCGACATGGATCGTCGTTTATCCTAACGTATCGCCATGAAGCCCACTGTCGCTATCGGTTTCCTTGGCTCGACGCTCGATGCCGCTAAGTTCGACGCCGGGCGGTGGAACCGATGGCGGCCGACGGTCGGCCTCACCATGCACGAAGACCTGCGGGTCGACCGGCTCGTCCTGATCCACGGGACTCAGCATGCGCGCCTTGCCGCATTCGTGGCGCTCGACATCGCCTCCGTGTCGCCGGAAACGCGGGTCGAGATGCAGGTGATGGACTTCGCCGACCCATGGGACTTCGAGGAGGTCTATGGAAAGCTGCTCGACTTCGCGCGGGCCTATCCGTTCGATCCGGATGCGGAAGACTATCTCGTCCACATCACGACCGGCACGCACGTCGCGCAGATCTGCCTGTTCCTGCTGACCGAGGCGCATTATCTGCCGGGTCGGCTGCTTCAGACACAGCCTGCCCGTGGGTCTGGCGGCGCGGCGGGGACGTGGAACATCATCGACCTCGACCTGTCGCGCTACGACAGCATCGCCACGCGGTTCGCCGCCGACAGCGCCGAGAGCACCAGCTTCCTGAAATCTGGCATCGACACCCGCAACGCCGCCTTCAACGCGATGATCGACGAGATCGAGCAGGTCGCGGTCCGCAGCCGCGCACCCTTGCTGCTGATGGGTCCGACCGGCGCGGGCAAGAGCCAGCTCGCCCGGCGCATCTATGAGTTGAAACGGGTCAAGCGGCAGGTGAAGGGTCCGCTGGTCGAGGTAAACTGCGCGACGCTGAAGGGTGACAGCGCGATGTCGGCCCTGTTCGGCCACCGCAAGGGCGCCTTCACCGGCGCCGCTGCGGATCGTGCCGGGCTGCTGCGCACGGCGGACACCGGCGTGCTGTTCCTCGACGAGATCGGCGAACTCGGCCTTGACGAACAGGCGATGATCCTCCGCGCGATCGAGGACAAGCGCTTCCTCCCCGTGGGCGCCGACCGCGAAGTCGACAGCGACTTCCAACTGATCGCCGGCACCAACCGCGACCTTGCCGCCTGCGTGGCGGCGGGGACGTTCCGCGACGACCTGTATGCGCGGCTCAATCTCTGGACGTTCGCGCTGCCCGGCCTTGCCGAGCGCCGCGAGGATATCGCGCCCAACCTCGACTATGAGCTCGATCGCCACGCCGAGCGTGAGGGCGACCGCATCACCTTCAACAAGGAAGCGCGCGATCGCTATCTTGCCTTCGCGACCAGTGCCGAGGCGCGCTGGCCGGGCAACTTCCGCGACCTCGCCGCCAGCGTCACCCGCATGGCGACCTTCAGTCCGTCGGGACGGATCAACGTCGACTGCGTCACCGCTGAGATCGCGCGGCTCAAGCGCCTATGGACGAGCGGGTCGGACGCACCCGATACACTCGCCGGACTGATGTCGCCGGAGCAGTTGGAGGCGCTCGACCCGTTCGATCGGGTCCAACTGGCGCATGTCGTCGCAACATGCCGGGTCAGCCGCTCCTTGTCCGAAGCCGGCCGCACCCTGTTCGCCGCATCCCGCCGTCAGCGCACCTCGACCAACGACGCCGATCGCCTGCGCAAATATCTGGCGCGGTTCGATCTGAGCTGGACCGACGTGATGGGCGATCGCTGACCGTGTAGGATAAGGGGCGGCTGATGCCGCCCCGTGCCGCTCAGGCCGCCGCCGTGATCCTGCTCCATCCCGTGCGGAAGGCGCTGATCTCGTCCGCCCAGAGGCGATGCGCCGTGTCCACGAGATCGGGATACTCACCGGCCCATCCGCTCGGCAGATGCTGCCGCGCCAATACGCAGAGGTGAACATGCTGACGGGCGACACGGAGTCCGTCACCGGCGAAGTGCAGCACTGCCATCGTTGACAGGCGGCAACAGCCCGCCAGATGAACCGCCGCATAGGCCACGCCATGTCGAGCCCGTCCCGCTCGCTGAAAGCGCTGCTAGATCCGCAGCCGCGCACAGCCGCGAGGATCCTGACACGCAATGGAAAGCCATAGGAATCAGTCGATTTTGACCACCGCTGGCGCGAGACCTTGCAGAAGGCGGATCGCAACGGCCTACATTTCCACGACCTGCGCGGCAACACGTGCACGGTCCCGATGCAAGCAGGCGCCACGCTATCCGAAATCGCCGCGATACTTGGATGGACCATCTCAACGATCGCCCGAATGCGAAACCTTTACCAGGCGATAGCCGCCTTGCGCAGCGATTCTGCGGTCGCAACCCTGGAAGCCGGATAAACGAAATTGTGGAAGAGGGCGCGGAACACCGCGCCCCGCAAACCGAAATCGATGGAAAATCCAGTGATTTCAATGGCTGGGGCGGCAGGATTCGAACCTGCGTATGACGGTACCAAAAACCGTTGCCTTACCGCTTGGCGACGCCCCAGTGGAGAGGCGCGCCTTATACCCGGCGCGCCGCACTTGAAAAGCCCCAAAACAGGGGAAATCGTCAGCCGAGGCGGCGCATCCAGCCATGCGGGTCGGGGGCTTGGCCGCGCTGGATCGATACCAGCTGCTCGCGCAGGCGCGTGGTCAGCTGGCCGGGGCCGCCGCTGCCAATGGTGAAGCGGCCCGCGGGCTCGGCGACGCTGCCGATCGGGGTGACGACGGCGGCGGTGCCGCAGGCGAAGGCCTCGACCAGGCGGCCGCTGGCGGCGTCGGCGCGCCAATGGTCGATGGCATAGGGTTCCTCGCGCACGGTCAGACCCTGCGCCCGCGCGATCGTCAGGATCGAATCGCGGGTGATGCCGGGCAGGATCGTGCCGGTCAGCGGCGGGGTGACGAGGCTGCCATCGTCGAACACAAAGAAGACGTTCATGCCGCCCAGCTCCTCGACCCAGCGGCGCTCGACCGCGTCGAGGAAGACGACCTGGTCGCAACCATTGGCGATCGCCTCCTTCTGGGCGAGCAGGCTGGCGGCGTAATTGCCGCCGCACTTGGCTGCGCCGGTGCCGCCGGGGGCGGCACGGGTATAGCCCTGGCTCACCCAGATCGACACGGCAGGCGCGCCGCCCTTGAAATAGGCGCCAACCGACGAGGCGATGACCATATAGAGATATTCGGCGGACGGCTTCACGCCCAGGAACACTTCGCTCGCGAACATGAAGGGGCGCAGATAGAGCGCGCCGCCATCCTGTTCGGGGATCCAGTTGCGCTCGATCTCGACCAGTCGCTCGACCGACTCCAGGAACAAGTTTTCGGGCAGCTCGGGCATCGCCATGCGTCGCGCCGAATCCTGGAAGCGGCGGGCATTGGCCTCGGGCCGGAACAGCGCGGTGCCGCCATCGGCCAGGCGATAGGCCTTCATGCCCTCGAAAATCTCCTGCGCATAATGCAGGACCGAAGCGGCCGGATCCAGCTGGAGCGGCGCGCGCGCGGTGATCTGCGCATCGTGCCAGCCCTTGTCGTCGCTGTAGCGGATCAGCGCCATGTGATCGGTGAACACCCGGCCGAAACCCGGATCGACCAAACGTGCCGCCCGCTCGCTCGCTGCGACCGGCGTCGCAGAAGGATCGAAACGAAACGTAAGGGCTTGGGGCGCTTCCATGGTCATCTCTCTGTTTTGGGTTGCCGTGGCCTAGGGCGTGTGAGTAGACGGGTCAACATGGCTGCCTCTAACCAGTCCGCATCGGCACAGTTTCTCCGTGAACCAGAACTCCGCAGGGGTATGGAATTGCTGTATTTCGGCAATAGCCACCTCGTGCGCTCGATCGATCGCGGCCTCGCCGCGCAAGGGCTGGGCCGTGCCCATCACCGGGCGCTGTATTTCATGGCGCGCAAGCCCGACATGACGGTCAGCGAGCTGTTGTCGCTGCTGGCGATCACCAAACAGTCGCTGGGCCGCGTGCTCAACGAACTGGCGACGCGCGACCTGGTCGAGACGCGGCCCGGCGATCGCGACCGGCGGCAAAGGCTGCTCCGGCTGACGCCTGCCGGAGCGGCGATGGAGGCCGAGCTGTTCGATGCGCTGCGCGAGAAGCTGTCCAAGGCTTATGCGCGCGCAGGGCAACAGGCGGTGACCGGGTTCTGGACGGTGCTGGAAGGGTTCATCCCCGAGAATGAGCGCGCCCGGATCGAGGATTTGCGGTCCAACGACGGCTGAGGGCGACTGCTTCCTTGCTGATTTTCCTGCCCACAAAGGGAGTTGGCAGGCCGGAGGCTAGAGCAAGATGACATGAGATGAACTCACCCCTCCCCTTCAGGGGAGGGGCCGGGGGTGGGGCGCCTCCGCTGAAGCGGGACAAGAGAAGCTGGAGTCTTTGACAAGACAACCTAGAGCATTCTCATTCCCGCTTCAGAGCCCGATCAGGGCGTTTCCAAATCCTCGACCGTGACGACGTCGATGCTCGCCCGATTGGCGTCGAGGTACGCTAGGAGCTGGTCGAACGCCCCCTGCCAGTTCGACATCGATCCCGATAGGCCGTCATGAAAGACTAGGAAGCCAACGCCCTTTTGCGCGATCGCCCGATCGACATGGTTCTTCCAATAGGTGGTGAAGATAGCGCTGTTGTTGCCCCACTGAAATTCCCCGGCTCCCATCGCCCGAATGCGCATGGGATCGCCCCACGGGTACGTCTCGACCAGGTTGAACTCGCCAAAATAATAGGCCCGCATCGAGCGATAGGACTGTCGAAAGGCCGGGTACGCGATCATGTCCGTCACGCCGACGTTGCTATAATAGGAGCCTGTGTTGCCGCCGCTTAGACCCCAGGCGTTCTGTAGATTGCGCAGCTTCGCAATGTCGGCCGTGCGCTGGTCGGCCGACATGACGTCGATGCCGCCGGGGCCGGTCGCCGCCTCGGTCGAATAGGCCTGACTTGCGATTTGCCATCCCAGATTGTCGTGGAGGGTCTTAATCGTCGTGACCGAGAGCCTGCCCGCGCGCCCCGCATCGATCGCAGGCGACAGGTACAGCACACCGCGAAAGCCGTAGCGGGCGAGCGCGCGCGACGCATAGGCGATCGTCGCGGGATACTGGTCGTCGAAGCTAATGATGAACTTCGCTTTCGTCAGCCCATTCGCGACGACCTCGACGTTCCCCACGGCCAATGCGGTGCTGGTCGCGGAATTGGGGGCGACTTCGACCATAGCCCAGGTCAGCGCTGAAAGATTTGCCCCCGTCCCCGTCGCCGTGAAAGCCGAAACAGGCACAGTGAAGCTCCCCCACCTCTGCTCGCCACCTTTCTGCCCTTCGCGGATCAACGAGGCGGCGTTGTAGACGTGGTAATTCGCGCCGGGGCTGCCGGGGCTCCCCTCCGAATACAGGCGGATTTTGAAGTCACCGAGACGAGGGTCGACCCCGCTGATCGGCTTGGTCCAGAAGCGGATCAGCTGCCCGGCTGCAGGGACCGCCGTGGCCTGCACGGCCGCCGGTCGCAGTGATCGCGTCCCGAATCCCGCCATGGTCAGCGTCAGGCGGGTGTCTCCGTAAAGCGGATCTGCGGCGACATCGCTGGCATCGCTGGGCGGACTGGTCAGACGGCTGACCTGATCGAAGGACGCCAGCACGCCGATAGGCGTCGCGATGCGATAGCGCTGATAGGCACGCCCGCCGACCGCAGGCCCCTTATCTCCATCGGCGGGCGCTTGCGGCCAATCGGGACTGGGCAATGCGCCGCCAGGCGCGGGCGGCGGCACCACGACCTGGGCGACGACGGGCGAAGTGAGAAGAAAGGCGGCCAGTGCCGCGATGATCTTGCGCATCAGGGAACCCTCGAAAGAATGACGTTGCAGCCGGTGGTGGATGTCAGTGCGACGTCGACGACCTGACCGGACCCGAACTGGAGCAATGTTCCAGCGGTATCCGGGCTGGATTTGGTGGTCAGCGTGACCATCGTCGCGCCGTCAGGAGCGCGATATCGGAGCGCGATGGAACCATAGCCCGTACACAGTTGCGTCAGGATATAGTTGCCGCCGTACAGCGTGGCGGGACCAGACGGTGCGTTGGCCGTTGCCAGCGGGACCGATTGATCGCGCGCGGCTGGACCAACCGGCGTACCGTCCTTGTCGACTGTAACCGTGACAGACGGAGTGATATAGCTGCCGTCCGGTAAGGTGATCGGCATGACGGCTGGCGAATTGATGACCGCCCCCGCACGCTTCACCTGCGCGGCCGCTGGCGCGGCGACCGCCGCCAAAGCCAGAGCCGCGCACAAACCAATTCTCATTTTCATGGTCACACCCACTGTTCGATGGAGATGTCCCAGCGCGTCTGGGGCCGGTTGCGGCGCTCGAACGGCTTCCATTTGCCGAACAGGCCGTAATGCATTCGGGCGATCAGCCCGGCCGAGCGCGTCGCGTCCTCGACCAGCAGGCCCGGCCGGACGGTGCCCAGCCCGGTGGCAATCGCTTCGAGCTGGAGTGTCTCGGCCTCTGAAAGGTCGCTGAACGTACAGCTGAAGGCGCTCTTAACGACGCCTTCGACGGTGGCGAAACCACCGTCTGGGAGGGCCGTAGCGCTTCCCGTATCGATCGGTTGACGACCAGCGCCCCAGTCCTGGCCAAGCTCCGGGCTGAAGGCCTTGCCGATGACCAGGACGCCTGCGCTCAGCCGGGCTGGCCCGGGGTGCGTCAGCGCGATCGAGATATAGCGCACGGTCACCGCTGCCCCCGTCCAAAGGGCGTGGGTAGCGCTGGCAAAGGTGCCAGGCGCATCAGGAACGCGCAGCGCGGTCGCGGCCTGGATCGCGATCTGGTCGGCCGATATCGCCCCGCCGGTGATCGCCCAGCTGCTGCCCGCGACGCTGCCCCGCACATAGCCGAGCATGATCGTGTCGATCTCCACAGGCGCGCCTAAATCGATCGTGATCGTCACGGTCCCGCCGGTGGCGCTGTCCATCCACACCTCCTTCGGGTTGACCGATCGGAGGTTATCCACGCCCGTCCCCCGCGATGCGGCGGCGGCGGCGATCAGACGCGGTTGAACGATCATCAAGCGGCTCATGAGAGGCCCTTCAGAGGCCGCAGCACGGTCACCGCGCTGATGCCGGTGGAGGCGTCGCTTTCGACCGCCAGCACGAAGACATCGACGCCGCCAGCATAGCCCAGCTCGTCATTGGTAATGGTCACGACGATGCCCAGCGAGGCCAGCCAGTCGGTCGAGGCGAACTCGTGGACGTCGATCGCGAAAGGCCCACGCGACAGAAAGGCGAGCTGGCGCTCCGCCTCGGCTTGCGCGCCAGCCTTGGTTGCGATGGCGGTTGACCTAGACGTCGTGACGGCCGTTGCCGACCAGCGCGCCACGCCCGCCGCGTCGGTGGCGACGACGTAATCGGCCTGCGCCTGAAGCCATTGCGCAAAGAGAGGATCGACCGCAGCCATCAGCCGTGCTGCACGTCCACCCATGGGCGGCCATCGCGGATCGCCAGCACCTTCCCGACACGACGGCGATACTGGTCGAAGGTGATCGCCGCGTCAGCGACCGCGACGACGCCGATGCCGTCGCCATCCTGCGCCGCCACCAGATAATCGCCCGGCTGGACCGGTCCGGTCATGTTGACCGGCACCTGACCGCAATAGGCGATGCGGTCGACCTTCTGGCGGGCGGTCTCCAGCGCCGCTTCGTAGATCGGCAGATCGCGTTCATAGGCCGCGCTCTCGGCTGCCCAGGCGGCATGATCCGCCTCATAGGCAACGCAGGCGGCCTGTTCGTCCTCCTCATGTTCCGACGCGCTTGGCGCGACCGGCTCAGGACGCGGCTCGACAGGACGCGGACCCAGATGCGCAGCCCAAGTGTCGCCGCCAACCAAGGACGGGTCCGTCGATTTGACCATGAAGCTGATCGCGTCCGCCCATTTGTCGGTCAGCAAGCCATCGCGGTCGACGCCGCAAACATCGCCCTTTTTGATAACGGCGCAGCCATTCGCCTTGACCATGTATTCAGCATAGTCAGCACCGCTCGCGTTGACGGTCCCGGCCGCTCCAACCGATCGGCCGTTGACCGAATTTTTGCCGAGAAGAAGAGCAGCAGGACCCTGCCAGCCGCCCGCGCCGACCGCCTGAAAAACAGCGGAAACCTGACCGGCGGTGTTGCGGACATAAAGGATGTCATCACCCTCACTGGACGCTCGCGCGATTGTATGTCGCGCGCCCGAAGTGACGCCGACAAGCAGATTGCCACCCGCGTCAATTCTCATCCGTTCGGCCCAACCGCCCAATGACGTAGCAAATATGAGACCAGCCGAATCCTGGAATCCGTTTGTCGGCTGGTATGCTGATATGCCACCAACCAAAAATCCGGAGTCAGACAGAAAATGCAGCGAGGTGTAAGTTCGCTCGACTCCCGTGTTGTTGGGATTCAGCTGCTCACCAACGCCCCGAAGCATCAAGCGCGTCTGCGAAAACCACGCAGACCACTTTCCACCACAAACGACGCCAAGTGTGTCCACGGCCGGATTGATCAGCCCGGTATCCTGATCGCCTTGGAAGCGAATGCCCGGGATGTTTAGCGTGCCGCCTGGAAAATTGCCTTGACCAGCGCCGTCACGTACGCCCGCGAAGGTAGCGAGCAAATTGCCCGCCTCTAGCGCCAATTCGCGGATATAATTTTGCGTCATCTGGATGGAATAAGCCTGACCACCCCCGCTCGCGCCCTGGTAACCTTTTACGAGCCGCAATTCCGTCGCGGATATAATCTGACCGATTTCATAGCAGCGGCCATCCTGACTGATAAAGGCATCGCCTGCGAACGCATTGGAAACGAAGTCCGTCCCCGCCCCAACGACAACGGTCGAGCCGACCGCCACGGTGACGGAGCCTGCGCTATACCAACTCATGATCTTACTCCTCGACAGCGACGATGGTCAGGCGCTGGATCACGCCCTCGGAAAGGTTGAAGCCACGCGACAGCGCCAGCCGGAGCGACCGGTTGGCGGTGGATTGGACGTGATCGAGCACGGTGAAGCCCCCGCCGATCGTGGCGGTGAAGACGGCATTGCCCGCCTCGCCAGCGCCGGTCACAGGCCGCAGCCCGCGAAAAGTCAGCTGCTCGGTCGTGAAGGACCGCTGCTCCAACTGCTCGTAAGTCTGACCGAAGGCGCGGCTCAGCGTGATCGTGGATGACGCCCGCTCTTCGGGCTTCGATCCGAAGTAGGTCAAACCACCGTCATCCGTGGTCGCGTTGAACGCCGCGCGGGCATCATCGAAAGCACGCAGGCCGTTGCTGTCGGCCTGATAGATGTTCGTCCATTCGCTGGTGTAAGACCAGCTTGCGACGTAGCGCACCGGCTTGCCGTTCGACCCGAAACTAGGCACCTCGGCCGTCGCATCGGCGGCTAGGCTGCTCGACGCTCCGCCGTTGCGCAACGTGCCAGCCGACAGGCTCCCGCTCGTATAAATCGCACCATCCGTGGCCTTGAACGACAACGCGTTGGCGCGACTGCACTTATCGACGGTCATGGTCGGACCGAACCATTCGATCAGGTCCTTCGCGACACCGAAGCCGACACCCTCGACCTTCATGAATGTGCCGGTGTCGAAGATGACCCGGCCGGTGCCCAGCTTCAGGTCGGTATTGATCAGGTTGAACGACGCGGGTCCGCTCGACGAACCGATCAGCTGAATGCCGGAAAGATTGCCGTTGGCATCGATGACGATCGACCAGCGACCCTCCACCTTGCCCAGGCGATTGACCACCGCCTCGAACGCCTGTTGAAGCCCGACATTGCCGATGCCGTCGAGATACGAGCGAACCTGCTGGATCGAACTCGCCAGCGAATTGTCCCGGTCATTCGTGACCCGCGCCAGGTCGGCGATGGCCGATCGAGCCCAAGGCAAACCGGTCGATGGGTCATTGACCTGACTGGACAGCACGCGACGCGCCTCAGCCTCCGCCTGATCGGCTTCTGCGCGAACCCTCCGTTCCGCCCCGATCTCCGCCAACGCTTGCGTGGCGTCATCGCCCACCGCGTTGACCTGCGCCGCCAACGTTTCACGCGCGACCGCCTCGGCTTGATCGCCCTCGACACGCGCCTGCCGCTCGGCACCGACATCGGCCAGCGCCTTGGCGGCATCACCCGCAACACCATTGACCCGCGCCGACAGCGCATCGCGCGCCCGCGCCTCTGCCGCCAATCCATCGGCACGAGCCTGTTCCTCGCGTGTGATCCGCGAAACAGTCGTGACGATGTCCGCCGCCTGCGCCGCGAACTGTGCGTCCAGCGCCTGCAATCTGGTCGCGGTAGATGCGTCCAGCGCCGCCACGACTTTGGTCAGGTCGAGCGCGGCCGATTCCGCCCGACCCATGCGCGCCAGCAAGGCTTGCCGAGCCACCGCGCTGGCGGCTTCATTGGCGACCATCGTCGTGGTCAACTCGGTCTGGATTTGCACCAACTGCGCCTGCCGTCGCTGGTCCGCCTGATCGCCCGCGATTAGCGCCCGAAGGCTGGCTTCATCGGCCGTGGCATCGCGACGGGCGATCTGGCGGATGGTGGTCTGCGTCCCAGCGACCCCGCCCGCCACGCCGATGACCGCCTGATCGAGCCGCCCGATCGCGACCGACTGCGCATCCGTCGTCACCCCCAGCGCCGCGATCGAGCGCGCGGCCGTTTCATCGCCCGTGATCCGCGCGGTCGTCTCCGCGATCGTCAGCGCCCGGACGTTTGCCACCTCGACCGCCAGCGCCAACCGATAGGTCGCCTCGGTCAGCAACCCCGCGTCCATCCGCGTGGTCAGTTCCTGACGCGCCTGCGCCACTTGCGCGATCTGGCGCTGGTTCGCATCATCACCCGCCAGCAGCGCCCGCAGCGCGCCTTCCGCCGCCTGATCCGCCACGATCCGCGCTTGCCGGACGCTGACCGACAGCCCGATCGTATCGCCGATCGTGCCCAGCTGCTGTTCGACCGCGCTCAGCGTAGCTCCCAGCCGGTCGACCACTGTTTGCGACGCCTTCGTCGCAACCAGCCCCGTCACCGCGTCCAACCCCTGTTCCACGGTCGACACCCGGCCGCCCACGCGCGTCAGTTCGATCAGGTCGGCTTTCTGGCGGACCAGCGCATTCAGGCCGTCGATCGACTGCTCGGCAGAGGCCAGCCGGGCGATGATCGGCTCCAGCTGCGCGGCCTGCGCCGGGTCGAGGACCGCCAGCGCGATCTTCTCATTGACGTAATCGGTCGACGCCTTCGTCGTGATCAGCGCCTTTTGCGCATCCAGCGTCAGTTCGACCTTGGACGTCTTTTCCGCCAGCTGGTCGACCGCATAGATGCGGACGATGCCGGTGACCGGATCGACCACGATTCCCGCATCGCGCAGCACCGTGCGCGTGCGGTTCGCCTCCGCTAACAGTCGCAAGGTCGCTTCGCTCAAGCGCCCCGCATCCCGCTCCATCTGACGCTGGACCGCTTCCATATCGATCCGGGCATCGTCCAGCACCGCCAGTTCGGCAGCATGCCCGGCCTGCGCCAGCGCGATCGCCGATACGTCACTTTTGATCTGCTCGATCTGCTCAATCTTTTCGAGCTGGAGGACGACGGTCTGCGCAAGAACACCGCCGACAGCCTTGGTGTCCGCCGCCGTGTTCTGCCCGGTCACGTCCGCGCCAGCCTGCGCAGGTTTCAGCGCCTCGACGGGCGTGCCGTCGTCATAGGCGACGTCCTGCGCCAGCACGATTGCCGCCAGGTCGCCACGCGCCATGGGGCTCCAGTTACGGCGATAGCCCAGCTTGCGGGTGCCGATCGGCTTGACGGTCGACCGCCGCATCACCCGGTGGCTGCGCGCCACCCGAGTCGACGCGCTCCATTCCCAGCGGCGGAAGCGGATTTCCCCAGCGGTCAGCAGCCAGCTAAGCGATACATCGCCCAGCAGCTCGCTCACCGCATCGGCGGCGGTCACCGTGTCATTGTCGATCCGCCAGCCGCATGGCGCGGGCCGCCAGGCCACCGCCTCCGCCAGTGCGCCCGCCGCGATCGGCGTCGTCGAACGCACCGCGACCAGGCGCGCGACGATCTCCGGCGCGGTCTCGACATAGCCACCCGCCGTCTCGCCCTCGATGTCGGCTTTCAGGTCGCCCGACGGTGCCGTCCACCACTTCACACAGGCGATCGACGGACAGACCACGCATCCGCCCTCGACAGCCGCCGTACCTTTCAGCGCCGCGAAGGTCGCCTCCGCCGAACCTTGCCAGCCCAGGATCAGGACGGCCGTCGCGGCGACGCCCCGGTCGCGTACCTGAACGAAGCTGCGCCAGGACTGACGCGGATCGCCAAAGCACCAGATGTTGTTGGCCTTGTCGATCAGCAGGCCCGGCACGTTGAAGCACCGCCCCCAGGCGCGGGACTTGATGACGTTTTCCAGCTCGGTCGGACCTTCCAGCCCACCGGTCCCCGCAAAGCGGTCGGTCAGCAGCGACTTCTTCAGGTCGGCGGCGGCGTCGGACAGGGTGATGCGCAGGCTGTTCGCCTCGACCGGCGCGTCCAGTACCAGGCCCGCCGTGGCGATCGGCGGGAGCGCGTCGCCTTCCGGCCCGACGCGCACGGTGATCGGCGCGTCGGCCCAATAGAGCGCGGCCGCCTCCGACAGCAGCGCCCGGCCCGCAGGCGACCAGCGCAGCTCCATGGCCTGCGGGACGCCGCCTCCGCCCAGCTGCTCGCCGTCGAAGTCCAGCGACGCGATGGTGCGTGGCAGGCCCGCGATACCGGCGCGCCAGTGCTGCTCACCGTAGAAATAGGGATAGGCCCCGCCGCCACCTGCCAGGCGCAGCGTGACGGGCGCACCGCTCGCCGGGTCGCGCGGGCTTGCTTCGACCAGGATGACGGCAGCGGCCATCAGAAGAGGGGATGGAGATTGCGGGGCACGTCCAGCGACGTGCCCAATTCAGTCGGGAGAGGTTATGCCCGACCGGGCGGGCAACACCCGTTTGGAGGCCTAATCGGCGGCCGCATCCTTAACGCGAAACCGCCAGCTGCGCCAGTCAGACAGCTGCTTGGCGAGCGAGTTCACGGCTGTCGATCGTGACGCCGATCGACCCTGCGCTTTCGCGCATGAGGTTGCCGCGCTCGACCGCATCGACCAGCCGCGCGGTCTGGTCCGCCATTTCGTCGAGCGTCTTGTTCGCCACCGCCAGCGCCTGGTTGGTGGTCGCCAGGGCCGGGTCGCTGACCTTGCCGCCCGATGCCGCCGCGATCCGCGCATTGGCCTGTGCGATGGCATTGCGCGCTTCGTCGATCGTGGCGGTACGGTCGGCCGCGTAAGCGGACGTGGTGCCATACGCCTCTTTCGACGCCACCAGGCGCTGCTGATAGAGATTGGCCAGCGCATCGCCCGCGCCGTCCACGCCCGCCTCCAGATCGGCCTTCGCCTTGGCGATCTGGTCGTTGATCGCCTTGATGCGGTCCATGGCCGTGCCCTCGAACAGCGAACCGGCGGTCATCTCGTCGATCAGCTTTTGCAGGCCGCCCACCTGGCTCTTGGCCAGCTGCTGCGCCAGCTTCAGCCGGTCCTCGCCGTTGCGCTTCTCGATCGCCACCACGTCGAAGCCATAGGCTTGCGCCAGGCGCACCCGCTCGGCCGCCTGGTTCTCGAAGTCCCGGAACGCCTTGTCGATCTGCGCGGTGATGCCGCCCATGGTCAGCTCAAGGTTCTGGACCTTGACCGCCTCTGCCAGCGCCTTGTCGATATCGGGTTGTGACTGGAGCGCCTTCTGCACCCGCGCGGACAGCCCGGTGACCGCGCCATCGGCAATCGCATTGGCGATGGCCGCCATGATCGCGGCGGTCTCGTCGGTGCCGTTGTACAGCAGGCCCGACCCCGGATGCTTGGCGGTGACGCGGCTGGAGCCGTCGCCATCGACGCGGAAATAGTCCTCCCGCTTGCCGATGCTGACATTGAACGACCCGACCCCGCCGCCCAGCTGATCGGCAATCTTCTGGATGCCGGACTGGATCGACTTGGCGCTGCCCGACAGCGCGGCCGTGACTTCCTTGTTGCCCGACATGACGGCATTGGCGTCGACCGACGTGATCGCCGCGAAACCCGTCTTCGGCTTGTTGAAAAGGTTGCCGACCACGCCGCCCAGGATGCCACCCACGATCGACCCGATCGGCCCGGCCGCACTGCCCAGCAGGCCGGTCAGCAGCTTCGACGCCGCATAACCGCCCGCCGCGCCACCGATGCCGCCACCGATCTGGTTGCCGCCGGTCAGCGAGGCGGCCGTCACCCCAAAGCCGGCATTCTGGATGATCTTGCCCAGGCCGGACTTGCCGCCGAACACGCGGTCCAGCACGCCCTCCAGGCTCTTGCCCGACTCCTTGCCCGCCGCCTTGCCGACCAGCTCCAGCCCGATCGCCCCGGCCGCACCCGCGCCGGAGCCGGTGATGGCCGCGATCCCGCTCACCGGCGGCGCGATCGGCGGCGTCCCGGTCGGCAGCTTCTTCAGCAGCGCGGCCAGCGGCCCGGTGTTGAACAGCGCGGCTTCCATCGCGGCCGATGCGACCAGCGACGCGAGCCGCTTGAACGTATCGCCCGCCTTTTCCCCGCGCAGGACGATCGCGTCGAAGGCGTCGAGCGCCATGTCGCGAAACACCTGCTGCGCCTGTGCGGCGGCGCGGGTGGCTTCCTCGACGGCCTTCATGGCCTCTTCCTGCGCGTAGAGGCCGCGCAGGGCCGCCTCACGCTGCACACGCTCATCCCCGGTCAGCTTGGCCAGCTCGGCTTGATGCTGCGCCATCTTGACCTGCACGGGGTCCAGCGCCTGGCGCGCGGTCAGCTCCTGGCCTAGCGAGGCGATCACGCCGTCGATCGACTTCTTCGCCTCCTCGGCCGCCTTGGCCTCGGGCGTCATGTTCAGGTCCTTGACGCGCGCGTCATACGCCTTCTTCAGCGCCGCGCGGGCAGCGGCGGCGTCCTCGGGCGACAGTCCGCTATCCGGCTTCTTCGCGTCATAACCCTTGGCCAGCGCGTCGATCCGCGCCAGCTCGTCCGCATAGTTCTTCGCCGCGTCCTTCAGCGGCAGGTAGCGCTTGGTAACGTCGTCGAGGGTCTTCTGATATTCCTTCAGCGCATCGGCCGCCTCTTTCTCCGCCTCCTTGTAGGACTGCGCGGCGGTCGGAGCGCGGCGGAAGCCCAGGACATCGGTCCGCGCATAGGTCGACACCCCGACCTTATCGTTCGTGTTGCCACCCAAGACGCGGATGCGGCCCCGCGCGTCGGTGCCGTCGTAGAAGCCGACATGGCCCTTACTCGGGTCATTCCCGCGCCCGGTAACGACGATATCGCCCTTGTTCGGGGTGTCGGTCGACTCCCCAAAGCCCAGAAACGAACGTGCCGACAGCTTGCCGGTGCCCTTGATCCCGTTCGCCGCCAGGACCGAGTTCACGAAGGCTGCACACCAGGCGACCATCTGCGGGTCGACATTCTGGTTCGCCTTGGTGAACAGCTCGCGAAGCTGCCCGCGATCGGCGGCGACGTTCTCTGACAGGCCGCTATACCGCTTGGCATAGGCCAGCAGATCGCCCGCCTGGTCACGCTCGACCTGGTTGCCGATCGACACCTGGCGCGGCTTCTTGCGCTCCTGCGCCTGGCGTTCCTGCTCTTCCTTCAGCGCTGCCGCGCGGCGGCGCTCGATCGCCTCGACCGTCTTATCGATCGAGGCGGCCAAGCGGTTGTTGCCCTTCGCGGCCTCTTCGGCGCGCTGGCGCTCCAGATCATAGGTCCGGTTGATGGCCTTGATCGGATCGGCGGCGGCCTCACCCGCACGCGTGCCGTTCTGAATGTAAAGGTTACGCTGCGCCTGACGCAGCTTCTCTAGTTGCTCGTCCTGGAGTTTGACCTGCGCGGCAAGACTTGCCGCTTTCATATTGTCAAGGAACCCGGCTGCACCGGGAACGGTGCCACCCGGCGCGCCGATCGACGCCGTTGCACGCGCTTGCGCCTGCTCCAGCAGCGCCTTGGTTTCCTGACGTTTCGCCTCTGCCGATTTCAGCGTTGCGGCAGCTTCGTCCAGCCTCTGCTTGATCGCAATGTCAGTATTTTCGCGCGCTCGGCCCTGCGCGTCATTGTAATCGTCGATCGCCTTCGTTGCGGCTTCGGTGCCGAACTTCTGCTTCGACAGGGCATCGACCAGCGATAGGCCCTTTTCCTTGGCGGCGTCCTCGCCTTCGCCCACCTCGAAAAACTTGGCCGCCAGTGGTCCCAGCATCGCGATCGCGGTCAGCGTCACCGCGCCAAGCGGCCCCGCCAGGAACGCCGCCAGGCGGCCGCCCGCGCCCTTGACGCCGATCATGTCGATCGCGGTCGCCAGCTGGCCGCCCTGCATCGCCATGACGCGGAAAAGGTCGGTGCCCATCGACACCTGCACGCCGACGTCCTGCAAGTTCTGGCTGAACTGGAACATGCCAGCCTTCTGCTGGCCGACCGATCGATAGAGGTTGTCGTTGGCGGCGGCGGCCGCGCGGCTGGCCGTCGTCTGTTGGCCCTGTGCGGCGGTCAGCTGCCGAGCCGCGACGGCGGCATCACCATAGGCCTGTTCGACCCTGTCTTCCGCTTGCACCGTCTGCTGGGCGGTCGTGGCAACGGTCTGTTGCGCCTCGGCCAGGTCGCGGGTTGCCGTCGCCGTGCCGCGCGCGGCGGTGGCGAGGTCGCCAACGCCGCCCTTCAGATCGTCGACGGCCTTCTTCGCGCCGCTCGCATCGCCGGTGATGATAAGCGATGTCTTGAGCGTCACGAAATCACCTCTTGCCGTTGAGCGTTGCGGCGGCCACCCGCTCCATCAGCCTCAGTCGGGACCATTGCTCGGGCGTCAGCGCTATGTGCGCCTCACCGAGCGATACCTTCACATCGCCGTATCGCAGCCCCAGCCAGAGGACCTGGCCATTGGGCAATGAGAGGGCATTCCACTGCGTGTTGACGATCATCCACGCGTCGACGATCGCCATGTTCTCGGGCCAGACGGCAAAGCCCTGGGGGCGGGACTGGCGGAGCCGGTCGGCCAGCTCGGACAGCCCCGCCAGGGCGGCGTCCTCGATGGCCTCACTATGATCCGCCGCGCCGCCTTGCGCCCAGGTCCGTGCCGCCGCCTCTAGTTTCCCAGCAGCGCCCCGTAGACGTCCTTGAAGTACGCCTTGACCAGGGCGGCGCGCGTCCAGGGCTTGTCGACCAGCCAGTCGCGGGTCTGATCGTTGTAGGGAACCGGCGTCTCGTCGTTGGCCAGGACGTCGCTGAAGCCGCGCGTGACGTGCCGCACGAAAGCCTTGGTCCCTGCATCGGTCGATAGGTCGTACTCGGCCTGCGCATCCGAGCCCAGCGCCGCGAAGGTGGCCTTGAAACTGAAGTCGGCCCCTCCCGGCTGCTTACCTTCCACGGTCGACTCGAACGTCGGCTCGTCTGCCATAATGAACATGATCGTATTCCCCCTTAGGTCAGCGAGATTTTCCACTGGTCGTTGCCGGTGCCGCTGGGCAGCGGCTTGAAGCCGAGCTGCCACTCGACGACGTTCTGCGTGTTCTGAAGGCCGCCGGGGCGATCCTGCTCGGCCTGCGCCGTCGTGATCGTCGCCTTGCGTCCGGCAATGATCCCATGTTGCAGGACCACCGACTGAAGCGTGTTGTTCAGCGCGATCGCGAACGGGTTGTAGACGGCATAGGGCACCGCCTCGACAGTGCACTGCATCGTCTCCGCCTTGTCGACGATCACCACGCGCTCCGCGCCGATCAACATGCGCGGCTCCACCTGGTTGCCCAGGTTCAGCTCGTAGGAGCGCAGGATGAACGGCAGGCCGCCAATGGTGAAGCCCGGCGTGTTCTTCTTGGTCGCGACCTCCGGTTCCTTGAAATTGGACAGGTCAACGACCGGCCGCGCCTGGTCGGCGGGGAGCGTGAACAGGCCGGTCATGGTGAAGCGGATGACCGGGTTGCCATTGGCGTTGACGCTCAGAACGGCCGTACCGCGCGACCCCAGGAAGATGTGGCGCGACGGCCCGATCCAGAAGTGCATGACGACGGACTCGTGCCCGGTCGTCACCGGCATGTACTCCACCGACGTGTTGGCGGTGACGATCTGCGCCGCGCCGCACGCCCGGATGATCGGCCCCCAGGCGGGCGGCGTCCCGGCCGTGCCCGATCCCGCCAGTTCGACCGTGAAGGTCAGCACCGCCCGCAGAGCGACCTTCTTGGTCGACTGCGCGCCCATCCAGGGCAATTCGAGATTGCGCGCAACGTCTTCGCCTTCCATCGGCTGAAGCTGGACGTCAGTCGCCAGGATCGCGTTGAGTGCGCCGGTCGGACCAGAGTCGACGCCATAGTCGGCCTCGGTCTTGACCAGCAGGATTTTGGATTTCCAGACGATCGGATCGGCCATCGTATCAGCCCTCCTTCTTCAGCGTGCCGTCCGCCTGGCGGACATAGCAGCCGCCCTCGGACGGCCATTCCAGCGCCGGGTCGAACGCCGGGGCTGCTTCCTCGACCGGCGTCGCGGCCGGGGGCGTCTGTTCGATCGGCGTGTCGGTCTGATCGGCCGCCTGGCCGTCCTTCGTCGTCTTCATCGTTGGAACCTCAACTGGTCCTCGATCGCGAAATCGAGTTGGTAGGTCAGCGTGCCCGCCGACAGACTGATGAGTTCGCCTTTCGCGAGGCGATAGGTGCCGCCGACCCGGTTCCCTTCGGGACCCCAGCCCACGACTTGTTCGATCACTTGCTCGACCAGTGGTTCGAGCTGTTGCAGCGCCTGTTCGCCGGTCGGATCATTGATGCCGCGCACCGCCAGCAGAATGCCGTGCAGGCGCTCGATATTCTGGCGGTAAAGGCCCGTGACGGCGTCGACCGAACCGCCGCCGATGCCCAGCGGCAGAAGGAAGGCGGCCGGGCAGACTTGGCCAAGCGCGTTCTGCGCCATCAATGCCGACAGCTTGGCGGCCGGGTAAATGCGCCCCTTCAGCACCGCAATCTGGGCGACCCGATCCGCCAGTGTCGCCATCAGATGTAACCGCGCATCGTCTCGGGCGTGATCGGCCGTTCGCGATCGGTGGCGATCACGCCACCCACGCCCGACGATGTCGGCTCAATACCGGCCACGTCCAGCTTGCGATTGCCCTTGGCGATCGCGTCCAGGTCCTTCAGCGCCTGGTCGTAATCGTCCTTGATCTTGGGATCACAGGCGAAGACATGGAGCTTGTAGACCGCGATCGCCAGCGCGATGTCCGCCACCACGGCCGGGACCGTGGCGAGGGGCAACTGATAGCGAACCGCCAGCGCGGCGTTCACCGTGGCATCGGTGTTCGCCAGCGCCTGGTTGACCATCGCGACGTCGACGACGCCAGCGCCCGCCCGGTCGGTCGCCTGGATCAGCAGCACCTCCCCGAAGCGAGTGCGTAGCGCGTCGAGCGTCGTGTAGGTCACGCGGCCACGCTCCGGTACTTGGCCTTGCGGGCCGCGCGGACCTGCTTACGGTTGGGACGTCCCTGCATCCGGCGGACATTCGCCTGGCGGCTAGCGTAAGCGGTGGCGCGGTTTCTCCGGTTTGCGGGAAGCCGACCGGCATTCGACCGGGCGAAGTCGACATAGTCATGAAACCGACGGGCGGTAGAAGGCAGTTCCGCAGCCGCTAGCGCGAGGACCTGAACGATCTGCATCACATCGCCCCCGCAGCATGGACGGGCACCTGGCTGACACCGACCGTCAGCAGCGGATCGGCCTGGATCGCCTTCAGCTCGTCATCGGTCAGCTGCCCCTCGACGAACGTCTGCGCCTCCGGTCCGAACCGGCGACCGGCACGCCAGCGGCCCGCCGCTGGCCCGACGACTTCGATCGCCCACACCGTCTTGCCCGCCAACAGCGCGTCCAGGGACGGTTGTCCCTCGACATTGGCCGGGCGCGCCGATGCTTCGAGCAAGTCGACCCGCGCCTGAAGCGCCGCATTCCGGGCAGTCAGGGCCTCGACCTGTTCGACAAGCGCTGACTCGACACCGCTTGCGTTCGACGGGGCGGCGTTCCCGCCGCTTACGTCCGTGTCGATGCTGACCTGGCTCTGGCTGTCGGCGCCGGTCGCCTGACCTTCCGAAGCGGACGTCGTCGAGCTGGACGACGCGCCGCCGTCCGCATTCGCCGGGGGGGCATTGTCGCCGCCCTCGGCCGCGCCGGTCGCCTGGTTCTGCTCGACCGGATCGGTCGACGCGTCGGGGGTGCGGCGCTGGGTGCGCGAGCTGCTACCGCTTACGCCAGCCACGGGGACACCTCCAGCTTGGCGCTGCCCTGGAACTCGTTGTCCTCACCGGCCGCATTCTTCGAACTGACGACGATCTTCTTGCCCGCTCGCTCCAGCGTGGGCGGCACCAGCAGTGTCGTGGGCTTGATACCAAGCGGCCGACCGTAATCGCCCTTCATCGACTGGAGAGCGGTCCTGGCCTTCTCGTAGTTGTCCGGCGTCAGCGGCTGGCGAGAGCCCCAGCAGAACTGCCAGAAGCCATAGCCCGCATTGGCACGGGCATCCGCGCCGTACAGGAACTCGTTCTTGTCGAAGACATTGTCATCCGTCTCCTTGTCCTTGGAGACGAATTTGAAGTCCTTGCGCTTCTGGAGGATGATCGGCTTGATCGCGCGGCTGTTGTCGAACAGGAACCACGCGGGCCCGCTGCCGCCATCCGTGTTCGCGACGGTGACCGTGTTGCCATTCGCGTCGAGCACCGGATGATCGGTGTCGAAGTAGAACTGGCCATCATAGCAGTTGGACGTGAAACCGCCGTTCAGCATCGCGAACGTCAGCTCATCCCACTTCGCGCCGGTCGACTGCCCCATTTCCTCGAACAACGGCGAGTACGTCCCCAGGTTGTCCGTTTCGATATCGTCGCGATCGACGCCCAGGGTCAGCTCCCAGGACTTTTCCTTAATCGAATAGTCCGACTCGCTGATGTTCTGGACGACACGAGAGCCGATCCATTCACGGACGCTGGGCACCTTGCCGAGCCAACCGTAGCGTTGTTCCTTCGTGGTCGAAGGAACAACGGTCGCGACGGTCAGATAATCCGACGACGCTTGACCAAGTCCCTTCTTGAAGGTGGTGGAAAAGCCGACCCGCAGGGCGGCCAGATTTTCGGAATTGATAATCATTGGTCAGTCGCGCCCTTAAATCGCGATCCAGACGCCTTGGGCGTCCACGTCGCGGATGGTCCCGGCGGCGCTGCGCGCGCCGCTGTTCGAGGTCTTGGCCAGTGTCTGGTCGTCGACGGCAAAGGCCTGGTTGCCGATATCGGCTCGCGTGATGGCGTCAGCGCCGTCGCTGTTGGCAAAGCGGAACACGCCGCGACGAACGCGGATGCGTTGTTCGCCGTTTGCGGCCGACGCCTTGGTTTCCTGCGCGCAGCCTACCGGCTTCAGTGTGGCGGACGTTGCGCCCGGCCCAGCCCACCCGGCCCCGTCGATCATCACCAGCGAACCGATGAAAATCTTGACGCCGCCACGCATCGGGTGGCTTTCCATGTCGCGGTCTCGGCGGGGCGTGTTCCGCCCGGCGGTCAGAGCAGCCATTACAGCGCCTCCACTTTGGTTTCCGCCAAGGTCTTGGCGTATTCGGCCGGGTCGATGCCCATCAGGGCGATGACGGTCTTATCGGCCGCGCTCAGACCGTCCTTGCCGCGCTCGGGATCGCCGGTCAGCGTCGCACCTGCCTTGACAATCGGCATGGCGCTGATGAGGCGTTCCGCACGCGCCGGATCGGCGGAGTGCATCGAGATATAATCCTCCCGTGCCGCCTGAATGCCCACCCGACCGGCGGCGATCGCCGCGTCGACAAAGGCCGTCGCCTTATCCTTGGCGACCTGATCCCTCAGCGTCGCCATCTCGGATTGCAGCGCGATGACGCGGTCGTCGCCGTCACCGACCAGCTTCTGGACGCCCAGCACGATGGCCGCGGCGTCCGCGCCGACCGCCAGGCCAGCGGCCTTGGCGATCGGGGCCAGGGCCGATTGCAGCGCGGTTTCGCTGCCCTCGGCCCTGGCCAGTTTCGCCTTCAGCGCGGCGGCGATCGCCGCGTCGTCGGCATCGCTATCGAGGCCCAGCGCCTCGATCAGCAGGGCACGAAAGTCCATGTTGGTCTTCTCCACGGAATGCAGGGAGGTAAGCCCTGCCAAATTGGGGGTGTTGGTCAGGCTGGCGCGCAGGATCGCGTCGATGACGCCGCTGCGCTTGTCGTGACGGATGACAGGCGAGATGCCGCGATAGCCGCGCACCAGCTCGCGCCCCTCGGGCGTCCAATCGACCTTGCCCCACACGCCGTCCTGGCGCTCCTGAAGCTCGACGATCCAGCCGCGTGCGGGCGCGGACAGCCCAAGCGGGGCAGCCTTGTCGGTTGAATGATTTTCGTCCAGCGCGAGCTTGCCGCCGCGCATGGAGGCGGCACATAGCGCTGTCACGTCCGCGACCGAATAGGGACCGCGCCCGTCCACCGTGCGCACCTGCCCGGCGGGCAGAAGGTGCACCCATTCGGGCGCTTCATCGCCCTTGATGTCGATTGCGGCGCAGAGCGCCGTGGCCATCCCCGTCATGGCGCCGTTGTGGACGGGGCGGGGAGCTGAAAACATGCCCGCCAGGGCGGGCAGCAGAGGTGTCTTAGACGCCTCTCAAGCGATCAATCGCCGGTGGCTTCTGCCAGATGTTCGTCGGCAATGTCGAGAATGTTTCGGTTGTCGTTGTCTGACAAGCCTAGCCAGACGCGGGCCGGGATACGCCCCCAAGGTATCGGGCTGCCATTCGCTGCGGTGCCGAAAGCGCCCTTCGCTGCGCCATCCTGCATAACGCCCGAATATTCGAGCGGCGATCCAATTTCGACCTGGTCACGCGTCGCCAGTTGGTTGATCTCGCGCCCCAAGCGGCCGGATGGGCCGATCAGCGGCTTGGGGCGGTTGCCGTCCTTCTTTGCCTGGTAGCGCGCGATCGTCGCCGGGCTCTTGGGTTGCCACTTCGTCCCATCCGGTGCGGTCGAGATGGTGAAGCGCTTCTTCGTCGCTTCGACCACATACTCGCCGATGTCCTCGAAGACCGGCTTCATGTCGTCGAACAACTGGCTGACCCGGCCCAGCCGGGCGATCACCGGCTCGACATTGAAGACGATGCGGATCATGCTACATTGCTCCCCGTGAGGCGCGGGCATCGCGTCGCCGGGCCCATAACCCGGAGCCGTCTCGGACGTTCAGACCCTGGACGCGCCTCACGCTTCCCGCCGAATGTAGAAGGTCTTCAGCGCCAGCGTGCGGCGCTTGTTGCGGATCGCCATTACCGCGACATAGCGCAGGCCGTCGATCGCCTTGCTGTAGCGAACCAACGGCTCCCCGATATCGGACGTACCGGCATCCTCCACCGTGTCGGGCGACGACAGGATCGACGGTAGAAGCGCATAGTCACCCCACTGCACCCCGACCTGTTGGCCATCACGCTCATTACCTTCGCCATGCCGACGCTGGACGTGCAGCACGTCGGAGGGAGCGAGCGAGAAATCGAAACCCTCGACCGATTTGCCGGTCAGTTGCTCGACGGAATTACCTTGCGCCGTCGTCACGCCGCCAAGCGTCCAGTTCGGCTGGATCACCGCCTCGCCGCCATCGCCCAGAACGCGCCGAGCGTAGCGCCGGGCGTCGTCCGCGACCGATGGCAGGCGACGATAGGCCTCGGCGATCGCATCACGCGCGGCGGGCGGCAGATCGGCGTAGAACGCCTTGCCGATCGCATAATCCCAATGGCGCATCTTCTCGGCCGCCGCCTGGACGATCGGTGCGACGCTGGCACCCGGTGCATAATCCCACCCCTTGCCGATCCCGACCGGCGCGCCGGTGCGTGGATCCACGGCGCGCCAGTTGTCGGGTAGTTTCTTGTCGGGATCTCCGCCCAGGCGACGGACACCGGCGGCCGTGCGCGCGCCAACGACATAGCAACTGCAACCCCAGTCGCTCGGGGGATAATGCGTTTCCCAAAAGGGATGATCGGGCGGCAATGCCACGCCGTCCCAACTCAGATGCTCGGGGCGTGGTTCGACCGATCCGCCATGACGATAGACCCAGAACTTGAAACCGGCCGCCTCCAGCTGGGCGCGCCGCCCCGCCGCATAGCTGACGCTCGTATTCGTCCGATAGATCGTGCGCGTCCGCCAGGCGCGTCCACCCTTGGTGTCTTCGCCGGTCCAGCCGTGCCAGTCGTGCCGCTCGACGGCCGCCGCGAAATCCTTGCGGAATGCGTCCAGGCTTTTGCCTTCGGTGATGGCGCGATCGACGGACGCGGCCAGGTCCGCCAGCAGGTCCGCCTTTTGCGCGCCTGCCACCATGAACGCGGTGTCGTGATCCTGGCGTTCGATATCGTCCCAGCGCTCGGTCGGCACCAGCTTGCCCAGCTTCCCCCGAAAATAGGCGACCTGCTCCCGGAATGGCCGCCGCAGCACGCCGCCGATTGCGGACGGTTGTGGATCAGGCACCGGCGGCCTCGATGTCGCTCATGCCCGCTACCCGCGCCGCCGTCAGGCCGCCCGCCAGCTGCTCGACCAGGCGACCGGCGTCCAAGTCCGGCCAAGCCGACACGATCATTTCCCGCAACTCGGGCAGGCTGGTCGCCGCCTGCATCATCAGCGCCAGCTCCGACATCATGGCGCGCATCTCGGGTTCGGTCACGACCGCCAGCTGGTCGGTAATTTGTGCGACAGGGCTGGCGACTGGCTTCTGTTCGGATTGCAGGCTCAGCGTCGGGGAGGTGACACGCTCGACGGTGGTCGGGGCTTGGACGCGGGGGCGCAAGAGCTTCGATCCGGGATCAGGGTCGGACAAGCCCAGCTTATCGCGAACCTCGGATTGCTGCACCTCCAGTCCCAGGTCGACCAGCTTGTCCAAAGCGTCCGCCAGGCCGTTGACGTCCTCGGGCTCGCGCTCTTCGATCCTGATGCGCGGATAGGCCTTGCGAGGTCCGCGCGCCAGGTCGACCCAAGGCCGCACCAGGTCGCGATTGAGCGTCGCCGCCAAGCCGCGCCCGTCCGACTTCTTGATGTCCTTCTTGACCTCGCCATGGACCTTGTTGCCGCCGTCGCCCAGGCCGCCTTGCTTGGCATCGGTCGTGCCGGTCTGGCCCAGCACCGCTTTGGACACCTGCTTGTCGAACCAGTCGGCGCGGCGCTCGTACAGGTCGGAGCCCGCGCCGACATTGCCGGATTCGATGAATTGGATGTCCATGCCCTGGGGAATGATGGCGGCGCAGTCGCCCGCGATATTGGCGACCGCCCGCCACAGCGTCATGCGGTCTTCCTTGCTCGCATTGCTGTCGAACTTGCCGATCCGCACCGGCTGGCCATAGGTTTGCGCGAAGATCGCCCAGTCGCGCAGCGTGTACGCCTTGAACATCCACGCCCAGGCAACAGCGCGGGCCAGGCCCGACCGCATCGGCAGGCCCGACTTCGCCTTGACCCGGTGATGGATGAACTTGAACGGCGGCAGCGGCGAGTCCTGGCCATTGCCCTCCACGCCACCGCGCAGCAGCGGGGTGGTGCCGTCGCGCCGGTCGAAGGTGAAGAAACGCGGGTCGCGCCATTCGAGGCGGGCCGGTTGCCATTGACCCTCGCTCGTATCCCAGATGATTTCGGTGAAGGACGAATGCTTGCCGATCGCGTCGAGCATATCGAACTCTTCGTCGGCCAATTCATCCCGGTCGATCCAGTCGCGCACCATGTCAGCGATCGCGACGTCGTCTTCCTCGTCGCTGGCGGCCTCCACCGTCACTTCAATCTGGGTCACGGCACGCTTGCGGGTGCCCAGCACGCCCAGGTAATGGAGGTCGCGTTCTTCGATCTGTTCCGCCAACTCCAGATAGGCGAGCGGATCGCCCTGGTCCGCTGCGCGCAGGATGTTTGCCAGGCGAACCGGCGTCAGGCCATCGGCGGGGTATCCCGCTTCAGGCTGGCGGACACCGGCAAGGGTCGGGGCCGCGACTTCGCGGGTCAGGACGTCGCGGCGCAGCGGCATCCCATGAACATCGACCAGGCCGGTCATCATCATATCTCCGAATAAGAGGGTTTCAGAGGCCCTAAGAGGCCTGTTCGGGCGATTTCGGGCACCCGCACCCGTCTGGGTCGCTTGTGGCGCTCACAGGGCGTTTAAATCCCGGAGCGCATCCGAGCGCCCATCGGTGGCCGCCACCAGTCGCGCGGGCTGCCTTCGCCCTCGTCGTCGCCGCCGTCGAAAGCGTCGTCCGCACGACCAGGAGCGACCGGCTGATAGCCATATTCGAAAGACGCCTGGCGCGAGGCATACCAAGCGAGGATACCGGCGATCGCGACGTCACCGTGCCGAGTCTGACCGTCCTCACCCTTGTAGCGCATGTCCTCGGGCACGCGGACGACCCCGTTCACATAGGACAGCGCCTGATGATCGCGCATCACGTCCTTGTCGGCCGCGATCGACACGGTGCCGTCACCGAACGCCAGCACATAGGGGCCGCTGTTGGTGCGATACCATTCGGCCGACAGCTTGATTTCGCTGACCCGCTCGCCCTTTTTCTGGCGGCACACCTCCGCTAGGTACGCACCATTGCCGGTGGCGTCGAAGGCAGCGTGACCGAAGCGCGGCAGATGTTCCAACACGAAGAACGCAACGTCACGCTGCATTTCGAACGGTACATTGCGCAGCTCGACGACCATCCGGCCGCGCCGCATCATGTCGGTGCCCAGTTCGTTGATGACGAACGCCGATCCGTCCCCCGATCGCGCGAAGTCCCAGCCCAGATCATGGCGCCGCTCGATATCGAGCTGGGCGAGCGCTGGTGAGAGCTTGGTCCGACAGAACTCCGAGACGACGACCTTGCGGACTGCCTCCGGCGCGGTCTTCACATCGTCGGGCAGCGTCCAGCGAATGACCTGGGCCGACGCGTCCGAACGCGCCTCGATCGCGACATAGGTCAGCGCCGCGCCGTCTGCGTCAGCCGGGATCGCGTCCAGCTCCTGGCGCATTTGGGCGGTGCGAACGCCATAAGCCCCGCGTATCTTGGCTTCCCACTCGTCCTGCGCCTCTTGCGACCATTCTTTGCCGCGCAACAGGCAGACGCGCTTGTACAGCCCGTTTTCGACCGCCTTGCTGAAGGGGATGAAGTGCAGGCTGTACGGGACCTTGCCCGCCTTGGCTTCGCGGATCAGCTCGTTGAACGGATTGAGGACGCCGTTGTGCGTCGAGATGATTCTGATCTTGCCGCCCCAGATCAGCAGCGCGTTGACGGCGTCCAGCACGGCGCGGACGTCCTTGTGGAACGCCGCCTCGTCGATGACGACGACGCCCTGAAGACCACGGATATTCTCGGGGCGGCTCGACAGTGCCTCGACACGGAAGCCCGACGCGAAGCGGATGCGATAGGCCGAAATCTGCGCGGAGCTGCCATCATCGCGCAGGTCCTCGAACAGGAACTCTTCGATCTCGACCAGCTGTTCACCAAGCCGCCGCGCGAAGTGCGCGACATAGCCGATGAACTCGCGGCCCTTGTCCTTCGTGTCGCCGATATAGAAGACGTTGTCGCCGCCAGCGTCACGCGACGATGCGGCGATCAGGGTGTCGTCCAGCGCCTCGGCATAGGTGATGCCGGTACGCCGCCCTTTCTCGCCCAGCTTCAGGTCCGACTTGTCTTCAAGCCATTCGGCCTGGTGACGCATCAGGATGCCATCCGCCAACGGATCGTGATCGGCGGGCAGCTCGGAGCCGCGCGGCAACTCGACCGGCAGCGCCTCGGGCGACCTGGGCATTTGCGGCGGGGCGGCCGACACGGACGATGCCGCCAGCGCGGCCGCCATGGCGATGCGGGACGCGGTCATGCCCGCACGCCCAGCACGTCGCGGCGCAGCTGCGCCACGCGATCGGCGCTAAGTCCGGCCTGGCGACCGGCGTCGGCCGCGCGATCGGCGGCCTGCTCGACTTGCGCTGTCACCTTCTCTTCCAGCTTGCGGCGATGCTCGGCCGACGTCTTTTGCGCCGCGACCGCCGAATTGAGCGCTCGGCTCAATGCCATGATCCCCTTTGGGTCCAGTGTGCCTTCCAATGACTCGTAGATCGCGACCTTCAGCATTTCGGCGATCGTCACCGTCACGTCGTCGGCACCGTCCGCGCCCAGGCCGCTGACGACGTCGGTCGTGATCGCGCGCACTTCGTCCAGGCGGCGCAGCTGGATGGCCTTGCGGATCGACCAGCGGCTGAAGGCCGACTTCGATATCTTGGCAATGCCGCGATCGGCGAGGCGGCCGTTAAACTCGTCCAGGATCGCATTGGCGGGCATCTCCCGCTTGCGCAGCTCTTCGAGCGCCCAGAGGATATCGGGCTCGGCTTCGTCGGGCAGCTGATCGATCGACGACAGCCGCCCGCGTCCTTCGCGACGGATGACGGTCATTTCGTCTTCCTCAGGGAGATTTCATACTCGACGCCGTCGACCTCGAACGACGTCTTGGCGATCATGCCGGGCGGAACAAGCGCCAGCTTTTTAAGCATCGCCTGAACGCGCTCGCCAAGGACGGCAGCCTCTTCATCCTCGTCCAGATAGCCGTGATCCATTATCGGGTCCTCCGATCTCGACAGGGTGCGCAGCGGCCGCCGATCAGGCGAGGTGACTGGCGGCCGCAATCGTCGCATTCGCCCGCGACGCCTGGCGCCAGCGGGGGCGACGGCCGGTGATGCGACATGGCGCGCTCCATGATCTCGCCTGCGATGTCGGCAGGGTCGCTCACAGCGCCATCTCCCGCGCGGCCGCCGGACGACCGGCGACCTGCAACCGAAGCGATTGGCTCATGCTGTAGGAGCCGTCCGCGCGAAGGTTCACGACGCATGTCCAGCCATCCGGGTAGTGGGCATGAATGCGCCGCCAGCGGCCCGTGTCGTCATGGCTGGCCGTCACGCGGCACGGATCACCTTCAGGCCCGACGAAGCCCAGTTCTCGCAAGATCGGCCCGATCTGGGCGGGATCGGGCCGAATGGTCCGCCAGCGTGGGCGACGGGTTTTCTTCGCCACGGCTCAGTCTGCCTCGGAAGGATGCGAGATGCCCGCGACAAAGGCCCGCCGCTCGACGTGATGCCGCCCGGCCTGGCGCAGCTGCGCGACATGAACAGTGCCGATCTCGGATACGCGGACCACTTCCAGTTCCGCCAGCCGGGCCAGCTGCGTCCTGATCCAGTCGCGGGTGCGCGAAATGGCGAAGGCGTCCAGCACGCGCTGGATCGACACTTCATTCAGCCGCCCATCCGGCTGCTGGCACAGCTCCTTGAGGATGATGAGTCGGGCATCCTCGGTTACGCGCTCTTCGTAGCTCTTCATCAGGCCTTCTCGCTAAGTAGATGATCTTCGACGCGGCGCATGGTCCGTGCGGCCGACCCCAATTCAGATTTCACGACCTCCAGCGATCCGTTCATCGCGGTCATCTGCATCTCGACTTTGTGCAGGTCAGTCTTCGTCGGCATGTGCGGGATTTCGCTCTCAACCTTGGCGATCCGCTTGCCATGGTCCTCGACCTCGCATTCCAGCTCGGTCAACTTCTGCACGGTCGGCTGGCGAGTGGCGTTCAGCCAGGTCAGCAGCAGGTTGGCGATGCCCAACAGGGCAGCAAGCCCGGCGATCGCCTGCCAAATAGTCGTGATATTCACGGTTCCCCCCGGCGGGCGGCCGCCATCAGCTTTTCATGGCGACGCGCGCGATCGGCATCGTTCTTTTCGCGCAGCTCCATCAGCCGCGCCTTCAATTCGGGCTGACCAGCATCTGCCAGGACCACCGAAATTGCGTCGCCCAGGTCGCGGACCAGATCGAATGCGGCTTCCGCGCGCGCCAGCGCGTCGAACACTTCCTCAATATCGACCTGGGTCATGGTTGGTCGCCCGACAGCCGCCGCAGCTCGGCGATCAACGGCTTGGCCTGGGCAAGCGCCGTCATGTAGTCGGCGGCATTCCCCGCGTCATAGGCGGCGCGTGCCAGCCCCACGAAGCGCTCCGCCTGCGCATCGATCCGATCGGCCTTTGCTGCCGCCGCGCCGGTCAGGCGACCGCTGTCGACGGCCGCCTCCAGCGCCGCACCGGCTGCGCGCCAGGCGACCTCGATGGCGAGTGCGCCGCGCTCGTCGACCGTCGTCATGTCCGCGATCGCGGCGGGCGGCGGGGCAATCTGCTTCAGGGGCGTACAAGCCCCCAGCGTCAGCAGGGCAACGCCCAGCGGCGCGATGAAATGCATCACGATTTTTGCTCCGGTTCGGGCTTGTGGGGCGGCAGGCGTTCGACGGCCGAGTTCAGCCCCGTCAGCAGCGAGGCAATCTGCTCACGATCCTTCGACGGATCGCGCAGGCCCACGGCGAAGCCGATATAGCCGGTGACGACAATCGCCGTGGAGAGCGACTTGAAGAACTCGTCGTTCCGCAGCTCGGGGAGGAACGCGATCATAACCAGGATCACGAGGGTCAGCACGAACAGGCCGACTGCGTACCAGCCGCGCGCGCTTGGGTAGCCAGGGCCAAGCCGATGGAGAAATTCCCAGAAGGTCATCGCGCGAACGCCTTCTTGACCATCTCCACCATCCGGCCGAACCAGCCATAGGTGAAGGCCTCGTTCGCCGGGCGCGCCTCGCTGATCTCGATGTAGCGCGCGCCCCTCAGCGAACAGATCGCGACCAACAGGCGCTCGCCGCCCTCTGCGCCCCGTCGACGGCGGAAAGCATCGAGCGCCGACATCGAAACGCGGCCCAGGCGCGCGTCCACCAGCAAATCCGCATAGTGGCCGCCGTTCTGATTGAAGGCGTTAAGGCACCGCTGAAGGAAGGTGCAGGCAACCGTCACGCCCATGTTCACGGCAATGTCGAACATCTCGACCGCGACGGCCGGGTAGTGTTCCGCTACCTGGGCAATCCCGCTGTCGACCCAATAAGCCCGTCGATAGGTGTCGATGGCGGTGGCGCGCGGATAGTTGCGCATGTCGCCGCGATAGCCGAACGCGCGGGCGACCTGTTCGGTCACGCCCCACTGCGTCGGCCCGCCCTTGTCGGCCGGATGATCGCTGTAGCGTCCCTCACGACCGATCAGGTCGTTAATCATCGTCAGGACGGCATCGGTGCTGCTTGGAAGGGTCCCCATGCCGGGACCATGCGGGTCTGCGCCCGATAATATTATGCCCGCCTAGGCGGGCATGAGAGACTTAACGGAACATATCCAGCTGGGGGCTGCTCTTGGCATCGTCGGGCACGCGACGGAAGAGCTTTTCGACGCCGCTTTCCGTTATTTGCAGCGCCCTTGCAATCTGGGCATTGCTCCAGTTGCGGGCGCGATAATGCCGCGCCCGGATTTCGCGCGCAAGGGGCACCTTGATGACGTCAGGGGCCAGGCGTTCGACCAGCAGGATTGCGGCGTCCTTGCCGACCGCCTCGACGATCTCATGATCCGGCCCCAGTTTGTTGGGAATGTAGAGGCGCGTGCCGCCGAACGCCTCGGCGAGGCGGACGAACGCCGCCTCGCCGATCAGCTCCACCAGGTCGGAGGCATGACGCGTTCGCATTACCGTCCGTGCCTCAATGCGCGGGCGCTGTCCGCCGGATGGCTGGTCGGCAGGACCGTCGTCACGACGCCATCGCGCACGACATAGGTCAGCCCGTCGATCACGATCAGCGCCTGGCCACCGCCCATCTTGGCAATCGCGCCGTGCGCGGTGGCGAGCTGCGCGGACAGCGAGGCGCGGACCGCCTCGACGTCCATCCCGGCGCGCTGAAGGAAGCGCAGCAACGCATGGTCGCTGACACGCGGGCCGACCGACAGGGTTTCGCGCGGCTTCACTTGCGCCCCGCCAGCACGTCGCCGAAACAGCGGGCGACCAGGTCCAGCGTCTCGGCCGACGCGAAGACCAACTGCACTTCGACGCCCGCCAGCGAATAGGCCGCCTGATCGACGGTCCAGTCGGCAGCGGCCAGCTCGGCTTCCTTCAGCTTCGCCAGGATCGCCAGGCACAAGCGCCGCTTCAGGTTGATCGCCACCGCATTGGACGGCAGGCCCGCCACCGACTGGTCCCAGCCGTGCCGCTCGGCGATCGCCTTCAGGGCTTCGACCAGGCGGTAGACCAGCGACTGGTTCGCCCATTGCAGCTTGTCGCACCCCAGCTGGCGGCGCGCGAAGGCCTCCAGGGCGCGGTCGCTTGGATCGTGGATCGCCCTCAGCAGGTGCAGCGAAGTCCACAGGGCGCGGGCCTTGCGTGCAGATGGATGGTCGGCCACCGCCGGATTGCCGCGCCGCGCGCCGGTCGCGGGCTTCGGCTTGAAGCCCTTGGCCTTGAACGCCTCCACCAGCTTTTCGAGCTGGGGGACCGTGCACTTGCCCGCGCTGTTCGTCTTTACGATGTCGATCAGGATGGCTTCATAATCGTCGTCGCTTAGCCGCAGCTCCTTCTTGGCGACATGCACCTTGGCCAATAGCGAGCGACGGCGCTGGTCGCTGGCGTCGAAAGTCGCTTTGCGTGCGGTCGCGGTCATATCTCGCGATCCTCCATGATGGCGCGGATTTCGGAACGCGGGCGGCAGCAGCGCAGGGCCATCGTCGAGACGGGCTGACCCTCGGCCTTCCAGACCGCCAGAGAAATCATCTCTGCAATCGTCGCGGGGGTGCCGCGACGATCATATTGATTGTTGGGGTGATGTCGCTTCACGCCAGGATACCTCGGATCAAGTCGATGATGTCCGGCAGCGCCAGGCCCAGCGTCCCGCAGGCGGACAGCTCGACGATGCAGTAGAACACCGGATGGGCGCGGCGCTCGGCCGCATAGGCCTGCCACATGGGTCAGGCCGCCATCTGGCGGGTGGACAGCTGGCTCCAGGCGTCCTGCATGTGGATCAGCTCGATCGCGGCCGCGCGATCGGCAGACATCAGCATCCCCGCCGTCTCCAGCATCATGGTGCAGGTCCGCAGGCCACCCGGCTGGCGCGCGATCTGGACGATGAACGACCGCATGGCTTCGTCCGTGATGCCCCAGGCATCCGCCAGCGCCAGCGCATCGGACTCGCGCGGCCCGTCGAAGATCATGCGCTGGGCGATCCGGCTGGCCAGGCGCGCAAAGGTCTGGGTACGATTGCCCAGCGTCAGGCGGGTCAGCACGTCGGAATTGCCAACCAGGGCGATCCCGGCCCCCGTGCTGTCATGCCAGCCGCGGATTTCCTCCAGCGCCTTCTCGCCCAGGTGCTGCGCTTCATCAAGGATCAGCAGACCATTACGGCCCCGCATGATCCCCTCGATCCGCCCGGTCAGCGCGATCGGCGTTCCCTTCCGCTTCTCTTCGTCAACGCCCAGCGCCTCCAGCACCTTGTACTGCATCGTGCTGATCCCGCCCGACGACGGCTTCATCGTCGCGATCCACACGTTCGAGACAGCCTGCTGATAATTCCGGCAGGTCGAAGTCTTCGACGTTCCAGGACCACCCGCGATTACGACCATGCGACCACGCTGGCCGATCGACAGGATCGTCTCCATCTGGCGGGTGGTGTCGGTGCGGAAGAACGACGGCACCTCGGGCATCTCGATCGCAATCGCGGCCTGCGCAGCGAGCATCTGACGATAGCGGTAGACCGCCTCAGCCACCCGCTTCTGATCGCCCTTATAGACGCCGCTGGTGAACTGGCTGATGGTCCCATAAGGGATGCCCACTTTCGGGGCGAGGTCGTTCCAGCTCATGCCCGTGGCCGCCTTATGCTCGGCCAGCCACTTCTGCATTTCCAAGATGTCGATCGGTAGGTTCTGGGGGTCGTTCATGGTAGGCGCGTCCTTCGCTTTGTGTGGGGTCGTGTCTTCGTGCAGAGCGGGTCGCGCGGGGGTGGCACCCCCCGCGCGGCCATTGGGTCAGATCAGGTCGTGGTAGAGGCCCTGTTCGCACTGGGCGGTCGGATGGGTGTTGTGTTCATCCGCAGAGTGGATGACGCGGGTCTTGATCGTGATCGGCTCGCCGTTTGCGTCGAAGCCCTTGATCCGAATGGTCGCGCCCGACCGGGTCGCGCTCCATTTCTTGATAGTCCTGGTTGGCATCGGCATTGTTCATCTCCAGGCCCGGAAAGCGCCGGGCATCGCGTCAGCCGACAAGCCGCAGATGCGACAGGCGGTCGAGGACGGGGTTGAGAGGGGCCTGAACCGCCTCTGAAACGGGTTTGAGCGCGGCGGCCGTCTGGCCACGGTGGCGCACTGGGCGCACCACTGATGGATTCGGCGCAGGGACTTCGTCGGGATACTCCGGCATCATGGCCGCCAGCTTGGCCGCCTCAATCAGGCCGGTTGCCTTCTCCACATCGCGCATCTGGCGACGCAGCTCGGCTTCCTGGGCGCGGCGCTTGCCCGCGCTGGCCTTGTCGAAGAACCCCGTCTTTTCGATCGCGGGGGCGGTGCATAGGAATGCGCCTGACCGCTCATAGACATGGACTTCGCCGTGCAGATTGTCGGGGTCGAAGCGGACGGTGACGCGCTTAGCGCAATGGTCCGAAAGCTCGGGTGCCCAATAGCGATTGCCCTCCAGCGTCAGCTCGCCGGTCTTGCGATCGGTGAACCGATCCTCGGCGGTCAGCAGCGCCAGCCGCTGTTGCTCGGGCGTGGCCTTGCCGATCGGCGCGACCGCATAGGACGCGGTGAACACATCGTCGAAGCTATGCCGCCCTTGCGCGGTTTCGGTTCGCCGATTGGGCTTGGCATTGTGCGCGGCGATTCCGGCGTCCACCAGGGCGCGAAAATCGTCGATCGGGATCGCGCGCGACCCGTAATTCTCGGGCTTCGCATCAGGCTTGTTGCCGGTGTACGCGCCCGCCAGCGCCGGATGCTTGGCGATGGTGTCGCACAGGTCGCGGAACGCGCGTTCGATCGGCTTGGACTGGCCGCGATAGGGCGTCGCCCAGTGAATTTGGATGCCCAGCGCCGTCAGGACGCCGGTCGGCTCTTCTTCTTTCACCTTGAACCGGAACCGATTCTTGGCACCGCCCGTAATCGTCTTCGACGCGAAGGCGCGGCCGTTATCCAACAGGCAATGCTTGGGGATGCCCCATTTCGTGAACAGGTCGGCAAAGACCAGCCGGGTCGACAGCGCGGACTCGCTTTCGTCAATCCGCCAGGCAAGGATTTTGCGGCTGTAGATGTCCTGGATCGTCACCATCAGCGCGCGACCGATCCGGCCGTCCGGCCAGCGACAGAACACGTCGAACTTGTGGCCGTCGATATTGACCGCCTCCAGCGCGTGCAGCTCCAGCACCGAGCGTTCTTGCGACGGCAGCGTCTGACGCAGGGCCTCAGCGCCCTTGCGCTTGGCGATGACCAGGCGCGCGTCGATTTCGCGATCGAACTTGCGGCGCAGCGTCCGCTCGGCCGGGAAGGTCTGGCCAGGAAACGCGCCCAGCATCCGCGCGTAGCAGGCGCTAAACGTCGGCTGCTCGGGCCGCAGATAGTCCGAAATCAGGAACTGCCAGGCGTCGGCGGGGACCGCCGCCTCGACACCACCGCCCTGGCGGCGCGGGGCCAGATGCGCCAGTCGGTCCGCTGCTGCGACGCCGTCGAGCAAGCCCAGCCAGCCCCACAGGGTCGAAACGCCGACACCCTTGTCCTTCGCTGCTGCCGGGACAGCCGCCGATCGCGTCATGCCAGCCGCGACCAGCGCGTCCACCAGCTGCACGACCTCCAGCCGCTGCCGGGCCACGCACTGGACGCGCTCGCCCGCCGCCTCGAACCAGCGCCACAGCTGCGTCGCGGCCGTGGGCGGCGCGTCCGACACGTCCGCGACTGCCGCGACGCCCATCGCCGCCAGCGCGCTGCGCGTGGTCGGGGGCAACAGCGACAGGTGATATTCCATGCCGCCACCGCGCGCCTGGCGCGGACGGGCCAGCGCCGCGCCCTTGGCATCAACGGCGATCGCCCAGCATTCCTCGGACGCCTTTTCGTTGATCTTGCGCTTGGTGGTCGGCAGACCAGCCAGCGAAAGCTCCGCCAGCTCTGCCGCCGTGAACCACTCTTTGCCCCCGTGCAGTTTCACATCGCCTCCCGTGCGATCGGCTGCACCCGCTGGCGCAGCACCTTGATTTCTTCATCGAGCTTCGCCCGCTGCGCCTTCAGATGGCCCAAGCGCGCAGTGTGGATTTCTTCGCCGACCAGCAGCGCCCCGCCGATGCGGCGTACCAGGCTGTCCAGCAGGTCGAACCGCTCGGTCACGGCGACCAGCGCCAGCAGCCGGGCGGCGGAGATATTGTGTTCTGCCCGCGCCTCGGAGGCGTAGGCGTCGAGCATGTCCTTGCTAACGCGCTCATCCAGCAGCGCGGACATCGCGCCCGCGATTTCGTGACGGGTCCGGTCTTCGCCCTTCAGGATGATCGACACGCACCCCGACACGACCCGGTCGAGGCCCGCCAGATCGGCCTCCGCGCGCGCAGGCACGGGCGGATCGAAGGTGAAGCCCAGCTGGATCGTCTCGGAGGTGCGAATCTTGCGCTTGGTCACGCCAGCTGCCCCTCAAGGACGGCCACGGCCTTGGACCACATCGCATCGGCGATAGGGCCGTGGCGCGACATCGACAGGCGCTTGCGCGCATCGCCGGGCAGCGCGACCCAGTGCGTTTCGCAGACACGCTGCCCCCGCCGCATCACGACCGCGCAGCCCTTCACCTGGCACAGGCGATCGGCACCTGCGGCCGACTTCGTGCTTTCGGGTACGAAATCAGCCACGACGCACCTCGGCCACGGGTGCGAACGGCAGCGCCGTTGCGCACCGCGCGCATTCGGCGGAATGGCGACCGATATGCCAGCTGGTCGACCCACAGGCCGGGCAAATGCTGCCCGCCTGATACAGCGGTCGATAACCGCGTACCGCCGGGGCGGCCGGAAGCGCCGCCGCGATCATTGGACGACACCCGAAGGCGCACCGGCTTCCAGCCGTCGCAAAGCCGCCAATCCCTTGGTCAGATCGTCGATGACCATCTGCGCTTGCGTGGCGTCCAGAGCGACGATGTAGGCCCCTATGGGACTCGTCGTCGCCAAGGTGATGCGATCGCCCAGCACAGGCAGGGCCTGCACATGGACGGCCACGCCCATGTTCGGTTGCGCGTCGGACGACACGGCTACGGACGCCAGGATGACCGGGCCACTGAATAGGGTCATGCCGCCCATCACGCCGCAGTCCCGCCGAGCGTTGCGTGGATCATCGCCAGCTTGGCCTCCGCCGTCTCCGCCCGCGCCGTCACGGCCGCCAGCTCGACGCTTGATGCGGACTGCGCCAGGCGATGGCCGATTTCCTCCAGCAAATCGGCCACCGGCAAGGCGGAGAGGTCGAACAGCGGCTGTTGCGGGCGATCGGCCAGCGCGTCTTCGATCAAACTGATCGCCGCCTTGTTCAACGACAGATCGCGTTCGTCGGCACGGTCAACGATCGCCTTCAGGACCGGCCCGCGTGCCAGCACGGAGACATTGCGGAAGTCGTCGGACGGTTTGGGATTGGCCACGTCATGGTCCTTCTCTTGAGGAATGACGCCAGGCACCGGCGTCGGGGCGGCCTGGGCGACCGGAGCGTCGTCCTTGGCGATCTGCGGGGATGGGGAGGCCCGCTGGAGCATCGCGGGCGCGACCTCGGCGGTATCCCGATCGGCTTTAGGCGCGGGCGCGGGCTGGCGGCCGAAGTGCGGGCGGCGTCCATCGCGACAGAAGCCGCAACGTCCCCCGACCAGGCGCTCGAAATGATCGCCGCAATTCTCGCAATACCCTTCCACACCCGGAGCCATCGTCGGGTTGATCCGCGACAGGCTCGCCGCCAGGTGCTGGTCCTGGATGTCGCTGGCGTCGTCCGCAAAATCACTCATGGAGCGGCCTTTCGGCAGGCAGTTGAACATGGTTGCGAGCTGATCGGCGCCGCAGGGCAGCGCAGCGTCGCGAAGATTGGCCGGGGCCGGACGGCGGGCCGGGAATGGGACCACCTCGGCTTCCATCACGCGTAGCTTCCACCTGATGCCGCCAGCGCGGCGCGGTAGCGCGCGTCACTCCGCCGCGTGGCGCGCTCGAACCGCGTCAGAACGTTCTCGTTCACGACGAAATGGCTGGCGTAATAGGCAACCATCTGGTGGCTCAGCCCCAACGCCGCCGCGACGCTTTCCTTGGACTCGCCTGCTTCCAGCCGCACGACCGCAGCTTCCTCGCGTGGGGTCAGTCCATATCCGTGGCTCACTGCTTCCTCCATTTTCCAGAATCGATCAGGTCGCGCGCCTCGGTGACGGCGCGTGCAAAAGCGTCGCGGTCACGGCGCGCATTGCTGCGTGTGATCCGCTCCCGCAGCGTGGGCGGCAGCGCGAACCAATGCTGGCGACACATCAGGTGCCCGCGCTCGACCGCGACTGCGCAGCTATCCGCCGCGCAAGTGACGACCCGGCCCAGCGCGCGCGGTGCGGTGCGGTCCAGGCTGGCCAGCGTGACGCCGCGCCGGGCAAGTTCGCCCGCCAGTTCGTCGGTGGCGACCCCGCGCAGATCGGGGGCATCGGCCAGGCGCAGGCCACGGCCCGACTTCTCCTTGGCCAGCAGCCCGGCTTCGACCAGCGCGCGCACAGCATAAAGGGCGGTGCCGTAGGGCGTGTCCGTCAGCTTCGCGACGTCCGCGATCGTCGGCGTCAGCCCACCAACCGCGATCGCTTCGCGCACATTGTCCAGGACGCGGGCGTGCAGCGGGGTCATGCCGCATCCTTCATCGGGCCGCGCCGCAGCGGGGCCAGCAGGCGCTGCGCCTCAGCGGGGATCGCATCATGAAACTGCGGGCTCTGGAACAGCGCCAGCCGCTCGGCCGCACTCATGCGGGCCAGCGTATCGATCACGCTGTTGAACCGCTTCTGATCCGGCTGGACTGGCGCACGGGGCGGCTTCGTCCGCTTGATCGCGTCGGCCACCGTCTTGCACGGTTCCTCGCCCGCATCCCCGACCAGCGCATTGAGCGCCTTCGCCTGGTCAGCACCCTCCAGCTTGGCGAGTGCGCGCAGCTGGGTCGCGTTCTTCAGGATCGGATGACGTGCCGCCCGCAGCCGCTCCACGATGGAGGGAGCCAACCGGCGGTAGAGCATGAGGTCACGCTCGACAGTTCGAGGCGACAAACCCAAATCAGACGCGATCTGGTCGGTGAAGCCATATACAACCGCCATCGTGGCGGTTGCATCAACCGCCTCATCTTTTACGGCTTTTTGCCAACGCGCCGCCGCCGATCCAACACGCCCGTCAGCGGCGGGGTCGATACCGGCGCGGCGCTTATGAATGGCAACTGCTTCTGCGATGAACGCCGCACGATCAACAGGTGCTAGGTCCGAACGCCACAGATTTTCGCGGACTTCGCGCAACCGGCGGTCATCGCGGTCGGCGCTGACGACCTCGGCCTTGAGATATTCTATCTCTGCGGACTTCGCGCCTTCCAGACGATGCGCACCAACAACCAGCGTCCATCGATTTTTGCCCGGCAGGCGGCAGACTTGGATCGGGGTGTCCTGGCCTTCGCGTGCCATGACTTGGCCGAGTGCTTCGGCCCAAACCATATCGATCGGACGCAAGCGATCCACCGCGTCGATCTCGTCAGTGCGGATCAGAATGAAGTCGGCCAGCGCCTCTTCGTGCAGGGGGGCGGCCATGTTCAATTCGCCGTCCCATTTTGACGATGCCTGTGTCCCGATTTCCGTCTATGGTCCACATTTATGGACAAGGACGCAGCATGATGGAGAGCCTCCACCCCCAGCTCTTCGGCCACGGCGCGGGCAACGACTGCGCTGGTGCGTCCGCGCATCCAGTCGTTCACCTGCTGGGGCTTCAGACCCTTGTGCTGCGCAAAGGCAGTCACAGTGCCGTGACGCTTACGAAGCGCCGCCTTCACATCCTCCCGATGAAGAACCTCGCTCATGCCTGCCTCTGAGTTAAAATCCACATTCGTGGACCATGGGACCACAAAAACGGACAGTCAAGACACATTCGCGAAATCAATGGCGTCGCGCGTTCGCGCTCGTGCGCAGGAACTTGATCTAAGTCAGACGGATGTGGCGGATCGGGCGGGTATCAAACGCTCAAGCATGGGCAATTACTGGCCTGGCGACCGAGCTTACCCGGTTGAGGTGGTTCCACGTTTGGCTGAAGCCCTTTCTACAAACGTAGAATGGCTCCTAACCGGGCGCACAGTGGTGTCACGCGGGGCTCTCACAGACGCCTCCGACGCCGACTGGATCGACGTTCCTTTGTATGACCTGCGGAATGTCGAGGACCATTCCTTGGGCCTGCCTGAGCTGACGACGCCAGTCCGCCGCGATTGGTTGAGCACGAATGTCCGCACGACCTCGGGCCTATGGCTGACCAGGCTGCTAAGTGACTATCGCGCCGCCGATCTGCACGAAGGCATGATGGTTCTTTGCCGTTCTATTGAGGCGGCGGAACTGGCTGAAGGCCACCTATGCCTCTGGCGATACAACGGCAGCATCGTGATCGGTCGTTTTTCGGTGGTCGCTGATGCTCTTGCATCGGCGGGCATCAAGTCGTTTAGCCCGGATGGCGATTACCAAACCCACGAACTTGCAATTGCGCCATCCAAAATCGCAGACGGAGACGACGGCTATCATTTGGTTGGTCGCATTCTAAGCACCTTCATGCGGCCAATTTAAAAGGGGGACAGCATGGCTTTCACGGCTTTGGTCGCTTTGATTGCGATCAGCACACCTCAGGTGCCCGATCGTAAATACGAGGGCGACTGGTACGTCAGCGACACCACAGACAATAACACTGGCGAGCGGGAGGTGTATGCTTTCCAAACTCACATTGAAAAAGATGATCCGTACGTGACCCTCTCAATGCGCTGTGTTGCTGGCAAACCGGAGTTCGTGGTGGAGTGGCAGGACGTCGAATTTCCCACGACGACCGCCTTGACGATAGGGCCGGTGCGTGACGCCGACTCTGAGCCGGATGAAAAGCCGTACGTATTCGTCAAGGCCGATCCCAAAGACGTTTTGCAGCGCGGCCTTCATGCTTCACCCGAGACGTCTCGTTCGATCATCGCGGCGCTTGGCCCGTCAAAATATGCCACGTTCACCGCCCATGTGCCGTCCCGCAGCCTGACGGTTGGCATAAAGGTCAACGGCACCCAACAGGCGTGGGCCCGCGTCATCCGACACTGTCCTGTGAAGACCCTCCAGCGACCGCCGCTATAAGATGGCTGGGCGAACCGCAAAGCCGCCCCTCGAACGGATAGCCCGTGCCCTTTGCATCGCCGAAGGGCATTCGCCTGACATACGGTTCGAGGGGCGGCCGATGTGGGTAAGCTATTTACCAGCAGCTGAAGCGGCGCTTGCCGCGATCGGCGAGCCCAGTACGGCTATGATCGACGCAGCGGGAAGCGTCGGCTTCGATCAGGATGCGGCGCGACGCTGCTGGTCGGCGATGTACCTGGCCGCAAAAATGGGTCCCACTTAATCCACGAATGAAATGCTGCACCGACGCGGGGCAGACTATAAAATCGCGTTAAATCAATGACTACCCACTTTATGCGGCTTTGCGGGTAAGTGGGACCGGCTGGGTCCCACTTCTTTATGCATAAACGGTCGCCGATCGTGGCAGCGCGATCCTCTAAGAGGTCGCTGAAAGCCCACTTTTCCGTCACTCAGAGGTGTCTAAGAGGCCCGCGCCGCCGCCGCGCCCGACTCCAGCTGCTCTTGTCCAGGACCTGTCAATTTGCCCCACGACTCTTGACAACCCAGCGCCCGCGCCGCGCCGCCGATGATCGGTGGAAAGTCCCGGAAAACCGCCATTGGCTCACCAAATCCCGGATGATCCCACCTGATCCCGTCTACTCCAGCCTGTCCTGTCACCCCTCATCCGCAAGCGTGCGACCCGTGGCGAGGCCCCACCCCAACCCCTCCCCTGAAGGGGAGGGGCTCGCCTTGGTTCAACGCAACGTCATCACGGTCTAGACGGTAGGGTGTCATGCTCTCGAAACGGGGACACCCCTCCACCAGCTTCGCTGGCCCCCCTCCCCTTGCAGGGGAGGAATGTACAGACATCCCGTCTTCCGGGTGTCCTTACTTCCGAAATTGGCGGCTGTGTCAGCGTCGCGCGGCGGCTGCCATTTCGCGATTGCGCCGTTCCGAGGCCGTCAGCGTATCGGCCATGAGGCGTTTAAGCGCGTCGCCCGCGTCGAGCACCTTCAGCCCTTCGCGCGTCGAACCACCGGGACTGGCCACCCGATCCGCCAGCACGGCGGGCGGGGCATCGGCTGTGATCGCCATGGCCCCTGCCCCGTCGACGGTCGCCAGCGCAAGCTGCTGCGCCAGTTCGGGCGATAGCCCCAGCCCGACACCAGCCTGCGCCATGGCATCGATGAAGCGGAACACGAAGGCAGGGCCACATCCCGCCAGCGCGGTGACGGCATCGAAGCGCGCTTCGTCCTCCACCCAGGGGGCAAGGCCCAGCGGGCGAGCCAGTGCCTCGGCGGCGGCGCGGACGGTTGGATCGGTGGAGCGGGTGTAGAGCGCCGTCACCCCCTGCCCGATCGCGACCGGCAGGTTGGGCATCATCCGCACCACCGCACCCGCCGGGATACGGCTGGCCAGCGCCTGTTCCTCCACCCCGGCCAGGATCGACAGCAGGATCGCGGGGTTCAGATGCGCCAGCGTCGGGGCAATGTCGTCCAGCTGCTGCGGCTTGAACCCCAGCATCAGGATCGCGGGCGTCTCGTCGACCGGCAGTGCCGTCAGCGAGCGGACGCCCTCGGGCGCGCGCATTCCACTTCGGGTAATGACGGTGACTTGCGCGTGATCCAGCCCTTCGGCCAGCCAGCGGCGGAGCATCGCCCCCGCCATATTGCCGCAGCCGATCAGCCAGATCGGGCCGGACGGGAAACTCACGCCTCGCCCTGGGTTTCGATCAGCGCGGCGGCCAGTGCCTCGCGCGGGGTCTTGCCGCCCCACAGGACGAACTGGAAGACGGGATAGAAGCGTTCGCACTCCTCGATCGCCGATTCGACCAGCAATTCGGTGGCGGAGAGCGAGATGGTGCCGTCCTCGCCGCCATCGACCATCGCGGCGTGGCGATAGAGCAGGATGCCGCTGTTGGACCACAGCTCGAAATGGCCGATCCACAGCTGTTCGTTGACCAGCGCCAGCGCCTCATAGATGCTGGCACGGCGGTCTTCCGTCACCTTAATGTCGGGAAAAGCCAGGAATTGCAGGACGCTGTCATCGTCGCGCCAGAGCGCACGGAGTTCGTAGCTGGCCCAGCTGCCCTTGACCGTCGCGACGATTTCCTCGTCGTGGCGTTCATGCTCCCATCCATGCGCGGCGAAATAGGCCTCCAGCATGTCGATGGGGGCCGATTCTTCGGCTTCATGATCGGTCGATTCAAGCATCACAGGCCCTTGCGAACAAACCCAGACCAGCGCAGGTTGCACTGCGCGGGGCCGGGCCGCAAGCCGCCGGATGCTGAAATCTGTGGATAGCTGTCCGGCCATACGGGCCGGACAGACGCCGTTCAGATATCAGGCCGGTCAGGATTCCGCCCCGATCGTCGTGCCGCCGGTCGTGCCGTTCATGCGCTCTTCCAGCGCATCGAGGCGCGCCTTCAACGCATCCGCCTCGTCGCGCGCGGCCACGGCCATCGCCTTGACGACCTCGAACTCTTCGCGGCTGACGAAATCCAGCCCGCCGATCCATTCGCGCGCACGGGTCCGGGCACTCGCCTCGGCCTCGCGGCCCATGCCCGCCACGGTGCCCGCCAGGCCGTTCATCACCTTGGCGAAATCGTCGAACAGCTTGTTGTCGGCCTGCATATCAAATTCCCAAAATTCGTTTCACAGCATTTGGGAGGTCTGCGCCCCCGGCACAAGCCTTTCCGCGCCCGGATTGAGCTGATCGATCCGCCAGTTGAGCACGCCGGCAAAGGACAGCCACACCAGATAAGGCAGCATCAACCACGCCGCGCCCTTGCGAATACGCGAAAAAGCGACGGTCGTGACGATCGACAGGATCAGGATGGCGATGATGACGAACAGCGCGGGGCCGACCTTGTGCGCGCCGAAGAACAGCGGCGTCCAGGACAGGTTGAGCAGGAACTGCGCGGCGAACAGACCGATCGCGACACCCCGCCCCTTCGCCCCGCGCGCATGGACGATCATCGCCAGCGCCAGTCCGATCAGGATATAGAGCGTCGTCCACACGACCGGGAAGACCCAGCCGGGCGGGTTCAACTCGGGCTTGGTCAGCGCGACATACCAGCCATTCTCGCTGCCCGAAGGCACCGTCCGCCCCGAGGCGAAGCCCAGCAGCAGGATCAGCGGAACGATCACGACCGCCCAGCGCAGGAATGACATGCGCAACTGCCCCTTAGACGCGATCGTGCCCACTCGTTCCTCTTTCGTCATGATACCCGTCGATCTGCCCCAGGGTCGGGGCGCAGTAAACGGAAAGGTCAACGCTATCGTGCCCTAACCCGTTCAATTTCGGGAAGCGGCCACCAAAAACTCGATATTTCCCTCCGGCCCGGTGATCGGGCTCCGGGTCACGCCCGCGACATGCCAGTCGCTTTCGGTCAGCCATGCGACCACCTGATCGCACACCCGCTGATGCACCGCCGGGTCACGGACCACACCGCCCTTCCCGACTTCCTCACGCCCCGCCTCGAACTGCGGCTTGATGAGCGCGAGCAGCCGTGCGCCGGGCCTGGCGAAGCTCAAGGGCCGCTCCAGCACCTTGGCCAGCCCGATGAAGCTGGCGTCGCACACGATGATGTCGACCGGCTCGGGGATATGCACCTCGGTCAGGATGCGCGCGCTGGTCTGTTCATGGACGATGACGCGCGGGTCCTGACGCAGCGACCAGGCGAGCTGGTTGGTGCCGCTATCGACCGCATAGACGCGTGCGGCACCCTTTTGCAGGAGGACGTCGGTAAAGCCGCCGGTCGAGCTGCCCACATCGATCGCGACCGCATCGGTTACGTCCCAGCCGAAATGCTCCAGCCCGTGCGCCAGCTTGATCCCCCCGCGCGACACCCAGGGATGATCGCGCCCGCGCACGTCGAGCACGGCATCCTCGGCCAGCTGCTGACCGGGCTTGGCGATCTTCGTCTCGCCCGAAAAGACGAGGCCCGCCATCACCAGCGCCTGCGCGCGGGACCGGGATTCCACGAGTCCGCGATCCACGAGCATCTGGTCGACACGCTGCTTGGCCATCGCCCGCCCCTACAAGCCGCCTCGGCCCGTCGCAAGCGATCTTCCGCCGGGCGCATCACCTATTGCCTATTAGATTGATAGGAATATGTTCAAGCCATGGAGCGGGAGTCGGTCAGGCATCACGCCTAGCCCGCGAACCCACTCCGCTATCGAGGAGATGCCATATGGGTTCGTTCGCATCCTATGAGGCCCGCAAGCCCACGGTCCTCACCGTCCCCGGTCTCGGCGGCTCGGGCCGCTCGCACTGGCAATCCCTGTGGGAAGAGGCGCGGCCCGATACGATCCGCGTCGAACTCGGCATGTGGTCGACCCCGCATCGCAACGCCTGGGTCACGCGGCTGGATCAGGCGATCCGGCAGGCGCAGGCGCCGGTGATCCTGGCCGCGCATTCGCTGGGTTGCCTGGCGGTCGCCTGGTGGGCGGAGCTGTCGCCGCAGCCCTATGGCTGGCCGGTCGCGGGCGCCCTGCTGGTCGCGCCCGCCGATGTCGACCGCGCCGACGCGCCCGAAGCGTTGAAGGGCTTTGCGCCGTCGCCGCGAACGCCGCTCCCCTTCCCCTCGATCCTCGTTGCCAGCCAGGACGATCCGTGGATCTCGATCGACCGCGCGCACAGCCTGGCGGTCGACTGGGGCAGTCATTTCGTCGATGCCGGGCATCAGGGGCATATCAATGCCGCCAGTGGTCTCGGCTGGTGGCAGGAAGGGCAGGAACTGCTCGGCCGGGTGATCGCCGCGAGTGGAACGGATCGGCCGTCGCCATCCGGGCCTTTATCGCCGAGTGATGCGCGCGCGGTACTGGCGGTGAACGCCACCGACGCGGCGCAGGCGCATTATCTGGGACGGTGAGCGAAGCGGGGCGGATGTCGGGGCGTGCGCTTCGACTTCGCTCAGCGTGAACGGAGTTGAGGTGGCATTACCACCAACCTCCGTTCGGCCTGAGCGAAGTCGAAGGCCACGCGAAGACCTCACCAGTTGGTGCTCCCCGGCAAAGGCCGGGGTCCAGTCTCGACGAAGGTAAGAGGGAATAGCGGCATTGCGTGGGAGGCCATGGCGATCGATGGCGAGGCCTCCCACGCCTATTCACCACGCCATTGCAATCGCGCCGAAACTGGGCCCCGGCCTTCGCCGGGGAACAGCTTGGCTTTCAGGTACGTCCGTGGCCTTCGACTTCGCTCAGGCTGAACGGGAATAGGGCTCTTCTTCGGCATCGATCGCTTCCCGCTCCGCTTCGGCTTTCGCCGCTGCGGTCGCCGCCTTCATTCGCCGCCACATGCGCACGTTCACACCGATCATCATGACCACCGCCAACGTCGTGAAGACGATGACGGCGGTCCAGCCACGGATCACGCCCGCGCGCCTTCCGTGACATTGGCGCTGTTGTGGCGCAGCGCCTTCAGCACCGTCTCGACGATCGCATCGGCATCGAGGCCAGCCTGGGCATATTGCACCTCTGGCTTGTCCTGATCCTGGAAGACGTCGGGCAGGCGCATGGTGCGCAGCTTCAGCCCGCCGTCGATCAGCCCTTCGTCCGACGCCATGGTCAGGACATGCGCGCCGAAGCCGCCGATCGCGTTTTCCTCGATCGTCACCGCCACCTCATGGGTGGTCAGCATCCGGCGGATCAGCGCCTCGTCCAGCGGCTTGGCGAAGCGCAGATCGGCGACCGAGGTCGACAGCCCCTTGGCCTCCAGCGTGTCGGCGGCGCGCAACGCTTCGGCTAGGCGGGTGCCCAGCGACAGGATCGCGACCTTCTTGCCCTCCCGCACGACACGCCCCTTGCCGATCTCCAGCAGCTGCGGCGTTTCGGGCAGCGCCACGCCGACGCCGTTGCCGCGCGGATAACGCACCGCGATCGGCCCGGAGTCATGGTTGACGCAGGTGTGGACCATGTGGACCAGCTCCGCCTCGTCGGCGGCGGCCATCACCACCATGTTGGGCAGGCTGGCCAGATAGGTGACGTCGAACGACCCCGCATGGGTCGCGCCGTCCGCACCGACCAGACCCGCGCGGTCAATCGCGAAGCGAACCGGCAGGTTCTGGATCGCCACGTCATGGACCACCTGGTCATAAGCGCGCTGGAGGAAGGTCGAATAGATGGCGCAGAACGGCCGCATCCCCTGCGCCGCCAGACCCGCGGCGAAGGTCACGGCGTGCTGTTCGGCAATGCCGACGTCGAAGAAGCGCTCGGGATGCGCCTGCGCGAATCGATCCAGCCCGGTGCCCGAGGGCATGGCGGCCGTGATCGCACAGATACGCGGATCGCTGTCCGCTTCCTTCGCGAGCGTCTCGCCGAAGACATTCTGATAGGCGGGCGGCCCCGGCGGCGCCTTGGCCTGCGCGCCGGTGATGACATCGAACTTCTGGACGCCGTGATATTTGTCCGCCGCCGCCTCGGCCGGGGCATAGCCCTTGCCCTTCTTGGTGACGACGTGGATCAGGATCGGGCCTTCCTCGGCGTCGCGAACATTCTCCAGCACCGGGATCAGATGGTCGAGATTATGACCGTCGATCGGGCCGACATAATAAAAGCCCAGCTCCTCGAACAGCGTGCCACCCATGGTCATGCCGCGCGCGAACTCGTCGGTCTTCTGCGCCGCCTTCTGGAGCGGACGCGGGAAGCGCTTGGCGAGCTTCTTCAGCACGTCGCGCACGCCCAGGAACTCGCGGCTCGACACCATGCGCGACAGGTATGCCGACAGGCCACCCACCGGCGGGGCGATCGACATGTCGTTGTCGTTCAGGATCACGACCAGGCGATTGCCCGCCTGCTCGGCATTGTTCATCGCCTCATAGGCCATGCCCGCCGACATCGCGCCGTCGCCGATGACCGCGATGCCCTTGCCCGGCGTGCCCGCGAGCTTGTTGGCAACCGCAAAGCCGAGCGCGGCCGAGATCGAGGTCGAGCTGTGCGCCGCGCCGAAGGGGTCGTACTCGCTCTCGGATCGCTTGGTGAAACCCGACAGGCCGCCGCCCTGGCGAATGGTGCGAATCCGCTCCCGCCGCCCGGTCAGGATCTTGTGCGGGTAGCATTGATGCCCGACGTCCCAGATCAGCCGGTCGTCGGGCGTATTGAAGACATAATGGAGCGCGACCGTCAGTTCGACGACCCCCAGCCCGGAGCCGAGATGCCCGCCGGTGGTGCCCACGGCCGAGATCGTCTCGGTACGTAACTCGTCGGCGAGCTGCCGCAACTGATCGGGTGCCAGACGACGCAGGTCGTCGGGGGTGTGGACCGTGTCGAGCAGCGGGGTCTGAGGAATGTCTGCCATCACACCGACTTATCGCAGCAAATCGATGGTGTCGATTGCAACCGTTCACCAGATCGTCATTGTTGGGGACAGCGCCACCGCCCGAACGGCTTGCAAAATGCGCATCCCAAGCGGTTGGCAGCTTTACCCCTGGCCGGCGACCTGGGTGTGGAGGCGCGGGAACACCTCCTCCAATGTCTTGGTATCGGGCAGGATGTAGACATAGCCGCCCTTCTTGCGGAAGGTCGGGCGAAGCTGCCTGGCATAGAAGGCCTGGGGCACATTGATGCAGCCGAAGGTGATGCGATTGTCCTCCGGGGTCGGCGACAGCATCCGTTCGCGGCGCTTTTCCCTGGCCCCTGCATCCTTCGGGATCGGGTGAAGCGCGACCGAGGTCGCATAGTCGACCCACAGCACTCGCTCGCCCGCGACCGGCAGGCCGAACTTGGCGAGATAGCGCCCGGCGGGCGTCGTCTTTTCGGCTGGACCCAGCGAAGCCAGCGTCTTGGTCCCGACGCCGGGACTGGCGTCGTCGCCCGGCATGATGCCGATCAGCACCGGCTCGGCGGCCAACGGCTTGCCGTCGGGGGCGAACAGGAAGATGGTCGCATGGACCTTGTCGACGACCGCCCAGGGCAAGCCACGATTATCGTGATCGCCCATTACCCAGTTGATGACCCGCTGCGCGGCGGGTGACGGGATGACCGGGGGCGGCGCTTCGGCCACGACCTTCGGCCTGGCCTTGGCCTTGGATTTCGATTTTGCCGCCGTCGCCTTAGGCGCGCTGGCGGGAGCCGCTGCCGGGAAAAGCAAGGTCAGCGCGACCAGCGGCGCCATCAGGGATTTCATCGGGGGAGCTTACTCACGCAAAAGGCCGGTCCCTCCCCATCAAGGGGAAGGACCGGCACGGCAGGTCACATTCGTCTATGGCTTACCGTGTGACGGCATCAATGCCGCGGGCGCCGCGCTGGCTTCTGCTCCTGCACGGTCAGGCGCTGCTCGACGCCGTCGACGCGACCGCCGAGCTGGTCGAGCCGCTGACCATTTTGCTGCGCCTGGCCCGACGCGGCCTGTGCCTCGGCCAAGGCCTGCTTGGCCGTACCGTCGGTCTGCTGGAGCCGCGATTCGAGCGAGTCGACGCGCTGACTTACCGGGGCGATCTGTTCCCGCACGAAGGATTTCGTCGCGCAGCCACCAAGACTGACGGCACCCGCCAGCGCGACCACAGCGAAAAGGGATTTAGATGCAAAAGCCGACATAATTGTTCATCCAGTCGTTAACCAACCGCAACAACGAAGCCGAGCCGGATAAGTTCGACAATCCTGTTTCTGTTCGACCGTGCCGGTTTTTCGACCAAATGTTTACTGAAACTCTGTTTGTCGAATACTTTTCCGTGTTAATATGCCGTTCAGGGTTCAACGTTTGCGCGGAGCTTTCCTGGCAAACGGATCGCGCGGAATGCCGTCCGTCGCTTCATCGGGGCGGGTCACCTTGACCGGCTGGGCCTTCAGCGTCGCCACACAGTCCCGAAGCGCTGCGATCGCAACCCCGCTACCCGCCAGCGACAGGCGTTCGACCGGCACGTCGCCACGCGCGATGTTGAGCGCCAGCGACTGGGCGAGATAGGTCGGGAACGGCTTTTCGAAGCTGGTGACGAATCCCTGCTTCTCGTCCGTCGCCAGCCCGACGGCGAAATGCTTCGGATAGCCGCCGCTCGTCAGCTTGAAGTCAAGCGACAGCCGCTCCTTGGGCTTGATCGACCAATTCGCGTTCAACACGGTCAGATGGTTCGATCCGTCGCGGTCCAGCCCCAGCAGCAACGTCGTATCACCCGGCCGGTCATAGATGCGCGTCAGGAAGCACCCGTCGCCATCCTCGCTGAGCGCCAGTGTCCAATCACCGATCTTGCGCGGCATGGCATCCTTGTCGGCAGCACTCGCCCCGGTCGGCGATAGCATGGCGACCAGAGCGAGCAGTGACAGGGCGGACAGGAAACGGGACAGGTTCATGGGCATCTTCCTCCACGACCGACCCTATCCGCCCCGACCGCGATTGGCCAAGCCCTACGCCATCCGCTCGCGCACCACGCGTTCCAGCACGTCGAGCGGCATCGCGCCCAGCGTCAGGACACGGTGGAAGGCCTTGGGGTCCCATTTCGCGCCCGCCCTGGCCTTCGCCTCATCGCGCAGGCGGGTCCAGACGGTGTGCCCGATCTTGTAGCTGCACGCCTGACCCGGCCAGACGGTATAGCGGTCGATCTCGCCCTGACTGCGCCCGCGTGCGATGCCTGTGGTGGCGATCAGATAGTCGGTCGCCTTCTCGCGGCTCCAGCGCTTGGCGTGCATCCCCGAATCCACGACGAGGCGGGTCGCGCGGAACAACAGCGACTGCAGATAGCCGACCTGTCCCAACGGATTGCCCTCATACATCCCCATCTCGTCGGCGAGCTGTTCGGAATAGAGCGCCCAGCCTTCCGAATAGCCCGAATAGAAGCCGCGCCTGCGGATCAGCGGAATATCCTGGCTCTCCAGCGCCGACATGACCTGAAGGTGATGGCCCGGCACCGCCTCATGATAGGTCAGCGTCGCGAGCCCGAACTTCGGCCGATCGAACGTGTCGCGCAGATTGATGTAATAGATGGCGGGCCGCGCCCCGTCGAGCGAGGCCGACTGGTAATAGCCGCCCGGCGCGCCCGCCTGGATCGCTTCGGGCACGCGGCGAATCTCGACCGGCGCCTTGGGCAGGACCGCGAATTGTTCGGGCAGGCGCCGGGTCATGGCCGCGACCTGCGACCGCAATTGTTCGAGCAGGGCTTCGCGCCCCGGATCGGTATTGGGATAGAGTTGGTCGGGCCGCTTGTTCAGCGCGACCAGCCGCTCGCCGACGCTGCCTTGCGCCATGCCCTGCGCCTTCAGGATGCCGTCGATGCGCGCGCCGATCTCCGCCACCTGCGCCAGCCCGAGCCGGTGGATCTCGTCGCCGGTAATCTCGGTGGTGGTCGCTGCGGCGGCCGCGGCGGTATAATAGGCCTCGCCGTCCGGCAGCCGCCAGACGCCCGCGTCATGAACCGCACGGCCCCGCAATTCGGTGACGAGCGCGCGCTGCCGATCGAGCGCCGGGAAGACCCGCTCGCCCATCAGTCGCGCAACCGCCTGCGCCCGTTCAGGGGGCAGGTTGGCCGCCTTCAGCTTGGCGGCGATATCCACCGCCGGGCCGGTCGCCTCGGGCGCCTTGTCGCGCACCGCCGCCAGCTGCTTGAGCGTGGTGTCGAGGATATAGTCGGGGGCGAAGACCCCCTTGGCGGCGTCCTCCCGCTGCCGTTCGGTTTCGGCGTCGATCGTCGACCCGAACGCCTCGACCCGTGCGACATAGGCGTCGGCATCGGCGGCATTGGTGATACGGTGCTGGCCGTTGAGGAAATCGGGCACGTCGCGATAGGCGCCCGACAACTGGCTGAGAACATAAGGCGCATAGCGTCCCGCGCTCGCCCCATAAGAAAAGCGTTCGCCCGCGATTACCCGGTCCAGCCCATAGGCGAGGATATCATAGTCGAGCCGCGCCCCCTCCCCCAGCGCATCGCGCGGGATGGTGGCGAGCTGGGCACGCTCCTGCCGGGCCCGCGCGAACTCGCGCCGCTCGCCTGCCCGGGAGGCGTCGCCCAGCCGCGCCTTCAGATGCGCACGCGGCCCGGTGTCGAGGCCCAGCGAGGTCGCCTGCTCCGGGCTGTCCTCCAGCCGCGCGTAAAAGAAACGGTCCAGCATCGCCCGCAGCTCCGCATCGCGCGCGCCCGCGCTCAGAGGGTTCTTGCCCCAGGACGGCGTGGCGGCGGCCGCCGCGACCAGGCTGGCGGAGGCGAGGAACTGGCGACGCTGCATGAACACTCCCATGATGATCTTGTCATCCATGACGCTAAGCCGTTGATCCGATGCTGCAAAGCGATTTGTCGACAGGCGCGCACCGGCCCGCCTGCATCGTTTCTGCACTGCTTTCGCGCGCGAATTGCGCCGATCCGACCCGCTGCCCTCCACCCGCCCCCGGCATAGCGGCCCGATCAAGGGAGACCGGCATGACGCCCAGGACATCGGGACCATTCACCTTTCGCTTCAAGCTGATCGGCGGCGCCGCGCTGATCGGACTGGCGCATCTGTTTTTCTATGGCGAAGAACCCGGATGGACGCTGGGCGGCTTTGCACTCGGCTGGACCATCGTCCTGCTGCTGACCCGCCCCGATGTCCGCGCCAGCCGATCGGCGCGGACGGCGATCGCGGCGGCGACGCTGTTCGGACTGATGCTGGTCGACGATCCGGGGCCGCTGAAGGTCCTGATGTTCCTGATCGCGATCGGCATGGCGACGCTGTTGCCGCTGCGCCGCTTCGACGATGCGATCCATGCGGCGGGGCGGCTGCTCATCCACGGCATCCTCAGCCTCGCCGCGCCGATACGCGACGCGGCGCGCCTGTCCCGGATAGAGCGGGGCCGCAGCGGGCCGAAACTGGTCGCGGCCGCCGCGATGCTGGTCGTGCCCGTGGTGGGCAGCGCGCTGTTCCTGGCCCTGTTCGCGCAGGCCAATCCGCTGATCGACGACACCTTTACCGCGATCCGCTTTCCCGACCTTCGGGACATATTGTGCCGATTGCTGTTCTCGGTGCCCTTCCTTCTGCTCACCTGGTCCAGCCTGCGGCCGCGCGGCACCCTGCTTACGCCCGGCATGGCTGGCCGGAATTCGTCGCCGCCGCTCCCGCCCCTGCGGCGCACGACGCTGATCCTGTCTCTGGTCGCGTTCAACCTGATCTTTGCGGTGCAGAACGGCCTCGACCTCGCCTTTTTGTGGAGCGGCGCGCCGTTGCCCCGGGGGGTGACGCTGGCGGACTATGCGCATCGCGGCGCCTACCCCCTGATCGTGACCGCGCTGCTGGCGGGCGGGTTTGTTCTGTACGCCGCCGGGTCCGAAGACACGCCGGTGCTGCGCCGCCTCGTCACGCTCTGGATCGCGCAGAACGTGCTGCTGGTCGCCTCCAGCATCCTGCGGACGATCGACTATATCGCGGTCTACTCGCTGACCCCGTGGCGGATCGCGGCATTGGCCTGGATGGCCCTGGTCGCCGTTGGCTTGGTGCTGATCCTCTGGCGGATGTGGCGAGGGCTATCGGCCCGCTGGCTGGTCAACGCCAATGCGCTGGCGGCGGGCGTGGTGCTGACCGCAGGATGTGCGAGCGACCTCGGTGCGATCTCGGCCAGCTGGAATGTGGCGCACGCCCGCACCGCCAGGGATATCGACCTCTGCTACCTCGAACGAACGGGTCCGGCGGCGCTGTTGCCGTTGATCGCGCTGGAGCGCCGCGCCGCCGGGCCGATCCTCCGCGAACGCACCGGCTATGTCATCGGCCAGGTGGCCACGGACCTGATCCGCGAGCAGGCCGATTGGCATAGCTGGACCTGGCGCGGCGCACGGCGACTGGCCGCTGCCCGCGGCCGGATCGGATCCCGCACCGAGCGACGCTATGAACGCCAGTGCGGCGGCGCGCCCTTCCCGCCGCCGTCGCCGTCGCTGCCCACGCCCACGCCCACGCCCACGCCCGTTGACGCAGGACGCCGCCCATGATCCTGTGCCCCATGCCCCGCACGATCCTGGTCGCCGATGATGATCCCAATATCCGCCAACTGCTCGTCTTCGCGCTCGGCAAGGCGGGGCTGGACACGATCGAGGCGGCGGACGGAGAGACGGCCCTGACCGAGGTCGCCGCGCACCATCCCGACCTCGTCGTGCTGGACATCAACATGCCGCGCATGGACGGGCTGGAGGTGTGTCGCCGCCTGCGCAGCCAGGGCGAGACGCCGATCCTGTTCCTGTCGTCGCGCGACGACGAGATCGACCGGGTGCTGGGGATCGAGCTGGGTGCGGACGATTATGTCGTGAAGCCCTTCTCCCCGCGCGAGGTGGTGGCGCGGGTCATGGCGATCCTGCGCCGCACCCATGCCCATCCGCCCAGTGTCGAAAATGCGGGCGTCATGATCCGGCAGGCACGACTGTGCCTCGACATCGAAGGGTGGCAGGCGCGCTGGGGGGACGTCGAGGTGCCGCTGACCGTCACCGAATTCTCGATCCTGCGCACGCTGGCGGTGATGCCGGGCAAGGTGTTCAGCCGCGACGCGATCATCGACCGGCTGCACGGGCCGGGCTTTGCGGTGACTGACCGGACGATCGACAGTCATATCCGCAACCTGCGCGCCAAATTCGCCGAGCATGGCGGGAGCGATGTGATCGAGACGCGCCCTGGCATCGGCTATCGGCTGGGGGCGTGCAGCGGCGGGGCAGCGTGATCGCACCCCTCAAGACATGGGCCAAGCGCCGCTGGCCGCGCCTGTCGTTGCGCACCTATCTGTTCGCCAGTTTCTTCCTCGTCGCCGCACTGCCCGGCGTCGGCGCGGTCGGCTTGCGCGTCTATGAGAACACACTGGTCCGCCAGACCGAGGCGGAACTGGTCGCGCAAGGCGCCGCTCTCGCCGCCAGCGCCGCCGCCTTGTGGCCGGAGGCGCCACCGGGGCGGAGCGTGGCGGATAGGCCAGCCGAGCCGTCAAACCCCTATGGCCCGGCCCCGGCGACCGCCGTCGACCTCAGCGCCACCCCGATCCTGCCCGAACGCCCCCTGCCCCGTCCTGCATCCCCACCAACCCGCGATGCGGAAGACGCCGCCACACGCCTGACCCCCGTTCTGGCTGCCACACGGCAAGCGACGCTGGCTTCGATCATCCTGCTCGACCGGGACGGGCGGATCGTCAGCGGTTCGACGCGGCAGGGAAGCTATGCCGCCCTGCCCGAGGTCGCCGCCGCGCTGACCGGCACGCCGCGCACCGTGCTGCGCCGGGATGCGCGCTACAAGGCGATCTATCGTTTCGACTGGTTGTCACGGGCGGCGGCGACGCGGGTTCATTATGCCCGGCCGATAATGGTGAACGGCCGGGTGGTCGGCGTCCTGCTGCTGTCGCGCTCGGCGCGGTCGCTGTTCGTCGGGCTGTATCAGGACTGGGGCAAGATCGTCATCGGCGTGCTGTCCATCCTGGGCACGCTGATCCTGCTGTCGGGCCTGTTGTCACGCGGTATCGCCCGCCCGATCGAGGAGTTGCAGGACGCCGCGCGCGACGTCGCCGCCGGGCGCGGCACGGTGCCCGCCATCCCCGCGACGGCAGCGATCGAGATACAGGATCTCTACCGCGACTTCGCCGTCATGGCGCAGGCGATCGAGGCGCGCTCGCTCTATCTGCGCAACTTCGCCCATGCGGTCAGCCATGAGTTCAAGACGCCGCTGACCGGCATTCGCGGCGCGATCGAGCTGTTGCAGGATCACGGAGCCGCCATGTCGGCGGAGGAGCGCGACCGCTTCCTCGCCAATGCCGATGCCGATGCGGAGCGGCTGACCCTGCTCGTCTCGCGCCTGCTCGATCTGGCGCGGGCGGACATGAGCGTCATGGCGGCGGATCGATCCTGCGATGTCGTCGCGATCGCCGCCAAGCTCGCCGATGCGCATCGCACCCGCCGCATCGTGGTTCACGTCGAGGCGAAGGACTTGGCCCTCCCCGCCGGGATCGCCCCCGAAACGCTGGAGGCGGTGCTGACCACGCTGATCGAGAATGGCGTCCAGGCAGGCGCCGACTCGATCACCCTCTGCATCGAGGCGGGCGACCCCATCGCCATCACCGTCGCCGACAATGGTAGCGGCATCCCGCCCGGCGACCGGGGCCGCATCTTCGAGCCCTTCTTCACTTCGCGCCGGACCAGCGGCGGCACCGGCCTGGGCCTGTCGATCGCGCGCGCGCTGCTGGCGGGTTCGGGCGGCACGCTCACCCTGGCGGAAGCGCGCCGGGGCACCGCGATGCGGCTGACCCTGCCCCCGGTTCAGCGATAGCGGCCCATGACGACCTTCAGCACGACCGGACGGTCGATCAGGTTGATGCCGTAATCGGTCTGGTCGCCGTTCCACACCCGGTCCATCACCCAGCGACCGTCGGTGAAATGCCCTTCCTCGACCCGGACGATCATCGCTCTGGGGTCGGGCGTCGCCGGCTCGAAGCGGACGCGGACATGGTCGCCGGTCATCAGAAACGCATCGCGCGACAGTTGCACGACCGCCATGCCGCCGACCGGCTCCGCCTTCCACGGCGCAGGCTCGGACTTCAGCCAACTCCAGCTCTTCTCGCCGAACTGCCACTGGCCGAACTCCGCGCGGATACGCCAGTCGCCCAGAACGCCCTCCCGATCGCTGCCGTCATCGGGCCTGGCGGTGCCCCAGCTCGGATGCTCGAACGCCGCCTTGGCCCAGTCGCGCATCACGCCGCCGATGGCGGCATAGGGTCCGGCGAACGCGTCGAGCGTTGCGGCATCCAGCGCCTTGGCCCCGAGCGGATAGTTGAAGAAGCCCGTGTCATCCATGCCGAACGGCGCAAAGCCGATCGCCCCGCGCCCCAGCGCCTCGTAGAAATAGCGGGCGAACTCACGCGCATTGCCGATCTCGGGCACCAGCAGTGGATTGTCGGGCCGGGCATAGGCCTTCAGGTATGCGACAACATTGGCGCTCGCCCGATCATAGATGTCGGGCGCCTCGGCCTCGATCGAGGGGGCCGCAACCTTCCAGATGTCGAGCACGTCCTGCTGCGGCCCGCCGCTTGCCACGCCGTCGGGATCGGGCACGTTGGACGGCCCCGCAAGGGCTGCGTTGACGTACATGGGCAGCGGCTTGACCGCCTTGCCTGCCGCGACGATCTCTTCGATGTAGCGCGCCGTATACCAGGTGTTGAACGCGCGGTCGGCCTGCGTGCCGAACACCGCCCGCCAAGTGCCGGATGGCTTGCCCAGCCTGCGGGTCAGCGCTTCGGGCACGGCGGCGTCGAACAGAGTCTGCGCCGCCGCCGAATAGTCGCGCGGGTTGCGATAGCTGCCGACCTCATTCTCGGGCTGGACCATGATGACCGTGTTCTGCGGATCATGCTGCTTCAGATAGGCCATCAACCGGACGAAGGCGCGCTTGTCCGCCTCCAGCGTGGTGCGCGCCATCGGGGTCAGCGCATAATGATCCTTCCCGTCGCGCGTCTTCATCCGGGGAAAGCGGCGATTGTCGAGCTTGACCCAGTCAGGGGTATAGCCCGGCGAGGTGTTCTTCCACGTCGCGAACCACAGCAGTACGACGCGTTTGTCATGCGCACGCGCCTGGTCGAGCAAGGTCTGGACGAAGGTGAAGTCGAACCGCCCCTCCTCCGGCTCGATCTGCTGCCAGGCGACGGGGATTTCGATCGTGTTGGCATGGATGCGGTCCAGCACCGGCCAGACCTGCGGCAGCGCGGCGGCGTAGTTGCTGGAGTTGTTGACCTGCGCGCCCAGCATCAGGAAGGGGCGGCCATCGACGATCAGTGCGTGGCGACCGTCCTTGCCAACGATCTTCGGCACCGCCGTCGTCTGCGCGGCCAGCGGACTCGCCAGCCCCAGCGCCAAGACGGCGATTCCCTTTGCCAGGCGCATCACATCCTCCCCATCCGCGATTATCGGCCCCAGGCTGTGCACCGGACGGTACGGGCGATCAACGCCTATCGAACCGGCCGCTCAAACCGCCCGACCGGAAGCGCGCGATACCCCGTCCGATGGGCAGAGCGTCGGTGCGGCCAGGCGGTAATCGGCGGCCATCCGCATGATTTCGGATGAGGTGAAGTCGCGGTCATAGCGCCCCGCATCCTCTTCTTCCTGTTCACGCCAGTCGCCCATTTCCGCCATCCGAACCGGCCGATAGGCGACCAGACCGATCCAATGGGCGAGCAACACGTCCAGTTCGCGCAAGCCGTTCGCCGTAACCCGCGCCCGGACATAGCGATGCCGACCGGACAAGGCGGACGCCTCGACGATCCAGAGCGGTGCGATCCGCCGTTCCAGCACGGCAATGCCCGTCATCAGCGCGCCATAGGTCCGGGCCCGCTCCGCCGCATCGATCGGCCGCGGCATTATCGGCGATCCATCCGGCGCCAATACCAACGTCGCAACCAGCGGCCCAGCAATCGGCCGATCACGAGCACGCGTCCGTCAGACAGGAAAAATAGCTCACCCTGATGGCTCCGTCGCGACAAGCGGGAGCACAAGGGTCTCTCAGCCGCCAGCGCTTGCGTTCGTCAAACCGGCGATGCTTCATGCTACCACGCCAGGGCTGCGGCGTCTTCGCAATTCTGCTGTCTTCGTCCTTGGCGATCGCCAGCCCGGCAATTTTATCCCATGATATTTTTGTCCCGCCACAAAAGCGGGTGAAATGCGTTATGAACGAAATGTCAGCTTGCGACGTCGGCGTCAGCGCCCGATCGACCGCAACCGGAATAGCATCCGGGGGCTGGACAGGGTGCAAGGGAGCCGGGACAGTGGCGGATAGCAGTGAATTTACCGTGTCGCGACGCGGCGTGATCGTCGGGGGGGCGGCCTCCGCGATGGCGGCGTCGGCCCCGGCCGAAGCGCAGAGCAGAAGGAGCACCATGCCCGCCGATCCCCCCGCCATGCCCGTCACGCTGAAGGTCAACGGCAAGGCGCAGACCCTGTCGCTCGATCCACGCACCACCCTGCTCGACACGCTTCGCGAACATCTCCACCTGACCGGCACCAAGAAGGGCTGCGACCATGGCCAGTGCGGCGCATGCACCGTGCTGGTCAACGGAGAGCGGATCAACAGCTGCCTGTCATTGGCGCTCCAGCATGACGGCGACAGCATCACCACGATCGAGGGACTGGGCACGCCCGAGAAGCTCCACCCGATGCAGGCCGCCTTCGTGCGCCACGACGGATATCAGTGCGGATATTGCACGCCGGGCCAGATCTGCTCGGCGGTGGCGGTCCTCGACGAGATCAAGCGCGGCGTGCCCAGCCATGTCCAGGCCGACCTGACCGCCAGGCCCCAGGCATCGGGCCTCGAGATGCGCGAGCGGATGAGCGGCAATATCTGCCGCTGCGGCGCCTATTCCAACATTGCCGATGCGATGACAGAGGTCGCAGGGGTCGCAAGCAAGGAGATGGGGGCATGAAGCCCTTCACCTATGAACGCGCGAAGGACGCGGTATCGGCGGCGCGGGCGGCGACCAAGCCGGGTGCCAAGTTTCTTGCGGGCGGCACCAACCTGCTCGACCTGATGAAGATCGAGGTCGAAACGCCGACCCATCTGATCGACGTGCAGGACCTGAAGCTCGACCGGATCGAAAAGACGAAGGACGGCGGCCTGCGCATCGGCGCCTTCGTGACCAACACGGCCCTGTCCGCCGACGAGCGGGTGCGGCGCGATTACGGCGTCCTGTCCCGCGCGATCGTCGCCGGAGCGAGCGGACAGCTTCGCAACAAGGCGACGACGGCGGGCAACCTGCTCCAGCGGACGCGCTGCCCCTATTTCTACGACACCAACATGGCCTGCAACAAACGCAGGCCCGGCAGCGGATGCAGCGCGATCGGCGGCTATTCGCGCCAGCTGGCGGTGGTGGGGTCCAGCGACCATTGCATCGCCACCAACCCCAGTGACATGAATGTCGCGATGCGGGTGCTGGACGCGGTGGTCGAGACGGTGAACCCGGACGGCCGGACCCGCGCCATCCCCATCGCGGACTTCCACCGCCTGCCCGGCGATACGCCGCATATCGAAACGGCGCTCCAGCCCGGCGAGCTCATCACCGCCGTCACCCTGCCCCGCCCGGTCGGCGGCACGCATATCTATGAAAAGGTACGCGACCGCGCTTCCTATGCCTTCGCGCTCGTGTCGGTGGCGGCCATCGTCCAGAAGGACGGCTCGGGCCGGGTCGCGGTCGGCGGCGTCGCGCACAAGCCCTGGCGGGTCGAGGCGGCCGAGGCCGCGATGCCACAAGGGGCCAAGGCGGTGACGGCGACCCTGCTCGCCGACGCCCGGCCCACCAAGGACAACGAATATAAGGTGCCGCTCGTCGAACGGACGCTGGCGGCGGCCATCAGCCAGGCGAGGACCGCATGAAATTCACCGAGCCAGCCGGTACCAACCCCATCGACCGCATGACCGTGGTCGGCCGACCGCAGGACCGGATCGACGGCCCGCGAAAGACGACCGGCACCGCGCCCTATGCCTATGAACGCCATGCCGAGGCCCCAGATGCCGCCTATGGCTGGATCATCGGGGCCGCCATTGCCAAGGGGCGCATTCGATCGATGAACCTCGACGATGCGCGCGGTGCGCCGGGCGTGCTGGGCATCGTCACCGCCGCCGAGGCAGGCAAGTTGAACAAGGGCAATTTCAACACGGTCAAGCTGCTCGGCGGGCCGGAGATCGACCATTATCACCAGGCGATCGCCATCGTCGTCGCCGAGACGTTCGAGCAGGCACGCGCCGCCGCCGGGCTGGTGCAGATCGACTATGAGCGCGCCAAAGGCCAATTCGATCTGGACGAGGCGTTGAAGACCGCGCCGCTGACCGGCGGTGAAGAGGGCAAGCCGGGCAAGGAAGACCGGACGGGCTCGTTCGAGAGCGCCTTCAGCGCCGCGCCGGTGCAGCTTGATGCGACCTATACCACCCCCGATCACAGCCATGCGATGATGGAACCCTTCGCCTCGATCGCGATCTGGAAGGGTGATGAACTGACCGTCTGGACGTCGAACCAGATGATCGCCTGGGGGCGCGGCGACCTCGCCAAGACGTTGGGCATGCCGAAGGAGAAGGTACGCCTGGTCTCGCCTTATGTCGGCGGCGGTTTCGGCGGGAAGCTGTTCCTGCGCGCCGATGCCGTGATGGCGGCGCTGGGCGCGAAGGCGGTCGGGCGGCCGGTCAAGGTCGCGATGCAGCGGCCGCTGATGGCGAACAACTCGACCCATCGTCCGGCGACGAGCCAGCGCATCCGTATCGGCGCGACCAAGGACGGCGCGATCCAGGCGATCGCGCATGAAAGCGGATCGGGCGACCAGCCCGGCGGCGGACCCGAGACGGCGGTCAACCAGACCAAGCTGCTCTATGCCGGTCCCAACCGCCTGACCTCGATGCGCCTTGCCGTCCTGAACCTGCCGGAGGGCAACGCGATGCGCGCGCCGGGCGAGGCGCCCGGTATGATGGCGCTGGAAATCGCGATGGACGAGATGGCGGAGAAACTGGGCATGGACCCGGTCGCCTTCCGCGTGAAGAACGACACCCAGGTCGATCCCGAAAAGCCCGACCGCCAATTCTCGCAGCGCCAGCTCGTCCGCTGCCTGGAGGAGGGGGCGCAACGTTTCGGCTGGAACCAACGCAATGCCAAGCCTGCCCAGACCCGCGACGGCCGCTGGCTGGTCGGTATGGGCGTCGCCGCCGCTTTCCGCAACCACATGAACATGAAGTCGGGCGCGCGGGTCACGCTGAACAAGGACGGCCGGGTCGTGGTCGAGACCGACATGACCGATATCGGCACCGGCAGCTATACGATCATCGCCCAGACCGCCGCCGAGATGATGGGCGTGCCGATGAGCGCGGTCGACGTCCGGCTGGGCGACAGCGACTATCCGGTGTCAGCGGGTTCGGGCGGCCAGTTCGGCGCGGCCAATGCGACGGCGGGCGTCTATGCGGCCTGCGTCAAGCTGCGTGAGGCGGTGGCCCAGCGGCTGGGCTCCAACTCGGCCGAGTTGAACTTCGCCGATGGTCAGGTGACGGGCGGCAACCGATCGGTCGCCCTTCGCGATGCGGCCTCAGCGGGACCGCTGACCGCCGAGGACCGGATCGAGTTCGGCACTCTCGACAAGACCTATCAGCTGTCGACCTTCGGTGCGCATTTCGTCGAGGTCGGGGTCGATGCCTATACCGGCGTCACGCGGCTTCGCCGGATGCTCGCGGTCTGCGCGGCCGGGCGTATCCTCAACCCCAAGGCGGCGCGCAGCCAGATGATCGGCGCGATGACCATGGGCGTCGGCTCGGCGCTGATGGAGGAACTGGCGGTCGACAAACGGTTCGGCTTCTTCGTCAACCACGACCTGGCGGGCTATGAAGTGCCGGTTCATGCCGACATTCCGCATCAGGAGGTCGTCTTTCTGGAGGAAGCCGATGACAAGGCCAATCCGATGAAGGCCAAGGGCGTCGGTGAACTGGGCCTGTGCGGCGTCGGCGCTGCGGTGGCCAACGCGGTCTATAATGCGACGGGTGTCCGTATTCGTGACTATCCGCTGACGCTGGAAAAGCATCTCGACCGGCTGCCCACTATCGCCTGAGCGGTATTTCATGCGCCCGGCCCCGGCCGCGACATGACGTCGCGGCCGGGGCGAGATTGGCGACAGGCACCGTCAATCCATCGGACTTCCCCCCGATCCCGTTGCAATATAGGGCAATACCGCACTGGCCGGATCGAAGCGGCCGGGCATGGGGGGATAGGCGCGGATGAACGACGCGATCGACAGTTTCTGGACGACCTTCACCGGCATCCTGGCGCCCCATGGCCCGGCAAGTACCGGAGCCGCCGCGACCTATGTGCCGGGCGACTACAGCATCCACTTCTTCCTGCAGCTGGCGGTGATCCTGTTCGCATGCCGCATCGTCAGCTGGGCGGGGCAGCGCTTCCTGGCCCAGCCGCCGGTGGTGGGCGAGATGATCGCCGGGGTTCTGCTGGGGCCATCGCTGCTTGGCCTGTTCTTTCCGGATCTGCAGGCCGCGATCTTTCCCAAGGAAACCCGCAACGTCCTCTATGCCGGATCGCAGCTCGGCGTGGCGCTCTACATGTTTCTGGTCGGCCTGACGCTGCGCATCGATCACTTCCGGTCGAAGGCGCGCAGCGCCATGGCGGTGTCGGCGTCGGGCGTCATCGCGCCGTTCCTGATCGCGGCGGCGATCACGCCCTTTCTATTGCAGGTGCCCGGCCTGTTCACCGCCGGGATCAGCCAGGCCAATGCGACGCTGTTCATGGGCGCCTGCATCGCCCTGACCGCCTTTCCGATGCTCGCCCGGATCATCAACGAGCGGGGACTGGCGGACAGCCCGCTCGGCACGCTGTCGCTGGCAGCAGGAGCGTTTGACGACGCCGCATCATGGTGCGTGCTGGCGATCGTGCTGGCGACCTTCGGCGGGGGTAGCGGGGTGGCCATCCTCGCGATCGGGGGGGCGTTCCTCTATGTCGGCTTCCTGATCCTGTTCGCCCGTCGACTGCTGGCGCCGCTAGGCCGTGCGGTCGAAGCGAAGGGCGAGATGAGCACGACGGTGCTGGCGATCACGCTGATGGCCTTTTGCGTGTCGGCCTTCATCATGGATGCGATCGGCGTGCACGGCATTTTCGGCGGCTTTATCCTGGGCGTGTTCATGCCGCGCGGCCTGTTCGTCACCGAGTTGAAGAAGAAGGTCGAGCCGCTAGCGGTCGTCCTGCTGCTGCCGATGTTCTTCACCTATTCAGGGCTGAACACGCGGATGGACATGGTCAATTCGGTCTCGCTGCTGCTGATCGCGCTGGGCATCCTGGCCGTATCGATCGCCGCCAAGTTCGGCGCCTGCTATCTGGCGGCACGGGCCTGCGGCGAGGACAACCGCACCGCGATGGGGATCGGCGCGCTGATGAACTCGCGCGGGCTGATGGAACTCATCATCATCAACATCGGCCTGCAAAAGGGAATCATCGGCCCCACCCTCTTCTCGATGCTAGTCCTGATGGCGATCGTCACCACCATGATGGCCAGCCCGCTGTTCGAATATGTCTATGGCCGCAAGGCGCGGGTGTTGGGCGAGATGGAAACCCTGAACGGGGTCAAGGTCTGATCGATCGGAGGTCATCGTCTCGGTCGGGTCAATCGGATCCAGTCTGGGATCGGGCCGCCTATCGTGCTTCGCTGGCGATGGATCTCAATCGGTCAGCCCAACGTCCAGTTTATCAAGCCGGCGGCGGACGAGCCAGGCCCGGCCCAGCCGCGCTACAAGACCCATAAACAAGCGCTAACCAGGCAGCCTTTTTAAAACCACTGGGCCTTTATGTGAGCGTTATAAAATCGAGCTGTTGGTGGGAGCCAAGGAGCTGTCGGCTTGCAGCGCTTGCCCCGCCTTCAAAACATGCCACACATTTAATCACGATTTTTTCGTTGTTTAATATCGAAGCCTGGCACAGATTGCGCGCAAGGTGAGAGCGGCAAACGCTTCGCCCCGCGTTTCGGACATGGACGTCGGCCTGACCATTGCCCGCCCTGTCCACCGCTAAAAATGATAGCGCTATCTATATCAGGAGAGGTTATGCGGATAGGAATGGGTGCCGCCTTGCTGGCGTCGGCAAGCATCATGACATCGGCCATGGCCGCCCCGTTGCAAACGGGAGCGCAAGGCTCGGCATCCGCGCTCGCCGTCACGCCCGCCGAGACGCTGGAGCGGCAAGGCCTGACCGTGATGGTCGACCAGAACCAGTTCAGCCCGATCTTCTTCGACGAAAAGAATGCCGGGATTCAGATCGTCCTGCATGGGGAACGGATCGCCACCGACGGTGCTGTACGGCTCAATCCCACGCCCGAGCAATGGGACCCCGTTCCGGCCTTTGTCAGCCGTACGCGCGGGACCGAGCCCAACCAGATCATCGTCCGATCCGCCTATAAGGACCAGAAGCTCGCCTATCGGGTAAAGGTGACGGCGGAAGGCGACGGCTTTCGCATCGCGGTCGACCTCGACCAGCCGCTGCCTGCCGCGCTTGTCGGCAAGGCGGGGTTCAATCTCGATTTCCTGCCGACGCGCTATTTCGGCAAGACCTATCTGATGGATAGTGCGCCGGGTCTGTTCCCGCGCCATCCCACCGGCCCGATGGCCAGGGACGGATCGGGCGACCCCATGCCGCTGGCTTCGGGCGGCAAGTCGATCACCTTGTCACCGGAGGACCCGCTGACCCGCGTGACGATCACCTCGGATGCGGGTGGCCTGGCGCTGTATGACGCGCGCAACCGGGCGCAGAATGGCTGGTTCGTCGTCCGCTCGCTGATCGCGGCCGGGGCCACGGAGAATGCCGTCGTCTGGCATGTCCGCCCCAATGTCGTGAAGGACTGGGTACGCCCGCCGGTCGTCTCGTTCAACCAGGCGGGCTATACGCCGGGCCGGTCGAAGGTCGCGCTGATCGAAACCGATCCGCACGGCACCGCGCCGGGCGAGGCGGAACTGGTCCGGCTTGCCGCCGACGGCACGCGCCAGTCGGTGTTGCGCAGCGCCGTCATTCCGCGGGGGCGCTGGATGCGGTATAATTATGCCGCGTTCGACTTCTCGCAGGTCCGCGAGCCGGGCATCTATGCGATCGCCTATGGCGGCCAGGTCACCAATCCGTTCCGTATCGCCGCCGACGCCTATGACCACATCTGGCAGACCTCGCTCGACACCTTCATCGCCGAGCAGATGGATCATGTCGGCATTCGCGAGCAGTACCGCGTCTGGTCCGCGCCCTCCCACCTCGACGACGCGCGCCAGGCCCCGCCCGACCATGTCCATTTCGATGGTTACAAGATGGGCCCGAACCTCGACTCGCCGTTCAAGCCCGGCGAGCATATCCCCGGCCTGAATGTCGGCGGGTTTCAGGATGCGGGCGACTATGACATCCAGACACCGCAAAATGCGCAGGTGGTCCGCGATCTCGCCTGGGGTCGCGAACTCTATGGCCTCGATTGGGACGAGACGAGCGTGGACGAGGCCGCCCGCGCGGTCGAGATCCGCAAGCCCGATGGCAAGCAGGACGCGGTGCAGCAGATCCGCCACGGCGTCCTGCAGTTGCTCGCCCAGTATAAGGTGTTCGGCCATGCGATCGTCGGCATCATCGATCCGGTGCAGCGCCAATATGCCCATCTGGGCGATGCGGGGTCGCAGACCGACAATCTGACCTATGACGCCTCGCTTGGCGTCAATGAGCGCAAGGGTGGGTCGTCGGGCGCGCAGGACGATCGCTGGGCGTTCACCACCGATCTGCCCGCCAACAATCTGGCGATGGCGGGTGCACTCGCGGCGGCATCGCGCGCGTTGTCGGACAGCGACCCGAACATGGCGGCCGAGGCCTGGGACGCCGCCAAGGTCCTATGGGGACGCTATCAGAAGGGGCCGATCAAGTCGGGCGACGGCCGCGACGACTCCGGTACGCCCTGGTCGGCGGACGGCGCCAATGTCGGTGCGACCGTCGAGATGCTCATCACCAGCAAGGGCGAGCGCGTCTATGCCGATCGCCTGCGCGCGCTGATGCCCGTCATCGCGAAGAATTTCGCCTGGGTCCGCGCGCCAGCGGTGCGCGCCATTCCGTTCATGGACGCCCAATACCGCGCCGCGCTGGTCCCGCTCGTCCGGCAGGCCAAGGTGAAGATGGATGCGGAGGCCGCCAAAAACCCCTTCGGCGTGCCGATCAGCGAGGGCAACTGGGCCGGTTCGCATCAGGTCGTCGAGTTCGGATCGACCGCCTTCCTGATGCACAAGGCGTTCCCGGAGATCATCGACACCGACTACACGCTGAACGCGATCGACTATGTGCTGGGACGGCATCCGGCGAACAATCTTTCGCTGGTCTCGACGGTGGGCACCGCGTCCAAGCTGATCGGCTATGGCCACAACCGCGCCGATTACGGCTTCATCCCCGGCGGGCTGGTGCCGGGCGTTCTGATCGTGAAGCCGGACTTCCCCGAGTTGAAGACCGACTGGCCGTTTCTGTGGTTCGAGAATGAATATACGGTCGCGACGACCTCGGCCTATATCCTGGCCGCGAATGCCGCAATCGAGGCGACGAAGGAAGAGCGCTGACCGATAGCGGGGCGAGACGTCACGGCCTCGCCCCGCCTGCCCTCAATAATCGAAGCGCAGCGTCGCCATGATGCTGCGCGGGGCAGCGAGAAGGCCTGCCGGTATTTCAGCGTACCCCGATATTTGGCGTTCGTCACGTTGCGCAGGTTCACGCTGGCGCGGACATGGTCGACCACGCGCAGGCTGCCCAACAGGTCGAACGTGGCAAAGGCGTCCTGCCCCACCGGGATGGCCTCGCCTGCGGCGGTGACGGCACCGCTATTGGTGCTGATCCGGCTCAAATAGCGAAACTGGCCGGCCAGCTTCAGGTCGCGGGTATCGGCCTGCTGCAACCGGGGCGTATCGGCGACCTGCAGCGCGCGGAAGCTGGGCGTCATTGTTCCTCCACTGATACGCCCGAGCACGGCCCGGTGTGCTTTCGCATGGCCACCAATGCAACGATAGTGACAACCAATTGCATTTTCTTCGCCGATGATGATGCATGAAATTCATGTCATGATCGCAACGAGAATTGACTGCCCAGGCAACCATTGCCATGGCAGCGACATGACGTCCGACAACCCAGACCCTTTCAATCCCGAACGCTCGGTCGGCTATCTCACCAAGCGCGTATTCCAGCTTGCCCGGATCGGCCTGGAGCCGGTCTTCGCCGATGAGGAAGTCACCCATGTCCAGTGGAGCGCGCTGATGGCGCTGCAATATGGCGTCGGCGGCACCGCGGCCGAACTCGCCCGCCACCTGTGCCACGACACGGGCGCCACGACCCGCATCGTCGATATGCTGGAGGAGCGTGGCCTGATCGAGCGCTGCCGCTGCACCGAGGATCGCCGGGTCGTCCGCCTGTCGCTGACCGAAGCGGGCCATGCCATTTCCGATCGCTGCAAGGCCAAGGTGTTCGCCCAGTGGAACGAGTGGCTGGCCGACTGGTCGCCGCAGGAGATCGAACGGTTCGTCGGCGATTTGCTTCGCCTGCGCAACAAGCTGGAGACGGTGGCATGAAGCGTTTCGCATGTCTGACCGGGTTGCTGCTCGCGAGCTGTTCGGTGCCGCAGGCGCATCCCGCCATCACCCCCACCGCCCCTGAAAAGCTGGGTCTGGGAACGGCGCAGGCGCCGCTGGTCGCCGCCGACTGGTGGCGGGGCTTGGGCGATCCGCAGCTCGATCGGATCGTCGGCGACGCGTTGGCGGGCAACCCTTCGCTCGACATCGCGCTGGCCCGGTTGCGGCAGGCCGAGTCGGTGCTGGCCACCCGCCGCGCCGATGACGGCCCGTCGGTATCACTCGACGCTCAGGAACAGTATAATCGGCTGTCGGGGAAGTACATCATCCCGCCGCCCTATGCGGGGACGACCCAGTGGCTGGGGCAGGCGCAGGCCAATCTGAACTGGACGATCGACCTGTTCGGGCGACAGGCCGCCGCGATCGAGGCCGCCCGCGCCTCGACGCGCGCCGCTGCGCTTGACGTGACGGCCGCTCGGCTGGCCTTGGCCGGGTCGGTCGCGCAGACCTATGTCGAACTGGCCCGCGCCGAGCGACAGGCCGCGATCGCGCGCCAGACGATCGCGACCCGCACCCGCTCGCTGGGGCTGGTTCAGGCGCGGATCCGGCACCAGCTGGCCAGCCAGATCGACGCATCCGGCGCGCGGACGCTGCTCGCTCAGGCGCGGGTGGCATTGGCCCGGGCCGAGACGCAAGCCGCGCTGTCCCGCAATGCCCTGGCGGCGCTGGCCGGTCGCGGCCTCGACTATCCCGCGACCATCGCGCCGACGAAGCTGGCCTTCGACGCCGCTTTGCCCATCCCCGCCACCGTGCCCGCCGACCTGCTGTCGCGGCGCCCGGACATCGCCGCCGCGCTCGCCCGGATCGATGCCGCGAGCAAGGGGCAGGAGGTTGCGCGCAAGGCGTTCCTGCCCAATATCAACCTGACCGCGCTGGCCGGTTTCCAGGCCGTCGGGCTGGGCAATCTGTTCACCGCCGATGCGGCGGCCGCCGCGGCGGGTCCGGCGATCCATCTGCCGATCTTCGACAGCGGACGGCTGCGCGCCGGACTGGCGGGCGCGACCGCCGCGCTCGATCTGGCGACGGCCGACTATAACAACCGTGTCGTGGGTGCCGTCCGTGAGGCGGCCGATGCAGTCACGCGCAGCCGCACCATCGCCACCGAACGCGCCCGCCAAGCCGAGGTGACGCGTGGCCTGTCCGAAACCCGCCGCCTGAACGCCATTCGCGTGTCGAGCGGGCTGCAATCGCAACTCGGCCTGATCGATCCCGACATCCGCCAGCTGGAGTCGGATCAGGCCGACGCCAATCTCGCCGCCGACGCCGTCCAGGCGCGCATCGCGCTGGCCGTCGCCCTTGGGGGCGGCTTCTCCTCTTCTTCGCAGGGTATCACGCAATGAGCGACACCGAAGCCGCCACCCCCTCCCCCGCCGCTCCGACCACGCAAGCCCCGAACGGCGGCAAGCCGAAGGCGCGCAAGCTCGGCCTGACCATCCTGGTCGTCGTTGTCGTGATCGCCGCCATCGTCTGGGCGGTGTTCCACTTCCTGCTCGCCAAGCCCGAAGAAGAGACCGACGACGCCTATGTCGCGGGCGACGTGGTGGCGATCACCGCGCGCGATCCGGGACAGGTCCTGGCCATCCATGCCGACAATACCCAGACGGTGAAGGCGGGCCAGCCGCTGATCGATCTCGACCCCGCGACCGCCGATGTCGGCGTCGCCTCCGCCGCCGCCGAGCTGGCCCGCGCGGTGCGCGCGACCCGCGCCGACTTCACCAAGGTCAACCAGAGCGGTGCCGCCATCGTCCAGGCCCAGGCCGAACTGACACGCGCCCGCGCCGACTATGCCCGCCGCCAGGGCGCCGCCGGCGAGGGAGCGGTGTCCGGCGAGGAACTGTCGCACGCCGCCGATGCGGTGAAGGTCGCGAACGCCAACCTCGCCCTCGCCCGCGCCCAGGCGGCGCAGGCCCGTACCGCAGTCCAGGGCACGGACGTAGACACCAACCCCGCCGTGATGGCGGCCATCGCCGCCTATCGCCGCGCCGCCATCACGCGCAGCCACATGCACGTCGTCGCACCCATCGGCGGCGTCGTCGCCCAGCGCACGGTCCAGGTGGGGCAACAGGTCGCGGCGGGCACGCCGTTGATGGCGGTCGTCCCGCTCGACCGGCTGTGGGTCGACGCCAACTTCCGCGAGACCCAGCTCAAGGACCTACGCATCGGCCAGCCCGCGACGATCACCGCCGACATCTATGGCGGCAAGATCGTCTATCACGGCAAGGTCGTCGGCCTTGGCGCGGGCAGCGGCAACGCCTTTGCGCTGCTGCCGCCGCAAAATGCCAGCGGCAACTGGATCAAGATCGTCCAGCGCGTGCCGGTACGCATCGGCCTGAACGCCAATGAGCTGCGCCAGAACCCGTTACGCGTCGGTCTGTCGGCGACGGTGACGGTTGATACCGCCGACCAGAACGGCCCGCGCATCGGCACCGCCGCGACCCAGGTCGACAGCACCAGCGGCACCGATGGCAAGGATCCGGCGATCGAGGCCCGTATCGCACAGATCATCGCGGCCAACCGCTGATGGCCGGGGCCCCCGCTCAGGCGGGCGCGGGGGAAGGCCCCGCCCCGCTGAAAGGCGCCTCGCTGGCGCTGATCGCCTTCGCACTGGCGCTCGGCACGTTCATGCAGGTGCTGGACTCGACGATCGCCAATGTCTCGCTGCCCACCATCGCGGGCAATCTGGGCGTCAGCTCGGACAACTCGACCTGGGTCGTCACCGCCTTTGCCGTCGCCAACGGCGTGGCGGTGCCACTGACCGGCTGGCTGATGGGCAAGTTCGGCGTGGTGCGGACCTTCTGCGTCTCGGTCTTCCTGTTCACGGTCGCCTCCTTCCTGTGCGGGATAGCCTGGAACCTGTCCTCGCTGATCGGCTTCCGCATCCTGCAGGGCGCGGTGTCGGGGCCGATGATCCCGGGCAGCCAGGCGCTGCTGATCTCGATCTTCCCGCCGCAGAAGCGATCGACCGCGCTCGGCATCTGGTCGATGACCACGCTGGTCGCGCCGATCATGGGGCCGATCCTGGGCGGGTACATCTCCGACAATTATCACTGGAGCTGGATTTTCCTCATCAACGTGCCGGTCGGCCTGTTCTGCGCAGGCGTATGCTGGCGCGGACTTTCCGACCGAGAGACGCCGACCCGCAACCTGCCGATCGACAAGGTCGGGCTTATCATGCTGGTCGTCTGGGTCGGCGCGCTGCAGATGATGCTGGACCTCGGCAAGAATGACGACTGGTTCCACTCGACCCGGATCGTCGTGATGACGGTGATCGCCATCGTCGGCTTTATCGCCTGGCTGATCTGGGAGCTGACCGACGCCAACCCGGCGGTCGACCTGTCGCTGTTCAAGGGGCGCAACTTCAGCATCGGGACACTCGCCTTTTGCCTGGGCTACGCGGTGTTCTTCGCCAACACGCTGCTGCTGCCGCTCTGGCTCCAGACGCAACTGGGCTATACCGCGACCTGGGCGGGTCTGGTCGCGGCACCCAGCGGGGCGGTGGCGGTGGTGCTGACCCCCATCGTCGCGCGGCTGTCGGGCAAGGTCGATGCGCGGATCATGGCGACGATCGCCTTTGCGGCGTTCGGGGTATCCTATTGGATGCGCTCGGGGCTGAATACGCAGGCCAGCTTCAGCGATTTCGTCCTGCCGCTGATGGTGCAGGGTATCGCGATGAGCACCTTCTTCCTCGCCATGCTGACCATCGCGCTGGACGGCGTGCCGCAGGCGCGCATCCCCTCGGCGACCGGCATCTCGAATTTCGCGCGCATCACGGCGGGCAGTTTCGCCGCGTCGCTGACCACGACCATGTGGGACCGGCGCGAGGCGATGCACCAGGCCCATCTGTCCGAAGCGATCGGCCAGGGTCCGGTGTGGCAGATGGCGCGGAACGGCCTGAACCATCTGGGCCTGACCGACGTCCAGGCCGCCGCCGCCGTCACGCGGCAGATGGTTGGGCAGGCCTATCTGCTTGCCTCGACCGACATCTTCTATGTCTCGGCATGGTTGTGCATCGTGCTGGCGGCGCTGACTTGGTTCACCCGGCGACCCAAACCGCATGACGGCCCCATCGCGGCGGATTGACGACGATCCTCCCCGGCACGGGGAGGTGGCAGGCCGCAAGGCCTGACGGAGGGGGGCATCCGTAAGGGACGCCCGATATGGAAAGCCCCCTCCACCATGCTGCGCATGGTCCCCCTCCCCGTGCCGGGGAGGATTTGCTACGCTCCCCGAAAAGGGAGACGGATGATGCTGAAAACACTGGTGATGATGGCGCTCGTCGCCGTGGCACAGGCGCCATCCGATCCGCATCTGCCGCCCAAGGTGGTCGACACCGTCGCCCCCACCCTCCCCGCCGGCCTGAAGCGGGGCGTGCTGATCGTCTCCAAGACCAATGGCTGGCGGCACTTCGAGCATATCCCGCATTCCAATGTCGTGCTGGCCGATATCGCCAAAGCGCTCCACCGCCCCAGCTTCACCACCGAGAATGCCGCGGTCTTCAACGACGACCAGCTATCCCATTTCTCGGTGGTGGTCCTGAACAGCGCCAGCGGCGATTTCCTCACGCCCGAGCAGCAGGCCGCCTTCGCCCGTTTCGTCGCGCGCGGCGGCGGGGTGGTCGCGCTTCATGCGGCGGGCGACAACAGCCACAAGGCGCCTTGGTATGTCGACACGATCATCGGCACGACCTTCACGGGCCACCCCAACGGCGAAGACCATATCCAGCCCGCCCGTGTCGAGATTATGCAACCCCGCCATCCGATCATGGCGGGCGTGCGGACTCCGTGGGTCCCGCGCGACGAATGGTACAGCTTCGACCGCAACCCCGCGACGCGCGGCATGACGATCCTGGCGCAGGTGGACGAGGCCAGCTACCGCCCCGGCGATACGCTCCGCATGGGGGCCGCGCATCCCGTCATGTGGATCAATCCACGCGCGAAGGGCCGGGTCTTCTATTCCGCGCTGGGGCATGAGCCGCAGCTTTACGACGCCCCCGATTACCGCCGCATCCTGACCAACGCGGTGCGCTGGGCCGCGGGGACGTAATCAGCACTCGACGACGTTGACCGCCAGACCGCCGAGGCTGGTTTCCTTATACTGCGACTTCATATCCTCGCCGGTCTGACGCATCGTCTCGATCACCTGGTCCAGGCTGACGATGTGCTTGCCGTCGCCGTGCAGCGCCAGATAGGCGGCGTTGATCGCCTTGATCGCCCCCATGGTGTTGCGCTCGATGCACGGGATTTGGACCAGCCCGGCGATCGGATCGCAGGTCAGGCCGAGATTATGCTCCATGCCGATCTCGGCCGCATTCTCGACCTGCGCCGGGGAGCCGCCCAGGGCCGCCGCCAGCCCCGCCGCCGCCATCGAGCAGGCAACGCCGACCTCGCCCTGGCACCCCATCTCAGCCGCCGAAATGGACGCCCGCTTCTTGTACAGCATCCCCACCGCCGCCGCCGTCAGCAAGAGCGTGCGCACCCCGTCGCGCGTCGCACCATGGACGAAGGTTTCGTAGTAACGCAGCACCGCCGGGATGACACCCGCCGCGCCATTGGTCGGCGCGGTGACGACCCGGCCGCCCGCCGCATTCTCCTCATTGACCGCCAATGCCCAAAGGCTGACCCATTCGAACACCAGGCTGGGATCGCTGCGCGGGCCCCGGTCGAGCAGCTTCTGCTTGATCGCCTGTGCGCGCCGCTGAACCTTCAACCCGCCGGGCAGGATACCCGAAGCCGCACAGCCGCGCTCGATCGAAGCGCACATGGCGTCGCGCACCCGGTCCAGGAACGCATCGGTTTCACCATCCTCCCGCCACGCCGCCTCGTTGGCGCGGACGATCTGGGCGATCGACAGGCTGGTCTCGTCGGTGCGCTCCAGCAATTCGGCGCCCGAGGCGAAGGGATGCGCCAGCCTGCGGTTCGTGCGCATCGGCTCGGCACCCTCCATGCGGATCGCGCCGCCGCCGATCGAATAGAAGCGGCGGACGACCGAACTGCCGTCGGGCAGGAAAGCGGTGAAGACCATGCCGTTGGGATGCGCGGGCAGGAAGCCGGGTCGGAACAGCAAATCCTGTTCGGGATCGAAGGGCAGCGGGTGACGGCCGTCCAGCATCAGCTGGCGAGTCTCGGCGATCGTCGCCAGCAATCCCTCGATCGCATCGGGATCGACCCGCTCGGGCGTCTCGCCCGCCAGCCCCAGCAAGACTGCCCGGTCGCTGTGATGTCCCCGCCCGGTCAGCGAAAGCGAGCCGAACAGCTCCGCCTGCACCCGATCGGGGATCAGGCCGGTATCCAGCATCTCGACCGCAAAAGCCTTGGCCGCCCGCATCGGGCCGACGGTGTGCGAGCTGGAAGGGCCGATGCCGATCGTGAACAGCTCGGTCACGCTGACCGCGGCGATGCTGTCCTCGCTGCGCGGTGTGCCGACGGGAATGGCGGAGAGGGTCAAGATCGTTCCATTTGTTACGGCTTTGCCCTTGCCTAGCCGAACCGCTGGCCAGTGACCAGCCTGATGGACGCGATCAGGTCAGCGGCGCGAGATACTCGAAATCCTCGCGGGCGAGCGGCGTGTCGAAATGGCATCCGGCGGCAAAGTCCTTCGCCCACACGATACGTGCCGCCACTTCCCCCACTTTGGGCAGGCGCAGCCAGATCTTCAGGCCGCGCTTCAACTCGGTATAGGTTTGCAGTCGCGCGCCCTGGACCGAGATGTCCGTTACCCGGCACAGCGCCCGGTCCAATCCGCCGCGCGCCATGTCGGTGTCCAGCGCCACCGACGCGCGGGGTGCCCGGCGGCGATTGGCCAATTCGGCAGGTTCGAATTCAGCGGCGAACATGGAGCCACCCTAAACACCGCTGGTTAACAGACTGCAAACCCATTCGCGCAGCATCGCCTTTGGCCGATACAAAAAACCCGGCGCTTCGTGGGGAAGCGCCGGGTCCTTCGATCTTGCGGCACGGATGCCGAAAGCGATTACTTGCGGAGCGTGAGACCGCCACCGAAACGCTTGTTGAAGCGTGCGACCTGACCGCCGGTGTCCAGCATGGTGCCACGGCCGCCGGTCCAGGCCGGGTGCGCCAGCGGATCGATGTCCAGCTGCATCGTGTCGCCTTCCTTGCCCCAGGTGGAGCGGGTTTCGAACACGGTGCCGTCGGTCATCTGCACCTTGATCATGTGATAGTCGGGATGCGTGTCGGTCTTCATGATATTGCTCCGGAAAATGGCTGGTTCCGACCAGCCTTAAAGCTCAAGGCGCGGCCCATAGCGGACCAAGCCCCGTTAGTCAAAAGCCCGTGACGATCGCTTACGCGTCCGCTGGCGGATCGGCGATCATCGCGGTGAAATTGGCCTCAGCCACGGCAACGCCGTCGATCTTGGCGACGCCTGCGAACTTGCAGACGCGGGTCCGCTTCGACACGAACTCGACCTCCAGATGGAGGAGGACGCCGGGCTCCACGGGCTTGCGGAACTTCACGCCGTCGATCGACATGAAATAGACCAGTTTGCCCGAATTGGCGAGGCCCAGGCTTTCCACGCCCAGAACGCCGGCGGCCTGCGCCAGCGCCTCGACGATCAGCACGCCCGGCATGATCGGACGGCCGGGATAATGGCCCTGGAAAAAGGCCTCGTTCATCGTCACTGCCTTCACTGCGCGGATCGACGTGTCGAGGACCAGTTCCTCGACACGATCGACCAGCAGCATCGGATAACGGTGCGGGATCGCCGCCATGACCCGGGTAACGTCCATCGGGCCGATGACGGTCTTCGCCTCTTCGTTCGCGACGTCGCTCACCGGGATATTACCGGCCGCTGTTCTGGCGACGGGCAGGCGCCGGGGCGGCGGCGGCCGGAGCAGTGGCGGCGGGAGCCGCACCCTGCTGACCCTGCTGGCCGGGCTGCCAGTTGGCGGGCGGCGTGATGCTGACGGTCGGGACCAGCTTGTCCAGCTCGGCAGTCACCGCCGAGGTAATATCGGCGGTCGGCTGCATGAACAGCACGGCCTGCGGGCTGACCAGCAGGCTGACATTCTTGGCGCGCACGGCGTTCTGCACCGCCTCGCCCAGACGGGCCTGGATCTGCTCGACCGCATAGGTCTGCGCGCGGACGGCGGGCTGGGTCAGGCGAGCCAGCTCCTGCTCGGCGGCCTGCTGCTTGGCCTGGATCGACTGGGCCTGGGTGCGCAGCGCGGCCTCGTTGGCGTTCGGCGCGGCGCGGGCGGTCTGGAACGCCTGGACCAGCGGCTCCAGCTCACGGCCGAGCGCGGTGCGGCGGGCTTCGGCCTGGTCGAGCTGCGCCTTGTAGGTCGTCTCGATCTGCTGGCGGGCGGCGGTCCAGGCACGCGAACCGGCGATCGCACCCTGCGGGTCGGCGACGGCGACGCCGTTCACCTGCGCACTGGCGGTGGTGGCGACGGTCGCGGCCGGAGCGACAAGGGCCGCCGCGAGGAGGAGCTTGGAAATCGTCTTCATCAGAACTGCGTCCCTACGTTGAAAGTAATGAGCTTGGGGTCGTCGCCCGGCTGCGTGACCAATGCCTTGGCCAAGTCGATGCGCAGCGGTCCAAATGGTGAATTCCAGTTCACGCCGATGCCCACCGACACGCGCGGCTTCCAAGTGCCGCCGTAGAATTCCTCGACGGCGTAGCTGGTGTTCTGAAGCGCGGTGTTGACCGAGGTGCCCGAGCAGGCGACCGTGCTGCCCAGCGGCGCATAGCCGGTCGGGCAGATCGTGCTGAGCCCGGCCGTGCTGTTGGCTGTCGTGGTGGCGTCAGTCGGCACGGCGTACAGCGGACGCCCCTGCCCGTCGGTTGCCGCTACCGGGGCCAGCGTGGGCGAGCCATCCTTGTTGAACAGCAGCTTGCCGCTGGCGTCTTTCGCCTGCGGGAAGTTGAGCGACGGCAGCGGACGCGTGACGCCCCACAGGCTGCCCGCCTGGACATAGATGCTGGGCCGCAGACCCATTTCCCGCGCACCCGAGCCCAACGGGATCTCGAGTTCCGCGCGCGCCAGATAATAGGCGCGACCGCCCAGCGAGTCGTCGACGATCTGGTCGCGATCGGTCTGCTTCGACTGGCTGCCGTCATTGCCGATGACATAGGGCACGCGCAGCACGCGCGGGCCGACGCCGCGAATGTCGAAGCCACGGAATTGCGGCTCGCCCAGATAGAAGCGGTCGACGATGCGAACCGGATCGATACCCGGACCACGGCTCTTCTCCAGCGAGTGGATATAACCGCCCTCGCCCAGGATCGAGAAGACGAAGCCCTTGCCCAGCCCCTTGAACTTGGCACCTTCCGCACGGGTGCGGATGTACTTCACGTCGCCGCCCAGACCCGCAAAGTCCTGGCTGAACGAGAAGCGATGACCGGCGGTCGGGCGCAGACGGCTGTTCAGGCTGTCGTAGATCAGCGAATAGCCGACCGATGATGTCCAGCGATTACCGATCGAGTCGCAGAGATAGCGCCCCGCCTGCTGGAAGTTACAGGTGCCGTCCGAGTTGAAGAACGAAGACGCCAAACCAACCTGGTCATAGGTCAGGCCATAACGGCCCGACAGCGACCAATATTCGGTCAGCGGAACGCCCGCGCGGACCTGGAAGCCGGTCGACACCTGGCTATAGGTCGTCTGACGCGTGGTGCCCAGATAGTTGAACGAGTTGAAGTCGCGGCGAAACACGTCAACGCCCAGCGCGATATTCTTGTCGAACACATAGGGCTCGGTGAAGCCCAGCTCGATCGACTTGGAATAGGCGGAGTAGTTCACGCCCGCGCGCAGTTCCTGGCCCTTGCCGCGGAAGTTGCGCTGGGTGATGTTCGCCTGGATGATGAAGCGTTCCAGCGACGAATAACCGGCCGACAGCTGCAGCGAGCCGGTCGACTGTTCCTCGACATTGGTTTCCAGGACGATACGATCCGGCGCCGAACCCGGGTTCTGCTTGATCTCCAGCTTTTCCTGGAAATAGCCGAGCGAGTTGATGCGGTCCTGGCTGCGGCGGACCTGGAAGCTGTTGAAGGCATCGCCCTCCGCCACGCGGATTTCACGGCGGACGACCTTGTCCTGCGTCTGCGTGTTGCCGTTGATGTCGATCCGCTCGACATAGGTGCGCTTGGCTTCGGCGATGTTGAACGTCACCGACATGGTCAGCGTGTCCTTGTCACGCTGAATGTCCGGGTTCACGTCGGCAAAGGCATAGCCGAACAGACCGGCGGTCTGGCTGAGGCTGTCGATCGAATCCTCGATCAGCTTGGCGTTATACCACTCGCCCTTCTTCATGGGCAGCGACTGAGCCAGCTTGGCATTGTCGAAGTCGCGGATCTGGCTGTCGACCTTGACGTCGCCGAACTTGTAGCGCGGACCTTCCTCCACCACGTAAGTGATGATGAAGTCCTTCTTGTCCGGCGTCAGCTCGGCCACCGCGCTGGTCACGCGGAAATCGGCATAGCCGTTGGTCAGGTAGAACAGGCGCAGCTTCTGCTGGTCGGCGGCCAGGCGATCCTGGTCATAGCTGGTGGCCGAGGACAGGAAACGGAACCAGCGCGACTGCTTGGTGTACATCGCACCGCGCAGTTCATCGTCCGAGAATTTCTCGTTGCCGATGATGTTGATCTGGCGGACCTTGGACTTCGGCCCCTCGTTGATCTCGAACACCACGTCGACGCGGTTCTGGTCGAGATTGACCATCTTTGGCTCGACCACCGCGCCGAACCGGCCCTGGCGGCGATACAGCTCGACGATGCGCGCCACGTCCTGGCGAACGGCGGTACGGGTGAAGATCTGGCGAGGAGACAGCTTGATCTCCTTCTTGATCTTGTCTTCCTTCAGGCGCTTGTTGCCCTCCAGGATCACCCGGTTGATGATCGGGTTCTCCCGCACGCGCAGCACGATATCGCCCGTTTCCACGCCGGAGATCGAGAAGTCGGCGAACAGCTCCGACGCCTGAAGGTCCTTCAGTGCCTGGTCGAGCGTTTCCGGGGTGTACGGAATGCCGACCCGCAGCTTGGTGTAGGACAACACCGTCTCGGGCTCGATACGCTGAGCGCCCTCGACGCGCAGCGTCTTGATCGTGCGCACCGGCGCCGGTGCGACCAGCGGTGTCGGCGTGGCGGCCGGAGCCGCTCCGGCACCCGGAGCGGTCTGTGCCATGACCGGCACACCCGACAGCATCGTGCCCGCCAGCAATATGGCGCCCGCGCGCACAGTCTTCATACCCGTCATTGCTGTCACCAAACCCACCCCAGAAAAGTCGAACCGACCCCTGTCGTCGTCGCGCCCTGCCCCATCGGCGTCAGCCGATCAAGCTGCGGATATTTTTCCATAGCCCCAAATTGCCCAGATCGTTGAAGGTCACGAAGAGCATCAGGGCCAGGATCGCGATCAAACCGCCGCGAAATGCCCATTCCTGCGCCAAAGGCTCCAGGGGGCGTCGCCGCACTGCTTCGATCGCATAGAAGAGGAGATGACCGCCATCCAGCATCGGCACTGGCAAGAGGTTGATGAACCCCAGATTGATGGACACCAGCGCTACGAAGAAAACAAAGGCATCCAGGCCCAGCGACATCTGCTCGCCCGACACCTTGGCGATCGACACCGGCCCGCCCAGTTCCTTGACCGAGCGGCGGCCCGAAATCACCTGGCCCAGCGTCTCGACCATCATGCGAACGATCTCGCCCGTCCGCTGTACCGCGACGACCGGCGCGCGCAACAGGCTGACCGGACGAATGTCGACCGTGCCGGCCCCGCGCAGGCCCAGGCGGCCGATGCGATAGATATTGCCGAAACGGTCGCGCTGCTCCTCGGTGCCGATGGTCGCGCTGGTGGTGAAGGGCCTGCCGCCCCGCGTCGCCGCGATCGTCACCCGGTCACCCGCACGAATCTGAACATAGCGGGCGATATCGGCAAAGTCGGTCACGGTGCGGTCGTCGATCGCCGTCACCCGGTCACCGGGACGAAGGCCGGTCGCCGCCGCCGCGCTGCCCGGCATGATCTGCCCGACGAGCGGCGGCACCACCGCTTCGCCATAGGCATAAGCGAAGCCCGCCAGGATCAGGATCGCCGCGACGAAGTTGATCGCCGGTCCCGCGACCACGATGACCGCGCGCTGCCATAGAGGCTTGGCCTGAAAGGTCCGTGCGCGCTCCTCGGGCGGCAGCGAAAGCCATGCGGCATCAGGCTGGCTCGCCGGGTTCATATCGCCCGCGAATTTGACGTAGCCGCCCAGCGGTAGCCAGCCGATCTTCCACCGCGTATCGCGCTTGTCGGTGAATCCGGCGATCTCGCGCCCGAAGCCGATCGAGAAGGTCTCGGCCTTCACGCCGAACAGTCGTCCGGCGAGATAATGCCCCATTTCGTGCACGAACACGAGCGGGCCGAGGGCAAGGACAAAGGCCAGAATCGTCAACAACAGGCCGGGGGTTTCGATCAAACGACGCAATCCTCAACGCGCTCGGCCGTTATCGCCCTGGTTTCCGCATCGATCGCGATCACCGCGTCGAGCGACTCCGGGGGCGCGGGGTCGTAGCGATGAAGAACATCCTCGACGATTGCGGCAATTTCGAGGAAGCCGATGCGACGGGCCAGAAAAGCCGCGACCGCGATCTCGTTGGCGGCGTTCAGAATGGCCGGAGCCGCCCCGCCCGCCTCCAGCGCCGCGCGCGCCAGACGCAGCGCGGGGAAGCGCACCGGGTCGGGTGCGGCAAAGTCCATGCGGCCCAGCGCCACCAGGTCCAGCGGCGCCATCGGCGTCGGCATCCGGTCGGGCCAGGCCAGGCAATGCGCAATCGGAACACGCATATCCGACGGCCCCAGCTGCGCCAGCATCGAGCCGTCGACATAATCGACCGCCGAGTGGATCACCGATTGCGGATGCAGCACGATCTCGATCCGGTCGGAGGGGACCGGGAACAGGCGGGCAGCCTCAATCAGCTCCAGCCCCTTGTTCATCATCGTCGCCGAATCAACCGAGATCTTGGCGCCCATCGACCAGTTGGGATGCGCCACCGCCTGTTCGGGAGTGACGCGGCGCATGTCCTCGGTCGTCCATGTCCGGAACGGCCCACCGCTGGCGGTCAGGACGATCCGGCGTACCCGCTCGGGCCGCGCGAAGTCGAAACACTGATAGATGGCGTTGTGTTCGCTGTCGGCCGGGAGCAACGTCGCACCCGCCTTCGCCGCCGCCGCCAGCACCACCTCACCCGCCGACACCAGCGGCTCCTTGTTGGCGAGGACCACCGTGCCGCCATTGGCGATGGCGGCCATGGCGGGCTCCAGCCCGGCGCAACCCACGATCGCACCCATGGTCCAGTCGGCGTGCATCGCCGCCGCCTCGATCACCGCCGCGCGACCGCCTGCGGCACGAGTTTCCGTGCCCGCCAGCGCCGCCCGCAGATCGGGCAGGCAGCGTTCGTCCGCCACCACCGCCAGCTCGGCATGGGTCCGCTTCGCCGCCGCCGCCAGCTTGGCCACGTCGCAATTGGCGGTCAGCGCACGCACGCGGTAGCGATCGGGCTCGCGCTCGATCAGGTCCAGGGTCGAGGTGCCGACCGATCCGGTCGCGCCCAAAATAGTAACGCTACGCATCAGAACAGGTCCGGCAGGAAGATCAGGAGAGCGGCGATCGGCGCGACCGGCACGATACCGTCCAGCCGGTCCATGACGCCGCCATGACCAGGCAGCACGTTCCCGCTGTCCTTGACGCCCGCACGCCGCTTGAGCGCGCTCTCGAACAGGTCGCCCATCTGCGCCAGCACCGCCAGAAACGGCGTGGCGATGACAAGGATCAGCGGCAGACCATGTGCCCAGCGCATCAGCACCGCCAGCAACGTCGCCGCCGCCACACCGCCGATCAGACCCGACCAGGTCTTGGCCGGGCTGATACTGGGCGCCAGCTTCGGGCCGCCGAACTGCCGCCCGACGAAGAACGCCCCGCTGTCGCAGGCCCAGACGATCGCCATCGACCAGAGCGACAGCACCAGCCCGTCGTCATGCAACCGGATCGCCAGCAGCGAAAAGACGGGAAGCCCGACATAGAAAGCCCCCGCCCCATATTCCGGGCGGCGCGATACGATGGTCAGGAAGAAGAAGGTCGCCGCGATCAGGCCCAGCGCGAAAAAGCCCGGCCCGGCCGCCAGACCCGGCGCCATGATCGCCAGCGGCACCGACAACGCGAACTGCGCCAGTCGCTTCTGCTTGGCGTCGACCTTCAGCAGGTCCGACCATTCGGCCATCATGAACAGCCCAACCACGACCGCGAGCAACCAGAAGGCCAGGCCTCCCAGCACGAGCGAAACACTGGCCACGGCGATCATCACGATGCTGGCCAGCACCCGCTTGGTCAGGTTCGACATGCCGGATGCGGGAGGATTGGCCGGGGCCGCCTCGGGCGCTCCGACCTTGGGGGATTCGGGGTCGGTCACAGGCCGCCGAAACGCCGGTGTCGTCGCCCGAACTCGGCCACCGCATCGGCCAACGCCGTCTCGTCGAAATCGGGCCAGAGCGTGTCGACGAACAACAGCTCGGCATAGGCTGCCTGCCACAGCAGGAAATTGGACAGGCGCTGCTCGCCCGAGGTGCGGATCACCAGGTCGAGCGGCGGCAGGCCGTTGGTCTGCAGCTCGCCCTCGATCGCCTCCGGCGTGATAGCATCGGCCGCCATCTCGCCCGCCGCGACCTTGCACGCCAGCCGCTTCGTCGCTTCGACCAACTCGGCCTGCGCCCCGTAATTCAGCGCAATGGCGAGGACCGGGCCGCTATTGCCCGCCGTCCGTGCCATCGCATCGTCAATCATCGCGACGAGATCGGCGGGGAAGCGGCGATGGTCGCCGATCACCCGCAACCGGACATTGTCCGACACCAGCTCGGCCAGGTCCTTGCGCAGGAAGATGCGCAACAGGCCCATCAGGTCGCTGATCTCGGTCTCGGGCCGCCGCCAATTCTCCGAGGAAAAGGCATAGAGCGTCAGCGCCTCGATCCCCATGCTCCGCGCCGCGCGCGCGATCCGGCGCACGGCATCGACCCCGGCCTTGTGACCGGCGAAGCGGGGCAGCAGACGGCGTTTGGCCCAGCGGCCATTGCCGTCCATGATGATCGCGACGTGACGCGGGACCGCACCCGTATCGGGCACGGCCACCAGCGACCCCAGAGCCGTCTGGGCCGAGGCGGCCGGAGGACTCACTTGCCCAGGATTTCCTTTTCCTTGGCCGCCGCGGCCGCATCCAGCTCGGCGATGGTGGCGTCGGTCAGCTTCTGAACCTCGGTCTCGTGGCGCTTGCGCTCGTCCTCGCCGAAGACGCCCTTCTTCTCGTCGACCTTCAGGCTGTCCATACCGTCGCGGCGAACGTTGCGCACCGCGATGCGCGCGCCCTCGGCATATTTGCCCGCCAGCTTGGCGAGTTCCTTGCGGCGCTCCTCGGTCAGGTCGGGGATCGGCAGGCGCAGCGTCTGGCCGTCATTGATCGGGTTCAGGCCCAGACCCGCCGAGCGGATCGCCTTTTCGACCGACGACACGTTCGACTTGTCCCACACCTGCACCGACAGCATGCGCGGCTCGGGCGCGGAGACGGTCGCGACCTGGTTCAGCGGCATGTGGCTGCCATAGACCTCGACCGTCACCGGATCGAGCAGCGCCGTCGAGGCGCGGCCGGTGCGCAGGCCGTTCAGGTCGTGCTTCAGCGATTCGACCGCGCCCTGCATACGGCGCTCGAGGTCGGACTTGTCATAGGCTGCCATGATTTAAGCTCCTGCGTTCTGGACGATCGTCGACACGCCTTCGCCAGCGAGCACGGCACCGAAATTGCCATGTTCGCGGATGTTGAAGACGACGATCGGGATATTGTTGTCGCGGCACAGCGCGATGGCCGAGGCGTCCATGACCTTCAGGTCGTCGGACAGAACCTTCGAGAAAGTGACGGTTTCGTAGCGGGTCGCGGTCGGCACCTTCTTCGGATCGGCATCATAGACGCCGTCGACGCTCGTCCCCTTGAACAGCGCGTCGCACTTCATCTCGGCGGCGCGCAATGCAGCGCCGCTGTCGGTGGTGAAGAACGGCGAGCCGACACCGGCGGCGAAGATCACCACGCGGCCCTTTTCCAGATGCCGCTCGGCACGACGACGGATGAAAGGCTCGCACACGCTCGACATCGGGATGGCCGACTGGACGCGGGTGTCGACGCCGATCTGCTCCAATGCATTCTGCACCGCCAGCGCGTTCATCACGGTCGCCAGCATGCCCATATAATCGGCGGTCGCCCGCTCGATCCCCTTGGCCGCCGCCGACAGGCCGCGGAAGATGTTGCCGCCACCGACGACGATGCACAGCTCATAGCCCTTGGCACGGACATCGGCGATCTCCTGGGCGACGCGCGCGGTGATCTCCGGCGAGATGGCCAGGCCACCCTCGCCCATCAGGACCTCACCCGACAATTTCAGAAGGATACGTTTGAAGCGCGGGGTGGTCATCGTTTCTCGGATCTTGGTGATGAAAGTGGCGCGGACCTTAGGCGGCGTCAGGGCGGCGGGCAACCATGGAGCGGCAGGTTGCGGGGATTTTCGTGGGACAGCGGGCGAGCGCCCCCGGCCCGTTACCCCACCGCCGTTCGGGCTGAACGAAGTCGAAGCCTACGGGACTCCGGTCGGCCCATGCCCTTCGACTTCGCTCAGGGCGAACGGAGGGTGCAATTGCATTCCCCCCCAAGCTCGCTTGGGGAAGGGGACCGCGCCCGCAGGGCGTGGTGGAGGGGCATGGCCGGTTCGTCGCAGCCCCTCCACCATCGCTGGCGCGATGGTCCGCCTCCCCGAGCATAGCTCAGGGAGGACTTGAATGCCCCACACACAAAGAGAGCGGCCACCTTGCGGCGACCGCTCCCCTTCACCCTCACCGTCCCATCAAGGGACGGCGCAGGAATTAGGCCTTCTGCGGAACGCCCGACGCGGCGGCCACTTCGGCCGCGAAGTCCGACGCTTCCTTCTCGATGCCTTCACCCAACTGGAAGCGGACATAGTCCACCAGCTTGATTTCGGCACCGGCGTCCTTGCCGGCCTTCGCCACGACGTCGCTGATCTTGGTCTTGCCGTCGATCACGAACAGCTGGCTGACCAGCGCGTGCTCCTTGCGATACTTGGCGATGCCGCCCTCGACCATCTTGGCGATGATGTCGGCCGGCTTGCCCGACTCGGCGGCCTTTTCGGTCGCGATCGCGCGCTCACGCTCGATCTCGGCTTCGTCCAGGTCTTCCTCGTTCAGCGCCTTGGGGAAGGCAGCGGCGATGTGCATCGCCAGCTGGCGACCCAGCGACTGCAGCACGTCGTCGGCGGCCTCCGACTCCAGCGCGACCAGCACGCCGATCTTGCCCAGGCCCGGTGCCTGCTGGTTGTGGACGTAGGACACGACCGCGCCCTTCGACACTTCGAGGCGCTTGGCGCGACGCAGCGACTGGTTCTCGCCGATGGTGGCGATGTTGTTGGTCAGCACTTCGGCCACGGTGCCGCCCTGCGGCATCGCTTCGTTCTTCAGCGCTTCGATATCGTCGCCGGTCTTCAGCGCGATTTCGGTCACGTCCTTCACGAACGCCTGGAACTGGTCGTTCTTGGCGACGAAGTCGGTTTCCGAGTTCACTTCGACGGCAGCGCCGACGGTGCCGTTGGTGGCGACGCCGACCAGACCTTCAGCCGCGGTACGGCTCGACTTCTTCTGCGCGGCCGCAAGGCCCTTCGTGCGCAGCCAATCCAGCGCGGCGTCCATGTCGCCAGCGGCTTCGTTGAGCGCCTTCTTGCAGTCCATCATGCCCGCGCCGCTCTTTTCGCGCAGGTCCTTGACCATCGCTGCGGTGATATCGGCCATTGTCTCAATCCTCTGTCTGAAAAGGGGGATGCGGGTAGGGCCGCCCCATCGGAGGCGGCCCTTAGCACGGCTTGCATGTCAAGCCGATGTCACCGACCCGCGAGTTGCCCCGTCCGGTCGCTGATCGCCCCGCCCGCACCGCGGGGCTCGGTCCACGCGATTACGCGTCGATCTGGCGCTCGGCCTCGACCGCCTGCTCGGCGGTTTCGGTCGGGGCGACGGTCAGCGCCTCCTCGACGGGCGGCTCGGCCATCGCGCCGAAGTCGGCGCCGCTGCGACGCTGCTGCTCATTGTTGCCACGGGTCGCGGCGATGGCCACGGCCTCGCAGTACAGACGGATCGCGCGGCTGGCGTCGTCGTTCGCCGGAACCGGGAACGCGATGCCGTCGGGCGAGACGTTCGAGTCGAGGATCGCCACGACGGGAATGCCCAGCGTGTTGGCTTCCTTGATCGCCAGCTCTTCCTTGTTGGCGTCGATCACGAACATCACGTCCGGAATGCCGCCCATGTCGCGGATGCCGCCCAACGACAGCTCGAGCTTGTCGCGCTCGCGGGTCAGGTTCAGCACTTCCTTCTTGGTCAGGCCGTGCGTGTCGCCCGACAGCTGCTCCTCAAGGGTCTTGAGGCGCTTGATCGAGTTCGAGATCGTCTTCCAGTTGGTGAGCATGCCGCCCAGCCAGCGGTGGTTGACGAAGTGCTGGCCAGCGCGGCGAGCGGCCTCGGCGACCGGCTCCTGCGCCTGGCGCTTGGTACCGACGAACAGGACCTTGCCGCCGCCAGCGACGGTCGAGCTGATGAACTCGAGAGCGCGCGCGAAGAGCGGCACGGTCTGCGACAGGTCGAGGATGTGGACGCCGTTGCGGTCGCCGAAGATGTAGGGCTTCATCTTCGGGTTCCAGCGGTGGGTCTGGTGGCCGAAGTGCGCGCCGGTTTCGACCAGCTGCTGCATGGTGACGACGGGTGCCGCCATAATCTAATTCCTTCCGGTTATGCCTCTGGGAAGCGGATGACGCGGCGGGCAAAGCCCATGCGCACCGAAATATGATGCTTCCCATGCGGTGTTGAGGAGCGCGCCCTTAGCGGACGAAGAGCTCCATGGCAAGCGGCCAGCCTCGTTCACTTTTGTTCCAAGGCCGATTGACATGAGAACATCGGCGGAACATAAGGCGATCACAACAGGGAACGCAGGTTGATCGTCGCATAACGCTTTCGCAACATCGCGAAATTGGCACGGTTCAACCTGATGTAGCCATTTTGGCGACGGAACTGGACGAAAAAATCAATGGTTACGACCAGGTTAATATGCCGGTTCGTAACGTACGGCAGGAGGCTGACATCATGATGATCGTGGTGAGTGTTCTGGTTTTCACGGGCGCCCTGGCAGCGGCCCTGACCACCATTGCGATGATGATCGCACCACAGTGGCGCCGCATCCTGCATCTCGCCACCGGCCATGTCGAACCTGCTTTCACGCCGCTGGCTACCCTGGTGGTGGCCGAGCGTCGGATCGCCGTCAGGCGTTGGGCGGCGGGCTCGCCTGCCCCTTCGTCGCTGGTGCGCCGCCGCGTTGCCGCTTGAGTCGGGCATAGGCGATCATGGTGACGGGAATGCTCAACAAGTAGGCAAGGCATAGCGCGGTCAGCGCATGCCAGGGGGCCGAGATCAGCGCGACTCCGACCAGCACGATGATCGCCAGCGCCTCGAACCGAACATGGCGGCGCAGGCGGAACGAGGTCCAGGACAAGGTCGGCAGGCTAGACACCATCAGCAGGGCGACCAAAGCGACCCAGGGTGCGACCAGATAGGGCGAGGAAAAGATCGGCTCGCCCGTCCAGAACCAGAGATAGAGCGGCAGCATGGCGAGACCCGCCCCGGCAGGGGCCGGAACGCCGGTGAAGAAACCCGCCGTCTTGCGAGGCTGGTCGGTCACGTCGAGTTGCGAATTGAATCGCGCCAGACGCAGCGCGCAGAAAACGGCCTGGAGCACGGCGCAAATCCAGCCGATGCGCGGCAGGTTCTCGAGCGACCAAAGATACAGGATCAGCGCGGGCGCGACACCAAAGGAAATGGCGTCGGACAGCGAATCGAGTTCCGCCCCGAACCGGCTTTCCCCGCGCAACAGGCGGGCAATCCGGCCATCAAGTCCGTCGAGCACCGCCGCGACCATAATCATGGTGACGGCCGCTTCCCAAGACCCGGCGATCGCGAACTTCACCCCCGTCAGTCCGGACACCAACGCCAGCGCGGTCACGGCATTGGGGATGATCGCCCGAAGGGGAAGGCCGCGCGGCGGAGCGCCATCGGCACGGCGCCGCGCGAAACGGGGGGAAATGGCCATCGCTTTTCGGCTTACTGCGCGATGCCGGTCATCGGCTTGCCGCCGACGCGGCCGATCACGGTCTCACCCGCAACCGAACGCTGGCCCAGGCAAACCTGCGGCGTGACGTCATCGGGCAGGTAGACGTCGACGCGGCTGCCGAAGCGGATCAGGCCGACGCGTTGGCCAGCCGCGACCATGTCCCCGGGCTTCACGAAGCCGACGATGCGGCGCGCGACCAGACCCGCAATCTGGGTGAAGCCATATTTGCGACCGTCGCGCCCTTCGACCACGAAATGCTGGCGCTCATTCTCATCCGACGCCTTGTCGAGATCGGCGTTCAGGAACTTGCCCGAGATATAGACGACCTGGCGGATAACGCCCGCGACCGGCGTGCGATTGATGTGCACGTCGAACACCGACATGAAGATCGACACGCGGACCAGCGGCGCCTCGCCCAGTTCGCCGACCAACTCGCGCGGGATGGGCACGCGCTGGATCATGGTGACCAGCCCGTCGGCGGGCGCGACGATCAGGTCGTCGCCCTGCGGCGTGGTGCGCACGGGATCGCGAAAGAACGCCGCGATCCAGATGCACAGGCCGACGAACGGCCAGAACAGCACCTTGGTAATCAGCGTGGCGACGATGGTCAGGCCCACCCCGATCAGCACATATTTGCGCCCTTCGGGATGGACGGCGGGGAAGCGCCACTTGACGGTGGTCGTGGCGATGGGAGGCTTTTCAAGCGAAGGCATCGGACCTGTCTACCTGTCCACCGGCCATCGCACAATCTTTTCGGTTCGCCCCGGCCCTTTCCGTTGGCCCAAGGGGTGGTTGATCCGCCGCGCCCCCTCCCCTAGACGCGTGCCAAACCCGCCTAATCTGAAGGATGCGCACATGGCGAAGATCAAGGTAAACACACCCGTCGTGGAGATCGACGGCGACGAAATGACCCGGATCATCTGGGAGTGGATTCGCGAACGCCTGATCAAGCCGTATCTCGATATCGAGCTGGCCTATTTCGACCTGTCGGTCCAGAATCGCGATGCGACCGCCGACCAGGTGACGATCGACAGCGCCCATGCGACCCAGAAGTACGGCGTCGCGATCAAGTGCGCCACCATCACCCCCGACGAGCAGCGCGTCGAGGAGTTCGGCCTGAAGAAGATGTGGAAGTCGCCCAACGGCACGATCCGCAACATCCTGGGCGGCGTGGTGTTCCGCGAGCCGATCGTCATCAAGAACGTTCCCCGCCTCGTCCCCGGCTGGACCCACCCGATCGTCGTCGGCCGTCACGCCTTCGGCGACCAGTATAAGGCGACCGATTTCAAGGTCCCCGGCAAGGGCAAGCTGACCCTGAAGTGGGAAGGCGAAAATGGCGAGTCGATCGAGGAGGAGGTGTTCAACTTCCCCGCCGCCGGCGTCGCCATGGGCATGTACAATCTCGACGAATCGATCCGCGACTTCGCGCGCGCCTCGATGAACTATGGCCTGAACCGTGGCTGGCCGGTTTATCTGTCGACCAAGAACACCATCCTGAAGGCCTATGACGGCCGCTTCAAGGACATCTTCCAGGAAGTGTTCGACGCCGAGTTCGCCGAGCAGTTCAAGGCGGCGGGCATCGAGTATCAGCACCGCCTGATCGACGACATGGTCGCCTCGGCCCTCAAGTGGCACGGCGAATTCGTCTGGGCCTGCAAGAACTATGACGGCGACGTTCAGTCGGACACCGTTGCACAGGGCTTCGGCTCGCTGGGCCTGATGACCTCGGTCCTGATGACCCCGGATGGCAAGACGATCGAGGCGGAAGCGGCGCACGGCACCGTCACCCGCCACTATCGCCAGCACCAGCAGGGCAAGGCGACCTCGACCAACCCGATCGCGTCGATCTTCGCCTGGACCGGCGGCCTGAAGTATCGCGGCAAGTTCGACAACACGCCCGACGTCGTCCGCTTCGCCGAGACGCTGGAAAAGGTCTGCGTCCAGACCGTCGAGAACGGCCAGATGACCAAGGACCTCGCCATTTTGATCGGCCCGGACCAGCCCTGGATGACCACCGAGCAGTTCTTCGAGGCGATCCGCGTCAATCTTGAAACGGAAATGGCCAACTGGCAGTAATTTCTGCCGTCAGGTTATGAAAAAGGGGCTCGGAGGCATTGCTTCCGGGCCCTTTTTTGTGTCCCCGCCCCACCGCCGTTCGTCCTGAGCGCAGTCGAAGGCCACGGGAAGCCCTTTGCTACGCCGATCTTGGAGAGGTCTTCGCGTGGCCTTCGACTACGCTCAGGCTGATCGGAGGGTGGGGTTTGTGAGGTGGCCCCTGTCCCCACGGCCGTTCACGCTGAGCGAAGTCGAAGCGCACGCACCGCCCTCACCGCTCGAGCAAGACTTTATTCCCGCCCTTCCCGCTCCAGATAGGCGATCACATCCGCCCGTGCGAGCGGGTCGGGCAGGCCGGGGAAGGTCATCTTCGTCCCCGGCGCGAAGCGTTGCGGGGAGGTCAGCCAGCGGTTCATCGTCGCCCGGTCCCATCGCCCGCCGACGCCCATCAAAGCGGCGGTATAGCCGAACCGCGCGCTGCCGCCTGCGACGGGCTTGCCCATGATGCCGTGCAGGTTGGGCCCGGCCCGGTCCAGTTCGCCCTTGCCGATCGTGTGACATGCCAGGCATTGGCCGAAAGTGCGCGCGCCCGCATCGGCATCGGCCACCCGCATCAGCGCATCGAGCGAAGGGTTCGGCCCCGCCGCCTTCAGCCGCTCGGCGCGGTTGTCGTCGCCGCACGCCGCCAACGCCAGACAAGACAACAGGGCAAGCAAGGAGCGGCGATAGCGGGACGGCATCATGCCCCCGCCCTACCGCCCAGGGTGCGTCCCGCCCCATAGGACGAATCGCCCCATCGTCGTTTCGACCGATTAACGACCTGACAAGCGCGGCAAAGGCGGGTTAGTCTGTCGCCATGGCACTTCGGTTAGACAATCAGGGCTTTTCCGACGCCCTCGTGATCCTCGGTTCGGCGGGGATCGTCATTCCGGCCTTTGCCCGCTTCCGGGTCAGCCCGGTGATCGGGTTCATCCTGGTCGGCCTGCTGGTCGGCCCGGCCGGGCTGGGGTCGCTCGTCCCCCATGCGCCCTGGCTCTATTATCTGACCATTTCCAACCCGGAGTCGATCGAGCCATTCGCCGAGTTCGGCATCATCTTATTGCTGTTTTCCATTGGCTTGGAGCTGTCCTTTCGCAGGCTTTGGGCGATGCGGCGACTGGTGTTCGGGACTGGTGCGGCCGAGTTGATCGGCTCGGCCGCGCTGATCGGCATCGCGCTCCACATGCTGGGGCAAGGCTGGGCCGGAGCGATCGGGCTGGGCCTGGCGCTGACCCTGTCCTCCACCGCGCTGGTGTTGCCACTGGTCGGCACGACCAGTCCGGTCGGGCGCGGCGCATTCGCGATGCTGTTGTTCGAGGATCTGGCGCTGGTCCCGATCATCTTCGCGCTGGGCGCGATGGCGCCGACCGCCAGCGACGAAGGCTGGGTCGGTATTGCGGGTGTCGCACTTCGTGGCGGACTGACGGTGGTGGCCATGTATCTCGGCGGCAAGTTGGTCCTGCCGCGCCTTTTCGCCCAGGCCGCGCGCACCAAGAGCCCCGAGCTGTTCCTCGCCGCCTCGTTGCTCGTCGTCATCGTTGCCAGCGTGGCGACGACCGCCGCCGGGCTGTCGCCCATCGTTGGTGCGCTGCTCGCTGGCCTGCTGATCGCCGAGACCGAATATCATTCGGAAGTCGAGGTGATGACCGCCCCGTTCAAGGGCCTGGCGCTCGGCGTGTTCCTGATTACGGTCGGCATGAGCCTGGACCTGCGGTTGATCGCACGGAACTGGGACTCGCTGCTGCTGGCGGTGGTCGGGATCGTCGCGGTCAAGGCGATCGTCACCTATCTGTTGCTTCGGATCGCCCATGCCCGGCGCGGCGTCGCGGCGGAGACGGGGCTGCTGATGGGCAGCCCGTCCGAAACCACGCTGATCGTGCTGGGGACGGCGGCGCAGGCGCAGTTGATCCTGCCATCGACTGCCGCATTCTGGCAGACGGTGACGGCGATCGGCCTGACCATCACCCCGTTGCTCGCCAAGGCGGGCCGCGTGATCTCCCGCCGGATCGAAGCGCGCAGCGGCGACCTGCCGCCCGCGCCCGACACCGATGGCGATACCGGACGCACGGTCATCATCGGCTTCGGTCGCGTCGGCAAGATGATCGCCGACATGCTGACCGTCCATGGACAGCGCTATGTCGCGGTCGAGGCGGATATCGACTCGGTCGGCGAAGCGCGGCGTGCGGGCTATCCGGTCTTGTTCGGCGATGTGGCGCGGGCCGAGCTGGTGGATCGGCTGAACCTGCCCGCCGCGCGGGCGCTGATCCTGACCATGGATGATCCGGTGCTGACCGTCAGGCTGGCCCGGCGCATCCGCGAGACCGCGCCCGACCTGCCGATCATCGCGCGCGCCCGCGACATGGCGCATGCGACCGAACTCTATCGCGCAGGCGTCAGCGAGGCGGTGCCCGAGACGTTGGAAAGCTCGCTGCAGCTTTCGGAGGCGGTGCTGGTCGATCTGGGCGTCGCGATGGGGCCGGTGATCGCGTCGATCCACGAAAAGCGGGATGAGCTGCGGCAGGTTATCCGGCGAGAGGCGCAACTCCAGCGCGAGCCGCGTATCCGGCGGCTCCGGCGCTTGGGGGAACAGGGGTAAGGCAAATCCTCCTCAAGCTCTGCTTGGGGAGGGGGACCATCGCAAAGCGATGGTGGAGGGGCTTTGCCCCTCGCCCCTCCACCACGCCCTGCGGGCGCGGTCCCCCTCCCCATCTGACGATGGGGAGGATTTGGGGTCAGCCCAAACGGCCTAGCGCCGCGTGCAGGCGTGCGGCCTCCGCCATCTTGTCGGCGTGGTCGGCGCGGGCCTTTTCGACCGCTTCGGGCTTGGCGCGTTCGACGAAGCTGGCGTTGCTCAGCCGCCCGCCCAGCGCGTCGCGCTCCTTCTCCACCGCCGCGATCGCCTTGGTCAGGCGCTGGCGCTCGGCGTCGAGGTCAATCACGCCCTCCAGCGGCAGTACGAAGGTTGCCTCGTCCACCACCACTTGCGCCGCACCGCCGGTCGCGTCGTCATCAGCCGCCTCGACGCGGGCGAGACGCGCCAGCGCCGACGCCTGCCGCAAGAGACGCGCCTGCGTATCGGCATGGGCTTCGCGGACGTGCATCGGCAGACGCGCACCCGGCGGCACGTTCAGTTCGGTGCGCGCGGCGCGGATTTCGCTGACCAGACGGATCAGCCAGTCGATCTCCCGCTCCGCCTCGGGGTCGAGCGCGCGGGCGTCGGCCATCGGCCACTGCGCCACGATCAGGTCATGATCGCGCGCGCCCATGGCGTGCCACAGCTCCTCGGTGATGAAGGGCATGAACGGGTGGAGCAGGACCAAAATCTGGTCGAGCACCCAACCCGCGACCGCGCGCGTTTCCTCACCGCCCTCTTCGCCGCCCTGCAGGACCGGCTTGATGAGTTCGAGATACCAGTCGCAGAAGCGGCTCCAGACGAACTGGTAGATCGCGTTCGCCGCGCCGTCGAAACGATAATCGGCCAGCGCCATATCGACCGCCTGCACGGTCTTCACCGTCTCGGCGATGATCCACTTGTTGACCGCGAGGCTGGCGTTCGGAGCCTCCAGCGTGGTCGATGCGCCGATGCCGTTGGCCTGGGCGAAGCGCGCCGCGTTCCACAGCTTGGTCGCGAAGTTGCGATAACCCTCGACCCGGCGCTCATCCATCTTGATGTCGCGGCCCTGGCTCTCCATCGCCGCCATGAAGAAGCGCAGCGCGTCGGCGCCATATTGGTCGATCAGGCCCAGCGGATCGACCGTGTTACCCTTCGACTTCGACATTTTCGAGCCATCGGCGGCGCGGACAAGACCGTGGAGATACAGAGTCTTAAAGGGCACAGCTTCCATGAAGTGCATGCCCTGCATCATCATCCGTGCATCCCAGAAGAACAGGATGTCGAAGCCGGAGATGAGCACGTCATTGGGGTAACGCCCCGCCAGCGTCTTGTCGCTGTTGTCGGGCCAGCCCAGCGTCGCGAAGGGCCAGAGCGCGGAGGAAAACCAGGTGTCGAGCACGTCGGAGTCGCGGGTCAGGACGACGCCCTCACCCGCTTGCGCCTGCGCCTCGTCCTCGCTTTCGGCGACGAACACGCGGCCATCCTCGGCGAACCACGCCGGAATCTGGTGCCCCCACCAAAGCTGACGGCTGACGCACCAGGGTTGGATATTCTCCATCCAGTTGAAGAAGGTCTTTTCCCACGCCTGCGGCACGATCTTGATGTCGCCGCCGCGCACCGCCTGGATCGCGGGCTGGGCCAGCGTCTTGGCGTCGACATACCATTGGTCGGTCAGCCAGGGCTCGATCACCACGCCGGAGCGGTCGCCGAACGGCGTCTGGATCGTGCGCGGCTCGGCGTCATGCTCTTCGCCGTCCTTGTCGATATGCGGGATCAGGACGCCTTCGTCCTTCAGCCGCGCGACGACGGCCTTGCGCGCCTCCGCGGTCGACAGGCCCAGGAAGGCGTCGGGGATCAGTCCGTCCGCCGTCTGGACGATGCACGCCTTGGCATCGAGCATGTTGAGCATATCGCGTGCCTCAATGCCCGCACGGCGGCCGACCTCGAAGTCGTTGAAGTCATGGCCGGGCGTGATCTTGACTGCGCCCGATCCCAGTTCGGGATCGGCATGTTCGTCGGCGACGATCGGGATCAGACGGCCGGTGATGGGCAGGCGCACCTGCTTGCCGATCATCGCGGTGTAGCGCGCATCGTCCGGGTGGACCGCGACCGCCATATCGGCGAGCATCGTCTCGGGCCGCGTCGTCGCGACCTCGATAAAGCCCGATCCGTCGGCCAGCGGATAGCGCAGGCGCCAGAAGCTGCCCTTCACTTCGCGCGTCTCGACCTCCAGGTCGCTGATCGCGGTGCCCAGCCCGGCATCCCAGTTGACCAGCCGCTTGTCACGATAGAGCAGGCCTTGGGCGTACAGGTCGACAAAGACCTTCAGCACCGCCTTGCTGAAGCCCTCGTCCATGGTGAAGCGTTCGTTCGCCCAGTCCATCGAGCAGCCTAGGCGGCGAAGCTGGCCGGTGATCTGGCCGCCGCTCTCCGCCTTCCAGGTCCAGACCTTTTCCAGGAACTGGTCGCGGGTGAAGTCGGTGCGCTTTTCGCCACGCGCGTTCATCTGGCGCTCGACCACCATCTGGGTCGCGATGCCCGCATGGTCGGTGCCGACCACCCACAGCGCGTCCTTGCCCTTCAATCGGGCATGGCGGACCAGGATATCCTGCAACGTGTTGTCCAGCGCGTGGCCGATATGCAGGTTCCCGGTCACGTTGGGCGGCGGGTTGACGATCGTCCAGGGCTCGGCGTTCGGGCGGTCGGGGCGGAACAGGCCCTTTTCCTCCCAATGGCCATACCAGCGGGCTTCGATTGCGGCGGGGTCGAACGTCTTGGGCAGCTCAGTCATGCCGCTGCCTTAATCACCCGCGCCGCGTGACGCCAGATGCTATACGGTACGGGATGCCTGGCGACTCATTCCTCCCCTTGCAGAGGAGGAATTTGTCAGGTCCGGGCGCCCGGCCGGTCGAGCACCGCTCGGATCCGCTCGTTCAGCTCGGCGCGGCGATAGGGTTTGCGGATCAGCTCATAGGAGCGTGCACCTTCGTCGATCGCCTCGTCGGCAAAGCCGGTGGTCAACAGGACCGACAGATGTGGATAATCGCGCCGCACCACCTGCGCCAGCGCGACGCCGTTCATGCCGCCGGGCATCAATATGTCGGTGAACAGCAGCTGGAACTCGCTGTTCTTCGCCAGATGGTCCAGCGCCTCGCGCGCGCTGCGGGTCAGGACGACGTCATAGCCCAGATCCTCCAGCATCGACCGACCCAGATCGCCGACATCCTCCTGATCCTCGACCATCAGCACCCGCTCGACCCCGCCGCTCCGCGCGGGCTGGATCGGCGTCGTGCGGCGTTCGGTGACACCGGCGGCGCGTGGGAAATACAGCGCGATCGCCGCGCCCTCCGCATCGGGTTCGACCGTGGCCAGCCCGCCCGATTGGCGCATGAAGCCATAGACCATGGCGAGGCCCAGCCCGGCCCCCTTCCCCATCTCCTTGGTGGTGAAGAACGGATCGAATATCTTGTCGGCGATCTGCGGATCGATGCCCGGCCCGTCATCGGCGACGCGCACCATGACATATTCGCCGGGTTCCAGATTGGCGGGCCCCTCGGGGCTGTCACCGGACTGGATCACGTTGCGGGTCGAGATGGTGACCTCACCCTGCCCCGTGTGACGGCCGATCGCCTCGCGCGCGTTGCTGACGATGTTGAGCAGCGCCATCTCGGCCTGAACCGGGTCGATCCGGCAGTTCCAGAGATTCTCTTCCAGCCGCTGGCGGACGATCACGCTTTCGCCCGCCGTCCGGTTCAGGATCGGGCGGAAATCCTCGATCAGCTGGTTGAAGTTGAGCAGCCGGTCGCGCAGCTCCTGCTTGCGGGCAAAGGCGAGGAGCTGCTGCGTGAGGGTCGCGCCGCGCGCCGCCGCCGCGCCGATCGCCTCGACCGCGCGTCGGCCGCTGCGATCGCCATCGTCGATCCGCGCCTCCAGGATGTCGGCATAGCCGATGATGACCTGGAGCAGATTGTTGAAGTCGTGCGCGATGCCGCCGGTCAGCTTGCCGACCGCCTCCATCTTCTGCGCCTCGTGCAGCGCATCCTCGGCCTCGCGGCGGCGCGAGATGTCGAGCTGGCTGCTGAAGAAATAGACGAGTTCGCCCGCATCGTCATAGACCGGCGAGACGAACAGCGCGTTCCAGAAGGTCGAGCCGTTCTTGCGATAGTTGAGCAGCTCGACCGCGATCTCGTCGCGTCGCTCGATCGCCGCGCGAACCTGCGCCACCACGTCGCGGTCGGTTTCCGGGCCCTGAAGAAACCGGCAATTGGTGCCGAGAATTTCTTCCTCGGAATAGCCGGTCATGAAGCTGAACGCTTCGTTGCAGAAGACGATGGGATTGTCCGGCTGGCGCGGATCGGTGACGATCATCGGCATCCGCGTCGTCTTCACGGCGGCGAAGAAGATGTCCGACTGGCCCGAATGCGGCTGTTTCGCATCGGCGATCGGCGGGGACGACACGTGCGAGCGCGTCGATTTCGACAGATCGGGCGTCTCGGGTGTCGGGTTCATGACCATCGAACCCGGACGCGTGCCGCCGGTTCCCCCTGTATGGAAAAGCCGGCGGACAGGATCAGCGGCCTTCGCGCGTGATCCGGGCGATTTCGCGCGCGACCATCGCCTCGACCATCTCGGGCAGATGAGTGTCGAGCCACTCGCGCAGCATCGGGCGAAGCATGTCGCGGACCAGCCCTTCGAGGGTGCCGTCGCTGGTGGGTTCGGGCTTGACCATCATACGGCTGAGCGCCTCCAGGGAACCACGGCTGGCCTCGGCGACGCGAGGGGAAACGATCGCCTCTTCGGCATCGTCCGCATCCGCCTGAACAGGCGCAGCGGCGGGCGCGGGCGCGGCAACCTGCGCCACCGGCTCGGGCGCAGGCGTGGGAACGGGTGCCGGGGCCGGTTCCGGCGCGACGGCGCGCATCGCCGATTCGGCGGCGCGGGCGGCGGCGGCGGCCTCGACCTTCATGCGCAACGGCATCGGATCGCTGAGTTCCAGGACCTCGGGCGAATCATCCTCGACTGCGGGGGCGGGCACCGGGCGCGGCTGGCGACGCTGGCGCGCGGGCACTTCGCCCTCTTCGGCAATGATCCGTTTGATCGAGGAAAGGATCTCTTCCATCGACGGCTCGGCGCTGATCTCACCCATGACCGCAAACCCCATTCTTGCCCCCAAGGCCCCTGTCCGGCCTTATTGCCGGCTTGGTGCCTCCGCACCTGTGGTTAATGCGGGGCTTCTGTCAACAGGGGCGTTGACGTCGGGGTCGAGCGGACGGGTGATCGCCGCCGTCTGGGCCGGGGTTCCGGCGGTGGTGCTGGCGACCGGCGCGGGCTCGCCGTCGCCGTCCCAGTCGTTGATGCGGTTGCGGACGCGCTTGTAATTGGCGACCGGATCATACAGCGCGCCGCCGTCCAGCCCCAGGTCGCGCGCCTCGGCATTGCCCATCGCCGCGATCAGCGCGAAGCCCGCGACATAGGCGTCGCGTCGCGCCGTCACCAGCGTCACCTGGCTGTTCAGCAATTCCTGCTCGGCGTTCAAGATGTCGAGCACGGTGCGGGTGCCGACGCTGTTCTCGGCCCGCACGCCTTCCAGCGACAGCGAATTGGCGCGCACCGCCGATTCGGCCGAGGCGATCACCTCCTGCGACGACTGCCAGACGGCATAGGCGGAGCGGACCTGCGCCACGACCTGCCGCTCGGTGCCGGTGGCGTTCTCCAGCGCCTGCCCGCGCAGGGCCTCGGCCTGGCGGACCTGCGCCGCCGGACGACCGCCCTGGAACAGCGGCATGGACAGCTGCACCCCGACCGTCGCATTGATACCGGAGGTCGGCACGTTGCCCGCCCCCGGCGGCGCGTTCAGCGAACCAAGATAGTTGAAATAGTTACCGCTCGACACCGCCGCCACGCGCGGCAGCCGGTTGGCACGGGCGACGTTGATGTCATAACGGGTCGCATCGGCCGAGCGCCGTGCGGCGATCAGCTGCGGATTCTGGTCGAGTGCGACCGCCACTGCCTGGTTGGGCGACGCGGGCAAAGCGGGAAGCGCGGGCGGCTGTTCCAGACCGACCGGCGCGACGCCGACGACGTTGATGTAATTCTCGCGACTGGAGATCAGATTCGCCTGCGCCGACTGCAATTGCGCGCGGGCCTGCGCCAGCCGCGCCTCGGACTGGGCGACATCGGTGCGGGTCAGGTCGCCGACCTGGAACCGATCGCGCGAGGCGCGCAGGTTCGTATCGAGCACATTGACGTTGCGGGTGTTGAGGTTGACGATCGCCTCGTCGCGGATGACGTTCATGTACGCCGCAACGACATTGGTGAAGAGGTTCGCCTCCACCCCGCGCAACTGCGCCCGGCCCGCATCGACCCGCGTTTCGGCCGCGCGCACCGCATTCTTGACCGCCCCGCCCTGATAGAGCGGCACCGACAATTGCACCTGGCCCGAGCCGACGCGTTCCGGGTTCAGGAAGTTGTTGTTGGCGACGACGATATTGTCGATGATCTGCGCGTTGGATTGCAGCGACGGCAGGCCGTTCGACTTCGCGATCGGCACATTCTCATCGGTCGCACGCTGGGCGGCGCGCTGTCCAGTGATCGTCGGATTGCTCTGATACGCCCGCACCATCGCCTCGCGCAACGTCTCCGCCGAAGCCGATCCGGCCAGCGACAGGGCCGACCCGATCAGAACGCCGGAGGTCAGGGAGGAAGTCAGGTGCAGGCGCATGGTCCCTCAGAATTGGAAGGCGCGAGGACGGGCAAAGCCCGGCAGGATGGTGCATTCGGCGTCGGCAAAGGCGCGGACGCCATGGCCGCCCTCGGTTCGGCGACCGCTGGCCAGGCGGGTGACGCCGTTCTCGACCAGGCCGGTGACGATCCGGCCGCCGATCTTGACCTGCTCGACCAGCGCGGTCGGCAGTTCCTCGACGGCGCCGTCGATGACCAGCACGTCATAGGGGGCCGCAGCGGGGTGCCCGGCGTTTAGCGCGCCCTGCACGACCTCGACCTTGGTTTCACCGGCCAGCGCGGTGCGCGCGGCGGCGACCATCTCGGCATTTTCCTCGACCGCGATGACCTGGGTGACGATCCCGGCCAGCAGTGCTGCGGTATAGCCGGTCGCCGCGCCGATCAGCAGCACACGGTCGCCCGCCTCCAGATACGCCTCGGTCAGCAGGCGGCCGGTCGCCATCGGCAGGTTCACCGCCCGGCCCTGGCCCAGATCCAGCGTACCGTCGCGATAAGCCACGGGGCGCAGCGCCTCTGGCACGAACGCCTCACGCGGGACACGCGCCATCGCGGCGACGACCCGCTGGTCGCTGACCGCCGTGGTGCGCAGCTGGCTCGCCACCATCGCATGGCGCATCGCGTCGAAATTCGAGGAATCGTTGCTGGTCGTCATCATCGCCCTACCCTGTCGCACAGCCGTTTTAGTTGTGCAATACACTAAATTGGTTCCCGCCGCTTCTATCGCGTGGGGCGATTTCCGCCAAGCGTGGTTGCATTAGCTACGCTCTTCACTGCGATGCAACTTCATCCCAGGACGTAGAGCGTCGTCAAAACACTCCCCCGCGCGGTATGACCGGATCTTGTCGACGCCGGATCGCTCCTGGCTGGCCAAGCTTTACCGAGAATTTTACGCGACTAATTGCTTCCTCACGAGCTTCCCGAACCCCCTCACCCGTCGTTTGAGCATTTGCTCTAAGAGCAACAACTGCCAATACGCCACCTGCGCCACCGCCGATTTGGTGCCCCTCCCTATCGCGCTCAGCAGATGCAACCGTGACGGCAACGTCGAATTCTACGTCGCTAGCGCGGGCGTGATCCGGTGCAGATTGACTTACCAGGTCGGGATTAACGGCGGCCCCTATTCCCAAGCCATCGATATGCTGCTTCGCTTCACTAATTCCTTCCACAATTTGAATAAGCGTTTGCGACACAAAGTTTTTCAAATCCATCTTCGGATGCTCCCGGATATTCAGCTGCACCAAATACCGAAGGTCTAGCCTACGCCGCACCGTGGCAGCGGCCTAGCGGGCAAGAATTTTGCACTGGAGTAGGTACGCGCCACTTCAAGGACACACTTTTTCCCGCTGCCCCACACTCCCCTGTTGACGCCGCGCGAAAAACCGCACACATGCCCGCCTCCCACGCATCGAGGCGCGATGGCGGAGTGGTGACGCAGAGGACTGCAAATCCTTGCACCCGGGTTCGATTCCCGGTCGCGCCTCCAGATTTTCCTGACATTTCGGACAACTGGACCAGCCCTGCGGGGCGGGCAGCGCACTGATTCGACCTTCTCCCGGCGGATCGGCCTTTCCCGAAAAGCGGTGGACCCTGGCCCGCCTCCATGCCTAAGTCGCGACCGTACAAGCGCGAAGGGGAATGGAATGCGGTTTCTGGCGATGACGGCGGCGTTGGCACTGGCCTCCACGGCGATGCAGCCGGTTGCGGCGCAGACCGCTTCCGCGCCGCAAGCTACGCAGGCGCCGGTCGAATATGACATCGCCTTTCCCCGCGCCCAGCATCACGAGGCGCAGGTCAGCGTCACCTATCGCGGGCTCGACCGCACGCCCGTCCGCTTCCAGATGGCCCGCTCCTCGCCCGGCCGCTATGCGCTGCACGAGTTCGCCAAGAACGTCTATTCGGTGTCCGCCGTCGATGGCACGGGCAAGCCGCTGACCGTCGAGCGAACCGATCCCTATGGCTGGACGGTGGCGGGCCATGACGGCACGGTGACGGTGCGCTACACGCTGTTCGGCGACCGGGGCGACGGCACCTATGCGCAGATCGACCCGACCCACGCCCGGTTGAACATACCCGCGACCTTCCTGTGGGCCGTGGGGCAGGACGCGCGGCCGATCCGTGTCCGCTTCCACCCGCAAGCGGGCTGGAAGATCGCGACGCAGCTGGCCCCGACCAGCGATCCGACCGTCTTCACCGCGCGCGACCTGCAATATTTCATGGACAGCCCCGTCGAGCTGTCCGCCTGGGACGAGCGTCACTGGCCGGTGACGAACGGGGCCAAGACCTACACCATCCGCCTGACCGTCCATCATGACGGCAGCGCCGCCGATCTCGACCGCTTTGCCGCGATGGCGCAGAAGGTCGTGGCGCAACAGATCGCGATCTTCGGCGAAACACCCGCCTATGACTATGGCACCTACACCTTCCTCGCCGACTATATGCCGCAGATCAGCGGCGACGGCATGGAGCACCGCAATTCCACGGTTATCAGCCAGGCCCGGTCGCTGGCAGCGGGCAAATTCTCGCAGATCCAGACGCTGAGCCACGAATTCTTCCACAGCTGGAATGTCGAGCGCATCCGCCCGGCCGAGCTGGAGCCGTTCGATTTCACCCGCGCCAATGCCACGCCGTCGCTCTGGCTCGCCGAGGGCTTCACGCAATATTACGGCCCGCTGGCGGTGGTGCGCGCGGGCGAAATGCCGGTGGCCGATTATGTCGGCCAGCTGTCGGGCACGTTGAACGCACTCATCAACTCGCCCGCACGCCGCTATGGCGGGCCGCAGGAGATGAGCCTGCGCGCGCCCTTCGTCGATGCGGCGCAGTCGATCGATCCGACCAATCCGAACATCTTCTTTTCCTATTATCCGTATGGCGCGGTCATCGCGCTGGCGCTGGACATGGAGCTGCGCCAGCATTTCCCGCAGCTGTCGCTCGACGATTATATGCGCCAGCTCTGGCGCAACTTCGGCAAGACCGAGCGCAGCTATCGCCCCGACGATCTGCGCATCGCCCTGGGCCAGGTGACGGGCGACCAGGCCTTTGCCGACCGCGTCTTCGCGCGCAGCATCACCGCCAGCGGCCTGCCCGACTTCGCGCCGCTGCTGGCGCAGGCGGGGCTGACCCTGCGCAGGAAGAACCCGAATGCCGCCTGGGCGGGCGGCATGCCGGGCCCGGTCGAGGGCGTCATGCAGATGACGGCCGCGACGATACCGGGCACGCCGCTCTACGATGCCGGGCTCGACAAGGGCGACCGGATCGTCAGCGTCGATGGCCGTCCGCTCGCCGACCAGAAGGATTGGACCGCGATCCTGTCGCGCCATGCCCCCGGCGACCATATTCCGATCGTCTATCGCCAGCGCGGCGGCGAGCGCAACGCCGTCCTGACGCTGGTCGCCGACCCGACGATCGAGGTCGTCACGAACGAAAGCATCGGCCAGCCGCTGACGCCCGGACAGACCCGTTTCCGTCAGGCCTGGCTGGGCCCGCGCCCCGTCGCCGCGGCCCCCTCGCCCATTTCGACTTCGCAATGATTTTCGGCCCCGTCGGGAACGCGGCGTGATCTCGACGGGTTTACACAGGTGAAGTTTTTGGGGGACACCGGGTATCCCGGCACTTGCGGAGGGACAGGCGCCATGCGAATGCGCGCCATGGAGCCAGATTTCGTGCACGATATTGAAATTCCCAGCCATCTGGCCGCCTATCTGGACCAGTCCCCCGTCGCCTTGGCGCTCGCCGACGCGCGAGGCGACAGTCCCTTGATCTTCATCAATCACCGCTTTCGCGAATTGACCGGCTATACCAGCGAGGATGTGATCGGACGGAATTGCCGGATGCTCCAGCGTGACGCCGAAAACGAAGAGGCCCGCGAGCGTATCCACGAATTCCTGGCCAATGATCGCCAGTCGAACGTCCGCACCATGCTCATCAATTTCCGCAAGGACGGCTCGCCCTTCGTCAACCTGCTCTACATGTCGAAGTTGCGTCACCTGGGTGGCGAGATGCCCTATATCTTCGCCTCGCAATTTGACGTCAGTCGGTCGCAGCCCGAACGGCTGGCCGCCTATGACGCGGAACTGGGCCGCACGCTGGGCAAGCTGACCCCGATCCTGGCGGAAAGCGGCATCGTGCTGGAGGGCTCGCTGACTGCGATCGCCAACACCGCCGCGACCATCGCCCAGGCCAAGCTGACCTTGTCGGACCTAGACCGGGCCGCCTTTCCATGAGCGCGGACGCCGAGGCTCCGCAACCCGCTCCGCGTCAGGATAACGGCATCGCCCCGGTGCCCGTGGTCGGCATCGGCGCCTCGGCGGGTGGGCTGGAGGCGCTTCGCGAAATGCTGACCCCGGCGCGTGCGCCGACCGGCATGGCGTTCGTCGTCGTCCAGCATCTCGACCCCAATCACGAATCCATGCTCGCCCAGTTGCTCGACCGGCACACCAATCTGGAAGTGCGCCAATGCGAGGGGTTGGAGCGGATCGAGGCGGATCGCGTCTATATCATCCCGCCCGGTCGGGGCCTGGCGATCCGGGACGGCGTGCTGGAGTTGACCGACTTCGTCCAGCCGCGCGGGCTGCGCCGCCCGATCGACGATTTCTTCCTGTCGCTGGCCAGCGACCAGCAGGCCAACGCCGCCTGCGTCATCCTGTCGGGTACGGGCGCGGACGGCACGACGGGCCTGCGCGCGATCAAGGAAAATGGCGGGGTCTGCGTCGTGCAGAATCCCGAAACGGCGCGTTATGACGGGATGCCCCTGTCGGCGGTGGGCACCGGGCTGGTCGATTTCATCAAGCATCCCGGCGAAATTCTCGACTGCCTTCATGGCTTTTTCGCGCGCCGCTCGGGCGACCCGAAGGAGCAGGAGGCCGAGGTCGTCGCCGATCATGTCGACGATCTGTGCCGGGTGCTGCGCAACGCGGTCGGCCACGACTTTTCGGGCTATAAGCGCACCACCCTGGTCCGTCGGGTCGAGCGACGGATGCACGTTCTGGGCATCGGCACCGGCTCGGCCTATCTGGCGCGGGTCAAGAGCGATGCGGACGAGTGCGAGGCGCTGTTCCGCGACCTGCTCATCAACGTCACCCGCTTCTTCCGTGATACCGAACTGTTCGAGACGCTGCGGACCAAGGCGATCGAACCGCTGTCCCGGACACGCGACCCGGACGAGGATATCCGCGTCTGGATACCGGGCTGCTCCAGCGGCGAGGAAGCGTACAGCATCGCCATGCTGTTCGCCGAAGCCGCGCGCGAAAGCGGACAGCCGCTGGCGGTGCAGATCTTCGCGACCGACATCGACGAACAGATGCTCCAGATCGCGCGCGAGGGCAGTTATCCCGCCTCCGCCATGGCCGACATCCCGGCCCATCTGCGCGAACGCTATACCATGCCGCACGCCGAGCGATTCAGCATCGCCGCGCCCATCCGCGACATGATCCGCTTTTCCAACCACAGCCTGGTCAAGGACCCGCCCTTTTCGCGGATCGACCTGGTGTCGTGCCGCAACCTGTTGATCTATTTCGACGATCGGTTGCAGCAATCAGTGCTGCCGCTGCTCCATTATGCGCTGCGCCCCGGCGGCTATCTGTTCCTGGGACCGTCCGAAAGCGTCGGGCGGTTCGATCACCTCTTCCCCGCGATCGACGGCCATGCCCGGTTGTTCGAGCGTTCGCCCGGCTCACCCTCCTACCCCATCGACCTGCCCGGCGGCATGAGCCGCAGCCCGCGTCGGCGCGGCGAACGCGGTGAGCGCGACGGGGCCGCCCCCAGCGGTGACGAGAGCATGGCAATGCGCCGCATCGTCGACCGCTATTCCCCGCCCAGCATGGTGGTGAATCAGGATGGCGGCATACTGGCGGCATTCGGCAAGCTCAGCCGCTATTTCAACTTCCCCGTGACCCGTGCCGGCGGATCGAGCGCGATGACGCTGGCCCGCCCTGGGCTGCGCGAGGTGATCGGCCCGATGCTCCGCCAGGCCCGCGACGCGCGCAAGCGGATCGCGGCACGCGACGTGGCGGTGACGACCGAGTTTGGCGTGCAGAAGGTCGAAGTGGTCTGCGATCCGCTGACCGATGGATCGCTGCTCTTCCTGTTCCGCGATTCCGCGCCGTTCAGCCCGGTCGAGGCGAGCGACCTCGCCGATCTGGAACCGGGTGACGACCATATCGAGGCGCTGGAGGACGAACTGCGCCTGACGCGCCACCGGCTGCGCTCGACCGTCGAGGAGCTGGAGACGGCGAACGAGGAGCTGAAGAGCTCCAACGAAGAAATGATGTCGATGAACGAGGAGCTTCAATCGACGAACGAGGAATTGTCGACCGTCAATGACGAGCTGAAGACCAAGGTCGACCAGCTGACCGTCGCCAATGCCGATTTGCGCAATTTCTTCGAATCGACCGACCTCGCCGTGGTGGTGCTCGACCGCAATCTGCGCATCCGCAGCTATACCGAAGCAGCGCGTTCGATCTTCCCGCTCCAGCCCAGCGACCGGGGACGGTTGCTGGCCGATGTCTCGACCCGGCTGGCGACGACCGACTATCTCGACGGTGCCGCTGAAGTCGCGGGTGGCGGCTCGGCGATGCAGCAGCGGGTGACGACGCGCGATGGCGGGCGCACCCTGTCGCTGCGTATCCTGCCTTACCGGACGCAGGGCGACGGGATCGATGGCGCGACACTGGTCCTGACCGACATCACCGACGCGCTGAGCATGGAGCGCGAGCTGGCCGCCGAACGCGAGCGGCTGGATCTGGCGATCAAGGCGGGCGGCATCGGCATATGGGAATATCGCGGCGGCACCGGCGAGATCTTCCTCGACGAGACGGGCCGTCACCTGTTCGGCTTCGCGGCCCGGGACACCGCCGATCAGGTGCATCAGGTCTTCGATCGGATCATCCCGGAGGACCGGCCCGGCGTCGAACTGGCACTGGCCGAGGCGATGGCCGGGCGTGGCGATTTCGAGATGACCTTCCGCCTCGACCTGAACGGCCAGGAGCGCTGGATCAAGGGTTTCGGCCGGGTGGTCACCGCATCGGCGCCACACCGGATGGTCGGCGTATCGATCGACGTGACCGCCGAATATGCGATCGCGGAGACGCGCGAGCTGATGCTGCGCGAGATGAACCACCGGGTGAAGAACCTGTTCGCGATCATCTCCGGCATCGTCTCGGCGGCTTCGCGGTCGCATGACGACGTGACCGAGATGGCGGACGACGTGCGCGAACGCATCGCGACGCTGGGTCGTGCCCATTCGCTCGCCTCGCCGGCAGGCGAGCAGCAGGCGATCGACCTGGCCGCGCTGGTAGAGGCGACGATCGCGCCCTATCGCGGCCAGTCGACCATCACCATCGACGGCCCCCCGTTGCTGGTCGACCGCCGGTGCCTGTCGCCGCTGGCGCTGATCCTGCACGAATGGGCGACCAACTCGGTCAAATATGGGGCGCTGGCCCAGCCGTCGGGCGAACTGGCAGTGTCCTGGGCCCTGGCCGAGGGTAAACTCCGGCTCGACTGGACCGAAAAAGGGCGGCCAGGTGCCCGACGAGACCGACGCCAAGGGCTTCGGCACGCTGCTGGTCCAGACATCTTCACGCCAATTGGGCGCAGCGCTGGACCGGAAAAGCGTCGACGGGCGTTTCCTGCTCAGCCTTACCTTGCCGGAGACGGTGCTCGCGCATGACTAAAACCATCTTGCTGGTCGAGGACGAGTTCTTCGTCGCCCTGGATCTTCAGTCCATCATCGAGGATGGCGGCTATCAGGTCGATGGCCCCTATGTCAGCGTTGAGGAGGTGCTGGCGCATCTGGACGGCGACAAGCCCGAACTGGCCTGCGCGATCCTGGACGTTCGCCTGCGCGACGGCGAAGTCTTCCCGGCCGCCGAACGACTGCACGAGGCGGGCGTACCGCTGATCTTCCATTCGGGCCATGCCGACGAACACGCGCTTCAGTCGCGTTATCCGGGTGCGGCGGGATGCGGCAAGCCATGCTCGCCCTCCCTGCTACGGCGGACGCTGTCGATGGCGGTGTCGGGACCGGCCGAGGGGGACCGGGCGGCGGGGTAAATGGGGTCAGGGCAGGTCTCTGCGACGCACCCTGCCCTCCCCCAACCCAGTTTCGGGTAAACGATGCCCCGCATCGTTTAGGTCATGCCGAGGGCATGACCGACCCGAAACTCCCTTGCGGGAGGGGAGTGATTAAGGGGCTACCTCCGCAAATGACCTCTCCCCTCCCGCAGGCGGGAGGGGTTGGGGGAGGGAAAGAGGTCTTACCGAGACCAACCCCTCAATCAAACGCCCCCCGCCCCATCCGCCCCGTCGCGCGCAGCAGCGCCGCCTCTGCGATCAGCACATCCACCTGCGCCCGCGCCACCGCCAGCTGCGCCGAGCGATAGCTCTGGTCGGCCACCAATATGTCGATCGTCGAGCGCAGGCCGAAGCCATATTCCGCCCGCACGCCCTTCAGTGCCAGATCGGCTGCCTTCAACCCCTCCGCGCTGGCCGTCAACCGCCCTTGCGCGGCGGTCAGCGAGGCCCAGGCGGTATCCGCGGCCCGCACCACGCCCCGTGCCACCGCATCCGCGTCGAACCGCTCCGCCCGCCGCGTCGCCTCCGCCTGCCGCACGCGCGAGGCGACGAGGCCGCCGGTCAGCAAGGGGATACGCAGCGCCAGCCCCGCATTGGCCGCGCTGTCGAAGCCGTTCGCCTGGCCCCCCGCCCATTGCACGCCGCGCCCATAGCCTCCGGCCAGATCGATCGCCGGTGCCCGGTCTGCCCGTGCCTGGTCGATCCGTGCGGTGGCCGCATCCACCCGGCGTTGCTGGGCGAGCAGCAGCGGATTGCTGGACTCCGCCGCCGCCCGAGCATCGGCCAACGTGCGCGGCAAGGCGGCGGGCGTTCCGATCGTCGCGTCCAGCACGCCCGCATCGCGCCCCACCATCGCGCGGTACGCCGCCGCTGCGGTGGCCGCCGCCCCCTCCGCATCGACCAAGCTGGAGACGACGCTGGCCCGCTGCGCCTCCAGCTGCGCAACGTCGGTGCGGGTCGCCTGTCCCAGGCCGTAGCGGGATCTGGCCTCCGCCACCTGGCTGTCGAGCCGCTCGATCCCGACCCGCGCGACGTCGACCGCCCGCTGGGTATAGAGCAGGTCGGCATAGGCGCCGACCACCCGCTCCAGCACATCCGCCTCGGCATCGCGCAACGCCTGATCCCCGGCCGCGACATCGCCCTTTGCCGCCCGTACCGCCGAGGATACCCGCGCGCCGGTCCAGATCGGCAGGGTCGCGTTGATACCGCCGAGGACCGAGGCCGCACCCGTCCGCACGCCGCTTCCATCATAGCCCAGCCGGTCATACCCAGCATTGCCCGTCGTCCCCGCCGTCAGCCGCCCGGCGGCGCGCGCCTGGTTGGGCGTCTCGGCCAGCGCATCCTGCCGGGCGCGCGCGGCGGCGAGTTCGGGATTGCCCTCCCACGCCGCCGCGATCGCCTCCCGCAGCGTTTCGGCCGAAGCGGGGGCAGCGACCACCAGCGCCGCTCCGAACAGCAACCATGCCCGCGGCTTAGTCATGACGCAGCGCCCAGGCGGGAGCAGCCCGGCTGGCGCGCAGCGACTGGCCCAGCACGGTCAGCACCGCGATGACGAGCGCCAGCATCGTCGCCCCGACGAAATAGAGCGGCGACAGGCTCACCCGGTCATCGAACCCCGCCAGCCAGGCCCGCATCGCGACATAGGCCAGCGGCCAGGCGACCAGATTGGCGATCAGCACGGGGCGCAGGAACTGCCCGACCAGCAAGCGCACGATATCGGTGGCCGAGGCGCCCAGCGTCTTGCGGATGCCGATCTCCTTCACGCGCCGCTGCGTATTGAACGAGGCCAGACCCCAGAGGCCGACGCAACCGATCAGGACGGCCAGCGCGGCGCCGATACCGAACAGGCGGGTCGCGCGATCGTCGGCCTTGTAATACTCCTCCATGTTCTGGTTCGCGGTCTTCGCCTCGAAAGGCACTTGCGGTGCGACCTGTCGCCAGATGCCGCGCAGCGCCGCGATCGTCTCACGCGGGTCACCCTCGACGCGCAGGGTCGTGCGCGGGATCGTCGAGAAGCGCGACTGGTAATAGTACATGGTCGGATTGATGAACTCGCGAGGCGAGAAGAAGCGGGCATTCTCCACCACGCCGATGATGGTGCGGGGATTGTCCCGCCCGACCGACTTGCCGATCGCGGCCTCCGGACTGTCGAAACCGAGGGCCTTTACCCCCTCGCGATTGATGACGACGTTCATGACGTTCGGTGGTGGATTGGTGGCGTTGCGGCTATCATCGGCTCGGTGGGCATCATCGGGCAGGCGACCCGCGATCAGCTTGAGGCCGAAAGTCGGGAAGAAGTTTTCCGACACGATGATCGCTTGCAAGCTGGGGCCAGGTTCGGGCTTGCCGGGCACGGCATAGCTGTCGCTGTTGAGGCTGCTCGCCCCCGGCGAGGAGTCTGACGTCGTGATCGACCGCACCCCCGGCAGGGACGCCGCACGCGCAAGAAATGCGGTCATTTGCGGTTCTGTAACGGCACTGTCGCTGGTGGAGCTGACGATGACCAAGCCATCACGGCGGAACCCGACATCGGTGTTACGAACGTGGCGGGTCTGCGCGATCAACACGACCGTCCCGATCATGAAGGCGATGGCAAGCGCGAACTGAAAGACGACCAGCAACTCGCGCACTCCCGCCCCGGCCCGCCCGCCGCCCGGCGAGCGTGACGAAGCCAGTACCGCGGCCGCCGGAAAGCGCGACAGCAACACCGCCGGATACAGCCCTGCGAGCCCGCCGACCAGCAGCGCCAGCAGGATCAGGGCTGGTATGACGACCGCGTAATCGAGCGAGAGCTTCAATCCCCCAGCTGCATTAATCATCGGCAGCCCAAGCTCGGCGAGGATCAGGCCGCCCAGCGCCGCCAGCAGCGCCACGAGCAGCGCCTCGCCCAGGAACTGCCGGACCAGCGCGCTGCGGCTCGCCCCCAGTACCTTGCGCATCGCGACCTCGCGGGCGCGCAGCCCGGCCCGGGCGGTCGCCAGGTTCACATAATTGACGATCGCGATCAGCAGGGTCAGTACGCCCACGATACCCAGCGTCGCCACCGTCATCTTGCGACCCGGCGTGCTTTGCAGGTGGATGTCAGTGATTGGGTTGATCCTCAGGCTGAGGTTCTTGATCGAAGGCCCTTGATCCTTGCGTCCTCGGCGATCGACGAAGCTACGCATCTGCGCCTGCCGGTCCTTCACCGCCTGCGGGGTATCAAGGCGCAGGATCGTCCAGACGCGCGAGCTGCCCCAATGGAACCACATCTTGTCCGGGTGCGGATTGGGTGTCCTGGCCAGGATGGAATATGTCAATTCGGTATCGGGCGGCAGGTCGCGAAAGATGCCAGCAACACGATAATTGGCGGTCTTGCCGAGTGCCGTCAGGGTCATCGTCTGCCCGATCGGATTGGTGCCGGGAAAATAGCGTTTTGCGATGGTTTCGCTGATGAGCACATTGTTCGGGGCCTGCAATGCCCGGGCCGCGTCTCCGGCGACGATCGGCAGGCGAACGATGTCGAGAAAGTTGGTGTCGGCATACGCGAACTTCTCGCTGGTCGCGGTCCCGCCGCGCACGACATTGGCATCCATCGCCTGGATATGCGTTCCCACCGTATCGAGGAAATCCTCCCGAAGCTGATCGATCAGCCCGCCCATCGTGCCGGTGGAATAGCCATTGGCCGGACTGCCGGGCATGTTCCAATATTCTTCGACCAGGTACAGCTTGTCATACCCGGGCAGCCATTTCTCATAGCCCGTCTCGAACCGGACATAGAGGCCGAGCACCAGGAAGACGGCGATGCCGACCGCCAGGCCGCCGATGTTGAGGGCGGCATAGAGCTTGTGGCGCACAAGCGAGCGATAGAGCGACAGAAGCGCGAAGCGGTTCATGATGGCGTTCCCCCGGAAGACGCGGTCATCGGCCGCAGGCGATGCGGGCCAGCCCGCTCTTGGACACGGTGCAGCGCGCCTCGCCCTCGACGGTGACGTTGGACATGCCGCTCGCGCCGATCTGCGCCTGCTCCGCGCGGCCGACCCGGACCTTGGCCGTCCCGCTGGCGCCGACCGTCACGACCGGCGCGTTCAGGGCACGGGCCTCCACGTCGCTGGCGCCGCTGCTGTCGATGGTCAGCTGTCTCGCCGCGCCCCCGACCCGCAGGTGGCTGGCGCCCGAGGTGTCGAGCTTCACCCGATCGGCCCGAAGATCGCCAACGGTCGCCTGGCTGGCGCCGGACAGACCGAAGCTGGCCGATCCGCCATGCAGGGCCGCGAGGCGAAGCACGCTCGCACCGCTGGTCTCCGCCGCGAAAGCCCGAACATCGAGCGCGGGCAGGTTCATCTCCGCCGCGCCGCTGACATTCACCGCCTGGAGCGACGGCAGAGTGATGGCGATCGCCACCCGCCGGTCGTGGCCGTTGCAGCTATTGTCCCTGCGCCGGATGCGCAGCGCGCCGCCGGTCGTGTCGATGCGCAGATCGGCGATATTGTCCGCCCGCCCCTGCGCCGTCACGGCAAAGCGCGACCCCAGCGAAACCGTGGCGATATCACACCCGGCCATGTCGATCCGGTCGAACCCGTGCACGTCGAAGCTGCGCGAGGTCCGGGCGTCGTCCTGCGCGGCGGCACCGACGGCGGCGAAGGACAGGAGGGCGATGGCGGAAAGTGTCTTCTTCATGTCCGTGGTCCTTTTCAAATCGCGCGCATGGCGCTGGCGACGATGCGGCCGTCGAGCATGTCGATGCGGCGCTTGGCGAGGTCGGCATGGCTGGGCGAGTGGGTGACCATCACGATGGTCGCGCCCGCATCGTTCAGCCCGGTCAGGATGTTCATCACCTGCTCGCCATTGGCGGTGTCGAGATTGCCGGTCGGCTCGTCCGCCAGGATCAGCTTGGGATCGCCGACGATCGCACGGGCGATCGCGGCGCGCTGCTGCTGACCGCCCGACAGCTGGTGCGGGAAGTGGCGCGCCCGGTGGGCGATGCCGACCTTGTCCATCGCGGCGGCCACCCGGCCCCGCCGGTCACCGGCATCTCCGCGATAGGCGAGGCCCAGCGCGACATTCTCCTCGATGGTCAGTTCGTCGATCAGGTTGAAGCTCTGGAACACGAAGCCCAGGGTTTCGGCGCGGAACTTCGCCAGTTCCTTTTCGCCCAGCGCCGCCAGGTCGCGATCTCCGAACAGATAGCGCCCGCCGGTCGGCCGATCGACCGTGCCCAGCGTGTTGAGCAAAGTCGACTTGCCGCAGCCCGACGGCCCCATGATGGCCAGGAACTCGCCCGCTGCGACATGCAGGTCGATATCGTGCAGCGCAGTCGTCTCCACCTCGTCGGAAACATAGCGGCGCTGAATGCCTTCCATTCGGATCATCGGTCTTCCCCCTTATCGGATGTTCAGGATATCGCCCTTCACGGACGCGGTGTTGCTGGTGACGATGCGCTCGCCGGGATTGAGGCCGGAGAGGACCTCCACCTGTTCGGGATTGCGGCGGCCGATCTTGACACTGCGGCGACGGGCATGGGCGCCATCGGGATCGAGCACGAAGGCCGAGCTGCCGCCCGCCTCCAGCCAGCCGCCGACCGGCGCCACCACCGCGCGGCTGGCCGCGCCCAGCGTGATACGAATATCGATCGTCTGCCCGCGATTGAGCCCTGCGGGCGCCTTGTCGAAGGCGAGTTCGACCTGGAACCGTCCGTCCTTCACGGCGGGCAGGACCTTGGACACGGTCAGTGCGGCGCCGTCCGAGGTGGTCGCCGTCTGCCCCACCGCGACGCGGCCGAGATAATATTCGTCGACCTGCGCGACGAGTTTCCACGAACCTTCGCTGTCGACCTGCCCGGCCGGATCGCCGGGTTTCAGCGTCTGGCCGGGCTGGATGGTGAAATTGGTCAGCCGTCCGTTCGCGGGCGCACGGATGGTCAGCGCCTCCAGCCCGGCGCGCACCGCTGCCAGATTGCCCGACAGCCGCACCTGCGTATCGTTCAGCCGCGCGGACTGGGTGGCGGTGATCCGCGCCTCCGTCGCGCGGCCCGATTTCAGCTGGGCGAGCCGCTTTTCCTGATAGGCGGCCTCCTCCTCGAAGCTCTTCACGCCCGCATCCGACAGAAAGCCCTGATCGTGCAACTGGCGGCGAATGCCCAGGTCACGCCTGGCCTTGATGAGGTCATATTCGGCCTGCGCCACCTGCCCCGCCCGGTCGAGCTTGTTGCGTTCGATCCCCAGCCCCTCGCTCGCCACGCCGCCCAGCTGGCTGGCGATCTGCGCCTCGCGGGTCAGCACGTCGAGCTTCAGCTGCGGATTGGCGAGGGTGGCGAGCGGCTGTCCCTCGCGGACCATCTGCCCGTCCTGCGCCAGCAGCTTTTCGACCTGACCGCCGGACAGCACGCCGACCAAGGTGGTGATGCGCGGGGTGACGGTGGCGCGAACCGGCAGATAATCGTCGAATGCCGCGCGCGTCACCTCGCCCGTCTCGATATTGGCGGCGGCGATATCGGTGGAGCCTGCGGCGGGCAGCATGCGCCACACCGACACCGCGCCGATCACCAGCAGCACAGCGACCACCAGGCGGCGGCGCCACCAAGGCACGGCCTTGCGGGCGATCCGGCGGTCCATTCCCGCCCCCGGTGAAGCGCTTGCGTGTACGGGTTGTTCGGTCATCATGGCGCCAGTGTCACCTCGAACGGCCGAAAAACCTAAAGCCCTATGAATACGCCATTTTCATCCAAGCCGGTCGAATCCGACCGTTCGGGACCGGACGCACCGTCCGGAAATGGACGGTGCGGCGAAGCGTCAAGCGCGCTTTCTATCCTGGTCATCGACGACAATCCGCGCATCGCCGAATCGCTGGCCATCGCGATCGATCTGGCGGGGCACCGGCTGGACGTGGCGCAGGGGCGGGAAGAGGGCTTTTCGCGTCTGGCGGCCAAGCGCTACGACGCGATCCTGCTCGACCTCAACTATGCCGCCGGGCGAACCGACGGGGCGGAAGGGCTGGCAATGCTCGACCGGCTGCTCGCCGACGATCCGGGCGCGTGCATCATCGTCATCACCGCGCATAGCGGCATCCGGCTGGCCGTCGCCGCGATGCAGGCGGGCGCGCGCGACTTCGTGATGAAGCCATGGCGCAATGCCGAGCTGATCGCCAAGATCGAGGTCGCCGCCCATCGTCGTTCAACACCGCGCGACCATTTGGCAACAGCCGGGGACACCGTCGAACCCGCGCGCCTGCTGGGCGACAGTCCCGCCATCGGCCGGGTGCGCGACCTGATCCGCCGCGTCGGGCCGACGATGGCGGGTGTCGTCGTGACCGGACCTTCGGGGGCCGGGCGCAGCCTGATCGCCGCCGCGATCCATGCCGCCTCCAGCGCCACCGGGCGACCGATGCAGCGGATCGACATACGCGATCCGCTGGCCTGGGAGCGGCTCGATACTGCCGAGCGGGGGACGAGCTGGCTGCTCCGCCATCCCGACCGGCTCGACGAGATCGGCCAGTCCCGGCTGCTCGACCGATTGCGTCCGGACGATCGCTATATCGCCATCGCCGACGATCCCGTCGCGATCGCACCCGCCCTCGCCCGGCGGATCGCGGCGGTGGAGATCGCGGCCCCAGCGCTGGCCGAACGGCGCGAGGACGTGCCGCTGCTCGCCCGTCACTTCGCGCGGGTCGCAGCCGAGCGGCACGGCCTGCCCACACCCCGCTTCACCCCCGCCGCCGAAGCGCTGCTGGCGACCGCCCACTGGCCCGACGAGGCACGCGGCCTCGCTGCCGCGATCGAACGCGCGCTGCTGCTCGGCGAACAGGGCGTGATCGAGGCCGCTTTGCTCGCCCCGCCGATCGCGCAAAATCCCGCCCCGGCCGCATCCCGCGCCAGCTTCGACCTGGACGAAAGCGAACGCGCGATGATCGAGGCCGCGCTGGCCAGGCATCACCACAATGTCACCCAGGCGGCGCAGGCGCTGGGGCTCAGTCGCGGCGCCCTGTATCGCCGGATGGCGCGTCATGGGCTTTGAGCTGTCGCAGCGTCGTGCGGTGGCGGCGGCGCTGTCCGGGCTGGCGCTGGCCATCCTTGGCGCGGCGATCCTGCTGGCATGGCAAAGGGGCATGTTGGGGTCGATCCTGGGCGCGGGGCTCTGTATCGCGTGGCTGATCGGCATGGGATGCTGGGTCGCTGTGCGCGCAGGGATTGGCCGAGGGGAGGGAGAGCTGACACGCCCCGCCCCGGACGGCCCGCCGATCGACGCTCTGTTCGACCAGATCCCGCTGCCGCTGCTGCGCGTCGATGCCGGGCGGGCTCAGGCGATCAACCGGGCCAGCCGCCGCCTGTTCGCCACCGACGACCGGGTGATCCCGACGCCGCCCGCGCTTCTGGATGCGGGGCAGACGCAATTGCGGCACGAGGGCAGAAGTTGGCGGATCGAGCGCGTTGCAGGTTTGGGCCGCACGCTGGCGATGCTGGTCGATATCGAAGCCGAACGCCGCGCCGCCGAAGCCCATGCCGATAACGAGATGATCGACATTCTCGGCCACGAATTGCTGAATGGCCTGTCGCCGATCGTCTCGCTGGCCGACAGTGCCCAGGTGGCGGCTGAACGTGGTGACGCAAGGCTGCCCGGCATCTTGGCGACGCTGGCCCGGCGGATCGAGGGACTGGAACGCTTCACCCGCGCATACCGAATGCTGGCGCGCCTGCCCGATCCGGTGCGAGCGGCGGTGGACATGAACGAACTGGTCGGCGATCTGTCCCGCCTGTTCGCCGAGCGTTTCGACGGCCGGGTGATGCTGTCGGTCGAGGTGCCCGAGGGCGCGACCGGCTGGTGCGACCGCGACCAGATGACGCAAGGGCTGTGGGCCCTGCTCCATAATGCGGCCGAAGCCGCCCTGGCCGGTACGGTCGCCCCCGCGGTGACGCTGTACGTCGCGGCGGAGGTCGATCGGCTGATCGTACGCGTGTCCGACAGCGGCCAGGGCGTCGCCGCGCCGGAGCGGGCACGCATCTTCCGCCCCTTCCACACGACCAAGCCGGAGGGGTCAGGCATCGGCCTGACCCTCGCCCGCCGCATCGCGCAGGCGCATGGGGGGACGTTGAACCTGCTGCCGATGGCCGTGACGACATTCGAATGGGTGGTGCCGGACACCCCGCCTTCCTCCCCTGCAAGGGGAGGTGGCAGGGCGCAGGCCTGACGGAGGGGTGTCACCCTTTCGATAGCGGGACACCCCTCCACCAGCTTCGCTGGTCCCCCTCCCCTTACAGGGGAGGAAGTTTAGACCGTGGTGACGTTGCGTTGAACCAAGGAGAGCCCCTCCCCTTCGGGGGAGGGGTTGGGGTGGGGCCTCGCCAGGGGCTGCACGCTTGCGGCGGCGCCCCACCCCCGGCCCCTCCCCTGAAGGGGAGGGGTGAGTTAACCTCATGTCATCATGCTCTAGCGTGCCGTCCCGTCCATCAGTTTCAGGATCGCAGTAAACGCATCTGCATCCAGGCTTTGTCGACCGACGAGGAAGCCATCGATCCCGCCGTCCACGAACAGCGCCTCTCCATTATCGGGCGTCACCGAGCCGCCGTAAAGGACGCGCGCCTCCGCAACCGTATCACGGATCAGCCCGGCTATGCCCGCGACCTCTTTCGGTTCGGGAGTCCGGTCACCGCCAATCGCCCAGACGGGCTCATAGGCGATGGCGATCCCCTGCCCGTTCATCCCGGCGAGTGAAAGGGTTAGTTGCCCCCGAACCATCTCCGCCGAGCGACCGGCGGCATGATCCTCCGCCGTCTCGCCGACGCACAGTATCACCTCCAGACCCGCCGCCCGCGCGGCGCGCAGCTTGGCCGCGATCAGCGCGTCGTCCTCGTGATGATCCTGCCGCCGTTCGCTATGGCCGAGCAGGACCAGCGAGGCTCCCGCTTCGCGCAGCATCGGGGCGGAAATATCGCCGGTGTGCGCGCCATTCGGTTCGGGATGACAGTCCTGCCCCCCGATGGCGAGGCCGGGGCAGACGCGTCGCGCCCGGTCGATCAGGGTCGCAGGCAAGCACAGCGCGACATCCACCGCCGGATGCCGCCGCGCCGCCTCACCGATCGCGACGATGACGGCCAGGTCGCCGCCATCGCCGTGCATCTTCCAGTTGCCGACCAGCAGCGGTCGCTTCGCCATGGTCACGCGCCGGGCTTGGCCAGCGTCCGCGCCACCGCGTCGCGCCACCCGGCGACCAGTGGCGCGCGGGCATCCTCCGCCATGGAAGGTTCGAAACATTCCTCCCGCGACCAGAGCTTTTCCAGCGCATCGAGGCCCGACCATAAGCCGGTCGCCAACCCGGCATGAAACGCCGCTCCGCGCGCCGTCGTCTCGAGGTCAACAGGCCGTTCGACCGGCGTCTGGATCATGTTGGCGAGGAAGCGGCACAGCCAGTCATTCGCCGCCATGCCGCCATCGACACGCAGGATCGCGGGCCCCTCCCCCGCATCGGCCATCATCGCCTCGGCCAGGTCCATCGTCTGATAGGCGACCGACTCCAGCGCCGCGCGCGCCAGATGCGCGGCACTCGCCCCCAGCGTCAGGCCATAGATGGCGCCGCGCGCATCCGGCTCCCAATAGGGCGCGCCCATACCGACGAAGGCAGGGACCATATAGACGCCGTGGCTGTCGGGCACCTGCGTCGCCAGATCATCGGTCTGGCTCGCATGGGTGATGACGCCCAGCCCGTCGCGCAGCCACTTCACCGCCGCCCCTGCGACGAAGATCGACCCCTCCAGCGCATAGGTCGTCCGGCCGTTCAGGCGGTAAGCGGGCGTGGTCAGCAGCCGGTGCCTGGAGGCCACCGCCGTCTCGCCGGTGTTGAGCAGCATGAAACAGCCGGTGCCATAGGTCGACTTGGCCATGCCGTGGCGGAAGCAGGCCTGCCCGAACAGCGCCGCCTGCTGGTCGCCCGCCATGCCCGCGATGGGGATCGCCGCGCCGAGCAGGTCCGGTGCGGTGGTGCCGAAGATATGGGCGTTGTCATGCACCTGCGGCAGCATCGCCATCGGCACGCGCAGCAACCGGCACAGTTCTTCGTCCCACACGCCGCGATGGATGTCGAACAGCATCGTGCGGCTGGCATTGGTGATATCGGTCGCGTGGACCGTGCCGCCGGTCAGTCGCCAGAGCAGGAAGCTGTCGATCGTGCCGAACGCCAGTTCGCCGCGTTCCGCCCGTGCCCGCGCACCCTCGACATGGTCGAGCAGCCAGGCGAGCTTGGTTGCCGAGAAATACGGGTCGATCAGCAGGCCGGTTCGCTCACGCACCAAGTCCTCGGCGCCGTCGGCCTTCAATTTCTGGCAGAGATCGGTGCCGCGGCGGTCCTGCCAGACGATCGCGCGGTGGATCGGCTCGCCGGTGGCACGGTCCCAGACCACCGCCGTCTCACGCTGGTTAGTGATACCGATCCCGGCGATCTGCGCTGGGGCTACGCCGCTCTCGGCGATTGCCTTGCGCGCGGTGGCCAGCGCATCGCGCCAGATATCCTCCGGATCATGCTCGACCCAGCCGAGCGCGGGGTAATGCTGCGAGAACTCGGCCTGTGCGATGGCGACCCGGCGGGCCTGTCCATCGAACACGATGCTGCGCGTCGAGGTCGTGCCCTGATCGATCACCAGAATGTGCGACGCCATCGCTCACCCCTCTCCTTGTTTTCGTTTCAAACGGTCACACGCTTTCATACGAACGTCAATGCTTTCGTTTTTCACTGACATGGTATAGCAAGGGATGCGCTCAGGAACAGGGACAAGCGGTATGATGGACCATGCGATGGACAGGATAGACCTGCTGATCGTCGGCGGCGGCATCAACGGCGCGGGGATCGCGCGCGACGCCGCCGGGCGCGGCCTGTCGGTGCTGCTGGTCGAGCAGGACGATTTGGCGAGCCACACCTCCTCGGCCTCGACCAAGCTGATCCATGGCGGCCTGCGCTATCTGGAATATGGTGAGTTCCGACTGGTGCGAGAGGCGCTGATCGAGCGTGAGCGGCTGTTGAACATGGCGCCGCACATCATCTGGCCGCTGTCCTTCGTCCTTCCGCAGACCCAGTCGCCGCGCCCCGCCTGGATGGTGCGGCTGGGCCTGTTCCTCTACGATCATCTGGGCGGTCGCGAAAAGCTGCCGGGTACGCGCACGGTGGCGCTGGAGCGTTCACCGCTGGGTGACGGGCTTTCGCCGCGAAAGGGCAAGGCTTTCGTTTATTCGGACTGCTGGGTCGAGGACAGCCGCCTGGTCGTGCTCAACGCGATGGACGCGGCCGAGCGCGGTGCGACGATCGCGACCCGCACGACGCTGGTCGATGCAAAGCGCGAGGGCGATGGCTGGGTCGCGACGACCGAAGCAGCGGGTCGGACCCGCACCGTCCGCGCCCGCGCACTGGTGAATGCGGCGGGCCCCTGGGTCGCCGACGTCATCGGCCGCACCCATGGGGCGTGGCGCGATCGTGGGGTCCGGCTGGTCAAGGGCAGCCATATCATCGTGCCGAAACTCTATGACGGCGACCATGCCTTCATGCTGCAGAATGACGACCGGCGGATCGTGTTCGCCATCCCCTATGAGGGCCGGTTCACATTGGTCGGCACCACCGACGAACCCTGGACCGATGCGCCCGCCAAGGCGTCGATCAGCGCGGCGGAGACCAGCTATCTGCTCGACACGGTAAACCGCTATTTCGCGCGGAAGACCGGGCAAGCCGATATCGTGTGGAGCTATGCCGGTATCCGGCCGCTCTATGACGATCATTCGGCCAATGCCTCGGCGGTGACGCGCGACTATGTGCTCGACCTCGATACGGGTGCGGAGGGCGAAGGCCGGGCGCCGATGCTCAACATCTTCGGCGGCAAGATCACCACCTATCGCAAGCTCGCCGAGCACGCGATGCGCGAACTGGCGCGCTTCTTCCCCGCGGCCGGGGGGGCGTGGACGGCGGGGGCCGCGCTGCCCGGCGGGGATATCGCCGACGCCGACTTCGACACTTTCCTGCGCGCGCTGACCGCCCGGTATCCTGCCTTGCCCCCCGCCCTGCTGCGCCGTCTGGCCCGCGCTTATGGCGCGCGCGTCGATGCGGTGCTGGGCCAGGGCGATCTTGGCCCCGATCTGGGCGGCGGGCTGCACACCGCCGAGGTCGATTACCTGGTTAAGACAGAATGGGCGCGCACCGTGGAGGACATCCTCTATCGCCGCAGCAAGCTGGGCCTGCACGTGCCCCCCGAGACACCCGAGCGGCTGGCCGCCTATCTGGCCGGGCAGGGTGTGGCGTGAAGCCCCCCGCCCCCGGATCGGCGGAGATCGTCGCGGCCCGCCATGCCGCGATCCTCGACGTCGCGCGGCGGACGGGCAGCGTCGGCGTGGACGAACTGGCCGAGAAACTGGGCGTGACGCCGCAGACGATCCGCAAGGATCTCAACATCCTTGCGGGCCAGTCGATGCTGGCGCGGGTCCATGGCGGCGCGGTCGTGACATCGGGCACCGACAATCTCGCCTATGCCGAGCGGCGCAGCGTCGCCGCCCCCGCCAAGGCCGCGATCGGAGCGGCGGCGGCCGCGCTGGTGCCCAACGGAGCCAGCCTGTTCATCAATATCGGCTCCACCACCGAAGCGATCGCCAGGGCGCTGGTCGATCACCGCGACCTGATGGTCATCACCAACAATCTGAACGTCGTCGACATATTGGGCGGCCGCCCCTCGATCGAGGTGATCGCCGCAGGCGGCCGGGTCCGCGCCAGCGACCGTGCGGTGGTCGGCGCGCTGGCGATGGACTTCATCCGGGGGTTCAAGGTCGACATGGCGCTGATCGGTGCATCGGCGATCGACCCGGACGGCAGCTTCCTCGACTTCGACGTGGACGAGGTGCGGGTATCGCAGACGATCATCGCCCAGGCGCGGCAGGTACTGCTGGCCATCGACGGCTCCAAGCTGGAACGCGCAGCGCCCGTCCGGGTCGGCGACATGGGGGATGTCGACTTCTTCGTCACCGACGCGGCGGATGCCCGGCTGGCGGAGGCCGCACGCGCCGCCGGGACGGTCGTCGTCGAAACCCATCGCGGCGAAATGTCCCGATTGGCCTGACATGATTTGGTCTGACACTGGCGCTTGACCAGCATCCCGCCTCGCCCCCTATAAGGGTCGCGATGGACAACAACACGACCCAGGACCGGCTCTACCGGGAACTCGCCCGCACGCTCATCACCGAGTTGCAGGAGGGCCGCTACCCGATCGGCACGCGCATGCCCGCCGAGCGCGAGCTGGCGACGCGGTTCGACGTCAGCCGCCCGGTCATTCGCGAGGCGCTGATCGCGCTGGAAGTCCAGGGTTTCATCGAGGTGCGGATCGGGTCGGGTGCGCATGTCGTGGCGCTGCCGGGCCAGGGCGAGACGCCTGATTTCGGCGTCTCCGCAATGGAGGTGGCCGAGGCGCGCCTGTTGTTCGAGCCGGAAGCGGCGGCGCTGGCGGCCTCGCAGATCACCGACAGCGAGTTGGACGAGCTGGCGACGCTGGTCGATGCGATCGAGGAAGAAAACAACACGGTCGGCGGCGCCTTCCATGCCGATCGCGCGTTCCACACGCTGATCGCCCGCTCGACGCGCAACAGCGCGATCCTGGAGACGATCGACCGCCTTTGGGAACAGCGGTTGCGCTCGGCCGAGAGTGTGTTGCTCGACGCCAAGGTGCGCGAGATCGATGTCCGCCCGATCGTCGAACATCACGCCGCCATCCTGGAGGCGTTGCGCTCGCGCGATCCCGTCGCGTCGCGGGTCGCGATGCAGCGGCACCTGACCGCCGCACTCGAAGGCCTGCTGATCGCCAGCGAGGCCCGCGCGGTGGCCGAAGTGCGTCAGGCGCTGGCCGCCAAGCGCGACCGGACGGCGCATCTGAAGATTTGATGCCAGTAGCATTCCTCCCCTTGTAGGGGAGGTGGCAGGCCGTCAGGCCTGACGGAGGGGTGTCCCGCTCTCGATAGCCCCCCCCCTCCACCATGCTGCGCATGGTCCCCCTCCCCTTGCAGGGGAGGAAGAGATCAGAAGTTCACGCCGAACCGGACGCCCGCATAACGGCGGAAGTCGCGCGGCAGCACGGCCTGGGTCGCCATACGCCCGGCGAAGTTGCCCGCCGTGTTCACCAGCGAGGCATAATATTGCTGGTCGAACAGGTTGTTGACGAACGCCGTCACGTCCCAGCGTTTGTCATGCGAGCGGACGCCCAGATGCAGGTCGAAGATGGTGAAGCCCGGCTGGAAGGTCTGGGGATCGGCCGCGACATAATAGAGGCTCGACTGATACTCCCCGGCGACCTGCGCGAAGCCGTCCAGCGTGTCGGTCAGCGGCGGGGTGTAATCCACCGACCAGTTGCCCTTCCACACCGGGGCCTGCGGCGCGCGAACGCCAGTCAGATCGCGGCGCGCGGGCGAGCCGCTGCATCCCTGCGCCGCCGTCTGCATCGGATAGCATTGCGCCGAGGGGAAGGACGTGTACTTGGCATCCAGATAGGTGATCGCCCCGCGTAGCGCGATGTCACGGCCCAGCCGCGCCGCCGTCTCGATCTCGATACCGCGCGTGTTGAACTTGCCGACATTGGTCAGGCGGAAGTTGCTGGTGCCGTCCGCCAGCGTCTCGATCGTCTGCGCCTGGAGATTGGTATAGTCGGTATCGAACAGCGTCGCGTTCAGCGTCAGGTGCCGGTCGAAGAACTGGGTACGGATGCCCAGTTCCCGGTCGCGCGACCGCTCCGGCTTGACCGGCCCCGCTGCCGCCCGGTTCTGGTTGAACCCGGTCGTCAGGTCATAGGTCTGGCCCTTATAGCCGGTCGAATAGCTGGCGAAGGTCATGACATCGGGCGTCGCCTGATAGGTCAGGCCGAGATGATAGGTCGCGGCGGTATCGTCCGCGCGTCCGGCATAGTTGGTGCGCGCCAGATTGTCGGCGAAGGTGTATTTGACCCGCTCGTTCTGGATACGACCGCCGACCGTGCCGGTCAGCTTCGGAACGAACTCCCAGTCGATCTGGCCGAAACCGGCGATCTGACGCGAACTCGTCGTCGCATACCAGTTGGCGAGCGAGAAGACCGGGCCCCGCTGGAACGGGCGATCGAACCCGGTATTGGCGTAATAGACACCCAGCGCATAGCGGAACGCATCCTCGCCGGGCGACAGCAGGCGCAATTCCTGCGTGAACATGCGCGACTTGAAGGCGCCGACCTGGATATTGCTGCCGACCGCCGCTGACGACGAGGAGTCATCATGGTCGAGATAATCGTCCAGGCGGAAGCGGTCATAGGAGGTCAGCGACAGGACGTTCATCCGGCCGATATTGGCCTCGCTGCGCAGCAGCGCGCCGCCGCCCGAGAACTTGTTGTGCGACCAGTAGTTGTTGCTGACGTCCTGATTGTCCCGGTCCAGCGTCACGCCGGGGAAGATGACCGCCGGGGTCTGCCCCGCGACACCCCGCAGCAGCGCGTTCGACGCGACCGCTACGAAAGGCCGCGCGATCGTCGCATTGCCGTCGACATAATTGCCCGAAAGGGTGAAGGTGACGTCCGGCGACGCCTTCCAGCGCAGCTTGCCGCGCGTGTTGAAGGTTTCGCGGCCGTTGGTCCGCTTGCCGTTGAACAGGTTGCGGACGTTGCCGTCCCAGTCGGAATAGCCGGTCGAGAAGACATAGCCCAGCGTATCGCTGATCGGCCCCGTCAAGCTGACATTGGCGCCATATTCGCGGTCGCCGGTGACGGTCATGTTGCCGCGCACATGATAATCGTCGGTCGGCTGCACGGTCATGATCTTGACCAGGCCCGCCGAGGCCGCCTTGCCGTACAGCGTGCTCTGCGGGCCGCGCAGCACCTCGATCTGGGCGATATCGGGCAGATCGGTATAGACGCGCGCCATGAAGGGCAGCGCCGCACCGTCGACGGTGATCGCGACGGCGGTCTCGACGCCGATGCCGAAGGCCAGCGTGCCGACGCCACGCAGCGAGACGGTGCCGTTGACCGGCTGTTCGGCCGGGCGGATGACCAGTGACGGGCTGACTTTCCCCAGTTCCTGGAAGTGGCGCACCCCATGCGCTTCCAGTTCGGCGGGGGAAATGACCTGAACCGCCAGCGGTACGTTCTGGATATTCTCGAAACGCTTCTGGGCCGTCGTGGTGACGACGATGGCGTCCTTGTTCGCCGCAATCGCATTGTCCTTCGCAGCGCCGCTCGCCGCCTCGGCAGGCTTGGCCGCACCGGCCGATGCAACGACAGGTGAAGTCTCGGCATGTGCCTGAGCCACTGAAAACACACACAAAGCTACGCCACACATCAGACGCGGGACAAATACGTTCATTGCGACACCCCTCCTTGAATGATTAGGAGGAATAGAGGCGACTGCTTAAATTAAGATTATTCAGCTGTCATGTTCGTGACAGAACTTTCTACTCTTTCGATCAACCAGCTTCGAGCGCCAGCAGTGCGAAGGTCGCCAGCCAGTGTTCGCCCATATAGTCGTCACCCAGATGCGGCAGGCTGGCGGCGAGATGCGCCTCCGCCGTCGCCTTTGCGCGGTTCGTGACCGGATGCGACGGTCCCAGCTTCGCGGCGATCACCCGCCAGCACCAGGCACGGGTCAGGTTCAGTCCGTCGAGATGCGCGATCTTGCCGTCGCTTCGATCGGACACGATGGCGGGCGTGAACAGTGTCGCGGGCTCGCCGATCGCAACCCGCGGCAGGAAATCGTCGAACCATTCGCGAAAACCGGGGCCGTCGAGGACGCGGCTCATGACCAGGGCCTCGGCCAGCGCAGGCGACAGAAACTCGTCGCCGCCCGGCTCCCAGGCTTGGCAATCGGCATCGCGCGCGAACCAGCCAATGACGCTCTGCGCGATCAGCGAGCGGAGCCCCTGATCGCGATGCTCGGCCCAGTCCCATGCCAGCGTCAGGGCAAAGCCGCTGTTGAAATGGGTGCCGACCCGCAGCGGATAGGTCAGACGCGGCAGGAAGTCGGCGAAACGACGCGCGAAAAGCCGGGCGAGCGGCTCCAGCATCCCGGCCCAGCCTGCGTCATGGCGGCTCGCCTCGTCATGCAGCGCCAGCATCCAGGCCCAGCCATAGGGACGCTCGAACCCCGCCGCGCCGGGCCGCTCCAGATAGGCCAGCTCGCCCGCGACCTTCTCGGGCACGAACATCGCATCCGCCCGCGCCCGGATGGCGGGCGCAGCCTCCAGATCGGGATAGTGGCGGATCAGCCGAAGCAACTGCCACCAGCCATGCACGCAGCTATGCCAGTCATAGCTGCCATAGAAGATCGGGTGGAGTTCGGATGGCGTACGCGCATCCTCCGGCCCGTTCAGAACGTGCATCAGGACATTGGGATATTCGCGCCCGACATGGCCGAGCGTCATGGCGGCGAAGCGTTCGGCGACGGATCGGTCCAACCGGGTCATGCGATCATTCCGTAAAGCAGGAGGATGTTGAAGGCGAGCAGCGGCAGCGCGGTCGGCACCTGCGCGCGGATCACCGCATATTTGTCCTTCAGGCCCAGCAGCACGGCGGGCAGCAGATTGAAGTTCGCCGCCATGGGCGTCATCAGCGTCCCGCAAAAGCCCGCCAGCATCCCCACCGCCGCGACGACGGCGGGGTCCGCGCCCATCTGGCGGATCAGGATCGGCACGCCCACCGCCGCCGCCATCACCGGAAAGGCGGCGAAGGCATTGCCCATGACGATGGTGAACAGCGCCATGCCCAGCGCATAGGCCAGCACCGCGCCGATCACGCTGCCCGCCGGGATCACCGCGCCGACCAGTTCGCCGACGACACCGCCCACCCCGGCCAGCGCGAAGACCGCGCCCAGGCTGGCCAGCATCTGCGGCATCACCGCGACCCAGCCGACATCGTCGATCAGCCCGCGCCCCGCGACGAAGGGTTCGGCGGGCCTTGCGCGCAGCAATGCGCCGCAAAGGACCAAGGCGATCACGGTCCCCAGCGTCAACGCCACCAGCGTCGCCTGCTTGGGATCGACCAGCGTCGGCACATGCTTGAACGCCAGCGTGCCGACCAGGGCGACCGCCGGGATGACAAGCGCGGGCACGAACACCTTCGCGCCATGGCAATCCTCGGCTGGCTCGACCGCGTCGGCGCGACGCATACGCCCCGATGCCGCAATGGCGACCAGCGCCAACACCAGCACGCCATTGGCGACGTCACCCAGCCGGTTGCCGAACAGAAACGACACGGTAATCAGCGCATAGAAGGCGGCATTGGCCCAGCGCCGGTCGCGCGCCGACAGAAGCGCGAAGACCGCAAAGACGATCCCCGCCGCCGCATAGACCAGGTTCAGCCCGATCATCGCGCGCCGCCCCGCGACAGCCGCCGGTCGAGCCACCATAGCCGCGTGCCATGGATCACGAACGCCGCGATCGCGGTCGGGATCGCCCAGATCGACAGCTGGAACGGCTCCAGCATGATGCCATAGCCCTCCAGCACGCCCTTCATCAGCAGGATCGATCCGACCGCCAGGAAAATGTCCTCGCCGAAGAACAGCCCGACGGTATCGGTCGCCGCCGCCATCGCCTTGACCCTTTCGGCGTCGTCGGGCGCGCCGCCCTGGCGCTCAGCGGCGGCTTCCGCCATCGGCGCGACCAGCGGGCGGACGGTCTGGGCAGGCCCGGCGACCGACGTCAGGCCCAGCGCCGCCGTGAGCTGCCGGAACAGCAGATAGCCGGTCAGCAGCCGCCCCGCCGTCGCACCGCGAAGCCCGCCGACAAGCGCCCGCGCCCGCGCCTGAAGCCCCCGCCGTTCCAGCAGGCCGATCACCGGCAGGACCATGTAGATCGCGGTCACATAGCGCGTTTCGTTGAAGGCATGGCCGAAGGTCGCGACGATCCGAACCGGGTCCAGCCCCGCCGCGAAGCCGGTGACGAGCGCCGACGCGATGATGACCAACAGCGGGTTGAAACGAAGCAGGAAGCCGCCCGCGATGACGACGATCCCCGCCAGCACCCACATCAGCGTATCCCCCGCCCAAAGCCGCCGCCGCCGGGCGTGTCGATGACCAGAACGTCGCCCTCACCCATGGCGATTCCGGCGGTCGAGGCTAGGTCCTGCACGCTGCCATCGGCTCGCTCGACCCGGTTGCGGCCCGGCTGTCCTGCCTCGCCACCGTTCAGGCCGAAGGGCGGCACGACCCGGCGGTTGCTCAGGATCGCCGCGCGCAGGGGCTGGCGGAAGCGCAGGCGGCGGATCGTGCCGTCGCCGCCATGCCACTCCCCCGCACCGCCCGATCCGCGCCGGATGGCGAATTGGTCGAGCAGCACGGGATAGCGCGTCTCCAGCACCTCCGGGTCGGTCAGGCGGCTGTTGGTCATGTGCGTCTGGATCGCATCGGCCCCGTCATGTCCCGGCCCCGCGCCCGCGCCCCCCGCGATCGTCTCGTAATATTGATAGCTGTCGTCGCCGAAGGTCAGGTTGTTCATCGTCCCCTGACTGGCCGCCATCGCCCCCAATGCACCGAGCAGCGTGTCGGTCACGACCTGACTGACCTCGACATTGCCCGCCACCACCGCCGCTGGAAAACGCGGGTTGAGCATCGATCCTTCGGGCACGACCAGCGTGACGGGACGCAGGAACCCTTCGTTCAGCGGCACCGCCTCATCGACCAGCAGGCGCAGGACATACAGGGCGGCGGCGCGCGTTACCGCCAAGGGCGCATTGAAGTTGGTTGGCCGTTGTTCGCTGGTGCCGGTGAAGTCGATCGTGGCGCTGCCCTGTTCGGCATCGATCGTCACGCGCACCGCGACGACCGCGCCATCGTCCAGTTCGTAACGGAATTGACCGTTGGACAGCGTCGCTATCATGCGCCGCGCCATCGCCTCGGCATGGGCCTGGACATAGGCCATGTAGCGCGTGACGACGCCCTGCCCCTGTTGCGCGGCCAGTTGGCGAAGTCCGTCGGCCCCGCGCGCGCAGGCGGCGACCTGCGCGGCCAAGTCGGCGATATTCTGGTCGACATTGCGCGCGGGCCAGGGACCGCTGGCCAGCAGTTCGCGGATCGCCTGCTCGCGCATGGCGCCGTCCTCGACGATCAGCACATCGTCGAAGACCACGCCTTCATCCGCCAGCGTCCGGCTGTCGGGCGGCATAGAGCCGGGCGTCGTGCCGCCGACATCGGCATGATGCCCGCGCGCCGCGACGAAGAAGGCGGGTGCCTCCTCCCCGCCCGCAAAGACCGGCATGATGACGGTGATGTCGGGCAGGTGCGTACCGCCGCGATAGGGGTCGTTCAGCGCATAGACCTGCCCCTCGCGCATCGTGCCCCCGCGTGCCTGGATGACGGTGCGGATACTCTCTCCCATCGACCCCAGGTGAACCGGGATATGCGGCGCATTGGCGACCAGCCCGCCGTCCGCGTCGAAGATGGCGCAGGAGAAATCCAGCCGCTCCCGGATATTGACCGAGGCCGCGCTCCGCTGAAGCGCTGCGCCCATTTCCTCGGCGATGCCCATGAACAGCCCGGCGAAGATTTCCAGCCGGACGGGATCGACCGTCTCCTCCACCGCCTGCTCTCGCCGCGCCGCGATCCGCTCCAGCAGCAGCGTCCCCTCGGGCAACACGCGCGCCTGCCAGCCGGGCTCGACAACCACGGTCGACACCGGATCGATGATGAGCACCGGCCCCGCCAGCACCGCACCGGCCGCCAGCCCCTGGCGGCTATGGACCGGCACCTCATGCCGCTCGCCCGCCAGATACATCGCCACGCGGTCGACCGGATCGGCGGTTCGCTCGGCGAGAAGGGGCGTGGGCAGGTCCTGCGCCTCGCCGCCCGCAATCGCCTCGACCCGCAATTGCTCGACGACCAGCGCGTCCTCGCCGACAAAGCCGAAGCGTTGCCGATGCGCCTCGGCAAAGGCAGCGGCCATCACTTCCGGATCGTCCCACGCCACGCCGATCGTCTGGTCGTTCCGCGCATAACGAAGCTGCGCCAGCACGGTCAGCCGCACCGCCGCCGGATCGACGCCCTGTTCGGCAAGCCCCGCAATCGCGGCCGCACGAAGCTCGGCGAGCGCGCCGTCCAGCGCCTCGTCACCCAGCGGCAGGCCCACCGTCGCCTCGCGCACCACGCTGCGATCGGCCAGCCCGATGCCGACCGCCGAGAGCACGCCCGCCAGTGGATGGATCAGCACCTGCGCCATGCCCAGCGCATCGGCGACCAGACAGGCATGTTGGCCGCCCGCCCCGCCGAAACAGGCCAGTGCGTAAGAGGCCGGGTCCTCGCCCCGTGCGACCGAGACGGCACGGATCGCGCGCGCCATGCTGGCCACCGCGATCGCCACCAGTCCCTCGGCCGCCGCCATGGGATCGAGCCGCTCGCCGGTCGCCGCCTCGACCTGGTCGAGCAGTGCGTCCAGCGCGCGCTCGGCGGCGGCGCGGTCGGGCGGCAGGTTGCGATCTGGCCCGAACAGCGCGGGGAAGTGCCCCGGCTGGATCTTACCCAGGATCATGTTGCAGTCGGTGACTGTCAGCGGCCCGCCGCGCCGGTAACAGGCCGGTCCCGGCTCCGCCCCTGCCGAGGCCGGGCCGACCAGCAACCGCCCCCCGTCGAAATGGCAGATCGAGCCGCCGCCCGCCGCGACCGTGTCGATCCGCATCATCGGCACGGCGACGCGCACGCCCGCCAGCACCGCGTCGGAGCGACGATCGTAACTGCCCGCGAACAGCGACACGTCGGTCGAGGTGCCGCCCATATCGAACCCGATCACCCGGTCGAAGCCCGCCCCCATCGCCGTGCTCGCCATGCCGACGATGCCACCGGCCGGACCCGACAACAGCGCGTCCTTGCCATGGAAACGATCGCCCGCGACCAGCCCGCCGCTCGACTGCATGAACAACAGCCCCCCGGCGGCCGCCTCACCCAGCCCGGTTTCCAAGCCCTGCACGTAGCGGCCCAGCACCGGCGACAGATAGGCGTCGGCCAGCGTCGTATCGCCGCGCGCGACCAGCCGGATCAGCGGCGCGGTTCGGTGGCTGACCGAAATCTGGGTGAAGCCCGCCGCCTCGGCCAATTCGGCCAGTGCCAGCTCATGCGCCTGATGTTTCCAGCCGTGCATCAGGACGATCGCGATCGAGCGCAACCCGCGCGCATGGGCCTTTGCAAAGGCCGCCGCCACCGCCTCGCGGTCGAGCGGGGTCAGGACGGCGCCGTCCTCCGTCACGCGCTCGTCGATCTCGACGACCTGCGCAAACAGCGGCGGCGGGCGACGGATATCGCGCGCGAAGATGTCGGGCCGATCCTGATAGCCGATCGCCAGCGCATCGCCAAAGCCGCGCGTGATCGCCAGCAGCACCGGCTCCCCCTGTCGCTCCAGAAGGGCGTTCGTCGCGATCGTGGTACCGATACGAATGCCGCACGCCGGTATCCGCCCGTCACCCACGCCGGTCAATTGCCGGATCGCGGCTTCGGCGGCGTCGTAGCGGCGATCCGGGTCTTCGGACAACAGCTTGGTCGTGACGACCCCGCCATCGGGACGCCTCGCCACCACGTCGGTGAAGGTGCCGCCGCGGTCGATCCAAAACTGCCACCGCGCCATCGCATCCCCCATGTCGCCCTCCGTCGACGCCCGCGGCATCGATTGAAACGGCTTTTGCCAGTGACATGCGCGTTACACAATTGGCGCCTATCCGCCCGGCGACAGAAATTCGGATTGGCGGCGACAGGGACGGCAGGCGACGAATGAATTGCGGTTCGCCAGGGGAGCGGCCATGACGCCGTTCGTCGCGCTGGCCCTTGTCGCGGCGCAGGGTGATGCGCTGCTTGCCATCGATCTTCCCGCCCAGTCCGTGGGCGCCGGGCTGGACCGGCTGGCGCGTCAGGCGGGCGAGGCACTGGTCGCACGGCCCGGCGATCTGGCCGGGCGCCGCTCGCCCGCGCTGAGGGGAAGGATGCGCCTGTCGACCGCACTTGCTAGATGGTGCGCGCCCGCCGGTCTGTCGTGCCGCCGCATCGCGGGCGGTATCGTCGTGCGCGCCATCGGGCCGATGCCGCGTGAGACACGGCCGCGCGCAACTGCCACGCCGCCGCCCGAAGACCCGATGACCGGCCCCGACGTGATCGTCAGCGGTCGTCGCGGGATCGGGGTGCAGGGCGAGCTGGAGCGCAGCTATTCCGCGTCCCACATCGATGAGGTCGAGTTGGCCCGCCGTCCGCCGAACAGCCTGGCGGAGATGCTATCCGGCCTGCCTGGCCTGTGGGTCGACACCTCGGCCGGGGTGGCCGCCAACACCATTCGCGTGCGCGGCATTCCGCTCGACGGGTATCAGGCGATCGCGGTGCAGGAGGACGGCCTGCCGGTGCAGCACGACACCCTGCCCTGGACCGATATCGACCAGTTCGTCCGCCCCGACCTGATGATCGAGAGCAGCGACTATGTGCGCGGCGGCCCGTCCGCGATCTTTGCGAGCAACGCGCCGGGCGGCGTGCTCAATCTGCGCACCCGTGCGCCCCGCGACCGTCCGGGCGGAGCGATACGGACGACCGTCGCCGATTACGGGCTGATCCGCTGGGAAGGCTATGCGACCGGGCCGGTCGGCGGGGGCTGGCGGTTGATCGCAGGCGGTTCGGTGGCACGCGACCCGACGGTGCGGCGGATCGCCTCGACCCTGGGGGGCGGCCAGTTCCGGGTGCGCGCCGATCATGATCTGGTCGGCGGCGGGCGATTGACGCTGGCGGTGCACGCGCTGGACGACGACACGCTCAACATCTCGTCCTTTCCCATGCGGTACGAACGCGGGCGGATCATCCCGCTGCCCGGCTTCGATCCCCGGCGAGGCAGTTTCCTGGGGCCGGAGCTGTCCCGGCTGCGCTTCGCCGCACTGGGCGAGCGACCGCTGGGGCGCAACAACCGCAATCGCCTGGTCACGCCCGCGCTGGCCTGGACCCGGCCGCTCGCGGGTGGCGTCGTGACCGTGAACGCCCATTATCGGGCTTCGCGAACCGAGCGTTATGCGCTGTCCTCCTCGGGCACCGCATTCCCGGCCACGCAAGCCATTGCCGACGCGCTGCCCCGCCTCGCCGCCGCCTTTCCCGCGACGGCGCGCGTCGTGCTTCGCCATGCCGAAGACGGCAGTGCCTTTGTCCCGCTGCCCGGTAATGACCGGGTCATCGTGCTGAACCCGGTGGCGGCGGATACCCGGCTGAACGAGGGGATCGTCGACCTGTCCTATGTCCATCCGCTGGAGGCGGCGGGGCACCACGATCTGACGCTCGGGCTGTATGCGGTCGGCTATCGCTGGGACTTCCGACGGGCGGTTGCGCGCGCGCTGCTGGAGGCGCGCGAACAGGGGCGGCGGCTCGATCTGGTCGCGTTCGACAGCGCCGGACACCTGCTGGGGCGGGCGACCGATGACGGGCTGCTCAGCACGGGCTCGACCTATGAGGCGGTGCATAGTCGCCAGCGCATGGTCGCCCTCTACGCCGCCGACGAGTGGCAGCTGGCGCCGCGCTGGCGGCTCGACTGGGGTCTGCGGCACGAGCGCGCAGCATTGTCGGCGACGGTCGAACGGCCGACGCTCATTGACGGCGGCGATCCGACGACCCTGGCCGACGACCGGATCGCCGTCGGATCGGGGCTGTGGGATGCACGGTCGAAACGCATCGGCCGAACCGCCGCGACACTGGCGTTGCACTGGCGGGCCAGTGACCGACTGGGCGCATTTGCCCGCGCGACGCGCGCGATGCGCCTGCCCGACCCCGGCGTCTTCCGCATCGGTGGCGACGCTCCGCGTGCGCTGACCATCGAGCAAGCCGAGCTGGGGCTGATCTGGCGGCATGGCACGAGTGGCCTCGATGCGACGCTCTTCGCCAGCCGCTTTCCCGACATATCCCTGCCGGACCTGTCGCTCGACCCGACGACCGGGGCGGTGCGCATCGGGGCGTATCAGGCGGCGGCGCGGACCATCGGGCTGGAAGTCGCAGCAGGGGCCGCGCCCCTGCCCGGCCTGTCGCTGCGGGCGACGGTGACGTGGCAGGACCCGCGCCTGCAATCCTATCGCATCACCAGCCTGACCGGCGACACGGTGACGGTGAACGACCTGAGCGGACGCATGCCGCGCCGGGTGCCGCGCATCATGGCCAGCCTGTCGGCCAGTGCCGTTCTGCCCGGCACCGGGGTCACGCTCGACGGCGACCTGTCGGCGATGGGGCGGCGCTATGCCGACGACGCCAATAGCCTGACCTTGCCCGGCTTCGCGCTGGTCGGCCTCGGCGCGAGGTTGGACGCCACCGAGACGCTGACGCTGGGGCTGCGCGCGACCAACCTGTTGGACCGGATCGCGATCATGCAGGGCGATGCGCTGGGCGGCGAAATCCGCGCCGGGGACAAGGACGGCGTCGTCACCGTCCGCGCGCAGCAGGGTCGGGTCGTCTCGCTTAGCGCGGACTGGCGATTTTAGCGCGGTAGCGCGCCAGCTCCTCGGCCGCCGCCTCCATGTCGTGCCGGAACGCGGTATTGCCATGTTCGCGCGCCACGATCGCGCTCGCCGCCATATAGCCGCCCTCGACCGCGCTCTGGCTGTGCGATCCGCAGATCCAGCGGCTGTTGCCATAGTCCCGCCCCCGCGCCAGGATCGCCTGCGCTCGGTCTGGCAGCAACTCGGCCATCAGCAGCGCAAAGCCCCAGCCATGCGCGGTATGGCCCGACGGGTAATCGCCATTGGCGATCAGCGCGGGCCGGCGTGGCTCGCAGATCGGCAGGTCGCTGCCGATAAAGGGGCGCTTCGACTGCCAATGCGCCTTGGCCGATCCGATCGCGGCCGAGCGATCCGCATCGAACTTCGCCAGCATGGCGCGGGTGACGGGCAGCTTGGTCCAATCGGGCCGGAAGCCCAGCGCGGCGGCGAAACGCTCGCCCATGTCGCTGGAGACATCGGCGGTCGCCTGCTGCCACCGCGCCATGCCGTTCAACGCCCGGCTGTCGCGAAAGGCCCGCGCATCGGCCAGCGCGCGCGGCGATCCCGGCGTCGGCGGCCCCGGCAACACCGCCGCCAGGTCCAAGCCCTCGCCCGCCGCCAGATAGCCGGTCTCCCGCGCTGACGCCGCCGCTGGCGCCAGCGCGATGAGCGTCAGCGCGACCGCCAGCCGCCAACCCTTTGTCCGCTTCGTCATATTACCCACCCCCAAGACTTGAACCAGTGCCCCAAAGAGCTCCGCGGTGGCCTATCGGGGACAGGGTCTTTCCAAACTTTCAACGACCAAGACAAGCCCGGCCACGCCTGTAACAAAAACGCCATAAATGTCTTAAAACTTTTACAAAAATCCTTGTCCCCGTTTGCCGACGCTCCCCCGTCTTCCCCGCGATCGTCCTTATGGCTGGGCGAGCCATTTGTCTTTTGGGGGTTTGAAGTGATGGGAACGAAGCGGACGCTGTTGCTGGCGTCGAGCGCGCTGTTTGCTGCGCAGCCGGTGCTGGCGCAGGATCAGGGCGAACAGACGACCGCAACCACCGGCGGTGCGACCAACGAAGGCGGCGATGTCGTCGTCACCGGATACCGCACCAGCCTGGCGCAGGCGCGAAACTCGAAGCGCGACGCAACGATCATCAAGGACTCGATCTCTGCCTCCGACATCGCCGCCTTCCCCGACCTGAACCTCGCCGAAGCGCTCCAGCGCCTGCCCGGCGTCGCGATCAACCGCGAGGCGGGCGAAGGGCGGCGCATCTCCCTTCGCGGGCTCGGTCCCGACTTCACCCGCGTCCAGCTGAACGGCATGGAAGTGCTGGGCAATGTCGACTCGCCGCAGGACAGCCGGGGGCAGACGACGCGCGACCGCGCCTTCGACTTCAACCTGTTCGCCGCCGAACTGTTCAACCATGTCGATGTCGAGAAGTCGTATCAGGCGCAGCAGACCGAGGGCGGTCTGGCGGGCACCGTGGGCCTCTTCACCGCGCGCCCCTTCGATTACAAGGGCACCAAGATCGCGCTGTCGGCGCAGGGCGGCAGCAACACGCTGACCCGCGATTTCCAGCCGCGCCTGACCGGCCTCATCTCCAAGAACTGGGGCAATTTCGGCATATTGGTGTCGGGCGCATACAGCCGCCGCAACACGCGTGAAGAGGGTTTCGACACCTATCGCTGGCGCCGCAACCGCGCGAACGGCAGCAACATCAGCGGCCTGACCGCCGCCGAGCAGGCCAAGATCAATTCCGGCGACCTGCTGTTCGCGCGCGGCAACCGCCTGTCGGTGTGGGACAGCAAGCAGGAGCGGATCGGCCTGACCTCGTCGATCCAGTGGGCGCCGACCGACAAGGTCCATGTCACGCTCGACGGGCTGTACGGCCAGTTCAAGGGCGACCGCTTCGAAACCCACCTCGCCTCGCGCGGCGGCGGCAGCTCGACCTGGCTGGGCGGCGGCGAGACCTTTGCGGGCACCGTCTATCCCAACTCGCGGGTCAACGCGATCCAGTGGAACGACCGCAACGAGGTGACCTATCTCGACGTGTCGGGTGGCAAGGCGTCGACCGAAACCCGCGTCCAGAACACCAAGAACATCTTCAAGCAGGTCGTCCTCAGCGGCGACGCCGAGCTGGTCGATGGGCTGACCTTCACTTGGCTGGGCGGTGTCGAGCGTTCGCGCTACGACATGCCGGTCAACGACAAGTTCACCCTCGAAGGCTTCGGCGACGTCACCTCCGACTATCGCGGCGGCACCTATTCGCTGGTCAATACCTATAAGTTCAACACGACCGACCCCAATTTTTGGCACGCCAAGCGCCTGTACGTGAACAACACCTTCCAGGATTCGGCGTTCGACAATATCAAGGGTCGCTTCGACTATAAATTCACCCCCGACGACACGATCAGCGTCGGCGGCGAATGGCGGCGCTTCTCGAACGGCGGCTATTATGCCGAGCAGGACAATATCCTGACCAGCAGCTTCGTGTCGGGCAAGGTCAACGCCAATCCCAGCGCCTATGCCCAGACCTATACCGGCTATTCGGGGCAGGACTGGACGATCGTCGACTTCCCCAAGATGCTCCAGACGTTGGGCATCAACCGCGCGCAATATCTGACCAACAAGATCGGCGTGTATGCGGTCGAGGAGCGGACCAGCGCCGCCTTCGTCCAGTATGACTGGAACCATATCCTGGGCGGCATCCCCTTCCGCGGCAATGTCGGTGCGCGCTATTACCGCACCAACGTCACCTCGAACGGCACGGCCAATGTCGGCCCCATCACCGTGCGCGGCGAATATGAGGGCGTACTGCCAGCGGCCAATCTGATCTTCGAGCTGGACCGGGGCCTGATGCTGCGCTTCGCCGCGTCGAAGAACATCAACCGTCCGGCGCTCGGCGCGCTGGCGGTCAACGGATCGGTGACGAACGACAATGGCAATGTCACCGTGTCGATCGGCAACCCGAACCTGCGCCCGTACAAGTCGAACGACTATAACATTTCGACCGAATATTATTTCGGCTCGGTCGGCTATGTCGCGGCCGCGCTATTCTACAAGAATCTGGACGGCTATATCTCGACCCAGACGATCAACAACGTGCCCTATTCGCAAACGGGCCTGCCCGACAATCTGTACCCAGGCGTGACCGGATCGACCGTGGTCGACAGCTATTCGCGCCCCGTGAACCTGGCCAAGACCAATTTGTTCGGCGTCGAGCTGTCCGGCCAGACCGACTTCAAGTTCCTGCCCGCCCCCTTCGACCGGCTGGGGACGGCGGTGAACTTCACCTATGTCGACTCGCGGCTGGATTATTCGAAAATCTATCAGGGCAGCATCCCGACCACGCTGGAGGGGCTGAGCAAGTATAACGCCAACGCCACCCTCTATTATCAAGACAAGGCGTTCGACGCCCGCGTCTCGGCCAATTACCGAAGCGGCTATATCTTCAGCGCCTCGCCGGTGCTGACCGCGCTGGGGCCGGACCAGGACGTGACCGGGTTCGAGGGCACGGTCTATGTCGACATGTCGGCGCATTATGCAGTCACGAAGAACGTCCAGCTAACGCTGAACGGCATCAACCTGACCAACCAGCGCGAGAAGCAATATTCGAACAGCACCAGGCGACTGTACGTCGTGACCCGTTCGGGCACGACGCTGCTGGGCGGTATCCGCGTCACCTTCTGATCCCCGACGCCCTTGATGTCCTGCCCCTGAGGGATATCAAGGGCCCCTGTGCCGCGTCGGCCCGTCACGGGTCGGCGCGGTCTTTTTCGACGAGGATTGTCCCCGGATGCGATGCGACCGGCTCTTCCTGAACGGGACCGAATGACCGCCGCGAACGCCTGGATCGCGGAGGGACGGACGCGCCTGCTGACCTATGTGCGCAGGCGGATCCGCGAACCCGAACAGGCGGAGGATATCGTGCAGGAGGCGATCATGCGGGTCATCGAGCAGGAGCGGAAGCAGGTCATCGACCAGCCGCTCGCCTATGGCTTTCGCGTGGCGGACTCTGTCATCTACAATCGCGGGCGGCGCGGGAGCGAGAACCACGCGCCGGTCGATCCCGAACTGGCCTGCGCCCTGCCGCTGGCTGACGAAATCCTCGACTATCGCCAGCGTTACGACCGGTTCCAGACCGCCCTGTCACGCCTGCCCGCGCAGCGCCGCGCGGTCTTTGTCGAGCGCCATCTGGAGGGCAAATCCCGCCAGCAGATCGCCGAGGAGATGGGCCTGAGCATCGAGGCGGTGAAGAAGCATCTGGTCCGCGCGATGATCGACCTCGACGGGTGCATCGACGATCTGCCCAGCGCACGGAGGTCGCCCGCATGACGGATCGCGACACCATGCTGGAGCAGGCCGCAGACTGGGCCGACCGGCTCGATACCCTCTCGCCCGAGGCGCGCGCGGAGTTGGGCGCCTGGCTGAACGCCGCGCCCGAGCACCGCGCCGCGCTGTCGCGGATGGTGCGCCTGCTCGGCGATCCGGCGCTGTTCGATGTGGTCGAGCAGGCGACGCGCGACGCCGTGCCTCTCCCGCCCCGCCCGCGTGCACGCCGCTGGGCTGCATCGGGGGCGGCGCGGAGCCGCCGCCGGGTCACGGTCGGCATCGCTGCGGCGCTGGCCGCCGTCGCCATCGCGCCGATCGTCTGGCGTGTCGCGACCCCGGACACGGCACCCGTCGAGCGTGTCTATGCCTCGACGGTGGGGCAGCAGCGTCAGGTAGCGCTGCCCGATGGGTCGGACATGGTGCTGGATGCGAACTCGCGCGTCGCCATCGCCTTTTCAGGCCACGGCCGCGACCTGACGCTGGAGCGCGGCGCGGCGCGGTTCGAGGTTCGCCACGACGCCGCCCGCCCCTTTGCCGTCACCACACCCGAGGGGCAGATGGTGGCGCTAGGCACCAATTTCAGCGTGGATCGCGGCGCCGGGCATAGCGAGTTGCGCGTGTATCGCGGGCGCGTGCGGCTGACCGTTCCCGGCCAAGCGGCGGTGGTCGTGACCGGCGGGCATTGGGCCGAGGCGGGCGCGGGGCGGATCGTCGTCCATGATTTCGACATCGCCCGCTATCAGGGATGGCAGGATCGCTGGTTGAGCGGCGACCGGATCAGGCTGGGCGATGCGGTCGCCCGGCTCGGTCGCTACAGCACGCGGCCCATCCGGCTGGCCGATCCGGCGCTGGCGGGCGAGACGTTCAATGGTCGCTTCCGACTGGACACGCCGGTCGAGAGCCTGACGCTGATCGGGGCGCTGTTCGACCTGTCGGTCAAGGATGACGGGCGCACCATCCATCTAACGCGGGCCAACAAAAGCAGACAGGCCGATTGGCCGAACCAATAGGCCCAATACCAATTCTTCTACGGTCCTAAGCGGTCGTCAAATCAGGATACCGCAGCCGGAGGGATCCGGTGATGCGATACGCTGCACGTCCGCATGACAACAATTTCATAATCTTAACGCATTCAGGTCAAACGGTTTATTTCCAAATTTTACCGTTCTGACCAATTTTTGCGCGAAACCTCGTTACGCCCCGTTGACAGGCATGACCATTCCATGTCACCGATAAGACCATAAGATTACAACACCGTGATGCAGGACGACATATTCGGTCCTTCGGCGCCTGTGTCGCACACGACCCAAAGGGTCGGGCGGCCATTGCGATGACGGACTTCGGACAGGCTTCGCGTCCCGACGCAGCAGATGAGACGGCCGATCCCGGTCCGTGAACGCTCACCCCGTTCCGGCCGCTGACGCCCCCTGCTTGCCGCCGGTCGCGAAAGGCCTGCCCGGCAAGGTCTCGGGGAAGTCCGGCGTGGTTTGCCCCGCGCTGGGATCAGAGGGAGGGAAAGAGCATGACCATGTCACCGTGCCACGACGCATCGCGTCTCCGGCGCAAGCGCCTGCTTCAGACGACGGCCTTTACGGCGGCCTGGGCCGCCTCGGCGATGATCGCCGCGCCCGTTGCGGCGCAGACCAGCGGCCCCGTTGCCGCTTCCACCACCAGCATCGCCGCCGCCGATGCCGCGCAGGCGACACCCCAGACCGATACCGCTGGCGGCGACGCCCAGAATGAGATCACCGTCACCGGCTATCGCCAGAGCATCGCCTCCGCCCTCGCCGCCAAGCGCAACGACATCCGCATCACCGACGGCATCTCGTCGGAGGATATCGGTAAATTCCCCGCACAGAACATCACCGAAGCCATCCAGCGCATCGCGGGCGTCCAGATGTCCAACATCAACGGCCGCGGCTCGACGATCAGCATCCGTGGCCTGGGCCCGCAATATGCGCGCACCACGATCAACGGCCAGACCTTCGCCAGCGCCGACTTCAAGGACGGCTTCCGCTACGACATCATCCAGACCGATCTGGCCAGCGCGATCCAGGTCATCAAGTCGCCGACTGCCGACATGGACACGGGCGGTCTGGCGGGCACCGTCAACATCGATACGGTCAAGCCGCTGGCCTATAAGGGGCCCAGCTTCATCGCAGGCATCAAGGGCTATTATTCCGACTATCGCAAGGCCGCGACGCCCAAGGTCAACGCCGCCTATATCAAGCGGTTCGCCGATGACACGATCGGCGTCATGCTGGACGTCGGCTATCAGAAGCTGAAGGATCGCGGCGACTATCTGTTCATCAAGAACTGGTATCAGCCGGGCGCGGTCGCGGGTGCCCCCGATGCGCAGGTGCCGGGCAACCTGCGCTATCGCCGGATCGACCGCGATACCGAGCAGCTGATGGGCAGCGGCGCGATCCAGTGGAAGCCGCAGGACAGTTTCGAGGTCCTGTTGCAGGGCGAATATTCGCGCGACCACACCCGCTATGACACGCGCCAGATGGTCTTCGGCCGCTGGGCCGCCTCGGCGGTGACGGTGAACAGCACCAGTAACGGCGTCGCCGACAAGATCGGGATCAGCAGCTTCAACGTCGACAACAACGACCAGCCCGAACTGCGCAACCTCCAGACCCAGGCCTATACCGGCACGGTCAACTGGAGCCCGACTGACACCACCCATATCCGCGCGATCGGCCATTATACCCAGGGCGACGCAAAGCTCTACGAATGGGCGACGATTGACGAGGTGCGCTTCGCGAATGGCGGCCAGCTCGACATTTCCGATCCGTTCAACGTCAAGTGGAGCACTGCCAGCCTGACCGACGGGTCGATCTACAATATGGCGAACCGCACCTGGTACGCGTTCGTCGACGGCGCGACGCATATCCAGTCGGCCCGCGACCGCGCGATGCAGACCGACCTGACCCAGGACCTCGATTGGCACGGGATCAAGGCGCTGGTCTTCGGCGCGAAATATCACCACGAGAGCTTCGACACCAAGGCCTATCGTCACGACCGCGACGCCGATGTCAGCGACCCGGTGACCTATCCCGAATTCGCCTGGATCCCCGATCTGTCGAAAACCGGCGTGCTGGTGAACAACTTCCTGGGCGGGTCGATGTCGATCCCGCACAGCTTCTTGTCGGTCAATGCCCCGCTGTGGCAGCAGATCCTGCGCGACAAGGGTATCAGCGTGCCCGACACGCCCGACTGGCCCAACACTTACCGCGTCGACCGCTATATCCCGGCCGTCTATGCGATGGCCAATATCGACGGCACGTTGTTCAACCTGCCGGTGCGCGGCAATGTCGGCGTCCGCTACGAGCATACCCACCAGAACGTCACGAGCAGCCTGACCAACGGCACCGGCAGCGACGCCACCCTGCTCGGCCAGCAGCATGTCGTGCAGGATTATGGCAATGTCCTGCCCAGCGCTAGCTTCGCGCTGGACGTGACGTCGCACCTCGTCGCCCGCATCGCCGCCGCCAAGGTGCTGGTCCGTCCGCTGCTCAACAGCCAGACGCAGATGGCCGACACCATCACCCGCGTCACCACCAGCCTGCGCCCCAGCGTCTCGGTGGCGCAGGGCGAGAGCCGGTTGAAGCCGCTGACCGCCAACCAGCTGGACGTCAGCCTGGAATATTATCACGGCAAGGGCAATTCGATCACCCTGGCCGGTTTCTACAAGGCGGTGAAGAACGGCACTTTCACGCAATTTTACTGCCCGTCCTCCTATGACGGCGTCGCGCTGAACGGCGTGGTCAGCGATTGCCAGTCGGCGGACCTGAAGACCGATTACAGCTTCAGCCGGGTGCTGAACGACGACCGGGTCATCCATATCAAGGGCCTGGAACTAGGCGCGTCGCAGAATTTCGACGCGATCCTGCCTGTCAAGGGCTTCGGCGCGGTCGGCAACGTCACATTGGTCGATACCGATGCCAGCGCGATCGGCACCGGCTTCAACCTGCGCGACCTGTCGAAGCTGACCTGGAACCTGACGCCCTATTGGGAAAATGAGATGTTCAGCGTGCGGCTGTCGGTCAATCACCGCAGTTCCTATGTTCAGGACGCGGCGTCGAGCTTCTTCGTCAATGGCGGCCTGACCCATGTGGTGCGCCCGCGCACCCAGATGGACTTGGCGCTGGGCTACACGCCCGCCAGCTACCTGAGCTTCACGGCGGGCATCATCAACCTGAACAACACGCACGAAGACGCCTATCAGACCAACGCGAACACCTTCCAGCTCGCCAGCCGGACGGGTCGCACCATCTACCTCTCGGCATCGACGCGCTTCTAGACCTCCCCTCTGGAGGGCGGGCCAATCATGGTCCGCCCTTCCCTTTTGTCATGAACCGGGGACAATGCCGTCCGTGATGACCTATCCCAAGACGCTCGGCCTGATCGGCACTCTGTTTCTCACCGCCGCGACGACCCATGCGCAAAGCGATGGCGGGCAGGCAGCCGGCGCCGCGCTCCGGCGGCTGGGCGTGCCCAAGCGACAGGTTTCGGTCGCGATCCAGCCCTCGACGACGCCCCGCTACCGCGTCCGGGTCGACCATGACCGGCTGAATGTCGAAGCCTCCTCGGCCGTAGCGGCGGTGCGCGGGGCAGCGGCGATGCTGAACGCGCAAGGGCGGCTGGCGATCAGCTGGGAGGGCAACCGGATCGGCCCGATGACCCGGCTGACGCCCGGCGACAGCGGCTGGGTGACCTCTCCCTTCAACGTCCGCGCCTATCTGAATACTTGCACCTTTGGCTACACCACGCCCTGGTGGAACTGGGCCCGCTGGGAGCGGGAGATCGACGCGATGGCGGTGCATGGCGTCGACATGCCGCTGGCGATGGAGGGCCAGGATTATGTCTGGCGCCAGCTCTGGCGCGAACAGGGGCTGAGCGAGGCGCAGCTCGCCGCGCATTTCTCCGGCCCCGCCTTCCTGCCGTGGCAGCGCATGGGCAATATCGAGGGCTATCGCGCGCCCCTCCCCCAGGGTTGGATCGACAAGAAGCACGACCTGCAGAAGCGCATCCTCGCCCGGATGCGCGATCTGGGCATGACGCCGATCCTGCCCGCCTTTGCCGGGTACGTGCCCAAGGCCTTTGCCGAGGCGCACCCCAAGGCGCGCATCTACAAGATGCGGTCCTGGGAGGGGTTCGAGGGGACCTATTGGCTCGATCCGTCCGATCCGTTGTTCGCGCCGCTCGCCAAGCGGTTCCTGCAACTCTACACCGCCGAGTACGGGCCGGGGCAATATTACCTGGCCGACGCCTTCAACGAGATGGTGCCCCCCATCGCCGAGGATGGCAGCGACACCGCGCACGCCTCGTATGGCGACGCGACCGCCAATACCCCCGCCCTGGATGCCGCGACCAAGGCGGCCGCCCTGCCCCGCGAGGTGCGTGACGCAAGGCTGGCGGCTTACGGCCAGCGGCTCTACGCCTCGATCGCCGCCGCCGTGCCGGGGGCCACCTGGGTGATGCAGGGCTGGCTGTTCGGCGCGGACAAGAAATTCTGGACGCCCGACGCCATCGCCGCCTTCCTGCGCGACGTGCCCGACCGGAAGATGCTGATCCTCGACATCGGCAACGACCGCTATCCCGGCATCTGGAAGACGACGAACGGCTTCGACGGCAAGAGCTGGGTTTACGGCTATGTCCATAATTATGGCGGCAGCAACCCGATTTACGGCGCGCCCGACTTCTATCGCCGCGACGTCGCCGCGCTGTTCGCCGACAAGGGGCGCGGGAATGTGCGGGGCTTCGGCATGTTTCCCGAAGGGTTGCACAATAACAGCCTGGTCTATGACTATGCCTATGACGTCGCCTGGCCGGGCGGCGACATGGCGATGGGGCCGTGGCTGACCCGCTATACCGCCGCGCGTTATGGCCGGAGCGATCCGGCGATGGTCGCGGCGTGGCAGGATGTCGTCGCGGGCGCCTATGACGTGCGTTACTGGACCACGCGCTGGTGGAACGAGCGGGCGGGTGCCTACCTCTTTTTCAAGCGCCCCGCCGCCGATGCGCCCACCTATCCCGCCGAGCCGGGCGACCGCGTGAAGCTGCGCGCCGGGATCGCGGCGATGCTGAAGCTCGCGCCCGCCTACGCTCGGAGCCCGCTCTATCGCTATGATCTGGTCGACCTGACCCGCCACGCCGCCAGCCTGTCGCTGGACGATAGCGTGAAGGCCGCCGTCGCCGCCTATCAGAAGGGCGATGTCGCGACCGGCGACCGAGAGACGGCGCGGGTCAAGGCGCTGGCGCTGGCTATCGACCATCTGATCGGCGGACAGCAGGAAAGCCTCGCCAGCTGGATCGCCGATGCGCGGGCCTATGGCGACACGCCCGCCGAGAAGACCGCCTACGAACAGAATGCCAAGGCGCAGGTGACGATCTGGGGCGGGCGCGGCCATCTGGGCGATTATGCGTCCAAGGCCTGGGCGGGCATGTATGCCGATTATTACCTGCCGCGTTGGACCCGTTACCTGACCGAGGCACGCGCCGCCGCCCTCGCAAAGCGGCCGGTCGACGACGCGGCGTTCACCGCCAGGCTGCTCGATTGGGAAAAGAACTGGGTCGCCTCGCCACGCACCTACAAGGCCAGCCCGCCCGCTGATCCCGTGGCCGAGGCCCGCGCGCTGATGATGGAGACCGCCCGATGACCGCCGCCAGACCAGAGCGCTTCGCCTCGCTCGACATGTTTCGGGGCGCGACCATCTTCCTGATGATCGTGGTCAACACGGCGGGAGCGGGCGGCGCGTTCACCCAGTTGCAACATGCGCCGTGGATCGGCTTCACCCTGGCCGACCTGATCTATCCGACCTTCCTGTTCGCGGTCGGCAATGCGATGAGCTTCGCGCTGAACCGCCCGATGCCCGAAAGCGTGTTCCTGCGCCGGGTGTTCAAGCGGGCCGCGCTGATCTTCCTGCTCGGCGTGCTGATGTACTGGTTCCCCTTCGTCACGCATCAGGCAGACGGCAGCTGGGTCGCCAAGCCCTTTGCCGACACGCGGCTGACCGGCGTGCTGCAACGCATCGCGCTCTGCTATCTGCTGGGGGCGCTATGCGCGCGCTATCTGAAGCCCAGCCAGCTGGTGATGGTCGCCATCGGCCTGGTCGTCGCGCACTGGGCGATCCTGGTCGGCCTGAGCCCATCGGGCGAGGCATTCGGGCGCTATCGCAATGCGGGTACGCTGTTCGACCTGCGGGTGATCGGGCTGAACCATCTCTACAAGAAGGATCACGGGTTCGATCCCGAAGGGCTGCTCGGCACCCTGCCCGCCACCGCCAATGTCATCGCAGGCTATCTGACCGGCCTCGCCATTCAGCGTTGGGGCAAACATGGTGCGACCGTGGCGAAACTGGCCGCGATCGGCGCGGTGCTGGTCGTCGTCGCGCTGCTGCTCTCGCCGGTGTTGCCGGTGGGCAAGAAGCTGTGGACCGGGTCGTTCGTCGCGCTGACCACCGGGCTCGACCTGATCCTGCTGGGCGGCGCGCTGTGGCTGGTCGAGGTGCGGGGCGTGACGCTGGGCCGCGCCTTCCTCCAGATGCTGGGCCGCAATCCGCTCGCCATCTATCTGTTTTCCGAGCTGCTGGTCGTCCTGCTCGAACTGATCCATGTCGATGGCGAGGGGCTGTATAGCTGGGTCGGGCTGACCGCATTCCAGGCGGTCGCGCCGGGGCCGGTCGGATCGCTGCTCTGTGCGCTGGCCTATACGCTGATCTGTTGCGCGTTCGGCTGGGCGCTGGATCGCAAGGGGATTATCCTGAAGGTGTGACCCTTGGCCTTCGACTTCGCTCGGGCTGAGCGAAGTCGAAGCGCACGGGCATTACCTCTCCCGCACCGAAATCGTCCGCCCAAGCCCCGAAGCCTTGCCCGGCTCCGCCTCGACGACCAGCACGACCTGCCGCTCGCCCGCTCCGGCCGGGAACGGCACCTCCAGCGGCGCGGGGGTGAAGTCGGTCTTCTCCGCACGCTTCACCCCATCCACCCAGGCTTCGGCGCGCCCGGCGACTTCGGCGAAGACCACCGCCCCACCCTGCTCCGCCACCCGGCGGCGCGGCTTGAAACTGGTGCGATAGGTCGACCAGACGCCCTCGCCCGGCCCTTCCAGCCTGCCGGACCGCGCATAGACAAGGCTGTTCATGTCATTGCCCGCATAACGCCGCAGCGGATCAGGCCGGGTCGCGGTGAAGTCGCTGCGCTTCCAGTCGGTCAGCATCGCGACGGGGCGCGTCGCCGGGAGCGCGGGCAGTGGCTCGGCCGCGATCACCCGCACCGTTGTGCGCGTGGGCTTCAACCCCGGCGCGCTCGCCTCGACAGTCAGTGTGCCTGTCCCCGGCTCGGCGCGGACCAGTGCCTGGGCCAGCCCATGGAACAGGCGACGCGCGGGCACGATCTCCGAGTCATGGTCGTTGGGGTCACCATTACCGACCCCGATCACCGCGCCCTTCGTCACCCGGAACGTTACCTGTGCATCCGCATCGGGCACCACCCTCCCCCGCGCATCGACAGCCGCGACGGTGAAGGGCTGCACGTCGCTGCCCGTGCCCAGCATCCCCCGCCGATCCGCGATCAGTTTCAGGGCGACCGGCAGCCCCGCGGTTTCGACCGCGGTGCGCGACACCTCGCGCCCGCCACGATAGCCGACCGCCTCCAGCCGTCCGGGGGCATAGGACACCTGCCATTCGGGCATCGCCAGCCGGTCGACCGCCTTGCTCCCCAGGCTCTTGCCGTTCAGGCGCAGTTCGACCGTCTCGGCATTGGTCAGCGCGATCACCCGGATCGGCTGCCCCTCACGCCCCGGCCAGGTCCAGTGCGGCGCGATGGCCAGCGCGGGCGCATCGTCCACCCATTGCGCGCGGCGCAGGTGGAAGGCCATCTTGGCGAAGCCGCACAGGTCCATGATGCCGAACACGCTGCTCGTCGTCGGCCATTCGAACGGCGTCGGCTCGCCATGATAGTCGAAGCCGGTCCACACGAACGTCCCCGCGACGAAGGGTCGCGTGTCGATCATCTTCCAGCTTTCATGATGGGTCAGCCCCCATTCGGCGGCGTCGGTGTCGTAGGAGCTGACCTCATGGCGCGCCATGTCGGTCCTCCAAACACCGCGCGTCATGAAGGCGCTGGTATCCTCCGAGCTGGTCATCGGCTTGGTCGGGTGGGCGGCGTGAAAGCTGTCGTACCGGCGATGCTGATAGTTGAAACCCATCACATCGACCGCGTCCGACACGTTAAGCGGTGAGAACATCCCGTCGTTCATCGCCGCCGTGACGGGGCGCGAGGTGTCGAGCTCCTTCACCGCCTCGGCCATGCGGCGCACCATCTCATAGCCCTGTTCGGTGCCCTGCATCGGTTCCTCGTTGAAGACCGACCAGAGGAAGACGCTCGGGTGATTGCGGTCGCGGCGGACCAGCCACTCCAGCTGGCGCAGATAATCCGGGCTGGGGTTGAAATTGCGGTTCTCGTCCATGACGAGCAACCCCAGCCGGTCGCACGCATCGAGCAATTCGGGCGCGGGCGCATGGTGCGAGCAGCGCAGCGCGTTGCAGCCCATCGCCTTCAGGCGCCGGATGCGCCAGTCCCACATCGCATCTGGCATGGCGACGCCGACCCCGGCATGGTCCTGATGCACGCAGACGCCCTTGATCTTGGTCGCCACGCCGTTGAGATAGAAACCCGTCGCGGCGTCGAAGCGGATTTCGCGAAAGCCGATCCGGGTGGCGCGCGCGTCGATCGCCTTTCCGTCACGCAGCAGCCGCGTTTCCACCCGGTAGAGTATCGGCTGGTCGACCGACCAGAGCTGCGGCGCGGCGACCGGGATTGAGACCTTCAACTCGGCGGTCTTGAGCGGATCGACGGTCACGTCCGCCTCCGCCCGATCGATGGTGCGGCCCGCCGGATCGATCAGCACCGCCTCGGCGCGAACGGTCGCCGCCATCTTCTGGATGTTCGAGACGGTCAGCGCGACCGGCACGGTCCAGACTGCCCCCTCACGGCGCGGATCGGCGTGGAGGCCGTCGGTGACGATGCTCACCCCGTCGCGCACCGCCAGCCAGTTGTGGCGGTACAGCCCCGCGCCCTCATACCACCAGCCCTCCATCGTCTCGGCATCGACGCGGACGGCCAGCGTGTTCACCTCCTCGCCGAACCGGGCATAGGGGGTGATGTCGATTAGGATCGCGGTATAGCCGCTGAAGCTGTGCGCGACGAGGACGCCGTTGAACCAAACCTTCGCGTTGGTCGCCGCCGCGCCCAGCTGTACCTCCAGATAGCGGCCGCGCCACTCGGTCGGCAGTTTCAGCGTCCGGCGATACCAGCCGATCCCGCGCCGCCGATAGCCTTGCGCGACATTAGCGTTGGGGTCGACCACCTCCTCCATCGCCCAGTCATGCGGCAGCTCGACGCTGCGCCAGTCGCTGTCGTCATAGCTGACGGCAGCGGCCCCTTGCGCGATCCCGGCCTTGGCGTTCTGATAGCTTTCCTCATGCCCCAGGATCGGCGGCACGGTGATGTCGCCCTTGTGGAACAACCAGCCATCGTCGAGCCGCAGCAGGCTCGGATCGGCGACGAAGGGCGGTTCGGGCATCGCGTCGAAGGGTGCGGGCGCATCGCCACTGTCGAGCATCACGGGACGGTTCGCTGCCAGAGCGGGCGCCCCCAGCGCCGGAGCGGCCAGCCCGCTGGCGAGCAGAGTGCGGCGGGTCACGGTCATCGGGCAGTCTCCGGCGAAGAATCAGAGGGGAGCGGCGCATAGAGCGGGCGGGCGCCATCGAGCACCAGCTCGACACGATCGAGGGTCAGGCCGGGATCGAGCGGCACAATCGCCACCCGGTGATGCCCGGCGGCAAAGGTCTTGAGCGGCAGGGTGGCGATGGCGGTGTTGGTCAGGACATTCTGCCGCCACTGGTCGCTGCGCCCGATGGTCGCGAAATCGACCGTCTGCCAACCGCCGTCATCCAGCTTCACCGCCGCGCGCAGGCCGTGCGCGGGATCGCGCGGATGGGTCGGCAACGCGACGATACGCAAATTCGCGCCCGCCTCGGTCATGGTGGCGAAGCGCCAGGTGGCGGGCGTGCCCTGCTCGGCGGTGCTGCGGCTCGGCAGGCTCAGCCTGGCGCGGAGCGCGCCGCGCTGGCTGCCCAGATCGGGGATCGCCTCCCAGTCTGCACCGAACTTTGCCGCGAGCGCGGGCATGGTCACGCGCCGCTCATCCTCCAGCACCTCACCGGGGTCGAGCGCGGGCGGGGTCAGCGCGGTCGCGTGGATCGTCACCACCTGATCGTTGCAGCGAAGCGTCACCGGCGCGACCTCGCCCTTGCCGTCATAGGACAGGGTCAGCCGCTGCTCATACCCATTGTCGGCGTTCAGCAGCCCCCGCTCCCCCGACAGGGTCAGCCCATCCGGCCGCTTCGTGACGGCCCAGTCGGCATATTTATATTGGTGCGTGTAGAGCGTGACCGGCCGTGTCGCGGGCACCCCCTTGGTGAAGGTCAGGACATTCTCGTCACCGATCCACGATCCCCACAGGCCGACGGCGCAGCCGCTTTTCAGGATCTCGCCGTAGGAAGGCCATTTGGGCTCTTCGAAGACCGGCAGGCGGCGCGGCGCGGCGTCCATCATCTCGCGCCACTTGCCCCCGGCCAGGGCGTTATACTGGGCGGTCGCCTCGGTCAGCGACCTATACGCCGTGCGAGCCGCGTAGAGATAGAGGTCCGCGCTCGCCCGCTGATCGCGCGCATAAAGTTCAGCAAGATCGAGCGACAGGATACGCCAGTTGAGCAGGGTCGCCCCCTGCACCGGATAGCGCACCAGTTCGTAAAAGGCGTCCTGCCGGTCCTTCGGCATACGCGCCGCGATCGCCGATGCCTGGTCCATCAGCGCCCTATACGCCGCCAACCGTGCCTGCGCCTCCTCGCCATCCGACTGGACATAGGCGCTCGGCCGGTTGGGCGTGACCCATTCGGTCTGGCCGAAGCCCATGAACTCCGGCTTTCGCGGCCAGGCCAGGTCGTAGAAGCGCATCATCACATCGGCGATCTCGCCCGCCTCCGCCTCGCCGAATTGCTCGGCCATGAAGCGGCGAAGATGCTCGCGCGGAGATTGGTCCAGCAGCCGCGCGTCGAAGGCGAGGTCGAGGAAATATTGCGAGAGATATTCGATCGGCTTGATATCGCCGACATTGACCATCCAGATGCGCCGCGCGTCCGTATCCCAGGCGCGCCCCATCTCCTCGCGGATCAGGGCCGGGTGGGTGGTGCCCAGCCATAGATAGTCGTGCGGCCGCCCCCAATAGGACAGATGATAATAAACTCCCGCCCCGCCTGGCCGCTTCTGTTCCTCCGGTGTGCTCAAACGGCGCAGATAACCGTAATTGTCGTCGGTCCACATCAACGTGACATCGCCCGGCAGCGTCAGCCCGGCATCATAGGCCTCCTGCAATTCATGATAGGCGACATAGAGCTGCGGCACCTGCGCCGCCGGTTTGCCCAGCGTGTCGGCGAGCAATGTGCGCTGCCGCCCGACCACATCCTCCAGGATACCGCGCCGCGCCGCCGTCGTCGTCACGCCCTGCATCGGTCCATCATGCAAGCCGCGCAGGCCTACGGTGTAGAACGCCTCCTGCCCCCTGGTCTCGGCCACCCGCTCGCGCCAGTAATCTAGGATCGCCTCTGGCCGCCGGGTGAAGTCGAATCCGCCTCGCTTCCCCTCGTCCCATTCGCGCAGATTGTTGCGGAGCATCGGCTCGGCATGCGAACTGCCGATGACGATGCCATAGCGCCGGGCGAGCGGCGCATTGCCCGGATCACCAAAGAAGGGCGTCGAAACCGAGTGCATCGCAGGCCACAGCGTATTGGCCTTCAACCGCCACATCAGTTCGAAGACACGCTGATAGGTCTTCGGCCCGATATTGCCCTTTTCCGGGTCGAAGGTCTTGGCCGCCCAGGGCTCCAGCCCCCAATCCTCGTCGTTCAGGAAGATGCCGCGATACTTCACCGACGGCGCGCGCGAGACGAAGGGCCGGTCGGAGACGACAATCCGGTCGCGACGACGCGGCGTGACATCCGCCCACCATTCCCAGGGCGACACGCCCAACGCACGGGACAGGTCGGTCACGCCATACGCCGCCCCGCGCGCATCCGATCCCACGATCAACAGATAGCGCCGCCCAGCCACGCGGACCCCGGCCCGGACATAGCGTTCCCAGCCGCCCGCGATCGGCGACAGGTCCACCCCGCCCTCCCGTGCCAGCCGCTGCACCACCGGCGAGGCGATCGTCCCGATGACGACGCACATATCGATGCAGTTCGCCCTATCCGCGACGATCGGCCCCGGCCGCCCGCCCAGCGCGGTCAGATCGCGGGCCAGCAGTTCGGCGGCGATACGGGTCGTCCCCTCGCCATCGGCGACCGCCAACAGGCTTGCGCGCGCCAGGTCCAGGTCGGCGGCATGAACGGGGGCGGTGATACCCAGCATCGCTGCAAGGCCGGCACCCAGCCCCATGATCCTCGCCCGCATCGTCCCTCCGCCACCATGACTGTCGGCAGCAATCTAACCCGGCCTACCAAGCTGTAAAGCTTATTTGCCTGACCAATTGAAGGCCGATACAAGCCATCCAAAGACAGGCATTTGGGTCATCGCCCACACTCCCCGGCTGGCAAAACCCTGACAAGCGCAGAACAATCCGCACAGCGCCTATCTGCCAGTTTGACCGAGGCGGATCGGGCGGAACGCAGTATCCCGCCGCCGAGACCGGCCCCCGAAATGATGAAGGCCCAACATGCCCTGGGACGGCCGAGCTCCCCTTCATTGGGTCGAAGGGGCCGCATGAAACGACCCCCCTCACATCGTCAGGCTGTGACGCCGTTGCCCGCGATAACCAGCGGAACGCCGATCGGATGACGCGCGCCCTGGGGTAGCGTGACTTCCAACGCCTCGGCGGTACGCCGGAAGACCAGCGGGGTATTGTCGCCCTGGATCGTGACCCGCGCGATCCGCCCCGGCATCGTCGGGTTGCCCTGCGCCAGCAGGGTCATCCGCACGACGCCGTCCTCGGGCCACCCCATCACCAGCGCATGGAGATTGCCGCCCCGCGTCACGTAGCGAACGTCGCGCGCCGTATAGGGCGACTTCGGACCACCCTCGGAAAAGTTGCCCGCATTGGGGCGCGTCGGGCCTTCGCCGTTCAGCTTCCACGGGCGGCTGCCGTAGATCGCCTCTCCGTAACGGCCCATCCATTCGGCGATGTCGTTGACGACCTTTTCTTCCTTGTCGTCGATCGTGCCGTCGCCCCGCATCGGCACCGACAGCATCAGGTTGCCGTTCTTCGACACCACGTCGCACAGCGTATGGATGACGTTCGCCGCCGTCTTGTAGCCGTCGTTGTTGTACACATCGATGTCGTAGTGCCAGTTGCCGATGCAGGTGTCGGTCTGCCACGGGAAGCGCTCGATATAGCTTTTCCCGCCGCGCTCGACATCATCGACGATGCCCATGCGGCGCTGGGGCGGCGTGACCTTGCTGGTGACGACGGCTTCCAGCCGACCGCCATTCCACTTCATCGACTGGTTGTAGAACCAGGACGTGAAATCCAGGCCATATTGTTCGAGCGGCAGGTCGAAATTGTCGAAATAGACCATGTCCGGCCGATATTTCTCGGCGAGGTCCTTCACGCGCATCAGCCAGTTGGTCGCGAAATCGCCCGCGGGAACGCCCTCGTTCCACAGGCGATCGGTGGCTTCGTGCCAGGCATTGGCTTCGTCCAGCGTGCGTATGCCATCGGGCATCGGCATGAAGCGGCCGGTATAGAGCTGCTGGGGGTCCAGCCCGTCCCACCACTGGCCGCGACCCTGCGCCGCGGTCAACTTGTAGGCGTCATAGCGTTCGCCCGCGCGCGGCCCGGTCGGATCATAGCCATAAGCGGGCTGGTTCCAGTGCCAGGCATGGGCCGAATGGTTGGACACGGCAAAGCGCAGGCCGCGTGCACGCGCCGCCTTTTGCCATTCGCCGATGATGTCACGACGCGGGCCGACCCGCGTCGTGTTCCACGGGTGATATCTGGAGTCATAGGTATCGAGATTGTCGTGGTGATTGGCCAGCGCCATGAAATATTTCGCGCCCGCCTTCTTGTAGAGGTCGAGCAACCGGCCGGGGTCCCAGCGATCCGCCTTCCATAAATTCTGGATCTGCATGAAGCCGACATCGGCCGGATGGCCGTAATGTTTCAGATGATGCTCATAGGCGCGACTGCCCGGCAGATACATGTCGCGGGCATACCAATCCCCCGCTTCGGGCACGCATTGCGCCGTCCAGTGTGCCCACATGCCGAACTTGGCGTCCCGGAACCAGTCGGGCACGCTATAGCCGGTGGTCAGCGACTCCCAGTCCGGCGTAAATCGTGCGGGCGCCGGCACCTTCAGCGCACGTCCCACCCCCGGTGCCTGCCGTGCGGTCGTGACTGCCGACGCCGCCGCAGGGGCCAGTGCCGCCGCCGCGATCGCTCCCCCGATCATTTCGCGCCTGTTCGCCTTCATCCGTTTCTCTCCCGCCATCGCGCCGATCATTCAGGACCAGCCTTTTCCAAGACCCATTTGCCAAGCCCTGCCGCCACTCTCTTATGTGAAAGTGATCTGTTATACACGCGATCGTAAGTCACATCGGCCGTGATAGGCAAGCGAGACCGATCGACGATTCCAAACTTTGATTGCCCTCCGGTCGTCACCGCCCCTTGACCCGACAGCCCGCGAAATGACGGTCGCCCTGATCGTTCGACAGAACATCGAACGGCGGCATGCCGGGAAAGTCCCTGCCGCCAAAAACTACACTGGGTTGCACCTGCGAACCATTCTCGTTAATGCGACCTAATAGCATTAAGGGGTTGATCGTGGAATCGTGGAACTATGCCGCTGGTCTGGCGGCGATGATGCTTTGCGCGCCCGCCATGGCGGAAACGGTGAGCGATCCCGTTGCCTCCGACGCCCAAGTCGCCGACATCATCGTGAATGGCCGGGCGCAGCATCTCTACCGCGTCGACACGACGACCGTGGGCAAGTCGGCCGAGGACCCGCTCGACATTCCGCAGGCTTTGCAGGTCATCAACGAGGAGCTGTTCACCGACCAGGGCGCGCGCGACGCGACCGACATCTACCGCAATATCTCCGGCGTCAGTGCCTTCAGCTATGCGGGCATTACCTTTCGCGGGTTTCGGCAAGACCAGTCCTTCTATGACGGTCAGCGCGGCAATCCGTTCATCGGCTTTTCAGTGCCGCAGCTGTTCACCATCAGCCGGGTCGAGGTGCTGAAGGGCCCGGCGGGCCTGTTCTTCGGCCCCGGCTCGCCCGGCGGCATCATCAACTATGTCTCCAAGACGCCCAGCGACGTCAGCAGCCTGCGGACGGTCGCGACGCTCGGCAGCTATGGTCGCGCCGGTATCTCGTCGGAGGCGACGGGCAAGGTCGATGCGAAAGGCATCGTCACCTATCGGCTGGGCGGCTTTTACGAGGCGATGTCGCCCTTCCGCTACAACACTCACAACACGTCGCTGATCGGCGACGGCGGCCTGTCTTTCCGGACCAACGAGGGCGGCAAGCTGACCATCCAGGCAACGGTCTATGACAATTTCCTGCGCGGCAATCGGCTGCGCGGGGTGCCGGTCGACAATGACGGCAACTTCCTGGCCGACATCCGCTGGAACGCCAACGAACCGACGGACTTCCTTCATCTGAAGTCGCAGGCCTATCAGGCACGCTATGCCACCAGCATCGGCGACGCGGTGACGTTCGATGCGGGCGCACGCTATTTCAAGGCGACCGAGACCCAGCAATATCACGAGGCGCGCGGCTTCGTGCCCGGCAGCACCTACCTGATCGCCCGGGAATTTCGCGACCAGATCCGCGACGTGGACGGCCTGTCCTTCATGGCCAACGCCACGGTGAAGGCACGACTGATCGGCATGGCCCACAAGTTTCAGATGGGGGCGGACTGGTATGACGAGACCAGCATCCTCAACTCGCGCATCCTGCGCTCGGGCGTCACGCCGTTGAGCCTGAGCAAGCCGGTCTATAGCGTTACCGCGCGCGACGTGGCGCGCGCCGCCTCTCTGCCCTTCGCCAAGACCGACACACGCACCCGGCGCAAGGGCGCCTATCTCCAGGATCAGATCGGCATCACCGATGCGCTGCTGCTGATCGGCGGTGTCCGCTATGACAGGTTCGACGATGGGGTGACGACCAGCACCGCCGGGCGCATCACGGCGAATCCGTCCTATAGCGACGGTCGCTTCACCTATCGCGCCGGGGCGATCGTCAAGCCACGCTCCGGCGTATCGCTCTATGCCAGCTGGTCGGGCAGTTTCGAGCCGCAGAGCGCCGCCAGCCAGAACACCGATGCGGGCGGCCCTTTCGCCCCGGTGACGGGCAACCAGATCGAGGGCGGTGTCAAGTCGGTGCTGCTCGGCGGGCGGCTGCAGGCCAATGCGGCGGTGTATCGGATCATCCGCCGCAACATGCTGCAGGTCGACCCAAGCCTCGCCCCCGTCAACGGGCAGGATCAACTGCGCCCGATCGGCGAGGTCACGAGCAAGGGCTTCGAGATCGACCTGTCCACCGACATCACGCGCAACTGGGTGCTGCTCGCCAACTACGGCTATAACGACACCCGGATCACCGGGACGGTGGCGGGGCAGTCGCTGACCAACGCGGTCGGCAACCGCTTCGCCAATGCACCCCGGCATCAACTGGGCTTCTGGACCCGCTATCAGATTGCGCCGATCGGCACCGCAATCGGTGTCGGTGGCGAATATCTGTCGCGCCGGGTCAGCCTGTCGGGCCAGGCGGTGCAGCCCTATATGATCTTCGACGCGTCGATCACCAAGTCGCTGGGGATCGCGGAACTGATGCTGCGCGTCGATAACCTGTTCGACAAGCGCTACGCCGCCTCCGGCTTCTCATTACAAAGCGGCAGCTTCCCCGGCGAACCGCGCACCCTGCTGGCCGAGCTGCGGTTCCGCTTCTGACCCGAGACGACGCGCCTAGTGGATCTTCCAGGCGACGATCGCCCGCAGGCCCAGCACCACCACGCCGGTCGCATCACGCAGGCCCGATGCACGATGGACATATTGGATATCGGGCTGAAGCGTCAGGAAGGGCGCGACCCGATCGCTATAGGTCAGCTCGACGGTGCTTTCCGTCTTGGTCAGCGACGGTTCGTCGGGTGGATTGGCGCGGCGATAGGCACGGCTGAGCCCGGCGGTGGCCAGCCCGATCGACAGCAGCGACTCCGGGCGCGACCGCAGGATGCCATGGCCGGTCACCCCGACCTGCACCCCGTCGGCGAACGGCGTGGTCAGCCCGTCGGACAGACCGGCCCGCAGAAAGGCGCACCAATGGCCGATCTTGCCCGCCTCGCCCGCCAGATCCCGCTCGACCAGAGCATAGAGGCCATGCGACGCAGCGGTGTCCGGGCCCGGCGTGATGCCCGGCGGAACGATCCGCTGCTGGCGATGGCTATAGGTCCAGCCGCCGACCGTGATCGCCGTTCGGCCCTTCAGCCCCGCCTCGGCGATCAACAGGGCCGAACGCGGGCCGTTCTCATCCGCCACCCCGCGCGGGGCGCGAACGGCGGCCGCCTGCACATAATGGCGCTTGCCCTTCAGCCGCACGCGGATCGCCAGGTCGGTCTGGGGAAAGATCGACGGCCCGTTGGGGCCCGTCGCCGCCAGTTCCGACCCGATGCCGAAGGCCGGCGCGATCAATGCCGCCGCCGCAGGATTGGCATAAAATTCGCTGTTCAGGTCATATTTGCCGACCAGCACCGAGCCACGATCTCCGGCGAAGCGCTGCTGCACCCAGGCCTGATAGAGCAACAGGTCCGGGCTCATGACCTCGATATTGTTCACGCCCTGCAACGTTCCCGCGATATCGTTGGGCCGCGCACCGGCGTTGCTTAAGGCGCCGACATAGGCGCTGCCGCCCCGCCATCCCGCCGCGCGCTCCAGGTCGAGCGACGCGATCAGATCCAGATTGTCCAGGAACCGCGCGCCGCGCCGCCCCTTTCCCGCCGAGACGCCGACCAGATCGGCCTTGTAGAGCAGATCGAGACTGAAGGCGCTGGAAGCTGCGTCCTCCCCCTCGCCACCGGCTTCGGCGCGCGGCTCCTCTTCCTGCGCCAAAACGGGCGTCGGCAGAACCGCCAGCATGGGGGCGGTCAGCAGCATGATCGATTGACGAAACGTCATCGCCATCGCCTCTTTCCCCGAGGGTCGGCAGGAAGCGAGCGCCCCCGCGGCTGCGTCATGCGGCCACGGCTCGCCGGGCGTCGCGCGGGTTTCCGGTCAGGGTCGACAAGCAATCGACGCTGAACCCCATAAGCATCGGAATTACGGCTGCAAATGTCGCGACCAATTTGATCCGGATCGTGGCGCGCATGTCTCCCCCCGTTTACACATCGCGAAGCCAGTCCCATCAAAATGCCGATGCCTCGGTTCGATAGATGCGTCGACGAGCGCCGAAGCTGCCCAAAATTCCGCATGGCTCGCGACTTCCTCGTGAGAGAGCGCTTAGAGCAGCGGGATTTAATATAGAGTTCCTGCCGCAGGCAGTTTTCATTAACCAAACATACTTTCGAAGTGTCGGCCCGCGCTGGAAAAACAGTCAAGGCGCTATATATCGCGAATAGGTTCGGCGACTGAACGGTCTCCTGCTCTTGCACAGCTCGGGTTGTATTTTACGGCTGCGTCCGATCTCGATGTGACATATCTGATGCCGTCCGGAACACGGTAGCCGATTGCGGACACGGCCATTCTTTATGGCCCCGCAAGGCCATGGGCCTGGCCGGTGCGCCCCATCGAGTGCCTCCCCTATCTGAAAGCCACGCGGGGCGCGGTGACGGTTGTGACAATCGGATAGGTCAAAATGCCTCTGTCGCGGCGGGACGAGACGAACGGAACGAAAGCCTATGTAAAGTCTTTCCGATCAGATATTTGTAAGGGGGGAAACAAATGGCGAAGGTTTTGGCGTGGGCGCTGAGTGTGGCGGCCATCATGATCGACACCCCTGCCCTCGCCCAGGACGAGCCCCGCTTCTGCCCCACGCGTCCCAATCTCGGCGGATCGAGCTGCACGACCGAACCGGGGCGGGTGCATGTCGAGATGTCCGCGCTGGATTGGGAGCGAGACGACCAGTCCGACCAGCGCGAGGACCGTATCGTCACCGCCGATATCCTTACCCGTCTGGGCGTGGGCAAGAATACCGAGCTTCAGCTCGAATGGGTCGGCTATGGCCGGGACCGGACACGCGACAAGGCGAGCGAAACGGTCGACACGGTGACAGGCACCGGCGACGTGACCTTCGCGATCCGCGAGCATCTTGCCGGGCAGAAAGGGAAGCCCTTTTCGGCGGGCATACAGGCCTTTGTCACGGCCCCAACCGGACGCTATCCGGTCGGGGCTGGCACCTGGTCGACGGGGGTCATCGTCCCCATCCAATATGAGCTGACCGAGAAGATCGCGATCGCGGTAACGGGGGAAGCCGATGCAGCGGCGAACCAGTCCGGCATGGGACGGCATCTGTCGTACAGCGAGATCACCGGCGTGCGTTACAAGTTCACCGATCAGATCACCGCCAACGCCGAGCTGTCGCTGGAGCGTGACGACGATCCCGACCAGCATGAGACTCTGGCCCTGGCCGCGCTGTCGGCCGCCTGGCGACCGACCAAGGTCGTTCAGTTCGACATTCTGGCCGCGGCGGGCCTCAACCATGCCGCCCCCAGCCTCCGCCTCGTGACCGGCGGCGCCATTCTTTTTTGAACGCGGCGGAAGCGATCGGGCCCGGCAAGGCCGCCCCGCTCCCGCCCGTCCGTCATTCCTTACGCCACCGCCGCGCGGCGATAGCGGTGATCGTCGAGGCTGGAGATATTGGCGGAGGGCCGCCCGCTATTCCGAACGATGGAAAAGCGAGCCATCTGCCGCGAGAGTTCGTCCGCCTCCCCCGCCAGACTGCGGGCGGCGGCCGTCGCTTCTTCGACCATGGCGGCATTCTGCTGCGTGACCATATCCATCTGGTTGACGGCGATATTGACCTGTTGCAGCCCGGTGCTCTGCTGTTCCGCCGACACCGCGATGTCGCCGATCAGGGCGTTGATCTCGGTGATACGCGTCACGATCCGGCCGAGCGCCTCGCCGGTCTGGTTGACCAGTCCCACGCCTGCATCGACCTGATCGGCGGACACCGAAATCCGCTCCTTGACGTCTTTGGCCGCATCGGCGGATCGCTGGGCCAGCGCGCGAACCTCGGAGGCGACGACGGCAAAGCCCTTGCCCGCATCCCCTGCGCGCGCGGCCTCGACCCCGGCGTTCAAAGCCAGCAAATTGGTCTGGAACGCGATGCCGTCGATGACCGAGATGATGTCGGATATCTCGGTCGAGGCGCGCTCGATCCCGTTCATCGCGGCGACCGCATCCTCCATGATCCGGCCCGAATGCTGGACCTCGTCCTTGGCCTGACCGACCATCTGGCGAGCCAGCCCCGCCTGCTCGGCGGTCTTGCGCACGGTCGTCGTGATCTCGTCCATGGCGGCCGCCGTTTCCTCCAGGCTGGCCGCCTGTTGCTCGGTGCGCTGCGACAGGTCGTCGGAGGCTTGGCGGATGTCCGCCGCACCGTTGAGGATGCCGCCGGTCGATACGGAGACCTGCGACATGGCCGTCTGCAGCGCATCCGCCGCGCGGTTGAAATCGGTCTTGATCGCGGCGAAGGGCCCGTCGAGGTCGCTATCCAGACGGGATTGCAGGTCACCCTCCGCCAGCCTGGACAGGGCCGCGCCGACGCTGTCGACGATCAGGCGGGTCTGCGCCCTCTTGGCCTCGTCCGCCGCCAGCAACTGCGCGCGCAGATTATCGAGTGCGACCGCCAGCCGCCCGACCTCGTCGCGGCGATCCTGATCGACCGACGTCACGCTCATATCCCCGCTTGCCAGCGCGACGAGACCGTTGGTGACCGCATTCACCGGCCGCGCGATCTGGCGGACCAGCAGGACCAGGATGGCGATGGCCAGTATCAGGCTGAGCATCATCCCGCCGAAAATGGCTTGGGAGATCGTGGCGAAGGCCTGCTCCTGCGCAACCTGTCGCTGCGCCAGAAGCTGGTTTTCCATGGTGATGACGGCGCCCGCCTGGTTGCGGAGTTGATCCATCAGCGACTTGCCCACGCCCTTCGCCGTGTTCGCGCGTGCGACGCCTTGCGTCGCGGGAGCAGCCATCAACGCAATGTTGGGCTCCGCGACCTCATTGCGCCAGTGCTGCGCCAGAGCACCGATCTGGGTCAGGCGGCTCTGTTGTTGCGGATTGTCGCTGGTCAGCCGCCGCGCTTCTTTCATGGCGCGGTCGAAGTCGGCCGCTCCATCAGTGTAGGGAGCCAGAAAATTCCGGTCGGCCGTCAGCAGATAACCGCGAAGACCTGTCTCTTGGTTGACCATCCCCTCGACGAGCTTGTTCGAGGCCATGATGACCTTGTACGTATGCTCATTGATACTCGTCGTTTCGCGAACCTGGTTCTTCTTCGTATAAATGACAAAGTTCGTCGTGAGGGTCAGCGCCAGAATAACTCCCAGACACAGGGTAAGCTTTCTTACCATCGAAAGGTTATCAAAAAAGCGCATGGATCATGCTCCGATGATGCTCGCCCTTTGCGCTACGCTTGCATCAGGCGATAAGCCAACAACTCGCCCACGACGCCCGAACGCCTCTGCAAGAACCTGCACAGAGCAACCTTGCACGCCATCACCATACGTCGCGGCGAGCGATTGCATAATGAAGCCGCGTTAAAGAAAACTTTCAAAAAGCAACACAACCGCCACTTCGAAGTATATCAAATTTCCGCAAAAACACCGATCTTGCGGGAACCAATAGCGGCGCCAGTCATTGTAGACCGTTTTTGCGGACTCTACCTACTGAATAGATATCCACTGGAGCCTCATCAGCAGTAATGTAGCTGGAGTAACAACCTTTATGGATGATTGCATAGCTGCGCAATAAACCGCGCCGGGTTTGTCGGAGACTGTCGGGTGGGGGTTACGTTGCCGTGTCGATGAGGCGCGCGACGACATTCAGGTGGCTTCCAAGCTGCGCCACGGCCTGTGTCGGCAGATCGCACCGGCCTTATGAGGCCGTTGACCGTCTCGATTGGTACGTTATCGCACTGACGTGCTCCCCTGAAACTCTGCCAGTTTGAACTAGAGTCCGGCTTCGTGAGGAGACGGACGTGAAGAAGACGAGGTTCAGCGAGGAGCAGATCATCGCGGTGCTGCGCGAGCAGGAGGGCGGGATGAAGACCGCCGATGTGTGTCGTAAGCACGGCATCAGCAGCGGGACGCTGTACGCGTGGAAGGCGAAGTATGGCGGCATGGACGTGTCGCAGGCACGCAAGCTGAAGGTGCTCGAGGAGGAGAACGGCCGGCTCAAGCGGCTGCTGGCCGATGCCATGCTCGACAACGCCGTGCTGAAGGAGGTGGCGGGAAAAAATTGGTGAAGCCCGCCGCTCAGCGGAAAGCTGTCGAGCACGCTCGACAGCTGTTCGGCATCAGCGAGCGTCGGGCCTGTACGATCTTCGGCGTGGACAGGACGTCGGTGCGCTACGCGCCCCGGCGTAGTGATGATGGCGACCTGCGGTCGCGGTTACGGGAGATCGCGGCGGAGCGTCGCCGCTTCGGCTACCGGCGGCTGGGGATCATGCTGGCCCGTGAGGGGCTGGTCATGAACCACAAGAAGCTGCTGCGGCTATACCGCGAGGAGAACCTGCGGGTCAGGCGCCGGCGCGGTCGCAAACGAGCCATGGGCACCCGAGCGCCCATGGCGCTGCCGCAAGGTCCAAACCAGCGCTGGAGCCTCGACTTCGTGAGCGATACGCTGATCAGCGGCCGTCGCATCCGCATCCTGGCGGTGGTCGACGACTTCACGCGGGAATGCCTGGCGCTGGTGGCCGACACCTCGCTGTCAGGCGCGCGTGTCGCTCGTGAGCTCGACGCCATCATCGCCGTCCGAGGCGGATCGCCGCTGATGATCGTCAGCGACAACGGCACCGAACTGACCAGCTTGGCGATCCTGAGATGGACGCAAGGGCGCCCCATCGAGTGGCACTACATCGCGCCGGGCAAGCCGCAGCAGAACGGCTATGTCGAGAGCTTCAACGGTCGCCTGCGCGACGAATGCCTCAACGAGACGCTGTTCGTGTCGCTTGGCTATGCCCGCTCGGTGCTGCGGCTATGGCGCGACGACTACAACCATGTGCGCCCGCATAGTGGTGTTGGCGGGCTGACGCCCGCCGATGCTGCCAGGCGGGTTGTGCAACACCGCCCCGAGGGGCACCATACCAACCCCGGACTCCAGTTATGACTGGTAGAGCTTTGGGGAGCACGTCACGCCCCTCGCACCACAGTGCACGCTATATCCTGTGCAAGCCGCAGACACCGCCGTGCTGGCCCATACGGCAGGCAGGCGGCTGTATCGTGATATCGCGGCTTACCGAGCGGGTGACGACCTATGCGGCTGAACCGGGAGGTCCTGCAGCGGAGGTGGTGACCGGCGTAGCGTCATTGGTGGGGTATGCCCTAAACGACAACGCCGCCCTGGAGGGCGGCGTGTGGCGTTGTAATGCGGTGGTTGCGGGGGCAGGATTTGAACCTGCGGCCTTCAGGTTATGAGCCTGACGAGCTACCGGGCTGCTCCACCCCGCGAGAAGGGGGAAATTGTGAATGGGTTTTGTGTATTCGCGGGCTGTAATGCCTGGCGACGCCCTACTCTTCCACTGCTTGAGCAGTAGTACCATTGGCGCAGTCGGGTTTCACGGCCGAGTTCGGGATGGGATCGGGTGGGACACCGACGCTATGGCCACCAGGCAATAGAGTCCGCGAATACAGGCCCCATCTGTTGGGATGGGGTGTTTGGGTATAAAATCGATGCGTGCACTGGCTGTGTTGATGACCGCACCCGTTGTGTCATCAGCCCAGGGCTGATGGTGGGGGTGTGGAGCTCTCAAGCGCGAATAGGACAATTAGTATCGGTTAGCTCCATGCGTTACCGCACTTCCACATCCGATCTATCGAGGTCGTGGTCTTCGACCGTCCTGAGAAATCTTATCTTGAGGGAGGCTTCCCGCTTAGATGCTTTCAGCGGTTATCCCGTCCGTACATAGCTACCCTGCTGCGCCGTTGGCACGACGACAGGTACACCAGAGGTACGTTCAACCCGGTCCTCTCGTACTAGGGTCAACTCCTCTCAAATTTCGACGCCCACGGCAGATAGGGACCAAACTGTCTCGCGACGTTCTGAACCCAGCTCACGTACCACTTTAATTGGCGAACAGCCAAACCCTTGGGACCTGCTCCAGCCCCAGGATGTGATGAGCCGACATCGAGGTGCCAAACAACCCCGTCGATATGAGCTCTTGGGGGTTATCAGCCTGTTATCCCCGGCGTACCTTTTATCCGTTGAGCGATGGCCCTTCCACGAGGGACCACCGGATCACTATGACCGACTTTCGTCTCTGCTCGACTTGTCAGTCTCGCAGTCAGGCTGGCTTATGCCATTGCACTCTAACAGACGGTTTCCAACCGTCCTGAGCCAACCTTCGCGCGCCTCCGTTACTCTTTAGGAGGCGACCGCCCCAGTCAAACTACCCGCCACAGAGGGTCCCTGTACCGGTTTCACGGTACGAGGTTAGACATTAAACAACAACAGGGTGGTATTTCACCTATGGCTCCACATCGGCTGGCGCCAATGCTTCAAAGCCTCCCACCTATGCTACACAGTTCTTGTCCAATGCCACTCTGAAGCTGCAGTAAAGGTGCACGGGGTCTTTCCGTCTAACCGCGGGTACTCCGCATCTTCACGGAGAATTCAATTTCGCTGAGCATGTCCTGGAGACAGTGGGGAAGTCGTTACGCCATTCGTGCAGGTCGGAACTTACCCGACAAGGAATTTCGCTACCTTAGGACCGTTATAGTTACGGCCGCCGTTTACCTGGGCTTCATTTCAGAGCTTGCACTCCTCCACTTAACCTTCAGGCACCGGGCAGGCGTCAGGCCCTATACGTCGTCTTGAAGCCGACTTAGCAGAGCCCTGTGTTTTTGCTAAACAGTCGCTACCCCCTGGCCTGTGCCCCCCACAAAAGCTTGCGCTCATGTGGGGCCTCCTTCTTCCGAAGGTACGGAGGCAATTTGCCGAGTTCCTTCAGGACACTTCTCTCAAGCGCCTTGGTATACTCTACCTGACCACCTGTGTCGGTTTCGGGTACGGTCTATACGGTGGGGCTATTTCCCGGGACAGTTTCGAAGCACGTCCAATCCGATAAGGACGTACAACACACACCATCCGTCACACACCACCAGGCCCACGAATATTAACGTGGTTCCCATCGACTACCCCCTTCGGGCTCGTCTTAGGGGCCGGCTCACCCTGCGCGGATTAGCCTTGCGCAGGAACCCTTGGTCTTTCGGCGAGAGGGCATCTCACCCTCTTTATCGCTACTCATGTCTGCATTCGCACTTCCGATACCTCCACGACCCATTACCAGATCGCTTCGCAGGCTTACGGAACGCTCCGCTACCGCGTACACAAAGTGTACACCCTAAGCTTCGGTGCGTGTCTTGAGCCCCGTTACATCTTCGCCGCAGAAACCCTTGTTTAGACCAGTGAGCTGTTACGCTTTCTTTAAAGGATGGCTGCTTCTAAGCCAACCTCCTGGTTGTTTTGGGATTTCCACATGCTTTCCCACTTAGACACGACTTGGGGACCTTAGCTGTAGGTCAGGGCTGTTTCCCTTTTGACGACGGACCTTAGCACCCGCCGTCTGTCTCCCGAGTATCACTCATAGGTATTCGGAGTTTGGTTAGTATTGGTAGATCTCGCGACCCCCGCAACCATCCAGTGCTCTACCCCCTATGGTGTCCGCTCGAGGCACTACCTCAATAGT
>NZ_JBWMBY010000001.1:1035000-2392500 GCF_056497825.1 Sphingomonas sp. 77B
CCGAATGTGGTGCGGCTGCCGAGATGGTTGCCACGATAACGCGCAAGGAAGCCGAATGACCACCAATCCCCTGCTCGCCGATACCGACCTGCCAGACTTCGCGGCTATCCGCCCAGAGCATCTGGTCCCTGCGGTCGAGCACATGATCGCCGATGCGCGCGCCGCCGCCGATCGGATCGGCGGATCGAATGCCAGCGACTTTGCCGATGTCGTGCTGGCCAGCGAACGGGCGGGATTTGCGATCGCGCGGGGCTGGTCTCCGGCGGGGCACCTGCATTCGGTTGCCGATACGCCCGAGCTGCGCGCCGCCTTTGCCGAGGCGCAGGCGATGCTGGCCGAATATGGCATGGAGGCGGGCCAGGACCCGCGACTGTTCGCCGCCTTCAACCGAGTCGACCTAGCCCCTCTCAATGAGGCCGAGGCGCGCGCGGTCGAGCTGGCGCGGCGCGACTTCACCCTGTCGGGTGTGGGACTGGATGACGCGGCCAAGGCGCGGTTCCGCGAGATCGGCGTCGAGCTGAACCGGCTGAGCACCGAGTTCGGCAATGCCGTGCTCGATTCGACCGAGACGTGGAGCGAGCATGTCACCGACGAAACCCTGCTTTCCGGCCTGACCGATAATGCCAAGGCGATCCTGGCCTCTTACGCCGCGGAGAAGGATCTGGATGGCTGGCTGGTGACGCTGCGCGAGCCGAGCGTGCAGGCGATCCTGACCCAGGCGGACAATCGCGACCTGCGCGCTCGCGTCGCCAAGGCTTATGCGACCCGCGCCTCCGATCAGGCGGCCGACCCTGCCCATGACAATAGCGCGCGGATCGACCGCATTCTGGCGCTTCGCCATGAAGCGGCTCAGCTGCTCGGCTTCAACGACGCCGCCGCCCGCTCCGTCGAGACCAAGATGGCGCAGTCGGCGGACGAGGCGCTGGCCTTTCTGTCCGATCTTGCCGCGCGGGCCCGCCCCCTGGCGGAGCGCGAACTGGCGGAGGCGAGTGCCTATGCCGCCGAGAAATTCGGCATCGAAAAGCTGGAGCCCTGGGACATGGGCTATGTCGCCGAGCATATCCGCCGCGAGCGATTCGGCGTCGATCGCGAGGCGATCCGCGCTTATTTCCCTCTCCCCCGCGTGATGGAGGGCACGGTGGCGCTGATCGAGCGGCTATACGGCATCCGCCTGGTCGAGCGGGCGGGCGTTTCCGTGTGGAACGACGATGTCCGCTATTATGATGTGCAGGATAAGAACGGCGAGATCGTCGCAGGCGTCTATTGCGACTTCCATGCGCGCGCGGGCAAGCGTGGCGGCGCCTGGATGGACGTGTGCCGTCCGCGCTTCCGCGATGCCGACCGCTTCCACCGTCCGATCGCCTATCTGACCTGCAACTTCCCGCCCGCGACCGGCGACACCCCCGCCCTGCTGGCGCATGGCGATGTCGTCACGTTGCTCCACGAGTTCGGCCATGTGCTGCACCACCTGCTGACCGAGGTCGACCTTCCCTCGATCGGTGGCATTTCGGGCGTCGAGTGGGACGCGGTCGAGCTGCCCAGCCAGTTCATGGAGAATTTCGCCTGGGACCGCGACACGCTGACCGCTTTGTCGGCGCATGTCGAGACGGGCGAGCCGTTGCCCGAAGAGCTGTTCGCCAAGATGCTGGCGGCTCGGCGCTTCCAGGCGGGGCTGTTCCTGCTGCGCCAGATCGAGTTCGCGACCTTCGACCTGCGGCTCCATCGTGATTACGACCCGGCGCAGGGCGGCCGGGTGATGGCGGTGCTGAACGGCGTTCGTGACGAGGTGGCGGTGATTCGCCCGCCCGAATGGAATCGCTTCCCGCACAGCTTCAGCCATATCTTCGCGGGCGGCTATGCGGCGGGCTATTACAGCTATCTCTGGGCGGAGCTGTTGTCGGCGGACGCCTTTGCCGCCTTTGCCGAAGAAGGTCAGGCGGCGGGCGACCGATTCCGTCGCGAGGTGCTGGCGCGCGGGGCGAGCCGCCCGGCGGCCGAGAATTTCCGCGCTTTCCGGGGTCGTGCGCCCGAGCCAGACGCACTGCTTCGCCATCACGGCCTGGCGGCCTGATCCAAAAGCCGGGGCCGTTTATGGCGGCCCCGGCTTTGTTCCCTGCTGTAACCCAGATCATACAGAAAAAATCGCGTCGCTACGGCTTCTTAACCATCCTCGACCTAGTCTGAATGACAGGAGGATGTGCCGTGAGCGGATCGGAACATATTGATTTTGAACAGCGGTTGGCCGCGTTCGACTATAGCGCCGGAAGCTATTCGACGTTCCCGACGATCAAGCGTGCGATCGAACGCCATGCGCCCGTCGCGCTGACCGCGCTGTACCGGCACATCGCGAACACCTCGCAGATCCGGGGGCTATTCACCTCGCAGGGGCGGATGGACCATGCCCGCGACAAGCAGATGGAGCATTGGCGCAAGCTGTTCTCCGGCCCGCTCGACCGCGACTATGCCGCCGCCTCGACCCATATCGGGCAGGTGCATGCCCGGATCGGGCTGGCGCCGACCTGGTACATCAGCGGCTATGCCCGGATGCTGGAATATGTCCTGCCCAAGCTGATCCTGGGGCGGTTGCTATGGCCCTTTGGCGCCGCGCGTCGTGCGCGGGCCGCCAATGCGCTGGTCAAGGCGTCGCTGATCGACATGGACATCGCGCTCGCCTCCTATTTCGAGGCCGAACAGGCCGGACGCCGCGCGGTGATCGAGCGGTGCGGCGCGGTGTTCGACCGGATGGCCAAGGGCGACCTGACCGCTTCGCTCGAAGGCCTTCCGTCCGAATATCAGGCGCTCGCCGACAGTTTCGAGGCGATGCGCGCACAGATGTGCGCGACGCTGGGCGTCGTTACCCAGTCGGGCGAGCATATCCGCGTCGGCTCGGGCGATATCCGCCTGGCATCGGACGATCTGTCCGACCGCACCAAGCAGCAGGCGGCCTCGCTGGAGGAAACCGCTGCTGCGATGCAGCAGATCACCTCGACTGTCCGCCAGACCGCCGACGGTGCGTCGCGCGCCAACCGCATCGTCGGGGAGGCCCGAACCGAAGCCGAGGAATCGGGCCAGATCGTCCGTCGCGCGGTCGAGGCGATGGGCGGCATCGAACGCTCTTCGTCGGAAATCAGCGAGATCATCACGGTCATCGACGGCATCTCGTTCCAGACCAACCTGCTCGCGCTCAACGCGGGCGTCGAGGCGGCGCGGGCGGGCGAGGCTGGCAAGGGCTTTGCCGTGGTCGCCAGCGAAGTGCGTGCCCTGGCACAGCGCTCGGCCGAGGCGGCCAAGGACGTGAAGACGCGGATCCTTGCCTCCTCCGACCAGGTCGGCGTCGGGGTCGAGTTGGTCAACGAGGCGGGCGAAGCACTGCAACGGATCATCGGCCGGATCGGCGAGATCAGCGATCTGGTGTCGCAGATCGCCGCCTCCGCCACGCAGCAGTCGATCGGCCTGCAACAGGTCAACACCGCGGTCGCCGAGATGGACGGCGTGACCCAGCGCAACGCGGCGATGGTCGAACAGGCCACCGACGCCGCCCGCACCCTGGCGCAAGAGGCCGAGACGCTGGCCCGCGAGGTCGCCCGCTTCCGCCTGGCCGACATGACCGGCGATCCACGCAACCCGGTTCACCAGATGCAGCGACGGCTCGCCGCAGGCTGACCCCTATCCCCCCAAGGATGAACTGGGCTCCGGCGAAAGTCGGGGCCCTTTTTTTGGGCCGTCATTCTCGCTCCCGTCCCGTGGCGGGGGCATAGACGGGAAAGGCAGACCACGCCGGCCAAACGCGGAAAACCACCCATGGAAAACCAGGGGCGGCGAATAAGATCGGCGATGTCGAAAGGATGGTGGAGCCGAGGGGGATCGAACCCCTGACCTCTGCAATGCCATTGCAGCGCTCTCCCAGCTGAGCTACGGCCCCATCGATTTCGGCGCGAGCCCGGCGGGATGCGGGCTGGCCTGTCAGCGCATTATGACATGCGGCTGTTCCGGCGGAATGGTGGAGCCGAGGGGGATCGAACCCCTGACCTCTGCAATGCCATTGCAGCGCTCTCCCAGCTGAGCTACGGCCCCGTTCCGCTGTGGAGGCAGCCCACTAGCGGGGCCGCCGTGGCTCGGCAAGCACTTTTTTCAAGCACCGGCCGAGCCCCTCGGACAACTTAGTGTTCGTCGTCCTCGCTGGACGTTTCCACGCCCAGATCGTCGTCGCCGCCCAGATCGACTTCATCGTCGGGCGAGGGCTCTTCGTCCTCACCAGTGATGTCCAGATCTTCGTCGTCACCGCCCGCCAGATCGCTGTCGGCTTCCTTGTTCTCCGGCTTGGCCTGCTCGAACGGCAGGGGCTGCTTGGACTTCAGGATGGGCTCGGGCTCCCACTGCGTCCCGCAATTGATGCAGGTGACGGGGTCGTCCTTTTCGAGGTCGTAGAAGCGCGTCGCGCATTTCGGGCACGTACGCTTCGTGCCCCATTCCGGCTTGATCATGCCGTTCATACCTTTCGGATTGGGTTTTCCGCCGGAGCGAAAAGTGGGCGCGCCTTGCCACAGCGCAAGCCCCCTGTCAAAAGCCCGCGCCATCTATGGCGCACACCCTTCCCCAGCCTCGCACCGTGCGAGCCGCCGCCGCCCTTCGCGGCACCATCGCCGTTCCTGGCGACAAATCGATCAGCCACCGTTCGCTGATGCTCTCCGCGCTCGCGGTCGGGCAAAGCCGGGTCGAGGGCCTGCTGGAGGGCGAGGACGTGCTCGCCACCGCCGCCGCGATGCGCGCGATGGGTGCGGATATCGTCCGCCAGGATGACGGCGTGTGGGTGATCCACGGCGTCGGTGTCGGCGGCCTGCTCCAGCCCGAGACCGCGCTCGACATGGGCAATTCGGGCACCTCGACGCGCCTTTTGATGGGTCTGGTCGCCAGCCATCCGATCACCGCGACCTTTATCGGCGACGCCTCGCTCTCCAAGCGGCCGATGGGCCGCGTCATCGAACCGCTGTCGCAGATGGGCGCGCAGTTCCAGGATACGCCGGGCGGCCGCCTGCCCCTGATGGTCCGGGGCATCAGCCCGGCGGTGCCGATCCGCTATACCCTGCCCGTCGCCTCGGCACAGGTGAAGTCGGCGATCCTGCTCGCGGGTCTCAACACGCCTGGGGAAACCACGGTGATCGAGCCGATCGCGACGCGCGACCATAGCGAGCGGATGCTGGCCGGTTTTGGTGCCGAGCTGACTGTCACCCCCTCGCCCGAGGGCCGGGTCATCACGATTCACGGGCCTGCTGAACTGAAGCCGCAGAATATCGTCGTGCCGGGCGATCCGTCCTCGGCGGCCTTCTGGCTGGTCGCGGGCTCGATCGTGCCGGGGGCGGACGTGACCATCACCAATGTCGGCATGAACCCGACCCGCACCGGCATCATCGCCGCGCTGAAGATGATGGGCGCCGACATCACCGAGCTGGACGCGCGCATCGTCGGTGGCGAGCCGGTGGCCGACCTGCGCGTTCGCCATGCCCCTCTGTCGGCGATCGAGGTTCCGCCCGAGCTGACGCCGAGCATGATCGACGAATATCCCGTACTGTTCGTCGCTGCCGCCTTTGCGACCGGCACAACGATCGCGCGCGGCGCGGAGGAACTGCGCGTCAAGGAGTCCGACCGGATCACCGCCATGGCGAATGCGCTCGGCGCGTGTGGCGTCCGTTGCGAGGAGTTCGAGGACGGCATGGCCGTGACCGGCACCGGCGGCGACCCGATCCCCGGCGGCGCGGCGATCGCGACGCTGCTCGACCACCGCATCGCGATGAGTATGACGATCGCCGCGCTCCATGCCCGCGATCCCATCACGCTGGACGACGCCGCCCCCGTCGCGACCAGCTATCCCGTGTTCTTCGACACGCTGGAGAAGCTGGGAGCCATGGCATGATTATCGCTGTCGACGGCCCCGCCGCCAGCGGCAAGGGCACGATCGCCCGCGCGCTGGCCCGGCATTACGGCCTGCCGCATCTCGATACCGGCCTGCTCTACCGTGCGGTGGCCGCGACGGTGCGACAGATGCACCTCGACCCCACGAAGGAAGCCGATGCGGTCGCCGCATGCAGCTTCGACGACGGCGTGCTCGCCGATCCCGGCTTGCGCGATGACGAGACGGGCAAGCTTGCCTCGGTCGTATCGGCCCATCCGCTGGTCCGCGCCGCCTTGCTCCAGCGGCAGAAGCGGTTCGCGCAGCAGCCGGGCGGCGCGATCCTCGACGGGCGCGACATCGGCACGGTCATCGCGCCCGACGCCGACGCCAAGCTGTTCGTAAAGGCCAGTTCGCAGGTGCGGGCGCGGCGGCGACATAACGAACTGGTAAAGAACGGCGCGGATGTGTCGTTCGAGCAGGTGCTGGCGGATATCCGTGCCCGCGACGAACGCGACAGCGGCCGGGCGACAGCCCCCCTCACCCAGGCGGCGGACGCGGCGGCGCTCGACACTTCCAACCTGACGATCGACGCCGCGGTCGCCCGCGCGATCCAGTTCGTCGACGCCCAGGTGGCGGCCAAGGCACGCTGATCCGATCCTCCCCAGCATGGGGAGGTGGCAGCGCGCCAGCGCTGACGGAGGGGGGCCAGCACCAAGGGACGCCCTCATCGGCACGCCCCCTCCCCCATGCTGCGCATGGTCCCCCTCCCCGTGCCGGGGAGGACACCCCCTCACCTTGCGCAAAACCCCATTTTCCGCTAAGGCGCCCCCGCTCGCGGACCCTGTTCCGCGGAGAGGCTGACGCGGGGTATCGCCCTCAGCGTCCTTTCCGCATTTTTGGCGGACCGCCGCTTTTCCGTGTTTCAGCCACATCTTCGGGCCTGGTGGCGTCGGCATGGGGTCGGCGCGGCCATCGTCGAAGGTCGGGGCAAAGCGCTGACCGGAGGCGAAAAACTCTCCAGGAACCTAACCCTTTTATGGCAACCAACCCCCAGCCCACGCGCGACGATTTCGCGGCGATGCTCGATGACATGTTCGGCGGTGCCGACAGCTTCGAGGGTCGCGTCGTGCATGGCACCGTCACCGCGATCGAAAACGACATGGCCGTCATCGACGTCGGTCTGAAGTCGGAAGGCCGTGTGCCCCTCCGCGAATTCGCTGCCCCCGGCCAGAAGGCCGACCTGAAGGTCGGTGACGAAGTCGAGGTCTATGTCGACCGCGTCGAGAACATGCACGGCGAAGCGATGCTCAGCCGCGACCGCGCGCGCCGCGAAGCCGCCTGGGACAAGCTGGAGCTCGAATTCTCGAAGTCGGCCCGTGTCGAAGGCGTCATCTTCGGCCGCGTGAAGGGTGGCTTCACCGTCGACCTGAACGGCGCCGTGGCGTTCCTGCCCGGCTCGCAGGTCGATATCCGTCCCGTCCGCGACGTCACCCCGCTGATGGACATCCCGCAGCCGTTCCAGATCCTGAAGATGGACCGCAAGCGCGGCAACATCGTCGTGTCGCGTCGCGCGGTCCTGGAAGAGACCCGCGCCGAGCAGCGTTCGGGCCTGATCCAGAGCCTGGCCGAGGGTCAGATCATCGACGGCGTCGTCAAGAACATCACCGATTACGGTGCGTTCGTTGACCTGGGCGGCATCGATGGCCTGCTGCACGTCACCGACCTGTCGTACAAGCGCGTCAATCATCCGTCGGAGATGATCGCGATCGGCGACACCGTGCGCGTCCAGATCATCCGCATCAACAAGGACACGCAGCGCATCTCGCTCGGCATGAAGCAGCTCGAGAGCGATCCGTGGGATGGCGCCGGCGCCAAGTACCCGGTCGGCGCCAAGCTGTCGGGCCGCGTCACGAACATCACCGAGTACGGTGCGTTCGTCGAGCTGGAGCCGGGCATCGAAGGCCTGGTGCACGTCTCGGAAATGTCCTGGACCAAGAAGAACGTCCATCCGGGCAAGATCGTGTCGACGTCGCAGGAAGTCGATGTGGTCGTCCTCGAGGTCGATCAGGAAAAGCGCCGCATCTCGCTGGGCCTCAAGCAGGCTCAGGCCAATCCGTGGGAAGCGTTCGCCGCAGCCCATCCGATCGGCTCGACCGTCGAGGGCGAAGTCAAGAACGCGACCGAGTTCGGCCTGTTCATCGGCCTGGACAACGATGTCGACGGCATGGTCCACATGTCGGACATCGCCTGGGGCGTGTCGGGTGAGGATGCCCTCAACCTGCACCGCAAGGGCGAAGTCGTTCAGGCCGTGGTTCTGGACATCGACCCCGAGAAGGAGCGCATCTCGCTCGGCATGAAGCAGCTCGAGCGCGGCGGCCCGGTCGCTGGCGGCGTGGCTGCGGCTGGCGATCGCCTGAACAAGAACCAGGTCGTCACCGTGACCGTCCTCGAAGTCCGCGATGCGGGCCTCGAAGTCCAGGCGGGCGACGATGGTGCGACCGGCTTCATCAAGCGCACCGATCTGGGTCGCGACCGTGACGAGCAGCGCCCCGAGCGCTTCCAGGTCGGCCAGAAGTTCGACGCGATGGTCACCGGCTTCGATCGTTCGAAGAAGCCGACCTTCTCGGTCAAGGCGATGCAGATCGCCGAAGAGAAGCAGGCGGTGGCTCAGTACGGTTCGTCCGATTCGGGCGCATCGCTGGGCGACATTCTGGGCGAAGCGCTGAAGGCGCGCACCCAGAAGTAAGTCACTGGATCGGGACACGTTTTTCCGGAAACGTGTCCCGGTTTCGGCCAAATGGCACCCCTGTGTCGCTTAATCGTATAATAAAAATACTTTCAGCAGCGAGAAACACAGGTTAGGAACGATCCGTCTGAAGCTTGGGACTAGACGATGATCCGTTCGGAACTGGTGCAAAAAATCGGTCAGCGTAATCCGGGTCTGAACCCCCGCGAAGTCGAACTGATCGTCACGATTTTCTTCGATGAAATCACCAAGCGACTGGCGGATGACGGTCGTGTCGAGCTGCGCGGCTTCGGCGCCTTTTCGACCCGCGCGCGCGGTGCCCGCACCGGCCGCAACCCCCGCACCGGCGAAACCGTCGATGTCTGCGCCAAGCGCGTTCCCTATTTCAAACCCGGCAAGGAAATGCGCGCGCGCCTGAACGTCGACGCCGAGTAATCCTATTTCGAACGCGGGGCGGGAGGACGCGGCTATTCCGGCTTTACGACCGCTCCGCCCTTGACCTGCGCGGCATCCTGGTATCTTCGTGGGACCGTGCGCGGACGTGGCGAAACCGGTAGACGCTGCCGACTTAAAATCGGCTTCCTATGGAGTGCGGGTTCGAGTCCCGCCGTCCGCACCATCGCACTGGGTGCCGCGCTCCTGGCGACGACGGCCTGCGAGCGCCACGCCGATCATGGTGCGGTGGTCGTCAGCACGATCCAATCCGCCCCCTCCCCGACCGGCTCGACGCGCCTGCCTCTAACCGAAAGCGATACGCCACACCGCGTCCTGCGCGACGCGCTGGCCCAGGGGCTGGTACGGTTCGATGCCAATGGCCAGATCGAGCAGGGCCTAGCCGAACGCTGGATCGTCATCGACGAGGGCGGCAGCTTCATCTTCCGCCTGCGGGAGGCCAAATGGAATGACGGCACGCCCGTCACCGCCGAACAGGTCGCGCCGATCCTGCGGCGACTTGTGTCGCCACGCTCGGGCAATCCCCTGGCCCCCTTCCTGACCGCGATCGACGAAATCGTCGTGATGACGCCGCAGGTGATCGAGATACGCCTGTCGCGACCTCGCCCAGACCTGCTCAAGCTGTTCGCGCAGCCGGAAATGGCGATCGTCGACCGAGGCCGACGCGGCACCGGGCCGTTCCGTATCATCCGGTCGGGACCGCCGCCGCTGCTGCGCCCGATCCCCGATCCTCGCCGCGCCGAGCCGGAGGATGACGCGACACCCGCACCGGAAGACGATGTTCGCCTGATCGCCGAGAGCCCGGGGCGCGCCATCCTGCGGTTTGCGCGTGGCCAGTCGGACCTGCTGCTGGGAGGGCGGTTCGAGACGTGGCCGCTGCTCGACTCGGTGCGGATCAACCAGACGGCGATCCGGGTCGATCCTGCGGCGGGCTTGTTCGGGCTGAGCATCGTCAACCGCGACGGGTTTCTGGGCGATGCCGCCAATCGGCAGGCGCTGTCGGCCGCCTTCGACCGGGCTGCGATGCTGGCGGCGATAGCGCCCAACTGGGATGCGACCGATCGTGTGCTTCCCGATACGCTCGATTCCGATGCGCCCCCGCAGATTCCCGGCTGGGCGCTCCTCAACGTGGATGAGCGGCGCAGCGGTGCGCGGGCGCGTGTTGCCGCCTGGAGCCAGCCCGTTCGGTTGCGTATCGCCTTGCCACAGGGTCCGGGGGCCAACCTTCTCTATGGCCAGATCGGTGCGACGCTGCTGGCGGTCGGCATCACGCCGGAGCGGGTGGCGCTCAATGCGCCTGCCGACCTGCGGCTGATCGATGCGGTCGCCCCCTATGACAGTGCGCGCTGGTATCTCGCCACCGCGTGCGCGCCCTGCGGCGAGACGGCGATGGCGGCGATCGAGCAGGCGCGGCTTGCGCCCACGCTGGCCGGGCGAAGTGCCGCCATCGCGGCGGCGGATGCGGCGGTGAATGCCGACACGCCCTTCATTCCGCTCGCGCGCCCCTTGCGCTGGTCGCTCGCCACCGCACGCCTGCGACAATTCCAGACCAATGCCCGGGCCTGGCATCCATTGAACCGATTGCGCGCCGTCACCAATTGAACGTCATGGCCAAAGCATCCCGCATCGATCCCACCACCTTCGACGCGCTGCCGCTGGACAAAGGCATCGCGGCCAGCCGCCAGCGGATCGAGGCCATGGAGCGCCTGTTGGAGCGCGTCGTCGTGCTGCCCGGCCTCAACCGGCCAATCGGGCTGGACGTGATGTTGGGACTGGTCCCCATTGTCGGGGACATCGCCGCCGCCGCGCTAGGCAGTTACATCATCTGGGAAGCCCGCAATCTGGGCCTGTCGAAATTTCAAATGGCGCGGATGATGGGCAATGTCGGCTTCGATGCGCTGTTGGGCTTCGTGCCGCTGATCGGCGACGCGGCGGACGTGCTGTTCCGGTCGAACACACGCAATTTGCGGATCATCCGTAAGCATCTCGACAAGCATCACCCCTCCAGCGTGGTGCTGGAGGGGTAAGCGACCTCAGCGGCTGCCGCGCCAGATTTTCAGCGGCGCGTTCGGCGATAGTCCGCCCTGATGCACCGGGCAGCGGGCAGGACGGAATGCCTTGTTCAAGCAGATCCAGATCTCGTCCAGCCAACCTTCGCGCGTGGCCGTGACGCGCATCATGTCAGCGGTCATGCCGCGGTTCGCGGCGGCGAAGGCCGTCGCCAGATCACCTGCGGTCAAGGCGTTGCGCCGCGAAAGCCCTTCCATGTCAGGGAAGCGCAGCCCGTAATACAGCGCGTTGGATCGCTGGAAATAGCGCGCCGGGCTGTACCCGCTCATGCAGGTCCCGTGCTTGGACCATTCATGCTGCATCAGCTGCGCGGAAGGCGTGGCGCAGATGTGGCGGCGCACCACCGCCTGCGGGATGATCGCGGTAGGGCGGCAATATTGCGGCCAGTCCTTGCCCACGCCATCGGGCCACAGGCCGTGCAGGGTGAAGCCGAAGCGATTGGCCCCGCCGCACTGGAAGCTGCTGTCCCCCTTCGGGTCGCGGCAATATTGCGGGCTCCAGGTGATCGCCAGCGTATAGCCGCCGATCGGCAGCACACGGGTCGGCTGGCTCTGGCTGGGCAGATCGGGGCGGATCGACTGCAGACCACTCGGCGCGGTGCATTGCAGCGTCTGGGCCGACAGGACTTGCGGCGCGGCCAGCAGGGCCATGCCGATCATTGCGTATCTCATGCTTCGTTCACCTCCGCCATCGCGCGATACCAGGCCAGGGCGTTAGTACGCATCAGCATCACCACCGTCACCAGCGACGCGGCGGCCTGCACCGCCGTCAGCACACCGAATACACCCTCGGCGAGTGCGCCCACCGACACCTGATAGAGAAATCCGAGCAGGTTCAGGATGGTCAGCACGACCAGCAGCCCCAGCCCGATCCGACTGGCGAACCGCGTGGTCAGCAACGTGCCGAGCAGGAACAGCCCGATCAGCAGGCCGTTTGCGATCACCGCGATCGCGACACCGGCCTGCGCGACCGTGTCACCCCAGCCGATGACGGCCAGCACCACCAGCAACAGGATGGCGAGGAACGACAGCCGCTCGCCCAATATCACCGATTTCGGTCGCACGATCTTCCCCCTTCCAAGCGCGCCTCAGGCGGCGGCGAAATCCAGTCCGATATCGGCCGCCGGAGCCGATTGGGTCAAGCGCCCTACGCTGACATAGGTGACGCCCGATTCCGCGATGGCGCGGATGGTGTCGAGACGTACGCCGCCCGACGCCTCGGTCGGCGCCCGGCCCGCGACCCGCGCGACACCCTCGGCCAGTTGCGCCGGGTTCATGTTGTCGAGCAGCAAATGGGTCGCTCCCGCCGCCAGCGCAGGCTCGATCTGGTCGAGCGCGTCGACCTCGACGATGATCCGGGCGATCCCCGCCTCTCGCGCCGCCGTCACCGCCGGGCCGATGCCGCCCGCGACCGCGACATGATTGTCCTTGATCATCGCCGCATCCCACAGGCCCATGCGATGATTCCGCGCGCCGCCCATGCGGGTGGCGTATTTCTCGATCAGGCGCAGGCCCGGAATGGTCTTGCGCGTGTCGAGCAATGTCGCGCCGGTGCCCGCGATCGCCGCGACATAGGTAGCCGTCATCGTCGCGATACCCGACAGATGCTGGACGGTGTTGAGCGCCGATCGCTCGGCGGTCAGCATCGCGCGCGCCTTGCCCGACAGACGCAGCAGCTCGGTGCCCGCCGGAACGCTCGTGCCGTCCTCGACCAGCCGCTCGATCAAGACATCCGGGTCGAGGTGGCGGAAGAACGCCTCGGCGATGGGCAGCCCGGCGACGGTGATCGCATCGCGGCTGGCCATGGTGCCGATGAAGCGCGCCGCCGCCGGGATCACCGCCGCCGAGGTGATGTCGCCGCCGGGCCCCAGATCCTCGGCCAGCGTCGCCTGCACGAAAGCGTCGAGGTCAAAGCCTTCTATCGCCCCTTGCGTCACGGGCGCGGACCCAGATCGCCCTTGCCGACCGTCCCGCTGGCGAGCGTCAGCATCGCGTCGAGGCTCTTCTTGGCCTGAAGCCGCAGGCCCTCCTCGATCTCGACGCGCGGGGTCAGGTCGCGCAGCGCCAAATACAGCTTCTCCATGGTGTTGAGCGCCATGTACGGGCAGATATTGCAGTTGCAGTTGCCGTCCGCGCCCGGCGCACCGATGAAGGTCTTGCCCGGCATCGCCTTTTGCATCTGGTGGATGATGTGCGGCTCGGTCGCGACGATCAGCGTATCGCCGGTCACGGTCTGCGCGAACTCCAGGATGCCGCGCGTCGACCCGACATAATCGGCATGGTCCAGGATGACGGCCGGGCATTCGGGATGCGCGGCGATCGGCGCGTCGGGATGCTGGGCGCGCAGCTTGAGGAGTTCGGTCTCGCTGAACGCCTCGTGCACGATGCACACGCCCGGCCACAGCAGCATGTCGCGCCCCGTCTTGCGCGCCAGATAGCCGCCCAGATTGCGGTCGGGGCCGAAGATGATCTTTTGCGCGGGATCGATCTGCGCCAGGATCTGCTCGGCGGAGGAGGACGTGACGATGATGTCGGACAGCGCCTTCACCTCGGTCGAGCAGTTGATATAGGTCAGCGCGATGTGATCGGGATGCTGCGCCCGGAATTCGGCGAACTGTTCGGGCGGACAGCTGTCCTCCAGGCTGCATCCGGCGGCCATGTCGGGCAGGACGACGATCTTTTCGGGCGACAGGATCTTGGCCGTCTCCGCCATGAAGCGCACGCCGCAAAAGGCGATGACATCCGCGTCCGTCGCCTGTGCCTTGCGGCTGAGGTCCAGACTATCGCCGACGAAATCGGCCAGGTCCTGAATCTCGGGCTTCTGATAATAATGGGCGAGGATGACGGCGTTGCGTTCCTTGCGGAGGCGGTCGATCTCGGCGCGCAGGTCGAGGCCCGTCAGATTCGTCTGGATGGTCATGGCATTCCCCCTAGGCGCACGGGCGTGCGCCGACAATCGGGCACATCAACCCGTGTTGCGCAGAACCTCTTGAACGGTGCGCGTCGTATCCCAACGCTCGTCATTGGGCGGCTCGTCGGAGAAGCGCACCTTGACGCTGCCGTCGACGCCCGCCGCGCGGAGCGGCATGGCAAAGCTACGCTCGACGGCACGCCGGGTCGCGTCGCGCGCCAGTTTCATCGGTGCGGGCGCACGGGCCTGTCGCATCAGTTCGACCTGCCCCGCCGTGCGATTGGCAGCGTCCAGCCGCTGCTCGGCATCGGTGAAGGTGGTCAGCAGGCCGCCCGAGCCATATTCGCGGATCGCCGACAGATCGACCTGCGGCCCGTCGATCTCGACCGGCGGCAACGTCACCGACAGGACGCGGGTGTTCGCATCCCAACGAACGTCCTGCTGGCGCAGCTTGCCCAGATCGACCTCGTAGCGGACCATGCCCGGCATGATGAGCGTGCGCTCGGTGGAGAAGCCGAGCTGCGACTGGCGCGAGGTGACGACCGCGACATAGCGCGCCGCAAAGGCCGACAGGCGGTTCTGCTCGCGCAGACCGTCCAGGCTGGCGCGCGCGATCGTCGTCGGATCGGGGGCCAAGCGATCCTCGACATAGCGCTGCACGCCCCACACGACGATCAGCCCGGCCAGGATCAGCAGGACCAGCGCCCCTGCGACCTTCGTCAGGAACAGGCCCACGCCGCCGCGCGCACGCGGTGGAGGCGGCGTCTCGACCGGAGGCGTCACGCGCTGATCCATGATGCTCCTTCCTGACGAACCAACCCGCGGCTTCGCAAGTCATAAAGATGCGCGAGCACCGATCGTTCCGCGGCCGGAATCAATCTGGGGTTCAACCCGACATACATGCGCGCGGTCATGGCCGTGACGCCAAGCCCCTCCCCTGCCCTCAGCAGCCGCAATATCTGCCCCTCACGCTGCTTGCGATGCCCCAGCATCCCGCGCACCAGCCGTTGCGGATTGTCGACCGCCTCGCCATGCCCCGGATAATAGACCCGATCATCGCGCTCCATCAGCTTCTCCAGGCTGGCCATATAGGCCGTCATGTCGCCATCGGGCGGCGAAACGACGCTGGTCGACCAGCCCATGACATGATCGCCCGAAAACAGCGCCTTCGTCTCGGGCAGCGCGAAGGCGAGATGGTTCGAGGTATGGCCCGGCGTGGCGATCGCGCTGAGCGTCCAGCCGTCCCCGCGTACGCTCTCGCCCTCCGCCAACACCCGGTCGGGGGCATAGTCTCGGTCGAACGCCGCATCGGATCGGCCGCCTTCATAATCGGCGGCGAAGGGGGCCGCGCCGACAATCGGCGCGCCTGTCAGCCGAGCGAGCGGGCGGCTGGCCGGACTATGATCGCGGTGGTGATGGGTGATGACGATCGCCACCACCGGCCGCCCGGCGATCGCGCGGGTCAGCGCGTCGAGATGGGCCGGATCGTCCGGTCCCGGATCGATGATCGCCACATCGCGGTCGCTCACGACATAACTCTGCGTGCCCGTATAGGTGTACGGCGACGGATTGAAAGCGAGCACGCGGGTGACCAGCGGCTCAAGCAGGATCGGAATGCCGGTCGGATGCTCAGCCATCATCCGTCATGTGGGCAAGCCGCCGACAAAGAGCAACCCCCGTACCCGTCGGACGGGCACGGGGGTCGAGGGGGGTAAGTCGTGGCCGGATCAGTCGCGATCGCGGTTGGCCATTTCGGCCTTCAGCTCGGCGGTCGCCTCGTTCAACCCTTTCAGGGCGTCACGGCGGGCATCCTCTGACAAGTTGCGGTCGCGGGTGATCGAGGCGCGGGCGCTCTCGATGCTGGCGAGCGCGATCTGCATGTTCACCTGCGCGGTGCGCTGCGCATTCACCGCCGCGAGCGAGGCCTGGCGGGCGGACTGCTCGATCCGGTCGGTGCAGATGATCGTGACCTGCCGCTGGGTCTTGCCGTTGATCGTCGTGTAGCTGGTGCGGGTATCGCTGCTGCTCGTGCCGCAAGCGCGGGCCTGGACCACCGGGATCGGGGGCATGGGCGGCATCGGCACGATACCTTCGTTGCCGACGATCCGGACCTTATCCCCGCTGCGAAGCGTGACAACACGGACGCGCGGCGTCGCCGGAGCCTGCGGCGCGGCGGGGGGCTCAACCGTGGACGGGGCGGCGGGAACGGCGGGAAGGGCAGGCGCGGTTGCGGCAACGGCGACCACCGGCTTGGCGGGGGCGGCCGGGACGGCAGGCACACTCGGCGCGGTGGGCACTTCGGGGGCCTGCGGCGCGGTCTGGGCGACAGCGGGCAGGACCGCGACCGTGCTGGTCAGGTCGACGCCCAGCGTCCGCTCGACCTTCCTGGTCAGTGCCGCCGCCGCCGGGGTGCCCGACGCGGTCGCTCCCAGTCCGGCCAGCACCAACAGCGACACGGTGGCACCCCCCATCGCCAGCTGGCGACGCGATTTCGGAGAAGTGGTCAACATCTTCAGCCTCCCTTTCAGATCATCGATGGTATGCAGGTGACAGGCGCCCGACAGCGCGCGGCCATGCGCAGCCTTCACGATGGCGCAGGCATAGACATGCCGGTCGGCGCGGCTTCGCCCTCTCAGGACACGGGCATCGTTCGCCAGCTCCTGGTCGGCCCGGAAGGCATGAAAGGCGCGCCATGCGAGCGGATTGAACCAGTGGAGCGCCAGCACGGCGAGCGCGATCCAGTTGGCGATCAGGTCGCCGCGGGCGTGGTGGCCCAGCTCATGCGCCAGCGCCAGGTCGCGCTCATCGGCGTCATAGCGCTCGGCGAAATCGCGCGGGAAAGCGACGTAGCGGCGCCATATCCCGAAAGCGAGCGGCCCCGGTGCGCCGTCACTGGCGACCACGCGGACGCCCTCGACCGCATCCAGCGTCTCCGCATCGGCGAGCAGCCGTGTACGGAACCGCCAGTGGCGCAGCGCCTGGAACCCCAGAAACCCGGCCGCGCCGACGATCCAGAACAAGGCGATCCCCTGCTCCACCATCGGCCAGATGCTCGGCGTATCGGCCGTGGCAGGCAGCTGGGAGGTCATCCGCGCCGTCATCGGCAGCACGACATAGGTGGTGAAGCTCTCGCTCGCGGCGGCCAGCGGCGGGGTCGCCTGCTCGGACAGCCCGCGCGGCAGCGGCGGCAGGATAAGGCGGAGCAGCGGCAACGCCCAGAGCGCATAGGCGATCTGCGGCCCGAAGGCCTGGCGGACATGGCGGCGGGCCAGCAGGACCAGCGCCATCAGCAGGGTGGAGGCGATCATCGCCTCCACCGCCCAACCGAGTTGCGCGCCGCTCACGCCTTCAGCTCCTTGAGCAGCGCCTCGATCTCGGAAATGTCCTGCGCGGTCAGTTCGTCGCGCTCGGCCAGATGCGCGACAAGCGGGGTCAGGCGGCCCCCGAACAGCCGGTCGATCAGGCGACGGGATTCGCCGACGACATAATCGTCGCGCGCCACCAGCGGGCGGTACAGATATCGCCGCCCCTGCTCCTCATGCGCGATGGCGCTCTTGGCGAGCAGGCGACCGAGCAGCGTCTTGACGGTGTTGGTGCTCCAGCCGCGTTCGGGATCGACCCGCTCCGCGACATCCTGCGCGGTCAGCGGAGCCTCCTCCCACAGGACCTCCATCACGGCATGTTCGGCATCGCTGATACGCTCGGCCATCGACTCGCCCTCTTATTGACTACAGACGTAATCCTATTCCGATTACAGGCGTAGTCAATAGGGCGGAAGCATTCCTCCCCGGCACTGGGAGGTGGCATCGCGCCAGTGATGACGGAGGGGGGGCGTGCCACACAGGACACCCCTTGCGGCAATCCCCCTCCACCATGCTGCGCATGGTCCCCCTCCCCGAGCCGGGGAGGATAGAAAAAAGGGCCGGATTTTCATCCGGCCCTTTGTCGCATCACGCGGTCTTCACATCCTGGACCAGTTCGGCCAGTTCGCCGCTTTCGTACATCTCCATCATGATGTCCGAGCCGCCGACGAACTCACCCTTCACATAGAGCTGCGGGATGGTGGGCCAGTCCGAATAGGCCTTGATACCCTGGCGGATACCCTGGTCCTGAAGCACGTCGACGCTCTCGAAAGGCACGTCTAGATGGTTCAGGATCGCCACCGCACGGCTGGAAAAGCCGCATTGCGGAAAGAGCGGCGTGCCCTTCATGAACAGCAGGACCGCATTGTCCTTCACCAACGCGTCGATCCGCGCATTCGTATCGTCGGTCATATAATCAATCCTTGAGGGAATGGGGTCAGGCGGCCGGAACCGCGGTGGTCAGTTGCAGTGCGTGGAGTTCGCCCCCCATGCGCCCGCCAAGCGCGGCATAAACCGCGCGGGTACGCGCGACCCGGCTCATGCCTGCAAAGCTGGCGGCCACGACATGCGCGGCATAATGGTCGCCGTCCCCGGCCAGGTCGGTGATCTGGACCTCGGCATCGGGAATGGCGGTGCGGATCATCGTAGCGATATCATCGGCGGCCATCGGCATGGTCAGCGGCTCTCCATCAACTGGCGGCGGGCCTCGACCTGCTGCTCGTCGAGCGCGCGGCGGACCTCGGCCTCGTCCACATCGATCCCGGCGGCGGTCAGGTCGCCGAGCAGCTTGCGGATGACGTCCTCATCGCCCGCTTCCTCGAAATCGGCCTGAACGACCGCCTTGGCATAGGCGTCGGTCTCGGCGGGGGTCAGCTTCATCCGCTCAGCCGCCCATTGCGCGACCAGCCGGTTGCGCCGCGCCGTGATACGAAACAGCATATCCTGATCGGCCACGAACTTGGCCTCGAAGCCCTTTCTGCGATCGTCGAAACTGGTCATCGGTTCGCCATCCCCCAGCCCTTGCGGGCAACTCAAACACGCCGCCCGAGATAGGGGGCAGCGCGCCCGCGTGCAACCGATGCGCGGATCAGGAGTTTCACGCCGCCTTCGAACACCGTTTCATAGACGGAACGATGGGAACCGGCGGTGTGCCCGGCGCGTACTGTAATCGAAGTCAAAACGGGGTGGACCGGGCCACAACCTGGCCACGACCGATGACCTAGGAGAGCGTCATGTCCGATCGCCGCACCGCCACGCCGGATCGCCTGAGCGACCCGATGCTGGGCATCGTCAACGGCCTGATCGGCTCGCTCGCCATGTGGGCGCTGATCGCAGGCGTGGTGGCCGTCGCGTCCTGAGCGTTTCGGCCATCGCCCGTTCAGGCGTTGGCCGTTGCCGCATCCAGCCGCTGACGCCCGGCGATCCACGGGCGCCCCTCGGCCATCTGCCCCTCAAAGCTGCCGATCGCCTCATCTCGCGCCAAAGTCAGGCCGACCTCGTCCAGTCCCTTCATCAGGCATTCGCGCCGGAACGGGTCCAGCTCGAACGCAAAACGGTCTTGATAGGGCGTGGTGACGGTCATGGTTTCCAGATCGACCGTGACCGGCTGATCCCTTGCCACCTCGATCAGGCGGTCGACCGCTTCTTGCGGCAGAACGACGGGCACGATGCCGTTCTTGAATGCGTTGCCTGAGAAGATGTCCGAGAAGCTCGGCGCGATCACCGCCTGGATACCCATATCGGCCAGGGCCCAGGCGGCGTGTTCGCGACTGGAGCCGCAGCCAAAATTGTCGCCCGCGATCAGGATCGGCGCGCCTGCATAGCGCGGGTCGTCGAAGATATTGCTTGGTTGCGCGCGCACCGTCTCGAACGCGCCGCGCCCCAGTCCGGCGCGCGTGATGGTCTTCAACCAATGCGCCGGGATGATGACGTCCGTATCAATGTTCTTGGCACCCCATGGGTAGGCGGTGCCGGAGACGGTCGTGACCGGATTCATTCCATCATCCCTATAGTCGAACCTGCATTTGAAAATGTCGGCGTCAGCCCGTGCGCGGCGGACGCTGCTCGGCGACCGCAGGGCGCGAGGCGATCCCGGCGGCATAGGCCGCCGCGCCGCACAGAACCGCGCCGGTGACGAGCATGACCAATACGTGCTTCATAATGCCTTCCCCATTCGTCCCTGTCAGAGCCGTCGCTGTCAGACGCCTTCACGATCGAAATCGTGCGTCTTCAACTCTCTAACATCGAAAAGGCGCCCGGTCACGGCCGCCGCCGCCGCCATGGCGGGGGAAACGAGATGAGTGCGCGCCCCCGGCCCCTGCCGACCGACGAAATTGCGGTTGGAGGTCGAGGCGCAGCGCTCGCCCGGCGGCACCTTGTCCGGGTTCATCGCCAGGCACATCGAACAGCCCGGCTCGCGCCATTCAAAGCCCGCCTGCACGAAGATGCGGTCGAGCCCTTCCTCTTCGGCTTGGCGCTTGACGAGGCCCGAGCCGGGGACGACCAGCGCACGGACGCCGTCCGCCACCTTGCGGTCGCGCGCCACGGCGGCGGCGGCGCGCAGATCCTCGATCCGGCTGTTGGTGCAGCTGCCGATAAAGACATGCTGGACGTCGATGTCCTGCATCGCGGTGCCGGGCGTCAGGCCCATATAATCCAGCGACTTGCGCGCCGCTTCGCGCTTTGACGGATCGGCGAAGCTGTCGGGATCGGGCACCACGCCGGTGATCGGCACCACGTCCTCGGGGCTGGTGCCCCAGGTCAGGTTGGGCGCGATGTCGGCGGCGTCGAGCGTCACGACCTTGTCGTAGACCGCGCCCGGATCGGTCGGCAGGGTCCGCCACCATTCAACCGCCTTGTCCCAATCGGCACCCTTGGGCGCCATCGGGCGGCCCTTCAGATAGGCGAAGGTCGTCTCGTCCGGCGCGATGAGCCCCGCGCGCGCGCCGCCCTCGATCGACATGTTGGCGATGGTCAGGCGCCCTTCGATCGACAGGTTGCGGATCACGCTGCCGGTGAACTCGATGACATGGCCGGTGCCGCCCGCCGCGCCGATCTTGCCGATGATCGCCAGCACGACGTCCTTGGCCGACACGCCGTGACCCAGCACGCCGTCGACGCGGACCTCCATCGTCTTGGACGGCGAGAGCAACAGCGTCTGGGTCGCCAGCACATGCTCGACCTCCGACGTACCGATGCCGAAGGCCAGCGCGCCCAGCGCACCATGCGCCGAGGTATGGCTGTCGCCACAGACGAGCGTCGTGCCCGGCAGTGTGAAGCCCTGTTCCGGCCCCACGACATGGACGATGCCCTGCGCCGCCGCCGTCGCGTCGATATAGTCGACGCCGAACTCGGCCGTATTACGGCGAAGCGCGTCGAGCTGCTGCGCGCTTTCCGGGTCGGCGATGGGCAGGAGGTTGCCGTTCGCGTCCTTTCGCGGCGTCGTCGGCAGATTGTGATCGGGCACCGCCAGCGTCAGCTCGGGACGGCGCACCTTGCGACCGGCGGCACGTAGCCCCTCGAACGCCTGGGGACTCGTCACCTCATGGACGAGGTGGCGGTCGATATAGATGAGGCAGGTGCCATCGGGCCGCCGTTCGACAACGTGCGCGGCCCAGATTTTCTCGTACAGAGTCTGGGGTCGTTGGGCCATGATGCGGCGCTGTTATCCGAAAAGGCGCGCGACGCAAAGGCTTTGCGCAATGTTATTTCGCCTTGGGCGGGAATTCCCTTGGCCTTAGACTTCGCTCAGGATGAACGGAGCGAGGGAAGAGACCCTCCACAACATCCGTTCAGCCTGAGCGAAGTCGAAGGCCACGCCCCACCCCCTCACCCTTGCGCGCGATAGTCCGCGGTCACGCCACCACATTCCGTCAGCTCGATTTCATGCCCCGGTTCCCGCCATGTTTCGGCCAATGCCTGCGCTTCCCAGTCCAACATAGCCGGATGCGCCAGAACCGTTTCTACCCAGGCCGCCCCCGCCGCGCCGACATCGTTTCCATAGGTTCGCACCCGGAACGCAACCGGCGCAAAGAAGGCATCGACCGCCGACAAATGCTCTCCGGCCAACCATGGCCCGCCGAAGCGCGACAGCCCCTCGCCCCACAGTTCCGCCAGCCGCGCCACATCCCGCTCCAGCCGGGGCGACGGCGGCTTCGCATCGACTCGCACCCCGATATTCATCGTCCGCTCGGCGCGCAGCGCGCCGAAGCCGCCATGCATTTCCGCCACCGCACACATCGCCCAGGCGCGCGCCGCCTCATCCTCGGGCCAGACGCGCGGATGCCGCTCGGCCAGATAGAGCGCGATGCCGAGCGAGTCCCACACCGTCCTGTCGCCGTCCAACAGCACCGGCACCTGCCCCGTCGGCGAAAAGGCGCGAAACGCCTCGTAATTCTCCGCCGCCGCGAACGGCTCGATCCGGTCGGTGAAGGCGATGCCCAGCGCCTTCATCAGCAGCCAGGGACGAAGCGACCAGCTGGAATAATTCCGGTTCGCGGTGACGAGCGTATAGGCCATCAGCGTTCGAACTTGGCCGTCGTCTTGGCCGCCACCTCATCGGCGGCGACGCCGGGCGCACATTCGATCAGGCGGAAGGCGCTGTCATGATCGGGGCGCTGGAACACCGCCAGGTCGGTGACGATCATGTCGACGACGTTGCGTCCGGTCAGCGGCAGCGTGCATTCAGGAATGAACTTCGGGCTGCCGTCCTTGGCGTTATGCTCCATGACGACGATGATCTTCTTGACGCCTGCGACGAGATCCATCGCGCCGCCCATGCCCTTGATCATCTTGCCGGGGATCATCCAGTTAGCGATGTCGCCGCCCTCCGAGACCTCCATCGCGCCCAGCACGGTCAGGTCGATATGCCCGCCCCGGATCATCGCGAAGCTGTCGGCCGACGAGAAATAGACCGAGTGCGGCAATTCGCTGATCGTCTGCTTGCCCGCGTTGATGAGGTCGGGATCGACTTCGTCGTCATAGGGAAACGGCCCGATGCCCAGCATCCCGTTTTCGGATTGCAGCGTGACCTCAACGCCTTTCGGGATATGGTTCGCCACCAGTGTCGGGATGCCGATGCCAAGATTGACGTAGAAACCGTCCTTCAGTTCCTTGGCCGCACGGGCGGCCATTTCGTCGCGGGTCCAGGCCATCGTTACTCTCCTGTCGGATGCCACCGCCGGTCGGCGGGGAAGATGTCGTCGGGGGTGCCCTTCAGCGCCTTGCCGTATACCGGGTTCGGAAACACGAACCAGCCGCGTCCCCACAGCGCGGCGATGCGTGGGCCATCGGCGCGGGTGCGACGCTGCGCCACGGTGGCAGAGGTGTTGAACAACTCGCTGAAATCGCCCAGCTGATCGCCGCCCATCGCGATGACGCAATAGCGCTGGGCGATCTGCCAGCGGCGCGGGTCCTTGTTGTCGCCGCTGCCTGTGTCGGGCCGCACGAACAGCGTGTCGCCATGCACCGCCGGGCCAAGCCCCGCCGCATCGATCACGCGCGCCGCCCCGCCGGGATCGTCGCGATTGGTGTTGAAGATCACCGTCACGCCCATCGCGCGCAGATCGGCGATGGCCGCCACCGCGCCGGGGGTGGGCAGGACGGCATGGCCGTCGCTCTGCTCCCAGGCGCGCCAGCGGCCGGAGAAGTCGCGGTCGGCGCGGCCGGTCAGGTCGTCATACTCGAAGCCGAGATTTTGAAGGACCGTCTCGTCGACGTCGAAGACGGCCGCCGGGCGCTTGCCCGCGCACGGGATGAAGCGCGGGCTTTCAAGGCTGGAACCCTGCGCGAGTACCACACTGTCGGCCTGCGGACGGCGCACCCGGTCGGCGGCGTAGGTGACGAGCGCGTTCCAGGCCTGGCGCGAGATCGCATCGGCTTCGGCCGAGCCGTAGAGATATTGCATCCCGGCGAGCTTTTCTTTCCCGCTCGTGGCGGAGGGCGACGGGGCCGGACTATTGTTGCCGACTGCCACGACGCAGCCGGATAGGGTGAGGGCGGCGGCGAATGCCATGCCGAGCCTCACGCCGGGGAGCCCTCCCCCAACCCCTCCCGCCTGCGGGAGGGGAGAGGTCGCTTGGCAACCGTCGCGCTCAATCTTCGTCCGCTTCATGAATCACCCCCTTCGCCAAAAGCGCTCCCCTTCCCGCAGACGGGAGGGGGTCGGGGGGAGGGCTGGCGCTATCCGCATCCCCCTCCCCTAAGGAAATCAAACCCGCTCGCGCACCGTGCGAAACTCGATCTTTTTCTCATACGGCGCGCCGACGATCATCCGCTTCACGTAAATGCCCGGCAGATGGATCTGGTCGGGATCGAGCGACCCCACCGGCACCACCTCCTCCACCTCGGCGACGCAGATGCGGCCCGCCGTCGCCATGGGCTGGTTGAAGTTGCGCGCGGTCTTGCGGAAGATCAGGTTCCCGGCCTCGTCGGCCTTCCACCCCTTGATGATCGACAGGTCGGCGCGGATGCCGCGTTCGAGGATGTAATCCTCCCCGTCGAACTGCTTCACCTCCTTGCCCTCGGCCACCTTCGTGCCGACGCCGGTCTTGGTGTAGAAGCCGGGGATACCCGCCCCCCCTGCCCGGCAGCGTTCGGCGAGCGTCCCCTGCGGACAGAACTCGACCTCCAGTTCGCCCGACAGATATTGCCGCTCGAATTCCTTGTTCTCGCCGACATAGGACGAGATCATCTTCTTGACCTGATGCGAGCGGAGCAGCTTGCCCAGCCCCACGCCGTCGATCCCGGCATTGTTGCTGGCGATGGTCAGGTCCTTGACCCCGGCGGCCTCGATCGCGTCGATCAGCCGCTCCGGTATGCCGCACAGGCCGAAGCCCCCGGCGCAGATCGTCATGCCGTCATGGAGCAGGCCGTCGAGCGCGGCGGCCGCGTCGGAATAGAGCTTCTGCATGGGCGTCCTCCCTATGATGGCGCAAGCGTTAGGCGGAGCGGTGGAGCCGGGTCAACCGCCGTTTGCGCTTTGCGTGGGCCGCCGTTTGCGCTTTGCGAACAAGCAAGGCTAGGCTGCCGGACATGACCACGAAAACCGGCGGACGCCTGCTTGTCGATGCGCTTCTCGAACAGGGGTGCGACCGTATCTTCACCGTGCCGGGCGAGAGCTTCCTGGCGGTGCTCGACGCGCTGCACGATACGCCCGCCATCGACCTCGTGACCTGTCGGCAGGAGGGCGGCGTGACCTTCATGGCCTGCGCCGACGGCAAGCTGACCGGGCGACCGGGTATCGCCTTCGTCACGCGCGGGCCGGGCGCGACCAACGCGGCGATCGGCGTGCATGTGGCAAAGCAGGATTCGCAGCCGATGATCCTGTTCATCGGCGATGTCGACCGGGGCACCCGCGACCGCGAAGCCTTTCAGGAGGTCGATTTCCAGGCGATGTTCGCGCCGCTCGCCAAATGGGCCGCTCGAATCGACGATGCCGCGCGAATCCCTGAATATATCGCCCGTGCCTATGCCACCGCGATGAACGGGCGGCCGGGGCCGGTCGTCCTTGCACTGCCCGAGGACATGTTGTGCGATCTGGTCGAGGGCACGCCCCGCCCCCGGATCGAGCGGCCCGCGCAGGATGTGATGATCGAGGATGTGCTGGCGGCGCATGACCTGATCGCCAGGGCCCAGCGTCCGGTCGCGATCATCGGCGGTGCCTATTGGGATGCCGAGACGGTTGGCGTGGTCGAACAATGGGGCGAAGCGGCGGGCATACCGCTGGTCGCCGCATTCCGGCGCCAGGATGCGGTATCGGCGACTTGCCCGGTCTATGCGGGCAATCTGGGCTATGGCCCCAACCCGGCGCTGGTGAAGCGGGTGCGCGAGGCCGATCTGCTGATCGTGCTGGGCGCGCGACTGGGCGAAGCGACCACCGATGGGTATAGCGTCATCACGCCGGACCATCCCGGCCAGACGCTGATCCATATCCACCCCGATCCGGAGGAACTGAACAGCGTCTATCGCGCCGATCTGGCGCTGTGCAGCGACGTTCACCGCGCGGTTTCGATGTTGGAGTTGCAGGCAAGCGAGGCCGGCACGCCGCATCATTCAGGCACCGAAGCCCATGCGGAGTTCCTGGCCTGGTCCGAACCCACCCCGCGCGAGGACGTGACCCTCGACCTCGGGCGATGCGTCGCCGCGATGCGGGGGGCGCTGCCAGTCGACTCGATCCTGTGCAACGGTGCAGGCAATTATTCGGGCTGGTGGCATCGTTACTGGCGCTACGAGCCGGGGTGCCAGCTTGCCCCGACCTGCGGCGCGATGGGGTACGGCGTCCCCGCCGCCACCGCCGCCGCACTGCGCCACCAGGATCGCATGGTCGTCGCGCTGGCGGGCGACGGCTGTTTCCTGATGAACGGGCAGGAGCTGGCGACCGCGGTCCAGCACAATGCGTCGATGCTGGTGATCGTCGTCGACAATGGCGGCTACGGCACGATCCGCATGCATCAGGAACGCGAATATCCCGGCCGCGTGTCTGCGACCGGCCTCGCCAATCCCGATTTCGCGGCGCTGGGTCGCGCCTATGGCTGCTGGAGCGACACCGTGACACGAACGGAAGATTTCGCGCCCGCCCTCGCCCGCGCCATGGCCGAGACGGGCGTTCGCCTGCTGCATCTGAAGACCGATATCGAGGTCATTACGCCAGCCACGACCCTGTCGCGAATCGCGGGACGATAATCACGCGCGATACGCGTCCGTCGATCCGGCTGACGCGATCGAACCAACCAATTACCAAAGCGTTTAACGCGTTTTACATGCAATTGGATCTTCATCATTCAGAATGAAGATACCAATACATCACCTTTTCGACAGGCCGTGCGCCAGACAAAAGAAAACCGCCCCGGTATAACCGGGGCGGCGAGTTCGTTGCTGATTGCTTTAGTCAGAAAACGACTAGCAGGTTCAGATGTTGTCGCCAAGGGCGCCCTTGACCGAACCCTTCATCTGTTCGCCCTTGCCTTTGGCCTGCTGGGCTTCGCCCTCGGCCACGAGCTTGTCATTGTTGTTGTGTTCGCCAATGGCTTCCTTGGCCTTGCCAACCAGCTCGTTGACGTTGCCCTTGATCTTGTCGGTGAGTTCACCCATGATGGCCTCCATTTGCTGAGGGATCGTGAAATCCCGTTGAACACTCGGAAGCAAAACGGTTCGTTACGCGGCAAGTTCCCTGAAATTAATGTCAGATCAGCCCGGCGAGCGGGCTGGATGGGTCGGCGTAGCGCCGCATCCCCATGCGGCCTGCCCGGTACGCCATGCGCCCCGCCTCGACACCCGCCTTCATCGCGCGTGCCATCAGCACGGGGTCCTTGGCCTCGGCGATGGCGGTGTTCATCAGGACGCCGTCGCAACCCAGCTCCATGGCGACCGCCGCCTCCGACGCGGTGCCGACGCCCGCATCGACCAGCACGGGAACCTTGGCCCCCTCGACGATGAGGCGGATCGTCACCTTGTTCTGGATACCCAGCCCCGAGCCGATCGGCGCGCCCAGCGGCATGATCGCCACCGCGCCGACATCCTCCAGCCGCTTGGCCGCGATGGGATCGTCGACGCAATAGACCATCGGCTTGAAGCCTTCCTTGGCCAGGATCTCGGTCGCGCGCAGCGTTTCGTACATATCGGGATAGAGGGTCCGCGCCTCGCCCAGCACCTCCAGCTTGACCAGCTCCCAGCCGCCCGCCTCGCGCGCCAGCCGCAACGTGCGGATCGCATCCTCGGCAGTGAAGCAGCCCGCCGTGTTGGGCAGATAGGTGATCTTCTTCGGGTCGATATAGTCGGTCAGCATCGGCGCATTCGGGTCCGACACGTTCACCCGGCGCACCGCGACCGTGACGATCTCCGCGCCAGAGGCTTCGACCGCCGCCGCATTCTGCGCGAAGTCCTTATATTTGCCGGTGCCGACGATCAGGCGTGAGCGGAAACGCTGACCCGCCACTTCCCACGAGTCGTCGTCCGAGACCGGCGCGACATGATCGCCGCCGCCGACGAAATGGACGATCTCGATCTCGTCGCCATCCTCGACCTGAACGTCGGCCAGCGTCGAGCGCGGCACCACCTCCAGATTGCGTTCCACCGCCACCTTTTCGGGCACCAGCCCCAGCTGGCTCGCCAGATCGGCCAGCGACAGGCCCGCCGCCACCCGCTTATGCTCGCCATTCACGGTGATCGTCACGGTTCCATCGGTATGGGGCATATATGTCACTTACCATGCAAGTCGCTGCCCGCTCGACGTGGGATAGGGCATGCGGTTAAGGAGGGCCCTCGATCTAGGCCCGGCCATCCCGAGCCGCAACCATGGGAGTGCCGATGCCCGCGACCGTTTATGTCCTCAACGGGCCGAACCTGAACCTGCTCGGCCTGCGCGAACCGCATATCTATGGCCATGACACGCTGGACGATATCGCGGGGCTGCTGGAGGACCGGGCGCGCGAGCTCGATCTGGCGATCGACATGCGCCAGTCCAACCATGAGGGCCATCTGATCGACTGGCTGCACGAGGCCCAGGCCTATGAGGCGAAAGCCGTGCTGCTCAATGCCGGGGGCTTTACCCACACCTCGATCGCGATTCACGACGCGATCAAGTCGGTGACGACCCCGGTGATCGAGGTTCACCTATCCAACCCTCATGCGCGGGAGCCATTCCGGCATGAGAGCTTCATCGGGCGTGCCGCAAAAGGCACAATCGCCGGTTTTGGCGCGCAATCCTATCTGCTCGCGCTTGAAGCGGCCGCCCGGTTCTGACAGGAGCGCGTCCCATGACCGAAAAGACTGAACAAGCGATGAAGGTCGATGTCGACCTCGTCCGTCAGCTCGCCGAGCTGCTCGACGCCACCGCCCTGACCGAGATCGAGGTCGAGCATGGCGACCGCAAGATCCGCGTCGCGCGCAAGGCGGCGCCTGCCGCGCCGATGGCCTATGCGCCTGCCCCCGCCGCTGCCGCGCCCGCGCCGGTGGCTGCTGCCCCGGTCGCGGCCGCCGCGCCTGCGGAGGCCGCCGCCCCCGCCGTCTCGGCCAACGCGGTGAAGTCGCCGATGGTCGGCACCGTCTATCTCTCGGCCGAGCCGGGCGCCAAGCCCTTCGCCTCGATCGGGCAGAAGGTCGCCGCCGGTGACACGCTGCTGATCGTCGAGGCCATGAAGGTGATGAACCCGATCACCGCGACCCAGGCGGGCACCGTCACCGCCGTCCTGGTCGAGAACGGCCAGCCGGTCGAGTTCGACCAGCCCCTGGTCGTCGTCGAGTAAGCCGCCTTGGCGCAGATCAAGAAACTCCTGATCGCCAATCGCGGTGAGATTGCGCTTCGCATCCACCGCGCCTGTCACGAAATGGGGATCGAGACCGTCGCCGTGCACTCCACGGCCGACGCCGATGCCATGCATGTGCGCCTTGCCGACCAGGCGGTCTGCATTGGCCCGCCTGCGGCGACCGACAGCTATCTCAACATCCCCAACATCATCTCGGCGGCCGAGATTTCGGGCGCGGATGCGATCCATCCCGGTTACGGCTTCCTCTCGGAGAACGCCAAGTTCGCCGAGATCGTGGAGGCGCACGGCCTGATCTTCGTCGGCCCGAAGCCCGAGCATATCCGGGTGATGGGCGACAAGGTCGAGGCCAAGCGCACCGCCGGTGCCCTGGGCCTGCCGCTGGTTCCGGGCTCGGACGGCGCAATCTCGGACCTCGAAGAGGCCAAGGCGCTCGCGACCAGGATCGGCTATCCCGTCATCATCAAGGCGGCCTCGGGCGGCGGCGGGCGCGGCATGAAGGTCGTGGCCTCCGAGGACCAGCTCGAAACGCTGATGCAGCAGGCCGGTTCGGAGGCGAAGGCCGCGTTCGGCGACTCGACCGTCTACATGGAAAAATATCTGGGCAACCCCCGGCATATCGAATTCCAGGTGTTCGGCGACGGCAACGGCCAGGCGATCCATCTGGGCGAGCGCGACTGCTCGCTCCAGCGTCGCCACCAAAAGGTGCTGGAGGAAGCCCCCTCGCCGATCATCACGGCCGAGGAGCGCGCGCGCATGGGCGGCGTGGTCGCCAAGGCGATGGCCGATATGGGCTATCGCGGCGCGGGCACGATCGAATTCCTGTGGGAAGACGGCGAGTTCTATTTCATCGAAATGAACACCCGCCTGCAGGTCGAGCATCCCGTCACCGAGATGATTACCGGCCTGGACCTGGTGCGCGAACAGATCCGCGTGGCCGAGGGGCATCCGCTGACCCTGCGCCAGCAGGACGTGCAGTTCCGCGGCCATGCGATCGAATGCCGCATCAACGCGGAAGACCCGCGCACCTTTGCCCCCTCGCCGGGCACGGTGAAGATGTATCACGCGCCGGGCGGTATGCATGTCCGCGTCGATAGCGGCCTGTACCAGGGCTATAAGGTCCCGCCTTATTACGACAGCATGATCGCCAAGCTGATCGTCTATGGCACGACCCGCGAGGGCGCGCTGCGCCGTCTGCGCCGCGCGCTGGAGGAATTCGTGATCGAGGGGATGAAGACCACCATCCCGCTCCACCAGGCGCTGCTCGACGACCCGGAGTTCCAGAAGGGCGACTATACGATCAAGTGGCTGGAGGAATGGTTGGCCAAGCAGGGCTGATCGAAACCCGGTTCGAGGATTAAAAAACGGACATGTGCGCACCACCGCACATGTCCGTTTTTTTGAAAGCGGTGCCGATACAGACGCTTGTCGAACGCCCCTTACCCAGCGCTTCCACAAGGACATGAAATAGTTTTCATCCGTGGGAACGGGTTCCCCTAGAGGGCATTTTCGCAATGCCTTTAACGAGAGGGGTTTTGCAGATGAAAATGCTCAAGGCTTTTGGTGTCGCCGCCGTGCTTTCGGTCGCTGCCGTTTCGTCCGGTGCCTTCGCGCAGAGCGTCTATGAACAGGCGCATGTGCCCGGCAAGAATGGCGTTCGGGTCATCGAAGTCCTGAAATCGGGCAAGAAGATGGAAACCGTGTCCTGCCACGATTTCGGGATGCTTGATGAGAGCTTCCGTCCCCAGGCCATCGTCTATGCCGCCAACTATGGCCCCAAGGGCAAGCCACACCCGACCTACACCGTCGACGGCGTGGAAAAGATCGTCCCCGTCGTGGTCGATCAGTGCAAGGCGCGTCCCGGCGATCACTTCGTCACCGCCGTCAAGCGCGCGATCAAGCAGCAGCCGTAATCGCCACCGAAAGAGCGGGACGGGTCGTGCGCCTGGCCCGCTCACTGCGCGCATCTCGACCTTGGCTTTCGCCATCGCGGGGCGCATACATCGGTCATGGCCATCCAAGCGACCATCTATCACAATCCGCGCTGCGGCACCTCGCGCCAGACACTGGCCCTGCTGAGCGATGCGGGCATCGACCTCACGGTCATCGAATATCTGAAGACCCCGCCCACTGCGGAAGAACTTCGCCGCCTTTATGCGAAGGCCGGGCTGTCGCCGCGCGACGGCTTGCGCAAGACCGAGGCCGGGGCGGACGCCCTGTTGTCGGCCGAGGATGATATCGTCCTGGCCGCCATGGTGGCCCAGCCGATCCTGATCCAGCGCCCGCTGGTCGAGACGGAGAAGGGCGTCGTCATCGCCCGTCCGCCCGAGACCGTGCGGAGCATCTTGTGACCGCTGCCCATAAATTGAGCAGAGAGCAGGCACATGCCCATTTTGCGGGCGCAAATCTTAGCATTTTCCTACCCTCCTACGAGGGAAGCGCAGTTGGCACGATCCATGCGACGCATGCGGTCGGGCGAGGGTTCGAACACCAGCGGGGACAGCAAGGCTCGTGAAAAAGATTGAGGCGATCATCAAGCCCTTCAAGCTGGATGAGGTGAAGGAAGCGCTGCACGAGATCGGCGTGTCCGGCATCACCGTCACCGAGGCCAAGGGTTTTGGCCGCCAGAAGGGGCATACCGAGCTGTATCGCGGCGCCGAATATGTCGTCGACTTCCTGCCGAAGGTGAAGCTGGAAGTGGTGGTCGAGGACGGGCTGGCCGAACGCGTGGTGGAGGCGATCGCCGCGGCCGCGCAAACCGGCCGTATCGGCGACGGCAAGATCTTCGTCATCCCGGTCGAGACGGCCCTGCGCATCCGCACCGGCGAGCGCGACGACGCGGCGATCTGACGCATCCCCACTCCTTACGTCATCGGGCCGACATGCGGGCCGATTAGGTTTTTCACCGGCCCCGGTTCTCCGGGCGTCGGATCTAAGCAGAGAGAGTACGGCACATGGCGAATACGGCCAGCGACATCCTGAAGAAGATCAAGGACGAAGAGATCGAGTGGGTCGATCTGCGTTTCACCGATCCCAAGGGCAAGTGGCAGCACCTGACCATGGTCGCCTCGATCCTGGGCGAGGATGAGTTCACCGACGGCCTGATGTTCGACGGTTCGTCGATCGAGGGCTGGAAGGCGATCAACGAGTCGGACATGGTCCTGAAGCCGGACCTCGACGCCGTCTACACCGACCCGTTCTCGGCAACCCCGATGCTGATCGTGTTCTGCGACGTGGTCGAGCCGTCGACCGGCGAGCTCTATGCCCGCGATCCGCGCTCGACCGCCAAGCGCGCCGAGGCGTTCGTGAAGACCACCGGCATCGGCGACACCGTCTATGTGGGTCCGGAAGCCGAATTCTTCATGTTCGACGACGTGCAGTTCGACACGACCTATTCGTCGTCCTACTTCAAGATCGACGATATCGAGCTGCCGACCAACACCGGCCGCGAATATGAGGGCGGCAATCTCGGCCACCGTCCGCGCGCCAAGGGCGGCTATTTCCCCGTCGCGCCGGTCGACTCGGCCGTCGACATCCGCGGCGAGATGGTCACCACCATGCTCGAAATGGGCCTGCCCTGCGACAAGCACCACCATGAGGTCGCCGCCGCGCAGCACGAGCTGGGCCTGACCTTCGGCACGCTGACCCAGACCGCCGACCGCATGCAGATCTACAAGTATGTCGTGCATCAGGTTGCCCATGCCTATGGCAAGACCGCGACCTTCATGCCCAAGCCGATCAAGGAAGATAACGGCTCGGGCATGCACACCCACTTCTCGATCTGGGAAGGCAAGACCCCGCTGTTCGCCGGCAACGGCTATGCGGGCCTGTCGGAAACCTGCCTGTACTTCATCGGCGGCATCATCAAGCATGCCAAGGCGATCAACGCCTTCACCAACCCGACCACCAACAGCTACAAGCGTCTGGTGCCGGGTTACGAAGCGCCGGTGCTGCTCGCTTACTCGGCGCGCAACCGCTCGGCCTCGTGCCGCATCCCGTACGGCACCGGCCCGAAGTCGAAGCGCGTCGAAGTGCGCTTCCCCGACGCGCTGGCGAACCCGTATCTCGCCTATGCCGCGCTGCTGATGGCGGGTCTGGACGGTATCCAGAACAAGATCCATCCGGGCGAGGCGATGGACAAGAACCTGTACGACCTGCCGCCCGCCGAACTGGCCCAGGTCCCCACGGTCGCCGGTAGCTTGCGCGAAGCACTCGACTCGCTGGCCGCCGACCACGACTTCCTGCTGAAGGGCGACGTGTTCACCAAGGACCAGATTGAAAGCTATATCGAGCTGAAGATGAGCGAAGTGATGCGCTGGGAAATGACCCCCAGCCCGGTCGAATACGACATGTACTACAGCGGCTGATCCTGCCCCTGCACGATGTCACTACGGGGAAAGGGGCCGCAAGGCCCCTTTCTTTTTGCCTTCTCTCCCCGCGGATGACGCGACAGCAGGCGATGCCGGGATCCGCAGTGATCGCACGCCGGACCACCTGACCTGCGCTCAGGCAAATTAATTTTTATTGATAAAAATTGAAACGCAAGTGACATGGAAGGGCGGTAGGCCGCGCCCCGAGGCGAAATAACGCCCGGGGGAAAAATCCATGAAGTCGAACATGATCCGCGTTGCCGGAGCCGGTGGCGCGTGCCTGATGCTTTTTACGTCGCACATCGCGATCGCACAGACCGCCGGTACGATCGCGGCAGAGGATCAGGCCAAGGACGATATCGTCGTGACCGGGCAGAAGCTGGTCGCCACGGGTATCGAAATGTCCAATTCGCCAAAGGCCCGGGCGGTCGTGACTCAGGATTATATCGAACACACCGTTCCCGGTCAGTCGATCTTCAACGCGATCAACCTGGTGCCCGGCGTCAACTATGTCGCCAGCGATCCCTATGGCGGCAATGGCGGCACGATCACCATCCGCGGCTTCGACCAGTCGCGTATCGCCTTCACCTTTGACGGCCTGCCGCTGAACGATGCGGGCAATTATGCCGTCTATTCCTCACAGCAGGTGGACCCCGAACTGGTCCAGTCGGTCAATGTCAGCTTCGGTTCGACCGATGTGGACACCCCGACCGCGAGCGCCTCAGGCGGCACCGTCAACTATCGCACGATCATGCCGACCGAAAAGCTGAGCGCGACGACCGTCTATTCGCACGGCCCAGGCAACATGAACCGCGTCTTCGGCCTCATCAACACCGGCGATCTGAACGCCAGCGGCACGCGCGCCTGGGTGTCGGCCAGCGAACAGAAATATCGGCTCTATCCCTTCGCCCAGGTCCGCAAGAACCAGTATAATGCGCGCATCTATCAGCCGCTCGGCTCGGGCAAGGACTTCCTGTCGCTCGCCGGTTTCTTCTACCAGCATCGCAACATGGGCTATGGTGGCCTTTCGGTCGCGAACATCGACAGCATACTCGGCAACAGCCTGCCCATCGGCACGGCAAGCGCGACCCAACCGCTGCGCATCGACCTGACCCGCGCGCAATATGACCGGGTGATCGATAGCGCGGGCCGTTTCCTACAGACCGATGATTGCCAATTGGCCTCCGCGACGCCGGGCGCCGGAACCGGGCAGGACGATCGCAATCTCTGCGGCAACGCGCGCCAGATCCGCGTCAACCCGGTCGATACCGGCAATGCCCGTTTCAACAGCCTGTTCACACTGAACGACAAGCTGACGCTGACGATCGATGGCGGCTACAGCTATACGCTCGCCAATGGCGGCGGCTCGACGGTATTCGCCGAAAGCGATGCCAATGCCGGTGCCCGCGGCGTGTCGCGCAACCAACTCGGCCGCCTCGGGGCCGGTGTCGCGCCCGGCGTCGATCTGAATGGTGACGGCGACCGGCTAGACTATGTCCGCGTCTTCTATCCATCGAATACCCAGACCCATCGCCTGATCGCGGTGGGCGGCCTGCGTTATGATATCGATCCGGCCAATCTCGTCCGCATGGCCTATACCTGGGACCGGGCACGAACCGCGCAGACCGGCGAAGCGTCGTTCCTGCGCATCGACGGCTATCCCACGACCTATTTCGGGATCGCTGGCGGCAAGACCGTGTTGCGCGATGCCGCCGGGAACATCGTTCAGAAGCGCAACCGGCTGACTTATTCGATGCTGCACCAATTGTCGGGCGAGTATCGTGGTCGACCGTTTTCCGACGACCTGTCGTTCACGCTGGGTGTCCGCGCGGCCCTTTTCCGGCGCAACATGAGCAACGCCTGCTACACCATTCCGGGCAGCGCCAGCGAAGCCTATTGCACTTCACAGACCGCGCAGCAGGTGGCGGCCAACGGCACCACCGCCAAATTCGGTGCTCCCTATTCGGGGCGTATCCGCGAATATCACGCGATCCTGCCCAATGCCGGCCTGGTGTGGCAGGCCACGCCGCACGTCGGCGTCTATGCCAGCTATGCCAAGGGCTTTTCCGCGCCCACCACCGACATCTATTCCTATGACGACAAGGTGATTTCGCTCCGTGACAAGGAAGCATCGCCCGAACGAACCGACTCCTATGACGCCGGCCTCCGCTACAATAGCGGCATTGTCCAGGCGCAGATGGGTAGCTGGTACATCCATTACGACAATCGCATCGTCTCCACGACAGTACAGCTTGAGGGCGGCGGCACCATCTCGGCCAGCCGGAATGTCGGGCGGGTGGACAGCCATGGTTTCGACGCCACGCTCTCCCTCGCGCCGACATCCTGGCTGACGCTTTACGGCTTCGGTTCGTATCTGAAGGCGACGCTGCGAGACGATATTCGCGACGCCGATACCGGCAAGATCCTGGTCGCCACCAAGGGAAAGTCACTGGTCGATACGCCGAACTGGCAATATGGCGGCCGTGCCCAGATCTCGCTGCCGTTCCTGGTCGCGGGTATTTCGACCAAGCATGTCGGCGACCGCTATGTCACCGACGAGAATGACGCCATTTCTGCGGGCTATACGCTCGTCGACCTGGACGCCCAGACGACGCTGCGCTGGATCGGTCTCGATAAGACCTATTTCCAGTTGAACGTCATCAACCTGTTCGACAAGCGCTATTACAGCAATGTCTGGTCGGCACCGCGCATCAGCCAGGGCGGGTCGCTGAACTTCGGCGTCCCACGAACCGTCGTGGCGACCGTTCATTTCCAGTTCTGAACCTCGGCTGCGGCGGCGTCATTCCGCCGCCGCAGCATTCGGAACGAACGCGGTTTCCGATCACGGCACCACCGCCACCCGCTTTGCCGACAGGATCTTGACCGGCGCGGCCAGCATCTCGCCCTTGAACGGCCCCTTGGCGGGGTCGGCGGGCTGGTCGAGGATCTTGTGGATCACGTCCATGCCCTCGACGACATGGCCGAAGGCGGCATAGCCCAGATTGTCGCCGGGCTTCGACGGATCGGCGTCGAGCGAGGGCTGATCGCCGACCATGATGGTGAAATCCCCGCGCGCCGATCCGGGGGCGAGGCGCGCGATCGAGATGGTGCCGTTCGTGTGCTTGATCCCGGTCTTGGTCGTCGGCTCATGCGCGATCGGAGGCAGGATTCGCTTGGGCTCGTTCTGGATGCCGAACTGGACGAAGCCGAAATCGGGCGCGACACGAACCGTGCGATAGAAGGTCACACCGTCCAGACGGTGCTGGTCGACATAGCGCAGGAAATTGGCGGTGGTGATCGGCGCATGGGTGCGGTCGAGGTCGAACACGACGGGCCCGAGGCTGGTCTGCATCGCGACGCGGACCATGACGGGCTTGGGGGCTTCGGTCGTCGCCGGTGCAAGGGGTATGGCGGGTGCGGTCTGGGCGGCGAGCAGGGCGAGCGGGAGAAGCGCGATCATCAGGGTCTCCGGATGAAGATGTCGGCGGCAGGTTAGCGGGGTTTTGGGGCGGGGTGAATCCCTTGGGCTTCGACTTCGCTCCGCCTGAACGGAAGTTGGGGAGGCCCCAACCACAAACGCCGTTCAGGCTGAGCGAAGTCGAAGCCCACGCTCCAGCCTCACGGGATCAGCACCGTGCTCCCCACCGTCTCCCCCGCCTCGATCGCGCGGTGCGCCTCGGCCGCGTCGGTCAGCGCGAAGCTCTGGCCAATCTCCGGCGTGATCGCGCCCTTCTCCAGCATCGCGAAGACGCGCGCGATCAGGCTGCGCTTCTCCTGCGCCGTGACGGCATAGTCGAACAGGGTCGGACGGGTCACGAACAGCGATCCCTTGGCCGCCAATATCCCCAGATTGACGCCGTCCACCGCGCCGGAGGCATTGCCGAAGCTGACCACCAGCCCGCGCCGCGACGCGCTGTCCAGCGAGGCTTCCCAGGTCGCCTTGCCGACCCCGTCGAGCACCACCGGCACGCCCGCGCCGCCGGTGATCTCGCGCACGCGGGCGGCGACATCCTCGGTACGGTTGAGGATGACATGATCGGCCCCCGCCGCGCGGGCCTTCTCCGCCTTCGCCTGTGACCCGACGGTCGCGATCACCTCCGCCCCGATCGCCTTGAGCCAGCCGACCGCAAGATGGCCGACCCCGCCCGCCGCCGCGTGGACCAGCACGGTCCAGCCCGCCTGCACCTTCGCGCAATCCTCAATCAGGAAGGCCGTCGTCGCGCCCTTCAGCAGGATCGCCGCCGCGGTGCGGTCGTCGACATGATCCGGCAGTGGCACCAGCAGGTCGGCGGCGACATTGCGCGCCGTCGCATAGGCACCCCGCGCCGGGCCGAACACGCCGACCCGGTCGCCGACCACGAAGTCGGTCACGCCCTCGCCCACCGCCTCGACCACGCCCGCCGCTTCGGAGCCCAGCTTGCCCGGCAGGTCGATCTGGTAGAGCCCGCTGCGGTGATAGGTGTCGATATAGTTCAGCCCGACCGCATGGTGGCGCATCCGCACCTCGCCCGGTGCGGGCGGGGGCAGGTCCTCGTCGCGCCACTGGATGACCTCCGGGCCGCCGGTGCGGTCGATAAAGGCGGTCTTTTCCATGGCTGCACTCCTGTTCGCGTTCGGGCGGGCCAACGCCTCAATAGTCCTTGGATATCCGTACATTGACGTTCTGCCGCCCCAGCGTCGAAATGCTGGAGAGCAGCGACAGCCAGCGCGTCACCTGAAACTCGATCTGGGTCGCGGAATAGCCCTGACCGTCGGTGATGATCTCGGCATAGAAACGCCGGGTGATATATTTGCCCGCCGCGACCGAAGTGCCGCGCCCGATCTGCACGTCGGCGGGCAGCACGCGAAGCCGGTCGAGCCCCGCCGCACGCCGCACCGCGTTGATCGGGTTCAGCCCGTTGCCGCCGTCCTGCAGCGCGGCGACGGCGGCGGCCAGCTGCAACGCTTCGGGCGCGGAGAGGCTGGCGATCGACGTGCCGAACAGCAGACGGGAGAGGAGTTCGTCATTGGGCAGCGCAGGCGTGCTGGAAAAGCCGATTTCGGGCTTCAGCGCGGTGCCGGTCACGCGGATCGTCGCGCTCAGCCCCTGGACATTGGCGTTGGCGGCGATGTCGAGCGCGGGGTTGGCGGGCACTTCTCCGCCGAAGCGGATGATCCCGCGCGCCAAGTCGAAATCACGACCTGCAAATTCGTAATCGCCCCGGATCAGCGTCGCCTGGCCGGTGATCGCCGGATTGTCGGGCGTGCCACCGATCTTCAGGTCCGCCGACCATTCGCTGTTCAGCCCCAGGCCCGACACGATCAGGCCGTTCGGCGCGTGCGCCTTGACCGCCAGGGTCCAGGGCTTGCGCGGAACATCGTCCTCCTCGCCGCCGCCGGGGATATTGATCTCGCGGATGTTGAGCTGCGGAACGGCGGTCGCGGCCGAGGCCCGGCCCAGGCGATAACGGCTGCGATTGAGCACCACGTCGCCGCCGATCGTGCCGCCCGCGCCGTCCGAATGGAAGGTCAGCGGCCCCGTCACCGTCGCGCCGATGTCGTCGCGCGCGATCATGACCGCATTGCTGGCGTTGAGCGCGAGGTCGAGGCCGACACCCTTGGCGGCGGCGAAGTCGAACTGGCCGGTGCCGCTGACCCGTCCGTCCTTGCCTGCCTGCGCGGCGAAGCGGTCGATGACGAGGCGCGATCCACCGAACCGGCCGGTCGCCTGTACGTCGGTCAGGACGGTGCCGGTCGTCGCGCTCTCGATGCGCGCGCCGACCGCCTTCACTGCCCCGCGAATGACGGGCTGGTTCAGCGATCCGGTCACGTCCGCACCGATCGCGACGGGGCCGGACAGGTCGAACATCTCGACGCCGGTGAGCCGCCATAGCGTATCGGCAGGCCCGGCATAGCGAAGCTGCGCGATCAGGCGCCCGGCCTGCATCCGGCCGGCCCAATCCCCCGCACCGCCCGGCACGATCAGTGCCTGGCCGCGCCCGATGATCTTGCCCCCCGACGCCATGACCGCGCGCACGCCCAGCCGCTCGGCGGAGAGCACACCCGCCAAGCCCATGTCGATCGGGCGGGATGTCAGGACGAGTCCGGCACGGGTCAGTCCCCGGATGGTCAGGTCCGCCTTGCCGGTCGGCGCACCCGTCGCCTGCCGGATGGTCAGCGTGCCGGTCGCGGTGCCGCCCAGCCCCAGCCCCGGATAGCCGATGTCGAGCACCGCAAGCGGCATCCGCGTCAGACCGGCCTGCAGTTCGACGGCATCGCGGTCGAACCGCCCCGCCAGCTTGGCCTCGCCGCCCGCAAAGCTCAGCCGGGTCGGCGCGAGCGCCCAGCCGTCGCCGTCACGGGTGACAATGGCGGGCGACAGCAATTGCAGCGGCCGCCGGTCGAGCGTGCCCTGCGCGGTGATCGAGAAGCGGTCGGGCGAGACCTGAGTCACGGTCTGGATCGAAAAGGCACGACCGCGCGATCCCGAAATGCCGACCTTCACCTCGCCGTTGCCCCCACGCATCCGGGCGGTGCCGCTCATCTGCGCGATATGCAGCGCGCCGCGCCGCAGCCCTTGCGCATTCGCCGTTCCCTCGATCGAGGCTCCGGCGGGATCGAGCAGCGCGATCAGGTCGACCCGGCCCTGTCGGACGGTGACGCCCGAAATCTCCGCCTGCCGGGCGGCCAGATGCGCCTCGATCCGCTGAACCTCACCGACCGGCCGGAACAGCAGCTCGCCCGACAGGCCGCCCCCTGAAACGTCCATCCGCCCGGCAAAGCCGCCCGCCACGACGTTGAGCGCGCCGGTCGCGCGGGCACCCGCCACCAGCAGCGGCTGGATCTGGATCACCGCCTCCTGCCCACGCGGCAACAGGATCGCGCCGCTCGCCTGGAACGGCCCCAGCCGCGAGCCCCCGGCCGCACGGAAGGCGAACCCCTGATCGGTCGGATCGAGATGCGCACGCACATCGCTCAATCCCATCGCCGCGTTGGGCGCGGCGAGCAGCAGGTCGAGCGTCGGCTTATCGATGCGCCCGTCCAGCACCAGCTGGACCGGGCCGTAGCGCCGCTGGCGCCCGCCGCCGACGAAATGGAAGGTGCCGTCGCGCCGCCGGATCGCCTCGCCGGTCAGGCGGATGTCGGGGCCGGTCAGAACCAGGCGGTGGAAGTGGAAGACGCCGTCCGTCCCCCGCTCCAGATCGGTGGTCAGATGCGGCAGGCCACCGGCCAGCGAACGTAGAAACGCATTGTCGAGCCGCCGGACCCGCGCCTCGCCGCGCCCGACAACGCGGGTGCCATGACCGTCCGGGCCGGGTACGGCGGTCAGCCGCGACGTCACGTCGACGATGCCCAGGCCGGGGATCAGGTAACGTTGGAGCGCGCCGTCCAGCCCGACGTCGTAGCGCCCGTTGGTCAGGTCGATGTGCAGGTTCAGCCGTCCCGCCAGCTTGTCGGAGCGCAGTGCGAGTCCCTGCCCCATGATCTCGCGCGGGGTGATGCGCAGCTCGCCCGCCGCCGACAGCCGGTGCAATATCCCGCCCGCCGCCTCGCCTACGCCGGTCACGCGCGTCGCGGTAAAACGGATCGGCAGGGTCAACGGCCAGCGGCCCTGCAACCGGCCCTTGCCCGCGGCGACGGCGTCCTCGAACCCCGTCCGGTCGAAGGCGAAGCGCGTTGCCGCCAGTCTATAGTCGAACGCCGCCCGGTCGAATGCGCCGTCGAGGCGCAGGGACATGGCGATCGCCTGTCCGCTCATGTTGAGGAACAGTGCCTCGGGCCGGACCAGCCTGGCATCCACACGCAAGCCCTCGAAGCGGCTCGCACCCAGATCGACGACGCCGCGCGCCCGTACCCGCAGCGCGGGCGAGCGCAGGACCAGCGCGCCGTTCAGCCGCCGATCCGCAAAATCGGCCTGCCCGGCGACGATGACGCGCGGCGCGGTCAGCCGCTGGAGCCGCCCGTGCAGCACCAGCGAAGGCGCAATCTGGCCCGACAGCGCATAGCGGCCCGCCTGTGCCGACAGGCGCAGATCGACCGCACGCTGTCCGCCGATCCGGCCCTTCGCCAGACCGTCCCAACGCGACCAGCGCCCCGCGCCCGCGACATTCAGCGTCACGGGCGCCCGGACGCCCACCGCCTTGGCCAGCACGCCGTCCTTGGCGCCCCAAGCCTCGACCGCCAAATCGAAACGGTCATAGTCGGGCCGGGCATCGAGATGCAGGCGCAGCCGGTCGCTGCCCGCCACCACGCCGTTCAGCGTCACGACCGCGCGGCCGTCGCGGATATCTGCCCGTCCCTCGATCTTCGCTACCCGCTCGCGGCCCAGTACGCGGCGAGCGAGGACCAGCCGGTCGAGCCGCAGCCGATCGATGCGGATGTCGAAGTCAGGGAGGATCGGAGTCTGCCGCCCCGTGCGGCGGGTATGCGGCACATGGTACAGCGTCGCCGTCGCCGCCTCGACCCGGCGGATGTCGAGCGTCCCGCGCGCCCAGTTCAACGGCCGCCAGTCGAGCCGCGCCTGCGGCACCTGCACCAGCAGGCCGTCCAAGTCATAGACGCGCAGATCGACCAGTCGCATGTCGGAATAAAGCGACCCATCGATCCGCCCGACCGAAAAGCGAAGCCCCGTCGGTGTGCGGATGGCAGCGATCCGATCCGCGACCCAGCGATGCCCGATCGACATATCAACCACGCCCAGCGCGGCCAGCACGATACCGACCAATGCCGCCACGGCGATCGCGATCGCACGCCCCCAACGGAATGGCGCGCGAACGGGCGGCGGCGCGTCCGTCTCCTCGGTCAAAACGCCTGCCCCAGCGAGACATAGACCGCGACCCGGCTATCGCCCTTTTGCGGGTTGAGCGGGGTGCCGACATCCAGGCGAATCGGCCCGAAATTGGAATAATAGCGCACGCCCAGTCCGGTGCCGAAACGCAGGCCGGTCAGGCGCGGCAGCGGCGAGGTGGAGATATTGCCTGCATCCAGAAAAGGCACGACGCCGAAATGGCCGAATGCCTTGACCCGCGCCTCGATCGAGAATTCGGCCAGGCTTCGCCCGCCGATCGGATCGTTGTTTGCGTCGCGCGGCCCGATCGCCTGGAAGCCGTAACCGCGCACCGAGGCGCCGCCGCCCGCATAAAAGCGCCGCGACGGCGCGATCTGGTCGCGCGGCGCGCCCAGGATCGTACCCAGCCGGGTCCGCGCGGCCAGCACCACCCGGTCGCCGAACGGATGGTAGAGGCTGGCGTCGATCTGCGTCCGGGTATAGCCGAACACGCTGCCTTGCAACGACACTTCGGGGCTGAGCCGCCCGCCGAGCCGGAAGCCACGCGTCGGGTTCAGCAGATCGTCCGACCCGTCGTAATTCAGGCTGGTCGGCAATGCCCCGATGAAGAAGGTCCGCCTGCGCGGCTGACCCGTGCTCTCGATCACATCGCGCTCGTCCGAGGTCAGCAGCTCGCCGCCCAGCGACCAGGTCCAGGTCTTCTGGAAGAAGATATTGGTCTGGCGCTCCAATCCGGCCGACAGCGACAGCGTCTTGGCCTCATAGGCGTCGCGCAAGATGTGCGCGGCCGAGAATTGCGCGGTCAGCACCCGGTCGCGCCCCTGGAAATTGTTGCGGCGGAACACGACCGCGCCCAGCTGCTCGCGGGTGCCGAGCACGCTGCGCAGCGTCAACGCGCCCTCGGGCGGGAAGAGGTTTCGATCAGTCCAGTTGATCGTCGCACTCGCGCCTTCGCCGGTGCCATAGCCCAGCTCGCCCGCGATGGTGTGCGGCGGCGCGGGCTCCAGCGCGACGGCGATGTTCACCGTGTCGGGCGCGTCCCCGGGCACGGGCTTCACCTCGACCGACGACACCAGCCCGGTCTGCACCAGCGCGCGGCGCAGATCGTCCAGCCCGGCGGAATCATAGGGCTGGCCGGGCGCAAAGCGCGCGATCTCCTGCACATGCCTGGCATCGAACAGCTTGTCGTTCGCCATCACGATCCGGCCATAACGACGCGGCGAGCCCGGATCGACCGACAGGTCCAGCGTCGCGGTGCGGGCGGCGCGGTCGACCACGATCTGCGGATCGCCCACCTTGGCGAAGGGGAAGCCCTCCTCGCCCACCACCGTCTTCAGCCGCGCCTCGCCCGCGACGATGGTGTCGGCATCGACCGGATCGCCTGGGCGAATCCCGAACGCCTTTTCCAGAGGCGCGGCCTTGTCACCCGCCGCCTTTACCCCGTCCAGCGTCACGCCCGCAAAGCGATAGAGATTGCCCGGCACCGCCGTCAGCAGGACGGTCGGCTCGTTGCCCGGCTCGATCCGGGTCGTGACCTGCGCATCGTAGTAACCCGCCCCGCGCAGGAGGTTGGTCAGCAACTGGGCGTCCTCGCGCGCACGCCGGTCCAGCTGCGCGGCGTTGGCTGGCTCGCCGTCATTGGCATCCAGGGTGGAGAGCTGCTCGAAACGCTGGCGGACCAGCGGGCCGGTGCCGTCGATCCCCTCGACCCGCCAGCGATAACGCCGCTCCGCCGCGGCGTCGACGGTCGCGGTCATCGTCGCCACCGGATCACCGGGTGCGGTCGCCAGGTCGGGCCAGGCCACGCCGATCTCGGGCAAGGGGGCCAGCGGAGCCGAGGGGTCCAGCATCGTCGGATCATCGGGCAGGTCGCTGCCCGGTATCGCCTGGATCGTCGGGGACGCGGCAGGGCGCGCCACCTGCGCAGCCGCAAAGCTGGGCCAGCCCGCGCCGCCAAGACCCATTGCCAAGCTTATGATGGCGGCCGAGCGGCGCGGCCGCCCGACGCGGACCATCATGCGCCAATCCCTAGCCGCGTGGATGCGACAGCGACACCCCAAAGCACCATCATCTGGACAGATTTGCAGATCCGGTCGTCGCGAAGCGCGCCATCCCAGGCGGCCACGTCGATCAGTGAACGGTGCCGATCGCCTCGTCGCTGGACAGGAGTTCGATCAGCCGCTCGATCTGGCGCCAGCGACAGAAATGGATGTGATTGCCCAGGTCGCGGCTGCGATCGGCCCGCGCCGCGGCCTCGCCGCCCGCCGCCAGGCCGAAGGTCTCCATCATCTCGGCGGCATCCGCCACGTCACGATCGGTCAGGAACGGCGCGACATAGGCGTCGCGAAAATCGCGCATGGAAACTCCCCCCGGAACCGTGCCGTGAAACTCGGGGGCACCCCTAGGCGTGGGTTATGAATTTAGCCACCCCCTGAAATGGTTAACCCGATTTCGACCATGTGCGGCTGGTTTCGGCGGCCCGCGCATGGCAGGACAAGGGACATGGCCGACCCTCAAATCCCGCCCCCGCCCCCGCCCCCGCCCCCGTCATCCGCCCATGCGGGCGGCATCTTCATCGCGCTGGGCGTGGTCGGCGGGATCATCGCGGGGCTGGCGACCGGCGAAGTGACCATGGGGGTGCTGATCGGGCTGGCGGTCGGGATCGCAGTCGCGTTGCTCGTCTGGTGGCGGGGTCGGTAAATCAAAATCCTCCCCGCGAGCGGGGAGGTGGCAGGCCGAAGGCCTGACGGAGGGGTGTAACCATCGGCGAGGATGGACCCGACTCACGACCGGCGACACCCCTCCACCAGCTCCGCTGGTCCCCCTCCCCTTACAGGGGAGGAATAAGTCCATCAGCTTGGCAACCGCATCTGCCAGACGACGCGACCGATCACTGCGATGAAGCCGTCAGGCACCGGCGGCGCGGTGGGATTGTCGCTGGTGGCGACCAGTCCCCCGACCCCTGCCCGCACCCGCTTGACCATCAGCGCGTCGCCGATGCGGATCACGTAAAGCCCGCCGCGCGCATTCGGCCGGACATCGCGCTGGTCGACCACCAGATGATCGCCGTCGAGCAGCCCCGGCGCCATCGAATCGCCGCGCACCCGGATCATCGAGGCCGCCCCGTCGCTCAGGCCCAGCCGCCGTGCGAGACCGCGATCGATCGCCTCGACGCCGATCATCACCTCGTCATCGACCGTCGCCCCCGGCCCCGCCGACGCCGCGACCGCCAGACGGGGCACCAGCATCGGCCCGGTTTCGGGCAAAGCGCCCAGCCGCGTCTCGGGCACTCCGAAGAACGCCGCCAGCTGCCGCCGGTCGGCCTCCGCCAGCACGCGCGGGGTACCGCGCTGGACGAACTGCTGCAGGTACGCGTCGTTGCGACCGATCATCCGCGACAAGGCCGCCAAGCTCACGCCGGCATCCGCCGCAAGCGCCTGTAATGTCGCCCTGATGTCCGTGTCCGCCATGCCTTCGGATATAGGCATAGGATTTTTCCTAGACAAGTTGGAAACTGGAACGGATCATGAACACCGAAACGAGAATCGGACTTTGGGAGAATGTCCATGGAATTGTTGGGAGTGATCGACCGCTATCTGAAAACCAGCCTGATGCCCGAGACGAAATTCGGTCGACTGGCGGTCAACGATCCCCGCCTGGTCAGTGACCTGCGCAAGGGGCGGGAGCCGGGGCCGGAGATGATCGCGCGCGTCACCGCCTTCATCGAAGGCCATCGCGCATGACCGCCTTTGCCCGGATCGAGCGCGCGCTTCCGATGCGCCCCGCTCGCCCCCGCCCCACCGATCGCGGCGAGCGGCTGGCCCGCACGCTGATCGCCCATGCCGCGCGGGCGGGGTGCGTGGTGCAACTGGCGGTGGCGTCGGTAGAGCCCTGGTGTTCGGCGACGTTCAGCGGATCGGTGATCGTGCTGACGCTGAAGGCGCCGCCCGGCGCAGCCCTGTCGAACTGGCTGGCCGCGTTGCCCGAAGCCGAAATCCCGCTCGGCCGCGACCTGATCGCTGACATCGCGATGGATTGGGAAGCACGTCAGTTGCGTGTCCTGCTCTGCCTCGACGCGGCGAACGGATGACAGGAGCATGAATTTCTTCTTGATATGTTGTAACAACACTGTAGTCGACATGGCATCACAAATCGGAGCCCTGCCTTGTTTAAGCCTGTCCTTCTGTCCGGTCTGTCCGCCACCGCGCTTGCAACCCTTTTTGCCACGCCGGTCACCGCGCAGACCGACGGCGCAGGTTTGGGCAATCAGGGGGCCAATCGGGGTCGCGAGATCGTCGTAACCGCGCCGGTGCAACAGTCGGAGGCCGATGTGCTGTCGGGCACCTCGATCGTCACCGGAGCGGAGTTGGAACGCTCGATCCGCCCGACCATCGGCGAGACGCTGGCCCGTCAGCCGGGCGTGTCGGCGACCTCGTTCGGCCCCAACGCCTCGCGCCCCGTTCTGCGCGGCTTCCAGGGCGAGCGCATCCGCGTGCTGACCGACGGGATCGGCTCGATCGACGTGTCGAACACCAGCGTCGACCATGCCGTCGTCATCAACCCGCTGCTGGCCGAGCGGGTCGAGGTGCTGCGCGGTCCCTCCGCGCTGCTGTTCGGATCGTCGGCGGTGGGCGGCGTAGTCAACGTCATCGACACGCGCATCCCGCGTTCGGTGCCGGAAAAGGGCTATCGCCTGTCGGGCATGGCGACGTACGGTTCGGCCGCGACCGAGCGTTCGGTGGCGGGCGCGACCGATGTGGCGGTGGGCAAGCAGTTCGTGCTGCACGCCGACGGCTCGTACCTGAAGACCGACGACCTGAAGATCGGCGGCTATGTCCTGTCCCCCCGCGCGCGGGCCGAGGCGCAGGCGTCGGCGGCGCAGGCCCCCAACGATCCCCTCGATTTCGGCGCCATCGCAAACCTGCGCGGTCGCCTGCCCAACACCGCCAGCGAAACTTGGACGGCGGGCTTGGGCGGCGCGCTCATCACCGATACCGGCTCGCTGGGCATTGCCTATAGCCATTATGACAGCCTGTACGGCGTGCCGATCCGCTACGCCCTGACGCCGGGTAGCGAAGAGCCCGAAGCCCCGCGCCTCAGCCTGGTCCAGAACCGCCTCGACCTGCGCGGCGAGATCGAGACGGGCGGCGGCTTCCTCGACCGTATCCGCCTGCGCGCGGGCGCGGCGCAATATCGCCATTACGAACTGGAAGAGGATGGCGGCATCGGCACCGCCTTCTACAACAAGGGTATCGAGAGCCGCCTGGAGCTGGTCCAGAGCAAGCGGAACGGCTGGCAGGGCGCATCGGGCGTCCAGTTCTTCAACCGCGATTTCGACGTGCGCGGCGACGAGGCTTTCCTGCCGCGCAACAACACCGCGCAGGTGGGGCTGTTCACCCTGCAGCAGCTGGATCGCGGCGCGTTCAAGATGGAGGCCGGTGCACGCTATGAGCACACCTCGCTGACCGCGCGCACGGCGGTTAGCGACGACCGATTCTTCCGGGGGCAGCGCAGCTTCGACGCCTTTTCGGGCTCGATCGGCGCCAGCTATGGCTTCGCGCCCGACTGGCGTGCAGGCCTGAACCTGTCGCGCACCGAACGCGCGCCGTCCGCCGAGGAACTGTTCGCCAACGGCCCCCATGCCGGGACCGAAGCCTATGAACTGGGCAATCCGAACTTCAAGAAGGAAGCCAGCTGGGGGATCGAGGCGACCGTTCATGGTCATGGCGAAGGGTACAGCTTCGACGCCTCGGCCTATTACAACCGTTTCTCCAACTACATCTATGACGCGCTGGTCCAGCAGGGTCCATGTGTCGCCGCCGCCGCGCCCTCGGGTCGCGAGGTGGACCTGCCCTGCTTCGCCTATGCGCAGGCCGATGCGCGTTATTACGGCATCGAGGCGGAAGGGTCGCTCCGCCTGGCGACGATCGGCAAATATGCGATCAATGCCGACCTGCTGGGCGATTATGTCCATGCCCAGATCATCGGCACCGGCCCCGCCCCGCGTATCCCGCCGCTGCGTCTGCTGGGGGGCCTGGAAGCGCATTCGGAGAGCGTGAACGCCCGCGTCGAGGTGGAGCGCAGCTTCCAGCAGACTCGCGTGCTGGGCCTGGAGACGCCGACCGACGGCTTCACCCTGGTCAACGCCTCGCTGCAGCTGAAGCCCTGGGGCACGCTGAACCCGACGACACTGACCCTGTCGGCGAACAATATCTTTGACGTCGACGCCCGCCGCCACGCCAGCGTGCTGAAGGACTTCGCCCCGCTCGCCGGGCGCGACCTGCGCGCGACGCTCAGCTTCAAGCTGTAAGCCAGTCTTTCCTCCCCTTGCAGGGGAGGTGGCAGGCCGCAGGCCTGTCGGAGGGGTGTCCCGGTCGGCGAGGTTTCCTACCCTCACCACGGGTGACACCCCTCCACCATGCTGCGCATGGTCCCCCTGCCCTGCAAGGGGAGGAATAGGCGCCGGGGGTGGACAAAAGCCCCGGCCTTCCCGAGAAGCGGCGGACATAAGGAGAGAAACCAATGTCCCCGATGGGCAAGTTCGACTGGGCGGACCCGTTCCTGCTCGACGACCAGCTGACCGATGACGAGCGGATGATCCGCGACACTGCGCGCGCCTATGCCGACGATCGGCTGGCCCCTCGCATCATCGATGCCTTTGCCAACGAACATACCGACCCCGACATCTTCCGCGAAATGGGCGAGATGGGCCTGCTCGGCCCCACCATCCCGGAAGAATATGGCGGCGTCGGCGCGTCCTATGTCGCTTATGGCCTGATCGCCCGCGAGGTGGAGCGAATCGACAGCGGATACCGCTCGATGATGAGTGTGCAGTCCAGCCTCGTCATGTATCCGATCCACGCCTATGGTTCGGACGAGCAGAAGAGCCGCTATCTACCGAAACTGGCGAGCGGCGAATGGATCGGCTGTTTCGGGCTCACCGAACCCGATGCGGGCTCCGACCCCGGGGGCATGCGCACCACCGCCAGACAAGTCGAGGGCGGCTATGTCCTGTCCGGCGCCAAGACCTGGATTTCCAACTCGCCGATCGCCGATGTTTTCGTGATCTGGGCCAAGTCGGAAGCGCATGGCGGCGCGATCCGGGGCTTCGTGCTGGAAAAGGGTATGAAGGGCCTGTCCGCGCCGAAGATCGAGAACAAGCTGTCCTTGCGCGCCTCGATCACCGGCATGGTGATGATTGACGAGGTGGCGGTCGGCGAAGACGCGCTGCTGCCGCATGTCGAGGGGCTGAAGGGCCCATTCGGCTGCCTCAACCGCGCCCGCTACGGGATCAGCTGGGGGGCGCTGGGCGCGGCGGAGTTCTGCTTCCACGCGGCGCGCCAATATGGCCTGGACCGCAAGCAGTTCGGGCGGCCGCTGGCCGCGACGCAGCTCTACCAGAAGAAGCTGGCGGACATGGAAACCGAGATCGCGCTTGGTCTTCAGGCGTCGCTTCGCGTCGGGCGGCTGATGGACGAAGGGCGGTTCGCGCCCGAGATGATCTCGATCGTCAAGCGCAACAATGTCGGCAAGGCACTGGATATCGCCCGCGTCGCGCGCGACATGCATGGCGGCAACGGCATTTCGGGTGAGTATCAGGTCATGCGCCACCTGATGAACCTGGAGACGGTGAACACCTATGAAGGCGCGCACGACGTCCACGCGCTGATCCTGGGCCGTGCCATCACCGGGATCGCGGCGTTTTGATCCCGTGCCAAATCCTCCCCAAGCCGTGCTTGGGGAGGGGGACCATCCGACGGATGGTGGAGGGGCTTGTGCCCCTGCCCCTCCACCACGCCCTGCGGGCGCGGTCCCCCTCCCCATCTGACGATGGGGAGGATTAAGAATGACCAAGCCCGCGCCCCTCGCCGGACTTAGGGTCGTCGAACTCGCCCGTATCCTCGCCGGTCCCTGGGCGGGCCAGGTGCTGGCCGATCTGGGCGCCGAGGTCATCAAGGTCGAAAGCCCCGAGGGCGACGATACCCGCCGCTGGGGCCCGCCCTTCATCTCCAACCCGGACGGTGGCCAAGACGCGGCCTATTTCCACGCGGCCAATCGCGGCAAGACCTCGGTCGTCGCCGACTTCGCCACGCCCGAGGGTCAGTCCCGGGTCCGCGACCTGATCGCACAGGCCGATATCGTCATCGAGAATTTCAAGCTGGGCGGCCTCGCCCGCTACGGCCTGGACTATGACAGCCTGTCGGCGATCAATCCGCGCCTGATCTATTGCTCGATCACCGGCTTCGGCCAGGACGGCCCCTATGCGCCGCGCGCGGGATATGACTTCATCGTGCAGGGCATGAGCGGCATCATGGACCTGACAGGCGAGCCCGGCGGGGCACCGCAGAAGATCGGCGTTGCGCTCGCCGACATCATGACCGGGCTCTATGCGGTCATCGCGATCCAGGCGGCACTCCACATGCGGACGCGCACCGGGCGGGGGCAGCAGATCGACATGGCGCTGCTCGACACGATGACCGGCGTACTGGCGAACCAGGCGATGAATTATCTCGCCTCGGGCGTGACGCCGACCCGGCTGGGCAATGCTCACCCCAACATCGTCCCCTATGCCGCCTTTCCGGCAAGCGATGGCTGGTTCATCCTGGCGGTCGGCAATGACGGGCAGTTCCGCCGTTTCGCGCAGGTGGTCGGGATCGATGGCGACGATCCGCGTTACGCGACCAACGCCCTGCGCTGCGAACATCGCGCCGCGCTGACCCCGGTGATCGAGGCGGCGACCGCCCGCTGGCCGCGCGACGAATTGCTGGCCGCACTGGAAGCGGCGGGCGTTCCGGCGGGACCGATCAATACGGTCGAACAGGCCTTTGCCGACCCGCAGGTCGTCGCGCGTGGACTTGCCATCCATCCCGAGCGCCCCGATGGATCGTCCGTGCCGGGCGTCCGCACCCCGATCCGCTTTTCCGATGCCGACCTGTCGCTCGACCGTGCCGCGCCGATGCTGGGTCGGTAGCACCGGCCCCGCGCATCGGTTAAACGGGCGCCCGCGATGTCCAGCTTCACCGTCAACAACCAGCCCGTCCGCTATCGCCTGCCGCCGGACACCCCCTTGCTTTGGGCGCTGCGCGATGCGTCGAACCTGACGGGCACCAAATATGGCTGCGGCACGGGGGATTGCGGGGCGTGCACGGTCGACGTTGACGGCCGCGCCGTGCGAAGCTGTCAGGTGCCGATCGGCCGGATCGAGGGCAGCGTCGTCACCACCATCGAAGGGCTGTCGCGCGACCGCTCGCATCCGGTGCAGCAGGCGTTCCTGGCGGCCAATGTCGGCCAGTGCGGCTATTGCATCCCCGGCATGGTGATGGCCGCCGCCGCGCTGATCCACAAATATCCCGACCCTTCCGAGGAATTGATCCGCGCACAGATCACCAATCTCTGCCGCTGCGGCATCTACCCCCGGCTGGTCGAGGCGATCCAGCGTGCCGCCCGCGCCGCGCGGGGCGAGGAGACGATCCCCGCCGCGCCGATGCCCGGCACCGATCCGGCGGACGCCGCCCGCGCCGCGCCTTCGCTGGTGCCGGGCGCGATGCGCGAAGAATGACGCGGCCGCCACGATTCTTTCCCGTTGCTGACAGGCCAGTTCAGCATCCGCTCAACGCGGATGTGGCAGAAGCGGTCTCATGATCGGGGTCGGCTGGTGCGCCGACACAAGGGACACGGGCACGATGAACAGGCATTGGATGGCGGCTCTGCTGGCGGCGACCGCGATGGTGGCGGGCGCGACGCCCGGTATGGCGAACGCGCAGGCGATGATGGATCGTGGACCGCACCCCCGGCACGAAGGCGGCCCCGGTGGTGGTGGCCCCGCCGGTCGGCTGGAGCGGAGCGAGGGACGCCCGATCTTCAACAATCGCGAAGCCTTTCCCGAAAACCGTCCGGCCTTTCGCCCGGATCACGCCGAAGCTCCGCGTCCGCCCCAACCCGCCCCGCAACCCGCGCCCCGTTTCGAACGGCGCGACGGCGGCGATCGCTGGCGTAATCGGCCCGAACCGTCGCCCGCGCCCGTCCCCGGCGAGCAGCGTGCATGGGGCGATCGTGGCAACTGGCGCGACCAGTCCCGGCCTGCGCCCTTGCCCCGCCCCGATCCTGGGCCCGGCGGAGTGCGGGTCGACCGCCAGGATGGCGGCCCCGGCGGGTGGCGCGACAATCGCCAGTCGCGTTGGCAGGACCAGCGCCAGTGGCAGGACCAGCGCTGGCGCGATGACGAGCGTCGTCAGCGCGACGACCGCGATCGCTGGCGCCGCAGCTTCGGCGACTGGCGCGACCAGAGCAACCAGTCCTATGGCTTTGCCGAGCGCCGCGCCTGGGCGGACCAGTGGAACCGCAGCTGGCGGCGCGACCGGCGTTACGACTGGATGAGCTGGCGCTCGTTGAACCGGGGCGCCTATCACCTGCCGCGCTATTACGGGCCGAATGGCGGCTATGGCTATCAGCGCTTCTCCAGCGGGGTGATCCTGGAACCGATGTTCTTCGGCCAGGATTACTGGCTGGACGACCCTTACGCCTATCGCCTGCCGCCGGCTTACGGTTCGTATCGCTGGGTGCGTTATTATAACGACGCGGTGCTGGTCGACCTGCGCAGCGGGATGGTGGTCGACGTCGTGTACGACATCTTCTGGTGATCGGCTCGGGAGGGGTGCGGGAGGCGCCCCTCCCCCCTTGTCTTTGGCCGCGCGTCGTCGCACATCGGCGTCCATGTCGTTCTTCCAGAGGAAGCCAAAGGGCCACCCCGCAGCCTCTCCGTTGCGCGCGCGTTTCGGGGTCTCCGTCGCCGAGCATCTCGATGCCAACCCGGCCGTAACCCGCGTGGCGACCGATACGGCACAAATCTATTACTACCCCGATTTCCTGACGCCCGCCCAGTGCGATTCGCTGATGGCGATGATCGACTCCAATCGCCGTCCCTCGACCCTGCTCTCCGACCGGCCCGATTACGGATTCCGCACCTCGGAAAGCTGCGACATGGCGCGCTGGTCCCCCGATGTTCAGCCGATCGACGAATCGATCGCCGCGCTGCTCGGCATCGCCCCCGAACAGGGTGAGACGATGCAGGGCCAGCGTTATGCGCCGGGCCAGCAGTTCCGCGCGCATCATGACTATTTCCACGAAAGCGAAAGCTATTGGGAAAAGGTGCGCGTCCATGGCGGACAGCGGACCTGGACCGCGATGATCTACCTCAACGACGTGGCCGAAGGCGGCGCGACCTGGTTCCCCCAGGCGGGCATCCGCGTCGCGCCACGCCAGGGCCTGCTGCTCGCCTGGAACAACATGAAGCTGGACGGCAGCCCGAACGAGATGACGTTGCACGAGGGGATGCCCGTTATCGAGGGCACCAAATATGTCATCACCAAATGGTTTCGCGAGGGCAACTGGGTCAGCTGACCCCCGCCGCCCTTCCCCCCACCCTTGTCGCGATGCGGCCCTCCGTGGCATGGCGTCCGCGTGAATTTCCCTGATTTCAAGTTTCGCCGATGACCGACGTTCTCGGCATCGCCCGGTCCATCCTGGGCCAGCCCTGGCGCTGGCGCGCCCTCGCCGCCGATGCGCGTGACGGCCTGGGTCATGACGATCTGGTCGCGCAACTGCTGCTCGCCAGAGGGTGCCCGCCCGACGAGGTCGAAGCGCATCGCACCCCCTCGATCCGGGGCTTCATGCCCGATCCGTCGATCTTCCGCGATATGGACCGCGCCGCCGCCCGCCTCGCCGACGCGGTGATCGCGGAGGAGGCCATCGCAATCTTCGGCGATTATGATGTCGACGGCGCGACCTCGGCCGCCGTGCTGGTGCGCCTGCTCCGCGACCTGGGCCTGTCCCCGCGCGCCTATATCCCCGACCGGATGACCGAGGGCTATGGCCCGACCGAAGCCGCGCTGCTGCGCCTCCAGGCGGAGGGCGCCAACCTGATCGTCACCGTCGATTGCGGCGCGCAGGCGTTCGAACCGCTGGCGGCGGCGCAAGACGCAGGGATCGAGATACTGGTCGTCGATCACCACAAATGCGCAACCGAACTGCCCCGCGCCCATGCGGTCGTGAACCCCAACCGGCTCGACGAAGCCGAGGGCGCGGCGCACGGCCATCTGGCGGCGGTGGGCGTCTGCTTCCTGCTGGGGGCCGCACTGATCCGCACCTTGCGTTCGCGCGGCTTCTTCGCGAACCGGGCCGAGCCGCGCCTGCTCGACCTGCTCGACCTGGTGGCACTGGGCACCGTGGCGGACGTCGCCCAGTTGAAGGGCCTCAACCGCGCCTTCGTCGCGCAGGGCCTGAAGGTCATGGCGCAGCGGCGCAATATCGGCCTGGCCGCGCTGACCGATGCCGCCCGGCTGACCCGTGCGCCGACCTGCTCCGATCTGGGCTTTGCGCTGGGGCCGCGGATCAACGCGGGCGGGCGTGTCGGCCGCGCCGATCTGGGCGTGCGGCTGCTGACCACCGACGATCCCGCCGAGGCACGCGCCATTGCGGAAGAGCTGAACCACTTCAACGACGAACGCCGCGCGATCGAGGCGGGCGTACAGGCCACGGCCGAAACCATGGTCGACCAGGATCGGCACGTCGCGGTCGTCTCGGGCGAAGGTTGGCATCCCGGCGTCATCGGCATCGTCGCCGGACGACTGAAGGAAAAGCTCGACCGCCCCGCCATCGTCATCGCGGTGGACGAACATGGCATGGGCAAGGGCTCGGGCCGCTCGATCTCCGGCGTCGATCTGGGCGCGGCGATCCTGGCGGCCAAGGAACACGGCCTGCTGATTGCGGGTGGCGGCCATGCCATGGCGGCGGGCCTGACGATCGAGGCGCACCGCATCGCCGAGTTCGCCGATTTCCTGGAGGAGCGGCTGGCCGATACGGTCGTCCGCGCCAGCGCGGGCCGCGCGCTGCTGGTCGATGCGGTGCTGGCACCCGGTGGGGTCAATCCCGGCCTGGTCGGCGCGATGGAGGCTGGCGGCCCCTATGGCATGGGCTGGCCCGCTCCGCGCATCGCCGCCGGACCCTTTCGCGTGATCCGCGCCGATCTGGTCGGCACCAACCATGTCCGCGCGATCGTGGCAGGCGCCGACGGCCGCAGCCTGAAAGCCATGGCCTTCCGCCAGGCCGACACCGCGCTGGGCCAGGCCTTGCTGGGCGCAGGCAGCACCCGTCGCCTGTGGCTGGCGGGCCGCGCCAAGGTCGACGACTGGTCCGGCCGCGACGTCGCCGAACTTCATATCGAGGACGCCGCATGGGCCGACTGAAAAAAGCGCTTGACGGTTTCGACACCCTCCCTTAGAGGCCCCTCCACGCCACCCGGCGGCCCCTTCGTCTAGCGGTTAGGACGCGGCCCTTTCACGGCTGAAACACGGGTTCGATTCCCGTAGGGGTCACCAGCATCCGCCAGAATGGCGGATTTGCGCGGTTTAGGCGGTCTTCATGGACGCTTTACTCATCCTTGTGTACAAAGGATGCGTATAAAACGATCCGCATGGCTGCTCCGATCAAAGATTCTTGCAGCGTCAACTTTTACTTTTGACAGGTCGTCCCCGCCGCGCTCCGTCTGTGCTTCGATGGCGTGTAGAGCAATTATAATCGCAGCCGCGAGCCCGACGAAGCCCACCTGCACTACCACCCGCATGCTGTGATATACGAGAAGCTCGCCGCGCTCGAGTTCGGGGCACGCGAATATGGCAACGGCCTGATCGACCATGCGCTCGGGCGGCCGGTATGACTTTGGCGCGCCGCCGGGAAGTGATGATCTGCGGGATCACGTAAGCCGAACCGCCATTTTGACCACGGCGCCCGACTTCATGCCCCTGTCCTGGCTGAAGATGCCATAGCGGGTTGCCCCCCTTGATCCGATCGAGTGGTCGATCGCAGCGAGGGCCTCCGTCAACGCCCTCGGCTGGCGGTTGACGACAGCGGTTCTGCTGACGGTGATCCCCTGCCTCCTGTAACCCGGCAAGGGGTCCGGATAGGATCGCCCGCGCCCCGCCGCGCCGGCCATCGACAAGCGCTGGTTTGACGGCGGTCAAAGGCAGGGGCGCACGCTCGGGGCACGGCATGGGCATGTGGCCCTATCACCCCCATCTGCTCGCGCGACCTGTGCCGCGTTATACCAGCTATCCCACCGCCGCCGAGTTCGGCGGTCATGTAGGTCCTGCCGACATGGCGGCGGCGCTCGATAGGGTCGGTGCCGAGCAAATCCTGTCGCTTTATCTGCACATCCCCTTCTGCCGGGCGATCTGCTGGTATTGCGGGTGCAACACCGGGGCGGCGAACCAGACGGCACGGCTGGATGCCTATCTGGCGCGGCTGCATGACGAGATCGATCTGGTCGCCGCCCGGCTGGCAGGGCGCGGGCGGATCGGGCGGATCGCCTTTGGGGGCGGGAGCCCCAATGCGATTCCGCCCGCCGCCTTTGCCGCGCTGGTCGCCCATATGCGCACAGCCTTTGCCAGCGAGGGCGCACCCCTGTCGCTGGAGATCGATCCGCGCGGTTTCGACGCGGACTGGGCGGGCGTCATCGCGGACACTGGCGTCGCGCGGGTCAGCCTGGGAGTGCAGACCTTCAACCCGATCCTCCAGGCGGTGATCGGTCGGGTCCAGCCCGGCGAGGCCATCATCCGCGCCGTCACGCTGCTGCGCGCCGCCGGGGTCGGATCGATCAATTTCGACCTGATGTACGGCCTGCCCGGTCAGGACGACGCGGCGCTGGCCGCGACACTCGACGAGACCATCGCGCTGGCCCCGGAACGGCTGGCGGTGTTCGGCTATGCGCATGTGCCGCACCTCATTCCGCGCCAGCGCCGCATCGATGCGACGACTCTCCCCGATGCGGCGGCGCGTTTCGGCCAGGCGGCGCTGGCGCATGAGCGGCTGACCCGGGCGGGCTACCGGGCTATCGGCTTCGATCATTTCGCGCTGCCCCATGACCCGCTCGCGCGGGCGGCGGCGAACGGAATGCTGCGCCGCAATTTCCAGGGCTTTACCGACGACCCCGCCGACATCGTCATCGGGCTGGGCGCCAGCGCGATCAGCGCATTCCCCGACCGCCTGCTCCAGAACGCCAAGAATGCCGGTGCATGGCATCAGGCGATCGGCGCTAATCGGTTCGCGACCGCGCGCGGCATCCATCGCAGTCCGCTGGATCAGCGGCGAGGCCAGTCCATTGCGGGTTTGCTGTGTCGCGGCGTCGCCGATCTCGACGCACTGCCCGAGCGGGACATCATTCGCGAACGGCTCCGTCGCTTCGAACAGGTCGGATTGATCGCCTGGCAAGGCACGCGCGTCCGGTTGGCGACCGACGCCCTGCCTTATGCCCGCAGCGTCGCCGCTGCCTTCGACGCCTGGCGCAACGAGGAGGACATGCGCTTCAGCCATGCCGTCTGACCTTCCGCCGCACTGCGCCGCCTGTGCCGCGCGGGGCAGGCGCTCGGCTGGGTCGGCGATCCGGCAAGCGATTGCGCCAATCTTGTTTCGAGCGTTCTGAAAGTGTCTCGTATGGAGGCGGACGGCGGCACCCAGATCGTCGGTCTGCTCTATCCTGGCAATTTCGTCGGCATGCTGTTCGCCAATCGCTCTGCCGACACGATCGCGGCGCTGGGCGTGGGGCGATGGCAGAGGCCCTGGGGCTGGCTGTCGAGACCGTCAGCCGCCAGATGACCGCCTTCCAGCAGGAAGGTCTGATCGCCCTGTCCGGCCTGCGCGGCGTACGCCTGATCGACAGAACACGCCTCGCCGTCATCGCGGGCCAGGTCAGGCAGCGGAACGGCGGGACGCGCCGTCCGCCATCCATTGCCGCTCGCACAGCGCGGTCAACACGGGGCGATGGCTGACCAGGATCATCCCCTGCCCGGTTCGCCGGAGCCGCGCGTAGAGGCGGCGGGCGACCTCCGCCGCGACATCGGCGTCCAGCCCCTCGCCCGGTTCGTCGAGCAACAGCCAGGGCGCCTCACCCAGATAGGCGCGGGCCAGCGACAACCGCCGCCGCTCGCCACCCGACAGCCGCGCTCCATCGTCGCCCAGCCATGTATCGAGCCCGTCCGGCAACGCCCGTACCACCGGCTCCAACGCCGCGTCGCCCAGGGCCTGCCACAGGCGATCTTCCCTCCCATGAGGGTCGGCGATATGCAGATTGTCGCGAACCGTTCCCGCCATCAGCAGGGCATCCTGCGGGGCCCAGGCAAAGGTCGCGCGAAGCGTCGCGGGCGGCAGGCTCCCCGCATCCCGGCCGTCGATCATGACCCGCCCCGCGCCAAGCGGACGCAGCCCCAGCAAGGCTTCCGCCAACGTCGTCTTGCCACAGCCCGATGGTCCGGTCAGCGCGATCCGGCTGCCGGGCAGGAAACGCTCGCCATCGATGGTGAGGATCGACGGGCCGCGCGATCCGATGGCGGGGAGCGCGTCCTCCACCGCATCGAACACCGCGTCCAGCCGCGCCTCCGCCTCACGAAGGCGTCCGCTTTCGGTCAGCGCCCGCAGGATCGGTGCGATGCCATCGACGGTCATCGCCGCCGCCAGCGCCGAAAGCGCGGCGATCGGTGCCCCGGCGGCCGACGACAGCGCCAAGGCTGAGGCCGCCGCCACGCCCACGCCGATCGCGTGCAACGCCTCGAACCACGCGGCGACCGCCGCCTGCCGGACCTGCGCTTCGGACAGGCGATCGCCCGCCGCCGCGACACGCGCGGTCGCCCAATCCTCCAGCGCAAAGCAGCGCACCTCCGCCGCCGCGCCGCCGAGCATCGCCACGCCCTCGCGCAAGGCGCCCATCGCCTGTTGCACCGCACGGCCGGGCTGCTCCAACCGGCCCGCTGCATAGCGCGCCAGAGCCCATGCCCCCCCGGCACAGGCCAGCGTGGCCCCCATCGCCAGCCAGCCGCCGAGCAGCGTCAACACCGCTCCCGATGCCAACGCCGCTGCGGCACCCCATGGCCCCGACAGACGGACGAAGCGCCATTCGACGGCATCGACATCGCCGATCAGCCGCGCCGTCGCCTCGCCCCGCCCCAATGCCAGCGCAACCGAAGGCGGCGCGGCGGTAATGGCCCGGTACAACGCGGGGCGCAGCCGGGCGAGTGCCCCGAACGCCGCACCATGGCTCGCCAACCGTTCTCCATAGCGCGCGCCGGTTCGAACGATCGCCAGCAAACGGATCGCCGCCGAGGGCAGCATGTAGTTGAACGCCTGCGCCGCGACGATTCCCGCCCCGCCCGCCAGCGCGGCGGCACTCAAGAACCAACCCGACAAGGCGAGCAGCAGCACCGAGGCGGCGGCGACCAGCGCGGCGCACGCCCCCGCCTGTCGCAAACGGCGACGCTCCCTGCGGCGTTCGGCATCGCTCAGCATTCGCAAGGTCATGCGGAGGGTCCCAGATGGATGATGCGTGTCGCAATGGCGGCGAGCGCAGGGCTGTGCGTGGCGATCAGGGTCGTGCGCCCCCGCGCCGCGCTGGCGATGGTCGCGATCAGCGCGGTTTCGGCATGGGCATCGAGATGCGCGGTCGGCTCGTCGAGCAACAGGAACGGGGCGGGATTGAGGAGTGCGCGGGCCAGCGCGAGCCGCCGCCGCTCACCCCCCGACAAGCCGCTCCCCCGCGTATCCAGCGGCGAGTCCAGCCCGCCGGGTCGGGATGCGAGCATCGGGCCCAGCCCCGCCGCCGCGACCACGCGTCGGATCGCCAGCTCATCCGCCTGCGGACAGGCGAGCAACAGGTTCTCGCGGATCGTGGCCGCGATCAGCAAGGGATGCTGGCCGACCCAACTCGCCTGTCCCGCCAGCGAGGTGAGCGGGACACCGCCCGCCTCGACCGTTCCCGCCGATAGCGGCGCCAAACCCAGCAACAGATGCAGCACGCTGGTCTTGCCGCTGCCCGACGGGCCCAGCAGCGCCACCGTCTCACCCGCCTCGACACTGAAGGACAGGCCCGAGACGGCGGGCACATCGCTGCCGGGATAATGGATCGTTACGTCGCGCAAGCCCAGGGGCGCCGCTGCAGGGACCGGGACCGTACGCCTATGCTCGGCCAGCGGCATGAGCGTGTCGGCGGCCGTCTCGGCGCACTGCTTGTCATGATAGGCGGCGGCCAGGCGGCGCATCGGCGCGTAGAATTCGGGCGCAAGCGCGAGGACGAAGAAGGCCCGCGCCAGCGTCAGCGTTTCGGGGGCCGCAAAGGGCAGCTGGCCGAGCAGCGAAAAGCCGCAATAGACCGCGACCAAAGCGACCGACAGCGCCGAGAAGAATTCAAGTGCGGCAGAGGACAGGAAGGCGACCCGCAGGACGCGCATCGTCCGCTCCGCAAGGTCCTCGGCCGCCGTGCCGATCGCCTCAGTCTCGCGTGTCTCGGCGCGGAAGGCCAGCACGACGGGCAAAGCACGCACCCGGTCGGCGAACCGGGCCGACAGACGATGCAGGGCGACGAACTGTCGTCGCGAAGCATCCGCCGCCGCGCCACCCGCCAGGATCATCGCCGCCACGAAGGGCAGCAAGGTCGCCGCCAGGATGACGGCCGCGACCCAACTGGCGCAGGCCGTGGCGGCCAGGACCAGGATCGGCGCGATGGCGGCGGCCCGGCGGGCTGGCATGAAGCGCGCCACATAGCCATCCAGCGCCTCCACCGCATCCACCGCCTGCGTCGCCAACAGGCCGCTGTCGATCGGTGCGCCCGCCTGTCGATGCAAGGACGCGGCCACCACCCGCCAGCGCTGTGTCCGCTTGACCGCGCCTGCTCGCACGGCTCCCATCCGCAAGGCCAACATCGCGAACAGGCCGCGCAAGGCGCCCATGCCGATCATGAGCAGAGCCCAGGGCCACAAGGCCCCCTGCCCCGCCACCGCCGCCATGGCCCCCGCAATCCCGCCCGCAAAGCCGATCGCGGCCAGCGTATCGAGAAGCAAAAAGCCCGACGCCCCGTCACGCCCCCCGGCGGCGTCCTTCAACCAGCGGTTCCGCATTCCGGAGGTCGGGGCGTCATGGGCGATCGTCGTCATGGCCCGACCGTCGCCTCCACCGACCGCCCCGTCTTTGACCGCGGTCAATGTGGGCCCGGACCCGCAGGCCTAGCACATCGACCGGCAAGGGGCCGGGGGGCGGCTCCTGTTATGGAGACAAGCCATGGATCCTGGGGTCGTCGACCTGTCGCGGCTGCAATTCGCGGCCACCGCCTTGTATCATTTCCTGTTCGTGCCGCTGACGCTGGGCCTGTCGATGATGCTGGTCATCATGGAATCGGTCTATGTCATGACCAACCGCCCGGAATGGCGCGTCACTACACGCTTCTGGGGCAAGATCTTCGGCATCAACTTCGTACTGGGCGTCGCCACGGGCCTGACCATGGAGTTCCAGTTCGGCACCAACTGGTCCTATTTCTCGCATTATGTCGGCGACATCTTTGGCGCACCGCTGGCGATCGAAGGGCTGATGGCGTTCTTCCTGGAGGCGACGTTCGTCGGGCTGATGTTCTTCGGCTGGGACCGGCTGTCGAAGCTGGGCCATCTCATCGTCACCTTCATGGTGGCGCTGGGCACCAATTTGTCGGCGCTGTGGATTCTGGTCGCCAATGGCTGGATGCAGAATCCGGTCGGGGCGAGCTTCAATCCCGATACGATGCGCATGGAGGTCACCGACTTCGGCGCGGTGCTGTTCAATCCGGTCGCGCAGGCCAAGTTCGTCCACACGGTCAGCGCGGGCTATGTCTGCGCCTCGGTCGTGGTGCTGGGCGTGTCGGCCTTCTGGCTGCTCAAGGGGCGGTTCCTGCCCGTCGCGCGCCGGTCGATGACGGTGGCCGCGGCGTTCGGCCTCGCCTCGTCGCTGTCGGTCGTCGTGCTGGGTGACGAAAGCGGCTATGCGCTGACCGACAACCAGAAGATGAAGCTCGCCGCGATCGAGGCGGTCTGGCACACCGAACCCGGCCCGTCCGGCCTGACCCTGTTCGGCCTGCCCGACGTCCAGACGCACGAGACGCGCTACAAGGTCGAAATCCCCTGGCTGCTCGGCCTGATCGCGACGCGCAGCCTGGACGGCACCGTCGCGGGCATGTCCGATCTGGTGCTGAAGGCGCAGGAGCGCATCGCCTCGGGCGTCATCGCCTATGACGCGGTCCAACGCCTGAAGACGAACCCGAACGACCTCGTGCAACGCGCCCGGTTCGAGACGCACAAGCGTGACCTGGGCTATGCGCTGCTGCTCAAGCGGCAGATGGCCGACCCGCGCAGCGCGACGCGCCGGCAGATCGAGGCGGCGGCGTGGGACACCGTGCCTGATGTCGGCCTGCTCTTCTGGAGCTTCCGTATCATGGCGCTGATCGGTTTTGCGATGATCGGCCTGTTCGCGACCGCCTTCGCCCTATGTTCGCTGCGGATGCACATGGATGCGCGCTGGTTCCTGAAGCTGGCGGTGGCGGCGATCCCGCTGCCCTGGGTGGCGATTGAGCTGGGCTGGCTGGTTGCCGAGCTGGGGCGTCAGCCCTGGGCGATCGAGGGTGTGCTGCCGACCTTCCTCGCGACCAGTTCGCTGTCGCGGGCGGCGCTGTGGACCACGCTGGCGGGCTTCACCGCGCTTTACGGCGTGCTCGCGGTGATCGAGGTCCGGCTGATCCTCGCCGCCATCGCGCATGGCCCGGAGGAACGCGAGGACCGCCCCGCGCCCGAACCGATCGCCCTCCCCATCGCCATCTGACAACAAGGACTGGGACATGTTCGACTATGAGATGTTGCGCCTGATCTGGTGGGCGCTGTTGGGCGTGCTGCTGATCGGCTTTGCGCTGACCGACGGGTTCGACCTGGGGGTCGCCGCCCTCCTGCCCTTCGTCGCGAGGACCGATGTCGAGCGGCGGATGGTCATCAACACGGTGGGGCCAACCTGGGAGGGAAACCAGGTGTGGTTCATCCTAGGCGGCGGCGCGATCTTCGCGGCCTGGCCGTTCGTCTATGCGGTCAGCTTTTCGGGTTTCTACCTGGCGATGTTCCTGGTGCTCGCCGCGCTGATCCTGCGGCCGGTGGGGTTCAAATATCGCTCGAAAAGGCCCGACCCTGCCTGGCGTTCGCGGTGGGATTGGGCTTTGTTCGTCGGCGGCCTGGTGCCCGCGCTGGTGTTCGGCGTCGCGGTCGGCAATGTGCTGCTGGGGGCGCCCTTCCGCCTCGATGGCGACCTGCGCGCCTTCTATGACGGCACGCTCTTGGGGCTGTTCACGCCGTTCACCCTGCTCTGCGGCCTGTTGTCGGTGGCGATGCTGGTGCTGCACGGCGCGGCGTGGTTGTCGATCAAGGTCGAGCAAGGCCCCGTCCATGACCGGGCACGCATCTTCGGCACCGTCGCGGCGGTCACGTCGATCCTGTTGTTCGCCATTGGCTTCGTCTTCGTCGCATGGGGCGATATGGGCTATCGCATCGTCGGCGCGGTCGATCCGCTCGGCCCGTCCAATCCGCTGCACATGACGGCGGAGCGGGCTGGTGGCGCCTGGCTGGCCAATTACGTGACCTATCCGTGGATGACGGCACTCCCGGTATTGGGTTTTGTGGGTGCATCGCTGGCGCTGGTCGGCATCCGGGGCGGACGCGAAAGCATCGCCTTTGCCGGATCCTCGCTCGCCGCCACCGGGATCATCGCCACGGTCGGGTGCTCGATGTTTCCGTTCATCCTGCCGTCGAGCATCGACGCGCACAGCAGCCTGACGGTGTGGAACGCCTCGTCCACGCAGAAGACGCTGGGCATCATGCTGTTCGTCACCATCGTCTTCCTGCCGATCGTGCTCGCCTACACCGCCTGGGCCTACCGGGTGATGTTCGGCCGCGTGACGGCCGAGGCGGTGCGCACCAACCCCGATTTCTACTGAGAAAGGAACGACCCGATGTGGTATTTTTCCTGGGTCCTCGGCCTCGGCCTCGCCATCGGTTTCGGGATCCTCAACGGCATGTGGCACGAATTCCACCTGCCCCGGGACGACGACGTGTCGCCGCCGCGCTGACAGATGGGACAATCCGTCCGACGACACGGGATCATGGCCCTGCTATACAGAAGGCCATGATCCCGAACGACGTTTGTGCCGACTGCGCGGTGCGCGACCGGGCCCTGTGCGGCAGCCTCGACGACCGCGAGCTGGTCGCGCTCAACTCCATCGGCCAGCGCCGCCACGTCGCACGCGGCCAAACCATCGCCTGGGCGGGCGAAGAGGCGGTGATCTGCGGCAACCTCCTGTCCGGCGTGCTGAAACTCGTCGCCGCCACGGCCGACGGACGCGAGCAGACGGTCGGCCTGCTCTATCCGGCGGACTTTTTCGGACAGCCCTATGCGGGCGATGTCGACTTCACGCTGACGGCGCTGACCGATACCGAACTCTGCGTCTTTCCCCGCGCCGCCTTCGAGCGCGTGCTGGACGATCACCAGCGCATGGAACGCCTGCTGCTCCAGCGGACCTTCGAGTCGCTGAACGAGGCGCGCGGGCGGATGCTGGTGTTGGCGCGCAAGTCGGCCGGAGAGAAGCTGGCGGGCTTCCTGCTCGACATGGCCGCGCGAGCCGGGACCAGCGGATGCCGCGCCAGTCGCGACGGGCCGGTCACCTTCGACCTGCCGCTGACGCGCGGGCAGATCGCCGATGTGCTGGGCATGACGATCGAGACGGTCAGCCGCCAGTTGACCCGGATGAAGCAGAGCGGCGTGATCGGGCTGCCCGGCGGCCGCGCCATCACGATCAGCGACCCCGAGATGCTGGCGGCACGCGCCGAAGCCGCCTGAACGATCATGCGGCGACACCCTCCGCCAGCGCATCGGTCAGCAGCGCACGCGCGTCGGGGGTCATGCGATGGCCCGCCATCGCCAGCACCGCCAGCTGCTCGAAGTCGATCGAACGCAGGCAATGTGTGAAGAAGCCACGCAATATATAGCCGAGCATGTCGGGCGCGATATCCGCCCCCGCGTCCAGCGCAGCGATCACTTCGCGCGCCGATGCCACATCGCTGGCACGCCGCGCCCGGATATGGTCGAGCACCGTCGAGACCAGCGCATCATCACGGCCATGAACCTGCATGGCGCCCCAGAAGGACCAGTCGTCCGTTTCGGTCTGGATCACCCGCTCGTCGAGCGCGGCCAGGAAAGCCGTCAGCGTCTTTGCATCGGGGCGCCTCGGCAGGTCGTCCGCCATCACCTCGGCATGGACGCATAAAGCCGCACGGCGGTGATGGTCGCCGATCAGGCGGACCAGATCGACTTCCTGAATGACGTGCCAGGGCAGAGCGAAGGGCACGATTTTGTTCTCACGCCGGTTGCGGTCCATCGCAGGGCATCTCCTTTCCCCCCTCCCTGCCGGACACGCGGGGGCCGAGCCTTGACCCCCGTCAAAAGGCGCCGGTTTTGCGGCTCAGCGCGGACGGGCGAGGTGCCGGTGGATGGTGCTGCGATGAACGCCCAGCTGGCGCGCCGCCGCGGTGACATTGCCGCCATGCGCGGCAAGTGCCGCATCGATCGCCTCGGCCCGCTCGTCGGCCAGCGGACGCGCGACGGACAATTCGATGCCGCCGCCCCGCGCTTCGGCATCCCAGCCGCCGATCAGGGTCGCCCCGTTGGTCAGGCGCAAGCGGCCCCGCATCGCCTGCCCCGCCATATCCACCAGTTCGCCGAGGGCCGCATCGTCCAGCGCCTCCCAACTGCGTCCGACCAGCGAAAGCCCGCGCCGGTTGGCTGCGACCAGCCGGTCGTCGCGAAACACCAATATCCCCTCGCGCGCGGTACCCAGCATCGCGGCATCGTCATGCATCCGCAGCACGCGGCAATCGGTGAAGCCGGAACGGAACAGCCGATGCTCGATCTGGTCGACCGCCAGCCGGATCAGACCCAACGCATGGCCATGGCCGCTGGCCGATGGCCCCGAAATGTCGAGCGCCCCCACGATGGCGCCGCGCGGATCGAGGATCGGCGTCGCCGCGCAGCTCAACATCGCATGTTCAGCGAAGAAATGCTCGGGGCCGTGCACCGCGATCGGGCGACGCTCGGCAATGGCGGTGCCGATCGCGTTGGTGCCGGTGCTCGCCTCGGTCCAGGACACGCCTGGCGTAAGCGCCACCTGCGCCGCGCGCGACAGGAAGCCGGTATCGCCGATCGTGTCGAGGATCATGCCGTCCGCGTCCGCCAGGATCACGACGCTGCCCGTATCGCGCGCCTCGCCCGCCAGCATCTCCAGTTCGGGACGACACAGGCGGCGCAGCGACTCGCGACGCTGACGCAGCGCATGGAGTTCGCCTTCGGCGAGCGGGCCGTCACCCCGAAGCCGCCCCTGCGCCAACCCCATGTCGGTGCAGCGCAGCCAGGATCGCAACACCGGCTGGCGCACGCTTTCCAGCGGCAACTGCCCCTCGTCGAAAAAGGCGCGTCGCCCTTGCTCTATACCGGCGCCGTCCATCGCCGCATCCTTCTCCCACTGTCGCAGATTGCGACACGGGCGCGCCTTTCGCGTCGCGCCGTGCGACACATGCTACGCCTGCCCGGCAGAAAGTCCATCGTCGCATGCGCGCCTCGTCGCGGACCCGCTTGCCGTCGATGGGCGACAGGCAGAGCCTTTGTTTCATACGAAACGAAGGAGAGGTTCCATGACGATCCAGGAAGCCATCAAGGCCCGCACCGCGCCGTTCAAGCAGCGCTATGCCAATTTCATCGGCGGCCGCTGGGTCGATCCGGTCGACGGACGTTGGTTCGACAACCGATCGCCCATCGACGGGCAGGTCATCTGCCAGGTCGCGCGCAGCCAGTCCGCCGATGTCGAGCTGGCGCTCGACGCCGCACACAAAGCCAAGGAGGCATGGGGCCGCACCAGCGTCGCCGAACGCGCGCTGATCCTCCACCGCATCGCCGACCGGATGGAGGAGAACCTGTCCCTCCTCGCCACCGCCGAGACCTGGGACAATGGCAAGCCGATCCGCGAGACGACCGCCGCCGACCTGCCGCTGGCGATCGACCATTTCCGTTACTTCGCCGGGTGCATCCGCGCGCAGGAAGGCGGGATTTCGGAGATCGACCACGACACCGTCGCCTATCACTTCCACGAGCCGCTGGGCGTGGTGGGGCAGATCATTCCGTGGAACTTCCCGCTGCTGATGGCGTGCTGGAAGCTCGCGCCCGCGCTGGCGGCGGGCAATTGCGTGGTGCTGAAGCCCGCGGAACAGACCCCCGCCTCGATCATGGTGCTGGCCGAACTGATCGCCGACCTGCTGCCCGCAGGCGTGCTGAACATCGTCAACGGATATGGCCTTGAGGCGGGCAAGCCGCTGGCGCAGAACCCGCGCATCGCCAAGATCGCCTTTACCGGCGAGACGACGACCGGCCAGCTCATCATGTCCTATGCGTCCGAAAACCTGATCCCGGTCACGCTGGAACTGGGTGGCAAAAGCCCGAACATCTTCTTCGCCGACGTCGCGGCCGAGGATGACGATTATCTCGACAAGGCGATCGAGGGTTTCGCCATGTTCGCGCTGAACCAGGGCGAGGTCTGCACCTGCCCCAGCCGCGCGCTCGTCCACGAATCCATCTATGACCGCTTCATGGAAAAGGCGGTCGCGCGGGTCGAGGCGATGATCCAGGGCGATCCGCTCGACCCCGCCACCATGGTCGGCGCGCAGGCCTCGCAGGAGCAGATGGACAAGATCCTCGGCTATCTCGACATCGGCCGCGGCGAAGGGGCCAAGGTCCTGACCGGCGGCACCCGCAACCGGCCCGAGGGGCTGGAGGGCTACTACGTCAAGCCGACCGTGCTCAGCGGCCACAACAGGATGCGGGTGTTCCAGGAGGAGATCTTCGGCCCCGTCGTCTCGGTCGCGACCTTCAAGACCGATGAAGAGGCGCTTAGCATCGCCAACGACACGCTGTACGGGCTGGGCGCGGGCGTATGGACGCGCGACGGTACGCGTGCCTACCGCATGGGCCGTGCGATCCAGGCAGGCCGCGTCTGGACCAATTGCTACCACGCCTATCCGGCGCACGCAGCGTTCGGCGGCTATAAGCGGTCAGGCATCGGGCGCGAGACGCACCGGATGATGCTGGATCACTATCAGCAGACCAAGAACCTGCTGGTCAGCTATTCGGCCAAGAAGCTCGGCTTCTTTTGACCCCGGTCAAGGCGGGGGTCGGCGTGCGCGCCCATCCCCGCTCCATCTTTATCCGACAGGAGAAGTCTTATGGCGAAGACGATGAAGGCTGCGGTCGTGCGCGCATTCGGCGAACCGCTGACCATAGACGAAGTCCCGGTGCCCGAGGTCGGCGACGGCATGATCCAGGTCGCGATCCAGGCGTCGGGCGTGTGCCATACCGATCTGCACGCCGCCGAGGGCGACTGGCCGGTCAAGCCCAACCCGCCCTTCATTCCGGGGCATGAGGGCGTCGGCTATGTTTCGGCAGTCGGCAAGGGCGTCAAGCACATCAAGGAAGGCGACCGGGTCGGCGTGCCATGGCTCTACACCGCCTGCGGCCACTGCGTGCATTGCCTGGGCGGGTGGGAGACCTTGTGCGAGAGCCAGCTCAACACCGGCTATTCGGTCAATGGCGGCTTTGCCGATTACGTCATCGCCGACCCGAATTTCGTCGGCCACCTGCCCGCCAATATCGGCTTCACCGAGATCGCGCCGGTGCTGTGCGCCGGGGTGACGGTCTATAAGGGGCTGAAAATGACCGATACCAAGCCGGGCGATACGGTCGTCATCTCCGGCATCGGCGGGCTTGGGCACATGGCGGTACAATATGCGGTCGCGATGGGCCTGAACGTCGCGGCGGTCGATGTCGACGACGCCAAGCTGGACCTAGCCCGGCGACTGGGCGCGAAGGTCACCGTCAACGCACGAACCGAGGCGGACCCGGCGGCGGCGATCAAGCGCGAAACCGGCGGCGGGGCGCAGGGCGCATTGGTAACCGCGGTCAGCGAAAGGGCGTTCGCCCAAGCCGTCGGCATGATGGCGCGCGGCGGCACCGTCGCGCTCAACGGCCTGCCGCCCGGCGACTTTCCGCTCAACATCTTCGGGCTGGTGCTGAACGGCATCACGGTGCGCGGCTCGATCGTCGGCACCCGGCTGGACCTGCAGGAATCGCTCGATTTCGCCGCCGACGGCAAGGTGAAGGCCACCGTCGCCACCGCCCCGCTCGCCGAGGTCAACCAGGTGTTCGACCGGATGCGCCGTGGCCAGATCGAGGGCCGCGTCGTCCTCGACCTGGCGGCCTGAAATCGCGGCGGGCGGTGGCTCCGGCCCCGCCCGCCAGCGTTGGAGAAGCAATGACCGACCGTATCGCCTATGCCGCCCTTCGTTCGCGTATCACCGATGCCGACACCGCCGCCGCCCTGATCCGCCCCGGCGAGACGGTGGCGACCAGCGGCTTCACCGGCTCCGGCTATCCCAAGATGGTGCCCCAGGCGCTGGCCCGCCGCATCGCCGAGTCGCACGCCGCGGGGCATCCGTTCCGCGTCAACCTGTGGACGGGCGCCTCGACCGGCCCCGAACTGGACGGCGCACTGGCGGCGGTCGACGGCATCGCCCAGCGCCTGCCCTATAGCGGCGACCCGGTCGCGCGAGAGAAGATCAACCGGGGCGAGATCGACTATCTCGACATGCACCTCAGCCAGGTCGCGCCGATGGCCTGGGAGGGGGTGCTCGGCCCGCTCGACACCGCGATCATCGAGGTGTCGGGCATTCGCGCGGACGGATCACTGATCCCCTCATCGTCGGTCGGCAACAACAAGACCTGGTTGGATCGCGCGGGCCGGATCATCCTGGAGGTCAATCGCTGGCAGGACGCGGCACTGGAGGGGATGCACGACATCTATTACGGCACCCGCCTGCCGCCCGAGCGCGTGCCGATCCCGCTGGTGCGGCCGGACGACCGGATCGGCACGCCCTATCTCGCCTGCGATCCCGACAAGATCGTCGCCATCGTCGAAACCGACGCGCCCGATCGCAACCTGCCCTTCGCCGCGCCCGACGACACGGCACGCGCCATCGCCGGGCATATCATCGAGTTCCTGGCCCATGAGGTGTCGCGCGGACGCTTGCCCCCTGCCCTGCTGCCGATCCAGTCGGGAGTCGGCAATATCGCGAATGCGGTGCTGTCCGGGCTGATCGACGCCCCGTTCGATCCGATGACCGCCTATACCGAGGTGATCCAGGACGGGATGCTCGACCTGCTCGATACGGGCCGCTTGCGCATGGCGTCGGCCACCGCCTTTTCGCTCAGCCCGCAGGCGGCGGCGCGGCTCAACGCCGACATGGCCGCGTACCGGGACCGCATGATCCTGCGCCCGCAGGAGATCAGCAACCATCCCGAACTCGTCCGCCGCCTGGGCTGCATCGCGATGAACGGCCTGATCGAGGCGGACATATACGGCAACGTCAACTCAACGCTGGTGATGGGATCGCGAATCCAGAACGGCATCGGCGGATCGGGCGATTTCGCCCGCAACGCCTATGTCTCGATCTTCATGACGCCCTCCACCGCCAAGGGCGGCAAGATCTCCGCCATCGTGCCGCAGGCCTCGCACGTCGACCATATCATGCAGGACGTGCAGGTCATCGTCACCGAACAGGGGCTGGCCGATCTGCGCGGCCTGTCGCCCCGCCAGCGCGCACGGGCAGTCATCGAACGGTGCGCCCATCCCGATTATCGACCGATGCTCGCCGATTATGCCATGCGCGCCGAGGGCGGGTCCTACGGCCTCCACGCCCCCGCGCTCCCGGCCGAGGCCCTGTCCTGGCATCGGCGTTTCATGGAAACGGGGACGATGCTGCCATCTTGACCGTGGTCAATGCGGCCAGCGTTCCACCGGCCCATCGGTACGGCAACCCAGGAGAACGCCATGATCGCCGCCGATACCGAAATGCTTCTCACCCGTCACGGCACGGTGCTGCACGTCCGGCCCGCCCGCGAGGAGGACGAGCCCGCACTGGCGGCTTTCTTCGCCGACGTTTCGCCCCAGGATCTGCGCTTCCGCTTCCTGACCGGCGTGCGCGTGGTGAGCCACGAGCGGCTGTCGGGCATGATCCGCGCCAATGACGCAACCAGCGAAAGCCTGATCGCCTTCGACGACGGCGGCTCGATCGTTGCGGCGGCGATGCTGGCGGGGGACGAAACGCTGCAAACCGCAGAGGCCGCCGTCGCCATCCGGCGCGACATGAAGGCGCATGGTATCGGCTGGACGTTGCTCGACCATCTGGTCGGCCATGCCAAACGAAAGGGATATCGCACCATCGAGGCGATCGAGGATCGCGACAATCGCTCGGCCATCACGATCGAAAAGGAAATGGGTTTTGCCCCCTATCCGGTCGAGGGCGATCCCATGCTTGTCAGGCTGAAGCGCGAGATCGCCTGATCGACGTGCGCCGACTCGATAAGAGGTGGCTCGGATCATCTGGATAGCGGGGATGATTGGATTGCCGAGGAGCAGGCTGACGTGAGAGGCAAATAGAGTGCGGTATTCGAACCCACGTTTTGATGGTGCGATCCCCGCGCCCGATTGCCGAACGAACGCCTGATCCACCCGACCGGCGCCCGAAAGCGAAATGGGCGGAGAGGCAATGCTCACCAGTTGGACTGATCCACCCACGGCATCAACGCGTGGTCCCGGACCCCGCCTCGACTTGGCCGGGCGCTTTCACGCCTTCGATGCCCAGCATGGCCAGCCCCCCGGCCACGCACAGCACCGCCAGGATCATCATCGTGTTTCCGAAACTGAGCGGCGTTGCAAACATCCACGCGAGTGGCGGCCCCAGCAGGGATGGCAGGGTGTTCGACAGGTTCAGCAGGCCCAGGTCGCGACCGCGATGGCGGGGATCGGGGAGGAGCTTCATCGCCACCCCGGCGTGGAGCGCGACGAAGATGGACGCCCCCGTGGAATAGATCGCAAACGCCCAGGCGCCCGCCGCCCAGCTGCGCGCCATCGCCATGCCGACCAGGCCCGCTGCGGCGATCAGCGCCGACAGCAGCAGCGCCGGTTTGTAGCGCTGGGTCAGATCGGACAGGCGGCCTAGAATCAAGGCGGCGGGCAGCGGGATCAGGAACGCGACGATCAGCAGGTGGCCGATATGCTTCGGCAAGGACGCATGTTCGGCGGCGGGCACCACGCTTTCGAAATAATAGAGAAGATAGGTCTGGGTGACGACCCCGGCGACCTGGACGAACAGTCGGGCGACCCCGGCGACGATCAGGTCGCGACGCGGCCGCCCTTCCCATGTTCGGCCCCCATCGTTCGCCACGGCGATCCGGGGCCGAGCCAACAGGATCGGCATCACGCAAGCGGCCACCGCCGCAGGCAGGATCGCGAACCGTGTCGTTTCCGACAGCAGCGCCTGTCCGACCAGAATGGCCGAAAATCCCGACGCCACCGGATTGCCGAGGGCGAACAGGCCGCCCGCCACCCCCTTTTGCGCGTCGGGAACCTCTTCCGCCATGATGGCCATCAAGGGTGCGAGCAGCGCGTTGACCGCAGCCTGAAAACCGACGATCGCCAGGACCAGCGTCGTCGGCGTCGCCGCCGTCGCGATGCCCGCATAGCTTATCGCGGTCGCGACGACGCCGCCCGCCACCCATCCGCGCCGACCACCGCCGTGCTCGACCGAACGGTCGCTGAGCCACCCGAATAGCACGTTTGACAGGCTGGCCGCGACGGCGCCAGCGACGACCGTCGCGGTGAACACGCCGATGCGCGCCTCACCGCTCAACCCCTCGACCTTGATCGGCAGCAGCAGGGTCAGCAGCGGAAGATAGGCGATCACCCCGCCCACATTCGCCAACGCCACCGCCCCCAGGAAACGAGGCGAGCGCGGCGGAAAGCGCGAGGGGAGGCGCGGGAGCGTCATCGCCACCCCCTGCCCGCCTTTGCCCCGTCCAGCAATGGGCAGCGACGCGCCTCAGGGCTTCATCGTCTGCGGCTCCAGGGTCGTGGTCCAGACCATCGTGCGATCGGCGGCATCACGGCCCAGCGCGACCCGGTAGCGGCCACCCGCGATCCGCCAGCCCGGCAGCGCGGTGTCATAGTCGGCCACGATGCGCGGTTCGGCGGTCAGCGTGATCCGCCGCACCTCACCCGGCTTCAGCGTGACGCGGGTAAAGGCGCCGAGCCGCATCGGCGTCGCACCGCCATCGCGTGCGACATACATCTGGGGCACGTCGACGCCGGTTCGCTTGCCGGTGTTCACCACGTCGAAGGTCACGCTCAACGTGCGGCCGCCGCGCACCACCGGATTGCGATAGGCGAAGCTGGTGTAGGTCAGACCATGGCCGAACGGGAATAGCGGCTTCAGCCCCTTCTTTTCATACCAGCGATAGCCGACATCGGCCCCTTCGACATAGTCGACCGGAAAGCTGTCGAGCTGATAGCTGGATGCGGCGGCGGGGTTGGCGGCCGCGGCGGCCTGCAATCCGTTCATCCGGTCGAGGCCGACGGGGTGCGGGCGCGGTGGCTGCGACGCGTCGGCCGGGAATGTGATCGGCAGGCGTCCCGACGGATCGACCGCGCCGGTCAGGATCGCGGCCAGCGCCTCGCCGCCGCGCTGGCCCGGATACCAGGCCTGGACGACCGCGGGCACCTTGGCGATCCACGGCATCAGCACCGGGCCGCCCGTCTCCATTACCGCCACCGTCTTCGGCTGCGCGGCGGCGATCGCCTCGATCAGTGCGTCCTGCTGGTTAGGCAGCCGCAGGTCGGGCACATCGTCCGCCTCGGTCGTCCATTGCGTCGCAAAGACGATGGCGAGATCGGCTGCCTTCGCCGCTTCGACCGTGGCGTTGAGGCTGCGCCCATCGACCCAATCGACGCGAACACCCGGAAGCGCCTTGCGCAGGGCGAGCAGCGGCGACGAGGCGTGATAGGTGATCCGCGCGAATGACGCGGAGCCCCCCGTGGCCAGCGGAATTTCCACCGGCGCGCCGCCGACCGAGCGGACCTGGCTGGACCCGCCACCCGACAGGACGCCGACATCGGCATTGCCGCCGATCACGACGATGCGCTTGGCCGTCCGCGCGATGGGCAGCAGATCGCCGTCGTTCTTCAGCAACACGATCCCCGCCTCTGCGGCGCGCTGCGCCACCTCGGCATGGGCGGCGTAATCGGGGGTGATCGCCTTTGTCGGCATGGCGTTGGCGAAGGCGCCCGTTTCGATCAGGCCGGTCAGGTAGCGCGCGACCATGTCGTCGATGCGCGCGATCGGCACCTCCCCCTTTTCGACCGCCGCCTTCAGCGGCGCCCCGAAATAGATCGCTTTGTCGAGCTCCTGCCCCGATTGCTGGTCGAGGCCCGCATTCGCCGCCTTCACCGTCGAATGGACCGCACCCCAGTCGCTCATCACCCAGCCGCGATAGCCCCAGTCGCGCTTCAGCACATCGGTCAGCAGGTGCTTGTTCTCGCACGCCCAGTCGCCGTTGACCTTGTTATAGGCGCACATCACCGAGCCGGGATTGCCGCGTTCGATCGCGATCTCGAAGGCGAGCAGATCGCTCATGCGCAGCGCCGCCTCGCCGATCCGCGCATCGACGACCATCCGGCCCGTCTCCTGGCTGTTGAGCGCGAAATGCTTGACGGTCGAAACGATGCGGTTCGACTGGACGCCCGCGATATGCTCGCCCGCCAGCGTACCGGCGAGCAGCGGGTCCTCGCCCAGATATTCGAAATTGCGGCCGTTCCACGGATCGCGCGTCAGGTTGACGCCGCCCGCCAGCAGGACGTTGAAGCGCTTATCGCGCGCTTCGGCCCCGATCATCGCGCCGCCCGCCCGCGCGATCGCGGGATCGAAGCTCGCCGCCGTGGCGAGACCGGAGGGCAAGGCAGTCGCCACGTCGCCCTTGCGCTGCTCGACCTGATTGGCGACGCCAAGCGAGGCGTCGCTTTCGCGGACCAGGGGGATGCCCAGCCGTGGAATGCCGTCGATATGCCCGGCGGACGGGATCAGCTCGTTCGTCGTCTTGCCCGCCGCCATCGGCGGGAACAGGCCGTGGAGCAACGCGATCTTTTCATCCAGCGTCATGCGCGCGACCAGCGCGTCGGCCTTCGCGCGCGCCTCTGCTCCCGCCGTCGAGCGGGCCTCCTGCGACTGGCCCGCGCTGGCGACGGTGCCCGTCCCGCCGATGGCGATCGCCAGCGTTGCGACCGTTGCCCAGCGGGCGAAATGCGTCTTCATAGATCCTCCCCTTGGCCCGGTGTGTCTTCCGCGCCACGATTGTTCCAAAATACACAAGCATATCGAATGAACGTTCACAACCATTGTAATTCAACACCCTGCCCCGCTTGACACTATCTTTGCCTTCAGCGAAGTGAACGTTCTCAATACGCGGCTAAAGACCGCGATCCAGAAGGGGAGGTTCTCATGCGCAGCGCCCACGCTCGCCTGCTTTCGCATTTCGCCATCGGCGTCTCGACCATCGCCCTCATGCTGCCCGCCGCCGCCGCGGCGCAGGATGCCGCCGCGACCGTCGGCCAGACGGGCCCGTCGCAAACCGATCCGCAGCCCGCCACCGCCGATGGTGCCGCAGGCCAGGCGGACGGCGATATCGTCGTCACCGGCATCCGTGCCAGCTTGCGCGACTCGATCAACATCAAGCGCAATGCGCAAGGTATCGTCGACGCGATCAGCGCCGAGGATATGGGCAAGTTCCCGGACACGAACCTCGCCGAATCGCTGCAGCGTATCACCGGCGTCTCGATCGATCGGTCGAACGGCGAAGGCCAGTTCGTGACGGTTCGCGGCTTCGGCCCGGACTATAACCTGGTGACGCTCAACGGCCGTCAGATGCCGACCTCGACGATCGGCGACGGCAACAGCGCGCCGGGTTCGCGCGCCTTCGACTTCGCGAACCTCGCTTCGGAGGGTGTCGCCGCGCTGGAAGTCTACAAGTCCGGTCGCGCCAGCGTGCCGTCGGGCGGCATCGGCGCGACGATCAACATCCGCAGCCCCCGCCCCTTCGACAAGCCGGGCCTGCGCGGCTCGATCGCGGCGCGCGGTGTCATCGACACCTCGCAGAACGGCGGCAAGGACATCACGCCGGAAATCTCGGGCATCATCTCCGACACGTTCGCCGACGACCGGATCGGCATCCTCATCAACGGCGCCTATCAGCGCCGCAACTTCAGCGCGAACAGCGCCAATATCGGCTGGCGCGACGGCTATCTCGGCAATGAGAACAACTGGGGCTCGCTCGCGATGCCGGGCGACCCGCGCTATGCGAACATCACCAATCGCCCCAAGGCGACCGACGTGTATCAGGTGCCGCAGAATGGCGGCTATGACGTCGTCAACGGCCGCCGCGAGCGCATCAACGGCCAGGCGGTGCTGCAATTCCGCCCGACGGACGAGCTGACCGCGACGATCGACTATACCTATTCGCGCAACACGATCGACATCCGCGACAACAGCGTCGGCATCTGGTACAACCATAACGACACGCTGAGCGCCTGGACGGACGGCCCCGTCGCCGGCCCGATCTTCTACACCGAACGCTTCGGTGCGGGCGAGGGCAAGGACCTGGCCTATTCCGCCTCGCAGACGTCCGTGCGCAACGAGAACAAGTCGCTGGGCGGCAACCTGACGTGGAAGGCGCCCGGCGGCGTGACGATGACGCTCGACGCGCATCATTCGACCGCGGAGTCGAAGCCGAACAGCCCGTACGGCATCAGCAATTCGGTCGGCACCGCCGTCTTCGGCATTCAGAACCAGACGCTGAACTTCGATCACGAACTGCCCGTGATCTCGTACAATATGTATCCCGGCATCGATGCGCTGAACGCGGCGAACATCGTCCCCACCGGCAATGCGTTCCGCAACGCCTATTTCCGCGACGAGATCAACCAGGTCCAGTTGCGCGGTCATTACGACCATGGCCATGGCTTCATGGACAGCCTGGACTGGGGCACCGAATATACCGACAACCAGGTGCGCTCTGCCTATAGCGTGCTGCAGAACGATACCTGGGGCGGCACCGGCGGCGACAGCGCGGCGCAGCGTGCGGCGGCAGCGGCGCTGCTGCCCGACAGCCTGTTCCAGCTGACCAGCATCCCCGACAAGTTCGCCGGGATCAGCGGCTCGAACGATCCCAACATCATCAAGTCGTTCTACAGCTTCGACCTGCCGAGCGTCGTCAAGCTGCTTGACCAGGCGTACAAGATCTGCGGCGGCAACGGCCAGTGCCTGATCCCGTACAACACGGACTCGCGCATCCACGAAAAGACGATGTCCGCCTATGCCCAGTTCAACGGCAAGTTCGACCTGTTCTCGCGCACCGCACACCTGATCGCGGGCCTGCGGTTCGAGAATACCGACGTCTCGGCCTCGGCGCTGGTGCCGACCCCCGTCGGCGCACGCCAGAATTCGCAGAACGAGTTCAACGTCCTGTTCCAGGGCAGCGGCTTCACGACGTTCAAGGGCAGCTACCAGAACTGGCTGCCGTCGGTCGACTTCGATTTCCAGCCACTGGAAAACGTCAAGCTGCGTGCATCGTACAGCCACACGATCACCCGCGCGGACTATAACAGCCTGCAGGGCGGACGCCGCATCGATCAGCTGTTCCGCGTCGGCGGCGGCACCGGCGCGGTCGGCAACCCCAACCTGATCCCGTACAAGTCGAAGAACATCGATCTGTCGGCGGAATGGTATTACAGCCGCGACAGCTATTTCTCGGTCGGCTATTTCCACAAGGACGTGTCGAACTTCATCGGCACGACCCAGGTCAACACGACGATCCCGGGCATCACGACGCCCTTCAACGGCCCGCGTTACCAGGCGGCGGTCGCGGCCCTCACCGCGCGAGGCCAGGACCTGACCTTCGCCAATATCCGCGACTATATCGGCACGACCTATCCCGGCTCGGTGGTCAACGGCACGATCGTGGCGCAGGCCAATGATCCGCTGGTCAACTTCGTCGTCTCGACCCCGTTCAACAGCCAGCAGACCGCAGCGGTCGACGGCTTCGAGTTCGCGGTCCAGCACACCTTCTGGAACACGGGCTTCGGTACGATCCTCAACTACACGATCGTCAACGGCAACCGGAAGTACGACAACACCCTGCCCGCCAGCGTGTCGCAGTTCGCGATCACCGGCCTGTCGGACAGCGCCAATGCCGTGCTGTTCTTCGACAAGTTCGGCATCAATGCGCGTGCGGCGTATAACTGGCGCAAGGGCTATCTGGCCGGTGCGGGGATCAATCCCGTCTACATCAACACCTATGGCCAGCTGGACGCCAGCGCGAGCTATGCGATCACGCCGAAGGTCACGATCTTCGCCGAAGGGATCAATGTCCTTGGCGAGAACCGTGGCGGGCATCTGCGCTCCGATCGCAACATCACCTTCGTGACCAAGCAGGATGCGCGTTACTCCGCTGGCGTACGCTTCACCTTCTAAGGTTGCCTGCGGCCTCGCCAGCCTTCTCTCGCCCAAGAGAAGGCTGGCTTTTTCTGCCCCGGGGCGGCACGCCTGCGTGACAACGAGATCCTGACCGAGAGTTGCGTTCGATGACCAGCCAGCACGCGATCCTGACCGCCGAAGCGCACCGCGATCTTGCCGTCCGCACCGACCACGGCCCGGCCTATGGCGACGCGCAGATGTGCTGCATCACCGTGCCGTCCGAATTTCGCGCGGTGCAGGGCAGCTATCCGATCCTGTTCCGCCTCAATGATACCCGCGACCATTTCACCGCGCTCGCCATGTTCGGGTTCGAGAATGGCGAAAACCTGTTCCTGGAGGATGGTCGCTGGGATGCGCGCTATCGTCCGCTGGCGATGGCGATCCAGCCCTTCCTGATCGGCGGCGCGCCCGATGGCGACGGCGTTCGGCAGGTTCATGTCGATCTCGCGTCGCCCCGCATCGCGACGGACGGCAACGGCGTGCGATTGTTCGACGAACTCGGCCAACCGACGCCCTATCTGGCCCAGATGGCGGAACAGCTCCGCAGTCTCGACGAGGGCTATTGCGCCGCGCCCGCCTTTTTCGCGGCGCTGCAACGATATGATCTGCTCGAACCGTTCACGCTCGACGTGACCCTGGACGACGGATCGCGCAACCGCCTGGTCGGCTTCCACATCATCGACGAGGATCGGCTGGCCGCGCTGGACGCCACCGCCCTGGCGGATCTCCAGGCCGCTGGCCACCTCCTGCCCATCTATATGGCGATCGCGTCGCTCGCGCATCTCGGCGACCTCGTCGCGCGACGCAACCACAGGCTTTCCCGTGGCTGAGGCGGGTCCGGGGCCGCTCGCCGGTCTGGCCTCCGTGCCCGAGGTAAGGGTGACCGACGCCGCCGACCTCGATGCGAAGCTGCGCGCGGCCACGACCCCGTTCGTCATTCGCGGCCTCGCCGCCGACTGGCCGCTGGTCGAGGCCGGGCTAACATCGGCGGACACGGCTCGCGCCTATCTGCTGCGCCATCATCGCGACCGGCCGTTCACCGTTTCGGTCAGCCAGCCGGGCATCGACGGACGGCTGTTCTATGACGGCGCGATGGCGATGAACTTCCGCACGTTCGACGCGAAGCTGCCTGAAATCTTCGCGCGCATGGCCTCGTTCGCGGGCCATGCCGATGCACCGACGGTCTATCTCGCCTCGATCGACGTCCACCAGTTCTTCGACGGCCTGCACGCCGCCAACCATATCGACCTGGGAACCCGCGAGGTGCTCGCCAGCATCTGGATGGGAACACGCACGCGCATTGCCGCACATAACGACGTGCCCGACAATCTGGCGGTCGTCGCGGTCGGCCATCGCCGCTTCACGCTGTTCCCGCGCGAACAGTTCCGCAACCTGTATCTGGGCCCGGTCGACAACACCCCCGCCGGTCGCGCAGTCAGCATGGTCGATTTCCATGCCCCCGACCTCGCCCGCCACCCCCGTTTTGTCGAAGCGATCCGGCACGGTCAGGTCGTCGACATGGCGCCGGGTGACGCGCTCTACATCCCCGCGCTGTGGTGGCACCATGTCGAGGGGCTCGACGACTTCAACGTGTTGGTCAACTATTGGTGGCGTGAGACGCCGCGGTGGCTGGGCCAGCCGCAGGAAGCGCTCAACCACGCGCTGATGGCGATCCGCGATCTGCCCGCCGACCAGAAAGCCCATTGGCGCGACATGTTCGACTATTATGTCTTCAACAACGACGACGACGTCACCGCGCATATCCCGGAGGGCGGACGCGGCGTGCTCGATCCGATGACGCCGGAGCTGGCCGGGCGACTGCGCGCCTATCTGCTGCGGGCACTCAGCCGATGAACGCCGTCACCCCACGCCGCATCGTGATCGCTGGCGGCGGCACCGCGGGCTGGATGGCGGCGGCCGCGCTCACCCGCACGCTTGGCCGCACCGCCACCGTGACGCTGGTCGAATCCGACGCGATCGGGACGGTAGGCGTGGGCGAATCCACGATCCCGCCGCTCATCACCTTCAACCGGCTGCTCGGGATCAACGAGGCCGAGTTCATGGCCGCGACACAGGCGACCTTCAAGCTCGGCATCCAGTTCGACGGATGGAAGGGCCCGGACGACAGCTATTTCCACGCCTTCGGCCTGACGGGGAAGGATCATTGGGCCGCCGGTTTCCAGCATTTCTGGCTGGACGGACAGGCGCGCGGCCATGACGCGCCGTATGACGATTATTGCCTCGAACTGGTCGCCGCGCGCGAGGGCCGGTTCGCGCATCTGCCTGACGATCGGATGAGCTACGCCTATCAGCTCGACTCAACGCTTTACGGTCGCTTCCTGCGGCGTATGGCCGAGGGCGACGGGGCGACGCGGATCGAAGGAAAGATCGCCCGCGTCGAACTGGACGGAGAGACCGGCGATATCGCCGCGCTGACGCTCGATAGTGGCGAGCGGGTCGAGGGCGACCTGTTCCTCGACTGCACCGGCTTTCGCGCGCTGCTGATCGAACAGGCGCTGCACGTCGGCTATGACGATTGGACGCACTGGCTGCCCTGCGACGCGGCGATCGCGGTGCAGACCGAAAGCGTACGTCCACCCGTCCCCTTTACCCGCGCGATGGCGCACGATGCGGGCTGGCAATGGCGTATTCCGTTGCAACACCGCGTCGGCAACGGCATCGTCTATTGCAGCCGCTACCTCGGCCAGGACGCGGCGCTAGACCGGCTGCTCGGCAATCTCGAAGGGCGGGTGCTGACCGAGCCCAACCGCCTGCGCTTCGTCACCGGCGCGCGGCGCAAGCAGTGGCATCGCAACTGTATCGCCATCGGACTGGCAGGCGGGTTTATGGAGCCGCTGGAATCGACCAGCATCCACCTGATCCAGCGTGCGATCCTGCGCCTCATCCGCCTGTTGCCGCCCGCGGGTCCGATCTCCGCGCATGACGTCGCCGAGTTCAACGACCAGCAGCTGACCGACATGGATCAGATCCGTGACTTCCTGATCCTGCACTACAAGGTCACCGAACGCCGCGACAGCCCGTTCTGGCGCCAGTGCGCCGCGATGGAAATCCCCGACAGCCTGGCGCAGAAGATCGGCCTGTTCCGCGAAACGGGCCGGGTCTTCCGGCGCAACGACGAACTGTTCGCGGAAAACAGCTGGATTCAGGTGATGCTGGGCCAGGGCATCGTGCCGCAGACGCATCATCCGATCGCGGCCAAACTGCCCGACGACGAGCTCGCGCGCTTCCTGACGGGGCTGCGGCAAGGCGTCGCGACGACGGTGCGCACCTTGCCCGCCCATGCGGACTATGTCGCTCACTATTGCGGTACGACCGCCGCCTGATGCCGCGTCGCCGTCAATCCGTCACCATCCGGCATGTGGCCGCCGATGCGGGCGTGTCGCTGCAGACCGTCAGCCGCGTCATCAACAAGGAGCCCAATGTCCGGCCCGAAATGATGGAGCGCGTGCAGGCATCGATCGCCAAGCTGGGCTATGTCCCCTCGATCGCGGCGCAGCGCATGGCGGGATCGCGATCCTATCTGATCGTCGCGCTCAACGATCGCGAGCGGACCATTGTGGGCTGGCGCAATCGCGAAGGCACCGACTGGGTCGACCAGATGCTGCTGGGCGGCATGCTGACCTGCGCCGAGCATGGCTATCGGCTGCTCGTCGAACTGGTCGACACGCATAGCGACCATATCGCCCGCGAATTGCTCGGTGCGATCGCCGCGATCCAGCCCGACGGCGTCATCCTGACCCCGCCGCATTCCGACAATCCGCTCATCACGGAACTCCTGGCGACTCAGGGGATCAGCTTCGCGCGGATCGGCTCGCTGAAACCGGGCCCCGGTTTTGCCGTGGCGATGGATGACACGGGCGCGGCACGGCTGGCGACCGATCACCTCATCGCCCTGGGCCATCGACGTATCGGCTTCATCGCCGGTCCCGACGAATATGAACTCAGCGGTCGGCGCGTCGACGGCTGGCGGCAGGCGATGGCGGAGTCCGGACTGCCCTCCGATCATCTGCTCGCGCAAGGCGATTTCGGCCTGGCATCCGGTCGCCTGGCGGCCCAGACACTGCTCGACGGGCCAGCACCGCCGACGGCGATCATCGCAAGCAGCGACCAGATGGCGCTCGCGACGCTGGAGCTTGCGCGCGAGCGTGGCCTCGACGTGCCCACGGACCTGTCGATCATCAGCTTCGATGACACGCCCATCGTCCGTTTCGTCCACCCCGCCCTGACGGCCGTCGTTCAGCCCATCGCCGACGTCACCGCGCGTGCGGTCGATCTGGTCATTGCGGAGCAAGCCGGTCGATCACCACCCGTCGAGCCGGTCATCGTCCCGGCGACCCTGGCCATCCGGGCCTCGACGGGATCGCCGGAGGCGATCCGACGAGCGGAGACAAGGACGTAGCCCTCATCATCGCGGTGATGCCGCGTTTCACCCGGCTCTCCCCAGGAACGAGACCAAGTTCGATCGTCTCGAGCATTGGCCGCACATCCGTCATCGGCTGAATCCATCGCTCCCTCTTGCGCCCGACGTGTTTCGAAATCGCGGGCGGTGCGTTCTCTGCTGGCAAGAAGGAGAAGGACATGACCGAGGAACGCCTCACCGCCCAGGAACCCGCCAGCTTTGCCGATCTTCCCATCCAGCCGACCGGGTCGGGGGTGCAGGATCTGGAGATCGCGTATGAGCAGATGGCACTGGCCCAGGATACTTCGACGTCGTCCGATCCGACGCAGGACGACCGCATCGTGAACGGCACTCCGGGCAGCGACAGCGTCATGCCGATCGAGGATGAGGAAGCCGCCATCATCAGCGCCGCGCATCCGAGCTGATCTTCAAAGATTTCCCCGCCCTGCCCCATAGCCATCCATCTGACGGCCATGGGGTGCGGCACGCCTCGTCGATCCGGCAAGGGAGGTTGCCACAACCCTCTCGTGAGGCGACATGTCAGGGGCGAAGGAGATGCCGATGGATAAAAGGCCATTCACTTTGGACGAGGCCATCACGGAGGCGGATGCCCTCATCGTCGTCGATCCGCAGATCGACTTTTGCCCCGGCGGCCAGTTGCCCGTGGCGGGCGGGGACGAGATCATGGCGGGGATCGGCAGGCTCGCCGCCCGTTTCCGCCATGTCGTCGTGACGCAGGACTGGCATCCCGCCGGGCACCTGTCCTTTGCCAGCAGCCATGCCGGTCGACAGCCCTTCGAGTCGATGACGATGCCCTATGGCGAGCAGGTGCTGTGGCCCGATCACTGTATCCAGGGCACGTCCGGCGCCGAATTCCATCCCGCCGTGCAGGCCGCAATCGACCGCGCCGACCTTATCATCCGCAAGGGCCAGGCTCCCCAGGTCGACTCCTATTCGGCCTTTTTCGAGAATGACAAAAGGACGAGGACCGGCCTGTCGGGGTATCTGCGGGACAAGCAGGTTCGGCGGTGCGTGTTCGTCGGGCTCGCCTATGATTTCTGCGTAGGCTGGTCGGCGCTCGACGCCCGTGCCGAGGGCTTCGATGCGGTGATCCTGAAAGACCATACGCGTGCGATCGCCATGCCGATCTCCGGCGGGACCACCGTCGATGCGGCGGAAGCGCAGTTCCGTGCGGCGGAAGTCCGTTTCCTGTAAACGGCGATCAGGTCGGGGTGTGACGCCGCAACGGGGGAGTCCCTGCCCCGACTGATTTTCCCCGCCCCTGCCTCAGGACGGCGCAGGACCCTCCACGACGGGCGCGGCCTTCGGCAAGTCGACCTTGATCTCGACCCGCCGGTTCTTGTCGCGGCCCTCGGGGTCGTCTGATCCGTCGAGCTTGCGATTGGGAGCGATCGGACGCGCTTCGCCCATGGCAATTACGGTGATGCGATCCGCCGCCACGCCTTTCTGGACCAGATAGTCACGCACCGCCTCCGCGCGGCGCCGCGAGGCGGCCAGATTGGCCGCGTCGGAGCCCTGGGAGTCGCTATGCCCCCAGATCGTGATCGGCCCGCCTAGCGCGACCACCGGATCGGACAGCAGCGTATCGATCAGGGCAAGGCCCGCCTGGTCGGGCTGAGCGCCTTTGGCGGGCAAGGGCACGGTCAGCTCGACCGGCTCGGCCGGGGGCGTCGGGGTCGGAGACGGCTCGATATCCGGGCGGATGATCGACTTCTTGGCCTCTTCCTGCTCCACCATCGCGGCATTGTCGGGCATCGCCACATTGCCCTCCGCCGTCACATTGGCCGGAACTTCCGCCGCCATATTGGCGGTCGGCTCGCGGCTCGGCTGGCAGGCCGTAAGACCCAGGCCGATCATGACAGTGGCGGCACGCATGGCCCGTTTGTTCCTCGTCGACATCGTCATGCGACATCCTCTCCGGTTTGAAGGGGCAGGTTAGCGTCGGGATCGCCATGGCGCGAGGGGCCGTAGGATACGACGATATCGCCATTTTGCGGCATGGGCCGCGCGGCATGGGTGAAGAAAAGGATGCGGCCGTCCTTGCGCAGGACGAACAGCATGTCGGCCTCGTCGGGCAGGATCGATCGGGCATGGTCGAACTTGAACTGTTCGCTGATCCGCGTCTTCCCGAAGGTCCAGCCCGCCGCCTCGCGTCGCAGAATGTCCTCGACGCCGTGCCCGGCGGTGAACATCGCGCGACCGCGCAACGCCTCGGGCAGGCTGCGATGATCCTCGTCATCGCCGCTGCCGCCCAGCTGATAGACCGAGTCGCGGCCGATATCATGCGCGAACTCGCTACAGACCAGCGCGTTATAGGCCTCGTTCTCGGTGGTCGCGACCAGCACCTGGAACTGGGTGAGGTCGAGTCGCTCCTCGGTGGTCTCGGCCAGGATTTCGCCATGATAGGTCTCGATCCCCGCCTGGCGCGCCGCCGACAGACGCTGCCAGCTGGTGTCCGCGATCATCACCGGCAGCCCGAGCGACTGGATCTGACGAGCCAGGGAGATGCTCCAGGGCGTGCTGCCGACGATCAGCAGCCCCTTCTGCGTGGCGCCCGTCACCTTCAGCCAGCGCGCGACATGGCGTATGCTGAAGCCGTGCGCGACGATCGTCGCGACGACGACGGCAAAGGACAGGGTGACGAGGATATTGCCGTTGCCATAGCCCAGCTGGTCGAGCCGCAGCGCGAAAAGCCCCGATACCGCCACCGCGACGACACCGCGCGGCGCGATCCATGCGATCAGCAACCGCTCGTTCCAGGGCAGCTTGCTGAAGGCCAGCGCGATCAGTACGGTCGCCGGACGGACGAGGAAGAGGAGCGCGAACAGGAAAGCGGCGAACCGCCACTCGAACAGGCGCAACACCTCGAAATCGAGCGAGGCGGAGAGCAGGACGAACACGCCGGAGATCAGCAGGACGGTCACATTCTCCTTGAAGGGGTGAATGTCGCGCAGCGAATCCAGTCGCATATTGGCGATCGCGATGCCCATCACCGTCACCGCCAGCAGCCCGGTTTCCTGCTGAACCAGATTGGACAGGACGAAGGTGCCGATCACCGCGACCAGCAGCACCGGCGCTTTCAGATATTCGGGCACATGGCCGCGCGGGAAAGCCCAGGCGATGGCGCGCGCCATGCCATAGCCGATCAGCCCCGACACCACCGCCGCACCCAGCAGCGCGATGACGACCGACAGCAGCGTGCCGCCCTCATCGACGCGGCGCAGATATTCATAGGTGATGACCGCGCACAGCGCGCCGAACGGATCGTTGACGATCGCTTCCCATTTCAGGATCGCCCGCGGCCGCGCCGCGATATTGCTCTGGCGTAACAGGGGGATGACGACGGTCGGCCCGGTCACCACCAATATGCCCGCAAACAGGATCGCCACCGGCCAGACCAGCCCCGCGACATAATAACAGGCCAGCGCCCCCAGCACCCAGCCCAGCGGGATACCGATCGCCATCAACCGCGTCACCGCGCCTTCGGTCTTGCGCAGTTCGCGGAAATTGAGGCTCAGCCCCCCCTCGAACAGGATCAGCGCGACCGCGACCGAGATCATCGGCTCGAGCAGATCGCCGAAAGTATGTTCGGGAATGATGAGGCCGGTGACCGGCCCGGCGATAACCCCGGCGGCCAGCATCAGGGCGATGGCCGGCCAACCCGTCCGCCACGCAATCCACTGCGCGCCGATCCCCAGAACACCGACCAGCGCGAAGACGAGAGCTTGTTGTTCCATAGGGCGGTGTAACCCATGGATTCCCCAAAGGTAACCGCAGCCCTGCCATTTGCCACCGAAGACGGGCGATCAGCCGTTTCGGGGCGCGCGTCACGGACAGGAACGGGCTGCCTGGATGGCGATCATCCTGCCCTTAGAGCCCGGCCCGTTCGATCATTGTCGCGATTTCGACCGGCAAGGCGGTTTCACCCTTGGGCAACAGTCGGTTGAGCGCGGTCTGCACGCGCTTGCGCGCGACCTGATACGCCTTGTGACGGATCGAACGCGTCGCATTGGTTCGCCAGGACGAACTTTCGCCCAGCAACGCCTCCCACTTCGCCTCTTCCGCCTCCAGGATCGACAGCGCCAGTCGCAGGCCGTCCCGCCGCCCGCGGGCATAGTCATCGGATTTTTCGGCTTTCTCCATCGTCCCCACGCTGCCTCCGATAGCGGGCCGTGGCAAGCCGGTCGTCAGGCCCGTCGCGAGCTCGGCCGCGGGGCAAGCTGGTCGAGCGCATCGGCATTGTCGCGCCCCCAGCCATAGAGCAGCTCGACCGGCTCGACGAAGCGCTGGCCCAGATCGGTCAGGCGATATTCGACCATCGGTGGCGCGGTGTCCCGGACATGCCGGGTCAGCAGCCCGCTCGCTTCCATATCGCGCAGCGTCTGGGTCAGCATCTTCTGCGAAATGCCGGGCAGGCTGCGCTGGAGCACGCCGGTTCGCGCGACGCCGCCATGACGGGCGTGCAGCGTGTGCAGCACCATGCTGGTCCATTTGGTCGCGAACAACTCCAGCACCCGGCGCGGGGCGCAGTCCTCACGCCATTCCTGATCCGGCGTTCCCGGTTGCATCGACATCTCCCGACCTTGGGCACCAAATGGTGCCGTCTGGAACCGCTGTCCACCCATGCCTAGCTGATGCCCCTGACACAGGAGGCTTTTATGGCAAAGACGGCATTGGTGGTGGGCGCCAGCGGGATCGTCGGCAGCGCGACCGCCGCGCTTTTGGTGGAACAGGGGTGGACGGTTCACGGCCTTGCCCGACGACCGACGGGGCAAGTGGGCGTAGAGCCGGTCGCGGCCGACCTTCAGGACCGGGATGCCACGGCGACGGCGCTGCGCGAAGTGAACCCGGACGCGGTTTTCATCACGACCTGGGCGCGGCAGGACAGCGAGGCGGAGAATATCCGCGTGAACGCCGCGATGGTCCGCAACCTGCTGGACGGACTGCCCAGGCCCTCCGGCCCACGCCACGTTGCACTGGTCACCGGCCTGAAACATTATCTCGGCCCGTTCGAAGCCTATGGCAAAGGCACGTTGCCGCAAACACCGTTCCGCGAGGAACAGGGGCGGCTGGACGTCGAGAATTTCTACTATGCGCAGGAGGACGAGGTGTTCGCCGCCGCGAAGCGCGACGGCTTTACCTGGAGCGTGCACCGTCCCCACACGGTCATCGGGCTGGCGGTCGGCAATGCCATGAACATGGGCACGACGCTGGCGGTCTATGCGACCCTGTGCCGCGAGACGGGGCGTCCCTTCACCTTCCCCGGTTCTGCCGCACAATGGTCCGGGCTGACCGACATGACCGATGCGGGGCAGCTTGCCCGCCATCTCCTATGGGCGACCGAGACCGAGGGGGCGCATGACGAGGCGTTCAACGTCGTCAACGGCGACGTCTTTCGCTGGCAATGGATGTGGGGCCGTATCGCCGACTGGTTCGGGGTCGAGGCGGTGCCGTTCGACGGCATCGTTCGGCCCCTGGAGCAGCAGATGGCGGGCGATGCAGCGCTGTGGCGCGAGATTGCCGCGCGTGAAGGGCTCGCCGAAGCCGATCTGGGCCGCCTTGCCTCCCCCTGGCACACCGATGCCGATCTCGGCCGCCCCATCGAAGTGGTGACCGATATGTCCAAGAGCAGGCGCCTGGGCTTCACCGGCTATCAGCCAACCGACGACGCGTTCTTTTCGTTGTTCGAGCGGCTGCGTGCCGACCGCCTGATTCCCTAGGCTTTTGCGGCGGGGCTGCATGGGAGGGACGAGCAATAGCCGAATCCCGCCGCGTCGGGGGCGTAGCTACGCGACCGGCAGCCCCCGACCAGCCCCAAAGCGGTAGCCCCGTCGCCTCGGTGATGGATACTCGGAAAAAAATTTCGTCTCGCATCGGAGGCTGGATCGCCCTCACGTCCGCTTGATACGGCGGTAACGTTATCTTTCACGCGAGCGGGGGCTTGGCGAAATTTTCGCGATGGTTCCGCTTATTGAACCAAATAGATACCAATATATATCATTAATCCGTCTTGCTGCCCCTTTCGAAGCGGTGTCTGGCTTTGCCGTTTTGTCCGTCGGATGATGACAAATCATAGACGGTTCGTTTTATAAAGTATTAGAATTTTTCGTGTGACCCCCTTGCCGTTCTTGACCCAGGTCAACGTCACAAACGGGGAATATCATGCGGGCCACCATCAAGCTCAAACTGGGCGCAACCTTCGCGATCGTGCTGACGCTGCTATTGGGCATGGCGGTGCTTGCCGCCGCGAAGTTGAACGAAATGAACAGCGTGACGACCCGTATCGTCGATGGTCCGGTGGTTCGGCTGGACCGTGCGGAAACGCTGAACGAGCGTATCAGCTACGCGGTTCGCATGGAAAAGAACCTCGCGCTTTCCAGCGACGATCAACAGATGCATGTGTTCGATGACGACCTGATGCGGGCCCGTTCGGAGATGAAGTCGTTGATCGAAACCGGGCTGGCGACCGCCACACCCGCGGGGCGACCGATCTGGGCAGAGATCAACAACGACTATGCTGCCTGGCTGCCCGTCAACGACACGGTTCGTCGCCTGGGCCTGGCCAATCACAATGAAGAGGCCGGCGCCTTGTCGATGACGAAATCGCGCGAACTCGTCGGCAAGATCAGCGATGGCGCGCTGCGCCTGGTCAAGAATGCCAAGGCGGACATGGCAGGTGCCAAGCAGAATGCCGACGCCATCTATGACAGCTCGCGCAACACGCTGATCCTCATCTCCGGGCTGGCGTTGCTAATCGCGCTGGTCGGCGCAGTGTGGATCGCGCGGATCGTCTCGCAGGGCCTGCGGCGGATTTCGGTCGCGATTGAGGCGGTGGCGATCGGCGATATCGAGCAGGAGGTCGCGGTGGCGAGCAACGACGAGATCAAGGATCTGGTCGACACGGTGAACCGCATGACCGCCAATCTGCGCCAGAGCGCGCAGCTGGCCGATGCCATCGCCGAGGGCGACCTGAGCGTCGATCACAAGGCGCTGTCCGACAAGGACCTTCTGGGACACGCACTGATCCGCATGACCGCCAATCTGCGCAAGTCGGCCCAGCTGGCCGATACGATCGCCGCGGGCGACCTGACCGTCGATCACCAGCCGCTATCGGACAGGGACGTGCTGGGCCGCGCGCTGGTCCTGATGATCGAGCGCCTGCGCGGGGTCGTCAGCGACGCCACGCTGGCCGCGCAGAATGTCGCCTCGGGCAGCCAGCAACTCTCCTCCTCGTCGGAGCAGATGTCGCAGGGCGCGACCGAGCAGGCGGCGGCGGCCGAGGAGGCTTCCGCCTCGATGGAAGAGATGGCGGCCAACATCAAGCAGAACGCCGACAATGCCAGCCAGACCGAGAAGATCGCCCGCCAGTCCTCGCAGGATGCCGAGCGCAGTGGTGAGGCGGTGGAAAAGGCCGTCGTCGCCATGCGCACCATCGCCGAAAAGATCGTCATCGTGCAGGAGATCGCGCGCCAGACCGACCTGCTGGCGCTGAACGCCGCGGTCGAGGCCGCGCGCGCCGGGGAACATGGCCGCGGCTTCGCGGTCGTCGCCGCCGAAGTGCGCAAGCTGGCCGAACGCAGCCAGATGGCGGCGGGCGAGATCAGCGGCATGTCGTCCGACACGGTGGCGGCCGCGCAACAGGCGGGCGAAATGCTCTCCAAGCTGGTGCCCGACATCCGGCGCACCGCCGAACTGGTCGCCGAAATCAGCGCCGCCTGTCGCGAACAGGACATCGGCGCCAGTCAGATCAACGCCGCCATCCAGCAGCTCGACCAGGTGACGCAGCAGAATGCCGCGTCGTCGGAGGAGATTTCCTCGACCTCCGAGGAACTCGCCAGCCAGGCCGAGGAGCTTCAGGCGAATATCGCATTCTTCCGTGTCCGGAACGGCGCGCAGCGGTCGGCACCGACCCGCAAGCCCGCTCCGGCACGCGGCGCGGCGCCCGCCGCAAATCAGTCCCGCGCTTCAGCCAAGGCGAACGGCATCACCGATCAGCAGGCCCGGCTGCGCGGCTTCGCGCTCGACCTGTCGACCGGCGGCCCGGACGGCGAGGACGCCGATTTCGGTCGTGCGGCCTGACCCAGGCTGCGACTGGAGGACTGCCCCTCCCATGGCGGGAGGGGCATAGGCCCCTACCCCGCCAGCAATGTCCGGGCGCGACCCTGGACATGGTCGGCGATCAGCTTGAAGGCCACGCTCATCGGCGACTGACGGCGCCAGGCGATGGCGATCGAACGGTGCGCGCGCCAGCCTTGGACGGACAGGATTTTCAGGCCCGCCGCCCCGCCCACTTCGGATCGCAGATACAGGCTGGGCAGCAGTGTCAGGCCAAGCCCGCTGGCCACCATCTGATGCAGGCTTTCCAGGCTGGTGCCGTAATAATCCGGCGCGATGGTCATGCCATAATGGTCGGCGACCTCCGCCGCCTGTCGCGCGAGATGGTGGCGCGGGTCGAGCGTCAATAACGGGCTGCCTGCCAGGAGCTGGCGATCGGACGGGGTATCGGCGTCGAGCGGGTGGTCGAGCGCGGCGACCAGATGCAGCGGCTCGCGGAACAACGGCTCGATCGTGAGATCGTCCCCGGCCATGGGCAGCGGCCCCAGCACGACGTCGAGATCGCCGCGCGACAATTCCCGCATCTGCTCGTCGGGAATGCCCTCTCGCACATGCAGGCGCAGGCGCGGCGCCATGCGGTGAAGCTCGGCGATGATCGGCGACAGCAGATAAGGCCCCAGCGTCGGCGTCGTCCCCAGCTTCAACGTGCCGGTCAGCCTGTCCGACGAGCCTGCCGCCAGCGCGACGATGTCGCTGGCATCGCTCAACATCCGTCGCGCCGTCGCCACGATGCTGCGCCCCAGCGGGGTGAGGATCGCGCCCGTCGCGCTGCGTTCCAGCAGCCGGGCGCCCAGCCGCTCCTCCAGCGTGCGGACCTGCTGGCTCAGCGTCGGCTGCGAGACATTGGCGACGCGGGCCGCGAGCGCGAAGGACCCCGTGTCCGCGATCGTGACCAGATATTCGAGCTGACGCAGGGTGAGCATCGCTATGCTATAGCCACATTCTATACCCCGGGCACGGCAATTCCGATTGGTGCCGGCCATGATATGTCGTTACAAAGACTTCACAAGGATCAGGCCGAAGCGTACCTTTCATGGAGGGGAACATGAAGGCGCGCGGTGTGATGGTGGCCGTCGGTCGCCCACTCCGGCCTGACCAACGTACGGAAAAGGGGTGCGTTTTGGCGGGACAGCGATTGGGATTCCGGGATGCGGTGGGCTGGCTGGCGCAGATCATCGGCCCTGATTCGGCCTATGTCCGGCTGGGCATCGTCTATACCATTGCGATAAGCCTGCTGGCGCTCGCCACCCCCATTTCGGTCCAGCTCCTTATCAACAGCGTCGCCAACACCGCCATGCCCGCTCCCCTATGGGCGCTGTCGGGCGTGCTGCTGATGCTGCTGCTGATGGTCGCGGGGCTCAGCGCGCTCAGGGTGTGGATCATGGCGGCGTTCGAACGTCGGCTGTTCTCGCGCGTCGTCGCCGAAGTCACGATCCGCGCCGTCCACGCCCAGGACCCGTTCTTCGCCGACGGCAATCGCGGCGACCTGTTCAACCGCTATTTCGACCTGGTGGTCGTTCAGAAATCGGTCCCCAGCCTGGTCATCGGCGCCTTCACCATCGTGTTGCAGGCGGTGATCGGGCTCAGCATCACCAGTTTCTACCACCCCGTCTTCCTCGCCTTCAACGCGGTGCTGGTCACGGCGGTCCTGGTCGTATGGCTGCTCTGGCGACGCGGTGCGATCAGCGGCGCGGTGGCGCTCAGCCATGCCAAGCACAATGCCGCGCGCTGGCTGGAGAGCGTCGGCGGGTCGAACGGCTTCTACAAGTCGCTCCGCCATCTCGATTTTGCGATGAACCGATCGGAGGCGATGACCGCCGATTACGTCAACACGCATCGCCGCTATTTCCGCTATCAGTTCGCGCAGACGATCGCCTTCCTGCTGATCTATGCCTTTGCCAGCGCGGGCCTGCTGCTGCTGGGCGGCATGTTGATCCTGCGCGGCCAGCTTTCGCTGGGCCAGCTGGTCGCGGCCGAGCTGATCCTGTCGGGTGTCTTCTACGGCATCTCGCAGTTCGGCTGGTATCTCGACACGTTCTACGATCTGGTCGCCAGCTCGGAAGAATTGTCGCTGCTGTTCGCCATTCCGCAGGAGCCGATGGTGCGCGGCGACAATGGCCCGCGTGACGGGTCGGTCAGGCTGACCGACGTGGCGTTCAACGACGCGCGCTACAATCTGACATTGGCGGCCGGGGAACAGCTTGTCACCGTGACCGAGCCGGGGGCTGAGCGGACGCTGGCCCTGCTGCTGAAGCGCCATTCGCTGCCCGATCGCGGGCTGGTGCGGATCGGCAATGCCGATCTCGGCTCGTTCGACATGTATCGCCTCCGCTCGGACGTGACGGTGCTCGACCGTTCGACCATCGTCGAGGTCACGATCCGCGAATATCTCCGCCTCGCCTCGGGCGAGCTGGCCGAACGGGCGATGGAGGCGCTGGCGGTGGTCGGCCTCGAACGTCGCCTTGCCAGCTTGCCGCAAGGGCTGGACACGCCGCTCGGTTCGACCGGCTATCCGCTGAGCGTCGGCGAGACGATGGCGCTGAAGCTCGCCAACGCGCTGCTGGTCGGTCCCAAGCTGCTGCTCCTCGGCCAACTCTACGACCTGTTGCCGCCCGAACGGCTGCGCGCCGCGCTGCGGTTGTTGAAGGAGCATGGCACGACGGTGCTGCTGTGCACCGGCCGCCCGGAGGACATGGAACTGGACGGCTATCTCTATCTCGGCTTGACCGAACAGCGTCGTTTCGACCAGCTCGCCGACCTCCAGGCCGCCTATCGCCGGGAGGACGCCGATGTCGCCTGACCAGCTCGCGCATTTCCGCACCCTCTCCTCGCTGCGCCCGCCACGGGTGACGGTCGCCATCGCCTGGATCCTGACCGTCGGCATCGCGGCGGTCATCTTCATCCTGTTCTTCGTGCCGTGGTTGCAGACCGCACAAGGGCGGGGCCAGGTCGTCTCGCTCGATCCGACCGACCGCGCACAGGACGTGACCGCGTTGGTGCCTGGCCGTGTCGAGCGCTGGTATGTCCATGACGGCCAGCATGTGAAGCGCGGCGATCCGATCGCACGCATCATCGACCTCGATCCCAACCTGCTGTCCCGCCTCGCCGCCGAGCGCGCGCAGGTGGAGGCCGAGATCGCCTCGGTTCGCCAGTCGCAGTCGGTCGCCCAGATCGACGTCAACCGGACACGACAGCTCTATTCGGAAGGGCTGGCCTCACGGCGCGATTATGAACAGGCGCAGATCAAGGTCGCGGACTCGGGCGCCAAGCTGGCAGAATCGCGCGCCAAGCTGAACCGCATCGACGTGCAGCTGAACCGCCAGTCGGCGCAGCTGGTCCGGGCCCCGCGCGACGGACGCATCCAGAATCTGAATGCGGCGGCGGGCGGTGCCTATGTCTCGGCGGGCACCGCGCTGGCGGTGGTCGCGCCGGAAGAGGTGCAGCGCGCGGTCGAGTTGCTGATCGACGGTCGCGACGTGCCGCTGCTCCGCCCCGGCCGGCCGGTGCGCCTGGAGTTCGAGGGCTGGCCCGCCATCCAGTTCAGCGGCTGGCCATCGGTCGCCTATGGCTTTTTCGACGGTCGCGTTCGCACGATCGATCCCAATGCCAATGCGCAGGGGTTGTTCCGCATCCTGGTCGAACCGGCCCCCGGCAAGCCCGCATGGCCCGAGCGGCGCTTCGTCCGGCTGGGCGGCAAGGTCCAGGGCTGGGTCCAGGGTGAGACGGTCACGGTCGGCTACGAACTCTGGCGCCAGCTCAACGACTTCCCGCTGGAGTTCGGCCAGACCGCGACCGACAAGCAGGAGGGCAAGGAGGGCAAGGAGGCCAAGGACGACGACAAGAAGATCGCGGCCAAGGCGGGCAAGCCGAAATGATCCGCGCGCTGATCCTCATCCCCGCGCTGGTCGCCACGCTGCCCGCGCCCGGTTCGGCCCAGCGGATCGAGACCAACCCGGCCCCCGCGACGGTGCCCCGTTCGGGGCCGCTGACCCTGGACGAGGTGCTGCGCGCCTCCGCCCGCTCGGCACCGCAGATCGTCGAGGCGCTGGCCAAGATCCGTTCCGCCGAGGGCAAGGCGATCACCGCCGACGGCGCCTTTGACACGGTGTTCGAGGCCGAGGGCCGCTCGCGCACGCTCGGCTATTATGACGGCACCGTCGCCGCCGCGAGCGCGAACCGTCCGCTGACCAACAATGGCGGCTATGTCTATGGCGGCTACCGCGTCAGCCGGGGCAGCTTCCCGGTCTATGAGGACCAGAATTACACCAACCGCCTGGGCGAGGTGAAGGTCGGCGCGCTCTATTCGCTGCTGCGCGACCGGCTGGTCGACGAACGCCGGACGCGCCGCACTTTGGCGTCGGGCGATATCGACATCGCCAGGTTCGAACGCGAGGCCGTGGCGATCGGCGTGCAGCGGCGCGCGATCGACGCCTATCAGAACTGGGTCGCGGCGGGCCTGCGCCTGCGCGCCTATCGCGACCTGCTCGACCTGTCGCTCAACCGGCGCGGCGGGCTGGCGCGTCAGGTCGAACTGGGCGCGCGGCCCGATATCCTGCTGGCGGAGAACGACCAGAACCTCGTTCGTCGCCGGGCGCTGGTCGTCCGGGCCGAGGGGGATTTCCAGGCGGCGGCCAATGCCCTTTCGCTCTATTATCGCGACGGCCAGGGCGAGCCGGTGACGGTCGGGGCGGAGCGCCTGCCCGGCGGGGCAGAAGCATTGTCGGGCGTTACGGTTGCCGCCCGCCGGAATTTCGAGCAGCGGCGTCCCGACCTGCAAGTGCTGCTGGCGCGGATCGACCAGGGTTCGGCGCGTCTGGCACTGGCGCAGAACGACCTGCGCCCCCGGTTCGACCTGCGCGGCGAGATGGGCAAGGATGTCGGCCCCATCGGCCTGGGCGGCCCCAGTCGTACTCCGCTGGAGGCGGCGGTCGGCTTCCGCTTCTCGATGCCGCTTCAGAACCGCGCGGCGAAGGGCAAGATCGTCGAGGCGCAGGCGGAGATGGACGCGCTATCGGCGCGCAGTCGTTTCCTGCGCGACCAGATCACGGTCGAGGTCGAGGGGATCAGCATCGGCGTCGACGCCGCCGAAAAGCTGGCCGTCATCGCCGAGCAGGAACGCCAGTTGGCCGAACGGCTGGCGGCGGCCGAGCGGCGGCGGTTCGAGCTGGGGTCGAGCGACTTCTTCCTGGTCAACCAGCGCGAGGAAACCGCGAACGACGCCCGCGTCCGCCTGATCGACGCCCAGGCCCGGATCGCCGCCGCCCGCGCCGAACTGGCCGCCGCCACCGCCGACCGCGCGGCACTGGGGCTGGAGCTTTGACCGGATAGCCATTGCGTTGAATCAAATTGAGCCCCTCCCCTTCAGGGGAGGGGTTGGGGTGGGGCATCGCCGCGGACTCCGCGCCTGTGGAAGCGCCCCACCCCCGGCCCCTCCCCTGAAGGGGAGGGGTGGGTTCATTTCATGTCATCTCGCTTCAGCATAGCCGGGATAAGGGTTGGGACAAGGCGTTGGCTCGCGCACTTACAGGGCGAGAGCACTCCCTCAGTCCAGCTCTTTGCGCATCCGGGTCAACGGCACGATCACTCCGTCGACATCCGCATCGGCGCGCTCGACGGGGTGATAACCGCAGGCGCGATAGAGGGGCACCCCACCCGCTGTGCCCATCAGCTCGACGGCGGTGAAACCCTCGGCCCTTGCGGCCAGTTCGCAACGGTTGAGGATCATGCGGCCGATCCCGCGCCGGACATGATCGGGATGGGTGTACATGGCGCGGATGCGCGCGGCGTCGGTGGCGGGGTCGAGCAGCGCCGGGTCACGCAGCGCCGTGCTGTGATCGCCGCCATAGAGCGTCGCGCGCCGGCTCCATCCGCCGCAGCCGACCGGCGTGCCCGCGTCCTCCACGACGAAATAGGTGCCATCGCGCACCAGTTGCGTATCGAGCCCCATCACCGCGCGACTGGCGATCACCTGCGCCGGGTTCAGCACCCCCGCCTGCCCGCGATCGATCGACAGCGCCATCACCGCACGCAGCGCGTCCAGATCGGCCTCGGTCGCCGGGCGGATGGTCAGCCCGCCGGTCACGCCGCCAGCTCCAGCCGCCACGTCTCGCCCTGCAGCGGCACGCCGAAATGCTCGTGCATTGCCGTCTCGACACATTGAAAGCCATGCGCCGCATAAAGGCGGCGGGCGGCTTCCAGCACCGTATGCGTCCACAAGGTCAGCCTATGATAACCCGCCTCGCGCGCGAAATCGACGCACCGCCCGACCAGCGCATCGCCGATCCCCCGGCGGCGGGCAAAGGGCTCGACATGCAGCAGCCGTAGCCGCGCGACACCCTCCCCTTCGTCGGTGACGAACACCGCCCCCGCCATCACTCCGTCGATCTCCGCGACCCAGCATTGCGAGCGGGCGGGGTCGTGATCGCGCAGGAACGCGGCGACGACCTCACTCTCGATCACCTCCAGCTCACGGCCCCAGCCATGGCTTTCGGCATAGAGGACCGACTGGCGCGCCACGATCAGCGCGGGCTCGCCGGTGCGAAACGGGCGGATGACGAACGGCCCACCCGACGACGGATCGAGCAGCAACCGCGCCCGTGTCAGCGCCTCGACCAGATCGCGCCGCCCCTGCCCCTCGACCGTGGCGAGCAGGTCATCCACCGCGCCGCTCTGCCGCTGATCGACCATGGCGAAGGCCGCGAGCCCCGCCTCGGTCAGGCGCAGATCGCGGGCGCGGGCGTCATCGTCGCGGCGGACCCGGATGACCCAGCCGCGCGTCTCGAACCGCGTGACGAGGCGGCTGAGATAGCCCGCATCCATGCCCAGCGCCTCTTGCAATACGCTGGCCGTCACCGGCTCGCGCGTCGCGATCTCGAACAGCAGGCGCGCCTCGGGCAGGCTGGCCTCCGTGCCCAGGAAACGCGCGTCGAGCGCGCCGATCGTCTGCGTATAGAAGCGGTTGAACCGGCGGATGGCGGTGATGTCGGGATGCTCCATGACCGCATGCTCGACCAAATTGCTTGACCGAGTCAAGTATCACGTCACGAAACGAGCTGCGACACCGGCTTTGCCTCGGTGATCGGCGCCAGGGCGACCGGGCGGCCATAGCGATAGCCCTGCCCCAGCCGAACCCCCAGTTGCCGCAGGCGCTCCGCCTGCCATTCGGACTCGATACCCTCCGCGATCACCACCTTGCCCAGGCCGACGCCCAGCCCGACGATCGCGCTGATGATGGGCAGCGTGCCGCCCTCGGTTTCGTCCAGCCCGGCGACGAAGGACTGGTCGATCTTGATCCGGTCCACCGGCAGGTCCCGCAGATGGACGAGCGAGGCATAGCCGGTCCCGAAATCGTCGAGCGCGATGCATACGCCCGCGTCGTGCAGGATGCGCAGGCTGGACAGGATGCTGTCCGCCGCCCGGTCCAGCATCACCCCCTCCGTCACCTCGACGCAAAGCCGCGCCGGATCGACGCCGTAATGGGCCAGCCGTTCGAGTACGGTGCGAGCCGATCGCGGCCCGGCCAGCTGCGCGGAGGTGAAATTGACGCACAGCACGCCCAGCCCCTCGCCCCGGTCGCGCAGCGCGGTCAGTGCCAGCTCCAGGACATGGTCCTGGATGCGCAGGCCGATCCGCTCCGCGACCAGCACGTCGGCGAAGCGATCCGGGCTCATCAGCCCGTGTTCGGGGTGGTTCCAGCGCAGCAGCGCCTCATGCCCGCACACCGTCTCCGTCTCCAACGAGACGATGGGTTGCAGGTAGAGGATGAACTCACCCTGCTCCAGGGCCTGCTCGGCTTCTCCGGCAAAGGCGATCTGCAATTCCTGAAGGCTGCGCTGCAAAGGATCGTAGCGGACATAGCGTTCGCGTCCCAGCCGCTTGGCGGTGTAGAGCGCCAGATCGGCATCGTGATAGAGCAGGTCGAGCGCCTCGGCATCGTCGGGATAGCGCGCCGACCCGATGCTGAGCGACATGGTTCGGGTGCGGTCGCGCGGGTGCCATGGTTCGCCCTGGATCGCGGCGATCCGCTCCGCCAGCTCGGCTTCGCTATGAAGCGAGCCGGGGCACAGGATCGCGAACTCGTCACCGCCGATCCGCGATACGCGCACATCCGCCATCGCGCGAACGGCATCGGCCAAAGCGGTCCCGACATGACATAGCAGCATGTCACCGCTGGCATGGCCCAGCCGATCGTTCACGTCCTTCAGATAATCGACGTCGATCAGGAACAGGCTGAAGGGGATGGACGCCTTCATCAGGGCCGTGGCCTGCTGTTGATAGGCGGCGCGATTGCCCAGGCCGGTCAGAAAGTCGGTCTGCGCGGCCAGGCGCAGCGTCTTGGTCTCGGCCAGGTCGATCTCACGACGCTGGCGCGCCTGGTCGAGTTCGCGCCGGATGCGCCGGAATCGATCGGCGATAGCCAGCGACAGGACCAGCGCCTCGAACGCCAACGCCAGGAAGGTCGCCATATCGACCGCGTCATTCTGTCGCACAAAGCCCAGGTTGCGCGCGAGCCGCAAGACGAACAGGGTAATGACCGGGCTCCAGCCGATCATGTAGAACCAGACGACACGGCTGCCCCGCCGCGCCGCGACGACGCAGGACCAGGCGATCAGCGCCGAGGTCGCGGCGATGTCATAATTGAGCAGACGGTCGGTCAGGACGGGCGGGAACCAGGTATCGGCGGCGGCGAGCACGCCGAACACCACGCCGCCGATCGCCAGCCAGCGCCCCGCGCGGATGACGCGACGCGACAGAATCCCGTCCTCGATGACCGAGAAGAAGAACATGTTGCACGCGGCCACCATCAGGCCGACGAGCGCGAACCAGATCCGCACCACGACCGGCCCGATCAGCCAGGGTACGACCAAGGCCGCGACGTTGGTCCACATCAGGCCATAGACCAGCGCGACCGAGACCCAGAGCAGGTACCAGCGTTGAAAGGCGGGCCGCCGCCCGGCATGGATCACCAGATTATAGAGAAACGCCGACAGCAGCGTGCCGGTGAACAGCCCCATCAGGACCAGCCAGCCGACATCCGCACCGTTCATGGCGTTATGCGGCCGGGCGATGACCTTGCGCATCAGCGACAGGTCGTCAATGTGCCGAAAGCCGATATACAGGCCGCGTACGTCACGCCCCGGCGGCCCGACCACGAATTTCAGCAGCCCGCCGGGGGCCCAATGGTCCTTCAGCTCGTCATAGGACAGCGAACGGCGCACCGTGCCGTCGCGGGTCACGACCAACAGGCCGATCCGGTCGAAGCGGGTCTGGTCGATCAGCAGGTCCCACCCGGCGGGCAGCGCCGCCAGAGGAGCCGGGTCGAGGCGGATCCACAACCAGTCCTCGCCCCGCGTCGGGGCCTGATCCCCGCAGCGATAGGGGGCCTGGATGATCCGGGCATCGGTGGCGCCGTCGGGCAGCGCCGCGCTACAGACGCTCTGGTACAGGTCGACCGCCTTGGCCGATGCCGTTCCGGACATCAGTCCCAGCAGGACCAATACCCCAAAAAGCGTGCACGCGCTGACGTTCCATAACAGCTTCGCGGCCTTCATGCCGACCCGTCCCCAACCCGGTTTGATGTGACGGAAACAAGACGACCCTTCCCGCAGAGCTCCCCGCTCCCGCCGCCTTCCCCGGGGGGCCACTGCCCGGATTTTCGCGCGTGCGTCAATCGCCCTGTTTCAGGCCATTGATGAGGGATGATTTTTTTCAGGACGATCGGATTGCGCCGGGCCGAATGGTCGCGCTCTGGCGGTCGGCGCGCGCTTTGGGCATGGATGGATCATGACGCGTTTTCATCGGTTCGCCCGGTTCCTTCCCGCCTCGCTGGCGCTGCTGGCGGCGGCCTGTTCGCCGCTGACCACCTTCGACAGCCTGGTGCCCAAGGACGGTGGCGGCAGGCGCGTGGCCGAGGCGCAGCCCTACGGCATCGATGCGCGACAAAGACTGGACATCTATGCGCCCCGGAATGCCGGCCCCGGCGAGCGGCCGGTCGTGATATTCTTCTATGGCGGCAGCTGGAACAGCGGGACGCGCAGCGGCTATGCCTTTGTCGGCCGGGCACTGGCGGCGCAGGGTTTCGTAACGGTCATCCCCGATTACCGGCTGGTTCCCGCCATACGCTATCCCGGCTTCGTCGAGGATGGTGCAGCGGCGGTGCGCTGGACGCGCGACCATATCGCCGGGTTCGGCGGCGATCCCGCCAAGCTGGTGCTGATGGGGCATTCCGCAGGCGCCTATATCGCCGCGATGCTGGCGGTCGACGACCGCTGGCTGGGCCGCGACAGGCAGGCGGTGCGCGGGCTGGTCGGACTGGCGGGGCCCTATGACTTCGCGCCCTTCGACGTGGATGTTGCCCGCGCCGCCTTCGGGGCCTGGCCGCATCCGCAGGAAACCCAGCCGATCCACTGGGCCGGGGCGGGCGACCCGCCCGCGCTGCTGCTGGTCGGAGGTGAGGACAAGACGGTCCTGCCCCGCAACAGCGAAGCGCTGACCGCCAGATTGCGGGCGGGTGGGGTTCCGGTGACGCTGCGCTCCTACCCCAAGCTCGGCCATGTCGGGCTGATCCTGTCGGTCGCCCGCCCCTTTCGCGGCCGCGCGCCGGTGGTGGCCGATGTCGCCGGCTTCGTCCGGCAGGTGACGCGCTAACGCGTGATGACATAAGATTAATTCACCCCTCCCCTTCAGGGGAGGGGCCGGGGGTGGGGCGCCTCCGCAAGCGTGCGGCCCGTGGCGAGACCCCACCCCAACCCCTCCCCTGAAGGGGAGGGGCTCGCCTTGGTTCAACGCAACGTCATCACGGTCTAACGCGTCTCCGGAATCAGCCAGGTTTCCGCGACCTGCTTGCCGCGACCGCTGCCGCCCATGCCGGGCGGGCGGGTCCAGGCGAGATCGAGACTGCCCTTCGCGGTGGCCTCGCGCGGGATGACGATCGTGACCTGCATCGGGTTGGCGGTGCGGGCGAAATGGTCCTGCAACAGGATATGCCCGTTCGCGACCAGCCGCATCGGCAGGGTATAGTCCTCGCCCGCATAGGTGATGGTCAGCTTATAGCCCCGGCGCGGGTCGAGGCCGTCATAATGCAGCCGCAACGGGCTGTCGTAGAGCGTCTCGGCATAGTCCAGCTCGCCCGGCCACCAGCCGTCCGCCGGGGTGCGGTCGGCGATGCCGTCGATGGCAGTGGTGAAGAATTGCGGATCGGCGAGAAAGCCGGGCCCGCGCACCAGATGCGGTTCGGCATCCGGACGGCCGAGATCGTCGTACAGCGCGCCCTCCGCCCGGCGACTGCGGTCGGGGATCGGCCAGCCCTTTGCCATCTGTGCCTCGATCCAGGCGCGGCCGGTCAGGTCGACATCGGCACGGTCGAGATTGGCGCCCCGCTCGATATTCGACGCGCCATAGCGCTTCACGCTCAGCTGCAGCCGCGCCTTTTGCCATAGCTGCTCGGCCAGCGCATTCAGCCGGTCTAGCAATGCGGCGACCTGCGGGCCATCGCCGGTCGCCAGGATCGCGCGCGCCTGTTCAGGATCGGGCGCGGCCAGCGCCGCCGCTCGCCGCGCCCGCGCCGCGATGGTGCGGCGGCGGACCAGCGCGTCATAGACGGCACGATAGCGCAGGGCGTCGACCCGCCAGTCGGCAAAAGCGGACGGCCGGACCCGATCGGCGAGACGCAGCGTCGCATCGATATTGGCGTTGGTCGCGGGGTCGCCGATCCAGTTCCCCTCGAGCGCCGCCGGAAGCGCCGCCGCGCGGGGGTCGCCGATGAACACGCGCGCATAGTCCCGCGCGAAAGCCTTTACGTCGGTCTTCGGGTCCCAGCCCATGCGGAACCACAGGAACTGGTTGAAGTCGTCATTCACCCCCTCCGAATAGGTGATGAACCCGGCGGTCAGCGGTGCGAAGCGGGCGAAGATGTGCGCATAGGCTTCTGGGCGCGGATTGATCGGCTCGCGCCCCTCGGTCAGCGCGAACTCCGGCCACCAGCGCGGCACCGGGAATTGCGCGTGCATGGTATGCGCGATGTCGGGATAGAGGATCAGCGGATAGCGCGCCGGTATCCGCGACCGCTCGACCGGCAGCGGGTCGCGTGTCTGTGGGCCGACGAACACGCCGGTCAACCAGTCGGGCCGCTTGTCCAACTCGTGGTAGAACGCCTCGAACCCTGCCGCGTCGAACCCCTGCGACGAGATATAGACGGGTGCTTGCGGATTGCGCGCGCGAAGCAGCGCCGCCTGCTGCGCGACCAGCGGGAACAGCCGTGCGGGTCGGGTATGGCCGGGATCGCCGCCCGGCACATAGAGCGCATCGACATGAGGCAGATCGCCCAGCACCCGTCGAAACGCCGCGACCTCCGCCGCCACCGCGCCGGGCTTTTCGTAATCGCCCAGCTCGGGATAATAGAGCGCGACATCCAGCCCCAGCCGGTGGGTGATCGCCGAAATCCCTGCCAGCGTCTCGCGTGGCGGCGCGGGGAAGAGTGGGCCGGTCGCATCGTCGTCGGACACCGGCGCGATGATCTGCACGCCGCTGGCACCCCATAGCGCAAAATCCTCGATCCGCCGCTGAAACATGGTCAGCGTCCAGGCGTCGTAGCTATTGTTCTTGGGCCGGTAGCCGATCTGGGTCAGCCGCGTCGCATAAGCGGGCTTTTCGTCGACCGGCCCCGCAAGCGAGAGATGCGCGGTCCCGCCCGTCACTTCGAGATGCCGCAATACCCAACCCGCGCCGTAAACCAGCCCGCGGGTGGCGTTGGCGGTGACGACCGTGACCGGCCCCACTCGCCGGATCGCAAAGCCTTCGCGCCCCAGCCCGGCGGGCCGCCGCCACCGGCTGCGCAGCCTGGCGGGCAAGGCCGCCGCCACCGCATCCGACGGGGCCACCACTACCCGGACATCGCCGCATCGTGCGACCCGCTCCGCGATGCGGCGGTTCAACAGGTCGGCCGCCACCTCGCCCCCTGCCCCGGCCGTGACGCAGGATACTGCAACTGCTGCTGCCGGGACGATCATGGGCTTATCCGAAGGGCTGGAATGATAGGGATGCGTTCACCCCGCCCCTATGCCCGCTGCGCGACGCTTTCGATACCGCCCAAATCGCGGGTCCTCAGCCCCCGTCCGTCCGAAGACCCCATTGGTCGTAACGATAGTCCCGCCCGCCGAAGCGGAAGCGGCGATCGTCCAGCCGCTCGCCCGGCGCGCCGGGCGCGACTTGCCCGACCATCCAGCCGGGCAGCGCGATCCGTGTTACCTGTCCGCCGAACGGCCCCGCCAGCGGCGGGTCCAGATCGAGCAGCAGATCCCGCGCGCCCAACCGGGTGGTGACATCCGCCATGTCGTCGGGAAAGACCAGCTGATTGAAGGGAAGCGACAGGTCCAGCGCAACGCCGCTCGCGCGCTGGCCGTCCGCCACGACGCCGCCTGCAAGTGTATGGCCATGGTTGATCCATGCCGCCCCGCCCTCTTGCTGGATCGGCGCCAGCGCCTCCGGGTGCAGCGCGCGTTCGACCAACAGGCGATTGTCGCGTGGAATGGCGATATCGGGCCGCGCCTCCAGCAGGCGCAGCGTCGCCTCCAGATGCAACAAGTTGGGATAGACATTGCCCAGCCCGTGGCGCTCGCGACGGCCGCGATCGAGCCATGGGGTCAGGTCGCGCTCCTCCGGTCGCAGAACCAAGACCTGTGCTCGACCAAAGGCACCCCGGTCCTCTCGGGCATGGCGATGCAGCCGCCCGATCCGCTGGAGCAGCACGTCCATGGGCGCCAGATCGGTGATGAGGAAATCGGCATCGATATCGAGCGACTGTTCCAGCGTCTGGGTGCCGACCAGCACCCGGCCGCCCGCTTGCCGCGTCTTGCCGAACGCCTTCTCGACCGCCTCATCGAGCAACTGCCGGTCGGTCGCGGCGAAGCGGCCATGGTGCAGGGTGGCGACATCGTTCACCCGAAAGGCTAGCTCGGGCGCCAATGCCGCCACCGCCTGCGCCACCGCGACCGCCCCGGCCACGCTGTTGCGCACGACCAGCACCGCCGCTCCGGCGCGCGCGGCCTCTACCGCGCGCTGGGCGATCGCATCCGGGTCGGCGATCAGGCCCGCCGTCTCGATACGGACATGCTTTGGTGTCCCGCCCGACGCCATCGCGGCGCGCGGCGGTGATCCGATGCCCGACAGCGCGGGATAGGGCAAAGCCTCCGCCTCGGTGAGCGGCGCGACCGGCGTCTTGAGCAACCGCGCCCGCGCCGCCGCGCCCAGGGTCGCCGACAGCAACAGCGCCCGCCCGCCAACCGCGACATGATGGTCCAGCAGCCGTTCGAGCAGCCCGGTCATATAGGCGTCCGATGCATGAACCTCATCGACGACCAGCAGGCTGCGCGCCAAGGCGGAGGCGCGAAACAGCGCGTGCCTGACCGGCAGCGCGGCGAGCAGCGCCTGGTCGATCGTGCCGACCGCCACCCGTGCCGCCAGGAAACGATTGGCCCGCTCCGCCGCCCAGCGCCTATCCTCCGCCCCGCCCGGCTCGCCGCGATCCCAGCGCACTTCATAGCCGGGCAGCGCCTGCCCTTTCGCGTCGCCCGCGCGCAGATAGCCGGGGACCGCCAGCACGGCGGGCGGCGCATCCTCGCCCCACAGCGCCTGGATCGCCCGGTTGACCCGCGCATGAAGCTGCACCGCCGCTGACCGGGTCGGCAGCGCGAAGAACAGGCCGTCGACCTCGCCGCGCCGTCGCATCTCCACCCAGCGCCACAGCGCTGCCTCGGTCTTGCCCGACCCGGTCTCCGCCTCGATCAGCGCCACCGGCCCCAGATCGGCCGCCGCGGCCTCCGCCTGGAAGGGGTATGGGGCGTTGCCGAACAGCGCCTCGAACGGGGCGGGCGGCGTGCCAAACGGCGTGAAACCGCGCGCGACCGCCGACTCGCGCGCCTGCTCCCCGCGCCAGGCGTCACGATCCGCACCATAAGGCCCCTCGACGGGAAAACGCTTCGTATCCGACCCCAGCCAGTCGGCCAGCGTCACCAGTCCGGCGAACAGCGCCACGAAGCGCGGCGCGTCGGGCAGCTTCGGCCCCGCCTCCCACGCAAGCGGCCAGCGGGCGCGCAAAGTGTCGATCAGGTGGACGACCGCAATGGCAGGATCATCTTGGCCCTGCGGCATCCAATGGGTGACATGCCGGGTCCAGCAGTCGCTATGCTTCCCTGCATCGGCATGGAATTCGGCGAGCGGCCTGCCGTGATGCGCCATGACGGCGGCAAGATGCTGGTCCGCGCCCCAGCCCATCAGCAGCTCGAACAGCGCCCTGGCGGCGGGTCCCTGTCTCAGGCCGGAATGGCGCAGGAGAGCGGCGACCGGGCCGGTATGGCCGACCGTCTGCTTCACCGCCGGATCGATCCGCGCCTGGAAGCCGCGATTGGCCTTGCCCATGTCGTGCAGTGCCGCGAGCACGATCAGCCGGGCGATGTCCTGCGACGTCAAGGGGCGGCCCGCTGCCTCTTCCAGGCTCGGCTGCCAGACGGGCAGAATTGCATCCAAAGCGGCACCAACATCGAGGCAGTGATCGAGCAACGGCAATCTGGCCGCCAATGTCCCGTCATCGTGACGGTTCAGTTTCGCCCAAGGCTCCGTGCCGCTCATCACCCTCTCCCCCAAGGCGCCACACGCCCGCGCGAAAGACTAGCGCCAGCGAAATCGCACGCAATCCTTGCCCGGCTGAATAGTGCATCCGTTTCGGGTCCGGCTGTCTTTGGCGATATCCGCGCCGCCCCGCATCCTCGCGAGCGGGAGGATTTGACCAAACTATGTCCGAGACGGCTGGTTTTGCCACGTCATCGCCCCGTGCCGCCGGGCCGGGGGTCGGCCAGTTCGTGTCGCTGCGCGGACGGCTGTGGATGGTCGAGGCGCAGCCGGAAGGCCCCCTTTCCGGTCACAAGCTCGCCTGTATCGACGACGATGCCAGCGGCGAGGATGCGCAGGTCCTGTGGAGCGCGGAGGTCGATGCGCGGCTGCATGACGAGGAAGCCTGGGCCTCGCTCGGCACGCAGGGCGGGGATGCGGCGACCTTCTCGGCCTACTTGCGCACCGTGCGCTGGCGCACCGCGACGGCGGCCGAGCGCGACCTGTTCCAGGCGCCGTTCCGTGCCGGTATCCGGCTCGATCCCTATCAGCTGCTGCCCTTGCGCAAGGCGCTGCGCCTGCCGCGCGTCAACCTGCTGATCGCCGACGATGTCGGGCTGGGCAAGACGGTGGAGGCCGGTCTGGTCCTGCGCGAGCTGCTGCTGCGCCGGCGTGTCGACTATACCGTCGTCATCGCCCCCGCCGCGATGACCGGCCAGTGGCGCGACGAATTGCAGAGCAAGTTCGGCCTGGGCTTCGAGATCATCGACGCGCGCCATCTGGAGGAATTGCGGCGGCGGCGCGGGTACGGCGCGAACCCCTGGGCGGCGGGATCGCGCTTCATCCTGTCGCACCGGCTGCTGGGCGAGGAAGCCTATGTCGCGGGGCTCCGCGACGTGTTGGAGGATTTTCGCGCGCGCTCGCTGCTGATCCTGGACGAAGCGCACCACGCCGCCCCGGCGGGCGGTGGCCGCTATGCGATCGAGAGCCAGTTCACCCGGTCCCTGCGCGACCTATCGGATCGGTTCGAGCACCGCCTGTTCCTGTCGGCCACGCCGCATAACGGCCATCCCAACAGCTTTGCGACGCTGCTGGAACTGCTCGACCCGCAGCGGTTCACGCGCGGCGTCACCGTCCGCCCCGCCGATCTGGAGCCGGTGATGGTCCGCCGCCTGAAAAGCGACCTGCGCGCTTTGGGCGAGGCCTTTCCCGAGCGGATCGTCGAGCCGATCACCCTCGACGACCTGCCGGAGGATGCCCCCGAGCTGACGCTGGCTGCGATGCTGGCGGACTATCGCCGGTTGCGCGAACGCCGGATCGCCGGGCTGGCGGGGCCGCAGGCGGGACGCGCGCGGCTGGCGATGGTGGGGCTGCAACAACGGTTGCTGTCCTCCATCCCGGCCTTCGCGCGCACCTTGCGCGTCCATATCGCCGGGCTGGACCGCGCGATCGCCGGGACCACGCCCGACGCAATCGTACCTACCGAAGATGAGGCCCCAGACCGGGCGGACGATGAAGATGCCGCGCTGGCCCTGCTCGACCGTGCGGTCGAGATCGAAGCCGAACGGCAAGCCGCCACCGGCGCGGCGGGGGCGTCGCGCGATCAGCTGGCGGAGGAACGCCGCGCCGCCGCCGCGATGCTGGCCGTGGCGGACACCGCCCGCACGCAGGCCGATGCGCGCGTCCATTGGATCCTCGACTGGGCGCGCGCGAACCTGCTGGATGCGCAAGGGCAATGGCGCGAGCGGCGGCTGATCCTGTTCACCGAATATGAGGACACGCGCCGGTGGCTCCAGCGACAGCTGGCGGTGCTGGTCGACCCGGACGACGCGCAGGAGGCGCGGCGGATCGACAGCTTCACCGGCATCACCTCGACCGAGCGGCGCGAGGCGATCAAGCGCGCCTTCAACGACCCCGCCGATCCGCTTCGCATCCTGATCTGCACCGATGCCGCGCGCGAGGGGATCAATCTCCAGGCGCAATGCCATGACCTGATCCATGTCGACCTGCCCTGGAACCCGTCGCGGCTGGAGCAGCGCAACGGGCGGATCGACCGCAAGCTGCAACCGAGCCCGACCGTCACCTGCCGCTATTTCGTCTATGCCCAGCGACCCGAAGACGTGGTTCTCGACGCGCTGGTCCGCAAGACCGAGCTGATCCGCCGCCAGCTCGGCTCGGCGGGACAGGTGTTGGGCACGCGGATCGCCGACCGGCTGGGCGGCGGCATCGACCGGGCGGCCGCGCGCGATCTCGCTGCGCGGATCGACGACGAGGAAGCCGATGAGCGCGTCCGTGCGGCTGTGCGCGACCTGGACGACGGGGCCGAGGCACGGCTCGCGCGGCTGAAGCGCGAACAGGCCGATCTGGCCCGGGCGCTGGAGACGGCGCGGGCGCGGGTCGGCGTCGATCCGGGGGAGTTGCAGTCGGTCGTCGGCCTCGCCCTGGACAAGGCGGGTGGCGCGTGGAGCCGCCCGGCGACTGTCGGCGAGACGCCGGTCTTCGCGATCGACCAGGCGACATTCGCGGGCGATCCCAGCTGGCAGCCGCTGCTCGACGAACTGCGCGCCCGCCCGATCCGCCCCGGCGAGCGGCCCGGCGAATGGCGGGCCAGCCCCGATGCCGATGTCCGCCGGATCAGCTTCGCCCCCGCCATCCTGCCCGATGGGCGCGATGCGGGCGATGTGGTGCAACTGCATCTGGAACACCGGCTGGTCCGCCGCCTGCTCGGGCGCTTCCTGTCGGCGGGTTTCCGGCAGGGGCTGGAGCGCGCCTGCGTCATCCGCACCGCCGCCACTCTCTCCCCGCGCGTGATCCTGCTGGGGCGGCTGGCGCTCTTTGGGGAACAGGCGGCACGACTGCATGAGGAAGTGTTGAGCGTCGCCGCCGACTGGCGCGACACGGGCGGCCTTCGCGCGCTGGCCGAGGGGCGCGATGCCGAGGCGCGGGTGCTGGAGGAACTGATCGAGGCGCTGCGCTCCGCGACCGACGCCGAGCCCGCCATCGCCGCCCAGGCGACTGTCCATGCGATGCGCGACGTGACCGACCTCCGCCCTGTGCTGGAGGCGCGGGCGGCAGCGCGGGTCGAGAAGGTGGCAGCCGAACTGACCCGTCGCGCCGAGGCCGAAGCGCGCGGGCTGGAGACGCTGCTGCGCCAGCGCATCGCGCGCATCCTGCGTGAACGTGGGCAAGATGACGGACAGCTCTCGCTGCTGCTCGATCCGCTGGAAGCGCGGCAGCGCGCCGCCGACCGCCGCTCCTGGGACCGCGCCGCCACCCGGCTCGACGACGAGCTGGTCCGCGAGCCCGAACGGCTGCGCGCCGGATCGCGTATCCACGCCACCCGGCTGGAGCCGATCGGCCTCGTCTATCTCTGGCCCATGGCATGAGCGGCCCCATCCCCGGCGGTCGGCACGACTGGATCGGCTATCTCCAGCCGGTCGGTCTGGTCGTCGCGCCCGCCGCCCTCGCGCGGATCGGTCTCTGGCCCAGCCCGCAGGGACCAGCGGACGGCGACGCGGTCGCCCGCGCGGTGGAGGGATTCGCCGCCGATCCATGGGCTTTCTTCCACACCATATTGGGCTGGCCCGCCGAGCGGATTCTGCTCGGCGACGCCCTGCCCGACAATTTGCGCATCGCCTTTCCCGAGCAGGACACGCTGCTGGAGCCGCATGGCGCGATCCCCGCGCCCGACGGCACGATCCAGCTGCTGGTGCGGATCGAGGCGCCCGAGCTGATCCTCGACAAACGCGGCACCCTGCCCGGCTGGGAAGCGACCGCGCAACAGCGGTTCGAGCGGCTGCTGCGCGAAACGGGAGTCGGCGCCGGGGTGCTCGTCGGCGCGGCCGAGACGGGTCGCAAGGACGGCCCCGCCACCGAACCCGTGCTGCGGCTGGTCGTGGTGCCGCGCGGCGAGGCGTCGGGCCATATCAGCTGGCCGCTCGCACGCCTGGGTGACGTGTCGGGCCGCCCGATGCTGGCGGGATTGAAGCTCCTGCTCGACGCCCATGCGCTGTTCAGCGGCCCGCCCTCGCATCGCCTCCCCGCGATCCTCGCCGAAAGCCGGGCGGCGCAGGCGGAAGTATCGAGCCGCTTGGCCGGACAGGTGCTAGCGGGGCTGCACGAATTGCTGCGCGGGCTGGACGACGCCGATGGTCCGCGCATCCGGGCGCTGGCGGAGAGCGACCCGGACCAGCTCTACAAGGGCCTGCTGACCGTGCTCCTCCGCCTGGTCTTCATCCTCTATGCCGAGGATCGCGGGCTGATGCCCTCGGCGCCCGGCGGCATGGCGGCGACACTGTACGAACAGGGCTATGCGCTGGGCGGCCTGCACCTGCGGTTGCGTGATGATGCCGCGCTCTATCCTGATACGATGGACGAGCGGCGCGGCGCCTGGGGCCGGTTGCTCGCGCTGTTCCGGCTGGTCGATCGCGGCCATCCTTCCGGCTTCATGCAGGCGCGCGGCGGGCAATTGTTCAGCGAGGCGGCCTTTCCCTTCCTGCTGGGCCGCGACACGCATGATGCGCCCGAACAGGTGCTGCCGGTCGGCGACGGCTGTATCCTGCGCGTGCTCGACAGCCTGTTGATGTTGAAGGGCGAACGCGTCGCGTACCGGGCGCTCAGCGTCGAGCAGATCGGGTCGGTGTACGAGGCGGTGATGGGCTTCACCGTCCAGCGCTCGCACAGCCTGATGCTGGCGGTGCGCGCGGGCAAGGGCAACAAGGTGCCCGTCTGGGTCGATCTGGAGGCACTGGCCGCCGTCAAGCCATCGGAGCGCGAACGGACGCTGAAGCTCTGGACCGGCCGTGCCGCCTGGCCCGCCGCCGTGTCGCGCGCCCTGCGGGATGCGAGCGATGCCGCCGGCTTGGCCGCCGCCCTCGCGCCCGTGACGGACGCCCGCGCCGCCCCGCGCGGGCCGGTCGCGGCGTGCACCCCGATCCTGCAACCGACCGACGAGCGCCGCCGCACCGGCAGCCATTACACCCCGGCCAGCCTGACCCGCCCGATCGTGGCCCATTCGCTCGCCCCCGCCTTCGCGCGGATCGGCCCGGATGCGGGACCGGCCCAGATCCTCGACCTGAAGATCTGCGACCCCGCCGCCGGATCGGGGGCATTCCTGGTCGAGGCCTGTCGCCAGCTCGGCGAGCGGCTGGTCGCCGCCTGGGCGCGCTGGCCCGCCCAGCGCCCGACCATTCCGGCGGATGAGGACGACCTGCTCCACGCCAAGCGGCTGGTGGCGCAGCATTGCCTGCGCGGCGTCGACCGCAACCCGCTGGCCATCGACCTCGCCAAGCTGTCGCTCTGGCTGGAGACGCTGGCGAGCGCGCACGAGTTCACCTTTCTCGACGCGGTCCTGCGCTGTGGCGACTCTCTGGTCGGGCTGCCCAATCCGAACATCATCGCCGTCACCTGGGACAAAGTGTCGGGGCAGCAGGGTTTCGTCGAGGCGATCGTGCGCGAAGGCATCGACGCCGCCGCCCAGCTCCGCCGCCTGATGCGCGTCGAGGCGGAGATCGCGCCCTATGCCGTGCAGGAACGGCGGCACCGCGCCGCCACGCTGGCGCTGGAACGCGCGCAGTTGGTCGCGGACGGCATCCTCTGGTCCTATTTTACGGGCACCACCGCAAAAGAACGGGCCGCGCGGCTGATCGAAGTCCAGCAATGCGTGCTGTCCGCCACACCCGCCAGCTGGGCACGGCTTGAGGGCTGTCGCGGCGAACTGCGCCGTCCCCCGATCGACGTCACGCCCTTCCACTGGGAGCTGGAGTTCGAGGATGTCTTCAACCGCCCCGATCCCGGTTTCGACGCGATCATCGGCAACCCGCCCTTTGCGGGCAAGAACACCATCGCGGCGGGTCATGCGGCCGCCTATCCCGACTGGCTGAAGACGCTCCACCCCGGCGCGCACGGCAATGCCGACCTTGCCGCGCATTTCTTCCGCCGCGCCTATGGCCTGCTCCGTCGCGGCGGTGCGTTCGGGCTGATCGCGACGAACACGATCCGGCAGGGCGACACGCGCGAAACCGGACTGGCGCGCATTCTAGCCGACGGCGGCACCATCTTTCGCGCGGTCAGCCGCTATCGCTGGGAGGGTGAGGCGGCGGTCGTGGTCGCACAGGTGTTCGTGGCGAAGGGGGCCGCAAGCTGGACGCCAGTGCTGGATGACAAGCCGGTGCGGCGCATCTCGGCCTATCTGATGGAGGGCGACCTAGACGGCTCGCCTGCGGCGCTGCGGGAGAATGCGGGGAAAGCTTTCCAAGGATCGAACCTGCTCGGCATGGGGTTCACTTTCGACGATGTAAATTTCCGCAAGGGGAAAGCCAGTTCGCTCGACATGATGGACGAACTGATCGCCGCCAATGCCGACAATGCCGGTCGGATCAGGCCCTATCTTGGCGGCGAAGAAGTCAATAATTCGCCAGCTATATCCCATAACAGGTACACCATCGATTTCGGCGATATGCCTTTGAGGCGAATGGAGGACGGGAAGAGTTGGCGTCTGCTGTCAGATCGGGAGCGTGCCGACCAACTGCGCTTGGGGTTGGTAGCGCACGATTATCCCGATCGCGTGGCAACGGATTGGCCAGCGCTACTCGACATCGTCGAACGGCTCGTCAAACCGGAACGCGATCGCGACAATCGCGAACTACGCCGCCGCAAATGGTGGCAGTTTGCCGAGAAAGCGCCGCAGCTTTATCAAGCAATAGCATCGTTGCAGAAAGTCATCGTCCAGCCTCAGGTTTCGCCGCATCACGCTTTCGCATTCGTGCCCAGCGATCAGGTCCTTGCCTTGACGCTCGTAAATTTTGCGATGGACTCGCATTCGGCCTTTGCCATCCTTCAATCCCGCGTCCATGAAGTCTGGACACGCTTCTTCGCGTCTACGTTGGAAGATCGTCTCCGTTACACGCCCTCGGACTGTTTCGAGACCTTCCCCCTGCCCCCCTGCCATACCGACTCCCCCGAACTCGAAGCCGCAGGGCGAACCTATCACGACCACCGCGCCGCGCTGATGGTCGCGCGCGATCAGGGGATGACGCCGACCTATAACCGCTTCCACCGCGCCACCGATACGCAAGCGGACATCGCGACGTTGCGCGACCTGCACCACGCCATGGATCGGGCGGTGCTGGCAGCTTACGGCTGGGGCGATCTCGCCGCCGAGGCCGCGCCGGTCTTCCTCGATGCCGAGAGCGAGGACGACCACCGCTATCAGGGCCGCCTCTTTTGGCCCGCGCCGTTTCGCGACGCGGTGCTGGCGCGCCTTCTCAAGCTCAACGAGGAACGGGTCAGGATGGAGCGGATGCTGTGAACGCGGACGGCGTGCGTGCGGAGATGGTGCGGCGGCTGCGCCGTAACCTGATCGGCCCGAGCGAGGCGGACGACCATGACCTGCTCGCCGAACGGCTCCCGGCGGGCGAGAACCCCTCGCGCTGGTATCTGGCGGGCTTCATCGCCCCCTCGGGCGAGCTGACCCAGGAGCCCGCCGCCGATACCGAATGGGATGAGGTCGATGGCCTCCTCTCCGATGTCGAGGCGTTCGGCGCGGGCGGTGCGGCGGGGGATCATGACGAGCCGGAGGTCCCGGCCGCGCGACGGCGCTTCCTGCCCAGTTCGATCGGGCTGTCGACCATGGTCGATCCCCAGGTCCGTGACGTGGAGGTCGCGCTCGACTGGGGCGATTATGTGCCCGAGCCGCCGCTGCCGCCCGACATGCTGGAGAGCGGCGGCGAGCCCGGCCATACGCCCATCGGCTGGCGGCGGGTGGCGCGCGAGCATCGCATTACCCTGACCGTGCCGCGCGAGGACGAGGGCGTCGCGCATCACCCGCTACCCGGCACCGCCGCCACCGCGCGGCCCGGCGGTGCGCTGGAGCTGGCGATCCGCGCCCGGCCCTTTGCGCTGCACCTCGCCGACGGATCGCGGCGCATGGTGCAGGTCGTCACCGTCTTTCTGGTCAACAAGCGGCTGGAGCCCGCCTCGCGCTATCGCGACCTGGCTTATGCCTTTCAGGTGCGGCTGTCGCTTCGTTGCGAGGCCGGGTTCGTCGCGCAGCACGACCTGTCGCGGATTGCGCGCGACGACTGGGACGACCAGCTCGCCGATCTGCATTACCGGGACAGCGCCGCCTATGCCGCCGGTCTGGGCTGTGCGGCGGCGCATGTCACGGACGCGGATGGCTGTGTCCGCCGCGTCCACACCACCCACCTGCCCCGCGCCGCCGTGGAGCGAACCGTGGCGGCGGCGGTGCCGGGTGTCGTGTTCGGCATGGATGCACTGGCTACGCTGGCGCGCGAGGACGGACAGGCGTTGCAGACGGCGCTCACCCCGCTGGTCACGGGCTATCGCGACTGGGCGGACGGCCAGCGCGAGGCGGCCACGGCGCCCGATCTCGCCAATGCCAGCCAGCGCGCCCGAACCGCCGCGACGCTGATCGCCGCGCAGGACGAAGCGCGGACGCGTATCGCCGCCGGGATCGCACTGCTCGCCGGGGACGCACAGGTCCGCCTCGCCTTCGAGATCGCCAATCGCGCCGTCGCCGACGCCACCCGCGCGCGCCGCCCCACCGACACGACGCCCGCCTGGCGGCCGTTCCAGCTCGCCTTCATCCTGCTCAACCTGTCGGGCATGGCCGACAAGCGCCACCCCGACCGCGACATCGCCGACCTGCTGTTCTTCCCGACCGGCGGCGGCAAGACCGAGGCCTATCTGGGCCTCGCCGCCTTCACCATCGCGCTGCGGCGGCTGGGGGCGAGCGGGCTGCTGGGCGCGGGCGTGTCGGTCATCATGCGCTATACGCTGCGGCTGCTGACGCTGGACCAGCTGGGTCGCGCCGCCGGGCTGGTCTGCGCGCTGGAGCTGCTGCGCGACGGCCCTGAATACCGCGACGCAGCGGGCCGTCCGCATCTGGGCGACTGGCCGATCGAGATCGGACTCTGGGTCGGCTCCGACGCCAGCCCCAACAAACTGGGCGGCAAGGGCGACCGAACCGAAGGCACCGCCGTCAAGCGCGTGCGTGCCTATACCAGCGGTCGCGATACCCGCGCGCCCGCGCCGATCAAGGCCTGCCCGTGGTGCGGCACCGCCTTTACCCCGCAGAGCTTCCGCTGCGTCCCCCATGCCGACGCCCCCACCAACCTCGAACTGCGCTGCGTCAGCCTGACCTGTCCCTTTACGGGCGATCGCGCGTTGCCGGTGGTGACGGTGGACGAGGCCATTTACCGCCGCCTGCCCGCTTTCCTGATCGCCACGATCGACAAGTTCGCCGCCCTGCCCTGGAACGGTCAGGCGGGCGCGTTCTTCGGCCATGTCGACCGCGCCGACGACAAGGGTTTCTACGGCGCGGCCGAACCCGGCCAGGGTCGCGCCCTCGACGGCGGGCACCGGCTCGATCCGCCCGATCTGGTGGTACAGGACGAGCTTCACCTGATCTCCGGCCCGCTCGGCACCGTCGCCGGACTGTACGAAGCCGCGATCGACCGGCTGGCGAGCCGTGACATGAACGGCCGGCGGGTGCGGCCCAAGATCGTCGCCTCCACCGCCACCGTCCGCCGCGCCAGCGACCAGATCCGCGCACTGTTCGACCGCGACCGAACCCGCATCTTCCCGCCGCCGGGGCTCGACCGGCGCGACAGCTTCTTCGCGCTGACCCGCGCCGAGAGCGAGGCCGATCCGGCACGCTGGTATGTCGGGCTGGCCGCCGCCGGGCGCGGGCCGAAACTGGTCTTCCTGCAGGCACTGGTGACGCTGCTGGGGTCTGCGCAGGCCATGGCCGAGGATGGCGACGAGGCGGACGCTTATCGCACCGCGCTCTGTTACTTCAACGCGCTGCGCGAACTGGGCGGCGCGCGGCGGATCGTCGAGGACGAGGTGGCCGCCCGGCTCGCCAGTTACGGCGCGCAGCGGCGGCGGCTGGAGCCATCCGACCGCCCCTTTGCCGACCGTGTGCTGGGCGAGCCGGTCGAGCTGACCTCGCGCGTATCGACCGATCAGGTCGCGGCGGCGAAAAGGCGGCTGGAAGCGACCTTCGATAGCGGCGAGGGCCAGCCGGTCGATGTCGCGCTGGCGACCAACATGATCTCGGTCGGGCTGGACATTGACCGGCTCGGCCTGATGCTGGTGCAGGGGCAGCCCAAGACGGCCGCCGAATATATCCAGGCGACCAGCCGTGTCGGTCGCAATCCGGCGCGCCCCGGCCTGGTCGTCGTGGTGCTCAACGTCCACCGCCCGCGCGACCGGATGCATTTCGAGCAGTTCGGCCATTTCCACGACACCTTCTACCGCGCGGTCGAGGCGACCAGCGTCACGCCCTGGTCGCCGCGCGCGTTGGACCGCACGCTGGCTGCGATCGTGGTGGCGATCGCCCGGCATCTCGACCCCGCGCTCACCCCGGCGAGCGCGGTCGATGCGCTGGCGAGCCTGCCCGCAACGCGCGCGGCGGTGGTGCGGCATCTGGTCGAGCGCGCGCCGCCCGAGGTGCGCGAGACGCTGGCCGCGCAGATCGAGGCGCTGCTCGACGACTGGATCGATATCGCCGCCGAACAGACCGCCGCCGGGGGCCGCATCACCTATGGCGACCGGCCGCACCGGCTGCTCCACCCGCCGCTCGATCCGGCGCTGGACCAGCTTCCCCCCGAGCATCGCCGCTTCCAGGCCGGGTGGAGCATGCGCGACGTCGAACCCGGCGTCCGGATCAAGCCGCGCGGCCCCGATGGCGAACGGGTCGGCGGCGCGGGAGACATGGCATGACGACCAAGCCCATCACGCTGCGCCAGTCGCAGCTCATCACCGCCTTCGGCCCCGGCGCGATGGTCGACCTGCCCACCCGCTCGGTGGTCATCGGCGGGCTCGACCTGTGGCACATGCGCGAACGGGGCAGCTGGCAGCCGATCCACGAACCCCGCGCGACGGCGGTGCTGGAGACGCTGCTGCGTGCGGGCGGACGGCTGGCCGAGGATGCACGCCTCTCGCTACGCACACCCCCTGCCGACAGCGACACCTCGAACGCCCCGACCGAACCGCCCGGTGTCGAGGCGCGCATCTTCCCCGCCTGGTTCGTCGCGAGCGATGCCGAAGAGGTCGGCGAGGTCCGCCGCCGCCGCCTGGTCCGCTGGCGCGATCTCGACCCGCGCGGGCGCAACATGCTGGTCGACGAGGACGGTCGCCGCGTGAGCGTGACGCCGATCCGCTTCGTCGCGGGATGCCGCAAAGGGCATTTGCAGGACATCCACTGGGCGCAGGTCGTCCATATCGGTCAGGAGGGACGGGAGGAACGCTGCATCCAGCCGCTCTGGCTGGAGGAGCGCGGCACCTCGGGCGATCCGGCTTCGACCCGTGTGGTCTGCGGCTGCGGCGCGGCGTTGTCGCTTCGGGATGCGCAGGCGAATGGGCAACTCGGTGGATGCCGGGGGCGTCGCCCGTGGCTGCGCACTAACGAGCCGGACGCATGCAGCGAGAATCTGCGCTTCCTCACCCGCACCGCGACAAACGCCTATTTCCCGCAGGTGCTGACCGTCATCTCGCTGCCCGCCGCCGAAGACGAGCTGTCGCGACTGGTCGAGGCGCATCTGGACGCGATCGACTGGGTGACGTGCGAGGCGGAGATGGTGATCGCCCGCCGGTCCAACCCCGCGCTTCGCGCCGCACTGGCGGGGTGGAGCGACGCCGATGTCGTGACACGGATCGGCCAGTTGCGCCTGAGCGGCAACCAGTCGCTCGCCAAGGCCCCCAAGGTCGCCGAGTTCGACCTGCTCGCCTCCGGCCAGCCGCAGATCGGCGTCGATGCGCCCGACGCCCGGCTCCACGCCCGCACCCTGACCCGCGCCGAATGGGACGGCGAGCGCCCCCGCCTCGCCCCCATCGCCTCGGCGGTGGCGGTCGACCGGCTGCGCGAGGTGGCGTGCCTGTATGGCTTCACCCGGTTCGAAGCCGCGCCGACCGCGACCGACGGCGATCTGGAGGAGCTGTATCTGGCGGTCGAGGGTGCAGCACTCGCCACCGAGCTGGAATGGCTGCCCGCCGTCGAGCATCGCGGCGAAGGCATCTTCCTGCGCTTCGACCCGGATGTCATTCGCGACTGGCTGTCCCGCCCGGCGGTGCAGCGGCGCGGCGAGGCGTTGTACCGGGGATGGGATCGCTGGCGGGCCGGGCAATTCTATGGCGCGCGGCTGCAATTCCCGCGCGTCGCCTATTATGCCATTCACGGCTTTTCCCATGCGCTGATGAACGAGATCGCGCTCGACTGCGGCTATCCGGCGACCGCGCTCAAGGAACGGCTCTATGCGATCGTCGATGACGAGGGCGAGCGCTTTGGCCTGCTCATCTACACGGCCTCGACCGGCACGCAGGGGACGCTGGGCGGGCTGGTCGCCGTGCTGCCCCGGCTGGGCGCGATCGCCGAGCGGGCGCTGGACCGGCTGGCGCTATGTTCCGGGGACCCAATATGTGCAGAGCATGACCCCGACGCCCACACCGACGAGCGCGCGCTGAGCGGTGCCGCCTGCCATAGCTGCCTGCTGGTCGCCGAGACGAGTTGCGAGGCGCGCAACCTCTATCTCGACCGGGCGCTGACCGCGCAGACGTTGCTGGCGGGCGGGACGGGGTTGTTCGAGTGAGCATTCGATCGGATACAAACTCCCACGGCCGGGAAAGAATAATCGCAACCCCATGCCGATCCCGGATTGACGAGAATCAGGAAACCGCCTTTATTTTTCAAATACGGGGGCGAGTGCATGATCGAATGGCGCGACGATAAAGACTGCGATCATCGTGGCAGCCTGTTCGCTGCATTTGCGGCCCTGGCGCGCGGCGAAGCGAGGAGCTTTCCTGCCCTGCGCCCGCATCAGCGCGAACCCTGGCACAGTTTTACCGTACAGGTCGCCGCGCTGGCGCTGATCCGCGCCGGACTGGACATGCTGCCCGACAGCGAGGCGGCATGGCGGGACCTGCTGATCGGTCTGACCCCGGAATGGCCGGATGGCGAGGCGTGGGAACTGGTCGTCGAGGACTGGTCGAAACCGGCCTTGCTGCAACCGCCCACCGTCGCGGCGACCGACCGCGCGGCCTATAAGAACCGGCTGCCGACGCCCGATGCGCTCGACATGCTCGTCACCGCGAAGAATCACGACCTGAAGCAGGAGCGGATGGTCGGTGCGAGCGAGCAGGACTGGCTGTTCGCGCTGGTGACACTCCAGACGACCGAGGGCTTTCTGGGCGCGGGTAATTACGGCGTGTCGCGGATGAATGGCGGATTCGCCAGCCGGATGAGCCTGGGTGTACGCCCCGGCGGCGGCGCGGCGGCGGGTTTCCGGCGCGACGTGCTGCGTTTGGTCGAGCATGCCCGCGCCCGGCCAGACCGACGCGACGGTATTCCCCTGCTCTGGACCGTGCCGTGGGACGGTACGGTATCGCTCAACTATGGCGATCTGGACGAACTCTATGTCGAGATCTGCCGCCGGGTGCGGCTGGAGCGGGCGGAAGACGGTACGATCACGGCCCGGGCAGCAGGGTCGAAATGCGCGCGGGTCGCCGCCGCCGAATTGAAGGGCATGACCGAAGACCCCTGGGCGCCGATCAAGGCCGATCGCTCGTCCAGCCATACGCCGACGGGCGCAGGATTCGCCTATCGCCAGATGGCGACGCTGCTCGATGCGAAGAAGATTGTCCGCCCGCTGCTGTCCGAGCCGCATGACGGTGATGACCGTGAGGGTCTGTCGATCGTCGCGGCGGCGCTGGTGCGCGGACAGGGCAAGACCGAGGGGCTCCACCGCCGCAGCGTGCCGGTCAGCCGCTGGGAAACGATCAGCGCCTATGAGGAAGCACCGCTCGACCGGATTGGGGCGGTCGCCGAAAAGCGCGCCGGGGAAGCGAATGAGGCGAGCAAAAGGCTGGGCCGGGCACTTATCTCGCTGGTGCAGGGCGGCCCCGACAAGGCGCGGCTGGACGATGACGCTGCCAAGAAGAAGACCGAGCGCTGGTTGGAGCAGTTCAACCGCACGGTGGACAGCGAGTTCTTCGACGCGCCCTTCTGGGCGGAAGCGGCGGGGGATGCGGGCAATCACCGGATACTCTGGCGGACCCGTCTGCGCGCTATCGCCAGCGAGGTGTTCGACACCGCAGCCGAAGCCGCCCCGCGCACCGAGGTCCGGCGCATCCGCGCCATTGCCCGTGCGCGCTCTTTTCTCGACGGTCAGATGGGGAAGTGGATGAAGGATGTGCAGCATGGCGAGTGAAGCCGCCGTTCCGGCTGCGCCGGGTGCCACCCCGGAGCGCAACAAGGGCGCGATCGATTCCATCGCCGGGCAGATTGCATTCCTGTCCACGGGCGACCGCGCGCTGCTGCGCCGCATGTATCTGACCGAAAGCCATCAGGCCGACGGCGTCGTCATCCGCCTGATGCACCGGGCGGGCCTGACCGCGCCGTCCGACCCCAGGGACTTCGCGCCGTGGCGGCTGCTGGTGCATTGCGCGGCGTTGCTGTCGGGCACGGCAGGCCTCTATCCGCATGCCACGGGACGACCGCTGGGCGCCGCCTTTCAGGAGATCGGCTTGTCGGAAAACCGGCTGATGCGCCTGACCTCGGCACGCGGCAAGGGGCTGGAGGCGCAGATAATCCGCGCCGTGCGGATGCTCGCTCAGAAGGGCCAGGTCCCGGTCAATCTGCGCACGCTATTCGCGCTGATCGGCCATGACCCCGACAAGGCGGAGGACGCCCGCATCCGTATCGCAAAAGACTATTATGCCGCCGAAGCGCGGTCCGAAGAGGGGACTTCGAGTGACGACTGATACGACCAAGCCCACGACGCCGAAGTTCATCCAGATCCATTTCCTGGCCGCCTGGCCCGGCGCGCTGCTCAATCGCGACGATGCGGGCCTCGCCAAGCGCCTGCCCTTCGGCAACGCGACCCGGACGCGCATTTCCTCGCAATGCCTGAAACGGCACTGGCGCGTCGCCGACGATCGCCATGCACTCCGCACGCTCGCCAAGCAGTCCGGGGTCGAGGGACTTCGCTCCAAGATCGCGATCGAGCGCGAGGTGACGGGGCCTCTGCGTGCCCGCTTCGACGAAAAGGCGGTCGATGCGGTCGAACTCGCGTTCCTGACCAAATTCTACGGCAAGAACGCCAAGGACAAACAGTCCCGCCAAGCCCTGTTGTTCGGTCGCCCCGAACTGGTCTGGATGCGCGAACAGGCCGAGCGCCTGCTGTCCGAGAACCTCGATGCCCCATCGGCCAAGGCGGCCGCTGAAGCCTGGATCAAGGAGGAAAAAGCCAACCTCAACCAGTTGCGCGACCAGAATATCCTCGCCGCCTCGCTGGAGGCCGCGCTGTTCGGCCGTATGGTGACGAGCGACACGCGCGCCAATCGCGACGCCGCGATCCATGTCGCCCATGCCTTCACCGTGCATGAGGAACAGGCCGAGCTCGACTATTTCACCGTCGTCGACGATCTGCGCGACCGCGAACAGGGCGACGATGCGGGCGCGGCGGGAGTGTTCGATACCGAGCTGACCTCGGGCCTCTATTACGGCTATGTCGTGGTCGATGTGCCGCTGCTCGTGTCCAACCTGACCGGCTGCGACCGCGCCGACTGGACGGGCGAGCATGACCGTGCGCTGGCGGCGCAGGTCGTCGAGCATCTGGTCCACCTGATCGCCGAGGTCTCGCCGGGTGCGAAGAAGGGCTCGACCGCACCCTATAGCCGCGCCGAACTGGTCCTGGTCGAGGCAGGCGACCGCCAGCCGCGCACGCTGGCCAATGCGTTTCGCGACGCCGTGGCGCTGGTCGATCGCGAGTCCAATCATTCGCTCGGCAACCGGAGCGCGGCGGCGCTGACCGCCCATCTCGCCGAGATGGACCGGGTGTATGAAACCGATGAGGTGCGGCGCCAGGCGGCGATGGCCGACCTGAAGCTGGACGGCGTGGCGGACGGCAGCCTGCGTCAGCTGGCCGAATGGGCGGGCGGGCTGGTCCGTGATGCGCGGATCACCGCATGAGGCATTTGCTGCTGGACCTCGACGCGCCGCTGATGAGTTTCGGCGGCGATCTCGTCGATGCGTATGGCGTGGTGCGCGACTTCCCCGCCAAGTCGATGGTGGCGGGGCTGTTCGGCAACGCGCTGGGCTGGGAACGCCATGACACCGCGCATCATGCCGCCCTGCAGGCGCGGCTGACCATCGGCGCGGCGCGCGTGGCCGAGGGGCAGCGGCAGCGCGAGTTCCAGACCGCCAAGTTGGAGGCGAATGACCGCGGCTGGACCACGCATGGCCGGGTCGAAGGGCGCGCGGGTGGTGCGGACACCTATAAGTCGCCGCATATCCGCTACCGCGACATGGATGCCGATGCGCGCGTGCTGGTCGCCTGTCGGCTGGCCGAAGGAGACGGCCCCGATCTCGACACGCTCGCCGCCGCGCTCGACCGGCCCGAGCGACCGCTGTTCATCGGCCGCAAGCCGTTCCTGCCTTCGCGTCCGCTACTGCTCGGTGTGATTGAGGCAGCGACGCTCCTCGACGCGCTGGTCGCGGGACTGGCGACGCTGCGCGAGCCGCCCGCCCATCAGAAAACATTGCGCGCGCAATGGCCTTATGGCGAGCAGACCGGCGACACCGTCGCGACCGGCGCGCGCGAGGAGGAACTGACCGATGAGCGCCACTGGCCCGCGGGCGTCCATGCCGGGCTTCGCCGCGTGATCCACGGCCGCATCGCCTGGCCGAAGGCGGCGGCATGAGCCTGCACCTCGTTCGGATCGGCATCGATCCGCAGGCGCTCGCCATCTTCGCGGCCGAGCGGCGGCTGAGCGACGATGACGCGGGCTATGCGCTCCACGCCGCGCTCGCGGCCCGGTTCGGCGACGCCGCCCCCCGCCCCGTCCGCTATCTGCCCGACCATGCGCGCGGGGCCCATCTGCTCGGCTATGTCGGCGACCCTGCCGCGCTGGACGAGGCCGCCGCGCTGCCGCCGACCGAGGGCCTGCTCGCCGATCTGTTCGGCATACCGCAGAGCCAGGCCATGCCGGAGACGTGGCGCGACGGCGCCCGCTATGGCTTCGACCTGCGCGTCCGCCCCGTCGTGCGATTCGGCAAGTCGGTTCGCGCCGCCCGCGGCGACCGCGCCGATGCCTGGCAACGCCGCGCGGGCGAGATCGACGCCTATGTCCGCGCCTGTGAGCGGGTGGCGGCCCAGGGCGGCGACACCCGGACGGTCGATCGCGAAACAGTCTATACCGCATGGCTGGCCAAACGGCTGGAGGGTGCAGCAATGCTCGACGACGCGACATTGCGCATGTTCCAGCGCTCCCGCACCCGGCGCAGCACCCATGCCGCAAAAGGCGCACGCAACCATAGCGTTGAAGGCCCGGACGCGGTGATGACCGGCACGCTGACCGTCACCGACCCACAAGTCTTTGCCGCGCTGCTGTCGGGTGGCGTCGGACGTCATGCCGCCTTCGGTTTCGGGATGTTGCTGCTCTCGCCGCCGGGACGCGCCGGGTAATGCTGTCCGGCCGCCTGGGCCTGGAAAAGGCGCGCATCCCCCATTCCGACCGGCATGGTCTGGTCTGGCTGGAGCGCGGGCGGCTGGAGGTGGAGGATGGCTGCCTGCGCTTCGTCACCGCGGGCGGCGGGCCGATGGAGGCGGGCGACTATCAGATCCCCTATCATTCCATATCGATCATCCTGCTCGGGCCGGGATCCAGTGTCACCCATGACGCGCTGAGGTTGCTGGCCCGCCACGGTTGCGCGCTGGCGGCCATTGGCGAGGGGGCGGTGCGCTTCTATACCGCGCCGCCGCTGATGCCCGACAGCTCGGCACTGGCGCGGGCGCAGGTCCGCCGCTGGTCCGACCCGAAGCAGCGGATGGAGGTCGCCCGCGCCATGTATGCGATGCGCTTCGGCGAGATCGTGCGCACCCGCGACATCGCCGTGCTGCGCGGCCAGGAAGGCGCCAGGATCAAGCGCGCCTATGTCCTTGCCGCCGAGCGCCATGGCATCGGCTGGAACGGCCGCCGCTATGACCGCGAGAACCCGGAAGCGGGCGACCTCGCCAACCAGGCGATCAACCATGCCGGATCGGCGATGACCGCCGCCGCCAGCGTCGCGGTGGCCGCGACCGGCGCGATCCCCCAACTGGGCTTCGTGCATGAGGATTCCGGGCAGAGCTTCGTCCTCGACATCGCCGACCTCTATCGCCACGACGTGCTGCTCGACATCGCCTTCGGCGCGGTGCGCGAGGCCAGGGCGCGTGGCGCCGCCCCGATCGAACGCTTGGTCCGCAAGCGCGCCGCCCTGCTCTTTCGCCAGCGCAGCGTCATTCCGGGCATGATCGACCGGATCAAGACCCTGCTGATGCCCGGCGGCGGCGGCGAGGACGGCGCCGTGCCCCTGCCGCCCGTACCGATGACGTCCTGAATGCCGCTGACCATGGTCATCACCCGCGACGTCGAGGATCGCTATCGCGGCTTCCTGGGATCCGCCATGCTGGAACTGGCACCGGGCGTCTATGCCCAGCCCCGCATGAGCGCGGGCGTCCGCACCCGCATTTGGACCGTGGTTGAGGAATGGCACACCCGCCTGCGCCGCGGCAGCATCGTGATGTGCTGGGCGGAATCGGCGGCGGCGGGCGGGTTGGGACTGCTGACCCTGGGGGAGCCGCCCAAGGATGTCGTATCGCACGAAGGCATCCTGCTGGTGCGCCGCGCTTTGTCCTCCCGCATCCGTGCCGGAGAAACGTCGTAAGGCTGGGCTCGTCGAATGATCTTTGACATCGTGAACGAAATCAACGATCTGCCTAGCAGAGGCTCCCCCGCACCCGCGGGGATCGACCCGTCGATCACCAGGGAGACGTGACGAACCGGATGGCTCCCCCGCACCCGCGGGGATCGACCCCCTATCGACGGCACTTGGCGCGCACAGCAGGGGGCTCCCCCGCACCCGCGGGGATCGACCCCAAGCAACCGCGATCCCGACCAGACGCCACGCGGCTCCCCCGCACCCGCGGGGATCGACCCTCCGTATTCAATTCTCCACCTCCACCTCGGGCGGCTCCCCCGCACCCGCGGGGATCGACCGGACGAATACCACAAGGATTACACACATTGCCAGGCTCCCCCGCACCCGCGGGGATCGACCCTATTGGCAATCGCGGCATTGGTTTTATTGGCCGGCTCCCCCGCACCCGCGGGGATCGACCCTTTCTTAAGTTCGATCTTCATTTTATTACTTTGGCTCCCCCGCACCCGCGGGGATCGACCCTATGTTTCAGACGGTTTATCTCCGGTCTGGATGGCTCCCCCGCACCCGCGGGGATCGACCCCGGGAAGGTCTTTTACATTAAGCGGCTTGGCAGGCTCCCCCGCACCCGCGGGGATCGACCCTTAGCATTCAAACAAGGCCAGTTTCCTTGGCAGGCTCCCCCGCACCCGCGGGGATCGACCTTGTGATGCGCTAACTGTTCCATTAACGCCATTGGCTCCCCCGCACCCGCGGGGATCGACCCTCTATCCTTCCCAATTAAAGTCAACAGGTTTAGGCTCCCCCGCACCCGCGGGGATCGACCCACTTAATGTTTCTTCTTCACTTAAAGGTGGCAGGCTCCCCCGCACCCGCGGGGATCGACCCAAGGCAAAGGGTTCGCCCAAGGCCAAGGATACGGCTCCCCCGCACCCGCGGGGATCGACCCCACCAACGGATCGCACCACCGATTATTACTAGGGCTCCCCCGCACCCGCGGGGATCGACCCAATACGGTCGCCACTTATAATCGTGCTTACGCGGCTCCCCCGCACCCGCGGGGATCGACCCTTTTTTGTTTTTATGGCTTGAACTAATCCGCGGGCTCCCCCGCACCCGCGGGGATCGACCCCCTGTAGTCCTTCTGTTTTCTTAATAAATGAAGGCTCCCCCGCACCCGCGGGGATCGACCCTGCCACCAGCCTTGTTTATTTCACGCATAGCAGGCTCCCCCGCACCCGCGGGGATCGACCCGTAACCGGCTTCCACTTGTGGACCGCGAGCGCGGCTCCCCCGCACCCGCGGGGATCGACCCCAAGTCCAGCTTGACCGGGAAATCGACTTCACGGCTCCCCCGCACCCGCGGGGATCGACCCTTCCGTAGCAATAGCAATGGGGCACGTCGAGGGGCTCCCCCGCACCCGCGGGGATCGACCCGTTATCATCGAGCAGAAAGTGGAAAACCCGACGGCTCCCCCGCACCCGCGGGGATCGACCCTAGCCAAGCCCGATCCGTGGGCAAATCTCGACGGCTCCCCCGCACCCGCGGGGATCGACCCGGAAACGGCGTGATCGGCGCGCCCGTGTCATCGGCTCCCCCGCACCCGCGGGGATCGACCCCGACCATGTCGGCAACGACGACACCTGTGACGGGCTCCCCCGCACCCGCGGGGATCGACCCCGGGTCGAGGGGGTGATCATACAGCCGCTGCCGGCTCCCCCGCACCCGCGGGGATCGACCCGCCCAGGCCTCGCTCGATCTGGCGAAGGCCTAGGCTCCCCCGCACCCGCGGGGATCGACCCTGTCGATGATGTCCGGCGCGCGGCTCCAGATAGGCTCCCCCGCACCCGCGGGGATCGACCCGAATCCGGCGGTCTGGTGAGTGGGAAGATGCGGGCTCCCCCGCACCCGCGGGGATCGACCCAGGACCGGGAAATCGCTGGTGGTCTGGGTGATGGCTCCCCCGCACCCGCGGGGATCGACCCGAAAAGCTGCGTCTTCTGCCCGTGCCCGTTCAGGCTCCCCCGCACCCGCGGGGATCGACCCAGGATGCCGAACGCCCCCATGTTGATAAAGCGGGCTCCCCCGCACCCGCGGGGATCGACCCCGACCATGTCGGCAACGACGACACCTGTGACGGGCTCCCCCGCACCCGCGGGGATCGACCTTTGATCGGACTAACGGTTAACCCGCTCATGCCGGCTCCCCCGCACCCGCGGGGATCGACCCTGCGCAAAATCCCTTTTTCCGGATGCTCCCGAGGCTCCCCCGCACCCGCGGGGATCGACCCTGGAACGATCCGCAGACGATGCGCGCGCGCGTGGCTCCCCCGCACCCGCGGGGATCGACCCTCAATGCGCGCGGTGGGAGCATCAGCCCAGGTGGCTCCCCCGCACCCGCGGGGATCGACCCCGATCATCGGTTGACCCTCCCCGCGAAGAACCGGCTCCCCCGCACCCGCGGGGATCGACCCGACCAGACCCGATCGTCGCACGGCATACCAAAGGCTCCCCCGCACCCGCGGGGATCGACCCAGCCCCGGCTGAAAGGCGAGCTCGGACTGAACGGCTCCCCCGCACCCGCGGGGATCGACCTTTCAATCTGGCGCTGATCGAGAATGGTTCGTCGGCTCCCCCGCACCCGCGGGGATCGACCCCCAGAGCTCCCGGCCGATCAGCAGGAAACGAAGGCTCCCCCGCACCCGCGGGGATCGACCCCCTTGGCTTACCATCTAGCCAATCCGGCGATCGGCTCCCCCGCACCCGCGGGGATCAACCCGTCGGCCTCGACATGAACGACAACGGCAAGGCGGCTCCCCCGCACCCGCGGGGATCGACCCTCTATGCAGGCCTTACCGAGGAGGCAGTAAAGGGCTCCCCCGCACCCGCGGGGATCGACCCGGCGTTTTCGATACAAAACGGACCTTTTGGGAGGCTCCCCCGCACCCGCGGGGATCGACCCAGGATATCGACGCGATCAAAGGGTCGATCGCCGGCTCCCCCGCACCCGCGGGGATCGACCCCAGTATCCTGATCGGCCGTGAATCGCACGCCCGGCTCCCCCGCACCCGCGGGGATCGACCCCGTGCTTATCGATCCCCTTCCCCTTGCAATCGGGCTCCCCCGCACCCGCGGGGATCGACCCGGATTTGGGGGATGCTGGCCACGGGGCCTCGCGGCTCCCCCGCACCCGCGGGGATCGACCCCGCACAAGACCGAACAGAAGCCCCGCCTAGCTGGCTCCCCCGCACCCGCGGGGATCGACCCGCGACGCCGATTGCCGGTGCGCCGCCAGCCGCGGCTCCCCCGCACCCGCGGGGATCGACCCGTCGGCGACCGCCTGGCGAAGGTCTGGGCGCAGGCTCCCCCGCACCCGCGGGGATCGACCCCAAGTCGACACAAATCACCGTTGCGCACTCCAGGCTCCCCCGCACCCGCGGGGATCGACCCAATTCCAACTCGGTTTCGGACACATCCTGCCCGGCTCCCCCGCACCCGCGGGGATCGACCCGGTTGCGGCGCGCGGTCGACGCGTGCGCAGTCGGCTCCCCCGCACCCGCGGGGATCGACCCAGCAGCACCGCGCGCTGCTAACACCTGCTGGCGGCTCCCCCGCACCCGCGGGGATCGACCCTTCGTCAAGAACAAGGTCACGATCCGCGCCGAGGCTCCCCCGCACCCGCGGGGATCGACCCTCTTCGAAGTCTGGGAGGGACGGCAGCTTGCCGGCTCCCCCGCACCCGCGGGGATCGACCCGAATATGGCTCGACGTGGGTCTATCTCGACGAGGCTCCCCCGCACCCGCGGGGATCGACCTTAGGATCGCTCCCCGAATTCGTAATCATGAACGGCTCCCCCGCACCCGCGGGGATCGACCCGGATCGCAGGGGGGCGATGCGCTCCTTTGCGGGGCTCCCCCGCACCCGCGGGGATCGACCCTATCTTAGAATATCAAAAGCGCGACTGCACTTGGCTCCCCCGCACCCGCGGGGATCGACCCTATTGGCAGTCTGCAAAGCAAAGCTGTTAATGGGCTCCCCCGCACCCGCGGGGATCGACCCGATGATCGCTAGGATTGCTACGGAAAAGCCCAGGCTCCCCCGCACCCGCGGGGATCGACCCTGTCGATCGCCATCGCCAACGGCGCGAGCAAGGGCTCCCCCGCACCCGCGGGGATCGACCCCGCGCACGTCCCGCCGGGAGGCTTGAACCCCGGGCTCCCCCGCACCCGCGGGGATCGACCCTTGCCGGCCGTGATAGCCGGGGTTTCCACGACGGCTCCCCCGCACCCGCGGGGATCGACCCGGTCGATCCACGTCGGGACGCGCCTCGCCCGAGGCTCCCCCGCACCCGCGGGGATCGACCCCATTGCGCGTCTTCGACCGGAAAGGCATTGCGGGCTCCCCCGCACCCGCGGGGATCGACCCAAGGGTTAGCCGTTATTACGGCTATACTTACGGGCTCCCCCGCACCCGCGGGGATCGACCCTTGATGTCCGACGTCGACCGCCATTGGCGTTAGGCTCCCCCGCACCCGCGGGGATCGACCCAAGCCTTACGGCGTTCTCACCTATGTCGAGGGGGCTCCCCCGCACCCGCGGGGATCGACCCCGTGCTGAAAGCGGCGTCACAGAGGGCGTGTTGGCTCCCCCGCACCCGCGGGGATCGACCCGCGCTTGGCAGAGCAGCTGGGCACGCGTCCCGGGCTCCCCCGCACCCGCGGGGATCGACCGTCTCATTGGCCACCAGCGTGGTGGACAGCTCCGGCTCCCCCGCACCCGCGGGGATCGACCGTTCCCATGATCCGTTGTCTCGTTATCGCCGCGGGCTCCCCCGCACCCGCGGGGATCGACCCCAGCCGACGAAAGCCCGGCCGCGAGCGTCTTAGGCTCCCCCGCACCCGCGGGGATCGACCCCTGTTGTTCGGTGAGAGTGCCGATGCGCTGGGGGCTCCCCCGCACCCGCGGGGATCGACCCTGACCGAGACACCGTCTTCGATATAGCTGATGGGCTCCCCCGCACCCGCGGGGATCGACCCTAGTGACGTTCCACTAGTGGCGGGGGTGCGACGGCTCCCCCGCACCCGCGGGGATCGACCCTGGTGCCGTGGGCAATGGCATGTCGTCGGCGAGGCTCCCCCGCACCCGCGGGGATCGACCCTCTGCCTCATTGCGCTGGCCGGGCTGATCCAAGGCTCCCCCGCACCCGCGGGGATCGACCCTATGTCCGGGGGCTCGGGACAAACGTCGCCAAGGCTCCCCCGCACCCGCGGGGATCGACCCGAACAGGAGCAGGACGCCGGGGCCGCAGCCGAGGCTCCCCCGCACCCGCGGGGATCGACCCAACGGCTATGACACGATCGACCATTCGTCGGCGGCTCCCCCGCACCCGCGGGGATCGACCCGCGATAGCGAATATCCGTGATGAAGCAGGCATGGCTCCCCCGCACCCGCGGGGATCGACCCCCAGGAGCGTTGAGGTTCTCTTTCTGAGTTCCGGCTCCCCCGCACCCGCGGGGATCGACCCTGATCGACCGCATGGCAGTAGCGATACAGACCGGCTCCCCCGCACCCGCGGGGATCGACCCGAGGCGGGGGAGCAGGGCGGTAAGGTCGGTCAGGCTCCCCCGCACCCGCGGGGATCGACCCCGCCCCGGCGAGGGCCGCCGTTACCTCACGGAGGCTCCCCCGCACCCGCGGGGATCGACCCGCAGAAGGCCAAGGATCATCCGCTCTATCGGCGGCTCCCCCGCACCCGCGGGGATCGACCCGTAAGCGCGAATGTGATCGGCTCCTCGGCCCGGGCTCCCCCGCACCCGCGGGGATCGACCTCGTGACGAGCTGCCCGATCAGGTCCCGGCGAAGGCTCCCCCGCACCCGCGGGGATCGACCCTGCCTTGGGTGCCCCAAGAGCGGCATGGGCTAGGCTCCCCCGCACACGCGGGGACGCGCGGCCGCAGCGGCGTGGACAACCGGCTGTTCGTGGACGCGATCCTGTGGCTGGCTGGCAATGCGGCACGCTGGCACGACCTGCCAGAGGTCTTCGGCAAGTGGACAGGGGTGCGTGCCCAGTTCCGACGCTGGTCGCATGCCGGTGTATGGGAACGACTCTTCCATAGCCTGGCCGATACGCCGGACTTCGAGTACGTCCTCATCGACAGCACCATCTCGAAAGTCCATGCAGATGCGGCAGGCGCAAAGGGGGGCTGAAGCTGCCGCGATCGGGCGATCTCGGGATGGCTTAACGACCAAATTGTATGCAGCTGTAGATGCCTCCGTATCCATCCGACACCCGGCCAACGCGGCGATCGCCCAGAGGCCGAGACGCCGCTGACGGGCTTGAAGGGTGTCGGCCATGTTATCGCCGATGCCGCTTATAACGCCGATCCGCTGCGTACTTTCATCGCCGACGACCTTGGTGCCACCGCGCACATCAAGGCCAATCCGAGCCGAACCGCCCATCGATTGGCGGCTCTACAAGGAATGCCATCAGGTCGAATGCTTTTTCAACAAGCTCAAACGCTTCCGGCGCATCGCCCTACGCTGCGAGAAAACCATCACCGACTCCATGGGCTTCGTACATCTCGCATGCGCCATGATCTGGCTGCGCAACATGCAGATGGGACCTAGAAGGACAGCTTCAGCCCGGCGCGATAGGACTGGTTGCGGACATCCTCGCGGCCCACGGTCGAGTCCGCCGCGAGCGAGACGGTCGCCCGGCCCGAGCGATAGGCGATCCCTGCGCTGATCTCGCCCCAGTTGCGGTCCTGCGTTGCAGTCAGAAAACGCGCCTGCGCTTGCGTGCCTCCCGCGAAACCGGCGTTGAAATAGCCCGGCCGCCCCTCGAAATCATGAACATAATAGGCCGTTGCGAAGGGGCGGAAGCCGCCTTCGGTCGCGTCGATCTGAAGCCCCGCGCGGCCCTGGATGCTCAGGAAGCGGTCGCGTCCGTATGTCAGCGCCGGGCCGGTGCCCGTCTCACCGGTGGGGGTGAAATCGATGCTGCTGGTGCGGATCGCCACGCGCGTACCGAAGCGCACCGCGCCGCTGCCCTTGGTATAGCTCGCCCCCACCTCACTCGACAGCGCCAGCGCATTGTCGCGCGACCGCAGGTCGAACGGGGTGCCGACGAAACTGCCCTGCCGCCGGGTCGAGGACTGGTACACGCCCGCCCCGAACTGCGCATCGAGCGCGGGGCCGAGCGTGCCGCCCAGACGTCCGTAGAGTGTACCCTGGATCAGCTCGCCCTTGGCCGACTGGCCGAAACGCGGGTCGCCGTCGATGTCCGAATAGGACAGGCCGAAGCCCAGCGCCGCCGTGTCGGACACCCGCGCCTCGACACCGCCCGCGATATAGAAGCCATCGAACGGATCGCGGCCACCGATGGTGCCGGGCATGATCGCGCCCGAGCCGTCGACATAGCCCCCGGCCAGATAGGCCGAGACATTGTCGGGCAGCATGGCTTCACGGACCATGCTGGTCGGCGTGTCGCTGACCGTCTGGGGGCGGCCGGGGGTGACGATGGCGTTGGCGGCGAACTCCAGCGGCTTGCCGATCATCGCGACGGTTCCGCCCGCAAAGCCGTCGGGCGTCATGCCGTTCAGGCGATCGCGATAGAAGCGTGCGATATTGTCGGTCGCGGTGGTGCCGATCGCCTGGCGCGTCGCCTCGGCTCGCGGTGCGATCGCCTCCAGGCTGGTCCGGATCGTGCCGACATCCTGAAGGTCGAGCAGGTCATAGGTGCCGCGCAAATTGGCATAGGCCGAACGGTTGGCGTCGAGCAGCCGCGCATAGGCGGTCTGCACCGGTGTCGCCGCCACGACGCTGGCATAGGGCCTGGCCCCCACCGCGGCCGTCACCCGGGCTGCGCTATAGCTCAATTCGGGATAGAGGATCGCGCTGAACGCGGTCGCGCCGCCGAAGCTGCCGGTGATGCCGTTCGAGGCGGTCAGGATCGTATAGCGGTCGCCATAACGCGGCACATAATCCACCGGCCGCAGCGTCAGCGTGCCGCCGCCCAGCACGATGCTGCGCGCGGCCAGCTGGTCGGAGGTCCCGCCGGGGCCGATATCGGCGACGAACTGGCTGCCCGAACCCAGGCTGGCGGTGCCTGCGACGGTCAGCGTCCCGAAGGCCCCGGTGCTGCCCGGCGAGACGATGCCGCCCGACCCGGCGGTCAGCGACGCGACGCTGCCATTGCCCGCGAGGATACCGCTGGACACCGCCGTTACCGCCGAACGGGTCAGGCTGCCGTCCACGGTCAGCTGCCCCTGCTCGACGCGGGTCGGGCCGCTATAGCTGTTGGCGGCGGTCAGGATCAGCTCGCCGCCGCCACGCTTGACCAGGCCGCCGATATCGTTGGGGAAGCCCGCCAGCACCTCGGCCGAATAGCGGTCGCGCGCGTCGGTGATCGGGTTGCTCCAGATATCGGTCGTGCCCGAAGCCACCGTCACCTCGCGCGTGTCACGCAACGCGGTCGGCCCGCGCAGCGCCACCGCCATTTGCGGCGCCCCCCAGCCCGAGCGCAGGTCGACGCCCGGCGCGTCCAGGTCCTTGGAACTCGACACGAGGATGTCCGAGATCAGGCCGGTATTATATTCGGGGAAATACTCCATCAGCAGTGCGGCAAACCCCGAGACGTTTGGCGCCGCCATCGACGTGCCGGTCAGCGCGGCATAGCCGGGCCCGGTGAAGGTGATGTATTTCTGAAGTTCGGCGGTGATGATCGCATTGGCCTGGGTCAGCACCGAATAGGAAAAGTCCCGGCCGACCAGCGCGACATTGCCGGATATGGTCAGAATCTGCGCCAGACGGCTGGTATAGCCGTCGGGATCGGGCGTCATGAACCGCGCGCCATAGGCCAGCGAAATGCCGACCGCCTGCTGCGCCACCTTGGTCCGTTCGGCATCCTCGTCGAAGAAGCGCCCCGATGCCTTGGCCGCGTCACGCCGGTTGAGATAGTCGTTCAGCACGCCCAGCCACGTATTGACCGCGGCGTTCTGCAACTGGGTCAGGGTCGTTGCGGCATAGATGGTCGGATACATGGCGCGGGTATATCTGGCGCGGATCGCGGTGCCGTCGACCAGATAGGTCGGCGCGGCGGACACGACCGAGTTGCCCGGCCCGGCCACGCACCAGGTCGCGGTCTGGCCGCACAGGCTGGTGCTGGGATCGGCGATGCCGTTCGCCCGGTAGTTCGCCACCGACAGCCAGTTGGAGCGCAGCCGCAGATCGCTCAGCGGTGTCACCGCATCGATGCTGGCATGGACGCCCGACCCGTTGCCTGCCGAAAACACGACCAGCACGTCGTTCTTCAGGACGGGATCGTAGAAATTGCCCAGCGCCTGCTGGAACGCACCGCGCGCCTGGGCCGGAGTCAGCGTATAGGGCTGGGTCGCGGTCGAGCCCCAGCTGTTGTTGATGATCCGAACCCGCCCGGTCTCGGCAAGCGCCGGGATATTCTCCTGCGCGGTCGCGACCGTGACATTATCGAGGATCTGGTCGCGCCACCACAGGAAATCGCCTGCCGAGAAATTGGTCGTGGCCGACAGGATGTTCGCGCCGAATGCGTTGCCGAACATCACCCCGTTTGCCAGCCGATCGCCCGCCGCCGTGCCCGCGACATGGGTGCCATGGATTTCCCAGGGACGCCGGGGATTGACCAGGCCGTCATTGCCATAGGTCGACGGAATGGGCGTACGCAGCCCGGAAATCTTGCCCGATCCGGCGAACAGCGGGTGGTCCATCGCCACGCCCGCATCGTTGATCCCGATCGTCTGCCCCTTGCCCGAGAGGCCCAGGACATAGGCATATTCCAGCCCCAGATAGCCCTTGGTGTAATCGACCGAGAATTGCTTGTCCTGCCGCCACGACGCCAGCGCCGCGTTATAGTCCGCCGTCCGCTGACCATTGGCCATGACATAGCCGCCCGTCGGCGCGGGGGGAACATATTGGCTCTGCGCGACGGCAGATCCGGCCTGAACGAAACAGAATGCAGCGATCGCCAGCGACGATACGCGAGAAATGCCCACCCCCACGCTATTCCCCCTTAATACCCATTAATAACATCGAGTTATGGGTGACGGGGTTTTCACGAGCGGTAGGGGCTGTCAACTCCGAAAATGGATCGATTGCAATCGCTTGCAATTTAATTCTGTTTCGTCTTCGCAACAAGGCCGTATAACGTAGCGGAAGGCATATCGGCTTGCCGATCAGCCGACCGCAACGCGATGCCCCCCGCCTCCGCGGAGCGAATCGTTCGTGGCAGCCGACAAGTGCATGATGTCCTTTGGAGGGTGCGGCAGGGTGTGACCTCGCCCCGGATCACCGGCGCATGCGATACCCGTTTCGGGCAGCCAGTTTCTCTCGCACCGCCGCCAGCGCATCGTCCCGGCGTTTCGCCAGCACGTCGACCGATATCGTCGCCAGGTCGAAGCGCAACTCGTGCATCGTCATGCCCGAGCGATAGCCCTCCGGCCAAACGGCGGTCTGCTCGAACCCACAGCGCAGGAAAAAGGGCGCCACCTGTGGCGAGGTGTCGACGGTGACATATCGGGTAGCGGGCACCGCATGGGTCGCGACATGCAGCAACCGCGCGAGCAGCAACAGCCGCCCTAGCCCGCACCCGTGATAGTCAGACGCCGCCATGCCCCAATAGAGCAGTGCCTTGTTGTAATGGTCCCAGACCTCATAGCCGCCGAACGCCGCCGCCCGGCCGTCGATCGCCACGACGAAGGCGGGGCCGTCCGGTTCGTCCAGCGTCTCGATCAACCAGTCGCGGTCCCCTGCCCCGAAATAGTCGGCGCGGTTGGCGTCGAAGATCGCCAGTACGTCCGCCCGGTCGCTATCCGCATAGGGGCGAACCGCCACATCGCTCACGCCCATATCGCCACCGTCTCGATCGCGCCGTCCCGATCGCGGGTCCAGCAGCGCGAAACGCCTTCGCCGTGCGCGGTCGCTTCGCAGTCGTCGATCAACCGCGTCTCGATCGCCTCGGCGGCGATGCGGCGGGGGTCGCCGATCAACTTGGCGTGCGCCTCCTTGATCGTCCAACGACGCAGCCAGGCACGCGACGGATCGGGGGCGGCGCGCACGGCCTGCGCCTCCGCAGACGTCAACATGTCCCACAGCGGCGGCGCATCGTCGAGCGTCTCGCGATCCACCGCGATCGGCTGCCGCGCCGCCGCGATCAGGCACATATCCCCTCGCCCCGCGATGCCGAGATACCAGCCCGGGGGAGACGCGACCTTCGGCTGGCCGGTCGCACTTCGCGCCAGCGTCACCGGGGCTTGCGCCAGCCGGGATAGCAGGGCCTCCGCCAACGACGCTCTTTTGCCGCGACCCGGATCGGGCGTGCGCCACACGACCGGCGAGCCCCCGTCCCACGCCAGCCGGTCGAGCGGCCCGTCGTGGCGCAGCGGGATCATGCCCCGGTCACGATCCGCGCCGGGCTGCCTTCCCAGTTCGTGCCGTCGGGCAGCGTCTCGCCCTTCATCACCACCGACAGATCGCCCAGCTGCGCGTCCGCGCCGACTTCAGCATCGTAGAGAACGATGGCGAGCGACCCGATGGTGGCCCGGTCGCCGACCTTGATCGCGCCGACCTTCATCACGCGGTCCTCGAACAGATGCGTCTGGAGCCCGGCATAATCGTTGAGCGCGACATCGTCGCCGATCGTCACCAGGTCGTGCTCGGTCAGGTCGGTCGTGTCGATGTAACAGCGCTTGCCGACCTTCGCCCCCATCAGGCGCAGATACAGACCGATCCAGGGCGTGCCCCGCAACGGCTCCAGCAGGTTGGCGACCGCGAGGTTCTCATAGGTCGCCGTCACCAGTTCGGTGCGCCAGACGAAGGTGCTCCACAGCGGTGCGGTTCGTGCCCCGTAGCGCCCGACGACCAGCCATTTCAGCGCCAGCACGAACAGCCCGCAGGCCAGGCAGAAACCGACATAGAGGAACGGGAAGGCCGAAATGATGACCAGCCCACCCTCCTCCAGATCGTCGAGATCGCCGACGATCGACAACAGCGCGCTGAAGAACACCAGGAAGGCGGTCAGCGACAGGATGGTGCGGATCGCCTCGATCGACAGGCGCGTGGCGATCAGGCCGCGCGACGGGTTGAAGCGGGCGCCTTCGTCGAACATCGTCGCGACCTGCCGCACCGGCAGCTTGATCGCGGGCGAGCCGAACCAGGTACTGCCCGCCTCGGTCGCGAGGGTCGGGTCTTCGGGTGGCTTGGAGAGGACGCCGATCAGCACCTCGTCGCCGATCTGCGCGCCTGTGGGCAGCAGCGCCGAATTGCCGATGAAGCTGCGGCGGCCGATCTTCGTATGCGCCAGTTCGATGGTGCCATGGCCGATCTTGGCCGCGCCGAAGATCACCGAGTCCGCGATGAAGCTCTCCGGCCCGATCTCGACCAGATCGGGGACGATGGCGCTCGCGGTCGAAATCTCCGCGCGCCGCCCGACCTTGACGCCCAGCGCGCGGTACCAGGGGATGACATAGAGGGTGGCGAAGATCGGGTGCAGCAGCCGCAGCGCCAGGTCATTGATCTGCCGGACCATCCAGTAACGGACATAGAACCAGCTATCGAGGCGATAGACGCCCGGCTTCACCCGGCCGAGGATCAGCCGCTTGGCGAGCACGGTCAGCACGCACATCATCACGATATAGGTCGCGGCGAGCAACGGCGAGACGAGCATGTACCCATAGCCGGTCGTCGCCCAATCCAGCTCGATCAGCGCGATCAGGCCCGGCGCGATCGGCAGGATGGCGATGATCGGCAGCAGCAGCGCGCCGATGAAGATCGCGATCGACGGCCCGGCGCGCTTGCCCGTGGTGATGGCCTCGCCCGGCGCGACCATGCGGTCGAAGGCGGCGGGCGACCCGGTCCAGCGTTGCCGCGCGGGGATCACCGTCTCGGCCGGAAGCGCGGCCATGTCATCGAGGATCGCGTCATCCTCGAGCGCGGAATTGCGACCGACCACCGACTGCCCGCCGACAAAGGCGCGGTTGCCCAGCGTCACCGTGCCCAGCCTCAACAGGCCGCGCTCGACCGAGCTGGTCGCCATCACCGCCTGGTCGCTGACGATGGCATCGTCGCCGCACGCGAACAGGTCGGCGGTGTCGATCACACCATTGCCGATATAGGCGCGCTTGCCGATCTTGGCGCCCAGCATTCGGTAATAGCCCCGAATCATCGGCGTACCCGCCAGATAGGGGGTCGCCGTCACCGCGATGATCCGCCGCACCAGCCACCAGCGGAAATAGGTGCCGCCCCAAAGCGGATAGTCCCCCGCCTTGAACCGCCCCGCGATCAGCCATTTGGCCGCGATCGAGAACAGCATCGAGGCGACCGGCACGATGGTGAAGAACAAGGCACTCAGGATCAGCGCGTCGATACGCGGCATCCGTCCGGCCAGATGGGTATAGGCCACATAGGGGAAGAACCATTGCAGCCCGGCGATGGTATAGACGGGCAACAACGCGACCGTCTGCGCCGCGACGCACAGCCATCGCTTCCATTCGGGCACGCGGTGGAAGCTCTCCTCGGTCTGCACCGCGACCGCCGCCGCGCCGCCGATCCGAATGGCCAGCGCCCGAATAGTCGGCGCGGCATAGAGGTCTTCCAGCGACAGCCCCTCCAGCCCCGCGACCTTGCGCGCCGCCGAGACGAGCCGCGCGGCCTTAAGCGAATGGCCGCCCAGATCCTCGAACAGATCGTCGGTGACGGACACCGGCTGCGGCGCAAAGGCTTCGGTCCAGATGGCGTGGAGCTTTTCCTCCATCGGGGTGGCGGGCGGCTCGATCGTGCGGCCGGTGTCGATGGTGATTTCCGGCTTTGCCAGTGCCTTGCGATCGACTTTGCCCGAGGCGGGCAAGGTCGGCAGCGCCGCCATCAACTGATAGGCGGCGGGACGCATGTAATTGGGCAGGCGTTCGGTGACGCGCGCCTTGATGTCGGCGATGTCGATCGTCTCACCGTTCCGCGCGACCAAAAAGGCCGCCAGAAATTCCGAACCATCGGCGTCGGTGAACAGATGGACGACGGTCTGAGCGACGCCCGGCGCCTCGCCGATCACCGTCTCGATCTCGGCCAGTTCGACGCGGAAGCCGCGGATCTTCACCTGGGTGTCGATGCGTCCGACGAAATCGATATCCCCCGCCGCGTCCAGCCGGACGAGATCGCCCGAGCGATAGATGCGCTCCGGCCCGCCCGACACCGTGTCGAACGGGGTCATGGTGAATTTCTCGGCCGTAAGATCGGGCCGGTTGACGTAACCGACGCCGACGCCGGGGCCGCCGATGACTAGCTCGCCCTCCTGCCCCGCCTCGACCGGCTGCAACTGCTCGTCGACGATCCAGGCGGTATAGCCGGGCAGCGGCTTGCCGATGGTGATGCGCTTGCCCGGCTGCACCTCGGTCCAGGTCGCCGTGACCGACGTCTCGGTCGGGCCATAGGTGTTGAGCAGCCGCAGGCCGGGGCGGGCCAAGCGGCGCGGCAGGTCGGCCGGGCATGCCTCCCCGCCCATGTTGATAAGGCGAAGGGTCGGCACCGGATGCTCGACCAGCGCGATCAGCGAGGGCACGACATGCCAGATCGTCGCCTTTTCCTCGGCCAGCGTGATCGCCACGTCAGGGCCGCTGGCGGCCAAGGCGTCGGTCGCTATGAGCAGCTTGGCGCCGACGAAAAAGGCGCTCCACATCGTCTCGACCGACATGTCGAAGGCCAGGCTGAACCCGCCGAACACGATGTCGCTGGGCTCCAGCGCCAAGATCGCACTTTCGGAACGGACAAGGTGGCAGGCATTGGCATGGGTAATCATCACGCCCTTGGGCCGTCCGGTCGTGCCCGAGGTATAGATGATATAGGCCAGGTCCTGCGGGTCCGATCCCGTCACGTCGCGACCCAGCGGCGCGTCCGGTTCGGCGGCCAGATCGCCCAGTTCGGCGTCCAGGCACAGCGTCTCGCCCGGTATCTCGCCCGCCCGCGCAGACGTGGTGATGGTCAGCGCCGCGCCGCTATCCTCGATGATGTAGGCGATACGGTCCTGCGGATAGCCCCAGTCGACAGGCACATAGGCCGCCCCCGCGCGCAGCACGCCCAGGATCGCCATATACTGGTCCAACCCGCGCGGCAGGCACAGCACGACGCGGTCGCCCTTGCCCACCCCCAGCGCGCGCAGCCGGTGCGCCATCGACAGGCTGCGCCGGGCAAGCATGTCGTAGGTCCAGGCCTTGGGTCGGGCATATTCCTCGTCCGCGCCGATCAGCTGGGCCGCGATCGAGGCCCCATGGTCGCGCACGGTCGCATCGAACAGCTCATGCAGCAATTCGTCACGGGCATAGGGCCGCCCCGGCCGCAATGCGGGTGCCGGGGCGATCGAGGCATGGATGCTCGGGGCATGAGCGTCCGCGGTACCGGGGGCTTCGGTCTCTCCGAGCATCAACGGGCTTTCTTGCGCAAGGACATGGACAGGACGGCTCAACTGCGCCGGATCAATGCCCGCGACAATCGCCGATCCTCCAGCGAATAGTAAAGCCAGATACCATCCGGCGCGACCACGACAGAAGCGGCAAAGGCGATGTCGGTCGCGCCGCGATCGTCGGCGGGCGGCGGCAGGATCAGCGGCTCGATCCCGCGCGCGACGACGCGGGTGTAATGTTCATCGAAGGCGACCCAGCCGATCCGCCAGCGCGCATCGCGGGTCGCGCCGTTGTAGAACATCACCGGGCAGTTCGTGTCGTCAATCAGCAGCGGGCCGGTCGACAGATGCCAGTCGTCCCAGCTGTTCTCGCGCGGCATGAAGGGTGTGGGCTGCTCGGTCCAAGGGCCCGCGACATCTTCGCCGATCGCCAGACCGATGCGCGAAGCATCGTCGGCGGCATATTCATAGAACAGCCGCCAGCGCCCGTCCGCCGTCCGGTCGACCGTCGCCTCCTTGGTGTTGCCCTCCGACTTGGAGGACGCAAGCGCGACGCCGCTCTTCTCCAGCCGGTCGAGCGACGGCCCGCTGGCATAGGACAGCTCGCCATGCGCATGGTCGGCCAGCACGCCGGAATAATAGACGATATAGCCGTCCTCGGTGCGAACGACCGTCGGGTCCTCGACCCCGCCAGCATCATGCTCGCCCGGCCCCGGCGCGATGGACGGCGTATCGAGCATCGTGAAGTGCCGCCCGTCCTCGCTCCAGCCCGACCAGATGACGCCGGTATCGGTCAGTGTCTCGCCGGGGCGCACGACGGCACGAACCATCATGCCCCAGCGGCCATCCGCCTCGCGCCAGACATAGGGGCTCATCAGGTCGCGGGCCATCAGCTCCGGCGGGCCGTCGAGCGTCACATCCTCGATCCGCTTGACGTTGAAGTCCAGGTCGAGCGTCGCATCGGCCACCCGGTCCTTGCGATGCGGATCGGCGACCGGGCTGTTCGCGTCGGGAACCGTCATGCGCCCAGCGCCTGCATCAGCGACAGGCCGCCATCGATGACGATCCGCGCGCCGGTGATGTACCGCGCCTTGTCGGAGGCGAGGAAGACGGCAAGGTCCGCGACCTCCGAGGCGTTGCCCGCCCGGCCGATCGGGATGTTCTTCTCCAGGCTGGCACGATAGGCGGGATCGGCCTGCGCCTTGGCATTCATCGGGGTCAGGATCATGCCCGGCTCGATCGCGTTCACCCGGATGCCGCGCGGCGCCTCTTCGATGGCCAGCGTCTCGACCAGCGTGGTCAGCCCGCCCTTGGCCGCGCAATAATCCGCACCGCCCGCACGCACCGCATAAGCGTGGATCGACGAGATCTGCAGGATCGTCGCATCGCCCTTCGCCTCGCCCCGCCCGGTCAGGAAACGGCGCGACGTCAGGAAGGCGCCGGTCAGGTCGGTTTCGATCATGCGCTGCCAATGCGCCAGCGTCATGTCGCGTACCGCGATGCCCGCCATATTGACCCCGGCCGAATTGACCAGCACATCGGCCGGGCCCCATTGCCGCTCGACCACGCCATAAGCCTTGTCGACCGAGGCCTCGTCATCGACCGCGACCTGTACCGTCATCGCTTCGCCGCCCGCCTTGCGCACCGCCTCGGCGGTCACGTCGGCGGCGGCCTGATCGCTGTGGAACAGGACGGCGACCTTGGCCCCGACTGCCCCGAACGCCTCGGCACAGGCCGCGCCTATGCCCGATTCCGCTCCCGTCACGATCACCGTCTGCGATGCCACCGGCTTCTCCTTTCATGGATGAAAGCCCGTAACGATTCTTGTCATGGATTGTTGCTGAACGGGAACGACATTAAATATCCGTCATTCGTCGCTATCCCCGCTTCCATGATGGCCGCTCATCGCCGCCCCCGCGTCGGGCGCGAAGCGACGGTTCCAGATGACCGCCGAGGTGGAAATGACCGCCACCACGATGAAAGCCGCCGAGAAACTGTTCAGCGTCGGCCCGCCCTTGCCCTCGATCAGCGAACCCAGCTGCAACACGGTCGCCGCCGTACAGATGCCCAGCGACAGGGTCAGCTGTTGGAAGGTCGCATAGAAGCTCGTCGCCGCGCTCATCCGCTCCTTGTCCACATCGGCATAGGCGATGGCGTTGAAGCCGGTGAACTGGAACGAGGTGAAGAAGCCCGACAGCGCCAGGATGAAGGTGATGAGCGGGATCGACCAGTCGGGGCGGAAGAACGCGCAGGTCGCATAACCCGCGCTGCTCGCCAGCCCCGAGACGATCAGGCTGCGGCGAAAGCCCCAGCGGCGCAGCACGCGCGGCGCCAGCGCCTTCATCGCTAGCGCCCCCACCGCGCCCGCCATGGTGATCGTCCCCGTCTTGGCCGCGCTGAGCCCGAAGCCGAGCTGGAACATCAGCGGCAGCAGGAAGGGCTGCGCGCCCTGGGTGATGCGGGTCAGCGAGCCGCCGATCACCGACAGGCGGAAGGTCGGCACGCGCATCAGCGTCGGGTCGAGGATCGGGTCGGTCGTGTGCTTCGCGTGGCGGATGTAAAGCCAGCCAAAGACCGCGCCGACGATCAGCAGTACGAGCGCGATCCACCCGGTGCCGGGGCGGCTCGCCAGCTCGAATCCGAACAACAGGCAGCCGAGCGCTATGCCGGACAGCAAAAAGCCCGACACGTCGAACCGCAACCGCGCATCGCCGCGCACCTCGGGCACCAGCATCCAAGCGCCGATCATGCCGATGACGCCGATCGGAATGTTGAGATAGAAGATCCAGCGCCAGTCGAGCCAGGTCACGATGAACCCGCCCAGCGGCGGTCCCAGGATCGGCCCGATCAGTGCGGGCATGACCAGCCAGGACAGCGCCTGCACCATGTCCGCCTTGGCGACGCTGCGCAGCAGGACCAGCCGCCCCACCGGCACCATCATCGCGCCGCCGATCCCTTGCAGGAAACGCGCGGCGACCAGGGTGTGCAGCGATCCCGACTGGGCGCACAGGATCGATCCGAGCAAGAACACCCCGATCGCCGAACAGAAAACGGTGCGCGACCCGAACTTGTCGGCCAGCGTCCCGCTGGCGGGAATGAACAGTGCGAGTGCGAGCAGATAGCTGGTCAGCGCAAGGCTGAGGCTGGTGGCGGGGGTCGCCAGATCGCGCGCCATGGTGGGAAGCGCGACGGTCAACACGGTGCCGTCCAGCTGCTGCATGAACAGCGCGGAGGCGACGACCAGCGCGATCACCCGGTAGCCGCGGGTCTGCACCGGCTCGGCGGAGCGGGGGGCACCGCTGGTCACCGCCTCGACACCGGGGGCCAGCCCGTCATTCACATCCGCACTCATCGAGGCCAGGTTACGCCGTCGCCACCGCATGTCATTCCATTCGTCAATCGCGCACCCCCAATGTCCTAAAACGCGATAGCGGCCCGTCCGATCAAGGCCCGTGACGAAGTTTTGCTGTCGGAACTTAAGATTCCCCATTCCTCCCCTGTAAGGGGAGGTGGCAGGCCGAAGGCCTGACGGAGGCGTGTAATCCTCTCGATGGGGGCGACACCCCTCCGACGTGCTACGCGCGCCGCCTCCCCTTGCAGGGGAGGAATAGAAGGTCTTCCGACCCTTGTCCGTGAGCCACCGCTCACCCCGCGATCCGCCCGGATCGCCCCCGGTCGCCACCACACAAACGGAACGGCACGAAGCCGCCGGGGTTTGGAAACGGTCCAAGCAAAGGATCTATTTCCGCCGATGCCGACGATCACCACCGACCACCTCACCATCGCCTGCGACCTGTACGGGTCGCAGGACGCGCCAGCCGTGCTGCTGCTCCATGGCTGGCCTGACGATGCGACCAGCTGGGACCGGGTCGCACCCCGCCTGGCCCAGGCGGGGTTGCGTGTCGTGGTGCCGACCCTGCGCGGGTTCGGCGCGACACGATTCCGCTACGACCATACGCCCCGCACCGGCGACAGCGCGATCCTGGCGCTGGACGCGATCGCGCTGATGGACGCGCTGGGTATCGATCGCTTCATGGTCGCGGGGCATGACTGGGGCAGCAACATCGCCGAGGCGCTGGCGATCGGCTGGCCCGAACGGGTGCGCAAGCTGGCGATGCTCAGCACGCCGCCGCGCCTGGGGGGCATGCCGACCCCGCCCTTCGATCAGGCGCAGCGGCAATGGTATCACTGGTTCATGGCGACCCGACGCGGCGCACAAGCCGTCCGCGACGACCGGCGCGGCTTTGCCCATATCCACTGGGTCGACTGGTCGCCGCCGGGCTGGTTCGACGAGGCGACCTTCGACCGGGTCGCCCAGTCCTTCGACAATCCCGACTGGCCCGCGGTGACGATCCACAGCTACCGCGCCCGCTGGGACGAGGCGCAACCCGACCCGCGCGGGCGTTGGCTGGCCGACCGGGTGAAGGCGACCAGGACCCTGTCGCTGCCAACGCTCTATCTTCATGGCGAGGTCGATGGCGTGAACCCGCCCGCCACCGCGCGCGACGTGTCCGGCAAGTTCACCGGCCCGTTCAAGATGGTCGCGCTGCCCGGCGTCGGTCACTTCCCCCAGCGGGAGAACCCGGAGGCGGTCACGCGCCACTTGATGGACCTGTTCGTCGAGGCCGAGGCGGAGCATCGTCCCTGGAAGATCGCCGCCGGGGTCGCCGCCGCCGGGCTGCTGGCCGCCGCGATCGGCTTCGCCTGTACGCGGACTAAGGACGCAGCCCCCGGATAAGTGCTTGCGAAGGCACGGTCCCGACGCCATCCTGCCATCTTCTGGCAAAGGGGGGACGGCGATGCGGTGGTGGGCGGCAACGGGATTGATGGCGCTGGCAATGCCTGCCCTGGCGCAACAGGCAACCCCGCCGGTCGCGGCCAAGAAGCCGCATCAGGTCCCCTCGCCCAATGGCGCGCGTGAGGACGAATATTACTGGCTGCGCGACGACACCCGCAAGAACCCGGAGATGCTCGCCTATCTCAACGCCGAGAATGCCTATGCCGATGCGCAACTGGCCGCGCTCAAGCCATTGGAGGCGAAACTCTACGAAGAGACGGTCGCGCATATCAAACAGGACGACAGCAGCGTCCCTTACCGGAAGAACGGCTATTGGTATTCGTCCCGCTTCGCGACCGGCGCCGACTATCCATTGATCGAGCGCCGCCTGGGCAGCGCCACCGCCCCCGCCGTCCTGTTGTTCGACCAGCCCGCCATGGCGAAGGGACACAGCTTCTTCTCGCTGTCCGACTGGGCGGTCAGCCCGGACAACAGGCTGGTCGCCTGGGCCGAAGACACGGTCGGGCGGCGGCAATATGTGCTGAAGGTCAAGGACATCGCGACCGGGCGTGTCCATGAAGACACCATCTCCAACATCGAGCCGAACATTGTCTGGGCGGCGGACAATCGCACCCTGCTCTACATCGCCAAGGACCCGACGACGCTGCGCGGCTATCGCGTGATGGCGCATGTGCTTGGTACGCCGGTCGGCACCGACCGGATGCTGTATGAGGAGAAGGACGACACCTTCAACATGGGGATCGGCCGCACGACCGACGACCGCTATATCTGCATCAGCGTCCAGAGCACGGTCAGCGACGAACAACGCTGCGCCTCCGCCACGCAGCCGACCGCCTTCACCGTCATCGCCCCGCGCGAACGCGAGTTCCGCTACGGCGCCGACCATCTGGGCAACCGCTGGATCATCCGCACCAATCGCGGTGCCAAGAACTATAAGCTGGTGATGCTGGCCGATGGCGATCTGGCCAAGGGCGTAGCGGCGTGGCGCGACCTGGTGCCCAGCAGCGGCACCGTGTTCATCGAGGATTTCAAGCCGTTCAACGGCTTCGTCGCGATCGACCAGCGCGAGGGCGGGAACCGGATGATCCGCCTGCTGACCGATGCGGGCAGATCGATCCCGGTCAAGGCGGACGAACCCGCCTATCGCATGGGCCTGTCGACCAACGAAGAGCCGGACACGCCCTGGGTCCGCTATACATACGGCTCGCTCGTCACGCCGACCACGACCTATGAGGTCAACGCCCGTACCGGCGAGCGCCGCACGCTGAAGGTGACGCCGGTGCCCGGCTATGACCCGTCGCGCTACGTTACCGAGCGGGTCTGGGTACCCGCCCGCGACGGCACGCGCATCCCGGTGTCGCTGGTCTATGCCAAGGGGGTCAAGCGCGACGGCACCGCCCCGCTCTTCCAATATGCCTATGGCAGCTACGGCATCTCGACCGATCCGAGCGTCGATCCGGGGCGGATCGGCCTGCTCGATCGGGGCGTGGTCTATGCCATCGCGCACATCCGCGGCGGGCAGGAAATGGGGCGCGGCTGGTATGACGACGGCCATCTGCTCAACAAGAAGAACAGCTTCACCGACTTCATCGACGTGACGCGTTATCTGGTCACGCAGAAATATGCCGCGCCCGGCCGGGTGGCGGCGATGGGCGGCAGTGCGGGCGGACTGCTGATGGGTGGCGTCGCCAACATGGCGCCGCAGGATTACAAGCTCATCATCGCGCAGGTGCCGTTCGTCGATGTGGTCACGACGATGCTCGACGCCTCGATCCCGCTGACGACGTTCGAATATGACGAATGGGGCAATCCGGCGAACAAGCCCTATTACGACTATATGCTCAGCTACTCGCCCTACGACAATGTCGCGGCCAAGGCGTATCCGGCGCTTTATGTCGGGACCGGCCTCTGGGACAGCCAGGTGCAATATTACGAACCCGCCAAATGGGTCGCCCGCCTCCGCGCCAAGAAGACCGACGCCAACCCGCTGCTGTTCCGGGTGAACATGGAGGCCGGTCATGGCGGCAAGTCCGGGCGGTTCGAGCGGATACGGCAGAATGTCGAGTGGCAGGCGTTCATGCTGTCGCAGCTGGGGGTGGCGGGGTCGCAACCTTCGTTCTGACTCCCCTCCCGCAGGCGGGAGGGGGCGTGCTTCTTGGTGATGGGGCCGTGCCTGAAACCAGCCTTCCCCCCACCCCCACACCCCGCTACGCATCCCGCATGATACGGCTCGGCTGGCTCATCCTGGGGTGCCTGTTCGTCGCGCTTGGCGTGATCGGCGCGATCCTGCCGCTGATGCCGACGACGATCTTCCTGATCCTGGCGGCGGGATGCTTCGCGCGCTCCTCGCCCCGGCTGGAGGCCTGGCTGCTCGGCCATCCGCGCTTCGGCCCGACCTTGCGCGCGTGGCGAGAGCACGGCGCGATCGGGCGGCGGGGCAAGGTGATGGCGTGCGGCGGGATGGCGCTGGGGTACGGCCTGTTCCTGCTCGCGGCCCGGCCGCACTGGCCGCTGGCGCTGCTGGTCGCAGCCGTCATGGTGGCTTGTGGGGCCTTCGTCCTGACCCGTCCGACCGCCTGATCGGGCTTGCACGCGCGATATACGAAGCATACACGTTTCATATATGGGTATCGTAAAAATCGACGACCAGCTTCACGAAGAGGTCCGCCGCGTCAGCACCGTCATGTGCCGATCGATCAACGCGCAGGCCGAGTTCTGGATGAAGATGGGCATGCTGGCCGAGGCCAATCCGACGCTGAGCTTCCACGAGATCGTGAAGGCGCAGATGGCCGCCGCCGACATCCCCCTGCCGCAACCGCTGGTCGCCTGACATGGTCAAGACGGCGGAAGAGCTGGCGCTGATGCGCGTATCCGGGCGCTTGCTGGCGCAGGTGTTCGAGATGCTCGACGGGGTGAGACTGTCCGGCATGTCCACGCTGGCGATCAACGACCTGGTCGAGCGCTACATCACCCACGACCTGTCGGCGCGGCCGGCGAGCAAGGGGCAGTATGGCTTTGCCTATGTGCTAAACAGCTCGATCAACCAGGTCGTCTGCCACGGCGTGCCGAACGCCGGGGACGTGATGAAGGACGGCGACATCGTCAATCTCGACATCACCTTGGAAAAGAACGGCTTCATCGCCGATTCCAGCAAGACCTATATGGTTGGCGACGTCTCTCCGGGTGCAAAACGGCTCGTCCGCGTGACGCAGGAAGCCATGTGGAAGGGCATCCGCCAGGTCCGCCCCGGCGCGCGGCTGGGCGATGTCGGCGCAGCAATCGAGAAGCACGCCAAGGCGAACGGCTATTCGGTCGTCCGCGACTATTGCGGCCACGGCATCGGGCGCGAGATGCATGAGGCACCCGATGTGATGCATTTCGGGCGGCCGGGCACCGGCGTCGCTTTGCGCGAAGGCATGACCTTCACCATCGAGCCGATGATAAACCAGGGCACGAGCAAGGTGTCGACCAGCGACGATGGCTGGACGGTGGTGACCGATGACGGAAAGCTCTCTGCGCAGTTCGAACATACGGTCGCGGTGACGAGGACCGGGGTCGAGGTGCTGACCCTGCGGACGGGGGAGAAAGTGGGTTGATCTATAATCCTCCCCGGCACGGGGAGGTGGCAGCGCGAAGCGCTGACGGAGGGGGCTGGCCGCAAGGTACGTCCTTTATGGCACACCCCCTCCACCAGCTTCGCTGGTCCCCCTCCCCGTGCCGGGGAGGATTTTTCACCCCTCGACCCGCAACCGATACCCGACGCCCAGTTCGTTCGCGATGACGCTGCCCACCGGCTGCGGCGCTTCCAGCTTCTGGCGCAGGTTGCGGACCACGATGCGCAGATAGTCGATGCGCGGGTCCTCGTCCCCGCCCCAGGCGGCGTCGATGATCTTGTCATGCGTCACCACCCGGCCGGGATGCCGCGCCAGCATCGCCAGCACATCATATTCCTTGCGGGTCAGATGCTGTTCCTCACCACCGCGCGTCACCATCCGCCGGTCGAGATCGATCGTCAGGTCGCCCGTCCGCACCACGGACGGCGCGGCCTCCGCCGCACGCCGGTGGCGCAGCGCCACGCGCAGTCGCGCCAGCAGCTCCTCGCTGTCGAACGGCTTGGTGACATAGTCGTCCGCGCCCAGATCGAGCGCGGCGACCTTCTCCTCGGTCGCCTCGCGCGCCGAAACGACCAGGATCACCCGCTCCGCCCCGCGCAGCAGCGGGATCAGGCTCAACCCGTCGCGGTCGGGCAGCCCCAGGTCGAGCAGCACCGCGTCGGGATGGTCGGCCGCCGCGCGCGCCAGCGCCTCGCGCCCGTCACGCGCCTCGACCACCAGATGCCCCGCCTGTTCCAGCGTGTTGCGCAGCAGGCGGCGGATCGCGACTTCGTCGTCCACCACCAAGATCGTCGCGGGCATCAGGCCATTCCCTCCGGTGCGCCGTCGCGCATGATATGGTCGCGCGGGAAGCACAGGGTGAACATCGCCCCTTCGCCATCCTCGCGATTGCCCGCCTCTACGCCCAGACCCATGGCCTCGGCAAAGGCCTTGACGATGGCGAGGCCGAGACCCGTGCCGCCCGCCACCCGGTCGGAGCCTTCCAGCCGCCGGAACGTCTCGAACACTTCGTTTTCCCGGCCTGGCGGCAGGCCGGGGCCATGGTCGAGGACCGACAGCCGCAGCGTGCCGTGGCGATGCCGCCCCTCGATCACGATCTCGGTGCCCGGATCGCCGTAGCGCCCGGCATTGTCGAGCAGGTTGAGCAGGCAATGATGCAGCAGTTGCGGATCGGCGCGGACCAATGGCAGGTCGGGCGGCACGTCAAGCCGCACCGAATGGCCCTCCAGCGCGCGGCGGGCGTCATGTGCTGCGCCGGTCACCGCGTCGCTGAGATCAATCGCCTCGATCTTGAGCTTCAGCGCCCCCGCCTCGACGCGGGCCATGTCGAGCAGATTGGCGACGAAACGGTTGAGCCGCGCGGCCTCCCCCTCGATGGTCGCGATCAGGTCGGGCGTCGCGCCCTGCCGCAGTTGCGCGGCGGCGGCCATCACGGCCGTCAGCGGCGTGCGCAGGTCATGGCTGACCGAGGAGAGCAGCGCGGCACGTAAGCGATCGCGGGTGCGCACCGCATCCACGTCACGCACCTCCGCCTCCAGCCTTAGTCGTTCGAGGATCAGCGCCGCCTGATCGATCAGCCCGGTCAGCAGCGGCAGGCGATCGGCGCGTACCGGCTCGCCGCCCGCCTCGCGCGCCAGCCCCAATACGGCGAGCGTCCGGTTGCCCGCCTTCAGCGGTTGGAACAGCCATTCGGACGCGGCCAGCGTCGCCGAGCCCTTGCCCGCCGGCGTGCCGGTGTCGAACGCCCAGTGCGCAGCCGCCATCTCCATCGTCTCCAGCCGATAGTCGGGCTTGGTCGCCGCCTGCACCGCCAGCCCGGCGGGCGACGGGGTCAGCAGCACGGCCTGCACCTCGAACAGCCGGGCGATATCCTCGCAGATGACACGCGCCGCCTCGGCCGGGTCGGCCAGACCACTCAGGCGATGGAGAAAGCCCGCCAGCGTCGCATTGTCGCGCGCACTGCTCGCCGCCAGATCGGCCTGTGCGCGCACCCGCGAGGTCAGCTGGCTGGTCGCGACGGCGACGCCCAGCAGGACGAAGATCGAGATGATATTCTCTGGATTGCTGACGCTCAGCGTGCCCACGGGGGGCAGGAAGAAGAAGTTGTAGGCCAGGCTCGACGCGATGCCGGCGAACAGCCCGGTGCGCAGGCCGTAGAGGCTCGCCGCCGCCATGACCGGCAGCAGATAGAGCAGCGCGACATTGCCGAGGTTCAGGATATGGAACAGCGCGCTCGCCAGCGCGGTCACCGCCACGACGCCGAGCAGCGTCAGGCCATAGCCGATGGGCGATCCCCATTGCCCGCGCCGCCGGGTCCGTTCGCGCTCGACCGGCGCTTCGCCGACCGGCAGGACATGGACGGTAACGCCCGGCGTCTCGCGCACCAGCCGGTCGACGACCGATCCGTGACGGAGCTCGAACCAGCGCGAGCGCTTGGCCTTGCCGACCACCAGCTGGGTGGCGCGCGCATCGGTCAGGAAGGCGCGGATGCCCTCGACCACACTGGGCGCAGGGACCGTCGCGACCGCGGCGCCAAGCTGCGTCGCCAGTGTCATGGTCGCGGCCAGCCGCCGATGCTGCGCCTCGCCCAGCGTCGCGGTGCGTGGCGTGTCGATGAACAAAGCCGTCCAGGGCGCGCGCAGGGCATCGGCGGTACGCTTGGCGGCGCGGACCAGCTCGTCGGCGCCGGGAAGCTCGCTGACCGCAACGACCAGCCGCTCGCCCGCCGCCCATTGCCCGCCGACGCCGAGGCTGCGCACATGGTCAAGCATCTGCGCATCGACCGCCTGCGCCGCGCGCCGGAGCGCCAGTTCGCGCAAGGCCGACAGGTTGGACTTGGAAAAGAAGTGCGACAGCGCGCGTGTCGCTTCCTGCGGCAGATAGACCTTGCCCGCCTTCAACCGCTCGATCAGCTCGTCGGGGGGTATGTCGACCACCTCGATCTCAGCGGCTTCCAAGATGCGGTCGGGCACCGTCTCGCGCACGCGGACACGGGTGAAGCTGGCGACGACGTCGTTCAGGCTTTCGACGTGCTGGATATTGACGGTGGAATAGACGTCGATTCCCGCCGCCAGCAGTTCCTCGACATCCTGATAGCGTTTGGGATGGCGGCTGCCCGGCGCATTGGTGTGCGCCAGTTCGTCGACCAGCGCGAGGCGGGGCGCGCGGGCCAGCACGGCGTCGATGTCCATCTCGTGCAGTGTCCGCCCCTCATAGGGGACGGCACGGCGGGGCATGACCTCCTGCCCCCGGACCAGCGCCTCGGTCTCGACGCGGCCATGGGTTTCGACGACCGCGACGACGACATCGACGCCGTCGCGGCGGCGGGCCGCTCCTTCGGACAGCATTTCGAACGTCTTGCCGACGCCCGGTGCTGCCCCGAGGAAGAGTTTCAGGCGGCCGCGCCCCTCACGCTCGGCGGCGCGCAGCAGGGCATCGGGATCGGGGCGCGGCTCGCCTCCCGTCATCGCGCGGGTGTTGCGTCCAGTGCGCGGTTAAGGGCCAGGACATTGACATGCGGGTCGCCCAGCACCGAATCCTCGGTCTCGGCGACGACCAGCGCGCGGACCTGCTCGACCGGCAGGTTACGGACGCGGGCGATCCGGGTCGCCTGCACCAGCGCGGCTTCGGGCGACAGATCGGGATCGAGGCCCGAGCCGCTGGCCGTCACGAGGTCGGCGGGCATATCGCCCATCACACCCTCGGCACGGCGCTTGGCGACGTCCGCCTTCACCCGGTCGGCCAAGGCTTGCGAGGTCGGCCCCAGGTTCGAGCCCGACGAGGCCAGCCCGTCATAGCCCTTGCCCGCCGCCGAGGGGCGCGTCTGGAAATAACGGTCGCTGACGAACGCCTGGCCGACGACCTCGGAGCCCATGACGCGGCCCCCGACCTGCACCAAACTGCCATTGGCCTGATGCGGGAAGATCGTCTGTCCGATGCCGGTCATGGCCAGAGGATAGACCAAGCCGAGCAGGATCGCGAACAGGATCGTCATGACGATCGCGGGTCGGAAAGCGGAGGTAATGTCCGTATTCATGATATTTCCTTCTCTCAGCCCCTCCCCTTCAGGGGAGGGGTTGGGGTGGGGCCTTTCCACAGGCGCTTCGTTCGCGGCGACGCCCCACCCCCTACCCCTCCCCTGAAGGGGAGGGGCTTATGCGCTCAACTCACGCCAGCCCTAGGCCACCGACCACAAGGTCGATGATCTTGATGCCGACGAACGGCGCGATCAGGCCGCCTAGGCCATAGACGGCGAGGTTGCGGGCGAGCAGCGGCCCCGCCCCCATCGGCTTGTAGGCGACGCCCTTCAGCGCCAGCGGCACGAGCAGCGGGATGATGAGCGCGTTGAAGATGATCGCGCTCAAGATCGCCGATTGCGGCGTCGCCAGACCCATGACGTTCAGCACGCCGAGGCCGGGATAGAGCGCCACGAACATCGCCGGGATGATCGCGAAATATTTCGCCACGTCATTGGCGACCGAGAAGGTCGTCAGCGCGCCGCGCGTCATGAGCAGCTGCTTACCGAGGCCGACGACCTCGATCAGCTTGGTCGGATCGCTGTCCAGATCGACCATGTTGCCCGCTTCGCGCGCGGCCTGGGTGCCGGTGTTCATCGCGACGCCGACATCCGCCTGCGCCAGAGCCGGCGCATCGTTGGTGCCATCGCCGCACATGGCGACCAGCTTGCCGCCCTGCTGTTCCTGACGGATCAGCGCCAGCTTGTCCTCCGGCGTCGCCTGGGCGAGGAAGTCGTCCACGCCCGCCTCGGCCGCGATGGCGGCGGCGGTCAGGGGATTGTCGCCGGTAATCATCACCGTGCGGATGCCCATGCGGCGCAGCTCGCCGAAGCGTTCGCGAATGCCCGCCTTGACCACGTCCTTCAGGAAGATCGCGCCCAGCAACCGGCCGTTTTCCGCCACCGCCAGCGGGGTACCACCCGCTCGGGCGATCTCGTCGGTGATCCGGCGCAGCTGGGTTGCCGCCGCCGTCTCACCCACACCCGGATGAGCGCGCAGGATCGAGTCGACCGCACCCTTCTGGATCAGCCGGTCGCCGATCCTCACGCCCGAGATGCGGGTCTGGGCGGTGAAGGGAATGACCTCGGCATTCACGGGCAGGCTGGCGACCGAGACCTTGAACTGCTCGCGCGCCAGGACGACGATCGAGCGGCCCTCGGGGGTTTCATCGGCCAGGCTGGCCATCAACGCGGCTTCGGCCAGCGCATCCACGTCCGAGCCGCCGACGGCACGGAACTCGCTCGCCTGACGGTCGCCGATGGTGATGGTGCCCGTTTTGTCGAGCAGCAGCACATCGACGTCACCCGCCGCCTCGACCGCACGGCCCGACTTGGCGAGCACGTTGAAGCGGACCAGACGGTCCATGCCCGCGATACCGATCGCCGACAGCAGCGCGGCGATGGTCGTCGGGATCAGGGTGATGAGCAGCGCCGCCAGGATCGCCACCGGGATGCTGCCGCCCGCATAGGAGGCAAAGCCCGGAATGGTGCCGACCGCGATCAGGAAGATGATGGTCAGACCGACGAGCAGGATGGTCAGCGCGACCTCGTTCGGGGTCTTCTGACGCTCGGCCCCCTCAACCAGCGCGATCATGCGGTCGAGGAAACCCTGGCCCGGATTGACGGTGACGCGCACCCGGATCTCGTCGGAAATGACGCGCGTGCCCGCCGTCACCGCCGAACGGTCGCCGCCCGCCTCGCGGATCACCGGCGCGCTTTCGCCGGTTATCGCGGCTTCGTTGACCGAGGCCACGCCCGCGACGACTTCGCCGTCCGAGGGGATGAGGTCGCCGGTCTCGACCAGCACCACGTCGCCGATCTTGAGCGCGCTGGCGGGGACATTTTCCCACTCCTGGCCAGCCCCCTTCAGCCGCTTGGCGGTCAGTTCGGCCTTCGCGGCGCGAAGCGAAGCCGCCTGCGCCTTGCCACGCCCTTCGGCCAGCGCCTCGGCAAAGGTGCCGAACAACACGGTCAGCCACAGCCAGACGACCAGTTGCAGCTTGAAGCCGGTGGTCAGCCCGTCATGCCCGACGATGAGCAGTATGGTCAGCAGGGCAGCGACCACCGCGGTCACGAACATCACCGGGTTGCGGATCAGCTCGCGTGGGGAAAGTTTGACGAACGAGGCCTTGATCGCCGGGAGCACCAGCTCGGCGGTGAACAGGCTCTTGGTGGAGGAATGGGCCATGACAGGCGCTCCCGATCAGAAGAGTTGACCGCGGATCATCGCGAGATGATCGGCGATGGGACCAAGGGCGAGGCTCGGCAGGAAGGTCAGGCCGCCCAGCACCAGCACGATGCCGACGAGCAGACCGACCCACAGCACACCCGTGGTCGGGAAGGACCCGGCGGAGGCGGGAACATGCTTCTTCGCGGCGAGGCTTCCGGCAATGGCGAGCATCGGCACGATGATGAAGAAGCGGCCCACCCACATGGCGACGCCCAGCAGACCGTCATACCAGGGGGTCGAGGCGGTCAGGCCCGCAAAGGCCGAGCCGTTGTTCGCCACCGCACTGGTGAAGGCATAGAGGATCTCGCCGAAACCATGCGGCCCCTTGTTGAGCGGCCCCGCCAGCCCCTGCCCCGTGACGCAGGACAACGCGGTCAGGCCCAGGATGAACAGCGGCAGGACGGCGATGGCGAGGACGGCGAGTTTCACCTCACGGCTCTCGATCTTCTTGCCGACATATTCGGGCGTGCGACCGACCATGAGCCCTGCGACGAACACGGCCAGAATGGCGAACAGCAGGAAGCCGTAGATGCCAGCCCCGACGCCGCCGATCACGACCTCGCCCAACTGCATGTTGAACAGCGGGATCATGCCGCCCAGCGCGGTGAAGCTGTCATGCATCGCATTGACCGCGCCGCACGACGCCGCCGTGGTGACGGCCGCGAATAGGGCGGATGCAGCGACGCCGAAGCGGACCTCCTTGCCCTCCATATTGCCGCCCGCGACGCCCAGCTGGTGCAGCACGGGGTTGCCCGCCGCTTCCGCCCAGTAGCAGACGGCCACGCCGCCCAGGAACAGCAGGATCATGGCGGACAGGATCGCCCAGCCTTGGCGCGTGTTGCCGACCGCCTTGCCGAAGCACCAGGTCAGGCCGAAGCCGATCGTGAAGATCGACAGCATCTGGACGAAGTTGGTCAGCGCGGTCGGATTCTCGAATGGATGCGCGCTATTGGCATTGAAGAAGCCGCCGCCATTGGTGCCGAGCATCTTAATCGCTTCCTGGCTCGCCACCGGGCCGAGCAGGATCGACTGGCGCACGCCCTCCAGCGTGTCGACGCTGACGACGCCCGCCATCGTCTGCGGCACGCCGCTGGCGATCAGGAACAGGGTATAGACGACACAGAGCGGCAACAGCAGGTACAGGGTGATGCGCGTCACATCGGCCCAGAAATTGCCGAGATTCTTCGTCTCGCGCCCCGCAAAGCCGCGGAACAGCGCAAAGGCCAGCGCGATGCCGGTCGCCGCCGACAGGAAGTTGTGGATGGTCAGGCCGAGCATCTGCGACAGGTTCGACATGGTCGACTCGCCGCCATAGCTTTGCCAGTTGGTGTTGGTGGTGAAGCTGATCGCGGTGTTGAACGCCAGATGCGGGGTCAGCCCGGCCAGCCCCTGCGGATTGCCCGGCAGATAATATTGCACGCGCAGCACGATATAGGTCAGGATCATCAACGCGACGTTGAAAATCAGCATGTGCAGCGCATAACGCCGCCAGCCTTGCTGCGCGTCCGGGTCTATCCCCGCCATCTTGTAGAAGCCGCGCTCGACAGGGCCGAGAACGACATGCAGGGGCGTGCGCCGCCCCTCATAGAGCGCGAACAACCACGCGCCGACCGGCTTGGTCAGCGCGAGCAGGATCGCGACGAAGCCCAGGATCAGGGCCCATCCTTGAAGCGTCATGATGCCGCCCCTTTAAAAACGTTCGGGGCGGATCAGCACCGCCACCAGATAGACGAGAAGGCCGAGCGCGGTCAGCGCCGCCAGCCAGAGGTCGAGGGTCATGGCTCAGCCCTCCTCACGCATGGTCGCACAGGCGGGCATAGGCGAGCGTCGCCGCCACCAAGCCCGCCATGACCGACAGCCAGATCAGATCGTCCATGTGCGATGCTCCTCAGAAACCGGCGGTGAGGGTGGCGAGGAAGGTGCTGCCCGCGATGTTGCCAGTGCCGTCCTGCCCCTTGCTGAAGCTCGGCCGCAGATAGGCGGCCTTGCGGTCGGAAATGTTGGTGTCGACCCAGGCCAGCCCCAGCGTTAGGTTGTGCCAGCTGGTGTCCGCGCCCAGCGACCAGTCCCAATAATCGCCGGTCGGCGTCGGGGCGGTGGCGTTGGGGCCCAGGCCGTCCATGCCCCAGCTATGGCCGATATGCGCCTTGGCGGTGAACGGCGTGCCATGGATCGCGGCCGCGCCGTCTCCCCAGAGGTACAGGTTGTCGCTCTTGGCGCCGGGACGGTCATAGACGCCTGCGGCGGCGCTGGCGCCGTTATTGTACCATTTGCCGATCGCCTGCTGCTTGGGCGCATAGGCGACACCGGCGGTCAGCGAGACCGGGCCGGTCGTGCCCGACAGCTTGGCGAAAGGCTCGGCATAGTCGGTCTTGTTCGCGCCGCCCGGATACATGTACCAGGTCAGGCCCACGTCGAGCGTTCCGGTCGGGCTGATCCTGGTCTTGTAGCCGCCGATCAGGTCCAGCTCCATGTTCGCGCCGCCGAAGGTTCCCCACCCCGCCAGGTTCGACGCCCAGGTGCCGACATAGACGCCGCTTTTATGAGTCGCCGTGATGCCCGCCTGCACCGCCATGTGTTCGTCCGACTGCGAGATGCCGCGCAGGCGATAGTCGGAGACGATCGCGGCCGAGCCGCTGACGGTCACGGGCGGCGGCGGCGCGGTCTCGGCGGTCTGCGCCGATGCAGCGGCCGGAAGCACGAACAGCGCCGTGGCGGCGCTAAGGATGATGGTCTTCATATATGCCCCTATGGACAGGCCGCCGGGATGAGTGGGGCGACCTCCAGGGCCGAGCAATTAGGCCCGAGCGCCGTAGCAATTCGAGGGCGATCCCCCGGTTTCGCATATAGACGGCGTATAGAAGGCCCCACATTCCTCCCCTGCAAGGGGAGGGGGACCAGCAAAGCTGGTGGAGGGGTGTACCCGGTTGCGAGGGTGGTAGATTCTTACCGCGCGGGACACCCCTCCGCCGCGCTGCGCGCGCCACCTCCCCTTGCAGGGGAGGAAATGATTTGCGTCACCAAAACGTCAACGATGTCGGCCATGGCAGGACATGGTCACCGTCTCCCGCCGCTCCCTCCTTTCCGCCGCTGCCGCCCTGGCCGGAACTGCCGCCCTGCCCCCGGCCATCGCCCGCGCCGCCGCCATTGCGCCCGACCGGCGCACCGGCACGATCCGCGATGTCGAGCATGTCGTCATCCTGATGCAGGAAAATCGCGGCTTCGATCATTATTTCGGCACGATGCGCGGCGTGCGCGGGTTCGCCGACCGCTTTCCCATTCCGGTGGCATCACCGGACGGCGAACCGCGCACCGTCTGGCAGCAACTGGACCGCAAGGCCGAGGGCGGTCCCCGCCTCGTCTCGCCCTTCCACCTCGACACCGACAAAGAGTTCGCGCTGATGCGCATGGCGGGCACGCCGCACACCTGGCCCGATGCGCAGGCCGCCTGGGACGAAGGCCGCATGGCACACTGGCCCGAAGCCAAGCATCAGCGCGCCATGGGCCATTATGCCCGCGCCGACCTGCCCTTCCAGTTCGCTTTGGCCGAGGCCTTCACCCTCTGCGACGCCTATCATTGCTCGGTCCAGACGGGGACCAACACCAACCGGCTGTTCCTATGGACGGGCACCAACGATCCGTTGGGCCAGTCGGGCGGTCCCGCCATCGGCAACTCGCACGACAGCTTCGTCGAGAATGGCGGCGCGGCCGATCCGTATCGCTGGACCACCGTGCCCGAGCGGATGCAGGCGGCGGGGATCGACTGGCGCATCTATCAGGACATGGCGGACAATTTCACCGACAATCCGCTGGTCGGCTTCCAGGCCTATCGCGAGGCCTATCACGGGCGCGGCGACCCCGAACTGAAGGACCGGGCGCTGACCACGCGCGGGCTGGACGTGCTGAAGGCCGATATGCTGGCCGGGCGATTGCCGCAGGTGTCCTATGTCATCGCCACCGCCGCCGGGTCCGAGCACCCCAACCCCTCCAGCCCGGCGCAGGGCGCAGCCTATACCGCCGAACTGCTCGACGCGCTGACCGCCGATCCGAAGGTCTGGGCGCGCACCGCGCTGTTCGTGATGTTCGACGAGAATGACGGCTTTTTCGATCACGTTCCCCCGCCTGCTCCGCCGTCGCGCGGAGCCGATGGCCAGATGCTCGGCGGATCGACGGTCGACCTGGCGGGGGCCTATCACGACGTGCCCTCGACCGGCGACGCCGATGTCGACAAGCCCGCCTATCGCGGCCGCCCCTATGGCCTGGGTCCGCGCGTGCCCATGTACGTCGTCTCGCCCTGGAGCCGGGGCGGCTGGGTCAATTCGGAAGCGTTCGACCACACCAGCATCATCCGCTTCCTGGAGGCGCGGTTCGGCTTTCACGAACCCAATATCGCCCCATGGCGGCGTGCGGTGTGCGGCGACCTGACCAGCGCGTTCGACTTTGCCGGGAGCGATACCACGACACCCAGCCTGCCTGATCCGCGCGGGCAGGCGACACGCGCAGCGGCGATCAAGGGACAGGTCAGCCCGCAGGCCCCCGCCTCCCCCGGCGCACCTGCCCAAGAGCCCGGCATCCGTCGCGCCCGCCCCCTGCCCTATCGCCTCGACGTACAGCGTATCGTCGATCCGGCGGGCGTTCGCCTGCGCTTTTCGGCCGAGGGGGCGGGCGCGGTCTTCCATGTCTATGACCGGCACGCGCTGGACCGGGCCCCGCGTCGCTATGTGCTGGCCACAGGCACGCAGATCGAGCATGTCTGGCCGACCGCCCATGACCTCTGGGTGCTTGGCCCGAACGGCTTTCACCGCCATTTTGCCGGAGGAGACGGACTTGCCGATGTGCAGCACCGCGTCGGCGACGAGGGCCTGACCCTGACCGTCCCGCCCGGCCTGGGCGACCTGTCCATCCTCCGCCTCGAAGTCGGCAAGGCGCCGCCCCCGCCCCGCCCGCTCAGTCCCGGTCGCCACCGCTGGTCGCTCGACGCCGATCTGGGCTGGTACGATGTGACGCTCACCCGCGCCAGCGACCCGCGGTACCGCCTGCGACTGGCCGGACGGCATGACCGCCCGGGCCGTGCGACGGTCAGCGATCCGTTCCCCGCCTGACCTTCGAGCAAGACGGCATCAAATCCAATTGCGCTGAGCCCCTCCCCTGAAGGGGAGGGGTGCAAAATTGGGCTCCATTTCCTCTTCCCCGTCCGCAGGCGCAACGATAGGGTAGCGATCACACAAATAATTTTCGGTATTGGGGGGGGATGTTTCATGCGGGGCAAAGCGCGCGCCACGGTGTCCGGTCGACACGGGCGTTGGGTTTGCATGGCATCGGTCCTGCTCGCAGGCGTCGCCCCGGCGGCACTCGGGGCCGATCCGCTGGGTACCGTCGATCGTAACGGCGCACTCGTCTCGGTCGAACCCTATGCCCCCGGCATCGTCCGCGTCACCATCGCCACCGACCGCACCGAGGCGGAGGCCAAGCCCGGCTATGGCCTGATTGCCAAGAGCGACGCGAGCGGCTGGTCGCACCGCACCGATGCGGGCGGCGACGTCTTCGCCTCGCCCGGCATGACCGTCACGGTCGCCGCGCAACCCTGGCCCAAGCCGCCCAGCCAGATGGAGCGCTACTTCGCGCCCTCGCTACCGCCCGTCTCGATCAGCTTCGCAGGGGTGGACGGCAAGCTGCTGACCCGAATGAACGGCTGGGAGAAAGCGCCGCACACCGTCTCGGGCGAAAAGACCTTCCGCGTCGGCGCCAGCTTCTCAGACACGCCCGAGACCCATTATTATGGGCTGGGCCAGTATCAGGACGGTGTGCTCGACCTTCGCGGGCGGACCATCGACTGCCGCCACGATTATGACCGCCCCGGCGGCGAGTCCGTCTGCGTGCCGTTCATGGTGACGGACAAGGGCTATGCGATCCTGTGGGACAATCCGTCCGCGACCACCGTCTCGCCGGGCCTGCTGAACGCCACCAAATTCGCCTCGAACGTCGGGGAGCGGGTGTCCTTCTTCGTAATCGCGGGCAAGACCACCGACGAACTGTACGCCGGTTATGCCCGCCTGACCGGCGCGACGCCGCTGCCGCCCAAGGCCGCCTTCGGCCTGATCCAGAGCAAGGCGCGCTACGAGACGCAGGGCCAGCTGACCGAGATCGCCGACGGCTATCGCAAACGCGGCCTGCCGCTCGACATCATGGTGCTCGACTGGTTCTACTGGACCCGGATGGGGCAGCTCGACATCGACCGCACCGCCTTTCACGATCCGGCGGGCATGAACGCGCATCTCAAGTCGATGGGGATGCAGAGCATCATCAGCATCTGGCCCCGTTTCGAGCGCGAGAGCCGGTATTTCGACACGCTCGCCGCCAAGGGCTGGCTGATGAAGGACAAGGACGACAATCCGGTCGACGGCCTGCCGATCCGCTCCGACCGCGCAGGCGCGCTGATCGACAGCACCAATCCGGAGGCGCGCGCCTGGTTCTGGGACAAGATCCGCGACAACATCTTTGCCCAGGGCTTCGACTATGCCTGGCTGGACGAGACCGAGCCGGATCTGGTGCCCGAGGGGCATTTCTTTTCGATCGGGTCGGGCGATCGGTATCGCAACGTCTATCCACTGCTCCACACCTCCAGCGTCGCCGAAGGATCGGCGCGCGACTGGCCGGACAAGCGCAACCTGATACTGTGCCGCGCCGCCTATCTGGGCACGCAGACCAATGGCTGCCTGTTCTGGTCGTCGGACGTGCAGTCCAACTGGGAAGCCCTGCGGCGGCAGGTGCCCGCCGGACTCGGCATGACCGCCAGCGGCATCGCCTATTGGTCCAGCGACACGGGCGGCTGGCAATGGCCCAACGGGCCGGAGGCGCAACGCCCGGTGCTGGTCGACCCGGCAGGGGCGACCGCGATGGCGCCCTCCTATCGCGACTACCCGGAGCTGTTCGTCCGCTGGTTCCAGTATAACGCCTTCACCCCGACGCTGCGCATCCATGGCCAGCGGCCGGGCACCGCGCTGTGGGACTATGGCACCGCCGCCGAGCCGATCCTGGCGAACATCCTGCGGCTGCGTTACGCGCTGATGCCCTATCTCTATGCGCTGGGGCGACAGACCAGCCAGACCGGCGCGCCCTTCATGCGCGCGCTGTTCATGGACTTCCCCAATGATCCGGCGGTCAAGGATCTGGGCGACGAATATATGTTCGGCCCCGCCTTTTTGGTCGCGCCGGTGACCGAACAGGGGCAGACCACGCGCCGGGTGTACCTACCCGCAGGCGCCGACTGGTATGACTGGTGGACCGACAAGCGCTACACCGGCGGCCAGTGGATCGAGGCGGCAGCGCCGATCGATCATATCCCGCTATTTGTCCGGGCAGGCTCGATCGTGCCGATGGGCGTACAGGTTCCCAGCACAGCGACGGCGCAAAGCCTGGAGAGCATCCGCGTCTATCCGGGCCGCGACGCCAGCTTCACGCTCTACGACGATGACGGCACGACCAACGCGTGGCGCAAGACGGGTGGACACAGCGCAACCCTGCGCTGGGACGACAGCGCCCGCCGCCTGACTGCCAGTGGCCGCCTGCCCACGAGCCAGTCGGTCGAACCGCTCGTCAAGATCGTCGGACAGTAAGATCAGGCCCGGCTCCCACAGGGGGCCGGGCTTTTTCTGACCCATCGGATACAATCGTTTTTGTGGAGGGACCGGACAAACCGGCCAAAGAGGAGGAGAAGGATCATGATCGGATTTGCAGCCCTGCTGATCGCGGCCCTGCCAGCGGGAGCGGCCGAGCAGACGGCCCCCAGCGCAGCGGCCCAGCCCAGCATCTTCGACAAGGCGGTGAACGCGCCCGGCATCGGCTGGGCCCCGTACGGCCCCAACCAGACCGCCAGGCAGGTCCCCGCCCCCGACGTACCGGGCGGCAATGCCGTGCAGATCAAGGTCGGCAAGGCGGGTGCCAATCCCTGGGACAGCGGTGCGGCCTATCCCACGATCAAGCCGATCGCGGCAGGCGACACGATGCTGATCATGGTCTTCCTGCGCGCGCCGGGCGCCACCGACGCCGCGCCGGTGACGATCCCTATCGGCGCGGGCGGATCAGAACCACCCTATACCCCCATCGCCACCGAGCCGGTGATGGTCGGCCCGACCTGGAAGCGTTATTACGTCTCCGGCGTCGCCAATCAGGCTTATGCGGCGGGCAAGGCGAACATCACGGTCCAGCTCGCGGGTGCCAAACAGGTGATCGAGGTCGGCCCAGCCTTCCTGCTCGACTTGGGACCAGGTTTCGATCGGTCGCAACTGCCGCATAACTGACCAAGCGGCCGGGGCGATATGGGATCGCCCCGGCTGCTGCCAATCTCAAGCCCCGTTCGCACTGAGCGAAGTCGAAGTGCATGCCTCGCCCGAACCTCTTTGAGCAGCTCTCCCCTTGGCCTTCGACTTCGCTCAGGCTGAACGGAGGGTAGGACCGTCCCCCGACATGAAAAACCGCCCGCCTCCAAACCGGAAGCGGACGGTTTTTTTCGTCCGTTATTCCGGCCGAACCCCAAAGGGCCCGGCCGGTCAACCGGATCAGAAGGTGCCGCGGATCGCGAACGAGAAGCGGCGGTCGTTGACGATGTACGAGCGCGGCGCGGTGGCAGTCGAACCGCTGATATAGGCCTGCTCGGTCTTGATGACCTGATTGGCCAGGTTCACGCCCTGTACGCCGATCTTCAAATACTTGTTCAGGTTGATGAATGCCGACGCGTCGAGCTGCCCGCCCGCATCCTGATAGATGGAGGTGTACGGGAAGATCACGTCCGCCGGGGTCAGCAGATACTTCGAACGCCAGTTATACGCCGCACGCAGCGAGACCGGACCCTTTTCGTAGAACAGGGCCGCGTTGACCGTATGCCGCGACAGACCTTCAAGCGGGATGTTACCCGGCTTGATGTTCGACGTGCTGGCCGGAGCACCACCGTTCAGGAACGAGTTGGGCAGGCCCGAGCTATCGATATAGGTATAGCTGCCACTGGCGCCGAACCCGCTGAGCAGGCCTGGCAGGAAGTCGAAGGTCTGCTGATACGCGGCCTCGAAGCCCTTGATCTTGCCGGTGCCGTCATAGTTGGCCGGGCCACGCACCAGCACCGACTGGGTAATGCCGTTGCTGGTGATCGAGCGGTTGGTCAGCGACTGGTAGAAGAAGTTCTGTACCGACTTGTAGAAGACGTCGAACGACAGCTGGCCGACACGAGCGAAATACCATTCGACGGTCGCATCGAACTGCCAAGCCGTCGCGGGCTTCAAATACGGGTTGCCCGCCGTTGCTGTGATCTGGCCGCTGTTGGTGTCAAAACCGAGCTGCAGGAAGTTGCGGATATTCGCAAAATCCGGCCGGGTCATAACCTTCGACGCCGCCAGACGCAGCACCACGTCGCGCCCGATGCCGAACTTCAGGTTCGCGCTGGGCAGGAAGTAATGATACTGGCTGCGCGCCGTGTCGGGCGTGGTGATGCCGGTCGAGAATTGCTGGATCGCGTTATATCCGGCCTGACCGAGCTGACAGATGCCAGCCGGAACGGCCACAAGCGGAACGCCGTTCTGCAACACAGGCTGACCGTTCTGGGTCACCGGCTGCGGTGCGCAGCGGGTGGCGAACGCATCGGTCGTGCCGGTCTGCTGCTGCGTCGGGGCACCGATCGAACCTGCCGAAGTGACGTCGGTCAGGACGTAACGGACACCAACGTTGCCGCTCATCCGCACATTGCCGAAAAGGTTACCTGGCGTAGCAAAGTTCAACTGCGCATAGGCATTCTTGTCCTGCTGCGACACGTCCTGGATTTCCGACGGCAGGTACGGCGTACCGGAGACAACGCCCGCACGCTGTGCCAGCGGCGACCAGGTCGTCGCGGTCGAACCGTTGGCGGTCTTCCACAGATTGCCGATCGACTGAATATAAGCTGCCGACTGCTGATAATTTCCGCTCAGGTCACCCGTGTAATAATAAGCCGACGGAGCGCCGTTGGTCGCGCCACGGAAGAAGTTCGGGAAGGTATAAAGCTCGGTCTGGCCGGGCGCCTGTGCGAACGAGACCGGATTGCTCCCCGACCAGACTTCCGACAGCGCGCCCCAGTTGTAAGTGGTGTAACGAACCTGCGACGAACGATCGGCGTAGCGTGCGCCGAACTTGGCGTGGGTGAAGAAGCCGCCATCGTCGAACTTGTAGTCGACATCCGCCTTGAACGCATATTCGCGACCGACGCTGTCCTCCAGATGGTCCATCGCCGCGCGCCAGAACTGGACGTTGCGATTGGCGAAATATTGCGCATCGGTCTGCTGGTTCAGTGTCGGATTGGGCGTCGCCCAGCTGGCTTGCAGGGTCGATGGCTTGTGCGGGATCACGACCGGGAGATTGCCCGACAGGTCCAGCTCGGAGTCGGCGAAGGTCGAGCCGAACACGCGGAAATCGGTGCTCGTCTTCTTGGCACGGGTATAGTCGCCGTCCAAATTAACCGACCAGTGATCGTCGAGCTGGGTCTTCAGGTTCAGGCCGAAATCGGTGACGGTATTCTCGTCGCGGGTCATGCCACGCGCCAGCGACTGTTGCGTGCCGCCGGTGGGAACCCAGCAGGTTGCCTGACCACTGCACGACGCGCGATAGCCATTGCCCGGTGCGGTGATGTAGCCCGACTGGAACAGGCCGCCGCCGTCGTACACATAGTTCTTGGTCGTGCCGGTGGGGCACTGCGCGATCGTCGAATTGGCAGGCCCCGCGTTGTTCTGAAGACAGCCGACCGGGAAGGTGTTGTACTCGGCAAGATCGGGCGCGGTCTCGAAGGTCCGCTCCGATGTGTTGTTGACCGTGTGGGTACGCAGGAACTGCGCGGTCAGAACGGTGCGCTCGTCGGTGCTCTGCCACTGGCCCGCCAATGCGATGCCGTCACGCTTGCGATCGAACTCCTGCGTCGCGAACTGACCACCGATCGGGGCGTAGCGCAGCGATGCGGGATCGAGATAGCCGTCCGCGCCGGGAGTGCTCGCCGCGCCGCATGCGAAGCCGGTCGCGCCGCCGACAGGCAGCGTGGTCTGGTCGACCGTACCGGGCAGCGGATTGCGGCAGTTCTGCGCCGTGGTCGAGTTGGCCGCCAGCGCCAGCGTGTTGTCGCGGGTCTGGATGTTGGTGATGCGGATGCTGTCCGCGCGGCTGCGGACGCGCGAATAGGACAGGTTGCCGAGCAGGCCGAAGCGGCCGATGCCCGTATCCCAGGTATCGCTGACCAGCAGCGAGCCGGTCGGCGACCACTTCTTCTTGAAGTCGCCGTAATTGCCCTCAGCCGTGAAGCCCAGGTGGAAGCCCTTGTTGTCGAAAGGCTTGCGGGTGTTCAGGTTGACGGTCCCTGCCAGACCGCCCTCGATCAGTTCGGCGGTGGCGTTCTTGTACACCTCGACCGAGCCGAGCAGCTCGGCGGGGACGTCCGAGAAGTTGATCGCCTGCCCACCGATACCGGCCGAGAAGGTGTCACGGCCGTTGAATTCGGAGCGGACGAAGGTCAGGCCGCGCACCGCGACGCCCGAACCTTCAACCGAGAAGTGGTCGGGATCGTTGGCGGCGGCGAAGCGGCTGATCGACACGCCGGGCACCCGCTGCAGCGCTTCGGTCACCGAACGGTCGGGCAGCGCGCCGATGTCGCTGGCGGTGATCGCGTCGACGACGGTGTCCGAATTGCGCTTGATCGTCTGCGCATTCGCCAGGCTTTGGCGGATGCCGGTGACGACGATGTCCTTGCCGTTGTCGGCCTCATCGCCCGCGGGCGGCTGCGCTCCGGCCGCCTGTACGCTGGCGCTGGTGCGCGGCGTGGTCGAACCGGCCGTACCCTGACCCGCGACGGCGCCGGTCGGGGAACTGGCGCTCTGGTCCGGATCGGTCGTTTGCGCGAAAGCGGGTGTGGCCAGCGCGGCGATGCACAGCGCACCGGCGGACGCGCCGAGCAGGAGCCGATTAAAACGATTGGCATTGGCAGTGAGCGGCGCAGTGCTGCGCATAATGGTCATCCCCCCCTTTTCGCGCGCCCCATTGGCGTCGCGCAGTTAGGTCGCGATCGTGCCTTGCGACACGTTCCGCCGACTCATGATTGCGCTACCAGCAACATTTCGACAAGATGTTTAACTTAAAAAACGTCCGATCCGGGACAAGGTGCGACATTCCTGCCACGCTCCCCCTTTGGGTGGATTGCGGACGGACCCGACGCACGGCATGAAACAAGGAATTGGTTCGGGAATCACCGGGCCGGGGGTGGATGACGAAAGTGACAAACGAGGTGGTGCGGGTCGTCATTGTGGGCGGCGGCACGGCAGGCTGGATGGCCGGCGCCGCGCTGACCCGTCTTCTTTCGGGACAATGTTCCGTCCGTCTGATCGAGTCCGAGGCGATCGGCGTGGTCGGCGTGGGCGAGGCGACGTTGCCGCATATCCGCTCGTTCAACGACCGGCTGGGAATCCCCGAGGCCGAGTTCATGGCGCGCACCCGAGCCACCTTCAAACTGGGCATCGAGTTCCGCGATTGGGGCCGGATCGGGGACAGCTATATCCATCCCTTCGGCACCTTCGGCCGGGGCACGGGGGCGATCGACTTCCACCATTACTGGTCGCGATTGGCGCGCGAGGAACAGGACCTGCCACCGCTGGACCAGTTGTCCTATGCCTGCACCCTGGCGCGCGAGGCGCGGTTCGACCATCCCGATCACGCCAAGGGCGGCCTGGCCTCCACCTTCGGCTATGCCTATCAGTTCGACGCGCTGCTGTTCGCGCCCTATCTCCGCAGCCTGGCCGAGGAAGCGGGGGCGGTGCGCACCGAGGGCATGGTCGTCGATGTCGAGCGCGACGGTGAAACCGGGCTGATCCGTGCGGTTGTGCTGGCCGATGGCGAGCGGGTCGAAGGCGACCTGTTCATCGACTGCTCCGGCTTTCGCTCGCTGCTGCTGGGCCAGACGTTGGAAGAACCGTTCGAGAACTGGTCGAAATGGCTGCCGACCGACCGCGCCGTCGCCATGCCGTGCCGCACCGAGACCGCCGTCACCCCCTATACCAGCGCGATCGCGATGCCTGCGGGATGGCGCTGGCGCATCCCGCTCCAGCATCGCACCGGCAACGGCTATGTCTACGCCAGCGACTTCATCAGCGATGGCGAGGCCGCCCGCGCTCTGGAAGAGGCGGTCGAGGGTGAGAAGCTGGCCGAGCCGCGCCTGCTGCGCTTCAAGGCGGGGCGGCGGCGGCGCAGCTGGGTCGGCAATTGCGTCGCCATCGGGCTGGCCAGCGGGTTCCTGGAACCGCTCGAGTCGACCAGCATCTATCTGGTGCAACAGGCGATCACCGCGCTGATCGAACTGTTCCCCGGCCGCGAGATGGAGGCGTCCGATCGTGACGAATTCAACCGGGTCATCGACCTGGAATATGACCGGATCCGCGACTTCCTGATCCTGCATTACCACGCCACGACGCGCGACGATTCGCCCTTCTGGAACTATGTCCGCACCATGCCCATCCCCGACAGTCTGGGCGAGAAGCTGGACCTGTGGCGCAGGCGTGGACGGGTGGTGAAATATCGCGAGGGCGTCTTCCTGGATGCCAGCTGGATCGCGGTCTATCTGGGCCAGGGCATCGTGCCGGGAGGCGGCGACCCGCGCGCGGATGTGGCGGGCACCGACGATCTGCTGCGCGCCGTCGACTTGCTACGCCACGAGATCGCGGCGGATGTCGCCACACGCCCCGATCATCGCGCCTTTCTGGAACGCTATTGTCCGATGGTCGCGGCATGAGCGCGCCCATCGCGACCGTCCTCATCGCGGGCAGCGGCCTGACCGCCTGGAGCGCCGCCGCCGCGCTGAAACGTCGTGCGCCGTTTCTGGACGTCACGCTGCTGGCGACGCCGCCCGCCGGGGACTCACTGTCCGACCGGATCGCCTGCACCCTGCCCTCGCTGCCCGGTTTCCTCGCCGATCTGTGCATCGGCGAGGATGACGGCATCACTCGGACGGGCGCGGGCTATCGGCTGGGCACGCGCTTTTCCGGCTGGGCGGAAGGGCTGCCAGACTATGTCCATGCCTATGGCGGCTATGGCCATGCCATCGGCCCGGCGGCCTTCCACCTGCACTGGGTACGTGCCGCGCGGGACGGTCGTGCGGCGTCATTCGACGCCTATGCCCCCGCCGCACAACTGGCGCGCGCAGGCGGCTTCGTGCCGCCGTCGCCGGGCACCCCCTTTGCCGATCATGATTATGGCCTGACGCTCGATCTGTCCCGTCAGGTGGCGATGATGCGGGCTTTTTCGCTTCATATCGGCGTGCGGGAAGTAAAGGAGTCGATCGCTGGGGTACAGGTCGATCCTCACGGCCATGTGACCGCTATCGCGGTGCAGCATGGCGCCCCCCTGACCGCGGATCTCTATATCGATGCGACCGGCCCCGCCGCGCTGCTGCGGGGCCGCATCGACGAGGCGTGGCAGAGTTGGAGCGAGTGGCTGCCCTGCGACCGCGTTTTGCTGGGCACGCAGGTGTCGGGCGAAGGCGCGCCGGTGCTGACGACCGTGACCGCCCATGCGGCGGGTTGGCACTGGTCGAGCGGAGAGCAGGTCGGCATCGCCTATGCCAGCGCCCATCTGTCCGATGCGGACGCCGCCGCGATGCTGGGCCGTGCCGGTGCGGTGGCCAATGCACCCATCACCATCCGCCCCGGCACGCGACCGGAAGCCTGGCGCGGCAACTGCATCGCGATCGGCGATGCCGCGACGCAGGTCGAGCCGCTGGAATGGTGCAACCTGCATCTGACGCTGAGCGCGATCGACCGGCTCGTCACCATGTTGCCCGACACCGCCATGGCCGAGGTCGAGGCCGCCGACTTCAACCGCCAGACGCTGGCCGAGGCGGAACGCGTGCGCGACTTCCTTGCCGCGCATTACCGCACCGCCCGCCGCCCCGAGCCGATGTGGCAGGCCTTGGCAAAAGCCGAGCTCCCGGCGTCGCTCGCCCATACGCTCGGCCAGTTCGGCGAGCGGGGTCGCCTGCCCTTTTACGAGGAAGAGACCTTCACCCGCGACAGCTGGGCCGCGATCCTGCTGGGTCAGGGCTATCTGCCCCGCCGCATCGATCCGCTGGTCCACGGTATACCCGCGGCGCAAGTCGATGCCGCCATGGCGCGGATGACCGACGCGATCGCCGCCGCCCTTCCCCATGTTCCGGCTCATGCGCAGTGGCGCGCGGCCCAGATGAGACGCCTTGCCCGATGACATCTTCCCCTGACCATCAGATTCGCCGCGTCGTCATCGTCGGCGGCGGCACCGCCGGATGGATGGCCGCCGCCGCCTTCGCCCGTTTGCTGAACAACGGCTATACCCAGGTCACGCTGGTCGAGTCCGAGGAGATCGGCACAGTCGGCGTCGGCGAGGCGACGATCCCACCGATCATCACCTTCAACCAGATGCTGGGGCTGGACGAGAACGACTTCCTCTCCAAGACCGGCGGCACGTTCAAGCTGGGCATCGAGTTCGTCGACTGGGGTGCCAAGGGCGAACGCTATTTCCACCCCTTCGGTCGCCATGCGCAGGATTTGCAGGGCGTACATTTCCACCAGCTTTACTTACGCGAACGCAGCCGTCGCGCGATGCCCGACATCGCCGAATGGTCGATGAGCGCGGTCGCGGCGAAGGCGGGGAAGTTCGGTCGCGCCAAGCCGGACGCACGCTCGCCAATCCGCGAGTTGTTCTACGCCTTCCACTTCGACGCCTCGCTCTATGCCCGCTATCTGCGCGGCTATGCCGAGCGCGGCGGGGTGACACGGGTCGAGGGACGGATCGACACGGTAAACCTGCGGCCGGAGGACGGCTATGTCGAGGCGGTGACGCTGGCCGATGGGCGGCGGATCGAAGGCGACCTGTTCATCGACTGCTCGGGCTTTCGCGGCCTGTTGATCGAGGAGGCGCTGGGCACCGGCTATGAGAGCTACGCCCAGTGGCTGCCCTGCGACCGCGCGGTCGCGGCGCCGTGTGCGCTGCCCAACCCGGCCGAGCCCGATCCCTTCACCCGCGCCACCGCGCGCGAGGCCGGGTGGCAATGGCGCATCCCGCTACAACACCGGATGGGCAATGGCCTGGTCTATTGCAGCGACTATTGGGATGCCGAGGCGGCCGAGACACAGTTGCTGGACAGCCTGGAGGGCGAATTGCTGGGCGATCCGCGCCATCTGCGCTTCACCGCCGGGCGGCGGCGGCAGAGCTGGAACCGCAACGTCGTGGCGCTTGGCCTGTCGAGTGGCTTCCTGGAGCCATTGGAATCGACCAGCATTCATCTGGTCCAGGCGGCGATCCAGCGGCTGATCGCCCTGTTTCCCGACAAACGCTTCGATCCCGCCGAGCGCCATGAGTTCAACCGCCAGATGCACGACCTGTACGAGGATGTGCGCGACTTCATCATCTTGCATTACAAGGCGACGCGGCGCGACGACACGCCCTTCTGGAACCGGGTGCGCACCATGGAGGTGCCCGACAGCCTGGCGCGCAAGATGGCGCTGTGGTCGGGCAAGGGACGGCTGTTCCGCGAAGGCTATGACCTGTTCAGCAACCCGAGCTGGGTCGCCGTCTGCCTGGGCCAGGGGCTGGTCCCCGAAAGCTGGGAACCCGCCGCCGATGCGCTGGACGAGGATCTGGTCGCGCAGGCCTTGGCGCAGATGCATGCCGGTTATGCCGACACCGCGGCGCGCATGCCCAGTCACGGCGACTTCCTGCGTATGACCGCCCCCTCCCCGCTCGCCCCCGCCATGGCGGCGCGCGGCGGGCAGGACGGGTTCGACTTTGCACGGACGAGCGGCACGGTGCAGAGCAAAGCGCCGTTGCTGTGACCCGCGTGATCCTTCCCCTGCTCGCGCTGGCCGCGACCGGCGCGGGGGAAGCGCCGGGGCCGCGTCTGAACCAGGTCGGCTTCCGCCCCGACACCGCCAAGCGCGCCATCATCGTGAAAGATGGCGTGGCCGTGCCGTGGGCGTTGCTCGACGACAAGGGCCGCACGGTCGCACAAGGCACCGCCACCGTCTTCGGCCCCGATGCCGCCTCGGGCGACACGGTGCAGCAGATCGACTTCGGCGCGTTCCGCACGCCCGGCACCTATCGCCTGAAGGTCGATGGCCGCACCAGCCATGTCTTCACCATCGCGGCCAATGTCTATCGCCCGCTGTCGCGCGCCGCGCTCAACTTCTTCTACCAGCAGCGTGCCGGGGTTGCGATCGATGCGCGGTTCGCGGGCGGCACCCAATGGGCGCGTCCGGCGGGGCATGCCCATGAGGTTGTGACCTGCTTCAAGGGTGTGGATCAGGCGGGCACCGACTGGCCGGGCTGTCCCTATACGCTGGACGTGACCGGCGGCTGGTATGATGCGGGCGATCAGGGCAAGTACGTCGTCAATGGCGGCATCGCCTTGTGGATGCTGCAGAATCTCTATGAAGTCGATGCGGCGTCGCCCCCCTTCCCCGATGGCGGCGCCGCGCTGCCGGAGGCGGGGAACGGCATCAACGACCTGCTCGACGAAACCCGCTGGGAGATGCGCTTCCTGCTGGCGATGCAGGTGCCCGACGGCCAGACCATGGCCCTGCCGCTCGGGCGGCAGGGGCGCGGGCCGCTGCGGCTGACGCCGGTCGATGCGTCGGGCATGGCGCACCACAAGATCGCCGACCGCCACTGGACCAAGCTGCCCACGCCGCCCGCCGACGATCATGAGGAGCGGCTGCTCTTCCCGCCTAGCACGGCGGCCACGCTGAACCTCGCCGCCACCGCCGCGCAATGTTCGCGCATCTGGCGGGGGATCGACAACGACTTCGCCCGACGCTGCCTGATCGCGGCGGGCAAGGCCTATCGCGCGGCGCTGCGCAACCCGGACGTCTATGCCGCGCAGGCCTTTGACGGCAGTGGCGGCTATGGCGATAGCGAGTTGTCCGACGAACTCTATTGGGCGACCGCCGAGCTTTATGCCGCGACCGGCATGCCCGAGCTGGCCGAGGCGCTGCACAGGGTGCCGCTCCACGCCGCCGCGCTGACCGGCGAGCCGAGCTGGGGCAGCACCGCTGCGCTGGGCACGATCACGCTGGCGACCGCGACGGGTGTCCAGCCCGCCGAACGCGCAGCGGCGCGGGCCAAGCTGATCGCGCTGGCCGACCGCTTCCTCGCCGAGGAAGCCCGGTCGGGCTATCACATTCCCTATGCGTCGACCGCCTATCACTGGGGGTCGAACAGCGTGCTGCTGGGACGCGGACAGATTTTGGCGCTGGCCGCCCGCTTCACCGGCGAAGCGCGCTACCGCGACGGCGCGGTCGACGCGATGGACTATGTGCTGGGGCGCAATCCGCTCGACCAGAGCTATGTCAGCGGCTTCGGCTGGAAGCCGATGCAGCACCCGCATCATCGTTTCTGGGCGCATCAGTTCGACGCACGGCTCCCCGGCCCGCCGCCGGGCGTGCTGAGCGGCGGCGCGAACAGCACCGTCTTTCCCGACCCCGCCTCCGCCGCGCTGAAGGGCCGATGCGTGGGCACACGCTGCTGGATCGACGATGCGCGCGCCTATGCGCACAACGAGGTCGCGATCAACTGGAACGCGCCGCTCGTCTGGCTGGCGACCGATCTGGCCCGCCCCCTGCCCGCCCGCCCCTGACGGCGGCGACAGGCTTCATTCACCCGAACATCGTTACAACAGATACAGAAGAGGACAGAATATGGACCGTCGTAATTTCATGAAGTCCGGCGTCACGCTGGGCGGCGCCGCGCTCGCCACCGGGGGCGGCGCGCTGGCCTCCGCCCGCGCGGCAGCGGCCACGGCGCCGGATCTGGGCTTTCCCAAGGACTTCCTCTGGGGTTGCGCCACCGCCTCCTACCAGATCGAGGGCGCGGTGAAGGAAGACGGACGCGGCCTGACCAACTGGGATGTGTTCTCGCACACCCCCGGCAAGGTCGCGAACAACGACTCCGGCGACGTCGCCTGCGACAGCTATCACCGCTATAACGAGGACATCGCGCTTCTGAAGAATCTGGGCGTGAAGGCCTATCGCATGTCGATCGCCTGGTCGCGCATCTTCCCCGAAGGACGCGGCAAGTTCAACCAGAAGGGCCTCGATTATTACAACCGCGTGATCGACGGGCTGCTGGCGGCGGGCATCCAGCCCAACGTCACCATGTTCCACTGGGACCTGCCGCAGGCGCTGCCCGGCGGCTGGCAGAATCGCGACACCGCCAAGGCCTTCGCCGACTATGCGGGGTTCATGGCGGGCAAGCTGTCCGACCGCGTCCACCGCTTCATGACGGTTAACGAACTGCGCTGCTTCACCGATCTGGGCCACATGGTCGGCATTCACGCGCCGGGCCTGAAACTGTCCCAGGGTCAGGTGAACCAGGTCCGCCACCATGGCTGCCTCGCGCACGGTCTGGGCGTGCAGGCGATCCGCGCCAACGCCAAGGCGGGCACCGAAGTCGGCATCGCCGACAATGCCAGCATCTTCGTCCCCGTCATCGAGACGCCCGAGCATATCGAGGCGACAAAGAAAGCCATGCGCGAAGAGAACGCGATGTTCCTGACCGCCGTCATGGAGGGCAAGTACACCGACACCTATCTGAAGAACGCAGGCGCCGACGCCCCCAAGGTGCAAGCGGGCGACATGGCCGCGATCGGCGCCCCGCTCGATTTTGTCGCGTTGAATATCTACACCCCGACCTTCGTGAAGGCGAACCCGGAGGATCCGCGCGGCTATACGCCGCTGCCGCATTTGGACCATTCGCCGCGCATGGCCTCGCCCTGGCTCTATGTCGGCCCCGAGGCCGCCTATTGGGGCGTGCGCGCGGTCAGCGAGATGTGGAACCCCAAGGCGATCTACATCTCCGAGAACGGCACCTCGGCCGACGACAAGCTGAACGACAAGGGGCTGGTCGATGACGGCGACCGGATCATGTATCTGCGCAATTATCTGGGCCAGTTCCGCCGCGCTGCCGTTGAAGGCTATCCGCTCAAGGGCTATTTCCTCTGGAGCCTGATGGACAATTTCGAATGGGCCGACGGCTATGGCCTGCGATTCGGCCTGCACCATGTCGACTATGCGACCCAGAAGCGCACGCCCAAGCTGAGCGCCCAATGGTATAAGGAACTGATCCGCCGCAACGCGCTGGTCTGATCCGAAAGACTGACGAACAGGAAGCCCCGCCCGTCGCAGGACCGGCGGGGTTTTTCGTGCGCGTTATCCGGCACCGATAGAAAAAGGGCAGAGACGGCGGTTGCCATCCCTGCCCTGCAAGGCTCCGTTGGGGATCATCGCGGGGTGGGCCGAAACCCACCCCGATCCGGTCAGAAGCGGAAGCGCATGCCCAGGCCGTAATAGCGACCCTCGTCACGCACATCGCGCGGATAGGACAGGCCGTTGCCATAGGCACGATAATTATTGAAGGGCTTGGCCAGAATATTGGCTACGTCGAGGGCAACCGTGACTTCCTTGGTGATGTTATAATTGAAGCCGAAGTCAAGACGCTGCAAGCGGGTTACACCCTCACCATTATAAAAACCGGCGCCGTTGATGAAATTGCTGTTCAGATACGCGTCGCGATTGTTGAACGACAGGCGGGTCGACACATCGCCCTTCTCGTAGAAGAGCGCGATATTATAGGTCCACTTCGACAGGCCGGGGATCGGCACGAACGGCGGCGCGGTGGTACCGCCAGTCGAAGCGAACAGGTTGGCCGGGTATTGCTGCTTCCCCTCCAGATAGGTCACGTTCGCCTGCACGCCGATACCGCTCCACAGCCCCGGCAGGAAGTCGAAGAAGGTCTGGCCGCCGACCTCGATGCCCTTGATGCGACCCTTGCCCGCATTTTCCGGACGGTTGATTTCAATCAGCCCGTAAATGGGGTCGATGGTCCGATTGATATAATTTCCGATAAACCCGTTGAGATCACGGTAGAACACGGCCGCCGTCAGCGAAGCGGTCGGCGAGAAATAATATTCGACCGTCGCGTCATAGTTGTTCGAGATCAGCGGCCGCAGATCCGGGTTGCCGCCATCGCCATAGGCGTTGGGACGGGTGTTCAGACCGGCCGGGAAGCGCGGGTCGAGCGGCTGCTCGGGAACGACCTGTTGCGTATTCTGGGTGATGTTCAGCGCCGGGTTCAACTGGCCAAACTGCGGCTTGGTCCGCGTCTTGGTAACGCCGAAGCGGATCTGCAGCTTGTCGCTGGGCCGAATGCGGAGCGAGATGTTGGGCAGGATATCGACGTAATTGACGCGGGTACGGCGAACCTCGCTGCGACGAACGCTGTCGAACAGCACGGTCGAGATACCGCTATATTCGCCCACCGTGTTGACCACGCGCGTGCCCAGCATACCGTCGAAGCGGATCGAGCCGATGTTGAACTCATATTTGGCCTGCCCGTAAAAGGCATAGGTCTGCTCGGTCGCGTAGAACGCGGCCAACGGGTCCAACTGGACATTGGGCGTCGAAAAACGGTTCAGCGCATCGCGATAACCCTGATCGGCGGGGTTCCCCGCCACCAGTCGCTGGAGCGCATTGAAGGCATATTGGCGAAGCTCCGGCGCATTGCCCGCAATGCCGTCACGCGACGGCATCAGCCAGCTGGTAAAGCCCTGATTGCCGCGGAACGCATTCTGGGTCAGCCCCAACTGGCCCGCCGGAACGTCGGCCAACGGGATCGCCAACGGCTCGGTATAGGCATAGCGGTTGCCGCGCTTCAGCGAGGCATCGCGGTCGGTCCAACGGATACCGAATTGCAGCTTGGGGATCAGCGACAGGTCGGTGTCCAGGTCCAGGTCAGTGCGCCACTGCCACCCCTTGCCCTGCACACGGTACGTCGCTTCGAAATAGCCGCGCCAGATGTAGTTGGCCGGATTGGTGTTGTCGAAGCCGGGCAGGTCGAACGATACGCCATCGTTGACGAAGAAATTGACGTTCGCGACCGGCGGCTTGGAAAAAGCCGTGTCGAAGCTCCACTCGTCCGAACCATATTCCGAATTGGTATAGGCCAGGTCCGTCGACAGATGCGCGCGACCGATATCCCATTTGGCGCCGCCCGCCGCCTGGTAGGTGTTGGTGTACCCCTTGGCCGTGCTGCGATAGGCCTCGGGGCGGTAGCCGCCGGTCTTGGTCAGGCTCTGCACCTGAAGCGGCTCACCGGGGCGCAGCACGATGTCGCTCAGCGTCGGATTATTGTCGAGCAGCGGAACGCGGAACCAGTCATTCGCGATCTCGCCGCGATAGCCCTGATAGAGGAAGTCGTAATAAAGTTCGAGGTTATGCGCCGGGCGCCATTGGACGCTGGCGTTCATGGCCGGTCGCCAGCGCTTGCCGCTGTCATTATAGACGCCGACCGCAGTCGGGATCTGGAAATTGCGACCGACCGACGTCGGCAGCACCGTCGTACCCGTCGTCGGCGAATTGGTGTTGCCCTCGCCCCAGCGCACCGCGTTACGATACTGCGCCTGGGTGTAGGTGGCGTTGATGAGCCAGCCGATCTCGCCGATCGGGGTATCGGCGCGCTGGCTGAGAAGCAGATTGCCCAGCGGGTCGAACTTCTTCGACTGGTCGTTATAGGTGCCGCGAACACCGCCCGCGATCGTGAAGCCCTTTTCGAAATCGAAAGGCCGACGCGAACGCACGTTGATGAGGCCCGCCAGGCCCGGTTCCAGCAGATCGGCCGTGCCCGACTTATAGACTTCGAGACCGGCCAGCGCGCCCGCCGGGAAATCCTGGAGCGCGACGCCGCGGCCTTCGGCGGTAAAGATGTCGCGGCCGTTGAAGGTGGTCGCCACGTCGGGCAGGCCACGGACCAGCACCTGGTTCACTTCGTCGCTGTAGCGGCTGACCTGGACGCCGGTGACGCGAGCGAGCGATTCCGCCGCGGTATTGTCGGGCAGTTTGCCGATATCCTGCGCGACGATCGCGTCCAGGATCGCGTCCGAATTGCGCTTGATCGCCTGCGCCGAACCCAAGCTGGCGCGGAAGCCGGTGACGACGATGTCGCGCGGGTCGGTCTCCGGCCCGGGCAGGCCGGTGGTCGACGCCTGGACCGGGCTGCGATCCGGCACCTCACCGACATCCTGGCGGATTCCCGTCGCCGTCTGCGTTTCGATCGGGGGCGCGGCGTCCGCACTCTCGGCCTTTTGCGGCGTGGTCGACGACTGCGCCATCGCGGGTACGGCCAGCAACGCCCAAGGCGTAACCGACAGCAAAAGGATGTGACGCTTCATCAGACTTCCCCTCAAATTGGCCCGAGTTTTCGGTGCCCGTGACGGCGGCATTTGTCTGACTATGACGGTACGGCGTCAAGATAGAGATAACAAAAATGTTAAACGGCTGTCAGGTCGTGGATTTTGGGCCACACCCGCAGCCGGTGCCACGTCCGTCTTGATAGCGCTATTAATGTGTCATTTCATTTAAGAATCAGAGGGTAACGACACATATTCGTGCGGTGCACACGCATTTGGACTTGTCGGTCTTTTTAAATGGAACGGCGGATGAAAGGCGGCCCCAGGCAAGACCATGAATATAGGGCGAAAGCGCGGATCGCCTCATTCAGAGCCTGAAGCGTCTGAGCCCTTCATCGAATCACGGCGTCGATCCGGCAGCCGCCGGATCGACGAACGGCCATCCTGCCTTATCCCAGTGCAGTCGTGCGATCCGCAGGGTCGCGACGCCTTGGGCGGCCGCGTCATAGGCGTGATGGATCAGGTAATCGCTACCGTCCCGGTCGCGCAGCACGGCCGCATGGCCCGGCCCTCGAAACCGATCGCGGCCCGCCGCATCCGCCTGGAGCAGCACCGTTCCGCCACCCTCGCGCATCGCCAGCCCGGCCCGGTCCAGATATGGCCCCTCGATCGACCGCGCACGACCGATGCGCAGATGGTAACTGCTCTTCACGCCCCGACAGCAAAAGTCGAACGACACGATCAGCCAGTACCAGCCGCCATGATCGACGATGAAGGGCGCCTCGATCGCGTCCTCCTTGCTCTCCGCCCCACGCCGGGCGATCGTCATCGGCTTGGCGCCTGTCGCGGGTTTGCCGGTGAGCGGATCGAGCCGGATCAGTTGGATCCCGCCCCAGAAACTGCCGAATGCCAGCCACTCGCCACCCTGCCGATCCCGTGCGAAGGCCGGATCGATCGCGTTATAGGGGTCGCCCTCCCGCGAGGCGATCACCAGCCCTTCGTCCCGCCAACCATAGCCGGGGGCTTCCGGATCGAGCGTCGCGGCGGTTGCCAGCCCGATCGCCGACTGCTGGGTGCCGAAGCGGGAGACCGAGTAATAGAGCCGATAGCGTCCGCCGACTCGCGATATGTCGGGCGCCCACATCTCGCGCGCGCCCGCCACCATCGCTTTCGCCCAACCGGGCAGGTCGGGCAGCGGCGACGGCAACGGACGCCAGTGCCGCAGATCGCGCGACGTCCGGGCGACCAGCGGCCGACGATCGCGCTGGCCGGTCGAGAAGGCGAAATAGCGGTCGCCTTCGCGGATCAGCACCGGGTCATGCGCGGGCACAACATCGCCCGACAACGGCATCTCCTGCGGCGCAGCCCCCACGGCTTTGCCCCCCGGCGCCATCACCGCCAGGACCATCAGCGCGCACAGGTCGTAAGGACGGCACGATCGGCCCGATTGGCGCATGGTCGGTGGCATCCTCGCTTCGCCGCCGGATCGGCAATATCGTCCCGCGCGCTTATATGTCGAAACTATAGTCGGACATATCTCGACGCAAGTCGGCCAATTACCGGGACCACGAAGGCGATGCCTCCCGCGAGAGAGACAATACTCTTAGGGTGTCTACCGCCCACTACGGCAGATCGTCGGCGTCCCATGCTCGATATAGGGCAGCCGTGCATGATCCGCAGCCGCGCTGAAGCAATGTAAGCGTGACGTGGAAGCCGCAGATTATGCTGCTTGCGCAATCGGCTGATCTGCCGGCGGCATCCAGTTCCAGGGCATGAGTTCATCCCATCGGCTGGCAGGCCAGTCTGCGGCGACTTTGGCATGACGTCGGCGATATAGGCCTGCGGGTCGACGCCGTTGGCCTTGCAGGTCTGGATGACGGTGTAGATGGCCGCGGCCCGCTCGCCGCCTGCGCGCGAACCGGCGAACAGCCAGTTGCGGCGTCCGACCGCGACACCGCGTAGCGCACGCTCCGCGATATTGTTGTCGATCTCCAAGCGGCCATCGTCGAGGAAGCGCGACAGCGCTGGCCAGCGCTTCGTGCCATAGGCGATGGCCCTTGCCATGTCGGACTTCGGTGACAGGCGGCGCAAGCTGGCGTCGAGCACCTCGCGCAAGGCGTCGACCAGCGGTCGACTTTTCTCCTGTCGGGCTCGATATCGCACGTCGGGTGGTTGGCCACGGACCTCGGCCTCGACAGCGTAAAGCGTGCCGATCCGCTCGAGGATGTCGGTGGTCAGCGGCGTGGATGACCGCTCATGCAGGTCGAAGACCTTGCGCCGGAAATGCGCCCAGCACGCGACCTCGGTGGCGCCGCTGCGATACAGCCCGTCATAGCCGGCATAGGCATCGGCCTGGAGGAAGCCGCGGAAGCTGGCGAGATGCGCCAGCGGGTGCGCGGCGGTTCGGTCTGGCGTGAAGCGATACCAGGTCGCACGCGGTGCCGTGCTGCCGGACGCCTGGTCGTCGGCCGCATACACCCACAGCCGTCCGGTCGCGGTCTTGCCCCGGCCGGGGTCGAGCACCGGCACGGGCGTGTCGTCGGCATGGATCTTGTCGGCCTTAAGGACTTCGTCCCGAATGCGGCTGACGATGGGGTCGAGAAGTGCTGCGGCCTGTCCGGTCCAGCCCGCCAATGTCGAGCGGTCGATGTCGAGCCCTTGCGCCGCCATCATCTCGGCTTGGCGGTATAGCGGCAAATGGTGGTCGAACTTGGAGACGACGATATGGGCCAGTGTCGCGAAGGTCGCCTTGCCTCGCGCGATGGCGCTTACCGGCGCGGGTGCCTGGACGATCTTCTCGCAGGACCGGCAGCTGTATTTGGGGCGGACGTTGCGCACGCCCCGCCAGCGCACCGGCACTATGTCGAGCATCTCGTGCGCATCCGAGCCGAGCGGACGTAACGCACCACCGCAGTCCGGACAGGTGCAGGCACCCGACGCCGGCTCATGGACGACCTCCTCGCGCGGCAGATGTCCGGGTAGACTGCGGACGGGCACGGGACGCGCCACCACGCCAGGGTCAACCATCTCAGGCCCAGGCGCATCTCGCTCGGTCTCGGGTTCTTCCAGCGCCAGTTCGAGTTGCTCGATCTCGCGGCCTAGCTTTTCGGAGGAGGCGCCGAACTGCATCCGCCGCAGCCGGGCGATCTGTCCGCGCAGCGTATCAATGAGCAGGTCGCGGGCCGCGAGCGCAGCATTGGCCCGGGCGAGCGATGCCTCCAGCGCGGCAATCCGCGCGGTCGCATCAGCAGGGGAAACGGGTGCTTCCGACACCCTGTTTACATAGCAGATTGCAGGTCGGCGAGCGAGCAAAAGCGGCGTAAAACCGCCGTTCTCACCCCGCCAGCGTCGGCGTAAACGTCCGCTCGGGCCGACGCCAGTCGATGCCCTCCAGCAGCATCGACAATTGCGCGGGCGTCAGCGTCACCGTGCCGGTCGCGGTCACTGGCCAGACGAAACGGCCACGGTCGAGCCGCTTGGAAAACAGGCAAAGCCCCTGGCCGTCGAACCACAGCAGCTTGACCAGATGCCCGCGCTTGCCCCGGAACGCGAACAAGGCACCTGAATGCGGGTTCTGCGCCAGCACCTCCTGCACCAGCACCGCCAGGCCATCGAACCCCTTGCGCATGTCGGTCACCCCGCATGCCAGAAACACCCGCGTCGGTAGCGGCGTCGGGCTCATCGCAGCACCGACAGCACCCGTGTCAGCGCGCCTGCATCCACCGCGGCATCCACGCTCACCCGCACGCCGCCCGGCAGCTCGATATGGATGAACCCCGGTGGACATGGTGCCGGCTGCGGTGTCGACGCGACCGGGGCGACAACCTGTACCTCGGCAAATACCGGCAACGAAGCCACGACGCCCGCCAGCTTGCCTTCACGCAATTGCTTGCGCCACGTGTAGACCAGGCTGCTCGACACCTCGCGACGGGCGATGACGTCGCAAACCCGCACCCCGGCCGGAACGCCTCCGCCAGGATCTCCAGCTTCTCCGCGTCCGACCATCGCCGTCGACCCGACACACGGCCGACCACCTCCATCCGACCAGTCATACGAGTGCTCGTATGACCAGTCGTAGAACCGATAACTTCCCGCACCGCCCGCGCCCTCGTCAAAGGCGACAAGCATCCCGGCTACCGGCGTTACCGCAAGGTGGCCTGCTGACCACGCTTACGAAGCAATACGCGGTCATGCCATTGCTGAAGCAAAGTAGGAGAACGCCCCGATCCGACACTCTGGAACATGACTGGGCAAGCGGCGATGCCGCCCTATCCATGGCGCCCGGCTTTGACCGGAAGTGGTGCCCCTGGCCGGTATCTAACTATTTGACCGCCACCGTTCGTTACCGACCGCTCCCCCTCCTATGATGAGAACAGACAAAGTCCATTTGTTCCGCAATCGTTCGTAGACGTTCGCTATAAGCCGCGATATAGTGAGGGAACGGTTGAGGGATAAATATGGGCAAGCTGACAGCCCTATCGGTCAAGAACGCCAAGCCCGGACGCCATGCCGATGGCGATGGCCTGTACCTGCTTGCCAAGCCGACTGGCGCAAAGTCCTGGCTGCTGCGCGTGCAGGTCGATGGGCAGCGGCGGGATATTGGCCTCGGCTCGGTCGACACGTCCAGTCGCGTTGGAGCGGATCGCAACTCCCCTCCCCCGATCGCAATACCCATCCTGCATAAGAAAGTCCTGACGCTCAGCGAAGCGCGGGAGAAGGCTGGGCTGCTGCGCACGGCCGCCAAGTCCGGGCTGGACCCTATCGCTGAGCGCGACCGGGAGCGCCGGAAGGTGCCGACATTCGAGGAAGCAGCGAAAGCGACCCACGACGCGCTGAAGAGCGGCTGGTCGGAGAAGACCGCGACCGTCTTCCTCAGCTCGCTCAAGAATCACGCCTATCCGTCCTTGGGCAAGATGCGTGTCGACCGGATCGATGCCGAGCATATCCGGGACGCGGTTGCTCCCATCTGGACGAGCAAGACCGACATGGCGCGGAAAGTGAGGTTCCGTATCAGCAAGGTGCTGGACTTCGCCAAGTCGAAGGGGTGGCGGAAAAGTGAGGCGCCGCGCAAGTCGGTGACGGTCGGCTTGGCCAAGCAGGCACAGGGCGGGAATTACGCTGCCATGCCATATGACCAGGTGCCAACCGTCGTGGCGCAGCTGAATGCCGGGGCACCGACAAAAGGCCGCCAGGCACTATTGCTGACGATCCTGACGGCCGCTCGCTCGGGTGAAGTTCGGTCGGCACGGCGCAAGCACTTCGATCTCGACAAGGCGGAGTGGCACCGGCCGCCCGAGGTGATGAAGGCCAGGACCGCGCATACCGTGACGCTGAGCAAGCCCGCAGTGGCGTTGCTGAAGCAGATATTCGAGGAAGGCGGCCACGAGCCTGACGACCTCGTCTTCCCCAACCGTAAGGGTGAGCAGCTTTCTGATATGACGTTGAGCAAGGCCCTGCGGGACGCAGGACACGCCTATACCGTGCATGGCTTCCGCAGCTCGTTCCGGGACTGGGCAGCCGAGAAGATGCCAGAGGTGCCCGACGCGGTAGCCGAAGCCGCCCTGGCTCACGTCGTGCCGGACAAGGTGATCCGCGCGTACAAACGCGCCAAGTTCCTCGACATGCGGCGCGGGCTGCTGGAGGCGTGGGGGACGTATTTGGTCACTCGGACGACTTAATTTCGAAGGTGGCACATAGTTATTCCGTGCCCATGAACTATCTTTTCTCGACGGGGATAGGACGGCCATCCGACAAGCGCGCTTCCCACGCGCTTCCCCCTTGAAATTGGGAGCCGCTTGGGAGGCGGTATGTCATCGTACGTTTGGGCTACCTCACGCAAAGCATATGAATACTATCTAGAACGTATGAACCGCACGCCAGCGGACCTTTGGCGCGCCGTACACGACGGACATATTCGCGTATCGATCATGGACGTGGAATTTTCCGGTGACCAGATACGGGCGTTGTTAAACCTAATGCATAAAGACGTCGCTGAAAATGACCGTAAATTTGAACTGCCGATTTGGATGGCCGTTCATATGGATGACGTAGAACGGGCGCTTTGTGCTGTAGACCTTCCCGCCGCTCGCCGGGGGCGCCCCGCGAAGACACGTGACCAAAATAACCGCGATTACCGCCTAGCACTCGAAGTATCAAAGCTATTGGGCACCCGAAAAGCGAGTTCTGTTGCCGACGCAGCTCGTCTCCTCATCGATGAAGGCAACATAGACGGCGCCAGCCATGAGGCAAAAATGAAAACGGTGCAGCGCGCCTACTCGAAGTATTTTCGCCACGATTAAATGTCCGTTTTTGTCCTTTGCGGCTGAGCTCAAGCGCTGCCAACTAATCGTCCCATGAAGTCCGCGGACAACCCGTGCTGACCAAATGGGACCAGTAATATGCAGCCCATCAACAACAATACACCGAAGATTGGCTACAGCGTGCGAGAAGCGAGCCGCGCTTCCAGCTTGGGCCGCACAACGCTCTATAACCACATCTCAGCTGGTCGGCTTCGCGCCGTACGTGTTGGTGGCAGGACAATCATTCCCGCCGATGCTCTTCACGCTCTGATTGCGGGGGATGCTTGAGCCATGCCCCATAAAAGCAAAACCCCGGCTGGCACCGGGGCTTCGCGCGATAGATTTGCAGGCCTGTCGCTTCCCCTCTCTACCCCGCTCGACATGCAAACGCAATTCCTGATCGGGGCATATCATGTCCGCCCCGAATTGGCGGCCATGGTTGCCGGACTGGCATTTGGTGGAGATGCTCGATGAGGAGCCGCACCGATACTAGCGCCGCAGCTTGGGCATCCATCGCCGACGCTACCGGCCATCTCGAGCGCATTGTCATGAAGACGCTGCACGCTCATCCCGACGGCCTCACCGTCGACGAGACCTGCGCGGCGGCGGGCTATCCGCGATATTCGCTGCAACCACGGTTTTCGGCATTAAAAGACCGCAAAGCGATCTTCGACACTGGCTTGCGTCGTCGCAATGTCAGCGGCGCGAAGGCAATCGTCTGGCGGATCACTCAGTTGCAGGCAGACGCGGCGAACGATCGCGATGCCCAGGAAGGCGATGCCGCATGATGAACATCGAGATGTTCAGCGGCGCGATGCCGGTCGGGGACGGGTTCACCGTCTCCTTCCGGTTCGCCAACCAGCAGCTTGAGGCGGATTGGTCCCCCCGTATGCCGGTCGGGCCCTCTGGTCGGAAATACCTTCCGGCCTACCGTCTGGCACGTGACGAGTTCCTGCGCCGCATCGCTAAGCGCACCGGGATCAGCATGATGGTGGTCGACCTATGAGCGGCGCCATTATTCCCATCGCGTCGCGTCAGACGCCTGAAGTGCAGGCCCGCGCCATCGCCGCTGTCACCGCATTGCGGCGGCAGGTGAACGAGCCACGCAGCCTTGCCCGCGTCCTGGGCGTGGATCGTGGGATCGTCGGCTATCCGACGCTTGACGCCTGGTACCGTGCCCAGCCCGTCCCGAAGGGGCGGCTGGGTGCGCGCCTACGCCTCTCCCCCGATGAAAAGCGACTGTATGGCCTGCGCCCCTCTGCCGAACTGATCGAACTGCGCGGGCTGGGTGAAGAGTCGGAGCGCTGGTCGGTCTGCGTCTTCCCCGTCGCAGGCGGTTACATCGTCGGGGTGAAGGCCCCCATGGGCGGCGGTGGCGTCGGCGTGCGCTTTACCAAGTCGCATCAGGCATCGGATTATGCCCACCGCCTGTCGGTCGAGCATGATCTCCCGATCGTGGAGCGGTACGCATGACCCGGCGGCTCGACACCAATACGCTCGCTTCCGTCGTTGCGAGCATTCGCGACCGCTTCCCCTTGTCGGGTGTTGCCGCGAAGGCGGGGGTGAAGCTGCAGCGTGCAGGCCGGGAATGGAAAGCATGCTGCCCGTTCCATCCTGACAGGACGCCTTCGTTTACGATCTATCAGGACGATCGGCGTGCCCATTGCTTCGGGTGCGGCTGGACTGGCGATGTCCTGGACTTCGTGAAGGCATCCTACAGGGTTTCGCTGATCGAGGCGATCGACATGCTTGACGGCGGCGTCCTGCGTGAACTCGAACAGCAGCGTGCTCCTGCCAAGCCGAAGCCCGACATGCGGGCCGTGGCTCAGCGGATCGTCGATGCGTCTGTCTCGATCGATGGTACTCCGGCGGAAGCGTACCTCCGCTCGCGTGGCATCACGATGCCGCTGCCGCATACCCTGCGGTTCGCTCGGATCGCTCCCCCGAAGATCGACGGCAACGGCCTGTTGGCTGCGAACGGCCGCGCACCGCTTCCCGCCCTGATCGGCATCGCCACCAACCCGGCCGGAGAACTGGTCGGTGTGCAGCGCACCTATCTGACCGAGAATGGGCGCAAGGCAGCCACGACACCGACCAAGTCCGACCCGAAGCCGAAGGTGAAGTATAGCCTGGGTCAGGTGATCGGTGGCGCGATCCAACTCGGGCCGCCCGCCGCCAGCATGCTCGTGACGGAAGGACTTGAGGACGGTCTGACGCTTGCCCAAGCGCTGGGGCGGTCTGTGTGGGTGGCGGCAGGCACTTCGATGATGCCGCAGATGACGTTCGCGGATGTGACCCGCGCTATCGTCATTGGCGCAGACGGCGATGCTGCTGGGGCCGTCGCTGCGGGTAAAGCGGCAGAGGCGTTCGCAGCAACCGGCTTGGCGGTACGCATCATGCGCCCGAACCCGCCGTACAAGGACTTCAACGATGAGTTGATGGGGACGCGGTCATGAGCGCGGCATCCATGCAATCCCGGTTCGACGACGCAGAGTCGTTCACCTCGATGCCCTTCGAAAGGTACGCGACCTCGGGTCGCACAACTGGATGGTCGACGCCCGACATGTCGGTTACGCGTGCCAGCCTGGCGCCAGCTCCGCTTTTCCCCGGCGATGTGCTGGGCGACCTGATGCCGCTCGTTCGGGATCTGGCGGCGGGCAAGGGTGCGCCCGTCGACTATGTCGCTATCGGTGTCCTGACCGTTGCGGCGTCACTTATCGGCGGAAAGCGCTGGGTTTCTGCCTGGGAGGGCTTCGACCAGCCTTGTATCTTGTGGGGCGGTCTTGTCGGTGACCCATCGTCCAACAAGTCACCCGGTATCGATGCCGCCACCCTCCCCTTGCGCGCCATGGAAGGTGAGCTGGCCGAGCAGCACCGCATGGTCCTGATGGGCCATGCCACGGTCGCAGAGCGCGCCAAGGCAGAGCGGAAGCAGTGGGAGGACAGGGTAAAGCAGGCGACCAAGGACAATGCCGAAACCCCCGACATGCCCGAGGAAGCCGAAGCGCCGGAGGCGCCGCAGCGCCCGCGTCTGATGGTTCAGGATTCTACGCCCGAGGAGATGGCGTCGATCCTGGCCGGTAACGTCAACGGCACACTGCACCTGCGTGACGAGCTGGCCGGATGGCTGGACAGCTTCGAGCGCTATTCGCCTGGTGGCCGGGCGTTCTGGCTCGAGGCGTACGGCGGGCGGCACTTCGTCGTCGACCGGAAAAGCCAGACCAAGCCACTCGTCGTCCCGTTCAACGGCGTCAGCGTCCTGGGCGGCATTCAGCCGGACAAGCTGCGGGACGCTCTACTTGGCGTATCGGACGATGGCCTTGTGGCACGATTCATGTGGGTATGGCCGGAAGCAATACGGTTCAGCCGCCCGCGTCAGATCGCGGACACCGCGCGCTTGGATAGGCTTTATCGCCGCCTTCAGCAGATATATCGCCCCGCAGACGAGACGGTGACCATCCCGCTTGATGCCCGCGCCGCTGACGTCTTCGAGGAATGGATCGCTGACAATGACGCAGACGTGCGGCAAGCGGCAGGTCTCTATGCGTCTTGGGCGGGCAAAGCGCGTGGCCTGGCGCTTCGCCTCGCTCTGACGCTGGAGTATCTGACCTGGGCGGACGCTGGCGGGCGTGAACCGTCTTGCGTGTCGGTTCTGTCCCTGACCAACGCCCTGACGCTGATCGAGGACTATCTCAAGCCGCATGCGCGGCGGGTCTTTGGCGATGCCGCTCTGCCGCCGGTTGAGAAGGACGCAGCGGCCTTGGCTCGTTTCATTCTCAAGGAGGGCTTGCAGCGCATCAATGGTCGAGAATTGCGGCGAGACGCCCGACTGCCGACGCTGAAAGTGGCCAGCGATGTCGAAGCGGCATGTGCCGCTCTCGAGGAAGCGGGGTGGTTGCGAGAAGCCCCGAGCCGCAGCGGCAATGCGCCAGGACGTCAACGCAAAGACCACCTCGTCAATCCGGCAGTGCATGGTGCAGCCCATGGGTAACTGGCGCCAATCGGCGGCGGCGGCGCTGGCAGACACGGCGCCGACCTATATCCGCACATCGGCCTATGGCCTGCCCACCGCCATAGAAGCCGGACTTCGGGCGCTCGCGAAGCAGAAGCGACCACGACTGGCCAGCCACGACGAATGGCACGCAACCGTTGCCGACGCGATCCGGCTGGCGTCCGAAGGCTGGGCAACCACCGCGCTGTCGATGGGGTGGACCGAGCACGACGTGTTCGGGATCGGCCCGCATGGGAGCAACGAATGGCTGTCGCTCGCGGTCTGGATAGCGGGACGGTCGATCGTCGCGATGGACGACCACCGCGCGTTCACGGTCGACGACGTCTATTACCTCGAACGCTGGGGTCGACCCAACACGACCTTCGTGGACCCGGTGATGCTGTGGGAGATCGGCCGGTGACCGGGGCTATTGGCACTATTGGCGCTATTGGCACGGACGCTGCGTCTCACTCTCTGCCCGCCTCCGCCCTCGCGTCGTCTCCTAAAAAGACTTCTATCTATCTATATAAAAAGGAGAACTTCGTGACGGACGCGCAGGCTCTGCCAATAGTGCCATTAGCGCCAATAGGTGGCGGACCAAGTCGAACGGTGATGGATGACGCCCGTTCCCTTTCGCTCCGACCAACCCGCGCAACAACATGCGGCGGCGGCGGAACCCACCCCAATCGACCCCAGGAGCGCATGATGACCCCGACCAACCTGCCGTTCGTTTCCGGCGGCACGAATGCCGAAACCAAAGAGCAGAGGGCGCGCCGCCTCTTCGACCGGATGGCGCGCAGCATCGGTCGCGAGGCCGTCAACCACCTGAAGACGATGTACCCGGATCACCTCACTGAGCGTGCGCACGCCTCGAAGTCCTGGGAGACCAGCCTGACCAACAGCGTCCGCAACGACATCAACTGGCACATGCGCCCGCTACTGATGGCCCTGATCGCCATGCATCGCGAATGGGACGAAGAAGCAATTGAGGGGCAGTGCGGATGACCGAGCCCCGTAACGAACCCGCAAAATCGGGAGACGGTCGGTTCAAGCCCGGCAACCCCGGAAAGCCAAAGGGCGCACGTTCGCGAGTGACCCTGGCCATTGAGGCGCTGCTGGAAGGCCAGCACGAAGCCTTGACCAAGGCGGCGATCGACAAGGCGCTGGAGGGCGACACCGTTGCCCTGCGCCTGTGCCTGGATCGGCTGGCCCCGCCCCGTCGGGACGCACCAGTATCGATCGAGCTGCCCCCGGTTCGATCGGCCGCCGATGCGGTTGAGGCGTCAGCGGCGGTCCTGGCGGCAATATCCGCAGGTGACATCACCCCGGATGAAGCGGGTCGCATCATGGCCCTGCTGACGGCTCATAAAGCAATCGTGGAAACCGGCGATCTGGAAGCTCGGATCGCGGCATTGGAGGAGAAGGCATGATGATCAAAAAACGACTTGCGGCACTGGAAGCACGGACGACCGGTGGCGGTCTGTCTCTCGCGGCCCGTGCATGGCTTGGGCACACCCTAACCAGCGAAGAGCGCACAATCGCTGAGCGAGAGATGGCAGCAGTCATGCCTGTCGATTGGTCGCGCATCTCGAAGGAGGCAACGACGTGGTTGCAGGCATAAACCACAGGCGCCGGGTGGCGGCGCTGGAAATGAAAACACGGAGGATGAAGCCAATGAATATCCCGCTGATCTGTGCACATCTGGACGAAACGACGGACGACGCTATCGCTCGCCATGTGGCTGAACACGGCCCTTTGCCCGACGACGAGGGCAATCCCACTGTGACGACTGGCATCGTCTTGATCCCGGTTGCCCCTGCCCTGCAAGACGCAGCACGCGTCCACTAAATGGGCGCATCGGCGCCCTTGAGCGAAGGAGGTTGACTAGATAACGTCCGCAAAATGCAAAGCCAGTCGACCCCGCTGCCACTGGACCGCCAGGTCAAAGATCTTGCCCATCAAATCGCGCGCGGTCGCATCTTTTATGATCTTTGGTGGCAACTTCAGGGAGAACCACTAGAAAACCACATCGATGGCATGAATTTATACCCCGACTTCTTCCGCTTCACTCGGCATGCATATCTCTACGCCATGATTGTTCAAACTATGATCCCATTCGATCAACGGCGCGACACCCTGAGCTTTAAGACAATTCTTAAGCAGTTTAGGAAAGACACCAACCAGATAAGCATCGCCGAGAAAGCGGAACAAAAAATATCAGGATCAGCGCTGCTTTGGCAGAAACTTAAAATTGTTCGAGACGAATGCTTCGCACATCGCTCGCGGCTCATCAGCTATGATGCGGTTTGGGATCGAGCCGCTATCCGGCCGATGGATATATACTATGCTCAAAATACCGCAATTGAAGCTGTAAATTTACTGGAACGGGCGTTGGGCATCCCCACAACCGAACCTCACCCCACACCGGGACAAGAAGCGGTTGCACTCTTGAATTTCCTTCAGAAACAAGCACTAGCTTAGTCAAGTAAGTTACATCGCCGCCCCGCCGACCAATTTTCGTTGCCTATCGCCACTAGTTCCGCTATAAAGTCTGAGCGTGCCCATCTGCCCTGCTGCAGAAGCCGTTTCCATCCAGCGGAGACAGGCGGCCATGCATATCAAAACCTCGTCGATCAATGTTTACCCCTCGGACATGGCAGCTGCGGCGGCTGGTAATCTCGATGGGTATCGCGAGCTGCGTGACTTTGCGATCGAGCAAGCCGCCGGGGACACCTATCCTCTTCTTGAATCGCTTATTGCAGCCGAATGCTATGCACGGTTTGCGTCCGCGATTGGCGATCCAGATGATCGCAAGGCGCTGGCCCTGATACTTCAGGCTCGGATCGATGAACGCGAGACGCGCGGGTATTCGAGCGAGCGCCATCTGGCCGAAGTTGCGCACCATTTTCAGGTGTTGGCTGATGCTGGCGATGCGGAAGCGACCGACCAATTGGCTAGGTTGGAGATCGGTCCGGTCTGGCATGCAGACGAGGAAGTCGCGCGGGACATTCGCGCTAGCGAGGCCGAGTTTTCCAGGGCCGCGTATGGCAACACCCAAGCGCTAACCAGCCTGATCGACGTCGTCGTGTCGGGCAAAACGCCAGGCACCGTCAGCTTTGGCGACTTGGTATACATCGAACACATCGCCCGCGTCGGAAGCGAAAGCGGCAATCCCGAACTGCTTGAACGGCTTGCGATGATTTTATGCGCGCGTCGTAAATTTGAACTGCATCAGGGCACGAACCCACGACTGGCGGATAGCCTCGGCGTCGAGGCGGTTTCCATCATGGTTGATCTGGCGCTGCGGGATTGCGGCAAGAACGACCTACTACACCAGGCAATATCCGAAATGACGTGGCGTGACGTCCAGGATTATGCAGCGGCAGTCCCTGCCCTCCTCGCTTTCATCGCTCCGATGGGAGCCGCCTGATGCTTCCCGGTATCATGCCCCCCTTCAATTTGGGCGCCATGTCTAACATACTTGGGCAGCAGCCGAGTGGCATGTTCTTCCGGGGCTTCGGCCAGAAACCGGACTATGCGACGCCGGGTTACGGCGGTCAGGTTGGTGGCATGTCGCAGCAAGCCGCGCCGCAACTGCCCGAAGACCAGGGCTTCTTCTCGCGTGGGGGCATGGGCGTTCAGCTTCTCGGCTCGATCGGCGATGCCGTGTCTTCGGCTTATGGCGGGGGCACGCCGTTCGCAGCCGCCAGCAACCAGTATCGCCAGCGCCAGCAGCAGCTTGAGGATTACCGTATGCGCCAGGCTGACGAGATGGCGCAGTGGACCGCGCAGCAGGAGTGGGAGCGCGCGCATCCGAAGCCAGTCAACAACGACACGGTGAACGATTATCGCTTCATTGAGCAGCAGTTGGGGCCGGAAGCCGCCAAGCAGTACCTAAGCAACGTCGCGGCGGGGCCAGTAACGGCAGTTGACGGCTTTGACGCACAGGGCAACCCGACCAAGACGTTTTTGCCGCGCGGATCGTTCAACCAGAAGCCAACGGCGTCTACGCCTCCGGCTGGAGCGGTCGATTACCTGCGCAAGAACCCCGGCTTGGCGGCTCAGTTCGACCAGAAGTACGGCGCAGGCGCATCGCAGCGCATTTTGCAGGGAGGTGCGGCCCCAAGCGGGTCGCAGACCTTTCCCTGACCCCTTCAAGGCGCCTGGCACGATGACCAGCGGGCGTCGCACCGTCGAGGGCAACCGTCTGGTTGGCGGCGTGCCAAACAGCAGCCACCTGTCGGGCGATGGCGTCGACTATGCGGGCACGAACATGGCGGCTCTACGCAGCTATTATGGCCCTGGCGCCCGCTTGCTGAACGAGGGCGATCATATCCACGTGACGCTGCCCGGCTATGGCCGCGTCCCCTATTTTGGCCGTCGCGGAACGGTTGGAGCGCGTTGATGCATAAGAACCCTTTCGACCAGTTCGATGATGCGGGCGCCAGCAACCCGTTTAACACGTTCACGACCAATCGCGATCCTCTGGCAGTGCGTCGGGATGAGCGGGCCGATCGCACGGACGCTCGTGCGGCAGAAGCAGCGGCCCGTGCGGCGGCGGCGGCGGATCGGGCGGCCGCGAATGAGAACGAGCGGCTCCGTCTGGCCAATCTGGAATACGGTCAGCGCGAGCGCAATTCCAGAAAATCCCAGGCCGCAGAGCTTCGCAACAGCTACGAAACGCTGCCTTCGTACAAGGCCTATGCTCAGGCGCTTCCGAGCTATGCGGCGGGATTGGGTTCCAAGCCGGATTCCGCAGGCGATTTGGATCTGATCTATGCCTACGCCAAGGTAATGGACCCGAACAGCGTGGTTCGTGAAGGCGAGCAGGCATCGGTTGCAGGGGCGGACACTTGGGCAAATCAGACGATCGCCCATCTGCAAAAGCAGACGGGTAACGGTGGCACGTTTCGCCCTGAGTTCCGCCATCGCCTTCGGGAAGAAATGGCGAACCGGATGGCGCAGCTCAATCAGTCGCTGATCGCCGATCGCGTGCGCTACAAGGGGATCGCTGATCGCAACGGCTTGAACCCCATGGATGTGGTTGGGGAACATCCGGGCGCACGGTTTCAGGAACTGTCGGAACGCGTTCTCGGTCGCAAGCAACAGCAGCTAGATTATAACGGCAATCCGATCCCGCACGACACGACGCCAGAGCGTCCCGAATTGATCGGGGCTCCGTCTCTTGGCACCCCACAGCTCGCCTCGGGCGGCCAGAAAACCGAGCGGAATCCGGCGCTGGAGCAGTCGCTGACCGAGCTGCTGCGCAAAGGCGCAGACATCGAGACGCTCAACACGCTGTCGCGCGCCGCCGGATATGGCGAGCTCGATCCTGCCCGTGTGGCTCAAGCCGGGCAGTGGCTCCGGGCGCATCCCCAGTACAAGGGTTCGTTGTTTGACAGCGCGCGCGACGTGCCCACCAGTGGATGGGAGAATTTTGCATCGTCTCCTGCCGGTGTCGCCACGCTTGGCGCTGTTGATGGCGTGTTGGGCGGCACGTCCGACGAAATTACCAGCATGCTCGGCGGCGGCGATTTGGCCGATCTGAATGCCCGCAAGCAGGGCGCCTTTGCGGCTCACCCCTATGCTGCCATTGCAGGCGAGACATTGGGGACGATGGGGGCGATGTACGGTCTGGGGATGGCTAGTCGCGCGACTGGCTTGGCGTCGCGCTTCGCGTCCCCCAACCTCGCTGGTGACATCGCGTTCGGCACCCTGTCTGGTGCAGGCCAGAACAATGACAATCGCTTCCTTGGGGCAGGTATTGGCGCGGCAGGCGGGATGGCTGGCAATCTGGCAGGCCGAGGAATTTCCTCCGGCATCGGCGCCACAATCCGCACTCAGCCTGGGCAGGCTGCGACCAATGCCATCCGCACCTATTTCGGGCGCGCACCCCTCCCCTCCGCCGCGCCGCTCAATCCGGCCGACACGATCGCTGCCAACACGATCAACCGCATTGGTGCGGACAACATTCGCGCTCCCCTGACTGAAGCTGCTGACCTCGGCATACCCATGGCCCTAGTAGACACAAATCCCGCCTTGCGCGAGCTTGGCGGCGCTGCGGTCCGTCGCTCGCCTGTCGCGTCCCAGATCGCGGAAGATGCGTTGATCCCACGCAATCGGGGGCAATATGACCGCTTCGTCAGTTCGGTGGAGCGCGACCTGGGGCCGTCCGCAAACATTCCCCAAATGAGCGACGGCCTAACTCGTCAGGCACAGACGGCAGCCGCGCCGCTGTACGACCAGGCTTATCGCCAGCCGGTCACGTCGACGCCAGAACTGGAAAGCCTACTGAACACGCCGTTCGGGCGCAGCGCAACCGGTCGCGCTCGCACGATCGCCGCCAATGAGCGCCGCAATCCCATGGAGATGGGGTTCGTGCAGGAGGCAGACGGCACCGTGCGCCTGAACCCTGCCCCGACGCAGCAGATCGACGCCGTTGCCCGCGCCCGTGCTGACCTCGACGCAGCGCAAGTGGCATATCGCGAGGCGCGTAATAGCCCAGCTGGAAACTTGGACAGTGCCAGAACCCGTGTGGCAAATGCGCGCGAGGGTCTTCGCCAAGCAGAGGCATCGTTCAATGCCGCGCCCCGCGCTGGGGAAGCCATGCGTCAGCCGGGGTATACCACACAGACGCTCGACTATGTGAAGCGCGGCATGGACGACGTGCTGGAGCAGTATCGCAACCCGATCACAAACCGGCTGGTCCTTGACGAAGCAGGCCGCGCACAGAACGGCGTGAAGAACAATCTGCTGTCCGAGCTAGATCGCCTGAACCCGACCTACGCTCAGGCTCGGGGCGTGTATCAGGGACCGATCGCATCGCGTGACGCCCTCATTCGTGGTCAGGACGCCTATACGCTCCCCACCGATCAGCTTGCCTTGCAGGTTGGCCAGCAGACGCCTGAGCATCTAGGGCAGATGCGGCTTGGCTTTCAGGACTCGCTTCTGAAGCGTGCGGCCGGTGTACGCGACAATGCCAACCCGTTCGAGGCGACACTGGGCACGCCTGCGATGCGCACCCGGCTCGATACGCTGTATGACAGCAACGCGAATGTACCGCGGCTCCTACGCACCCGCGACATCGAGGGAGGCTTGCAGCAGACGACCAACGCTATCCTGGGCAACTCCCGGACTGCCCGCAATCAGATCGCGGACGCCAATTTCTCGACCAATCCGCTGCTGGAGGGCTCGCTGCATGCCGGAGCAGCGCTGGCCACAGGCGGAGCTTCCCTACCCGGCACTGCTGCCCGTGTCGCTGGGACATGGGCACGCGACCGGCTGACGCTGGGGATGGGAAAGCAGGCTGAGGCTAAGGCGGAAGCGCTGGCGCCGTTCCTATTCGACACCAATCCGCGCGCTGCGCTGTCGTCAGTCGATGACCTGATGGGGCGCTATGTCGATTGGCAGGCGCTGGTCGAGGCATCGCGACCGAAGCGGCTGGGGATGATGTTCAACGCTCCGTGGGTCAGCACCGTCAACCAAGCGGGCAATAACCTAACGAACCCGAACTCTAGGTAAGGAAATGAATCTGGCGGAGTGGTCGGCCCCCTGCGACTCATCTGCCGGGGACCATAATCGTCCAGCCCACCGCCGCGCCGCAAATAAACAAGGCTAGGACGAGTAAAATTCCGAAGCGTTCTATCCGCTTAATAGTCAGATCCGGGACGTATACCCCCCGCCAATTCCTCCGAGCCGTCCTAACACGAGGGCCGTCGCGCCATGCTCGATACTTGCCGAGAGCCGGAACCAATACGCCTCTGTACAGCATGATTCCGATCGAGGTGGCTATGATCGGGGCAAGATTCACCCAATAGCCATAGACGAATTCCAACCATCATCCAACAGTGTGGGTCACTATCCGTTGATGCATTTATCAGCCACGATCGCCCCGACCGTCTAGCGATCGATCTGGTTGGGCGACAGCGGGGCCGCCGGATCAGAGATAGGCCGATCCGGATCTTGGTGCGGCTCATACGCGATCACCCATCGCGGATAGCCTTCTGGCGACATGGTGATGTCGGCATGCCCAACCGGGTCGTTGCCGGTTTCGATCCACCCCGCCCCGTGGCAATAATCGCAGATTGCCCGCTTGCACCGGAAGCTGACCAGATCGATCTCAGTGTTCCATTGCCCGTATCCCCTACAGATCGGGCATTTTGCATCTAAGGTCCCGTTTCGTGGCTGAAGCGGGATGATGTCGAAAGCGTGGGGGCTGTTCGGTCCGTCGCAAAAGACGACGTTGCTGGCATGGGCGATCGGTCTTCTCCTAGGCTCTGGCCAACGATTCATCCGAGACGGAGTTTCCACCATCGTGACGGCGTGCATCGCGTTACGCAGTACCAGCGTCATCGTCGTCGGGCTTCACCTCACCACCGTCTTTGCGGATGAAGCTGATCTTGCCCTGTGTCTCCAAGATAGCCCAGGCGACCTGATTCATGTGGGCGATGCCCGCTAGGCGCATCTCGGCTTCGACCTCTGCGCGCGTGATGCGGTCGCGGCGGAGATTCGCCTCGATCAGTTCGCCATCCCGAATGATGACCTGCGGCCGACCGTCCAAGAGCGTTTCCAGCTTAGGCGACAGATAGGTCGCCCAGCTCATTACCAAGGCCCAGAAGGCGAACGTGGCGATCGCCAGGATCGATCCGGTGAGGCTGAAGTCGTTATGCGTGACGCCTTGCTGGACCAGGTCGCCCATCACCACGATGACCACCAATTCGAATGGCGTCAGCTGGCCGATCTCGCGTTTGCCCAGCAACCGCAGCAACAGGTAAAGCGCCGCGAATGTGACGGAGGCCCGTAGGACGATGTCCATTATGGCAGGACCGGGATAGTGACATGGGCCTTGGTCAGGGGGGTGTCGTCATCCAGAAGCGTGACGCTTCCTGCTACGCGCCCGATCAGTGGTGGATTTGTCTGGCCGTCTATTTTGACCTCCAACGTCTCCCCCGCCTTCAATGGGCCGTACTCAAAGCGATACTGTCCGTCCTTGAAACTCTCGTTGGCGGGGGCTGGGACCTGGCTGTTGATGGTCAGATCGCGCCACAGGGATGCATCAACCCCGATTACCGGCTTGGCGATAGCTTGTCTGGCAGTCACCCGAATGTGGGTCTCGAAGAACAAGCCGCTACGCAGCGGGCGGGCGATCTTTAACTCCAATGAAGCGGCGGGAGCAGAGACAGACGTCACGGGCGCAGGTGTACCGCCGAGCAGTCCAGTCGCCGCAACTGCCATAGCCGTGCCTAGCACGATGAAGGCGAGCGGACTGGCGTGCGCCCGCAGACCTCGGACGGGTGCCACATGGCGCTCATCTATGCCGTCAGGCAGGTCGGTGTCACCCATTTGGGTCATCAAGCCATTTTACATCGCAGACGTGTAGACACGACGTCATACAGCTCGGTCCTCAGGGGCCATCCCATCATGAGGCATAAGGGCCTCTTGGCTCAGTTAATGCAATAAACTCAGGTCAATAAAACGCGGTTGGGATGATCCCACGTCTTTGCCATCTTGCTTAAGCCGAGGCGACGACAGCGCCCCTGCAAGACGGATGACCGGCATCGCGTCATCGCCACCGATCGAACGCTGCGGCGCTGCAAGCGCACGCCTAACCCATTGCACCGCTAAATCGATCCCCGCGTCACTGACCCGTTCAGCGATCAGGCCAATGGCGATCCCGGCCAGGACATCGCCCGCATAATGCGTTCCGCGCGGCACCTGTACGACGGACACTGACAGTGCGGCACCACGGGCCGCGCCCGCATGATCGGGATACGCTCGCGCAATTGCCTCTGCGACCGCGACCGCACCGGCGCTGTGACCTGACGGGAACGAGTTCTCCTCGTGACGGTCGCTATCGCCTTCCCGCACCCGTGGATCATCACCGTCTTTCGGGCGCCTGCGGTCGATCACCGATTTAATTCCGCTCTTGGCCCAAGTGGCAAGCGTGTGAGCCGCCAGCATCCTGAAGCCGGTGCTGGTAAGGTGAACATTCCGGCGCGCAACACCCTCTGCGACCGTGGCGGCGCAGATTATCCGCATCTGCGGCTGATCACCGATCTCGCTGGCTGCGCCGATCAGCCGCACCGGCCAGCTGTCGCGCTCGCCATTCACCTCGGAGGTGATTTTGTGGTCCGCCTGTTCGACAGCGGTAGGTCTGCGTTCCCCATCCATAGTCTTTCAACACATGGATTAATCCTTTGGCTCCGTCAGGCGATGCAGGGATGCGCTGTTATACTGAATGCCTCCGGCTTGATCTGCCTACCGAGACGCACCGGCATCGAGCGCTTCGATGACGACGCTTGCTTCCATGCTTACCGATGCGGACACGTCGCCTATAAACCCACCAACTACAGGCAGTACTGCCTCGCTGGTGATTCCGACCGCAGTCGCGATCAGCCCCGCTCCGCCAATTCGTCGCTGGGTCGGATCGAACGCGATCCAGCCCGCACCTGGCAGGAAGACCTCGCACCAGGCATGGGTCGCTCCAACATCTCCCGCTGCCATTCCCGGATCAAACAAATAGCCCGATACCGCTCTCGCCGCGAAGCCGAGCCGTCGTACGGCCCAAAGGAACAGCGCTGCCAGATCGCGGCATGAGCCACTGGCCAGCATCAGCGTGCGCGATGGCGGCTGCGTACCCTCTTCATCACGCGTGCCATAGGCGATGGTGGCCCCTATCAGCTCATTGAGCGCCTTCAACAGCATTAGAGTGTCGCTCGGGGCAGTCGCTCGGAACCCGGCAAGCCACTGCTCCTGACATCCATCGTCATCCGTTTCTTTGGCAAAGAGCCCCGGCCCAAATAAAGCCAGATCACTAGCCGCATAGCCGAAGGGATGCTGGTGGGCTGTCGGGTCCAATCGAAAAACCGGGTACGGCTCCGCAATGTGCCGCAATTCGTGCTCAGCGGTGATAGTTAGGGTCGTGGACGCATCAGCAATCAGAGCCAAAGCCATGCTGTTGCCAGCTGCGTCCTCGCTCCAGACCAGCGTGGCGGCAGGATCGATCTGCAGGGTCGACCTGATTACCGTCACATCGCGCGATGGCCGTGGGGTCACCAGCAAGCGGTGTTCAAGAAAGCGGACCGGCTTGGAATAGCGATAGACGGTGTCATGCCGAATACGCAGTCTCATGGTTTCATGAGCCCAGCCGCCCTCAGTGCGTCATTGATCGTCGTCGTCGGGTCAAAGCGCAACGACCGCGCCGGGGCCTGCTGCTGCGGTACGATTGCGCTGGTGTCGACGGGCCGGGACGGCGCCACCGCAGGTGCGATCCCCCATGCGGCAGCAATCCGATAAGTGGAGGAAATACCCGCACCGAGCATGTGCGGACCCGGCACGCCGCAGGCCTCATTGCCATCCGCAGCCAGTGGCGTCCCATGTCCCATGCCGGTGACCATATACTCTTCGATCACCGCGCGTCCGGCCCGGTCATGCCAGGCGCGGCGGCTGTGGCCGTCGATCCGCTCCCTTATGTCCGGCTCACCTAGGCGGTGGAGTCCGCGCCACTGGTCGACAATCAGCCCGGCGTTGATCGGGTTCACCGTGGTATCTGCTGTGCCATGCCAGACCGAAACCGTTGGCCAGAGCCCACCATGCGCGGATGCCGTGCGCACCCGATCACTCAGGGTAGCGCGGTCGTGGCCGTGACCACGCATCCGTTCCAGCGCTTCAGGTACGCTGTGAGCGGTGCCGAACGGCAGCCCCGCGATAATTGCGCCCCCAGAAAAAATCTCGGGATGACACGCCAGCATTGCGGATGTCATCGCGCCACCCGCCGACAGCCCGGTAACGAAGACCCGCGCCGGATCAAGTTCATAGCGCCCGACCACCGCGACAACCATTTCACGGATCGACTCGACCTCGCCGCCGCCCCGCCGCGTATCCTCGGGCGAGAACCAGTTGAAACAGAGATTGGGGTTATTGGCACGCTGCTGTTCAGGGAACAGGAGCGCGAAACCGAACCTGTCCGCTAGCGTCGACCAACCCGAGCCATGATCATAGGAGGCGGCGGTCTGCGTGCATCCGTGCAGCACAACGACGAGTGGTGCACGGGCGGGCAGATCGTGCGGGATATGCAGATACCCCCGCAGAGCGCCGGGGTTATGGCCAAAATCATCTATCGGCGTGAGAGGGGCGGCTCGCTGAGCCGTCAGTTCTGCGGAGGCCGCAAGGCCGCGAAGGTGGGCGATGGTGTCGGAAATTGAGCGCATAGCGGTGCCCCTTTTTTCGGCAGAGGCCGGACAACGGATAGGGTATGCCTGCCGCACACATCCTATTGTGCATTGCAGCATAGTTGGTGTGCCGGAGCTCGCAGCGCAAGGCAGTCATGCAGACGCCCGCCACGCCACTTGCGGGAATGCCACCTCATCCCCATTTTGAAAGTATCGGACTGCCATACTGAGCATCGGTCCGGCTGAGAGACGGCTTTGCGCTCCCGCTTTAACGAGGAGTCGCCATGTCCCGTGCAATAAATGTCAACGCAACCGAAGCCGAAGTCGTCAAACTGTGCGCCCGTCACGGTGCCACGGTCAGTGCCATCGAGACTTTGGCATCCGGTGGTACACGCGTCGTTTTGATGAACATGATTGCCGCCGACACGATGCGGGCGGCCTTCGGTCGCAAACTGCTGAAGGGTGCTGTGCGGCGCACCCCATTGCGCGGCTGGGCACTCTAGGGCTGATCTTTGCCTCCGATTAATATAAGCAGCGTCGTCGGCCCTAAGGCGATGGCGCGAAGCTAAAGGTCTCGCCGGAAAAACAGCTCCTGCTCGTCTTGCGGCAGTAGCCCGTCAATATGCCCGGCAGGGGTCCAGCCTGTCCCCTGGATGAGTGACAGTGCGGCCGTGTTAGCGGCTCCCGCAGATATATAGATGCGCCCTCTTAGCGTCTTACCAAGGGCCTGGGTCAACGCTTGGGCGATCCCTCTGCGCCGGTAATTGTCATCGACAACCAGCTTGTTGACATAGTCCTTGCCGATGCACCCGCCGTGTTGCCAGGCGAGGTATCCGACTACGGTCGCGTTCACCTCCGCCACCAGCATACGCCTTTCGACAATCTCATTGATGCGGTCGCCCGAAAAACAGTCGAACTCCATCAATCGCGGCAGGTCGCGCGGCTCCCCGCGCCGGATAGCGACCATTGCAACCCCCTCATTTCGTTGCGCTAATTACGGCACAGCGATTGAAGCGTTGCAAGCGCAATGGTCGAGAAACCGCATTAGACGCGTCGAGATTTAGTCGGTTGCCGCCATCATCTCATTCACCTTGCTGGTCAGCGCATCGAGCGTGAACGGCTTGGTCAAAAGCTCCATGCCTGGCTCGAGGTGTCCGTTACCCACTGCCGCATTCTCGGCATAGCCCGTAATGAACAGCACTTTCAGGCCGGGGCGCAACGATCGCCCAGCGTCGGCCACCTGTCGCCCGTTCATGCCATTGGGCAATCCGACATCCGTGATAAGCAGATCGATACGCGCACCGGACTGTAGCACTTTCAGCCCGGCGGCACCGTCAGCTGCCCCAATGACGGTGTAGCCCACCTCGTCGAGCACCTCGTTTACCAGATGCCGGATAGTCGCCTCATCGTCGACGATAAGGATCGTGCCGCTGCCGTGATCCGGCAATGCGGCCACCATTTCTTCCACGTCGTCTTCGGCATCGCCCACATAGCGGGGCAGATAAATGCAGATGGTCGTCCCCATGCCCAGCTCGGAATATATACGGACCTGCCCACCCGACTGCCGGGCGAACCCGTAGATCATCGACAGGCCCAGACCAGTACCGTGCCCTAGCGGCTTGGTCGTGAAGAATGGCTCGAACGCACGATCGATCGTGTGCTGATCCATGCCCGTCCCGGTATCCGTGACGCAGACGGATATGTATTGTCCTGGGGGCAAGTCGCGCTCCCTGCCGCTGCGGTCATCCAGCCACTTATTTGCCGTCTCGATGGTGAGCCGCCCTCCATCAGGCATGGCGTCGCGAGCGTTGATGCACAGGTTGAGTAACGCGTTTTCGAGTTGCCCAGCATCGATGCAAGCTGGCCACAAGCCCCCGGCGCCAATCACCTCAAGGCTGGTTTCCGGCCCCATCGTCCGGCGAAGCATATCCTCAAGACCGCTGATCAGCCGATTGACGTCGGTGGGGCGCGGATCGAGGGTTTGGCGACGTGAAAACGCCAGCAGGCGCTGCGTAAGCGATGCCGCACGACGGCCGGCGCCTTGAGCCGCAAGAATGAAGCGATCCAGATCTTCCAACCGCCCGCGCGCGACGCGGTGCTGAAGAAGTTCGAGGTTGCCCATAATGCCGGTGAGCAGATTGTTGAAGTCATGGGCTAGGCCGCCCGTAAGCTGGCCCACCGCCTCCATCTTCTGCGCCTGGCGCAGCGCCTCTTCTGTTCGGTGCTGCTCGGTCAGATCGCGACCGATGATGTAGAAAAGGTCCGAACCTACGTCCGGTACCGCCGTCCACATGATCGTGCGAGCGCTGCCGTCGCTCGCCAGCACATGATCGACGAAGCCGGTGACCATCTCCCCCGCCGCCAGCTGCGCGACAACATTGGCAGTTTCGGCATAATCGGTCGGGTCAATGAATTCGACAAAGGGTCGTGAGAGCAATTCAGCTTCCATCCAGCCAAGCAGCCGCGTCCACGCTGGATTCACCTGAATAAGGTACCCATCCAACCGGGCGGTCGCCATCAAGTCATTGGTCAGCTGCCACACGCGGTCCCGCTCTGCGGTGCGTTCCTCCACCCGCTGTTCAAGGATCAGGTTCGCGGCCTTCAACTGGGCCTGGCTTTCCTTCAGCGCGGCATCGGCCAGCACGCGTGCGGTCGTCTCGTTAGTGAAGATGAAGAGGCCTGCAATCTCACCTTCTGCGTCTAGGACACGGGAATAGGAAAAGGTGAACCACGTATCAGCAGCGCCACGATCGGTGTCGAGTTTCCAAGGCAGATCGTTGAAGCGCTGGCTCTGTCCTGCAAAGGCTTGGTCAATGATAGGCTTGGCCTGTTCCCAGGCGTCCGACCACACGTCCTTGAACGGGGTGCCCATCGCCCAGTCGCGTCGCGGCCCCAGCAGTGGGATGTAGGTATCGTTGAAAAAGAACGTCAGCTCGTCCCGTCCCCATGCGAGGATCATTGATTCCGGGGAATTGAGCAGGAGGCTCAGAGCGACCTTCAGTCCCTCAGGCCATGTCTCGGGTGTACCGAGGGGGTGTCCGGTCCAATCCCGTTCAAGGATCAGGCGAGCGGCTTCACCGCCGCCAGACAGGAAGCCTAGCGAGCGGGGGAGTTGCAGAGTATCGGCATGGTCGGAGCGAGGCATGGAAGCGAAATACCTCAAGCGCGCCAGCGTTCAATTTTGCCAGATCAACTTCATGATAATGCGGTAAATTGCCTACGCTTGGCCTGCTTGGCGGCGGCTGCCAGGTCAGTCAGTTTCAGACTTCGCCAAGCGGACACCGACGCCACCGGATGTCGATTTTTGATCCGCCCCGATTAGCGTGACACCGGCGGAAGCAAGCGCGCCGGACAACGCCGCAAGCGAAATGTCTGCGATCGGATTGCCCCCCTCGTAGCGGCGCACTGTCGCGACGCCGATGCCAGCTCGGTCAGCAAGTTCTTGAGCGGACCAACCTAAAAGGGATCGCGCGGCCCGGCACTGCTCGACGGTCATCATGTGATATTTATTAGATCACTTTGAGCTTGATTGCCAGAAATACTGGTGATATAAAAACTATCAGTCAGCCGAGATGGGGCATCCTACCTCCCCACCCCGGCCTGACCACAACCGATCTATTGAGGAGATCGACTATGGCTACTGCCGCGCATAGCATCCTTGCGCCTGCCGTCCAGACGGCGGATTGCATCAACGCCCCTACCCCTGCGAATGACACCACTCCCTGCTGGACGACCGACCGGCGCGCTCGTGCGATCCTGGCGACTGTCGCTGCGCATCCGCCCCATGGTGAATGGCACCGTCCGCGCTTCGGCAACACGGTCGATGAGTACTGGACCTATGTCGGCTATCGCTTCGACTGCTTGACCGCGATCCGGGACGCATACGGCCAAAAGGCGCTGGAGCATTACCACGCGACCGGCAACTTCGCGGTGTTCGGCGCCTATTGCGACGCACCCAATGTTAACGATGCGATCGAAGCGGCTCGCGAAGCCGGGCGGGAGGGCTGAACGATGACCAGCTATGCAATCGCCGCAACCGTGACCGACCCCGTCACAGCCATTGTCGAAATGTCGCTCGCGATCGAACGCGTCATCGTCACGATGAACAACGCCAACAGCGAACTCATGGAGCAGGTGGTCGGGCGGCTGAATGACCCGGCGTCACCCATGCATCATGCCGCCTTCAGCGCGTGGTGCACGCACCAGATCGCCTCCGAGAAGCTGGTCGAGATCAGCACGGTCCTTGATGAGGTGGAAGACAGGCTGTCGACCCCGCCGGACAAATCGCAGGCACAGGAAGCCGAGCATGCCGAATGGCATCGCGCGCACGCTGCTTGGACTGAGGCGCACGCAACCGTTCGGCGATACAATGCGACGCCGGGCGGCGTCCCAGGCGAGACGATGAACGCGGCCGTCCGGATCGAGCGTGAGACCGTCTATCAACTCGCTGCCGCGCCAGCGCCAAACCGCGCCGCCGTGGGCATCAAGATCAACGCCTTGCTCGACTATCTCCAAGACTGCGCGATCGACGAGGCGGCGTTGCGGATGATCGCGGCCGACGCACTGCGGGCGGAGGGCTGAACGATGACCACCGAAACCACCCGTCGCGCCCTGTTCGGGGGCGCTGGCCTCGTCGCGCTTGCCGCCACCGTCCCGGCCGTCGCCTCAACCATGCCCGCTAGTTTGGGCGTCAGCCCTGCCCTGGCCAAGCTGATCGCCGCCGCAGACGAAGCCAAGCGTCAATGCGACGACTTCGACACGGCCACCTATGACCCGCTGAAGGCGCGCACCGACGCTTTGGTCGAAGCCGTCCCGCATGTGACGGTCGACATCAAGAACAGCCCCTTTTGGACGACGGCTGAACCCGCCGCTGTCAGCTTCGCTAGGGACATCGTGCGCGGTGATCCGGGCCGTCGGCATCCCAGCAGCGTGCAACTGCGTCGCCTCGTCGCGGCCGACCTGCACCGAACCCGCCAGGCACAGCGGCTGAAACGTCAGACTGGCCTGCGGGCCGCTTATGACCGCTCGAACGCGCTGGCTGACGCCATGGCGACCACCGAATGGGATGTGGCGCTGTTCCCCTGCGAAACGGCCGCGGACCTTCATGCCAAGCTGGCTTTCATGATGGCCCGGCAGATGGATGACGGCGTCGCAGTGCTCGACGTCCTGCTGCCTGATGCCGCCCGCATCGCGAACAAGGAGGGCTGATCCATGAGGACCCCCAGCGAAACCTTCTGCGTACTTCTCGACGCGCACGATGAGGCCGTTCATCGGTTTAACTCCCTGCCGGATGACGCCGACGACACCCCGGAGTACGAACAGGCATCCCAAGCGATGTGCGAGGCGTCCGACCGGGCAGACCAGGCCGTGCCGACGTCTTGGCCGGAGTTCGAACGCCTGCTGACCCATATGGCGAGCGGCGGACAGACCGGGATCGACGAGGACAACGCGAACCGGCTGATGCTGCACGCCCGTCGGCTGTTGTCGGGTGGGCTTCATGTCGAAGCGCGCACGCCGATCCGCGACCTGATGGCTATGCTCGAGCGTGCAGGCCAACGGGGTGAAGCAACGGATCGCGCGCCACAGAACGCGAAGAACATGATGCCGTCGCGGGCATGGGGTCGCCAGCATTCCGCGCTCACGTCCGCCATCATCCACGAGCCGCCCCTGGACGCGGTTGACGTGCTGGCCGTCCTTATGCGGCTGGCTGCGCACCATGACCTCATCGCCAGCGACGGGGACGAGGCACCGCCACGTGATCTTCAGGACCTGAACGAGATGATCGCGGTCGCACTGCCGAACTGCATCACCAAGCTGGCTGAAATGCTGCCTGACGGCGATTGGCGGACGCGCGAGGTGGCCGCTGAGTTGAACTATCACGCCCTTCAGGTTCAGCGCTGGTTACCAGATGCTGCGCCGATCGGCGATGAGGGGGTACGCTGACATGGCCACCCTCCCCAACCCCACGTCCTTCAGCCCCGCAGCCTGGCTCCACGCCCTCGTCCAGATCGGCGGCGGCTACGCTCTGACGTCTGACCGCAAGCTGTGGCTGGTTATCCAGGACTGCCCGTCGGATGACCTGACGCCGCTCATGGCGCAGATCGTTGGGCATCCTGACCGGGCAGAAGCGGTGCGCCAGACCATCGAGCAGCGGCATTATGGGGAGGCGGCATGATGGGACACGCTGCCGTCACCCCGCCCCCCAGCGCCAACCGTGCGATGCCATGGCGCCGATCGCGCCGCCGTCCCTGGCATCGGCTGGACCGGGTTGCATCACCCCATGCGGTGCTGGCCACCATCCCTTCCCTGCCCCGTGCCGAACTAGCGCGGATCACCGAACGGCTGATCGACCGCATGGACGAGCTGGACGGGGATACGGACCTCGAGCCCGAGGACCTGGAGGAAGACGACCCCATGGAGACGGATGACGTTCACTCCTGAGCCGATCAAGCCGCCGGTCCCTTCCCGGCGCATGGAACACAGGCCCGTCGCTCGCGATCGTCGAGCGGCGGGCTCTCCGCGTGTGCATCGCTTCCGGGACAGCTTGGCGCTGTCAGAGAGCTTCGTGGACGCCGATTGGTGGTTGCCGCTCTATCGGCGCGCGTTCCCAACCATGGTGTCAGCGGTGGCGGTGCGCGAAGACGGATGGGCGCAGCGGGGCGGGATAGACCGGCTGCTCACCTTGTCCTGCGGGCGGACATATACCGTCGACGAGAAGGTGCGGATGCACGACTGGCCGGACGTCCTACTGGAGCGCTGGTCGGACGAAGCGCGCCGTGTGCCTGGGTGGATTCAGAAGCCCTTAGCAGCCGACTTCATCGGATATGCCTATGCCCCGGCCGGGATGTGCCTGTTACTGCCTGTCGTGCCGCTCCAGCGGGCCTGGCGGCAGCATGGGCGCAAGTGGATCAACCTCTACGGGACGCGGTCAGCACAGAACCCCGGCTATGTGTCCGTCGGGGTGCCGGTGCCGCGTCACGTCCTGATGCAGGCCATTGTCGAGGCGATGGTCGTAATCTAGCGTCGCAAATCAGGCTGCTTAAAAGACCGCATTCGGAGGCGGTGGGATTTGTACCCATCGTTGAGCAATGCCAGCACAGGCAGCTTTGACTTCGTTGAAGCGATAAACTGCGTTGCTTGGGGCCACATGGCAGTGCCCAGTCCAAACATCAATCACAGCCGTGATCTCACGATCGGCATCAATCTCCCCCAAGCCCTGCTGGACCTTCGCATTCAAATAGCCAACCGCGATTGCCCCCTGCCAGCAAGCCGTCTCCAGAGGCAACGGCTTCCCCTTCGCATATCGCAAAAATCCTAGGCCCATCTTGGGCACATTGGTTCTCGTGACCCGGCGAAGCACAAAGTGGGGCGTGCAGCGAAGTGTGAAACCTTCAATGTCGAGCCCAGGCATCCGGTCCCCCGGAAAAATCTCTTGGGCTTTGATCGGAAGCTTCGGGGCAGTCGCAAGATAGCGTTCGAGGTAATCGGCGTTGTTCTCCGCCTTTTCGATCTCAAAGGGGCTGCCCTGCAAACCGCTTTTTAAGACCGCTATCCGCTGATCAATCAAATCGTGCTCACCGCCTCCCCTTGACATATGCTCGATGATTGATTCACGAGCGGCATCGTGTTGGATCGTAGGAGCAATCGGCGGGTATTTTGATCGGGTAAGTAGCGTGCGCTTTGCCTGCTCAGACGCCGACATATAATCGGCCAGCATGCGTATAGACATGCCAGGGTTTGGACGCAGATTATGGGTCTTTTTTTCTTCCGGCATCAGAGATCCTGAAGCTATGGCTACCTTGTACTTTACCGGCACATCACCAACCGGCAAGAGCCTGACATTGGCACCGATGACATCTCGCCGTGCGGCCGGGCTCGATCCTCAGCCTATGGACTGGGCGGGATATTTTCTCTTCGAAGCGTCAAACAATGGCGAGCGGGTGATTGCCCGAGTTGACGATGACGAAGCTGCCCTTTGCCTAGCGGGGCTTTTGGGTATCGGTTGATGCTCTGGGCAAGACCGGGAAGCGAGAGGAATGAGGCTGGCTGGTAGCAGCCAGCCTCAAGTTTAACCGGCCTTCCGACTTACCGCGGGGGCAAGCCGGTCACATGGTTTCCCCGCCGCCCGGTGTTGATCTCGGACACACGGCCCGGATTCGTACCATAGTCGGCAGCGATGTCATGCTGGTTGTCTCCCGCCCGGAGGCGAGCCCAGATGTCAGCGATTGCCGCGTCGGACAAAGGGAAGCGAGTGCGGCGCTGAGGCCGCTGGGGGATATTGTTTGCCATTTTACATCCTTGTTCGGCAAACGACCGGTCTTGACGGCACAACCTCAAGGTGTAGACGTTTCCGCCGTACCAAGGGGTACATCCCGCTCTCGCGTCCGGACCAAAAGCCGCGAGAGTTGCCCCCGATCAGAAGCCCCGGCGCCTGCCAGCGCTGGGGTTTCCTCGTTTCGGAAACAATCAACAAACCACGTATCCTGAGTCGACTGAGTCGCCAAGCGACTCAAAATACGCGGCAATTTAATTGATCATAGAAAGCCACGGACCGCGCCGCGACTGACGCGGTCCGTTTGGAAATTCCGGTTCAGGAAGCGGGTGCGTTACACGTCCACCAGGAAGCAGAACGCCTTCTTGCCATATGATTTGGCATAGATGCGGCGACCGCCCCGGGTGATCCACGCAACGCACACCCACTTCTTGCCCGGAGGGGCAGGAGTGGAGGGCATCCGAGAGCTCCCACTATGCGGCCCGGCGTTCTTGCTTCCTTAACCGAATGCGCCTATCTGACGCTTGACTGAGGCTCGGTTTTGGATCGCTCACCCTTCTCAGGGGCCGCGTTCTGATCAGAGCTTTTCCTAAGGGGTGCGGTGCATACTGTGCCCCTTTTTCTTTGCTGGCAGTTCGTCACCGTCATCCACTTTTTCGATCTGGGGATTCGGTGACCCTTGCCATGTCATCCTGTAAACATCGCCCTGCGCTACGGACTGAACTGCATGCGGGAAGAGCGCCGCAATGCATGTGCCCTCAGAACGCCTTACTGACGGATATATTATGCCATTGAGACCCTTAGCTCGCGCAGCGTCGGCCAAGGCATTTCCCGCAGGATAGCCAATACTTTTGTCAGGATGCAAACTAGCATGTCCAGGCTGGCCGCGTAGATCTACAAACTCACCAGCAAAGCTGGCAAATAGCTCTGCATATTCGACGGTCGCCTCGAACACGCCGGTCGCAGCCAATGCTTCCGTCAAATGATATGCAACCTCTTGAAGGCAGGTATCCACGTCTAGTGCGGCATACCAAGCCCCACGATCTGATCCGTTAAAACGGTTTGGCTCACGAGGTTTCGCATATGCGAATGATGCGTTGATGAATGCCGCATGCGGCACGCCATACACCAACTCATAGGACTGAATATCACTCGTCCCACGCGTCTGAGCAACAAGTCTGTTACTCGTAGCGCCTTCAATCTCAGCCAATGCAGCCAACTCGTCAGCATCGACTAAATTGAGAAGAACTGACTCCCTCAGTCGTGCCGTCGTAACCAACCTGACGGTTCGTTGCAAAGCATCCCGGGTGATTGTCAGTCCGTTCAGCATATTACAGGCCGCCTCGCACTGCATCAATGTATCGACGCGTTTCTAGCATCATTGGAATACCGCCCTCAATCATAGCGTTGACGGGACTCTGCCGCTGGAAAAGCGGCCCCTTGTTCGGCAGCTTAGGCCAACGATCCGCCATGGCATCAGCGAAAAGGAGATGCAGCCCTTTGTAAACACCAATGGCTGCGGATGCGCGGGTCATTTGATCTTGGGATAACGGCTGGTCCCATGATCCACGCTTTATGCGATCCCAAGTGCTATCGCTCACACCCAGAAGGGCTGCAGCTTCGCTATTCGAAAGACCCCAGTGCTGAATAATTGCGCGGAACGCCTTAAGCGCCACGCCCGAAAGCCGAGCGCGATCATCGCCATTCGAGAAGGTTTGTACATCGATAGGCGTCAGTGGCGCCTTCGTTCCAAATTTTACAACCTCGGCCATGACAACATTCCTCAATCCCCGCAAAGGAAGATGGTCATCACCTGACGCGATGTCAAGCGTCAAATGACAGATTCGGGCCAATCAGAGGGCATCTCCCCACTCTTAGCCACGCGCCTGCCCAGGCCGACATCGATTTGCGGCCACCGGGCTGCGCGGTGCAATCCTGCCCACCCCCTCTTTAGGGCGACAGATGCTGAGGCAGTATCAGATCGCCGCGACGACCAAACGCAGCTTGAACGGCCGTCGCCCCGCCTCGCTGGTACGCTTCGTGATCACTACCGGGCTAGATGATCAGCGGCCCGTGGGTGACGAGCGAGTCTTTGTCCATGTCGACACTGCGTCCCGCAGTGGTATCAATGGAGATCCCAGCCTGTCCTGAGCCGCCTTCACTTGAAGCTACGCGACTCCCCTCAAGCTCCCTCACCCCCTTGACCTATGTTCGCATTTTGTTCCAGCTAGGCCGGGTCACGAATCGCTGGAATATGAGCATGATGCAGCACGACCCCCGCCTGCGCGAAGCCGCGCGCGCTATCTACGAGGCTTGCTACCCCTCGGACGAATGGGCGCAGTTCGTGTTCGATGAAGCGGAGCGATACGGGACCGTGCATTACCGTCAGGCAGTCGATGGGGCGTTGGCGGCCCGCGCCTGCCTAGCCGCCGCCGGTGAACAGCTCGCGCTTCCCGTCACGTGACACCTCAGCCTGCGATGCGCCTGCATGACGTGCCGTTCGACCTCATCCCACGCGAGGTGCCGTTTTTCCTGTGCCGGACCCCGGCGGGCTTTCCGTCGCCTGCCCAGGACGACATGGAAGAGCCGATCGATCTGGGGGCTTGGCTCGTCGAGCATCCGGCCGCCAGTTACATCATGCGGGTCGAGGGCGGATCTATGGCGGGCGCCGGGATCACTGATGGCGACCTGATCGTGGTCAACCGTGCCAAGCGAGCACGCGCAGGTTCGATCGTCGTCGCGCTGGTCCACGGTGATCGCACGCTGAAGCGCCTGAAGCAGATGGATGGCCGCTATTGGCTTGTCCCGGAGGCGGATGGCTTCTCCCACATTCTCGTCGACGAGTATGTCGAGATCTGGGGCGTCGTGGTGGGCGTAGCGCGCAAGGTCGTATGACCTCGCCAATCGCCCTGATCGACTGCAACAACTATTATGTGAGCTGCGAGCGCGCATTCGACTCCAGCTTGGTGGGCGTGCCGGTCATCGTGCTGTCCAACAATGACGGCTGTGCGATCGCGCGCTCTGCCGAGGCGAAGGCGCTGGGCATCAAGATGGGTGATCCGGCTCATCACCTGCGTGACCTGATCCGACGCCACGGCATTCAGGTCCGCTCGTCCAATTACACGCTCTATGGCGACATGCAGCGCCGCGTCCTGGCTGCCTGCCAAGCGTTCGTCCGAGACTTCGAGATATACTCGATCGACGAGATATTTCTCGACCTAGCCGGGTTCGATGACCGCGACCTTGTCGACCATGCCCATCGCCTCCGCGCTCAGGTTCTGCGCTGGACGACGATTCCGACGTGCGTCGGCATCGCGCATACCAAGACGCTAGCCAAGCTGGCCAATGCCGCTGCGAAGAAGCAGCCGCCCTTCAGTGGCGTCGCTGACCTTCGGGACGAACGTCTGCGCCAGGACGTCATGCGGGCTTTCCCAGTCGGTGACGTATGGGGTGTCGGCAAGGCCACGGCGCTAAAGCTGGCAGCGCTGGGCGTAACCACCGCCGCCGGGCTTCGGGATATGCCCATGAAGCAGGCTCGGGGCGTAGGTACGGTAGTCCTAGAGCGACTGGTCGCTGAGCTGCGCGGCATCCCCGCTGACGCTGTTGAGGCGGTCGAGCCGCAGCGGAAGGGCATGGCCGTCACGCGGTCCTTCGGGACGCCTGTGACTGACTTCGATGGCCTGATGGGCGCGCTATCCCAATATGCGCTGCGGGCTGGAGAGAAGCTGCGCAACCATGGCCTCGTCGCAGGGCGACTGACGGCGTTCTTCCATACCAACAAGCACAAGCCCGACCGGCCACAGTATGCCGGGTCCCGCGCGGTGACGCTGCATCCGATGACGAGCGATAGCCTGGAATTGATCGCTGCCGCTCGACGTTGTGCCGAGCGAGCCTGGCGGGATGGATACGCCTATACGAAGGCCGGGATCTTGCTCGACGACTTGGTGGCGGCGACTGATCGCCCCCGAACGCTATTTGAGGCCGTTACGGAAAAGCGGGACCGTCTGATGGCTGCGCTCGACGAGGTGAACGGGCGCTTCGGGACTTTCACTGCGGTCACCGCTGGACAGGGCTTCAAGCGGCAGTGGCGGCTTCGGTCAGAAATGCGATCACCGGCGTGGACGACGCGGATCGATGAGGTGCCAACAGTTCGCGCGTGATGCACGACGCTGTAACAAAACGTGTCGCACGGACCCTGCCCCAGACTGCGCCGTTTCCCCAGCCTCTAACCTACAATTCCTTGTACCGATCTGGGAGTGGTCGCATGAGACGCAGCACAGGTTTCCTCGGTGTGGGCATAATTGGTGCCACGGTACTGGGCGGCTCGATCGCGGTCGGGTACTTGGACCAGCGGTTCAAGCCGCAGACCGCCGCCAAGTCGTCGTTCGGACAGGGCGCGTCGCCCGCACAGGAAATGGAACGCCGGAGAGGCAGGGCTGCAACCGTTGCGATAGCCGAGGCAGCCGTTCGCTAGGTGAACGGGCAATTGGTTGCAGAACGCCATGCTTCGGACAGCGGGCGTCATTCGCGACATGGCTCGACCAATGAGCTGTTGACCGGCTATCCAGTGCCCAGCCGCATAATAGCGAGACGTAAATACGGCCACGCCCCGCGACCCCGTCCCGCTCTTCTGATCAAGATGACAGATGCTGAGCCAGGATTAATCCGCCGATGACGATCAGGACAAAGCCGCCTAGGATGCCAGCGTACCGACCAAGGTAAGGACCAATATGCTTGCCCAGCATGACGCCGATGGTCGCCATCAACGTCGTCGTCCCGCCAATGACCATGCAGGCAGCCCAAATGTTGACGTCCATAAGGGCCAGGGTCACACCGACGGCCGCCGCGTCGACGCTCGTTGCGATCGCCGTTGCAGCGAGCCGGAGCATGCTGGGCTTGGTTTCGCTGTCAATTTGGTGCGCATCGCCTTCACTCGTCCAGGCTTCCCGGATCGTATAGGCGCCAACCGCGAACAGTAGCGTGAACGCGACCCAATGGTCGTAATCGGCAATCCAGTCATTCAACGCAAAGCCAAGCAGCCAGCCGAGTGCAGGCGTCAGAGCCTCGAAAAACCCGAACACAATGCCGACTTTTACCGCATCACGAAGGCGGGCTCGTCCTTCGGTCGCCCCTTTGCTCAACGAGGCCGCGAAAGCATCGACAGACAGGCTTGCGCCCAAAGCGCCAAGCGTCAAAATTCCGGGCATCACGTCATTACTCAGGGCCAGCAAACCAAACGATGCATGCACCCGTGGCCACAAAGCGGAGTGCTGCATCATTGGTCTCGCCGGGCAGGACGAACCTGCTGCTACCGCCACGAGCCGATGGCTCAAGGATGTTGACGGCAACCCCGCTACTGCGGGTAGCTACTCCCCAAGGACGCAGGCCCAATATCTGGTAACGCCTATCGTCTCTAGACGATAAATACGATCAATTCTATCCGATTAATCGAGAGCAAATGCTGGCCACATGCTCGGCGGCCTGGTCCTAACGTTCCCTCGTTGGAAACACGGGCCCACGCACTTTCATTCGATCCGCACGGTACGGGCGCTGGAGCGTCACCGCTTGTTCTGCCGGTGCGCGCAGCCATGTCGTCACATCCTCAGGACGTAAGACGGTGATCATCGCCTTTGGGTGAATGGGCTCGACCAGTTCGTTCGCGTCGCAGGTAACCATCGCGAACGACCGGCCCTCAGCCGTCTGCTGCCAGAACCCCGCGACCGCGAAAGTCGGCTGGTCGGTGACGCTGAACCACATCTCGCCTTTTAGCGGCGGCTTGCCATCTCCTAGGTTGTGGCGGTCGGGGGTGAACTCGCAAAACTCTGTAAGCGGGATGATGCAGCGGTTCGCGGGATCAGCGGCTAGGCGGCGCCACTGCGGCAGTTCCAGGTTTCTTACGTTGGTCATGGGGTACGGCGCTTTCCCGCCCAGTACGTCCCAGGACATGACGTCCCAAGCGCGCTCGCCATCCTGCTCCCGGATCACATAGGATCGCGCCTTCGGACGCAATTCCTGCGGGTGGAAGCGATTGTCGCGAGGACGCTCCTCGAAGAGCTTGGCGGCCGACTGGAATATCGCCTGCGGCTCTCCATCAAATCGGGCTCGGTTACACATGTGCTCGACTGCCCCTGGGTTACCGCAAGCCGCTTCAACGCTCTGCTAAGGGTCTGTTTCCCTTGGGTTTAGGCTAGCATGAGGCCCGGCAGCCCCGATGCCGCCGGGCCTCTAGGCTGTTCAAAATTCCGACCAATCCTCGGAAACTGCTAAGCCGCCGCCGGAGACGAGACGCATTGCAGGTTTCGGGGCCAGCCGACTCGGTGAGACAGCGGCCTGGGTCGCACGGATCCCCGAAGCGCCAATCCGGAAGCGAGCGACATGTCCCGCCAGCTCGTCCGCCTTGTCCGTCAGTTCGCGAGCCGCGGCGGTGGTTTCTTCAACCATAGCCGCGTTACGCTGGGTCACGCCGTCCATCTCCTCGACCGCAACATTGACCTGACCCAAGCCGCCAGCCTGCTGTTCAGCCGAGTTGGCCAAGCTGTTGATCAGGGCGGTGATCTCTTGGACTCGACCGATGATCTGATCGAGCGAGCGCCCCGTCTCCGCCACCAGTTCGACACCTGTTTCAATCTGCTCGTTGCTGGCGACGATCCGCGACTTCACATCCTTGGCCGCATCTGCCGAGCGCTGCGCCAGCGCACGAACTTCCGAGGCGACCACAGCGAAGCCCTTGCCCGCGTCACCGGCACGCGCCGCCTCGACTCCGGCATTCAGCGCCAACAAATTGGTCTGGAACGCGATGCCATCGATCACGCTGATTATTTCAGAGATCTCATGGCTGGACCGCTCGATACCGCTCATCGCTGCGACTGCATCGCGTACGACCTGCCCACCGTTTTGCGCAGCGCTGCTGGCGTCTGCTGCCACCGTATCCGCACGTTTTGCGTCAGATGCCGAACGCCCGACCATGTCCGTGATTTGCTGCATTGAGGCGGCAGTCTCCTCCAGGCTGGCGGCCTGCTGCTCAGTGCGCTGGGACAAGTCCTCGGACGCTGAACGTATCTCTCCTGAGGCCGCACGAAGGCCTTCGGAAACACCACTCACCGCGATCATCGCCTGCTCAACCTGAGCCATGGCGTTGTTGAAGTCGCTGGCCAGCGATGCAAAGGGTTCATCCAGTGCGACATCGATCCGGGCGGTCAGATCCCCGGCGGCCAGGGCCTGCATCCCCGCCCCGATCGTCGAAACTATGAGCGCCGCCTGTTCGTCCTTTTGCCGATCCGCCTGCGCCAGCTGATCGCGCAGCGTGGCGGCGGCGCGCATCATGTCGCCGACTTCGTCTCGCGCGTCGTTCGCGGGGATCGCGACGGATCGCTCGCCCGCCGCCAGCTTGCCCAGCAGGCCGCTCATCGCACCAACCGGCCGTGCGATCAGGCGAACCAGCAGCATCAACATAGCCATGGTCAGCAGGGCGACGCCGATTACGGTGCCGATTACGATCCGTTCACTGGTCTGATAATTGTCCTTCGCCTCGGCCACCAGCGCGTCGATCGCCTGCGACTGCTTCACGCGCATCGTGTCGGCGGCCTTGTTCGCCGTGACGAAATAGGGCCGCGCGACCCGGAAAAGCGCAATAGCCTGGGGCGACCCGATCGCCGCCGCTCGCGAAGTTTCCTCCGCATGGCTGCGATATTCGTTCCAGTCGCGCACGAAGGTATCGAGCGCATTGCGCGTCTCGTCATTCGCCAGCCGGGGCCGAAGCCAGCGCGTCCGCTCCGCGATCTGGTCGCGAAGCTCGTCGATCCGCCGCTGTGCCACCGCCCGGTCCTCCGGGGTGACGGACAACAAATGCTGGCCGATCGTGGCGCGATAGGTCGCCGTGCTGGCATTGATGACCGCGATCGCCTCGAGTTGGGCACGCTGCTCGCCGCCCAGATTGACCGCAACGTCCCGCATATCGCCCAAGCGAACGACAGCGAGTGCCGCTAGTCCCATGAGCGCGATCAGCAGGATGGAAAAGCATGCGATAAGCTTTCCCAAAATGCGGAGATTTTGCACGGAGGCAGTCCCTTCGATCCATTGGCGCCCCCCAGCGCAGGGAGGGCCAACTGCCTGCCTTCGAGTTAACTTTATGATATTGACTATAGTTAAGAACGGTTAGGTGGGCTGGTGCATACTGACGCGGGAGCAAATCAGCCTATGCCACGGCAGATGGGTGCACACGTCTTTTCGCCAGCCCGACGCTGATGCGTAAGGTCGGGGCAATCTATCACCCCGACCCATGCAATCATTTCGCGGGCAGCGGCGCAACCGGCACGGTCGCGTTGACCGCGAGCGGCGGCGGCGCGGTGGCAGCAATCGAAAGGGGCACGTCCTCGTCTACGAAGCTCTTTACGATCGACCCGGCCGGGACCTTGGCACTGGTGCCGGTCATCAAGAAGCCTGCCACCGGCACCAAGGCAATCGCCCCAACGACGCCAGCCGTCCCCGTCACGCCCTTGTCGTCGAAGGCACCCGACATGCGGATTTGGCGACCGTTGACCGTCACGAACAGGACGCGGCCCGCAAGGTGACCCGACTTGCCCCACATGCCCTTGTTACGGACGTCGGTGATCTCACCCATTGCGGGGCTGCCAGCCGGAATGACGGTGACGCCGTTCACGACGACCGGCTCGGCCGTTTCAAGGTGAAAGCGCTGCCCGACGCGTAGCTGCTTGCCCTTGGTGGTCAACTCTTCAGAAAGGCGAAGAGGAACCTCGGTTCCGACGCGCAGGACGGCGGCGCTGGCAACAGGAGCGGCGATAGGCGTTGGCTGAGCAACTTGCGCGTGCGTAGCGACAGAAGCGAGCGCAATGGCGCCCGCCAGGCAATACTTTAACATTAGGCATCCCCCCGTTTCTGATTCGCGGCTCGCGAAGCATTACGGGGATTAGGATTTAGGACCGACGTTTAGTCAACTGTCCAATGCCGCCACTATGACCGGAATGGCACGCCTGACGTAACCGGCAATTGCGATGATCACCGGCAAGCCCATGATCAGCGCAAGGGCGCAGATCTGAATCCAGTCCAGAACGCTGCGCCACTTGCTGATCGGCGGGTTACTTGATCGGCTTCGCACCAGGCGTTCCGCACTTAGCGAACCGCCCATTCGCGGCCTTGCAGCGCGTGGCCTTCGGTGCGGCCGCCTCAGGGCACTTCACGAATTTGCCCTTCGCGTCGCGACATGGTGCAGCGATCGATGGCGTGGCGACGGCGATGAGCGAAAGAGCGGATGCGATAACGGCAAGCGAGCGCATTGGTCTTCTCCTACCCGTGAGTCGGGCAGCGCGATGCTATTATCGATGTCGAGCGCGTACCAGAGGTTGGGCGTATGCCGATGGCGTCATGGCAAGGGCGCCCAAATCCGGCCGTTCTCATTCTTGCTTTGTGTTCTGGCACCGACCATCCTTCGCTGATGTCCGGCCCAGCAAACGATTCCGATTACCTGATCTACAGGTTTTTTGTGGGATTGCTTGCGTTGGCTGCCGTCGTGATCGCTGGAAGCATGGGATGGGAAATTTCTACGGGAATCGTCCATCATCGCACGGGAGGAATGGCCGTTCGAGCGGATGATCCAAGCGGCTTTTGGATTGACCTAGCAATTCAAGGAACGCTGGCGGTCTTCCTAGGCTGGCAGGCTTATCGAATGCGTCGGCTCGCTCGCCGCAATTGACGTCGTCGTTCAACGCAGCACAGGACCTATTTGGGAAAACTGCCAGTCATTCTGCCTCCCCGAGCAGACATTCCGCTATCGCCCAACTTCGGCCGCTCAATCCGCGGGGGTTGCGTCGTTGCCGGGAAAGCGCTTGCCCATTTCGTTGAAGTGCTCGTCGCTGGTGAAGCCACCACCGAGGTCATAGAGGTATAATGTAACCGGGCACCGCTGCGCGTTTGCCCAAGCTATCGCCTCCTGGACCGAAACGGCTTCTAGCGCATCATAATCTACCACCAGCGACGGATCGCTCTCCGGTGCTTGATCGGCATCATGACAACTATTGTCGTGCTCGACCGCTTCCACGATCGCATTGACCTCGCGCCAACGATAAGGGCGGGTGCGTTTGTCTATGACGTTCCAGAGCATGAAGGCGTTGTAGCCCGCCCTTGATCATCCGCAACGGCAGCTTTCCACCAAAACTAGCCATCCGCCACTTCCCAGACGTCGTCGGCTAGGGCGGACGGCAGGCCCCCTTAATTCAATCGGCCAATAGCGCGCTAACCGGACAATGGTCCGACAGGTGCTTCTGGCCCGACGCATAGGTTGTCTCAGCGAAACCGCTCGCCTGTCCCGCCGCTCGACGATCAAAGACGATGTGATCGATGAACGAGCGATACCGGGGATCGCACCGTGGCGTCACACCCTCATCAGCCAGCCGCAGATCGGCGTTGGCGGGACTGCCATCGTCCAGTTCAGTCCAAACTGCGTCGGCAGGTTCAGCAAGGCGACGGTTCCAGTCCCCCAGGACAATAAACCGATCCGGCCCGACGGACGCTCGGTCAATCCAATCCTCCAGCACCGGCACCTGCTGCTGCAGGACGCCACAGGCCTGAGCGCGGTCGCCGTGAAAGCAGCCGGACTTCAGATGGACCGCCAGCAAGCGGACAGGCTGATGTCCCGGCGCCCTCACGCGGACATCGACCCCCGAGCGCAACTGCGGGTTGCCGAGCTGTAGGGCCGTGACGTCCGGATTGTGGTCGAACGCGATACCCTTCCTGATCGCGAACCCAACGGCTTGGCGGATAAACTGCTGCTGCGGCTGCTTGCCGCCACAACTGCCCGACGCGGCGCCGGGGCGCTTCTCCATCACGATGGTGTAGCGGCTCGGGTTGAACACACGCGCCGCCGCCGCTTCGTTCTCCGCCTCTTGGAAAGCGATCACGTCAGCATCAAGCGTATCCACGATCTGACGCATGGCTGCATAATCCGCGTCGGTTCGCGGCTCGCATCCTGCCCCGTCCTTCTCCGCCAGGAACTCCAGGTTCCAGGACGCCACCTTGAGCGGGCGGGTTGCGATCGCGCCCTCGGTACCATCACGGGGAGTGATCTGTGGGATGGTGCAGGACGCCAAGCCAGCGAGGAGAGATGCAATAACGACGGAGCGGATCATCATGCCCGATGTGTGCCAAGGCATGCGTCGGGGCACAATAAGTCTACTGCCCCAACAATCTCGACGAGCCCGCTACTCACTCAGCGGCAGTCCTTTAGGTACCGCACCATCCTCTCTACCCCGGATGGCGTGAGACCAATCATCCGATAGCGTCCATCCCGTTCGCCAGTCCATGAATGCACCAAGCCCTCCCGCTCTAGCACGGCGATCCAGCGCAACCCGGTCGTCTGGGGCACGCAGGCCCCAATGCACGTCGTACTGACCGACTGCGATTTTCCGTCCTCATATGCAATGAAGAGGTCGAGGAGTATGTCCCATGCGGGCTCGCCAAAAATGGCATCGGTACGCTCAAAATGCTTCCCGCGACGCCGTCTCTCGGCATACAATTTTCGGGCTTTGACTGACTCGTGTTCGATCTCATCCCCTGCATGACGCTGTGACTGCAACGCCGTCAGTTGGGCAATCAGCGACGCTACCGCTTTACGAAGTTCGGCAAGCTGGGTTGGCAAAGAGGTATCGATGTTTTGCATCATACAGCCTCGAGCTTGCGCAACGGGACTATTTGACTGATACGTCCCATTTCCACGGGACATCGTGACCAAACAGACGCTTGCGGCGAACGTGCCGCCAAGTACCGGCGGCGGTCAGGAGCAGCATTCCGTAACCCCAGAAGCGGATTTGAAAGCTGTAACCGATAGGCAGCATATCGGGGACCATCGCTTTCGCGACGTGCGCCATCACGGTCGCAGCCTGGAGCCCGGCGACCCAAACAGGCCAGAAGCGACGTGAAGCTATAGCCAGCGCGGTAAGCGCCATCAGAAGTATAAGGTCGATCGTGAAGAAACCCCACGAGACTGTCGTGTGGGCATACAGGCGAGGCAACCTGGGAATTGCGAAACCTGTAAGGAAGGCTGCCAACTGCAACGCCATCGCGATCCTTTCGACCGCGCCGCCCCGGATCGAGACGTATATCAAGCATAGCACAAAACCTGTGACGAAGATCATGAAGGTGTTCATGCTGGCCGAGCGCCCCTTGTTTCAGGCTCAGTCGGCCGACACGATTCAGGCGTCAACCGGGTGACGATCCGAAATGCGCATACTTGCAGGCGTCGGCGGCTGGGTGTCGCCATAATCGCCGTAAGACACAGCGCCTAAGCCAATTTCGTACTGAGCTTCGCGCAGGTCGTAATGCGCTTCATGGATGAGGTTACGCGCCTCAATTAGCCGGACGTTCGCCAACGCGACGTTCTCCAGGCTCTTCTGAGCGATCGTCAAGGGAGCCTTCGCGCGGCGTCGGCCATCGATTATGGCCATCGTCAGCTTGGCGTTGCGAATGATCGCAGCGTCCAATTCCTGCTCGTAAGGTATCAATTCGTTCGCGATTGAGTGAGCGACAGCAAGGCGTTCTTTGCGCATGGGGTGTCTCCGCTGAAGGCGAAGAATCCACCCCCAGCTATCCGGTACTTTTTACGAGGTGCCAAATTGGCCGGAAGAACGTGTTGAGCCCCAGTCCCATAGAGATGGAAAGGGTCAACGCCGCCATGGCCGCAATGGCGATTGCGAAAATCCAAAAGACAGTTGCTAACGGAGATAGGTCATTTCGATTCTGCTCCCCTGTCGAGAGCGGTAGGCCAAGCCCGTGCGTAGGATACTGCCGAGGCCCTGGATCTACCGGCTCATTTGCTGGTGCATCCACGTCACTCGCTTGGCCTGGTTGATCCACCCGTGCTGGATCACCCCTGACCCGATCAGGGGTATAACCCGCAAACACCATCGCAGCGGCTTCACGCCTGTCTTTGGCGCCAAGTGCCTGTACTGCTTCGGCTATGTAACCATCGACCGTCGTTTTAGAGATCCCGAGTTCGCGGGCGATCTCCTTCGAGATACGACGCTCCCAAACGAGGCGGAGGCATTCGAGCTGGCGCGGGCTCAACGATTCGGTCGGCTTTCGATCCATTCCCGATCTGTTAACCGATAATTAACTTGTTCCACTCCCGGTCGTGTCCGTCAACGTGGTGTAATTTCAGGTGTGCCACCGGGCCGCATCGTTCAGGCGGCCTTGGGTGTAATCTGTAGGGGCGGTACCTCCTCGATCTGTGGTGTGGCGAGAGCGGTCATGCCTTCGATCTGCATGTAGCGGTTCTGGAGCTGGTATTCGTCGTTCTGCTCGAGGAGCACGGCGCCGATGAGGCGGGTGATGCTATCCTCGTTGGGGAAGATGCCGACCACGTCGGCGCGGCGCTTCACCTCCTTGTTCAGCCGTTCCAATGGGTTGGTGGAGTGCAACTTCGTGCGATGCTGTTCGGGGAAGGTCATGTAGGCGAGCACGTCGTGCTCGGCGTTGTCCATGCAGGCGCCGAGTTTCGGCCAGCGGGCGCGCAGCTGGTCGGCGACGTGACGCCAGGTCTGGGTGGCTGCGGCATGATCGGGCTGGAGGAAGACCTGCCGGATGGCGGCAGCCACCATGGTGTTCTGGCCCTTGGGCACATGAGCCAGCGCGTTGCGCATGAAGTGGACGCGGCAACGCTGCCAGGTGGCGCCGACGACGCGGGTGATGGCGGCCTTCAAGCCCTCATGCGCATCGGAGATGACCAGCTTCACACCCTTCAGGCCGCGCCGGACGAGGTCGCGCAGGAAGGTCGACCAGAACGGCTCGGCCTCGCTGGGGCCGATGTGCAGGCCGACGATCTCGCGCTTGCCTTCGGTGGTGACGGCGACGGCGATTATGGCTGCCACGCTGACGATGCGGCCGCCCTCGCGCACCTTGAGGTAGGTCGCGTCCAGCCAGAGATACGGCCACTCGCCGGCGAGCGGGCGCTTCAGGAAGGCGTTCACCCGCTCGTCGATGTCCTTGCACAGTTTCGACACGCTCGACTTCGAGATGCCACTCATCCCCATCGCCTGCACCAGATCATCGACGCGCCGCGTGCTGACGCCGGCGATCCAGGCCTCCTGGATGACGCTGACCAGCGCCTTCTCCACCGTCTTGCGGGGTTCGAGGAAGCCGGGGAAATAGGCGCCGGTGCGCAGCTTGGGGATCTTCAGGTTGAGCGTGCCCAGTCGCGTATCCAGGGTGCGGTCGCGGTAGCCATTGCGCCAGGTGCTGCGCTCGCCGGAGCGCTCGTGGCGACCGGCGCCGATGAGGCCGTCGACGTCGGCCTCCATGATGATCTGCAACACGCTCTCGGCGACGCTGCGCAGAAAATCGCCGTCTCCGGTCTTCGCCATCAGTTCGGCAAGCGGTAGTCTGTCGTCGGTCATCGGGAAAAACTCCTCGGGTGTTGGTGAAGCTCGACACTTCCACCTTAACCGATGAGCCCGGTGGCCACCGAGACGCCGACGGGGGTGGGGCCTCGGCCCCACCCCGGCATACACCGTCATCTACACCGGGAAATTACACCACGACCGCGGACGCTACCTCCACTCCCCTCAATTGCGCTTTGGTAATCGACATGCGCAAAAACGATCATACGCCCGACATTCAGACAATCAGGCGATTAGTCACGGAAGCTTTGGCGATCGCGGATCGTCGCAATCTCCTGGACATCGGCATCTGCCTCGATGGCGCACTGGTGCGCCTCTCGGAGGTCGATGGCCACGGAAGCAGTCGTAACAACCAACCATCTGTCGAACCGTCGGACCAGATCGATAATTGACCGCGCCATAGGAGTGGCCATGGGGTTCGATTGCGGCCCTGCGCTCTGTCCGTGAAGACGCGCATAACGGTTTTGTTCTTGCCCGCCTATCGGCGGCAAATGCCAACCGAATAGGCGAATCTAATTCTGATCACCTATGCCTGCTGATGCCGCAAAGCTCGTGTGATGGTTCGGGATACATACACACCGAACGCAAGCCTTCGGCTCACGTTTGCCTTTCAAATCAAAGGCCTGCCTACCGCGCGATAGGTGTCACATTGTGTTACACATTGTCCCACATTGTGTTACGCGCGCAAAATTCACCAATAAACAGACACTTAGTCGCATCGCATTGTGATGGCGTATCATGCTCGCGAGACCATTGCTTCAAGCGGCCGCCGATGAGATAGTACGCGCGACGAAGAGCCCACCAGCCTCCCTGCTAGGAGTCTGGTACATGAATAACATTCGGGAGCCAGCTGGCGCCCTCACCACACGGCAACCTCTCACCGTCACGGTGAAGGTGGCGCTTGCTATGATCGGCATTGGACGCACTCGGTTTTATGAGCTCGTCGCGGCCGGTCAGATCACCACCGTCAAGATTGGCCGACGACGGCTGGTGCACGTAGAGTCGCTGCAGCGCTTGGCAGCTGAGGGCTATGTCGTGGCACCGCCATACATCCGCCCAGAGCAGATTGACCTCGACCTTTGACCTGGTGTGAGAGACTATCAGCCAAGGTCATATGACCGGCACTGTTCGCCATCAATGGGCTCTAATCGGAATCAAATGTGGGAACAGCAGAGGGAGCGAGAAGCATCCTCAAGCACGAAAACTTAGCAAAAACAGGCACTTAAGTGACTGTTAGTGGTGCCCCTGGCCGGACTCGAACCAGCATGCCTTGCGGCGTTCGATTTTGAGTCGAATGCGTCTACCAATTTCGCCACAGGGGCAGCGAAGAGGCGCTGCTAGACGAGGGTGACGCACGGTGCAAGCGTCGATTGTCGGGATCAGGGGCAATCATGGGTCGCGACGCAGACAAAGACCAGCAGGGCATATAGGAGAATGAAGACCGCTCCGATCAAGTAAAACGGAGCGATCAAGCTCTTGGCTCTCCCACGCACAGGCAGCATCGACAGGCCGATCAGCCCGGGTACGGTCGCCAATGCGGCAAGGCCGCAAACGAGGACCGGACCACGAATACCGGACGCCACGGGATCCGACCATAGGATGGCCAGCCATGTCAGCGGTGGCCCGAACCCCATCAACAGAAGCGGGGTCATCCAACGCATTGCCTTACGCCCCATCAATTCACCGGCGGTCGCTGGCGATAGCTCAGCGCCTCGGCGACATGGATACGTCCGACCTCTTCCACACCCGCCAGATCGGCGATGGTGCGCGCCACACGCAGGACGCGGGTATAGCCGCGCGCGGTCAGGCGCATGCGCTCGGCCGCTTCGACCAACAGCGCGCGGCCCGCATCGTCGGGGGTGGCGAAGCGCTCCAGCCATGGGCCGTCCGCTTCGGCATTGGTCCGCACCGTAACCGGCGCATCGTGATAACGTTCGCTCTGGCGTGCGCGCGCCGCCGCCACACGCGCCGCCACCGTCGCCGATGATTCGGCGGCGGCGGGCGAGAACAGGTCGACCGCCCGAACCGGCTGTACCTCGACCGAAAGATCGATTCGGTCGAGCAAGGGCCCCGAAATCTTGGCCTGATAATCCGCCGCACAGCGCGGCGCACGGGCGCAGGCCAGTGCCGCATCGCCCAGATGGCCGCAGCGGCACGGGTTCATCGCCGCGACCAGTTGCACCCGCGCGGGGAAGGTCACATGCGCATTGGCGCGCGCGATGCTGACCGTGCCGGTCTCCAGCGGCTGGCGGAGCGAATCGAGGACCGCGCGCTGGAATTCGGGCAGCTCGTCGAGGAACAGGACGCCCAGATGTGCCAGGCTCACTTCGCCCGGCCTGGCCTTCAATCCGCCGCCGGTCAGCGCCGCCATCGATGCCGAATGGTGTGGCGCACGGAACGGCCGGGTCCGAGTCAACCGCCCTCCGGCCAGGGCACCCGCGACGGACTGGACCATCGAGACCTCAAGTGCCTCGGCAGCATCGAGGGGCGGTAGAATTCCCGGAAGGCAAGCGGCCATCAGCGACTTCCCCGATCCCGGAGGGCCGCTCATCAGGAGATTATGCCCGCCGGCCGCCGCGATCTCCAGCGCGCGGCGGGCATTTTCCTGTCCCTTGACCTGCGACAGGTCGGGGCCGGGCACGCCCTCCTCCACCAACCCTGCTTCGGGCGATGGCAGTACCGAATGACCCTTCAAATGATTGATGAGCGACAGCAGATCGGGCACGGCGATGACCGCGCCGCTGCCCGCCCAACTCGCCTCCGCGCCTTGCGCGGCGGGGCAGATCAGGCCCTTGTCGACCGACGCCGCATGGATCGCCGCCAGCAGGACGCCCGGCGACGGCCCGATCCGCCCGTCCAGCGCCAGTTCGCCGACCACGACATGATCGGTCAGCAATTCGGCATCGACCACCCCCATCGCCGCCAACAAGGCGAGCGCGATCGGCAGGTCGAAATGCGATCCTTCCTTGGGCAGGTCGGCGGGCGACAGGTTCACTGCGATGCGTTTGGGCGGCAAGGCAAGGCCCATGGCGGCGATCGCCGCGCGCACGCGTTCGCGGCTCTCTCCCACCGCCTTGTCGGCCAATCCGACCAGATTGAAGGCGGGCAATCCGGCAATCAGCTGGACCTGCACCTCGACGGCGCGCGCCTCCAGCCCCAGATAGGCCACCGTGGACACGATCGTCGCCATAGAAATTCCCCCGCGCGAACGCTCCCCTGCCCGCCGATGCTTCCTGCAAAGGATGACGTCCGACCGCAAGGGGCGATAGGCACAGGCCACGCGCGTGGAGCGGATTGACTTGAAACGCCGCTTTGCGTAAGCGGCTTGCCACCAAGGCCGTCCTCGTGGCGGCCGTTTTTATTCAGACGTATCCAAGGAATGAACGATGAAGCGGACCTTTCAGCCGAGCAATCTGGTGCGCGCTCGCCGTCACGGCTTCCGTGCGCGGATGGCCACGCCGGGCGGCCGTGCGGTGATCCGGGCGCGTCGCGCGCGCGGCCGCAAGAAGCTGTCGGCGTAATCACGACGCTGACCCGCCGCCGCGATTTCCTCGCGGCCAATGGCGGGCGACGCGTGGCGATGCCCGGCTTCGTGCTGCAGGTTCGCCCGCGGGATGACGGTGACGAGAGCGTTCGCGTCGGCTTCACCGTCACCAAGAAGATCGGAAACGCGGTCGTTCGCAACCGGATGAAACGCCGGTTGCGGGCGCTCGCGCGTGATCTGTTGCCGGAAAAGGGCATTGCGGGTGCCGATCACGTCCTGATCGGGCGGCAAGGCGGGATCGAGCGCGATTATCAGGCGCTCACCGCCGAGCTGGCCAAGGCGCTGACCCGCGCCGCCTCGCCCGATACCGGCGGCCATGATCGCCCACGCGAACCCCGCGTGCATCATGGCCGTGGCAAGGGGCGCAGCCCCCGTGGCGGCGCGCACCGCCAGCCCACCACACCGACTCAAGAGCCCGCGTGACCCTGTTCGCGCGGGCCTTGATCCTCGTCGCGCGGGGCTGGCAACTCGGCCCCTCGCTCATTTTGCCGCCCACGTGCCGCTATCAACCATCCTGTTCGGCCTATGCAATACAGGCCATTGCCCGCTATGGCGCGGTCAAAGGGGGCTGGTTGGCGCTCAAGCGCATCGCGCGGTGCCATCCCTGGGGCGGGCACGGGCCCGACCCGGTCCCCTGACACTAACGGGGTTTCCACGTGAACCAAGACCGCAAGAATTTCGTCGTGTTCGCGGTGATCGCGGCGCTGATCCTGTTCGGATGGCCGCTCATCCAGAGCAAGTTCTTCCCGAGCAATCCGCCCGCGACCAAGATCGTCGACGGCAAGCAGGTGCCGGTGGCCAACAGCTCGGCCAACCCGACCGCCACGACGCCGTCCGCGATTCGCGACCGCAAGGTCGTGCTCGCCGAAACGCCGCGCGTCGCGATCGACACGCCGCGCCTGAAGGGGTCGATCAACCTGAAGGGCGCGCGGATCGACGATCTCGTCCTGCTCGACTATAAGGAAACGGTCGCCAAGGACTCGCCGCCGATCCGGCTGCTGTCGCCTGCCGGTACGACGGGTGCCTATTTCGCGGGCTTCGGCTGGCGCGCCGACGGACTGGCCCCTCCGGCCGCCGATACGGTGTGGACCGCCAGCGCGCCCGTGCTGCGCCCCGGCCGGCCGGTCACGCTGACCGCGGCCAACGCCACCGGCCAGCGCTTCCAGATCACCCTGTCGGTCGACAAGGACTACATGTTCACCGTCCAGCAGACGGTAGCGAACGGCGGCAATGCGCCGGTGCCGGTCGCGGCTTACGGCTATGTCAATCGCGGCATCTCGGCCGATCCCGACACCTGGACGATCCATGTCGGCCCGATGTCGGTCAACAACGGCTCGGCCAATTACGGCCCGAACTGGAAGGACCTGGACAAGGCCCCGACCCGCTTCACCACGACCGGCGGCTGGCTGGGCTTTACCGACAAATACTGGCTGGCGACGCTGATCCCGGATCAGGCGAAGGCGTTCGATGGCCAGTTCCGTGCGGGCGCGGGCCAGACCTATCAGGCCGACTATACGCTGCAGCCGCAGACGCTGGCACCGGGCAAGCAGCTGACCCAGACCACCCGCTTCTTCGCGGGCGCCAAGGAAGTCGCGCTGCTCGACCGCTATACCGACAAGGAAGGCGCGACGAAGCTCGATTACGCGCTGGACTGGGGTTACTTACGCGTCCTCGAAAAGCCGATCTTCTACTATCTCGACTGGCTGTTCCGTCTGGTCGGCAATTTCGGCATCGCCATCATCCTACTGACCGTCACGATCCGGGCGCTGATGTTCCCGATCGCACAGCGCCAGTTCGCCTCGATGGCGGCGATGCGTGCGGTGCAGCCCAAGATGAAGGCGCTGCAGGAGCGCTACAAGGACGACAAGGTCCGGATGCAGCAGGAGGTCATGGCCCTCTACAAGCAGGAGAAGGTCAATCCGCTGGCGGGCTGTCTGCCGACGCTGATCCAGATCCCGATCTTCTACGCTCTGTACAAGGTGCTGATGCTGACGATCGAAATGCGGCATCAGCCCTTCTTCGGCTGGATCAAGGATCTGTCCGCGCCCGATCCGTTGACCCCGGTCAACCTGTTCGGCCTGCTGCCCTTCGTGCCGCCGCACTTCATCGCGATCGGCGTCGTGCCGATCCTGCTGGGCATCTCGATGTACTTCCAGTTCAAGATGAACCCGCAGCCGATGGACGATGCGCAGAAGCAGGTCTTCGCGATCCTGCCCTGGGTGCTGATGTTCGTGATGGCCCCGTTCGCGGTCGGCCTGCAGGTCTACTGGATCACGACCAACTGCATCTCTATCCTGCAGCAGCGCCTGCTCTATGCCCGCCATCCGGGCCTGAAGCAGCCGGCGGCCAAGTGAGCGAGCTTCCCACCCCTGCCCCCTCCGAGACGCCCGAGGGTTTCTCGGAGGAGCTGGTCGAGTCGGCGCGCAAGCTGTTCGCCGGGCCGGTCACCTTCCTGAAGTCCGCGCCCGCGCTGAAATTCCTGCCCGATCCGATCGTGCCGGAAGTCGCGGTCGCCGGGCGGTCGAACGTGGGCAAGTCCTCGCTGCTCAACGCGCTGACCAACCGCAACAATCTGGCGCGCACCTCGAATACGCCGGGGCGGACGCAGGAGCTGAACTTCTTCGACGTCGGGACGCCGCCGACGCTGCGGCTGGTCGACATGCCGGGCTATGGCTTCGCCAAGGCGCCCAAGGACATGGTCAAGCAGTGGCGCTTCCTGGTGAACGACTTCCTGCGCGGGCGCCAAGCCTTGAAGCGCGCGCTGGTGCTGATCGACTCGCGTCACGGCATCAAGGAAGTGGATCGTGAAATCCTCGAGATGCTCGACCGCGCGGCGGTCAGCTATCGCATCGTCCTGACCAAGGCGGACAAGGTAAAGGCGACCGAACTTGCCGACGTCGTCGCCCGCACCGAGATCGAGGCGCGCAAGCGTGCCGCCGCGCATCCCGACATTCTGGCCACCTCCAGCGAGGGCGGCATGGGAATCGCCGAACTGCGTGCAGCGGTGCTCGAAGCCATTGGCTGATCCGCTCTGGCGGTGATGGAAAAAAGGCCCGCCCGGTTCCATCGGGCGGGCCTTTTTTGTTCGGTTGCAGCGATCGGACGGGGCCGTTACGCCTTTGTCCATGAAGCTCATCATCGGTAACAAGGCCTATTCCTCCTGGTCGCTGCGCGGCTGGCTCGCATGCCGCCAATCCGGCCTGACCTTCGAGGAGGTGGTCGTTCCCCTGTACGACGCCGACTGGGACAAGCGCCGCGAGGGCGCGGAGTTCGCGCCGTCTTCGGGCAAGGTCCCGATCCTGTGGGACGGCGAGGCCGTAGTCTGGGACAGCCTGGCGATCATCGACTTCCTCGCCGACAAGGTCGGGCGCGATCGCTTCTGGCCCGAAGACGACGCCGCGCGCGCCATGGCCCGCTCGATGGCGGCCGAGATGCATTCCAGCTTCGTGGCACTGCGCCGCAAGCACAGCATGAACATCCGCCAGGTCTATCCCGCCCAGACGCCGGACGATGACGTGATCGTCGACCTGAAGCGGCTGATGGAACTTTGGGCGCAGGCGCGGGCACGATTCGGCGGTGGCGGGGATTTCCTGTTCGGCGCATTCGGCGCGGCGGACATCATGTTCGCGCCGGTGGTGACGCGGATCGTCACCTATCAGCTGCCTGTGGCCCGCTTCGCCGTGCCCTATATGGACGCGGTGCTTCGCCATCCCTTCATGCAGGACTGGATCGCCGCGGCGCAGGAAGAGGAATGGGTGATCGAGCGGTTCGAACAGCCGGTGGGGTAAGGATTGCCCTTGGCCTTCGACTTCGCTCAGGCTGAACGGGGTCAGGGAGCAGGCCACCTATACTTCGCTCCGTTCAGCCTGAGCGAAGTCGAAGGCCACGCCCCTCCCCCAGCCCCACCTACCTTGCGGCTGGCGGTACGTCGTTGAGCGGCGCCCGCTGCTCACCCGCCGGTTCGGCCACGCGCGACGCGAAAGTATAGACCAGCACCCCGGCAATCCCGAGCGCGATCAGTAGCCAGAGCAGCAGCCGCTTCCCGGCCTTGTGGCCGTTGGGATCGGGGTCGTTCATCATATCGCTCCTGTCATTCGGGTGCAGGAACGATGTCGGGGCGCATCGGCTCCGTAACCGTCATCAATCGCATGATTGCCGTTCACGCGCGTGCTGCCTATGCCGCGCACCATGACCGACGCCCTCTCCCTCGCCCAGGCTCTGATCCAGGCCGACAGCGTCACGCCCGCGCGTGGCTCCGTGTTCGATGTGCTGGAGGCCGCGCTGGTGCCGCTGGGCTTTGCCGTGGATCGCTTCACGGTCGGCGAGGAACCCGATGGCCCGGTCGAGAATCTGCTCGCCACGCGCAGCGGAACGGGCACGCACCTGGCCTTTGCGGGTCATGTCGATGTGGTGCCCGCAGGCGACGGCTGGCAGGGATCTCCCTTCTCCGGCGAGGTGCGTGACGGGCTGCTTTTCGGACGTGGCGCGGTGGACATGAAGGGTGCGGTCGCCGCCTTCGTCGCTGCCATTCCCGCCGAACCGGGCATCCCCCTGTCCCTCATCATCACGGGCGACGAGGAAGGCCCCGCCATTTATGGTACCCGCGCGCTGATCGATCGGATGGCCGAGCTTGGCGTCGCCCCCGACCTCTGCCTGGTGGGTGAGCCGACCTCCGCGCACCGGCTGGGCGACATGATGAAGATTGGGCGGCGCGGCTCGGTCAATATCTGGATCACCGTGCCGGGGCGACAGGGGCATGTCGCCTATCCGCATCTGGCCGACAATCCGATCACCCCGCTGGTCGCGATACTGGCCGAGATCGAGGGGCTGACGCTCGACACCGGCAACGCCTGGTTCCAGCCATCGAATATCGAGATCACCGACCTGCATGTCGGCAACCCCGCGACCAACGTCATTCCGGGCGCGGCGCGGGCGCGGCTATCGATCCGCTTCAACGACGAGCAAAATGGTGAGGCCTTGGTCGAGCGGATCACCGCCATCGCCCGTGCCCACGCCCCCGCCGCGCAGGTGACCGGCCGCATCTCGGGCGAGGCCTTCCTGACCCAGCCGGGTCCCTTCTCCGCGATGATCGCCGACGCCATCCGGGCCGAAACGGGGATCGAGCCGGAGCTGTCCACCACCGGCGGCACCTCCGACGCGCGCTTCCTGTCGAAGCTGTGCCCGACGGTCGAGTTCGGCCTGCTGAACGCGACGATGCACAAGGTCGACGAGGCGGTGGCGGTGGACGACCTCCATGCGCTGACCCGCATCTATGCGGGCGTCATCGCTCGCGCGGGCGCCTGAAGACGATATAGAGCGCGCCCTGACCGCCATGGCGCGGATGGGCGCCCCGGATCGCCGCGATCGCATCGGCATGGCGCGAGGCGCCCAGCCAGTCGCTGATCGCCGCGCGGATTGCGCCGCGTGCATGGGGCCGCTCGCTTTCGGGACGCGGCGGCTTGCCGGTCACCAACAACAGCACCCGATCGCCGCGCGCGATGGCCCGTCCAAGCCCCTGGTCGAGCAACGCATGCGCCGACGCCAGCGTATGGCCATGCAGGTCGAGCGAACTGTCGGGCATGACGCTGCCGCGTGACAGGCGCTTGTCCCAGCCGCCGTCCAGTGTCTCGCCCGGCCCCTTCTTCGCAGCGGCGGGTGGCGGCGCAGGCTGGCGAAGTGGCGGCACGCGGCCCTTCACCCGCACCTTGGGCGCGCCCGGCGTTTCGTGGAACACCGCCTCCATGCCGGGCGGCGGCGGCGCGGGTCGGGCGGGGACGACAGCGGCGCGCAAAGGGCGCACCGTCTCCATCACCCGCGCCCAGAGATGCGCCTCGTCAGGGTTGAGGGATCGCACCGACCGTCCCGACAGGCGCGGCAATCCCGGTGCGCGCCAGCGTGCCGATGGGGACAAGCAGGAAGGCCGTGCCACGCGCCGACATGCCACCTGCCACGGCCCGAGCGGTGTCGCCCGCGCCCCAAAAGGTATCGAACCGATTGGAGCCCTTGATCGCGCCGCCGGTGTCCTGCGCCACCCACAGCCCGGTCGCGTCCTGCCGGTCCATCGACAGGAAGACGGGTGCGCCCAGCGGCACGAACTTCGGGTCCGCCGCCACGCTGACCTGCCCGGTCACCGCATAGCCCATCGCCCCCTGCGGCGCGCCGTTCAGCTCGCGGAAAAACACAAAGCTCTTATTCTCGCGCATGATCGCGCGGCCTTCCTCGGGGTGATCGTGCAGCCAGGCGACGATCCCCTGCATCGAGGTCTGACCCGGCCCCAGCAGCCCGCGCGCCTTCATCAGCGCGCCGATGCCGGTGTAGTCGCGGCCATTCTGCGTGTCATAACCGACCCGCATGATCCCGCCATCGGGCAACCGCAGCCGTCCCGAGCCCTGAATCTGGAGGAAGAACACCTCGACCGGATCGGCGCCCCAGGCAAGGACCGGCGCGCGCCCCTCCAGTGATCCCTGTTCGATCGCGGTGCGGTCGTCATAGGGGACGAGGTTGGTGCCCTGAACCTTGCCGCGGATCTTCTTGCCCTTCAGATCGGTCGTGAAGGCGCCCAGATCGACGTCGATCAGGTCGCGCGGCCGGGCATAGATCGGCACCTCATACCCCGAGCGACGATCGCGCGAGCCCGCGATCTCGGGCTCGTAATAGCCGGTTGCCAGCGAGCGGCCGTCACCGACCTGCACCGCCTCAAAATAACGCGCGAAGAAATTGCGTGCCTGCCCGCGCGGTACGCTGGCGGCGGCCTGGCACGCGGGTTGCCAATCGGTGCCCTGCGTCAGGCCGCTGGCGTCGGTGCGGCGCATCAGGCCGGGGCAGGACAACAGGAAGGCGGCACGCGCCGCCTCGGCCTGCGGCTCGGTGATGGGCAGCGAAGCAACCGGCGGCCCGGCCAGCACGCCCGCCTGCGCCGCCGTGGCCGCCCCCGCAATCGCGACGACCGGGGTCGCGGGCAAAGGGGTAGTGCCGACGATCCGCACCGGCCCATCGGCGACGCGCGAGACGCTGGGGCCGCTCGGCTGAACCGAGGAGCCACCGGGTCGGGGGCGCGGTTGCGGCCTGGGCTGAGGCTGCGCTTCGCCCCGCGACGGGTAGGTTCCCGACGCGCTGGGCGGAACGATGCGCCCCGCACAGGCCGACAGGCTGACCGAAAGCGCGACCATGGTCGCGACGCGATACCCCCTCATCGCGGACATTCCCCCGTCAGGCCGGATCAGGCTTCGTCGGTGTCGACGAGCTTCCAGTTCGGATCGCCGCTCTTCAGCGTCCGGGCGAACGTCCAGACATCGTGCGTCTCGACCGCATCGCTCAGCGAACCGGCGACCACCTGACCCTCGGCATCGCGCGTCACGGCAGCGATGTCGGCGTCGAAGCGCACGGTGATCCGTGCTTCGCGACCCTCGACCGCCGCATCGACGATCTTGGCGCTTTCCACACGGATCAGTCGGTTGTCGAGCGTCTGCCCCGCCTCGCGGCGCTGTTCGATCGCCTCGGCGAAGGCGGCCAGCACGTCGCGCTCGACCAGATCGGCCAGCGCGTCCTCGTCACCCTTCCAAAAGGCTTCCAGCGTCATGCGATAGGCGGCCTGCGCGCCGTTCAGGAACTGCGCCACGTCGAAGCCGGACTCGCCCGCGATCACCGCGCGGAGGCCCTGTTCGGCCCGCGGATCGATGTTGCGGTTCACGACCGGCGAGGAGGCCTGCGCCGCCTCGGTCGTGCGGGGCAGCGTAACCGGCAGCGGCCGGTCATCGGCGCTGCGCGCCAGCGGCTGCTGTTCATGGCCGGTGCGCTTGCCCAGCACGCTGTACAGCCGCAATGCGAGGAAGAGCGCGACCATCGCGAGAAGAACGACGTAGAATAACAACACAGGCGCCTTTCACTATCGTGACCGATATAGGCGTACGAGCCGACAATGAAAGCCCGGCCCTCCGACGAAGCGGGCAAGGTTGAAACCATGCCGACCCGCTGCTACGCGCAACGGCTATAAGGCCGAACGCGCGAACCCGCCCTTTCGGTTCCTAATCTCCTTTGATCTCACGCAAGAAGGTATCGACGATGGACGAACAGGGTTTGCCGCAGGGTTTTGAAGCGCCGAACGGCGACGATGCCGGCCCCGCCGCCGGTATGATCTCGCAATATGTGAAGGACCTGTCGTTCGAGAACCCGAACGCGCCCGCCATCTATCAGGCGCAGACCGCGCCGGGCATCGACGTGCAGTTCAACATCTCGGCGGCGCAAGTCGGCGAGGAAGTCCACGAACTGACCCTGAAGATCGAGGTTCGCGCCGAGTCCGAGGGCAAGACCGCCTTTATCGTCGACCTCAGCTATGCCGGTCTCTTCGGCTTCCGCAACGTGCCCGCCGACCAGATCCAGCCCTTCATGCTGGGCGAAGCGCCGCGCCTGCTCTTCCCCTTCGCCCGCCGCGTGCTGGCCGATGCGGTGCGCGACGGCGGCTTCCCGCCCCTGATGCTCGAGCCGATCGACTTCGCGCAGTTGTATCTGCAGCAGGCCGACGCCCAGGCGGGTGCGCAGCCGAACACCCCGGAAACCGGCCACGCCTGATCCGGACTGACAGATGAACCTGACCAAGGCGCTGGGCTCGGTCGGCGGGCTGACTCTGGCCAGCCGCGTGCTTGGTCTGGTTCGCGACTCGCTGTTTTTCCGCTTCGTGGGCGCGAACTTCGCCTCCGACGCGTTCCAGATCGCGTTTCGCCTGCCCAACATGTTTCGCGCCCTCTTCGCCGAGGGTGCCTTTTCCGCCGCCTTCATCCCGATGTTCAACCGCAAGGTGGCAGAGGGGGATCAGGCGGCGGAAGGGTCCGGGCTGGCCCACGGCCTGGCCTTTGCCGAAAACGCACTCTCGGTCCTGCTGCCGATCCTGATCGTCATGACCGCGCTGGTCGAGTTGGCCGCCTGGCCCGTTACCTGGGTCCAGACCTTCGGCTATGGCAAGGGAACGCCTGCGCAGTTCGATTATATCGTCCTGCTCAACCGGCTGACCTTCCCCTATCTGCTGTTCATCAGCCTGGTGTCGCTGCTCGGCGGCATCCTGAATTCGCTGCACCGTTTCTGGGTAAATGCGGCCGCGCCGATCCTGCTCAACCTGACACTGATCGTCGCGCTCCTGTTCTTCCATACGCATGACCCGATGGCGACCGCACGCAATCAGGCGATCGCGGTGACGGTGGCGGGCATCCTGCAGTTCGTCTGGCTCTGGTGGGCATGCCGCCGGGCGGGCGTTCGGCTCCGGTTGAAGCGGCCGGTCATCAATGACGATGTCAAGCGCCTGATGAAGCTGATCCTGCCCGCCGCCGCCGGTGCGGGCGCGGTGCAGATCAACCTCGTCATCTCGACCGCGCTCGCCGCGCGCTTCCTGCCCGCCGGGTCGGTGTCGTACATCTATGCCGCCGACCGGCTGAACCAGTTGCCGCTGGGACTGATCGGCATTGGCCTGGGCACCGTCCTCCTCCCCACCGTCTCGCGCCTGCTGGGGGCGGGCAAGGAGGTGGAGGCGATGGAAACGCAGAACCGGGGCATGGAACTGGCACTGCTGCTCACCCTGCCCGCCACGGTCGCGCTGATCGTCTGCGGCCAGCCGATCGTCGCCGCGCTGTTCGAGCATGGCAAGTTCACCGCGACCAACAGCTATTACACCGCGCAGGCGCTGGCCGCCTTCTCGGTCGGCCTGCCAAGCTATATCCTCGTGAAGGTGCTGACGCCCGGCTATTATGCGCGGGCCGACACGCGAACGCCGGTGCGCTTCGCGACCTGGTCGATGCTGGTCAATCTGGGGCTGAACCTGATCTTCATCTGGTGGCTGGGCCATATGGGGCCGCCGCTGGCGACCGCCATCGCCTCAACGGTCAATGTCGTGCTGCTCTATCGCACGCTGGCGCGGCGCGGGCATTTCGTGGCGGACGCGCAGTTGCGGCGGCGCAGCTGGCGGATGCTGCTCGCCGCGATCCTGATGGGCGGGGCGATGGCGCTGCTCAACGCACGGTTCCAGCCCTATGTCACCGGCACCAACCTCGAGCGCTGGGGCGCCCTCATCACGCTGGTCGTGACGGGGATGCTGGTCTATGCGGTCGCCACCTTCGCGACGGGTGCCTTCCGTCTCGGAGACATCAAGCGGCTCGTTCGCCGCAACAGTTGAGGACCATCATGCGCGTCGTTTCCGGCATCAAGCCCACGGGCAACCTTCATCTCGGCAATTATCTGGGCGCCGTGAAGCAGTGGGTCGCGATGCAGGACGACATCCAGGCCAAGGGCGGCGAGACTATGTACTTCATCGCCGACCTGCACGGCCTGACCGAATGGATCGCGCCCGACGCCATGGCCGCGAACACCATCGAGATGACAGCGACGCTGATCGCGGCCGGGATCGACCCCGAACGCTCGATCCTGTTCAACCAGACGCGCGTACCCCAGCATAGCGAGCTGAGCTGGCTGCTGAACAATGTCGCGCGGGTCGGCTGGCTGAACCGCATGACCCAGTTCAAGGACAAGGCGGGCAAGAACCGCGAGGGCGCCAGCGTCGGACTGTACGATTATCCGGTGCTGATGGCGGCCGACGTGCTGCTCTACAACGCCACGCACGTCCCCGTCGGCGAGGACCAGAAGCAGCATCTGGAGCTGGCCCGCGACATCGCGACCAAGTTCAACAACGATTATGGTCGTGAGCTGTTCACCCTGCCCGAACCGTTCATCAGCAAGGCGGCCCCGCGCATCATGTCGCTTCGTGACGGCGCGTCGAAAATGTCCAAATCGAACCCGTCGGAAATGTCGCTGGTCAAGCTGATCGACAGCGATGACCAGATCGCCGAGAAATTCCGCAAGGCCAAGACCGACGCGGACGTCCTGCCCGACACGATGGAGGGGCTGGAAGGCCGCGCCGAGGCGCGCAACCTCATCACCATCTATGCTGCGCTGTCCGACCGCGATCCGGCCGATGTGCTGGCCCAGTTCGCAGGGCAAGGCTTCGGCGCGTTCAAGCCCGAACTGGCCGATCTGGCGGTCGCCACGCTCGGCCCGATCCGTGAGCGGCTGACCCGGTTGCTCGACGATCGCGGCGAGGTCGGCCGCATCCTGGAGCGGGGCGCGGAAAAGGCTCGCGAGCTGGCCGCGCCGTTGCTGCTCGACGTGCAGCGGACCATGGGGTTGCAGATCTGATGACGCCCCGCCCCGTCACCCGAATCATGGTGATGGGGCCGCCGGGCAGCGGCAAGTCGACGCTGGCCCGGATGCTGGGTGAGCGGCTGGATTTGCCGGTCTGGCACGCCGACGCGCTGTTTCACGGTCCCCGATGGGTCGCGCGACCGCGCGAGGACTTCATCGCCGACATGGCCTCGATCGCCGCGCACTCCGACTGGGTGATCGACGGAAATTATTCCAGCGCACATTATGGTCCCGCGATCTGCGATCGTTTGGCGCGGGCGGATCGGATCATCCTGCTCGACCTGCCACGCCGCGTGACCATCTCGCGAATCCTGCGGCGCGTGGCGCGGCATCGGGGACAGGTGCGCCCTGACAGCGCGCCGGGATGCCCGGAGCGGCTGGATTTTGACTTTCTGGCGTATTGCTGGCGCTGGCGACGGGCCGTGCGGCCGGGGATATTGCGCGTGTTGGAGCCGGTGGCGGAGCGTGTCGTCCGCTATGAACGGCCACCTCGGCTGGAGCGTTTGCTTGCCGATCTGGATCTCTGTGGCCTTCGACTTCGCTCAGGCTGAACGGAGCTTTGGGACTTGGGCTCAACGGCCGTTCAGGCTGAGCGAAGTCGAAGCCCACGCCCCGAACTCCGCCCAAGAAAGGCTCAGCCCTCCAATTCCTTCATCAACACCCGCACCGCATTGTCGATATCGCGGTCGGTATCGCGCAGTTCCTCGATCTTGCGCACCGCATAGATGACGGTCGAGTGGTCGCGCCCGCCGAACTTGCGGCCAATTTCGGGCAGCGAGCGGGTGGTCAGGCGCTTGGCGAGATACATGGCGATCTGGCGCGGGCGGGCGATCGCGCGGGCGCGGCGGGCTGAGACCAGGTCGAGCGGCTTCAGCTCGAAATGGCGGCTCACCAGCTTCTGAATCTCGTCGATGGTGATCCGCCGCTGCGCACCGCGCAGCACCTCGCCCAGTGTGGCGACGGCGAATTCCATATCGATCTTGTCGCCGGTCAGCTGCGCATAGGCGACGACGCGGTTCAGCGCGCCTTCCAGCTCGCGGATATTGCCGCGAATCCGCGAAGCCAGCAGGTCGAGCACATCGGTCGGCACATGGATCTCGGGCAGATCGGCGACCTTGCGGTTCAGGATCGTCCGGCGCAGCGTCAGGTCGGGTGCCTTGATATCGGCGACCAGGCCCGCGCCCAGACGGCCGATGATGCGCGGCTCGACGCCATCGAGCGACTGGGGCGAGCGGTCGGCCGAGATGACCAGCCGCTTGCCCGCGCCGACCAGCTCGTTGACCGTGTGGAAGAATTCCTCCTGGGTCGAATCCTTGCCCGCGATGAACTGAAGATCGTCGATCAGCAGCAGATCGGCGGAGCGCAGCCGCGACTTGAAGCTGTGCGTGTCGCGCGCGCGCATCGCGGCGACGAAATCGAACATGAACCGCTCGGCCGACATGCACAGCACGACCGCTTCGGGATGCGATTCGAGAAAGGCATGGGCGATGGCGTGCATCAGGTGGGTCTTGCCCTGCCCCGTGCCGCCATGGAGAAACAGCGGGCTGAAACGCGGCGGACCCGGCTCGGCGAGCGAGAGGGCGGCGTTGAACGCGACGCGATTCGACGAGTCGACCACGAAACGATCGAAGGTCAGGCGCGGATCGAGCGGCGGCCGATCGGCGGGGACGCGCAACACGGGCGCAGGCGCAGCGGCGACAGGCGCCGGGGCCGCCGCCTTGGCCCGTGACGGGCGCGGTGCCGCTGCAGGGGCCGGAGCAGGTGCGGGCGCGCCGAACAGCGAGGGCTGATCGTCCTGCTCGACCGGCAGCGACTCGACCGCCCGGAGGCTGGCGACGGCCGCGCGCGGGGCGGGTGCCGGGTCGAGCGTCTCGACGCTGGTCAGCCGCGCAACCTTGCTGGGTGCGCGAGTCTCGATGACCACCGAGCGGACCTCGGGCAGCACCGCCTTGAATTCCAGGTGGAGGCGGTCGGCATAATGGCTGCGCACCCAATTGGTCGCAAAGGCCGAGGGAAGCGCCAGGCGAACCGTGTCGGGCTCGTCCCCCTCGATCAGCTCCATCGGCTTCAGCCACTGGTCGAACAGGCGGGCACCAGCCGATTCGCGCAGGTTCGCGCGGACGCGCGCCCAGGCACGAGCCTGGTCCGTCGTCGGTCGCGTTGCCTGCCAATTCGTCACCCGCGCACTCCACTTCTGCCGACCCCCATGATGGGTGGTCGAGCCCCTATTCCACTCGGCGACACGTACCCCATCGGCGAATCAAACGGATTCGACCCGGTCTGTCACTTCGCTATGTCCATGACGCGGGGCACGAAGCACCGCCGCTGGGAAACCGATTATGAGCGATGACGGGGTCCGATCAAGACCGTCTCCGGCCATAAATCTGAAATAAACCGGATTGACAGCCAAAAGCCCGCAGAAACCCGTCCAACTATCTCATAAAGTACTGAATTCGTTACATATTAACCAAGGCGCGCATCATCCCTCCGAGACCCGAATCACTCGAATCGCGGATAAAGCTGGCGTTGCGCGAAACGCGGGATTGTTCCCACGGATCGCGTTTCGCGAAGCGTTAAGAGATGGATGGCGCGCGCACGAAAAAACCCGCCGGGGGACCGCCCCCGGCGGGTTTCATTCGTCGCGAAAACCGAGAGGCTTAGGCCAGTGCGGCGATACGCTTCGTCAGGCGCGAGAACTTGCGCGCGACGGTGTTCTTGTGCAGCACGCCCTTGGCGACGCCACGGGCCATTTCCGGCTGCGCCGCAGCCAGAGCGACCGTCGCGGTTTCCTTGTCACCGGCGGCCAGGGCGGCTTCGACCTTCTTCACGAAGGTACGGATGCGGCTGACGCGGTTGCCGTTGATGACGGCGCGACGCTCGTTGCGACGGATACGCTTTTTGGCCTGCGGCGTGTTCGCCATGAAAACCTCTAAATCTCGATCAAAAGGGATAGCGGCGCGACGCACCAGCTTTGAAGCCGCCGCCCTTACCGGCTGGCGGGCATCCCGTCAACTCCGCTGGCAGGTCGCGCACCAGAAAGTCGAGCGCCCCGAATCGGTTCGCCGCCGAACCATGGCGCCGCATTCGCATGCCTCGCCCTCGCGACCATAGACCCGCCACTCCTTGGAGAAATAGCCCAGTTCGCCGTCCGGCCGCACATAATCGCGCAGGGACGATCCGCCCGCGAGGATCGCCGCCTCCAGCACCGCACGGATCGCCTCGACCAGTCGGGCGAGTCGCGCCTTCGATATCTGCCCGCCAGCGCGGCCCGGCGTGATCTTTGCCATGTGCAGCGCTTCGCACACATAGATATTGCCCAGGCCCGCCACGATCCGCTGGTCGAGCAGCATCGCCTTGATCGGCGCCGCTCGCCCCTCCAGCGCCTTGGCCAGATAGTCGGCGGTAAAGTCCGGCCCCAGCGGCTCCGGCCCCATGGCGAGGAACGGCGGGTAGCTGGCCAGCTCGGCGGTCGGCCACAGATCGACGAAACCGAATCGCCGCGGATCGTTTAGCGCCAGCCGCCGCCCCGCCCCCGTCTTCAAGAGCAGATGGTCGTGGCGCTGCGGTTCGCCCGGATCGATCCGCCAGCGTCCCGACATACCCAGGTGAAAGACCATGGTGTCGCCGCGATCGGTATCGATCAGGCCATATTTGGCGCGGCGGCCGAGCGACGTGACCGTCGCCCCCGTCATCCGCTGGCGCAGATCGGCCGGAAAGGGATGGCGCAGGTCTGGGCGGCGCGGTTCGACCAGGGTCAGCCGGGCGTTTGCCAGCACGGGGGTCAGGCCGCGAACCGTTGTTTCGACCTCGGGAAGTTCGGGCATCTAATCTCTGCTTTCGTCGGCCTCACAGCTAGGTAGCGTTTGCCCCGCCAGCAAGGCCGGGCTAGGGCAAGCCGATGAGCGATACCGTCTCCTTCGGCTATGAAGATGTGCCCCGCGACGAAAAGGTCGCCCGTGTCGGCAGCGTATTTACGAATGTCGCGGCCAAATATGACCTGATGAACGATGCCATGTCGGGCGGTATGCACCGGCTATGGAAGGATCGCTTCGTGCGCCTGGTGAAGCCGCGCGCCAGCGACCAGATCCTCGACATGGCGGGCGGCACCGGCGACATCGCCTTCCGCCTGGCCGAGTCGGGGGCGAGCATCACGGTGGCCGATATCAATCCGGCGATGCTGGAGGTCGGCATGAAGCGCGCGGCGGAGCGCGGGTTCGACGAGCTGGTCTGGACCGAGGCCAATGCCGAGCAGCTGACCTTCCCCGATAAGTTCTTCGACGCCTATACGATCGCGTTCGGCATTCGGAACGTCACCGACATTCCAGCCGCACTCAAGGAAGCGCACCGGGTCCTGCGGCGTGGCGGGCGGTTCTTCTGCCTGGAATTCTCGACCACCGTCTGGCCGGGCTTCTCCGAGGTCTATGACGCCTATTCGCACAAGCTGGTGCCCAAGCTGGGCCAGATGCTGGCAGGCGATGCGGACAGCTATCGCTATCTGATCGAATCGATCCGTCGATTCCCCGACATGCCGACCTTCGAGGGGATGATCCGCGAAGCGGGCTTCGTCGAAACCAAGGTCGAGCCGATCATGGGCGGCCTGGTCGCGATCCATTCGGGCTGGAAGATTTGATGCGGGGACGGCCGGGCGGACTCGCCCTGTGAGACGTGCGCTATGACCCAGCCGGTGGTGCATCTCTGGCGTCTGCTCAAATGGGGGCGGACGCTGGCGCGACATGGCGCGCTGCGCGGGATCGAGCGCGATCCCAACACGCCAGCACCCGTGCGGCGACTGGCGCGTGTCGCCCGTTTCGGGGCGCGCCAGCCCGCCAAGCCCGCCTATGCCGATGCGTTCCAGGCGATCGGCCCGGCGGCGATCAAGCTGGGTCAGACGCTGGCCACGCGCCCCGATCTGGTCGGCGAGGAAGCGGCGCACGATCTGCTGCGCCTCCAGGATCAGCTGCCCCCCGTCCCCTTCGCGACGATCTGTGCCGCGATGGAGGCGAGTATGGGGCGCCCGCCCTCGCACTTCTTCGCCTCGATCGAAGAAGCGCCGGTCGGCGCCGCCTCGATCGCGCAGGTGCACCGCGCGGTGACGACCGATGGCCGCACGGTCGCGGTCAAGGTGCTGCGCCCCGGCGTCGAGGACGATTTCGCCCGCGCCATCGACACCTATCAATGGGCGGCCGCCCAGGTCGAGGGGATGAGCGGCGAGGCCGCGCGGCTGCGCCCGCGCCTGACGGTCGAGAATTTCCGCCGCTGGACGCTGCGCGAGCTGAACTTCCGGCGTGAGGCGGCCAGCGCGTCCGAACTTGCCGAGTCGATGACCGCCGAGCCCGATTTTGTCGTTCCACAGATCGACTGGGCCCGTTCGACCGCCAAGGTGCTGACGGTCGAGTGGATCGACGGGATCAAGCTGTCCAACCGCCAGGCTTTGGTCGAGGCAGGGTATGACCTGCCGCATCTGGCGCAGACGCTGGTGCGCGCCTTCCTGCGCCAGGCGATCGCGGAGGGTTTCTTCCACGCCGACATGCACCAGGGCAATCTGTTCGCCCTGCCCGGCAACAAGATCGCCGCGATCGACTTCGGCATCATGGGCCGGATCGACCGGCGTGCGCGGGTGTGGCTGGCCGAGATCCTCTATGGCCTCATTACCGGCAATTATAAGCGCGTCGCCGAGATTCATTTCGAGGCGGGCTATGTCCCCGCGCATCATAATGTCGCGGAGTTCGCGACTGCATTGCGCGCGGTCGGCGAGCCGATGCGGGGCCTGCCGGTCAAGGACATGTCGATCGGCATGATGCTGGACGGCCTGTTCTCGATCACCCGCGACTTCGACATGGTGACGCAGCCGCATCTGCTGCTGCTGCAAAAGACCATGGTGATGGTGGAGGGCGTGGCGACCAGCCTCGATCCCGACATCAACCTGTGGGACTCGGCCGCACCGTTTGTCCGCGAGTGGATTCGCACCGAACTCGGCCCCGAGGCCAAGATCGCCGACCGGCTGATCGAGGATGTGCAGACGCTCGCCCGCCTGCCCGAACTGGTCCGCCGGATCGAGGCGCGTTACCCCGCGCCGGGTGGCGAGCCGCCCGCCCCGCCGCTCAAACAGATCGAGGTCGTGCGGATCGGTGGCGGCTGGCGTTATGCGCTGATCTCGATGCTGTCGGCCGCCGCCGGGGTCGCGGCCACCTTCGCCGTGCTTCGGTAGGATGCTGGGATAGGCATGCCGGGCAGCGCGCCCCCCGTCTCCTCGCGCCGCCTGTCGCGGCCGCTCTGGCTGAGCCAGCCGGGGCGGCTGTCGGGCATGACGCCGCCGATCGCGATCGGGGTGCTGGTGCTGCTGCTCTTGATGATCGTCGTCACGCTCTGGAGCGGTGGCGATACTTCTACCCTCGGCGACCGGCTGACTCCGGTGTCGGCGGCCATCCTCGACCATGTGCGACACGGGCAGGATTTCTATTCCGCCGCGATCGATGCCTTGCGGGAGAATGGGCGGCCGCTGCGCCCCGTGGTGCTGGCGGTGCCGTTGCCCGCGCTTCCCGTGACGCTGGCGCTGCTGCCGCCACGGATCGGCCAATGGCTGCTCGTCCTGCTGGGATTGGCGGTCGTTGCGGCCTGGTCACGGCGGTGCTGGCCGTTGTTCGAGGGGCGCGCCCCCCGCGCGCTGGCGATCGTCCTGCTCGTCGCCGGGCTTTACCCTGCGCTCGACCGGACGATGGTGGCGGTGCCGGAAGTGTGGGCCGCACTCCTGATCGCGCTGTCGCTGGTGCAGCGGCGGCCCGACGCCATGCCGACCGCCGTCGCGCTGGGGTTGGCCGCGATGATCCTCAGCCCCGTGGCGCTTCTCCATGCGCTGCTGATGGGCTTCCTCGCATGGCGCGCAGGGGCGGAGCGTGAGGCGACGGGGTGGATCGGCGCGACCGCCGTCGCGATGATCCTCTACGCCGCCCACGCGCATCGGCTGAATACCATGGTCGGCCCGATCGACCCCGCCATCCCCTCGCCCATCGCACTCCAGTCGCCCGGCGAGTGGCTGGCGGCCATCGCCTCGGCCAGCGGACTGGGCGTGCTGCCGGTTGCGATCGCGTTGCCACTGGCCGTGCTGGCGGCGCTGGGATGGGTCCATTGGCGGCAGCCGGTGGCGCGGCGGGCGGGGATTACGCTGGCCGTCTATGCGCTGTTCGGCCTCGTCACCGGCGCGCCTGCCTTTGCGCTGGCAGTCGCACCCCTTCTGTTCCTCGGCGTCGTCTTCGCCCCTGATGCGGTTCGCGAGCTGATCGCCGCCGCGCGCGAGCGGCGACGCATCACCGTGACGCGAGTCGTGCGATGAGCCATATCCTGTTGATCGTCGGGGGCGGGATCGCCGCCTATAAAAGCTGCGAGCTGATCCGTATGCTTCGTAAAGGGGGGCACAGCGTGCGCTGCGTCCTGACCAAGGGGGGCAGCCATTTCGTCACGCCGATGACGCTGGCCGCGCTGTCAGAGAATCAGGTCTTCACTACACTCTGGGACCTGAAGGACGAGGCGGAGATGGGCCATATCCAGCTCAGCCGCGAGGCCGATCTGGTCGTCGTCGCACCGGGCACCGCCGATCTGATCGCGCGGATGGCGGGCGGCCATGCCGATGATCTGGCGACGACCCTGCTGCTCGCCACCGATACGCCGGTGCTGGTCGCCCCTGCGATGAATGTGCGCATGTGGCTTCACCCCGCGACCCAGCGCAACGTGGCACAGTTGCGCGCCGATGGGGTCGAAGTCATGGCCCCCGACGAGGGCGCGATGGCGTGCGGCGAGTTCGGCCCCGGCCGCCTGCCCGAGCCGCCCGCGATCCTCGCGGCGATCGAGGCGAAACTCGCCCCCGTCCATCGCCCGCTGGCGGGGCGGCATGTGCTGGTGACGGCGGGGCCGACTCACGAGCCGATCGATCCGGTGCGCTACATCGCCAACCGCTCTTCGGGGCGGCAGGGTTTTGCGGTCGCGGGCGCGCTGGCGGCGCTGGGCGCGCGGGTGACGCTGGTCGCCGGGCCGGTGACGCTGCCCACCCCGCCGGGTGTTACCCGCGTGAATGTGGAAACCGCGCGCGACATGGCGCAGGCGGTCGCCGACGCGCTGCCCGCCGATGCCGCCGTGATGGTCGCCGCCGTCGCCGACTGGCGGGTCGAGGCGGCGGAGCAGAAGGTGAAGAAGGATGGCGGTGCCGCTCCTGCGCTGACGCTGGTCGAGAATCCCGATATCCTCGCCACCGTGGCCGCCGCACCGAACCGCCCCGCGCTGGTCGTCGGTTTCGCCGCCGAGACCGAGCATGTCATCGACCATGCCGTAGCCAAGCGCCTGCGCAAGCGCGCCGACTGGATCGTCGCCAATGACGTATCGGGCGACGTGTTCGGCGGTGACGCGAACCGTGTCCATCTCGTCACCGCCGATGGCGTCGAAAGCTGGGAACGGATGGGCAAGGACGCGGTGGCCAGGGGGCTCGCGCAACGTATCGCGGATGCGCTACAAGCAGGGTCATGACGACTGCACCAATCTCCATTGCCATCAAATATTTGCCCCATGGCGAAGGGCTCCCTCTGCCCGCTTACGCGACCCCCGGTGCGGCGGGCATGGATGTCGTCGCAGCCGAAACGCTGACGCTGGAACCGGGCAAGCGCGCCGCCGTCGCGACCGGCTTCGCCATCGCGATCCCGCCCGGTTACGAGGTGCAGGTGCGCCCGCGCTCGGGACTGGCGCTCAAGAACGGCATCACCTGCCTCAACACGCCCGGTACGATCGACGAGGATTATCGCGGTGAGGTGAAGGTGATCCTCGCCAATCTGGGTGAAGAGCCGTTCGAGGTGGTGCGCGGTGAACGCATCGCCCAGCTGGTTCCCGCTCCCGTCCAGCGCGCGACCCTTGCCCAGGTCGATGAACTCGACTCGACGCAGCGGGGTGACGGCGGCTTCGGATCGACCGGCCGGTGATCGCGGCGCTGCTCCTTGCCGCTGCGGCGCAGGCGACCACGCCCACGCCGCTTGTCCCCACGACGCCCCCCAGCGCCGCCGAGCCTCCGCATGACTGGTCGACGCTGGCCGCGCTCACCTTGCCCGCTGCCGGACCCGATATGGTTCGCTTCGTCCGCGAGGAAGTGACCGCCGGACGCTGCACCCGCGCCAAGGTCAGCGACGCGCAGATGGTGCTGGTCGTGCCGCTCGCCATCCGGATCAGCGCGGACGGCAATGCCGACAGCGTGGTACCGCTGGCCATCGGCTGCCCCACGGTCGAACAGTTCAGCGCAGGCGTGGCACAGCGCATGGTACGCCACCTGGCGCACCGCACCATGATCCCCGGCGATCGCTGGTATCGCACGGTCATCACCTATACATGGCCGGGATGATCCTGAACGACGACGAACTGGCCCGTTACGCCCGCCACATCGTGCTCCGCGAATTCGGCGGGGGCGGGCAGCTGAAGCTGAAGCGGGCCAGGGTCGCGGTGATCGGCGCGGGCGGCATCGGCTCTCCGGCCATCCAGTATCTGGCGGCGGCGGGCGTCGGATCGCTGGTGCTGATCGATGACGATGTGGTCGAGCCGTCCAACCTGCAACGCCAGACCATCTTCACCACCGACGATCGCGGGCTTTCCAAGGTCGAGGCGGCCGCCGCCCATGTCGCGCGGCTCAACCCGCATGTTTCCGTGACGGTGCACCGGACGCGGGTGACGCCGGACAATGTCGCCGCGCTGATCGATGGCGCAGACGTGGTGCTGGACGGCTGCGACAATTTCGCGACGCGGCTGGCGGTCGCCGACGCCGTGCTGGGCCTGCGCATACCGCTCGTCTCGGCCGCTGTCGGCCAGTTCGAGGGGCAACTGGCCGTTTATCGCGGCTGGGAAGCGGACAAGCCCTGCTACCGCTGCTTTGTCGGCGAGGCGGCCGACCAGGCCGGGCTGACCTGCGCCGATGACGGCGTGCTGGGGCCGGTGACGGGGGTGATGGGCAGCCTCGCCGCACTGGAGACGTTGCGCGCGATCGCGTCGTTCGGGCGCGACACGGCGGGCAGCATCCTGATCGCCGACATGCTGACCATGCGCTTCCGCACGCTGGCCCTGCCCAAGGACCCCGGGTGTCGCTGCGCCCATGTCATCGCGGTGGCGGCATGAGCGCGCGGCCGACGCCGCCGCCCGGCTGGCTCGACTGGACCGGCGACAAGGGATGGATCGGCCAGGTCACCGGCCTGCCCGACAGCACGCTGCACGCCTATGCGGGCGTGGTAATCCTGACCCTTTCGGCGCTGATCCTGCGACGCAAGCCCTGGGACTGGCGCTGCTGGCTGACCGTGCTCGTCATCGAGACGATCAACGAAGCCTATGACCTGCTGCAGCCCTTCTACGCCACCGACGAAGGCAATCTCCCCGCCAGTTGGTTCGACATCTGGAACACGATGCTGTGTCCGACGGTCATCCTGCTGACCTTCGGCTGGCTCTCACGACGGGCGGACAGGCGGTAACCGTCTTAATCCTCCCCATCTCCGGTGGGGAGGGGGACCGCCGGGCGCAGCCCGGTGGTGGAGGGGCATGATCCTGCCCTCGCCCGATCGCGCCGCAAAGGGTAATGCCCCTCCACCATCGCTGGCGCGATGGTCCCCCTCCCCAAGCATAGCTTGGGGAGGAATGAAAAAAAAGGGCGGTGACCTTGACCTTTCGGCTCCGCCCCCTTCGACAACGCTGAAACCCGATCAGCCGAGCAGGTTCTTAGCGAACTCCCGCACCGCCGGGCCGATGTCCTCGCGTGCCAGGCCCAGTGCCAGGTTCGCGGTCAGCCAGCCCGCCTTGTCGCCGCAGTCATAACGCTGCCCGTCGAAGGTGAAACCGTGGAAAGGCTGGTTGCCGATCAGCTTGGCCATCGCGTCGGTCAGCTGGATCTCGCCACCTGCGCCCGGCTCCTGTGCGTCTAGGATCTGCATGACCTCAGGCTGGAGGATGTAGCGGCCGGGAATCATCAGGTTCGACGGCGCCTTGCCCTTGGGTTTTTCGACCAGCGCGGTGACCTCGGTCAGGCGGCCGTCCTGCTTGCCCGGCGAGATGATGCCATATTTGTCGGTCTCGCTGTCGGGGACTTCCAGCGCACCGATGACGTTGCCGCCGACCTTGTCATAGGCCTCGACCATCTGCTTCATGAAGCCGCCGACCATCAGTTCGTCGGGCAGCAGCACCGCGAAGGGCTCGTCACCGACGATCTCTCGCGCGCACCATACCGCATGGCCCAGGCCCAGCGGCTCCTGCTGGCGGACATAGACGGGCGAACCCGGCTTCTGGCGGATGCCTTCGACGACCGCGAGGCTCTTGCCGCGCGCCTTCATCGTGGCCTCCAGTTCGTAGGAGATGTCGAAATGATCCTCCAGCGCACCCTTGCCACGGCCGGTGACGAAGATGATCTGCTCGATCCCCGCTTCCAGCGCTTCCTCGACCGCATATTGGATCAACGGCTTGTCGACGACGGTCAGCATTTCCTTGGGCATCGACTTGGTCGCAGGCAGAAAACGCGTCCCCAGCCCCGCTACCGGAAAAACAGCCTTGCGAACCTTCTTGATCGTCATGAAACCTCCCTGGATCGATATGACTCTAGCCGGATCGTGCGGCGCAACATAGCCTTGCGCCACTGGGATGCGATTAGGGTGTCCTTAAAAGCGACAGGTTACGAATCGCCCGATGACGCGCCCCCCGATCCTCATCATCTTCGGCACAAGGCCGGAAGCGATCAAACTGTTCCCTGTTGTCAGGGCGTTACGTGATTCAGGCACCGTGCCGGTGCGCGTTTGCGTCACCGCGCAGCATCGCGGGATGCTCGATCAGGTTCTCGAGATCGCCGGTTTGACGCCCGATCATGATCTCGACCTGATGGAGCCGGGCCAGTCGCTCGACCGGCTGACGGCGCGGCTGCTGACCGGGCTGGGCGAGGTGATGGATGCCGAGCGCCCGGCGATGGTGGTCGTGCAGGGTGACACGGCGACCGCTATGGCGGGGGCGCTGGCCGCTTATTACCGAAAGGTGCCGGTCGCCCATGTCGAGGCTGGCTTGCGTTCGGGCGATATCTATCAGCCCTGGCCCGAAGAGGTGAACCGGCGGATGATCGCCCCGATCGCCGCGCTGCACTTCGCCCCCACCGACACCGCCGCCGCTGCACTCCGCGCCGAGGGGATCGATCCGGGCAAGATCCATGTCACCGGCAACAGCGTGATCGACGCGCTGCATTGGACCAAGGAGCGCATCGCCGCCGACCCGTTGCTGGTGGCGGGTCTCGATCCCGTGCTGTCGCGGCTGGCGGGCAAGCGAATCCTGCTGGTCACCACTCACCGGCGCGAGAATTTCGGCGGCGGCATGGCCGCGATCGCGCGTGCCTTGCGCCGCATCGCCGAGCGGCCCGATGTCGGCATCCTCTTCCCCATGCACCCCAACCCCAATGTCGTGGCGGTGATGGACGAGATGCTGGGCGATCACCCCGCCATCGCGCGGATCGCGCCGCTCGACTATCCGCAATTCGTCCGCGCGCTGGATGCGGCGCATATTGTGCTGACCGACTCTGGCGGCGTGCAGGAGGAAGCCCCTGCGCTCGGCAAGCCGGTCCTCGTAATGCGCGAGACGACCGAACGCCCCGAAGGCGTCGCGGCAGGCACCGCCCGGCTGATCGGCACCGACGAGGATCGGATCGCCCGGGAAGTCTTCGCGTTGCTCGACGACGCCGATCGCTATGCGGCGATGGCGCGGGCGCATAACCCGTTCGGCTCGGGCGATACCGCCGACCGGATCAACAGGATCATGACCGATGCCCTTGGACTCTGAGCTTTCCGTCACCGTGATGGGGCTGGGCTATATCGGCCTGCCCACCGCCGCCATCATCGCGCGTACCGGTGCGATGGTGACGGGTGTCGACGTCACCCCAGCCGTGGTCGAGACGATCAATTCGGGCCGCGTCCATATCGAGGAGGTCGATCTCGACGGCCTCGTATCAGGCGTGGTCGCGCGCGGCAGTCTGAAGGCCTCGCTGACCGTCGCCCCGGCCGACGTCTTCGTCATTGCGGTGCCGACCCCCTTCACCGAGGATCGCCAGCCGGACATCACCTTCGTCCTCGACGCCGCCCGCGCCATCGCGCCCGTCCTGAAGAGCGGCGACACGGTGATCCTCGAGTCGACCTCCCCCGTCGGCACCACCGAGCAGGTCCGCGACCTGATCGCGCGCGAACGCCCCGACCTGAAGCTGCCAGGCGCCACCAGGCCCGGCGAGCAGGCCGATCTGGCCATCGCCTATTGCCCCGAACGCGTGCTGCCCGGGCGCATCCTGGTCGAACTGATCGACAATGACCGGGTCATCGGCGGCATTACCCCGCGTTGTGCGCGCAAGGCGCTCGCCTTTTACCGGCGCTTCGTGCGCGGCGCCTGCGTCACCACCACCGCGCGCGCGGCGGAGATGACCAAGCTGACCGAAAACGCGTTTCGCGACGTCAACATCGCCTTTGCCAATGAACTGAGCCTGGTGGCGAACACGCTGGGCGTCGATGTGTGGGAGGTAATCCGCCTCGCCAACCGCCATCCGCGCGTCAACATCCTGTCGCCCGGTCCCGGCGTCGGCGGCCACTGCATCGCGGTCGACCCCTGGTTCCTCGTCGCCGCGGACCCGGCCAACACACCGCTGATCCGCACCGCACGCGAGGTGAATGACGGCAAGACGGATCATATCATCGCCCGCGCCGCTGAAATGATCGAGGCACAGGACGGGCCGGTCGCCTGCCTGGGCCTCGCCTTCAAGGCCAATATCGACGACTTCCGCGAAAGCCCCGCGCTGAAGGTCGCCGCCGCCCTCGCCGCCCGGTTCGGCGAGCGCGTCCATATCGTCGAACCCTATGCCACCGCCCTGCCCCGTGCTTTCGACGGAACCGGCGCGCGCCTGATCGATATCGACACCGCGCTGGAAACTTGCGGGGCGATGATCGTTCTGGTCGACCACGACATTTTCCGATCCGTTCCGCTCGATGAGCGGCGGGGGAAGATTGTCCTGGATACCCGCGGGCTCTGGCCCGACCAGAGCTGATCCCTTGCGTTGCATTGCACGGGCGCGCGGTCGGGACTAAGCACAACCGCCTATAGCGGACATCAAACCATCCATGCTTGCCAAGCTGCTGAATCTACGAAAGCGCGTTCCTGATTTCGTACCTGCCATGGAGCCCGGCCTGCGGGTCTATGCCGTCGGCGACATTCATGGCCGTCTGGATTTGCTCGATGCCATCCTGACCCGGATCGACGCGGACCATGCCGCCCGTCCCCCCGCCGACCGGCATATCATCTTCCTGGGCGATCTCGTCGATCGCGGGCCCGATTCGGCGGGCGTGGTGGAGCGGATTCGCGGACTATGCGCTCGTGATCCGCAAATTCACTGCATCATGGGCAATCACGAAGAGATTTTCCTGCGGGCGATCGACGGCGACGACAAGGCGCTTCGCTTGTTCTGCCGAATCGGTGGCCGCGAGACCATGCTGAGCTACGGCGTCACGGCCGAAGACTATGAGCGTTTGGACTATGCGGAGGTCGTCGAGCGACTGAACGCCGTCGTCCCCCCCGAACATCGCGCGTTCCTGGGGGGTCTGAAGGAAATCATGATCCTGGGGGACTATGCGTTCGTCCATGCAGGCGTCCGCCCCGGCATCCCGATCGCCGACCAGAAGCTGGCCGAAACGCGCTGGATTCGCGACCCTTTTCTCGACCACCGCGCTCCGCTCGAAAAGATGGTGGTGCATGGCCATACCGTGGCGGAAGAGGCAGAAATCCTGCCACATCGAATCGGGATCGACACCGGCGCCTATCATAGCGACCGCCTGACCGCGCTGATGCTGGAAGATCAGGCGCGCGAGATTTTTTCCACCTGACGTCTCTTTACTGAGCCGAAACGTTTGTCGGGGCATTCCGTTTGTCGGCAAAGCAACGTATAGCCGCAAAGCGGTAAAGTAATGTTGCATTGCCGCATCAGTGTGGGAGCATAACTGTCCCATGCTCGTTGGTGGGGTTGCCTTGGGACGATCTGCGTGCCATGGCCCTGCTGACAATTTTAAGGGAGTTCGACATGCGTCTTGGGAAGTTTCTCGTCGCCGCTGCCGCCGTTTCGATGACCGTCGCTCCGGCGATGGCTGCGAACCCGGCTGCCAGCCTTTCGGTTTCGAAGTCGGTTCGCGCTTCGGCTCCGACCGCCAAGAAGAACGGCCTGGCCGGCGGTGGCATCCTCGTCGCCGTTCTGGCGGCTGCTGCGGTTGTTGCCGGTATCGTCGTGGTCGCCGATTCGGACGACAACGCCGACAGCAACTAAGTTGCTTCAGCCTCACGGCTGAAAGGAATAGCGGTCTTCGGGCCGCTATTTTTTTTGCCCGGCGGAGATGGTTCGATTTTGGCTGGGAGGCATAGCGGCCCAACCCGCGCGAGTCTGCGTCGCCCGGCACCCGCGCCCTTCCCGACCAAGACGCCTCGGCCCCGATCTGGATTGCTACGCTACGCCCGAACGGGGGGCACGGTCAGCCCGATGATTGCACAGGCATCGTTTAGATAACGGCCTTTGGACTCGCCAGACGCAGGAATATGCCTCGCGACGTCCATCGGGCAACTGACCCTTCCTTGCCTGCTACAGCCACCAGACAAGCCCACGGCGACCTGTAATCGCCCCTCTAGACTGTGATGACGTTGCGTTGAACCAAGGAGAGCCCCTCCCCTTCAGGGGAGGGGTTGGGGTGGGGCCTCGCCACGGGCTGCACACGTGCCATAAAGCCCCTCTCCCCGCCATCCTCCCCTGAAGGATTCCTCTGCGAAAGTCGGCACGTCGCCCAGGAACATATACCACCCCGGCGAAGGCCGGAGCCCAGTTGGGTAACCATAAGAGTAACTTACAGTCGCCCCGCGACTGAATCCCGGCCTTCGCCGGGATGGTGAAGAGGGAGTTTCGCAGTGGAGTCGTTGAAGGGGAACGAGATCCTCCAAAGGATAGTGGAGAGGTGCCCGCAAGGGCAGATCCAAGCTCTCCGACCGGGACACCCCTCCGTCAGGGCTTCGGCCTGCCACCTCCCATGCAAAGGGAAGGCATGACATGACGATCGGTCCGGCCCAGGTCCGCGTCGGGGCTTACGCTCTCCCCTTATGCCTGTGGCTGGCGGATACTCATTCCCGCCACCAATTCCACAACGCAAAATCGCCGGACCCCTGGGGGCTCCGGCGATCTCGATCCGATCGGAAACGTTGTTGGCGAATGCGCCTTAGCGGGGCGACGGTGCGCCGGGAGCACCGCCGGGCATTCCGCCAGGGCCGGCTCCACCCATCATCGACTGCTGCGCCTGCATCTGCCGTAGAACCGATTCGGGGATGAAGTCGATCATCTCGACATCGAACACCAGTTCCGAATTGGCCGGGATCGGGCCGTTCGCGTGATCGCCATAGCCGAGCTTGGCAGGCAGCCAGAAACGATACTTCGAACCCTTGGGCATCAGCTTGAGGGCTTCGGCGAAGCCCGGCAGCACGCTCGACAGCGGCATCGGCGTCGGCTGCTTCGAGGCGTCGAAGACGGTGCCGTCGATCAGGCGGCCGGTATAGTTGACCAGCGCCACGTCGGTGGCGGTTGGGTGCGGCCCGCCCTGACCCGGTGCGATCACCTTATACTGGAGGCCCGACGCGGTCGTCGTGACACCCGGGCCGCGCGCTTCGCGCACCAGGGCGGCATCGCCCTGACGCGCCAGCAGAGCGGCGACGACGACGGCCGCCACCACCGCAACCCATATCCAGACCAGATAGGAACGCCGGACGGGACGAAGGGGGACAGCGGTTACGGACATGCCTGTTTCTCGCTCTGTGCGTGGGCGTTCAGAGAATAAAGCGCTCCAAGCGCAGGCCGAATCGCCTTACGCGAGTCGGCCGATGCCGGATCGCGCCATTCCCTTCGCCGGAGGCAAAGGGGCATGGCGCCATCCGGCGAGACGCTTACCGGGCGCCGTCGCGCTCGGCGCGCTTGCGCTCCAGCTTGCGAGCACGACGCACGGCCGCGGCACGCTCACGAGCGCGCTTTTCCGAGGGCTTCTCGTAGTGGCGACGGAGCTTCATTTCGCGATACACGCCTTCCCGCTGCAGCTTCTTCTTGAGCGCGCGAAGGGCCTGATCCACATTGTTGTCGCGAACGATGATCTGCATAAAAACGAATTGCTCCGGCAAAACAGGATAAAGCGGCCGCAGAACAACTGTGGCCGCATCGTCGGGCGCTCCTAGCAGCGCGGTCGGCCGAATACAACCCGTCGCATCGCAAATCGCTCCGCCGCCCGGCGTCCTCGCTTCGTCGTTTGCCGTCACGATATGAACAGCCTTGTCATGTGGCGGCCATGCTGCGGTGATCCGGCCCAAACTAAAAGCGTTGCTGTCCGGCTAACTCCCGTATGCCGGGCACCCTGACATGTTCATGGGCCTTTGAGGTTCAGGAACGAAACGGCACGGTGCCTCCCCTGTCACCGCGTCACCCCCGGTTCGGTACCCGCCGAACCGGGGCCTCTTTCGGGCCGCAGCCGACATAGCTAAGGCAGGCGCCATGACTGCACCCGCCACCCCGCTGACCCTCTATAACAGCCTGACCCGCACGGCCGAACCGTTCCGGCCGATCGATCCGGCGAATGTGCGCGTCTATTCCTGCGGGCCGACCGTCTATAATTATGCGCATATCGGAAACCTGCGCGCCTATGTCTTCACCGACACGCTGTCGCGCGTGTTGCGGTGGAAGGGCTGGCCGCTCACCCACATCATCAACATCACCGATGTCGGCCATCTGACCTCCGACGCGGATGCGGGCGACGACAAGATGGAGGCCGCCGCGAAGAAGAGCGGTCAGGATATCTGGGCGATCGCCGCGCATTACACGTCCGCCTTCAAGCAGAATCTGAAGGACCTGGGCATCGCCGAGCCGACCCGTTTTCCGCTGGCGACCGAGCATGTCCCGCAGATGATCGACTTCGCCAAGGCGATCGAGGCCAGGCATTGCTATCGCCTGCCCGACGGGCTGTATTTCGACGTGACGACGGTGCCCGATTATGGCCGCCTCGCACGCCACCAGGACGACGAGGGCGAGAGTCGGATCGATCCGGTCGCGGGCAAGCGACACCCGGCCGACTTCGCCATCTGGCGCGCCTCCGCGCCGGGCGAGAATCGCCAGATGGAATGGGACAGCCCTTGGGGCCCCGGCGCACCCGGCTGGCATCTGGAATGCTCGGTGATGAGCAAGCAATATCTGGGCTCTCAGTTCGACATCCATACCGGCGGCATCGACCACCGCGAAATCCATCACCCCAATGAGATCGCGCAGAACCAGGCGCATAGCTGCACCGCCGACAGCGGCGCCAATATCTGGATGCACAACAACTTCCTAGTCGACCGCACCGGCAAGATGTCCAAGTCGTCGGGTGAGTTCCTGACGCTGCAGGCGCTGATGGATCGGGGCTTCCACCCGCTGGCCTATCGCCTGATGTGCCTTCAGGCGCAGTACCGCTCGGAGATGGAATTCGGCTGGGACGGGCTGGCCGCCGCGCAAGTGCGCCTCAAGCGGCTGGTCCAGACGGTCGAGGGGCTTCGCGCCCGCGCCGACGCGCCGGAAAAGGGCGATGCGGCCGCCTATCGCGAGCGGCTCGATGCCGCATTGTCGGACGACTTGGCGACGCCGCGCGCGCTGCCGGTGCTGGATGAGATGCTGGGCGACAAGAAGCTCTCGCCGGGCGTGCGACTCGCCGCGCTGGCCGATTTCGATGCGACGCTGGGGCTGCAGCTGACGACGCTGACCCGCGTCGACCTGCGTACCCGGCCCAAGAGCGCTACGCTGAATGAGGCGGACATCGAAGCAAAGCTGGTCGAGCGACGCGCGGCCCGCGCGAACAAGGATTTTGCGAAAAGCGATGCGATTCGCGACACGCTGCTCGCCGCCGGAGTCGAAGTGATGGACGGCGATCCGCTGGGCTGGGACTGGAAGCCGGTACTGCCGGAGGGTTGAAAATATCCATTCCTCCCCTGGCAGGGGAGGTGGCAGGCCGAAGGCCAGACGGAGGGGTGTCCCGCTATCGATGGCGGGGACACCCCTCCACCATCTTGCGGATGGCCCCCCTCCCCTGCAAGGGGAGGAATTGTCGAAATACCGTTCAGCGGCGTCCGCGCGGCGATCGCATCCTCAGGCCGATGAACAGCACGGTCGGCCAGAACATCGTGTTGGCGATGTCACCCAACGTATCGTCCCAGCGCCACGATCCGTAATGCAGCCGGTCGAGGATCTCGTTCCCCGCCTCGGCCAGCGCGACGCAGGCGAGCGGAATCGGGGTCGATAGCGACTTGCGGGTCAGGATGCGCGCCAGGAACAGCACCGCCATGCCCGCATGGACGTGCAACAGGCTGTCGGCCATGCCGGTACCGTCGCCGATCCACTGGATGAAATCGGCATAGCGTTGGGGAATATCCATGCTTGCCGCTTGCCCCGGCAGGCCGCGACTTACAATCCCCGCATCGCGCCCCGACATGCACAAGGCACCTGCCACCGTGTCAAAATGCGAAAAGGCCCGCAATCCGCCGAGAGGGAGATTGCGGGCCTTTTAGAGCAAGATGACATGAGATGGACTCACCCCTCCCCTTCAGGGGAGGGGCCGGGGGTGGGGCGCTTCCGCAAGCGTGAGGCCTATGGCGAGGCCCCACCCCAACCCCTCCCCTGAAGGGGAGGGGCTTGCGTCGATTCAATGCAATGTCATCACGATCTAATGAGCCGACCTGCGGGATCAGGACGGAGTCAGAAACTGCTCCAGTCGTCTTCGTCCTGCTTTATGGCGAGGTTGCCCTGCACCGGGCTTGGGGCACGCCGCATTGGAGCGGGCGCAGGCGCAGACGGGGCCGCGCGGCGCATCGACACGATGGGTGCGGTCGGTGCCATCCCCGTATCGTCGACGCGGAAACGGTTGATCTGCTGCTCCAGCGCCCGGGTTTCGGCGGACAGCGCGCGGACGGCGGCGGTGACTTCCTCGACCATCGCGGCATTGGCCTGGGTCACGCCGTCCATGTCGTTGATCGCCAGATTGACCTGCTGGATGCTGGTCGCCTGCTCGGATGCGCCACCCGCGATCGATTCGACCAGCCCGCTGATGTTCTGCATGCCCGTGGCGATTAGGCGCAGCGACTCGTCGGTCTTGTTGGCCAGTTCCACGCCGCTGCGCACCCGCTCGACCGTGGTCGTGATCCGTGCGCTGATGTCGCGTGCCGCCTCGGCCGAACGTTCGGCGAGCGCCCGCACTTCGGAGGCGACGACGGCAAAGCCCTTGCCCGCGTCGCCCGCACGGGCCGCCTCGACGCCTGCGTTCAGTGCCAGCAGGTTCGTCTGGAAGGACAGGCCGTCGATCACCGCGATGATCTCGGCAATTTCGTTCGACGAGCGCTCGATGTCGCCGATCGCCGAGACGGTTTTGCGCACGATCGCCTCGCTATTGGCGACGTCGCTACTCGCCTTGCGGACGATGCCCTCGGCCGACTGGGCCTTGGTCGCCGCGGCCGTCACCGACTGGGCGATCTCGTTCATCGCGGCCGAGGTTTCCTCGATACTGGCCGCCTGCTGCTCGGCCCGGCGGGCGAGATCATCGGCGGCTTCGTTCATTTCCACCACGCCGCTGGTAATACCGGAGGCGTTGACCCGCACCGCCGCCAGCGAACCCGACAGGCGCGAGACCGCCGTGTTGAAGTCCCGCTCGATCGCGGCATAGGAGGGCGGAAAGCCGGACAGCCGGGTGGTCAGGTCGGAGTCGGCCAGCTGGCCCAAAGCCCCGCCGATCCGGCCGATCACATCATTCTGTTCGGCATCCGCGCGCGCCTTGGCGACGGCGGCATCGCGAAACACGACCACGGCGCGCGACATGCTGCCCAGTTCGTCGCCCCGTTCGGCGTCGGGTACCGTAATGTCGTTACGGCCACGCGACAGTTCATCCATGATCCCGGTCAACCGGACGATCGGCCGCCCCAGCGCCCGCGCCAGCAGCATCGCCATCGCCACCGCGACGCCGATCATCATCAAGCCACCGACGATCAGGCTCCACTGCCCGGTCGCCACGGCGGTCTTGCGTGCCCCGCGCACGATGCTCAACTGTTCCACGGTCTGCGCCCGTACGTCCCGCAGCGCCTGGAGCACGGAGGTGACGCGGACGCGCTCGCTGTTCTGGCGAAGCCAGGCCTGCGCGCCCTCGCGGTCGGCACGACTGCGTTCGATCAGCGGATCGCCGACGTCACGACGCCATTCCTGCATACGCTCGTGCGACTGGGCGACCTGCGCGCGCGCCTTGGGATCGTCGGCCAGCAGCGCGTCGAGCTTGGCCGCTGCCTCGATCTCGTTCGCACGCGACTCGCGATATTGCTTCAGATAGGCTTCGTCCAAGGTAATCAGGAAACCGCGCATCTGGCTGTTTTCACGCTGAACCCCGCCCTCCATCTCCAGCGTATAGCCATAGATGTCCTGAGCATGGCTGCTTTGTGCCGTCGTCGTCTGGATGCGCGCAAAAGCCCACCACAAGACGCAGATCATGACGAGCACCGTCACGATGACGAGGGCGAAGGACAGACCGATCTTTTTCGGTATGGGCAAGGATGAAAACATGGCGATTCCCGATCACGCGAGCCATCGTGCCCCGCGAATTCGATCAGCAATATGCCTTCAACTGCAAACGGTTGGTTAAGCCGTTACATTTTAACCTATTTTAGCGAAGTCCCCGCCTGGTCGAGCAGCGGCGGCCGATACGGTATCGGCGCACCGGCCGGGATCGCCGCGATCTCGGCCGCGACCGCATCCGCGCGCGCCGAGGAGGATGGATGCGTGCGGCTTCGGAAGATACCGCCATCGACCTCGCCACCATGTTCGCGCCAGAAACGCACCGCATCCTGCGGATCGTAACCGGCATTGCGCATCAGGACGACGCCCAGCAGATCGGCCTCGGTCTCGGTCTGGCGGAACAGGCGCCCGTTGCGCCCGAATTCGGACAACAGGCCACGCTTCACCCCTGCCGCGTCCAGCCTGTCGCGGTGATGCAGGATATTGTGCGAGAACTCATGCCCGACGACGACCGCGATCATCCGATCGTCGAACCGTTCAAAGAAGCGCGAACCGATCTGGACGATGTCGCCGTCCGCCGAGGCGGTCAGGCCCGGGCCCATCAGCATCTCGAAGCGCGACCGGCAACCGGGCTGTGCCGCGACCGTCACCTCGCGCCGCTGACCATGACGCAGCACGGTCAGCCGCAGCGGTCGGTCGGCGGGCTCGGCCGCGATCTGGCGCTGAGCCGCGTCGCGGGTCGCGGTGTTCGCCTGTGACGCGCCTGCCGGGTTGACGACGAAGGGCTTGCCGTCGACCGCCGCGATCGTATCGTTGGCCTGCACCCCGGCCTTGGCTGCCGCGCTGCCCGGCACCACCGCCTCGACCGCGACAGGTCCTTCGAAACCGAAGATCGCGGGCAGCTGCTTGCGCACGCCCGGATCATATTGATCGATCGCATGAACGACGATGCCCGGCGTCGGCGCCCGGTCGGGACAGATCGCCGCGTTCGCCGTCGCCAGCCTCCATGCGATCGTCGCCAACCGCAGATCGGCATCGCGCATCGCCCCGAACAGCGCGGTGTCGTCGGTGTTCTCGACCGACACCATCGGCGCGGCGGGGGCCCGATCCGGCACCGACAGCAAGAAGGCGGACAGGGCGACGACCGCCGACGACAGGATGGAAGCACGCGACATCGCGCCTCCGCTACCGCCTCAGCCGCAAATCCGCAAATCCGCAAAGCCGGTCGCCGCAATCGGCCACCATTCGGCGCAAACTCGTATCAGGCGCAACAAAGCAGGCGACTTGGGGGCCTCAAACGCCAACTTCATTGCGTATGGGGTCGAATCGGCGCATGGGCGATGGTCGAAACCAAAGAAGACGAAAGAGCAGGACGATCATGGCCGCGAACTGGGCCCCCGACAGCTGGACGAATGCCGAAGCGCGCCAGCTTCCCCGCTATCCCGACCAGAATGCGCTGGACGCCGCGACGAAGACGCTGGCGACCTATCCGCCGCTGGTCTTTGCGGGCGAGGCGCGCAGCCTGACCGCCGAACTGGCCGAAGTGGCGGCGGGCCGCGGTTTCCTGCTCCAGGGCGGCGATTGCGCCGAGAGCTTTGCCGAGCATAGCGCGAACAACATCCGCGACACCTTCCGCGTCATCCTCCAGATGGCAGTCGTGCTCACCTGGGCATCGAAGCTGCCGGTGGTGAAGCTCGGCCGCATGGCGGGCCAGTTCGCCAAGCCGCGCTCGGCCGATACCGAGGTCGTCGGCGGCGTCGAGCTGCCCAGCTATCGCGGCGACAATGTCAACGACATCGCCTTCACCCCCGAGGCACGCGTGCCCGACCCCCAGCGGATGCTGCGTTCCTATGCGCAGTCGGCCGCGACGCTGAACCTGCTGCGCGCCTTCGCCCAGGGCGGCTATGCCAATCTGCACCAAGTGCACCGCTGGACCCATGACTTCATGGGCCGCAGCCCCTGGGCACAGAAATATAGCGAGATGGCCGACCGCATCGGCGAGGCGCTCGACTTCATGGCGGCCTGCGGCATCGACCCCGCGTCGGTCCCGCAGCTGGCGCAGACCAGCTTCTACACCAGCCACGAGGCGCTGCTGCTGCCCTATGAGCAGGCGCTGACCCGTCAGGATTCGCTGACCGGCGACTGGTACGACACCTCGGCGCACTTCCTGTGGATCGGCGACCGCACCCGGTTCGAGGGCTCGTCGCATGTCGAGTTCCTGCGCGGCATCGGCAACCCGATCGGCGTGAAGTGCGGGCCGAGCCTGGAGCCCGAGGCGCTGCTGCGGATGCTCGACACGCTGAACCCCGGTCGTGTCCCGGGCCGCATGACGCTCATCACCCGCTACGGCCATGACAAGATCGAGGCGCATCTGCCCAAGCTCGTCCGCGCCGTCACGCGCGAGGGGCATCCGGTCGTTTGGTCCTGCGACCCGATGCACGGCAACACGATCAAGGCGGCGACCGGCTACAAGACGCGTCCCTTCGAACGCATCCTGGCCGAAGTACGCGGCTTCTTCGCCGTCCACCGCGCCGAGGGCACCCATGCAGGCGGCATCCATGCCGAGATGACCGGCCAGAACGTGACCGAATGCACCGGCGGCGCGATCGACGTGACCGAGCAGTCGCTGGCCGACCGCTACCACACGCATTGCGACCCGCGCCTGAATGCGGGCCAGAGCCTGGAACTGGCCTTCCTGCTGGCCGAGATGCTCAACGAGGAAATGGCCGAACGCCGCAAGGACGCGGCCTGATCGGCACGAAGAGGGCGGGACGACACCCTGTCGCCCCGCCCTCCTCACTTTTATCACGTCTCACGCGGGAAGTCGCTTGACGCCCCACGCCACCCCCGCTACTAGCGCCCCTCCACTGCACGGCCCCTTCGTCTAGCGGTTAGGACGTCGCCCTCTCACGGCGAAAACACGAGTTCGATTCTCGTAGGGGTCACCAGCCGCAGAAAACTGCGGTTTTTGTTGCACTGGGTCGGGCAATTTGCCCCCGCAAAACCCTTCAATTTGCCCCCCCACCAATTTTGCCGCTCTCCGCTTTAGTGACGCTCGACACTTTTCGATTGGCTTCGACGCCATCGAAACGTGCTGCTGTGGGGACTCAAGCCGCCGGGCGATTGTTGGAACGTTAGAGTGGCTATTGCGCTAGTAACGTAAAACTAACATTTAGGCGTGGATGAGAGTCACAGCATGAGCATCTTCGTCATCGTCCAGCAGAACGCGAGTGGCCCTTCAGGGACGCTTGCTGCCAAAATTGCTTCGGTGGGCCACCCGTCCTACCCGCTTAGCGTTGGCGTTTGGCTGATGGCGTTCCGAGGCACGGCGATGGACCTCTGCTCAGAACTTGGCATATCGCCTAATGCAGAATTCGGCACTGCCGTGGTTACAGAAGTTAGCTCCTATTATGGGCGCGCCAACCCAGCAATTTGGACGTGGATAAAGAGCAACTGGGAGGGCGCGCCGCTTGGCTAACAACACGCGCCTTCCGGGACCCTCTGATCCAGAAGAGTTTCCACAGGTTGAACCAACCGAGCTTCACCCCACTAACAACATTCGGTTTGTTATGTGGGAAGTGGCAAAGCTCACGGAACGTGTCGACAACCTATCGACATCGGTTGAGAAGATGGCGGCTGCGCTCGAAAAGAATGCTGACCGACACGCAACAAGTGCATCCCAAACGGCTGAGCGAAACCTAACGACGCTTAAAGAATCGCTGGCTACAAACTACGCCGATGTTAAAGAGCGACTTACAGACTTCAAGGCATCGGTTGACGATATTAAGGATGACGTCAAAGAAGCCAAAAGTGACCTTGTCGAAATCGGCAAAAAAGTCGCTTTTGTCAAAGGTGCGATGTGGGTCTTTGGTGGCCTTTTTGCAATTGCGATCGTTATCCTTGGCGTGATCGCTAGGGCTTATATCAAGTAAGAGATGCGAGCCTCAATTCGCTAAGTTGAAAGGCCGTGCTTCGCTCGTGTCAACGGGCTCGCGCAATGGGTACGATGGCCCCGTTCGTAACCCGTTCAGCCGCATTTTTGGCGATCATCAGTGCGCGAGCGCGCTTGCCGTAATGGCGCACCATCTCGCTCGACATCCCGAGGATTGATCCCGTTTCGGTGTCGCTCAAGCCGAGCTCCAGCAGGTAGCAGCATGCGTTCTTGCGCAGGCCGTGGAACGAGAAGCTGGCGTCCGGTGCGATCAATTCGCGCGCGACAAGATCGGCGTGAACCTGTCGCACGTCCTTGTCCGCCATGAGATCGCGTAGTCGCGCCTGGATGGCGCCAGTCGTCTTGAAGGGCGCGCCGCTACGCTCGTACAGCAGCGTCGTGGCACTGCGCGGCAGCTTCTTCAGCTCGCTTAGCCAGAACCCATGCATCGGTATCGCGACAGCCTTGCCGGTCTTCTTCTGCGACAGCTCCATGATGCCGCCCTCGATCCAGCCGTACTGCATGCGGATGCAGTCGCTAACGCGCTGACCCGAGCATAGGCCGGTGACGATCGCAAGGCGGGTCATCGGCGTGGCCTTCTCCAGCGCTACCGCCAACAGATCCGCAGGCCACGGCTCATGCTCGCCCAGCTCCAGCCGCTTGATACCGGATGCAGGATTGTCGGCGCGCATATCGAGGCGTGTCCCATAGGCCAGCAGCGAGCGCATCACGCTCAGCCATGCGTTCGCCTTGCCGGGCGTCTCCGCCATCCGGTCCCGCATCGTATAAATGTGCATCGGGCGGATGCCCTTCACCGATCGGTCGCCGACTTCCTGGACGATCAAGTCGAGATAGCGCGACTGATTAATCCGGGTACTCATCTCCAGCGCCTGGAATTCCGGATTGGCGCGATACAGCTCTACAAGTGCGGCGATCGAGCCGGGCGCACTGACCCTGCGCGTCGTGTCCGGAGCCGAAAGGCGTTTGTACTCCAGATGAAATTCAGGCGCGTCGGCATCGGGCAGACGGATATAGGTATCCTTGCCGCTGACCTTGCGGCGGAAATAGAGATTGCCAGATCCGCGCGGCCGCTCTGTCACATTCTTCAACGAAAGTCGTCCCATGAGCTATCGCCGTCCTCGCTACGCGCCTGCGCGCGAGGCTGCTTGATGCTGAACTGCTTGGCAATGTGTCGATCGAGCTGCGCGCGCGCCCAGAATACGTCGGCGCCTTCCTTGACCCCGATCGCGCCGAAGCGCGTAAGGAAGGTCGATTTCGACACGGACATGTAGACGGCCGCGATATCAGCCGTCATGCGCGCTGGCCAATCCGGCAAGCGCTGAAGGACCTCCGCTTTCACGAGGCCGCCCTCCTTCTCTCCCACTGTTGATAGTCATGCGACAGCCAGATGTGCGGGCCGGAGCCTGCGCACACCGGCTGATGCTGCCATGCCAGTGCCTCGACCAGTTCGGCCTGCACGGCCGCATCGCGGTTGTCGCGTTGTCTGCGCGCCAGCTCCCGCGCGCGCGCGGCCGCTCGGTCCAAATCCTCGCGCATCTCCTCCCAGGTCGCGCCGAAGCGCGCCTGGAAGTCGTTCGGCTCCGGCAGAGCCTCATCGTTCAAGACCGCGCGCCAGATCGCGACTACCGCGCGCATGACGCGGATCCGCGCGTCGGCGAGCGCCTGGTCCAGCTTCTGAGCGGCGATCATGGCAGGATAGCCCCTCTCGCGTTCCGACAGCAGCTGCACGGCCGTGCGGCCGAGGTCCGCCCAATCGCCACGGCGACGCGGATACGGACCGTTGCCGACGAAGGTCATGGGCGGCCGCGTCACGAACGACGACCCATGACGCGGTGCTTCGCCCCGACGATGGCCGCATGCCCGATCTGCCGTGCCAGACGTCGGCTGGCACGCTTAGCAATCGGCTCAATCGCTCGGGCAACGATGGCTTCGGCTGCCCTCTTGCCCAGCCAGCCGACCAGCTGGGCCGCAGGATCCTGCGGGTTCATTCGACACCCCGCTTCCACCTAAATCGATGGCCAGCCTGGGCTGAGGCATAGCCCTGAGCTTCGGCGCAGCGTTTAGTGCAAAAGACGCCTTGGTTCATGTAGCTCTCGCCGTCCCAGGCGTTGAAAGAACGAATGTACCCTTGCTTGTCCCGGCGGCTTGATATGATGAACGGCAAGTTTGTATGCCGTCGGCAGTCAGCCAAAGACCGAAGGTCTTCGTGAACCCTGGCTAGATGGTCCGCGCCATTGCGATTGGATGGCGGGCTAACTTGGACATAGTCCATGCGACGCGGCACAGGGCGGCCGCATACGATGCACGCCTTCGAGGGTGCCTTAACCATTCTGCTCTCCCCCGTCGCTATCGGGAGAGGCGGCAGCTGTCGTAGCGTGCGCTGCCTCGAACTCGTCGAACGTCGCATACCATGCCGTGAGGATCACGGCCGTATCGAATAGACCTTCCAGCCCGTCGGTGCCCATCGCATCGCCGGCGTCGGGATGCCATTCCACGAAGTCGTAATAGTCCCCGCTTGCCCACCGATACCATGCGGTTGGCTCGTCCTCCTCGTACATCGCCGCCATGACGACGGCGGGCTCTTCGCTCAAGGCGCGGATCTCTGCCATGATGGTGGCGAAGGCGTCCTGACGCTGCTGCTCGGCCGCCTGCTTCTGCTCCTCGCGCGCAACCTTCGCGGCTTCCCGGGCTTCCCGCACTTCGACCGCCTTAGCCTTGCCAGCGTCGAGGTGCGCCGCGATCTCGTCCTCGGTCACGAACACGCGGACGGTGAATGACGGCGTGCGATTCCCACTGACAGGGTCGCCCGGCAGCACGCGGTGCATGTCGAGCCAGTTGTCGTCATAGAAAGTCCGGCCCGCGAACCCGGGGATGTCCGAAATTTTCGGCCCAGCGAGACGTGCTGCCCAGATGCGACCGTCGCGCTCTATCTCCTGAGCGATCCGCTCCTCCTCGGTCAGGACCTTGCCGCCATATTCGGTCTGCTTCTTGGGCAGCACCTGCTTCTTCATGTCCTTGGCGACGTAGAAGCGGGTCCGGTCCCATCCGCTGACATAGCCGAGTGGCGACCCGTCATCGTCTTCCCCGATCGGCTTCTCGCGCTCGATCCCGATGACGACCTGGATGGGGGCCCCTAGTTCCAGCGCACGCTTCCAGCAAGCGTCCACGCTGACATGCTGGCCCAGCTGACTGTCCCATCCACCCGTGATCGCCGCATAGCCGGCCGGGGCTGAGGCGTTACCCTCGATCACCAGCGACCCGGGCACGACATATCCGGTGATGGAGGGATATTCGTTCTTGGCCTGTAACAGGACGCGCTCGGCTTGGAACTGGAGGCAGCGCTCGGCGATCTGCCGTGCGAGCGGACCGTGGGTCAGCTTGCGGCCCTGCCCCTCCTGGAGCTCGGAGAACAGGTCCTCCACATAGCCGCCCCCTTCCCGCTCATAGGTTTCGCGATCAATGAAGCGGAAAATCGCATCGTCTTCCGTCAGCTGCTCGGAGGACAGGGCGGCGCGCAGGCTCCACAGATTGTCACGATTGTAGGTGGGACCGCGCTGCAACCCGTGAAAGACCTTCGCCTGAAGGTCGGGGTCTGGATACTTCGCATATTCCAGCGCGAAGCCCAGGCTGAGCTTACCGTCGCGCAGCGCGTCCAGCACGACCGGGGCAAGAGCCGCCAGCCGGAGGCGCTGCTTGATGTATGTCTCGGTAAAGCCGAACCGCTTGGCAAGATCGTTGGTCGACAGCGCGCCTGGCGCCATGAGCGCCGCGAAGGCGGTGAACTCATCCGCCGGGTTCATGTCGCGACGGGCAAGGTTCTCCGACAACGACAGCTCGATCGCGTCCGCCTCCGGGCGGATCAGCACCGGGACGGGCCATGCTTCGTCAATCGTCCCGCGCTCGCGCAGCAGGTCAAGCGCCTGGAGGCGTCGACCACCGCCGACGATGTAGACCACCTGGGCATCGATCTTCGTCGCGCCGGCATAGCCGATCAGCGACTGGAGCAACCCGTGCGCGGCGATGTCGTCGGCGAGGCTTTCGACGTCGGCCGCGATGTCCGTGCGGCGGACGTTCTCCGGTGCGCGCTTCAGGCGACCGAAGGGAATGGTGGTGATGTTGGTCGGTGCGACGGCCGCGATCGGCGTAGTCGTCGTATCAGCGACCGCCTTGCGGGCGCGCGACTTCTTGGCCGGCGTACCGGCGTCGGCAACGTTCGTAGCCATGATCAGGATTCCTTGGTTGTCGCGGTCACGCCGCTGGCATGAGAAGCGGGGGTGGCGGGACGGTCAGGCATCGCGAACCAGAACAGCGGTCGGCTATATCCCTCCGCCTGCTGGTCCCAATCCTCCAGCATCACGGAATCGGCTTCCCATGCGCCGACGCGCTCGCACCACTTCATCGGCGTCGGGCGATCCAGCCCACCACCATCGGCGATGAACCACGTCCCATCGCGCGGTGCCGTTTCGATGCTTTGCCACCCCTCCCTCTGGCGGATCGCGTCTGCGGAGAGGGTGGAGAGCTTGTGCGGCAGACCGACTTTGTCGCTGGTCGCGTTGAACTTCGCGATCGTCGCGGCGATTAGATCAACGCCACGGCGGCGCGCCAGCTTGTCGAGGCAGATCAGGACATCTGCGCACTCGTCCGCGAAATCCGCAGGCTTCGCGCGCGATCCGCGCCAGCCGCGTTCCTCCCGCTCGAGCTTCTTGACGACGTTCAGCAGCTCGCCGACTTCGCCGCCCAGCTCGAGCGCGTCGAACATGATACCGGCGTCGGCACCCTCAACCCATGCCTCATACCGCTCAGTGTTCACGCGGCGCAGTTGGTGCAGGAAGTCCACCGCTTCCCGATCCACCGCAGGCGGGGCGGCGATAGTATCCGCGGAACCCGCGATCGATCCCGTCGCAACGAACGCTTGCAAAAGCGGAACGAGGCTAGCGGCCATGTCCTGGGTAAGATGCGCGCGGCCACCCGTATCCGCATCGCTGCCCAGCCAGATCGCAGCCTCTTCGGCAAGCGAGCTATCTTGGATGCTGTAAGGCGCTGCATAGCGGTCTACGCCACGCGCGACTGCGAAGCCTCGCGCTGTCCGCGTTACCTCCAGCTTCGTGCTATCAGATATCAAATGGTGCTGGTCGGTCATGCCGCTCGCTCCTGTGTGCAGAAGAGGGTCAGGACAGGACGACGCGCGGGCGCAGTCCTAGGCGTGGGTGGCGTCCATTTCTCATCGTGGATGTCGAGCATCCAGCCGCGCTGATAACCGTGCTCGGTCGCCCAGGCGGCGAACTGGTAGTTGAGGCGCTTGATCAGGACAGCGATGGCGTCCTGGGTCCACCAAGTCGGGCCGCCCTGCCCGTCCTCACCGAACGTCTCTTCGTTCCGGGCCGCGAACGCGTCGGCGATGGGGCCGCCCTCCGTTGCCATCGCGGGGGTGAAGATGTCGAGCTCGTTGGCTTGGGGCTCCGCCTGGGCGGTCCAGAAGCCGACGTCCGGGAAGCGCGCGGCGGCAGCGGTGGCCGCCTCCTCCCGCGTCGGGTGCGGGCCGAACCAAAACTCGGCATCCTCGAACGCGGGCGTCGTGCTGTAGTAGAAGGCGCGCATCAGAACGGCACCTCCTCGTCCAGCTTTGTAGCGCGGTCGAGCCGGGCCAGCGCCTCGCTGACGAACGAAGGTCCGGCTTGATCCACGAGATCTTCAATGAACCCGGCCGTGCCGGGATCTTGGCACCGCTCCAGCAATGCGAGCGTATACCGTGCCGCCTCGATGTCGCTGCCGCACCGGCTTTCGTGGCAGGCGCAGGGGCACGCCGCCATACGATTGCGCCGATCCTGCTCAGCCGTGATCGCCGGCGCTCCGGCTTCGACCGGCATGAGGCATAGCACTTTCCGATAGGCGATGATGGCATGCAGTTGCCCCTCGGTCAGGACCGTCCCATGACTGGATCGCGTGCCGACCGGTGTGTTCTCGTCGAACTCACCATAGACGCTGGCGTAGTCCAACAGCTCCGACACGCGGGCATGAGACAGCATCGCGGTGCAGGCCGGGGTGGGGATCGCGGCTACCACAGACCTTGCCTTGTCGGCAGCGGCCCGGGCTTCTTTGCTGATTGGATAGTAGCACCGCGTGTTGGCGTGGCCGCGGCGCTCCATGAACGGTTGGAAGCCCGCGTTCATGACCAGATCCCGCAGCGTTCGATGCGGAGCGTTCATGGACAGAGCTTCGGCCGCCTCGGTCAGGGTGAAGCCGCCCGGCAGCTGCGCGAGGGTCTTGCGAACAGTGTCGGCATCCAGGTCGATTTCGGGGATCGCGCTCTCTACCGGCGGACGCGCAGCCTTGTCGTGATAGGGCGGCTTGAAACCATCGACCGGTGCGGGATCCAGTCCAAGCGCAGAACGCGCCGCGTCGATCCGGACCAGCGTAGCGGTCGGATAGCGCTTCCGGAGGTCGGCCGGCTCCGAAGTCGAGAGTATGAGAGCGCTTTCGGCCGTTATGGGCCGGAAGGACTTCCCACCGCGCCCGCCGTGATCGTCTGCGACACAGTCGCAACCGTACAGCTTGGCGAATGCGGCAGCGTGGAAGGTCTTGCCGGTGGCGGGCGGGCCATAGATCACGGTCTGGGGCATCAGATCCTCCCCGCCGTGCGGAGGCCGATGGCGATGCCGGCCGCGATGTAGACCAGCGCAGCACAGAGCAGCCCAAGGAACGCGCCGTTCGGGCCGTCGTCGTGAGGCTCGGGATCGGGCGGTAGGATCGGATCGTCAGAGCGTGCCGCATGGTGGTCGCGGACGACGATCGGGAGCGCATGCGGGGCGGCGCGCCAACGGTGGACGCGTGCCGAAAGGTCGGTTGAATATCGGTGCACGATGGCCTCCATCGCCGCTGGATGCGGCGGGTGAGGCCTTATGTGCGATGTTTTCGCACAAGGTCAAACGATATTTTCGCACATCTTGTGCGCTAGATCCGCCGCACGATGGCCACCACCCGCCCGATGATAAACGCCTCTCCATCTACCGCGACTATTGGACTGACGGCCGGATTATCGCTGTTGATCTGCAAGGATCCGTCTGGAAGCGCCCGCAGCCGTTTGATCATTCCAAAGCCACCATAAGATACGGCCCAAATCCGATCCTGCTGACGCATAGTCTTCTGGGATCGATCGATTATGACTATATCCTGATCCATTAGGGTGGGCGTCATTGAGTCACCGTCGCCCCGCGCCACAAAGAGTGCCGAAGCTGGAGATTGCGTCAAACTGCGGAGCCATGCTCGACTAAATGGCACCGATTGCACTTCGGGATAATCAGACACGTCTGATCCACCACCCATGGAATAGCTAACATCCAATTCTGGCAACATTACCGCGTCAAGCCTAGCGGCAAGTATTTCTGGACTTTGCTCTAGGGAGCCATCAGCCTTGATACCAGCAAGCGCGAGCGTCGCTTCTCGTGCAATGCCGTTTTCGAAAAATATGTCGGCCAGCTTTTCTGCCAAGGGAATGGGGATAGCTGGCTTTTTGAATTTTTTTGGATCCTCATACGCAGCGTAGGTGCTGGGAGGCATGCCAAGAGCGTCCGCCAAGGCGCGGACAGTCAGTTCCGCATGCTCTCTCAAGGACTTAAGGCGAGTCGTTACGGGGATGCCATGTTCCATTGCGTCTTGTGACGAAAAACTCGCACAGTGTCTGTGCGATTTAATCGTTGCTCTCTGTGCGAAACTGTCGCACATAGCGTCGATATGACGACGCTCTTCGATAAGTTCGCCGGGGTTCGGCCGATGGCTGATCATCTTTCAGAGCCCCCTTCCACTGTTCAGAGCTGGAAGACGTGCGGCCGCATCCCCGCCCACAAGCAGGCGTCCGTACTCCAGAAAGCCGAAGAGCTTGGCCTCCCGGTCACAGCCGAGGATATCGTGTTCCCTCTTGGGCGCGTGTGCGTTCATAACCCGAACAGTACGATCTGCTCGCCATCACCGTCATTCGGAAAGGCGGATGAACTTTCCGACCGGGTGTCGGCATGACCGCGCGTCATATTGTTGAACTGGGCGGCCGGGTGTTGCCCTCGGCCCAGCGGCCGGACGGTCACCTAGACTATACGACGACGCTGAACGTCGTGCGTGGGCCGCATGGCGAGCCGCGCGTCGAGCCGCTTATGCGGGCGCGTCACGCGCGCATCACCACGGCGTCGAGCATCCGCACTGACTATGCCACGGCCTATCCCAAGCATGGACGCGTCGATCCGATCTGGATGGCGGGCGGCAAGTCGCTGCGCGTCGTCGAGGTTGATGCACCCAATCTCGTCCCCGCCAAGGCATTGGGTGACGCGCTATTCGAGCTCCTCGTCGTCGTCGATGTCGTCCTTGTCGGAGGCGGCCGCGTCTCGGTCGGCGGCGTCGCGTTCCCGTATCTTGCGTTCCACGAATTCATCGAGTCGCTGCTTTACTGGCCCGTGATCGTAGGTGTTGCAGGTCCAGCAATGGGGGCAGTCGATGTCGTAGACCGCGACATGTTCCAGCCAGCTGAACGGCACACTGAACTTTTTGCGGCACTTCTTGCACGCGATTGGGCCGCATTCTTCCTCATCATCGAACATGACTTCACCGATCCCGCTTGGGCGCTGTTCCAGCGGTCGCGGTTCCCCGGTCACGCCGAGCTGTTCTTGGCGAATATCCGGCGCGGCGCAAGCGAAGCCGGGAGCCCACGCGCATGACCCCCGAGCTGCTGAACCTTAAGCGCGCGACGGCGGAGATGATCAAAGGTGTCGGTGGTGTCGAGGCGGCGGCCGGGTTCTGCCGGGTCGGCAAGTCGACGCTGTCGGACGCACAGAATTACCGGCGGCCGGACGTCTTCATCGCGCTGGACGTCGTATTCGACCTGGAGCCGCTGGCGCGGGACCGTACCGGGTGGCCGCATATCACGCGTGAACTGTGCACGGCCATGGGCGGCGTCTTCGTGCCGCTGCCCGAACGTCAGGCGACACGTGAGGATCTGTTGATGCTGCTGGCCGCCAAGGCGCGCGAAAGCAGCGAGCTGACCCAGGCCGCGGTCGAGTGCTGCACGGCCGTGGACGACAATCCCGCCGTGCGCGCTGCGGCCGCGCGGCGGGCCATCAAGGAACTGGATGACGTGGTCAGCATCGCGATGACGATGCGGGCGGCGCTCGAAACTCTGGAGGGAGAGGATTGATGCGGAAGTTGCATCTGATGGCGGTGCCGTCGAGCGAAGGCGCGCGCCGGGTCGCGCAATGGGTGATGATCCTGCCGGGCGGCGTTGCCCAGGCGGCGGAGGCGCTGGAGATCTCGGAGGAATGGGTGCAGCGGATCGTCGACGGCGATCTCGTCCCCGGCCTGCGCATCGGCGCCCGCCTGTCGACGCTGATGGGCGTGACCGCCGCAATGTTCCAGCGCGCGGCGCGCACCGGCTGGTTCGACCGGGTGCCGGAGGCGCTGGCGGCGTGATGGCAACTGTACCTGCGATCCACGCGCTGGACGAAGCGCCGGGCGTGGTCGCCTCCCCCGAGCGGATCGACGCGTGGATGCGGGTCGCCAAGGCGGGCGACACCTTCCTGTACGCGACGCGCGCCACGCTGCCGATTGGGTCGGCGGGCAAAAAGCGGATGCTCGATCTGGCAGAGCGTGACCTGGTCTGCCTGACGCGTCCGCGCTCCAAGCTGGACCCGACCCTGTTCAACTACACCGCGACGCGCACGAGCAAGCCATCACCGCTGACCAGGCCGGTGCGCGACGTCCTGCGCGCGCCGGCCGCCCTGATCATCGAGCATGAAGCCGCCAGCGTCGACGCACTGCTGCCGGTGCTGACCCGGTTCGCTTCGTCGGGGCGGCCATGCCCGACTGACCGCCAGCTGGCGGAGCGGGCGGGGCTCGCGCGGGCCGCCATCCCTGCCGTCCTGGCGGCGATGGTCGAAGCCAATCTCATCCGCATCGTCGGCGCGCCCGCCCCGACAAACCGCCGGATCTACATCATCGCAACGGGCGCCATGACGGGGTTTGCCAAATGAATGGTTCGTTCGAGATCGAGGTCGCGACCTTGCGCGGCGTCCTGAAGGATGTCGTCGGCGTCGTCGAGGCTCGCTGCACGGTGCTGGTCCTGTCCAACGTCCTGCTGACGGTTGATCATCAATCGCTGACGGTGACGGGGACCGATCTGGACCTGATGGTGCAGCGGCGGGTGCCGCTTGCTCAAGCCGAGCCGTTCCGCATCACCGTCGAGGCGGCGATCCTCGACAGGATCGCATCCAAATTGCCGGCGGATGCCGAGGCAAAGATCAAGCTGGCGGACGGCAAGCTGACCGTGTCGGCCGGACGGTCGCGGTTCCAACTGCCGACGCTGGCAGCCGATGACTTTCCGATCATGCAGGCGGTGGCACGGGATGCGTGCGAGTTCAGCATGCAGTCAATCTACCTGGGCGGCGCGATCGGGGTCGTCAGTCACGCGATCAGCACCGAAGAGACGCGCTATTATCTGAACGGCATCTTCATGCACGCTCCGGATGGTCAGGACCTGCGCTTCGCGACGACGGATGGGCATCGGCTGGCGCGTGGCATCATCGCCTTGCCGGATGGTGCGGACGGCATGCCCGACACCATCATCCCGCGCAAGCTGACCAAGCTGCTGTCCGGGCTGCTCGACCGCCACGAAGGCGAGGTCCTGATGACCGTCACCCAGCGGCTGCTGCGATTCGAGATGGGCGATACGACCGTCACCGGCAAGACCATCGACGGGCAGTACCCGGACTATGCGCGGATCATTCCGATCGCCAATCCGCACCGGCTGGATATCGATCGCGACGCGCTGGTCGCGGCGATCGGCCGCGTGGTCACGGTGGCGACGGACAAGACGCGTGTCGTCAAGCTGTCGTTCGCGCGTGATCTGCTGGTCATCACGGTGACGTCGGCCGAGAAAGGCGAGGCGCGTGAAGAGGTGCCGTGCAGCTGGTCGGCGCAGCCGATGGAGATCGGCTTCAACAGCAAGTATCTGCTCGATACGCTCGGCCAGTTGACGGCGGACTCGGTCGAGGCGCTGTTCAGCGATCCGGCCGGGCCGGTCCTCTGGCGTGATCGCGAGGACGCCAGCGCGGTCTTCGTCATCATGCCGTCGCGGATCTGAGGCGATGGGGCACGCCAAAATCCATCGCCAGCAGATGCTCGACTGGATCGAGCGCTGCGCCAATGAAGGCGTCGCGGTGCCGGACGATGCGGCGATCTGCCATGCGTTCGGCTTCTCCTCGACCGAGCATGCGCGCACGCTGCTTGCCGAGCTCGCGGACGCGGGCAGCATCACCGTCCAGGGCGGCTATGGCGCCGATCGCCGGATCCTTTTGGGTCGCGTGCGGTCCGGCGCGTCGACGGCCACGCGGCCGATGCCGAGCATCGTCAAGGACGATCCCGTGGTCGGACAGGCCGTCGCCAAGATCATGGCAATCGCCAAGCGCCCTTCCCCCTCCTCGGCCGCCAGCCCGGCGGCCCCTTTGAAAGTCGAACCCATGACCAAAACGCTGTCGAAGTCCGTCACCGTCGTCGTGTCCGGTGACGTGCTGGAAGAGTTGAAGCGGCGCACGGCGGACGGCACCCCGTACAACCGGGCCACGCTGGAGCTGCTGGACCAGGCGCTGGGCAAGGTCGCGGCTGCGCCCATTGTGCAGGCTGTCCCCGCCCTGGAGGATATCGAAGCCCATGAGCTGGTCAGCGAATTGGCGCGGCGGCTGGCGGAGGAGCGGCCCAACCCTGCGCTGGCCCAGGCGGAAGAGCAGCTGCGCACGGCAGCGCAGCAGGCTACGGCGCTGGAACAGCGGGCCATCGCGGCGGAGGAGGCGCTGGCGAAGGTTCGCAGCGCAGTGGGGCTGTCATGAAGGCGACCATCATATGCACGCCGGGCTGCGGAGGCGTCGATCTGCGCGCAGCCGGGGCGGTGATCGTGACCATGGCGGGTGACCATGCGCTCAAAAGTGAGCGCATGGTCGCGGCAGATCCTACCGTTACGATCGTGTTCCAGCGCCGTTTGCGCTCCCCCCACAGGAACGCCTGATGGTGCAGGATCTTGTATGCATCGAGAGCGGCGCAGTCGTAACAGACAGCAGGAATGTCGCTGAGGCATTCGGCCGGCAGCACAAGCATGTTCTGGAGGCTATCCGCGATCTGCTTGCACGGCGCCCTGATCTTGAGCCGACTTTTCGGCTTAAGATCACACAGGTCGATACGGGCAAAGGCGGCCAGCGCGACACCCATTATTACACGATGACCCGCAAGGGGTTCGTCGTGCTGGTCGGTGGCTTCAAGGGTGACCGCGCGCTGGATTTCCGCATCGCCTTCTACGACGCGTTCGAGCAGCTGGAGCAGCGCCTCGCGGCGATGGCGGCGGAAGAGACCGCGCTTGCGGCACCGCCTGTCTCGTCAATCATGGAGGATCATGACCGGATGCGGAACGCCATCGCGTTCGTGCGCGCGGCGCAGATGGCTAAGCGGTGCCCGGTGGCCCGGCATGCCTGGGCGGTCGCAGGTCTGCCCGACGTGTTCGGGCAGGATCAGCCGTCCACCATCATCGGCATGGATGTGACGGTGTCGTCGATCGTCCGCGGCTGGTCGACGGAGCGGCTGGAATGGGTCGAGGGCGCGCGGACCCCGATGGCCTGGCTGTTCGAGGATTTCCGCCATTGGTGCCGGGACCAGGGCGTGCCCCCGATGTCGATGACCAGCTTCGGCCGGAATCTGACGCGCATGGGCGTCGACAGTTTCAAGAGCAGCGCCATGCAGCGCTGCGGCATTCGCCTGAGGGCGCAGGAGGTTTCATGAGCAGCGTCAACAAGGTCATCTTGGTCGGCAATCTTGGGCGCGATCCCGAAGTCCGGTCTTTCCAGAACGGCGGCAAGGTGGCCGAGCTGCGCATCGCGACGTCGGAGACGTGGAAGGATCGCAACAGCGGCGAGCGCAAGGAAAAGGTCGAATGGCACACGGTCAAGATCTTCAACGATGGGCTGGTCGGCGTGGCCGAGCGGTTCCTGCGCAAGGGATCGAAGGTCTATGTCGAGGGCGCGTTGACCACTCGCAAGTGGCAGGACCAGCAGGGCAATGACCGCTATTCGACCGAGGTGACGCTTCAGGGCTTCTCCGCGAAGCTGGTCCTGCTCGACGGGGCCGATGGTGGCCAGCGCGGCAGCCGGTCGGCCGGCGGGGCGCAGGGCGGCACGTCTTCGGGCGCAGGCGATGGTGGCGGTTTCGGTGGCGGCGGCTTCACCGACGACCTGGACGACGACGTCCCCTTCTGACGTCGAATGCGCGCCGATCGGCGCGGCTGACCCGCTCACAGGCCGGGCAATGCCTGTGACATCCATTCAGGGGCATCATCCGTGGTTCAAGAATCCTCGCTGTCGGCCATGGGGCAGGCAGCGCTCCTATACGCTCGTCTCGGCTGGCCGGTGTTCCCGTGCCGTGAGCGCGATAGCGCGCCCTATATCGATCAGAAGACCAACGAAGAGCGTCGGTCGAAGGCCAAGCAGCCCTATATCGGCAAGGGCCTGAAGGCCGCGACGCGTGACGAGGGTCAGATCCGCTCATGGTGGCGTCGCAATCCGGAGGCAATGATCGGCCTGCCGCAGGGTGCGAACGGCATGTTCGTCGTGGACTTCGACCCGCGCTGGGAGGAGGTGATCGATCCGGAGACGGGCGAGGTCCAGCGCGACGACGACGGTAATCCGGTCAAGCGGCTGTGCACGCTGGAGGAGCTGAAGGCGGCGCTTGAGGCGCAGATGGGGGTCCCGCTGCCGCGATCGGTAACGGCGATCACGCCATCGGGCGGCGTGCACGTCTATTTCCGCCAGCCGGAGGGGGAGCCGATCCGGAACAAGGGCTCCCTGCCGCTGCACGTCGACGTGCGCGGCGCGGGCGGCTATGTGATCGGCGCGCCCAGCAGCTGCATCGAGGCGGCCGATAGCGCGACGGGTGATTACCGCTGGCTGCGCGATCGTGGCGACTGGCGGGATACCGCGGCCTATGCCGAGGCTCCGGCCGAGCTGATCGCGATCCTGCGCGCTCCCAAGGTCAGCAAAGCGAATAACGCCGCTGGCGACCAGCCAGCGTCCGCTCGACCTTCCACGCCTCCCCGGCCGTTTGGGAGCGGTGATGATCCCGTCGAGGCGGCCGTGCGCAAGTATGTGCTGTCGGCCGTATCGGCCGAAGAGGAGAAACTGCGCAACGCGCCTGGTGGGACACGGAACAATCAGACCAACGCGTCAGCCTATGCGGTGGGCCAGTTCGTCGGTGCCGGGGTGCTGTCCGAAACCATGGCTCGAGCCTTGCTGCAAAGTGCCGTCACGGGATTTAACGATGTCGCCTTGGCGCATCGGACAATCGAAAACGGGCTGACCGCCGGCATGGCCGTGCCGCGCGACCTGTCGGCCGTGATCGAGTCCGCGCGTCGCCGCGCCGATCGTGGCCCCTCTCGCCCCCATTCCCCCTCCCGTGGGGACAATGATGCTGCAAGCTCCCAAGCGGGAGGGTCCCTTGCCTTGGAGCGGCAGGGGAAAGGGCCTGAGGTCGATAGAGAGGCCGAGGCGGCACAACGTTGCGCACTGCTGCCCCAGACGGACCTGGGCAACCTCGAACGCTTCCTGAAGCGCCATGGCGCCAATTTCCTGTTCGTCGAACAATGGGGCTGGCTGGCCTGGGACGGTCAGCGATGGAGCCGGAACATGGCGGTGCCGCTGCTCGGCCGCGCGGTGCAGGACACAACGCGCGCCATTCAGGCGGAGGCCGATTTCGTGAAGAGCACCGGCGTCCCGGAGCCGGAGGAGATCGGCTGGGATGCCGAGCAGATCCGCGCGCATCAGGCGCAGCAGAAGGGCAAGCTCGACCGGATCGTGAAGGTCGCGCGCGACGGGACGATCACCATGCTGTCCGACGTCATTTCGAAGTGGGGCCGCACGTCCGAGGGCGCGAGCCATATCAAGGCGCTGCCCGGCATGGCGGAAGCGCGGCTGGCGGCGCGAACCGAAGATTTCGACACGGATCCGTTGCGGCTGAACGTCGCCAACGGCACATTGATCTTTTCTCGACCGGCGGACGGACAGCCAGCGCGCGTCGAGCTGGTCGCGTATAGCCGCAAGGACAAGATCACGAAGATGGCGGCGGCCGAATATCTGCCTGATGCCAAGTGTCCGATCTATGACGCGTTCCTGGAGGAGGTGCAGCCCGATCCCGAGATGCGCGAATTCCTGGATGTGTGGTCGGGCTATAACTCGCTTGGCCTGGCTGACGCGCAGAAGATGTCGATTTTCTATGGTCAGGGGTCGAACGGCAAGGGCGTCTGGCTCAACACCATCGCCCACATCCTCGGCGACTATGCCTGGGCGGCCGCGATCGAGACTTTCATCGATCAGGGCAAGTATCGCAAGGGCTCCGACGCATCGCCCGATCTGGCGGCGCTGGCCGGGCGGCGCATGGTCTATGCGAATGAGCCGGAAGAGGGGTCGAAATTCTCCGACGGTCTGATCAAGTCGATGACCAGCGACGAGCCGATCGGCGGTGTGCGCGAGCTGCTGAAGCCGCCATTCCAGCTGGAGGTCACCTTCACCAACACGGTGGCCGCCAACCACAAGCCACGCATCGGCACCGATCATGGCATCCAGCGCCGTGTCGAGATCATCCCGTTCGACGTGATCGTGCCATCCGAGCGGGCCGACCCGCTGCTGAAGGCTAAGCTGAAGGCCGAGGCGTCAGGCATCCTGAACCGGATGGTCGCTGGTGCCCTGCGCTATCTCGACAGCGGATTGCCGCGCCCCAAGGCCGTGGAGGATGCCACACGCTCCTATCAGGAGGAGAACGACCTTCTGGGCCAGTTCCTCAACCTGTGCATCCAGAAGGTGCCCGGCGAGTCAATCGGCTCGACCGCGCTGCACGAACTGTTCGCCGCGTGGCAGTCCTGGGCGCAGCTGCTGGCCGCCAGCGGCAAACCGTGGTCGCCGAAGTATCTGGCGGGTCAGATGGAGAAGAAGGGCTTCAAGAAGCGCAAGTCCTCCTCGATGGTGTGGGACAACGTCCACCCGCTCTATTCGCCGTCCGATTTCGTCGACGAGCATGGCAAGCCGATCGCCGACGACCTGCCGTCGCCGCGCGTGATCGACGCTCCCGGTGCGACACCCCCCTCCCCCAACCCCTCCACGGGTGCTGGTTATGCCGATGATGAACCGCTTTGATCCTCCCAACCTCTGGTCGGCGGGAGGTTGCGGGGAGGCAAGAAATCGCGGTTTTCCGCCATTCCGGGAGCGCTGGGAGGGTCGGGAGGCAGTTTCAGGAAGGTGGCCGTGCGTGCAGGCGCGCCCGCGCACATAGGCGCGCACATGAGAAACCTTCCGTGATTTCCCTCCCAAGCTCCCTAAGGTATCAAAAATGGCTGATTTCTGCGACTTCTATCCTCCCAATGAACCTCCCGCTGTTGGGAAGGACAATCCTAAGCTCCCTGATACTGTGGGCATGGACGCGGCCACAGTGGAAGATCGCCTCGTCGAGGCGGTGTTGACGTGCTGGCGGACGCCGGATCGCGAACGTGGGTGGCAGCAGCTTCGTTCGGCCTGGCCAGAGATCAGCCGCGATCCTCTGCTGGGCGACTATGATGCACGCGGCGGTGACGGGACCAGCTCCGACGTGCCGATGCGACTGGCGTCCCAGACCCGCGAGGAAGTGGCCGAGATGGAAGAGGCCTTCGATTGGCTGGCCGTGCTGGATCCTGACGATCGCAAGCTGGTCGGACTGGCTGTGGCCCAGCTGGCGGCGGGCAAGCGGGAGATCTCGTGGGTCAAGCTGCTGCGGCGGATGGGCCTACAGCGGGGCGCGGACGGCCTGCGCATGCGGTATGGCCGCGCCCTCGCTGCCATCGTCGCGGCGCAAACCCGCAGAAAAGCAGGCGGGAGCGTGTCAAGCCGGTGAATGTGCGGCGGCCGAACATTTTGTTGTTCGTCTATCGGGCGAAATCGGCCTATTTCTTATCACGCTGGGACGGGCCTTTAGGCGGTCATAGCGAACCTCCCCTACCCTCGAAGGGCGTCGCGGCTTCGGTCACGGCGCCCTTCGCGTTTTCAGAGAACTGCACTTGGGCAAGCTGACCAGCCTGCGGCCGCGTCTGTCGACGCTCCGCTCCAAGCTGGCGAGTGCGCCGGTCACTCGGCAGGAGCGCGACCGCGTCCGCGACCAGCGTCCCTGGCGTCGCTGGTACAAGACATCGCGCTGGCAGAAGCTGCGCATGGCGATCCTGCTGCGCGACCGGTTCACCTGTCAGTGGCCCGGCTGCGGTCGGGTTGAGCCCGACACCTCGCAGCTGGTCGCCGACCATCGCAAGGCACATCGCGGCGATGAGGCGCTGTTCTGGGATCAAGGCAACCTCTGGTGCCTGTGCAAGCCGTGTCACGATAGTCTGAAGCAGCGCGAGGAGCGAAGATCATGCTGACTGAATTGGCTTGCATCGTCGACGACTTATGGACCTGGGCCAGACGCCGGACATGGTTTGAAGAAAGGGACGGCCGGGTGATCATGTGGCGCGATGATCGTCGCTGGTGGCATTTCGTGCGGCGAGCATTCGGCAGACGCTGAGGTCGGCGAAGACAACCCCGGGGGGGGTGCAAACTGACGAAGGGCACCCGGCTCCAGACCGCAGGTGTTCTCACTTGGAGATTTTTTTCTCATGTCGGAAGATTTAGGGCTCGACCTGTTTGGCGACCCCGTTCTGCCGACCAAGGAAGCCCGTGGGAGGCCCGAACATTCGTGGTCTCGCGAAAACTCCAACAAGGTCCTTTTGGCGTTTGCCATGGGCCGGAGCGAAAAGGAGGCGGCAACGGCGATCGGGATCTCGGTCCCGACGTTGCGCAAACATTATTTTTCCGAAGTCGCAAAACGCAAGGATGCCAAGCTGCGGATGGAAATGACGCAGCTTTCCCGGCTGAACAATGCCGCAGCCGACGGTAACGTCACTGCCGAGAAGGAATTGTTCAAGCGCTTGGACAAAGCCGCCATTGAGCAGCTGGCTGATCGCGTCGTCGAGCGCGGTCGGCAGAGCAACCGACCGAAGGGCAAGAAGGTCGCAGAGCGTGAGGCCGCCCAGGAGGCTGTAAAGAAGTACCAGCCCCGGCAGGGCCCGGCCCTGTTGAACTGATACGATGCGTCCGATGGAATGGTCCACCGCGTGCCCGGATTGGGAAACGCGGATCGTAGAGCGCCGCCCGATCGTGCCAGAACCGCTGTTCCGGGATCAGGCCGAGGAGGCCCTTGCCATCTTCAAGGGTCTCCGGATCGTCGACGTTCCGGGTCAACCGACGTTTGGAGAGGCATGTGAGGAATTCGTTTTCGACTTCGTTCGCGTCATCTTCGGCGCGTACGATCCGTCACAGGCGCGGCAGCTGATCAACGAGTTCTTCCTCCTGATCAGCAAGAAGAACGCCAAATCGACGATCGCTGCAGGGATCATGGTTACGGCCCTGATCCTCAACTGGCGGTCCTCAAACCTCCTTCTCGTCCTCGCGCCGACGAAGGAGATCGCGAACAACGTCTTCACGCCAGCGATGGGTATGGTTCGCGCCGACCCGGAACTGCGCAATCTCCTGAAGCCGGTCGAGCATCTGCGGACTATCAGGCATTTGGCCAACGGCTCGGAACTGAAGGTCATCGCAGCGGACAGCGAGATCGTGGGGGGCACCAAGGCCGGATTCGTGCTGGTCGAGGAGGTCTGGCTATTCGGTAAGAACCCGAAGGCCGCAGCGATGCTGATGGAAGCGAAGGGTGGCCTAGTCAGCCGCCCCGAAGGCTTCGTCGTGTATCTATCGACGCATTCGGACGAAGCGCCACGCGGCGAGTTCAAGCGCTTGCTGGACCTGTTTCGGGGCATCCGTGATGGTCGTATCATCGACCGGCGCAAACTCGGTATGCTGTATGAGTTCCCGGTCAAGATGATCGAGACGAAGGCGTATCGCGACCCGGCCAACTTCTACATCACCAATCCTAACATCGGCCGCTCGGTCGACCCGGAGTGGTTGGAAGAAAAGCTGGCGGAGGCAGAACGGGGCGAACCTGGGCTGCTTCAGATTTTTCTATCCAAACACTTGAACATTGAAATCGGGACGCGGCTTTCCAGCGACCGCTGGACCGGCGCGGACTATTGGGATGCCGCCGTCGATCGAGCCCTTACCCTTGAGGATTTGATCCGCCGCAGCGAGGTCATCGTTGCAGGCATCGACGGCGGGGGCCTGGACGACCTCCTGGGTCTATGTCTGATCGGCCGAGAAAAGGGATCGAAACGATGGCTGGTCTGGGTTCGTGCCTGGGCATGGTCTGTAGTCTGGGTCCGGAGGCAAGACATTGCCACCAAGTTGGACGAGCTCGTCGCAGAGGGTACGCTGGTCCGTTGTGTCATGCCGGAGCGGCCCGAAGGCGATCCCGGTGCGCTCATCGAAGACGACGATGGCAAGGCCGATGACGAAGAGCTGACGGAAGACGTTCGGGGCGTTTGTGACATCCTTGAACGGGTCCGCGATGCCGGGCTTTTTCCCGAAGAAGAGGCCATCGGCCTGGACCCCGTGGGCGTGTCCGCAATCGTCGACGAACTTGCTGCCCGGGAGTTCGATCCGGAGAAGAACCTGCGGGCGATCCCGCAGGGATATAAGCTGAGCGCAGCCATCAAAGGGTCTGCGCGAAAGGTCGCGGCGCGAACGCTTCGTCATGCCGGCACGCTGCTGATGCAGTGGTGCATCGGCAACGCCAAGATGGAGCCGAGAGGCACCAGCGCCGTCGCGATTGTGAAGGCGTCCGCCAGCGACAAGATCGACCCGCTGGCGGCGATGATGAACGCCGTAATGCTCATGACGGAAAACCCCGAGGCCGCTGGCGGCTTCGTCTACAACGAACGTGGGATGGTGATTTTGTGACGGGACCAGACAGCTACGTCCGAACCCGTCGCGGGTTCAACACATCCGAAGGCCACTATGCGGTGGCGCCGGTGCCTGGCCGCCCTGCCCCCTCGAACGTCACGGACGGCCGCTTCTTCGGGGATGAGGTGTGGAACGTCATCGCCGGTCAGACGGCGGAGGCGAACACGGCAGAGACGGCCGCGCGCGTGGCGGCCGTTTTTTTCTGCACGTCGATCATTGCCGAGGCGGTCGGCAGCATGGGGCTCGATTTCAGGGACGACCGCGGCGCGCGCAACGACTTCCCGCTGGCCAACACGCTGGCCTATGAGCCCAACCCGCTCCAGACCGGTGCGGAGTTCTGGGCCGCCATGGCGTTCTGTGCAGTGCTGCGCGGAGAGGCGTTTGCCGAGCCGACCGTGGGGTATGACGGCGTCGAGGTATGGCCGCTCAATCCGCTGCGCGTCGTCTCCGAATGGGGGGAGCGCAGCATGTCGGTGGTCTACCAGTCGGAGACAACCACCCGTCGGCTGCTGCCGCAGCAGTTGTTCTGGTTCACCACGCTGTCGGACGGTCGCCTGCAGCCGATGGTGCCTTGGAAGCAGGCGAAAGGGGCGATCGACTTTCAGTTGGCGCTGGAGGTCGGTGCGCGTGCCTATTTCCGTAACGATCGCCGCCCTGCGGGTGTGGTGACGACCGAGCAGAAGCTGAACGAAGAATCCCACGGCCGGCTCAAGGACGGTGTTTCGACGTGGAAGAAGGGCGGTATCCCGGTCTTTGAGCAGGGCGTCAAATATCAGTCGGTCAGCAGCTCGAACGACGACGATCAGCTGGTCGACCTGTTCAAGCAGCGGACGCTGGAGCTGGCGCGCTACTGGCGTATCCCGCGATCAATGGTTTCGGACGAGGGCGGCAATGCTGGCAACAACGAGCAGGACACGCGCAGCTTCGTCAACTGGGCCGTCCGACCGCTGACGCGGCGCATCGAACAGGCGATCACCGTCCGCATGTTGCCGCCCGACATTCGAGCGGCCGGTGTCCGCGCGAAGTTCAATCTGGACAGCATGTTGCGGGGCGATGCCGCGACCCAGTGGAAGAACGCAGTCCTGGCGCGGACCGGATCGATCATGAGCATCGACGAGATCCGCGCCGGCTGGTTCGGGCTCGCGCCGCTCAATGAAGACTGGTCGCGCGATCCGCGTGCCGCCCTCAACAGCAATCGTGCGGCTGATACCGCCACGGGCGGGGAAACCGCCCCGCAGGACAAGGTGAACTGAGATGGACATGACCGTCGCGTCCGCCCTGTGGGCGATGCACCCCGACTTCCTGGCGGCGCAGCTACGCTCCGGTACGATCGACGCGATGCTGCCCGACAGCGTGCGCGGTTTCGCTTCGCTGATGGGTGGCCAGCCGCAGCAGGCCAAGCAAGCCGATCCCATCCGCGACGGAGCCACGATCATCATTCCGATCACCGGTACGCTGGCGCCGCGTGGGCTGTCGGGCTCGACCTATTACGACGTCATCGCCGATCGGGTGCGTGAGGCCGGTGCCGACGCCAAGATCGGCGCTGTCGTTCTCGCGATCCGGTCACCCGGTGGGTATGTCTGGGGCTGTGCCGAGGCCGGTGATGCGATCTTTGAGGTGCGCCAGTCCAAGCCGGTCATCGCCGTGTCCGACCCGTATTGCTTCTCGGCAGCCTATTGGCTGGGCTCGCAGGGCAGCGGCTTCTACTGCACGACCAGTGGCGAAGTGGGCTCTGTCGGCGTTCGCTCCGGGCACATCGACATGAGCGGTTTTGAGGACAAGATCGGCGTGAAGACGACGTTGGTCGCCTCGCATCCCGACAAGATCGCGGGCCATCCCTACGCCCCGCTGGACGATGACACGCGGGCGGAAATTCAGGCGTCGGTAGACGAGAGCAACGCGGCCTTCGCAGCCGCCATCGCGCGTGGCCGGGGGATCAAGGCGAGCGAAGTCGCGGGTATCCACGGCACCGGCAAGACCTTTTCCGCCAAGCAGGCCTTGGCGAACGGCGCGATCGACGGGGTCGCGACGCTGCGCGACGTCGTGTCGCAATACAATTCCAGCCGCAACCGCCTGGCGCTGATGCGCCGGCAGGCAGCGGCGATGGAGATGGCGCTGTCGATCTGACGGCGGTCATCTGAGGTTCGTCCACCGGGACGAAACGGGCGGCTTCGGTCGCCCTTTTTTGTGGGCCACGCGCCCGAGAGGAAAAGCGATCATGATCAATATCGCAGTGTTGAAGACGGAGGCGCGTTCGGTCGCAAAGCGGCAGCAGGAACGCCTCAACACCGCCATCACCGAAGGCCGCGACCTGACGGCCGAGGAAGAGGCGGCGGACAAGGAAGATACCGACAAGCTGGCGCGCCTGACGGCCCAGATCCAGCGCGCCGAAGCGGCCATGGCGGCGGCCAGCGCGATCGGTGCCGAACCGAACGCAACGCCCCCCGCCACCGGCCCGCCCGTCGGCACGGTTGCTGCCCAGCCGCGAGCCCAACTCGACACCGGCGGGTTCAACAACCTCGCCGAATTCGCCTCGGCCGTCCGTTTCGCCAACCCGGCGGCCGGGCAGCATTACCGCGTCGACGATCGCCTCGCCGCTCCGAGCAACGTCCACATGGAAGGCGGCGACACCACCGGCAGCTATCTGGTCCCGGCAGAATTCCGTCAGAACATCGTCAACCTCGTCTTCGACGACGGCAACGATCCGGTGATGGACCTCATTTCGGCCGACCCGACTGGGTCCAACCGCGTCATCGGCCTGGGTGACGAAACGACCCCGTGGGGGTCGAGCGGTGTGCGTGCGGCCTGGCGTTCGGAGGGCGAGCAGATGCAGCCCAGCCGGTTCGACCTGACGCCGCGCGAAACCAAGCTGGGCGAGCTCTATGCATTCGTCCTGGCGACCGAGGAACTGCTGGAGGACGCACCGCGCGTGTCGACGTTGCTGACGAAGCACGCGGCTGGGGCGATCCGCTGGAAGACGGCCGATGCGTACATGTATGGCGACGGTCTCGAGAAGCCGCTGGGCTGGCTTAACTCGGCCGCGACCATTTTTGTGCAGAAGGAAAACGGTCAGGGCGCCGCCACGATCGTGCGTCAGAACATCGCGAAGATGTTCGCGCGGATGATCATGCCGACGCAGGCGAGCTGGCTGATGAACAGCGACGTCCTGCCCTCGCTGATGGAAATCCAGACCGCACAAGGTGTGCCGCTCTGGTATCCGAACTATCAGGTTTCGCCCGGCGGCACGCTCCTTGGCCGCCCCGTGATCTTCAACGAGCATTCGCGCTCGATCGGTCAGGCGGGCGATATCCAGTTCGTCAACCCGAACGGGTATGAGGCGTTCCGCAAGCAGAATGGCGTCAGCTTCGCGGACTCCATCCACCTCTATTTCGACTACAACATCCGCGCCTTCCGCTGGGTGTTCCGGATCGGCGGCCAGCCGGTCCTGTCGAAGCCGGTGACCCCTGCCAACGGCAACACCACCAAGTCGCACTTCGTCGCGCTCGCCGAGCGCGCCTGAGCCCAGCCCCGGACCCGCGCGACGCGCGGGCCGGTCGTCCCCTGACGGCCGGAGCATAAGGACCATCATATGTTCAGCAATCTGAACCCCTCGGACCGCGCTGGGATCGCGGCCGTCATCGACCCCGCCCAGGCGGCGCCCGGCACGATCACCACGCCGTGGGTCGATGCCCGCACCTTCTTCTCGCTGCTCGCGATCATCTCGATCGGCGTCCTTGGCGCTGGCGCGACCGTCGACGCCAGCTTCGAGCAGGCCATGTCGAACGCCGGCGCCGGCGCCAAGGCGGTGGCGGGATCGGCGATCGGCCAGATCGTGAAGGCCACCGGCGACAGCAAGCAGGCGCTGATCAACATCCGGCCGGAGGATCTCGACAAGAACGGCGGCTTCAAGTTCGTCCGCCTGACGATCACCATCGGCGGTGCGCCGAGCTTCCTCTCCGCCCTCGTACTTGGCCTCGACCCTCGCTACGGCGCGGCCGGTGCCAACCAGTCCAGCACCGTCGCCCAGACGGTTCGTTAAGGAGGCATCCCCATGATCGAATTCCTTCAGGACTATGAGACGAAGGCGATCCCGCCCGAGTTTTTCGAGCTGGGCCAGCAGGTCAAGCGCAGCGAAGACAGCGAGCTGTACTTCGTCCGCCTCGGCGTGGCTGGCTATGTGACCGAGAACGGCCTGGTCGGCGAAGATTACCGTCCCATCGTTCCGCCCTCCACCGTGGCCGAGGTCGTGACGCCCGGTGATCGGCGCTTCGCGATGGGCGGCCGTGCTGGCGAACTGGCGCTCGGCCTGGATGCTCCGCAGCGTGCGACCAGCGGGCCGGGCAACGTCCTGCTCGCGGGTGGCGATCAGCAGACCGCCGCGGCCCAAGGCGAGCTGGAACGGCTGATCGCCGAACTGGCGGATGCGAACGCCGAGGGCGATGATCTTGCCAAGAAGTCGGAGGTCCTGAAGTCGGAACTGGCGGCCGAGCGGCAGGCCCATACCGCCGCGCGTGACGAACTGGTGCGTGTGCAGACGGATCTCGGCGCGGCGGAAACCGGCCGGGCCGAGGCCGAGAAGACGTTGGAGGCGGCCAATCAGCGTGTCGCCGAGCTGGAACAGCAGCTGGCGGAGGCGACGAAGCCGGCGGCCGATCAGGCTGGGGACGACGGCACCTCGGCCAAGGCCGGCAAGGCGTCGAAGTAAGAGAGGGGGCGGTCCATGGCCATCACGATCCGTGCGACCGCCCCGCTCAATGCGGCTGCGGTATTGCCCGACGACCTTGTCGCGCAACAGCTGCGGCGCGACAGCGACGATGACGCCACGCTGGTGGGTAGCCTGCGGCTGACGGCGCTGCGCTGGATCGAAAAGCATGTTGCGGTGTCGCTCCAGCGCCGGAGCTGGATGGTCCGACTGGACGGCTTCACCGACACCATTCGGTTGCCGGTCTCGCCCGTCGTCAGCGTCGAGACAGTGACCTGTCTCGACGCTGGCGGGGTCGTGATCGACACGGGCGGTTCGTGGCGTCAAGCGGATGGCCTGGTTGTCCCCCTGCCCGGCAGAGCGTGGCCCGCCACACTGGCTGGGCCCGGGGCGGTCACGATCACGTTCACGGCTGGCTATGTCGATGCGCTGAGCGAGGTCCCCAATCTGACGGCCGCAGCACTGATGATGATCCAGCATCTTTATGACGGCGGCAATCTGGAGAAGCTGCCTCCAGCAATCGACATGCTTATCGACCTCGATCGCGTTCCGGTGATGGGTTGATGGCGATGGACGCACGTAAGTTGGATCGTCGTATCCGGATCGAGCGTGATGGCCCGGCAAGTCATGATGGGTTCCAGAACGTTCCTGGCGCGCCCGAAATTCTGGTAGAGGTATGGTCGTCCTATCGCGCTGGTGGGGGGCATGAGCGTTACGCCAATGCAGAAAATGCGGCGACGGCACCTGTCATTTTCCGCATCAGGTGGCAGCCGGGTCTCGATCCTGACACACCTCAGGGGCTGACCCCGGCGGACAGGGTCCGCTATCCCGCGCGCGATGACGGCTCGCTGTACGACATCAAGGCGGTCACGCCGATCGATCGTAAAAAATGGATCGACATTGCCGCAACTCGAAGGGTCGGCTGATGGCCGGGAACTTCACCTTCAAAACGGAGGGGTTCGACCGGCTTGAGCGCCAGTTGGACCGGATCGCGAAGCCGACGACGGCGCAAAAGCGCGAGGCTTTGCGAGCCGGAGCGGAGATCATCGCTGCTGAAATGCGGCGCCTGGCCCCGGTAGATACCGGTCGGTTGCGCGACAGTATCACGGTCAAGGTCATTGGTATGGCCGCAGCGCAGCGGCAGGTCGACGTCCGTGCGACGACGGTCCTGATCGGCCCCCGCCAAGGCGGGAAAAACGATCCGTTCTATGCCTTCATGGTCGAGTTCGGCACGGTCAAGGCGGCTGCCCATCCGTTCCTGCGGCCGGCGTGGGACGCGGAGCGTGACGATGCCAGCGCGATCGTGATGTCCAGCCTGACCGAGGCGATGCTGAAGGACCTGCACAATGGGTCTTGAAACGGCGCTGTCGGCCCGGCTGCTGAATGACGCAGTCTACAAGGCGGCGATGTCAGGCCGCATCGACTGGATGCGGCGGCCGGGGCGCACGCTGCCGGCGACGACGTTGCAGATCATCAGCGACCCGCGCCCGCAGCACATGAAGGGTTTTCAGACGCGGCAGACCCGCGTCCAGATCGACATTTGGGCGGCATCGCCGAAGCAAGCGGCAGAACTGCGAGAGATGGCGATCGTCATTCTTGTGCCGGCCGCCCAGATCGAGGGGGTCCGTTTTCAGCGCGCCGCGATCGCGAATATCCGGCCTGGCATGGAACAGGAAGGAGCCACCGAAGGCCAGCCGCAAGGCGAGCTGTACCGCGAAAGCATCGACTTCATCTTCACGCACAACGCCTAAGGAGGCAAATCACATGGACGCAGACGGCAACAGCGAAGCCCAGATCGCCTGGGGTGGTGAATTCTGGCTGGCGAACGCGCAGGGCGCCCTGGTGGAGCTCGACGAAGTGGTCGAGATCAATCCGCCCGAGGACGCAGCGGATGACGTGACCGTCACGCACATGAAGTCGCCGCGCAAGCGCGTCGAACGCAAGCCCGGCATGGTCGATCCCGGTACCGGGACCCTCCTGCTCAACTATATCCCTGGCGGGCCGAGCGACGTGCTGGTTGGAGAGGCGATGCATAAGGTGCGCGCCTTCCGTCAGGTGATCCCTGACGAGGACGGGAAGGGGAAGGTGCAGATCGACGGCTTCCTCTACATCAAGAGCCGCAGCCGGCCGATGAAGGTCGGTGAGCTGATGCAGACGACGCTGAACCTTCAGTTCACCGGCGCGAGCGAAGAGAAGGCCTATGCCGCGCCCGCCGGAGGTGGTGCCTGATGCGCGGGGAAGTCGTGTTCGACGCCCTGGGCAAACGCTGGACGCTGTTCCTGGGCACATCGGCCCGCTGCGCGATCGAGCAGCAATATGACCGGGGCTTCTTCGCGGTGGTGGCGGACGGCATGCCCGACGTCGATCCGCAGACCGCGACCGCCATCGCCCTGTCGATGTCCGAGGGGGCGCAAATGCCCCCCGCCCTCGCCGCCAAGGCTGTCGCGGCGCTGCGCGGGGTCAAGATCTCGGTGCTGCGCGATCTGGCCTGGCACGGGATGCGCAAGCATCACCCGCAGGTGACGCCCGACCTCGTCGACGACATCATTGACGATATCGGTGACGATCGCTTCGGCACCGTCATTCGCGAGGCGCTTCAGGCGACGCAGCCGACGCCGGAACCGGCTGATGCAGCCAAGCCGGAGGTGGGCGATGCGGCCAAGCCGGGAAAGCCCGCCCGCGCTCCCCGGAACAAAAAACCGACTGGGCGGCGCTAGAGCGACAGTGGGCAGAATATGGGTTCGACCCTGCTGCTTTCTGGCTTCAGTCCCCGGCGACCTATCAGACCGCGATTGCCGGGGCGATTGCGCGGCGTCGCGCGGACTATGAACTGGCGCTGTTCGGTGCGTGGAACGGTGAGCGTTTCCACCGCGTCGAACGGCTCCGCCCCTTCCCTCACTATGCAAAATCCATGCGGTCGGCTGCGGCGCCATCGCGCCCGCAGACAGCGCAGGAGCGATTGGCGGTCTTCACCGCCATGGCAAGCGCTGGCGTCGCGCTGAAAATCACGAGGATCCCTTAACATGCAGGCATTGCTGGCGTCGCTTGTCTTCTCGATGAGCGTCAAGGACGAGTCGTTCCGCGCCGCAATGGCGACCAACCGGGCGGCTGTTCGCAAGACGCGGCAGGATTTCGACCAGCAAGGCGCGGGCATGGTGGCTGCCATGCAGAATACCGCGCAGCGCATCGACGACGCGGCGCTTCGGATCGTCGATAAGATGAAAGAGATCGGCGATCAGGTGCAGCGCGCCGGTCTGGTGATGACGCTCGGCTTGAGCGTTCCCCTCGGCATATTGGGCAAGAAATCGAAGGACACGGCCTCCGATTTCCAAGCCGCCATGAACAACGTCCATTCGGCGATGGCAGACGCCTCGCCCGATCAGCTGGACAAGCTGCGCAATGCGGCGCTTCAGCTGGGCCCGGCGATGGGCAAGAGCGCGATCGCGGCCGCTGGCGCGATCGAGGCCCTTGCAAAGAATGGTATGGATGCGGCCGACATCCTGTCCGGCGGTTTGGAGGCGGCGTTGAAGCTCGGCGTCCTGGGTCAGACCGATCTGGGATCTGCGGCGGACGCTACGACCGATATCCTTCAGCAATTCCATATGTCGACCAGCCGGTTGCCGGATGTCGTCGACAAAGTCAGCGGCGCGCTCGACGCGTCGAAGCTGTCCTTCGACGGCTATAAGGACGCCATCGGCATGGTCGGCGGCATCGCCGGCGGCCTGGGCTATCAGTTCGATGACATGAATACCGCGCTGGCGGCCGTCATTCCATTGATGACGGGCGGCAGCGACGCGGGCACGTCGTTCAAGACGTTCCTGCTGTCGCTGGTCCCAGCCTCGAAAGAGGCCGAGCGCGTGATGAAGCGGCTCAATCTGCAATTTTTCGACGTGAAGACCGGCGGAGCAAAATCGCTGGGTGATGTGGCCAACCAGCTGAACAAGGCGCTGGCGCCGCTCAACGATCGGTCGCGTCAGAAGGCGTTGACGGAGATGTTCGGGACAGACGGTATGCGCGTCGCGCTCGCGCTGATGCAGGCGGGCGCGAAGGGTATCGCCGACGTGCAGGCGCAGATCGACCGCGCCAGCGCGGATCGCAAAATCGAGATCCTGATGGATGGCGAGGCCGCTGCGACCCAGAGGATGGCCAGCGCCTGGGAACGGTTGAAGATCGCGATCGGGGAGGCGGGTCTCATTCAGGCGTTCACGCTGATCAAGGATGCATCCGCCAGCATGCTCAACGCGATCGCGAGCGGGCCGCCATGGTTCTACAAGCTGGCGGTCGGGGTCGGTGCGCTGGCAGCGTCCATTGGTCCCCTGACGATCGCGGCCGTGGGGCTGGCGAAGATCGCGCTGCCGCTGCTCGCGCTGCGGCTCGGTCCAATCGCGCTCGGTTTTGCAGCGATCATCAATCCGGTCGGCGTCCTGATCCGGCTGCTGGGTCAGCTGGCGCTACAGGCCGGCGCGGCATCCCTGCTCGGTCGCCTGGGCACCTCGCTCATTGGTGTCGCGGGACCGATCGGTCTTCTGGTCACTGGCCTGTCGCTGCTGATCCCGATGTTCCTGCGCTTGAGCGAAGCATCGATGGCGACGCAGCAGGCACAGGAGCAGTTGAATGCTGACCAGTCCAAGGGCCGCGACATCATGCTCCAGCTGGCCACCGCGACCGGCAAGGCGAGGATCGAGGCACTGGCGCACGCCAAAGCTCTCCGGCAGCAGGGAGCCGAAGCCATCGCCACCGCGCGCAAGAACCTGATGCTCGCGCGGACCGCGTATGTCGAGGAGCGGTCGCGGGAGAAGTCGGGCGCGTCGACGACGCCGGTCAATACGCTGATCAGGCTGTTCAAGGGTACGAAGAACCGGACCGGTGCCGCCAAGGATCTGGTCGCGGCAAATGACGTGCTCAACCAGCGGCTCGCGGATCTCGACAAGCTCGACGCGGCCATTGCGGCGGCCGGAACGGCGGCTCCCGCCAAGATCGATATGTCGTTCGACGATCCGGAGAAGAAGCGGAAGAAGAAGGGCCGCGATGCCGAGCGCGACGAGGCCAGTTACCTCGACGAGCTCGGCCGGTCGCGTGTCGAGATCCTGCGCGCGCAGGCGGACATGACCGAGAATGCGCGCGCTCGGCACCGGGCAGAGATGGCGGCGCTGGACGAAGATCGAGCGGCCTATGCGCGCCAGCTCGACCTCGACAAGGGGCTGACCGATGGCAAGCGGCAGGAGCTGCTGGCCCAGCGTGACAAGCTGATCTTCTATCAGCGGGCAGTCATCGATGCCGATCTGAACCGCGCACTGGAGCAAGAGGGCTATGACCTCGCGAAAGCCGACAACGATGCGCAGCAGGACGCGCTCCGTTTGCGCATCGACGGCGTCGACAACCTGGCTGAACGGCGGTCGCTCGAGCTGAAACTCCTCGACCTGCAGCGTCAGCAGGAAGAGGCGGACCTCGATCTGATCCTCGCAACCAAAGCGACCGCGTCTGCCGAGTGGGCCAATGCGCAGAAGCGCAAAGGTCTGCTCGACGACGTCTATGGCCAGCGGCGCGACCAGATCATGCGCGGTAGCGAAGGGCCGGGCGCTGCCTATCTGCGCGTCATCAACCGGTCGTCGGCTGCGATGGGAGAGGATGTCGAGCGCGGCGCCGTCGATGCGCTGGGCCAGCTCAACACAGGCCTGACCGATGCCATTTTGGGCACCGCCAAACTGGCGGACGCTTTCCAGAACATGGGCAAGCGGATCATTGCCTCGCTGGTCGATATCGCGATCCAGCAGGCGATCATCCGGCCACTCGCCAATAGCCTGTTCGGTGTCGCGGATGCGGCTGGCAACCGCTCTGGCGGGTCACTGTCGGGCATCGGCAGCTTCCTCGCCCGGACCTTCGGTGGCGGACGGGCAAAGGGCGGCGGGGTCAGCAATTCGGAGTGGTATGTGGTCGGAGAGGAAGGGCCGGAGCTGTTCGCGCCGGGTGTGTCCGGTGCGATCGTTCCAAACGGCGGGCGCGGCGCGCGCCAGCAACAGACGGCTCCGATCATCCGCCTAATCATGGATGAAGGCGGCCTGTTCCAGCCGCGCGTAGAATCGATCGCCGGGCCGGTGTCCGTCCAGACGGCGCGCTCGGCCGGGCGGTCGAACGCGATGCGCGCACGCCAGAGCCTCGACTGATGGCCGTGATCGAACTGCCCGACTGGGCCGTGCCGAACAGCGCAACCCCTGCCCTGCTCGACTTCGGCGGCGTGTTGCGGCCGTCGACCGGTGCGGAGCTGCTGCGCGTCGATCGGCAGGGGTCGCGGTACAAGGCGGCGATGACGTTTCCGCCCTTCGTCGAGGCGGCGCAGGGGCGGATCATCGTCTCTCGCCTGATACGTGCCAAACGGATGGGCCTGCGGGTGGAATGGCCGCTTGTCGATGTGCAGCCGTGCGAAGATGCGGTGGTCGACGGCGTCGGTCAGGCGGGAACGTCGCTGAACATCCGGGGGCTGTTTCCCGGCCGCGTCGTGCGCGAAGGATACTGGCTGAACGTCGTGCGCGCGGATGGCCAGCACTTCCTGCACAATGTGGCGGGTCAGGCGCTGGCGGACGCGGCGGGCAAGGCCACCCTGCCCCTCTCCGAAATGCTGCGTCGGCCGTTTGCGGATGGCGACAGGGTCAAGCTGGTCCGGCCGATGATCGAAGGGATCGTGGACGGCAATGAGCAAGCCTGGGCGATCAGTGTCGAGAAGTTCGTCAGCATCGAATTCACCGTCGAGGAGGCGGCATAATGGATCGTATCCTGCTCGTCGGCATGCTGAGGGCCGAACTGCCCGGCCGTACCGTTCTGCTGTGTGACGGGGGCTTCGTGACGTGGAATGGCGAGACCTATCTGTCGACCGACGACGTGTTCGGAACGGCAGGCGGGTTCGAGGTCCCGGAGGAAGGCGTGGGGGACGTGATCCCGTCCGGGACGCTGACAATGTTGCCGCCCGGCTCCGCTGCCGCGATCGCATTGACGAACCCGGCTTATCAGGGATCGCGTATGCGGTTCTGGATTGCGGAGGTCGACGAGGCGACCGGTCGGGTGATCGGTGAACCCGATCTTCAGGCGGAATGGCAGATGGACCGTACGACCCTGCGCAGCAAGCGAGGCTCGCGCACTGTCGATATTGACTGCGTCTCCCAGGCGCAGAGGCTGCTGGGCAAGGTGGAGGGCAACGTGCTGTCCAGTGCCTTCCATTCGTCGATCTTTCCCGGGGAGCGCGGCTTCGACAACGCCACCGGCCTGCCGACCGAATTTGCCTGGGGTACGGCGTCCAGCCCGCGTGGCACCGTCGCGAGCAACACGCGTGCTTGACCTGGCGCAGCGGGTCGACGCGACCGAGAAGGTCGTCGCGCGGTTTCGCGGGCGGCCGTTCGACTGGCGTGATCGGCGGACCTGCATCCACCTCGCACGTGCGCAGGCGCGGGCGCTGGGGCACCGTCTCCCGGCAATCCCGGACTTCCGGTCTGCGCTAGGTGCGAAGACAGCGTTGAAGGCCACTGGTCACGCGACTCTGGAGGCGCTGCTCGACAGCCTGTTCCCGCGCATTGCGCCGGCCGCGATGTGGGTCGGGGACCTGGCGCTAATGGAAGGCGGCGATGGCTTCGACGCGATCGTCATCTGCGCAGGGAGCAAGATGATCGGCTATCATGACGATCATCTGGCGGATGGCATCGTCAATTTGATGGGTGCAGGCGAGCGACCATTCATCGGGGCGTGGCGGCTGTGAGCGGGGCGTTGGGCAAGGTCGCGATGGTCGCGGGGCTGGTCGCGCTGGCCGCGACCGGAGCCGGTGCCATCGCAGGTGCCGGGTGGGGTATTGCCGGGGTTGGTAGCTTCTCGTCTATCGCGACGGCCGCCAGCATTGCTGGCGCAGCCGCCAGCGTTGGCGCCAGTGCATTGGCCAAGACGCCGCCCGCGAAGGGATCGGTGTCGTCGACGACAATCGGAACCGATCAGCCAATGCCGTTCCTAATCGGCGAGACCTATTACGGCGGCAGCCGCATGCATCAGATCGGGTACGGTCCGACCATCAAGAAGGTGCCGAACCCCTATGCGCTGATCGTCGATAGTTATTCGGGTGCAGGCCCGATTGAGGGGCTGGTCGATGCTCAGGCGGACTTCGTATCGTTGGGCATTCCCACCACCGGAGGTGCAGCTTCAGGATATGCGGCCGGCTTTCTTTGGGCTTCCGTCCAGCGCGGTGCGATGCCAGAGCCTTCCGCGCTCCAGCCGCATTGGGTGGGCGCGCCCGGTTGGGGTGCCGATTACCGCCTTTCGGGACACGCGGCCATCGCGTGGTCGCTGCTGTTCGATCGTGACGGCAAGGTGTTCGCCTCGGGCGCGCCGCAGCTGGGGGCGGTCTGGCGCGGACAGCTGGCCTGGGACCCGCGCAAAGACAGCAGCTATACGGGCGGTCAGGGCGCACACCGCTGGGCTTCGCCAGCCGACACGGTGGGCCATGACGCGGCACGGGCAACATGGACTTTCACAGAATCCCCCGGTCTCGTCGCGCTGAAATATGCGCTGGGGGCCTATCACCGCGATCCGCGTGTGGCTGGAACGGCCTATCGCAAGGTGGCGGGGATCGGTCTGCCGATCTCAGCGATCATCGTCGAAGACTTCGTCCATCTCGCCAATGTCTGCGATGCGAACGGGTGGAAGGTCGGCGGGGTGGTGTTCGAGCCGGCGATTGGTTCGTCATCGAACCGTTGGCAGAACCTGAAGGACATCCTTGCGGCCGGTGGAGCGACACCATGCTTCCGCAACGGCCAGCTAGGGCTGAAGGTCAGCGCGCCGCGGATAGCGCTGGATACGATCACCGAAGTCGATCTGACGGATGACGAGATCGTCGTGTCGTCGGGCCTTGGGTGGGAAGAGCGGCTGAACACGCTGATCCCGAAATACCGAAGCCGGGACCATAAGTGGGAATATGTCGCATCGACCGAGCCGGTTTCGGTGCCGACCTTTGTTGCGGCCGATGGCGAGGTGAAACGCGAAGAACGCCAGTTCAACCTGGTCCAGCAAAAGGATCAGGCGGCGCAGCTCTGTGCATATGAACTGCTTGATCGGCGTGAGCTTGGCGAGATCGAGATCGTGGTGAAGCCGCGCCTGCGCAAATACGGTCCCGGCGATTTGCTTATCGTCGATCTGCCGAACGACGGGCTGATCAAGCAACCCTGCGTGATCATGAAGCGCCAGCCGATGCCGGATCGGATGGCCTGGAAGTTTATCCTGTCTGGCGAAACACCGTCAAAGCACGCCTATGCACTCGGGCAGACGGCCGTGGCGCCGCCAGTCCCGGCGTTGCGCTCGACCGGCGAGATCGACGGCGTAGCGGCTCCGGTGGCTGACCAGAGCGTGGAGCAGCTGCTCATCACCACCAGTTATACGGTGGGCGCTACGATCAGCGCGACCGATGCCGGGGGCAGCGCCACCGCGACAATCTCTGACCACAGCCGGGTTTATCAGGACCGCACCGTCGCGGTGACTGGCTTGACGATCGCTGGACTGACCAGCGGCACGGCCTATTTCTTCTATTATGACGACCCCGCGCGGGCTGGTGGCGCAGTCATGATCATCGCCACGACGAACGCGGCCGATGCCTATCCCAACTCAGCAACGCCGGCCCGCCACCATCTCGGGTCGGTGACCACCCCGGCAACTGGCGCGCCACCATCCGAAGGCGGCGGCTCCAGCCCGCCGGGCGGCGATGGGCGACCTATCCGATACCCTGAAGAACGCCTTCCCAACGAAAACTGATCACCGGAGAAGCCCGTGGCTCATTCTGCCTATCTTCCCATCATCGCAGACCGTTACGGCGCGGTGGTCCGCCACATCTTTGTGGCTGGGCTCGACCTGACCGATATCGAGATGCGCGCCCAGGTCCGCCTGTACGGCGATGTCCCCGGCGCCCCGCTGGTCGACCTGCTGACCGTGGCCAATGGCAATGCCCAAGGACTGCGCCTCGTCGAGGTGACCAGCGACGACGCGGGGCTTCCGACCAGTCACATCGAGTTGGTCATCAACGAGACCACAATGGAAGCCCTGCCCTACGCCGGGGAAATCGGCGACGTCACGACGCTGGCCTGGGACTGGCAGATCACGATCGCAGGCCGGAAGCGCCGCTTGGCAAAGGGCGAATTCCAGATCACCGGCGACGGCGTCACCGGCGCCGAGGTCGCCCCCTCCAATCGCATCTCCCCCTTCGGCCTCCCCCAGCGCCCCGTCGCTGACGTCTGGTCGTCCGCCCGCATGACTTTCGGAGAAGAGCAAGTGACCGTGGAAATCGATGGAGCCGACCTGCTGGCCCCCCTCGTCAAGGCGGCGGAGAATGCACGCGATGCGGTCAAGCCGATGTTCGGTAACGGCGCGCCCAGCGCCGCCATCGGAATGATCGGGAGCGTGTACTATGACACCACGGACCCATTCCAGCTCGTAGTCTATGGCCCCAAGACGGGCGCGGGTTGGGGTGTCGGCAGGTCTATGAAGGGAGAGCCTGGAGGCGCGGGCAATGTTGCCGCCAATCTCGACCAGCTGAAGCGCGCTGCCATCGATGCCGCCGGCATGTATTATGACGGCCATTGGTTCGCATGGATCGCAGGTGATTATAGCAACCGCGTTGACGACGTCATGTTCGTGAAGGCCAATGGTCAGGCTGCCGCTGTGGGTGCCTGGGTGCGGCAGGTTGACGTGATCACGCCCCAACTCTGGATGACCAAGGCGACACGTGCTCAATTCGTGCAGGGGCTGCTTCCTGATTGTATCGAGGCGTTTCAGAAGGGCTTGGATTTTTGCGCCGGCAAAAATTTGACGTCACTTCAAGGCGGGCGCCGTCTGAGCGTGCCCGGCGGCCGCTATTCGCTGAGCCGCCCTCTGGTCTTCAACTTCCGCAAGATTTCTGGCGTCACGGATGATCAGGACATGCGCCGCCCTATGATCGAGGGTGAAGGCCGGGCGGCTGTCGAGATTTTCTATGAGGGTGCTAATGGCGCGGCATTTGAGGGATCGGTGTCGGGCACTGTGCTGACGGTCGCGGCGGTTACATCGGGGGAACTACACGTCGGCGCAGTTATCCTTGGCCCTGGTATACCTGACGACACGGTGGTGACTGAGGCTCTGACCGGCACGGCGGGCACAGGAACCTATCGCATCAATCGTAGCCTCTCGGCGTCAGGATCGATGACGTCCAAAAGCTGCGCCATTTTTTTACAGGGGAATTCCGGTCCACCGACGGAGGGCGTGAACCTCCACACCGTGATCAGCAATATCACGCTTCGCGCCCGAGGATCGTCGGCGCGAAAGGTAGATGGCATACGGCTTTACGAGGCGAGTAACATTATGCTCGACGACACGACGGTCGACCTGTTCGACACCGGCATTGATGGCTCGGACTGTATCCGTCTCAGTGTCACGAGATGCGAAATCACTGGCAACAATGACGCCTGCTACTTGCGCCCGAGTATCTACTCTCGCCCGAACGTCGTAAAATTTAGCCGGGTCGACTTCGGCGGTAACATCAAAAGCATTCTGCGGGTTACCAAAGGAGCAAATGTCGAATTCCATCACTGTGGCATGGAAGGAAACGGAGATGGGACAAAGTCGATGGTTCAGGTTGAAGGGGGCCCAGAGGAGGGCGGCATCTGCTTCACCGCCCGGGGGTGTTACGTCGAAAACAATCATGGAATTGCAACATTCGATATCGACTTTAACGAAGCACCTTTCAGCGGAACGATCGATATTAGCGGCAATAGCTTGCGCAGAAATGCTAATAACCGTGTATGCAAGCACGAAATCCTGCTTCGCGGCGAGGGTACTGCGCGTTTGATTGCGACGATTGCCAACAACGGCTTTGAGGCAAAACCTGAATACATTCCCTCGGCCGACCGACCGGTTGTAAAAATGACGTTCGCTTCGACTAAGGTTCGCATTCATGGCTTGGCCTCGAACGATTACGAGCATCAGATAGAGCGGCCCGACCTGAGCGGCTTCATTGCCGAAGGATATGGCTATGACGAGACAGTCGCGAATGCGCGGGTGAACGCAGATGGGACGCTTGCAGTGGCAGAGAACATCGCTTTTGTGGACAAGGGGGCAGGTCCCGGCGTCAACCGCCTCCACTATAAGGTGGCCCCACGCTCCCCAACCGTCATTCCGGCAACGCTCGAAGCCCTTGGTGGGCCAAGTTCGGTAGCCAAGCTGACGGCGGAGAATGCGGCTTATGCAGAGGTGACGACCTATGCCAACGGCATCCCGACGGACATGCCGTTGGCCGTCACTTTGAAAGGCCTGCTCAGTTAGCCGGCTCGTTCAAATGGGTAAGGCGACCAACGCCACTGGGTTTCAATTTCCGAAGAGCGCCGCGGGCGATTGCGTCGGCGCGTAAAACGGCGTCGGCAATCCGTTGTTCGGGCCGCCCCCGAAATGTGGTCACGTGGAACTGGTCATCGACTGCCATCGGCTCCGGGGTGAAGTAATAGTTGCTTACGCACATCCGGACCTGATCGGTGGCAATCGGGCTCACGGAATGCCACGCCTTGCCATGAGTGACCATGACGGCAAGTCGATTGAAACGGCTATGAATTGTGATTTGGTCGCCGCCGACGCCGGACGGCCACAGTTCAAGATTTCCACCCTTGTCCTCGGGCCATTCAGGCGAGACGTAATACAGGAGGTTGAACGCCCGCCAACGTGCGCGATCCTTGTCGTGAGAATTGTCGAGGTGAGGGTTTAGGAAATCGCCAGCACCCATCGCCGAGATGCCGCCGGCATACAGGAACGGATCGGCCTCGATAGTGGAAACGCCAGTGATCTGCCCGACCAGCGCGAGAACCTCGGGGTCATGGAAGGCATAAATCGCCTCTCCAACAAGAGGTGCGCAGTCCGCCATCCGCGCCATGATCGCTTTCCGTTCGCGCAAACTGCGCTTGGCCGTCATCGCTTCTTTCGCAGGAAAGGCGGCCGCAATTTCATGTGCAAGTTCCGCAGGAAGCAAATCGTCAACAACGAAATAGCCGATCCCGCTGCGCGTCTCCTCGTATTCCCGGCGGGCTTGGTTTGCGGAGTCCTTAAGTCGACCTGCAATGAGGGCGGCAATCTCAATCCTGTTCATTAGTTTCCTCCTGTTGCCATTATCGAGGATACGCGTTTGCGATTCCTCCTCGCAAGCCACTTAGATCAGTCTTCCTGCCTCTGCGCTGCATCTGCCGCGCGCTCAAAGGACTGGCTCTGCGTCGGCGCGGCACGGGTGTACGCCTCGGCCGGGTTGGCGGTCGCGCCGATCGCGAAGCGTTCGATCCTAGTCGAAACGCGGTTGTTTATGCGGCTCTTGATCCGGTTGTTGATCCGGCGGCTGTTCTGTCCGGTGGTCGGGTCGGCGGGATTCAGCAGCCGCGACCCATATGCAGTGACAGTGTCCTGCGCGGATCGGGTCGTTTGTGCCGATGCTGCCACGCTGTTGGCGGTGAGGACCGCGAAGATCGCTGCATGAGAAAGTTTCATGCGGTGTCCAATATCACATCGGAGATTTCCTGACATGAGCAATAGAAGCTTCGCAGCCCAAGCGGTTGCGGAAGGGCCGTCGACGATCGCGCCCCCGTCGTTTGACGGGCACGGTTGGCTGGTGGTCCTCAATCTGGCGATCATGACGTTCGCCACCGTTGTCGCGCTGATGTTTGCGGTGGACGCCATACGGGGCTGGCATCGTAACCGAGCTGTCGACCGCCCCTCCCACCCCGTCTCGATCTGGAGGTGGGCGGGGTTCTGCTTCGCGATGGGGATCGTCCTGACGCGCGGGTCGGACGCAATCGTGCTCTGGAACTGGGACACGCGCGACCCGGCAGGTACTGGCTGGTGGCTGACCTTCCAGCGCTTCGTCGATCCGATCGCCATGTGTTTCGGGCTGACGGGCCTGGCGCTGCTCTATCTTTCGGCGCGCGGCATGGTCGTGCAACTGCGGCGCAGGCCGTTCCCGATCGACATGTGGTCGAGCCTGCCGATGCTGAAGCGACCCGCATGGATCGCACTACTCAGCCTGATCGCAGCCATTGGCGTGGTGTCCACGCGATGATCTGGAAAATGGGGGCAACCATGGGAGCGTTCATCCCCGTCGCGGCCGCGGCTGTTGCACGGGACACGGGGGCGACCGTCGCGACGAGCGCGCCCACCATCTGGCACTTTGCCGGCTATCCGTTCGAGGCGGGCAGCATGATCGCGGCGCTGTGCGCGTGCCTCGCGGTCCGCTTCTATGTCGCCCAGACCGATCGGCAGAAGCATCGGTGGACAGTCGATGCGCCGGTGACGGTCCTGGCGCTGTTGTTCACTGCGGGGGCGGTGATGCGGCTCCGCCCGGATCCGGCGCTGGCGCTGATCTATGGCACGGGCCTCGGCGCTTTGGGCGCGGGCATCATCGCGATTGCGTTGAACTTCGTGCAGTCGAAGTTCCCGGGGGCCGACAAAGCTCAACCGTGATTGTAGGGGCCGCCACTAGGGAGATCGGGCGGCCCCTACGCCATCCTCGTTAGCGGGCTCCAAGCGACCCGTATCCAACAAAAGGACATGATTATGGACGTTGCACTTGTGCAGCGGCGGCTCGGCGTGCGCGTCGACGGCGCATTCGGGCCGGTGACGCTGACAGCCTTGTTGCGTAAGCTCGGAGCGCCCGCCGGGACGGCCGGGCCGCTTGCTGGTGGCGTGGGGTCTCTGGAGGGCGCGGTCATTCTCGATAGCGGTCTAAGGCTCGCGCATTTTCTTGCCCAGGCGGCGCATGAGACGATGACCTTCAGCCGCATGACCGAGATCTGGGGGCCGACGCCGGCCCAGCGGCGCTATGAGGGCCGTAAGGATCTCGGCAATGTGCAGCCCGGCGATGGCTTTCGCTATCGTGGGCGCGGTATCCCGCACCTCACCGGCCGTGACAATTACCGTCGTTTCGGAAACCTAATCGGCGTCGACCTCGAAGGTCAGCCTGACCTCGCGGCCGAGCCAGCCATCGCGATGGCGATCGGCGGAGCCTATTGGACGGCACGACGCATCAATGCTGCTGCTGATCGCGACGATGCCGAAGCGGTCACCCGGCTGGTCAACGGTGGGCTGAATGGCATCGACGATCGTCGACGTCACCTGGCACGTGCGAAGGCCATCCTGCTGTGAGTCGGACGCGCAGCGTCGCCATTGTCGGGGGTCTCGCTCTTCTCATCGCCCTCCTGGCGGCCTGCTACATCGCTGGCCGCCGTGACGGCGGAGCCATCGCGGATGGCAAGCAGGCGGCCGTTGATCGCGCCGTCGCGGCGGAGCGAGGCAAGCGAGAAGCGGCCGTCACCAAAGGCGATGCTGCTGGTCAGGCCCGCGAAACCGATCGTCAAACCCATGTCAGGGAGATCACCCGTGAAATCAATACGATTACCGAGCGCCCTGTGTATCGCAATGTGTGTGTCGACGCTGACGGCGTGCGCATCCTCGATCGCGCAGCAGCCGTCGCCAATGGCGACGATCCCAGGTCATCTGCTAGCGAGGCCGGAGAGCCTGCCCACGCCGCGCCGGGCGGCTGACGGGACACAGGACGGCGCGGCGGCTCTGGCCAGCCAAGCCGATCTGTATGACGTTGCCGGCGCGATCCGGCTCCGATTGATCCGCTTGCAATGCGCGGTCCTCGCATCGTCGGGCAGGCCCCTGCGCGCCGATTGCCCGCGCGACTGAACTTCTCTTCGGAAAGGACTAAGATGAAAATCCTGCTTTTGGCGGGCGCCGTGGCGCTCGCCTGTACCTCTGTGCCATCTGCGGGTCAGATTCGATTGCCGCCGGTCAAGGACTGGTACGGCAGCACTATTCCGGGTGATGCCAGCGCCCTGGTCGACAAGGACGGCAAACCGATTGATCTCACCAATCCCTTGCCTGTGACTGGCCGGCAGGAGTTGGTCACGCTCGCCACGGTCAACACGGCTGCGCCGGCCGCGACGTTGTACGGCGGAACCTATATCCTCAACCAAGCCTGCTCGGCTTACGGCTCGGTGACGCTGCGCTATCGATCGCCGGACGGCGCAACGATGCTCGCCCTGATCGCCAAGAGTACGCCGGACAGCGGCGGCGGCTCCACCATCCAGTTCGGGACCGCCCAGGTGGTCGACGTCGCGCTCAGCGGGACGACCGGCTGCAATGTCACTCTGTCGAGGGTCCCGTAATGCGCAATCTATTCGCGGCGCTCGCCGCCTTCCTCCTGGCAGCCCCGGCAGCTGGTCAGGTCATTATCCCCCCGCCCGCGCCGGGCGGTGCGCTGGCCAGCCCCGATTGGGCCGCTGCGCCGGCTGATGGCGACAAGGGGCCGGCGGTGGGCGGACGCGCCTACCAGCGCTACCGGATCGCCACCCCGACCGCCGTTCTCGCGTCGTTCGATCAGGTCGGGCGGCTCACCGGCGCGCCGAGCGAGGCCAGCGATGTTGCTGCTGATCCGCTGTACGGCGATACGCGGATCACCGTCACGCTGGCGTCGTTCAATGCAATCCAGCTGAAGCCGGCGGCCGCGATGGCGGCAGCGGTCAATGCGACCGGTCAGAATGTCCGCATCTGGACGAAGCCGCTGGCCAACGTCGATCCTCGCCTCGATAGCTACAAGGTCCGCCTCTATTCGACCGGGTCCCCTGGCTCGCCGGGCGCAAACTATCACGAGTTCAATTTCGCCGGCCTGATCCGGGAGGGCCAGAAGGACAAGGAGCAGCGCTGGGGATCGTTTGCGGTGCCTGTCAGCCAATTTGTCGCGGTGGGCACCGGTGCCGACCTGACGGCGGTGACCTGGGCGATGGTCACGATGCAGGCCAACAGCAGCGCTGGCCTGACGATCGCGGCCGGCAATGTCGAGCTGGTCGCCAACGGCCTGAACAAGGCGAAGATGATCATCAGCTTCGACGACCAGTTTCCGAACACCATCAACTATGCCTCGCGGGCGATGGCGCGTTACGGGTTCCGAGGCGTGTTGTACGTCTCGCCGGCAGTCGACACCGGTCGGACGAACAAGCTGACGATCGCCCAGCTGAAGAACCTCCACGACAATCTAGGCTGGCAGATCGCCAGCCAAGCCTGGTCGACCGAGAACAATGTCGGCGCGGGCGGGATCGACGTGATCAGCGGCGACCAGCGCACGGTCGAGATGGCCAAGCTCCGCAATTGGCAGAATGCGATGGGCCTTTCGGGCGGTTCGACCGGCTCGTATTTCAGCAATGTCGGGTCGACCGACATGATCGCCTATCCGATGTTCCGGCAGGCCTTCCGGTCAATGCGCGCCTATTACTTTGGCGAGTTCAGCGTCATCGAGACCTATCCCTGGGCCGATCCGATGCGCATCCGTGCCATGGGTGCCGGCGAATTCCAATGGGGCAACAACGCCGCGATCTATACGACCTATTGGAAGAACCACGTCGACCGCGCCATCGCGCAGAAGGGCGTAGGCTTCATCGTCTTCCACGACGGACTGGGCGGCGGCCTGTCCAACTGGCGGTCGGCGTTCGACCAGCTGCTTGCCTATCTCGATGCCAATCGAGCTGCGATCGATGTTGTGACCGTGGAGGATCTCGAAGCGCCTTAAACGGGACTTGGGGCGGGGGTGCGTTTGCCCCTGCCCTGCTAACTCATTGAAAACCAATACCCCGGCCCTGGGAGCTAACCGGGCAAATACCATTGATAACAAACGACATTCCGCGTCCACGGCGAAAACACGAGTTCGATTCTCGTAGGGGTCACCAGCACCCGCCAGAATGGCGGATTTGCGCGGCTGATGTGGATTGCACGAATATCTGATGCTATCCGGATCGGCATGGACGATGCCGCGATCCTTGCGTTCGGCTTGCCGGAAAGCGCCGTTCAGTCGGGCGCGCGCTCGATGATCCGGGCAGGATTGCCGACCGCGATCGCTCCGGCGGGCACGTCGCTCAGCACCACCGCATTGGCGCCGATGATCGCACCATCGCCGATCCGCACCGCGCCCAGCACCACCGCGCCCGCGCCGATCTGAACCCGATTGCCGAGGATCGGCGCTTCGAGCGGGCGCGCTTCGCTGCGATTGCCCAGCGTCACATTCTGCCGCAACACACAATCGTCGCCGATCACCGTCGACCCATGGACTATGATTCCGCCGAAATGCTCGATGCGCAGGCGGCGACCGATCGTCGCGGTTTCGGGTAGCGAGATGCCGCAGGCGAACTCGGCCCATTTGCCCGCCAGCTTGGCCGCCACGCCCCACAGGCTGCGCACCACGCCGCGACGCCGGGCAAAACGCCCCGCCGACAGTCGGTAGATGGCAAGCGCCCAAAGCCCCTGCGCCAGCCAGCCCTCGCGGTACAGCGCGCGGTCTTCGCAGATCTTAGCCCACACCCCCATCCGGCTCATGCCACCCCCGCGACCTGATGTGGTGCCCCTCGAACGGGCCGCGACCAGCGATCCGCGATCCTTCGTCCCAACCGGGTCAATGGCTGCTCGAAGTAGAATGTCGACACATGCGCCCCCGCAAAGGCGAGCAACAGGCTGAACATCCGCTTGGTATAGCGAACCGCCACGTCCCCGCTCCCCATCCATCCCGCATAGGTCAGCGGATGTAGGACATAGAGCGCATAGGAAATCCGCGCGACATAGCCCAGTATCCGCCCGCCCAGTATCCGTGCCAGCGCGCTGTCACCCATGGTCAGGCTCAGCCCCACCAGCAACGTGGCAAGATAGGGCCGCGCATAGGCGATCACGGGCACCGCCGCGACGACGGGCTTCAGCATGCCGAAGAACAGGAGGACGAAAAGACCTACGACAAGGACCGGGCTTCTGGCCCAACGAGGCGGCTGCCACCGCTTGGCGACCAGCAGCGCGAGCGTTCCCCCCGCCATGATCTCGTCCACCCGGTCGAAGGTGTGACTGCCGAAGGTCGCATGATGCCCGACCCGCCAGGCGGTGACCGCTATCGCCAGCGGCGGCAGCAGCCAGAGCGCGCGTCGCCCCCCGATCGCCACCAGCAAGGCGACGAACGCATAGAACTGCACCTCGACCGACAGGCTCCAGAAATGCGGCGCATAGACCAGCCACGCCTTCTGGGTATTGGCGAAGAAGAACAGATTGGCCCCGATCACATCCCAGGATGCCCCCTGCCCGGCGATCACGACCAGCGTGAAGAGCCAGGCGAGCGGCACGATGCGGAACAGGCGCTTGATGATGAACGGAACGACCGCATCGTCCCGCAGCAACAGGCTGACGATCAGGAAGCCGGAAAGCGCGAAGAACACCGCCATGCCGATCGAGGAAATGGCGACATTGCCGCCCCATTCCGCCCGGCCGACGGGAAACATGTGCCCCAGCATCACCGTCAGGATGGCGATAGCCCGGCAACCGTCCAGCCGCGCCAGATGATGGCCCGCCGACGGCCTGTCCGGGTTCGATCCCGACAAAGGAACGACTAGCCCGTCCATCAATGATGGGATCGCTGACGATGCGTCGAAAAGTCCTTGCGATGCATGTGATTACCAGCTCCCCGACCGATCACACGCCGCATAGGTTCATGGCGCGTGACGGGGAAGCGCCGTCATCGGCGGCCGTCATCGTTATTGCCCCGTATTGATACGTTACCCGGATATGCCACGTTGCATCCGCCGGGTCCGCTTTCCAAAGGCCGCTGACGCCTCTCACGCATCGGATACGCCCATGGCCATCGGCTATTTCATCAACCAATATCCGAAGGTCAGCCACAGCTTCGTCCGGCGTGAGATACTGGCGCTGGAGGCGCAGGGCATAACGGTTCATCGCTGGGCCTTGCGCGGGTGGGACGCCGAACTGGTCGATCCGGTCGACCTGTCCGAGCGCGACCGGACCCGGTTCCTGCTGCGCGGCGGGGTCGCTCCGCTGTTGATCGCGGGGATTGCGATGCTCGTCCGCTATCCCGGCCGCTGGCTCGCCGCGTTGCGCCTGACGCTGGCGATGTGTCGCAAGACGGATCGGTCCATTCCCCTCCACATCGTCAGCTTCCTGGAGGGCGCGCGCCTCGCCCGGGACATGATGGCGGCGGGCGTACGGCATCTCCATGCCCATTTCGGCACCAACGCCGCCGAGATCGCGATGCTGGGCGCGACCATGGCGGGGATCCCCTACAGCTTCACGGTCCATGGCCCGGACGAATTCGACCGGCCGCTTTCGACAAAGCTGGGGCTGAAGATCGCGAACGCCGCGCATGTCGTGGCGATCACCGATTTCTGCGCCAGCCAGCTCTATCGCTGGGCCCGGCTGGAGGACTGGCACAAGGTGAAGGTGGTGCGCTGCGGCCTGCTTCCCGACTTTCTGGACGTGCCGCTGACGCCGCCTGCCGATGCGCCGCACTTCGTCTGTATCGGCCGTTTGAGCGGACAGAAGGGGCAGCTGCTGCTGATCGAGGGGCTGGCGCTGGCCCGGCGGCGGGGTGTGCCGGCGACGCTGACCCTGGTCGGCGACGGCGAGATGCGGCCCGAGATCGAGGCGGCGATCGCCCGGCACGATCTGGCCGCGCATGTCACCATCACCGGCTGGGCCGACGAAAGCCGGGTGCGGGCCGAGCTGGACCGCGCGCGCGCCATGGTGATGGCGAGCTTTGCCGAAGGGTTGCCCATCGTCGTCATGGAAGCGCTGGCGCTGGGCCGTCCGGTTCTGGCCACCAACGTCGCCGCGATGGCCGATCTGGTCCGCGACGGCGAGACCGGCTGGCTCTATACCCCCGGTTCGGCCGAGGCGATCGCACAGGCGATCCGCGAATGCGCGGGCACCGACGGCGCGACGCTGGCGGCTATGGGGCGCACCGGCCGGGCACGCGTCGCCGAACGTCATGACCAGATGCGCGAAGCCGCCAAGTTGAGTCGCCTGCTGTCCATAGACATGCCGCCCCGGAATGGCTGAGCGGCATCGACCTTTGTCCGGAATCGGGACGTAACAACGGAAAGCCGCGCCCCGGCCGCTATTCACGGATCGTTGTTCGCGTATGCAGCACAACATATAAAAGCATGCCGGTTATTTGGGGGCATTCGTATGCGTGATCTTTGCTTGTGTCTTTCCTTGCTGATGATGGCCGCGCCCGTCGCGGCCCAGCAGGGCGCGGCACCCGCGGCCGAGGCACCCGCCGCCACCGCCCCGGCGATGGCCGGGGCGACGACCGGGGCCACGACGCCCGTCGCGCCGCTCGTCGACTATAAGCTGGGCGTCGCCGACAAGGTCCGCATCATCGTGTTCAACGAGGATACGCTGTCGGGGGAGTTCACGGTCAGTGATTCCGGCGTGCTGTCGTTGCCGCTGATCGGCGACGTCAAGGCGATCGGCCGTACCCCGCGCGAGGTCATCAAGGACATCGAGACCAAGCTCGCCGACGGATATCTGCGCCAGCCGCGCGTCAGCATGGACGTGCTCACCTACCGCCCCTTCTACATCCTGGGCGAGGTCAGCAAGCCGGGCGAATATCCCTATTCCAACGGGCTGTCGGCGCTGAACGCGGTCGCGCGTGCCGAGGGCTTCACCTACCGCGCCAACAAGAAGAAGATCTTTATCAAGCGGTTCGGCGAGACGGCGGAGCGGGAATACAAGCTCGACTCGGGCGTCACCATCTATCCGGGCGACACGGTACGCGTCGGCGAACGTTATTTTTGATCGCTCCAGGGGACGGGGCAACAGGGGAAACCACATGTCGAACATCGCACACAAGACGTCGGGCGTCGTGACCGTCATGGCGCTGGGCATCGCAGCCCCGGCGCTGGCGATGGCGCAGAACCAGGCGCCCGCCACGCCCGCCACGCCCGCATCGCCCCCCGCCTCCACGAGCGAGCCCGATCCGGCCGCGGTTCAAAAGGTCGCGGATGCGATTACCGCCGCCGTCGCCGCACTGCCCGCCACGGCCAGCGAACAGGATGTCGAGGCCGCGATCACCTTCGCGGTTTCGCAGCAGGGGCAAAGCGCAGCCGTCAACGTCGCCGCCCTGACCTTTGTCGGCAAACAGCCGGGCAACCAGAGCCGCAAGGTCAAGGCCGCGCTGGCCAATGCGTTGTCGGCGGCCCGCCGGGGCCAGTCGGGTACCGGCGGTACCGGCGGCGCGGGCACGACGGCCGCGGCATTGGGGGCAGGTCCGGCCATCGGCGGCGGCGGTGTCGGCGTCAATTACACGACTCAGAACTAAAAAATCTCCGGGCCGGTCATCGAACCGGCCCCAACTCTTGGGGGGTTCCATGTTACGCTTCTGGACGATGGGCGTCGCCGTCGGCGCCCTGACGGTGTCGGCTGCGGCCGAAGCACAGGTTTCCAACGCCATCGATACGGTCGTGCCGATCGCATTCGACCGGGGGCGCAACGAAAGCGTCCTCGAACGCGCCCGTCCGGAAACCAATCCGGTCGGTTACAAGGTCGGCGGCTTCACCCTGTTGCCGACGCTGGACACCCAGGTCGGCTATACCGACAACGTCTATCAGACCACGTCGAACCAGACCGCAGACGAGTTCCTGCGCGTCGCGCCGCGCCTGCTCGCCCGTTCCGACTGGTCGCGCCACAGCCTGCAGCTGACCGGCGGAGGCGATTTCTATCGCTACGCAGAGGCGACGCCGCGCAACCAGAACGGTTGGTCGCTGGGTTCGCTCGGCCGCTTCGATGCGACCAGCGACATCGCGCTGACCCTGGGCCTGGACACCGCGCGGCGGTTCGAATCGCAATTCTCCGGCGCCGCGCTGGTCAATGTGCGCAGCGTCACGCCCTATCAGCAAAGCCAGGCGCGGTTCATGGCCGATGCCCGCTTCGCGCGCGTCCGCGTCGTCGGCAGCCTGGATTACGCCAAGTATAACTTCCTGCCCGTCCGCACGCTGACCGGCTTCCTGATCTCGCAGGACAATCGCGACCGCGAAGTCGCGCGCGGCGCATTGCAGCTGGAATATGGCCTGACGCCCGATACCGGCCTGTTCGGCCAGGTGACCTATACCGGCACCAGCTATGACCAGCCGCTGGCCCCCACCATCGCCAATCGCGACTCGCGCGAAATCCGCCTGCTGACCGGCGTGTCGCTGGACCTGACCGCCTTACTGCGCGGCTCGGTCGGCATCGGCTATATCGACCGCCGCTTTACCGCACCGATCTATCGGAATGTCAGCGGCCTGTCGTTCGACTCGAAGCTGGAATATTTCCCGACGGCGTTGACCACGGTCACCTTCAACGCCTTTCGCGACATCCAGGATTCGACCTTCGCCGGCAGCGGCTTCTTCAATACGGGCGCAGCCTTGCGCTTCGACCACGAGCTGCTGCGCAACCTGTTGCTCAACTATAATATCAGCTTTGCCGAGAATGAATTCGTCGGCGTTCCTGGCAAGGCGCGGGTCAAGCAGGTCGGGGGCGGCGCTTCCTATCTCGCCAGCCGCCTGCTGACCGGGCGTCTCGACCTGGGCTACTCGCGGCGCAGCAGCGACAATGTCGGGCTGAACGGCCCATCCCTCTCCGAATTCCGGGCGCTCGCGGGCGTCTCCATCCATCCATAAGGCGCCAGGACCATGCTTACCGAACGACTTGGCGAACCCGCCGCCGACCTGGCGCCGCCCACCGGCCCCGGCGTGATCCGCGCCCTGTGGAGCGCGACCATCGGCATGTTCCGGCGGCGCTGGCGCATCTTCGCGGTGATCGCGATCGTCACCTTCACTGTGGCGACTGCGCTGATCCTGATGATGCCGTGGAAGTACGAGGCGGTGGCGCGGGTGAAGATCGACCCGTCGCCCAATGCCGCGCTGGGGCAGATGAGCGGCGAGCGGCCAGACCAGAACATCTTCGATACCGAAGTCAACGTGATGCGTTCGCGCAATATCGCGGCGGCCGTGGTCGACAAGCTGAACCTGGGCGGCAACACCGCCTTCACCAAGGGGTTGAAGCCCCTGCCCGCCAACGCCACCCCGGCCGAACGCGACAAGCGCGAGGAGGAGCTGGCCGACCGCCTGCTCGGTCATCTCGACACCGCGCGCGACAAGATGACCTATATCGTCAATGTCGGCTATACGGCGAGCGATCCCCGTCTGGCGGCCGATGTCGCCAACGCCTTCGCCAATGAATATATCGCCTACAGCATCGGCAAGCGCAGCGGCACCGCCTCGCGCGAGACCAGCTATCTCGACCAGCGCCTGTCCGAACTGAACCAGCAGGCCGCGCAGGCCGATGCGCAGTTGGCACAATATCGGGCGCAGTCGGGCATCGTGAACGACGGCGACGCGACGGTCACCGGCCAGCAGATCAGCCCCCTCGCCAACCAGCTCGCCACCGCCGAGTCGGAAGCGGCGGCGGCGCAGGCCCGCCTGCGCGTCGCGCGCGCGCAGATCGCCTCGGGCGGGATCGATGCGGTGTCGGCGGTGCTCAATTCGAACGTGATCGCCGAATTGCGCAGCCAGCGCGCCCAGCTGATCCAGCGTCAGGGCGAGGTTCTGTCCCGCTATGGCCCGCGCCACCCCGAAAGCATCAAGGTCAACGAACAGCTGACGGCGCTCGACGCGCAGATCAAGGACGAGGCCAATCGCATCGTCGGCGGCCTGCAGAGCGAGGCCAATGCCGCCGAGGCACGCGCCGCCAGCCTGCGCAGCGAGATGGGCCGGCTGCGCGCGCAGCAGTCGCGTGACACCCGCGCGACCGGCGCCGCCGAAAGCTACAAGCGCAAGGCCGACGCCGCCCATGCTGCGCTGGACAGCCTGAACCAACAGGCGCAGCAGGTGACCCAGGTGTCGCGTAGCTCGCTCAGCCAGGCGCAGGTGATCGAGAGCGCGGTGGCGCCCGATGCGCCGACCTCGCCCAATCGCCGCATGTTGCTGGCGCTCGCCGGGATCGGCGCGCTGGTGCTGGGCAGCCTGGGCGTGGTGACACGCGAAGTGCTGGCGACCGGACTGTACGCGATCCGCGATATCGAGGCGCTGGGCCTGCCGGTCCTGGCCAGCGTGCCGCGTATCGCCACCAGCAAGCTGCGCAACGCGGCGGGTGAGCGCTGTTCGGCGCCCGCGCTGCTGCTCGAAAAGCCGATGAGCTCCTATGCCGAGACGCTGCGCGTGCTGCGTCACGGCCTGCCCAAGAACAGCAAGGTCGTCGCGCTGGTGTCCAGCCTGCCCGACGAAGGCAAGACGAGCAGTGCGCTGGCGCTGGCCCGTATCTGCGCGCTGGCGGGCGAGAAGGTGCTGCTGATCGACACCGACCTGCGCCGCGCGGGCCTGCGCGAGTCGGCCGGGATCGAGCCGCAGGTCGGGCTGGTCGAGGTTCTGACCCAGCAACTGCCGGTCGACCAGGCGATCATGGCCGACAAGCAGCCGGGTCTCGACCTGCTGCCGGTCGCCGATACCGCCTTCCGCGCCGACGACCTGTTCAGCGGCGAGGGAATGCGCGACCTGCTGACCGCGATGGCGGCGCGCTATGATCGCATCGTCGTCGACACCGCGCCGCTGCTCGGCGTCGCGGACAGCCGGACGATCGCCGCACTGGCCGATGCGGTCGTGATGGTCATCAAGTGGGGCGATACCCCGGTCAATGCGGTGAAGACCGCACTGGCGGGCTTGCAGCAGGACGACGCACGCCTGGCCGGTGCGCTGTTCTCGATGGTCGAGTCGGGCGAGGAGGCTTACGGCGCGCTTTATTACTCGTCCAAATACAATGCCTACTACCGCGCCGAATAAGCGGCGTTCGGCCGCCACCCGTTCCGTCAATGCGATCGCGTTGACGGCATTGGGCGGCGCGCTGGTCTTCACCCTATCGGTCCTGCGCGACGAGCGCCGTGTCGTGCGGATGCGCGACGCCTCGATCCGTCAGGCCGCGGATCTGGCGACCTCGGATGATCTTCGCACGCTCGATCCCTCGGCGGCCGACACCGATACGCTGCCCGCCCGCGCGGCGCTCTTGCGCGGCGTCATGCGTGCCCGCGCGGCGTCGGGCGATCCGGCCCATGCCCCCGCCCTGCTGGCCGCCGCACGCCGAGACATCGCCCAGGCACAGGCCACGCGTCCCATCTGGGGCGAGGCGGCCGTGGCCAGGGCCTATATCGAGCTGCTCGACCACGGTGCCGAGTCGCCCCAGGCGATTGCCGCGCTGGCCGCGAGCTACCGCGCCGCGCCGTTCCTGCGCGACAGCGCGCCCTGGCGGATCCGCTTCGGCGTGGCGGTCTGGCCCCGGCTGGATGCGCAGACCCGTGACCGGCTGGTGTCCGAGACGGCCTGGCTCGCCGAGGCGTCGGGTCGGACCTATGCCTATGCGCTGGGCCTGGTAGCCGGTTCACCCGCCGAGCCGTTGGTCAGGAGCCGCCTCTCCCCGTCTTCCTCCTGAATCGCCAGCGCCCCCGCCACGAAGCGGGAGGCACGGCCCCAGACCAGCCCCGCCAGCATCGCCGCCATCGCCGCGATCGCGGGCATGTCGAGCGCAATGTCGGTGCTGGCGCAGACGAGGATCAGCCCCAGCGCCACGACGGCGCCGACCACGGCGGGCTCGCGCAGGCGATGCGCACGGCGGAAAAAGGGAAACAGCAGCGCCCCGGTCAGCGCGATCATCAGCACCAGATAGGGATAGCCGCCGGTCATCAGCAGCGACAGCACGACATTGTGCGGCGCATGGACATACCAGGCGATACGCGCCTCATGGATCGAGGCGAAACCGTGCAGCGCGGCATCGTCGAAACCGCCGGGTCCATAGCCGAGCGGGGCCTGGGCCGCGAGCCGCCCATACAGGCTCCACATATCCGTCCGCCCGGTCCAGTCCTCACCCAACAGCGTGATGCGATCGAAGGTCGCATCGCCGAGCAGGACGAACACCAGCAGCAGCAGGCCGATGACCCCGGCCCCGATCGCCAGCGCGCGGACGTTACCGCGCTGCTGGCGCATCCATTGCGGCCCGAACTGCGCGCCGATCAGGACCATCGCGACGACCAGCGCGAGCAGCGCGGTACGTGACCCGGTGATCGCGCACGCTCCGATCCCGCCCAGAAAGGCGATCGGGGTGGTCACCTGCGTCACGAAGGAGCTGGAGGTCGTCCGATCGAATGCCAGCGCAAGCCCCCGTCCCAGCGCAAGCACCGCCAGGACCGCGAAATAGCAACCGGCCGCATTGGCGTTCAGAAACGTACCCGTGAAACGCTCGCGAAGATCGCCCTTGTCGAGCCCCCAAACCGCGTCCGGATCGTAATGCCGGAGCGCCAGCGCCAGCGCGATGTCGATCAACCCCCAGAGCAGCCAGCGATCGATCGTCAGACGAACACCGCCCCGACGCCAGCCGATCGCCGCCGCCGAGGTCAGGACGGCGATGCCGCCCAGAAAACGCGTGCTGGCCTGGGGCAGCATGTCGGGCGCGCTCCATTGCCGCCCAAAGGGATCGACCGCGAACCAGGTCGGGCTGGCGATCCAGGCCCAGGCCAGGACCGCCAGCGCCAGCGGCAGGGCGAAGATGCGCCAGAAGGTCAGGCTGGGGCGGACGAGCAGCAGGACGGCGGCGCCTACCAGCAGTTCGGCCACCGCCGCAATCGTCGCCAACAGCGGGCCGTCGACCCCGATCGCCGCCACTTCGCCGAACAGCACGGCCGTCAGCAGCGACGCGGCAAGGCCGACCTTCCTGTCCGCTGCCGTCATCCCCCCTACCCCTCTTCTCATTCGCGCCCGACCGGCGGATCGCCGGTTACGGGTTTTCCAGATCCTCGACCGTGACGACGTCGATACTCGCTCGATTGGCATCGAGATAGGCCATCAACTGGTCGAAGCCGGACTGCCAGTTCGACATCGATCCCGACAGGCCGTCGTGAAAGACCAGGAATCCCACGCCCTTTTGCGCGATCGCCCGGTCGACATGATTCTTCCAATAGGTCGAATAGATGGAGGGACTGTTACCCCATTGGAACTCGCCTGCCCCCATCGCGCGGATACGCATCGGGTCACCCCAGGGATAGGTCTCCACCTGCGCAAACTCGCCGAAATAATAGGCACGCATCGACTTAAAATGCTGGCGGAACATCGGATAGGCGATCATGTCGCTGACCCCGACATTACTGAAATAGCTGCCATGGCCGCCGCCGGTCAGGCCCATTCCGTTCTGCCAGTTGCGCAGCTTGGCCATTTCGGCGGTACGCTGGTCGGCGGTCATCGTGTCGATGCCCCCCGCCCCCGTCGCGGCCTCGGTCGACCAGGCCTGGCTGGCGATCTGCCACCCCAGATTGTCGTGCAGCGATTTGAGCATGACAGGCGCCAACTTGCCCGCCCGGCCGGTGTCGATCGCCGGTGACAGATACAGCACGCCGCGAAAGCCATAGCGCGCCATCGCACGCGAGGCATAGGCGATGGAGGCGGGATATTGATCGTCGAAACCGATAATCATCTTCGCCTTGGCCAAGCCGTTGGCGACGACTTCGACATTGCCCACCGCGATGGTCATCGGCGAAGAGCCGTTGGCCTGTACCTCGACCATCGCCCAACTGATCGCTCCCGTATTAGCCCCCGAACCGACCGCGGTGAAGGCGCTGACCGGCACGGTGAAGCTGCCCCAGCGCTGCTCGCCCCCTTTCTGTCCCTCGCGGATCAGCGAGGCGGCGTTGAACTCCAGATAATTGCCGCCGGGCGAACCGGGTGCGCCTTCCGAATAGAGCCGGATCCGGTAGGCGGCCAACCTGGGATCGACACCGGCGATCGGCTTCGTCCAGAAGCGGATCAGCTGCCCCGTCGCGTTGACCGGCGTCGACAGCGCCGTCAGCGGACGCAGCTGCCGCGCATTGGTGGACGCCATGCTCAACGTCAGTCGCGTGTCACCGTAAAGCGGATCGCTTGCCACGTCGCTGGCCTCGGGCGGGGCGGCGATCAACCGGGTCGTCTGGTCCAGCGAGGCCAGCACCGCGACGGGCGCGGCGATCCGGTAGCGCTGGTGGATTCGCCCGCCGACCAGCGGCGCCTTGTCACCATCAGCGGGTTGCTGCGCCCATTCCGGGCTGGACAGGACGCTCGCGGGCGACGCACCCGGCCCGCCGGTCAGCGCTTGCCCGACCGCGGGCGCGGCGGCCAGCGGCATGGCCGCAACGACGCAGGCGAAGAACAGCCGCCGCATCATGCGGGCACCCGTGCCAGCTGGACGCCACAGCCGGTCGTCCCCGACAGTTGAACGTCGACCACCGTTCCTGCGCCGAGATACAGGGTGGTCCCACCGCCGGAATCCCCCGCCGAACGGCTGACCAGCGGCAGCATCGTGCTACCGTCCGCTGCGAGATATCGCAGGACGACGGTGCCGTAACCGCTGCACATTTGGTTGAGCACATAAAGGCCGCCCAGCGTAGTCGCAGGTGCGGCGGCGACGTTGCTGCTCGCCAGAACCAGCCGTTCGGCCCTGGATGCCACCGGCATCGGCGCATCTGCCGTAATCGCCGTACAGCGCCCATCCCCCTGGACGACGCATGGTGCGGTCAGCGGCGCATAGCCCGCCGGAGCCTGCACCTGCTGCGCGACCGCAGGTGGCGCTGCCATGACGGTTGCGATGCTCGCCAAGGCGATTCCGCCTCGTACAATCCCCTTCATTCTCGACCCTCCCTTTAACCGGAAGTTCACCCTATGTTCCGATTTCCTGCCTGTAGGACAGCGAAATCTTCGTCGGTATCAGTAAGCGCTCGGGGGAAGCTGCGGTCAGTGCGGCCGAACGACCCGCCGTACCGGGCAGGCATTGCTCGGGCTTGTCGCGTGGGGTTCGGGCGCAATCCCACATCGCTTTCTGCTCGTCGCCATGGCGGGACCACATGAAGACAACCCCGGCGGGACGTGCCTCGGTCACCGCCACCGGCACGCGCCGGGCCGAATCCCAGCCATAGACCAGGCAATTGGTCCGCTTGCCGCAGGCCTGCAGCGCCTTGATCGCATAGCTGCCCGGATAGTCGTCGGGGCTGAGCAGCAGATAATAGATGCCGCGCCATTCGTCCGACCGCACCACCCCGCCGGGCGCCGTCGCGGCGGCTCCGGCCGGATCGCTGCTGCCGGGCGCCACGGCATTCGCGGCGGCGGGATCGGTCGCAACACCGCCTGCCACGTCCCCAGCCGGGCCGGTCGGCGACAGGAAAGCGGCCAGCGCACCGGGATGCTCGCCCGGTTGCGCGCCGCCGCGCAACAGCCCCGCCGCCCCCGCCGGGCCACGCCAGCGGAAGAAGAGATGGGTGTGAAAGGCCAGCACCTTGTCCATCGCGCCGCTCCAGCGCGGCACGACATAATCCGCATGATAATGGGTCGCGCTGCCCACCGCACGGAACACGCCTCCACCGAGCGCCCAGCGCGCGGTCGACTGGGCCAGGGTCAGCGCGGCGGGCGACGGCGTCCGGCGGTGGAGCGATCCGTCGCACATGAAGCTGAACTGGCATCCCGTGCTGCGCTCCGCCCCTTGCGTCACCACGCCGCAAACGGTCTTGGGAAACGCAGGGTGACGGACGCGGTTGAGCACGACCTGCGCCACCGCCGCCTGCCCCATCGGATCGCTCCCCGCCTCATAATAGACGGCGGCGGCCAGGCATGCCTCGGCCGCCTGTCGATCGGCCACGCCCTCGCTCAGGGAAAAGGGGCGCGCGGGCGGGTTCGCGCCGCGCGCGAAGGGGGTCAGTGCGTTGATGCGCCGCGCGATATCGGGCGGCAGCTGAAGATTGGTGACCGGCGCCACCGTCGGGATGCCGGTGACGATGGGCAGCGCGTTGACCTCGCGTGCGACGCGGGCGGCATAGCCAGCCGGATCGGCCGACATGCGTGCACGATGATAGTCGTCCGCCTGCCAGGGTGACCAGCCCAGCCAGGCCAGCCCCGCGACGATGGCACACAGCAGCGCGCCACAGGCCAGCAGCATGTCGCCGCGCCGATCCTCCCACAACAGGCGCAGCGGGTGGATGCGGATCGAACCGTCAATAAGCATTGCGATGGACGATGACCCTGACCGTGGACAGCAGGATCATGATATCGCGCCACAGGCTCCAGTTGTTGAGATATTCCAGATCGGCCTGAAGACGGCTGACCAGATCCTCACGGCTATGGGTCGCGCCCCGGAAACCGCGCACCTGCGCCAGGCCGGTCAGGCCGGGCTTGCAGGCGTGACGGTGGTGATAGCGCGCGTCGACATGCCAGAAGAGCTGATCTCCCGCGAGCGAACCCAGCGCATGGGGGCGCGGCCCGACGACGCTCATTTCGCCGCGAAGGACATTGAGCAGCTGCGGCAGTTCGTCGACGCTGGTGGCCCGGATGATGCGGCCGACGCGGGTGATGCGGTCATCGTCCCGGCTGGCCGAGCGGCCGCCCCTGGCGTCGCTAGTTTCCACCTTCATGCTGCGGAACTTGTACATCATGAACAGGCGGTTGCCGTATCCGACCCGCTGCTGGCGGAAGAAGATCGGCCCCCGGCTGTCCAGCTTGACCGCGATCGCGATCATGACCAGCAGCGGCAGCAGGAAGGCCAGTGCCGAGATCGCCAGCGCCAGGTCGACGGCACGCTTTACGATCCGGTCATAGGGGCCGAGCGGATCGGTCGAGATCAGGATGGTCGACGACCCCGCGACGATGGCATGACCGACGCTGCCCAGATCATCGAGTTCGGGGATGATGATGTCGGCGCGCGTGCCGATCCCCTTCAGCGCCATCGCCCAGTCGCGCCGCCGATCGGCATGGCAGGCGACGGTGAGATGATCGACATCGGCAAAGCGCCGCGCGAACTGGTCGAGCAGATAGGGGTTGTTGAAGTCGCCGCCGTCGATCCGCTCGATCTGGAGCGCGTTCTGGCCCGCCGGGATATCCATCGTGACGCCATCGATCAGCAGGACGTGATTGACCGCGCCCCCCTGGAACGCGCGCGTGGACAAGGTGACGAGCAGCGCGCGCAGGACGAGCGCGACCACCAGCGCCAGCATCACGCCATATCCGACGAGCAGGCGCGAGGCGTCACCGATCGCATGGAGCAGGAAGCCGAAGAACAGCAGGACCAGCACCGCCTTGCCCAGCGCGATCGTCATCGACACGATCGAGCGGCGCCAGTCGTTCAGATAATCGGGCCGCATATTGGCGAGATCAAAAAAGCAGAAGAACGGCACGAGTCCGAGAATCAACGTCGCCGCTTCGGGCGAGAAAGGCGTATCGAATCGCAACAGGCTGCCCAGCGTCATCGCCAGCATCACGGCAATCGCATCGGCCACCAGCATCGCCACATAATATTGCAAGCGAAGGGCACGCATCGTGCTTCGGGCATCGCCCTCCTGCGTGTCTTCTCCGACTCGTGAAAAGCTGACGATCTGCACCGAATACCCCCTGCCCGTCCTATACGGGGCCGGGCTCCGGAGCGTCCACGACCAGCCATGGTGCGAAAATCCCATTGCGGGGCAGTTGTGCGATCATCGCGCAGACCGATCGGAACGTCAGCAAGCTCCGCCGGAAAGCCGGAATTTCGCGCCCCGCACTGGTATTCGCGCCGTTAACCCCGATGTTAAGCGTTCATAAAGCTCGGCCCGCTAAGGTGTCCGGGAAGGAACGATCCATGATCCACAGTCACGAGTTCGATACCGCCACTGCTACGGACCATTCCGATCTCGCGGCCGAGGACCTGGCGGCGACCGGATTGCCGATGCGTGGGCGGCCGGTCGCGGCCAAGTCGATCTCGCTTGCCAATCTGGTGACGATCGGGGCCGCAGCCTCCTTCTGCTGGGGCGTCGTGGCGATCTGCATCATCGCGCTGCGCTAAGCGTCGAGGTGTCAGGCGAGGGACCATGTCCGAACAAATGGGTTAACAACGTCTAAACCTTTCCGCTGAACCCCGGCGTAAAGGTCAGTGCCGCATCCCGGCCTCCGAACACGGAGGTAGAGATGCGATATCAAGCAGGCTTGACCATTGCTGCGATCTCGGTGGCGGTCGCCGCCGCGAGCCCGGCCCATGCCCATTCCGGCGGATCGCACTTCCTCCTTCGCGGCGATGTCATGGCTCCGCCTGCAGGCTTCGTGGACATGTGCCGGACGGACGCGACCTTCTGTCAGATCCAGGTCGACGCGCCGCCCAGTCCGCCGCCCGCCTTCCGCGACGGACGCGGCGCCACCGGCTTGCCCGCCTTCGCCATGACGGTTACCAACATGATCGCGGCGGTTATGCCCGACATCATCCACCGCCTGGAAAAGCCCGGTGCGGTTTCCTTCCGGGTGCGGGCCGTCGCGCGGGGCGCCGACCTGTCCGTCGTGCCGAGACTGTCGCCCATCGTCCTTGACGATCTCGCGACGCCTCGCGCCGAATCGATCGGAGCGCCCACAATGCCAGGCGCCGTCGTCCCCTTTCAGGGCGCGTCCGATCCGGTCGCAACGCTGCGGCCGTGGCGGGTCCAGCCGGTCCTGACCGGGGAAATGCCGTTGCTGGTCGGTGAGACCGTGGTGGCCCCCGACGTGACCGTCACCGCGCCCGGTCGCGGCCCGGCTCCCGCCGAAGCCGATCGGGCGGGTGACAAGCTGCTCGATTCGGTCAACAAACTGGTCAACAGCCGTGTCCGCCAGCGCCCGGACATACAGATCTATGCCACCGCCGAACATTGGACGCGCAGCGGCATTGGCCATGGCGCACAGGGCGACTGCGAAGACCTGGCGATCGAGAAGCGCTTTCAACTGATCGCCCAGGGGTTCGACAGAAAGCGACTGAGCTTCGCGGTTGTCTATAGCCGCCAGACCAAGCTTCACACCGTCCTGATCGCCCGCACGGCCGATGGCGACATGGTGCTGGACAGCGACACGCCCTGGGTCCGCAGGGTCGACCAGACCGACTATAGCTGGATCAGCGTTCAGTCGCCCGAAAACGGCATGCGCTGGCAGAGCGCGAGGCTGTAACGCTTATTCCCCCGATCGTTCGGGGGTAAGCGGCGGCGGAGCCGGGGCGATGCGTTCGCCCGGCCCGCCGACATGGCGCGGCGTGTTGTTGAGCACGCGGACCAGACGATCACGAATCGTCCGCCGATCCGCGAAGAGATGGTCGATGGCGGTCTTGTCGCATCCCTGCTCCAGGGTCGCGAGCGTCATCGTCTTGATCGTCCGATCGACGACATAGCCTCCGAAGCGCTGATAGGCGCGCGCCAGCACCTTGCCTTCGCGGGTCAGCGGCAGCTTTTCGATGTCGACATCGGCCGGAATGGCGAGCAACGCCCCCATTGGCACCTCCCCCGCATAGCCGTTACGGCCGCCATCGTCGGTGAAACTGGCGGGCCAGACCTTCTGCTTGAACATGGTCGATCCCTTGCGCAGCTGATCGTTGGACAACAACACGGCCAAGGCATGGGGGATATCGCCATTCGCCAGCTCGCGGCAACGGATCAGCCCGCCGGCGAGCGATCCGCCAAAGGCGCGGATGCCCTGCGACTGGCCATCCACCAGCGATATGCCCGATCCGCGCAGGTCGGTGCGGACCAGATAGGTGGCGTGATAGCCATCGCCCCTGGCCTCCCCCAGCCAGACCTCATAGCCATAGCGGTGATCGGGATCGATCAGGATGGCATGCTTGTCGGTCCCGCCCAGGAAACGAATATCGGTGGGCGTTGGCAAGTCGATCCAGCCGTTCAGGATCGGCGGCCCGCCCCGCCACGTCGGCCCCCCCCCCGCCCGCGCGTCATAGGACCAGCGCCGAACCGGGTCCGAGGACTTCGCCATGTATAGCCCGATGGCGTCCTTCCCGATCCAGGGGAAGGAGCCCACCGGGCCGCCCGCATCGTCGGTATGAAGGAGCAGGCTTTCGGGAGAGTCCGGCGCGTCATAGATCGCCCCGCGTCCGATCGGCGTGTTCCAGACGCTCTGCGCCGAAAAGGGCTGTTCGCCGGGATCGCGTTGCCGTTGTGCTGGCAGCGCTGCCCCATAGAGGATGGCCGCCACCCCCAGCGTCAGGTGCGCGGCGCGGCGAAACCATACGGCACCGCGCCCATCGGGCCGACGAGTTGTACGAGTATGGAGCATCGACCTTCCCAATCCGCGCTCGTATCGAAATGCCTTTATACCCTATATCCTCGCCGGTTACGGGGGAGATACGGGCATTATGACAACGACGATATCGGTCGTCATTCCGGCGCGCAATCGCGCCGCCGTGATCGGGCGCGCCATCGCTTGCGCCAACACACAGACCTTTCGGCCGATCGAGATCATCGTGGTCGATGACGGGTCGGACGACGATGGGGCGACCATCGCGGCGGCACAGGCCGCCCGAAGCGAAGCCGTACCGATCCGCATCATCCCGCTCGACAAACGTGCCGGGGCACCCAACGCCCGCAATATCGGCGCGGCGGCGGCGACCGGCGAATGGATCGCGCTGCTCGATTCCGACGATGGCTGGGACGAGACCAAGCTTGCCTCGCTCGTGCCCCTGATGGACGACGATGTCGTCGCGGTGTTCAGCGACACGCTCTATTATGATGGCAACGACGGCGGCAGTCGCCAGTTCGGCCCTCATGTCGAAGACATGACCGGCCTGCTCTACGAAAACACGCTTGGTGGCTGTTCCGCCGCGTTAGTACGGCGCCGCACCTTCCTGGATGTCGGTGGCTTCGACGTGACGCTGCCCAGTTGCCAGGACTGGGACATGTGGCTGAAATTGCTTGATGCGGGCCGAATCGCGCTCTGCCCGGAGCCGCTCACCCATTTTTACTTCGACGGAAACGATCGGATTTCGCGCAATCCCATTTCGGTGAGCAAAGGGCATCGTCAATTGCACGCACGCATCCTGGATCGATACGCACCAGCGGATCGGATCAAGGATATCCGTCGGTTCCAGCGTCTCTACCTGCCGCAGATCCTGACCTATGCGACTGGCTTGCGCGGTCGGGCTATCGTTCCGGCAATCGACAATATGATACGCCCTCATGGGCGCACGACGCGCCGGAAGATGCTGCATCTGTTCGCCACCAGCCTGGGCTTGATCCGCGCCTGATCCTACCCGGCGCGATCAGGCCGGATCGCGTCGCATCGGCCGACGCGCCATGGTCCGGCCGACCCATCCCCCGACCATGCCCAAGCCAGCCCGTCCGGGTTCGGACATGAACTGGATCGGCAGCGCGGCGGCATAGGCGACGATCACCAGAACAACCAGATGCGGGACGGGCGACAGTCCGGCGGGCAGGATGAACTGAACACCGGCCGTCGCCCCTGCCGCGGCCACCGTAACCAGGTGCAATCGCGCGATGTCCGACACCTTCACCGGCGTACCGCGCGCGGCCAGCCAGAACAGGATCGGCGTGCGTAGTGCCTCGCCGAAGAAATAGGCCTTGGCCATGCCGATCGCGCCCCAGGGCAGGCCGATCATGAAGCCGATCACGACGGTTGCCGAGGCGAACAACCCCCAGTGCATCATCAACCGCGAGCGATTGGTCGACATGAACAGCCACGGTGCGGATTCGTTGACCAGCAGCATCGCCGCCGTCGCCGACAACCAGCCGAAAATGGGTCCGGTCGCCTGCCATGCATCGCCCAGCAACAGGCGCACCGCCGCATCCGAACCGACGGAGGCCGCCATGATGGCGGGTATGGCGCCGCTGACGATTCCCTGCATGAACATCAGATAGGCGCGGCGATACCGCTCGGGCTCGCTCCGGGTGCGCGCCAGCACCGGCAGCAGCGTGCGCGACAAAGGTCCGCTGAAATTCTGCAGCGGCGAGAGCATCAGCTTGAACGCACGATCATAAAGCCCAAGCGTCGCCGGACCCCAGACACGCGCCAACAGCACCTTGTCGATGTTGCGCGTCACGAACAGGGCGAAGCCGTAGACCGAGATGCCGCCGCCGAAACGCACCATCGGCGCGATGCTGCCCCATTGGAAGGTGAAGCGCGGGCGCCACCGCTCGATGACCATGAACGAGGCGGTATTGACGAGGGTGGACGCGATCGCCCCGATCAGCAACGCCCAATAGGAGCGGATCAGCAACGCGGCGATGACCGTCGAGACGAACATCGCGATGCTGCTGACGATGTCGATCACGCTTTGGGCGTGGAAACGCATCTGGCGATTGAGCAACGCATTGTAGAGCGGATTGGGCGCCATCGCCAGGATCAGCAAGCCCGAGACGGCGACCAGCACGCCCGCCTGGCTGCTGCCATAGAACATGCCGACCACGGGCCCCGCCGCCACCAACAGCATCGCCAATCCCAGGCACAGGGCGATATTCAGCCAGAACAGCGACGACAGCTGTACGTCGGACACCTCGTCCGACTGGACCACCGCATGATCGAAGCCGATATTCTGGAACAGCATCGCAAATCCGGTGACCGGCGCGGCCATCGCGTAGATGCCATAATCGGACGGTGACAAAATACGCGAGGCGACGATGATGGAACCGACACTCGCCCCCACGCGAAAAAGTTGCGCGATCAATGTCGTAATCGCGCCGCCCATGACCTTGCGACGATAGCCGTCCTGCTTTTGCACGCTCTTCCCCCGGCGGTACCCAAATCCGGTCTAGCCTTGGCCCCAACGCTGCGCCATGGCGCAAAAATGTCAGGATGAGACAATCTGCGACGTCGAAGGGGATCGACAGCGCGTGACATAAGGGGGGCACCACTTGCCGTTGATCGATATCGTGCTGCCTGTCCGCAACGGCGAGGCGTTCATTGCCGACGCGATCGAGTCGATCCGCGCGCAAACTGAGCGCGACTGGCGGCTGCTGGTGTTCAACCATGCCTCGACGGATCGGACGGGCGAGATCGTCGACAGGCTGGCTGCTGTCGATCCACGCATTGCGCATATTCCGTGCGATACGGAGCTCGGCCTGTCCGATGTCCTGAACCTGGGCCTCGATCGATATGATGCGCCGTTCGTCGCGCGCCAGGATGCCGACGACCTCTCGCTTCCCGACCGTCTGGCCCTGCAGCGTCGATTTCTGGAGGCAAACCCGGCGCTCGCGCTGGTCGGGGGGCAATATGAAATCATCGACGCCACGGGCGAGCGATCCTTCGGCATCCGACGTCTGCCACACGATAGCGACCGTCTGCGCGTCGCCTGCCTGTTCAACAACCCAATCGCGCATCCGACCGTGATGATGCGGCGCTCGACGCTTAAGGCGCTCGGCGCCCGCTATGGCAGCGGCTTTCTTCGTGCGCCGGGGGTCGCCAATATCGAAATCAAGAATCTTGCCGAAGATTACTGGCTGTTCGCGCAACTGGCCCTGCAGGGGCTCTGCGCCAATCTGCCCGACACCCTGATCCGCTATCGCCGTCATGACACGAGCGTGGGCGTCACCAAGTTCGAAGCCCAAATGGCGATTTCCGAGGACATCTCCGACCATCTGATGACGGTGGTCGCCACCCTGCATGACGAAAAGCCGCAATCGGTACGCCCATTTTGCAACCACGGCGCCAGGCTTGCCCCGCTCGACGCGAACGGCGTCCTGCCGTCCCAATGGCGTTCCCTGCGTGCCCAATTGCTTCGCATCTTCGGCGACACGCCGGGCGTACGGCGCGAACTGGCGTTTCGCGACGTGCTGGCCAACCGGACGCTGCCGGTCGTGCTGGCCCGCTTTGCCCGTTTCCGCCTGACGAACAGCGTCGATACGGACGAGATGGCGACACTGCGCCATATCCTGTCGCAGCAGAAGAAACGGCTCCTCGGCTGAGGGCCACCGCTAAGGGTGCGGGGTTACCAGAAGCCCGCACCCTTGCCACGCGCCAGCCGGATTTGCGCGGCCATGAAGGCCAGGCCGTCGAAGCCGAGACCGACCACCGCCATCAGCGTCTTGCGCGGGGTATAGGGACCGTTCTTCAGAAAATAGGTGGTGCGGTAAGTCAGGAACGGCCACGGCACCCAGCCGAACCGCGCACGCGGCAGTTCGCGACGCAGCAGCGCGGGCAGCCAGTTCGGATCACGCGCCGCCTGATCGAGTTGCGCGACCAGCGCCTCCTCTCCGTCACGCGCGCGCAGCGGAATGATATGGCCGAAGACAGCAGCGTTGATCGCGCCGCCGACGACGATCCGGATCTGGTGCCGGATCAGCGAACCCAGCCTGCGTTCCGATGCATAAAGGTGCATCACGCCGTCGGGCTGGTCGATGCGGTCATAGCGGATCGGATCGGCGAACCGGCCGGTGATGAGTGCGTGGCGGACGAAACCGTCCTCGACCGGCAGGCCGATGGGCACCCGGAGCCGCCGCGCGACCGCCCCCCGCATCACATAAAGCTGCCCGCAGATCGAACTGCGCGAATTGCCCATGCTGCCACCGCCCGCCGAGATCAGCCGCTCGACGAAGCCGAGCGGGATGGGGTAATAGTCGATATCCTTGACCGGCTGGCTGGATGTCGCATCCACCCCCGGATGCGCGTGCAGAAAGGCGACGAGCCTGGCAAGTACGTCCTGTTGCGGCAGGGCGATATCGGCGTCCATGAAGGCCAGCATATCGACATCGGCGCGGGCAATATCATGGACGAAGCGGTTCCATGTCCGCGACTTGCCGCCCTCGGCCAGATCGAACACCTCGACCATGGCAGGATCGGGAAAGGCCGCAACCGCGTCCCGCGCCGCCGCCGCTGTCTTGTCACGGCAGCCATTGGCCAGCACGACGACCCTCACCGAGTAGCGATCGTCACGCAAGACGCTCTGCCGCGCGAGATCGCGCAGCATCTCCCCGATGCCCGCTGCCTCGTTGTGCGCGAATATGCCGATATCGATCGTGGTCATGATCGTTTGCCTGCCCCCAAGGCCAATCCCCCGCCCCAAGGTGGCCGAGCACCCCCCTATCGCTCGTCACCGGACAAATGAACGGCTTTGTCGCAGTGCAGCGTCAGACTTTGGGACGGTCGCCACGATCATCGCGCCTGTTCCGACGGAGAGCCTCGCGCTAACGGGATGCCGGTGGTCTCGCCCTGCTTTCGGGGGGTCCGGGTGAGATCGGGCGGGGGGACAGGTGCATGACGATATTGGGCAACGGATTGCTGCTCGCCGCGCTTTTGCTGCTGATGCCGGCCGTCCTTCTGTTCGCGGCCGAAATCCTGCTGGGGCTTCGTTGCCCAACGCCACAGGCCCGCGCGGACGCCCCCCCCTTCACCGTCCTGATCCCCGCGCATGACGAGGCGGCGGTCATCACCCCGACGCTGCGCGCCATCGCGGCGCAGTTACGCGCGCAGGACCGGATGATCGTCGTCGCCGACAATTGTTCGGACGCCACCGCCGCGATCGCCGCAGCACAAGGCGCGGAGGTGACCGAACGCCACGATAGCGTCCGGCGGGGCAAGGGTTATGCGCTGGCGCATGGCCTGGCCCATGCCGCGCAATGGGCGAATCCGATCACGATCATCGTCGATGCCGACTGCCTGCTCTCGCCGAACGCCCTGCATCAGCTGGCCGACCGGGCCGCTCGTACCGGGCGTCCGGTCCAGGGTGACTACCGGCTGGAGGCTGCCGCCGACGGATCGCGCGCCAGCCGGTTCAGCGCCTTTGCCATCCGGGTGAAGAATTATGCGCGCCTGCTCGGTGGCTCGCGGCTGGGCATCCCCTGTCTGCTGACCGGCAGCGGCATGGCCTTTCCGACCATTTTGCTGTCGCGCGTCGACCTGGGATCGGGCGAGATTGTCGAGGACCTGCTGCTGGGCGTCGACCTGACGCTTCAGGGTGCCGCCCCGATCTTCTGTCCGGAGGCGCGGATCACCAGCCCGCTGCCCGCCACGCGCGAAGCCGCCGAGACGCAGCGCGCGCGGTGGGAGGGCGGCTATATGTCGATCATGCGCCGCTATGTATTGCGCCTGTTCGGCACCGGCCTGGCACGCAAAGATGCGAAGATCCTGGGGCTGGCGCTCGACCTGGCGATCCCGCCGCTCAGCCTGCTGGTCGCGGGCCAGGGTGCGCTGGTGCTGCTGGCCGCGCTCTGGGCGTTGCTTTCGGGCGAGGTCGCGCCGCTGATGCTAGGCGTCGCCCAGACCGCTTTGCTGGTCGCGGCGGTCGGCATGGCCTGGCTCCGCTATGGCCGCGACCTGCTGAGCCCCGGAGAGGTAGCGCGGCTGCCGCTCAGCGTGCTGGCCAAGCTCGGCTTTTACCGTCGCCTGATGCGCGCGCCGCAACGCGGATGGGTGCGCACCGCGCGCGGTGACGAGATGAAGGGGCGCGAATGATGGCGGACACGACCGACTTCCTGGGTTTCCGGTTCGAACAGGGCTCGCGAGAAGACCTGTTTTCGCGCCTCGTCGCGATGAGCGCCGCGCCTTTCGGCTATGTCGTCACGCCCAATGTGGACTTGGTGAACCGTGCCGCGCGCGATCCCGCGATCCGCGCGCTCTACGACGGTGCCGCCGTGCATCTGTGCGACAGCAAGATCCTGACCGTGATGGCCAAGGCAAAGAAGATCGCGCTCGATTGCTATCCGGGCTCGGACCTCGTCGCCGACCTGCTGGGACGCGGCGGCGCGGGACAGCGGATCGCGGTGGTCGGCCCCGACGCGCAGGACTGGCAGGCACTCGTCGCGCGCTATCCGCAGGTGCCGTTGACCCTGATCCCCTCGCCGCCGATCATGGCGCCGGGTTCGCCCGAGTGGCGGCGCTGCGTCGCCGAGGCGGCGGATGCGCCGTGGGATATCCTGCTCATCTGCCTGGGCTCGCCCAAGCAGGAACGCTTCGCGCAAGCCGTCGGCGCGCTGCGCACCGGGCCGGGCGTCGCCTGGTGCGTCGGCGCCTCGATCGACTTCCTGACCGGCCGCCAGACCCGCGCGCCGCAATGGATCCGCACGCTGCACATGGAGTGGCTGCACCGGCTGGCGAGCAACCCGAAGCGGCTGTGGCGGCGCTATCTGGTCGAGGGACCGCAAATCCTGCGATTGCTCGCCCGGTCCTGAACAAAGCCGGCTTGGGGCGCGAACCTGACGGACATGACGTTCATTGCCGCGTGCGCGATGTTATGTAATGCCTGCGGTAACGGAAACCAGTTCGCCATTGCCTTGCACAGGGAAATCGGTTCGATGACATCACGCTCCCGCCTTCCGCTGGCCGTCCTCGCCGCTTGCCTGACCGCCTCGCCCTTGCTCGCGCAGGAAAGCGACGGGCAGGATCACCCCGAACTTCCGCGCTATCCCAGTGCGGTGATCGACGGATACCGTGCACCGTCGCTCGAGAATGTCGTCATGCCGACCGGCCCGATCGCCACCGAGGACGGGACGATCAACCGGCAGCTGCTGGACGGGCGCGTCACGCATATCGATTATCGCGTCAAACCCGCCACCGCTCCGTTGCAGATCGAACGCTATTATACCGACCAGCTGCGCAAGGCGGGGTACAAAGTCGCCTATTCGTGCATTGGCCCGGCCTGCGGCAATGCGATGGGCGCGCTTATCCTCAATTCCGGCAAGGTCGCGCCCACCGGCCTCGCGGATGGCCTGTTCAACGATCGCATCCGCGTGGTGATCGCCCGGCGCGATAGGAACTGGGTGCTGCTCCACATCGCCGAAGGGCCGGATCGCTCGCAGATTTTCGAGACGGTCGTGGAAAACGCCTCACCGGCCTGACAGACGGGCGCGGATGGGTTCATCCCAGAAGCGCCATGCCGCGCCCGCGAAGACCAGGGTGAAGAGATACAGCGCCACCGCGACCACCGCCGTCTTGCCACCGGACGCGGGGCTGGTCGCCACCCAGTTCATATAGACATACACGAACGGATAATGGGTGATGTAGAGCGGATAGGACAGTCGCCCCGCCGCCTTGCATAGGCGCATCGTAGCGGCGCTGCCCGCCGAATGCCGCCCGGCGACAAGGATCAGCGGGAACAGGATCAGCACACAGACCGCCTGATAGATGCCGTTCCACTTCACGCCGCCGACCTCGCGCCATACCGGCGCGGCGAACAGCAGCAGCAGGATCAGGCTGAGCGGCAGGAACCCCAGTCGGACGCGCGGCAAGCGATCGCCCAGCCGATACAGGATCAGCCCGGCCAGAAACGGATAGGCCAACCGCACGGGCGCGCCCCAGACATTGTGCAGCCCCCAGCCCGTATCATAGGACCCCAGCGTCAGCGCCGTCGCCGCCGACGCCAGCGCCGCCAGGCCCGCCAACGCGATCAACGCCCGCAGTCCCAAGCGACGCAACACCAGCGCATAGGCCAGATTGGCGATATATTCCTGCAACAGCGTCCAGGCGGGCGCATTGAGCGGATGACTGTCCCCCAGCCGGTTGGGTAGAGGCGCGGAGGGCAGCGCCAGAAGCGCCGCGACAAAGGCCAGCCCGACCAGCCAAGCGGGCGCATCCTGCCGATCCCCGGCGAAGGGATCGCCCAGATAGCTCGCCAATCCCAATATCGCGCCCAGTACCACCAGCGGATGCAGCCGAACGAGACGCCGCGCCAGGAACCCCCGCACACTCATCCGTCCCCAGCGATCGTCATAGGCATAGCCGACGACGAAACCCGACAGCGCGAAGAAGAAATCCACGGCTAGATAGGCATGGGGCAGGAGAAGCCGGTTCGCCTCGAACAGGACGGTGATGCCCTGAATATGGAACGCGACCACCAGCATGGCGGCCGTGCCGCGCAGGCCGTCCAGCACCTCGAAATGCGGCTTGCCCCGATGCGTGGTGTCGGGCGTCGTCGTCATGCGAGCGGGCGGGCCGGATTGCCCACCACCGTCTGCCCCGCGGCCACGTCACGCGTCACCACGCTGCCAGCGCCGATGATCGCATCGTCGCCGATCGTCACCCCCGGCAGGATCAGCGCCCCGCCGCCGATCCAGACATTGGCGCCGATGCGGATCGGTCGCCCATACTCCCAGCCTTGCGCCCGGAGCGCGGCGTCACGCGGATGGTCGGCAGTCAGGATCTGCACGCCCGGCCCGATCTGCGTCCATGCGCCGATCTCGACCCGCGCCACGTCCAGGATCACACAACCGAAGTTGAGGAACACCCGCTCGCCCAGCGCGATGTTATAGCCATAGTCGCAGTGGAAGGGCGGCCGGACCACCGCCCCCGCCCCCACCTGCCCCAGCCCTTCGGCCAGCAGCGCATGGCGATCGGCCGCCTCCCAGGCCAGGGAGTTGTTGTAGCGCTCCATCCACGCCGCCGCGCGGGCGGCATCGGCGGCTAGTTCGGGATCATCGGCGGTGTACAACTCGCCCGCCAGCATCTTCTGCTTCTGACTGGTCATGCTCAGCTCAGATCATGCAGGTCTTTGCCGAGCGGCGGGGTGATGCGCAGATCGGAGAAGCGCACCTCCAGCCCCTCTCGTTCGGGCGTGCAGGCCATCGGGCCGACGCGGTAGCTGGCCGCGACCGGAAACGGCGCCAGCCGGACCAGCGGCCAGTGCTGGCCATCCGCCGAAACCTGCAGGCGCAACACACCCTTGGCCACGGTCGCGCGCATCCAGAAGTCGGCGGCATCGCCCTCATAAGGACCCGTCGCCCAGTCCGAGCGTCCGTCGGTCAGCACGCTGCTGAGCATCGCGCGGCCGTCGGACAACTCGATCCCCGCCTTGACCCAGCGCCGTTCATCGATCCGGACCATGATCCCCGCCTGATCGTACAGCTTGTCGTAGCGGCCGCGGATGCGCAGCTGCGCGGTAAAGGCGTCGCCGGTGGGGAAGCCCAGAAAATGGCCGCTGTCGCGGGTGAAGCCATAATGGGTCTCACGCCAGAAATCGGTGCCGCGATCGGTGGTCATCACCAGATCGCCATTCGCCTCGGCCCGCCAGACCCTGGGCGCGTTCAGCCACACGCCGTCCTTTCGCCCCAGCACCGCCGTCCCGGCCGGAGCACCCGCCGCCGCCGCCATCTGCGGCACGGTCAATGCGACCGCGCTGCCCAGGATCGCGCGACGCGACATTTGTGGTTCATCCATGGTTCTTCTTTCCCGTTTCGCGCTACGGCAGACCGTTATCCTGCCCCGCCTCGACAGTATGTGTACATTTGTACATATTCGATGCAACGGAGTTTTTGCATGGCCGACCGATCCGCGAGACAAAACGACCCGGAGCGTCGGCAACGCATCATCGCCGCCGCGCTGGAGGTGATCGCCGAACACGGCGTACCCGCCACCACCCATCGCCGGATCGCGGCGGTGGCGGGCGTGCCGCTGGGCTCGGTCACCTACTATTTCGCCTCGCTGGAGGCGTTGCTGACCGATGCCTTCACGCAACTGGCGGAGGAGTCGTCCCACGCCTTCGCCGCGCGCATGGCGCAGGCGCGGACGGGCGAGGAAGCGTGCGAGGCGATCATCGACATCATCGCAGGCTCGGTCTGGGCCGCGCCGCGCACCCTGCTCCTTAGTTACGAACTCTATGCCTTTGCCGCCCGGCACCCGTCGGTATCGGCCGTTATGCAGGGCTGGATGAACAACAGCCGCGCCGCGCTGGAGCGGTTCTTCGATCCGCTGACCGCCCGCGCGCTCGATGCTTTGGTCGAGGGGATCGGCATCCACAACTCGATCGACCCTGCCCCGCTCGACCGGAATGCGATCAGTGACATCGTACATCGGATCACCGGCGGCGCGGGGTGAACGAAAGCCGGTGGCGATCATTGTGCGGAGGATCATTTCACCCGACCCGGAGACACATCGATGAAGACCAGCGGCAACACGATCCTGATGACGGGCGGCGGCAGCGGTATCGGCGAAGCGCTGGCGCACCGCTTCCATGATCGCGGTGACACGGTCATCATCGCCGGGCGTCGGCGTGAGGCGCTGGAAAAGGCGGCGGAAGGGCGCGAGCGCATTCATGTCGTCACGCTCGACGTCGAGGATGCGGCGGCGGTCGACGCCTTCGCCAAACAGGTCGTCGCCGACTTCCCCGCGCTGAACGTGCTGTTCAACAATGCGGGCATCATGAAGTTCGAGGATCTGACCGGCCACCGCGACCTGGCCGATGCCGAGGCGACGCTGACCACCAATATCCTGGGTCCGATCCGGCTGACCAATGCGCTGATCGATCATCTGATCCAGCAGCCCGACGCCGCGATCGTCAACGTGACCTCGGGCCTCGCCTTCGTGCCGCTGGTCGCTGCCCCGACCTATTCGGCGACCAAGGCGGCGATCCATTCCTATACCGTGTCGCTGCGCACCCAGCTGGAGGGCAAGGTCGAGGTGATCGAGCTGGCCCCGCCGGGCGTGCAGACCGACCTGACGCCGGGCCAGGCGCATCGGCCGGGCTATGTCCCGCTCGAGGAATTTGCCGATGCGGTCGCCGCGCAGTTTGCGCAAACGCCGACGCCGTCGGAAGTGCTGGTCGATCAGGTTCGCCCCTTCCGCATGGCCGAGCGCGAGGGCAAGTTCGACGAGACGCTCAAGAACCTGACCAAGCGTGCCGCCGAGCAGCGCGCGGCGGGCGACCGTATCCAGGCGGGTAACTGACGGCAGGGCTTGGGAACGGGCAACGGGTCGGCTATGAACGGCCATGGATTTCGACCAGTTGCTCGTCCGCTTTTTCGGCACCGAAGAGATTGCCGACCTCTCCCCCGATCAGCTCAGCGCCGGGGTGGATCGGCTGCGCGTCCAGTTCGGACTGGAGCGCGACAGCGGCCGCCGCTTCGCGCTCTGGTGCCTAGCCTATATGATCGGCGTGGCCCCCGACATCGACGACGCGTTCGACAATGAAGAAGACCGCGAAGCTGCGCGCGACTTCATGGACAGCGTCGACAGCGAGATGGACGAAGACGACTGATTGCCTTCTAGCCCCTCCCCTTCAGGGGAGGGGTTGGGGTGGGGCCTCTCCCATAGGCGTAGCATTTGGGGAAACGCCCCACCCCCTGCCCCTCCCCTGAAGGGGAGGGGTGATTTAAGTTTACCCCGCCGCAACGATGCGCTGAGTCTGCTCGCCCAGCTTCTCGATCCCCAGCCGCACCGTCTGGCCCGCGCGTAGATATACCGGCGGCTTCTGGCCCAGGCCGACGCCTTCGGGCGTGCCGGTCGAGATGATGTCGCCCGGCTCCAGCGTGCAGAACTGGCTGACATAGGACACCAGCTCGGCGACCGTGAAGATCATGTCGGCGGTGCTGCTGTCCTGATAGCGCTTGCCGTCGACCTCCAGCCACAGGCGAAGCGCCTGCGGGTCGCCCACCTCGTCCGCCGTGACCAGCCAGGGGCCGGTCGGGCCGAAAGTGTCGCACCCCTTGCCCTTGTCCCAGGTGCCGCCGCGCTCCAGCTGGAACGCGCGTTCCGAGACGTCATGCACCACGCAGTAACCGGCGACATGCGACAGCGCCTCGGCTTCCGTCAGGTAACGGCCACGCGTGCCGATCACGACGCCGAGTTCGACTTCCCAATCGGTCTTTTCCGAGCCGCGCGGAATTTCGACATCGTCGTTGGGGCCGACCACAGCGCTGCTCCACTTGCCGAAGACGACCGGCTCGGCGGGGATGGGCAGATTGCTCTCGGCGGCGTGCGCACGGTAGTTCAGGCCGATGCACACGAACTTGCCGGGACGCGCGACGCACGAGCCCAGGCGCGGATTGCCCTCGACCACGGGAAGCGTTTCGGGATCGAGCGCGGCGATTTCCGCCAGGCCCTGCGGCGTCAGCCGATCGCCCGCCAGATCGCCCAGCGCCTCGGGCAGCGCCCGGATGCGGCCCTGATCGTCGAGCACCCCGGCCCGCTCACGCCCCGTCTCGCCATAACGCAACAACTTCATCCGTCGGTCTCCTTATGCGTGACGCCGACACGCGGTCGTGACGGCCATGAAACTTGTGCGAGCCCAGAGCGGGGACGATCGCTTGGGCGAAGATGATTCTGGACCATCGACAAGGGCCGCTGGCGCGCCACCGCCGGTTCCGCGAGGGCGGGCGCAAACGGGGCGGGTGGGCTTGGTCATGGGGCTTTTCCCTATCGCCTTAAGAAGTTGAGCGCTACCAGCCTTGCCCTTGCGATGGTTCGGACCATCGCGTTCCCGGCACATAGGCGAAGAGTTAAGACGGATTGGCGTTGCCCCGCCTGTCAGGTCGCCAGCGTACGATCCGCGGCCAGCTTCAGGCACAGGTCGGCGCGGCCGGGCATTTCAGACCAGATATGACGGGTCAGCCGCTCGTAATGGCTGACGAAACGGGCCAGTTGCGCGTCATCCATCATGCCAGCGCCCGCGCCATGCATCCTGCGCAAGCCTTCCTCCTGCTCGGTACGCCAGCGCAAGACGGTGGACCATTGCGGCGGCATCATTAGCACCAGCGTATCGATGGGGGCGAACAATCGGGGATAGTCGCTCGCCAGCGCGGCATTCACATGCCATCGCCAGATCCCTTGCGAGTCCTCCGCCGCCTCCAGCGCGTTGAGCGGCGCGACCAGTTCGACCTCGTCCTGCGGCCGCGCACCCACGCACCATCCCTCGAAGATCAGCAATTCGCATCCTTCAGGTGCGCAGGGCCAGACGGATGGCGGCGCGCGATCGTCGATCGCCTTGTCGAAACGCGGCAAGGGCACCGCTTCGCCCCGTGCCAGGGCGGCGATCGTCGCGACGCCCAGCGCCACGTCGTGCGTCCCCGGCACGCCGCGCGTCGCGAACAGCGGGTGGACCTCGCGCGCCAGCCTTTGGCGCTCGGCACGGGTGAGATAGAGGTCGTCGAGCGACAGGACCGCGCTGCGCTCCACACGAGCCGCCAGTCGCGCGGCGATCGTCGACTTGCCGCTGCCCTGCGCCCCGCACAGCCCCAGGATCAGCGGTGCATCCCCGGGCCGCCGCCGGGCCAGCCGATCCTCGACCAGCGCGGCGATGACGGCCTCAGGCGACACGATCGGCCGGTTCCTCGCCCCGATCGTACGCCGCGAGATTGGCCGCCGCGCGCATGCCCATCGCGGTTCGCGCCTCGATCGTGGCGCTGCCCAGATGCGGCAGCAGGACGGCGCGGGGATGTGCCAGCAGGTCGGGATGCACCTCGGGCTCACGCTCATAGACGTCCAGCCCGACACCGCCGATCCGCCCCAGATGCAGCGCCTCGACCAGCGCGCCCTCATCGATCACCGGCCCGCGCGCGGTGTTCACGACGATCGCGTGCGGCTGCATCCTGGCGAGCAGGGCGGCGTCGACCATGTGGCGCGTCTCCTCGCCGCCGGGGACATGCAGCGACAGGACATCGCACTCCCCCGCCAGCGCTTCGAGCGAGGTCGCGCGCGTGGCACCGAGTGCGCGTTCCACCTCGGGTGCTGCGGCCGAGCGACTGGCATAACGGATGCGCATGCCCAACCCGCGTGCCTTCGCCGCCGTCGCCTGCGCGATCCGGCCGAAGCCGACCAGGCCCAGCGTCCTGCCCCACAGCCCCTGCCCGATCAGGTGCGAGGGGCGCCAGCCGGTCCATTGCCCGCCGCGCAACTCCCGCTCGCCCTCACCCGCCCGGCGCGCCGCCATCAACATCAACAGGATCGCGATCTCCGCCGTCGCATCGGTCAGCACATCGGGGGTGTTGGTCACGACCAGCCCGGCGGCGCGCGCGGCGACCAGATCGATATGATCGACCCCGGCGCCGTAATTGGCGAGGATGCGCACGCGACGGCCCGGCGTCGCGATCAGATCGGCATCGATCCGGTCGGTGATCGTCGGTATCCAGGCGTCATAGTCGGTCATAGCGCCAGCGAGCGCGTCGCGGCCAAGCGGCGCATCATCGACACTCAGCGTCGTATCCCAGGTCTCGCACAGATGCCGTTCGACAGGGTCCGGCAGGCGGCGGGTCACGAGCAATCGAAGCCTGTCAGTCATGATGATCGATCATCCTCCGCCCTGTCCGCGCCGCGCCTGACCGATCAGGCGCTGGCGAGCAGCGCCTCGATATGCGCGGCATGGGGCCGCCAGTCGATGCCGCGTGCGTCGAGCCACGCATCGTCATAATAGGTGCAGCCATAGCGCTCGCCGCCGTCGCAGAGCAGCGTGACGACCGATCCACGCTCGCCCGCCGCCGCCATGTCCTCGATCAGCGTGGCGCAGGCGATCAGATTGGTGCCGGTCGAACCGCCGACCCGCCGCCCGAGCCGCGCCGACAAGGCGCGCATCGCGCCGATGCTGGCGGCATCCTCGACCGCGATCATCCGGTCGATGACCGAGGGGATGAAGCTGGGCTCGACACGCGGCCGCCCGATGCCCTCGATACAGCTCGCACATCCCTCGGGCAGCGACAGGGCTTGGCGGTCGGCGAAGTGGCGGTGGAAGACCGAATGGACCGGATCGGCGACGCACAGCTGCGTCGCGTGACGCTGATAGGCGATGAAGCGCCCGATCGTCGCCGATGTACCGCCGGTCCCCGCCCCGCAGACCACCCAGCGGGGAATGGGATGCTCCTCCGCCGACATCTGCGAAAAGATGCTCTCGGCGATGTTGTTGTTGCCGCGCCAATCGGTCGCGCGCTCGGCATAGGTGAACTGGTCGAGATAATGACCACCCGTCTCGGCCGCCAGGCGATGGGATACGTCATAGACGGTGCGCGGATCGTCGACCGCATGGATCTCGCCGCCGTGGAAACGGATCGCGTCCAGCTTGGGCGCGGCGGTCGAGGCGGGCACGACCGCGATGAAGCGCAGCCCCAGCATCCTGGCGAAATAGGCCTCACTGACCGCCGTCGAGCCCGAGGAGGATTCGATCACGCAGGTATCCGGCCCGATCCAGCCATTGCACAGCGCATAGAGGAACAGCGACCGCGCCAGCCGGTGCTTCAGGCTGCCGGTCGGGTGGCTGCTCTCATCCTTCAGGTACAGCGTGATCCCCGGATAGCGCGGCAGGTCGACCCGGATCAGATGCGTGTCCGCCGATCGGTTGAAATCCGCCTCGATCCGCCGGATGGCTTCCGCCCGCCAGGCGCACAGTTCGGCCTTGCTCCGCTCGACAGTCATCTTTGCCCCATTCGTCCCATGACGCGCTCATAGTCGCGAACGGGCGGTTTGGGAAAGATGGTGTCGCCAAGCCCCCGCCCTTGCGGGCACCGGGGGCCTGGCCCATGCTGGCGGCATGATCGCTTCCCGCCGCTCCGTCCTCGCTGCCGGTCTTGCCCTGGCAGCGGCCCCCGCCGTCGCGGCGGAAACGACGCCGCGTCTGCGTCGCCTGTCGCCCGCGCTCGACCGGATGATCGCACCCGGCACCGAGCCGGAAGTGATCGCCACCGGCATCCGTTGGGCGGAAGGGCCCGTCTGGGTGCCCGGCGGCAACTATTTGCTGTTTTCCGATCCGCCCGCCAATATCGTCCGCCGCTGGCAGCGTGGGAAAGGCGTATCGGCGGCGCTGACCCCCTCCGGCGCGGCGGGGACCGATCCGGCGCTGGTCCGTGAGCCCGGTGCCAACGGGCTGGCGCTGGATGCAAACGGCGCGCTGTTGATCGCCAATAGCGGCGGGCGCAGCATCGACCGGGTCGACCTGAAGACCGGCCGCCGCACCGTGCTGGCCGATCGCCATGCGGGCAAGCGGTTCAACAGTCCCAACGACCTGCACGTCGCCAGCGACGGCGCGATCTGGTTTACCGATCCACCATACGGCTTCCAGGACGGGGACGCCTCGCCGTTGAAGGAACAGCCGGTCAACGGCGTCTATCGGCGACGGCCCGACGGCACCGTCGACCTGATCGACGGAACCCTCACCCGCCCCAACGGCATCGCGCTCTCCCCCGACGAACGGCGGCTTTACGTGTCGGTATCGGACGACGCCGCGCCGCGGATCATGGTCTATGACGTCGACAGAAGCGGGCATGTGACCAATCGCCGGATGCTGCTCGACGCGCGGGCGATGCTGGCGGCGGGCGGGGCAGGCCTGCCGGACGGGATGAAGGTCGCGCGCGACGGCACGCTGGTCTGCTCGGTGCCGGGCGGCATGATGCTGATGACGCCCGAAGCCGAGCCGCTCGGCCTGATCGAACAGGGCGCGCCGATCGCCAATTGCGCGTTCGGCGAAACGGGCCGCGCGCTGTTCCTGGCGGCGAACGACCGCATCCTGCGGATCGCCCTGCGCCCCGGCTGGCAGGGTTGATGCCGATGCGGATCGCCATTCAGGCAGAATGCCACACATTCCTCCCCTGGAAGGAGAGGGGGACCATCCAAAGGATGGTGGAGGGGTGTCGCCGGTGGAGAGGTAGGTCTAGAGCAAGATGACATGTGATGAACGCACCCCTCCCCTTCAGGGGAGGGGCCGGGGGTGGGGGCGCCTCCGCAAGCGTGCGGCCCGTGGCGAGGCCCCACCCCAACCCCTCCCCTGAAGGGTAGGGGCTCTCCTCGGTTCAACGCAACGTCATCACGGCCCAACATCTCCAACCGGGACACCGCTTCGTCAGTCCTTCAGCCTGCCACCTCCCCTACAAGACGAGGAATGACGTGAGTGTCGATCCGCCCTAGGCGCCCTCGCCTGGATACACCGTTGCCGATACGGGGATGGCGATGGTGCAATGCACGCCGTCGTCACCCAGATGATAGGTCGTCCGGGCGCCCAGCTGATAGGGTAGCGCCCGTTCGATCAGCTCGCGCCCCTGCCCCGTGCCCGTCGGCCAGCTTGCCTCGCTAGGCATCCTGACGCTGCTTTCGCGCCAGTCGATATGCAGCCATGGCTTGCCGTCCGCTCCCTCGGCCTCCAGCGTCCAGCGGATCGCCAGCCGCCCCCCGTCCTGACCCAGCGCGCCATATTTCATCGCATTGGTCGCCAGCTCATGGATCGCCATGGCCAGCGTGTGGACGGTCGAGGAACGCAGCCTTACGCCCGATGGACCTTCCAGCGTCACCGCATCGGTGCAGCCGTCCATCGCCACCAATTCGGCATGAAGCAGCTCGTCGAACGTCACCCGGTCATGCTCGTTCAGCCGCGACAACAGCGCCTGCACGCGCGACAGCGCGTCGAGCCGGTCGTCGAAATGCCTGCGGAAATCGTCGAGCCCTGTCGCCACGCGCGCGGTATTCTCGACGATCGAGCGCACCACGCCCAGCAGGTTGCTGGTGCGGTGTTGCAGTTCGGCGATCAGCACGCGCTGCAACGCCCCGCTCCGGCGCAACGCCTCGTCGGATTTGCGCCGTTCGGAGAGGTCGGCGGTCACCACCAGCAGCCGATCGGACTGGCCGTCGCTCTTGGGCAGGACCGACAGCGTGCTGCTGGCCCAGGCCAGCGAGCCGTCGGGCCGGGTATAGCGCTTGTCGAGGGTCGCGGGACGCCCGGTGGAAAGCGCCTCGCCGATCGCGACCAGGCTGGGCGGCACGTCGTCGGGATGGGTCACGTCGGGTACGCGCAACTCCAGCATCGCCTCCCGCGAACGGCCCAATATGCGGCAGAGTTCGTCATTGACGCGCAGAAAGCGGCCATCCAGCGACAATACCGACAGTCCGACCGGCGCAGTGGCGAAGATCGCCGCCAACTGCCCTTCGGTATCGGCCAGCTTGGCCTTCACCACCTCCTCGCGCAGCCGTACCACCTCGGCCTGCGACTCTTTCCATTCGGTGATGTCGCGCGTCGTGGTGGCCACGCCGTCGCCCAGCTTCACGACCGTCTGGAAAAACCACCCGTCGAACTGCTCGTGCACATAATGATGCTCGGCCTGTTCGGGCAGGCCGGTCTCGGTGACGCGACAAAAGGCATCGAAAATGCCCTCTTCAATAACACCCGGATTGCGCTGCAACAGGCTTTCGCCGCGCACCTCGCCATATTTGCGCGCCGAGGTGTGATTGTTCAGGACCCAGCGGAAGTCGACGATCGTGCCCGCGTCATCGCGGATCGCCTCGAACACCTGAATCATGTCAGTCGACGTATCCATCGTCGCCTGAAGCAGTTCGTGGCTGGCCTGGAACTCGAACTGTGATCCGTGCATCGCTTGCTCGTTCTTCCCTGTCCAGGATGGCAGCCCGTCTGCCGCCGGGCTTCGGGACGGGCCGCCTCATAGCATGATCGTCGTCCCAGGTAATGCGAGGATGATGCCCCGATGGGCGATGTCCAATGGTTCCCATCCACAGCCCCGATCCGACAAGCCCCTGATACTCTCACCTTTGTTGCGATTGACTCGCATATTCATCGCTATTAATTCGCTATCGCAACGAAATTGGGGGTTTTGGAATGTGGGTTCGCGCGACACTGGTCATGATGCTGTCTTCGGTGGCGGCGCCCTGTCTGGCGCAAAGCACGGCGTCGCCGGGGCCGGACACCGCGTCGACGGAGGCGGGCAACGACATCGTCGTCATGGGCGAAAAGGCCGACCGGACGCTGCGTGATACGCCCGCCAGTGTCGCGGTGACGACTGCGCAAACCATCGCCGACCAGAATCTGATCGACATGTACGACGTGCTGCAACGCACGCCCAATATCTCGATCGGGGCCGACCGGACGAGCTTCACCATTCGCGGCATCGATGCCTTGAACGTCTCGGGTGCGGGCGATGGGGCGCTGGCCAGCGTCTATCTCGACGGCGCGGTCCTGCCGCGCGCGGCGCTGAACACCGGGCCACTTGATTTGTACGACATCGCCCAGGTCGAGGTGTTTCGCGGGCCACAATCGACGGTGCAGGGGCGCAATGCGCTTGCCGGGGCGGTGGTCCTTCGCACGACCGACCCGAGCTATGCGTGGAACGGCAAGGCCAGGGTGATGCTGACCGGCCCCGATGGACAGCGCCGCGCCGCCGCCGCGCTGGGCGGCCCGATCCTGGGCGATCAGATCGCGTTCCGCGTGGCCGGCGAGATCGCGCGTTCCGATGGTCTGCTCTACAACGCCACGCTCCACCGCGACGCCGATCCGCGCCAGTCGGAGACGCTGCGCGGCAAGCTGCTGTTCACGCCCGACGCCGTGCCCGGGCTGCGGATCATCGCGACCTATATGCACGACCGCCATGTGCGTGGTGCCTATTCGTTCGAATTCGACCCGCCCTATGACCGGCGCGACCGCATCGTCACCGACGACGTGGCGACCGTCACCCGGACGTTGAGCGACATCGCGACGCTGGAGGCGCATTATACGCTGGGCGGTGGCTTCGACCTGAGTTCGATCACCAACTATTCCAATGTCCGCGCGCTCTATATCGCCGATCCCGACCGCAACCCCACGCCGGGTCAGCTGAGCCGGACCAGCGATCCTGCCAAGACGATACAGCAGGAACTGCGCCTGGGCATCGACCTGCCCTGGGTACAGGGCCTGATCGGGGCCTATTATCTGCGCGAGGACAATCGCGATTATCGGTTCGAGGCGACACAGAACATGAACCTCACGCGGCTGGGCGTCGACCGCCAGTTGCTGGCGCTGGGCCTGTCGCGACCGCTGGTGGATACGGTACTGGGCTTTTACGGCGGCGTGGTTCCGATCGCGAATGTCCTGACCCAGCCGCGCCTCACCCGCAATCTGGCGGGCTTCACCGACCTGACCTTCCCGCTGACCACGCGCCTGAAGCTTCGTGCCGGGCTTCGTTACGACAATGAGCGTCAGTTGCGCGGCGCGACCCAGTCGGTCGTGCTGAACGGTACGCTGCCCGATCCGGCGCGTCTGCCGGTGCCCGCGCTGGCGCCCGTCGTCACCCGGCTGAACGCGCTGCTGCTGGCGACGGCGGCGGGGGCGACCAGTGTCGATCCGACGCGCACCATCACCTATGACGCCTGGCTACCCAAGCTGGGCCTGACCTGGGACGTGACGGCCCAGGCCTCGCTCAGTGCGACGGCGCAGCGCGGCTATCGCGCGGGCGGTGCCGGGATCAACCAGCAGCGCGGGCAGAACTTCACCTATGCGCCGGAATATACCTGGAATTACGAAGTCGCGCTGCGCACCGACTGGTTCGACCGCCGCCTGAGCTTCAATGCCAACGCCTATTATATCGACTGGCGCGATCAGCAGGTCTCGGTACAGCTGACCCCCGGCGCGGTGTTCGACAGCCAGGTCGTCAACGCTGGCAAGTCGCGCCTTTACGGTTTCGAGGCGGAGTTGCGGGGGCGACCGACCCGTCATCTGGAGCTGTATGCGGGCGTCGGGCACAGCCGTACCGAGTTCCTCGACTTCACCGTGCCGATCGGCATCGCGAAATGGTCGGCGACAGGCAACGAGTTCGCCAACGCACCGCGCTGGACCGCCTCCTGGGGCGGCACCTGGCACAGCGCGGGCGGGCTGTTCGCCAATATCAACGCGACCTACCGCGACGCCATTTTCCAGAGCACGATCGACCATACGGTGCGCGACATCCGCCCGATCACGCTGGTCAACGCCAAGCTGGGTTGGCAAGGGCGGCATTTCGGGGTCTATCTGCTCGCCAGCAACATCTTTGACCGGCAGCAGCCGACCTCTTTCTTCACTGATTTCGACGGCCGGGTGCGCGGCACCCTGTCCAATCCCCGCATCCTGGGGCTGAGCTTCGAGGGACGTTTCTGATCCACAATCGAATGTCGGACATGATAATTACCCCCCGCCTTGCTATCCGCCTGACAAACCATAGTCTTGTTCGACTAAAGATACGGGAGCGGATGGATGAGCAAGGACGGGGGCGGGATCAGCCGTCGACAGGCATTGGCCGGGTTCGGCGCGATCAGCGGCGGGGTCGCGCTCGGCGGAGTGGGGGCCACAGCGGCGGCGGCGGAACGCCCGACGACCATGCTGGCCCCGCGTCCCCCCATGGGCTGGAACAGCTGGAACAGCTTTGCGACCACCATCACCGAGGCGCAGGCGCGCGAGACCGCCGCGATCATGCGCGCCAAGTTGCTGCCCTTCGGCTATGACGTCTTCACCGTCGACATCCAATGGTACGAGCCCGAGGCGTCCAGCTATACCTATAATGCCTTGCCGGTGCCCGCGATGGACGGCTATGGCCGGTTGATCCCCGCGCCCAACCGCTTTCCCTCCAGCGCCGACGGATCGGGCTTCACCAGACTGGCGGCGGACGTCCACGCCATGGGCATGAAGTTCGGCATCCACCTGATGCGCGGCATCCCCCGACTGGCGGTGAAGAAGAACCTGCCGATCCTCGGCACCCGTTACCGCGCCGCCGATATCGCCGACACGTCCAGCATCTGCACCTGGAACCCGGACATGTACGGCGTCGACATGACCAGGCCCGGCGCGCAGGCCTATTATGACAGCGTGTTTGCGCTCTATGCGTCCTGGGGCGTCGATTTCGTCAAGATGGACGATATGAGCCGCCCCTATGACGCGCATGCGCCCGAGATCGAGGCGGCGCACCAGGCGATCCGGAATAGCGGCCGCCCGATCGTGCTCAGCCTGTCGCCCGGCGAGACGCCCGTGATCCGAGGGCCCCATGTCCGCCGCTTTGCGCAGATGTGGCGCATCTCGGACGATTTCTGGGACGAATGGTCGATGCTGGAGGCGCAGTTCACCCGGCTGGAGAACTGGACGCCCTATCGCGGGCCGGGTTCGTGGCCGGACGCCGACATGCTGCCGCTCGGTCGGCTGGCGCTGGGCAAGCGCGACACCAAATTCACGCCCGACGAACAGCGCACGTTGATGACCCTGTGGTCGATCGCGCGCTCGCCGCTCATCATGGGCGGCGACCTGCGCTATCTCGATGCGCCGACACTGGCCCTGCTGACCAATCGCGCGGTGATCGCGGTCAATCAGGCCTCGACCGACAATCAACCGCATTTCGTCGAGGACGGTGCACGCATCTGGTCCGCCAGGCCCGAGGGTGCGCCGCGCGACCGCTATCTGGCGCTGTTCAACACCGGCGACAAAGCCAGGGAGGTCGGCCTGGCGCTTCACTATCTGGGCCTGTCGGGCGAGGTCGGCGTGACCGATCTGTGGAGCGGCGCATCGCTGGGCAAGGCGAAGGGTCGCTTTGCGCAAATGCTGCCGCCGCATGGATCGGGGCTGTATCGCCTGCGGGTGGGTTAGGGCGGCCGCACCGCCCTCCCCCTTCCGGCACAGTCATCAAAAACATGGACAAAATCCTCTCCCGCAATAGCTTGGCCAAAAAAGACGGGTGGGAGAGGACGACCATGAAGAGACTGAGCGCATTCGCCGCCGCCGGGCTGGCGCTGACCGTCGCGGCGGCGGCGATCGCCCGCAATCCGCAGTTCGAGGGGGCCGACCCGCACGCGATGATGATCGGCGACGAACTCTGGATTTTCCCGACCGGCGGGCCTGGGGGAAGCTGGGCCGCCGATCGCTTCGGCGCCTTTTCCAGCCGCGACCTGAAGACATGGCAACCGCGCGGCGAGCTGATCCGGCGCGACCAGATACGCTGGATCAAGGATGACGGCGCGCCCGAACATTTCCTCTGGGCGCCCGGCGTCGCCACCCGGAACGGCCGCTATTATCTCTATTATTCGGTCGGGCCGCAGAATCCGACGCCCAGCCGGATCGGCGTCGCGGTCGCCGACCGGCCCGAGGGCCCCTATCGCGACAGCGGCCGTCCGCTTGTGACCGGCGACAAGGCATTCGAGGCGATCGACCCGATGGTCTTCACCGATCGCAAGTCGGGCAAGACCTATCTCTATGCGGGCGGCAGTGCGGGCGCTCGCCTGCGCGTCTGGGAACTCAAGCCCGACATGGTCAGCATCGCGCGCGAGGTGACGGTCGCCACGCCGCCGCAATTCACCGAAGGGGCGTTCATGCACGAGCGCGGCGGCATCTATTACCTGTCCTACAGCCATGGCCGTTTCAACGGTCCCGATTATTCGGTCCACTACGCCACTGCCCCCTCGCCCACCGGACCTTGGCGCTATCGCGGCGCGATCCTGACCAGCGATGCGCGGCACCAGGGGCCGGGCCATCACAGCTTCGTGACCTTGCCGGATGGACGTCCGCTGATCGTCTATCATCGATGGGACCGTGCGCCCGGCCCCGGGCCGTTTCAGGGCGAGCGGGTCGTGGCGATCGATCGCATCGCCTATACGCCCGATGGCCGGATCCGTCCGGTGCGGATGACCGACGATGACGCCCCGGTCATCCCCGCCCGCCCCCAGGATGCAAAATAAGTTAACAACCATTAACCAACTGAATTAATTCCGAAAACGGTCCCCACGCATCACGCGCCGAACTTTGCGGTTAGCATGTGTGCAAGGGGAGGCTGCGTGGTGGCCCAGTAAAACCATGACCGCGCCCCCCGACCCGGCATCCGTGCCGGGGCATGACGACATGCAATGGGAGGAACAGGCCATGCAGACCGAGATCATCGCAAAGGCGACCGGCACCACCACCACGACCACCGCCAACGTCATCGAGTTGAGCGCTCCCAGCGTGGTGCGGCTCAACCTCGATCGGTCGCAGGTCGCCGAGATGACGCGCGAGGGCAATGACCTCATCATCCGCCTGACCGATGGCCAGACCATTCGCATCGACCATTTCTATGACCAGCAACAGGGCAAGGCGAGCGACCTGGTGTTGCGCGAGGATCAGGGCAGCCAGTGGCTGGCCAACCCTTCGGCCAGCGGGTCGGGCCGGTTCAAGGCGATCACCGACCTGGACGATCTGCTGGGTGCGGCAGGCGCGCAGGAGGGCGGCGGATCGTCCTTCGTCCTGCCCGCCATATTGGGGGTGGCCGGGCTCGGCGGGCTGGTCGCGGCGGTAGCGGGCGGCGGTGGTAATGGCGGAAACCAGCCCGGTCCCTCCGTCGATACGCAGCCGCCCGCAACCCCCACCGCCAGCTTCACCGCCAACGGCGCCAGCGTGCGCGGCACCGGCGAGGCGGGCGCGACCGTCCGCGTGACCGACGGCGCGGGCAATGTGATCGGCACTGGCACGGTCGGCACCGACGGCACCTTCACCATCCCGGTCAACCCGCCCCAGACCAACGGCCAGCCCGTCACCGTCGTACAGAGCGACGCGGCGGGCAACGTCTCGCCCCCCGCGACGGCGGCCGCCCCGGACATCACGCCGCCCGCTTTGCCCACCGCGACGATCAACGGTAACGGAACGAGCATCACCGGCACCGGCGAGCCCGGCGCGACCGTCACCGTTCGCAACGCCGCCGGACAGATATTGGGCACGGCCGTCGTCGGTGCGCAGGGCGGTTATACGCTGACCCTGACCACGCCGCAGGCCAATGGCGGCACCCTGACCGTCACCCAAGCCGACCCCGCGGGCAATGTCTCGCCCGCCGCCACGCTGACGGCGCCCGACATCACCCCGCCCGCCGCGCCGACCGCGACGATCAACGGCGACGGAACGAGCATCACGGGCACCGGCGAGGCGGGCGCGACCGTCACCGTGCGCAACGCTGCCGGGCAGGCGCTGGGCACCGCCGTCGTCGGTGCTCAGGGCGGCTACACGCTGCCCCTGACCACGCCACAGGCCAATGGCGGCACCCTGACCGTGACGCAGAGCGACCCGGCGGGCAATGTCTCGCCTGCCGTCACGCTGGCGGCGCCCGACATCACCCCGCCCGCCGCCCCCGCCGCGACCCTGTCCGCCGATGGGGCGACCGTCAGCGGGACAGGCGAGCCCGGCGCGACCGTGCGCGTCACCGACCCCAACGGCCAGCCGATCGGCACCGCCGCCGTCGCCGCCGATGGCAGCTTTACCGTAACGCTGACCACCCCGCAGACCGGCGGCGGCGTGCTGGTCGTGACCCAGACCGACGCGGCGGGCAATGTCTCGCCCATCACCCGGATCGACGCCGTCGATACCGGCACCATGCCGCTGCCCACGGCCCAGATCGACGCGCAGGGCATTACGGTCAGCGGCACCGGCGAGCCCGGTGCGACCGTGATCGTCCGGGACGCGAACGGCCAGACGATCGGTCAGGCGACCGTCGACGCGAACGGCAATTACAGCCTGACGCTGACCACGCCCCAGGGGAATGGCGAAGCGCTGACCGTCGTACAGAGCGACACGCTGGGCAATGTGTCCCCGACGATCACCCTCACCGCCCCCGACTTCACCGCGCCCGAAGCCCCCACGGCGACCATCGCCGGAGACGGCGCCATCATCACCGGCACCGGCGAACCCGGCGCGACGGTTACCGTCCGCGATGCCGCAGGCCAGCCGCTAGGTACCGCGACGGTCGATGCGCAAGGCAACTACACCCTGCCGCTGACCACGCCTCAGGCCAATGGCGGCACCCTGACCGTCACCCAGGCCGACCCGGCGGGCAACACCTCCCCCGCCACAACAGTCAGTGCGCCCGACATCACCGCCCCCACCGCGCCCACCGCCACCGTCGCCGGAGACGGCACCAACATCACCGGCACCGGCGAACCCGGCGCGACCGTCACCGTTCGCGATGCGGCGGGTCAGCCGCTCGGTACCGCGACGGTTGACGCTCAGGGCAACTATACACTGCCGCTAACCACCCCGCAGGCCAATGGCGGCACCCTGACCGTCACCCAGGCCGACGCGGCGGGCAACACCTCCCCCGCCACTACGGTCAGCGCACCCGACATCACCGCACCCACCGCGCCCACTGCCACCATTGCCGGTGACGGCACCAGCATCACCGGCACCGGCGAGCCCGGCGCGACCGTCACCGTTCGCGATGCGGCGGGTCAGCCGCTCGGTACCGCGACGGTTGACGCTCAGGGCAACTATACCCTCCCGCTGACCACCCCGCAGGCCAATGGCGGCACCCTGACCGTCACGCAAAGCGATCCGGCGGGCAACACCTCCCCCGCCACTACGGTCAGCGCTCCGGACGTTACCGCGCCCACCGCACCCACCGCCACCATTGCCGGTGACGGCACCAGCATCACCGGCACCGGCGAACCCGGCGCGACCGTCACCGTTCGCGACGCGGCGGGCCAGCCGCTCGGTACAGCGACAGTCGATGCGCAGGGCAACTATACCCTCCCGCTGACCACGCCGCAGGCCAATGGCGGCACCCTGACCGTCACGCAAAGTGACCCGGCGGGCAATATTTCGCCCGCCACTACGGTCAGCGCACCCGACATCACCGCACCCACCGCGCCCACTGCCACTATTGCCGGTGACGGCACCAGCATCACCGGCACCGGCGAACCCGGCGCAACAGTTACCGTTCGCGATGCCGCAGGCCAGCCGCTCGGTACCGCCACGGTTGACGCACAGGGCAACTATACCCTGCCCCTGACCACGCCGCAGGCCAATGGCGGCACCCTGACCGTCACCCAAGCCGACGCGGCGGGCAATACGTCGCCCGCTACCACGGTCAGCGCGCCGGACGTTACCGCGCCCACCGCACCCACCGCCACCATCGCCGGAGACGGCACCAGCATCACCGGCATCGGCGAACCCGGCGCGACGGTTACCGTCCGCGATGCCGCAGGACAGCCGCTCGGCACCGCGACGGTCGATGCGCAGGGCAACTACACCCTGCCGCTGACCACTCCGCAGGCCAATGGCGGCACCCTGAGCGTCACGCAAAGCGACCCGGCAGGCAATATTTCGCCCGCCACGACAGTCAGTGCGCCGGACGTTACCGCGCCCGCTGCACCCACCGCCACCGTTACGGGAGACGGCACGGTCGTCTCCGGCACCGGCGAGCCCGGTGCCACGGTCACCGTCCGCGATGCCGCAGGCCAGCCGCTCGGCACCGCGACGGTCGATGCGCAGGGCAACTATGCCCTCCCGCTGACCACGCCACAGGCCAATGGCGGCACCTTGAGCGTCACCCAGGCCGATCCGGCGGGCAACACCTCGCCCGCGACCACGCTTGCCGCGCCGGACATCACGCCGCCCACCGCGCCGGTCGTCAGCGTCAGCGCGGACGGCACGCTGCTGACCGGCACGGGCGAGCCCGGCGCGGTCGTACGGGTCGTGGACGCGGGCGGCCAGCCGGTCGGCACCGCGACGGTTGCTGGCGATGGCAGCTTCAGCATCGCCCTGCCCACCGGGGTCGCCAACGGCCAGACGCTGTCGGTCGTCCAGACCGATGCGGCGGGCAACGCCTCGCCCGCCAGCGCCGCACCGACGCCCGATCTCGTCGCCCCCGTCGCGCCCGTTGCGACAGTCAGCCCGGACGGCACCAGCATCAGCGGCACCGGCGAGCCGGGGGCCACCATCACCGTACGCGCGGCCGATGGCAGCATTCTCGCCACCGCGACCGCCGGTGCCGATGGCAGCTTCGCCGCGGTGCTGACCACGCCGCAGGCCAATGGCGAAGCGTTGAGCGTCACGCAGACCGATGCGGCGGGCAACATCTCCCCCAGCGTCGGCGTCATCGCGCCCGACATCACGCCGCCCGCCCCGCCGCTCGCCACGCTTTCGGCGGATGGAGCCACGGTCTATGGCAATGGCGAGCCGGGCGCGACGGTGCGCGTCGTCGACGGCACCGGCACCGTGCTGGGCAGCGCGGTCGTAGCGGCGGACAGCAGCTACAGCCTGACGCTCACCCCGCCGCAGACCAGCGGCCAGACCCTGTCGGCGGTGCAGACCGATCCGGCGGGCAATCCGTCGCAGCCCGCCAGCGTGGCCGCGCCCGACCTGACCGCACCCGCAGCCCCGACCGCGACCATCGCGGCCGATGGCACCAGCGTGACCGGCAACGGCGAACCCTTCGCCACCGTCCGGGTGCGCGCCGCCGATGGCACGGTGATCGCGACAGTGACGGTGGGCGCGGATGGCAGCTTCACCTCCCCGCTTTCGCCACCCCAGGCCAATGGCGAGACATTGTCGCTCGACCAGACCGATCGCGGCGGCAACATGTCTCCGTCGACCGCATTGACCGCGCCCGACATCACCGCACCGACCGGGCTGACCGCCACGATCAGCGGTGACGGCGTGATCGTCTCCGGCGCGGGGGAAGCGGGCGCGACCGTTACCATCCGCGATGCGAACGGCGCGGTCATCGGCACCGCCACGGTCGCGGCCAACGGCATCTACAACGCGACATTGACCGTCCCGCAGACCAATGGCGAAACGCTGCAGGTGACCCAGGCCGATGCGGCAGGCAATGTCTCCGCCCCCGCCAGCGTCATCGCGCCGGACACGACGGCGCCGCTCGCCCCCGCCGGATCGGTCGTCGATGCGGGCGCAACGCTGTTGGGCACCGGCGAGCCCGGCGCGACCGTCACCATCCGCGCCGCCGACGGCACGCTGCTGGGTAGCGGTCAGGTGGCGCCGGACGGCAGCTTCGCGGTCACGCTGAACCCCGTGCAGGCCAATGGCCAGACCCTCCAGCTGATCCAGACCGACGCGGCGGGCAATGCCTCGCCCGTCGTCATCGTGGCTGCCCCCGACATCACCGCGCCGACCGGGCTGACCGCCACGATCAGCGGCGACGGCGCGGTCGTCACCGGCGTGGGTGAGGTCGGCGCAACCGTCACCGTCCGCGATCCGGGCGGCACGATCATCGGCACCGCCGTGGTCGGCGCGAATGGCAGCTATACCGCCTCGCTGACCCCGGCGCAGATCAACGGCCAGACGCTCGCCGTGACGCAGGCGGATGCGGCGGGCAATGTCTCCACCCCGCTCGCCCCCGTCGCCCCCGACCTGACCGCGCCGCTGGTGCCGGTCGGCACATTGTCGGCGGACGGCATTCTGGTGAACGGCACAGGCGAGCCCGGCGCGACCGTGACCGTCCGCGCCGCCGACGGCACGGTGCTGGGCACCGCCCAGGTCGCCACCGACGGCAGCTTCTCGGTCCCGCTGTCGAGCGCACAGCTCAACGGCCAGACCCTGTCGGTCGTACAGGCCGATGCGGCGGGCAACGTCTCGCCGCCGCTCGCGCTGACTGCGCTCGACACCACCGCCCCGACCGGGCTGACCGCCAGCATCGACGGCACCGGCACCATCGTCAGCGGCCAGGCCGAGGCGGGCGCGGCCATCACCGTACGTGCCCCCGATGGCACGATCATCGGCACCGGCACGGCAGGCACCACCGGCGCCTATGCCCTGGCCCTGACCACCCCGCAGCTGAACGGTCAGGTTCTGCAGGTGACGCAGGCCGATGCGGCAGGCAACACCTCGCCATCCGTTCCCACCACGGCCCCCGACCTGACCGCGCCGCTCGCGCCCTTGGGCACATTGTCGGCGGATGGAACGCTGGTGAACGGCACGGGAGAGCCCGGCGCGACGGTCACGGTGCGCAATGCCGCTGGACAGGTGCTGGGCACCGCTCAGGTCGCCACCGACGGCAGCTTCTCGGTCCCGCTGGCGAGCGCGCAGCTCAACGGCCAGACTCTCTCGGTCGTACAGGCCGATACGGCAGGCAACGTCTCGCCCCCACTCGCGCTGACCGCGCTGGACACCACCGCTCCGACCGGATTGACCGCCAGCATCGACGGCACCGGCACCATCGTGAGCGGCCAGGCCGAGGCAGGCGCGGCCATCACCGTGCGTGCGCCCGATGGCACGATCATCGGCACCGGCACGGCAGGCACCACCGGCGCCTATGCCCTGACCCTGACCACCCCGCAGCTGAACGGTCAGGTCTTGCAGGTGACGCAGGCCGATGCCGCTGGAAACACCTCGCCCTCCGTTCCCACCACCGCACCCGATGTGACCGCGCCCAATGCGCCGCTCTTCACGATCGACGGCACCGGCGCGACGGCGACCGGCAGCGGTGAGATCGGCGCGATCGTCACGCTGCGCAACGCCAGCGGCACGGTGATCGGCACCGGCCAGGTCGGTACGGACGGCACGTTCAGCGTGTCGCTGACCCCGGCCCAGGCCAACGGCGGCACGGTCAGCGCGACCCTGACCGATGCGGCGGGCAATGTCTCGACGCCCACCAGTGTCCCCGCCCCCGATATCACCGCCCCGGCCGCCCCGGTCGCGACTCTGGACGCGACGGGAACGGTGGTCTCCGGCCAGGGTGAGGTCGGCGCGACCGTCACGGTACGCGACGCGGGTGGCGGCGTGCTGGGAACCGCGATCGTCGGGCCGCAAGGCGCCTATTCGGTCGTCCTGTCGACACCGCAACTCAACAGCCAGGTGCTGAGCGTCACCCAGGCGGATGCGGCGGGGAACGACTCGCTGGCGACCACCGTAACCGCGCTCGACCGAACGCCGCCCGACGCCCCGGTGGCGACCGTGTCGGCGGACGGGACGGTGCTGAACGGCATCGGCGAGATCGGCGCGACCGTGACGATCACCGATCCGGTCGGACTGATCCTGGCCACCGTGCCGGTAAATCAGGATGGCAGCTTCACCGTGACGCTGAACCCGCCCCTGACCAACGGCCAAGTCCTGACGCTGACCCAAGCGGATGCGGCGGGCAACGTCTCCACGGCCGGTAGTGCGACCGCGCCCGACCTGATCCCCAATGACACGCCGGGTGCCCCCACCGCGACCGTGTCCGTCGACGGCGCGAGCGTATCGGGCACGGGCCAGGTCGGCGCCGCGATCATCGTGCGCAACGCTACCGGCGCGGTGATCGGCAATGCGCAGGTCGCCGGGGACGGCACCTACACCGCCACGCTGACCACGCCGCAACGCAATGGCGAGACGGTGCGCGTGACCCAGACCGATGCGGACGGCGATGTGTCGCCCCCTGCGACGGCGATCGCACCCGATCTGACCGCGCCCAATGCGCCCGTTGCCGCGATCGATCCGACCGGCACGCTGGTCAGCGGAACCGGCGAGGTCGGCGCGACGGTGCGGGTCCTCGCCGCCAACGGCGCAACGCTCGGCACCGCGATCGTGGGTCCGAACGGCGCCTATGCGGTCACGCTCACCACGCCGCAGGTCAACGGCCAGCCGCTGACCGTCGTACAGAGCGACGCGGCGGGCAATCCCTCGCCCGCATCGCCCGTCATCGCACCCGACCTGACCGCACCGCTGGCGCCGGTCGGCACGGTGTCGGGCGACGGCACCAGCCTGACCGGCACGGGTGAGGCAGGGGCCACCGTCACCATCCGGGGTCCGGGTGGGGTGGTGCTGGGCACCGCGGTCGTCGATGCGAACGGCAACTTCAGTGCCCCGCTGACGCCCGCTCAGGCGAACGGCCAGATCGTCACGCTGAGCCAGGCCGATGCGGCGGGCAATATCTCGCCCGTCGTCCAGGTCGCCGCGCCGGACATCACCGCACCCATCGGCCTGACCGCCGCCATCAACGGCGCGGGGAGTCTGGTCACGGGCACCGGCGAGATTGGCGCAACCGTGACCGTGCGCGACGCGGGCGGTACGATCCTGGGCACGGCGGTCGTCGCCTCGAACGGCTCCTATGCCGCGATCCTGACCCCCGCCCAGCTCAATGCGCAGACCTTGCAGGTCACGCAGGCCGATGCGGCGGGCAATGTCTCGACGCCCGCCACTGTCATCGCGCCCGACCTGACCGCGCCGCTGGCGCCGGTCGGCACGGTATCGGGCGACGGCATCAGCCTGACCGGCACGGGCGAGGCAGGGGCTACCGTCACCATCCGGGGTCCCGGCGGGGTGGTGCTGGGTACTGCCGTCGTCGACGCGAACGGCAACTTCACCACGGCCCTGAACCCGCCCCAGGCGAACGGCCAGATCGTCACGCTGAGCCAGGCCGATGCGGCGGGCAATGTCTCGCCCGTCGTCCAGGTCGCCGCACCCGACATCACCGCGCCCACCGGCCTGACCGCCGCCATCAACGGTGCAGGAAGCATCGTGACCGGGACCGGCGAGGCAGGAGCGACCGTCACCATCCGCGATCCGGGCGGCACGGTGATCGGCACCGCCATCGTCGCAACGAATGGCAGCTATTCGGCGATCCTGACACCTGCCCAGCTCAATGCGCAGACATTGCAGGTCACGCAGGCCGATGCGGCGGGCAACATCTCGACGCCCGCCACCGTCATCGCGCCCGACCTGACCGCACCGCTCGCGCCGGTCGGTACGGTATCGGGCGATGGCACCAGCCTGACCGGCACGGGTGAGGCGGGCGCGACCGTTACCATCCGGGCTCCGGGTGGCGCGGTGATCGGCACTGCCGTCGTCGACGTGAACGGCAACTTCACCACGGCCCTGAACCCACCCCAGGCGAACGGCCAGATCGTCACGCTGAGCCAGGCGGATGCGGCGGGCAATATCTCGCCCGTCATCCAGGTCACCGCGCCCGACATCATTGCCCCCATCGGCCTGACCGCTGCTATCAACGGCGCGGGCAGCATCGTGACCGGCACCGGCGAGGCAGGAGCGACCGTCACCATCCGCGATCCGGGTGGCGCGGTGGTCGGTACCGCCATCGTGGCAACGAATGGCAGCTATTCGGCGATCCTGACGCCCGCCCAGCTCAATGCGCAGACCTTGCAGGTCACACAGGCCGATGCGGCCGGCAATATCTCGACGCCCGCCACCGTCATCGCACCCGACCTGACCGCACCGCTCGCCCCCGTCGGCACGGTATCGGGCAATGGCACCAGCCTGACCGGCACGGGTGAGGCAGGGGCGACCGTTACCATCCGGGCTCCGGGTGGTGCGGTGGTCGGCACCGCGCTGGTCGATGCGAACGGCAACTTCACCACAGCCTTGAACCCGCCCCAGGCGAACGGCCAGGTATTGACGCTGACCCAGGCGGATGTAGCGGGCAATATCTCGCCGATCGCACAGGCCAATGCCCCCGACATCACCGCGCCCACCGGGCTGACCGCCGCGATCAACGGCATCGGCACGCTGGTCACGGGTCTGGGCGAAGCGGGTGCGACCGTCACCGTGCGGGGCCCGGGCGGCGCGGTGATCGGCACCGCCATCGTCGCGGCGAACGGCAGCTATACGGTCACGCTCACCACGGCGCAGGCCAACGGCCAGGCGCTGACCGTGAGCCAGGCGGATGCGGCGGGCAACGCCTCGCCCCCCAGCCCGCTGACGGCACCCGACATCACGCCTCCGGCCCTTCCGCTCGCGACGATCAACGGCAACGGCACGATCGTCACCGGCTCGGGCGAGCCCGGCGCGACCGTGCGCATCCAGGGTCCGCAAGGGCAACTGGTGGGCACCGCCATCGTCGATACGAATGGCGGCTATACCGCGACGCTGACCATCCCCCAGGCCAATGGGCAGGCGCTGACCGTCACCCAGGTGGACGGCGCAGGTAACGTCTCGCCGCAGGCGCCGCTGACCGCACCCGACATCACACCACCCAATGTGCCCACGGCTGCGATCAACGCCACCGGCACGATCGTCACCGGCACCGGCGAAGCCGGTACGACGGTCGAGGTGCGCAACACCTCCGGAGCCGTCGTCGGGACCGGCACGGTGGCGATCGGCGGCACCTATGCCGTCACGCTCACCACGCCGCAGGTCGCGGGCGAGACGCTGAACGTCGGGCTGCGCGACGCCGCAGGCAATCCGTCGGGCACGGTGGCGATCATCGCGCCGTTCGACATCAGCGCCTTCGACAATGTGGCCACCGCCCAGGTCGACCTGGTGCCGGTGCAGACCAACCAGAATCTGGGCGGCGCCAACTATCTTGCGCTCGTCTCGCTCGGGGCGGTCAATCTGGACGCGCAGGTGCTGGCCATTCCCAATGTCCAGTTCACCGTCCAACAGGGCCATCGGCTGAATGCGACCTTCACCTATGACGCCACCCTGTCGCTGGGTGTCGCCAGCGGCTATTCGGTGGTGGTCCAGCGGTTCAACGGGACCAACTGGGTCGCGGTGAATGGCGGCGGCAGTTCCTCGCTGCTCAACGTCAGCCTGCTGGGCGGCGACCTGGTCGCCTCGGCCGATCTGGCGCCGGGCCAGTACCGGGCCTTCGTCACCTTCGACAATACGGCGGGCGTCGGCCTGCTCGGCGGGTTGCGCGTCACCGGCGTCGACTCCGACTTCACCGATGTCGGCCAGATCGTCCCGGCGACGACCAACGGCAACGTCATCACCGATCCCGGCCCCACCGGCCAGGTCGATGTGGTCAGCCCGCAGACCCGTGTCGAGAGCGTCACGCTCAACGGCGTGACGACGGCGGTCGGCACCAACAGCCAGGTCATCGGACAGTGGGGCACGCTGACCATCAGCAGCGACGGCCGGTACAGCTACACCCCCAATGCCGACGCCGCCGTGCTCGGCAAGACCGACCGCTTCACCTACACGCTGCTCGATGCCAGCGACGGCGAGCGAGAAAGCGCGGCGCTGACCATCACCATCGGCAGCCCGGACATCACCGGCGCACCGATCGCGGTCAACGACGTGGCGACCGCCGCTGCGACCTTCGTCAACGTGGTGGAAACCCGCGCCCCGGCGATCGACTCGTCATTCGAGACCCCGACTGCCGCCCTGTTGACCGGCTCGCGAACCGGGCAGATCACCGACAGCTTCACGGTCGATGCGAACAGCCGCGGCAACATCACCCTGTCCGCCGTGATCGCACCGGGGCTGGCCGTCGTGCCCAGCTTCACCATCACCGTCACCAATGCGGCGGGGACGGTGGTCGGCTCCCAGAGCGGCACTGCGCTGGCCGGGGTCGGCGGACTGGTGGGCTCGGGTATCAGCGTGACGATGAACAACCTGCCCTCGGGCACCTACAACTACACCGTCACCAGCACCAACACGGTCGGGCTGCGCTATAATACCGACGTCTATGTCGGCGGGACGATCACCCATCTCGACCAGTTCGCCCTGTCCGGCACCACCCCGGTCAGCGGCAACCTGCTCGCCAACGATACCCTGGGCAGCGACTTCCTGGGCATCAAGATGCTGGTCGGCGGCGAGTTCGTGGATGTCGGCGATGCGGGCCGGACTTTGACCGGCACCTATGGCACGCTGACCATCAGCGAAGTCGGGCAATACACCTATCAGCCCTTCGCCAATCTCGGCTATGCCGCGACCGACCCGATCGACCGCTTCACCTATCAGCTGGTGCAGCCCGACGGGCAGGTGTCGACGGCACGGCTCGACGTGGCGGTCGACATCAACAACGGGGTCGCGCCCGTCTTCCCGCCGACGCTGACCGCGTTCGCGCTGGAGGATCCGGCGCAGGTCCACAGCGATGTCGTGCCGATGACGCTGGCGTTCCTGCAGGACGCGGTGCCGCTATCCCTCGATCACGCCGATGCGCATATCGCCCTGTCGCTGATGGAGGGGCAAGGCGGTATCGAGGATGTGCTGTCCCGCTACCTCGACGCACAGAGCCCGGCGGGCGAGCCGTTGGCGTCCGAATCTCTCGACGCCACGACCGATGTTTCGGCGATACCAACCGTTACCGATACCACGACAGAAACATCCACGGCATTCGATCCGTTGGGCTATCTGACCGTTTCGGTCGATCCGGAACAGGAGCGACTCGCCACTGTGCACAGCTTCTGACCATCTTGCGCAATGATCCGAAAATGGAGTTGATTTCGGGCGCCGAAGGGGTTCCCCTTCGGCGCTCAATCCCTTTTGTTTAAATAGTTTAGCCAGCCTCTTTGTCAGGGAGAGGTCACAATGCGATCGATGAAGCGAGAGTGGCGAGAACGCTACCGAAGGCGATCGGGAATGTTCGGGAGGGTGATGATCGCGATGAGCGCCGTCACGGCAACGGCTGCGGCAGAACCCGCGACCGTGACGATGGAAAGTGCGATGCACGAGGTGCTGGCCTGGCATCCCTCGGTCGTCCAGGCGACGGCGACGGTCGAGGCGCGGGCCGAGGACGTCGCGGTCGCGCGCGCGGGCTATCTGCCCCGGATCAGTGCGGGCGTGGGCAGCGGTTATGACAACCGCATCGGCAGCGCGTGGCGACCACGGCCGCAGGTCTCCGCGTCGCAGATGCTCTATGACTTCGGCAAGGTCGCCGGTGCGGTCGAGTCCGCGCGCGCGGGAACCCGGATCGGGCGCGCGGACCTGTTGCTGGCGGTCGACGGACTGATCCGCGACACCGGCTTCGCGCTGGTCGAGGTGCAGCGCAATGCGGCACTGCGCGGGATCGCGATGGAACAGCTGGGCCGCATCCGCGAGATCAGCGCGCTGGTCGACAAGAGGTTCGGCAAGGGCGCGACCACCCGTTCCGACGCGCTTCAGGCGCAGTCGCGCGTGGCCGCCGCCGAGGCCACGCTGACCCGGATCGAAGCCGAGCAGCGGCGCTGGACCACCAGCCTCGCCTTCCTGCTGGGCCGCGAGGCGGCGCCCGCTGTCGATCCTGGGGTCCCCGACTGGCTGATGGCCAGCTGCAACCGCGCGACCACGGTCGAATGGGCCGATATCCCCGCGATCATGCGCGCGCGGGCTCAATATGAGCAGGCCAGCGCCGAGAGCCGCCGCATCCATGCCGCGCGCCTGCCCACCATCGCGCTGGCGGGCGATGCGGCGACCGATGTCGCCTCGCCGTTCTCCGACCGCAGCCTCTATAATTTCGGGCTGAACGTCAGCAGCGACGTGTTCGGCGGCAATGCCGTGCGCGCCCGTGCGCGCAGCGCCGAATATGGCGTACGCGCTGCGCAGGCCGCCGAACAGGCCGCGCGCAACGAGGTCGGCCAGGCGCTCGCCGCCACGCAGCAGCAGATCGCCGGGCTGTCGCAACTGCTCGACACGCTGGCCGAGCGGCAGGACAATATGGTCGAGACAGGCAAGCTCTATCGCCTTCAATATCTCGACATGGGCACGCGCACGCTCGTCGACCTGCTCAACGCCGAGCAGGAATTGCAGCAGGCGCGCTTCGATGCGGTCAACACGACCCATGACCTGCGGCGGCTGGCGATCGAGTGCCTCTATTATTCGGGCCGGGCGCGCGACGATTTCGGGCTGACCGGCACCTCGATCCGCGGCGTGACGCTGTGAGCGGCCCGACCCAGACCGATCCACTGGCGTGGATCGACATGATGGGTCAGGTCGCGCGCCACTATCGAATGCCCTTCGCCGAACAGCGTGCGCGCCTGACGGCTATGTGGCAGGGTGGCGGCGACGAGGAGGCGCGGGTCCGGGCGCTGGCGCGGGCAAGCGGCCTGTCGGTGCGCTTCGTCATGCCCGGTGCCATGCGGCTGACCAGCTGGCGGTTGCCGGTCATCGCCTGGCTCAACGATGGCGAGCTGGCGCTGATTACCGGCATCGACGCCGATGGCCAGGCGGTCTTCTCGGTCGCGGGCGAAGAGGGGCAGAACGCGCAGCGTCCGCTGTCGACGCTGGTCGAACAGACCCGCCTGTTCGTCGTGCCCCGCCCCGCCCGCTCGGCCGCCGACATCCGGGTCGACAGCTATATCCGCCCGTTCGAGGAGCATTGGCTCCGCCGCCTGCTGCTGCAGGACATGAAGGGCTATGGCCATGTCGCCATCGCCTCGGTCGTGACCAACTGCCTGGGGCTGGCGGGGGTGCTGTTCTCGATGCAGGTCTATGACCGCGTCGTTCCCGCCCAGTCGATGCCGACGCTCTACATCCTGTTCATCGGCGTCATCCTGGCGACGGGGTTCGACTTCGTGTTGCGGCGGCTGCGGGTAGGGATCACCGACATATTGGGCAAGCGCGCCGATCTGCGCCTGTCGGATGTGGTGTTCGGCCATGCGCTGCGCGTACGCAACCGGGCGCGGCCGACCTCGACCGGCACCTTCATCGCGCAGCTTCGCGACCTGGATCAGGTGCGCGACATGCTGACCTCGACCACGGTGGCGGCGATCGCGGACCTGCCCTTCTTCTTCCTGTTCCTGGCCATCCTCGCCTTTATCGGCGGGTCGCTGGCGCTGGTGCCGGTGGTGGCGCTGATCGCGCTGCTGCTGCCCAGCCTGCTCGCCCAGCGCCGGTTGCGCGCCTATGCGACCGAGTCGATGCGCGAGACCTCGCTGCGCAACGCCCTGCTGATCGAGTCGGTGCAGGGGATCGAGGACATCAAGACCCTGCAGGCCGAGGAGCGTTTCCAGCGCCAGTGGAACCACTGCAATGCGGTGGCGGGTGAGGCGCAGCTGCGGCTTCGCGGTCTCACCGCCAGCCTGTCGACATGGGCGCAGAGCGTGCAGAATGCGGTCTACGCCACCGTCATCTTCGTCGGCGCGCCGATGGTGATCGCGGGCGACATCACGACGGGCGCGCTGGTCGCCACCTCGATGCTGGCCAGCCGGATGATGGCGCCGATGGGACAGGTCTCGCACCTGCTCGGCCGCTATCAACATGCCAAGGTCGCGGCGAACAGCCTGGACCAGATCATGGGTCTGCCGGTCGACAATCCGGATGCCGAGCATCGCATCCCCCTGCCCTCGGTGGACGGCCGCTTTGCCTTGCGCGGCGCAGTGTTCAGCTATGCCGATCCCAATGCGCCGCCCGCACTGACCGTGCCCAAGCTGGAGATCGCGGCGGGTGAGAAGATCGCGTTGTTGGGGCGCAACGGCGCAGGCAAGTCGACGCTGCTCCAGGGGCTGTCGGGCATGTTACAGCCGGTGTCAGGCGAGATCCTGCTCGACGACCTGGCGCTGCACCAGATCGACCCCGCCGATGTCCGCCGCGACGTCGCGCTGCTGACCCAGAACAGCCGCTTGTTCCACGGCACCCTGCGCGAGAACCTGACCATGGGCGCGGTGACGGCCAGTAACGAGACGATCCTCGCCGCACTCGACATGGTGGGCGCGATCGACTTCATCCGGCGGCTGCGCGACGGGCTGGAGCATGTCGTGCTCGAAGGCGGGCTCGGCCTGTCGGGTGGTCAGCAACAGGCGCTGCTGCTCGCGCGGCTGCTGATCCGCCAGCCGCAGGTCATGCTGCTCGACGAGCCGACCGCGGCGATGGACGAGGCGGCCGAACGGCTGTTCATCGACCGCTTCCGCACCTGGGGTCAGGGTCGCACCGTCATCGTCGCGACGCACCGGATGCGCGTGCTCGAACTGGTCGACCGGATCATCGTCATCGACCAGGGCCAGATCCTGCTCGACCAGCCCAAGGCGGCCGCGCTCACCACCATGCAGGGTGCGGCCCAGAGACAGACCGGCCGGAGTCAGGCGGCATGACGACGCTCACCCATCCCGCCGACCTGCCCTTCGCCGATGAGGGCGCGGCGCCTTTGCTGGCGGCCAAGCGGATGAATTGGGCGCTCGCCGCGCTGTTCGTCGTGCTCTTGGTCTGGGCCTGGTTCGCCAAGCTGGATGAAGTCGCGACCGGCACCGGCCGCGTCGTGCCCACCAGCCTCGAACAGGTGCTGCAATCGCTGGAGGGCGGCATCCTCGCCAAGATGCTGGTCCGACAGGACGATATCGTGAAGCCGGGCCAGATCCTCGCCCAGCTCGACCCGACGCAAGCCGGATCGACCGTCGAGGAAAGCGCCGCCAAATATCGCGCCGCGCTGGCCGCCCAGGCGCGGTTGCAGGCGGAGGTGAACGGCACCCCCCTGACCTTCTCGCCCGAGCTGAACGCCTTTCCCGATCTCAAGGCCGAGCAGCAGCGGCTCTACAATGCGCGCCGCAGCAGCCTGTCGAGTTCGATCGGGTTGATCGACGAGTCGCTGGCGCTGATCGGGCGCGAGGTCGGGATCGGTGAATCGCTGATCGATGTGGGCGCGGCCAGCAATGTCGAGGTGCTGCGCCTGAAGCGTCAACGCGCCGAGCTGGACCTGAAGAAATCCGACCTGCGCTCGCAATATATCGTCGAGGCGCGGCAGGACCTGGCCAAGGTCAGCGAGGAGGTCGAGGCGCTCGCCCCCGTGGTCCGCGGCCGCTCCGACACGCTGCAACGCCTGACCCTTCGCTCGCCGGTGCGCGGCGTGGTGAAGAATATCGAGGTGTCGACCATCGGCGGCGTCGTGCCCCCCAATGGCAAGATCATGGAGATCGTGCCGCTCGACGAACGCCTGCTGGTCGAGGCGCGGATTTCGCCGCGCGACATCGCCTTCATCCGTCCCGGCCAGCGGGCCAGCGTCAAGATCACCGCCTATGACTATGCGATCTATGGCGGGCTGGAGGGCAAGGTCAGCAGCATCTCGCCCGACACGATCCGGGACGAGGTGAACCCGGACGTCTATTATTACCGCGTCTTCGTCCGCACGACGGCGGACTCGCTGGTCAACAAGGCGGGCAAGCGCTTTCCGATCGTGCCCGGCATGATCGCCACCGCCGACATCCACACTGGCAGCAAGACCGTGCTGCAATATCTCCTCAAGCCGCTGAACCGCGCGCGCGAAGGACTGCGCGAGCGATGACCGGCCACCTCCGCTCCTCCCATCCGCCGCCATGCCATGGACAACGCCGTCCATCGCCCCAGCCAAGGATTGCCTGATGCCGAAGGACCTCGCTGCACGCTATCATCCCCCCACGCATCGCGGCCTATGGCCGCCCGTCGCCCGCGAATCCGGTCCCAGCCTGCTCGACCTGGCGCGCCAGACCCAGGCGATGCGCGCCAACACCGCCAAATTCTTTCCCCGCGACGTGTTCCGCGATTCCGCCTGGGACATGATGCTGGAACTGTTCATCGCGGATCAGCAGAACCGCCCGATCTGCGTCAAGGAACTGATCCTGGTGTCGGGCGAAACCGCGACCAGCGCGCTGCGTCGGATCGACCGGCTGGAGAGCGCGGAGCTGCTCCGGCGGCGCACCGATCCCGCCGATCACCGACGGCTGGCCGTTACCCTGACCCAGCGCGGCACCGATGCGATGACCGCGATGCTGCGCCATCTTTACATGACCACGGGCGCGGGATCGCATCGGGGCACGGAAGCGCGACCCGACTGACCGAGCTTAGAGCAGGATGACATGAAATGCCCCACCCCAACCCCTCCCCCGAAGGGGAGGGGCTCGCGTTAACTCCATACAATGTCATCACGGTCTAAAACAGCCTCTTATCCGCGCGATGCGGGCAGGGCGCCGTCCACATCGTCGCCGCGATAGCCCAGCGCCTGCGAGATGCGGGCCGTCGTCTCGATCAGGATTTGCCGCGCCTGGGGGATCGAGCATGTCTGCGATCCGTCGATCGTCTCCAGGAACGGGATGGTCAGCGCCGCCATGCAGTCGCCGCCAAAGCCGAAGATGGGCGCGCTGAGGTCGGTGACGCCGCGCGTGATCGGGCTTTCGCGCAGGCCGTGCCCCTGGGCGCGGACCCGTTCCAGCTCCTCGGCCAATGCCACGCGGTCGATGGCCTGGCCCTGCGCCGCCTCCGCCCGGTCCAGGATGCGCGCCCGTTGCGCAGGCGCGGCAAAGGCCAGCAGCACCTTGCCCGAGCAGCTGGCGACGATGTCGATCGACGCACCCATGCGCAGCGCAAAGCCGCGCGTGCCGGGATTCTCCTCCCGCGCGATGACCAGGCCCGCCCCGCCCTCGATCACCACCAGATGACAGGACTGGCCGACATTCAATGCCAGCGACTGCATCTCGGGCAAGGCGGCGGCGGTCAGCTGCCGCGCGGGCGTGGCGCGATAGGCGATGTCGAGGAATTTATAGGTGACGCGATACCGATCGTCGATCGGCGACTTTTCGAGGTAGCGCGCCTCTTCCATCACCACGACGATGCGGAACAGTTCGCCCAGCGAACGGCCCAATGCCGTCGCCATCTCGCTGACCAGCATCCCTTGCGGATGGCTGGCCAGCAGTTCGATGATAAGGAACGCCTTGTCCAGCGCGGGTGCGGCATAGCTGCCCTTGCGCGTCCGTCCTTCGCTGGTCTTGCCGCCGTCGCCCGTCATATCTTTCCTCACAGCCGCGACGATTACGGCGGCGACGGGCGCCGGGCAAGCGGCGTCGCCCGGACCATTACCGCTCAGGCGATGGTGATGATCGCCTTCAGCACCGAATCCGCCTCGGCGATCAATTCGGGCAGGCGCCGGGGCGCTTCGTCCAGCGTCAGCGTGTGGGTGCGGATCGCATCCGTCGGCACCGCACCGCTGCGGATGCTGGCGATGACATGGTCGAAATCGACGGACAGCGCGTTACGGCTGGCGATCAGGGTCGTCTCGCGCTTGTGGAACTCGGGGTCGGGGAAGACCAGATCGTCCTTGCACACGCCGACCAGCGTATAGCTGCCGCCATGCGCGACCCAGTTCAGCCCGGCGCGCATGGCATGGATGTTGCCGGTGGCGTCGAAGACATGGTCGAACATCTCGCCCCCGGTCATTTCGGAGAGCGTCGCGCCCAGCGCATCGGCGGCGACCACGCCCTCGTCAAAGCCCAGATGGTCGCGCGCATAGGCCAGACGCGGCGCCCGCGTGTCGACCAGCACGATCCGGCCCGCGCCCGCGATCCGCGCGAATAGGCCCGCCGCCACGCCGATCGGCCCCGCGCCGATCACCGCGACGCTTTCGCCGCTCGCCACGCCCGCACGCCGCACGGCATGGGCACCGATCGCCAGGAACTCGACCATCGCCGCCTGGTCGAGCGACAGGCCGACCGCATCGATCACCGCGCTTTCGGGGACCGACAACAGCTCGCACATGCCGCCATCGCCATGCACGCCCAGCACGCTGATCCGCGCACAGCAATTGGGCTTGTCCCGGCGACAGGCACGACAGGTGCCGCACGCGATATACGGGTTGACCGTCACCACCTGCCCGACCGTGAAGGCCGAACCGTCCGGCACTTCGGCGATTTCGCCTGCCAGTTCGTGCCCGATCAGCCGGGGATATTCGAGGAACGGGTGCTTGCCGCCATAGATGTGATAGTCGGTGCCGCAAATCCCGGCGCGGCGCATCCGGATCAGGACCTCGCCGTCGCGGCGCACCGGCGCGGGTCGATCCTCGACGCGAATGTCATGCGGCTGGACACATACGAGTGCCTTCATGGCGACCCCTCCCTCAATTCCTATATGCGACTTCACTCTCATATATGCCATTGATGGTGAAGATTGGGAACGCTAAAACAACGCCGAGCAGACTGGGCGCCCATGAACGGCCCAGCCGCCTTGGAGAGAGGAGCCCGAATTGGCCCGACGCCTGTGTTTCGCCTTGGATCTGGTCGCGGATGCCGACCTGATCGCCGAGTATGAAAGGGCGCACGCCCCCGGTGCGGCCTGGCCCGAAGTGACCCAGGCGATCCGGGCCAAGGGGTTCCTGGCGATGGAAATCTGGCGCACCGGCGACCGGCTGTTCATGATCGCCGAGGTCGCCGACGACTTTCCCCGCGCGATCCCCACCGAACTGGCGGCGGTCGATGCCAGATGGGAAGCGACGATGGACCGTTTCCAAAAGGCCCTGCCCCATGCCGTGCCGGGTGAGAAATGGGTGGGCATGGACCGGATCTTCTCGCTGGACGAGCAATGAGCGAGGCGGCCGTCATCCTGCAATTCGGCACCAGCCGCTTCCTGCAGGCCCATGTCGACCTGTTCGCCGAGGACGCGCGTGCCGCCGGTCAGGCGGTGCCGCCGATCGTCATCGTCCAGACCACCCGCGATCCCGAGCGGGCCCGGCGGCTGGCGGGGTTCGCCGATCCGGCGGGCTTTCCCGTCATTCTGCGCGGCCTGCGCGACGGTATGCGCGACGAACGCACGGTCCAGGTGCGCAGCGTACGCGAGGGGCTGAGCGCGACGGGCGACTGGGACCGACTGGTCGCACTGACGGTCGGGGCAGCGACGCATATCGTCTCCAACACCGGCGACAGCGGCTATGCCATTCCCGATGCGGATCGCACCGTGCCCGCCGCTAGCCAGGTGCCGGCGAGTTTTTGCGGGATGCTGACCGAGCTGCTGCACCGACGCTGGCAGGGCGGGGGTGCGGGCGTCACGCTGCTGCCCTGCGAGCTGGTGGTGCGCAACGGCGACGTGCTGCGAGCCGCGATCCAGGGTCTCGCGCGGGATCAGGGGCGTGAGGCGGCGTTCCTCGAATGGCTGGAGCATGAATGCATCTGGGCCAACACGCTGGTCGACCGGATCGTCAGCGAACCGCTCCATCCGGCGGGCGCGGTGGCCGAGCCCTATGCCCTCTGGGCGATCGAGCGCCAGCCGGGACTTGCCCTGCCCTTCAGCCATCCCGACATCGTGCTGGCCGACGATCTGGAACCGTATGAGCGGCTGAAGCTGCACATCCTCAATCTCGGGCATAGCTGGCTGGCGGCGCGCTGGCACGACGGCGGCGGCGCGGCCGACCAGACGGTGCGCGCGGCGCTGGCCGATTCCGACACCCACATGGCGCTGGAGCGGGTGATGGCGCAGGAGGTACTGCCGGGCTTCGCCGCGCATGGCATGGCGGACGAGGCGCGCGCGTATATCGCGACCACGCTGGAACGCTTCGCCAACCCGTTCCTCGACCACCGACTGTCGGACATCTTCGGGGGCCATGCCGCCAAGATCGACAAGCGGATTGGCGGGTTCGTCCGTTGGGTCGACGCCTCCGGGGAGACGGTCGCGATGCCGGAACTGCGCGCGTTGGCGCGTAAGTAAGGGGGACGCCCATCCCCCACCCCCGTTCAGCCTGAGCGAAGTCGAAGGCCAGGGGATTCCCGTTCCGCAAGGTCCGGGGCATGCACTTCGACTTCGCTCAGTGCGAACGGATGTAAGGATGGGAACAGAGGTTGGAATTGCTTCCCCTCACGCCGCCTGCGGTAGACAGCCCGGCCCTTTCGCGCCCGCCGCCTTGTAGGTCAGGACGAACTCCTGATGCCCCAGCGCTTCCGACTTGGTCTCGGCCCCGCCCGACACCGCGACGATCAGGTCGACGATCTCGGCACCCACCTCGTCCAGCGTGGCGTCGCCATACAGGATGCGACCCGCGTTCACGTCCATATCGCCTTCCATCCGGGCGTACATCTCCGGGTTGGCGGCGATCTTGATGACCGGCGAGATGGCCGAGCCGACCACCGATCCGCGCCCGGTCACGAACAGGTTGATATGCGCGCCGCACGCGATCAGCTCGCCGATCTCGGCATTGTCGACGATGTTGGGGAAGCCGAATTTGGGGTCGCCCGCAGGCACCACGTCGAGCAGGTACAGCCCCGGCCCCGGCGCCTGTTCGGCGGGCAGGATGACGCCGGTGATCGGGCGGCTGCCCGACTTGGCATAGGCGCCCGCCGACTTCTCCTCCTGGCTGGTCAGGCCACCCTCGGCATTGCCCGGCGCAAAACTGCCATAGCCCATCGCGCGGTAATAACGCTCGGCCTGCGCGACCGAGGCGATCAGGTCCTGCGCCACTTCGGGCGTCGCGGCGCGCTCGGCCATGTGGCCCTCGCACCCGATCATCTCGCCGGTTTCCTCGAAGATGCAGATCGCGCCCGCATCGTAAAGCGTGTCGAAGGCGCGGCCGACCGCCGGGTTGCCGGTGATGCCGCTGGTCCCGTCCGACCCGCCGCAGATGGTGCCGATCACCAGTTCGGAGACGGTCATCGGCACGCGAACGGCCTGAGCCTCCGCCTGCACCCGCACGCGCTCGACGGCGGCGATCCCGGCCTCCATCGCGCCGCGCGTGCCGCCAGACTGCTGGATCACGATCGTCTCGACCGGGCGGCCCTGCTCGCGTGCATGGGCGGCCAGCGCCTCGCGGTTGAAGCTCTCGCAGCCCAGCGACAACAGCACGACGCCGCCGACATTGGGATGCGTGGTCAGCGCCTTCATCATCGCCAGCGCATAGTCATTGGGGTAGCAACCGGGAAAGCCGATCAGCTGCACGCGCGGATCGTCCATCTTCTCGACGATCCGCCTGGCGACATGATGCGCGCATTCGACCAGATAGACGACGACAATCGCGTCGCGAATGCCCTTGCGCCCGTCGGGACGCGCCCAGGCCTGCCAGGTCCGCTGGGTCATGGCGCCGTTCATGCGTGATCTCCGTGCGCGTCGCGCAGATGCGCGGGGATGTAATCGCTTTGCATATTGTGCATGTGGACCCAGCCACCGGCGGGCGCGTCATCGGTCATCGATCCGATCGGCATGCCGTATTTGATGACCTTGTCGCCGGTCGCCAACGCCACGACGGCCAGCTTGTGGCCCAGCGCGACGCGTTCGGTGACGGTCAGTTCATGCCCGTCGACCATGATATGCTCGCCCGGCTCGACCGTGCGGCAGCAGACGGCGACATTGTCGGTCGGGGTCAGCCGGATGGCGGCGACGCTCATGCACCTTCTCCGGGCAGGGGCGCGTCGGAGCGGACCAGCCCCTGGGCGCGCAAGTCCGTCCAGAAGGCGGACGGGATGGGTTCGGCGTAAAGGCGCATCGTGTCGGATACCTGTTGCGGATCGGCGATACCGGGAATGACGCTGGTGACCAGAGGATGGGCCAGCACGAAGGCGAGCGCGGCGGCGGGCAGCGAGACCTGATGACGCGCGGCCACAGTCTCCAGCGCGCGGACCTTGGCAAGAACCGCCTCGGGCGCGGGCGCGTAGTTATAGCGCCCGGCCGCCGCACTGCCGGTCGCGAGGATCCCACTGTTATAGGGGCCGCCGACCACGATCGAGGTGCCGACCGCTGCGCAGGCCGGGAACAGCGCATCGAGCGCGCCCTGCTCCAGCAGCGTATAGCGCCCGGCAAGCAGGATCACGTCGAACCGCGCCGCCTGCATCAGGTCCAGGCAGACCTCGACCTCGTTGACGCCCAGTCCGAAGCCAGCGATCGCGCCCTGATCGCGCAAGCTCTCCAGCGCACGAAAGCCGCCGCCCGCGATCAGCTGTTCGCGATACCGCGCATCGGCCTCGCCATGCGTCACCCGACCGATGTCATGGACGAACAGGATGTCGACGCGTGCCAGGCCCAGCCGTTGCAGGCTGTGCTCGTGGCTGCGCAGGATACCGTCATAGCTATAGTCGTAGCGGGCACGGAACGGCATGGCGGTGTGGAAGCCGTCGCGCTCGCGATCGTCGGTGATGCCGGCGTCCGGGTCCATCAGCCGCCCGACCTTGGTCGAAAGGATGACGTCCTGCCGACCGCGTATCGCATCGCCCAGCCGCCGTTCGCTCAGGCCCCGGCCATAATGCGGGGCGGTATCGAAATAGCGGAAACCGGCCCCCAGCGCGGCGGCCAAGGTCGCCGCCGCCTGGGCGTCGTCGATCGCGGTATAGAGATTGCCCATCGCCGCCGCGCCGAACCCCAATTCGGGCAGCGTGCAGCCGCTCTTGCCTACCGTGCGGCGGGGAATATCGGTCACAGGTTCAGGCCCAGTCGATAGATCCGGTTGGCATTGCGCCCCCAAAGGTCGCGCCGCTCCTCATCGGAAAAGCCGGTCAGCAACGCCTCATAAGCACCCAGCGTGCGGTCGAGATCGGCGGCGAGCCGGTCGGTCGGAAAGTTGGTCGCGATCATCACCCGGTCGGTGCCGAAACGGTCGATCACCTCGGCGACGATGTCCGCGAACGCCGCCGGGTCGAAGCGCGGCCCGACGAAACCGGCGCCCGACAGCTTGATCGCGGCATGGGGCATGGCGGCAAAGGCGATCAGCCCGGCGCGCCATTCCTCCAGCCCGTCCGCCGGGATGGGCAGCGCGAGATGGTTGAGGATGACCGGCACCTCGGGATGCTGCGCCGCCACCTCGGCCAGCCCCGACAGCTGCGCGGGAAAGCCGTGAAAATCGTAGCTGAGACCAAAACGTCCCAGCACCGCATAGCCCGCCCGCCAGCGCGGATCGCGGGTCAGGTCCTGGGGATAGGCGCGGCGGCTCGCATCGGCCGGATGCCAGTTGATGAGGTGCCGTATGCCCTTCACCCGTGGCTGCGCCGCCTGCCAGGCCAGTTGCGCCTCCGCCGCCGGATGGTCGAGTTCGACCCGCGCGACGATTCCGCTGGGCAGGCCGTCCTCATCGGCGACCTCGTTCAGCCAGATCGTCTCGTCCGCGCCCTGGTCGGGATGCGCGCCCGCATCGACATGCACCGCGCCCACCGGATTCCATGCCGCCAGCTCCGCCCGATAATCGGCGATGCGATAGGTGGCGGCGATCGGCGCCGTCTCGGGCGCATCCAGCCATGGGTAGCGCAGCACTGCGTGATCCCACAGATGGAAATGCGCATCGACGAAAGGCGGGCGCGTGTTCGTCACGCCATCGTCCATCCGCCATCGATGGCGTGCAGCTGGCCGGTCGTATAGGCGCTCTCGTCCGAGGCGAGATAAAGGGCGAGGGCTGCGACCTCCTCTGCGCGGCCCAGCCGCCCCATGGGCTGGCGCGCGACGAAGGCGGTACGCGCCGCCTCCGCATCGCCGGTCGCGGCCAGCCGCTCGTCGAGGCTGGGCGACTGCACGGTGCCGGGGCAGATCGCGTTGCAGCGAATGCCCTTGCCGACATAGTCGACCGCCACCGAACGGGTAATCCCCGCCACCGCCGCCTTGGACGCACAATAGGCATAGCGGTTGCCGACGCCGATCATCGCGCCCGCGACCGAGGCCATGTTGACGATCGAAGCGCCGCCTTGCGCGATCATGGCGGGCAGGAACGCCTGGAGCATGTGGGTGATCGCATGGACGTTCAGGTCGAAGGACAGGCGGTATCCCGCGTCCTCCGTCGCCAGCAGGTCGCCCGCATCGACATAGCCCGCGCAGTTGAACAGCACGTCGACCGCGCCGATACGCTCGCCGAACGCCGCGACCGCGGCTCGGTCGGTGAGGTCGAGTATCTCGGTCGTGCAGCCCCCAAGGCTGGCCAGCGCCTCGGCATTGCGATCGACCGCGATTACCTGCGCGCCCTCGGCGGCGAACAGTTCGGCGGCGGCGCGGCCGATCCCCTGTCCGGCACCCGTCACGATCGCCCGCTTACCCTGCAGACGGTTCATTCCTTCATCTCCTTCCGGCGCCCCATCATCAGGGCGAAGATCATCACGACCATGAAGCTCATGGTCGGGACCAGCATCGCGCTGGTAATTCCGGCATGGTCGGAGACCAAGCCCATCAGCGCGGTCAACCCGGCGCCGCCGATGATCGCCATCACGATCAGCGACGCCCCCGCCCGGCGCAGCGGCCCCAGCCCCTCGATGCCCAGCGCGAAGATCGTCGGGAACTGGATCGACATGAAGAAGCTCGCCGCGACCAGCGCGATCAGGCCCGGCCAGCCGCCCAGCAGACCCGCCACGGCCGTCAACAGCACCGAGATGCCCGCGAACAGCGCCAAAAGCTTGACCGGCGCGGCGCGGCCCATCAGCGCGCTGCCCAGGAACCGCCCGGCCGCGAACAGCGCGAGCGACAGGAGCAGGGCGTCCGCCCCGTCGCGCTCGGCAAGTCCGACATTGGCCTGGCCATAACGGATCGTGTAGCTCCATACGCCGACCTGCGCGCCGACATAGAAGAACTGCGCGACGACCGCCGCCAGCAGGCGCGGCTGGCGAAAGACGTCGACGAAGCGCCCGCTGCGCCCCTCATCCTCCGGTCGAACCGCCGCGCCCGTGGGAAAACGGACCAGAGCGGTGGCCACGGCGAACAGCAGCACGACGATCGCGATCGCGACATAAGGCGGCGCGATCGCCTGCACCTCGGCCTTGTAGAAAGCGGTGCGCGCGGCCGCGTCCATCGTGGCGAGCGCGCGCTCGTCATGCTCGATGCCCGACAGGATAAAGAAGCGGCCGATCAGGATGCCGGTGATCGCGCCCAGCGGATTGGCCGCCTGCGCCCAATTGAGTCGCCGGGTCGCACCCGCCGGATCGCCCAGCTCGCCCATCAGCGGATTGGCCGAGGTTTCGAGGAAGGCGAGGCCCGCCGCGATCACGAACAGGCCGAGCAGGAACAGCTGGTACAGGCTCGCCGCCGCCGCCGGATAGAAGAGCAGCGCGCCCGTACCATAGAGCGTCAGCCCCAGCACGATCGCGGCCTTGTAGCCGTAGCGGCGCATCACCATCGACGCGGGCACCGCGAGCAGGAAATAGCCGAGATAGAAGACCTGCTGGACGAAGCTGGTCCCGAAATCGCTGAGGGTGAAGGCCTTGCGGAATTGGGCGATCAGGATGTCGTTGAGATTGTTCGCCATTCCCCACAGGAAGAACAGGCTGACCGTGATGACGAGCGCGGGAAGGTAACCACGCGAGACGGTGTCGCCATGGTCGGCGGCACTACCGCCCTGCCCTGTCCTGGCCATGGGGGGCAGATCGACGGGCAGGGCCATCAGCCATGTCCTCGCTTGTACCGCCCGGTGCCGCCTGTCGCCATCACAAGCCCTTCTCCATGAGAGTTCTATTTTATGAGCGCGACTCTATGGTGGAGGCAGGGTTGATGGCAAGCGCTATCGGACGGTGCGAACCGTCGTTGCGACAATCCATGGAGCAGTGGGAAAAAGGTGGTCAGGCGTGACCGCGTACCGACTCGCCCAGCAGGGTGAAGAAGCCGCGCGCGATGCCGCAGGTCGCGATATCCCATTCCGGATGCCACTGAACCGCCAGCACGTCCGCGCCGCAGCCGGGGGCGCGAAACGCCTCGATCAGCCCGTCCTCGGCATCGCGCGCTTCGACCACCAGGCCATAACCCAGCCGGTCGACACCCTGCTGGTGCACCGAGTTGACCTCGACCCGGCGATGCCCGCTGCGCCCGGCCAACGCGCCGCCGGGCATCAGGTCGACCGGATGATGATGGCCGAACAGCGTCTCGTAATCGCCCTCCCACGATCCGCGATGATGGCGCGGCAGACCGCCCAGGCAGGTCAGCGATCCGCCGAACAGTACGTTGATCTCCTGCATCCCCCGGCAGATGCCGAACACCGTTTTGCCGCGCTCGATCATTCGACCGGCCAGCGCCAGCGCAACCGAGTCCCGCTGCGGGTCGCAGGCTTGCGGCGCCAGTTCGGCGCAGTCGCCATATTGCGCAGGCGCGACATGCGACCGCCCGCCGGTCAGCAGCAACCCGTCGAGCATGTCGGCCATCAAGGCGGTGTCGACCGCTTCGGGCACGGCGGGCACGATCAGGACGCTCGCGCCGCACAGCTGGACCAGCGGTTCGATGAAGCGCGTCGCGACCGCCTGGATCGGTCGGTTCGCGACCTCGTTCCCGCACATCAGGCCGATGACCGGCTTGCGTCCCTGCTTCATGCCGTCCCCTCCAATTCCTGCCGCAGCGCCCGCGCATCCGCGCGCGGCAGCGCCAGCGCCTCGGGCTGGACGAGCACGCTGTCCGGCTCGACATCGGTCAGCAGCCAGACATTGCCCCCGATCACCGACCGCGCCCCGATCGTCACCCGCCCCAATATCGTCGCGCCTGCATAGATGATGACGTCATCCTCGACGATGGGATGGCGCGCGAAGCGATCACGCGGCGAGCGCGGCGCGGTGCCCAGCGCCGAGCGCGCGCCCAGCGTCACATGCTGGTATACGCGCACCCGCTCGCCGATGATCGCGGTCTCGCCGACGACGACGCCGGTGCCGTGGTCGACGAAGAAATGCCGCCCGATGGTCGCGCCGGGATGGATGTCGATGCCAGTACGCTCATTGGCGAGTTCGGAGATCATCCGCGCCACGATCGGCGCGCCCAGTTCGTGCAGTTCATGCGCGATACGGTGGTGCAGGCTGGCGACGGCGCCGGGATAGCAGAGCAGGATCTCGTCGACGCTGCGCGCGGCGGGATCGGCCAGGAACGCCGCCTCGACATCGCTGTCAATCAACTCGCGCACCTGCGGCAGCGTCGCCCCGAACAGCCGCGCGACCAGAGCCGCCTGTTCGGGCGGAAAGGCCGCATCGACATCCTTCTGCCAATAGGCCAGCTCCGCGCCGATCTCGCGCTCCAGCGCGGTCAGCGCGGCGAGCAGCTTGGCCGCGACGAAGCGATCCTCCTCCTGCGCCGCCCCCCGGAAATGGCCCAGGCGGCGCGGATAGAGCGCGGCGGCGACCAGTGCCACGACATCCTCGACGCCGCTGCGCGACGGAAACCGCTCGACATCGCGGCCCGCATCCTGCCGCACCCGCCAGCCATGCCGGGCGGTACGCAGCGCCGATACGATGCCGTCAATGCCCGTCGAGGCATGACCCTGCACGGGGGTGTCCGTCATCAGCCGTCCGGTCGTCATAAGCGATCCTCCGACCTCCATCATATCCCATTTGCGAAGTGGGATATAACAGATTTGCTACGGTCCCATAAAGCGCCAGCTTTGCTTAACGTCAGGTTGCGCATGCGAAGAGGCCGGTCCATGGTCCGCCCGCCACCATGGCTTGGCCCGGCGGGAGGGAGCCCGCGGGGCCGATCTTTTCCCGGCCCTTCCCGGAGCAATCGATGACGACGCCGCGCCAGACGACGCTGACCCGTTTCCTGATCGAGGAGCAGCGCCGCTCCGAAGAGACCTGCCCCGCCGAATTGCGCCTGCTGATCGAAACCGTCGCGCGGGCGTGCAAGGCGGTGAACCAGGCGATCTCCAAGGGCGCACTGGGCGATGTGCTGGGCAGCCTGGGCAGCGAGAATGTGCAGGGCGAGGTCCAGAAGAAGCTGGACGTGATCGCCAACGACCTGCTGCTCGACGCCAATGAATGGGGCGGGCATCTGGCGGCGATGGCGTCGGAGGAGATGGAGACGATCCACCGCATCCCCAACCGCTTCCCGCGCGGCGAATATCTGCTGCTGTTCGATCCCATCGACGGATCGAGCAATGTCGATGTCGACCTGTCGGTCGGCACCATCTTCTCGGTCCTGCGCGCGCCCGAGGATTGCGCGGGCCGCGAAGTAACCGAGGCGGACTTCCTTCAGCCCGGCCGCGCGCAGGTGGCGGCGGGCTACGCCATTTACGGGCCTCAGACGCTGCTCGTCCTGACGGTCGGCACCGGCGTCTATGAGTTCACCCTCGACCGCGAGATCGGATCGTGGCGGCTGACCGACGGGCCGATGCGTATCCCCACCGGCACCAAGGAGTTCGCGATCAACATGGCGCGCCGCCGCCAATGGTCGCCCGGCATCGCCCGCTATATCGAAGAACGCATCCTGGGCGCCGAGGGGCCGCTGGGCGAGGATTACAATATGCGCTGGACCGCCTCGATGGTGGCGGACGTGCACCGTATCCTGAAGCGCGGCGGGGTGTTCCTCTATCCGGGCGACCACCGCAAGGACGGCAAGGCCAAGCTGCGCCTGCTTTATGAGGCGAACCCGATGAGCTTCCTGATCGAACAGGCGGGCGGCGCATCGATCGACGGCGCCACGCCGATCATGGAGGTCGACGCGGTCGGCCTGCACCAGCGCGTCGGCGTGGTGCTGGGCGATCCCGAGGAAGTCGCGCTGATCGCGGACTATGGGCGGACGGGGTAACGCCGCCCCCTGTTACCACCCCGGCGGAGGCCGGGGTCCAGTTGCGGTGAACCATGGGGATCGGGGTGGATTGGCCTCCCCCGCCCCGTCGCTCACTCTACACGCGGGGTTGAGCCTGGGCCCCTCCGCCCCCGCCGGGAAACGACCATCCCTCCGTTCAGCCTGAGCGAAGTCGAAGGCCACGGGATACGGGCAGCCTCCGGGCGTGCACTTCGACTTCGCTCAGTGCGAACGGCCGTGGGGGTTAAGGGGCCGTCGCCCCCACCGACTCCCGCACCACCAGTTCGAAATCCACCACCCGGTCCTCAACCACCCGTGACCGCAGCGCCGCCAGCACCTGCTCGACCGCGCGGAAGGCCATGTCGCCGACCGGCTGGCGGATCACGGTCAGCGGCGGCCAGAGACGCGCGGCGATCGCGGTGTCGTCAAACCCCGTGACCGCCAGCTCGTCCGGCAGGCGCAGGCCCATGCGCTGCGCCTCACCGATCAGCCCCGCCGCCATATCGTCGCTGCTGCACAGAATCGCGCTCGGTCGGTCGGGCAGGTCCAGCAGCGCGCGCCCCGCCGCCGCGCCCGCCGCCGGATCGAACCCGGCACGCACCATCAGCGACGGGTCGTAATCCAGTCCGCTCTCCGCCAGCCCGTCGCGAAACCCCGCCAGCCGCTCGTCGGCGACGGAGAAATGCTGCGGGCCCGCAAGAAAGCCGATGCGGCGATGCCCCGCCTTCGCGACATGCACCGTCATCGCCGCCATCGCCGTGCGATTGTCGATCCGCACCGTCGCCATGTCGGGCATCGCCTGCCCGGTCGCGATCGCCGCCGCCGCAACGCCCAGTTCCTCGAACAGCCCCGAGCCGCTGAGCAATTCAGCAAAGGGCGGCAACAGCAGCACCGCCGCCGCGCCGCTCTGCACCAGCGTGCGCAGCGCCGCCTCGGCCGCGTCGCGAGTCAGTCCTTCCTCGGCCTGGGCGATGAATTGCAGGCCGCGCGCGTTGCTTGCCCGCAGCGCGCCGAGCAGCACCGAGTCGATGAAGGGCGTGCCCTTGTCGCTGTAGAGCAGCCCCAGCGTCGTCGCCCGCGCCTTGGCCAGTCGCCGCGCGGCGACATTGGGGACGTAGCCCAGCGCCTCGATCGCGGCGAGCACCGCCGCGCGCGTTGTGGGACTCACCCGGCCTGCGCCGTTGATGACGTTGGACACGGTCATCGCCGACACCCCCGCCCGCTCGCCGACCGCGCGGATGGTGACGCCCTCGGGGCGTTTGGTGGGAAGGATATGCTTGGAAGGGGATGTCACGCTAACGCCCCCCTCCCCTAAAGGGGAGGGGCTTTGCCCGGATCGACGCAACGGCTTCCAACCTCAAACCGTCCCGGCCTTCAGCCCCTTGACCGCATGATCCGCCGCGCGCGCGGTCAGTGCCATGAAGGTCAGCGAGGGGTTCACGCACGACACCGACGCCATCTGCGCCCCGTCGGTCACATAGAGGTTCGAGGCGTCATGCGCCTGGCTCCATTTGTTGAGCACCGACTGGCGCGGGTCAGCCCCCATGCGCGCGCCGCCCATCTCGTGGATCGCGTCGCCGGGCACATGCTCGGACTCGCCGCTGGTCACGTTCTTCAGCCCCGCCGCGCGCAGCATCGCCTCGCCCTCGCGCCGGGCGTCGGCCATCATCTTCAGCTCATTGTCGCGGAAGGTCACGTCGAACTTCATCAGCGGCACGCCGAAGCGATCGACCTTGCTGGAATGCAGCGACACGCGATTGTCCTCGTAAGGAAGGCATTCGCCGAACGCGCCCATGCTGAACTGCCACGGCCCATAGCGGCGCATCCCATGCTTCATCTCCGCCCCGAAGCCGACCGGCTTGGCGGCGTTACGAAAGGCCGAGCCCTGATAGCCATAGCCGCGCCGGAAGCCGAGCCCTTCGTCACCCTTCAGATTGCGGAAGCGCGGGACATAGACGCCGCCCGGACGGCGGCCATATTCGATCAGGTCCTCCATGCCGGGGATTTCGCCCGACACGCCGACGCGGAAGATATGGTCCATGACATAGCGGCCCAGCGTCCCGCTGCTGTCGAAATGGCTGCGCTCCGAACCCGGCGCGCGCGAGTTCATCAGGATCTGCACCGACGCCATCGCCGAGGCGCAGACGAAGACCAGGTTGGCACTGACCATCTGCGCCTGGCCCGTCTTGGCATCGACATAGCGCACGCCGGTGACCTTCTTCCTCGCCGGGTCGTAATCGAGCCCCGTCACCACCGCATCCGACTGGAGCGTCAGCCGCCCGGTGGCGCGCGCGGCGGGCAGGGTCACGGCTTGCGTCGAGAAATAGGCCCCGAACGAGCAGCCATTGCCGCACTGGTTGCGGAACTGGCATTTGGTGCGGTTCTGGTCCGGCTTGTCCTCGGTCATGTTGGACAGGCGGGTGTGGATCAGCTTGCGCCCCGGAAACTGGCCCTCCAGCCGTTCCTTCAGCCACGTCTCCGCCACGTTCATCGGCATCGGCGGCTGGAACTCGCTATCGGGCAGATAGGGCAGATTCTCCCGCGAGCCCGAGACGCCGATATATTTCTCGACATAGGCGTACCAGGGCTCGACATCCTCATACCGGATCGGCCAGTCGGCGGCGACGCCCTCGCGCTTGTTCGCCAGGAAGTCGTCCGCGCTCCAGCGGAACGACCAGCGGCCCCAGATCAGCGACTTGCCGCCGACCGCACCGGGCCGAATCCAGTAGAATTTGCTCCCCTCGTCATAGGCATAGGGGTTCAGCCGGTCGTCATTGTAGAATTTCTGATTGCTGGGCGCGACATAGCCCTGTTTGGCGATGAAGTAGTCGCTCTCCAGCAACGGCTTGGGCATGATGTTGCGCGCGGGCACCTCGAAGGCGGGCTTGCCGTCATAGGGGTATCCCTCGCCATGCTCGACCATGACGCCCCGGTCGAGCATCAGGACGCGCAGGCCCTTTTCGGTCAGTTCCTTGGCGGCGAACCCGCCGCTGATCCCCGACCCGATCACGATCGCGTCGAAACGGTTCGTCGCCGCCATGGCTTTCCTCCCTAAATTCTTATGTCGTTACATGTGTTCGTCATTGCGAGCGGCATGGGTCAGAACCGCAGGCTCCGCAGCGTGCGGAAGCTGGTCGTGATGTCGGGCAGATAGGGCGCGGGCGCCTGGTCGTTCTCGACATAGAAATGCTTCACGCCTGCCAGCCGGTTGAGCTTGAAGATCGATGCGAAGTCGATTTTTCCGGCGCCCACCGCGGTCATGCTGCCATCCGCGCGCGCATCCTTGACGTGATAGGCATAGATGCGCCCGGCCAGTCGCCGGATCAGCGCCTGCACATCCTTGCCCGCATGGATCGCCCAATACAGGTCGATCTCGACCTTCACGAGCGCCGGGTCGGTGCCCCGGAGCAGCCGGTCGTACAGGCTGACGCCGCCGGGCTTGTTGGTGAATTCGAAGTCGTGATTGTGATAGGCGAAACCGAGCCCCGCCTTCTTCAACCCCTCGGCAAAGCGATTGAAATTGGGCAGCGCGGCGTTCCAGCCCTCTTCGGTTCGATGCTGGTTGGTCATGAACGGCAGGACGACCGTATCGGCGCCCAGCGTCTTGGCCATCGCGACGCTGGCATCGAACTTGTCGCGCAGGCTTTCATAAGGAACATGGATCGACGGCGCCTTCAGACCCAGCCGGTCCTGCGTCCGGCGAAGCATGGCATGGTCCATCGCCTCATAGCCGCCGCCGCCATATTCGATCTCGCGATACCCGATGCCCGCCACGGCCTCGAGGGTCTTGACCGGATCGGCCGAGAAGAGCTGGCGGATCGTATAGAGTTGCAGCCCGATGGCCCCCAGCCGGGCGGCCTGCGCCTCGCGCGGCAGCAGGACCGACGCCCCCAGCCCCAGCCCCGCGCCCATCAGCGAACGACGATCGATCATGCCGAATATACCTTGTTGACCTGAGAATAGGGGAAAGCACCATTATATTCGCCGGGCACGGGCAGATATTCGCGCTCCTGCGTGATGCCGATCTCCGACGTGTAATAGCCGGTGATGACGAGTTGCCGGAACGGCTCGAAGAATGCCCGCCCCTCGGGCAGGACGCCCTCCATCGCCTCGGTCAGCAACGTGTCCTGTTGGGTGGGTGTCGCCTTGGCGGCGGCCAGCTTGTTGACGCTCTGGCTGCGCGCTTCGATCGCGTTCAGCCCGGCGATGATCGGCACCCGGTCGGCGGGCAGCGCCCAGTCGGCCAGCATTTTCTCGATGAACGCGGGCACACCCGCCGCGATCGCACCGGGCGTGTCGGTGGTGGGCAACACGCGCTCCGCCAGCGCGGTCATCGTCGCGCGCTGGACGGGGGTGAAGACCGCGACGCTGGGCGGGCCGTCCGAGATGACGGGGATGGTGCCGCGCGCCTGCTCCACCGCGCCCGCCGCACGGGCGATCGGGGCGAAGAGTGCGGAGCCGAACATGGCGGAGATCCCCGCCAAGGCATGTCTGCGGTCGATATGGGGGGTCATCGGGCATCCTCCGGCAGGTCCTGCGCGATCGCCTCGGGCGACAGCGGGCGGACCCAGATATTGCGGAACGAGACGGGCGAGTCGTGATCCTGAAGCTGGATCGGCGCGGCATCGCCATGCGCCTGGTATTTCTCGACCTGCCGCCAGACGGTGGTGCCTAGTATCGCCTGGTGATTCTGCACGACGACGCCGTTCAGCATCGCGGTGACATAGGCGGGCCGCAGCAGCTTGCCGTCAGCGGCGAAGCGCGGGCGCTCGAAGATGATGTCGTAGCTTTGCCACTGGCCGGGCTTGCGTGCGGCGTTCACCAGCGGCGGCTTCCAGGCATAGACCGCCCCGACCTGCCCATCGGCATAGGTCGGGTTGTCATAGCCGTCGAGGATCTGCACCTCGTAGCGCTGCATGAACCAGATGCCGCTATTGCCCCGGTCCTGCGACGATTTTTGCGGCGGATTGGGCGAGCGGAATTCGAGGTGAAGCTGCACGTCGCCGAAGCTCTGCTTGCTGACCAGCACGCTCTCGGCCTTGCCGTCGCGCGGCGGCACGGTCATCGCGCCGTCCTTCAGCACCCACGGCTTGCCGCTGGGCGTCCACGCCTCCATCGAGCGGCCGTCGAACAGCACCACCGCATCGGATGGCGCGCCGCCCGGCTGCGCGGCGGGGGTGACGACCTTCGGCGCGGGCCGGTCGGGATCATGAACATGCCATTTGCCGCCGGGCAGCATCGGCGTGTCGCGGAAACCCAGGCCGGGCTTGTCCGCCTGCTGACCTTGGGCCACCGCACCACTCGCCACGGCCAATGCGATCAACGACAGCATCCGCATCGCTCCCCTCCTCATATTCTCGGATCGATCGCGCGATACGCGGCGATCAGCTTCTCTTCACCCACCCGGCCCTTGACCGAATTGCCATGTTCCATGCCGATCACCCCGGCATAGTTCTGGGTCTTCAGAAAGCGGCAGATATTGGCGTAGTTGATCTCGCCGCTGCCCGGCTCGTTGCGACCGGGATTGTCGCCGAACTGGATATAGCCGATCTCGTCCCAGCACAGCTTCATCGTCGGAATCAGATTCCCCGACTGGATCTGCTCATGATACAGGTCGGCCAGCACCTTCACGCCCGGACTGTTCGCCCCGCGCGCGACGGCATAGCCCTCCGCGATCGACTGCATGAACACGCCCGGATGGTTGGTCCGGGTGTTGAGCGGCTCCATCACCAGCGCCATGCCATGCGGCGCGACGATGTCGCCCGCGCGGCGCATCACGTCGATGATCCGCCCCATCTGGATCGCAGGGTGCAGTCGCTTGTCCATGAAGCCGGTGACGACGGTCATCCGCGTCGCGCCGACCCGCTTGGCGACATCGACCGCGCTGGTCACGTCGGCGAGGAACGCCTGTCGCTCGGCATCGTCGTCACCACCCAGCAGGGGCCGCGATTCCGACCATTTGGGCATGGATGCCACGAACACGCCCATCGTCATCCTGCGGTCGCGCAGCGCCTTGGCGATCGCCTCCTGCTCCGCGACGGGGCGGAGGCGGTACTCATTGTCCTCCCACGCCCAGAAACCCTGATCGGCGGCATAGGCGATCTGCTCGACCGAGCTGTCGCCGCGGCTGGCAAAGCTGCCGAGATGCGGGGCGAAGCCCAAGGTGAAGCGTGCGGCGTTGGACGCCCTGCCCGCCTTCTGCCCCGCCAGCGCGGCGACGGGTACGGCGGCGGCGAGGCCCCCCATGACGGTGCGACGCGACCAGCTCATGCGACATTCTCCGCAACGGGGCGACGGGGACGACGGCGCTCGGCGAGCCAGATGCCGCCGAACACGAACAACAGGATCACCGGCACGATCGCCAGCCGCGCAAAGGACTGCGACGCCGCCGCATCCTCGACCTGGCGCAGTGCCTCGCCGGTCAGCCGCTTGAACGCCTCCGGCCCACCGGCCAGCTCGACCTTGGCGGCGTCGAACATCGCACCGAGCTGCGGCAGGACGAAGAAGCTCGCCAGCGCGCCCGCCGACCCGACCAGCCCCAGCGCCCAGGCCCCGCCGCGCGGGTAACGCTCGGCGACCGAGGCGAGCATGGTCGGCCACATGGCACAGACGCCCAGCCCCCAGACGGTCGAGGCCAGGATCGCCGCCACCGGCGACTGCGCGCGCGACAACAGGAACAGGCCGATCCCCGCCATCAGGCTCGATACCCAGAGCAGCCCCGGATTGGACAGCCGCCCCGCGATCCGCCCGGCAAAGTGGCGGAACACGAACATCAAAGCGCTGACATAGACGAGGAGCAGAATGCCACGCATCCCCACCCGGCTGCTGAGCGCCACATCGAGCCACTGGCCCGGCGCTAGTTCCGACGCGGCGGTCAGGAACATCGCGCCGAACCATACGAAGAAGCTCGGCCGCTTGAAGACCTCCGCGATCATGCCGCCGAAGCCGACATCGCGAACCTCACGCGGAACGGGCGGGAAATGCGTCGTCGCCGCCATCACCAGCACGCCGAGCGCCGGGATCAGCACCAGCGCCATGATCGCCTGCCACGACAGGACTTCGGCCAGCAGCACCCCGGCCAGGCCACCGATGATCAGACCGCCGGGATACCAGGCATGAAGCACGTTCAGCCGGTGCGTGGTCTCTTCCGGGTAAAGCCGTGCGGTCAGCGGATTGATCGACGCCTCCGCCAGACCCCAGCCGATACCGCTCAAGAGCATTCCGCCCCAGACGATGTGATAGACGCCCATGCCGGTCGCGACATGGCCCGCGCCGATGATCGCGGTGGTGCCGACCAGAAAGCACAGCCCGCAGCCGATCAGCATCTGCCGCGCACCGATCCGGTCGAGCAGCGCGCTCGCCACGAACAATGTCGCCGCGAACCCCAAAAACGCCGAGCCCAGCGCCGAGCCGATCAACTCCCCCGCCTGGACCGGCGCGATGGGGTCGATCCACTGTGCCTTCAGGCTGCTTGCCACCGCGGCGCGCAACGCCGCACTCGCGGCGGCCGTAAACAAGGCCAGCACGCTCAGCCAGAACAGACGCGACCGATTGTCCGGTACCGCTTCCATGCCCCTCTCCCGCTTATATTTTGTCGGGCCTGACCTTCCGGGGCGGATGGTCAGGCCATTAATTTATTATCCGTCATTGCGAGCGAAGCGCGGCCATCCAGGGCGTCTTGCCCGGACACTGGATTGCTTCGCTGCGCTCGCCATGACGAAGAGCATCATTCAAATACCCAGCCAGCGCCGGTTAGCCGCCGGATCGCCACCACCAGCAAAGTCGTCGAAAGCGCGCTCGGCCCGGCGGATCATGTGCGCCGCGATAAAGGGTGCACCCTCGCGCGCGCCGTCTTCCGGATGCTTCAGGCAGCATTCCCATTCCAGCACCGCCCAACCGTCATAGCCGTACTGGGTGAGCTTCGAGAAAATCCCGCCGAAATCGACCTGCCCGTCGCCCAGCGAGCGGAACCGCCCCGGCCGGTCCACCCAGTCGCTATAGCTGCCATAGACGCCCGCGCGGCCGGTCGGGTTGAACTCGGCATCCTTGACGTGGAACATGCAGATGCGGTCGTGATAGAAATCGATGAACTGCAGATAGTCCATTGCCTGCAGCACGAAATGGCTGGGGTCGTATAGGATGTTGGCTCGCGCATGGCCGCCGACCGAATCCAGAAAGCGCTCGAAGGTCGTGCCGTCGTGCAGGTCCTCACCCGGATGGAGTTCGTAGCAGAGGTCGACGCCCTCCTCCTCGAACGCATCCAGGATCGGCCGCCAGCGCTTACCCAGTTCGGCAAAGCCTTCCGCGACCAGCCCGGCGGGCCGCTGCGGCCAGGGATAGACGAAGGGCCAGAGCAGCGCACCCGAGAAGGTCGCATGGGCGCTCAGACCCAGCCGCCGACTGGCCTTCGCCGCGTAGAGAAGCTGCTGGACCGCCCATTGCTGGCGCTCGGCGGGCTTGCCGCGCACCGCCTCCGGCGCGAAGCCGTCGAACGCCGCGTCATAGGCGGGATGCACCGCGACCAGCTGCCCCTGCAAATGGGTCGACAGCTCGGTGATCGCCACCCCCGCCTCGGCACAGCGCCCGGCCAGGTCGTCGCAATAATCCTGACTTTCGGCCGCCGCCTTCAGGTCGATGCAGCGCGCATCCCAGGTCGGGATCTGCACGCCCTCATAGCCCGCCTCCGCCATCCAGCGTGCCGCCGAGTCGAGCGTGTCGAACGGCGCGGCATCGCCCATGAACTGCGCCAGGAAGATGCCCGGCCCGCGCATGGCAGGGGCAGCGGTCACTTGGCCGTCTCGGCCTTGAGATACGCGATCAGCGCGGCGCGCTTGGCGGGGTCGGCGACGCCGATCGGCATCCGCGTGCCCGGCACCTTCTTCATCGGCGCGGCGATGAACTCGCCCAGCGTCTTGTCGTCCCATTTCAGGCCCGACGCCTTCATCGCGGGCGAATAGTTGAAGCCCGCGACCGAGCCCGCCTGTCGCCCGAACACGCCATTCAGATTGGGACCGACACCGTTGCGGCCGCCCTTGTTGAGCGTGTGGCAGGCCCGGCATGCGGCAAAGGCCTGCGCACCCGCCGCCGGGGCCGTCTGCGCGGTCGATGGTGCCTGCACGGCCAAGATACCAGCAACCATCGCCGGCACGGCGGCGGCCAGCCCGATCAGCTGCCTCATCCTCACTCTCCCGAAATTTTCTTGCCCAGACTCGCTGGTTGTTGCGGGAGTTTACCGTTAAACCGTCGCCACGCAAGCACGGAATATCGCAATAATAAGCGATTGGGATGAAAGGCAGAGGATGATGGCGGGACGCAAATTACGGCTGGCCATGGCGGGCGGCGGCGAGGGCGCATTCATTGGCGGCGTGCACCGCATGGCCGCGGCGCTGGACGGCGACTGGGAACTGGTCGCTGGCACGTTCAGCAGCGATGCCGCCCGCAACCGGCGCAGCGGCGAGCAACTGGGCCTGGCTCCCGACCGGGTGCATGGCTCGATCGATGCGCTGCTCGCCGACGAACGCGCGCGTCCCGAGGCCGAGCGCATCGACGCCGTCGCGATCGTCACCCCCAACCATCTCCACGCCCCCATGGCGATCGCGGCGTTGAACGCGGGCTTTCCCGTTTTCAGTGAAAAGCCGATGGCGATGAACCTTGCCGAAGCGCGCGCCATCGCCGAGGCCGCACGGGCGTCGGGACAGCTTTATGCCCTGGCCTTTACCTATAGCGGCTATCCGATGGTCGAGGAGGCCCGGGCCCGCATCGCACGCGGCGATCTGGGCGCGATCCGGCTGGTCCATGTCGAATATGTCCAGGGTTGGCTGAGCAGCCCGCTCGACCGCGAGGGCAACAAACAGGCCGAGTGGCGCACCGATCCGACGCGCGCGGGGCTGGGTGGGGCGCTGGGCGATATCGGCACCCACGCCTTCCAGCTGGCCGAGCATGTCGCGGGGCTAAGGGTCGAGGCGCTGTCGGCGGACGTGACCACCCATGTCGCGGGGCGGATGCTGGACGACGACGTCAACGTGCTGCTGCGCTTCGCCGAGGGGGCACGCGGCACGCTGCGCGCGACGCAGGTGGCGGCGGGCGAGGAGAATGGCCTGCGCCTGCGCATCCATGGCGAGAAGGGTGGCCTGGAATGGTCGCAGATGGAGCCCAACACCCTCACCCTGCGCTGGCTCGACCGCCCGGCCGAGATCGTCCGCGCGGGCGGGCCGGGCCTCAGCCCCACCACCCTGCCCCGCCTGCGCACCCCCTCGGGCCATCCGGAGGGCTATATCGAGGCCTTCGGCAACCTCTACCGCGCGGTGGCCGACGCGTTGCGTAAAGACAGCGCCGCCACGGGCGGGGCTCCGGGTGATTCGGACTGGTATCCGGGACTGGAGTCGGGCCTGCGGACGATGGCGTTCGTCGAAGCGGTCCTGAAAAGCGCGAAATCGCAGGAGAAGTGGACGGCGTTTCCGGTGGTGGACGCTTCGCCCATTCGCGGATAGCCTTCATTCTATCGGGGGGAGAGAATATGCGGTCCTGTCACATCGTCTCGGGTCTCGTGCTGGCGCTGCTTGCAGGCACGGCATCGGCGCAGGCATCGTCCGACCGGGCGATCCTGACCCTCGTCCAGTCGTTCAACGACGCGCGCAATAGCTTCGATGCGAAGGCGCTCGATGGGTTGCTGGCACCGGATTATGTCGAGGTTTCACCGCGCGGCGAGATCGATCGGCGGCCAGCGGTCCTGGGCTTTTACACCCCCGACAAGGCGAGCCCGGTCCCGCCGATGCGCTTTCATACCGACGATGTACGGCACCATGGCGACAGCGCCATCGTCATCGGTTCGATCGACTATACGCTGCCCGATCCAAGCGGCGGCACCGTGACCCGCAGCGTGCGCGTGACCTATGTCGAGCAGCGGATCGGCCAGACATGGAAGATGACGTCGGTGCAATATACCAGCGTCATGCCGCCCAAGCCCGCTTCCTGATCCGGGTGACGGCCGAATGGCTATCACCACCCTCTTTTCGCATCGAGCGTTCGACGACGTCAGCGTGAGGAACGGATGATCCTTTTGCCCCTGGTCCTGCAAACGGAAGCCGCCTTATCCTTTGGGGAGGCGCGACAACTCCCCCCGGCTGTCGTTGGCGAGCGTCTTTTAAAAGACGTGGAGCACGGGCCTGTCGAAACATTCATCGCGCCGGTCGGGGGGATGAACGCCCCCGGCACTATCGACGCCGATCTTGTGGAGCGTCCGGCCGCGACGGCTCAAGGCTGTACGAGAGTCCGATGGACCGTGCGCTTCCGTACCCATCCCGGAAACCCGCTGGACGATGCGATACCCGACAATCGCTATCCGACGACGGAAATCGCGCGGGCCAAGCCGTCAGGATGCTCAACCGCCGACTATGTCCATGTGAATCCGGGCATCGATCCGTCACGGGGCTTCGCCGTTCTGGAACAGCTGGATCGCCTTCGTTCCGGCGGCGCGAAGTTCACGATCGAATGCACGGATCAAACCCGTTGGGGATTGTGCGATAAAAAGGCGACAATCCCGACCGAATTGGCGCGCCTCAAGCCGTGGAATATCTCCGCCGATCCCGATGGCTTGCTGATATGGCTCGGCACACCCGGCCGCACCGTCACCGAGGTGCGCTTTGATGAGCAGCAACCCGACCGCGTCTGGATCAGCCGAAGCATCCCCGCGCCGTTCTAGGCCGGATCGACATTCATCGTAGCCAGATCATGGCGGCGGCGAGGTGGACAAATCCGGTGAAGTGGATGGTGCGGCGGTCGTAGCGGGTGGCGAAGCGTCGGAAGTGCTTGAGGCGTCCGAAGCATCGCTCGATCTGATTGCGATGCTTGTAGATGTCTTCGTCGTGCGGGATGGCGACCTTGCGATTGCGTTTTGACGGGATGACAGCGGTGGCGTTCATGCCTGCGATCCGGTCACGCAAGTCGTTGCCGTCATAGGCTTTGTCGGCCAGCACCGCCACGGCGTGCTGACCTTCGAGCAGATCAGATGCGGAGGCGATGTCGCTGGCTTGCCCCGGCGTGATGCGGAACCGCACAGGGCGACCGAACGTGTCGGCGAGCATGTGAATCTTGGTTGTCAATCCACCTCGGGAACGCCCCAGCGCCTGATCCTTGGCCCCCCTTTTCCGGTCGCAGCCTGCTGGTGTGCTCGAACGATGGTGCTGTCGATCATCAGATACTGGTTGTCCCGGTCGGCCGTCAGCGCCTCGAACACCTGCTCCCAGACGCCGGCGTGGCACCAGCGGCTGAAACGCCGATGCACCGTCTTCCACTTGCCGTAGCGTTCCGGCAGGTCGCACCAGTGCGCTCCCGAGCGCAGCACCCACAAACATCCGTTTACGAACAATCGGTTATCTGAACCCGTTCGGCCGGGATCAGTCGTCTTGCCCGGAACCAGCGACGCAATCCGCGACCACTGCGCCTCGCTCAACTCGTAACGCTTGATCCCCATCACTCCCTCCGCGCTTTGACACGGAGGCCTATGAATCAGCCTGCAGCGGCTTTGGGAAGCCTGAATGTCGATCCGGCCTAGAGCATGATGACATGAGATTAATTCACCCCTCCCCTTCAGGGGAGGGGCTCTCCTTGGTTCAACGCAACGTCATCACGGTCTAAACGTGGGCGGGGATGCTGGCCAATAGCCCTTATCCTCGCCGCCCCCGCACGATCCCCACCGCGCTCGCCAGCACGGCGGCGTCCTCGGCAAAGCCCGTCTTGGTCTGGCCATAACGGCCCAGCGCCGCCATCCGGCCGCGCCAGCCGGGGTAGGAGGCGACGACCGCCGTCACGCCGCCGATCGCCGCGCCCAGCCAGCGATGCTTCGGGCTGGCCAGCGCCGCGCCCGCGATCGCCGACGTCGTGAAGCGCGCCGCCAGCCCGATGGGCACGATGCGGTTGGGCGCGGTCTTCTGCTTGTCGCCCGCCATTTCGCCGATCGCCAGCGCCAGCGTGCCCGCCGCGACGATGGGGTTGGCCAGCCAGCGCAGCACGCCCTTGCCGGCCGGCAACTGCCCACGCGCCGCAGCGATCGATACGGCGGCCAGCGGCGTCATCGCACGCTGTCCGCCGACCAGACCCATTTTGAACGGCGCCAGCAGATGGGCAGGCAGGGAAGCGGACATGGCATGGACCTCGTTGTACAAATCAGGTCGCGACAACGCATCGCCCCTGCCGCAGGGTTCCCCCCTTCCCCACCACCCCCGGATTTTGGCATGATGGCGGCCATGATCCGCATCCTGATGACCGCCGCGCTGCTGACGCTGGCCGCCTGTTCCTCGCACGACCAGCCCCAGGGGTTGAGCGCAGAGGAGAACCGCCAGTTGAACGACGCCGCCGCGATGCTCGATGCCAATGCATTCGATCTGAACGCGATGGCGCCTTCGGACGTTGGGGAAGACAATCCCACCGATAACGAAAGCTGATACGCCATGACCGACATGCCGCTTCGCCGCCTGGGCTCGACCGACCTGATGATCGCGCCGCTGGTGCTGGGCGGCAATGTCTTTGGCTGGACCGCCGACCGCGCGGCGAGCTTTGCGGTGCTCGACGCCTTTGTTGACCAGGGCGGGGTGATGATCGACACCGCGGACGTCTATTCCGCCTGGGTCGACGGCCATCAGGGCGGCGAGTCCGAGGCGATGATCGGCGAATGGCTGAAGGCCAGCGGCAAGCGCGACCAGGTGCTGATCGCCACCAAGGTCGGCATGCTGCCCGGCGAAGGCGGCGAGAAACTTGCCCCCGCCCGCATTGCGGCGGCGGCGGAGGCCTCGCTCAAGCGGCTCGGTACCGACCGGATCGACCTGTATTTCGCGCATCAGGATGACGAGGATCAGCCGCAGGAGGCGGTGATGGAGGCCTTTGCCAAGCTGGTCCAGGCGGGCAAGGTGCGCGTCATCGGCGCGTCCAACTTCCACGCTGCCCGCCTGAAATCGGCCAATGAGGCCGCGCTGGCCGCCGGACTGCCGCGCTATCACGTCCTGCAACCCGAATATAATCTGGTCAGCCGCCACAAGTTCGAGGGTGAGTTGCAGGATTACTGCGTCACCGAGAATATCGGCGTCGTCCCCTATTATGGCCTGGCCGCCGGCTTCCTGACCGGCAAGTATCGCAGCGACGACGACCTGTCGCAAAGCGTGCGCGGCGCAAAGATGGGTGAGTTGCTCCATGGCAAGGGCGCGGCGGTGCTGGCGGCGCTGGACGCGGTGGCGGAGGAAACGGGGGCCACCCCGGCCCAGGTCGCGCTCGCCTGGCTGATCGCGCAGCCGGGCGTCACCGCGCCCATCGCCAGCGCCACCAGCGCGAAGCAGCTGTCCGAGCTTACGCCCGCGATGCGGTTGACCCTGACCGACGAACAGCTGGCTCGGCTGACGGACAGCGGCGCGTAAAGCCCACGGATGAACGCAAAATTAAACCGTTTTCGGAACGGATGCTAAGGTGCAGGTTTAATGCACGTCATATGAAGCCTCCGACCATATTAATCGTCGAAGACCAGCAGCTTTTGCTGATGCACGTCCAATTTGCGTTCGAGGATGCGGGTTATGTGGTGATCCAGGCCGACAGCGCCGACCAGGCGTTGCTGGCCCTGGATCGGCACCCCGAAATCCGCGCCATCTTCACCGATGTCGCGATGCCCGGATCGATCGACGGCGCCGCGCTGGCGGCCAGAGTGCACCAGACCCATCCACATGTGACGATCATCGTCACATCGGGCGAGCAGCTGCATGTCGCCGATGAGCTTCCCGACGGTGTGCTGTTCGTGCCCAAGCCCTATACGGGGCATGATATCATCCGGCTGATCGGAGAGAGCGTCGCCTGATCGGCTCGGCGCTTTGCCGGAACGTCAGTCTCCGACGAAATTCCACGCCGTCACGCCGCGCTCCCGTTCATTCACCAGCACCGCGCGGCCGATCGGCGGATACGAACGCTGCGGACATTCGGCCCGCAGACAACGGCGACAGCCCGGGCCGACCGGCACCGCTGTCCCGCTCACCGGATCCTGTCCCCGGATCGCCGCCAGCTGGCCCGCGAGATCCGCCGTCACCCCCAGCATCACCGCGAACCGCCCCGCGATGCCCGACAGTGTCCGCCCCGCCCGCGACGTTGCCTGCGTCAGGGTGACGAAGCGCTGGCCATCGGGCATCGCCACGGTCTGGACCAAGGGATCGCCGCTCCGGTCGAAGGCGTAAAAGACGTTCATCAGCGGGCACAGCCCCTCTGCCTCGACCAGACCGGGATCGGCCGCGCCCGCCAACCGCTTCGAGACTTGTCCTGCGCGGTCGACCCGCATCAGGAAAAAGGGCAGGCCCCGCGCGCCGACCCGATTGAGGGTCGTCAGCCGGTGCGCCAGCTGCTCGAACGACACGCCGAACCGCCGTTGCAGCACGGGCAGGTCATAGCCGGTCGCCTCGCACGCACGCAGGAAACGGGCATAGGGCATGACGATGGCGGCGGCGAAATATTGCGCGAGATAGCGTCGGAACAGCCGCTCCGCGATCCGGTCGCCAAAGGCCGCGCCGCGTGCCAGCGCCTCGATCTCGCTGCGCGCCTCGGACTGGGCGAGTTGCACCGCCAGCGCGAAGACGCGTGCGGGGGCCTCCAGCATCTCGGACAGCTGCAATTGCCGGGCATGGAGGTCCAGCCGGACGAGCCGGTCGGGCAGGATGTTGATCGGCAGCACCCGGATCGACAGGGCGTGGCGCACCCGCAACCGCTCCGCCAACGCGCCGTACAGGTCGCCCGCCGCCAGCCGTAATTCGTCCGCCAGCGTCTCGGCGGCGGCGTCGAGATCGGGAAAGTGGTTGCGCCACCGCTCGATCTCGCGCCGGACGGACAGCGTCGGATCGGGCGTGGCCGGAGTGTTCGCCGCGTCCCCGCCCGCCCCCGCCAATCGGTCGAAGGCGCGCGCAAACGCCTCCGCTCCACCCGGCGCCGCCGCCAGCCATTCCTCCAGCTCGGTGCGGTCGATCTCCAGATCGGCGAACAGCGGATCGGCCAGCCGCCGCCGCATCGCCGCCGCGCCGCCGCCGGGCGCATCGCTGGTCAGGGCGCGCGGATCGAAGTCGAACGTCTCGACCAACCGCACCAGCAACGCCGCCGACACCGGCCGCTGGTTGCGCTCGATCAGGTTCAGATAGCTGGGCGAGATGTCCAGCATCTCGGCCATCGCCGCCTGCGACAGGCCATTCTGCCGGCGCAACCGCCGCACGGCATGGCCCGCGATCACCTTGGCTCCGCTCATCGCCGCTCTCCTCATGACAGAGGCTGCGCTGCGCTCCACCGACTGTCAATTATTTACATCCAGACAAAAATGGTCGGCGGATTACAGACGAAGCGACGCTGTCGGACACCAGCAACACCTTCTGCACCCATACCGTTTCCGGCAATCTCTCGGTCACGAACAGTCACATTGTAAAGGATGACGCGATGCCGAGCTTCCAGGATCTGATCCCCGCCCCCGCCGGGCGGTTCGACGGCATCGCCCGTCCCTACACTCCCGCCGACGTCGCGCGACTGCGCGGCTCGATCACGGTAGAGCATACGCTGGCCCGGCGTGGCGCGCTGAAATTGTGGGAGCTGCTCCAGTCCGAGGATTATGTCCCGGCACTCGGCGCACTGTCGGGCAACCAGGCGATGCAGATGGTCCGCGCCGGGCTGAAGGCGATCTATCTGTCGGGCTGGCAGGTCGCGGCGGACGCCAACACCGCCGGGCAGATGTATCCCGACCAGTCGCTCTACCCCGCCAATGCCGGGCCGGAACTGGCACGCAAGATCAACGCGACGCTGGCGCGCGCCGACCAGATCGAGCATTCGGAGGGCGGCGCGACGCGTGACTGGTTCGCCCCCATCGTCGCCGATGCCGAAGCCGGGTTCGGCGGGCCGCTCAACTGCCATGAGATCATGAAGGCCTATATCGCGGCTGGCGCGGCGGGTGTGCATTTCGAGGATCAGCTCGCCTCGGAAAAGAAGTGCGGCCATCTGGGCGGCAAGGTCCTGATCCCCACGGCGGCGCACATCCGCAACCTGGATGCGGCGCGGCTGGCGGCGGATGTGGCGGGCGTACCGACCGTGATCTGCGCGCGCACCGATGCCGAAAGCGCCCGGCTCATCACCTCGGACGTCGACGAGCGGGATCATGAATTCCTGACCGGCGAGCGGACGGCGGAAGGGTTCTTCCGCCTGAAGCCGGGGACCGGCGTCGACCATTGTATCAAGCGCGGCCTGGCCTTCGCCCCCCATGCCGACCTGTTGTGGTGGGAGACCTCGAAGCCCAACCTGGCGGACGCGCGCCGCTTCGCCGAAGCGATCCGGCGCGAGCATCCGAACAAGATGCTGGCCTATAATTGCTCGCCCAGCTTCAACTGGGAGGCCAATCTGGACCGCGACGATATCGCCCGGTTCCAGCGCGAGATCGGGGCGATGGGGTACAAGTTCCAGTTCGTCACGCTCGCCGGGTTCCACCAGCTGAATTACGGGATGTTCGAGCTGGCACGCGGATATCGCGACCGGGGCATGGCGGCCTATTCCGAGCTGCAACAGGCGGAGTTCGCCGCCGAGCCCCATGGCTATACCGCGACCCGCCACCAGCGCGAGGTGGGCACCGGCTATTTCGACCTGATCGCGCAGATGGTCGCGGGCGGCGACAGCTCGACCACCGCGCTCGCCGAATCCACCGAAGCCGCCCAGTTCGTCCGGGCCGCCTGACACCCATAACGAAGGAGAATATGCCATGCCGACCGAACCGCAACGCAGCCGCGCCGTCTTCTCCACCGAGGACTTCGCCCTAATGAAGGAAGCGATCGCCGAGCACGTCAAGCGCGTCGCCGACGATCCCCGCTCGATCAAGTTCGCGCATCTGTACCACCGGCTGGGGCGGATCGCATCCTGAGGCAATCCCTTGGCCTTCGACTTCGCTCAGGCTGAACGGAAGTTGGGGAAAGTCCCCCCAATCCGTTCGCACTGAGCGTAGTCGAAGTGCACGCCCATAGCTCTGCCAGACGGCTTCGTTAGCCCCACGGAACAACCAGCCCGATCGCACGCTGTACCGGCCATGCCAGACACCGGCCTGACCGCGCGCATTCGCGAGAATATCGTCCTGTACGGCGCGCTGGCGGCCAATCTCGGCATCGGCGTCGCCAAGTTCGTCGCCGCCGGGATCACCGGATCGTCCTCGATGCTGACCGAGGGCGTACATTCGGTGGTCGACAGCGGCAACCAGATCCTGCTGCTCTATGGCCAGAAGCGCGCCAAGCGCGGGCCAGATGCGGTCCATCCCTTCGGCTATGGGCGCGAGCTGTATTTCTGGGCATTCGTCGTCGCGATCCTGATCTTCGCGCTGGGCTCCGGCATCTCGATCTATGAGGGCTGGCTGCACATCAAGGCGCCCGAGCCGCTGCGTGATCCGACCGTCAACTATATCGTGCTGGCCATCGCCTTCGCTCTGGAGGGCGCGAGCTGGACCATCGCGGTGCGGGAGTTTTCGCGCGCCAAGGGGGATAGCGGCTGGTGGCGGGCAATCCATGATTCCAAGGACCCGCCGGGCTTTATCGTCCTGTTCGAGGATTCGGCCGCGCTGGCGGGTCTTGTCATCGCGGCGCTGGGCGTCTGGCTGTCCCATGCGACCGGCGATGCGCGGATCGACGGGGTCGCGTCGATCCTGATCGGCCTCGTGCTGGGGGCCGTCGCGATCCTGCTGGCGCGCGAGGCCAAGGGGCTGCTGATCGGCGAACGCGCCGACCCGGAGGTGGTGGAGACGATCCGCGAGATCGTCGCCGCGCGCCCCTGGATCACGCACGTCAACCATGTCCGCACGATCCACACCGCGCCCGACAGCATCTTTGCCGCGATCAGCGCCGATTTCGTCGACAGCCTGCCCATGGGCGTGGCGGAGACGATGATCGAACTCCTGGAAGACGATCTTCGACAGGCTGTGCCCAGCCTGTCATCCATCTATATCCGCCCGGAAAAGCGAGAGAATGCGGCTGCGCCCGCCGCTCAACATAGGTTATGAGGCGATCATGACCAAGCTCCTGCGATTCGCGGCTGCCCTGCTCCTGGCGCTGACCTTTGCGCTCCCCGCCCAGGCGGCGGTCACAATCACCTTCTGGAGCCATGAGCTGGGCAACAGCTTCCCGCACGCCTTCTTCTCGCTGCGCGGCACCGTGGACGCCACCGGCCAGCCGGTGGATGCCAATTACGGCTTCACCGCCCGATCCGTATCCCCCGCGCTGTTGATGGGTACGGTGAAGGGTCGGCTGGACATCTCCAAACCCTTCTACATCTCGACCAGCGACGCGCAGTTCTCCTACGTGATGACCGACGTGCAATATGCCGACATACTGGCACTGGTCGCGGCATGGGACGAGAAGACGGGGGACTCGCATTACAATCTGAACCAGCGCAACTGCGTGCATTTCGTGCAGGAAGCGGCGCGACGGATCGGACTGGTCGGGCTCGATCATCCCGAGCTGATGAAGAAGCCGCGGTCCTATCTGAAGGCGGTGGCGCAGGCCAATGCCGACCGGGTCACGGTGATCGGCCAGCATGGCAAGGAATATCTTGCTTCGCTACCGCCGCTGCCTGCCGCGCCTGTCGCTCCGTCGCCCGCGCCGACTCAGCCCGTGACGGGCGCCAGTTCGAGTATGTCGACCACCGACTCATAAGCCGGAAACGGGAAGGCGATCCGCCAGTGCGTCGGATCGATCCGTTCCACCACACCCGCCATGTCGCGGGCCCGGTCGCGCCCATAGGCGTAGGACCGCTCCTCGTCCCCCAGGATCATCGTGCCCAGAAAGATGCTGCGCGCGTCGGTGTCGGGATAGATGCGCCCGGTCAGGCGCTGTGACCCATCGATCTTGGTCAGTTGCTGGCCGCCGCCCGTCACGCGGCAGCGGAAATAGGGATAGGCGACATAGGTCAGTGTCGCACGTCCCTGGGAGCCCAGCTTGACCGTGCGACAGCGATAATCGCCGTCGGGCAGTTGCGGGTCGGCAAGCGAATAGTCGGGATCGGCCAACTGGCCCAGTGCCGCGATATCGCTGGCGGCCCCGCCTGCCCGCGCCTGGGTCAGTCCCTTGATCCAGGCCGTGCGCCAGCCACGCAGGCGGACGCGGTCATCCTCGGTCGCCGCCAGCCGCCAGTCATTCGCCTGTTCGACCCGCTGCGCCTGGACGGCGACCACGCCGCCCGCCGCCAGCATCGTGCCGATCAGGACCAGCGGCCACCTCATTGCGCGGTCCAGCCGCCATCGACCGACAGGTTCGCGCCGGTGATCGACTTCGCTTCGTCACGGCAGAGGAACAGCGCCAGCGCCGCGACCTGCTCGATGGTCACGAACTCCTTGGTCGGCTGTGCCTTCAGCAGCACGTCGTCGATCACCTGCTCGCGGCTGAGGCCCCGTGCCTTCATCGTGTCGGGAATCTGGTTCTCGACCAGCGGTGTCCAGACATAGCCGGGCGAAATGCAGTTGGCGGTGATGCCGTCGGTCGCCACCTCCAGCGCCACGGTCTTGGTGATGCCGACCACGCCATGCTTGGCCGCGACATAGGCGGACTTGTTGGGGCTCGCGACCAGGCTGTGCGCCGAGGCGGTGGTGATGATCCGCCCCCAGCCCCTGGCCCGCATGTGCGGGATCGCCGCGCGCATCATGTGCCATGCCGAGGACAGGTTGATCGCGATGATCGCATCCCATTTCTCGACCGGAAACTCGGTGATCGGGGCGACGTGCTGGATACCGGCATTGTTGATGACGATATCGACGGAGCCTGTTTCCTTCGCCGCCCGCTCGATCATCGCCGCGATCTGATCGGGTTGGGTCATGTCCGCCGGGTCGTAGAGCGCCGCCGCACCGCTGGCCTGTGCCAGCGCGGCGCGGTTCGCCTCGATCGCCTCCGCCTCGCCGAAACCGTTCAGCACGACTGCCGCGCCCTCCGCCGCCAGCGCCTTGGCATAGGCCAGGCCGATGCCCGAGGTGGAGCCCGAGATCACCGCCGTCTTGCCCTTCAGGAACATGCCATTCTCCTGTGTTGTGCATCACACCATGCGATCAGATGCCGACCCGTGCAACCGCAGGACGGCCTTGCGGGTTCAACCTTGCGCCGAAGACCCGCATAGGCGGGCATCATGACAAAGGGGTGAGACGATGCGGCTCGACGATTATGACAACGACATCGATGTCGGCGAGGCGCAGAGTGGCGGCGGCGGCTTTGGCGGTGGCGGCGGCGGACTGTTGTTCGGGCTGTTGCCGTTGATCGGCAGCCGCTTCGGCTGCGGCGGCATCGTCGTCGTGCTTATCATTCTCGCGGTCGTGGGCATGAACCCGCTGGGCCTGCTGACCGGCGGCGGCAGCGGCAACGCACCCGTCACCCGATCGGCCGACTCCTCCTCTGGCCAGAGCGTCCGCCAGATTTGCGAGGCCTCGCCGGAACGCCGCGACACCTGTCGCGCGTTCAGCAATGCCGACAACACCTGGGAAAAGATTTTCGCGGAGTCCGGACAGCGTTTCGAGGCGCCGGGCCTTCGCTTCTTCAAGCCGGATGCGAACAGCGTCCAGTCGGGTTGCGGCGTGGCGCAGTCGGCGGTCGGCCCCTTCTATTGCCCGACCGATCGCAAGATCTATCTCGACACCAATTTCTTCAACGAGCTGGCCAACCGCTTCGGTGCGAAGGGCGATTTCGCGCGCTATTATGTCGTCGCGCATGAGTTCGGGCATCATATCCAGACGCTGCTCGGCACGTCGGACAAGGTGCGTCAGGCGCAACAGGCGGCGGGACAGGCGGAGGGCAATGCCCTGTCGGTACGGCTGGAACTGCAGGCGGATTGCTATGCGGGCGTCTGGGCCGCCAAGAATCGCGACCGGCTGGAACCCGGCGATGTCGAGGAAGGCATGACCGCCGCCCGCGCCATCGGTGACGACACGCTTCAGCGTGAGGCAACCGGCCGCGTCGTGCCGGACAGCTTCACCCACGGCACGTCCGAACAGCGGATGCGCTGGCTGCGTAAGGGCATGGAAACGGGCGATCCCGCCCAGTGCGATACGTTTTCGGGCGCGATCTAAGCGGGAACCGCTCCCCCTCCTGCAAGCGGGAGGGGGTCGGTCGGGGGTCTCACCGAGACTACCACCTGCGGCCTTGCCCTCCCCCAACCCCTCCCGCCTGCGGGAGGGGAGTAAGAAGGGACGCGCCGGAGTGGGTTGCAAACAACCGGCTTTCCGTCGCCAGCCTACGACATACCTAAAGTCGCCAAGAACGCTCCCCCTCCCGCAAGCGGGAGGGGGTCGGGGGGAGGGCAAGCCTCAGGCGATATCGCTCGACGCACAGCCCCTCCCGCCTGCGGGAGGGAAGCAAAAGGGGCCTCGCCTTACAACTTCACCAGCATCTTGCCCTTGTTGCCGCCGGTGAACAGCGCCAGGAATGCTTCCGGCGTCCGGTCCAATCCCTCGAACACCGTCTCCTCGCGCTTGAGCTGGCCGTCCTTCAGCATCCCGGCCATGTCACGGTAGAAGTCCTGCTGACCTTTGAAGTCCGATACGATGAACCCCTGGATCCGCACGCGATTGCCGATCAGCCGCGCGAGATATTTCAGGCTCGTCGGCTTGGCGTCGTTATACACGTCGATCATGCCGCAAATCGCAAAGCGCGCACCCGGCTTGGCATGAGCCAGTGCCGCATCGAGGTGATCGCCGCCGACATTGTCGAAATAAACGTCGATGCCATCGGGCGCAGCCTCGCCCAGGGCGTCGACCACCGACTTGCCGCCCTTATAATCGATCACCGCATCCGCGCCGAGCGAGCGCACCCAGTCGCATTTTTCCGCGCCACCGGCCGAACCGATGACGGTCATGCCCTTGGCCTTGGCGATCTGCACCACCGTGGAGCCGACCGCCCCGGCCGCCGCCGAGACGAACACCGTGTCGCCCGGCTTGGCCTCAGCCACCTGGAGCAGGCCGTAATAAGCGGTCATGCCGGGCATGCCGAACTGGCCCAGATAGGCCTGGGGGTCGACGCCCAGATCGGGCAGCGGCTGGACATGCGCGGCGGGCAGCACCGCCTCGTCGCGCCATCCCGCCATGTGGCTGACCAGTGTACCGACCGGGATGTTGTCGGCGCGGCTCTCGACCACTTCGCCGATCGCGCCGCCCTGCATCGGCTCGCCAAGCTGGAAGGGCGGGACATAGCTTTTCGTGTCGTTCATCCGACCGCGCATATAGGGGTCGACCGACAGCCAGCGATTGGCGACCCGCACCTCGCCCTCGTTCAGCGCGGGCAGGTCGCGCTCGACCAGCGCGAAGTCACCGTCGACGGGGGTGCCCTTGGGGCGGGCCGCCAAGGTCCAAGCCTTCATCATCATATCCTTTTCTTGCGTGGGAGCGGACATGGGAAAGGGCCCGGGTGAAATCCACCCGAGCCCTCCAAGAAAAGTCACTCATTCGTGACGTTTTTCTTTATCAGTAACCCCGATTGGTGTCCGAGGTCGTGCCGGTGGTGCCCGTCGTCGTGCCGGTCGTTGCCGTGCTGCCGGTGGCGGTCCCGGTGGTGTTCTGGGTGGAGCCGGTCGTACCAGTCGCACTCTGGCCGTAACCGCTCGTCTGGCCGCTGGCCTGGCCACCGCTTTGCGAATAGCGGTTCGCCTGACCGTAACGGTCATTCTCATTGGTGCGATCGCCGAACATGGCGCGCGCATTTTCCTCGTCCCGCCACTGGGCCTTGGCCTCCTCGGCGGTCTTGGTCAGCGTGACCTTGTCCTCAACCGACTTCAGCCAGCGCGACGGGATCGAATGGTGCTGGCCGCCCGCATCCTTGTCGTTCTTGGTCAGCAGGATGCGGTCGCCGCGCACCTTGTCGACGGTGCCGACATGGCTGCCGTCCGAACCGACGACTTCCTGGTGCTCCTTCACCTTGGGCAGAAGGCCGCGCTGGCCTTCGCGCTCGGTGCGCCAGCTCGAGAACTCGTTCTGGAACTTGGTGCGGTTCTCGCTGCGATATTCGTCATAATCGCGGTCGAGCGCGGCGATCTGGCCCGAGCGCCAGTGATTATAGTCATGGTCCTGCTGGGCGTAGTAACGCTCGTCCATGCGCGCATCGGCTTCGCGGCGGCGTTCCGCCTCCTCGTCACCGAACCACGAACGGACTTCGTCCCCGGCGCGGGCGAAGAAGCCGCGATCCTCATAGTCATAGCCCTGCGGCTGGCGGCCATAGTCGCGGCCCGACTGCTGCTGACGACCATAGTCCGAGCGGTCATAGCCCGAACGACCATAGTCGCTGCGGCCATAATCACCGCGACCCTGGCGGTCGTCCCGGCCGTAGCGGTCGCCGGTATAGCCGTAGCCACGCGATGAATCGCCATAGCTCGACGCACCACGATAGGTTTCACGGCCGGAGTCGCGATCATAGCGGGTCTCGCCGCCACGATAGGCGCCGTACTGGCCCGAGCGGCCTTCGCCGTAACGGCCTTCGTTCTGGCGGCCGCCAAACTCCTGGCGACCGAAATCCTGACGCGACGCGCCATAGCTGTCGCGGTCATAGCCCTGACGGCCATAGCCCTGGTTGCCATAATCGCGCCCACCATAGCCGCGACGGCTGTCGTTGCGGCTGTCATTGCGGTCGTCGTCGAACGCACCGGCGGCTTCATAGTCGCGAGCGCTGGAATAGGTGTAGTCGCGCCCCGAGCCATAATCCCGGCCATAGTCGAAGTCGCGGTCGCCACGATTGGCGTCGCGGGAATAGCGGTCGTAAGCCATCCTAAACCCTCCTGAAATTCGATCCTGCGGGGGCCGACGCCGCTCGTCCGGCGGGTCGTACCTTCCGAGCGTTTCAATGAGGCACGAACGGACATGTTCCGTTGGCGGCGCGCCAGCCGCGACGGATGGAGTGATGCGGAAGGCCGAAAGCCGCGGAATTTTTTTGAGGATAGCCCGCAAAGCGGTGTTGCGTCGCCCCCGATCACCGGCTAATGGCGTCGCTCCCGACCATGGTCGGGATACGCGGCGGGGCTGTAGCTCAGATGGGAGAGCGCTGCAATCGCACTGCAGAGGTCAGGGGTTCGATTCCCCTCAGCTCCACCAGCCGCCCATTTAAAGAGACAGATCCTTTTGCGATCGCCTCTTATATAACCCCGATCATTTAGTTGGTGCCGCAGTCTTTCGATCGGTCATTTCATCAATGGCCGTTATACGCGATCCGAACGGCCCCCGCCCGCGTTACGGGCGAAGACCGTCGGAACGACCTGCAATAGCCTGCCGGATGCGGGTCAGCCCGCGCGCTGCGACGTCAATCGGAGCAGGCGACCGCCCGAGCCATCTTCCAATACCCATAGGGCGCCATCCGGCCCGGCCATGACCGCACGGATACGCGCGCCCATATCCCACCGATCGGCTTCACGGGGTACGCCATTGTCAAACGCGATTCGGCTCAACGAGGTGGAGGCCAGTCCACCGACAAAGGCCGATCCCTGCCATTCGGGGAACATGCGGCCGTTATAGAATGTCAGCCCCGCCGGTGCGATCACCGGCGTCCAGTACAGGGCGGGCTCCTGGAACTTGCGGTTCCCGGCATGCGAGGGGATCGGGGTGTCGTCATAATTCTTGCCGTACGACACGACGGGCCAGCCATAATTGCGCCCAGGCTCGATCAGGTTCAGTTCGTCCCCGCCCTGCGGCCCCATTTCGGTTTCCCACAACCGCCCCTCGGCGTCGAAGGCCAGGCCATAGGGATTGCGGTGGCCGGTGGACCATGTTTCGGCCGGTGTCAGATTGGGAGCCGGAATCTTGACGGTGCGAACCGGCGCCTTGGCGGCCGATCCCGAATTCTCCGATGGATCGATCAGCCCGATGCTGGTCCCGCCGACCTTTCCGGCACCCGGATTGCCGGGGGCAGGCTTGCCGTCGAGGGTCAGGCGCAGGATCTTGCCCAATGCCTGGTCGGGGTCTTGCGCGGGGGTGAAGCGCTGACGCTCGCCCGATGTCAGGAACAGGTAGCGGCCATCGGGCGAGAACGCGATATAGCCGCCGAACTGGCCGCCCGCACCGCGCGGCAACTGGCGCCAAATGACCTGCAGATTGCGAAGCATCGGCTGCGCGCCCGTCAGATCGAGCGTCGCGCGGGCGAGCGCCAGCCCGTCACCACCTTCGCCCGGCTCGGAATAGGTCAGGTAGACTTGTCGATCCTGCGCGAAAGCGGGCGACGTCGCGACGAACAACAGACCGCCCTGCCCTTCGAAATGCACGGTCGGCACGCCGCCGACCGGCGTCTTCTGGCCGGTGGCGGTCACCACCCAAAGGTGTCCGGGCTTTTCGGTCACCAGCATCCGTTGGTCGGGCAGGAAGGCCAGCGCCCATGGGGAATCGAACGTCGCGACCGGCTTGATCTTGAAGGGCTTCACCTTCTTGGCCTGCACCGATCCGTAATTGACCGGCGGCGGCAAATCCTTTGCCGACGGTTGCTGCGACGAAGGCGAGGCGTTGCACCCGAGCAGCAGCAGCGGCGTCAAGCCGGTCATGACCGTACGATACAAGATGGAGCCTTTCTATAAGGGGATGAGTGGGCGCCGGAGCGGGCGGGATCGACGATCGCCACCGCCTGCGCGTCCCATCAGGACATGAACGGAACGGGGTCTTCGGGGACGTAGATGCCGGTGTCGGCAAACGCGTTGTCGACCAGAACCGACATGGCCGCCGCCGCCGCCGCGCCGTTTCCGGCAACGAACGCCTCGTACACGGCATGGTGGTCGGGCATGGGATCACGGTTCTGCTTGCCCTCGTCCCGCGCGAAGCGGGTGGTCCATTCGATCGCGGCCGCAATCGAATTCGACAACGTCACCAGCGGTTCGTTGCGGGTCGCCTCCAGGATCAGCAGATGGAACGTCTTGTCCGCGGCGCGCCCCTCCGTGGTCAGCAAGCCGTGACGCCCCATCTCCTCCAGCGCGTGCCCCATCTGGGCAAGTTGGCGACTGGTCCGCCGCCTGGCCGCCAGTGCCGCCGCCGAGGGCTCGACGATGCTGCGTAGTTCGAAGATGCCGCGAATGAACTCGGGGTCGGGACCGGCTTCGAACATCCAGCCGAGCACGTCCAGATCGAGCATGCTCCAGCGACTGCGCTCAGTCACCAGCGTGCTGCTCTTCACCCGGTTCTGCACCAGCCCCTTGGCGGCGAGTACCCGGATCGCCTCGCGATAGGCCCCGCGCGACACATTGTTTTCGGCACTGAACCGCTCTTCGCTGAGCAACGGCGTACCTGGCGCCATCCGCCCGCTCACGATCGCGACCCCCAGGTCATGCGCGATGCCGCTGCGGATGCCGACCGGACGGTGCGAGGGAATTTCCAAGAAGATGTCGTCTTCGACCATGGCGCAATTGGACCGCGCGGCCGCCATTCCGTCAACCCCCTTAATCACCAATCTTGTGCGACCAGTTTTCAAGATTGAGATTTTGGTGTTGCGTTCCGCAGTAAAGTTTGTGCAATCTGGTCGTACAAGATTTCGAATCAAGGCTGGGGCAGGCGCAAAGGGGGGAGCGTCGGCCAGCAGCGGTGCAGCCCCCCGCCATGCGCTGTCGCATGACCCGAGGCACGGCCTCCTGCCCGACCGCGAGGAACGGCTGCGCGGCGGTGCGACGGTCGCCTCTGGCGCGAAGACGACTCGATACGCGTTTGGAGGAGAGACCCGATGTCCCGTTTCGCGACCATGACGGCAATGACTGCCGCCATGCTGGCAGGATCGCCCGCCGCTGCGCAGTCCGCACCCCCCCGCCCTGCCGCAACGACGACCCAGCAAGCGGCGGTGCGCGACGTGACGGTCACGGTCGACGCGGGCAAGCCGGTCGGCGCGCTGCCGCCGGTCTGGCGCTTCTTCGGCGCGGACGAGCTGAATTATGCGACGATGAAGGACGGCCGCAAGCTGCTGGTCGAATTGGGCAAGCTGCGCGAGGGGGAGGTCTATTTCCGCGCGCACAACCTGCTCAACACCGGCGACGGCACGCCCGCCTTCAAATGGGGCAGCACCAACGTCTATACCGAGGACAAAAACGGCAACCCCGTCTATGACTGGACGACGGTCGACCGGATCATCGACACCTATCTGGCGCGCGGCGTTCGGCCCTACCTCCAGATCGGCTTCATGCCGGAGGCGATGACGACCGCGCCCGCCGGAACGCCCTATCAGCACAGCTGGCGGCCGGGCTTCGCCTATCACCAGATCATCTCGGGCTGGGCCTATCCGCCCAAGAGCTACGACAAGTGGCGCGAGCTGGTCTATCAATGGACCCGGCACAATATCGAACGCTATGGCCGGGCCGAGGTCGAGCGCTGGTATTTCGAGGTCTGGAACGAACCGAACGGCGCTTATTGGGAAGCGTCGCGCGAGGATTTCTTCAAGCTGCACGATTACGCCATCGACGGAGTCCGCCGCGCCCTGCCGACCGCCAGGGTGGGCGGGCCCGACACGGCGGGCTCGGGCGGCGAGTTCATGGACGCCTTTCTGAAGCATGTGTCCAGCGGCACCAATTATGCCACCGGCCAGACGGGCACGCCCACCGACTTCCTCGCCTTCCATGCCAAGGGGCAGCCGGAGTTCGTCGACGGCCATGTGCGCATGGGGATCGCCACCCAGCTTCGGGAAGTCGATCGTGGCTTCGGCAAGGTGACCTCGATCCCCTCGCTGGCGAACAAGGCGGTGGTGATCGGCGAAAGCGATCCGGAGGGCTGCGCCGCCTGTCCCGGCCCCGAGAACGCCTATCGCAACGGCACCATGTATTCCAGCTACACCGCGGCCAGCTTCGCGCGGATCTGGGACCTGGCGGTGCGGCGGCGGGTCAATCTGGACGGCGTGTTGTCCTGGGCGTTCGAGTTCGAGAATCAGCCCTGGTTCGCCGGCTATCGCCAGCTGTCGACCAACGGGGTCGACCTGCCGGTGCTCAACGTGTTCCGCCTGTTCGCCAAGATGGGACCAAAGCGGATCGCCGCGACCAGCAACGCGCAGATCCCGCTCGACACGATCATGAAGGACGGCGTGCGGGGATCGGCCGATATCGGCACGCTGGCGACGCGGACGCCCGATGGACGGATCGCCGTGCTGCTGTGGCATTACCACGACGACGACGTGGCTGGGCCGGTCGCGCAGGTGAAGCTCGACATTGCGGGGACGAAGGCGGCGTCGGCGACGCTGTGGCGGGTCGATGGCGACCACGCCAACGCCTTCACCGCGTGGCAGCGCATGGGATCGCCCCAGTCGCCCAACGACAAGCAATATAAGCAGTTGGAGGCCGCCTCGGTCATGCACGAGGAGACGGTCGCCGCGACGGGTTCGACGCGCGGCGGGCGGTCCTTCACCGTCGCCCTGCCGCGACAGGGCGTCGCGCTGCTGGTGATCGATGGCCGTTGACCGTCCTGCGTCGGGCGTCGCGCTGGCGGGGCGCTGGGGCATTGCGCTGCTGATCGCGGCCGCGATCGCGATCAGCTATCTCGACCGGCAGACGCTGCCCTGGGCGATCAAGTTCATCGAGGCTGACATCCCGATCGGCAACCAGACGAAGGCGTTCCTCGATAGCGCGTTCCTCGCGACCTATGGGCTGATGTATCTGGGCGGCGGCTGGCTGCTCGACCGGATCGGCACGCGCCGCGGCTTCCTGGTCATCATGATCTTCTGGTCGCTCGCCTGCGCCAGCCACGGCCTGGCGGGCGGCGTGGTGGCCTTGGCCGCCAGCCGGTTGCTGCTCGGAATCGGCGAGGGCGGCGGCTTTCCCGCCGCGACCCGCGCCGTCGCCGAATGGTTTGGCCCGCGCGACCGGGCGGCGGCGATCGGCCTGGTCAATGCCGGGACGGCGGTCGGCGCGGTCGTGGCACCGCCCCTGATCGCACTGATCCTCGCCAGGGTCGGCTGGTTCGGCCTGGCCAGCTGGCGCTGGGTGTTCTTCCTGACCGGGGCGATGGGGCTGGCATGGTCGGCGTGGTGGTTCGCCCGCTATCGCACCCCGGCCGTCCCCCGCGAGACGCACGTCGATGCAAGCGACGCGCCGACGCTGCGCGCGCTGCTGCGTCGGCGCGAGGTGGCGGGCGTCGTCGGCGCCAAGTTCCTCAGCGACGGGGCATGGTATTTCTACCTGTTCTGGCTGCCCAAATATCTGTTCGAGGCGCATGGCTTTGACCTGAAGCAGGCCGCGACGATCGGCTGGATCCCCTATGCCGCCTCGGGCGTCGGCAGCCTGCTGGGCGGCTGGCTGTCGAGCAGGCTGCTGGCGGGCGGCCGCTCGGTCAATGCCGCGCGCAAGATCGCACTGGCGATCAGCGCGGCGATGATGCCCTGGGTGATGCTGGTCCCCCTGACCCAATCGATCCCGGCGGTGCTGTTCCTCTTCAGCCTGGCCTTTTTCGGGCAGCAGAGCTGGTCGACACTGGTGATGACCCTGCCGACCGACCTGGTGCCGCGCAGCGCGCTCGGCCGCCTTGCCGGACTGGTCGGCATGGGCGGCGCGTTCGGCGGCATCGTCATGGGCCAGGCGGCAGGCTGGGCGCTCGACGCCGGGCTTGGCTACACCCCCGTCCTCGTCGTCGCCGCGCTGCTCCACGTCACCGCGTTCGCGCTGATCTGCGCCACGATTCCCGTCATCCACCGTCTCGATTTCACCCGAAAGGTTCATTCGTGAAGATCACCGAAGTCCGTACCCGCGTCGTGGAATGGCGTGGCGAGACCCAGCCCCTGCCCCCGCATTTCTGCACCAATCCGATGGACCTGGTCGCGCCGATGATGACGCGCGAGACGATGGCGACCTTTACCTTCCACGGCTGGCTGATCGTCGAGATCTTCACCGATCAGGGTCTGGTGGGCATCGGCAATGCGGCGCTGTCGCCGCGCATCACCAAGCAGATGATAGACCAGTATCTGGCGCCGCTGCTGATCGGCCAGAATCCCTGGGACACCGAGTTCCTGTGGCAGCACATGTACCGCAAGACCATGGCGTTCGGGCGCAAGGGCGTGGCGATCGTCGCCATCTCGGCGATCGACATCGCGCTGTGGGACCTGATGGGAAAAGCGGCGAAGCAGCCCTGCTATCGCCTGATGGGGGGGCGGACCAAGCCGCGCATCCCGGTCTATGCCAGCCGCCTCTATTCGATCGCGCTCGAGGAGCTGGCGGCCGAGGCGAGCCGCTACAAGGGCGAAGGCTATGGCGCGATGAAGCTGCGCTTCGGCTGGGGGCCGACCGACGGGGCCGAGGGCATGGCCCGCAACATCGATCTGGTCCGCACCGTCCGCGAGACGGTGGGCGACGAGATCGACATCATGGCCGACGCGTACATGGGCTGGAGCCTGGATTACGCAAAGCGGATGATGCGCCTGCTGGAACCCTTCAACCTGCGCTGGCTGGAGGAGGCGATCATTCCCGACGACGTGCACGGCTATCACGAGCTGCGCCGGTTCGGCAGCACGCCGATCGCGGCGGGCGAGCATGAATTCACCAGCTATGGCTTCCGCCAGATGATCGAGGCACGGGCCCTCGATTACATTCAGTTCGACACCAACCGGGTCGGGGGCATCACCGCCGCGCGCAAGATCCAGGCGCTGGCGGAGGCTTATTCGATCCCGGTCGTGCCGCATGCCGGGCAGATGCACAATTATCATGTGGTGATGGCCAGCCTGAATTCGCCGATCGCCGAATATTTCCCGCCCGTCGACGTCGAGGTCGGCAACGAACTGTTCTGGTACATCTTCCAGGGCGAGCCGGTCGCCAAGGACGGGTTCATCGATCTCGATGACGATGTGCCGGGCCTGGGTCTGACGATCGACGAAGCGGCACTGGCCAAGTTCGAGGTGATCGAGTGATGATGAAAATCGCTATTCTGGGCACCGGGATCATGGGATCGGGCATGGCCAGCCGCCTGCTCGAACAGGGCATGCCGGTCACGGTGTGGAACCGCAATGCAGCGCGCGCGGCGCCGCTGGCGGACGCCGGTGCGGTGATCGCGCCGACACCGGCGGATGCGGCGGCGCAGGCCGACCTGGTCATCGCCATGGTGGCCGACGACGATGCCTCGCGGCAGGTCTGGCTGGGCGAAAATGGTGCCTTCGCCGCGATGCGGCCGGGCACGATCGCGGTCGAATGCAGCACGCTGACCCATGGCTGGATCGGCAAGCTCTTCGACGAGGCCGCGGCTCATGGCATTTCGTTGCTCGACGCCCCCGTGACGGGAAGTCGTGTGCAGGCCGCGTCCGGCACGTTGCGCTTTCTCGTCGGCGGTGAGGCGGCAAGCGTCGCCAAGGCACAATCGGTGTTCGACGTACTGGGCTCGGAGACGATCTATCTCGGCCCCAGCGGCAGCGGCGCGATGCTGAAGCTGATAAACAATTTCCTGTGCGGCGTGCAGGTTGCCGCGCTGGCCGAAGCCATGGTCGCGATCGAGCGCAGCGGCCTGGATGTCGAGGCGGCGTTTCGGTTGATCGGCACGGGTGCGCCGGGCAGCCCCTTGGTGAATGCGGTCGGCGACCGGATGATTCAGCGTGTCTACACCCCGCAATTCCTCATTCCGTTGATGGCCAAGGACCTGGGCTATGCCGAACGGACCATGAAGGAAATGGGCATCGAATCGCGGATGGCCGCCCCTGCGATATCCCATTTCCACACGGCGGCCCGACAGGGTCATCAGGAAGATGATATCGCCGCCGTCGTCGAGCATCTGCGATGATGCCCGGCGCCGCGACCAAGCTGCCGGTGAAGGCCATGCCAGGTCGGGACGGATGATGGACCAGGGGCCCCCTATTTGGCATTCGATCAACGGACGCCGCTCCGTTCGACCGCCGACACCGGCCATGGCCTGCCCGGGCAAGACGAAGCAGCGCATCGAGTCGCCCTGACGGGCGGGTCGTCGGCGCTGCCCCGCGTCCAGCATTGGGCGGCAATCCACATTCTGAAACCACCCTGTTTTGCCAGCTTTATTGACTGACAAATGGTATGGCAATTGCCTGAAATCTTTGGCTTCCGTTGGCATCCGCTCACCTCTTTTGGCTTCTGCGCCAAAGGAGGAGCTAATGCCTTGTTGTATTTTGAAGAGTGGCCTCCAGAAAATAACGCTAGAGTATAGAAATATACGACTTTTTTTCAAGTGGTTATAGATAACTCACCTTGACCACTTCAGTTTGGATCGCTCAAGCATTATAAATGGTATGTTGTATAAAATACACATGCATAAAAAATTATTTATATATTTTGTCACAATTCATTGACTCAAAAGCCACTCTTGTCTGACATTTTCTGCACTGGACGGCAATGAGGCTGGCAGCACAATCGGGGAAGGGGGGGCGATGAAGCGCCACATATTGATGCTGTCAGCAGCCCATATAGCGCTGCTCATCATGCCTGCGCAGGCGCAGGCTGCGGGATATCCCGGGGCACATGCGAGTGACGGGCCTGCTGCGAAACCTGCCGGGACGGAAACGTCGGATCAGGCGGGCAGCGGGGCGAGTGAAGACAAGAAATCGAAGCCATCCAAGGATGCCGACACCGGCCAGGATGCATCGTCCGCCGAACAGTCCAATGACATCGTGGTCAACGGGTTGCGGGGCAGCATGGAAAGCGCGGCCGCGCTGAAGAAGAACTCCGACTCGATCATCGACGTCGTGGTGGCCCAGGATATCGGCAAGCTACCTGACGACACCGCCGCCGAAACGCTTGCCCGACTCGCCGGCGTCCAGGTGCAGCGCTACAATGACGAGGTCAGCGGCGTGTTGATCCGCGGCCTGCCCGACGTCGCCACCGCGTATAACGGCCGCGAAATCTTCACCGCTGAGCTGCGGCGCGCCCAGCTTCAGGACTTCCCTGCTCAGGCACTGGCCGCGATCGAGATCTACAAGTCGGGCACCGCGGACCTGATCGAACCGGGCCTTGCGGGTCTGGTCAATGTCCGAACCCGCCGCCCATTCGATTTCAAGGGTCGGGAGATCGCGGGCGGCCTGCGCGGCACATATAACGACCAGAGCCGGTTGTTCGACCCGCAGGGCAACATCCTGGTGTCGGATCGTTGGAACACCGGCATCGGCGAGATGGGGCTTCTGGTCAATCTGACCTATGCGCAGTCGCAATTCCACAACGCGATCCGCTACAACAGCACCAATATCACCGACACCAGCCCCGCATCGATCATCACGCCGAAGCCCGCGACCACGCCGCTTCGCCATCCCTACAGCGTCGGCCTCTACAATCCAAGCGGCAAGCGCTATCGTCCGTCGGGCAATTTCTCGTTCCGATGGGCCCCCGCCAGCAACGCCGAAATCTATCTGGAAGGCATTTATCAAGGCTATCGCGGCCTGAATGTCACCGACAATTTCGACGTCGATCTGCGCGGGCGTGCGCCGGTGCAACCCGGGCAGACGCAGGGCACCGCGCCGACGCTGAGCGACGTCGTGCTGGTCGGCAATACCACCCAGATCAAGAGCATGACCAAGTCGGGCGGCTATCGCCCCGGCATTTATCGCTCGACCAACCGCGATGCCACCAACACGTTCCAGATCGCGACCGGGGGCAAATGGAACAGCGGCATCGCCACGCTGTCGACCGATTTCGCCTATAGCAAGAGCAACTACCGCAATACCGAGCACAGCCTGGACTCGGCATTGACCACGGCGCCCACGGTAAAGGTCGACTTCATCAATGACGGGGGCGCGGCCTTCTCCTTCCCCGATTATGATTTCTCCAATCCCGCCAACTATATCTGGCGCGGCTATTTCGAGAAGGATTACAAGGTCAACGGCAAAGGCTGGCAGTGGCGCACCGACCTGACGCTGGAACCGGAAATAGCGCTGCTGCGCAAGCTTCAGTTCGGCTATCGTGTGACGAATCGCGACGCCAATTACATCACCGGCAATCGCTACGCCTATACCGAGCAGTTGAAGATTCCGTTTGCCAGCCTGCCGATCGGTAAGCTCTCGATGAGTCCAAATCCGTTCCGCGGGGCGGTTCAGGGCTTTACGAGCTACCTCGTCCCCACCTTCCAGGGCGTGGACGGCAGCCAAGCCCAATTGCGCGATCTGTCGCGCAAGGCGCTTCAGCAGCTGGTCGCGCTCAACCCCAAAGATGACGGGTACAAGGAAGCACTCACCAGGTTCCAGAGCGAAACGGTCCCGATGGACCCCTATTCGCAGTTCCACGCGAAGGAACAGAGCTATGCGGCCTATTTGCAGGCGAAATATGGCTTCGATGTCGGTTCGATCGCGATCGACGGCGTCCTCGGCCTGCGTGCGGTCAACACCGTAGGCCGCTACTCGGGGCTCTCGGCCATCACCGTGGGCTCCGTCACCACGGCGACCCCGCGAGAGGTGCATCAGAATTATCTGGACCTGTTGCCCAATGCGAGCATGCGGATCATGTTCACCGACAAGCTGCAGCTTCGCTTTGGCTATACCTTCACTCGCACGCGCCCGGACTTCGGCACGCTGAATCCGGCGGTCTATATCGAGCGGGTGGTACGCGATCCCACCCGGCCGGCCGATCCGACCGATCCCAATTCGCGCATCGAGGCTTTCGGCTCGGGCGGCAATCCCAACCTTCGGCCGCTTACGTCGCATAACTACGACGTTTCACTCGAATATTATTTCTCCAAATCGGGATCGGTCACGGTCGCGGCGTTCAACCATGACGTCAACGGCTTCATCGATTACTTCACGCGCTATGTGCAGGATCCAGTCTTCGGGTTCATGCAGGTCAACCGGCCGGAAAACTCGGGTGACGGCAAGATCAAGGGGGTCGAGGCGAACTTCCAGACCTTCTTCAGCTTCCTGCCCGGTGCGCTCAAGGGGCTCGGCGTTCAGGCCAACGTCACCTATATCGACGGCAAGAACCGCCAGCCGCAATATAATACCGAGACCGGCGTCTTCACCTATGGCAAGCTCGTCAAGATCACCGGCCTGTCCGACTGGACCTATAATCTTTCCGGCTTCTACGAACGCAACGGCATCCAGGCCCGCCTGTCGTACAACTGGCGCGATGGCTATGTCCGGGCCTATGGCGTCGATATTCTCAATCGTACGACCACATGGCGCACCAAGCCGATCAGCCGCCTCGACCTTTCCATGAGCTACGACATCACCAAGGATATCACGCTCGGCGTCGATGCGACCAACCTGCTCGCGAAGCCATTCAACAACTTCTCGACAGATAATTACGGTTACGAATACGCGCAGGATGTGCGCGACGAAGGCCGCTATTACGGCGTCGGTCTCCGCTTCCGCTTCTGACGCTTATCTTCCGGCACCGCGTCCCCGGGCGCGGTGCCGACTATTTTACCCCGGCACATCCCATCGCCGTACCGAATTTCATGGGATGGTGTCCGATCCTTACGCCCTGACAGACCCCTTGCGATTATCCATCCCGTTTGGAAAGTTGAACCTGAGATGCGAACAAAGCGATACGCCGTGACGGTCCTCGGGCCGATCGTGCTGCTGGCGGCGTGCGGCGGCGATAATGCGCCTGCTCCGGCTCCGACGGAATCGCCCCGTCCGACGCCATCACCGTCACCCTCGCCGTCGCCGTCGCCGTCGCCGTCGCCATCGCCATCGCCATCCCCGACAAGCGCAGCGATCGCGCCCTATGAGTTGGGGACGCTCAGCTATACGCTCGACCCCGGCACTCCTGCCGACAAGGCGACCGCCATTCGCGATGCGATGGATTTCGCGGTCAGCCAGAGCAACACGCTGGGGGCCTTCACCGGCAATGTCTATGTGTCCTACAGCGCAGGCACGCCGACCGCCGATGCCAGCTACCGCGGGACCATCCGCTTCGGCGGGACGATCAATCGCCGGGTCGCCCTGCATGAACTGGCGCACTGGTTCGGATCGGGCACGACCGATGAATGGGGACGCCTTGTCAGCGGCGGCCGCTTCACCGGCGCTCGTACCACCGCGCGGATCAAGGCCTTTGATGGCCCCAATGCCTATCTGAATGCCGACGGACAGCATTTCTGGCCCTATGGCCTGAATTATGATGACGAGTTCTTCGAAGCGCAGCGCAACACGCAGATCGTGAGTGCACAGGTATTTGATATGGGCCTGGGCGAGGATGCCACGGCCGCGATCGCGGGCAACCGACGCTTTCAGAACCGATCGAGCAGCAATGTTTTGCAGGCCGCCGCCGCGGGTTCGGCGCCGACGCAGGACGCCTCCGTCGCGGGCAGCGCGCAGCAATGGCGCGTGACCTATGCCGACGGATTCATCACCCTCGCCAATCTGGCTGACGGCCGCATGATCGAAGCATCGGGCGACGGCAGTGATGCCGCCGCCACGATGGCGGCCGCCACCTCCTCGCTGACGCAGCAATGGGAGATGATACCGAGCGGTGACGGCTGGTTTATGCTGCGCAATCGCTCGACCCGCAATTGCCTCGACAACAAGGGCAACCTAGCCGCCGGTGCCGCAATACGCCTGGGGACGTGCGGCCAGCAGGCCAGCCAGCAATGGCGGCTGATCCGCTGATGGGGTCTTGGCGGGGCCTCGCCCACGGCTTGCGCGAAATCGCGGGCTGACGCCCATCTGTCTCGTCGTCGGGTCCACAGACAATCCCGTTTAGGACTCCCTGCAAAACGCCCTCTCCGCCATCCCGGCGGAGACCAGGTTCCAGTTGCGGGGTGACTGTAGGTTAGACCGTGATGACGTTGCCTTGAACCAATGAAAGCCCCTCCCCTTCAGGGGAGGGGTTGGGGTGGGGCCTCGCCACGAACTGCACGCCTGCGGAGGCGCCCCACCCCCGGCCCCTGGTAGCGTCCGCGGTCGTGGTGTAATTTCCCGGTGTAGATGACGGTGTATGCCGGGGTGGGGCCGAGGCCCCACCCCGGCGTCGGCGTCTCGGTGGCCACCGGGCTCATCGGTTAAGGTGGAAGTGTCGAGCTTCACCAACACCCGAGGAGTTTTTCCCGATGACCGACGACAGACTACCGCTTGCCGAACTGATGGCGAAGACCGGAGACGGCGATTTTCTGCGCAGCGTCGCCGAGAGCGTGTTGCAGATCATCATGGAGGCCGACGTCGACGGCCTCATCATCGGCGCCGGTCGCCACGAGCGCTCCGGCGAGCGCAGCACCTGGCGCAATGGCTACCGCGACCGCACCCTGGATACGCGACTGGGCACGCTCAACCTGAAGATCCCCAAGCTGCGCACCGGCGCCTATTTCCCCGGCTTCCTCGAACCCCGCAAGACGGTGGAGAAGGCGCTGGTCAGCGTCATCCAGGAGGCCTGGATCGCCGGCGTCAGCACGCGGCGCGTCGATGATCTGGTGCAGGCGATGGGGATGAGTGGCATCTCGAAGTCGAGCGTGTCGAAACTGTGCAAGGACATCGACGAGCGGGTGAACGCCTTCCTGAAGCGCCCGCTCGCCGGCGAGTGGCCGTATCTCTGGCTGGACGCGACCTACCTCAAGGTGCGCGAGGGCGGCCGCATCGTCAGCGTGGCAGCCATAATCGCCGTCGCCGTCACCACCGAAGGCAAGCGCGAGATCGTCGGCCTGCACATCGGCCCCAGCGAGGCCGAGCCGTTCTGGTCGACCTTCCTGCGCGACCTCGTCCGGCGCGGCCTGAAGGGTGTGAAGCTGGTCATCTCCGATGCGCATGAGGGCTTGAAGGCCGCCATCACCCGCGTCGTCGGCGCCACCTGGCAGCGTTGCCGCGTCCACTTCATGCGCAACGCGCTGGCTCATGTGCCCAAGGGCCAGAACACCATGGTGGCTGCCGCCATCCGGCAGGTCTTCCTCCAGCCCGATCATGCCGCAGCCACCCAGACCTGGCGTCACGTCGCCGACCAGCTGCGCGCCCGCTGGCCGAAACTCGGCGCCTGCATGGACAACGCCGAGCACGACGTGCTCGCCTACATGACCTTCCCCGAACAGCATCGCACGAGAAGTTGCACTCCACCAACCCATTGGAACGGCTGAACAAGGAGGTGAAGCGCCGCGCCGACGTGGTCGGCATCTTCCCCAACGAGGATAGCATCACCCGCCTCATCGGCGCCGTGCTCCTCGAGCAGAACGACGAATACCAGCTCCAGAACCGCTACATGCAGATCGAAGGCATGACCGCTCTCGCCACACCACAGATCGAGGAGGTACCGCCCCTACAGATTACACCCAAGGCCGCCTGAACGATGCGGCCCGGTGGCACACCTGAAATTACACCACGTTGACGGACACGACCCGGCCCCTCCTCTGAAGGGGAGGGGTGAGTTGCTCTTCTGTCATCCCGCTCTAGACGACAAATAGCATGTTCGCCGCCGCGTCCGACATCGCCATACACGGTCCCGACGACGCGGCTTATGCGTTGGTCGCGCGATGATCCCCGATCCCATCCCCGCCGCCACGTTGATCCTGATGCGCGAAGGCGCAGACTCCGGCGACGGGCCCGAAATCCTGATGGTCGAACGCGGCGCGGCCTTGGCCTTTTTGGGCGGTGCGATGGTCTTTCCCGGTGGACGGGTCGACCCCGGCGACCATGCCATGGTGCCCGCCGATGCGCCCGATGCCGACGAGGCCGCCGCCCGCATCGCCGCGATCCGCGAGACGATCGAGGAAGTCGGACTGGCGGTTGGCCTGACTCCCGCGCCCGACGCCGCGACGCTGACCACCCTGCGCGCCGCCATGGCATCGGGCCGCCCCTTCGCCGAGGCGCTCCGCGACCATCGCCTCACACTCGACATGCAGGCATTGACGCCCTTCGCCCGCTGGTGCCCCGAGCATGTTCCGGTGCGACGGTTCGACGCGCGCTTCTATCTGGCGCCGATCGCACGCGGTGACGCCCACCCCCTGATCGATGGCGGCGAGACGGTGCGCGCCATCTGGACGACCGCGCGCGCCGCGCTGGCCGAGGCGGATCGTGGCGCCATCCGGATCATCTACCCGACCCGGCGGACGCTCGAACGCCTGGCGCTGTATCGCGATTTCGCGGAGGCCTGCGCCGACGCGCGCGCCTGGCCGATCCGTCGGATCATTCCCTTTCGGGCGGAACGCAACGGCGTACCGTCGATCTGCATCCCCGACGATCTGGGCTATCCGATCACCGCCGAGCCGGTCGCCAGCGCGGAGCGCGGATGATGCGGGCGCTCCGGCGATGGACGGCGGCGCTGGTCATGATCGCCGGACTGGCGATGCTTGCACTACTGCTCTGGGGCTGGATACGACGCAATCCGCAGGACGTGCCGTGGGCGCCGCTCGACCTGGGGCAGCCCGTGGGCCTGTTTACCGGGCGCAAGCTGACCGCCCTGACGCAGGACAAGGCGCAATGCCTGGCGCTGCTCGACCGGGCGGGCATTCGCTACACGGCCCTTCCCCCCAGATCGGCGGGGGACCAATGCGGCTATGACGATGCGGTTCGGCTGGCCGATGGCGGCGTCCGGTCGATCGGCTACCGGCCCGCGACGCTCGGCATATCCTGCCCGGTAGCGGCGTCGCTTGCGCTCTGGGAATGGAACGCGGTCCAACCGGCCGCGCGCGAATTGCTGGGGGCCGAGGTGGTCGCGATCGACCATCTGGGCAGCTATAATTGCCGCCGCATCAACGGGCGCAGCGGGGGTGACTGGAGCGAACATGCGCGCGCCAATGCCGTCGATATCGCAGGGTTCCGGCTAAGCGACGGGCGGCAGATCCGCGTGGTGCGCGACTGGCGGGACAAGGGCGCGGTCGGGCAATTTCTGCACCGGGTCCGCGACGGGGCCTGCGAGCTGTTCGCGACGACGCTGTCGCCCGACTATAATGCTGCGCATGCCGACCATTTCCATCTGGACCAGGCCTATCGCGGTGCGATGGGTTGGCGCGCCTGTCGGTAGCGGTGGCGGCACCCCCCGGCCCGCCACCACGTCTCGTCAGTTGGCCAGCGAGGTGCCGTTGGTATCGACCTTTTCCACCCAGTGCGGGAAGAAGGCCGGTTGACGGCTGGACCAGCCAGCCGCGGTCGCCGCCGCTTCGCTGATCGACTGGAGCAGTTGCCGCCGCAGTTCGGGATGCAGATGCGGCAAGGCCGCCGCCGCGCAGAACACCGAAGGCAGCCACGGGCGCACTTCGGCACCGACCAGCCGTTCATAGAGGAATCGGAACGCCGAGAAGCTGGTCAGCCGCCCCTGCCCCAGATCGAACGCCGCGATCGTGACGAATGGGGCCATGAAGGGCTCCAACGATTCCAGGCCGCTGTCGACCGGGATCAGATGACGAATGTCGGGCAGGTTACGATACAGCCGGGCCTGCGCGCGAATGCTCGCCGCCTCGACCACGTCGCGGGACCAGCGCGCCATGGCGTCCTCCCGGTCCAGCCCGATATCGAGCGACCGTCGGATATAGCGCTGCGTCGACGCAGCGAACCCGGCAAATTCCTTCATTTCCGCCAAAGTCATCGCGCCTTCGGCTGGTCTGCTCCTCGATCCCATATCGTCACCCCGCCCATTCGAAACTAACCCGGTCATCATGCGCCCATTTGGTTAACGCAACGCTGAACGGGCCTTGGACAGACGAACATGAAATGCGCCGCGTCGCAACATAGATTGCGACGAACGGCCATCGCCGCAATCAATTTCCTATTTTGAGCGTAGTTTTCGACATAACCGGCATGTTCGGTGAGATTACGTAACAGCGGCATGGGATGCGGGAGCGGGCGTCGAAAACCCCCGCCCCCTGGATCCGGTCGAATGGATCAGCGATCCGCCTCGCTATAGCCCGACGACTCGGCCGGGCCATCACGGCCGGGCTGGGTATTGGAGGGCGGGTCGCTGGCATCCATCGATTCGTCGAGGCTCTCGTCGAGCTGTGCGTCAACATCCTCGGGATTCTTGTCCAGCTTTGCGGTGATGTCGGAATCCTGCCCGGCATCCTGTTCGGGGGGACGCGGGCGATTGCCCTCCTCGGCCTGCTCGCCGCCCGGCGCGACCGAGACGCTGTCCAGCGCGCGATCGTCGATGCTGTCGTTCATGTCACTTCCCCATCATAGTGGACAGGATCAACGAGCCGGACGGGGCAAGCGTTCCTACTCCGCTTCGTCCAACCGCCGCACCGTAACCCGTTGATCGCAAAGCTGCGCCTCGCCGAAGACGGTCATGAAGGCGATGTCGGTGGCATCGCGGCCGACACAGACGCGCGCGATCTCGTCGGCCTCCGCCATGCCGGTCGCATCGATCAGGTGCCAGCCGCCCTCCAGCCATAGTTCCGCCACCGCATGGAAATCCGGCGGATCGACGCCCGGCGCATAGGCGGCGACGCAGCGCGCCGGAATCTCGGCCGCGCGCGCGAGCGCGACCAGCAGATGCGCGTAATCCCGGCATACCCCGCTGCGCGAACCGAAGGTGTCGAGCGCGGTCGTGGTCCCGCTCGACCCGCCCGACCGATAGGTCATGCGGATTGCCACCCAATCGGCCAGCGCCGCCGCCATCGTACCGCCGGAAAGCCCCGCGAAACGCTGTCGGACGAAGCCCTCCAGCCGGTCGGACTCGCAGTAACGGCTCGGGAGCATATAGGGGATGAGGTCGCCCGACAGCCCCCTGGCCGGGGTCGCGGCCAGCCCCTCCAGCCGGATGGCAGGCCGATCGATCGCCACCACCGCTTCGTACCGGGCGAGCAGGCCGTGATCGGCCCTCACCCAGCAACGTTGCCCGATCCCGTCCTCACCGCGCACGGCCGCGACCGGGTGATCGGACCAGATGGTCAGCGACTGATGCTCGAGTCGCTGGTCGGGCGTCGCCGCCGCCTCGATCTGGAGCAGGATATCGGCCGGTTCCTTCAGGACATAGTCGAGCGTCACATCGATCGACAGGCGCATGGCCGCATCCCCTTCGCATGAAAAAGGCCCGGCGGACATGCCGCCGAGCCCTTTGTTCCGGTCTGTCGATCCGATCAGTCGCGGCTGGAGCCGGTCAGACGCAGGATGAACATGAACATGTTGATGAAGTCGAGATACAGGCTCAGCGCCGACATGATGACCACGCGGTCCTGCATGCTGGTGCCGCGCACCTCGTAATACATCGACTTGGTCCGCTGCGTGTCATAGGCGGTCAGGCCAGCGAACAGCAGCACGCCGACGAAGCTGATGACCAGGGCCATCGTGCCCGACTGCATGAACAGGTTGATGAGGCTGGCGACGATCAGGCCGACCAGACCGATGGTCAGGAAGGTGCCGAACGCCGACAGGTCACGCTTGGTCGTGTAGCCGTACAGGCTCAGCGCCGCGAAGCCCGCTGCCGTCGCAAAGAACGCGCCAGCAATCGAACCGCCGCTATAGACCAGGAAGATGGTCGACAGCGACAGGCCCATGACGACCGCGAACGCCCAAAAGAGCAACTGCATCGTCGAGGTCTTCATCCGGGTCACGCCCATGCTGAGCGCGAACACGAAGCCCAAGGGCGCGAACATGATGACGTAGCGGAGCGCGCCGCCGTGCAGGAAGACCTGCGCGGCCATGCTGTCGCGACCGCCCCATGCGAAGAGCAGCGCGACGATACCCGTCAGCAGCACGCCCGACGTCATATAGTTATAGACGGACAGCATGTACGAACGCAGACCGGCGTCATAGGCGGTCGAGCCCGTGGTGGCTGTGGTTCCGAACGGCGCGGCGCTCGGCCGTGGATCAGACCAGTTTGCCATGGTGAACTATTGCTCCTTTGCCCGGCCATGTGCCGGTTGTTGGAAATATCGCTCTGTCCGCGACGCTTTTCAAGCGCAAGAGGTTCCCGTTACGCTTACGCAATGCGATAGACATGTTTTGTCATGGTTCGCCTGTTCGTCGCCCTTCGCCCGCCGCCCGCCATCCGCGACATGCTCGCCGATGCGATGGACGGCGTTCCCCAGGCCCGCTGGCAGGATGACGAGCAACTGCACCTGACCCTGCGATTCATTGGCGAGGTGGACCGCCCGGTGGCCGAGGACATTGCCGCCGCGCTGGGCCAGGTCCATGCCCCCGCGCCTCGGTTACGGATTTCGGGCGTGGGCACCTTCGATCGCAGGGGGCGGGTCGACACGCTCTGGGCCGGGGTGACGCCGCACGATGCGCTGGCGCACCTGCACCGCAAGGTCGACCAGGCCTGTGTCCGCGCAGGACTATCGCCCGAACCACGCGCCTATATGCCGCATATCACGCTCGCCCGCCTGCCCGGCTCGGCCGGGCGCGCACCCGAGATCGAGGGATGGCGCGCCGTCCATGCGGGCCTGTCGAGCGCGCCCTTCACCATGGAGCATCTGGTTCTCTATCAGAGCCATCTGGGCCATGGCGGCGCATCCTATGAACCCGTGATGCGTTGGCCGCTTGAAACCGGCGGGTAACACGCCGCGGGCAGCCATATCGAACAGGGAGCTTCCGCCATGAAATATCTTACGCTGTTGACCATCGGCACCGTCGCACTGGGCCTGGGGGCGTGCGACCAGACCAAGTTGGAGACGGGTTCCCCCACCCCGAACGGGGCCAGCGCAACCGCGATGCTGAAGACCGCGACCGGCGCCGATGCGGGCCGCGCCACCGCGACCGAAGTCGCAGGCGGACTACGCGTGACGCTGGATGCGATGAACGTGCCGGCTGGCATGCACGGCGTCCATGTCCACACCGTCGGCCGCTGCGACGCGCCGGACTTCACCACGGCGGGCGGCCACTGGAATCCGACGCAGCGCCAGCATGGCAGCATGAACCCGCAAGGGCCGCATGAAGGCGACATGCCCAACATGACGGTCGGCAATGACGGGCGCGGGACGCTGGGCGTGGTGCTGCCGGGCGCGACCATGGCGGGGCTGCTCGATGCGGACGGCTCGGCGATCGTGATCCATGCGGGCGCCGACGACCTGAAGACCGACCCGAGCGGCAATAGCGGCGGCCGCATCGCCTGCGGCGTGTTCCAGGCCAACTGAGTGGGATGACGACACCCCAATGACCATATCCCTACCGACCCGGCGCTTCGGCGGTTTCCTGTTCGACATGGACGGGACGATCCTGAGTTCGATCGCATCCGCCGAACGCGCCTGGACCGCTTGGGCAACACGGCAGGGGCTGGACGTCGCGGCATTCCTGCCGACCATTCACGGCGTCCAGTCGGTCGAGACGATCCGGCGGTTGAACCTGCCGGGCGTCGATCCGGTCGCGGAAGCCCATGCGCTGACCGAGGCGGAGATGCTGGACGTCGGCGACGTGGTGCCGATCGGGGGTGCGGCCGCGTTCCTGGCCGCGCTGCCGCCGGATCGCTGGGCGATCGTGACCTCCGCGCCAAAGCGGCTGGCGGAGGTGCGGTTGAAGGCCGCGGGCTTGCCTTTACCCGGCGTGTTCGTGACGGCGGAAGACGCGGAACGGAGCAAGCCCGCGCCCGACGGCTTCCTGCTCGGCGCCAAGCGGCTGGGCGTTGCGCCGGAGGATTGCCTGGCCTTCGAAGACGCCCCCGCCGGGATCGCCGCGGCCGAGGCGGCGGGCATGACGGTGGTGGTGATTACCGAAACCCACCGGGGCGCGATGGATACGGCCCATGCGACGGTGACGGACTATCGCGATCTGGCGGTGGAGTGGGATGGTGCCAGTTTGAAGCTGGACCACCGGGTTTAAACCCTGCTCCACCCCGGCGAAGGCCGGGGTCCAGTTGCGGCGCATTTTCGAGGGCGCGGGGCCTTGCCTCCTACGCGGCGGCATCCCGCCATCTCGACGAAGAAGAAAACTGGACCCCGGCCTTCGCCGGGGAACAGGAGTTGCGATGCCCCTATCCCCAAACCCCCGTTCAGCCTGAGCGCAGTCGAAGGCCAAGGGACTCGGGATGGTACAGGACGTGCACTTCGACTTCGCTCAGTGCGAACGGAGGTGAAAGCGTGGGGCAAGAAACGCCCCTCCCCTCAGACCGTAAAGCTCTCCCCGCACCCGCACGCGCCCTTGGCATTCGGGTTCTGGAACACGAACCCGGCGGTGAAGTCGTCCTCGACCCAATCCATGGTCGAGCCGATCAGGTACAGGATCGACCCGCCATCGACGAACAGCGTCCCACCGGGCGTGTCGATCTTCTCGTCGAACGCCTTGGCCTCGGTGACGTAATCGACCGAATAGGCGAGGCCGGAACAGCCCCGGCGCGGGGTCGACAGCTTGACCCCGATCGCCCCCTCCGGCGCGCGCGCCATCAGCTCGGCGATCCGCGCCTCCGCCGAGGGCGTCAGGTTCAGCGCGGCGGGACGCGGACGCAGCGTGGTTGCCATGGTCAGAGCATCCCCAATTCGAGCTTGGCGTCGTCCGACATCTTTTGCGGGTCCCAGGGCGGGTCCCAGACGAGATTGACGTCCGCCGTCGCAATCCCCGGCACCGCCGAGACGCGCAGTTCGACCTCGCCCGGCATCGACTCGGCAACCGGGCAGTGCGGGGTGGTCAGCGTCATGGTGACGACGGCATGGCCGCCCTCGGTCACTTCGACACCGTAGATCAGACCCAGGTCATAGATGTTGACCGGGATCTCAGGGTCGAAAATATCCTTCAGCGCGTCGATGATACCATCGTACAGCGCACCACCCGGCTGGGTCGGATCGTCGGCGGTCGGCTTTTGCGACAGGAAGCCCGACAGGTAGTCGCGCTGCCGCTCGGCAGGCGCCTCGACCACGTCCTGCACGCGCGCCTTAGGCGGCTGTTCGACGCTTTCGACCTCTTCGATCTTGAAACTGCTCATCCGAAAATCCTCGTGACCCGCCGGACGCCGTCCACCAGCGCCGCAACGTCATCGGGTCCGTTATACACGCCGAAGCTCGCCCGCGCGGTGGCGGGCAGGCCGAGCGCCTCCATCAGCGGCTGCGCACAGTGATGCCCTGCGCGGATCGCCACCCGGCTCTCGTCCAATATGGTGCCGATGTCGTGGGGATGAACCCCCTCGACCGCGAAACTGACGATTCCCGCCGAGTCTTCCGGCCCCAGCAACCGAACCGAGTTGATCGCCGACAGCCCCTCGCGCGCCTGGGCGACCAAGGCCGCTTCATGCTCGTGGATCGCGTCGAGCCCAATCGCCGACACATAGTTGATCGCGGCATGCAGCCCCAGCGCCCCGACGATATGCGGCGTCCCGGCCTCGAACCGGCCAGGCGGCGGGGCATAGGTGGTCTTCTCGAAGCTCACCCGGTCGATCATCGACCCGCCACCCTGATAGGGGGGCATCGCCTCCAGCAGCTCGGGCCGCGCCCACAGCACGCCGATGCCGGTCGGGCCATAGAGCTTATGGCCTGAAAAGACGTAGAAGTCGCAGTCGAGCGTCTTCACATCGACCGCCACGCGCGGCACCGCCTGGCATCCGTCGAGCAGGATCTTCGCGCCGACCTGATGCGCCAGATCGGCCGCACGCCGCCCGTCGAGCACCGAGCCCAGCACGTTCGAGACATGGCCCAGCGACACCAGCTTGTGCGCGGGCGTCAGCATCCGCTCCATCGCGTCCAGGTCGATGCGGTGGTCGGCGGTCAACGGCAGCACGTCGATCGCGACGCCCAGCCGCTCGGCGACCATCTGCCACGGCACGATGTTGGAGTGATGCTCCAGCATCGACAGCATGATGCGGTCGCCCGCCTTCAGCTGCGTCGCCGCCCAGCATTGCGCGACCAGGTTGATCCCCTCGGTCGCGCCGCGGGTAAAGACGATCTCGTTCGCCGACCCTGCGCCGATGAACCGCGCCGTCGCCTCGCGCGCCTTCTCATAGGCGACCGTCATGTCGGCCGAGCGCTGATAGACGCCGCGATGTACGGTAGCATAGCTGGTGTCATAGGCGCGGGTGATCGCGTCGATGACGGCTTGCGGCTTCTGCGCGGTCGCGGCGGTGTCGAGATAGGCCCAGCCGTCCGGGATCGCGGGGAAGTCCGCCACCCGGTCCAAGGGTGAAGCCACCGCCATCAAATCCTCCCCAAGCTATGCTTGGGGAGGGGGACCATGCGCAGCATGGTGGAGGGGCAGCGCCCGGCCAGCCCCTCCACCACCGCTTCGCGGCGGTCCCCCTCCCCATCGGTGATGGGGAGGATTTGGATGGTCGTCGTCAAAGCGCCGCCTCCAACCACGCGTCCGCGTCAGCCGCAAAGGCCTCGCGCACCACCTCGTTGCCGATGCGGTCGATCGCATCCGCCACGAAAGCGCGGGTCAGCAGCGCCTGCGCGCGGGGCTTCGGGATGCCCCGGCTCTGCATGTAGAACAGCGCCTTGGCATCGAGTTCGCCCACCGTCGCACCGTGCGCGCACTTCACGTCGTCGGCGAAGATTTCCAGCTCGGGCTTCAGGTTCACCGTCGCCGTCCGCTGGAGCAGCAGGCCGCGCAAGGACTGCTCGCCATCGGTCTTCTGCGCATCGCGCGCCACTTCGACCCGCGCGGCGAGGCTCGCCTGGCTGCGGTCGGCAGCCACCGCGCGCCACAGCTGATGGCTCTGGCCGTTCAGCGCAGCATGGCGCAGAGCGACGGCGCACTCCTGTTTCAACTCGTCCTTGGTCAGCAGCGCACCGCCAAACTCGGCATAGGCATTGTCGCCGGTCTGGGTGATGCCGCCGTCGATCCGTACGCCCATCGTGCCCGCCGCCAGGAAGGTCGCGGTCAGGCTCGCACCCTCGCCCAGCTCGGCCTCCTCGCGCAGCGAGACGAAGCCGTCATCCTGCAACAACCGCACCGCGCGCATGAGCCGCGCCGACGCCGCCAGCGTCACCCGCGTCAATCGGTTGGTCCAACCACGCCCGACATAGGTTTCATAGACCTGCGCGGCCGCATCCTCGGCCAGCACGATCTCGGCGGGCAGATGATTGGCCGCGCCCCTGGCGACATGGACGATCTGCACCGGCTCTGCGACCGCATCGCGCTCCAGCCGCAGCGACCAGCCACGCCCCAGCGCCTGCTTACCCAGCGGATGATCGCTGGCATCGATCTGGGTAAGCTGGACCGGGCCGAGGTCACTGGCGTTTTCATCCAGCACGCCGTCGACGAACAGCAACCGCGCGCCCGGCAGATCGAGGAAACGATCTGCGCCCGCGACCGGCCCCGCTCGCTCGCTCTCCGCCGCCCGGCGAAGCGCGTCGATATCGGCCCAGCGCCATGCTTCCTGACGCGTCGAAGGGAGTTCCAGAACGTCCACCATCAATTCCTCCCCATCTTCGATGGGGAGGGGGACCGCCGCGTAGCGGTGGTGGAGGGGCAAGGGGCGAATGCCCCTCCACCACTCGGCTGACGCCGAGCGGTCCCCCTCCCCGCGCTACGCGCAGGGAGGAATGAAACGGCCACGCTCATGCGTCCACCCCGGCGTAGCCCTCACGCTCCAGTTCGAGCGCGAGTTCGGGGCCGCCCGAGCGCACGATGCGGCCATCGGCCAGCACATGCACCCGGTCGGGCTGCACGTAATCGAGCAGCCGCTGATAATGCGTAATCAGCAGCACCGCCTTGTCGGGCGCGCGCATGATCCGGTTGATGCCGTCGCCAACGATGCGCAGCGCGTCGATGTCGAGACCCGAGTCCGTCTCGTCCAGGATCGCGAACTTGGGGTTCAGGATGCCCATCTGGACCATCTCGTTGCGCTTCTTCTCACCGCCGGAGAAGCCGACATTCACCGGACGCTTGAGCATGTCCTGGTTCAGCCCCAGCCCATCGGCCTGCGCACGGGCGAGCTTCAGGAACTCACCACCCGACAGCGGCTTTTCGTCACGCTGGCCGCGCTGGGCGTTCAGGCTCTCGCGCAGGAACTGGACGTTGGACACGCCGGGGATCTCGACCGGATACTGGAAGCCCAGGAACAGCCCGGCGGCAGCGCGCTCGTTCGGCTCCAGTTCCAGCAGGTCGACGCCGTGGAACGTCACCGAACCCTCGGTCACTTCATAACCCGGACGCCCGCCCAGCACATAGCCCAGCGTCGACTTGCCCGCGCCGTTCGGCCCCATGATCGCATGGACTTCGCCCGCATTCACCTCGAGCGTCAGGCCCTTGAGGATCGGCTTGCCGTCGATTTCGGCGTGGAGGTTTTCAATTTTCAGCATTGTCATACCCTTTTAGCCCCTCCCCTTCAGGGGAGGGGTTGGGGTGGGGCGTCCGCCGCGCGGGCATCGCTTGCAGCGTGCCGAGCAGGTGCGCCAATACACCCTCGATATTGTGCATCACATCGGTGTTGGCGATGTGAACGACCATAAAACCCAGTTCCGCCAGTGCCGCATCGCGTCGGTGGTCGCGCTGTGCATCAGCGTGCGTGTCGCCATCGACTTCCACGATGACGCCCGCGGCGGGGCACAGGAAATCGACAATATAGTTGCCGATCACCGCTTGCCGCCGGAACTTGAAGCCACCCAGCTGCGACCGCGACAGATGAGCCCAGAGCCGCTTTTCCGGTTCAGTCGGTTCGCGTCGCATGTGGCGGGCATATCCCGACAAACGGTCAAGTTCGTCTGCGGACACGCCCCACCCCCGGCCCCTCCCCTGAAGGGGAGGGGTGTCCAGGCGTCGGGCGTCATCGCGCGGCGTCAGTATCACCCGACGGACCCCTCAAGCGAAATCCCCAGCAACTTCTGCGCCTCGACCGCGAACTCCATCGGGAGTTGCTGCAGCACCTCGCGCGCAAAGCCGTTGACGATCAGCGCGACCGCCGCTTCCTGATCCAAGCCACGGCTCATCGCGTAGAACAGCTGGTCCTCGCTGATCTTGCTGGTCGTCGCCTCATGCTCGATCTGGGCGCTGGGGTTCTTCACCTCGATGTACGGCACGGTATGCGCGCCGCACTGGTCGCCCAGCAGCAGGCTGTCGCACTGGGTGAAGTTCCGGACATTTTCGGCGGTCGCCGCCACTCGGACGAGCCCGCGATAGGTGTTGTCCGAACGCCCGGCTGAAATCCCCTTCGATACGATGGTCGAGCGGGTGTTCTTGCCCAGATGGATCATCTTGGTGCCGGTATCGGCCTGCTGGCGATTGTTGGTGACCGCGACCGAGTAGAACTCGCCGACCGAACCGTCGCCCGCCAGCACGCAGGACGGGTATTTCCACGTCACCGCCGATCCGGTTTCGACCTGAGTCCACGACACCTTGCTATTCTTGCCCTGGCAGAGCGCGCGCTTGGTGACGAAATTATAGATGCCGCCGACGCCATTCTCGTCGCCCGGATACCAGTTCTGGACGGTCGAGTACTTGATCTCGGCATCGTCGAGCGCGACCAGCTCGACGACCGCCGCATGAAGCTGGTTCTCGTCGCGCATCGGCGCGGTGCAGCCCTCGAGATAGGAGACATAGGCTCCCTTGTCCGCGACGATCAGCGTGCGTTCGAACTGGCCGGTATTCTCCGCATTGATGCGGAAATAGGTCGACAACTCCATCGGGCAGCGAACGCCCTCGGGAATGTAGACGAAGGTGCCGTCCGAAAAGACCGCCGAGTTGAGTGTAGCGAAATAATTGTCGCGCTGCGGCACGACCTTGCCCAGCCATTTGCGGACCAGATCGGGATATTCCTTGATCGCCTCGGAGATCGAACGGAAGATCACGCCCGCCGCTTCCAGTTCCTTGCGGAAGGTGGTCGCGACCGAGACGCTGTCGAACACCGCGTCCACCGCGACCTTGCGCGCGCCCTCGACGCCCGCCAGCACTTCCTGCTCGGCGATCGGGATGCCCAGCTTTTCGTAGGTCCGGCGGATTTCGGGATCGAGCTCGTCGAGCGACGCGATCGTCTTCTTCTGCTTCGGCTCGGCGTAGTAATATGCGTCCTGATAGTCGATCGGCGGGATGTTGAGCTTGGCCCAGTCGGGCGTCTCCAGCGTCTGCCACAGGCGAAACGCCTTCAGCCGCCAGTCGAGCATCCATTCGGGCTCGCCCTTCTTGGCCGAGATATAGCGGACCGTATCCTCGCTCAGCCCCTTGGGCGCGAAGTCCTGCTCGATCTCGGTGGCGAAGCCCCACTCATATTTCTTGTTGGCGGCGGCGAGCGCCTCTGCATTCTTCGTGGCCATCAGGCGAATACCCCCGGACGCGCATCGGCGCCCATCACTTGCGAATCTACAGGATCGGCGGCGAGCGTCGCGAGCGTCACCCCGGAAAAGGCGGCGCGTACCGCCTGATTGACGACATGCCAATGCGGCCGGACGCGGCATTGCATCTCCAGCCCGCAGTCATGCGCGGCGCCCTCGACGCACGCGGTCAGCGCGATCGGGCCGTCCACCGCCTCGACGATATCGGCCAGGCTGATCGTGTCAGCGTCACGCGCAAGGCGAATGCCGCCGCCGGTGCCGCGCGCGCTGTCGATCAGCCCGGCGGCCGCCAGACGGCTGACCAGCTTCTGCGCGGTGGGCAGCGGCACGCCCGTCTGCCCGGCCAGCAGGGTCGCATTGCTCCGCCCGCCCACGCCTTCGCGCGCGGCGGCGGTCATCATCACGACCGCATAATCGGCTAGGCTGGAAAGACGCATGATCTCCAATCGGACGGATTTGATCCGATTGGCAAATGGGCGCGAGGGGGCGGTTCGTCAACCGGGTTTCGGTGCGGGAATTTCGATGGGTGTGAGTGAAATCCTCCCCGGCACGGGGAGGGGGACCAGCGAAGCTGGTGGAGGGGGGCTTCCACATAGGACGTCCCTTGTGGAAGCCCCCTTCCGTCAGGCCTTCGGCCTGCCACCTCCCCGTACCGGGGAGGAATAGCTTAGCGCCCGATCAGGCCCTGCGCGATCTCGTCCGCGACGTCCGACGCCGGAGCGCCCGTCTCGGCCGAGCGCTGCCACACCTGCTCCAGGCGCTCGGGGATCTTGGCGATGCGCGCCATGACTTCGGCCTCGTCGCCCTGGCCCAGATATTCCAGGCCGACATTGATGATGCCGCCCGCGTTGATGACGTAATCCGGCGCATAGAGGATGCCCGCCTCCGCCACGCGCGCGCCGTCCTCGCGGGTCGCCAACTGGTTGTTGGCACCGCCCGCCACGACCTTGGCCTTCAGCCGCTGGATCGAATCGGCGGTCAGCACCGCGCCCAGCGCGTTGGGGCTGACCAAATCAACATCGGCGAACAGGATCTCATCGGCCGGGGCGACGCTCGCGCCCAGTTCCGCCGCCATCTGTTCGGCGCGCGCCTGATTCACGTCGGCGATGGTCAGGATCGCGCCATCCTTGGCCAGCAGCTTGGCGAGGCCGCCGCCGACCGAGCCGACGCCCTGGATCGCGACACGCACGCCCTTCATATCGGTCGCACCCAGCCCGCGCTTGGCGGCCGCCTTCACGCCCAGATAGACGCCGTGCGCGGTGTAGGGGCCGGGGTCGCCGCCCGCCGCACCGCTCGCCACCGGCAGGCCGGAGACATAGCGCGTCTGGGTCGCGATGACCTTCATCCGCTCCTCGGACATGCCGACATCCTCGGCCGTCACATAGCGGCCGCCGAGCGACTCGACCGCGCGGCCGAACGCTTCGAGTTGGGCGGTGGTGATGACGTCGCCGGGCTTCGCCGCCAGGACCACGCCCTTGCCGCCGCCCAGCGCCAGACCCGCCATGGCGTTCTTGTAGCTCATGCCGCGCGACAGGCGCAGCGCATCGGTGATGGCGAGCGCGGGCGTGGCATAATGCCAGAAGCGCGCACCGCCCGCCGCCGGGCCGAGATGCGTCGAGTGCACGGCGATGACCGCCTGCAACCCCGAGGCGGGATCGGTGAACAGATGCACGCCTTCATGCGCGTCGAAATCGGGAAAGCCCCAGTCCGTCATGCTCGTCCTTCGGTCCGACAAATGCGGAACCGGACCGAGACTTTCGACCCGGCCACCCTATCGGTGAGGATTTAGGGGGGACACGGGCGCGAAAGGGGCCGGTGCCGTGGCCAGGATATGGCCGGAGAAGAATGGGGCGACCGACGGGACTTGAACCCGCAACTTCCGGCATCACAAGCCGGCGCTCTAACCAATTGAACTACGGTCGCCGCGAAGGCTTGCGCCCCTAAACGGGATCACCCGCTTTCGTCAAGCGGTCAAAATCGCCCTTCGGCGGAAAGTCGGTATCCGCCCCCTGTCCCGGCCACGAAACCCAGCTGCTCCAGCTTCGCCGCCGCCGCCGGATCGCCGGGCGTCAGGACCAGGTCGGCGGTGTAGCGGCCATCGGGCCGGATGCGCAGGTTCACGCCCTCGGTGCCCCCCTGCCCCGTCATCGGCAGCAGCAGCGCGCCCGCCTCGCACCGCGCGGTGCCCATCATCATCGGGGGCAGCGGCAGGCCGCCCGCCTCGCCCACCATGGTCGCGCGGACGCGGCCCGCCGCTTCCTCGCACACGCCGTCGCGGAAGTGGACGGTCACGTCCTCCAGTGCCAGCGTCGTGACCGGCAAGGGCGCGAACAGCGTCGCGGCGGGCAGGCTGGCGGTCACGCCGTCGATGCCCATCGCATGACGGCTGACCGTCGCGGCCCCGGCGATCGGGCGGCCATCGGCGCCTGCGCCCTCGAACGCGAGCTTGGCCCGACCGACCAGCAGCGCCAGCGGCGACAGCGACACGCGCAGATCGCCCAGCGCCACTGCACCGAACCGCGCCTCGATCAGGCTGCCACCCCAGATCGTACCTCCGACCCGGCGCGCGCTCAGCCCTTCATCGGCCAGGCCGGTCATGCCCAGCGCGAGCCGCATCGGCAGAAAAACGATCAGCGCCACGAGGAGCATGGCCGCGAACAGCACCGAAGGCCGCGTCGTCATCCGCAACCGCATCAGGACACCCGCGTCCGCAGGAGAAGCGCGACGCCGACCGTCCGGTCGCCATTGTCGGTCAGCGTCGCCTGCTCGACCAGCACACCCCCGCGCTCCAGCCGCGCGAGCCACGGCGTCAGCGCGGCAGGCCGCGCCGAGGCGATCTGCGCACGCACCCGGCCGGGGCCGTCCTCGGTCAGCGCGGACAGGGTGAAGCCCGCCTGCTCGGCGGACAGCCGCACCGTATCGGCCAGCGTGCCAGACAAGGCCGGTGGTCGGCGGCGGCGCTGGGTCAGCTCGGCGGCGACGGCCTGCGCCTCGCCCAGCCGGATGACCGCATCGGCATGGCGTTCGCGCGCGCTCGACAGGCCGTCGCCCAGCGGGCGCAGGATGCCGCCCCAGATGATCGTCACGACCAGCAGCGCGCCCATGACCAGCAGCAACCGCTTTTCGCGAAGGCTGCGGCCATCGAACCAGAGTTTCAGCGCCTTCATCGTGCGCGCACCGTGAATTCTCCCGTGATCCGGCCATTGGCCGCGACGAAGGTGCTGGGTTGGACCGTGAAGCCCTCGGCTTCGATCGCGCGCTTCAGGTCGGTGGCCAGCGCCTCGCGGTCGACCGCGACGCCCAGCCGGATGTCGCCGCTCGGCTGGAAATCCAGCGCGGTTAGCTCGGTGCCCGGCACGCTGCGCACCGCCGCAAACACCGCCGCTGCCGTCCGGCTGAACCCCTGGCCCGGCCCACGCACCGCCGACAGCCTCTCGGTCAGCTGGCGATCGGCATCGACCAGCGTCTCGCCACGCGGCAGGGCGGTGCGGGCGACCTGCTCGATCTTCGCTTCGGTCGCATCGGCGGCGAAGCTGTATTTAGTCCAGCGTACGAAATCGATCGCCAGCGTGACGACGACGATGGCGAGGCCCAGCCAGGCGAGCCGCTTGACCAGCCGCCAGTCGATCGCAAAGCCCCGCCGCCGCGCGAACGGCCCCTGCCGCAGATCGAGCGCGGGCGCGGCAGTCACCGCCCCCAGCGCCGCCGCGACCGCCGCATCGTCCAGATCGGAAAGAGGCGCGTCATCCGTGACGATCTCGGTAAAGCCCGGCTCATCGGCAAAACCCGAGGCGCGGCCACGCACCACGCCCTGCCCGGCGAGATCGCCTCGAACATACCCCTCATCGGGGCGCGGCAGCAGCAGCGGGGCAGGCACGACCGCGACCGGATCGACCCCCGCCGCACCCAATCGCGCGAGCCAGCCCGCCATCGCACCGCGATTGACGATGCCGATGGGGCGGCTGCCCGCCTCGTCCTCGCCGACCGCGACGTGCAGTTCGTCCATCGGCGCGGCACTCACCTCAGCGGCGAGCAGCCGCGCGGCGGCGGCGGCCTGCGCGGTCGAGCGGGCGGGAATTTCGGCCCAGTGCAGCGACACCGAATCGGCGGGCGCGACCGCGATAACCTCGCCGTCCCCCTGCGGCAGGCCCTCCCCGGCGGCGGCGACGCGTTCGTCCTCGATCCGCATCCAGCGATAGTCACCGCCCTCGCCCGGCGGCAGGAACAGGAGGTTGGTCGCACTCATCACTCTTCCCCCCAAATCCGTGCCACCAGGCGCGGCGGCTGGCGCGTGGCGTCGACCAGGGCGCGTTCCTGCACCCCGACGCTGCCCAGGCTGACGTCGATCCGCAAGTTGAACCAGCGCGTCGTCAAAGCCACGCCGCCGCCCCCGCTCGCCCCCGGTACCTGTGCCCAGAACGCGCCGATGTCCGCATAGCCCTGTGGCGGGCGGCGCAAAAGGGCCTGGGCGATGGCGGCGGGCGAAATCGTATCGACCTGCGCCATCGCGACCAACGGCGCCTGCTCGGGCGCTAGCGTGTTGATGTTGACCGTCGTCGGCTTCGCCTCGGGCAGGGTGCAGAGCCACGGGCGAAGCTGCGCATAGAGTTCGGGCGTGACGCCGCTGACCATGCGCAACTCGCTGACATCGGCCATCAGCGTACCGCCGGTTCGATAGGGCGGATCGCGTGCCAGATAGACGGGGTCTTCCGCGCCACCCCCTTGCGGGTTCGGGTCGCTGTCGATCCAGTCGGAGGCGGCGGTCGCGACCTGTTGCGCGACCTGGCCGGAGATGCCGAGCAAGCGCATCAGCTTGGCGAAATGCGCGGTCTCGACCGCATTGCCGATCAGCACGCCCGGCTGGCCCGGCAGCCCCTGCGCCAGCCCGTTGAGGTTGAAGCAATTGCCGCCGTCCGTAACCCGTGCAACCGCACTCCCCCCGCCCGCGACATCGCCCAGCGGCAGCGCGAAGGGCCGGTCGCTCCAGCCGCCGAGCAGCGATACCTTGCCTTGCGAGCGTTCCAGCAGGTCGCCGATACGGATGATCGCCAGCGCCTCGGCCGCATAGGCAAAGCCGCGTGCCTGCTCGATCGCCACCGCATTGCCGCCCAGCCGGGTCGACAGGCGCAGCTTTTCGAGCGCGGTCGCGGCCAGCACCGCGATGACGGCGACCAGGATCAGGACGGTCAGCAGCGCCGCGCCGCGCTCGCCCGACGGCTTTGCGGGTCTAGCCATTGGGAGTCGGCGTCGGGGTGGGTGTAGGACCGGGCTGGGGCATCACGGCCGCGCCGACATAGCCGGTGCCGACCAGGAACAGCTGGCGAAAGATCATGCCGTCATCGCGCACGATCGTCACCTCGGCCGCCTGCGGCAGGGCGATGCCCGGCTGCCCCTGCCATTGGTCGAGCCACGCGCCGTTGAAGCGATAGCGCAGGTGCAACTCACGAACATGGTCCATCAGCGCGGCGGGCTCCATCGGCGCGGCGCCGTCGAGCAGCGGCCAGGCGACGCGTTCCAGCACGTCGCCGTTCAGGCGGTAGGCGACCTTCTGCACCGACGGGCGGGCGGCATTGTCTAGGTTGCTCCACCCGCCGCGCACCAGCTGCATCGCGTCCGGCCCGGCGACCATGGCGGGGGTCAGGGTGCCGCCTTCGTCGCGCGTCGGCCGATCGACCGCCTGCGCCAGATCGGCCGACAGGATCGCGGTCGTCCGGCTGACCGCCGAGATCGCATCGAGCTTCTGCCCCGTGACGGCTTGCGCGCGGATACTGAGCGACAGGATCGCAACGGCGGCGGCGGCGAGCATCGCAAAGATGAGCAGCGCCACCATCACCTCGACCAGGGTGAAGCCACCCTGTCCTGTTCCCGTCGTACCCCCGCGAAGGCGGGGGCCCAGTTCCTTCCCGGCCCGGCGCTGACACATCGCAGCCCGCGTCAAAGGCACTAGGCCCCCGCCTTCGCGGGGGAACGGGCAGGCATTGTGCTTCACGACGCCGAAACCCCGACCGGCGGCGCGGCCATGGGCGGGCGCACCATCGTCATCCGCCCGGCGACACTACCGCCCGCATTGGCCACCGCCACATCGATCCGCACCACCCGTGCGTCACCCGTGCCGCTGACGATCCGAGTCCATTTCCAGCTGCGCCCGCCATTCACCTCCACCCCGCTCGTCCGGCCGAGCGCGGGCGCCTGCGGGTCGGTGACGGCGGCGATCGCGACGTTGCGCGCGACCATCTGCGCCACCACGGTTTCGTCGAGGATCCCGGCGCCCCGGATCGTCGCGCTCTCCAGCCGCACCAGCGCCATCGCCGCCAAGCTGAACACCGCCAGCGCGACCATGATCTCGATCAGGGTGAAGCCCTCCTCTCCGGCACGGGGAGGTGGCAGCGCGCAGCGCTGACGGAGGGGGGCTTCCACAAAGGACGCCGCTTGCGGCACGCCCCCTCCACCATGCTGCGCATGGTCCCCCTCCCCGTGCCGGGGAGGATTGAGATTCGACTCACCCATCGACGCGCACCGTGCCGTCCGCGCCGATTCGTACGACGCTGCTCGCGCGATCGCGGGTCAGGCGCAGCTCGACCGGGCGGTCGGCGAGGCCCGTCACATCGAAGGTGATCCGCACCCGTCCGCTCGCATCGGGGATCATCGCCTGGGTGCCGTCCTCCCACTGGGCGACGCGCAAGGGTTTGACCGTCATCGGGCTCCACGCGCCGTTCGCCCGCCGGTCGAAGCCATAGCCGCCGCGCGTCACCCAGATGCTGACCGGCGACGCCTCGACCACCGCGACGTCATGCGCGGCGCGGACACGCGCGGCGAAGCGCAACGCCTCGTCCGCGACCCGTCCGCGCCGGTCGGGCAGCGACCAGACCGCGATGGCCGACGCCAGGCCGATCACGGTGATGACGACCATCAGCTCGACCAGGGTGAAGCCGGTGACCCGTGCACTTCGACGTCGCTCAGTGCGAACGGAGGTTGGGGCAAGGTTCCTCGCCCCGTTCAGCCTGAGCGAAGTCGAAGGCCACGCCCTACGCCCGCCACGGATGGCATCGAGGCGGGCAGCTTGCGTCACTTATCCCAGTTGCCGATATCCGCGTTGATCCCCTCGCCGCCTTCCTTGCCGTCGGCGCCGTACGTCCAGACATCCGCCTCGCCATGCTGGCCGGGCGAAGCGTAGAGATACGGACGGCCCCAGGGATCATCGGGCAGCTTCTTGAGATAGCCGCCCTTCTGGTAGCGCGACGGATCGGCGAGGCCAGCGGGCATCGTGACCAGCGCCTGCAACCCCTGCGACGTCGTCGGGAAGGTCAGGTTCTGGAGCTTGTACATCTCCAGCCCGCCCTCGATCTGCGCGATGTCGGCCTTCGCCTTCTGCACACGCGCGGTGTCGCCCGAGGGGAGGACGTTCAGCGCCACGATCGTCGCCAGCAGGCCGATGATGACGATCACGACCATCAGCTCGACCAGCGTGAAGCCGTGTTCGGCGGAACGCCGACGGGGCGTGAAGCCGTTGGCGGGGCGCTTGCGGCGGATCCGTCGGGGGGGTGGGGTACGCATCAACATGTCCTCTCGTCTCATTGACCCGCCAGCGTGTTGAGCTGGAGGATGGGCAGCAGGATGGATAGCACGATCGTCGCGACCACGCCGCCCATCACGACGATGATCGCGGGCTCCAGCAGCGACAAAGCGGTGGCGGTGAAGCGGTCGAACTCACGCTCCAGATAATCGGCGGCGCGCTCCAGCATCTCGTCCAGCCGCCCGGCCGCCTCGCCGCTGGCCGCCAGATAGGTGAGCAGCGGCGGGAACACCCCCGCCCGCCGCATCGCCGCCGACAGGCTGCCGCCGCCCCGGATCGAATCGACGATGGCGTCGGAGGCGACCCGCAGCCGCCGGTTGTGGATCGTGCCCGCCGTCAGCGTCAGCCCTTCGAGCAGCGGCAACCGGCTGGCGACCATCGTCCCCAGCGTGCGCGCCATCCGCGCCGCATGCAGGTCGCGCAGCAACCGGCCGAGCAGCGGCAGCTTCAACAGCCAGGTGTCGAAGGACAGCCGGATCGACGGCACCTTCAGGGCGCGCCAGAAGCCCAGCCCCGCAATAACGGCGATCCCCGCCATCAGCCACCACCAGCCCACCAGCAGGTCCGACACGGTGATGACCATGCGCGTCAGGAAGGGCAGTTCCTGCCCGACGGTATCGAATTGCTCGACCACCTGCGGCACGACGAACATCATCAGCGCGGTGACGACGCCCATCGCCACGACCGCCAGGATCGTCGGATAGGCGAGCGCGGTGATGAGCTTGCCGCGAATCTCCGCCTGTCGCTCCAGCAGCGCGGCGAGGCGTTCGAGGATGGTCGGCAGCGTGCCCGAACTCTCCCCCGCCGCCACCATCGCGCGATAGAGCGGCGGGAAGCTCTTGGGCTCGCGCGCCATCGCATCGGCCAGGCGGCGGCCCTCGGTCACGCCCTGATGCACCGTCGCGACGATCGCACGCACCCGCTCCTGCTCGGTCTGGCGGGTGATGGTGCGAAGCGACTCCTCCAGCGGCGAGACGCGGTTGAGCGTGGCGAGCTGGCGGGTGAACAGGGTCAGCTGCTTGACCGACATACGCGCGCGGCCGAGCTTCAGCCCGAACAGCGGACGACGTTCGGCGGTGTCGCCGCTGCCCGGCTTGATCGAGACGACATAGAGCCGCTGCCTCTCCAGAGCGGCGCGGGCGGCGTCGGCGGTCTCGGCGGGGATGAACCCGCGCTTCTCCGCACCCTTGGTGTCGATCGCGACATAGTCGAACCCGGCCATGTCAGTGCGCCTTCACTTTGCCCTGTTCCCCCGCGGAGGCGGGGGCCCAGTTGCCTTGAGGCGTGGGGAATCGCCATTCTGTCTCATGCGAAGCCGCGAAGCCGCGAAGAGAATATGGGTTCGCGCGGAGGCGCAGAGGGTGCAGAGATGTTGTTCTTGCCGCGCCAGCGGCCTTCCTTTCTCGGCCAATTGAAAGGGCCGTGCACTGCCGCGCACGAGACACCTCTGCACCCTCCGCGCCTCCGCGCGAACATCCCTTTCTTCTCCGCGTCTCCGCGTCTTCGCGTGAACCCATGACATGCTTAGCCGCAGCGCTGCCCCCGATACGGCCAAGGCACTGGGCCCCCGCCTTCGCGGGGGAACAGGAAATGAGGAGCGTGCGCACCCCCATCACCCCGCGTCGGAGTCGCGGCGGGACACGCGGATGGCTTCCTCGGCCGTGGTCACGCCGTCCAGCACCAGCGCCCGCGCCACCGCCGCCAGCGGTTGCTGCCGGGCAAAGGCGTATGCGGCGATCGCCTGTTCGTCGCCGCCTTCGTTGATGAGCCGCCGGATGGTGTCGTCGACGCGTACCGCCTCGTACACGCCCGTCCGGCCCTTATAGCCCGAGCCGTTGCACTGCGGACAGCCGCCTGCCTCATAGACGGTGGCATGGGCATCGATGCCGAGCAGCGGTGCGACCGTTTCCTTCGCCTCCACCGGGCGCTTGCACGCCGGGCACAGCCGCCGCACCAGCCGCTGCGCGATGACGGCCCGCAGGGTGGAGGCGAGCAGGAACGGCTCGACCTTCATGTCGCGCATCCGGGTGATCGCGCCGACCGCGTCGTTGGTATGGACGGTCGACAGCACGAGGTGCCCGGTCAGCGAGGCCTGCACCGCGATCTCGGCCGTTTCGCGGTCGCGGATTTCGCCGACCATCACCACGTCTGGGTCCTGGCGCAGGATCGCGCGCAACCCCGCCGCGAAGGTCAGCCCGACCTTGGCATTGACCTGGGTCTGCCCCACCCCCTCGACCGCATATTCGACCGGATCCTCGACGGTCAGGATGTTGCGGCTGCCATCGTTGAGCAGGCGCAACGCGGCATAGAGGCTGGTCGTCTTGCCCGAACCCGTAGGTCCGGTGACGAGGATGATGCCGTTGGGTTCGCTCAACGCCTCGCGCAGCAGCGCGTACATGGCCGGGTTCATGCCCAGCGCGTCGAGGTCGATCCCGGCATTCTCCTTGTCGAGGATACGCAGCACCACCCGCTCGCCCGCCCGGCTGGGCAGGGTCGAGACACGCACGTCGAGCAGCTTGCCGCCCAGCGTCAGCGCCATGCGCCCGTCCTGCGGCACCCGGCGTTCGGCGATGTCGAGGCGGGCCATGACCTTGATACGGCTGACCACGACCGGGGCGACATGCGGCGGCATGCGCAGCGTCTCGCGCAGCACGCCGTCGATGCGCATACGCACCACGAGGCCGGTCTCATAGGGCTCGATATGGATGTCCGACACGCCGTTGCGCGCGGCGTCGGCGATGATGCCGTTGATGAGCCGGATGGCGGGCGCGTCGTCGGCGGTGTCGAGCAGATCCTCGGCGGTCGGGATACCGTCGGCCAGCATGTCCAGCTCGTCGCCCATGCCCACCGCCGCAATCGCGGTCGCCTGTCCGTCCATCGCATAGGCGTCGGACAGCAGGCGGTCGAAGGCGGGGCCCTCGACGCGGGCGATGGCGAAGGGGCGGCCGATATGACGGCGCAGCTCGATCAGCGCGCGTGGATCGGCGCCTTCGCGCAAGGCGATGGTCAGCGGGTCGGCGGTGTGGACTACCGTGCCGAACTTGCGCGCGAAGCCGTAGGGGATGGTCAGTGGGGCGACCAGTTCCAGCGCTTCGTCGGGCGTGGGGAGCGGGAGAGCGGGGTGCCCTCCCCCATCCCCTCCCGCCTGCGGGAGGGGCGTGCCCAGTGGCAGGGGGACGGTGTCCCCCGTGGGCAGGGGTTCCCGCGCGTCAGTCACGGCGCTTGATCGGTTCGACCGACTTGGCGACGGGCACCGCGATGCGCGGGTCCTCGATATTGCCGGGCATCGGCGCGTGCGGGATCGGCGGCGCGGCGTTCATGTAATCGCGGACCAGCTCGTCGATCGAAGGCTCGACGCCGGGCTGGGCATAGCCCTGAAGTTGACGAAGATAGCCGTAACGCTGTTCGGTGACGCGGCGGCTGTCTTCGGGCGTGCGCAGGATCGTCGGGCGGATGAAGACCATCAGATTGGTCTTCGACCGGCTGCGCGCCTTTGAGCGGAACAGTGCGCCGATGCCCGGAATGTCGCCCAGCAACGGAATTTTCTCGATCGTGCGCCGCTCGTTATCGTCGAGCAGGCCGCCGATGACCGTGATCTGGCCGTCATCGGGGGTGAAGACATTCTCGAACGCGCGCTTGTTGAGGATCAGTTCGCTGTTGTTGCTCGACACCGGCCCGGCAATCGAGCTGACCTCCAGGCGGACATAGAGTTTCAGCGAACCACCCGCATTGACCTGCGGCTTCACGTCCAGCTGGATGCCGACATTCTGCCGCTGCACCGTGCGGAAGGCATTGTCGAAATTGGGCGACAGTGCCTGGCCGGTCGTAATCGGAATTTCCTGGCCCACCAGGCTGTGCGCCTGCTGGTTGTCCAGCGTGATGATGTGCGGCACCTGGAGCAGGTTGGAGGTGGTGTCGCTCTTCACCGCGTTGATGATCGCGCCGAATACCGTGTCGCCGATCTTGCCACCCCAGCCCGCAAAGCCGCCCGTCGTGCCGAGGATCGACTGCACCGCCGACTGGGTCAGCTGGCTATAGGCCTGGTTGGGGACGTTGGTCGTGGTGCGCGTGCCGTCGGGGGCGACGACCGTCGTCGTGGTGCCGCCGATCGTGTTGGCACCCACCGCGCCCGCGATTTGGAGGATGTTGGGCGCGGTATTGCCATAGGTCGAGGCGGCGAAGGCCCCGCCCGACAGGCTCCCGAGGAGGAACTGTGCGCCCAGCCGCCGGGCGGTCTGGTCGGAGACTTCGGCGACGATCGCCTCGATCAGCACCTGTTCGCGGCGCACGTCGAGCTGGCGGATGACCTCGCCGATCTGGCGCTGGATATCGGCGGGCCCGGCGATCACGATGGCGTTCGCGCCGACGAAGCGAGTGACGACCGCCGCCGTCCGGCCGCCTTGCGTGCTGATCGCGGGCGGCTGCCCGTTCTGGCCGCCTGCACCCGGCGCGCTCGTCGCCTGGGGCTGGGCGACCGGCTGGACGCGCTGCGCGATCGAGGTGCCCGCCGCCGATCCCGCCTGCGCATTGGTCTGGGTGAAGCTGCCGCGCGACAGAGTGGTTTCCTGCACCGGATCGGGCTGTTGGCCGACCAGTTGCTGGAGCACCGGCAGCAACTGCTCGGCATCGGCGTTTTCGAGGAAGACGACGCGAATCTCGGTCCCGCTCTTGGCCTTGTTATCCAGGTCCTGCGCGATCTGGGCGAAGCGCGACACGCTCGACGGATCGCCACGCAGCGCGATCGAGTTCGAACTGTCGATGGCGACCACCGACACGCCGGTCGATCCCTGGCTCGGCGCGCCGCCCTGCCCCGCACCACCGCCGCCGCCGCCGCCGCCCGCCAGCGTCTGGAGCGCGGTCGCGATCTCGCGCGCACCCGCATTGCGCAGCGCGATGACGCGGGTCGAGGCGTTGTCCGCGTCGATCCGGCGCACGACCTCGCGAATGCGGCGGATATTATCGGCGAAGTCAACCACGACCAGGCTGTTGCCCGCGCGGTTGGCCGTCACCGACCCTTGCGCGCTGACCAGCGGGCGCACCGTCTCCAACGCGCTGTTGGCATCGATCGCACGCAGGCGGATGATCTCGGTCACATAGGAATTGCGGTTCGCACCGCCCAGGCCGATCCGGCTGGGCTGCGAGGCGGCATTGTCGATCGGCTGCACGCGGAACGCGCCGCCCGCGCTGGGCACCGCGACCAGCCCGTTGGAGCGGAGGGTGGACAGGAAAATCTCGAAATATTCGGACTTGGACAGCGGCCGGTCGGTGACCACCGTCACCTTGCCGTTGACCCGGCTGTCGATGATGAAGGTCCGCCCCGTCACCTTGGCGGCGTCGGCGATGAAGGCGCGGATATCGGCATCGCGGACGTTGAGCGTGGTCTGGGCGTGCGCACCCGCCGCCAGGGCGACGGCCATCATTGGCGCCAGAACCGAACCGAGGACGAGCTTCTTCATGGCCGTGGTGCCGCAATCTGAAGGGAGAGCGGCAGCGTCTGATCGCCCCGCTCGACCGTGATGGAAAGAGAACCGCCCTGGGCGAAATCCGCCGCCAGACGGTCGATGTCGCCCGGCCCCGTCACCGGACGCCCGCCAAGCGCGGTGACGATATCGCCCTCGCGCAGGCCCGCCGCGCGGAACGCGGCACCCGACCCCACCGGCCGGACGACCAGCCCCGAGACGCGCCCGCCGTCGAGCCGGGGGATGAAGCCGATGTCGCTTCGCAACTGCGCGATCGCGACGCCGCCCGCCGGGGGGACCGATCCGGGCGCTTGCACCGATGGCGCACCCGGCGTGGAAACCCCGGCGGCGGCAGTAGGCGCATCGGACTGGTCGAGATACAGGTCCTCGGTCGCGCCACCACGATCGATGGTGATGTGATCGAAGGCGACCGACTTCAGCATGACGCCGGGCTGGATCTCCTCGCCGACCGACACCGAACGCTGCACACCGTCCGGCCCGGCCAGGATCGCCGAGCCGCGCCCCGATGCCTCGTCCAGCCGCGTGCCGAACAGCGTCAGTTGCAATGTGGTAACGGCGGCGGGGGCGGCCTGCTGCCCCTGCAGTCGGAAGAACGGGTCGAAGCCTTCGAGGATGGCCGCGGGAGACCCCGCGATGGCGGGCGCCAGCGGCCGCCACTCGCCCAGCGGCGAGACGGGAGTGACGATCACCCATAGCAGCCGCGCGCCCTGAACGGCGAGGACCGCCATCAGCGCCAGTTCGGCCACCGAATACACATTCACGACCGGCAGCCGTCGCAACCAGCGACGTCCGCGCGCGTCGAGCCTCAACCGCATGAAACCCACCCCGTACGCATTTTCGGGGTCTAGGCATGGCATGTTACAGCCCGGCGTCAAAGCCCCGAAACATCTTGGTCATATCTGTTTCACGCGGGGCGAACCGTATCCCTTGGGCTTCGACTTCGCTCAGCCTGAACGGTGGTGGGAGTTTGGGGCTTTATACAAACAGCCGTTCAGGCTGAGCGAAGTCGAAGCCCACGCGCTTCCCCCATCCCAAACGAAAAGGCCGCCGCCCGGATCACTCCGGACGACGGCCCTTCCTACACCCCGCAATAATCAGAAGGTCGTGCTGATCCCCAGCGAGAACACGCGACCCAGATTATAGCGGTTCAGATAGACGAACCGGCCATTCCCGAAATCCTGCCGCTCGTTATACCGCGTGCGGGTCAGGTTGCGCGCCTCGGCCTTCAGCTCGAACTTGCCGCCCATCAGCTCGAAGCCCTGGCGCGCGACGAGGTCGAGGCGGATGCCCGGCACTTCGACGATGTCGGGCTGGAACCCCGTACCCGACAGGTTGGACGGCCCACGATTGGTCACGCGGTTGCTGGCATAGTTGAACAGCAGCGTGACCTGCGACAGCGCGGCGGTGTCCTCCATGCCCAGCTGAAGGTTGACCAGATGGTCCGACTGGCCGGTCAGCGACGCACCATCGCGGAACAGCAGCCGCGCCGGGCCGAAGCCAGAGGCACAGCCCGCCAGACCCGGCGAGCCCTGCGCCGATGCCGGGTTGGGCACGCAGGATGCGTCCGCGTTGATCTTAGACTTGGTGTAGGTGTAGTTCGCGATCGCGACCAGGCGGCGGGTGGCGAAAAAGTCGCCGCCCAGGCCCGCCAGCGGCACATATTTCTGCAACTCGACTTCGGCACCGTACAGGATCGCCGAGGGCAGATAGGTGAAGCCGGTCTGCAACCGATCGTCCGCGCCGGTATAGAAGCCGACCTGCTCGATCGGGTTCTTGATCCGCTTGTAGAAGCCCGCCAGCGTGAAGCGCTGGTCACGCGCATAGAACCATTCGTAGCGCGCCTCCAGATTCCACAGCTCGCTGTCGCGCAGGTTCGGATTACCGAAGAACAGGCGATCCGAGTCCGGGTCGCGGAACTGCTGGGGCGCCAATTCGCGGAACTGCGGGCGCGAGATGGTCTTGGCACCGCTCGCACGCAGCTGCATGTCGGCGGCGAAGTTCCAGGTCAGCGTGCCGGCGGGGAGGAAATAGTTGTTCTTCAACCGCGTCGTGGTGCTCTGCACCGGCGTCACCGTCTCGACCGCCGTTTCATAGCGGCCCCCCGCCACCGCGCGCAGGCCGTTGGCGACCTCCGCCTCGGCCTGGACGTAACCGGCATGGACGTTCAGCTTGGCATCGTACGCATAGGCACCGGCCTGCGTCGAGAATTGCAGCTGGAGCGTACACGCCCCCTGCCCGCGCAGCGGACAGGCGTTGTTGATGACGTCCGGGCTCAGCAGATAGTCCGGGCGATAGAGATTGTACGGGAAGCCCGGCGCGGTGCCCGCCCCGTCGCTGGTCTGGTAGTTGAACTGGATACGGCTCGAATAGCGATCCGTGCCCTGGTAGAAATAGCCGGTACTCAGCGTGATCGGGCGTTCACCGTCGATCTTGTAGGAAAGATCGGCCTGGCCCGTCCAAAGATTCTCGTTCAATTCCGAGAAGATGATCGAGGCGAAGGGGGTGAAGCGCTGCGTCACCTGATAGGCACCGTTGCACTGGAAGCCGCCCGCGCCGTTGCCGCCGTCATAGCTGATGGGCAGACCGTTGCTGGTCCGCGCCGAGCAGAGATAGTCGAACTGACGCTCATAGGGCGCGTTGCGCTTCGAGTTGGCGAAGGCGCCGCGCGCGTCGAACTTCAGCGCATCGGTCAGCTTGAACTCGCCGACCAGCTGGCTTTCGATCAGCTGGCGCTCGAACCAGTTGGTGTTCTGCTGGAAGCGAAGCCCGCTGGCATTGTTATAGACCTCGGCCGCCGAGCCGCGCGCCTGCTTCAGCGTGTCGTGGATATAGACATTGGTCCAGCGCACCGTGTTGTCGCCGAACTCATAACCCAGCCCCACCAGCGCATTGGCGACGATTCGGTTGTCGGTCAGCAGCGTGCGGAAATCGTTGCGGATCGTGCCGTCCGCCGACACCGAATCCTGCTGGATCGCCGAGCGGGTGCGGAAGGTGTTGGACAGGGACAGCGAAGAGATCACGCCCAGACGGTCGCTGCCGATGTCGAAGACCGACCCGGCCGAAATCTCGCCCGACAGATTCGCAGGCAGCTGGTTGTTGCGCTGGAGCAAGGTGGTCGAGGCGTTGGACAGCCGTGCGACCTGCGCGGCGGGGACCAGCCCCGAGCCCTTGCCCGCCTGCACGTCACGCACGAACTGCGGCACGCCGCGCGTGCCGTCGTCGAAGCCCAGCCAGTCGGCATCGCCGCCCGCATAGGTATAGCCCAGCTCGCTGGTCGTCGCGTCGTCCGCCGCGACGGTGAAACCGCCCGAGATGAAGCTCTTGTTCGGGATCGCCTTGGTCGTCAGGTTGATGACGCCGCCGCCGAACTCGCCGGGATAATTGACCGAATAGGTCTTCTGGACCAGCGCCGATCCGACGATGGTGGTCGGGAAGATGTCGAGCGGGACCGAGCGGCGCAGCGGCTCGGGGCTGGGCAACGGCGAGCCGTTGAGCAGCGACGAGGAATAACGGTCGCCCAAGCCCCGGACATAGACGAAGCCGCCGCCCACGACCGACAGGCCGGTGACGCGGGTCAGCGCGCCCGCAATGTCGCCCTCGCCCGTGCGTGCAATGTCGGCAGCCGACAGGACCGAGACGATCTGCGGCGTGGCGCGGATCGTGTTGGGGATGTTGCGGCCGACGACGACGATCTCGTTGCCCGCCGTGGCATCGACGCCGGGCGCGGAGATTTCAACCGGCTCGTCCGCCGACTGGCCGTCCTGGCCCGTGGGCGTCTGGCTTTGCGGCGTTGCCTGCCCGTCGGGGCTGGTCGCGGTGGTGCTGGTCTGCGCCGGAGCTGGCGTCGCCCCGCCCGCCGTCTGCGCCAGAAGAGCGGGCGCAACAAGCTGCGAGGTCAGCAGAAGGAGGGAGGCATAAGCGAGGCGTCGCTGCATGGCCGGGTCGTCCCGTGTCAGATTCTATGGGGAAAAGCCGGGGCAGCGATGATCGCCGCCCCGGCCTGCCGTCAGTGCCCGGTCCAGGCCGGGCACCGGGTCGTGCCGGGCCTTAGCGGCCGTCGCAGCTGAAATAGACCGAGGTGAAGACCGGCGGGCCGACATCCTGCAGGTCGGTGCTGGCACCGCGGATCGTGGTGCGATCCGCGCCCGAACCCGCGCCCGCGACCAGGTTGACGCAGGCGACGTTCGTCGGCGCCTTCACGATGCCGTTGATGAAGGTCATGTCGGCCCCGCCACGCAGCCGGATCGCGGCGGGCGCGAGCGCGGTCTGGACGAAGGTGAAGTTGGCATAGCGACCGAACGTGCGCGGCAGCAGATCCTCGGCATTGTTCGAGTCGATCTCGGTCGAGAAGCTGTCGGCGGTCGCGCCGATGGTCCGCTGCGCCGCGATCAGGAACTGCATGAAGCCGCGATAGCCATTGTCAATGTCGAAGCCGTCATCGTCCGCGCCGGTGATCGCGATATATTTCAGGTTCGACGTACCACCGAAGATCTCGATGCCGTCATCGGCCGAGTTGTGGCTCTGGATATGGTCCAGCACGGTTCCCGACCCGGTGCCGCCCAGGGTCAGGCCCTGAAGCTCGTTGCCGTCCGAAATGGCAATGCCCGAATAGCGGATCTGGACATAAGACATCTGGCCCGACGAGTCGGTCGTGTTCGCGCCGCCATAGAAGCGCCCCGTCACGCCCTCGATCGCCAGCTGGCAGGTGGTCGATGAACCGGCGGCGTTGTTGGGGCCGGTGCCGGTGGCGCAAACGGCGGTCGGCGCGCGGCCGAGCAGGATGATGCCGCCCCACTGACCCTGGGTTGCGTCGGACACGCCGTTGGTGGCCAGATTCTGTTGCGAGGTGAAGATGATCGGCGCGTCGCGCGTACCGACTGCCGAAATCTTCGAGCCGCGATTGACGAGCAGCAGATCGTTGGTCGCCTCGGTCGAGTCCGCCGCGACCACCACGCCCGGTGCGATGGTCAGCGTGACGCCGGTGCCGCCGGTCGAACCCAGATCGGTACCGACTTCGGTCTGGCCGCGCAGGCGGTAGACGACGCCCGCGATCTTCGGCAGCGTTAGGTCAGCCGTGATGTTCTGCGGCAGGCGGCAGAAGCGGAGCGTCGGCGAGGACGAGCTGTTGGTGCCGTCGTCCGTCGTGCCGGTCGGGCAGACCGAGGTCGCGGCGGCATAGGTGCCGATCGACGGAACCGCCGTACAGCGCGCGCCCGAGCCGCCGAACTCGGCCGAGGTCGAACTGCAGGTCCAGCCCTGGAAGGCCGTGTCGCTCGGGCCGTTCAGCGCGCCGACGAAGTTGGTCGAGGTGAAGAAGCCGTTGATGATCGACGGGTCGGTGGCGGTGGTCAGCGAGGTGTTGCTGGTCGGATAAACGCCGTTCAGCGTCGAGCCGACGCCGTTGACATTGTTGTTCGATCCCGCGTTGACGATCGCCAGCTGCTCATCGGGAGTGATCGTCACGCCGTTGACCGTGGTTGCGACGGCGAACTTCGCCGCGGTGATGTTGGCGGTCGGCGAAGCCGTGGGCGCGGGGGTCGGCGTTGGCTGGGGCTGGACGATGACGACGCTGCCCGCCCCCGGCGAGGCCACGCTGTCGGCACCGCCGCACGCGGAAAGGGCCGCGCAGGCCGAGCTGGTCATGAGAATGAGGCCGAAGCGCTTGAAGCTGCCCATCGCCGAAAAACTCCCGATCTTATCGTTGCTAAGCCGGGCGAACGCCGCCCGATGACCGACGCAAAGACTAGTCCCCCTGCCGATCCCGTCCTGGGCGTTAGGCGCGTCTCATGACGCCAAGATGCAGATTGGAAGAAACTTCGGTGACATACCCGCGTCAATTTTGTGACAACCATCACCCCGCAACCGAGTTTATTTTGGCTATTCCGCAGGAAGGCGCAGCTTTTGTCATCAAAGCACGTTACTGCGCCTGTGAGGTCGAGCTTCCGCACGTCCTCGGCGCCCCGTTCAGGCACTGTGTCACTACGGATTGAGCGGGGCGTCCCTTTCCTCTTTCCCGACATCCGGATCATCGAGGGTTGGCGCACCGGCGCGGGCATTGCTGCAGGTTGGCGGCAAAGTCGTCCCCCGCGGTCGCCGAAGACCGGATCGGTTGCCGCATTCTCAACCGGCCGTCCACCCTCGCTTAAAGATGGAAGGCCGCCAGCCCCAGCGCAAAGCCCGGTCCACAGAGAGGCGCGCCAACCGAACTCTGGGCGACATCATCGACCCGCGCATCGGATCGCTTCTCCAGCAGATGGAAGGGAACCCGACCGCCCGGCAAGCTGCTGGGCATCTTGACCGTTATAGCCGGTCATCGGCGATCATGAGGTAAGTGGCGGAGAGGGAGGGATTCGAACCCTCGGTACCGTTGCCGGTACGCCGCATTTCGAGTGCGGTGCATTCGACCACTCTGCCACCTCTCCGCGAGGATGTCCGACGCGGTGGGAAACCGCATGGGGCTGGTCAATTGGAGGCGCGCTGTTAGATCAGCTTTTTGCGCATTGCAAGCGCCTAAACTTGTGCGGCGCGACAAAGACATTAAATTGGTTGCCATGGACCTGACCGACACCCTCCCCCTCACCTCACGCCTGGATGTGGAGGCCCCGATGATCGCGACTGCACGTTTCGCGATCGGGGATGTCGTTCGCCACCGCATGTTCGACATTCGCGGCGTCATCTTCGACGTCGACCCCGTCTTCGCCAATAGCGACGAATGGTATGACGCGATCCCCGAACAGATCCGCCCGGCCAAGGACCAGCCCTTCTACCACCTGCTCGCCGAGAATGCCGAGTCGAGCTATGTCGCCTATGTGAGCCAGCAGAATCTGCTGCACGACGACAGCGACGAACCCATCGAGCATCCCGCCATTTCGGGCCTGTTCACGGGCTATGCCGATGGTCGCTATCTGTTGAAGCGCGAACACCGGCATTGACGGACGACGGCCGAGCCCCATGTCCCGACCGCCTGCGCGCCTTCAGAAATTCACGGATGCCCGCGCATAGAGGAACCGCCCGTTGAAGCCGAAGGGCGACAGGCTGGAATAAGGCAGGAAATAATTGTTCACCCCATTGGCGCCGCCGACGGGCGAGCGGGTGGGATAGATGTCGAAGATATTGTCCGCACCGATCGCCAGTTCCAGGGCCTCGATCGGCTTTACCCGGATCTCGGCATCGGTGATCCATTTGGGGGCCAGGGTGAAGTCGCCCGCCCCCGCCCCCGGCGCGATCGCGAGATCGGTCGCGCTGCCCGCCGAGAAGACGGTGCCATAGCGATTGGTGCGGATCGTGGCGGAGACGCGACCCAGTTCATAGTCGGCGCCCAGATTGATCTTGCTGTTGGGCTGCCCCCTGGTCAGGCGGTAGCTTTCGGCGCGGCCGAACACCAGCAGGCCCGGCAGCGAGGGAAGTGACGCCCGCCCGGTAATCGCCTGCTCGTTATAGTTGAACCCGGCGGTCAGGCTGACCCGGCCATAGCCGAAATCGGGCACGCGGTAGGTGGCGATGACGTCCACCCCTTGCGTCTTGGTATCGACCCCGTTGACGAAGAAGCGCGCCGAGTTGACGCCCGTAAAGCCCTGCGCCCGCAGCAGCGCATTGACCGCGGCGCCTTGCAGGTTTTCGCTGAGCACGATCCGGTCGCGAATGCGGATCTGGTAATAATCGGCCGTCACGTTGAAACCGGGAATCGGATCGAAGGTCAGACCGCCGCCGAAATTGGTCGCCTTTTCGGGTTGGAGCGGCTTGGAGCCCAGCGCGATCGCCAGCGGGCTCGACACCGGCACGGTCAGAATTTCCAGCAGCGTGCCCGCGACATTGTTGGTCGAGGAGGTGCTGAAATATTGCTGCGCAAGGCTAGGGGCGCGGAAGCCGGTCGAGATCGAGCCGCGTAGCGCGACCCCGGGAAAGAGTTGCAACCGGCCCGCCAGCTTGCCGTTCACCGTGTTGCCGAAATCCGAATAATGTTCGTATCGGCCCGCCGCCTGGACGGACAGCGCGTCGCTGACCTCGGCCTCCAGCTCGACATATCCGGCAAAGCTGTTGCGCGAGACATCGGTCGCGTTGGCCGGGCGGAAGCCGGGGAAGACCTGCGCCCCGCCCGGCGCGCCGTTGGGCACGAAGGGGCCGTTCACGTAGCTGGCCGGATTGCCCGCGCGGATCTGGAAATTCTCGCGGCGGAACTCGCCGCCCGCGGCAAAGCCCAGCGACTTCAGGAAACCGACATCGAACCGATGGCTGAGGTCGAGATTGGCGACCGTCTGGCCGAAGCGGATGCCGCCCGCGTAGAAATTGCGGGGGCTGTTCGCGCCGCCCAGCGAGGTGTTGAAGCTGTTATCGACCGAATAGTCGAGCGCGTTGGCGCCGTGCACGACCGACAGGTCCGCGTTCCAGCCATCGGCGATCTCCCCCTTCACCCCGACCGCGCCGGAATAATCGGCGATTTCGGCTCGGATGAACGGCAGGAAGCCATTGGGATAATAAGGCACGAAGGTCGTGGTCGAGGCCGACCAGTCGCGGTTGCGCGAATCATTGGGCCGCCGGAAGAAGCCGGCGCCCAGGCCGTCCCGAATGCCGTAGGAGCCGAAGCTATAGAGATCGAACTGCCCGGCGATCCGCGTGCCCGCGTTCACGAACAGGTTCATGTCGCGCGTCTTGCCGTCGCCATAAGCATGGTTGAAGCGGTTGGCGGTCAACTCGCGCGGATCGCCCGGGAAATATTGACGGCGCGGATCGGCGGCGGCGCGTTGGGTGGGATCGCGATCGCGGAACTGGCTGGAAAAGACGAAATAGCCCTCCTCTCCCATCGGCAGGCCGATCGACGAGGCGAGGGTCAGCGTATCGCCGTCATGTCGCACGCGGTCGTCCTGCGAGTAGTTGAGCCCCAAAATGTCGTTGGCGCGGTTGGTGCCGCCCGACACCGCGATCACCGGATTGCCCGCCGCGTCGGCCTGGACGCCCAGCACGTCCTTCACCCCGTCCATGCCGGTGCGATATTGGCCATAGGTGACCGAGCCGCGCATGCCCTTGCGCTTGGACAACTGGATATTGATGACGCCCGCGATCGCGTCCGAGCCATAGAGCGAGGAGGCACCGTCGCGCAGGATCTCGATCCGATCGATGGCGATGGGAATGATCTCGTTCAGGTCGACCGCCCCCGACCCGCGTCCGACCGATCCGTTGAGGTTGAGCAACGCCGCCTGGTGACGCCGCTTGCCGTTGACCAGCACCAGCGTCTGGTCCGGCGCGAGCCCACGCAGTGTCGCGGGCCGCAGCGAGTCGGTGCCGTCGGTGATGGACGGTTGCGGGAAGTTGAACGAGGGCACCAGCTGGTTCAGCAGCTTGTTCGTCTCGGTATAGCCCGCATTGGTGAGTTGCTCGCCACCGATGACGTCGACCGGCACGGGGCTGTCGGCGATCGTGCGGCCGGGAATGCGGCTGCCCGTCACGACGATCGTGTCCTGCGACTCAGCCGCGTCCCCTTGGGCGCGCGCCGGGGCGGCAACCTGTGCGGCGGCGGGCAATGTCAGGCAGATCGCCGAAACGGAGGCGAGCAACAGCGTGGCGTGAAATGCGCGCATCAGATTCCCCTTTTCCGATACAGAGCGGTCTTCCCGCCGCCCCGGATCATCAGAATATGTCCGAGCCCGGCGCCCGCAATTATCATTTCAATCGTTTCATGATTTTGTCATTCGATTGTTGCTGCAGCGCAACATCGCCAGAATAGGACCAATCCGGTCAAATCCGCCCACACATCACTCGAATGGCAAAACGGGGCGAAATACAGATTCCCAGGTTGACAATCCGGCCACCTTTGCCTAGCTGGCCGTTCTTTCCCGACGGGCATTCCCGCGCGGGAGCCATGTATTTGGGAAGTGATAACAGCCATGTTCGCAGTCGTGCGCACGGGCGGCAAGCAGTATCGCGTCGCCGCCGGAGATAAGATCGTCGTCGAAAAGATCGAGGGCGAAGCCGGCGCGTCGGTGACGCTGGGTGACGTTCTGCTGGCGGGCGAAGGCTCGGAGCTGAAGGCCGTCGACGGCATCACGGTCGCCGCCGAGATCATCGCTCAGGCGAAGGCCGACAAGGTCATCGTCTTCAAGAAGCGCCGTCGCCACAACTATCGTCGTCGCAACGGCCATCGTCAGCAGCACACGATCCTGAAGATCGTGTCGGTCGGCGCCTGAATTTCAGCCGCGCCACCCCAACGAAATCCAGGAGTAGTTCGCAATGGCACATAAGAAAGCAGGCGGTTCGTCGCGTAACGGTCGTGATTCGGCCGGCCGTCGCCTTGGCGTGAAGAAGTTCGGCGGCCAGGAAGCCGTCGCCGGCAACATCCTCGTGCGTCAGCGCGGGACGAAGTTCTATCCGGGTCGCAACGTGGGCATGGGCAAGGACCATACCCTGTTCGCGCTCGTCGATGGCCGCGTCGCGTTCCACGAGGGCAAGCTCGGCCGTAAATTCTGCTCGGTCGAACTGGCCGCAGCGGCCGAATAATCGGGCAACCGCGCCGGGTTGCCCACCAGGGTGACCCGGGTTCCGCGCAGGAACCAGCAAAAAAGGGAGACGGGTCACCCCGGCTCCCTTTTTTCATGCTCCCTCCACCGTTTGGGCTTCTGTCGCCGTCCCGTCACGGGACTGTGGCAAGCGCCCGACGCGACGAGGAGTTGTCGAGTGATGTTCGCGCGGACCCCAAGATTGTTGTTGCGGCCAGCCTGGCCGGAAGATGCCGCCGCCCTGACCCGGGCCATCGGCCATGAAGCCGTCGCCCGCATGGCGGCGCGCGTTCCCCATCCCTATACCCATGACGACGCCGAACGCTGGCTGGCCCAGCCCTGCGGCCCGACCGAACCGCGTTTCCTGATGACCGCACTCGACCGGGGCGGCGCGCCCGAACTGATCGGGGGAATCGCGATCATCGCGGGCGATACCGGGCATGAGCTGGGCTATTGGCTGACGCCCGACGCCTGGGGTCGCGGCTATGCGACCGAGGCGGGCCGCGCGGTCGTCGCCATGGCGCGCCATGCCCTGCCCATCACCCGGCTGAACGCCTGGCACTTCGCCGACAACCCGGCCTCGGGCCATGTCCTCACCAAGCTCGGCTTCCGCCCGACCGGCCAGCGCATGGCCCGCGCCTCGGCCGGGCGGGACACGCTGTCGCCCAGCATCCACTATGCGCTGGACCTGGAGGATGAGCGAAATCGCGCGATGCCGCTCGCGGCGTGAGGGTTATCCCTAGGCCGGATCGACATTCAGGCTTCCCAAAGCCGCTGCAGGCTGATTCATAGGCCTCCGTGTCAAAGCGCGGAGGGAGTGATGGGGATCAAGCGTTACGAGTTGAGCGAGGCGCAGTGGTCGCGGATTGCGTCGCTGGTTCCGGGCAAGACGACTGATCCCGGCCGAACGGGTTCAGATAACCGATTGTTCGTAAACGGATGTTTGTGGGTGCTGCGCTCGGGAGCGCACTGGTGCGACCTGCCGGAACGCTACGGCAAGTGGAAGACGGTGCATCGGCGTTTCAGCCGCTGGTGCCACGCCGGCGTCTGGGAGCAGGTGTTCGAGGCGCTGACGGCCGACCGGGACAACCAGTATCTGATGATCGACAGCACCATCGTTCGAGCACACCAGCAGGCTGCGACCGGAAAAGGGGGGCCAAGGATCAGGCGCTGGGGCGTTCCCGAGGTGGATTGACAACCAAGATTCACATGCTCGCCGACACGTTCGGTCGCCCTGTGCGGTTCCGCATCACGCCGGGGCAAGCCAGCGACATCGCCTCCGCATCTGATCTGCTCGAAGGTCAGCACGCCGTGGCGGTGCTGGCCGACAAAGCCTATGACGGCAACGACTTGCGTGACCGGATCGCAGGCATGAACGCCACCGCTGTCATCCCGTCAAAACGCAATCGCAAGGTCGCAATCCCGCACGACGCCGACATCTACAGGCACCGCAACCAGATTGAGCGATGCTTCGGACGCCTCAAACATTTCCGCCGCTTCGCCACCCGCTACGACCGCCGAACTGCTCACTTCACCGGCTTCGTACATCTCGCCGCCGCCATGATATGGTTACGCTGAATGTCGATCCGACCTAGGTGTTTGATCCCGGCATTTGATGGTGCATCATCGTCGCAAGCTTGGAGGGATGCACTATGGGACAGGTTCTACACGGGAGCGCCCGCACGACAGAGGCGGTCCGTCGAGCGATACAACATAGTCAAGAGAGCCTGAGGGTGCTGGCGAAGCGCCACGGGATCAACCAGAAGACCGTCGCGAAGTGGAAGAAGCGGACGGCGGTCAAGGATCTGCCGACTGGGCCGAAGGACCCGCACTCGACGGTACTGACCATCGAGGAGGAAGCGGTCATCGTCGCTTTCCGGCGCCACACGTTGCTGCCGCTGGACGACTGCCTCTACGCGCTACAGGCGACGATCCCGCACCTGACGCGCTCGTCGCTACACCGCTGCCTGCAACGCCATGGCATCAGCCGGTTGCCCGAGATCACCGGCGACAAGACGCCCAAACGCAAGTTCAAGACCTACCCGATCGGCTACTTCCACATCGACATCGCCGAGGTTCAGACCGCCGAGGGCAAGCTGCGCCTGTTCGTGGCGATCGACCGAACGAGCAAGTTCGCGTTCGTCGAACTGCATCAGGAAGGTGGCAAGATGATCGCGGCGCAGTTCCTGCGTAATCTGGTCACGGCCGTGCCCTACCGTATCCACACCGTGCTGACCGATAACGGTATCCAGTTCACCAACCATGCCCACCAAAAATACGCCTTCCACCACATCTTCGATCGCGTCTGCGACGAGAACGGCATCGAGCACCGGCTCACCAAGGTGAAGCATCCCTGGACCAACGGCCAGGTCGAGCGGATGAACCGCACCATTAAGGAAGCGACCGTCAAGCGCTACCATTACGACAGCCACGACCAGCTCCGGCAACATCTCGGCGACTTCGTCGCCGCCTACAACTTCGGCCGCAGGCTCAAGACGCTCAAAGGCCTCACGCCCTACGAGGCCATCTGCAAAGCATGGCAGAACGAGCCAGCACGCTTTACATCAAACCCGCACCATCAAATACTGGGACCAAACACCTAGGTTCTATTCCGGATCGTGAGGCATACCCCCGCGATCCGGGATGCCTGGCGATTGCAGGGGCGTGGCCTTCGACTTCGCTCAGGCTGAACGGTTGTTGTGCAAAGACCGTATCCCGAACTCCGTTCAGCCTGAGCGAAGTCGAAGGCCACGCGACACCACCGCCCCACGCCTACCCACCCGATGCGCCGACGCCACGCCCTCCCCCCGATCACCCCCGGACCAAAAGGCCGGGCTGGTCAGTCGGTGCGGTGAGCGGTAAAGGCGCCCCATGCATTTTCTCGATCAGGCCAAGATTTTCGTCCGCTCCGGCGCGGGCGGCCCCGGCGCCGTGTCCTTTCGGCGTGAAAAATACATCGAATATGGCGGCCCCGACGGCGGCAATGGCGGCAAGGGCGGCGACATCATCTTCGAGGCGGTCGCAGGCCTGAACACCCTGATCGACTTCCGCTACACCCAGCATTTCCGGGCCCCGCGCGGGCATGGCGGATCGGGCTCGAACCGTACCGGCGGCGGCGGCGACGATCTGGTCATCAAGGTGCCGGTCGGAACCCAAGTCCTGTCCGAGGACAAGGAAGAGGTGCTGCTCGACTTCACCAAGGTCGGCCAGCGCGAAGTGTTCCTGCGCGGCGGTGACGGCGGGCGCGGCAACGCCACCTACAAGACCTCGACCAACCGCGCGCCGCGCCAGCATGGCACCGGCTGGCCTAGCGAAGAGGCATGGGTCTGGCTGCGGCTGAAGCTGCTTGCCGATGCGGGCCTGGTCGGGCTGCCCAATGCGGGCAAGTCGACCTTCATCAACGCCGTCACCAATGCGCAGGCCAAGGTCGGCGCCTATGCCTTCACCACCACCCGGCCGCAGCTGGGCGTGGTGCGGCACCGCGAGCGCGAGTTCGTGGTCGCCGACATCCCCGGCCTGATCGAGGGCGCCGCCGACGGCGCCGGGATCGGCGACCGCTTCCTGGGCCATATCGAGCGGTGCCGCGTGCTGCTGCATCTGGTCGACGCCAATGACGCGGACGTGGCCGAAAGCTATCGCATCGTCCGCGACGAGCTGGAGGCCTATGGCGGCGGGCTGATCGACAAGCCGCACATTATCGCGCTTAACAAGATCGACACGCTCGACGACGAGCTGATCGAGGCGCTGTCGGCCGAACTGGCCGAGGCGAGCGGCGCGGACGTGATCCCGCTGTCGGGCGCGGCGGGCACCGGCGTCGACTGGGTGCTCGACAAGCTGCTGGAACAGATGGGGCCGGGCGCGGATGCGGTGCCCGAGAATGACGTGGGCGAGGACGAGATTACGTGGTCGCCGCTGGGCTGATGCGTCGGGTGGTGGACTCGGTGAGACACCCTGCCCTCCCCCATCCCCTCCCGCCTGCGGGAGGGGAGCGTTTTTGCGCGGGCCGGTTCGCGCCAATCGCTATGGCCGCCCCCAGCGCAGCCGATCGATATCTCGTCCTCCACTCTCCCCAAGCACGCCCCTCCCGCAAGCGGGAGGGGATGGGGGAGGGCCGCGTGCGGCTAGGCCTGGCATTCCAATGATCTTCCCCCCCACCACCTGCCAGCGCCTGATCGTCAAGGTCGGCTCCGCCCTCCTCGTCACCCCCGAGGGCGAAGTCCGCCGCGCATGGCTGACCGGCCTCGTCGCCGACATCGCCGCGCGGGTGCGCGAGGGGCAGCAGATCGCCATCGTCTCCTCCGGCGCGATCGCACTGGGCGCGCGTCGACTCGGCCTGCCCAAGGGTGGCCGTGCCAGCCTGGAGGACGCACAGGCCGCCGCCGCGACCGGCCAGATCGCGCTGAGCCAGGCCTGGGCGGAGCTGCTCCAGGGCGAAGGGCTGACCGCCGCACAGATGCTGGTCACGCTGGACGATCTGGAGGATCGCCGCCGCTATCTGAATGCCGCGGCGACGCTGGGACGGTTGCTGGGGCTGGGCGTGGTGCCGGTCATCAACGAGAATGACAGCGTGGCGACCGAGGAAATCCGCTTCGGCGACAACGACCGGCTCGCCGCGCGCGTCGGTCAGGCCGCGGGGGCGAACGGCGTGCTGCTGCTGTCCGACGTGGACGGACTGTACGATTCGAACCCGCACACCAATCCCGATGCGCGCCATATCGAGCGGGTCGAGCGAATCGATGCGGTGCACGGCATGGCCGATGGCGGCTCGGCGTCGGGGATGGGGTCGGGCGGCATGGTGTCGAAGATCGCCGCCGCGCGCATCGCGGTCAGTGCGGGCGCGCACCTCGCCATCGCCTCGGGCCGGATCGACCATCCGCTGTCGACCCCGGCCCGCCACACCAACTTCGTCGCCGAAAAGAGTGCGCCTGCCCGCAAGGCATGGCTGGCGGGCGGGCTGACCGCGCGCGGCGCGATCCATGTCGATGCGGGTGCGGCCAAGGCGCTCGCCGAGGGCAGCAGCCTGCTTGCGGCGGGGGCGACCGCCGTGCAGGGCCATTTCGCGCGCGGCGACCTCGTCACCGTCGAAGGGCCGAACGGCACCATCGCCCGCGGCCTCAGCGAATATGACTCGACCGAGGCGCGCGCGCTGATCGGCACGCGATCGGACCAGCAGGCCGAGATACTGGGTCACGCGCCGCGCGCCGCGCTGATCCACCGCAACCACCTGGCCTTGCTATGATCGTCGCCGTCACGGGAGCGACCGGATTCGTCGGTCGCGCGGTGGTGGACCGTGCCGCCGGTTCGGGGCTGTCCTTGCGCGCCCTCACCCGCCGCGCCCAGCCATCGCGTGCCGGGCTCACCTGGATCGCGGGCGCGCTCGACAAGCCCGACAGCCTGGCGACGCTGGTCGAAGGGGCCGACGCGGTGCTGCATATCGCGGGCGTGGTGAATGCGCCCGACCGCGCGGGCTTCGTCGCGGGCAATATCGACGGCACCCGCGCGATCGTCGAGGCGGCGAAGGCGGCCGAAATCCGGCGCTTCGTCTATGTCTCCTCGCTGTCGGCGCGCGAGCCCGAGCTGTCCGTCTATGGCTGGTCCAAGCGGCAGGCGGAGGATGTGGTGACGGAGAGCGGTCTCGACTGGACGATCGTCCGGCCGAGCGGCATCTATGGCCCCCACGATACCGAGTGGCTCGACGTATTCCGTACCGCGAAACTCGGCCTCGCCTTCATGCCGCCGCCGGGCAAGCTCTCGCTGATCGCGGTCGAGGATTTCGCGCGGCTGTTGACCACGCTGGTCGCAACCGATGGTCCGCGCGCCGTGCTGGAGGTCGATGACGGCCAGGTGCTGACCCATGCCGAGCTTGCCGCCGCGATGGGCGCGGCCGTGGGGCGGCGGGTGATGACGCTGCATCTGCCCAGGGGTCTGCTGAGCCTGGGCGCGAAGATCGACCGCGCCTTGCGCGGCAAGGGCGCCAAGCTGACCCCCGACCGGGTCGGCTATCTCTGCCACCCCGACTGGACCGCGGACCCGGCCCTGCGCCCCGACCCGGCGCTGTGGGAGCCCGCCATAACGCTGTCCAAGGGGCTGGCGGATACGGCACGGTGGTATCGCGCCAACGGCTTGCTATAGCGGCAGGATACGCGCGGTCGAAAAGCCGCCGCATTTGGGTGCCACTGGGCGCCCGACTGAAAGGATCATCATGAGCGACCGCCAAGCCATTTTCGACACCGTCGCGGCCCAGATCGCGCCCTTCAACAAAAAGGGCGTGGCGCTGACCGAGGCGACGACCTTCCAGGGCGACCTGGAGTGGGACAGCCTGACCGTGATGGATTTCGTCGCCGCGATCGAGGACGAGTTCGACATCATCATCACGATGAACATGCAGGCCGAGATCGAGAATGTCGGCCAGCTGGTCGACGCGGTCGAAAAGCTGAAGCAAGCCTGATCGCCTTCAAACGGACACCGACATGACCGAAGCCGCCGCCCAGCCCCACGCCCTCCCCGCCGATGCGCCGGAGGTTGCCCCCGAGCGCGACCTGCTCTCCAAGTTCGACGGCCTGATCGCCGAGCGGCAGAAGCTGCTCGACTCGGGCGTCACCGATCCCTTCGCGATCGTGATGGAACAGGTGAAGTCCCCGACCGAGGCGGTGATCCGCGGCAAGGACACGATCCTGCTCGGCACCTATAATTACATGGGCATGACCTTCGACGCGGACGTGATCGCGGCGGGCAAGACCGCGCTGGAGAAGTTCGGCTCGGGCACCAACGGCAGCCGGATGCTCAACGGCACCTTCCACGATCACATGGAAGTCGAACAGGCGCTGCGCGACTTCTACGGCATGACCGGCGCGATCGTCTTCTCGACCGGGTACATGGCGAACCTGGGCATCATCTCGACCCTGGCGGGCAAGGGCGAATATGTCATCCTCGACGCCGACAGCCATGCGTCCATCTATGACGGCTGCCAGCAGGGCAATGCCGAGATCGTCCGCTTCCGCCACAATTCGGTCGAGGACCTCGACAAGCGGCTTGGTCGACTCCCGAAGGAACCCGCCAAGCTGGTCGTGCTGGAGGGCGTCTATTCGATGCTGGGCGACATCGCCCCGCTGAAGGAGATGGTCGCCGTCGCCAAGAAGCATGGCGCCATGGTGCTGGTCGACGAAGCGCACTCGATGGGCTTTTTCGGCCCCAACGGGCGCGGCGTGTACGAGGCGCAGGGGCTGGAAGGCCAGGTCGATTTTGTCGTCGGCACCTTCTCCAAGTCGGTCGGCACGGTCGGCGGCTTCGTGGTGTCCAACCACCCGAAGTTCGAGGCGGTGCGCCTGGCGTGCCGTCCTTATATCTTCACCGCCTCGCTGCCCCCTTCGGTAGTCGCGACCGCGACGACCTCGATCCGCAAGCTGATGACCGCGCACGAAAAGCGCGAGCGACTGTGGTCGAACGCGCGCGCGCTGCACGGTGGGCTGAAGGCCATGGGCTTCCGCCTGGGCACCGAGAATTGCGACAGCGCGATCGTCGCGGTCATCCTGGACGATCAGGAACAGGCGGTCATCATGTGGCAGGCGCTGCTGGACGGCGGGCTCTACGTCAACATGGCGCGGCCGCCCGCGACCCCGGCGGGCACCTATCTGCTGCGCTGTTCAATCTGCGCCGAGCATACGCCCGAGCAGATTCAGACGGTGCTGGGCATGTTCCGCGCCGCGGGCCAGGCGGTCGGCGTCCTGGCCTGATCCCATGGCCGGGCCGAGCGCAACGTCGGCCCGGCTTTGCAATATCTGGCCGCCGAGGATAGCGTCGCGCCCGTGATGGATCAGGACGAGCTTGGCGGGGTCGGCCGATGGCGGACCTTTGCGCTGATCGCCATGGCGGTGGCGGGTGCGGTGACGCTGGCCATGCTCGTCATCACGCTGGGCCACGCCAATCGCGAGCGCGACCGCGCGCTGGAGCGACAGAGCCACAGCTATGACGTGATGATCGCCGCGCGCACGCTGGCGGGCACGATCGCCCGGTCGGAGGCGTCGCTGGGCCGCTACGTCATCTCGGGCGACCGCAAGCTAGGCCAGCTCTATCAGGACGAGTGGACGACGGCGGGGGTGCAGCTCTACCGGCTCGACCGGATGATCGAGGATCAACGGCAACAACGCCTGATCGACCAGCTTCGCCGGGCCTATGATGCGCGCGGCCGTGAATTGTCGACGATCGCGCTGTCGACCACCTATCACCTCAACCGTCAGGCTTATGGCCTCTATTATCAGGCGCGCCAGGCCGAAGCGCTGCTGAAGATCAACGATCTGCTCGCCCGGCTGACCGATGGCGAACGCGTGTTGCTGCAACAGCGGTCCCAGGCCGCCGAGGAGACGATCCAGCATTCCAACCGGATCGCGGGCGGGCTAGTGGTGTTCGGCATCGTGCTGGTGCTGGGCGGCATTGCGCTGGCCTGGATCATCGTCGGCGCGGTCAGCGAGCGGGCCAAGGCTCATGCCGAAGCCCGCGCCGAACGCGCCCGTGCCGAGGAACTGGCCAGCGCGGTCGAGGTCGCGACCGAGGAGCTGAAGGTTCAGGAAGCCAAGCTCCGCCAGGCGCAGAAGATGGACGCGCTGGGCCAGCTGACCGGCGGTATCGCACATGACTTCAACAACATGCTGGCGGTCGTGCTGGGCGGACTCGAACTGGCCCGCCGGACCCATTCGCCCGAGGACGTGGCACGCCATCTCGACAGCGCGACCGAGGGTGCGCACCGCGCCGCCGCACTGACCCGCCGCCTGCTGATGTTCAGCCGCGAGGAAGCGCTGGCGCCCGAGACGCTGGTGCCGCGCCGCCTGGTCGAGGGGATGCGCGACCTGCTCGATCGGACGCTGGGCGACGGGGTGAAGGTCACGGTTCAGGACTGGACGACCGGCTGGACGCTGTTCTGCGATCGCACCCAGATGGAGAATGCGATCCTGAACCTGGCGGTCAACGCGCGCGACGCGATGGACGGGCGTGGCGAGCTGACCATCCGCACCGCCGAGATGCGGATGGGGCCACATGCCTTGCCCCGCGCCGAGGCGGGCGACTATGTCGTGCTGTCGGTCGCCGACACCGGCGAGGGCATGACGCCCGAGATCATTGAGCGGGTGTTCGAGCCGTTCTTCACCACCAAGCCCGCAGGCAAGGGCACCGGGCTGGGCCTCAGCCAGATTTTCGGGCTGGTCGGCCAGATGGGCGGCGACGTGACCATCCAGAGCGCGCCGGGCCGTGGCACGACCGTCAACCTCTATCTGCCCCGCCACTCCGCCCCGGCCCCCGCGCTACCCGTCGAGGCCGCGCCGGTTGCGGCCGAAGTCACGGCGGAGGCGGAGGACGCGCTGCGCATCCTGCTGGTCGAGGATGATCCGCGCGTGCTGGCCGCGACGATGGGCGCGCTTCAGGAACTGGGCCATGACCCGATACCATGCAACGATCCGCGCGAGGCGGAGGGGCTGCTCGCACGGCATCCGGGCATAAGGCTGATCGTATCCGACGTGCTGATGCCGCATCTTACCGGCCCCGAGCTGATCGCCGCGATCCGCCCGCGCCATCCCGGTCTGGCGGTGCTGTTCGTCACCGGCTTTGCGGGCGACGCGCAGGCGACCGGGTTCGAGGGGCATGAGGTGTTGCGCAAGCCCTTCACCCTCGCAGGGCTGGAGCGTGCGGTGGCGGCGGCGTTGAAGCGGGCGGACGGGATGGTCTGCGCGGCGGCGTGAGGGCTTGGGGGGCATGGCCTTCGACTTCGGCGCATCGCGCCGAAGTCGAAGGCCAAGGGAAATCCCAACCATCCAGCCGCCTTACCCCATAAACGAAGGGGGTGACGCGCCCGGCCCGCGCCCGTATAGCCATGGCCGTTTTATCGCGCGAGTGATGTCCCCGGCATGAAATCTATCGATCGCTACATGGCCCGGTTGATCGCGTTGCCGCTGTTCGCGACGCTGCTCATCTCGGCGATGCTGCTGGTGCTCGATCGCATCCGCCGCCTGTTCGAGTTTGTCGCGACCGAGGGCGGGCCGATCAGCGTGGTGTGGCGGATGCTCGCCAACCTACTGCCCGAATATCTGGGGCTCGGCATTCCGATCGGGCTCATGCTGGGCATCCTGCTCGCCTTCCGTCGCCTCGCCACCTCGTCCGAGCTGGACGTGATGCGCGGCGTGGGCATGAGCTATACGCGGCTGCTGCGCGTGCCGTACATGTACGCCATCGTACTGGCGGCGCTGAACTTCGCGATCGTCGGTTATATCCAGCCGGTCGCCCGCTATTATTACGAAGGCCTGCGCTATGAGCTGCGCACCGGCGCGCTGGGCGCGTCGATCAAGGTCGGCGAGTTCACCCATCTGGGCGACCGCATGACCCTGCGCATCGAGGAAAGCCGCGACAATGGCCGCGACCTGTCGGGCATCTTCGTCCATGCCAACACGTCCAAGGGCGACTGGATCGGCGTGACGGCAGCGCGCGGGCGGTTCCTGGCGACCGATGATCCCAACGTCATCATCTTCCGCCTGACCAACGGCACGCTCATCCACAACCGGCCCGAATTCAAGGCGCCGCGCGTGCTGACCTTCTCCAGCCACGATCTGCCGATCGACCTGCCCAAGTTCGACAATTTCCGCCAGCGCGGCGGCCGCGACCTGGAGTTCACCCTGCCCGAACTGGCCCGCCACGGTCAGGACGCGCAGAGTGCAGAGGCACGCGCGGGCAGCCGATCCGAATTCCACTTCCGCGTGGTCGAGGTGGTGACGATGTTCCTGCTGCCGCTGCTCGCGGTGTCGCTGGGCATCCCGCCGAAGCGATCGACCTCGGCACTCGGCGTATTCCTCTCGATCGTGATGCTCGTCACCTATTTCAAGGTGAACCAGTACGCGGCCGATATCGGTGCGCTGGGGCGGGTGAACCCGATCCTGGCGCTATGGGGGCCGTTCGCGGTGTTCGCGGGGCTGGTCCTGTGGATGTATTATGTCACCGCCTATGTGCCCGGCGGCCAGCCGATCGGCGCATTGGAGCGCGGGGTGGCGAAGCTCGCCAAGGCGATCGGCCGCTGGCTGCCCGGCCGCCGCCGTAAGAAGGCCTATACGGCATGAGCCTGTCCAATATCTTCCCGTCGAAGACGATCGCCATCTACATGGCGAAGATGTTCCTGGTCCGCACCTTCGCCATCCTGTTCGCGGTGGCGCTGGTGCTCCAGACGCTCGACGTGCTGAGCGAGTCCGGCGCGGTGCTGGCCGCATCCGGCAACGGCCAGGCGCAGGTATGGCGTTATGTCTCGCTGCGCCTGCCGCAGATCGTGTCGTTCCTGCTGCCCTTTTCGGTGCTGCTCGGCACCATCCTGACCTTCTTCACGATGAACCAGAATTCGGAGGTCATCGCGTTGAAGGCGGCGGGCATGTCGGCGCATCAGGTGCTCGCGCCCCTGCTGATCGCCAGCGCGGGCGTGGCCGCGTTCAGCTTCGTCTTCAACGACCGGATCGTGCCGCGCGCCAGTGCGACGCTCTCGGCCTGGCAGAAGGTGCAATATGGCCCCCTGCCCATCGACAGCGGCGACCGCTCCAATGTCTGGGTGCGCGACGGCGACGACCTGATCTCGGTCGACCTGATCCAGGGGCGCGGCGCCAAAACCCAGCTGGGCGGCGTGACCCTGTACGACCGCGCGGGCGGCAGCCTTCAGGCGATCGTTCGCGCGCCGCGCGGGGTGCGTTCGGGCGATGGCTGGAAGATCGGCCCGGTAACCCGGTTCGAGGTGAAGTCGGGCAAGCTGACCAATTATCCCTCGCTGGTTATCGGGCGCGGCGTCACGCCCGAACAGCTGACCCTGGCCAGCGTGAATGCCGACAATCTGTCGTTCGGCGCGCTGTCGAGCGCGATCACCGACCTGCGCGAGGCGGGCCGCCCGACCAAGTCGCTGGAGGGATCGCTCTGGCACAAGCTGTCCGCACCGATGTCGGCGATGCTGATGCCGCTCTTGGGCGCGGTCGCGGCGTTCGGTATCGCACGCTCGGGCAAGCTGTTCGTCCGCGCGGTGATCGGCATGGCGCTGGGCTTTGCTTATTTCGTGGCGGACAATTTCTCGATGGCGATGGGCGATCTGGGCGCCTACCCGCCCTTCCTCGCCGCCTGGGCGCCGATCCTGCTGTTCTTCCTGATCGGGGAAGCGGTGCTGTTCCGAACGGAGGAGTGAGGGGCGGGAAGCCTCGCTCCCGCCGCCATCAATCCCATCGCCCGTTCGCACTGAGCGAAGTCGAAGTGCACGGGCCGAGCATAGCGACTTGGCGGAGGTATTCCCGTGGCCTTCGACTGCGCTCAGGCTGAACGGAGGTGGGGACGCGATTACTGCGCCCCGTGTCCGCTAAGCGAGTCGAAACGCACGCCCCACCCTTCGCCCGGCAGGGAAGGATCACTTCCCCCGGCGGATCGTGCTCAGGCCGATCTTGGCAACCAACCCCGGCAACCCCTTGTAGCTCGCCTTGTGATAGGGCGAGTCCGGGGTCAGCGCCGCGCTGATCCGGCGGTGCGCTTCGCCCAGCGCATGATAGGGCAGCGACGGCAGCAGATGGTGCAGCGCGTGGTAACGCAGGCCCACCGGCGCCCACAGCCCCGGCAGCAAAGCGGGCGGCGGTACGTTGACCGAGTCGAGATACTGTGCGGTGACGGTCATCTGCTCGCCCTCATTCTCCCAGAGATGCGCGACCAGCGTGCGGACCTGGTTCAGCACCGCCACCGCCGAGCCGATCGCGAAGCCGATCGCAAAGCCACGCACCGGGATCACCCCGGTCGCGACCAGCGCGACCAGCGCGATCGCCCAGATCGATGCGGCGGCATCGGTGCGGTTGAAGCGAACCAGCGCCTCGCCCTCGGGCATACGGCGGCGGAACTGCGGGTTGATCGCCAGCGCCGAATAACGCTCGACCACGATCTTGCGCAGGCCGGGGATGACCCAGGACAGCGGCGACAGGATCGCAAAGCGGATCAACAGCCCCAGCGGCGCCAGCGCCGACACCAGGATGAACACCGGCAGCGTCCAGGGCTTCATCAGCGCCAGCGGCAGATATTCGGGATCGTCCGCCGTGCCGTAACGCGTCTTGGCATGGTGCAGGTTATGCACCCCCTCATACATGAAGGCGGGCGTCAGCAGCGGCACGCCGACCAGCACGTTCCAGCCTTCGCGGAAACGCGGCAGCGCCGAATGCTTCATGTGGCTGACTTCATGAATGAACAGCAGCGCGCGATAGAGCGCCAGCACCGCCACGACCGAGGCGACGACGATCACGCCGGTCGACGACGCCGTCACCGCCACGGCCAGCGCGGCATAGCCGACCAGCGCGCTGCCCACCATGTCGCCCCAATACAGGCCGGGACGCGGCGCGATCAGGTCGCGGGTCAGCTCGGCGGCGGCGCGCAGCATCGCCTTGTCGTCCGCAATCGGGACACGCACGGACGGGGCCGCTGCGACGGCCTGCGCACTCCGTTCAAAAGAAAGCGTCGATTCCATAGCTCTATCCTTTGCCCCCATATAGTGGCGACACGGTGGCATTCCCACGGCATGCCATGACGATATCCTCACTCGCTATGATCGACGCGGCCGGTTAGGAACGGACGCGATATCATTGTTCGGACCGCATCGCCCATGACCGTCTCCATCCGCCCCATTTCGTCGAAGCGCGACCGCAAGGCGTTCGTCGACTTCCCCTTCTCGCTCTATGCCGACGATCCCCATTGGGTGCCGCCGCTGAAGGGCGAGGCGCTGGGCCTCATCACGCCGGAAAAGAATGGCTGGTACAGCCATGCCAGGGCGCAGCTGTTCCTGGCGGAGGAGAATGGCAAGATCGTCGGGCGGATTTCGGCGCATCTCGACACGCTGGCGCTGGAGATGGAGCCGTCCAAGGGCTTCGGGCCGGGCGTCGGCTTCTGGGGCCTGATGGACACGGTGAACCATGACGTGTTCCAGGCGCTGCTCGCCGCCGCCGAGGGCTGGCTGCGCGAACAGGGCATGACCCGCGCGATCGGCCCCGTCTCGCAATCGGTGTGGGAAGAGCCGGGCCTGCTGGTCCACGGGTTCGACCAGGACCCGACGATCATGATGGGCCATGCGCGCCCCGAATATCAGGGCTGGATCGAGGGCGCGGGCTATAGCGTCGTCAAGCAGCTCTTCACCTACGAGCTGGACATCACGCAGGAATTTCCGCCAATCGTCCAGCGCATCATCAAGTCGGGCGAGAAGAACGAGCGCATCCGCGTGCGCGAGGTGAACAAGGCCAAATTTGAGGAAGAGGCCGCGATCATCCTGAGCATCCTGAACGATGCGTGGTCGGATAACTGGGGCTTCATCCCCCTTACCCCGCCCGAGATCAAGGATGTCGGCGTCAAGCTGAAGCCGATCGTCTTCAACGACCTTATCCGCATCGCCGAGCTGGACGGCAAGCCGGTGGCGTTCATGATTACGCTCCCCGACCTGAACGAGGCGATCAAGCCGCTGAACGGCAGCCTCCTGCCCTTCGGCTGGGCCAAGCTGCTGCTGTGGCTGCGCGCGCCCAAGGTGCGGACGATGCGCGTGCCGTTGATGGGCGTGGTCAAGGAGCTTCAGTCGTCGCGCATGGCGAGCCAGCTGGCCTTCATGATGATCGAATATATCCGCCGCGCCTCGGTCGAGCGCTACGGCGCGTCGCGTGGGGAGATCGGCTGGATCCTCGACGACAATCAGGGGATGCGCTCGATCGCCGAGACCATCAAGAGCGACGTCAACAAGACCTACAACGTCTATTCGCGCGATCTGGTCTGATCCGCGCCGGGTGGGGCCGTCCTGCAATGGCGGCCCCTTTTCCCGTGCTTCATTTGTTGCGGCCGAGATAGTTGAGCGGGTCGACACCGCGCCACATCCATTGCTTGCGGGTCATGCAGACCTTGCCGCGCATGATATGGTCTTCCTGGACGTTCAGGAAGCAATAGCGGGTCGGCTTGGCGTCTGCCGCCGCAGTGGTCGGCAGCGCAGCGGTTTCGACGGCCGGGGCAGTGGGCTTGGCCACATCCTCGCGTGGCGTCGGAGCGGACAGGGCGGCAGCGGCGGCGAACAGGGTGAACATCATGATGGGTCTCCGCGGTTCGAGGCTTAGCGACGCGCAATGCGGCCGGTGGGAATTTCGCCCTCCGTGGCGATCCATTCGTCGGCGGTGCGGCAGGTCTTGAGCCGAATGCGCGAGCCGGTCATCTCTCCGATGATGCAGTAGCGGGTCGCCTTCGACGGCATGATGGAAGGCTGAGTGCCGGTGGTGGCAACGGCGACGGTGTTCAGCGTGACGGTGTTCGGCTCGACGGACTCACGAGCCGGAGCCGCGGACAAGGTCGATGCGATCAGCAGTGTCAGCAACATGGTGGTAACTCCCTTTATGCCGGATCACCCCGGCATGTGAGTTACTGCATTAGTCATGCCATACACGTGAACGCTGCAATTTCAGACGGTTACGTCTTTCCGTAGCTGCGCAAGATGCCAAAGCGTGGCGAATTTCGCCATCTTGGTGGGAAAATTTGCCAAGACAGATCCAAGCCTCTCGGAGGATTGAGCGCCCTTTTCCATCGGGCCGGATGCCGGAGTTTTCCCGACGCGGCGAATAACCGCCATCGAATCATACGACACCAGAATCAAAGAATAGATACAGTACAGATCTCGATCGCACCAGCTTTTATGGTACGAAAATCTGATTGCAGAGCCTACATCCGCAAACCAAACATGACGTCCATCTTATGCCATAGTCGTAGCTTGCGACATATTCATGCAGAACCGATGACATTTTCATTGCGCTATTGCGAAAATTGCGTGGTCGATATGCGGTTTGTCGTGAAACTGTCACCGCCCGCTGCGAACAGGGATCGCATCGTCGTTCAACGGGATGCCCCTTCGATGGCAACGCAGATGAGTACCGCCAGCGTCACCAAGGCCTATGATCGCTGGTCGCCGGTCTACGACCTGGTCTTCGGCCCCGTCTTCAAGAAGGGCCGCTCCGCCGCCATCGTCGCCGCCGAGCGGATCGGCGGCCGGATCATCGAGGTGGGGGTCGGCACCGGCATTTCGCTTCCCCAATATTCGCGAGCCAACCGCATCGTCGGCGTCGACCTGTCCGAGCCGATGCTCGACAAGGCGCGCGAGCGGGTGCGCAACGGCAATCTGACCCATGTCGAGCAGATCGCGTACGGCGATGCCGAGGCTCTGCAGTTCGCCGACCACAGCTTCGATGTGGTCGTCGCGCAATATGTCATCACCGCCGTGCCCAACCCGGAAAAGGCGTTGGACGAGTTCGCGCGCATCTGCCGTCCCGGTGGCGAGATCGTCATCACGACGCGGGTCGGCGCGGGCGACGGCCTGCGCGGGCGGATCGAGAAGACGCTGATGCCGATCACCAGCCGTCTGGGCTTCCGCACCGACTTTCCGTTCGAGCGCTATACCGACTGGGCGGCGACGCGCGGTGACGTGGAGATGGTCGAAAGCCGCCCCCTGCCGCCGCTCGGCCATTTCTCGCTGGTCCGCTTCGCCAAGCGCCAGCCCCTCCAAGGACAGGTCCAATGACGGGTTTTCGCGCGCAGCTCGCCGAACAGCGGTGGGACGATCATCGCTATTATCACCACAGCCTGGTCAATCAGAGCCTGCACTTCGTCAGCGCCTGTACCTTCCTGACCGCCTATGTGCTGTTGTTCATCGACCCGGCGGTCGCCAGCCTGCTCGCCTGGGGCGTGGCGATGACCAGCCGCCAGGCCGGGCACTTCTTCTTCGAGCCCAAGGGCTATGACCATGTGAACAAGGCGACGCATGAGCATAAGGAAGAGATCAAGGTCGGCTATAACCTGGCGCGCAAATATGTGCTGATGGGCATCTGGGGCGCGATCCCGGTCGTGCTGCTGGTCCAGCCGACCTTGTTCGGCACGCTGGAATATCCGGACGGGTTCATGGGTTATCTGCGCCATGTCGGCATCGGCTGGCTGGGCCTGGGCGTCAGCGCGATCTTCGTGCGCGTGATGCAGCTCTGGTCGCAGCGCGATCTGGAAACCGGCTTGGTCTGGGCGACCAAGATCGTCACCGACCCGTTCAACGACTTCAAGATGTACAAGAGCGCGCCGCGCCGCCTGATGAAGGGTGAGCGGATGGATCATCATGACGTCGATGATTTCGAGGATTTGAAGGCGGCGTAACCCGCGGCTTGAGTTCGACGGACGGGGTGGCGGGCCGAATAGGACCGCCGCCCCGTTTTTACATCCCAACCTAGCCGCTAGCCGCTCCCCTCCCGCAGGCGAGTTTCAGGTCGGTCATGCCCCCGGCATGACCTAAACGATGCGGGGCATCGTTTACCTGAAACTGGGATGGGGGAGGGCAAGGCCGCGAGCGATGGTCTCGGTGAGACACCCTGCCCTCCCCCCAACCCCCTCCCGCCTGCGGGAGGGGGAGCAGGAAAGGCGGGAGGCCCCTACCCTCCCCGCCCCAACCTGACCGCCAGCGACTCCTTCAAAATCCGCCGCCGGATCGCCTTGTTCGCCGCCTTCAACTCCTGCGGCGCCTCCGGGGAGGTCCACCACCAGCCATCGTCACGCATCTGTTGTCCCGCTGCAACGAAGCGGTCGCAAATATCGGCGAACAGGGTGTCGTCGATGTCGAGGCTGAAGATCAGCCGCCCGGTCCCGACCCAGCTCAACGCCAGACCTTCCGCCCGGAGATAATATTGCAGCATCCAGTTATAGGGCGAGGCGACCGAATAGAGGATGGTCCAGATCGTCTGGACATGCGCGACCGACAGGGGCATTCCCGCCTCCGCCATCCGTGCGTTGAACATCGCGGCGCGCGCATTCCAGCGCGCGTCGAGCCCGTCATACAGCGCCGCCACCTCGGGCGTCTCCAGCCGCCGAAGGAACGCGTTCATCGCCCCCATCACCATGGGATGCGAATTGAACGTGCCCCGCGCGAAGCAGATGTCGACCGGCCGATCCTCGCGCCAGCGTTTCATCAGATGGGCGGGGCCGCACAGCACGCCGACCGGCAGACCGCCGCCCAGCGTCTTGCCATAGGTGATGAGATCGGGCTTCACCCCGAAATATTCGGGCATCCCCCCCTTCGCCAGGCGGAAGCCCATGAACACCTCGTCGAAGATCAGGACGATGCCGTTCGCCCGGCAGGTCTCGGCGAGCCGGTGCAGCCAGTCGCGATAGGCGGCCAGATCGGCCCCCGCCTTACGCCCGCCATCGACCAGCTGGCCGTCCGAGGGTGCGGAACCATTGGGGTGCATCGCCTGGAGCGGGTTGACCAGCACGCAGGCGATATCCTTACGCGTCGCCAGCACCTTCAGCGTCCGCTCGGACATGTCGGCCAGGGTCAGCGTGCGGTCAGCGGGCACGGGATTGCCGATCCCGGGCTGCACATCGCCCCACCAGCCATGATAGGCCCCGGCAAAGCGCACCAGGCGCGGACGCTTGGTGTGGTAACGCGCCAGGCGCACCGCCTGCATGACCGCCTCTGTGCCCGACATGTGGAAGGACACCTCGTCCATCCCCGACAGCGCGGTCAGGCGGCGGACATTGTCGGCGACGACCGGGTGGAACGAGCCGAGCACCCCGCCCAGATCGCCGACCATCGCGGCCCCCTCGGCCATGGTCTGTTTGTAGAAGTCGTTGCCGAACAGATTGACGCCGTAGGAGCCGGTCAGGTCGATCAGCCGGTTGCCGTCCAGATCGATCAGGATCGGCCCCTCGGATCGCTCGTAAAAGGCCCCGGTCGCCAGCGTCGTGCGCACCTTCTCACGGAACTGGAACGGCACGCGGTACGCGCCGGTGAATTGCAGGTCGGACAGGCCCGAGCGCGTCTCGCGGGTCAGCGCCAGCGTCTGCGCATAACGCTCGGCGAACAGGGCGCCCAACCGCTCGAACCCGGCGCGGCGTTGGGTGGCGACCACATCGGGTGCGTCATCGACCCGGAAGAAGCGATCCTCGCCATAGCTGTAGAACGGGATTTGCCCGGCGATCCGCTTGGCCAAGCGGACATGGCCGCCCAGCCCCGGATGCTTGGCGCGCGACAGGGTCAGGCGGCGATGCCCTTTCGTCAGGGCGACCGCACCGGCGGAAACGGCCAGCAGGCTAGTGAGAATCGGGTTCATGCGGCCTTTGACCGCGTACCCGTGACGGAGGCATGACAATGCGTGGACCCATCATGCGGTTCTTCCTGAACGAGGACATCAATTTCCTCGTCACCAACCGCCTGCCCCGACGCTTCGCGACGAAGCTGGTCGGGCGGATCGCGCGGAGCGAGCATCCGCTGATCGCCCGGCCCAGCCTGGGCTTGTGGAAATTCTTCGCAGGCGTGGACCTGTCCGACGCACGCACGACGCGCTTCAAATCCTTGCGCGACGGTTTCGTGCGACCGTTGCGCGACGGTGCACGGGCGTTCGACAGCGATCCCGACACGATCGCCAGCCCGTGCGACGCGCTGGTCGGGGCGCATGGCCGGATCGAGGACGACCGGCTCTATCAGGTGAAGGGCTTCCCCTATACGCTGGGCGACCTGATCTCCGATCGCGACCTGGTCGAGCGGTTCCGCGACGGATCGTTCCTGACGCTGCGGCTGACGGCGGGCATGTATCACCGCTTCCACGCACCGACGGATATCGTGGTGCAGGGCGTGACCTATCTGTCGGGCGACTGTTGGAACGTGAATCCGATCGCGCTGAAACGGGTCGAGCGCCTCTTCTGCCGCAACGAGCGCGCCGTCATCGAGGCGTGCACGCTAATGTCGGGCCAGCCGCTGTTGATCGTGCCGGTCGCCGCGATCCTGGTGGCGAGCATCCGGCTCCATTGCCTGGACACCGTCGAGACCTTGCGCGAGCATGGCCCCGGCCGCACGGCCTGTTCTGCGCGCATCGGCAAGGGCGAGGAAATGGGCTGGTTCGAGCATGGCTCGACCATCATCCTGTTCCTGCCCAAGGGGATGGCACTGGCCGACACGCTGGTCGAAGGACAGGCGATCCGCGCGGGCGAGGTGGTCGCGCGGGTCTGACGAAGGCGCTGTGCCCCGCCCAAGTCTCGGATCGGCCTGATCCTGTCACGGGAGCGCGCGGCATCGGATGGGAAGACGCGCGCAAGCCAACGCTGCCCGCCCGAAACCGGACCCCGGCCTTTGCCGGGGTGGACCGAAAAGGAGGAGTGGAGGTGGACCTTCCACTCCCCCTGAACGACGATCAGAACTCCGACCAGTCGCCGTCGTCGACCGCGACTGCCGTTGCGGCGCTGGACGCACGAGCGACACGGGGAGCGGCGGCGATGCGCGGGGTCGCCTGCGCCACGCGCGCCTGGAGCTGATGGACAGGCGAGCGATGGACGACGGGCGCAGGAGCCCGCGCGACCATGCCGCCGTCGACCAACCGGAAGCGGCTGACCTCGCGCGTCATGTTGCCGGTTTCCTCGGACAGGCTGCGTGCGGCGGCGGTGGCCTGTTCGACCATGGCCGCGTTCTGCTGGGTCACGCCGTCCATCTCGGCCACGGCGGTATTGACCTGCTGCAGCCCGGTCGCCTGCTGCGCTGCCGCCGAGGCGATGTCGGAGACCAGCGCGTTGATCTCGCCAATCCGGCCGGTGATGCGGGTCAGCGCATTGCCCGCCTGCGCCACCAGCTGCACCCCGGTATCGACCTGCTGGCTGGACGCGGTGATCCGTTCCTTGACGTCCTTGGCCGCGTCCGCCGAACGCTGCGCCAGCGCACGCACCTCGGAGGCGACCACCGCAAAGCCCTTGCCCGCATCGCCCGCACGCGCCGCCTCGACACCGGCGTTCAGCGCCAGCAGATTCGTCTGGAAGGCGATGCCGTCGATCACCGCGATGATCTCGCTGATCTCATGCGAGGAGCGTTCGATCCCATGCATCGCCTCGACGGCCTTGCGCACGACCTCGGTCGACTGGTCGGCATCGGTACGCGTCTCGGTGACGGCCTGGTTGGCACGCTTGGCGTTTTCCGCCGTTTCGCGCACCGTCTCGGTGATCTCGTGCATCGCGGCGGCGGTTTCCTCGAGGCTGGCCGCCTGCTGCTCGGTGCGGTGCGACAGATCGTCCGACGCCTCGCGGATATCGGCCGCCCCGTTGGTGATGCCCTGCGCTGGTACTCACCGCCGCCAGCGTGGCGGATACCGAGTCCATCGCATGATTGAAGTCGTGCTTCAGCTTTTCGAACGGCCCGGTCAGCGGTGCGTCGATCCGCCTGGTCAGGTCGCCCTGCGCCAGCGCATCGAGGCCGGAGCCGATGCTGCTGACGATCAGGTCGGTCTGTTCGGCCTTGGCGCGTTCGGCCCCGACAAGCTGATCGCGGAACGCCACCATCGCCTCGGCCAGTTGGCCCACTTCGTCCCGGCGCGGCGCGATATCGAGCTGGGCGTTCAGGTCGCCCCCGGCCAGCCGTCGCATGGCCCCCGTCATCGCTGCCAGCGGATTGGCGATGCCCCGGATCAGCGTCATCAGCAGATACGCCGTGAGCCCCAGCACCAACACGGAAATCGCGATCGAGATATTGCGCGACCAGATATAGTCCTGGGTCGCTTCGTTCATTTCCTTGTCCATCAGGGCGACCTGAATATCGCTCATGACGGCGGCGTCCTTGTTGGCGATGTCGAAGGTGCGCTTGCTGGCCCGAAAACTGGCCAGCGCCTGGTCATTCGCATTCCGGATGCCCAGATCGACCGTCTTCCGGGACATCTGCTCATACATGTCCCAATGTTCGCGGAACAGCCGGAACTGCGCGATCGATTTGGGAGATCTCAGACTGCGATCGAGAAAGGCCTCGTTCCGCGCAATCACCTGCGCCCGGTCTTTCCAATCCCGCAGCGCACTGGCGATCTGGTCGGGCTCCGTCATAAGAACGATAGAGGCCTCATAGGCCCGATAATCGGATGTCGCAGTGTTGATGAGCGAAATCGCGACCATTTTATCGCGGCGGCTGCGCCCCAAATTCTCGGCCACGCTGTTCAGATGCTGCTGACTCATGATCGACAGCGCCATCGTGACGACCAAGGCGACGGCAAGAATCCCGAACGCCACGAATAACTTGTTGCTGATTTTCAGATTCTTCATCGTCCACCACCCGCGATTTGGGAGGACTATCGCAGAAACCTCTTAAGATCGCGTTGAATGGCCTGATTGTTGGTTGACTTGCCGATAGATCGTTTCGGCATCAGCATGTCGGCCAGTCTATGACACGGACGATACAGGTGTTGGATCTCGGCATTCGCTGCCGTTCCTCCCACACACATTGTCGAAGATGTGGTGGAATGCCTATTCGTGACAAGCACGGTCAGAGTATGGAATACCACTATCTTTCAGCACTACACGAACATGGCAGGGCATAGCCGGAATATGTTTGAGCAGGGCCCGCGCCACGATCATCTTGCCGCCTTCTCGATGCAGTTCGGCGAACGAGAACTCACTACCTTTGATCGATTGCAACGAACCGGCGCAGCTTGCCCTCGGCGGTGTCGATGTAAAGGCAGTCGATCAGGCGGGTCTTGAACTTGCGCTTCTGGGCCGTCCACCCAGCCACTCCGGGCACTGGCGGATGCCGTGTTGCCGAAGGCAGCGGTGACAGCCTCATTCTCAAGGCTGAGACAGAACGCCGGAACGGGCTTGGGTCGTTGCGGACGTCGATCATACCGTCGTTGTGGCCCTACGCCGGCAGCGAAAGCTCCAGGGCCTCTCCGCCGCATCCCGGCTGAACCGCCGCTTCATCATGACCGGCGGCATCAAGACAGGCAGACGCCCTGATGCCGCTCTGCCACCCTTACAGCCGTGCGCGCAGAGAGAAGGCGAAGTTGCGCGAGAAATACTTCACGTCCTGCGGCGTGTCATAGGTTCCCCAGTAGCTGCGATCGCCGCTACGTGTGAGGTTCGAGGCTTCGATACCGACCGTCAAATTCTTCGTGACATCATAGTTGATCGCCGCATCCAGCCGTTCCACCGGATCCAGAAACAGGTTGTTATAGGGGTTCCAGGCATCCAGCCAGAGTTGCCGCCGCGAACGCCAATTATAGGCGACGCGCACGTTCAATCCCGCACGCTCAAAAAAGCCGGTGAGATTGTATACATATTTCGACACATACAGCATCGGACCGAATACGAAGATGGTGTTGCCCTTTTCGTCCGTGCTGGGATTGGCCTGCCGGGTCAGGTTGAGTGTGCCGTTCACCGATCCACCGAAGGATTTCAAAAATCCCGGCAGGAAGGTGAAGAAGGTCGTCAGCTGCCCCTCGATACCGCGATGGCGGCCAATCCCCAGATTATAGGGCCGCGTGATCTTGATCGGGATACCGGGATTGTCGGGCAGCAATTCGGGAAGCGTATTGTTCGCGATCAGCCCATTCTGGTTCCACTGCCAGACGGCAATGCTGGCCGAACCCGTCGTACCGAAATACCATTCCAGCGAAGCGTCATATTTGCTGAGGCTTACCGGCCGGAGTTGCGGATTGCCGCCCCAGCCAGTCGCGTTGCCCGGATCCTGCAAGTTCAGGCTCAACACCGGATTGATCTGGTTGGCGGTCGGACGCCCGACTTCATAGGTGTAGGACGCACGCAGTTGCAGCTTCGGTGTGAAATGCATGATGGCGTTGACGCTTGGCAGGATGTCCAGCGTGTTGCCCTTTGGCGTGAAAAACGTGTCAGTCTTGACCAGCGTCTTCAGACCATCGGCATTGGTCACGAATTCCTCCACATGGCGGATCGACCGCAAGGAGGTGATGTTGTTGACCACGCGCGCGCCGATGATCCCCTCGATCGGGAAGAACAGCTTCAGATTATAGTGGAACTGCGCATAGCCCGCATAGCCGCCCTCCGCCCCGGAGAACGCGGCATAGGGGTCATAATCGGGGAACACCTGCGCCAGCTTGGGATAGATCGGCGTCAGCAATTGCCGGATTTTCGGGAAACTGGCCCGGATCGAATTCGTGTCACCGATCAGCCAGTTGGCGTTGGACGAGCTCTGGAACTGGCCACCGACCTGGACGAGTCTGTACTCAGGCAACTCCGCGATCGGCAGGCGAAGAGATGCATACCAGTTGCCGCCATAATTGTAATTGTACGAACGGCGATTGTATCGAAAACCGAATTTGAAATAGTCGACCAAGTGCCAAAAGGTGTTGAATTTCAAGTCGGCCTTCAGCTCGGTTTCCGCACTCCGCGAGTCGAGGCGTTGTTGGCCAAAATTGTCGATATAGACGTAGTTCTTGGGATCAAGCAGGTCGATATTCTTGAAGTCGACCTTGACCCCGCCCAAGGGATCATTGGGATCGTTGAAGACGACGTCGACACGCGGCTGCTGGCTGAAACGAACCGAATGGTACAAGCTGTCCGAATAGCGGTTCGAACGCTGGTAATTCGCCCAGGCGTTGAAATCGACTCGGTCATCCACATACTGCACCTGGAAGCGGGCGTTGTAGCCTTTGGTCGTTTCCAGATAGGATGTCCGCCCCGGCCCCATTGGATCGAGACCATAAAGCGACACCGATTTGACCAGCCGACCGTCATCGGCCAGCACAACGTTCGACAGGCTGGGCGGCGCGTTCATGGACTCGGAATAGCTGATCGGAATCCAGAAGGTGCTGTCTGCCTGTAGTGCCTGCCGATTCGAATAGCCGCCTTCGGTCGTGATCGTCCAATGGTCGTCCGGCTTCCATTGCGACGAGATTTGGAATGCGCCCCGCTTCGACCAGCCATCGGTTCCCGCAAAGCCGACACGGAACGGCAGATAGATGCGCGCCGGGGTCGATGTCGGCAGGACGGGCTGACGGATGCTGGTCAACAGCGAAGGCAATTCGTTGAACCGAACCGCTTCGTTATAGCCCACCCGGTTCCATGTGCCGTTCACCGAGAAGCCGAGCTGACCGATGGGCGTATCCTCATTATAGGCGACCAGCGCGCTGTAATAGGGGTTCACCTTCTTGATGCGATCCGAATAATCGAAGCGCGAGCTGATGGCATAGGTCGCGCCCGGCTTGAAATCGGTTGGTCGCCTTAGCGTCAAGTTGATGACGCCAGTCTGACTTCCTTCAACCTGATCGGGCGTACGGGTCTTGTAGACTTCGATGCCAGCCACAAGGTCGGACGAGATATCGTTCAGGTCAGTGGTCCGACCACTGGACGAGAAGGTCGGTGACCCGTTGACCGTGGTCATCACGCCGTCGAGGCCACGGATCAACACCTTGCCACCCTCTCCCCGATCGCGGTCGATCTGGATGCCAGGCACACGCGCCAAGGCCTCGGCGACATTTTTGTCCGGCAACTTCCCGATATCTTGTGCCAGCACGACATCGACGATCTGCTGCGCGCGCCGCTTGGCGCTCCGCGCACTCTTCACGTTCTCGCGAAGTCCCATCACGACGACTTCGCCCTCCAGTCGCCCGGATTCACCGTTCACGACCGGCGAGCCATCGTCTTTGGCTTTCTTATTTTGTTTTTTCTTTTTCTTTTTAAGAATTGGCCTGTCCGATTTGTTTTGGGAGACCTGGATAGCAACAGGAGCTTCCGCTTCCGACTCGGTGCGAGTCTCTGCAAAAGCGATGGCCGGAGTAGATGCCACTGCAAGAGCAAATATCGCAGTTCCATTTATCAGCTTAGCTTTAGGCGACATCCTTATACTCTCCCCCTCCGGAAACGGCTTCACGCCCCCAGCGTGCACCTTGATGTTTGTATACTTTGTATGTGATTTTTTATCTTGTCCAACAAAAAATGATAGGCAATATTGAAGCGACTTACTGCTGCTTAGCTATGCACTACGGCCCAGGGGGGATCCGATCCGCAGGCGCAGAAACGAGTTGAAGTGAGATCCAAGGGGAGGGCAAAATGGAAAAAGTCAGTCAAATTTCTCAGCATGGGGCAGAGGACAGCCCGCCGCAGAATCAACTGAGGCGCGGCGCTTTGCTGGCGATACTCGGGGGAGCAATGCTGTCCGGCATGACTGGCGAGTCGCGCGCCGAGGTCTCGTCGTCGGTCGACAAGGTGCCGCTGCAGTTCGCCCTCCACATGCAGTATCTGGCGACCAACTATCTGCAGTTCCTGATCTATGGCGATAATCGACAATTGCCTCCCGAGCATATTCGCGGCGGAGAATTGTCGGGTGATGCCGGTGTCGTTGCCCAAAACCTGCAACAGGTAAGATTTCCATCGGACGCTGAGCAAGTCTTGCAATCGCGGATTCAGGAAATCGCCGATGAACACTGGTTTCAGACACTGACGATCCGCGGGATGCTCCGCGCAGATTGCGTTGCCCAGACCTTTATCGATTATCGACCGGAAACCTTTACCCGCATGTTCCGCATGGCCGGAGCGATTGGGCCGAACGACACGTTCGATCCCTATGCATCGCCGACCAACTGCCTGCTCGGCGCGGACGTGTTCCTGAGTGTCCAGGCTTCCACTTATGCCGGGATCCTGTCCAGCATGACCGATCCGATCGCGATGGCGATGATGATGTCCATGGCGGCAACGCTTGCCAGCAACGTCACCTCCATTCGGTCGATGCTGTATGATCTTTCGGCATCCGACCGGCGATTGGTCACCATGATGGACAGGCTGGCGGCGTGGCGGAATTCTATCGACGGCACCAGTACGACCGATCTGGGCATGTCCCCCGTGGCGGGGGCCGATGGAAACGTCGCGACGCGCCTGACGGTCGTCGATGCCGATGGACTCTACCTGTCCCGAACGCCGCAACAAGCGCTGAATGTCCTGTTCATGACCTCCGCCTCGGCAACCAAGGGCGGCTTTTTTCCGAACGGCATCAATGGCGGCATCGTCAGCAGCGCAGCCAATTAAGCTTAAGCGTCAAATCAGGGGGGATCACAAATGTATTCCAATATGGACAGCGGCCAGGAAAGTCGGCGAGGCTTCCTGGGACTGATCGGCGGCGCATCGGCCTTGGCTGGCGCAGCACTGCTCTCGGCCTGCAAGGATGACGTCGTCGGTGCGGAGAATGTCCCGGCACCCACGGCGACATCGACCACGCCGGTAGCCATGCCACCGGCCTATACCGCGACCGACACCGACCGACTGAATTTCGCGTTACAGATCCACTATCTGGTCGCGTCCTTTCTTCAGGTCGGACTGAATGGGGCACCATTACCCGCAAACATGACCACGGGCAGCGGAACGGCCGGACAGGTTTCGGGCGGGCGTCGTGTGAATTTCACCGATCAAAAGCTGTTGTCGATCTTTCGCGAAGTCACCAACAGTACAACGGCCCGCATCGGCTTCCTGCGCAAGACCCTAGGCAACGCCGTGACCGCGCAACCCGCCATCTCCATCGCATGGGGGCAGAACAGCGCGTTCCAAGCTTTTGCCGTACCCGCCGGTGGGGCGGTACCCACCAGCTTTTACGATCCCTATGCCTCGGAAAACAACTTCCTGCTGGCGGCGGTTGGCTTGTCGGCGGTGCTGACCAGCGCCATGGACGAGTTGGCTTGGAACATGGCCGCCTCGAACCGCACCTTCTTCGCGCCGCTGGCAGCGGGCGTCGGCGCATCGGACTCGGCGCTTCGCAACATACTGTTCACCCGCGCCTCGGTCGAGCCCAAGCCTGCCAACGACCAGCCGACGCTTTTCACCCTGGCAAACCGAATGGCGGCCGCGCGCGATCCTTTCGACGGTCCGGGCGGGCGCGATCAGGATATCGGGTGGAGCGCCACCAATCCGAATGTCGCCATCACCGACGGCGCCAACTGGGTGGCGATTCGCCGCTCCCCCGAACAGGCGCTCGGCATATTGTACACCAACGCGCTGTCGGTGGCATCGGGCGGCTTCTTCCCATCGGGCGTCAACGGAACCATCCGATATAGCGGCGCCAACAGCTGACGAGCGACGGTATGGATATGCCCGGAGGGGCCGCCCAATGTGTCGCAATGCCTGCAAGGCAGGGCTGCAACCGAGCGACCCTATCGTCGGCAGGTGGCGCGTCGCGATAGCCGGTACGTGGCAGGAATCCCTTCTTCCTTCAGGGGAAAAATGGCATTTTGCCTGTTCGACATCGAAGCGCGAAGACGGCGCAGAACACTCCGCGCGAATCCCTGCCCGTTCCATCGATAGTCGGAATTCCGATCTCGCAAAGGTCGGAAAATACAAGGAGGGGCCGGAAATTTTCGGCCCTTTTTCCTTGGTTATCAAGGCACTTGCATGGTGACCCCGACTGGATTCGAACCAGTGGCCCTCAGATTAGGAATCTGATGCTCTATCCTGCTGAGCTACGGGGCCCCATGCCAGCGGGTTGATACAGGCGGCGCGCGACATGGTCCAGAGTGGTTTGATGGCTGTCCGGCCACTCAGTTCGCCAGCTTGGGCGGCACCACGGGCAGCGGCAAGGGCGCGACGGGCACGCCCTCTTCGATCAGGGCCTTGGCCTCGGCCGGACTGGCCTGACCGTGGATCGGCATCACGGGTGCCTCGCCGTCATGCATGGCACGCGCCTTTTCGGCAAAAGCAGTGCCGACCCAGGTCGATTTCTCCAGCATCCTGGCCTGCGCCCGGGCGATATGTTCGAGCGCTGCCTTCATCGCCTGCGGGCTGGGCCAATCGGGTTTGCTGTTGCCCTTGGCGGCGATCTGGGGGGCCATGACGGCCTTTTCGACAGTACGGTCGCCGCAGAGCGGGCATTCGACCAGCGCCTTGTCCCGCTGTTCGGCATAGGCCGTCGACGAGGCGAACCACGCCTCGAACACATGGCCGCCCGAACAGCGCAGGTCGAATACGATCATGCCTGCGCCACCGGCGGAATGGCGCGGCGGTGGCGGATGGCGGGCAGGCGTTCGCGCACCGCACCGACCTGCGCCGGATCGATCGCGGCAAGGCCGAGCCCCGCCGCCTCGCCCATGTCGAGCAGTATCTCGCCCCACGGCCCCACGACCAGCGAATGACCATAGGTGGCACGGCCGTCCTGATGCTCGCCGGTCTGCGCGGCGGCGACCAGATGCACGCCAGCCTCGATCGCGCGGGCGCGGAGCAGAATATGCCAATGCGCCGCGCCGGTCGGCCGGGTGAAGGCGGCGGGTACCGACAGGATCGTCGCCCCCGCCTCGGTCAGCGCGGCAAACAGCGCCGGGAAGCGCAGGTCGTAACAGATGGCGAGACCCAAGCGGCCGACCGGGGTATCGATCACCACCGCCTGCTCGCCCGGCGCATAGGACGCCGATTCGCGCCAACTCTCGCCGCTCGGCAGGTCGACGTCGAACAGATGCATCTTGTCATAGCGCGCGCGGATCTCGCCCGACGCATCGATGACGTAACCGCGATTGGCGAGCCGCCCGTCTGCCTCGCGTACCGCGAGTGACCCCAGATGGACCCACAGGCCATGCGCCGCCGCCGCCGCACGAACGCGGGCCAAGACGGGATCCTGCTCTTCCGCCACCAGATGCGCCGCCGCCCGCGCCCGGTCGCGATCGATCAGGCCGGACATTTCCGGCGTGAACAGCATCACCGCGCCGCGCGCCGCCGCATCGGCAATGGCGCGTTCCAGGACCTGAGCATTGACGGCGGGATAGATCCCCGCCGTCATCTGCAGCACCGCGATCCGGGTCATGCCGCCAGGAGCGGGTCGAGTCCTCCGCGCTTGTCGAGCGCCGCCAGATCGTCCGAGCCGCCGATATGCTGGCCGTCGATAAAGACCTGCGGCACGGTGGTGCGGCCGTTCGCACGCTCGATCATCTCAGCGCGCTGGGGGCCGCCCATGGTGATGTCATATTCCTGGGGCTCGACGCCCTTGGAGGCGAGCAGCGCCTTGGCCCGCGTGCAATAGGGGCAGAACGCCTTGGTGTAGATTTCGACCTTTGCCATCTCCTTCAGGTGTGTCGCGGGACGCCGCTTGTCAATCGCCCGCCCCTTCGATGACGCGCGCCCAGCACAGGATCGCGACCGACGCCGCTCCGGCGGCCAGCAGCACGCGGACGCACGCCCCCGCCGTCGCGCCGGTGGTATAGACATCGTCGACCAGCACGACATGCCGCCCCTTCACCACCGCGGGATCGGTGACACGGAACGCCGCGGTCACCGCCTTGCGCCGCTGCTTCGGCGATAGTCCGCGCAGCAGCGGCGTGGCGCGTACCCGCCTGAGCCCATCCCGCGCCATCGGGACGCCGCTGCGCCGCGACACGCCTTCGCCGATCAGCACCGCCTGGTTGAAACCGCGCCGCCACAAGCGCCAGCGGTGAAGCGGCACCGGGATCAGCAGATCCGCGCCGGGCGGCATCCGCCGCGCCATCGGCCCCGCCATGGTTTCCGCCACACCGATCCGCCCGCCATGTTTCAACCGGATCGGCAATTGCCGGGCGATCGGGCCGTACGCCACCGCCGCATGGATACCGGCATGGCGCGGCGGATCGGCCAGACAGGTCCCGCATCGACCGGCCAATCCATCGCCCAGCGGTATTCCACACGTCGCGCAGCCCAGCGTGTCGAGGAAGCGCAACCGGCCCCAACAGCCGGGACAGAAGCGATGATCCGCCTCGACCGGCTCGGCACATCCCGGACAGCGCGGCGGCAGCGCCCAGTGCGCCAGCGCCATCAGCGGGCCAGCGAGCACGGCGCGGCCCCACTCCATCGCAAATCGCGCCTGTTTCGATCCCGCCCCCATCGGCTTTGCCTTGTCCCCGATCGCGCGAGCGCGCACAAGCGCGCGGGTGAGCATGTCCACCATCTTCGACCGTCGCGCCCGCCGCCTGCGCCGCGACCGCGCCCAGCCCGATTTCGCCGAGCACGACTTCCTGCGCGCCGCGATGCTCGATGGCCTTGCCGAGCGGCTGGATGCCGTCACCCGGCCGTTTCACGATATCCTGGACCTGGGCTGCTTCGATGGCGGCTTCCTGCCCCCGCCGGGCGCGCGCGTCGCACGGCTGGACCCGGGCTTCGCCTTTGCCCGTGCCGCGCGGGGCGTCCAGGGCGATGAGGACCGCCTGCCCTTCGCCGATCGCAGTTTCGATCTGGTGGTCAGCGCGGGCGTGCTCGACCAGATCGACGACCTGCCCGGCGCGCTGACCCTGATCCGCCGCGTGCTGCGGCCCGACGGGCTGTTCCTCGGCGCGTTCGTCGGCGGCGGATCGCTACCCCGCCTGCGCGCCGCGCTGCGCCTCGCCGAGGCGGAGCGGCCGGTCGCGCGGCTGCACCCGCAGGTCGATGTGCGCTCGGCGGGCGACCTGCTGATGCGCGCGGGCTTCACCCTGCCGGTCGCGGATATCGAGACGCTGGACGTGCGCTACCGCGATTTCGGGCGGCTGCTCGGCGATCTGCGCGGCATGGGGGCGAGCAACCTGCTGGCCGAGCGGCGGCCGATCGGTCGGGAAGCGCTGGCAGCGGCGGCGGCGGCCTTTGGCGAGATGGCCGATCCCGACGGACGTATCCCCGAACAGTTCAATCTGGTCTTCCTGACCGGCTGGGCGCCCGACCCTTCGCAGCCCGTACCCGCCAAGCGAGGCAGCGCCACCGCGTCGCTGGCCGAGGCGTTGAAGCCCAAGCCGGATACGGGCGAATAATCAGCCGATGATCCCACCGCCGCGATCGCCCGCCAGGATACGCCCCATCGCCTCGAACAGTTGATCCATCGCGACCGGCTTGACGATGACATCGTCCGCGCCCGCGCCCAGGCAACGTTCGCGCAGGTCCACGCCGCTGTCGGCGGTGACGACGATGATCGGCACCTCGGCCTTTTCGTCGCCGCGCGCGCGGATGTGGCGGATCGCAGTGATCCCATCCATGCCGGGCATGCGCAGGTCGATCAGGATCATGTGATACTGGTCGCGGTCGATCATCTCCAGGCCGAGTTCGGCATTCTCCGCCTCCGCCATGCTCGCGCCCGCGACGTCCAGCATGTCGCGCACGACGCGCCGGTTCATCCGGTCGTCCTCGATGAAGAGGACGTTCATCGCCGTCCCCTTCGCCCGTCGCGCCGGATGGCGTGTGTGATCGCGGTCATGATCCGGCCCTAGCGATCATGCCGCTTGCGTTACAAGTGGCTGGACAGCGGTTTGCGGCAAGGCGTCGAACATCTTCCGCATCACCTCTGTCCCCGTGATCGGTTTGGCGATAACGTGAATCAATTCGTCAGCGATAAAATCGTTCCCTTCCACCGGCTCGGCCTCGGGCCAGAGCAGATGGATCGGCAAGGGACGGTCGCTGGCCGTCACGATCCGCGCCAGGGCGGCGTCGACACCGTCGTCGCGAATCGCGCTGTCGTCGATCAGCAGCTGGGCGATCCCGCCATTCTGTAGGTGCCGAACGGCCTCCTCGACGTCCATCGCGAAGACCAGCTGTGCGTGGGGAGCGCAAATTTTGCTCCACATGGCGCGCCGGATCGGATTGCGATCGAGGATCAGGACGACAGGACGCTCGGGCTCGACCGCCGCTTCGACTTCGACGAGCGGCAGGTCGAGGGTGAAAAGCGAGCCCCTTCCCTGCTCGCTGCTTACCGTCACATCGCCGCCCATCGCACGCGCCAGCCGCCGACAAATGGCAAGGCCCAGGCCGGTGCCGCCGAACTGGCGCGTGGTGCTGGCATCAGCCTGGCGGAAGGCCTCGAATATTTCCTCCAGCTTGTGGCCGGGAATGCCGATGCCGCTGTCGGCGACAGTGATCGACACGCCCTGGGACTGGCGGCGGGCGACCAGGGAGACCCGTCCGACGCTGGTGAACTTGAGCGCGTTGGACAGCAGGTTGAAGACGATCTGCCGGATCCGCGCCGCGTCGCCCATCACCATAGCGGGACAATCGTCGAGATCGATCGTGAAGCCGATACCCTTGGCATCCGCCTGCCCATCGAACAGGCGGGAGGCGTCGCGGATCGTTCTCGCCAGATCGAACGGCGCGTTCTCCAGGGTGAGTTGGCCATGCTCGATCTTGGCGACGTCGAGCAGGTCGTCGACCAGCGCGCGCATGGTCATCCCGGCACCGTGCATCACCTCCACCCGCTCACGCTGTTCGCTGGCCAGGGCGGCGTCGGCCAGCATGACCTGGGTCATGCCCAATATGCCGTTCAGGGGGGTTCGAATTTCGTGGCTGGTCGTCGCCAGGAACTCGGTCTTGACCGCCAGCGCCTTTTGAAGCTGGTCGTTGGTCGCCGCCAGCTCGCCATGCGCCGCGCGGATACGGTTGCGGCTGCGGCCGAGCGTCACCAGCCAGATACCGAGCATCGTCAGGACCACGATGATCGCCACGACCGAGCCGATCAGGATGAAGCGCTCGGTGCGCAACTGCTCGCGCTCAAAGGCGATGTTGCGCTGGAGATCGGCGGCCTTCATCCGCGCGATCCGTAGTTCCTGATTGGCGAAGTCGAACCGCGCGCCCATCAGGGCGAGCCCCGTCGAGGTGGCAAGGCGGGTCGCTTCGTCGTCGATCCGTTTCAGCGCCTGCAAATGTCGGAGCGCGTCCGCCGTCCGCCCCGCCTTCCGATAGATTTGGTAGGCGCTTTCATGCGCATCACGCTGGGACACCGAGGTCTTCGTAACATCGACCCCTTGAAAACTGCGATCAATTAATCGCCCCGCCTCGATCAACCGCCCACGTTGAAACGCGGCTTGGGCAGCGATCGCGTCCAGTGCCCGGCTATCGGAAGGATCGGCCTGGCGCGCGCGGGCGATCGCCGCCTCACCCGCCGTCAAGGAACCTCGCCGCAATTCGGCTCGGGCAATATTGCGCCAAACCTGTGCCAGCAAAGTCGGGCTCTTCATCTTACGTGCCAGACTGCCCGCCTCGCGCAACTGGTCCAAGGCATCGTTGGCCCGGCCCAGCTCACTCAACGTGACCGACCGATTGTTCAGGATGACCATGCGCAAGGAGTCATCACCGCGATAGACGGCGCGCGCCTGCTCGAGGTAGCGAAGTGCCGACACATAGTCCTTCGCATCGAGATAGAGGTTCGCGATCTGGACCAAAGCGCGGGTTTGTCCGCGCGCATCGCTCAAATGCTGAAAGATGCGATAGGCCGAGTGATAGGTATCGAGGGCTTCCGCGATTTTCCCGTCATCGGTTGCCAGACCGCCGAGGGACAGCAGGAGATTCCCATATAGCTCTGACCGCGGTGCTTTTTGACGCGCCGTAGCCAATGCACCGGCGATCGCAGTTTTCGCCATTTCATGCTTGCCAAGCCGACTGGCTCCCTCGCCGCGCAGCCAATCTGCTGTGGCGAGCGCCAGCGACCTTTGCTCCGGATCGTGGATCCGCTCGGCGAACTGCCGCGCCTGGTTGGCTTGCTGGACGGCCAGCAGCGGATCACGCAACATCTCGGTCTTTGCCGCATCGACGGCACGATCGAAGGTGGACTGGGGCGTATTGGCGACCGTCTGGCTGCGAACCTCCCCCGCCGCCACGAGCAATGCCGCAACGATCAGCGCGATCCTAACCGCGCGCACGGCTCACCAACCGGGCCAGCGGCGTCGGCCGGGCCAGGGCGGTCATGGCCTGATGCGCCTGCTCGTCCAGGAAGCGCACCAGCGCCTCCAACCCGATCGGGCGGCTGATAAGATAGCCCTGGATCATGTCGCAGCCCATGACGCTGAGCAGGGCCAGCGTCGCCGGTGTCTCCACGCCCTCGGCCACCACTTCCATCTCCAGCGCATGGGCCAAGTCGATCGTCGAACGGACGATCAGGGGGTCACGGTTGCTGCTGGTCAACTGGGTGATGAACAGCTTGTCGATCTTCAGCTCGCACGCCGGAAGCTGCTTGAGATAGGAGAGCGACGAAAGCCCTGCGCCATAATCGTCGATCGCGACCGCGATGCCCATGTCGACAAAGGCCTGGAGATTGGCCATCGCGCTGTCGGGATCGCGGATGACCGAGGTCTCGGTGATCTCGAACCCGATGCACGCGCCGCTGTCGATGACGAGCGCGCAGGCTTCGCGCACGAAATGCGGGTCGCCTAGCAGCATGCCCGAAATATTGATGAAGATTCGAAGCGGGTGCCCCGCCTCGGCCAGACGACGCTGGTCGGCGATCACCTGTCGCAGGATCCAGAGGGTCAGCGGCCCGATGACCCGCGATTCCTCAGCAACCGGAATGAACTCGACCGGACTTATCAGGCCATAGCTGGGATGTCGCCAGCGCAGCAGCGCCTCAACGCTCGCCACGCGCTGTTGCCGGACATGCACCTTGGGCTGATATTCGACGAACAGGCCATCTTCGGTGATGGCGCGGGTCAGTTCATGCGCCAGCGCGATCCGATCGAGCCGCCCGGTCGGGACCGCCATTTCGCGAACGATCAGACGCCCCTCGACCTGGGCGTCGGCCAGTGCCTGCTCCGCCTCTTCGAGGAGGCGGATGTCATCGTCATGCGGCACGGCGGCGATGGCGGCGCCCAACACCGGCTCGATGCGACACTCGCCACCCGGCAGCGTGAAGGGATGGCCCAGCACCTCGGCCAGGGTCAACAGATGGGCATCGAGCGACTCGCGCGTCGCGGCGCGGATAAGCACCTCCACCTGGGCGGGTGCGGTCGGCCGGGCGACGGCATCGGGGATGCATTGGGTCACGCGCTCGGCCATGGCCTCGATCAGAAGGCCGCTCGCCGATCGCCCCAGATGACGACGCAGCAACGTGAAATTGCCGATCCCGACCAACACCAGCGATTGCCACTGGGAATCGGCGGGAGCCGTAACGGATGCGCCTGCATTAGGCGCGGTGGGGGAAGGGCGGTTCTTCACGCCCGTGAATCTAGGGTCAGGAATTAAACAAGGTGTTAACCGCCTTTGCCACGCCAAACCAATCGCTTGGCAATTCACCGCTTGCCCATTGCGTCATGGTTAATATCCAATTAACCATATCGGAGCACTCAAAAGGGTGCTTTCGAGGGAGAAAACCCATGCTGAAGTTCATTCTGGCGCTGATCCACGGCGAGACGATGCGCCCCTGGTAATCTATGTTATGTCATGGGGCGGCTCGATTGGACTTCATGCCGTCGAACGCCCCATGATTCTGGTTAACCCAAGCAACGATCGCGTCCGTTACCGGATCAGGTCATCGGCCAGCCGCAGCATAAAGGCGGCCCCCCGCTCCATCTGTTGAACCTCGATATATTCGTCCGGCTGATGGGCCTGCGCAATTGAGCCGGGACCACAGATGACGGTCGAGAATCCCGCCCCCTGAAACTGCCCTGCCTCCGCAGCATAGGGTACTGCCCGCGCCGGGCCGTTATCACCCGCCCAGCGCCGCGCCAGCCGCTCCGCCATGCCGTCCGCCTCGGGCGCGAAGGACGGCGTGCGCGAACGGCGCTCCACCCGGACCCCGGCTTCGGGGAAGCGAGCGCGCAGTTCGGCGTCCGCCGCCTCGCACGCGGCGAAGAACGGCGCCAGGATCGCCTCGGGCTCCTGCCCCGGCAGGGTACGCAGGTCGAAGGCGAATCGGCATTCCCGCGCCAGGATGTTGACCGCCGTGCCGCCGTTCATCTGCCCGATGGTCAGCGTGGCATGATGGGGGCAGAAGGGCCCGTGCGGATCCCCCTCCCCCGCCAGCCGGTCGGCGAGGTCGGCCAGTTGATGCATCAGGCGCACCGCGACCATATTGGCCGACGCACCCAGATGGATCAGGCTGGAATGCGCCTCATGCCCCGTCACTGTCACGTTCCAGGTGGCGATACCCTTATGCCCGCTGACCACGACCATCTCGGTCGGCTCGCCCACCACCACGGCGGCGGGGGACGGCAGCTCGCGTACGATCTCGGCGATCATTGAGGGCGCGCCCAGGCACCCGACCTCCTCGTCATAGGAAATCGCCAGGTGCAGCGGCCGTGTCATCGCCCCACGCGCGACATGCGGGGCAAGCGCCAGCGACAGCGCCAGAAACCCCTTCATGTCGCACGTCCCCCGTCCCAGCAGTCGGTCGCCGCGCCGAGTCAGTCGCCAGGGATCGCTGGTCCAGGGCTGGCCGTCGACCGGCACCACGTCGCTATGTCCCGACAGGACGACGCCGCCCGGCTCCATGGGGCCGACCGTGGCGTAGAGATTGGCCTTGCGGCCATCATCGTTGAACACCCGCCGCCCGGTGACGCCGATCCCGCCCAAATGCCGTTCGACATAGGCGATCAGCGCCAGGTTCGATTCGCGCGAGGTCGTGTCGATCGCGATCAGATCCGCCAGGATGGCGGTGGCTTGGGTGGCGAGCTGGTCCGGGGTCATCTCGACATCCTGCCGGATGTTTCAGTTCGATGAAACCCCGGCGCCCCCACAACCCTCACCCATTCCCCCCGCCTTTCGACGATGGGAAGGGATGAGGGCCACAACCTCGCTTAGAAATCCCGCGAGTAGCGCAGGCTTGCCGCCGATCCGCCGAACGAGCCGGTCTGAGTCAACAGGCTGAGCGTCCGGGTCAGTGCGATCTGCAACTGGGTGGCGGTGAAGCCGCGCGCGTCGGTGACGATCTCCACATAGATATTGTCGGTGATGTACTTGCCCGCCGCCAGGCTGGTGCCTCGGCCGGTCGCCTCGTCGGCGCCGATCACGCGCAGCCGGTCGAACCCGACCGCTGAGCGCAGCTTGCCGAGCGGGTTCAGCCCGCCGCCGCCGGAGCCCCGCAGCGAGTTGAGCGCCGCGGCCAGCTGAATCGCCTCGACCGCCGACAGGTTTTCCGGGTTGGTCCCGAACAGCAACCGGCTGAGCACCTCGTCCTGCGGCAGGGTCGGCGTCGAGGTGAAGCTGATCTGTGGACGCTGGCCGGTGCCCGTGACGTTGATGACCGCGGTGATTCCGTCGGTGGTCGTCGTCGCCTGGATATTGATGTCCGGGTCGGTCAGCGCACCGCCACGGAAGCGGATCGTGCCGCGATTCACGTCGAACCGCTTGCCGGCAAAGCTGTACGTGCCGCGCACCAGGTCGAGCCCGCCATTGATGGTCGGCGCGGCGCTTGTACCGCCGACCCGCAGGTCCATCGACCATTCCGACTCCAGCCCCATGCCCGAGACGAACAGCTGGTTGGGCGCGCGCACCCGCAGGTCCAGGCGGAACAGCCCCGGCGGCGGCGTGGGAGCGGGTCGGTCGGTCGGGCGCGGCGTCCGCATCTCGCTGCGACGACGCACGCCGGTCAGCTCGGGCACCTCGGCCTGGCCCTGGCGGATGATCTGGTAGCGTGCGTTGGGCACGGTCAGATCGCCCTGGATCAGCCCGCCATCGCGATTGTGCGTCAGCCGGATCGTGCCGCTGGTCGTGGCGGCCAACGCATCGCTGTCGGCCAGCCGCGCATTGTTCAGCTGCGCGCGCAGATCGATCGGATAGCCGCTGTCCGCCGCCAGCCCGATCGTCCCTTGCGCCTGAATCGTGCCCTCGCCCGCCTTGGCCTGCATCCGGCTGATCTCCAGCCGGTCGTTGTTGAACCGGCCCGCCAGTTGCATCGCGGTCAGGCGGGTGCCGTAGCTCTCATTGTCATAGGTCAGGTTGTCGGCGCGGATCAGCCCGTTGAGCTGCGGCGACGACACGCGCCCGCCGAAATCGGCGGCGACCGCGATCGGCCCGCTCAACTGCTGGTTGGGCAGCGCAGCGAAGGAGAACAGCACCGACGACGGGCCGTTATAGCGGATGCCCCCCGAAAGCGGCGCCTGCATCAGTCGGTTGACCCAGCCGCCATTGCCCGGCGGCAGCGGACGGAGATTGGCGACCATGCGGCCGACCACCGTTTGCCCGCGCCGGATCAGCGCGCGCGCCTCGCCGCCATCGGAGACCAGACGGCCCGCGAACACGATGTCCACCGCCTCCGACACCGCAGCCAGCCCCGTGCGCCGGAAATTGGCGACGGTCAGCCGCGCCTCGGCCGCCGGGAAGCTGGCGTCACGCGCCTGGGTGAAGTCCAGCGCACCGCTTGCCTCGCCCGAAATGCCCAGATTGGGCACGAAGGCGTCGAGGATCGACAGCTGCAGCTTGTCCAGCCGCGTCTGCACCTTCAGGCCATTGCCATAGGAGCCCGCGACGAGCAGCGACCCACGCCCGAAATCGATCCGGGTCGGCGCCACCTGCCACTCGCCCTTCACATTCTGGATGCGCGCGGCGTTGGCGGTGCGGAAGTTTATGCCATTGGCCTGCCCCTTGGCGGCGACCAGATAGTTGTTGGGCGCCAGTTGCGCATTCAGCGCGATATTGAACGGGATGCTCGACGATCCGGTCAGCACCGCCTGTGCAGTGCCGCGCCCACCCGCATAGTTCACCTTGGCGCGCGAAGACTGGATGACGACCTCGCCATAGCGGGTGTCGGCCAGCTGCGCGTCGGCGACGATCTGCGGCGCGTTCGGGACCATCACCACGCTGGCATTCACTATGGCGCGGCCGATGGTGAAGTCGACCATGCCCGGAATACGCGCGTTATAAGCGCGTGCGGCGATATCGGCGCGCTGGTTGCCACCCTGATCCGCCAGCTGGACGCGGCCGTTGATGCCCTGCCCGGCAAATTGCAGCGCGCCCGCGAACGGCCCCGCCGCCGTCTGGACGACCCGGCCGCTGGCGTTGATCCCGGCAAAGACCAGGCTACGAACGTCGATCGCCAACTGCCGCCCGGTGCTGACCAGCACATTGGCGGTAAAGGGGCCGTAATTGGTGTCGCCACTGGCATTGACGGCATAGGCGCCGTTCTGCCCCACGACCCGCGCCTGAAGATTGGCCAGGCCGACGCCGACACCCGGCCTGGTCGCGCGCAGCACGATCACCGGATTGGTCTGCGATCCCGTCACCCGTGCGGTGATCGGGCCATATTGGTTGGAATAGGCATCCGCCTCGACCGCCAGCGCGCCGTTCGCCGGATTGAACCGGCCGCTGCCGCGCGTCACCCGGAATTGCGGAGCCGCCAGCCGCAGGCCGCTGAACGTCACGATGCCCTGCGGGCTGTATTCGACGTCCGCCCGGATCGTCGCATTGCCGCCCAGGAAGTTGCGCGCGCCTTCGTTGAAGATCTGCGAGGTGCGGGCGACCACCCGGCCCTTCATCCCGAACCCGCCCGGCGTCGCCACCAGATTGGCGTCGGTGGTCAGGTTGATGATGCCGATGCTCTCGACCCGGTAATTGTTCACCCGGCCCTTGAGCGCGCCGGTGTAGCGGCCGGTCTTCATATTCGCGACGACCACGGCGGTCGCGTCGATATTGTCCGAACGAATGCGCAGATTGTCCGACAGGATGTTGGGCATGGCGACCGCGAAGTCGCCCTGGATCGCGACATTGTTGGTCAGGCCACCCACCGCCGCGTTCAGTCCGGCGATCCGCCGTGCCTTGGCGTTGACCGGCACCAGGATGCGGTCGGCATTTACCTTGGCCAGACCCTCGGCATAGAGATTCTCGACCGAGGTCTCGCCAAAGCCCAGCGCGGCGGCGCGGATCTTGTAATCCACGGTCGGCGTCGCGAACGCGCCGTCCAGCACGACGCGCGCCAGCACGTCGCGGCCGCGCAGGTTCGGCGCGATCGCGCCGGGCGTCAGCAGCTTGGCATCGACCGCGAAATTGCCGAACCGGCTGTTGGCGAGGTCGAGAATGCCCCCCGCATCGACCATCAGCGCCGAGGAACGCAGCTTGATCCGCGTATCCGCGCGACGCTCGTTCAGCGTGGTATCGATCGCGACCTGCAGTGCGGGCGCGGTCAACCGCTCGACCGGCCCTTCCAGATACAGGCCGGGTCGGGTCACACCGCGCACCTCGACATGGCCGTCGCGCGCGGTGGCGTTGAGGTTGGCAAGTTCGCCGCCGCCCAGCGTCGCGACCGCACGGCCAGTCCACGCCTTCCAGCCACCACGCCCGTCGACCGACAGGGTCAACGGCGCCTTCAGCCCCGCCATGGTGGCGACGACGCCGCCGGTCGGGGCGGTCAGCTTGACGTCCACCGCCAGCCGGTCGGCATCGGGCACCGCGTCGAGGACCAGGCGCAGACGGTCGCCGCCCGCGACACCGGGCCCCCGCAGCGCGTCGGCGCTGGCCGTCACCTGCGCGCGGCGATCGGCGATATGCACCTTGCCGTCGATCGCCAGGATGTGACGCTGCCCCGTCACCGGCGCACCGATCACGAAGCGCTTCAGCGTCAGCCGGTTCACATCGATGTCGAGATCGGGCAGCAGTGGCGCGTTGGGATCGCTGGGCGTCGGCTTCAGTTCGGGCTTGCGCGCCAGCGTGACGAGATCCGCATTCAGCGAGCGGACGTCGATATGGTTGTTGGTATAGGCAAAGGGCCGCCAGTCGACATCCAGCCGCGGGCTGGACAGGAACACCCCCTTGGGATCGCTGACCCGCAGATCGACCAGGCGCATCTGGCCATAGAGCGACCCCTCGATCCGCCCGACCTTGATGTTCAGGCCCGAGGCGGTGGTGTAACCGCCCAGCTGGTCCGCGACGAAGCGACGCCCCGGATCGGTGTTGATGCCCAGCAGGATCGCCCCGACCAGCAGGATCAGGCCCAGGATCGTGATGCCGATCCATTTGAGCACCCGCTGCCACAGTGGGCGGCGCACGACGACGGTTTCGGTTTCCGGCGCAGGCGCCATGGTCTGTTCGTCCGCCATCAGAAGGCCTGCCCGATCGAGATGTACAGGGCGACCTTGCCGTCACCCGGGCGCGGGTTCAGCGGCGTCGCCACGTCGACTCGCAGCGGCCCGAAATTGGTGTAGAAGCGCCCGCCGATACCCGCGCCGAAGCGCAAATCCTTGCCCGTGGGCAGCGTGCTTTCATAGCTGTTGCCCGCATCGACGAACGGCACGATCCCGAAATTGCCGAAGCGATAACGCGCCTCCAGCGAAAATTCGTTCAGGCTGCGCCCGCCGACCGGATTGCCCTGCGGATCGAACGGCCCCAGCCGTTGATAGCCATAGCCGCGCACCGATCCGCCGCCGCCGCCATAATAGCGCCGCGACGGCGCCAGATCGTCGCGGTCGATACCGAAGATCGACCCCGCGCGCGCCCGGCCCGCGATCACCAGACTGTCGTTGAAGGGATAATAGAAGGTCCCCTCCACCATCGTCCGCACATAGGGCCGCACCGCGCCGCGCACCGACGTTTCGGGGCTGAGATTCAGTTTCAGGCGATAGCCGCGCGTCGGGTTGAGCAGGTCGTTGGACTGGTCGAACACCACCTGCGCCGGAATCGCCGCGATGCCATAGGTGCCGCGCCGCCGGTCGCCCAGCGCGAAGTCGTAGACGCTTTCGTTGGTCCCGGTCAGCTCGCCGCCAAAGGCATAGGTGAATTTCTTCTGCCAGATCGGCGTCGAGTCATAGCTCCAGCGGAAGGCGACCGTGCCGATGAACGCATCAAACGCATCGTAATTCTGGTGGCTGGCCGAGGCGATGACCTGAAATGTCCGGTCGCGCCGCCCGGCATTGGAACGGCGGAAGGTCCCGCTGAGCCCCTGTTCCTGCGTACCGGCGATGACCGAGGCGATGATCGCCCCCTCCGGCGGGAAGGCGTTGCGGTTGGTGAAGCTGCCCTGCACCCGCACGCCCTGGCCGGTGGAATAGCCCGCCTCACCCGACAGCGTCCGGGCGGGCCCCTTGGTCTGCGTGACCTGGAGGTCGATCTGCTCGGTGCCGTCGGGATTCATGCGGCCGGTCTGCTTGGGCTCGACCGCGATGCCGTTGAACAGGCCGGTCGCGACCAGCGCGTTGCGCAAATCGTCGGTCAGCCGCGAATCGTATAGCTGGCCCTCCTCGAAACGCGGGAAGACGTTCAGGTGATCGAGGTCGAACACCTTGTCGCCCACTGTCGTCAGCTTGCCGAACGAGGATCGCGGCCCCGTATCGACCGGCAGCGTATAGGCGCCCACCGGCTCGGGCGCCTGATCCTCCAGCAGGATGTCGCGCTGTCCCACCTTGACGAAGGGATAGCCGCGTTGCGGCAGGACCAAGCTGACATTGGCCTCCGCCCCCTCGATCCGCGCCGCCTCGATCGGGTCGCCGACCTTCAGCGGCAGGTTGGAGCGGATCAGGTCGGTCGGCACGGTCGGCTGCGCGTCCACCGTGATCGACGACAGCCGATACAGCCGCCCCGGTGTCGCGGTCAGCACGACCTTCAGACGCCCGGCCTCGCCATCGGCGGCGGTTTCGCGTTGCAGGGTCGATATGGCGGTGGCGTCGTAATAGCCGAGCGACTTCATCAGCCGGATCGCCAGCTGCTCGTCCTCGCGGGCGCGGGCCGCCACCTGGGTCGCGTTGGCCGCCTTGCCCTTGCCCTCGCGCAGCGCCGAAAGCCCCTTAAACTCGTCGTCCAGCTTCAACGCGGCAAGCCCGTTCACCTCCATGTCGTAGCGGATGTCGGGCGCCTGCTTGCTCTTCGTATCCGCCACCGTGTCGAGCGGCGTCGAGTCGAAGCTGGCGAGCGGGGTCAGCGGTTGGGCGAGCTGTGGGTCCTCGGGCGCGATCGCGCCGATCGCCTCGCCGGTCGCGAGCGGCTGCGCCGTTTGGGCGTTCGGCAGGGGCGGAGCGGTCTGGGGAAGCGGAATGGTCTGCGGGCTGGTCGGCGATGGGGGCTGATCCTTCGCCATCGACGACATGGATTCCAGCGGCGCGTTGATGTCCCCGCTCAGCGGCGGCAGCGCGGCGTTGAACTGCGAATCGGGCACGATCGGGGCATTGCCCTGCGGGTCGGTGTCGCCCTGTCGCTGGTCCTGCGGCAGGCTGGGGCCCTGCGCGGGGGCGGTACCGGGCTTCGAGAGCTGCGCGGACACGGGAGCGGAAAAGAGGGAGGGAGCTATGAGCGCGAACGCAAGCCAGGTATGTCTGCCGATCCGTTCCGCCACGCCGTCAAAAGCCCCTTTCCGACAGGGCTCTTCCGCTATTCGGAATGATCCCCCACTACACCGTAACGCCGACAGAAGCCGTCAGGTTCCCTCGGCCGTTCAGCGGCTGGCGGGCGCGCACCCTATGAGGCCGCCGACGGGGACGATGATCTCATCCTGATTTCCGCGGGTTAGGCGGATACTGGCGTCCGAGACGATCGCCCCGTCCTGCAATGTTTCGCGCTGGGTGATCGTCATGTCGAGCGTCGCAGTGATGCCCGCCCCCGCATAGCGCATCGTACTGGCTAGCCCCAGCGTACCCCCGCCCCCGGCCTCGGCCGCCGCCAGGTCGGTCGGCTTGCCGTCGAGCATGATGCGCAGCCGGGTCGGCTCGACCATCGCGACGAAACGCTGGTCCTGCACCGCCCAGAGATAGGCGGCGCAGCCACGCTGGGGCAGGGTTTGTTTGGGCAGCGCGCCCAGCACCGGGGGCGCGGACGGGGCGGCCTGAACACCGGCAAGCGCCAGTGCGACGACGGACGATAGCATCATGGCGCCATTCCTATCATCAACGCCCAGGCCGGGTAAGCCGCCAGTGCCAGCAACAGTCCCAGCGGCACCATGTCCTGCCCGTTCGCGCGGTGTCCCAGCACATGCCGCACGGCGACGAAGCCCAGTCCGATGACACACGCCGCCAGCAACACGCCCGGCAGCATCCGCCAGCCCAGCCACAATCCGATTGCGCCCATCAGCTTGGGGTCGCCACCGCCCATCCCCTCGCGCCCCCGCCACCGGCGATAGCCCTGGGCGATCGCCCAGAGCGCGCCGAAGCCGACCAATCCGCCGATGATCCGCTCGCCCAGCGACGGCACTTGACCCATCACCCCGGTCGACAGTCCCGCCCCCGCCAGCCACGCGGTCAACCGATCGGGCAACCAGAAGGCAAGCGCATCCAGCGCACCCAACGCCAACAGCGACCAGCCGAACAGCGCCCCCGTCCAGCCGTCCGGTCCGGCGACCCAGCCTGCCGCTACGCCGATCAGGACGGCGATAGCTTCGATGCGCCAATGTACCGGATCGATCGGCTGATGGCACCGCGAACAGCGTCCACGCAGCGCGACGAAGCTGAGAACCGGCACCAGCTCCCACACGCGCAACGTCTTGCCGCAATGGTCGCAGGCCGATCGCCCCGTCAGCACCGAGCGATCGTCGAGCCAGCGCAGCACCAGCGCGGCGACGAACGACCCGATGATCGCCCCCGCCCCGCCATAGATCGCGGCCCATAAAGCCGATGCCGCCCCGAACGTCATGGACCCGCCCCCTACCCCCTTTGCGCGGCCTGAGCAAAAGGCGTAAGGCGCGCACCAAACAACGACATCAAAACAGACCTAATCGGAGAGTATGCCATGACGGACCCCATCGTCATCCTGTCCTATGCCCGCACCCCCATGGGCTCGTTCCAGGGCAGCCTGTCGGACCTGTCCGCGACGCAGCTGGGCGCCGCCGCCGTCAAGGGCGCGGTCGAGCGGGCCGGTGTCGATGCGTCGGCGATCGAGCGCATCTATATGGGCTGCGTCCTCCCCGCCGGGCTCGGCCAGGCGCCCGCACGCCAGGCGGCGATCTTCGCCGGGCTGGGGGAGCATGTCGAGGCGACGACCGTCAACAAGATGTGCGGATCGGGGATGCAGGCCGCGATCATGGCCGCCGAGGCGCTCGCGGCGGGCTCCGCCGACATGATCGTCGCGGGCGGCATGGAGAGCATGACGAACGCTCCCTATCTCAGCCACAAGCATCGCGGCGGCGCGCGTATCGGGCATGACACGCTGTACGATCACATGTTCCTCGACGGACTGGAGGACGCCTATGAGCGCGGCCGCCTGATGGGCCATTTCGCCGAGGAAGCCGCACAGGAATATCAGTTCACGCGCGCCGCCCAGGACGATTTCGCCATCGCCTCGCTGGAGCGCGCCAAGGCGGCGCAGGGCTCGGGCGCGTTCGACCGCGAAATCGTGCCCGTTACGGTCAAGACCCGCAAGGGCGAGGAGACCATCACCCTCGACGAACAGCCCGCCAAGGGCGATCCCGCCAAGATTCCGACGCTGAAACCCGCCTTTGCCAAGGACGGCACGATCACGGCGGCGAACGCCTCGTCCATTTCGGACGGTGCAGCGGCTCTGGTGATGACGCGGGCGAGTGTGGCCGACAAGCTGGGCCTGACGCCGATCGCGCGGGTCGTGGCGCACGCCGCCCATGCCCATGCGCCCGCCCGCTTCACCACCGCGCCGGTCTTCGCGATGCGCAAGGCTCTGGACCGCGCGGGCTGGGCGACCGGCGATGCCGATCTCTACGAGGTGAACGAAGCCTTTGCGGCGGTGGCGATGATCGCGATGCGCGACATGGACCTCTCGCACGACCGGCTGAACATCCATGGCGGCGCCTGCGCGCTGGGCCACCCGATCGGCGCGAGCGGCGCACGGGTGCTGGCGACCCTGTTGTCGGCGCTGGAGACGAAGGGCGCACGACGCGGCGTCGCATCGCTCTGCATCGGCGGCGGCGAAGCCACCGCGATGGCCGTGGAGTTGATGTAAAGGAAGGCTTCCCCCCTCCTCTTTTTACTCCCCTCCCGCAAGCGGGAGGGGTTGGGGGAGGGCACGGAGTCTCACCGAGACCACCGCCCGTGGCCTACCCTCCCCCATCCCCTCCCGCCTGCGGGAGGGACGTGCCGAAAAAGCAACGTCAGGGTTGATTTACCCGTCTCGGCTTACGGCAGCACTTCCCCCGGCTCGACGCCCCAGATCGAGCCGACCGGCACGAACCCCGCCTGCCCCTTCACGTCGAGGCGGCACCAGCCGCCATTGCATTCGCTGATCCGCCCGACCACACCCGGAGCCGCGCGCCACAGGGTCTTGGCTCCGTCATCGGGGGCCGAGCGCATCGGCAGCGGCTCGGTGCCGCGCACGATCGCGGTGCGGGTGTTGCGCAGCAGGACGGCCAGCATCCAGCCCTCCGTCCCGTCAGGGTCCTGAACCTTGCGCCATTCCTTGAACACCGCGATCACCTTCACGGGCAGGTCGGCACGGCGATAGGTCCAGCTGGCGGGATAGCTGCGGGCCGGGCCGGTTCGCATCCGCGCGACCGAGGCGCCGATCGATCCATAATAGGGCAAAGCGCGCTTTTCGGTCGCGGCCTGCGCCGCCGGGACGAACGGCCCCACCGCCAGCGTGCCGGTCGCCAGCGTCGCCGCCCAAATTGCCAGTCCGACCATGGACCTGCGCATCATCTATCCCTTCACCTGCCCGCCCGCGCGATGCTCTACGCCGAGCCGGGGGCCCGCTTCAACCATGTTCGGGCGCGCGATCGCCGGTTGACGGACCCGCAGGCTTGCCGCAATCCGATGGCCATGGTCGATCCGCGCCGCTGCCTGAACCCCAGGGTGGTCGTCACCCGCGAACTCCCCGATCCCGTGATGGAGCGGATGGCCGCGCTGTTCGAGACCGAGTCGAACCCCGCCGACGAAAAGCTGAACCGGGAACAGCTCGCCGCCGCCATGGCCGACTGCGACGTTCTGGTGCCCACCGTCACCGACGCGATCGACGCCGATCTGATCGCCAATGCCGGGCCGCGCCTCAAGCTGATCGCCAATTTCGGCGCGGGCGTGAACCATATTGACCTGAAGGCGGCGCGCGCGCGCGGCATCATCGTCACCAATACGCCGGGCGTCCTGACCGAGGATACCGCCGACATGACCATGGCGCTGATCCTGTCGGTGCCGCGCCGCCTGGCCGAGGGCGAGAAGCTGGTCCGCTCCGGCGCGTGGAGGGGGTGGAGTCCCGGCGGGATGCTTGGCCACCGGATCGGCGGCAAGGCGCTGGGCATCGTCGGCATGGGGCGGATCGGCCAGGCGGTCGCACGGCGGGCGCGCGCGTTCGGCCTGTCGATCCATTACCACAACCGCCGCCGCCTGCCCGCCAGCATCGAGGCGGAGCTGGGCGCGACCTGGCATCACGATCTCGACGCGATGCTGGGCGCGGTCGACATCGTGTCGATCCACACGCCCCTCAACGCCGACAGCCACGATTTGATCGACCGCCGCCGCATCGCCCTGATGCGCCGCCATGTCTATCTCATCAACGCCAGCCGGGGCGGGATCGTCGACGAAGACGCGCTGGTCGAGGCACTGGAGAATGGACGGCTGGCAGGAGCAGGCCTCGACGTGTGGCGGCACGAGCCCGAAATCGATCCGCGCCTTCTGGCCCTCCCCAATGTCGTGCTGACCCCGCACATGGGCTCGGCCACGCTGGAGGGTCGCGTCGCCTCGGGCGAGAAGGTCATCGCCAATATCCGCAGCTGGGCCGACGGCCACCGCCCGCCCGACCAGGTGCTTGAGGGGTGGCTTTAGCGCGTCATTCTCCGCCGGGCGCGTTCACTCGATCCCCTGAACGACGAAGGTGAACCACGCGCCGTCCGCGTGATCGTAGAGCTGGACCAGCTGATCCTCGACCCGGCAGGTGAAGTGGCCGGAGCTGCTGCGATCGAAGCCCTTGGTCTCCCCATCGGCGACTTCCATGTAGATCGCAGCCCCAGTGCCGGTTTCGCGCAGTTCGGGAAGCGTCCCGCCGAACTTCACGTTCCGGTCGCCGTCCAGCCCCTGCAAATGCTCGCCGCGCGCCTCCGCCGCGATGCGACGATGACGGTCCACGGCCTGGTCATAGAGGCCGGCGACCTTCTTGCCGGTCACGAAGGCATGGGACGAGGCGGCGATGATGGCGCGGATGTCTGGTTGCATGGCCGCTGGCCTGACACAGGGCAGGGTGTGGATCAACCTCCCGCCCTTCCCGCCCCAGGACCTGACAGCCCCTTTCCCCATGTCAAAATGTTGCAGAGCGGAACCGTGACGGCGGGACTGCATTCCTCTCCTGTCATTCAAACGGGAGCTACATCGATGAAAAAGCTGGCAATTGCCGCAACCCTCGCCGCAACCGCGCTGTCGATCTCGGCATGTTCGACCCTGAAGGGCGCCGCCATCGGCGGTGCGGGCGGCGCAGGCGTCGCGGCGGCGACGGGCGGCAGCGTCCAGAAGGGCGCAGCGGTTGGCGGCACCGCAGGCGCGGTGGTCGGCACCGTCGCCGATTGACCTATCACGCGGAAGCGGCGGATCGCGCTGCCGCTTCCGCCGATAGCATCGCCTGAATGCGCGGCGCATCCTTCGGCCGCCCGAATAGGCGAAACAGGGCAAGCAGTTCCTGGCGATCGGGCACGAACAGCGCTTCGTCCGCCATCATGATCTGTTGGCGCGTACGAGGTTCGACAGGCTGCCATTGGCCAGAAACCGCGACATGCAAACCGGCCATCACCTCGACCCGAAGCGGCATCACATCCCATTTCGCGAACGTCTTCGAGCGGAACAGATTGTCGGGCGACAATGCGATCGGCTCAATGCCCATATGAGCCAACACGGCATGGGCCAGTTCTGCGTCGATCAGCAGGTCAATGTCATGGACGGGCCCCGCATCGACACCGTGCAGCGCCAAGGCCGCGCTACCGATAATCCACCAGCCGTCGGGAAATGATGCCATCGCCGCCGCGACGCCTCGCAACGTCGCGGAGAGCTCCGGCACCATCATCACGACTTAATCGCCGGTCAGGATACGGTCGACCAGCTGCTTCACGGTCGGCACGAACCCGTTCGAGTAGAAGGGGTCGCGCTTGAAGTTATAGGCTGCGTGCCCTGCGAACATCAGGTTCTGCTCGACATCGCCGCCATGGGCGATCTCCTGGAGCGTCTTCTGGATGCAGAAGCTGCGCGGGTCGGCCAGGCGGCCGGTCGAGTTGGTCTCGCTGTCCGCCCAGCTCGAAAACAGGCACTGCGACAGGCAGCCCATGCAGTCGGCCTGATCCTTGCGGATCTCCTTGGCTTCCTCAGGGGACACGAACACCAAAGTGTTGTCCGGGGTCTTCAGCGCCATGGTAAAGCCCGCGCCGAACCACTCGCGCGCGCGCAGCAGGTCGCCCTTCGTCACCCAGAAATTCTTGCCCTTCACGCCCACGTCGAGCTGGAAGACATGGTCGCCCGCTTCCTGCGTCGAAAAGGCGATCTGGCGTTCGGAGCGCGCTTCCAGATTGCGCAGGAACGGATTGCGTACCGCGCTGGAGTAGAAGCCCGTCGGCGAGAAACGGTGAAGAAGGACATCGCCCTCCTCGATCGTCATCAGCCGCTGCTTCCATTCCTCGGGGATCGGGCTTTCCTGCGTCAGCAGCGGGCGCGTGCCGAACTGGAAGGCGATCTTGCCCAGCTCGGGGTTGTCGATCCAGTTGTTCCAGTCGCGCAGGTACCAGACGCCGCCCGCCATCACGATCGGCACCTCGTCCGAAATCCCGCCCTCGCGCATCGTATCGCGTAGCGCCTTCACGCGCGGATAGGGGTCCTGCGGCTGCAAGGGGTCCTCGGCGTTCGACAGGCCGTTATGGCCACCGGCGAGCCAGGGGTCCTCGTACACGACCGCCGCCAGCCATTCCGACGCCTTGGAATAGGCGCGCTTCCACAGCGCGCGGAAGGCGCGGCCCGAGGACACGATCGGCAGATAGCTGACCTGGTGATGCGCCGCGATCTCAGACAGCTTGTAGGGCATGCCCGCGCCGCAGGTGACGCCCGCGACCAAGCCCTTGGTCCGCGCCAGCACGCCTTCCAGCACCCGCTGCGCGCCGCCCATTTCCCACAGCACGTTGATGTTGATCGCGCCCTTGCCACCGGCAATGTCCCAGGCGCGCTTCACCTGCTGGACCGCGCCCTCGATGGCGTATTCGATCAGTTCCTCATGCCGCTCGCGCCGGGTCAGCGCGCGGTAGATCTGGGGAATGATCTTGCCCTCGGCGTCATAGCTGTCCGCGTTCACCGCCGACACGGTGCCGACCCCGCCCGCCGCCGCCCAGGCACCCGCCGAGGCGTGATTGGTCGCAGCGACGCCCTTCCCGCCTTCGATCAGCGGCCAAACCTCGCGGCCGTTGTACAGGATGGGGCTCAAGCCTTTGAACACGTCATTACCTTGTCTGTCCGAAAGGGTCTCATATAGCGTGTTAGGATCGCTTAGCGAGGGGAATTAACGGCACGCATCCGTACCGGCCTTCAGCCCAGCGCGCCGGGTCGGCCCAATACGCCCTCATACAGCGCCTTGTAGCGCGCGACCATCTGGCTCTGGTCGAACTCGGCGCGCACGCGGGCCTGGTTGGCGGCGCCTGCCTCGGCGCGCAGCTCGGGATGGTTGACCAGGGCCTGGATCACGTCGCGCAGCCGCACCTCGTTGGGCGCATCGGCGATGAACTGGCGGTTGGGCTCGGACACCATCGACGCCACATCGCCCACCGGCAGCGAGGCGATGGGCAGCCCTGCCGCCATCCCCTCCAGCACCGAGATCGGCGCCTGTTCGGACAGCGAGGACAGCGCAACGATGTCGAAATGGCGGATATAGTTATACGGCCGCTCCAGGAAGCCCGGCATGACCAGCCGGTCGGCGATGCCCATGGCGGCGGCCGCCTGCATGATGTTGGCGCGCTCCGGCCCCTCGCCGACGATCACCAGCCGGAAGCGGTTGGGAATGCCGCCCATCGCGCGGACCAGCATCGGCAGATTCTTGACGGTGCGCAGGCCCGCCAATGCACCGACGACGATCTCCTTGGGCTGACGGACGAAGCCCGGAATGCCCTTGGGGTCGGGATCGCGGGCGTAGAGTTTGGTGTCGATGCCGTTGGGAATGCGGTGCACGCGGGTCGCGGGCTGTTTCCAGGTCTGGAGCGCGATCGCCTCCAGGATGTGGCTCGGCACCGCCAGCGCGTCCGCCGCGGACAGGGCGATGCGGCGATAGATGTTGCGCTCGATCTTGAGGCCCCGCGCCTCGTCGGCGTTAAAGCCATCCTCGTGATGGACCAGCGGCGGCGCGCCCTTGGAATATACGCGCCGCGCCATCACCCCGTCGATCGCGCCCCAATTGTACGTCAGCACCAGGTCGAAGCGGCGCATATAGGCCGCGATCGCCTCGTACCGCTTGACCGAGGGCTTGCCGGTCAGCGGCGGGGCACCTTGCGCGATCTCGTAGCGGATGCCCTTGGCGATCGAATCGCGCGCGCCCAATTCGTCGGGCATGGCGGAGACGATGGTGTGCTTCGCGGCATCGCCAAAGGCGTTCATCAGCGCAACCGCGCGCGCCTCCTTCCCGCCCAGCGAAAAGGAGGAATGAAGGTGCAGGATGTTCAGCGGACGGGCCATGGCCGCCGGATTAGCGAGCAGCGGACGGGTTGAAAACCGCTAACGCCATCTTCCTCCCCTGCAAGGGGAGGTGGCAGGCCGAAGGCCTGACGGAGGGGGGCTTCCACAAGCGACTCGCCTAGCGGCACGCCCCCTCCACCATGCTGGCGCATGGTCCCCCTCCCCGTGCCGGGGAGGAATGTGATGGCCCTATCCCGCCACGCGGTCGAGCAAACGCGCGATCCCCGCGATCGCCTCCGGCTCGGTCAGCAGGGGCGTATGGCCGACATTGGGCACCGTCACCAGCTCCGACGGGGACAGGCGCTCGACCATCCGCTCGGCGACGCTGGCGCTCAGGATATCCGACCGCTCGCCGCGCACCACCAGCGTCGGCACGCCGTTCAATGCGTCGAGCGCCGACCACATGTCCGGCCCGCCCTCGGTATTGGGCACGCGGAACGGCTCGGCGATCTTCAGGTCGTAATCGAGCACGATCCGCCCCGCGCTGGTCAGCCGGTGCGTGCGCTTGGCCATGGCCAGCCAGTCCTCGACCCCCCAGCCGGGATAGACGTCCTCGTTATTCTCCTGGACGCAGCGCGCGGCGTGCAGCCAGGTGGGAAAGCTCTGCCCCTTGCCGACATAGCCGCGGATGCGCGCCAGCCCCGCCGCCTCGATCTCCGGCCCGATATCGTTCAGCACCGCGCCAGCCAGCCGCCCGCGCGCGGTCGCCGCCAGCACCATCGTCACGATCCCGCCCAGCGAGGTGCCGACCGCCACGAACCGGCCGATGCCGAATTCGTCGAGCATCGCCTCGACATCCTGGACATAGGTGAGCGGCACATAGCTCATCGGATCCTTGGCATAGGCGCTTTCGCCCCGCCCCCGGAAACTGACCGCGATGACCCGCGCCCGGCCCGCCAGCGCCTCGGCCAGCCCCTCGAAATCGCGGGCATTGCGGGTCAGGCCGGGCAGGCAGATGACGGGGGGCAGCGCATCGCTTCCGGCATAATCCCGTGCGTGGAGCCGCAGGCCGTCCTTCGACCACCAATAACGATTCTCATACGCCGTCATGCTTGAAGGTCCTCCGGTGCCGCCTCCATATCGCGGTATGCCCCTATCCCCGCAAGCCTATCGCCCCGCGTCCGCCCTGACCGAGATCGCCGACTTCATCGCCGACCCCGTCGCGCCCGCCGATTTCCCGCAGACGATCATCCGCTTCCGCAACGACCAGACGGCGGCGGAGATCGGGCTGGAGACGCTGACCGATGCGGAATGGGCCGCGCATCTTGGCCGGTTCCAGCCCTTGCCCGACACGCTGCCGGGGCCGTTCGCGATGCGTTATCACGGACATCAGTTCCGCCATTACAATTCGGACCTGGGCGACGGGCGCGGCTTCACCTTCGCGCAGATGACGGCGCGTGACGGCCGGTTGCTCGAACTCGGCACCAAAGGTTCCGGGCAGACGCCCTATAGCCGCTCCGGCGACGGTCGCCTGACCCTGAAGGGCGGGGTCCGCGAAATCCTGGCGACCGAGATGCTGGAGGCGCTGAACGTCCCCACCTCGCGCACCCTGTCGATCATCGAGACGGGCGAGGCGCTGCACCGGGGCGACGAGCCCTCCCCCACCCGCTCGGCGGTGATGGTGCGGATGAGCCACGGCCATATCCGTATCGGCAGTTTCCAGCGCCTCGCCTTCGAGCGTGACGAGGCGGGGATGAAGCGGCTGGTCGCATACGTCCTCCGCCATTTCTACGGCGAGGATTCGGACGATCCCGTCCGGCTGCTGACGCTGGTCGCACAACGCACGGCGACGCTGGCGGCGCGCTACATGGCCGCCGGGTTCGTCCACGGCGTGCTCAATTCGGACAATATCAATGTCACCGGCGAGAGCTTCGACTATGGCCCGTGGCGCTTCGCACCGACCTGGGACCCCGAATTCACCGCCGCCTATTTCGACCATAGCGGCCTCTACGCGCTCGCCCGCCAGCCCGAGGCGATCCAGTGGGACGTGATGCAGCTCGCCTCCAGCCTGCGCCTGATCGCCGAGAGCGATCCGCTGATCGCCGCGCTGGAGGGCTTCGCCACCACCTATCAGACGGAGATCGTGACCGCGATCCTCTGGCGGCTGGGGCTGGCCCCGCGCGGCGGGACCGAGGACCGCGCGCTCGTCCAGACCTTCGAACGCGCACTGCGGGAGAGCCAGGCCAGCCTCGACCGCACCTATTTCGACCTGTTCGGCGGGCGGGTGCCGGATCATTACGACGAAAGCTGGAATGCCCTGCGCGACCTGATCGAGCCCTATGCGCCGCGCCGCGCCCGCGACGACGCCTATTGGCAGGGGGAGCCGGAATCCATGCTGATCGACGAGGTCGAGGCGATCTGGGCGCCGATCGCCGAGCGCGACGACTGGACCCTACTGCACAACAAGGTAGCGCGGGTGCGCGCCATGGGCCGCGCGCTTGCCGACCCGGTTTCGGCGGCCTAGCTTCCCGCCATGACCCGATTCCTGTCGACCTACGAACCCGCCACGGCCGTCCTGATCGCCGAGCTGTCCATCGGCGATGCCGACCAGGAGGTCGCCGCCGCACGCGCGGCATGGCCCGACTGGGCGACGACGCCCCTGTCCGAGCGGATCGACACGCTGCGCCGCTTCGCCGAGATCGTGCGGGACCGGACAGCGGCGTTCGCCGACCTGATCGCGCGCGAAACCGGCAAGCCGCTCTGGGAAGCCAGGACCGAGGTCGACACCGTGATCGCCAAGGTCGCCATCTCGATCACCGCGCAAGCCGAGCGCGCGGGCGAGCGGTCTACCGATCAGCCGGGTGGCGGGCGCATGGCCTTGCGTCACCGGCCGCACGGCGTGCTGGCGGTGCTGGGGCCGTATAATTTCCCCGCACACTTGCCCAACGGCCATATCGTGCCCGCGCTGCTTGCCGGGAATACGGTGGTGTTCAAGCCGTCGGAAAAGACCCCCGCAACGGGCCAGTTCCTGGTCGAATGCTATCATGCGGCGGGGGTGCCCGAGGGGGTCGTCCGGCTACTGATCGGCGGGCCGGACCAGGGGCGTGCGCTGGCCGGGCATGACGATATCGACGGGCTGCTCTTCACCGGCTCGGCGCCCACTGGCCTGGCGCTCAACCGCCAGTTCGCCGAGCGGCCGGAGAAGATCCTGGCACTCGAGATGGGGGGCAACAACCCGATCATCGTCTGGGACGATCCCGATCTCGACGCCGCCGCCACGCTGATCGTCCAGTCGGCCTATACGACGGCCGGGCAACGCTGCACCGCCGGGCGGCGGCTGATCGTCGAGGACCGGCTGTTCGATCCGCTGATGGCGGCGCTGACCCGTCTCACCGACCGGCTGATCGTCGGCGCCCCCCACGACGCGCCTGCGCCGTTCATGGGGCCGGTGATCGACAATGAGGCGGCCGAGCATTTGCTCTCGCGGGTCGAAGCGTTGGTCGCGAGCGGCGCAAAGGTCGTCCGTCCGCTGGAGCGCGTCGCACCGGACTTGCCGTTGCTGACGCCCGCTATCCTCGACGTCGGCGCCGTCGCCGAGCGCCCCGACGACGAACTGTTCGGCCCGGCCCTACAGGTCTCCCGCGCCACCGACTTCGCGGATGCGATCGAACAGGCCAACGCCACGCGCTACGGCCTGTCGGCCTCGCTGATCTCGCCTTCGCGCGAGCGTTACGAGCAGTTCTGGACCGGCATCCGGGCGGGGATCGTCAACTGGAACCGCCCGACCAACGGCGCGGCCTCCAGCGCACCGTTCGGCGGCATCGGCTGGTCGGGCAACCACCGCCCCAGCGCCTATTACGCCGCCGATTACTGCGCCTATCCTGTCGCCAGCGCGGAAAGCGAAAGCGCCGCCGCCACGATCCCGATCGGCCTGCGCGCATAGCTGATCTACCCCCGCCCCAAGCATCGCTCGGTTGTGGCAGATGCGCGGAGGGATCATCTGGAGAATATGGCTAGTCTTCTCGATCCCACCGCGCGGGGGCGCGTGATCCTGGTTGGTGCAGGCCCCGGTGATCCGGGCCTGTTGACCGTGCGCGCGGTCGAGGCTTTGAAGACCGCCGATGTCCTGGTCCATGACGGGCTGATCGACCCGCGCGTCCTCGACCTCGCGCCGCCTGAGGCGCAGCGCATCTCGGTCGCCAAGCGCCGCGCGCGGCATACCCTGTCGCAGGAGGCGATCAACGCGCTGATCGTCGCGCATGTGAAGACCGGGGCGATCGTCGTGCGGCTGAAGGGCGGCGATCCGTTCATCTTCGGGCGCGGCGGCGAAGAGGTGGAGGCGGTACGTGCCGCCGGGCTCCCCGTCGAAGTGATCCCCGGCGTGTCGGCCGCACTCGGCTGCGCGGCAGAGGCGATGCTACCGCTGACCCATCGCGATCATAGCTCGGCCGTGTCCTTCGTCGCAGGGCAATGCAAGGGGCTGACCGATCAGGACTGGTCGGGGCTGGCGGGCCAAGGGCGCACGCTCGTCATCTATATGGGCGTCGCGACCGCCAACGGCATCGCCGACAAGCTGATGGCGGACGGTGTCGCCCCCGACATGCCGGTCGCCGTGCTGGAGCGCGGCACGCTGGAGGGCCACCGCGCGATCCGCACCCTGCTCGCCGATCTCGGCCCGATGGTCGAGCGCGAGGCGGTGCAGAGCCCGGCGATCATCGTCGTCGGCGAAGTCGTGACCCTGTCGGATGCCGAAGACAAGCTGGCGCGTTGGGCCCGCGTGGCGGAAGGAATGAGCGCATGAAGCTGTTGACGGGCAATGACTTGAGCACCGGCGACGTCGTCTGGTGGACGGGGAGCGACTGGTCGCGCCATGTCGAGGACGCGGTCGATGTCGGCAGCCAGGGTGAGGCGATCCTGCGTGTCGAGGAAGGCGCGCGCCGGGTCAACGTGCCCTATCTGCTCGACGCCGAGGCGACCGAACAAGGCCCCCGCCCCGCCCATATCAAGGACCGCATTCGCGCGCTCGGCCCCACGGTGCGCCCCGACCTGACGCTGAAGCCCGCCGATGCGGATGCCGGCGCCTGGGTCATCTGAGAAAGCCATTCATGTATCGCTATGACGAATATGACCAGAGCATCGTCGATGCCCGTGTCGAGGAATTTCGCGACCAGGTGGAGCGCCGCCTGTCGGGTGCGCTGACCGAGGATCAGTTCAAGCCGCTCAGGCTGATGAACGGCCTCTATCTTCAGCTGCACGCCTATATGCTGCGCGTCGCGGTGCCTTATGGCACGCTCGACAGCCGCCAGATGCGGATGCTCGGCCATATCGCGCGCAAATATGATCGCGGCTACGGCCATTTCACCACGCGCCAGAACATCCAGTATAACTGGATCAAGCTGGCCGATGCGCCCGACATCCTGGCCGAGCTGGCGACCGTCCAGATGCACGCCATCCAGACGTCGGGCAATTGCATCCGCAACATCTCGTCGGACCAGTTCGCCGGAGCCGCCGCCGACGAGGTCGCCGATCCGCGCCCCTGGGCCGAGCTGCTGCGGCAGTGGTCGACCTTCCACCCGGAATTCACCTATCTGCCGCGCAAGTTCAAGATCGCGGTGATCGCCGCAGATGAGGACCGGGCGGCGATGCGGCTGCACGATATCGGTATCCAGCTGCTGACGCGCGACGGTGTGCTGGGCGCGAAGATTTTCGTCGGCGGCGGCATGGGCCGTACGCCGATGATCGCGCATGAGGTGAAGGACTTCATCACCGCCGACCATCTGATGAGCTATCTGGAGGCGTGCCTGCGGGTCTATAACCGCTATGGCCGCCGCGATAATATCTACAAGGCGCGGATCAAGATCCTGCTCCATGAGATCGGCGTCGATGCCTATCGCGATCAGGTGGAGGCGGAGTTCGCCGCGATCCGCGATCTGGGCATCGACCCGCCGCTCGCCGAGCTGGAGCGGATTACCGCCATGTTCGCCGGGCCCGACTTCGCCACCGATGCGCCCGACACGGTCGACCGCTCCGACCCCGATTTCGCGGTCTGGCTCGACCAGAATGTCTCAGCCCACAAACAGCCCGGCCATGCCATCGTCACGATCAGCCTGAAGCCGATCGGCGGCATCCCCGGCGACGCCTCGGCCGACCAGATCGACCTGATGGCCGACCTTGCCGAGCGTTACGGCCATGACGAGCTGCGCGTCACCCACGCGCAGAACATCGTCCTGCCGCATGTCCGCAAGGCCGATCTCTACGCCATCTGGACCGCGCTTCGCGAGGCGGGGCTGGCCGAGGCGAATCTCGACCTGATCTCGGACATCATCGCCTGCCCCGGGCTGGACTATTGCAGCCTGGCAAATGCCCGCTCGATCCCGCTGGCGCAGAAGATCGGCGAGCGCTTCGCCGGGCGGCAGCGTGAGCTGGGCGAGTTGAAGCTGAAGATTTCGGGCTGCATCAACGCCTGCGGCCATCACCATGCCGGGCATATCGGCATATTGGGCGTCGATAAGAAGGGCACCGAGAATTACCAGCTGCTGCTCGGCGGATCGGGGGCGGAGGACGTGTCGCTGGGCAAGATCACCGGCCCCGGTTTCGACGAGGACGGCGTGGTCGACGCGATCGAGCGCGTGACCGATCGTTACGTCGAACTGCGCGAGCGCGGCGAGCGTTTCCTCGACACCTATCGCCGCGTCGGCATGCAGCCGTTCAAGGAAGCCATTTATGGTTGACCCCATCACCATCAACACCCATGCGGGCGCGACGCTGCTGCGATTCCGCGACGATGTGGTGCATGACGAACCGGCGGTGACGCTGGACGCCTTTCTGGGCCAGACCAACGCCACCGCCGTCCGGCTGGAGGCGGGGGACGATGCGCGCGAACTCCTGCCGCATCTGGGCCAGATCGCATTGGTCGAGATCAGCTTCCCGACCTTTCGTGACGGACGCGGCTATTCGGCAGCGCGCATCCTGCGCGAAGCAGGGTTCGAGGGCGAGCTGCGCGCGGCGGGCGACGTGCTGGTCGACCAGATCCCGCCCATGCGCCGCTGCGGCTTCGACAGCTTCGCGCCGGAAAAGCCGGTCGATGCGGCGACGCTGACCAAGCTGCTGGCGCTCTACCCCCAGCCCTACCAAAAGGCCGCTGATGCGCGCGTGCCGGTGTGGAAGCTGCGCCATGGCTGAGCGCGCGCTCGACCGGATCGACGTTCGGCCGGCTTATACCGCTGAAGACGCCGCCGCGTATGAGGCGCGTTTTGCGGGCGTGCCCGCGCCGGAGATGCTGCGCACCCTGCTGACCGGCGAACTGCATGGCCAGATCGCGGCGGTGTCGTCCTTCGGCACCGAGTCCGCCGTGCTGCTCCACATGGTCGCAAGCGCCGATCCGGCGACGCCGGTGGTCTTCACCGATACGCTGAAGATGTTTCCCGAGACGCTGGCGTACCGCGACACGCTGGTCGAACGGCTGGGTCTGCTGGACGTCCGCGTGATCCAGCCCTATCCCGCCCTGCTGGCCGCAAAAGACCCGGAGGGCATCCGTCACGGCTACGACCCCGATGGCTGCTGCGACTTGCGCAAGGTCGAGCCGCTGGCGCGCGGCCTCGCCCCGTTCGAGGCGTGGATTTCCGGCCGCAAGGGCTTTCAGGCCGGTACTCGCCGCGCCCTGCCCCGCTTCGAGGTCGAGGATGGCCGATTGAAGCTCAACCCGCTGGCAGACTGGGACAAGGCGGCGCTGGACGGCTATTTCGCCACGCACGACCTGCCGCGCCATCCGCTGGAGGCCGAAGGCTATCTCTCGATCGGCTGCGCGCCCTGCACCAGCAAGGTCAAGCCCGGCGAAGATCCCCGCGCAGGCCGCTGGCGCGGGTTCGACAAGGTGGAATGCGGGATACACCGGTCTGTTTCGGCAGGCTGAAGGGGGCCACGCCCAACTTCCGCTTCATCCTGTCTTAACCGCGCCGCGACAGAAGGCGCCTGGCAGGATGAGGGATCACCCATGTACAAAGTCACAGTCGACCTGAAATGCGGTTATTTCGAGGTTACGACCCACGGGTTTTGGACCCTGGACACCATGGCCGACTTCGCCCGCGAGCTGGAACAGACCGTCCACCGCATCCGTGCCACCGGCCGCACCCCGGTCAGCCTGTGCGATCTGTCCAACGCGATGGTGCAGAGCCAGGAAGTCGTCGCGGCCTTCGTCCAGATGATGGAAAGCCCGGCCGTCCGCTCGGGTCGTGTCGCGGTCTATACCTCGGGCGCGCTTACCAAGTTGCAGGCGGAGCGGGCGAACCAGGACCACGACGAATTCCGGTTCTTCACCGACAAGGACGAAGCCCGCGCCTGGCTGCTCGCGCCGACAAGGTAAGGTTGGGGTGCATCCGCTCACATACCCCTGCCTCCGTTCGCACGGAGCGAAGTCGAAGTGCACGCCCCGAACCATGTGGCCAGGGATGAGCGTGGCCTTCGACTTCGCTCAGGCTGAACGGAGGGTATGGCTCAATACCCCGCAAAATCCGTAAACCGCGTGATCGTCGGGTCGAACTTCATCACCACCTTGCCGGTCGCACCGTGACGCTGTTTCGCGACGATCAGTTCGGCCAGGCCGTAGACCCGCTCCACCTCGGTCGCCCATTTCGCGTGATCCTCGAAGACCTTGCCGTCATCGCCTTCCATCGGGCGCTTGGGCTCGCGCTGCATCATGTAATAGTCTTCGCGGAACACGAACCAGACCATGTCGGCGTCCTGCTCGATCGAGCCCGATTCGCGAAGGTCGGACAGCATCGGGCGCTTGTCCTCGCGCTGCTCGACCGCACGGCTCAGCTGGGACAGCGCCAGCACCGGCACGTTCATGTCCTTGGCCAGCGTCTTGAGCCCGCGCGAAATCTCCGAGATTTCCTGCACGCGGTTGCCCTCGGACGACTTGCCCGATCCGGTCAGCAGCTGGAGATAGTCGACCACGACCAGACCCAGTTCGTTGTTCAGCCGCCGCTGAAGCCGCCGGACGCGGGTGTGCAGCGCGGAAATGGTCAGGCCGCCGGTATCGTCGATGAACAGCGGCAACTGCTCCAGTTCGGCGGCGGCGGCGGCAAGCTGCGCGAACTCATTGCGGCTGATCTTGCCCATGCGCAGCGCTTCGGAGCTGATCCCGGACTGCTCGGCCAGGATACGCGTCGCCAGCTGGTCGGCCGACATTTCGAGGCTGAAGAACGCGACCTTGGCACCGACCGACTCGGAGGGCGGAATGCCGTCCTGCATGTCGCGCATCCAGCGGCGCGCGGCGTTGAACGCGATGTTGGTGGCGAGCGAGGTCTTGCCCATGCCCGGACGGCCCGCCAGGATCATCAAGTCGGAGCGGTGCATACCGCCGATCTTGGCATTGACCGAGTCCAGACCCGTGGTGATGCCCGAGACATGGCCGCCGGAGTTCAGCGCGCGCTCGGCATTCTTGACCGCCATGGTGGTGGCCTGGGAGAAGCTCTTGACCGCATTCTCGGAACCCCCGTCCGCCGCGACCTTGAACAGCTCATTCTCGGCCAGCTCGATCTGCGCGCGCGGGTTCACCTCTTCCGAAGTGTCCATCGCCCGGTCGACCAGCGTCCGCCCCACCGTTACCAGCGCGCGCAGCATGGCCAGGTCATAGATCTGCGTCGCGAACTGCCGCGCGCCGATCAGGCTCGCCCCCGATCCGGTCAGTTGCGCCAGATAGGACGGCCCGCCCAGCGCCTTCATCCCCTCATCCGCCTCGAACATCGGGCGCAGGGTGACAGGCGTCGCCAGCATGTCGGTGGCGCGCAGATTCTTGATCGCGGAGAAGACGCGGCCATGCACCGGGTCAAAGAAGTGCTCCGGGTCCAGCCTGTCGACCAGATCGTCGGCCAGCCGATTGTCGATCATCATCGCGCCCAGCAGCGCGGCCTCCGCCTCGGTATTGTGGGGGAGCTGCTGCGGCTCGGTGGCGGCAGCGGGGTTCTGAAATGCGAGGGTGGCCATTTCTCCGGCGTTAGCGCGAAGAGGCGCCGGATGAAAACGCATTCAGTCGATCAGCGCGGGATTTGCGGCGCACGCGCTTCGCGACTATCCCCGTGCGCATGGCCGATCCGCGGATCATATCCATCGAACTCGACGAGCGCAGCCTGGGCTGGCGCTCGGCCGATGTCGAGCAGGAGCGGCGGATCGCGATCTTCGACCTGATCGAGGAAAACTACTTCGCGCCGCAGCGGCCTCAGGCGGACGGCTATGCCGGGCCCTACCGCATCAAGCTGGAGTCCGAAGAAGGGCGGCTCGGCATCCACATGCACCGCGAGGATGGCACGCATATCGAGACCCTGGTGCTGGCGCTCGGGCGGTTCCGGCGGCCGATCAAGGATTATTTCGCGATCTGCGACAGCTATTACCAGGCGATCCGCGCCGCCACGCCGCAACAGATCGAGACGATCGATATGGCCAGGCGCGGCATCCATAACGACGCGGCGCAGATGCTGAAGGAGCGGCTGACCGGCAAGATTGAGGTCGATTTCGACACCGCACGCCGCCTCTTCACACTGCTCTGCGTCCTGCATATCCGCAACTGATGGCGATTCTCTGGAAAATCGGGGCCGGGCTGCTGGCGCTGGGTGCGATCAGCGCGGGCGGGCGGCACTGGGTCACGCATTGGCAGCCCTCGACCGAACATTATCCGCTCCAGGGCATCGACCTGCCCGAGAACCCTCCCGCCGTCGAATGGCGGACGCTGCGCGCGAACGGCGCCGACTTCGCCTATCTGGTCGCGACCTCGGGCACCGACCGGCGCGATCCGTCGTTCGAAGGGAATTGGGACGCCTTGCCTGAGGCCGGGATGCGGCGCGGCGCGATCCATATCTATTCGCTGTGCCAGCCTGCCGCGGCGCAGGCCGATGCCTTCAACATCTTCGTGCCGCGCGCGGGCGATGCGCTGCCCACCGCGATCGACCTGTCCTTTCACGACGATTGCACCGCCCGGCCCGACCGTGCGCAGCTGGTCGCCGACCTGACCCGCTTCGTGTCGATGGTCGAGACTCATACCCGCAAGCCCGTCATGCTGCGCGTGTCCAAGGCGTTCGAGCGCGAATACACCGTCACTGCCGCACTTGATCGTCCGGTCTGGGCGATCGGCAATCTGTTCAAACCCGATTATGCCGCGCGCCCCTGGCGCATGTGGCGTGCCAGCGATTTCCGCCGGGTCGAGGGGGTGGAAGGCCCCGTAAACTGGGACGTCGTCACGCCATGAATGCCACCGATACACATGCTTTGATCGCCGCCGCTCGTGAGGCCGCGCGCAACGCTCATGCCCCCTATAGCCGTTTTGCGGTCGGCGCAGCGTTGCTGATGCAGGACGGCTCGGTGGTGACGGGCGCGAATTTCGAGAATGCGAGCTACGGCTTGTCGCTCTGCGCAGAGACGGTTGCGATCGCCACCGCCTCGGCCGCCGGGCGGCTGCGCGAGATCGTCGCGATCGGCGTGATCGGCGGCGCGATGGACGGGGACGGCGTGCCCACCGGCACCAGCCCGGTCAGCCCCTGCGGACGATGCCGTCAGGTCATCAACGAAGCCGCCCAGATGGGTGGCCGCGACCTGCCCGTCCATTGCGGCGCGGCGGAGGGGGACGCGGTACGAACCTATCGCCTGTCCGAGCTGCTGCCGGATGCTTTTGGCCCGGCGGATCTGGGGATCGGCTGAGGCCCCACGCAAAAATCCGAAGATTTGGTTCGCGCGGAGACTCGGAAAAGAAGAAGTCTCAGCGTGGCATAAGATGGCCTCACCCCTCCCCTTCAGGGGAGGGGCCGCGGGTGGGGCGCCTACGCAAGCGTGCTGTTCGGGGCGAGGCCCCACCCCACCCCCTGCGGGATTTCGACTGCGAAACTCCCCCTCCTCCATCCCGGCGAAGGCCGGGATCCAGTTGCGGGGCGATTGTCCGTTACTCTTGTGATTGCCCAACTGGGCCCCGGCCACCGCCGGGGGCGTGCATGTTCCTAGACAGTGATGACGTTGCCTTGGACCAAGGAGAGCCCCTTCCCTTCAGGGGAGGGGTTGGGGTGGGGCCTCGCCACGGGCAGCACGCTTGCGGAAGCGCCCCACCCCCAGCCCCTCCCCTAAAAGGGAGGGGTGAGTTAATCTCATGTCATCATGGCCTAGGCCGGATCGACATTCAGGATTCCCAAACCCGTTGCAGGGTGATTCATAGGCATCCGTGTCAAAGCGCGGAGGGAGCGATGGGGATCAAGCGTTACGAGTTGAGCGAGGCGCAATGGTCGCGGATTGCGTCGCTGGTTCCGGGCAAGACGACTGATCCCGGCCGAACGGGTTCGGACAACCGCTTGTTCGTGAATGGATGTTTGTGGGTGCTGCGCTCGGGCGCACACTGGTGCGACCTGCCGGAGCGCTATGGCAAGTGGAAGACGGTGCACCGGCGCTTCAGCCGCTGGTGCCATGGCGGCGTCTGGGAGCGCGTGTTCGAGGCGCTGACGGCCGACCGGGACAACCAGTATCTGATGATCGACAGCACCATCGTTCGCGCCCATCAACAGGCTGCGACCGGAAAAGGGGGGGCGAGGATCAGGCGCTGGGGCGTTCCCGAGGTGGACTGACGACCAAGATCCACATGCTCGCCGACACGTTCGGCCGGCCCTTACGCTTCCGCATCACGCCAGGGCAAGCCAGCGACATCGCCTCCGCATCCGATCTGCTCGAAGGCCAGCAGGCCGGGGCGGTGCTGGCCGACAAAGCCTATGACGGCAACGACTTGCGCGACCGGATCGCAGGCATGAACGCCACGGCTGTCATCCCGTCAAAACACAACCGCAAGGTCGCCATCCCGCACGACGAAGACATCTACAAGCATCGCAATCAGATCGAGCGATGCTTCGGACGCCTCAAGCACTTCCGACGCTTCGCCACCCGCTACGATCGCCGCACCATCCACTTCACCGGATTTGTCCACCTCGCCGCCGCCATGATCTGGCTACGATGAATGTCGATCCGGCCTAGGTCTCCCGACTCCCGGCGGCGACCTACCATCGCGTACGATCGGATACGTCCTCTCCTCACCTCAGCGCGAACATCATTCTTCCTTGCGCCTCCGCGTGAGCCCCCCCCTTTTTGGCGGTTGCCGCTTGCCCTGTCCCCGCGATCCGGCGATGAGCGGCCAAACCTGAAGGGAATGAAGATGTCGATCCTGTCCGACCGCTGGATTCGCGAGGCCGCGCAGACCCAAGGCATGATCGAACCATTCGTCGAGAGCCAGCGGCGCGACGGCTGTATCAGCTATGGCCTGTCCTCCTATGGCTATGACGCGCGGGTGGCGGACGAGTTCAAGATCTTCACCAATGTTGACAGCGCGGTCGTTGACCCCAAGGACTTTGCGTCGAACAGCTTCGTCGACCGCAAGACCGATTGCTGCATCATCCCGCCCAACAGCTTCGCGCTGGCGCGGACGGTCGAATATTTCCGGGTGCCGCGCGACGTGCTCGTCATCTGCCTGGGCAAGTCGACCTATGCCCGTTGCGGGATCATCGTGAACGTAACGCCGCTGGAGCCGGGCTGGGAAGGTCATGTGACGCTGGAGTTTTCCAACACCACGCCGCTGCCCGCCAAGATCTACGCCAATGAGGGCGCGTGCCAGTTCCTGTTCCTGAAGGGTAACGAGCCCTGCGAGACCAGCTATGCCGACCGCGCGGGCAAATATATGGGTCAGCGCGGTGTCACGCTGCCTCGATTGTAAGGGTTAGGCCGCAGCGGGCGTCGATCCGGGCGACTAGCAACGGCAGGTCGACACGGCCCTTCGCCAGGCCGTTCACGGCCGATCGGGCACGTCCAGACGCGTCGGCGTCCGGACCTGCCCTTGGACCATCTTAACGTGCGGCGATCGTCTGCGGCAAATGGCGCAGACCGGTGCGGGCCACGGTGTGCGACGACAGGATCACGCCCGATGGCATGTCCATGGCGACCGCCTTTTCCTTCAACACGGCGTCATACAGCGCGCGTGCGTCGGCGGCGCGCCCCGTCTTCGAATAGACGGCGGCCAGGTTGAGCATCAGCTCCGGGCTGTTCGGATCGGTACGACGTTCTTCGAGCAGCGTCCGCTCGGCCACGTCGAGATGGCCCGCTGCAATTTCCTGAAACCCCGTGCGCTGCGGCCAAGAATCCTGGGCCATGGCCGGGGCTGCCACGCCCGCCGCCGCCACAAGCAACACCGAAACCACTCCACGCATAACCCATCTCCTATGTTTCATTTTTGTGACTTGAGAGTGTCACTTTTATGAAACGTGCGCAAGCGCGCAAAGATGCGGCGGTTTGGATGAAGCCTGCTCGTTGCGGGACGTGGTTATCGGGGGGAACGCCAAGCGGGGGACGATCCAAGTGATCCCCACCTTGCGGGTGGATTGGAGGGGTCGAAGCCGAGCGGGGGATCCGGCGGAAAGAAGGCACCACTTTCGTGAAGATTTTTGCTGTCGGGCAGAGCGCGCAGCGTGGCCTTCGACTTCGCTCAGGCTGAACGGCGTTCAGGTCAAGCACCTGAACCCGCGATGCAGGGCGGGGAAGGGGCGAGGAGCGCCCCCAATCGCCGTTCAGCCTGAGCGAAGTCGAAGGCCAAGGCCGAGGCCAAGGAAATCCCTGCCCCAGCACGAAAAAAGGCGGCCTCCGAAGAGACCGCCTCATTTCATCATCGACCTGATCGAAAGCGATCAGAAGTCGTTGCGATACTGCTCGTTGCCGATGAAACCGAGCTTCGTCACCGCCGAACGCTTGATGATGGCCAGGGTCTCGTCGACCTTGGCATACTTGGCGTCGGGGGCCGGCTGGAAGTGCAGTTCGGGTTCCGGGTTCATCGCGGCGGTCTGGTCCAGGAACTGGCGCAGCGTCACCTCGTCGACCGGGGCACCGTTCCAGGTAACCGTACCGGCGGCGTCGATACCGATCTTGTTCTTCTCGGTATTCACGACCGGCGTGTTGGTCTTCGAGTTGACCGGCAGGTCGACCTTCACCGCGTGAGTCTGGATCGGGATGGTGATGATGAACATGATGAGGAGCACGAGCATGACGTCGATCAACGGCGTCGTGTTCATGTCCATCATCGGCTCGCCATCATCAGATCCGGCGCTCATTGCCATGGCGTGCTAACTCCTATTCTGTCCGCCCGGCCGATCAGGCGCGGGGGTTGCCGCCGGGGGGCGGCTCGGAGATGAAGCCGACACGGGCGAAACCGGCCTGCTGCATCGTGTAGATGGTGCCACCGACACACCGATACGGCGCGTTCACGTCAGCGCGAATGTGAACTTCGGGAAGCTGATCGGCCGTGATATTCGGCCCGAGCCGCTCGATTTCGGCCTTCAGCTTTTCGACCGCGCGGGTACGCAGTTCGTCCGAGCTGACCGGCGTCAGGTTCCAGTACACCTTGCACTGGCCATTCTCGCTGGTCACCGAGAGCGACACGTTTTCCGGCTTCGTCGTCGTAGGTTCGAAGCGGACGTTCGGCAGCTTCAGCGGAACGGTCTGAATCACGACCGGAACCGCGATCAGGAAGATGATGAGGAGCACCAGCATGACGTCCACGAGGGGCGTCGTGTTGATCTCCGACATCGGTTTCTCGGCGGAGTCACCGCCAACGCTCATCGCCATGAGAGAGCTATCCTATCCATGCATTCTTGCGCCGCCCCGAATGAGCGGCGGGGGGTGGCGGGGCGACCATCCGGAGATGGCCGCCCCGCCCCCTTAAGCTCAGGCGCGGGTCTGAACGCCACCGGCCTGACCGGCGGTGGTGGTGCCAGCAGGCGCCTTGACGGCGGCAGGCTTGGCCGCACCGGCGATCGCCGGACGAACCGCACCGTTCGAGGCCAGGAAGCCCAGCACGTCGTTCGAGAACGACGACAGGTCTTCCGCGATGCCCTTGTTACGACGCTGCAGCCAGTTGAAGGCGAGCACCGCCGGAACGGCGACGACGAGACCCAGAGCGGTCATGATGAGCGCTTCACCGACCGGACCGGCGACGGCGTCGATCGAGGCCTGGCCCGACGAGCCGATCTTGATGAGCGCGCGGTAGATGCCGATAACCGTACCGAACAGACCGATGAACGGTGCGGTTGCACCGACGGTCGCCAGGAAGGCGAGACCGCCGCCCAGCTTCGAGTTGATCGCGGCTTCCGAACGCGCCAGCGAGCCGTGCAGCCAGTCATGCGCTTCGACCGGATCGGTCAGCTTCGAGTGCTGGTCCTGCGCGGCCAGACCGTCGTCGACGATCTGCTTGTAGGCCGAGTTCTTCTCGAGCTTGGCCGAGCCCTCGCGCAGCGAGTTCGACGACCAGAAGCCCTGACGGACGCGCTTGGCCTGGTTGATGATCTTCTGCTGCTCGAACAGCTTCGAGAACAGGATGTAGAACGACACGATCGACATCAGGCAGAGGATGGTGAACACCGACTGCGAGATGAGGCCGCCTTCCTTGAGAGCCTGGCCGAGACCGTAGGGGTTTTCGGCACCGGCCGCGGCGCCGCCCGCGGCGAGGATGGTGGTGAGCATGGTTGGTTAGGTCCTCTGACTAAAGCGTTGAATTTTTAAGTTCGGCCTAAAAAGCCGTTATTCCTGCGGCAGCTGCCAGCGTACCGGAAGCGTGTAGGACGACGTGATCGGGTTGCCCGCACTGTCGAGCGCAGGCGAGAAGCGCACGCGCGCCTTCGCGATGCGACACGTCGTATCGTCGAGCGCACGGTTGTTGCTGCTCGTCGTCACGACGCAATCGGTGACGCGACCGTCCGTACCGACCGTCAGCTTGGCGACCACGCGACCTTCCGCGCCTTCGCGCTGGGCCGAGGGCGGATAGGCATCGGGGCCGAAGAACTGACCCGGGTTACCCTTCAGGCCAGCGGCCTTCGAGATAGCGGGCGGTGCCGGCGGCGCAGGCGGGGCCGGCGGCGCAGGCGGTGCCGGCGGCGCGGTCGGCTGGCTGAGCGGAATCACCGTGGTCGTCGAGATCGTCGGCGCCTGGGTCGGCACGTTGACGATCGGCGGCGGGGTCACGACCGTCGTCGGCGGCGGCGGAACATTGGGCTGTTCCGGCGGCGGCGGGGGCGGCGGTTCCTCCGGCGGAGGTGGGGGCGGCGGCTCTTGCACGTCGAACGTGTTGAGCTTCTCGGTCGCCTTCTTCACGTACTGGTAAGCCAGCCCCGTGACGAAGGCATAGCCCAGGGCAGCATGGATGAGCACGACGATAACGATCGCGACCACCTTGCCCCCGGACATCTTCTGGTCAGTATAGGCCATTCAGCAACGAAACTCCTCAGTCTGCCAGTTTCGCCTCGCCGTAGCGTGGGGACGTGGGAAACTCCTGCCATGCTCTTGCGGCATGCGGCAGAGCCTTGAACCCTATCGTGACGGCTGGCGCGGCGCAATCAGTTTGTCGGACGTAATAAACGTACAACCTGCGCATGACGAAATTATTTCTGTACCGTTAATGTGCAAAGGAGTAGCGCGAAGCTATGAATTCCCTGTCCCACGCCATCCGCGCTGGCGCTTTGACGCTGTCGATTCCCCTATTCGCCGCCCCCCTGCCCGCCCAGATCGCCACTGCGCCGTCCGCCCGGCCGGGTGATTCGATGGCAGCGCAGGCAGGAATGGCACCCATGGGGCCGGGCTATGCCGATCTGGCCGATCTGGTGCTGTCGGCGCCGGTGATCGCCGACGTGACCATCCGGTCGGCGACCGCGATCAAGGGCGCGGAGGCCGCCGGGGTCGCACCCGGCCATCAGCGTTTCTACATCGAGGCCGATGTCGGCACGCTGATCCGCGGCGCGGGCGGCCTGCCTGCGCGGGTCGGCTATCTGTTCGATGCCGCCACCGATACGCGCGGCCGGGCGCCCAAGCTCCGGAAGATGCGGGTGCTGATCTATGCTCGCCGCGTGCCCAATGCCGCCGACCAGCTCCAGCTGGTCGCACCCGACGCGCAGTTGCCCTGGACACCCGATACCGAGCAGCGCAGCCGAACCATCGCCCGCGACGCCCTGTCGCCCGACGCGCCGCCAGTCATCACCGGGGTCGGCAACGCCTTTTACGTGCCCGGCAGCCTACCCGGCGAAGGCGAGACCCAGATTTTCCTGACCACCGCCAACTTTCGCCCCGTCTCGCTGTCGGTATTGCGTCGGCCGGGCGAGGAGCGCCGCTATGCCGTGGCGCTGAGCGAGATCGTGGACGAGTCCGCCGCCCCCCCGGCGCGCGACACGCTGCTCTGGTACCGGCTCGCCTGCGCGCTGCCGGATTCGCTGCCCGATCGAAGTACCGCCTCGCTGACGCCGGAAGACGCCCAGGCGGCGCGCGACGACTATCGTTTCGTGCTGCAAAAGCTCGGCCCCTGCGGGCGCGAGCGTCAGATGCCGACCGCCAGCGACTGACCCGTGACCGCGTGCGCGGCGGCGAGATAATCGACCGCCGCCGCGATCGCCTCGTCCGCAGCCCCCTCGGCCGGGATCACCGCGTTGATCCGCGCGCCCGGCGCCGCCGCGATGGCGAGCGGGGCGATCGCCGCCTCGACCATCGCCTGGGACAGCGCGTCGCGACCGGGACGGATGACCAGCACCAAATCCTCACCGGGATGCCCGGCGACCACGCCTGCGATATCGGCGTCGGGCGCCAGATCGACTCGCCGCGCCGTCACGCGCGTCAACGGCGGTGGCGGACCAGCGTGATGCCGATCGCCTCGCCATCCTCGGCGATCGCCAGCTTCACGATCTTCACCTGCACGCGGCGGACCCGCTTGTCCTGAAGGAACAGCGTGTCGCAGATATGGTCGGCAACCCCTTCGATCAGCGTGAAATGCACGCCCTCGGGCAGCTGGGTCGCAGCATGTTTCAGATCGAGATAGTTTTTGGACTCGGTCAGCGGGCTGTCGGGCGTGTAGCGCGCCGGACAGTCGAGATCGACGGTCAGCGAGATGCGCAGCGGCTGCGGCAGGTGCGTTTCCTCGGAATAGATGCCGGTCAGCACCTGGACTTCGAGGTCGTGGACTTCGAGCTGGAGACGGTCTTCCATTCCCGCGCCTGTAGCAGAGCGCGCGCCGAAGGAAAGCTTGCATCCCCCCGCCGTCGCGCTAAGGGCGCGCGTCCCCCTCCCCGCACCACCGGACTTCAGCTTCTTGACCGTGATGACCGCCCTTGTCCCGCTCGACGCGGTCGCACCCGATGCGGTCGAGGCTTTGCTGGACCGCGCCTTTCCGCCCGGACGGCAGGCGCGCACCGCCTATAAGGTGCGGGGCAGCGTGCGGCCGATCGCTTCGCTGTGCTTTGCCGCGGTCGAGGGGACCCGCCTGATCGGATCGATCCAGTGCTGGCCGGTCGCCCTGACCGACGACGACGGCCGCGCGCATCCGATGGTCATGGTCGGCCCGGTCGCGGTCGAACCGGAGCATCAACAGGGCGGGATCGGGCGCGAACTGCTCCGCCACATGCTCGATGCCGCCGCCGCGCAGGGGCTGGACCGCGCGCTGATGCTGATCGGCGACCCGGAATATTATGGCCGTTTCTTCGGCTTTTCCGCCGAGCGCACCGCCGACTGGCGCCTGCCCGGCCCGGTCGAGCGACACCGGCTGCTGGCGCGCGGGCCCGACGTGCCTGCACTCGTCGGGATGCTCGGCCCCGATACGGGGCAGGGCCAGGGTCTTTACCTGCCCGGCCAGCATCCCTAACTCGGTCGCATCATGCCGATGGCACCGCCCCCCGATCTGTCCGCGCTGAGCCTGGCCGAAATCGTCCAGGCGATGGAGGCGCAGAAGCTGCCCCCCGTCTCGCAATGGCACCCCAGCCATTGTGGCGACAGCGAGATGCGGATCGCGCGCGACGGCACCTGGTTTCATCAGGGCAGTCCGATCACCCGGCCCGCCATGGTCCGCCTGTTCTCCACCATATTGCGGCGCGAACCCGATGGCCGCCATGTGCTGGTCACGCCGGTCGAAAAGCTCGACATCGCGGTCGAGGACGCGCCTTTCGTCGCCACCGCGCTGAAGGCCGAAGGACAGGGTGAAAACGGACGCCTGGTGTTCCAGCTCAACACCGGCGATCTGGTCGCGGCGGGGCCGGAGCATGGTCTGCGCTTCGTCGAGGGCGAGGATGGCCCCCGCCCCTATGTGCATGTCCGGGACCGGCTGGAAGCGTTGATCGCGCGGCCGGTCTATTACGAACTGGCCGAACGCGCGCTGGCGGGTGACGGCGATGCGCCCGGCGTGTGGAGCGACGGCGTCTTCTTTCCCCTGACGCCCTCGCCCGCCGCATGACGCTGGCCGAAAGGCTGGCAGCGGCGATGGCGCGGATACCGGCGACCGACCTGCTGACCGGCGACGGTGTCGAGCCGCACGAGATCGGCGCGACGCCCACCGCCGCCGCCGTGCTGGTGCCCGTGACCGATCGGGCGGAGCCGGGCGTGCTGCTGACCCAGCGAACCGAAACCTTGCGCAACCATGCCGGACAGATCGCCTTTCCCGGCGGCCGCGCCGACCCCGGCGACGCCGATCTGGTCGCGACCGCGCTGCGCGAGGCGGAGGAGGAGATCGGGCTGCCCCCCGCCACCGTCACCGTCGTCGGACTGGCCGATCGCTACCGCACCGTCACCGGGTTCGAGGTGACGCCGATCGTCGGCGTCATCCCGCCCGACCTGACACTGACCCCCGCCGAGGCGGAAGTCGCGGACCTGTTCGAGGTGCCGCTGTCCTTCCTGCTCGACCCTGCCCATCACCACCGGGTCAGCGCGCCGTGGCGCGGGCGGACCCGCCATTTCTACGAGATATTATGGAACGACCGGCGCATCTGGGGCGCGACCGCGGCGATGATCGTCAACCTGTCACGGCGGATGCAATGGACGGCATGACGCCCGGCACCGCGCCTTGGGCCGACCGCCCCGAGCTGATCGCCCTGGCCGAGCGGCTGGAGGGGCGTTTCGTCGGCGGCGCGGTGCGGGACATGCTTCTGGGCCTGACCGTCGCCGATATCGACCTGGCGACGCCGCTGTCGCCCGAGACGGTGATCGACCGGGTGCGCGCCAGTGGATTCAAGCCGGTGCCGACCGGCATCGCGCATGGCACGATCACGGCCGTCCTGCCCGACGGGCCGGTCGAGGTCACGACGCTGCGCCGCGACGTGTCGACCGATGGCCGCCATGCCGTCGTCGCCTTTACCGACGACTGGCGCGAGGACGCAGCGCGGCGCGATTTCACGATGAACGCGCTCTATGCCGATCCCGCGACCGGCGAACTGTTCGATTATTTCGGCGGTCTGGACGATCTGAAGGCCGGGCGGGTGCGCTTCATCGGCGACCCTTTGCAGCGGATCGCCGAGGATCATTTGCGCATCCTGCGCTTCTTCCGTTTTCATGCGCGGTTCGGCCATGCGGTCGACGAGGCCGGGCTGGCGGCCTGTGCGGCGCGGGCCAACGATCTGATGGCGCTGTCACGTGAGCGGATCGCGGCGGAACTGCTGAAACTGCTGGTCGCCGCCCGCGCCGTCCCGGTCGTGGCGCTGATGGTCGAGCACGGCATCTTCCGTGCGGTCATCCCCGAAATCGACGCCAGCGGCGTGGAACGGTTGCGTCAGGTCGCCGAGCGTGAGGATGCGGCGGGGATCGCGCCGGATGCCATCCGGCGACTCGCCGCGCTCTTACCCCCGGACGCAGCGGAAAATGTCGGCGCGCGGCTGAAGCTGTCCAACACGGATCGCAAGCGCCTGATCGCCGCGACGGCGGGGCCAGGCGAGGAAGGGCCTCGCGCGCTGGCCTATCGCACGGGGCTGACCAGCGCGGTGGATCGGCTGTTGCTCGCGGGCGAGCCGGTCGAGTCGATTCGCGACTGGACACCCCCTTCCCTGCCGCTGACCGGCGGTGCGCTCGTCGAACGCGGGATCGGCAAGGGGCCGGAGGTGGCGCGGCTGCTTCGCCGAATCGAGACCCAATGGATTGCGGAAGGTTTCCCCGACGCCGAACGGGTCGGTCAGATTGCCGACGCGGCGGTGGCTCAGGCCTGATCGGCGATCATCGCCCAGGCGGCTTCGGGATCGAGCGGGCGGGCATAGTAATAGCCTTGCCCGTGGCTGCACCCCAAAGCGGCCAGCGTCTGGCCCAGTTCGACCGTTTCGATCCCCTCGGCGGTGGTCTTCATGCCCAGCGCCTGCGCCAGGCCCAATATGGCGCGGACGATGGCGATCTTGTCGCGGTCGGCCAGCATCCCCGACACGAAGCTGCGGTCGATCTTCAAGATGTCGATCGGCAGTTTCTGGAGATAGGCAAGGCTGGAATAGCCGGTGCCGAAATCGTCCATCGCAATGGTCGGGCCGAGCTTCTTGAGCGCGTTCATGATCGCGCTGACCCGGTCGGGATCGCCGACGATGGCGCTTTCGGTCAGCTCCAGGATCAGCCGCTCCCCCGCCACGCGCGCCTTGGCCAGCGCCGATTCGATGACCGCCGGGATGTCGTCACGCTGCAACTGGATCGCCGAGACATTGACCGACATGCGCACGCCGCAGTTCCCGCCCGCGCGTCGGTCCCACTCCGCCAGCTGCAGCAACGCCTGATTGGCGGCCCAGCGCCCCAGCGGCACGATCAGCCCCGATTCCTCGGCGACGGGGATGAAGTCGACCGGCGAATGATCGCGGCCGTCCGCATCGCGCCACCGGGCCAGCGCCTCGAACGCGATGGTCCGGCCGGTGCTCAGGTCGCAGATCGGCTGATAGGCGAGATGAAGTTCTTCCTGCCCGATCGCCCGGCGAAGCGCGGTTTCCATCGCGAATTGCGCCCGCGCGATGGTGAAGGCCTGGGGATGATAGACTTCCGTCCGCCCCGCCGCCTTGGCGTGCTTGACCGCGAACTGGGCGTGGCGGATCAGCTCCTCGGCATCGCCGTCCGGCCCTTCGTTAAAGGCGATACCGACCGATGCCTCGACATTGACTTCATAGTCGGTCAGCCGGAACGGTGCGCGCAGCGCCCGGTCGATCCGGTCGGCAAGGACATGCGCCTCCGCCTCGCTGCCGTCGATCATCATCAGGATGCCGAACTCGTTACCGCCGATCCGCCCGATCGAGTCGCGCGACCGCAGCGCCCCCTTCAGGCGGCGCGCCACGGTGATGAGCAGTTCGTCACCGACCAGCGAGCCCATGCACGCATTCAACCGGCTGAAGCGGTTCAGGTCGATGACCAGCACCGCATGGCGCTGGCCATTGGCCATCATCGCCTCGATCAGGTCACCAAAGCCCTGTCGGTTGGGCAGCCCGGTCAGGCTGTCGGTCGTCATCTCGCGGCGAAGGCTGCGCTCGGTATGGTGCTGCGCGGTATGGTCGACCAGCATCAGCACGCAGCTGTCACCCTGATCCTCGCTCGCGCGGGTCAGCGTGGCGCGGAAATAGCGGCAGTCGATCACGTCGCCGACCGATAGCGGGAACTCGATCGAGGACTGGGCCGAGGGCAGGAAGGCATCGATTCGCTTGGCGACCTCGGCCAGCAACATGGCCTTGGTCCGCGAGTCGTTCAGTGCGGCACGGGTATAGGCGTCGTTGGTCGCGACGATGATGGGCTGGCCCTGCACGAACGCGATTTCCGCCGCCGGAATCGCCATGATCCCGATCGCGCACGACGCCAGCGACCCGAAATTCGGGTTCGTCGGGCGTTGCGTCGGATGAGCGATCGTTGCCATCAGTCACCCGCGTAACCGCGCGAACGTTAAGAGCGCCTAAAATTCCACAAAAAATCCGGTTAACAAGGGATTGCCCCGCGACGAAGATCGCCGTCATGGCGCGGTGAGTATCCACGCCCTCACCCGTAAGGTGAGGAATCTCAAAGACTAGGCCGGATCGACATTCACGTCATTCCTCCCCTTGCAGGGGAGGTGACAGGCCGAAGGCCTGACGGAGGGGTGTTCCGGTTGAAGAGGTTGGACTTTCCTCACCACCGGCGACACCCCTCCACCATGCTGCGCATGGTCCCCCTCCCCTTGCAGGGGAGGAATATTTGGCATTCTACTTGAACGTCGATCGGCCCTAATCGAATCGATTGTCGCGGGGGAAGCCGGTCGGCGGCATCCGCCCCGCCGCGCCGCGCGCGGTGCGCCAGGCCGACAGGTCGGTTTCGGTGCGCACGCGCCCGCTCTCCCCGCCCATCGCCCAGCTGAGTCCGTCCTTGAAGACGAACGTCGTCGCATCCGACAGCCCGCCGTCGCGGTAGCGCTGGAGCTGGACGCCGGTGCCGCGCGACAGCTCGACGAACTCGGTCAGCGGAAAGACCAGCAATTTGCGGTTGTCGCCGATCGCCGCGACATAATCGTCCTCCGCGCCCACCGGCCGCACGACCTTCAGGCTGGCACCCGCCCGCGGGGTCAGCACGGTCTTGCCCTTGCGGGTCTCGGCGATGGTGTCGGCGGTCGGCACGACGAAACCGCGTCCGTCCGACGCGGCGACCAGCAGCTTCACGGCCCGCGCGGCAGGCAGGAAGCCCACGATGCCGATCGATCCGTCCAGGTCGATCATCGCGCGCACCGGCTCGCCAAAGCCGCGCCCGCCGGGCAGCTTGTCCGCCGCCAACGTAAAGAATCGCCCGTTCGCCGCCGCCAGGAGCAGCTTGTCGGTCGTCTGCGCATGGAACGCAAAGGCCGGGCCGTCGCCTTCCTTGAACTTCGAGGTGTCGGCCGAGGCGAGGTCGACATGCCCCTTCATCGCGCGAATCCAGCCGCGCTGCGACAGGATGACGGTGATCGGCTCGCGCTCGATCATCGCCTCCAAGGGGATGTCGCGGGTCGGCGCCGCTTCCTCGATCAGCGTACGGCGCGCGCCCAGCGCGGTTTCCGGGCCATAGCGGTCGCGGATCTTGCCCAGATCCTTCTTCATCCGCGTCCGCTGGCGCTGTTCGGAGCCGAGCAGCAGGGTCAGCTGTTCGCGCTCCTTGTCGAGCTTGTCGCGCTCGCCGCGTATCTCGAACTCCTCCAGCCGCCGCAGGGAGCGCAGTCGCATGTTCAGGATCGCCTCGGCCTGCCGGTCGGTCAGGCGAAACTCCTCGATCATCACCGCCTTGGGCTCGTCCTCGGTGCGGATGATCTCAATCACCCGGTCGAGGTTGAGATAGGCGACCAGATAACCGTCGAGCAGCTCGATCCGGTCGGCGATCTTGCCCAAACGATGCTCGGAGCGGCGGCGCAGCACCACGAACTGATGCTCGACCCAGGCGGCCAGCGCTTCGCGCAGGGACATGACGCGCGGGGTGCGGTCCTTGTCGAGCACGTTGAGGTTCAGACTGACCCGCGTCTCCAGATCCGAAAAGCGAAACAGTCCGTCCATCAGCACCTGCGGATCGACGGTGCGCGCGCGCGGTTCGAGGACGATGCGGACCTGCGCATCCGATTCGTCGCGCACATCCGCCAGGATCGGCAGCTTCTTGTCGTTGATGAGCGTCGCGATCTGTTCGATCAGCTTACCCTTGGCGACGCCGTACGGGATTTCGCTGATGACGATCTGCCAGCCGCCGCCCTTTTCGCGCTCGATCTCCCAGCGGGCGCGGACACGAAAGCCGCCCCGCCCCGTGGTGTAGCTTTCGCGCAGGATGGCGGGCGCATCGACGACCATGCCGCCGGTCGGGAAGTCCGGTCCCTTGACCAGCGCCAGGATCGCGTCGTCATCCGCATCCGGCTGATCGACCAGCAGGATCGCGGCCTCCAGCAGCTCGGCGGCGTTGTGCGGCGGGATGCTGGTCGCCATGCCGACCGCGATGCCGCTGGCGCCGTTCGCCAGCAGGTTCGGGAACAGGCCGGGGAACAGCTCGGGTTCCTGCTCCTCGCCATTATAGGTCGGGCGATAGGCGACGGCGTCCTCGTCCAACCCGTCCATCAGGTCGATCGCGACCTGGGTCAGCCGTGCCTCGGTATAGCGGTACGCGGCGGCGTTATCGCCATCGATATTGCCGAAATTGCCCTGCCCGTCGACCAGCGGATAGCGCAGCGCGAAATCCTGCGCCAGGCGGACCATCGCGTCATAGACCGACTGGTCGCCATGCGGGTGGTATTTACCGATCACGTCGCCGACGACGCGCGCGCACTTCTTGTAGCCCGAGGCCGGATCGAGCTTGAGCAGCCGCATCGCCCAGAGCAGCCGCCGGTGCACTGGCTTCAGGCCATCACGCACATCGGGCAGCGAGCGCGCGGTGATGGTCGACAGCGCATAGACCAGATACCGCTCCGACAGCGCGCTGTCGAAGGGTGCGTCCAGAATGCCGACGGGAGGATTGTCGCGGAGATCGATCGCCATGGAAGCCCAGCTTCTAGCAAGCCCGTGAGGTCGGGGCAATCGGGCGGATCAAATCAGGAACGCGATCCCCATTCGGCAGGATCGGATCGCCCCAGATGCGACAAAGCGGGCGCGATCGGTATCGCACCCGCTTCATCGGTCGCGCCATCAGTCGATTACGGCTGGGTCGCGACGGCCTGGGTCACATCCTGCTGGAACTGGTTGCCACGGGCGACCGTGCAGTTCTGGAAGGCGACGGGCGTAAAGGTCTCGACCCCGGCGACATCCTCGTCGGTCTTCACCTTGCCATGCGGTCCACGAACCGGCTGGAAGGCGATGGCTTCCGGGTGGAAGGTGGCGAGAACGTCGGCGGTATCACGGCAGGCCACGGTGCGTTCGGCACCACGGTTGTTCTTGATGACCGCGATCGCTTCCATACCATTGGGCTGCGGGACATGGGCCTGTTCATAGACCAAAGGCTGCTGCGCCATCTGCATCGGCCGCGCCATCGCAGTTCCTGCGGTCAGCATCAGGGCCCCACCAACAACACCGATCATCAGCTTGTTCATGACTTCCTCCTTTGCAAGCATCGATAGAACCCATTACTTGAAAGATCGGTTTCCGAAACTTTCCACCTTACGGCCTTTTAATCATTCCACAAAAATCTATTCATCATGGATCGGACATTACCGGATTTTAATCTTGAGATGCCCGCATTCCCATCGGGCCCGCCCGGATGGCCCAGCTCCATTGCGCCGCCGCATCGCATCCATTATAGGCGCGCCATCCCGCCTCGGGCCTCAGCATGGGGGCGCCGGGGCTGTACTCATTTCAGGGGACCGCCGCATGGCTCGCCGCCGCCAAATCTACGAAGGCAAGGCCAAGATCCTGTACGAGGGCCCCGAGCCCGGCACGCTGATCCAGTATTTCAAGGACGATGCCACCGCGTTCAATGCCCAGAAGAAGGGCACGATCAACGGCAAGGGCGTGCTGAACAACCGTATCTCCGAGCATGTCTTCACCATGCTCGACCATATCGGCGTTCCGACCCATTTCATCCGCCGCCTGAACATGCGCGAGCAGCTGATCCGCCAGGTCGAGATCGTGCCGATCGAGGTCGTGGTGCGCAACGTCGCGGCGGGCTCGCTGTCCAAGCGGCTGGGCATCGAAGAGGGCGTGAAGCTGCCCCGCACGATCATCGAATATTATTACAAGGACGATGCGCTGGGCGACCCGATGGTCACCGACGAGCATATCGCCTGCTTCGGCTGGGCCAGCCAGGAAGAGATGCACGACATCGCCGACCTGGCGATCCGCGTGAACGACTTCCTGTCGGGCATGTTCGCAGCGATCGGCATTCGTCTGGTCGACTTCAAGCTGGAATTCGGCCGCATCTGGGACAATGACTTCGGTCGCATCATCCTGGCCGACGAGATCAGCCCCGATGGCTGCCGCCTGTGGGACATGACCACCAACGAAAAGCTGGACAAGGATCGCTTCCGTCGCGACCTGGGCGGCGAGGTGGAAGCCTATCAGGAAGTGGCGCGCCGTCTGGGCCTGCTGCCCGAGGGGGGCGACACCGCCGTCCTCGACCTGGAAGAACACCGCAAGAGCCGGGGCAAGTAAATGAAGCTCAAGATTTTCGTCACCTTGAAGCCCGGCGTGCTCGACCCGCAGGGCAAGGCGATCCACCACGCGCTGGAAAGCCTGGGCTTTGCAGGCGTCAACGACGTGCGCGCGGGCAAGCTGATCGAGCTGGAAGTCGCCGACGCGACCACCGACGCGCAGATCGACGAGATGTGCCGCCAGCTGCTCGCCAATACCGTCATCGAGAACTACCGGGTGGAGCGCGCCTGATGAAGACCGCAGTCATCGTCTTTCCGGGCTCGAACTGCGACCGCGACCTCGCCGTCGCGCTGGAGGCGGTGACGGGCGTCAAGCCGGCCATGGTCTGGCACGGCGACAGCGAGCTTCCCGAGGGGCTGGGGTTGATCGGTGTGCCGGGCGGCTTCTCCTATGGCGATTACCTGCGCTGCGGCGCGATCGCGGCCCGTTCGCCGATCATGCGCGCGGTGGTGGATGCGGCGAACAAGGGCACGCCGGTGTTCGGCGTGTGCAACGGCTTCCAGGTGCTGGCCGAGACCGGGCTACTGCCGGGCGCGCTGATGCGCAACCGCTCGCTCAACTTCGTGTGCCGCGACGTCGACCTGGAGGTCGCGAACACCGACAGCGCGTTCACCCGCCTGTACCAGCAGGGCGAGACGATCCGCATTCCGGTCGCGCATCATGACGGCAATTACTTCGCCGACACCGACACGCTCGACCGCCTCGAAGGCGAAGGCCGCGTCGCCTTCCGCTATGCCGAGGACGTCAACGGCTCGGCCCGCAACATCGCGGGCGTGCTGAACGAGAAGCGCAACGTGCTGGGCATGATGCCCCATCCCGAACGCCGCATCGAAGCCGCGCACGGCGGCGACCATGGCCGCCGCCTGTTCGAGGGCCTGCTGGAGATGGTGGGCGCGTAACTCCCACCCTCCGTTCAGCCTGAGAGACGTCGAAGGCCACGGGATGACATTTGAAAAGGGGAAGCGAGACAACTTGCTTCCCCTTTTTTATTTGCGCGAAGCCGCGAAGACGCAAAGAGGATATTGGTTCGCGCGGAGGCGCGGAGAACGCGGAGGTGGTTCGCATTTGGAAACGGCTTCTCGCCTCACTATGGCTGCTTAGAGCATGATGACATGAGATTAACCCACCCCTCCCCTTCAGGGGAGGGGCCGGGGGTGGGGCGCCTCCGCAAGCGTGCAGCCCGTGGCTATGCCCCACCCCAACCCCTCCCCTGAAGGGGAGGGGCTCGCCTTTTGTCAAAGGTAACGTCATCACAGTCTAGCAAATATCGCAGCTGACGCTGCGTACGACCTCTTTGCGTCCTCCGCGTCTCCGCGCCTCCGCGCGAACAAAATCTCAAACGCTTCGCGCCATCGCGGCTTCGCGTGAACTCAAACCTTCGCCCGGAACGGCGAAAAGTCCGTCCCCTCATCGAACACATCCACCCCTTCGGCCCGCTTCAGCCAGCCGACGATCAGATAGGTGACCGGGGTCAGGAGGACTTCCCAGCCGACCTTCAGCGCCCATTGGGTGAACAGCACCACGACCACCAGATGGGGCGTCCACCCCACCGCGCCCCAGAATGCCAGCGGGTAGAAGATCAGGCTATCCACCCCCTGCCCCACCAGTGTTGAGCCGATCGTCCGCGACCACAGATGCCGTCCGCCGGTCCAGACCTTCATGCGCGCCATGACATAGGCATTGGCAAACTCCCCCGCCCAAAAGGCACAGACACTGGCCAGCACGATGCGCGGCACCTGGCCGAAGATCACCTCATAGGCCGCCTGGTTGGTCCAGCTTGGTGCCGGAGGAAGTGCCACCACCACATAGCTCATGAACGCCATGAACAGCACCGCCGCCGTCCCCGCCCAGATCACCCGCCGCGCGCGCGCATAGCCATAGACTTCGGTCAGCACGTCGCCGATGACATAGCTGAGCGGAAAGAACAGGATGCCCGCCCCGAACGGCCACTCGCCCACGACCGGCAGGGTGATGACCGCCACCTTGCCCGCGCCGATGACGTTGGACAGCAGCAGGATGGTGACGAAGGCCGCCATGACGAAGTCGAACCAGCGGAAAGCCCCGCTTCCCATCTCCCGGTTCGCCACCACCCGTTCCACGCTCATGCCGATCCCTTTCACCAAGCGAACCGACATTTATCGCCATTCCCAACCCACGCAAACCACGCTAGGGACACCGCCATCCGCGCGTCCGTAGCTCAGTTGGATAGAGCAAGGAGCTTCTACCTCCTCGGTCGGGGGTTCGAATCCCTCCGGGCGCGCCATTTCCGTTCAGCTTTGGGCACTGCGGCTCCCGGCGTCTGGGACGCCATGATGGCCAATTCCAGCATCGCGTTGCGCCCCGTGATCCGCACCTCGCGGTCGCCGACCTCGACGCGGTCGACGAGCAGGTAGATGTATTCCTTGCGCGTCCTGCCGTCCGACTCGTCCAGCTTACGGAGAAGCAGATCGCCGAACCGGGCGATGATCGCAGGCGTGATTCGCCGATCACCGGCGTCGAGCTGCCGTTCTAGAACGGCGATGTCCGCCTGCGTGCTGGCCTTCTGCGCGCGGATGTTGCCCAGTTCGGCGGCGACTTGCGGATCGTCCGGGCTGAGCACCTCCAGCCGGACCAGCTTGATCACGCGGGCGCTCTCGTCATCGAGCTGGGTCAGCCGCGCGCGGAGCCGCTTCAGTTCGGCCGCGCGCTCGGCGACGGCGGTTGCGGACCGGTCCAGCCATGTCTGGAGAAGCGCGGTCAGCCGTTCCGGCTGAACGAGATGGCGGGTCACGGCGCCGACGACCAGATCGTCCAGCTGCCCCATCGGGACGCGACGCCCCGAGCATGCATCCGGCCCGCGCTTGATTCGCGCCGAACAGGCGTAATAGCGATACTGGCCGGACTTGCCGGTGCTGGTCATCATCCCGGCGCCGCAGCCGTCCCCGCCGCAACCGCAGACCGCGCGGCTGGTCAGCAGATTCGTGTTGGTCTTCGCAGCCGCTTCGCCCATTCGCGGGTCGCGATCGGCCATCTGCTGGCGAACCGCGTAGAACGTTTCCTCGTCGATGATCGGGGGGACCGGGATCGGCACCCATTCGCTTTCCGGCCGCGTCTCGCCCGTGCGCGGGTCCCGGCGGTTGAAGATGACGTAGCCGATATAGGCGGTGTTGGTCAGGATGTTGTGCAGCGTGCCGATGCTGAGCCGCTTGCCCCGGATACGGTAGCCGCGCTCGTTCAGGTGATGGGCAAGGCCGGTGACGCCGATCGGACCCCTGGCCGTGCCCTCGCGATAGGTCTTGAAGATGTAGCGGACCATGTCGACCGTCTCGGGATCATGCTCCAGCTTCTTGCGGTCCTTGCCGCGCGCCTGCGGCACGGCGTAGGTGCGGAAGCCGATCGGCGGCGTCTGGCCGTTCCAGAAGCCGTTGACGGCATTGGCTACCATGGTGCGGCGAACGTGCTTGGCGTTCTCGGCGGAATGATATTCGTCGAAGATGGCGAGCATCGACACGGCGAGGTCGGATGCGGGATCGTCGCCGAAATTCTGCGTCACCGAGATGATGCGGATCTTCTTGCGGCGCAGCCGTTCGCGATACTGCATGAAGTCGAGTGCGTTGCGGAACAGCCGCGACAGCGAATGTGCGAGGATGATGTCGACCGGATGCTCGTCCGATTCGGCAAGCGCGATCATCTCGCGAAAGGCACGGCGATGATCGTCGGTGGCGCTGCCCGCCTCCGAGAAGACGCGGACGGCCTGGGCGCCATGATCCTCGATCCAGCGCTCGGCGGTGGCGATCTGATCCGGCAGCGACAGGTCGTTCTTCTCCTGCCGCGTGGTCGATACCCGCGCATAGACGAAGACACGCTTACCCGCGAACGTTTCGGTTCCCATGACCAGGCCTTTCGAACAGCGCGGCGATCTCGCCGCCGAACAGCCGGTCGATCAGTGCGACCTCCTGTTCAAGGGTCGACCATGAATCGTCGAAGGCCGCGCTGACAAGCCGCGGATCGTTCATGCGCGCATCACCGACCAGCGACGCGGAGGTCGCCTGGTTCGTTGGAGGTGATGCACGCCGGCTCATGGGCCGGGCGTGGCAGGTTCAGCGCGACGCCGTTGCGGGGGGCGCTCGCGAATCTTCCGAAAGGGCTTGCGTTAAGGGTTCATCGTGCCTGGTCGGCAAGAAGCATACGAGGTTTCAACGCCCCGCCCTTCACCGCTAATTGGTCAATGGCATTTCCACTTTCCCGTCATTGATCGGTCGTTTTGGGAAATAGCAATCGGGAACAGATTTTGAGAAATTCCGATTGAGGGCGTTTGTCGGAAGGCTGCCGTCGGCTGGATTCTCGTCATCGGTTCCCGAACAAGAATGCGCTCAAGCCCTACCGCCTGTCAGCAACCTTCGCGTTTTCTTGAGCGATCGCATTAGCGATCAGCCCTGGCAAGCGCTCCTTGATCATATCCTGTTCGACCCAGTAGCGGGCTGATGCGACCGTGGCAGGCTGACGGGCCTCCAGCTTGATCAGGTGAAATCCCTCAGGTCCGCGCACGGGTTGGGTAATCGCCCCCACCGGCAGATCCTTCACGTAGGAGTAGAACGCTTCATCCATGGTGACGCCGAGCAGATCGGAAAGCGCACCTCCTTCCGCAGCCGTCGAGGCGTCTTCCGACGCAAGCTCCGCGACCTTTTCGAAACGTTCACCCCCGCCTATGCGGGCGCGGAGTCGATTGGCGAGTGCCAGGGCTTCCCTCTCCGGGCGCGTTGCGCCGCCACGCGTCGGGCCAATGGCGACGAAGATGTGCCGGAGGCGATATTCATCATAGCGTCCGGGATGCGCCGCAATCCATTTCGCGATGTCGGCATCCGTCGGTTGGATCGAGTTGACCAAACTACGCCGCGCGGCTTCGGCGAGAACGAGTTGGTCTGCCGCTTGACGCGCGGCGCGTACGTCGGCGCGTTGGGCGATGCCTTGTGATTCGGCGACTCGTGCCAAAGCTTCGACTTGCCGGGCATCGCGCCGTTCGGAAGGCGATACAGCGATGTGATCGAGCTGAGTGGGATCAAACAGCCAGGAAAAATCAATGTGAGCACCAAGCATATATGCAAGTGAATCATCTGATTTACCTGGGCGTTCCTGTCTATCTTGCGCAAAAGAATTCGCTTCTACAAAAAAAGGTGCCAAGCATATCAAAATAAGACGCCAAGTAAAACGAGGGCAAAACTTGGCAAGACAATTTAATCTAATTGTCTTTATAATATGTGTTGATCTTGAATATATCCACGATATTGCCTTGATCACGGCTATCAACTTTCATTGAGGTGTTGATGATGAAGGCCATTGCTGACTTGCTGGCAACCCCTTGGCGCCTTGTGGCGGCAACCGCGGTCGTGCTTGTGCCTGGGGGCTTGGTCATCTGGCGCAGCCACACGGAGGCCACCAAACCGGTGCGCGACCAAGTGACGGTCGTATCGGCGCCGCTAAAGGAGGCAGGCCATAGGCTTGCGCCGAACGATGCGCTGAGCGATGCGGCGACCATGCCGCCGCCCGGCCTATTGGACACGGACGGAGCGAACCAACTGGTGACGCGATACTTGCCTGAATTGCGAGAGGTCCACAGCGAGTGCGACGCGGAGGTATGCGCCATTTCGGCGGAACCGAGCGCGGCGGGCCAACCGCTGGACGACCAGGCGTTTTCGCAACTGGTACGGGACGACATGCCGGCGATCCTTGCGCGAGCGGGTCATGGCCTGCTGGAGCCGATCCAGATCGAAGAACTCGGCCCCGACCAGTATCGCTTGCGGTTCCGGATACCGCGCCAAGCGCACTGACCTGTCGCAGGGCAGATTTCTCTCAGAAGCGTAACGGCGACGGGCGAGACAACCGCCCGTCGCGCATCATCCGCTGGCGATCAGCCCCAATAGCCTTGGAAATGGGTCTGCCGCTTGCCGGCTCGGGCCAGGTAGCGGACGGTGCCCTGCGGATCGTCCGTGGTGATCAGGCCGAAGCGTTGCTGGACGAGGAACGGCATCTGCCCTCGCCGATCATCGGTATCCCGACCTGCGACCTGGCGATTGACATAGTAGGTATAGTAAAGGTCCGACAACTTGTAGCAGCACGCGCCGGTATTCTTGTAAAAGCTGTCGGATCGCGGGCCGTCCGGGATCGCCTGGAATACGGCGACGCGGATGCCTTTCTTGAGCGCCTGATCCTTCTGATAGGACAACAGGCCGCCATTCTGCTTGACGTTGATCTCCATCGTCTTGACCCGGCTGGACCAGGCGTTGAAGGCGTCGGCGACGCTGATCTTGCCCAGCATGTTGGTGGTGAAGACCGGAATGACCTTCAGGTTGCGGCTCTGACGCCAGAAGGACTGGGGCGTCGGGTACAGCGTCGCATTGACCTTGACGCCCATCACGGCGCCACCATTCGGAACCAAGCCTTTGACCAGGCTGTCCAGCATCCGCACGGCGCTGGTCGTCTTGGTGTCGAAGATGATCGGCGTCCACCACAACTCAGAGGCGAATGTTTCCAACACGTTGCTGACGCGCGGCAGCTTCTGATCCGACAATCCTGACCGATCGGGAAGCAGCAGGGTCAATTTGTCGAGGTCGGTCGCCGTGACGCTGCTGACCGCCGGATTGTCACCCGTATCGTTCATCGGGTTGTATTTGCGGTTGGACCGAAATTGGTAGATATTGGTTGTGCGGCCAAGATTGAAGTCGTGCATCAGGTACAGGACGCCGTCCTTCGACTCTTTCACGTCCAGTTCGATGCCGTCCATGCAATTGGCCTTGGCCGTTTCTGCGGCGGCAATGGAGTTTTCCGGGATCGTCTGGTCGTCGGGATTATATTTACCCCAGGACCCACGATGGGCGAGCAGCAGGGTGTCGCGGGTCGCACTGGTGTTCATGATCTCGGCCATCGACTGCTCGGCGGTCAGGCACTTGGCGGCGCTAGCCTGCTGCGCGCCGAGCAGCGCCGCGGCCGCCGTAATGGTGCATGACGCATAACGAACAAGACGAACACGATTGGACATCATATCCTCCATGGTTAGGCGTGAATTCGCTTCTGGAAAGGGTGATACGGATCAGTCTCGCGACGCTGGTCGATCATAACGCCGGGCGAAGACTGATTCGTGACATCATCGTAACCATCCTGCGTCGTGCGACCGACGCGGTTGTTCGACACGGTCGAGGAAGCATGCGCGGCCAACGGCGTCGCTGCCGCTCCGCAATGCTCCGTTTCCGGACGCGTCCGCGACCAGCGCAACGCTAGCTGCATCGCCCCGCACTTCAGAACCGCACCAGCGCGCCGACATAATAGGCCAGGCCGTTCATCAGCTCCTCGCTGAGCCAGCCGAACCCGGGGCCGGTTACCCGGGCGGGGCGGTTGTTGGACAGGTTCTTGCCCTGCGCGATGATCGTCAGCGCGCGTGACAGGCGCACACGGATCTGCGCGTCGAACAGGTCGCTCGCCTTGTAGCGAATATCCTGGGTGGGATCGGTGGTCGAGGTGGTGAGGAGCAGCGGCGACAGGTGGTTCCACGCGCCCTGCAACGTCACCGGACCGATGGTGTAGAACGCTCGGACATTCCCGACCACATTGGCGCTTTCGGTCAGGCTGGACAGCTGGCGGCGTGTGCCGTCCGCCATCATGACCGAGGGTGGCGTCGGATCAAGCAACGTGACATTCGCGGCAAAGCCCAATCCGTCGAGCGGATGCGGCAGGAAGTCCATGCGCGTGACGACCGCGTTCAACTCGACACCCCGGATGACGGTGCCACTAGCATTGACCGGCCGGATCGTGGTGACCTGGGTCGTTACTCCATTGAAGGGCTGGAGCTCGGTGTTGCTCACCGTCAGTATCTCGTCCTGGACCCGCTTGATGAAACCGGCGGCCGAGAACATCACGTCGCGATTGACGTAATATTCGAGACTAAGGTCGTAATTGTCGCTGCGGCGCGGACGAAGCTGGGCGTTGCCGGTCTTGATCGTGACGAAGCTGGTGGTCGAGTTGATCGAGATCGTCTGCCGCCCGGCGAGATCGCTGTAATCCGGACGGCCGAGCGTGCGGCTGAAGGCGGCGCGGACGCGCAGCCTGTCGGTCGCATTCCAGTCGAACTGCGCCGAGGGCAGCCAGTCATGATAATGCTGGCCCTGTTGCCCATAGTCGAGGCTGGTCGTCTTGCCCGCCGTCGTCAGGGCATAGGAGCCGGTCGACAGGTCTGTCGCCTCATAGCGGATACCGGCGGTCAGCCGCAGCGTGTCGAGCGCATAGCGCCCCATCACATAGGCGGCCGTGATATTCTCGGTCAGCCTATAGTCGGATTGCAGGCCGGTGTACGCATTGGTCGGGTTGGCGGTGAACTTGTCCGGATTGGCGTTGAAGAAGCGGGAGACGGCGGCCGGATCGAAGAAGATCATGCTCTGGCCGTGGCCGTTATAGGGCGTATAGCTTTGCGGCACGACGAAGGGCGCCAGGGTCGTGGCGCCCGATGCGGGCTTATAGTCGTTGACGTTGCGATCATAACGCCGGTCGAGGAACCGGGCGTAGAGGCCCGTAGCGACCCCGAAACCGCGATCGTCCGCACCGGTGTTGATCCGGAGGTTGGCGCGGCCGGTCAGCGCCTTTTCCTTCTGATCATCCGGGACCGCCTGATAATCGTAGATATTGTAGTTCGCCGGATTGAAGACATAGGCCGGTTTGGCGAAGTTGAACTGCGGGAACTGGCCCGGCGGGATCGTATAGTCATAGGCCAGGTTGGCGCCCGAGGGCGCGCGGAACACCGATGTCGTCGAATCCTGGTGATAGGTCGCGATGGCGTAGTTCAGGCCGAAATCGACGAGCATATGGCTGGCCGGGGCCAGTTCGCCGTGGAAGTCGGCATATTGGATGCCGCGCTTCTGGAAGTAGCGGGAATCATCGGCCTGCGCATAATTGCCGCTCGTCACCGTGCCGCCGTTCGCCGTGACGTTGGTGATGTTGGCGAACGTGTTGGTCGCCGCCGTCACCGTGGTGGTCGGCGTGACGCTGTTCGCCTGCCGGTCCTCGTCATTGGTGTGATAGAATTTGGCGAAGGTCAGCGCGCCCTTGAACATCACATGGTCGTCGAACTCCAACTTGGCGAAGCCGCCATAACGCTGGCGCAGATTGTCGTAATGCAGCCAGCGGCGAACCGAGGGCACGACGAACGCGCTGCTGGCATCGGTCGTGGCGGGGTTCAACTTCTGACCGGTGGTCGGATCGACATAGAGCGGCAAGGTGCTGGCGGAGTCGAGCGAGGCGCTGACCCGGCGGAAATAGCTGCCTGCGACGACCACGCCGAATGTGTGATCGGGGCCGAATGTGGTCGCGCCGACCATCTCCACCTGACCCGAAGGCATGTTGCCACCACGCGTCCGCCGGAAATCCCAGCGGCCGATATCGAACCGGCCGCCCAGAAAGGGCTTGCCTCCATTGTCAAACGCGCTGCGGGTACGCAGGTTCGCGATGCCGCCGATCGCATTGCCGTTCATTGCTGCCGTCATCGACTTATAGACCTCGACCCGCGCGGCAAGCGACGAAGGGATGACGTCGAGCGAGACGTTGCGGCGGTTGATCTCGTTGGCGGGCAGCGGCACGCCGTCGATCTCGACCAGGTTGTAATCGGCGTTGAGCCCCCGGATCGACAGGAATTGCGCCTCGCCGCGTCCGTTGTTCTGGATCGTCGAGATGCCGGGGACGCGGGTCAGCGCCTCGCCCAGTCCGAAATCCGGCAGCGTGCCAATCTCGTCCGAACTGATGCTGTCGGAAATGACGTCGATGCTGCGCTTGGCAGCGATGTCCTTGACCGACTGAAGCCGCGCGCCGGTGACGACGATGTCGGGACTCGCCTGGTCCGGCAACGCGGTGGTCCGCGCCGTCTGGCCATGGGCCGGTGCAGCGAGTGCCGTCGACAGCAGCAACAGCGTTCGCCCTGCGAAAGACACCTTCATGGTAATTCCCCTCTTTCCCCAAACAGGTCCGCCGCCTATTATTCACTATGAGTGACATATCTGTGACGATGCAGCTCGACGGGCAGTCGTCATCGAGGGAGGCCAGAAACGATGCGACTGTTTGGCATGATGACCGCTTTGATGATTTCCACGGCCAGCACCTCGGCGGCGGCCGTGGACCGGCTCTATGCGTGCGGTGACGATCAGGTTCGCGAATATGCGCTGAGCGGGGATAAGGCGGAGGAGGCGTGGCGCTGGACCGCGTCGCAGGCGTCGGACCTGCCGGCCGAATATCGTTCCAGGCTGCTGGCGCATATCGACGACTGCAAGCCGGTCGAAGGCGGCAAGGCGATCCTGGTGACTGCGTCGACCGGTGGTGTGGTGCTGATCGACCGTGCAAGCGGCAAGGTCCGTTTCCGCGCAACCGCGCCGATGGCGCATTCGGCCGATCTGCTGCCCGGCGGCTATGCGGCGGTGGCGCTGTCGATCAACAAGGCCGGAGACCGGCTGGAGCTCTACAAACTGGCGCGCATCGAGAAACCGTTGCTCAGCCTGCCGCTCCCCTCGGGCCACGGTGCGGTCTGGGATGCGAGGCGGCAGCGCCTGTTTGCGCTGTCGCATGACCTGATCCAGGCCTTCGCCTTCGATCCCGATGGGGCCAAGCCCCGCCTGACCGAAACCGCGCGCTGGACCCTGCCAGGGCGGCACGATGGCCATGATCTGTCCACCACGCCGGACGGCGGCTATATCGTGACCACCGACGATGGCGTGTGGAATTTCGATCCTGGCAGCGGCCGCTTCACGCCGATGCCGGCGCTCAATCCCAAGCAACAGGTCAAGTCGGTCAGCGTGACGCGAGGGGCCATGGCATGGGTGCAGGCGGAGGAAAGCTGGTGGGCGCATGGCTTCACGGTCGTCGATCGCGACACCGGTATTATGCGCCGGATCGATACGCCGGGGATGAAGCTCTACAAGGTTCGCTGGATTCCGTGAGATGGCGCCGGGCCTGCGCGATCTATTGCGTGGCGCATTTCGGCAAGAGCCTGTTGTGGACCGCCAGCGATCTGCTGACCCTTTATCTGCTGGTATCGATCTATGCCCTGGCACCGACCATGGCGGGGGCGGTGTTCATGGTGGGACTAACGGCCAGTGCACTGGCTGATCTCGGCATTGGCCTCTGGTTGGCGCGTCGCCCGGACCATGCGGCGATGCTCGCGGGCGGGGCGTTGGTGATTGCAGCGCTGGCGTTTCCGGCAACGGTCTTGCTGGCGCCGCTGGGCTTCGGAGCCTTGCTGGTGGCGACGGTGGTCTTCCGCATCGCCTATGCGGGGTGCGACGTGCCCCATAATGCGCTGCTGTCCAGGCTGGGCGATACTGCCGGACGCGCTTTCGCTCTTTCACGCGGACGGACGATCGGAACGGCGCTGGCATCGTTGGTCGCCGCCATTGTCGCAGGGAGGCAACTGGCGACCACGCCGCTGTTGTGGAGCATCGCGGGGGGCGGCTGGCTGATTGGGTCGTTGATGGTGCCCCTGCTGGTCGCCTTTCCCCTGTCCGCGCCGACTCGGCAGAGTGGCGAGCGGTGGCGGGACCGATTGCCACCGCGCTTCCTGGCGGCCAGCATGATTGGCATCGTCGCGCTGGCCGCGCTCGCGAAGGCAGTGCTGCACCTGCCCCTCGGCCGGGCGGATGGACAGGATGGGACGGCGGTCCTGACATGGTTGGTCCTGGGGCGAACCGCATCGGCCCTTCTGCCGATGCGCATCGGATCGCTTCATCAAGGCGTGGCGGTCCTGGCGCTCGCCTATGCGGCAAGCGGCGCCGTCGCGATCAGCTATGGCTGGAGCGTCGGACCGGCCATGCTCGTGCTGCTGGGATTGGCGATGGGCGTGACCAATCTCATCGGATGGGCGATCCTGCCGCTGCTGGCGGCGGGCCCTCGCGGTTATGGGGTGTATGCCATGGCGTCGAAGGTCGCGCTGGGGCTGGCGGGGCTCGCCCTGGGGGGGAGCCTGGGGCGTATGCCGACCTTCACGGCGCAGGGATATTTCGCCTTCACACTGGCCGTCGCCATTGCGTGCGCCTTCGCTGCCGGCCTGCTGATACCGCGCTTGACAGGAACGCCGCGACAGAGTCTTACCCGGCAATGACCGTGATCACCGCCGGGACATTTCCGCCCCAGTTCCTGCGGGACGACGGGCGGCGTACCGCGACGGCGAACGAACGCCTTGTGATGAACCTGCTCTCGCGCCAGGGTTCGGCGAGCCGTGCCGACCTGGCCCGCCTGACAGGCTTGGCGCCGCATTCGATCACCCGCCTGGTCGAGCCGCTCATCGCGCGTGGCCTGCTATACGAGGCGATTCCGATCGCGGCCGGCGTCGGCAAGCCGGCGACCAAGCTGGCGCTGAATGGCGCATCGGCCTTCGCCATCGGCCTGTCCGTGATGACCGATGCCGTCTCGCTGGTGCTGCTTGATCTCGCCGGCAACGTCCAGGCGACGCGCTGCGAAAAGCTGGCGGACATCGAGATTTCCGGCGCGTGCCGCCAGATTCGGACCATGATCGACGGAGTCGTCGTCGCGGCAAAGCGCGACCGATCCACGCTGGTCGGTATCGGGATCGGCGTCACCGGCTATTTCATCGGCGATGGTGCCCGATTGAATCCGCCGCGGCTGCTCGACCCTTGGGCGCTTGTGCCGCTCGACACCATCCTGGCCGATGCACTGGGCGAGAAGGTGTGGATCGACAACGACGGCAATGTCGCTGCGATCGGCGAGGCGATGCTGGGCCATGGTCGCACCATGCGCGATTTCGCCTATCTCTATTTCTCGGCCGGTTTCGGGGGCGGCATCATCTCTCAGGGGCTGCCGCTCCGCGGGCGGCACGGCAACGCCGGCGAGTTTGCCTCGATCCTGCCGCTGGATTGGCCGCAGCCAAACCTCGAAGCGCTCCGGCTGAGCTTCCAGGAAAAGGGGGTGACCTTCCCCAATCTCCACGCGATGCTCGGCGCATTCCAAGCCAACCATCCTGCGGTGGATGTCTGGCTGGAGCGGAGCCTGCCTTCGCTCAACCTGGTGGCATCGGCAATTTTCGCCACCATCGATCCCGGCCTGATCGTGCTCGGAGGGCGCCTGCCGCTGGCGCTGGGGCAGCGGATCGCAGAACGGATCACCCTCACCAATCCAGAGAGACGCGGCTACCATCGTCCTACGGCGCGGATCGCACCATCGCTAATACATGGCGATGCAGCGGCGATCGGCGCGGCGACCGTCCCACTGCGCGCAGCATTCTTCGATCCCGAGCAGGGATTCACGATGGTCTCAGATCCTGGTGTTAAATAAACGGCATGTACCCGCAATATGCCACCATCGCGCGGAACCCGCGGATGGCGGATCGCTTCGCCGATCTGCCTCTCCAAGTAATGGAAGATGCCGGGTTTAGGGAATGCGGCAGCTTTCCTGATTTTCGATCGGAATGGGAAAGCCCCGGCCGTCTCGCTGGTCGTTCGGCACTGAAGAAGCTTCTGCGCCCTTCCGGTTCAACTCTCATCAAGTCGAAGGTCGTGTGACATTATCGCTGCCGTTTCTGCGACGGCAACGAGCCTTGCCTCGTCCCATCCCTCACGAGCCGCGGCCGATAGGCCGAGCATCGTCGTAGCGACATAATCGGCGATACGTCCGGGCGCCTCAATACCGGACTGTGTCAGGAACACCTGCACTTTCCGCCTATTTTCCCCTGCAATCTGCGCGGCCGCACTTCCCCAATCGGTCGTCACGGTCCTGGAATGTTCAAGGATAAGGCAGCCACGCCGCTGCGGATGGGCGGCATAAGCATGCGCCGCAGCGCGTAGCATGTCGGTGAGGGCGGCCGGCGGCGCGGTGCCCGGGATCAGGAAGCGGTCCAATGGCACCACGGTGGCCGAATATCGGTCGAGCGTGTCCTTGAAAAAGGCGGTCTTGCTGCCGAACGCTGCGTAAAAACTCGGCGGAGTTATCCCGATCGCCTCGGTCAGCGCCGCCACGCTGACATTCTCATAACCATGCTCATGGAACAGATGCTGCCCGACCTCGACCGCAGCGTCGAGCGTGAACCCGCGCGGCCGTCCGCGAAGCCCCTTATTTTCTTTAATAATCATTACAGAATCCATTTGCGCCGCCGGATGGCATTTATATAGGGGTCATTAAAGGAATCGCCATGACCCGGATCGCATCGGTGCGGGGCAGGCGTCGAACCGACGAACAAAGACCACCATGTCGCTATCCTCCTCGCCAAGCCGCGTCGAACCAGGGTTAGCCCCGCGCGCCAATCTCCCGATCGCAGCGCTGTCCGGCCTCGCCGCCAGTGGTTTCCTGTGCATCGTGACCGAAACGCTTCCCGCTGGCCTGCTGCCACAAATTGCGTACGGCCTCCGGATTTCCAAGGCGATCGCGGGGCAACTCGTTGCGATCTACGCGCTCGGCTCCCTGCTTGCGGCGATTCCGCTTACGAGCCTGACCCAAGGCCTTCCCCGGCGGGGCGTTCTGGTGGGCGACGATCTCCTGCTTTGTCGTCGGCAACACCCTTACGGCATGGGCCGGATCCCTCGCCGTCATCCTGCTAGCGCGTTTCGTCGCCGGCTGCGCAGCCGGGCTCGCCTGGGGAATTCTCGCGGGGTACGCACGCGGCATCGTGCGTCCGGACCAGACCGGCCCGGCGATGGCGCTCGCCATGGTCGGCGTGCCGCTGGCGCTCTCGCTGGGTGTTCCCCTGGGCACCTTCCTTGGCGGCCTGGTCGGATGGCGCGGATCATTCCTGATTGTCTCGGCGCTCAGCGTCGCATTGATTGCCTGGATCATCGCAAAAGTGCCCGACGCACCCGGCCGGGCGAACGACGATCGTTCTTCGCTGCGCCATGTCATCGCTACACCGGGCGTCGTGCCGATCCTGCTCGTCATTCTCACATGGATGACGGCGCACAACATCCTCTATACCTATATCGCACCGTTCGCGATGGCTGCGGGGGTGCGGATCGATCTGGTCCTCCTGGCATTCGGCTGAGCAGCCCCCACCGGGAGGTCCGGGTAGATAGTTAGTGCATTGTCGTCTCCGCCGCCATTGCCGGGCGCAGGTGGAGCGAAGCGGAACCGGAGGCCGGCAATGGCGGCGTCGCCGCTTCTGGTGCGGGTGGGCGATAGCCCAGGCTGCTATGTGGCCGGATGGTGTTGTAGTGGCGCCGCCACGCCTCGATCAGCACTCTGGCCTCGGCGAGGCTGTAGAAGATCTCTCCGTTAAGCAACTCGTCACGCAGCGAGCCATTGAAGCTCTCGTTGTAGCCGTTCTCCCATGGCGAGCCTGGCGTGATGTAGAGCGTGTTCACGCCGATCTGCCCAAGCCATTTCTGGACTGCGGTGGCGATGAACTCGCTGCCGTTGTCCGATCTGATATGGGCAGGCGGGCCCCGGTCAATGAACAGCTCGGCCAGGGCCGCCAGCACATCTTCGTGGCGAAGCTGACGGGCGACCATTAGCGCTAGGCACTCGCGGCTGGCCTCGTCGATGATCGTGAGGATGCGGAACTTGCGCCCGTCATGCGTCCGTGCCTCGACAAAGTCGTACGCCCAGATGTGCCCAGGATATTCCGGCCGCAGCCGAATACACGAGCCATCGTTCAACCACAGCCGACCACGTTTCGGCTGTCGCTGAGGCACCTTCAGCCCCTCGCGCCGCCAGATCCGTTCCACCCGTTTGTGGTTCACCGACCAGCCGGCCGCATGCAGCAGTGCGGTTACCCGGCGATAGCCGTAGCGCCCGTACTGCCTGGCCAGCGCGACGATGTCGTCGGTCAGCGCCTCCTCGTCATCTGCCCCACACGGCACTTTGCGCTGCGTCGACCGATGCTGCCCGAGGACGCGGCACACCCGTCGCTCAGACACATCCAGCACCTCACGCACCTGGTCGATGCACCGCCAGCGCCGTGCGGGGCTCAGAAGTTTCCCCGCGCCGCCTCCTGCAGGATCAGCTTGTCCAATGTCAGGTCCGAGATCGCGCGACGCAGCCGCAGGTTCTCCTTCTCCAGATCCTTCATCCGCCGCGCCTAATCCGTCTTCAGACCACCATATTCCTTGCGCCATCGGTAATGGGTCTGCTCGCTAACTGCGATGCGCCGGCATGCCTCGGCCGTCGTGCCGCCCTGGCCTAGCATGATCTCAAACTCACGCAGCTTGCCGATGATCTCCTCGGGCTTGTGCTTCTTCGCTGGCATTCGTCGTCCCTTCCTCAATCCAGACTGTCATAGTCGATGGACCACTCAGAAGGGGGCAGCTCACCACACGGCATTGTCTCCTCAGTTGCGTTCCAGTAATGTTCGGGGTTCAACTAGGGGAACTAGTCTGTAGCCAAGCAACCGACGAACAAGGGCGGCACCTCGCGCATACGCTTCATCATGTTGGATGCCGAGATCCCGGAAGGCGACTTAGACCAGATCACGTCGGCCATTCAGAACGCGCTAAAGCCCACCACGACGATAATCCAGCAGCGACTGCCCGCCCAGCCTATGCCGGCGTTGCCTGCTGGAGCAGCGGAGCCGGACGCCGACTTCGATGATGGGGTGATTGAAGCGGAAACCGGAGAACCCAATGCTCCCGCACCTCGTCAACAGCGTGAGGCGCGCGCCCGCAAGCCGACAGTCCCAAAGGTTCTGCCCGACCTCGATCTGAAGTCGGGCGTCGCCTTCGAGGTGTTCGCGAACGAGCACGCCCCCAAGAACGACGTCGAACGTAATCTCGTTGTGCTCGCCTGGTTTCACGAACACCGTCCGGACGAAGTCGTCACCGCTCGGCACGTGTACACGTGCTATCGGGCGGTGAAGTGGCCCTCCGGCATTGAGGATTTTTCGTGGCCGCTCCGGGCGCTCAAGAAGGAGCAACTGGTCACCAGCCCTGGTCGTGGTCAGTACGAGATAAACCACCTGGGCATCGATCGGGTAGAGAAGATGGGGCCTGCTGCTTGAGCAGTGTCACAGACTTTGCCGGGTCGGTACCCGGGTTTTATCGCAACACCTCCGTCGACCAGTTGCTGGCCCTGGCGTGGTATGTCGAAGCGCGTCAGCAGCGCGCCAGCTTCGACGGCGCGCACATGCGGCAGTGCTTCAAGGACGTGGGTGTCGACGCACCCGACATGAGCGTTTACCTGCCGCGCTTGGCAGCGAAGAAGCCGCCGCAGCTCGTGAAGGAGAAGGGCGGCTACAGGTTGGCTGGCGCGGTACGGAGGGCCCTTGATAGCCGGCTGGGCGGTGACCCGACGACTGTGGCGGTGGCCAAGGCGCTCACTGACCTTCCGTCACGGCTGCCCGACCTTGCAGAGCGTGAGTTCCTTACCGAGGCGCTGAAGTGCTACCGCGTCCGTGCGTATCGCGCGGCTGTCATCATGGCGTGGAATCTCACGTACGACCATTTCGTGCGCTGGGTCTTCGCGGACGCGAACCGCCTCGCATCCATGAACGGAGGCATCGCCGCCAAGTACCAGAAGAAGAACCTGACACTCGCGAAGCCCGAGGATGCTGACGAGTTGAAGGAGTCGGAGTTCATTGAGGCAGCGCGCACGGGCAACCTGCTTGACAAGAACACTGCTCAGATTCTGAGGGAGAAGCTTGGGCGGCGGAACATGGCGGCGCACCCGTCCCGCATGGCCATCACCCAGCACTCCGCCGACGCGATGATAACCGACCTAGTGACGAACGTGATCCTCAAGCTGGGCTAGGTGTTTGATCCCACGGTTTGATGGTGCGATCCTTTCGTTGGAATGGAAGGAAGCCGCATGGGACAAGTTCGTCATGGGTGCGCCACGACCACGCACGCCGTCCGAGCAGCAATACAGCGATCGCAAGCTTCGCTCGCGACGCTGAGCCGTGAGTTGGGGATCAACCCGAAGACGGTCGCCAAGTGGCGGAAACGGGCGACGGTCGAGGATTTGAAGACCGGGCCGAAGGCCCCTCATTCAACCACCTTGTCCGAGGCCGAGGAGGCAATGGTCGTGGCGTTCCGGCGGCACACGCTATTGCCCCTCGACGACTGTCTCTATGCGTTGCAGCCATCGATCCCGCACCTGACGTGGTCAGCGCTGCACCGCTGCCTGCAGCGGCATAGTATCTCACGCCTGCCAGACATTGAGGGCGACAAGCCGAAGCGCCAGCGCTTCACGCGTTGCCCAATCGGCTTCTTCCACATCGATATTGCCGAGGTGCAGACCGCCGAAGGCAAGCTCTACCTGTTTGTTGGCATTGACCGCACAAGCAAGTTCGCCGTCACGCAACTGGTCGACAAGGCCGATCGCCGGACAGCGTGGGAGTTCCTCGAACACCGGCTCACCAAGCCGAACCATCCCTGGACGAATGGCCAGGTCGAGCGGATGAACCGCACCATCAAGGAGGCGACCGTCAAGCGCTTCCACTACGAGAGCCACAACCAGCTGCGGACGCACCTGGCCGACTTCATGGCCGCCTACAACTTTGCCCGCCGGCTCAAAACGCTCAGCGGATTCACCCCCTACGAATACATTGCCAAGATCTGGACGTCGGAACCAGACCGATTCATCGTTTATCCGCTCCACCAGATGCCGGGACTGAACACCTAGCGATTTTATGGCCTCTGGAAGGCGCTCTCAATCAGAATTTCCCAATGATCTGAGTGCCCATCGCTTTCACGTCGGGCGCGCCACTTTGCAAAATCGCCAGATTTACGTGCGTTCCGTAGTAGCGCATTGGATAGCAATGGGCACGCGACGTCTGGAAGACCTCGGACGTCAGGATTTCAATTTTGAAATACGATGGATAGAGCTGCCGATGGATCGGTTTGAGCCTCCTGGTCTGATCTCGGCTATGTGTGTGGATAGAACGTGCGACCGCCGAGCGCCTTGAGCGTGCAGGCAAAATTGTGGATGGCGTGAGCCATGGGACTATCGAAGCGCATCAAGGGACTGGACCTTAGCGTCGGTTATCTCGGGTTGCAGATCGCATTTGGTATCCAGAGCGCCAGTCTGAGCCGCGTGTTCCAGGGATTGGGGGCCTCGGTCGACCAGCTAGCCGTCCTCTGGCTGGCGGGGCCGGTGACGGGGCTGCTGGTGCAGCCCGTCGTCGGCGCGATCAGCGATCGTCATGGCGGTCGGTTCGGGCGGCGGCGGCCCTATATCCTAATATCGGCCCTGCTGGTGATCGCCGCGCTGGCCGCCTTGCCGATGGCAACGTCGCTCATGGTGGCGGTGGTGGTGGTCTGGGGTCTTGAGGCGGCGATGAATGCGCTTCATGCGCCCTATCGCGCGCTGGTGGCCGACACGCTGCCGCCCGAGGATCAGGCGAGCGGCTATGCCATGCAGACCGTCTTTATCGGGCTGGGGGCGCTGGCCGGGGCCTGTGCGCCGATCCTGCTTGCCTTGGGCGGCTGGTCGAACGTCGCCCAGCCGGGCCAGACTGCGCCGTCGATCCGGGTGGCGTTCCTCGCGGCGGCGCTGGCGGTGGCGCTCGCGGTAGGCTGGACGGTGGCACGGGTGCGCGAGCCGGTCGCGACTCTCACGCCACGGCATGATCCGTCGGTGAGGCCTGACCGCTGGACCGGCTTCGCCGCACTCTGGCGGGCGCTGCGTCCGGTGGCGGCCATCCAGTTTCTCAGCTGGTTCGGGCTCTATCTGCTATGGGTCTATGCCACGCCGGTCGTCGCGGCGCAGTTGTACGGCGCGACCTCGCCCTTCGATACGGCCTATGCCCGGGGGGCGGACTTTGTCGGGATACTTTTCGGAATTTATAACGGCGTGGCCGGGCTGTTCGCCTTTCTACTGCCGGGGCTGTTCCGGCGGTTCGGGGTGACGCGGGTCCATGCGGCGGCGCTGGTGGCGGGCGCACTGGGGCTGGCCGGCGTGGCACTGGCCTCTCATCCCGCCGGACTGGTCGCCTGCGCCGTGCTGATCGGCATCGCCTATGCCTCGATCCTGAGCGCCCCCTTCGTTTTGGCCGGGCGGGCGGTTTCCAGCGCGACGGCAGGCATGTTCATCGGCGTCATGAACATCTTCATCGTGGTGCCCCAACTGGTCGCGGGGCTGAGCATGGGCTGGGTCATCGCGCACGGGCTGGGCGGCGTGGCCTGGCCCGTCCTGCCCCTGGCGGGCGGGCTGATGGCGATGGGGGCGGTGCTGAGCCTGTGCCTGTCGACCATGGACGAGGACGCGATCCCAGCTTAGTGCAAGCTAATGCAAATATCGATTCGATCGTGGCGCGGGTGAAGCGGGGCGGGCCGACGCTGGGCGGGATCGCGGCGGAAACCGGGGTGTCGGTCGCGACCGTGTCACGGGTACTGACCGGACATAGCGCCATCAGCGAGGAGACGCGCGAACGGGTGCTGAGCACCGCCGACCGGCTTGGCTATGTCCATGTGCCGCAAAAGACACGCCGCGCCGTCCCGTCGCTCTCGGAGCAGATCTGCCTGGTCGTGCCGGTCGCGACTGCACATGGCAGCCAGCTGGCCAATCCGTTCGAGCTGGCGCTGATCGGCGGGATCGGCACGGCCCTGCGCGAGCGGCGGCGCGACGTGTCGATCGTGTGGCAGACCCCCTATGACGATGCGACGCTGGCGCAGTTCCTGGATCAGAGCGCTTATGCGGGCACGATTTTCCTGGGCCAGTCGCAGTTCCACGATACGCTCAACCTCTATGCCGATCTAGGCAAACCCCTAGTGGCTTGGGGTGTCGAAGTGGCGGGGCAAAGCTATTGCTCGATAGGTAGCGACAATCACGAGGGCGGATTTCAGGCGACCGCGCATCTGCTTCGGAAAGGGCGGCGGCGCATCGCCTTCATCGGAGCGACGCCGCCCATCGCCGCCGCCCGCACGCCCTTTTCGCAGATTGCGATCCGGCTGGACGGCTATCGCGCGGCGCTGGAGGCGCATGACGTCGCGTTCGACGCGGCCATGGTTCAGACGCCGACCGCCGGGCGGTTCGAAGGGGCCGAGGCGGTCGACAATCTGCTGGAGCGGGGCATAGCCTTCGACGCAATTGTCGCGGCGTCCGACTTGGTGGCGCTGGGCGCGATCCAGACGCTGCGCCAGCGCGGCCTGCGCGTGCCCGAGGATGTGGCGGTGATCGGCTATGACGATATCGACGCCGCCGCGCTGTCGACGCCGGGACTGACCACCATCCGGCAGGATGTGATCAAGGCGGGCAATCTGCTGGTGTCCAAGCTGTTGCGCATAATCGACGGCCACCGCGCCAAGTCCGAACGCCTGCCGACCGATCTGGTGATTCGCGAGTCGTGCGGACGTTGACTGCCGAATCAACCATGCAAAATTATAGTCTTCATCAACCCCAAGCGACTGATACAGATGGCTTATTCAAAGCGATACTGAGCAAGCCAATGTAAATTGCAATCGTTTGTATAAATTGATTGCATAAGTTTGCAGATAGGATCAGTTTCCCTTCCATCAGGCGGATCGCCCGTAAGAGGCGTCTAGGAGGGGATTATCATGCGTGCATGTCGTTTGGCGTTGATGGCTTCGGTTGCCTGGATGGCGCCGCTCGCCCCCGTACTCGCCCAGTCGAACGAGGCTGCGAACCAGCCTGCGGCTCAGCCCGTCGCGCCACCCGAGCCCGATGCAGCGCAGGGCAGCGATTTGGGCCTGAACGAGATCATCGTCACCGGCACCCGCACGGGCACGCGCAAGTTCGAGACGTCCTACGCCATCACCACCATCGACCCGCAGGCGATCGCGCAAAAGGCCCCGTTGGGCATTGCCGACCTGATCGCCTCGACGCCGGGCATCTATGTCGAAAGCTCGGGCGGCGAGGTCGGCAATAACGTCTATTCGCGCGGTCTTCCGGCGGACAATTATCGCCATCTCCCGCTGCTGGAGGACGGCCTGCCCGTGTGGGAAGAGGGCGCGGGCGCCTTCACCAATGCCGACGAGTTCTTCCGCGTCGATGCGACGGTCGACTCGCTCCAGATCGTGCGCGGCGGCTCGGCCTCGATCACCGCGTCCAACGCACCGGGCGGCGTCGTCAACGTCCTGACCAAGCGCCCGACCCGTACGCTCCAGGGCATGGTGAAGGGCGAAGTCGGCGACTGGGATCATTACCGCATGGACGCCAATGTGTCCGGCCCGTTGACCGACCGGCTGTCCTTTGCGATCGGCGGCTTCTATCGCGAGGATAACGGCCTTCGGAACCCCGGCTTCACCGGCAACCAGGGCGGGCAGTTCCGGGTCGGCCTGCAATATGATTTCGCCGACACCGGCTCGCTGTTCGTCAGCTATCGTAAGCTGGACGACAAGAACATCTTCTACACCGCCATCCCGCTCGCCAGCCCGTCTCAGGGCCTGCCGGGGTTGGATGCCGGCACCGGCACGCTGGTCAACACGGCCTTTGCCCGACTGACCGTGCCCGACGGCAGCGGTTCGTTCGACAAGCGGGTGGACCTGACCCAGGGCATCCACACCGATACCGATACCTTCACCGCGATCTTCAACAAGCCGCTGGGCGACGGGTGGGAGGTCAATGACCGTGCCCGCTATACGACCGGGACAGTCGACTTCAACGGGCTGTTCAGTTCGGGCATCACGACGTCGCAGGACTTCCTGACGAGCGCGCTGGCCCGGTTGCAGGCCGCCCGACCCGACACCGTGTCCGCCGTCTATCGCGACGCCAGCAACGGCCAGACCGTCGCCGCCGCCGACCTCGGCAACCAGCTGGCGCTGACCCAGAGCATCTTCAACACGGTCGTCAATGTCGAGAATGTGATCAACGACCTGAGCGTCACCAAGAAGCTCGACACCGGCATCGGTCGCCACACCCTGACCGCAGGCTATTATTTCAGCCATTTCAAACAGACGCAGAATTGGAACTGGAACGACATATTGGTCGAGGCGATCAACCGCCCGCGCTATTTCGACGTCGTCGGCCTGAACGCGGCCGGGCAGCAGACCGTCGCGCTGACCAAGAACGGCCTGCTCAACCTGCACAGCAACCTCCAGCGCTTTCGTGACCAGGTGACGATCAACGCCTTCTACATGACCGATGCGTGGCAGGTCACCGATGCGCTGCGCATCGATCTGGGCGCGCGCTATCATCACGTATCGAAGCAAGGCACGATCGCGCAGACCACACGCGCCAATCTGGGCGATGCGACGACCATCGCCGACGACAATGTGCTGGTCTTTACCGGTGCGACGACACCCTATCGCTTCAAGACCGGGCAATGGGCCTTTTCAGCGGGCGCGAATTACGAGTTCGACAAGCGGGTCGCGGCCTTTGCCCGCTACAGCCGCAGCTTCCGCGTGACGCCGGAGTTCGTGCAGTGGTTCGGCGGCGCGCCGGTCGAGAACCGGATCGATCTGGTCGAAGGCGGGCTGAAATATGCCACCCGGCCCTTCTCGGCTTTCGTCACCTTGTTCTATAACAAATTTCCCAACATCGCCTTCCAGACGATCGTGGCGGGCCCGAACGGCCAAGCGCAGACGATCAACCAGACGGCGGCGGCCGAGTCCAAGGGCGTCGAGGTCGAACTGTCATTGCGACCGATCGACTTCTTCGAGCTGGCGGCGAGCGGGAATTATCAGAAGATCACCTACACCAGCTTCGCAGGGCAGGATGCGAGCGGGCCGTTCGACTTCAGCGGCAATCAGATCGTACGCCAGCCGCAGGTTCAGGTGTCGGTTCGCCCGACGCTGCATCTGCTGGGCGACCGGGTGAACATCTTCGGTGAGGCCGCCTATACCGGCAAACGCTATGTCGATGTGGCCAACACCATCGTGCTGCCGAGCTATACCGAGGTGCGGCTGGGTGCGAATTGGAAGGTCACCGACGCGCTCCAGGCGCAGGTGGTGGCGACCAACCTGTTCAACGAGGTCGGTCTGACCGAAGGCAATCCGCGTGCGGGCTCGATCATCGGGGTTCGGGAAACCGCGTTTCAGGGCCGCCCGATCTTCGGCCGCCGCGTCCGCGCCAGCCTTACCTACAGCTTCTGATGCGCAAGCGACTGGGCATGATCGTCAGCCTTGCAGCGATGATCGCGGCGACCCCGGCCTTGGGACAGGCATGGCAGACCGTCACCTCACCCGATGGCCGCATCTCGGTCGATGTGGCGGTGGACAAAGGCGAGGCGGTGTACCGCGCCCGCTATGACGGCAAGCCGATCCTCGATCGGTCGCGGATGGGGTTCCGGTTCAAGGATGCCGCGCCGCTCGACACCGGGCTGACGCTGGTCGCAAGCCGCCCGACCGCGCTCGACCGCCCCTGGACCCAACCCTGGGGCGAGCGGCGCCAGATGCGCGAGCATTATCGCGGGCTGGTCGCGACGCTGGCCGCCGCCGATGGCCGCCAGCTGGGCGTCGAGTTCCGCGTATTCGATGACGGCTTCGGCTTTCGCTACACGCTGCCCGGCACAGCGGAGCAGCCGCTGGTCGTCACCGACGAGGAAACCGAGTTCCACTTCGCGCAGAATTACCGCGCCTGGTCGATCCCGGCCTATCGCGAGAAATATAGCGAATATGAATATAGCCGCTCGGCGCTATCGGCGATCCAGACCGCGCAGACCCCGCTAACGCTGGAGGGCGACGGCGTGGCGATGGCGGTGCACGAGGCGGCCTTGGTCGACTTCCCGTCGATGAACCTGCGCATGCCCGAGGAGAATAGCCGCACGCTGAAGGCCGACCTGTCGCCCTGGTCCAATGGTGACCGGGCGCGGACGCATGGCGGCGCGGTGACGCCGTGGCGCGTCGTGATGGTCGCCCCCGATGCCGCGCATCTGGCGGACTCGACCATCGTCCTGAACCTCAACGAACCCAATCGGCTGGGTGACGTGTCCTGGATTAAGCCGGAGAAATATATCGGCATCTTCTGGGCTATGCATACCGGCCTGCTGACCTGGGAGCCTGGGCCGAAGCTGGGCGCGACCACCGCGCGCGCCAAATCCTATATCGACTGGGCGGCAAAGCACGGCATTCCGGGCGTGCTGGTCGAAGGGTGGAATATCGGCTGGGACGTGCCGGAATGGTGGAAGAACGGCCATTCACGCTTCGTTTTCGACCGCGCGCAGCCTGCCTTCGACATGGCAGAAGTGTCGGCCTATGCCCGTGCCAAGGGAGTGGACCTGATCGGTCATCACGAAACCGGCGGACAGGTGAAGGATTATCTGCGCCAGCTGGAACCAGCGCTCGACTATTACGACCACTACGGCGTGCGTTCGATCAAGCTGGGCTATGTCGGCACGCGGCTGGACGAGACGGAATGGCCCGACAGCCAATATGCCGTGCAGAGCCTGCAAAAGGTGGTCGAGGCATCGGCGCGGCACCGCATCGCCATCTTCCCCCACGAGCCGGTCAAGGATACCGGCCTGCGTCGCACCTGGCCCAATCTGATGAGCCGCGAAGGCGCGCGGGGACAGGAATATAATGGCGGCAGCCCGGACAGCGGCAACGCGCCCGACCATACGACCATCCTGCCCTTCACCCGGCTGTTGTCGGGACCGTTCGACTATACACCGGGCGTGGTGCATTTCGACTATCGCGCGACGCGGCCGGACAATCGCGTGCCCTCGACCATCGCCAACCAATTGGCGCTGTATGTCGTGCTGTACAGCCCGGTGCAGATGGCCGTCGACCTGCCCGAACATTATGACGAGCACGCCGACGCCTTCCGCTTCATCCGCGACGTTCCGACCGACTGGGAGGACAGCCGCACGCTGCAGGGGAAGATCGGCGAATATGCCGTCGTCGCGCGGCGCGATCGGAACAGCCCCGACTGGTATCTGGGCGCGATCACCAGCGACACGGCGCGCCGCCTGACGGTGCCGCTCGACTTTCTGGACAAGGGCGCGCGGTACGAGGCTACCATCTATGCCGACGGCCCCGGTGCCGACTGGCGCACCGCCCCGGAAAAGCTGGCGATCCGGCAGCAGATGGTGACCGCCGGAGACCAGCTGTCGCTCGATCTTGCTTCCGGCGGTGGGCAGGCCATCCGGTTTCGAAGGCTTTAGGCTGATCCACTCATGGGAAACGGCAGGGGCTGGCTTCAGCTTTGAGTGCCATCACGGGCGCCACGCATCACGCAGCACCCACGCCACGTCACGCCACGCCACGCCACGTTATCAGGTTAGGATCATCGGGTTTCTCAGCCCGAACAAGCCGAGTGGCGCAGACCGCTGTCCCAGCGCGCGCCACTCATCCACCGCCAACCTTCCTCACCAGCGCGTGCGCAGCGTCAGGCCATAGGTGCGCGGCTCCGCCAGATAGGACCCGAACAGCGCGTTGGCCGTCGCGTAGTTCGGCGCGCCGAAACGCTGGACTTGCGACAGGCTGCTTGAACCCTGGAACGGCATGTTGAAGGCGACCTGCTGGTAATTGGTGTTGAGGATGTTCTGGCCCCAGAATTCCAGCGCCCAGCGCTGATCCTTGCCGTGCAGGCCGATGCGCGCGTTCATCAGGAAGAAGCCGTCCTGCGTCTTCTCGATGAACAGGTCGGAGCCGGTGTTATAGTCGCTGGTCAGACGGCCATCGACATAGAAGAGCGCGGTCATGCCCGTGCCCGCGATCGGCGGCGTCCAGCTGGCCGAGGAGGTCGCGACATGGCGCGGTGCGTTCGACATCATGTTGCCGGGCAGCAGGAACAGCGCATTGCTAAGCGGCTCGCCCGCATCGCTGCCGACCAGATTGCGCGCATAGTTGGTATGGGCATAGGTATAGGCCAGATTGACGGTGACGTCGGGCACGGGGAACAGGCCCGCTTCCAATTCGACACCCTGCGTGACGACGCCCGCCTTCACCTTGCCGGGGCAGCGGCCGGTGTTGGGGGAGTCGTCGCGATCGGCACCGCCCAGATCGGTGCTGCACGCGCTGATATTCTGGACGATATAGCCGGTGCCGTTGAAGGTGTTCAGCTGGAAGTTCTTGAACTCCGAGCGGAAAGCGGCGGCATTGAGGGTGAAGGTGCGCGAGGTGAACTTCACGCCCAGCTCATAGGCATTCACCGTCTCCGGATCGAAGCGCAGATTCGTGACCGAGGCCGCCGTCGGCGCCGCATACACATTCGGGGTCAGGTCCGACCGCTCCAGATTATAACCGCCTGCCTTGTACCCGCGCGCATAGGAGCCATAGACTAGGGTGCTGGCCACCGGCTTCCACGAAATGACGGCGGTGCCGGTGAACTGCCCCTCGCTGATCGCGTCGGACAGCGGCAGCCCGGAGAGCGCGGAGGAGGAGTTGCCATTGCAGCTCAGCGTGACGATCCCTCCGGCCAGGTTCGCCAGCGTCGCATTGCCGCTTTGCAGGAACGGACGAAGCGCGGCCTGTTGCAGCGGGCAGGCGGTGTTGTTGTTCTCGAAGCTGGCGCCCAGCGTCTTGCGCTCATGGGTGTAGCGAAGGCCGCCGGTCAGGCTGAGCGTGTCGGTCAGCCGATAGATATTGTGCGTGAAGAACGCGTAGTTGGTGCTGGTCTGGTCGTAGAGATCGCGCAGCGCACCGACATTGTTGATCGTGCTCAGCCGGTCGATGGTCCCGATCAGCTGCGATCCGAGCGTGCTGGTCAGGACCGCGCGCCCCGCCCCGCTCAGGCAGCCCGGATTGGCCGGGTTCTGCAACGCCGCCGCCGGATTGATCGAGGCGACGACACGGCAAGCGGCAAAGGCGCCATATTGCGAACCGAAGATCAGATTGTCCGAAACCTGAAGGTCCTCATGCGCGAAATAGCCGCCGACCAGCCAGTCGAGCCGGTTGTTGAGGATCGAGCCGCTGAGGCGCGTTTCCTGCGTGAAGGTCTTGAACTGGCGATAGGCGCGGCCGTTGTCGGGCCGGTCGATGATGTCGACATTGCTGTAATCGACATCGCCCGCGCCGCCCGCCTTATATTCGCGGTAAGCGGAGATGGAGATCAGCTGGACCTTGCCGATATCCCAGCCGACGCGCGCCGAGACGCCGTAATCTTCGGTCACGTTGGAATAGGCATGGCCCGGCGTCTGCGCGATCCGGCGATTATAGGGGTCGCCCGCGCTGGGCAGGACGCCGCCCAGGCTGCGCAGGATGTTGACGATGCGGTTCTGCGGATTGATCGCCGCATCGCCCGGTACGCCGGGCGTCGGGTCGATCTTTTCGCGCGTGTCGATATAGACCGCGCCGCAGCATTTCTCGTCACGATGCGTATAGTCGCCGATCAGGCGGATCGAGAAATCGTCGCTCGGCTTCCAGAACAGCTGGCCGCGCACGAAAACACGGTTGCGGTCGTTATAGTCGGTCTTGTTGATGACGTCGTAGAGAAAACCGTCGCGCTTGGCGTAGACACCGTCGACGCGGAAGGCGAGCGTATCGCCGATCACCGGCCCGGTGACCGCGCCCGCAACGCGCACGGCATTGTAATTGCCGTAGCTGACCTCGCCATAGCCGCCATATTTGAACTGCGGATATTTGGTGTAGATGCTGATTGCACCCGCCGAAGAGTTGCGCCCCGACAGCGTGCCCTGCGGCCCGCGCAGCACCTCGATCCGCTCCACCTCGCCCAGGTCGTTGAGGCCCGAGCCGGTACGGCTGCGATAAACGCCATCGATGAAGACCGCGACCGAGCTCTCCAGGCCGGGATTGTCGCCCACCGTGCCGATGCCGCGGATGCGCGCCGTGGCGTTCGCCTCCGAGCCGGTCGAGCTGACCAGCAGCGATGGCGCCAGCTGGGTCATCTGGCGGATATCGGTCGCCCCCGAATTCTGCAGGGCGACAGTGCCATAGGCGCTGACCGCGATCGGCACGCTCGACAGGCGTTGCGAGCGACGGGTCGCGGTGACGACGATGTCGCCGTTCTTGGGAGATTCGGCGTCGGGCTTCTTCTCGTCCGCCTTGTCCTTGGGCGCAGGGGCCACCGAGCGCAGGCCCTGCGCCGATGCCGTACCTGCGAACGCCCCCGTCACCGTCAGCGCCGCCGTCGATGCCAGCAGCCAACCCCAATGTCGCATTCTCACTCCCCCGAACCCTGCTTGTTCTGGCGGAAGCGATAGACGAATAGTCATACCGGCTGGTTAAGCCGGTACAGGTACAGGAAAATATCCGTCCCGGCACGGCCATGGCTCGAATGGCCCCGTCGGTCGTTATCGGAAGCATGGCTGCCCCGATCCCCGTCCCGGCATTTTCGGGATACCGACCGAACGCCGATCCAGGAATGCCCGCATGAGGCGGTGGCAGTGGGCGCTGCGGCTGGTCACGCGGCGCATGTGGTTTCGCGCGGCATTGTTCTGCGTCTTTGCCGTGGCCCTTGCCTTGGCGAGTGCGCTGGCCGGGCACATGATCTCCTACAGCTTCGCCGCCAGGATCGGGTCGAAATCGGTCGACGGGATCCTCAACCTGCTGGCCTCCTCGATGCTGGCCGTCACGACCTTCGCGCTGACCGCGATGGTGCAGGCCTATTCGGGTGCGACGAGCAGCATCACGCCGCGCGCCGTCCAGTTGCTGATCGACGACAGCACGTCCCAAAACGCGTTGGCGACCTTCCTCGGCAGTTTCCTGTTCGCGATCGTCGGCATCATCGCGCTGTCGACCGGCATCTATGGCGAAACGGGGCGCGTCATCCTCTATGCCGGGACCATCCTGGTCGTCGTGCTGATCGTCGTGACGTTCCTGCGCTGGATCCAGCATATCGTCCGTTTCGGTCGCGTGTCCGACACGATCGACCGAGTGGAGCGCGCCGCCATCGCCGCCGTCCGTGCGATGGTGCAGCCGCCACGCTTCGGCCCTGCCAAGGGACCATCCTTCCCGGACGGGGCAAGCCTGCTCCATCACACCGATATCGGCCGCATCACCCATGTCGATCTCACCCAGATCGGAGAGGTCGCGGCATCGATCGGGGGTGACATCCATCTGGTCGGTCTGCCGGGCCTGCTGGTCGACCCGGCACGGCCGCTGGCCTGGGCGCCGGTTCCTATCGACGAACAGGCGGCGTGCCGGATCAGGGACGCTTTCACCATCGAACACCACCGCGCCTTCGATCACGATCCTCGATTCGCGCTGGTCGTGCTGGGCGAGATCGCGGCGCGCGCGCTGTCTCCGGCGGTCAACGATCCCGGCACCGCCATTGCCGTGATCGAGGCGGGGACGCGGGTGCTCGCCGCCATCCTGCGCCACCGCCCGGACCCGGAATGGACGCCGCCCGTCAGGGTGATCGTGCCGCCCTTCGCCTTTGCCGACATGATAGAGGACATGTTCCGCCCGATCGCCCGCGACGGCGCCGCCACGATCGAGGTCGGGGTCCGGCTGCAAAAGGCGCTCGCCGCGCTGGCCGTGATCGAGGCACGCGCGCGTGGCGATTGCCATGCCGAGGCCCGCGACGCGCTCGATCGCGCCCTGAGCGAGCTGACCAGCAAGCGCGACACGACCGAGTTGTCGCAACTCCATCGCCAACTGTGGAGCCACGAGATGCCCCCGCCGTCCGCCGCCCCATTCGCCATTCCGGCCCGCTGATGATAACCTGTTGATATGATGAAGAGTGAGATCAACCCGCGCGTCTTCTGGGGCGCCTCCGGGATCATCGCGCTGCTGCTGGTGACGACGCTTGCCATGCCGGGCACCGCCGATGTCGCGTTCAAGGCGGCGCAGGCCTGGGCGATCGACACGTTCGGCTGGTTCTATATCTCGGCGGTGGCGGTGTTCCTGGTCGTGGTGCTGGCGCTGGGTTTCGGCCCGGCGGGCAAGCTGAAGCTGGGGCCGGACGATGCCGAGCCCGACTTTCCCTATCTGTCCTGGCTGGCGATGCTGTTCGCGGCGGGCATGGGCATCGGCCTGATGTATTTCGCGGTCGCCGAGCCGATCCAGCATTATATCTCGCCCCCCGACGCGCCTAGCGGCACCATCCTGGCCGCGCGCGAGGCGATGGCGATCACCTTCCACCATTACGGCGTCCATGCCTGGGCGATCTATGCGCTGGTCGGCATGAGCCTGGCCTATTTCACCTATCGCAAGGATATGCCGCTGACATTGCGGTCGGGCCTGTCGCCGATCCTGGGCAAGCGGATCAACGGCCCGCTGGGCGATGCGATCGACATCTTTGCGGTGTGCGGCACGGTGTTCGGCGTATCGACCTCGCTGGGCTTCGGCGTGTCGCAGATGACGGCGGGCCTCAATTACGAATATGGCCTGCCCGACACGATTTCGGTCAAGATCGTCGTCATCGTGCTGGTCATGGGCGCCGCAACCCTGTCGGTGCTGAGCGGGGCGGATCGCGGCATTCGTCGCCTGTCGGAACTGAACCTGACGGTCGCTGTCCTGCTGATGCTGTTCGTGCTGGCGGTCGGGCCCACCCTGTTCCTGCTGCGCGCGCTGGTGCAGAATTTCGGCCTGTATCTCGATCATTTCGTCAAGCGCACCTTCACCCTCTACGCCTATGAACCGCGCGCCTGGATGGCGGACTGGACGCTATTCTATTGGGCGTGGTGGATCGCCTGGTCGCCGTTCGTCGGCATGTTCATCGCACGCATCTCGCGCGGGCGGACCATCCGTGAGTTCGTGATCGGCGTGCTGTTCGTGCCGACCGCCTTTACCTTCCTGTGGATGACGGTGTTCGGCAATACCGCGATCTCGCTCGACCTCGGACTGGCGCATGGCGGGATCGCCGATGCGGTGCAGGCCAATCTGTCGACCGCCCTGTTCAAGTTCCTGGAATATCTGCCTGCGGCCAGCGTCACCTCGACGCTGGCGATCATCCTGGTCGCCATATTCTTCATCACCTCTGCGGATTCGGGCGCGCTGGTCATCGACACGCTCGCCTCGGGCGGCACGGAGGAGACGCCGCGTTGGCAGCGTATGTATTGGTGCGTGCTGCTGGGCGTCACCGCCACGCTGTTGCTGATCGCGGGCGGCCTGGGCGCGTTGCAGTCGGCGACCCTGCTCGCCGCCCTCCCCTTCTGCTTCGTCATGCTGCTGCTGGCGGTGGGGCTGGTGCGCCAGACCAATGCCGATCTGGCGGGCGTGACCTTGCCCGGCGACGGCCCGGCGATCAGCGAGCGGATCAAGCGTCTGATCGTGCCCGCCCGACGCGCCGACATCCTCACGCAACTCAAGGCGCAGGGCGAGCCCGCGCTGCAATCGGTGCAGGAGGCGCTGGAAGCAGAAGGCTGGACCGCCAGCGCGCTGGATTCGACCGACGACAAGGTGAAACTGACCATCACCGCCAGGGACGGCCGCCTGTTCACCTATCGCCTGTCGCCCCGCTCGCGCCCCCTGCCCGCCTATACCGCGCTGGACGCCCCGGAAGGCCGCCGCAGTCTTGCCTGGATGCTGGCCGCGCAGACCAATGGCGAGACGGGGTTTCGCGACCTGACCGGCTTTACCGTCGGACAGATCGCCAACGACGTGCTGAACCAGCTGGAACGGTGGCGGCTCGCCGAGATCAAGCCGGGCATGGCGCGCTGACACGCGCGGTGTCCTTGCCGGGTTGTGAAGTTTCCCCTGCCTGTGCCATAGATTACGCGGGTGTTCGCGGAATCTGGCGCGGGCAGGGTCTCTCGTTGGTCGGGCCGCCAGCGGCGAACCTTTATGCCCGGAGTATCGGCTTGCCCGATTCCCTTCCCATGTCCCTCGCGCGTCGCCATGCCCCTCCGATCGGCAAGGGGGAATTCCCGTGGCGCTGCTGATCCTGATCGCTCTGCCGTTCGTGGCGGTCGTGCTGCTGATGCTGACCCGTCGGGCGCAACGCGCCGTCCATATACTGATCGCCGGTGCCGGTAGCGCGGGCGGTCTGGCGGTACTGCTGACCCAGGCGGGCGCGGTGCTGTCCGGCACCACGCCGAGCGTGCGGCTGGCCTGGATACCGGCGCTTGGTCTCGACTTCGCTCTATGGCTCGATCCGCTGGCGCTGCTGTTCGCCGGGCTGATCCTGGGCATCGGCCTGCTCGTCGTGATCTATGCGCAGGGCTATCTGGGCAAGGACGAGCCGACGGCGCGGTTCCTGGCCTTTCTGATGCTGTTCCAGGGGGCGATGGTCGGCATCGCTGTGTCCGGCAACATCCTGTTGATGCTGGTCTTCTGGGAGCTGACGAGCCTGTCCTCCTTCCTGTTGATCGGCTTCTGGCGCGACAAGGCGGAGGCACGACAGGGGGCGCGGATGGCGCTGACCATCACCGGCGGTGGCGGGCTGGCGCTGATCGCGGGGCTCGTCCTGCTGGGCAAGGCGGCGGGCAGTTACGATCTGGCGACGATCCTGTCGCGGGTCGATCTGGTCCAGGCCTCGCCGCTCTACCCTACGATCCTGATCCTGGTGCTGGCGGGGGCGTTCACCAAGTCGGCGCAGTTCCCGTTCCATTTCTGGCTACCCCACGCCATGGCCGCGCCGACCCCGGTCAGCGCCTATCTGCATTCGGCGACGATGGTGAAGGCGGGCGTGTTCCTGCTCGCCCGGCTATGGCCGGTACTCGCGGGGACCGAGCTCTGGTTCTTCCTCGTCGTCTCGGCCGGGTTGGCGACGATGGTCTTCGGCGCGGGCGTCGCGCTGTTCCGCCACGACCTGAAGGCGATCCTGGCCTATTCGACGATCAGCCAGCTGGGGTTGATGGTCATGCTGCTCGGTTTCGGCACGGGGGCGGCGGTGACGGCGGCGATCTTCCACATCCTGAACCATGCCGCGTTCAAGGCGGCGCTGTTCATGCATGCCGGGATCATCGACCATGAGACGGGCACGCGCGACATAAGGCGGCTGGGCGGGCTGGCCGCGATCATGCCGCTGACCGCGACGCTGGGCGTGCTGGCCGCCGCCGCGATGGCGGGGTTGCCGCCGCTCGGCGGGTTCATCTCCAAGGAGATGATGCTCGAACAGAGCGCGCATACGCTGTGGGGCGGGCAGGTGCTGCTGGTGCCGGTGCTGGCGACGATCGCGGCGATGCTCTCGGCGGCCTATTCGCTGCGCTATGCGGTGGCGCTGCATTTCGGCGCGCGGCGCACCGGCGAGGTTGCCGCCCCGCACGATCCGGGCGCATGGCTGCTCGGGCCACCCGCGATCCTCGTCGCGCTCGCCCTGGCGCTGGGACTGTTGCCTATGGCCTTGGCGGGACCACTGGTTGCGGCGGCCAGCGCGGCGGTGATCGGGGGCGTCCGGCCGGAGCTGCATCTGGCGCTATGGCATGGCCTCAACCCGGCCTTGTTCATGAGCCTGGGGGCGGTGGCGGCGGCGATCCTGCTCCTGTGGCGTTACCGAAGTGTGGCGGCACTGACGGCGCGCCTGCCCTCGCCCGATGCCAAGCGCCTGTTCGACCGGGCGATGACCACCGCCGTCGACGGATTGCGTCGCCTGTCCGGCATCATCCATGCCGCTTCGCTGCAACGCTATCTGGTCGTCCTGTTCGTCGTCGTACTGGCGCTGGGCGGAGAAGCGGCCTGGCGGTTCGGCATCGCCGCCGGATCGCGCGCGACGACGCCCGCCTCGCCGGTCGCGATCGTCGCCTGGGCGGCGCTGGTCGTCGCGACGGCGGCGGTCGTCATGGTCGACCGGCGCCGCTATCTCGCGCTGGTCTTCATCAGCGTCATCGGGCTGGTCATGGCGCTGGCCTTTATCCACCTCTCCGCCCCCGACCTCGCGCTCACCCAGATCGCGGTGGAGGTGGTGACGATCCTCCTCATGCTGCTGGCGCTGCACCTGCTGCCCGGCCAGCCGCCGCGCCTGTCGGACGTGCCGCGCCGGGTCCGCGACGCCGTGATCGCGATAGCGGGCGGGATCGGCACCGGCTGGCTCGCCTGGACGATCATGACCCGGCCGGAGCGTTTGGGCATTTCGCGCTTCCACTGGGACCATAGCTATTCGGGGGGCGGAGGCACCAATGTCGTCAACGTCACGCTGGTCGACTTCCGCGCCTTCGACACGCTAGGCGAGATCACCGTGCTGGGGATTGCGGGTCTGACCCTCTATGCGCTGCTGGAGCCCGCCGCGCGCGGCGTGGCGGGGCGGCGATTGCGCGAATGGCGGTCGCAGGACCGTTTCTCGCCCGAGCGGCACCCGATGATGTTCGTGATGGCGACGCGCCTGCTGCTGCCGCTGGCGCTCCTGGTCGGGCTCTACATCTTCCTGCGCGGGCATAACCAGCCGGGCGGCGGCTTCATCGCCGCGCTCGTCTTCTCGATCGCGATCCTGCTGCAATATCTGGCGTCCGGGTTCGACTGGACCGACACACGCCGCAAGTTCGGCGAGCATCAGCTGATCGGAACGGGTGTGCTGATCGCCGCCGCGACGGGGCTGGGCTCGCTGCTGTTCGGCGCGCCCTTCCTGACGAGCAGCTTCACCCATGTCCATCTGCCGCTGATCGGCGAGTTCGAGCTGGCGACCGCGATGCTCTTCGACCTGGGCGTCGCCTGTGTCGTGGTCGGCGCGGTATTGATGGCGCTGGCGCAGCTCGCCCATGTCGCGCAGCGCGCCGCCAAGCATGAAGGGGAGGAACGGCCATGAGCCTGGAGTTTCTGGTCGCCTCCGCCATCGCCGTGCTGGTCGCGGGCGGCATCTATCTCGCGCTGCGGGGGCGGACCTTTCAGGTGGTCCTCGGGCTGACCCTGTTGTCCTATGCGGTCAACCTGTTCCTGTTCGCGATCGGGCGGCTGGTCGTCGACCGGCCGCCGCTCTGGGCCATGGGCGTGACCGATCATGCCGATCCACTGCCCCAGGCGCTGGTCCTGACCGCGATCGTCATCACCTTCGGCATGACCGCGCTGACCGTCATCCTCAGCTTGCGCAGCTTTTTGGAAAGCGGATCGGACCAGGTCGACGGCCTGGCCGAGCCGGAGGACAGGCGATGACGCCGCTCGATCACCTGATGGTCGCGCCGATCGTGTTCCCCGCGATCATCGCGTCGCTCACCATGCTGCTGATGCGGCGGCACCGGACCACCGCCCTTGCCGTGTCGCTGGGCGGCGCCGTCGCGATGCTGGTCGTGGCCATCGCCCTGTTCGCGATGGCGCAGGACGATGCGATCCGCAGTTACGCACTGGGCGACTGGCCCGCGCCGTTCGGCATCGTGCTGGTGCTCGACCGGCTTGCCGCGACGATGCTGCTGCTGTCGGCGGTGCTGGGCAGCGTGGTGCTGGCCCATGCGGTCATCACCGGCGCGGATCGGAGGGGCTGGCATTTCCACCCCCTCTTCCACTTCCAGCTGATGGGATTGAACGGTGCGTTCCTGACCGGCGACCTGTTCAACCTGTTCGTGTTCTTCGAGGTGCTACTGATCGCCTCCTATGGCCTGATGCTGCACGGCCAGGGTGCGCTGCGGCTGAAGGCGGGCATTGCCTATGTCGTGGTCAATATCGTCGGCTCGGCGCTGTTCCTGATTGCGCTGGGGCTGCTCTATGGCCTGACGTCGACGCTCAACATGGCGGATCTGGCGGTAAAGGTTGCCAGGCTGGGGGCGGAGGATCAGGGGCTGCTCCGCATCGCCGGACTGTTGTTGATGGCGGTGTTCGCGCTGAAGGCGGCGGTGGTGCCGATCCATCTCTGGTTGCCGCGCACCTATGCCGCGACGATGCCTGTCGTCGCTGCGCTCTTCGCGATCATGACCAAGGTCGGCGTCTATGCGATGATCCGCACCGTGCCGCTGATCTTCGGCGCGCAGGCGGGTGCGGCAGCATGGGTGCCCGCGCCTTGGCTGCTGCCCGCCGCGATGCTGGGCGCGGTGCTCGGCTTTGTCGGCGTGCTGGCGGCGCGCGGAATGCGCGAGCAGGCCGCGTTTGCGGTCCTGGCTTCGACCGGCACATTGCTGATGCCCGTGTCGCTGTGGCGCGAGGCGACGCTGGCCGCCGCGCTGTATTACATGGTGCAGGCGGTACTGGCCGGAGCGGCGCTGTTCCTGGTCGCCGACGTGACGATGCGGCGGCGCGGCCAATATGCCGATGCGATCGTACCCGGCCCGCGCTTTGCCGGACAGGATGCGGCCGGGCTGCTCTATCTGGTCGCGGCCGTGGCGGCGGTCGGGCTGCCGCCACTCGCCGGGTTCATCGGCAAGCTACTGATCCTCGACGCCAGCTTCGCCACGCCGGGATGGCCGGTGATCTGGGCGACGATCCTGGCGAGCACATGGATCGGCGTGATCGGCTTCTCGCGCACCGGCTCGACGCTGTTCTGGAAAGCCGCCCCGCCCGAGGCCGACGCCATTGCCGGCACCATCCGCTCGCGCGCCGAGTTTATCGCCCCCGTTTCGCTGCTCGCCCTGCTGGTGCTGCTCACCGTCGCCGCCGGATGGGTGACGGCCCAGACCCGCGCCACCGCCGCGCAGGTCATGGCCCCCTACCACTATGTCGCCGCGATCCTGGGGGCGAAAGGATGAAGCGCCTGCTCCCCCATCCTGGGCTGTCGGCGATGCTGCTGATCGTCTGGTTGCTGATGGCGAACAGCATCACCGTCGGCGGCATCATACTGGGCAGCCTCTTCGCACTGATCCTGCCCAAATTCACCGAGCCCTTCTGGCCCGACCGCCCCCGGATGCGCTTCCGCGGCGCGTTTCTCGGCTATCTGGCGATCGTGATCTTCGACATCGTCGTCGCCAATTTCCAGGTCGCCGGGCTGATCCTGTTCCGCCGCAACCGGGACTTGCGCGCGCGCTGGCTGGTGGTGCCGGTCGAACTCTCCACGCCCGAGGCGATCACGATGCTGGCCGGCACGATCAGCCTGACGCCCGGCACCGTATCGTCCGACGTGTCGGCGGATGGCCGCTACCTGCTGGTCCATGCGCTCGACGTCGCCGACGAAGCCGCTGAGGTCGCACGGATCAAGTCCCGCTACGAAGCCCGGCTGCAACGGATATTCGCATGATCGCCATTGCCCTCCACATCGCGGCAGGCTGTATCGCGCTGGCGCTGCTGCTGAACCTCTGGCGGCTGTTGCGCGGGCCTGCGCTGGGCGACCGGATCATGGCGCTCGACACGATGGTCATCAACGCCATCGCCCTGATCGTGTTGATCGGCATGATCGGCGGCAACGACACCTATTTCGAGGCCGCACTGCTGCTCGCCATGGTCGGGTTCGTCAGCACCATCGCCTATTGCAAGTTCATCCTGCGCGGGGACATTGTCGAATGAGCGCGATCGCAGAGAGTGCCGCCGATATCGCCGTTACCCTCTTGTTGCTGCTGGGCGGCGGTTTCGCGCTGATCGGCAGTTGGGGACTGGTCCGCCTGCCCTCCACGATGGAGCGGCTGCACGGGCCGACCAAGGCGACGACCCTGGGGCTGGGCGCGCTGCTGCTCGCCTCGGTCGTCTATTTCCAGGCACGGCTTGGCATCTGGACCGCGCATGAGCTGCTGATCTCGCTCTTCCTGTTCATCACCGCGCCGATCTCGGCCAATATGATCGCCAAGGTCCATCTCCACCGCGCACGCACCCGCCCCGCGCAAGAGCCCGAGGGCATCGCCGGGCCCCCGCCCCGGCCGAACGAGGCGGGCGACTGGGCCACCTTTCAGGCCCCGCGCGACGCCCCCTCCCCGACAGACAAAGGTCGCAATTCAGAATGATTTGGTTGGAAGCCCTGTTCCTAGGGCTGTTGCAGGGTATCACCGAGTTCCTGCCGGTATCGTCGAGCGCGCATCTCCGTATCGCGGGCAGCCTGTTGCCCTCCGGCAGCGATCCGGGCGCGGCCTTCACCGCCATCACCCAGATCGGCACCGAAGCGGCGGTGCTGCTCTATTTCCGCAAGGACATATGGCGCATCGCGATGGCGTGGCTCGGCGCGGTGATCCGCCGCCCCGCCACCCTGTCGCCCGATGCGCGTATGGGGTGGCTGGTGATCTTGGGCACTTTGCCGATCGCGATCCTGGGCCTGGCGTTCAAGCATCAGATCGAAGGCGATCTGCGCGACCTGCGCATCACCGCGACGATGCTGATCGTCTTTGCCCTGGTGCTGGGTGCAGCGGATCGGCTGGGCGCCAAGCGCAAGCCGCTGGAGCGGCTGGGATGGCGCGACGGACTGATCCTGGGCTTTGCGCAGGCGATGGCGCTGGTCCCCGGCGTGTCGCGATCCGGCGGGACGATCAGCGCGGGGCTGTTGCTCGGCTATACCCGCGAGGCGGCGGCGCGTTACTCCTTCCTGCTGGCGATCCCGGCGGTGCTGGCGTCGGGCCTTTTCGAGTTGGCCGATAGCTGGGGGCGGTTCGGGGCGTTCGGCCCGGGGCCGACCCTGCTCGCCACGCTTGTTGCCTTTGCCAGCGGATACGGGGTGATCGTCGTCTTCCTGCGGCTGGTATCGACTCGCGGCTATTGGCCCTTCGTGATCTATCGCATCGTGGCAGGTGCGGCGGTGTTTGCGCTGCTCGCCCTGAACGTCATTCCGGCGCGCTAGGCCGATCCACCCAGTCGCGGCGCAGATGCGGGCCCGCCAGCCCGACCAGCAGCGCCGCGACCGCGTAAAGCCCCAGCCCGGCCAGCATCGCATAACGCAGCGCGTCCGTCCCATAGAGCGGCGTCAGTGCATCGGACAGCGCGCCCAGTGCATAGATGCCGCCGCCCAGCCCGATCAGATTGTTGACGAGCAGGAACAGGGCAGCCGCGGTCGCGCGCTCAGGCGGCTCGACCAGATGCTGCACCGCCGACAGCACCGGCCCCAGCCAGGCATAGGACAGCGCCTGGGGCAGCAGGAACAGCGCAAAGGCGATGCGCACGTCCCCGCCATGGATGCCGCCCGCGAACAGCGGAATGCTGACCAGATAGGCGATGGCCGGGACATAGCCGAACCACGCCCGGTCCCGCGCGCCCAGCCGATCCGCCAGCCAGCCGCCCGCCAATATGCCGCCGACACCCCCAACCAGCAGCAGACCTGCCAAGAAATGCGAGGTCGCGATCAGGTCCAGCCCGAAGCTGCGCCGCATCAGGCTGGGCAACCAGAAGGCCAGGCCATAGCCGATCATCGACCCGCTCGCCGCACCGAAGGATAACAGCCAGAAGGACGGCTTGCCCACCAGCGTGCGCGCGACCGTAGCGAAAGCGGAGTTGCTCGCGGCCGGAGTCGCCTTCGGCCCGTCGCGGACGATCCGGCGGACCAGCGGCGCGACCAGTATTCCGGCCAGCCCGACCACCATGAAGGCCACGCGCCAGTTTACGCGCGCGGCGATATAGCCGCCCGCCAGCACTCCGGCCGCCGAACCCAGCGGGATGCCCAGCGAATAGAGGGACAGCGCCAGCGCGCGGCGGCGCGGCGGGAAATGCTCGCTGATGATCGCATAGGAGGGCGCGACGCCCCCCGCCTCCCCGATCCCGACGCCCAGCCGCGCCAGAAATATCTGCCAGAAACCCGTCGCAAGCCCGCACAGCGCGGTAAAGCCGCTCCACAGCACGAGCGAGCCGGTAACGACCCAGCTCCGGCTCGTCCGGTCGGCCAGCCACGCCAGCGGCACGCCAAGCGTCGAATAGAGCAGCGCGAAGGCGATCCCGCCGAGCAATCCCAATTGCCGGTCGCTCAGCCCCAGTTCCTGCTGGATCGGCGCGGCGAGGATCGCCAGGATCTGGCGGTCGACGAAGTTGAAGATGTAGACGACGAGCAGCATCGCCAGCACCAGCCGGGGGCGGGTGGATTGGGTTTTCATCGCCATAAACCAAATTCCTCCCCTTGCAGGGGAGGGGGACCATGCGCAGCATGGTGGAGGGGTGTCCCCGCCCGATCATGAAGCCCGACTTCGCCAGCCGGGACACCCCTCCGTCAGGGCTTCGCCCTGCCACCTCCCCTTACAGGGGAGGATAAAACACCCTCTATGTCAGCGGTGCCTGGCGGCACCGAATAACCAAGCCGCAGCCCCGCCCCGCGGGGCCGCGAGCCTTGGTCATTCCCACTCGATCGTGCCGGGCGGCTTGCTGGTGTAGTCGTACACGACGCGGTTGATGCCCTTCACCTCGTTGATGATGCGGGTCGTCACGCGCGGCAGGAAGTCGCCGGGGAAGTCGAAGGCTTGCGCGGTCATCCCGTCGACCGAGGTCACCGCACGCAGCGCCAGCACTGAGTCGTACGTGCGGCCATCGCCCATCACGCCGACCGAGCGCACCGGCAGCAGCACCGCAAAGGCCTGCCAGATCGCGTCGTACAGACCCGCCTTGCGAATTTCTTCGAGGTAGATGGCGTCCGCCTTGCGCAGGATGTCGCAACGCTCGCGCGTCACTTCGCCGGGGATGCGGATCGCCAGGCCGGGTCCGGGGAACGGATGGCGACCGACGAACACATCCGGCAGGCCCAGCTCACGACCCAACACGCGAACCTCGTCCTTGAACAGCTCGCGCAGCGGCTCGACGAGCTTCATGTTCATGCGCTCGGGGAGCCCACCGACATTGTGGTGGCTCTTGATCGTCACCGACGGGCCGCCGGTGAAGCTGACGCTCTCGATCACGTCCGGATAGAGCGTGCCCTGCGCCAGGAATTCGGCCCCGCCGATCTTCTTGGCCTCGGCCTCGAACACGTCGATGAAGGTCTTGCCGATGAACTTGCGCTTGGCCTCGGGGTCGGTGACGCCCGCCAGACCGTCCATGAACAGGTCCTGCGCGTCCACATGGACGAGCGGGATGTTGTAGTGGCCGCGGAACAGGCTGACGACCTGCTCGGCCTCTCCCTGGCGCAGGATGCCGCCATCGACGAACACGCAGGTCAGCTGGTCGCCGATCGCCTCATGGATCAGAAGGGCTGCGACCGACGAGTCGACGCCGCCCGACAGGCCGCAGATCACCTTGCCACTGCCGACCTGCTCGCGGATTTCGGCGATCTTGGCGGCGCGGAACTCGGCCATCGTCCAGTCGCCCGAAAGCCCCGCGACGTGGCGGACGAAATTGGCGATCAGCCCGGCGCCGTCGGGCGTGTGCACGACCTCCGGGTGGAACTGCATCGCATAGATGCGGCGTTCCTCGTTGGCGATGATCGCGTAGGGCGCGCCGGGGCTGGTCGCGACGACCTGGAAGCCGGGGGCGAGCGCGGTCACCTTGTCGCCATGGCTCATCCACACCTGATGCCGCTCGCCGGTCTTCCACAGCCCGTCGAACAGGGTGCATTCGCCCTCGACGGTGATGAAGGCCTCGCCGAACTCGCCGCTGTCGCCCTTCTCGACCTTGCCGCCCAGCTGATGGGTCAGCGCCTGCTGGCCATAGCAGATGCCCAGCATCGGCAGGCCGCTGTCGAGGATCGCCTGCGGGATACGCGGGCTGTTCTCGTCCACCACAGAGGCGGGGCCGCCCGACAGGATGACCGCAGCGGGATTGATCCGCGCAAAGGCCTCGGCGGCGGATTGGAAGGGCACGATCTCGCTATAGACCCCCGCCTCGCGCACGCGACGCGCGATGAGCTGGGTGACCTGGCTGCCGAAATCGACGATGAGGATGCTGTCCGGGTGCTCCATGGCGACCCGATAGCGATGTCGTTTCAGAAAAGCTACCGGGGCGGACGTGTTTCCGCCGCGTCGATCGCGACCATGCGAACCGCCTGCGTGTCGACACGACAGCGAAAACGGCGCAGTTCGCCGGGATCGCTTTTCTTCGCCCGCAGCCGAACCGTCCCGCGCACCAGCAAGCCATCCCCCAGCGGATCGACCGCGTCCACGGCTTCGAGCAGCGCATGGGGGTATTGCCGCCGGGCTTCGTCCTCGGTCGCCAGCTTGCAGGCGCGGGTGGCTGCTTCCTGATCGATATCGGCGCGGAAAACCGCTGGCGTTTCCCCGCCACGCACCGGGGCGAGGGGGTCGGCGGCGGGAGGCTCTGCCGGTTTCGGGCGGCTCGGGTCGTAGCCTGCAGCCTGCAACCCGATGGCGGCCGCGACGACCGCCGCTACGCCACCCGCGTCCGTTCTGGCCTGTTCGCGTTGATAATGAAGCTGGGTCGCGCTCGGCGTGGCGATGCCCTTGTTCCAGTCCCTATCGGGTGTGGAACAGCCGGACAGCGACGCGATCGACGCGAGACACACCGCGATGCAGGCTTTGCTCATGTTTCTCTCCCCCTGTTGAAAAGAGAGGAAGCCCGACCAGCTTTCCGAAAGCTGAACGGCCGTCCTTGGCGCGCCCCTCCCGCAAGCGGGAGGGGATGGGGGAGGGAAAGCCGCAAGCGATGGTCTCGGTGAGACGCCCTGCCCTCCCCCCAACCCCCTCCCGCCTGCGGGAGGGGGAGAAAAACGAAAAAGGGCCGCCCCATCGCTGGAGCGGCCCTTCTCTCGAAGGTCTTCGAGAAGCGCGCTGATTACGCGGCTTCGTCGAAATCTTCCTCGGTCATGACCGGACCCGAATCCTGGCCCTTCGCCGAGACGTCGCGGTCGACGAACTCGATGATCGCCATCGGCGAGGCGTCCGACGCGCGGATGCCAGCCTTGATGATGCGGGTGTAACCACCGTTACGGTCGGCATAGCGCGACGCCAGAACGTCGAACAGCTTCACCAGCTGCGCGTCGTCGAGCAGACGGGCATGGGCCAGACGACGGTTCGACAGGCCGCCCTTCTTGGCCAGCGTCACCAGCTTTTCGACATAGGGACGCAGTTCCTTCGCCTTGGCGACGGTGGTGGTGATCTGCTCATGCTTGATGAGCGCGGCCGACATGTTGCGGAAAAGCGCAATACGATGAGCCGAGGTACGCTGCAGCTTACGGCCGCCGACGCGATGACGCATGGGTAGTTCCTTCGTTCGTTAAGGGGCCGTGTCACGGAACCCCAGAGCCGGTAGCCGTTAGAGGCCGCTACCTTCGCCTATCTAAGATCCTCCCCATCACCGATGGGGAGGGGGACCGTCGCGAAGCGATGGTGGAGGAGCCGGGCCGAAGGACCGGATCACGGCAAAGCCGCGATCCTGACGTCGAACGGGTCGCCCGTGGGCGACCCGCCGGCCGGGCTGTTTTCGTCTCCGGCGCAATTTCTTGCGCCGGTGCGAAATCAGCCCATGATCTCCTGTTCCAGCTTCTTGGCCATTTCCTCGATATTCTCGGGCGGCCAGCCGGGGATTTCCATGCCCAGGCGCAGACCCATGGACGACAGCACTTCCTTGATCTCGTTCAGCGACTTGCGACCGAAATTCGGGGTGCGCAGCATCTCGGCTTCGGTCTTGCCGACCAGATCGCCGATATAGATGATGTTGTCGTTCTTGAGGCAGTTCGCCGAACGCACCGACAGTTCCAGCTCGTCGACCTTCTTGAGAAGGTAACGGTTGATCTGCTGCGCGTCGCTCTGCGGCTCGCCGCCAGCGGCCGGAACCGCCGCCTGGCCCACGGGGGCCGCGCGGGTGAGCGCCGAGTCGTCGAAGTGCACGAACAGCGCCAACTGGTCCTGGAGGATACGCGCGGCATAGGCCACGGCGTCTTCCGGGGTGACGGTGCCGTCGGTCTCGACCGAAAGCGTCAGCTTGTCATAGTCCAGGTCCTGACCGACGCGGGTCGGATCGACCTTGTACGACACCTGGCGCACGGGCGAGTAGAGCGCATCGACCGGGATCAGACCGATCGGCGCATCGGCCGGACGGTTCGACGCGGCGGGGACATAGCCCTTCCCGATGTCGGCGGTCAGTTCCATGTTGAACGTCGCGCCTTCGTCGAGATGGCAGATCACCAGGTCCTTGTTCATGACCTCGATGTCGCCGGACACGGCGATGTCGCCTGCCTTGACGGTGGTGGGGCCGGTCGCCGACAGCTGGAGCCGCTTGGGGCCTTCGCCCTGCATGCGGATCGCGAGCTGCTTGACGTTCAGCACGATGTCGGTGACGTCTTCACGCACACCGGCGAGCGACGAGAACTCGTGCAGCACGTTCTCGATCTTGATCGAGGTGACCGCCGCGCCCTGGAGCGACGACAGGAGAACGCGACGAAGCGCGTTGCCCAGCGTCAGGCCGAAGCCACGCTCCAGCGGTTCGGCGACGAACGTCGCCTTCCGCTTGCCATCGCCGCCCTTCTTTTCGAGCGCGTTGGGCTTCTTCAGTTCCTGCCAGTTCTTTGCGTTGACAGACACGTGGTTCCCCTGAGTTATGGGCCGGAACGGGGACGGTTCCAGCCGTGGAGAGAGGCATGGCCGACTCGTCAGCCGGCCATGGGAAGCATCAGACGCGGCGACGCTTGGAAGGCCGCACGCCGTTGTGCGGGATCGAGGTCACGTCACGGATCGAGGAGATCTGGAAACCGACCGCCTGCAGCGCGCGCAGCGCCGACTCGCGGCCCGAACCCGGACCCTTGACTTCGACTTCCAGGGTGCGGACGCCATGCTCGGCGGCCTTCTTGCCCGCGTCTTCCGCTGCGACCTGCGCCGCATACGGGGTCGACTTGCGCGAACCCTTGAAGCCCATCATGCCGGCCGACGACCACGAAATGGCGTTGCCCTGCGCGTCGGTGATGGTGATCATGGTGTTGTTGAAGCTGGCGTTCACATGCGCGACGCCCGCGGTGATGTTCTTGCGCTCGCGACGGCGAATGCGCTGCGGTTCACGTGCCATTATATTCTATCCTGACCTGTATCTCTGATGCGGAGAGCGGGAAGCAGTCTGCCTCGCGCCGCCCTCCGGCGGCGAAGAAGTGAATTTCGTCCCCCGGACGAAATTCTTACTTCTTCTTGCCCGCGATCGGCTTAGCCTTGCCCTTGCGGGTGCGCGCATTGGTGTGCGTGCGCTGGCCGCGAACCGGCAGACCCTTGCGGTGACGCAGGCCGCGATAGCAGGCCAGGTCCATCAGGCGCTTGATGTTCATCGCGGTTTCGCGACGCAGATCGCCTTCCACCGTGTGATCGGCGTCGATGGTCTCGCGGATCTGGAGCACTTCCTGATCCGACAGGTCCTGGACGCGGCGATCCTCGGCGATGTTCAGCTTGGCGGAGATCTGCTTCGCCTTGGCCGGGCCGATGCCGTGGATATAGGTCAGCGCGATGATTACGCGCTTGTTGGTCGGGAGGTTAACACCCGCGATACGTGCCATGAAATTTGTTCTCCTAGCTCCACGAAGCATGGCATGGCCGCACATGCTCCATCTCAACGCGATGGCTCCGCCACGCGGAAGCGCGACGCACGCAGGTCGCGCGTCGTTCAACCGATGGTGTTGGAAGGACGGTCAGTTAAGCCGCGCGCAACACCCTGTCAAGCGATCGGTTCCACAAACTTCGTCGACTGAAGGCGCTTGAGCGTCAGCCAGCGGCGAAAGGAGACGATGGCCCACACGATCTCCACCACGCCGAACGGCCATGCCCCCTGAAGAAAGCCATAGGCCGATCCCGCGACACAGCCCAGACAGAAGCCGAGCGTCCACCAGTGCGATCCCGATTCCATCGCGTAGCAGACCAGGGTGAAGGAAACGGCGAGCAGGCCGAACAGGGAAAGCGTGTCCATGATGCGGCGGTGTAAAGCGCTGAGGCGACGGGGCAAGTGCGATCCTCCCCGGCACGGGGAGGTGGCAGGCGCAGCCTGACGGAGGGGGGCTTCCTCATAGGACATCCCCGGCGGAACGCCCCCTCCACCATGCTTCGCATGGTCCCCCTTCCCGTACCGGGGAGGATCAGGGAATCACCAACCTCGCAACCAGCCCCGGCGCGTTGTCGCCCAGTTCGAACCGGCCGCCGTGCAGCCGCGCTACCGCCTCGATCAGCGCCATGCCCAGCCCCGCGCCCGGCGTGGTCCGCGCGGTGTCGAGCCGTCCGAACCGCTTCAGAGCCTGCGCCCGATCCGCCTCGGCGATGCCGGGGCCGTGATCCTCGACCTGAAAGACGATGCCGCCCACATCCTCGCGCAGCCTGAGCGTCACCTGCCCGCCCGATGCGCCATGCTTCAGGGCATTGTCGATCAGGTTGGACAGCGCCTGGCTCATCAGCTCGCGGTGCAGCGGCAGCGGCGCGGGGCGGGCCTCCACCTCGATCAGGAAGCGCAGGCCCGCATCCTCGGCCACCGGCGCATAGAGTTCACCGATCTCCTCGACCAACTCCACCGGCGAGGCCAGGGTGAAGCGGTCGCGCGTGACGGACTCGGATCGGCTGATCTCGATCACCATGGTCAGCATCCGCATGATGAGGTCGGTCTCGACCAGCAGGCCGCCCAGCGCCGCCTCGCGCTGCGTCGGATCGGCGATCAGCACCGCCTGTTCGGTCTTGGTGCGCAGCCGGGCGAGCGGCGAGCGCAGATCGTGCGCCAGACTGTCGGTGACGACGCGCAGCTCGGCCATCAGCTGTTCGATCTTGCCCAGCATCGCGTTCAGCCGCTCGGCCAGCCGGTCGAAGGCATCGCCCTCGTCGCTGCCCGAGCGGACCAGCGACACGCGGCGCGAAAGGTCCCCCTCGCCTGCCGCGTCGATCACCGAGACGATGCTGTTGAGCCGTCCCGCGACATAGCGCGCCAGCACGAGCCCGGTGCCCGCCCCCAGCATCAGCGACAGGAACACCGCCAGCGCCAGCGCCCGCTCGATCGCGACCTGCTGCGCCTCGATCAGGTCGAGAGGCCGCCCGACCAGCAGCCAGTCATTGCCGATCGGGTGCAGCGTATAGCCCGCCTCGCGCGAGGCCCAGACACCGTCGCGCCCCAGCATCGCGATACGGAACGGCGTATCGGCCAGCGGCACCGCCAGATGGCGCGGCGCATAGCCCGCGATCCGGTGCCCCTGCGGATCGAAGATGGCAAGGACCAGCGACACGTCGCCCGGCTCGCGCGCTTCCTTGATCGCATCGGCCAGCGCAGGCAGCGCGCCCGTCCGCCAGACCGCCCTCAACGCATCGGCCTGTTCGACGATCTCGCGGTGAAGCGCGGCCACCGCATCGGCGCTCGTCTGCTTCCAGATGAAGCCGACCAGCGCCAGGTTCGAAACCAGCGCAAGAGCGATCGACAGCAGCGCGATCCGCGCCGAGATCGTCAGCCGCGGCTTCACCCTTCGACGGCCAGCCTATAGCCAGCGCCGCGCACGGTATGCAGGATCGGACTGCCGAACCCTTCCTCCAGCTTGCGGCGCAGACGGCCGATATGGACGTCGACCACGTTGGAGCCTGGATCGAAATGATAGTTCCAGATCTTCTCCAGCATCATCGTGCGGGTCACGACCTGACCGGCATGGCGCGCCAGGAATTCCAGCAGGTTGAACTCACGCGCGCCGACCGGGATGATCTTGCCCGCGCGCGTGACCGTGCGCGCCAGCAGATCGATCTCGAGATCGCCGACGCTCAGTTTGGTACGGGTCGGTTCGGACGCGGCGCGGTCGGATCGGCGGACCAGCGCCTCGATCCGCGCCGACAGCTCGGCAAAGGAGAAGGGCTTGCATAGATAATCGTCCGCGCCCGCCTTCAGCCCGTCGACCCGGTCGTCGACCGTCGCCAGCGCCGAAAGGACCAGCACCGGGGTCGAGATGCCCGCCGCGCGGATCGCGCTGACCATCGCCAGCCCGTCCAGGCGCGGCAGCATCCGGTCGGCGATGATGAGGTCGAATATACCCTCGCTCGCCAGGAACAGGCCGTCGCGACCGTCCCCGCACTGCTCGACGGCATAACCCGCCTCCGCCAGACCCTTCGCCACATAGGCGGCGGTCGAGGCGTCATCTTCGACGATCAGGATTTTGCGGCTCATCGGTTCGTCTGCTCCGTCATTGGGCGACTTTCATCATTGCGTCATGTCCGGGTCGCTCCATCCCGGACCACCGCTGCTGCCGCCAACAAGAGGCCGGCGGAAAGCGTGTCTCCGCCGGCCTCGACGGCACCCCCGGGAGTGTCGGGCGCCGAGCTCTACGAACTCTGTGGCCCAAGGGCTACAGCGCGGGGGGATACCCTGGGGTGACCATAATGTGACAAATGCGTCATCCATCCCGAACCCCCTTCGGCCGATCGCGTTCTGTATTTTCGAACGAACAAAAAGCCACATAAATTCTTATGCTTCTGGCCTTTTTTAAGATTCCGACAACTCTTTCCGCTATGGTTCGCACATGACGATGGAAGCCCCCCTTGCCATCCCCGCGCCGTTCGACGAGGAACGCCGCCTCGCCACGCTTCAGGCGCATGCGCTGCTCGACAGCGAGCCGGAGGCGGAGTTCGATGCGCTCGTCTCACTAGCGGCCGATATGCTGGGCTGTCCGGTCGCGGCGCTGACGCTGGCGGATCGCGATCGGTTCTGGGTCAAGGCAGCGGTCGGCCCCCTGCCCCGGCAGATGCCGCGAGAAATCGCCTTTTGCGACCATACCATCCAGTCGAGCGACGTGATGGTCGTGCCCGACCTCAGTTCCGACCCGCGTTTCGCGGTCAATCCCTTCGTCATGAGCGATCCGGGCACGCGCTTCTATGCCGGGATGCCGATCCGGGTCCCCGACCTGAACGGCGCGCCGCAGGCGATCGGCTCGCTCTGCGTGATGGACGCCTCGCCCCGGTCGTTGAGCCCGGCGGGCGAGCAGACTCTGCGCCATCTGGCGCGACTGGCCGAGGCGCTGATCGCCGCGCGTGCCATCGCCAAGCGGGCCACCACCATGGCCGAACTCAGCGAACGCCAGGCGGCCGATCTGCGCGCCAAGGACCGCACCGTTCGCCAGGTCGAGCGGCTGGCGATGATCGGGTCATGGCGGATCACCCTCGCCGATGGACAGCCCATGTGGTCCGAAGGCGTGTACCGCATCCACGAGCTTCCCGCGGGTCGGAAATTCACCATCGACCAGGGCCTGTCCTACTACCCCCCCGACGCGCGCGAAGTGCTGCGCAAGACGATGGCGCAGACGATACGCACCGGCGACCCGTTCGATATCGAACTGGACTTCATCACCGCCTTGGGCCGCAAGCGACGGGTCCGCGTGATGGGCGAGCGCGAGATGCTGGACGGTGAGCCGCATGGACTGGTCGGCATGTTCCAGGACGTGACCGAGCGCCACGCGCTGGAGACCCAGCTGCGTCGCAATGCCGATACCGACGCGCTGACCCTCTTGTCCAACCGTGCCGCGTTCGACCGGACGCTGGAGGCGGCCATCGCGGAGTCCGCCGCCAACGGCACGCCGCTGGCATTGGCCCTGATCGACCTGGATGGTTTCAAGCTTATCAACGACACGCTGGGCCATCCGGCGGGTGACGAGGTGCTGCGCATCGTCGGCCAGCGCCTGCGGTCGGATCTGTTGAACGACAGCTTCGTCGCGCGGCTGGGCGGGGACGAGTTCGGGGTGATCGTCCGCGACGAGGCGCTGCTCACCGATACCGAGGCGCTTCGCGTGCGGATCGAGAATCTGCTGACCATCTCGATCACGATCGATACGATCACCATGAGCTGTGCGGGGACCGTCTGCGTGACGCTGCGCCCCGAGGATTGCCACACCATTCGCGATTTCATGCATCATGCCGACAGCCGCCTGTACAGCGCCAAGCGGAGCCGGGTCGGCGAGCGACGACGCGGCGACCGGCGCCGCCCGGGTTAGGAACGCTACCGTTTCGATCTTCAGCCTGCGTTCAACCGGGCCGTGTCACGGCGCGATCCTCTAAAAGGAGATCGTAGGTATGAAGAAAGCCGCCATCCTTGCCATCGGCATCGTGACTGCCACGCTGCCGGTTGCCGCCACGGCCATGCCCAATCCCGCCTCCACCTTCTGCGCGACGATGGGCGGCCGCTCGGTCCCCGCGAAGCTGGCCGATGGTGGCGCGATCGGCCTGTGCTATCTGCCGGGCAAGAAGATCGTCGAGGAATGGACGCTGTTCCGCATGTTCGACGGCAAGAAGCCTGCGCCGCGCCACAACCCCTTCCGCTGACGCGAACCCGCGCGGAGACACCGGCCCTTTCCTCTCCGGTATATAGCCCCATATAGCAGAGGCATGTCTTCGCGCGCCCGCGTCCTCGTCCTGAACTCCGCGCTCGGCCCCCTCGACTATCGTGTGCCGCATGGGCTGACGGTCGAGCCGGGGTCGATCGTCGTCGCGCCGCTGGGTCCCCGCCAGCTGCTCGGCGTGGTGTGGGAGCCGGAGCGGATGCCGTCGGACGCAGAGGTCGGCGACAATCGCCTTCGCCCGCTGCTGGGCGTGGCCGACGCGCCGCCCCTGCCCGATGCGCTCCGTCGGCTGATCGAGTGGACGGCGGATTATTATCTCGCGCCGCCCGCCGCCGTGGTCCGCATGGCGCTGTCCTCCACCTCCGCGCTGGAGGGCGCGCGCACCGTTACCGAATATCGTGTGACGGGCCATGTTCCCGATCGCCTGACACCGCAGCGGGCGCAGGCGCTCGAGCGGATCGGCGATCGGCAGGGCCTGATCCGCGAGTTGGCGACGATGGCCGATGTCTCCGACGCGGTGATCCGGGGACTCGTGAAGAACGGCGCGATCGAGGGGGTGGAGGTCGATATCGACAGCCCGTTCCCGCTGCCCGACCCCGACCATCATCGCCCCGAACTGTCCGAGGATCAGCGCGCCGCTGCCGATATATTGGTCGCAGGGGTCACCGCCCATGCCTTCCAGCCGGTGCTGCTCGACGGCGTCACCGGATCGGGCAAGACCGAGGTGTATTTCGAGGCGGTGGCGCAGGCCATCGCCGAAGGGCGGCAGGTGCTGGTCCTGCTCCCCGAAATCGCGCTGACCGAACCCTTTCTGAAGCGCTTCCACGACCGCTTCGGCTGCGAGCCGGTGGCGTGGCATTCGGGCCTTCGCTCGTCGCAGCGGCGCCGCGCCTGGCGGGCGATCGCCAGCGGCCAGGGCCTGGTGACGGTCGGCGCGCGCTCGGCGCTGTTCCTGCCCTATGCCAATCTCGGCCTGATCGTCGTCGACGAGGCGCACGAGACCAGCTTCAAGCAGGAAGACGGCGTCCATTATCACGCGCGCGACGTGGCGGTGATGCGCGGCAAGTTCGAGCCGTGCCCGGTCATCCTCGCCTCGGCCACGCCCGCGATCGAGACGCGGCAACAGGTGGCGCTGGGCCGTTATACCGAGGTCAAGCTGCCCGGCCGATTCGGCCCCGCGCAGATGCCGACGATCGAGGCGATCGACCTGATCCAGAACCCGCCCGAGCGCGGCCGCTGGATCGCACCCAAGCTGGTCGCCGCGATGAAGGACGTGCTGGAGAAGCGCGAACAGTCGCTGCTCTATCTCAATCGGCGTGGCTATGCCCCGCTGACCTTGTGCCGGACCTGCGGGCATCGCTTTCAGTGCCCCAATTGCACCGCCTGGATGGTCGAGCACCGGCTGGTCCGGCGGCTGGCCTGCCATCATTGCGGCCATGTCCTGCCCACGCCGCGCGCCTGCCCCGAATGCGATGGCGAGGACACTTTGGTCGCCTGCGGCCCCGGCGTCGAGCGGATCGCGGACGAAGCGACCGCCCTGTTTCCCGAGGCGAAGATCGCCGTCGTCACCTCCGACACGATATGGTCCCCCGCCAAGGCGGCGGAGTTCGTCGGGCGGATGGAGGCGGGCGACATCGACATCGTCGTCGGCACGCAGCTCATCACCAAGGGCTATCACTTCCCCAACCTGACGCTGGTCGGAGTGATCGACGCGGACCTCGGGCTGGACGGCGGCGATCTGCGCGCGGCGGAACGAACCTTCCAGCAGATCCGGCAGGTGTCGGGCCGCGCCGGGCGCGGGGCCAAGCCTGGCCATGTCTTCATCCAGACGCACAGCCCCAAGGCGCAGGTGATGCAGGCGCTGGTGACGGGCGATGCGGACGCCTTTTACGAGGCGGAAACGGAGGCACGCCGCGACGCCGATGCGCCGCCCTTCGGCCGCTATGCCGCGATCATCATCTCCTCGGAGGATCAGGGCGCGGCGCAGTCCACCGCCAACGCGATCGCGCGCGCCGCGCCGAAGGTGGACGGGATGCACGTCTTCGGCCCCGCGCCCGCCCCGCTGGCGATGCTGCGCGGGCGACATCGGTTTCGGTTGCTGGTCCATGCCCGGCGCGCGCTGGCGGTGCAGGATGTCATCCGCGAATGGCTGGGCGGGGTGGAATGGTCCGCGAAGGTGCGCGTCGCGGTGGATGTGGACCCGTATAGCTTTTTATAAGCGCGCCGATCGCCGCCAAACACGCCCCTCCCGCAAGCGGGAGGGGATGGGGGAGGGAAAGGCCGCGGGCGGTGGCTCTGCGAGATTCCCTGCCCTCCCCAAACCCCTCCCGCCTGCGGGAGGGGCTTACCGTATGGGAAAAGGCTTTCCCTTGGCCTTCGACTTCGCTCAGGCTGAACGGCGGTGGGGAATGGGCAATGTACCACTCGCTCCCTTCAGCCTGAGCGAAGTCGAAGGCCACGCCCCCCGCCCACCACAAACGAAAACGGCCGCAGCTTGCGCCACGACCGTTTCAAAACCCAGCCAAGGAAAATCCTTACCCCGCATGCTCCGCCAGCACGGTCAGGCCCTTGGGCCCCACCTCGGCGAAGCCACCACGGATCTGGATCGACTCCGGCTCGCCCTTTTCGGTGCGGTAGACCTGGATCGCGCCGTCGCGGATCGTCGACATGAAGGGCGCGTGGCCCTCCAGCACGCCGAAATCGCCCTCGGTGCCGGGGACGACCACCATGTGCACCTCCTCCGAGCGGAGGAGCTTTTCGGGGGTCACGAGTTCGAAGTGCAGCATGTCAGGGTCTCGTTTCAATCGCGCGGTCGAACGCGGTGATGGCCGCGTCGAACTTGTCCCGGCAACCGGGATTGCAGAAGCCGACCACCGCGCCGCGATAGACCGTCAACCCGTCGTCGCTGATCGGCTTACCCGACCAGGGACAGACGTCGTTGACCGCATCCTCGCGGCGCGGCGCGGACATCAGGCTTCCTGGGCCAGCTTCTCGGCCTTGGCGACGGCTTCGTCGATGCCGCCGACCATGTAGAAGGCCGCTTCCGGCAGATGGTCGTATTCGCCGTCGACCACCGCCTTGAACGAGCGGATCGTGTCTTCGATCTGGACGAACTTGCCCGAGATGCCGGTGAAGACTTCCGCGACGTGGAAGGGCTGCGACAGGAAGCGCTGGATCTTGCGGGCGCGCTGGACGGTCAGCTTGTCCTCTTCGGACAGCTCGTCCATGCCCAGGATCGCGATGATGTCCTGCAGCGCCTTGTAGCGCTGGAGCAGCGACTGGACCGCACGCGCCGTCTCATAATGCTCCTGACCGACGATGCGCGGCTCGAGCACGCGGCTGGTCGAGTCGAGCGGGTCGACGGCCGGGTAGATGCCCAGCTCCGAGATGGCGCGGTTAAGCACGGTCGTCGCGTCGAGGTGGGCGAACGAGGTGGCGGGCGCCGGGTCGGTCAAGTCGTCGGCGGGCACGTACACGGCCTGCACCGAGGTGATCGAACCCTTGTTGGTCGAAGTGATGCGCTCCTGCAGCGCGCCCATGTCGGTCGACAGCGTCGGCTGATAACCCACCGCCGAGGGAATACGGCCCAGCAGCGCCGACACTTCCGCACCCGCCTGGGTGAAGCGGAAGATGTTGTCGACGAAGAACAGCACGTCCTGGCCTTCCTGGTCGCGGAAATATTCCGCGATGGCGAGGCCCGACAGCGCGACGCGGGCACGGGCGCCCGGCGGCTCGTTCATCTGGCCATAAACCAGCGCAACCTTCGAGCCCTCGCTGATCGCGTTGCCCTCGGCGTCCTTGGCGATGACGCCCGCGTCGAGGAACTCGTGATACAGGTCGTTGCCCTCGCGGGTCCGCTCACCGACGCCCGCGAACACCGAGGTGCCGCCATGGCCCTTGGCGATGTTGTTGATGAGTTCCTGAATCAGAACCGTCTTGCCGACGCCGGCACCACCGAACAGGCCGATCTTGCCGCCCTTCGCATAGGGCGCGAGAAGGTCGATGACCTTGATGCCGGTCACCAGGATCGCGCTCTCGGTAGACTGCTCGATGAACTCGGGCGCCTTGGCGTGGATCGGCGCGCGCAGGTCGGTGGCGACCGGACCACGCTCGTCGATCGGCTCGCCGACGACGTTCAGGATGCGGCCGAGCGTCGCGGGGCCGACCGGAACCTGGATCTGGTTGCCGGTGTCGGTCACGCTCTGGCCGCGGGTCAGACCCTCGGTCGTGTCCATTGCGATCGTGCGGACGGTGTTCTCGCCCAGATGCTGCGCGACTTCGAGCACCAGGCGGGTGCCGTTATTGTCCGTCTCCAGCGCCGACAGAATCGCGGGCAAGTGATCGGGGAAGTGAACGTCGACGACCGCGCCGATGACCTGGGCGATCGTGCCGACATTGTTGGTGGCCGTGGTCGGCCGGATGTCATCAGCGGCGGTTGCCATCATTGCTTCCTTGGTTCTGCTGGCCCGACTTAGCTTCGGGGCGGGTAAAGGTTACGACCAGACGGCGGCCACCGTCGATCTTGTCACGGGTAACACGGTAATCGGCGCCGGTCAGGTGGCCGGTGGTGGCGCTTTCGGTCTGGATCGCGGCCGAAACCGCATCCTTGCCGTCCAGACCCAGCTGATCCATCGGCTTGGTGACCCAGCGGATGAACTGCGTCTTGGCGAACGGGCTGGTGTCGAGATTGACGATGTCGAGCGAGAAGCGGATTTCGTTCAGTCGCTTCGCATCGCCTTCGACGATCAGGTTGCCCATATTGACCGGCGACACCGACGGATCGGCCATCGGCGTGGCCTGCGCGATGGCGCGGTACTGGCCCTGGACGGGCGCGTAACCGCTCATGCGAAAGCCCATCCGGTCGAACAGGCTGACCGTCTCGGGCGCGTTGCCGAACACGGTCGCCCAGCCGCCCGTCACGAACGGCGCAGGCGTTGCCTTGGGCGTCTCCTTCGGCTGGTCGGACGCCTGGCCGCATCCGGCCAGAGCGACCGTCAGGCCCAGAAGGAGCGCAAGACGCATCAGAGCGCCTCGGCGCCCGAGATGATTTCGACCAGCTCGGTGGTGATCGCGGCCTGACGCGTGCGGTTATACTGGATCGACAGGCGGCGGATCATGTCGCCCGCATTGCGCGTGGCATTGTCCATCGCGTTCATCTGCGAACCGTAGAAACCGGCCTGGTTTTCCAGCAGCGCGCGGAAGACCTGCACCGCGACGTTGCGCGGCAGCAGCGCGTCGAGGATGTCCTCTTCGCTCGGCTCGAACTCGGCGACCGCCTCGACCGAGGTTTCGGCCTTGCTGGGCGCGGGCATCGGCACCGGGATCAGCTGCTGCGAAACCGGGTCCTGCACCAGCGCCGAAACGAACTTCGAGTAGAACAGGTGCGCGACATCGAACTCGCCGCGCTCGAAGCGCGCGATCAGGTCGTCGGCGATTTCGCGGGCGTCGTCGAACTTGGGCGCCTTGATCGCGCTCATGTCATGATCGGCGAGGATCGCGTTCGGGAAGAAGCGCTTCAGCACGCGCCCCTTCTTGCCTGCGATGTAGAACTTCACCGTCTTACCTTCCGCGGTCAGCTCTTCGGCCTTGCGGCGCGCGGCGCGGACGATGTTGGTGTTGAACGCACCCGCCAGGCCACGCTCCGAGGTGGCGACGACCAGCAGCTGGACATCGTCCTTGCCGGTGCCCGCCAGCAGCGGCGACGCACCGACGCCACCGACGCGCGCGGCCATGCCGGCCATCACCGCTTCGAGACGCTCGGCATAGGGACGGCCGTTCTGCGCCGCGTCCTGCGCCCGGCGCAGCTTGGCGGCGGCGACCATCTTCATCGCCTTGGTGATCTTCTGGGTCGACTTGACCGAGTTGATCCGGATCTTGAGGGCCTTGAGGCTCGCCATCTTCGTCCTTCTGCCTCCCTCTCCCCTCGCGGGAGAGGGTCGGGGTGAGGGTTTGCCACGGGCGGGGTTGCTTGCAGCGCCCCCTCACCCAACCCTCTCCCACCAGGGGAGAGGGCTATGTCTGCTTTACGCGAAGATCTTCGCGAACTGGTCGAGCGCGGCCTTGAGCTTGCCCTTGGCCTCGTCGCCCAGATCCTTGGTGTCGCGGATCATCGCCAGCACATCGGCGTGATCGTTGCGCAGATAGGCGAGCATCGCCGCTTCGTAGCGAACGACCTGCGCCACCGGCACGTTATCGATGTAACCGTTGGTGCCTGCGAAGATCGACGCCGTCTGCTCCTCGAAGGGCAGCGGGTTGAACTGCGGCTGCTTGAGCAGCTCGGTCAGGCGCGCACCGCGGTTCAGCAGCTTCTGCGTCGAGGCGTCGAGGTCCGAGCCGAACTGCGCGAAGGCGGCCATTTCGCGATACTGCGCCAGCTCCAGCTTGATCGAGCCCGACACCTTCTTCATCGCCTTGGTCTGCGCGGCCGAGCCGACGCGGCTGACCGACAGGCCGACGTTGATCGCCGGGCGAATGCCCGCGAAGAACAGGTCGGTTTCGAGGAAGATCTGGCCGTCGGTGATCGAGATCACGTTGGTCGGGATGTACGCCGACACGTCACCCGCCTGGGTCTCGATGATCGGCAGCGCGGTCAGCGAACCGGCGCCGTTGGCGTCGTTCATCTTGGCCGCACGCTCCAGCAGGCGGCTGTGCAGATAGAAGACGTCGCCCGGATAGGCTTCACGGCCCGGCGGACGGCGCAGCAGGAGCGACATCTGGCGATAGGCGACGGCCTGCTTCGACAGATCGTCGAACACGATCAGCGCGTGCATCGCGTTGTCGCGGAAATACTCGCCCATCGCGGTGCCGGTGTAGGGCGCCAGGAACTGCAGCGGCGCGGGCTCCGACGCCGTCGCGGCGACGACGATGGAGTACTCCATCGCGCCATTCTCTTCGAGCGTCTTGACCAGCTGCGCCACGGTCGAGCGCTTCTGCCCCACGGCGACGTAGATGCAGTAGAGCTTCTTCGACTCGTCGGCGCCCGCGTTGACCGTCTTCTGGTTGATGAAGGCATCGATCGCGACGGCCGACTTGCCGGTCTGGCGGTCGCCGATGATGAGCTCGCGCTGGCCACGGCCGACGGGGACGAGGGCGTCGATCGCCTTCAGGCCGGTCTGGACCGGCTCGTGCACGCCCTTGCGCGGGATGATGCCCGGCGCCTTCACCTCGACGCGGCGGCGCTCGGTCGCCTCGATCGGGCCCTTGCCGTCGATCGGATTGCCCAGGCCGTCCACGACGCGGCCCAGCAGGCCACGGCCGACCGGCACGTCGACGATGGTGCCGGTGCGCTTGACGGTGTCGCCTTCCTTGATCTCGGCGTCCGAACCGAAGATCACGACGCCGACATTGTCGGCTTCGAGGTTGAGGGCCATGCCCTGCACGCCATTGGCGAACTCGACCATCTCGCCCGCCTGGACATTGTCGAGGCCGTAGATGCGCGCGATGCCGTCACCGACGCTCAGCACCTGGCCGGTCTCGCTGACCTGGGCCTCGGTGCCGAAATTGGCGATCTGGTCCTTGATGACCTTGGAGATTTCTGCGGCGCGGATATCCATGGGAACGTCAGCCTTTCATCGCGCTGGCGAGCGCATTCAAACGGGTGCGGATCGAGCTATCGATCATCTGGGAACCGATGCGGACGACAAGCCCGCCGAGCAGGTCGGGATCGACCGACAGGTCGACCGACACCTCGCGGCCGACGCGGGTGCGCAGCTGCTGCTTCAGCTCGGCGACCTGTCCTTCCGTCAGCGGGTGGGCGCTCGTCACCTCGGCCGCGACCTCGCCGCGATGGCGGCTGGCCAGCTGGCGGAAGGCACGGATGATCTGCGGCAGCGCCGAGAGGCGCCGATTCTCGGCGAGGACGCCGAGGAAATTCTTGGTCACCCCGTCCAGGCCCAGCGTGTCGGCGACCGCCAGGATCGCCTTGACCGCCTGGCCGCGCGCGACGACCGGGCTTTTGGTCAGCGCGACCAGATCCTTGTCGGCGGCCAGCGCGTCGCGAAGGGTCACGAGGCTCGCCTCGATCGTGTCGATCGAACGGCCCTGCTCAGCCGTTTCGAACAGCGCGAGCGCATAACGACCACCCAGGCTCGCCTGGATGCCGCCTGTGCCGCTTATAGTACCGCCGGACATCTCCACGGATGCGAATTCCTCGAACAACGAACGGGTTGGCCCCATGGGGAACGGGGCGCGAAAAACGCGCCTCCGATGGGTTGGCGGGCGGTTAGCATCGGGAACCTTTGGATGCAAGGTGCGTGGCACATGTTATGACAGGTTGGTGACGCAGGCGTGAGAGCTTTGGCCGCAAGCCGTGGGATGAAAGCCACAATGGATTTTGCGAGAACTGACGCGCCATGACCGACATCACGCCCCAACCGCTAGACGAGGACGCCGCCTGGGCCGCCTTCGACGCGCGCGACCGCAACGCGGACGGCCGGTTCATCGTCGCGGTGAAGACCACCGGAATTTACTGCCGCCCAAGCTGTGCGGCGCGGCGTCCCCGACGCGAGCATGTCCGGTTTCTGGACAGTCCGCAGACCGCGCGCGCGGAAGGATTCCGCGCCTGCCTGCGCTGCCTGCCCGATACGGTGACGCGCGACCGGCAGGCGGTGGCGGCGGCGATCGCCCTGATCGAGGCGGCCGAAGCCCCGCCGTCGCTGGAGGCGCTGGCCGCGCAGGTCGACTATGCGCCGCATCATTTCCACCGGCTGTTCAAGCGCGCGACCGGGGTGACGCCCGCCGCCTATGCCAGGGCGCGCCGCACCGCCCGCGCCGCGCAGGCGCTCGCGGCCGAGCCCAGCATCACCGCCGCGCTGTACGAGGCGGGTTATGCCGCGCCCAGCCGCTTCTATGCGGACAGCGACCAGCGGCTGGGCATGGCGCCGGGTCAGTGGCGTCGCGGTGGCGAGGGGGTGAACGTCGTCTGGACGATCGTCGGCTCGCCAATGGGGTCAGTGTTGGTGGCGATGACAGAGCGTGGCCTCGCCCGGATTGCATTCGAGGAAAACGAACAGGCGCTGGTCCGCTCGCTACCCGCCGCCGCCATCGGCCCGGCAGACGATGCGACGCGCGACCATATCGCCGAAATCGTCACCGCCACCGAAGTTCCCGATCCGCTATTACCCGAACCTGCCCGGCGGATCGCCTTTATCGAGGCGGTGTCGCAGGCGCTGCTGGGGACGGACTGAACCCAGCGATGCCGTCATTGCTTCGCTCCGCTCGCAATGACGGGCACACGCAAGGCGCCCCGGAACGAGCCGGCTATTCGGTCTTGTCGCTGACGGCGGCCAGCGCGGTCTTCACCGCATCCTGATTGCCGCTGTCGAGCAGCGCCAGCAGCGTCGCCGCCGGATTGTCGGGCGGCATGTGCGGATCATAGGCGAGCGGACGCAACGTGCGCTTCGCCTGGTCGATCTGCCCGGCCGAAATCTGCTGGCTGGCCATCATGAAGCGAAGCCCCTGATCCTGCGGCACCAGTTCGAAGGCGCGCTCCAGCCCCTTCACCGCCGATTCGCGCGGACGCTCGCCCGCCATACGGAAGCTGCTGTAGAAGACCGCCAGCGGCTCGGCGGCATTGGGATCGGCACGGTTGGCCCGGATGACCCAACTTCGCGCCTCGTTCCACCGCGCGGGGTCCTTCGTCTTGTCGCTGGCGGCGCGGCGCAGATGGAGCAGCCCCTTATAGAGCAGCGCCTGTTGCAGGTCGGGCTTCACCGCCAGCGCCCGATCGGCCGCCGCCTCGGCCGCCTGGTCCTGGCCCGCGTCATAGGCCATTTCGGCGAACCAGCCCTGCGCGACCGCGTCCTGAGGCCAGGCCGCCGCCACGGCCGAGGCTCGCGCATAGACTTCGCCCGCGGTGGTGCGGTCGACGCCACGATCCGACTGCATCCGGTACGGGATCATCGCCTGTTCTCCCGCACTCAGCACGCGCACCGATACGTCGGCCTTGGGCAGCCGTTCGAACCGGACCAACATGCCGGGAATCTTGCTTTGGCCCAGATAGCGACCCAGTTCCCGATCCAGCTGCTTCAGCGATCCGAACGCCTCGTTGCCCGCGTCGATGCTGGACTTGCCCTCGTTGAGCAGGGTCACATAGCGATTGAAATTCGCGACCCGCGTCGCATCGAACATCAGATAATGGGTGAGCAGCCAACCGCGTCCATAGACCTGGTCGGTTTCCATATCGCTCAGCTTGCGACGCGACGAATCGAACAGCGTCTCGATCGGCAGCTTGGCCGCGTCGAGCAGGCCATAGGCACGATGCTGGGCCGCGACGCCGAGCATGATCCCGTCCCGCTCGAAGCGTGCCGTGCCGGCGAACTCGGCCGCGCCCTCGGTGTACCAGGCCGGATAGGCGACCTGGAAATTGCCGAGCAGGAAATGATGGGCATATTCGTGGAACAGCACCTGTTGCGGCTGCAACCCGTTGGGCCCGTCATTCTCGCCGCGCATGGGCGTGAACGCGACCGAGCCGGAAACTCTGCCCTCATAAAAGCCCGCGATATGATCGCCGCCCTTGCCATAGAGCCGCCGCACCGCCGCCTCGTTGGGCAGGACATAGACGGTGACGGGGTTGCTCTCCTGCCCGTCGACCTCGGGCTTATGATAGAGATAGCGGATCGCGCCGTCGAACTGTTCGAGGCGCGTCGCCATGGTGCGGATCGCGTCCTCGGACATGTTGCCGTAGAGGATGAAGTGCCTCGCCCGCGCCTCGCGCCATTCGGCCTGGGCGGATGTCGCCGCCAATGCCCCCACACACGCCAACATCGCGGCCGCCATCCAGCGACGGGCGCGCCTTCCCCCCTTGGTCATCTCCGGCCCTCCCAAGCCGCATCAGTCAGACCGATTATGTCGTCGAAACGATGGCGACGGCGCAAGCCCTCATAGGCGCGCTGTAAGGATCAGCGGCCCGAGCGGCAGGTGTAAACCAGCTTCTCATTGGGCAGCGGGGGCAACTGCTGGCGGATTTGCGCCTGCACAGCCTCCAGATTCTGGAGCGCCTTGTCGGTTTTGACGCAGGCCTTGGGCGTGGTCGGCTGTTCCAACTTGCGGATCGCGTCCATCGTGGCGGCGGGCAGCATGTAGCGGGTCTGGGTATAGGTGCGCGTGACCGGATCGAAGCGCGCGACGGTTACGGTCGGCTCCTCCTCGGGCACGATGATCCGTTGCCAGCCGCCCTCGCCCTCCAGATACTGGACGCGGCCGTCGGCGCAGCCGTTCGCGCCCCAGTCGAGCCGCGTTTCGGCGGTGGACGACACGGTGATCCGGCTGCGGTCGGGGATCAGGGTGCAGATCATCGGCCCGATCGCCGTGCCGGGCGCGCTCGGGCCGCCGGTCGTCGCGTCCATGCCCGTTGCCATCGTCTCGCGCGGCAGCTGGATCTCGGCGGAGGGGCGCAGCAGGAACACGACGACCGCCGCGACGATCGCCACGCCGCCCACCGACACGGTCCAGATCGCCGCCCGCCGCGATCCGCGCGACTCCAGCAGCCCGGCCGCGCCGACCGCCAGCGCGCCGCCGACCAGCAGCAGGGCCGCGACCGCCATGACGTTCTCGCGCAGCCGCTCCGCCTGGCCCCGTGCCGCGTTCAACGCCTCCTCGCGACGGAGCGCCGCGGCGTTGGCGGCCTCGCGCTTGGCGGTGGCGGCATCGGCGATCGCGCGTGCATCCGCCGCGCTGTCCTCGCGCAGCCGCTCCTCGATCGAGGTGCAGGGCACGCCGACCGAGGCATAGGGCTGCTTGGCCTCGCGCAGGAACGCCATCAGCTCGGTGTCGGCGATCGCGAAGCCGAAGGTCGAATCGCCGTCATCGGCGCGGGTCAGCGCCGAATTGACCCCGATCACCCGCCCGCACGGATCGAGCAATGGCCCGCCCGAATTGCCCCGCGCGATGCTGGCGGTGTGGAGCAGCACCTCGATGCCCGTCAGCGCACGGCGGCCCGAAGCGACACCCTGCGACCGGACGGGCGACAGCGGTCGGATATAGTCCGCCGCCGACTGCGCGGTCGCCAGGTCGACATTGCCGGGATAGCCGAGCGCGATGACCTGGTCCCCCTCCGTCACCGGGCCGGTGAAGAGGGCCACCGGCGGCAGCCTGGCCTCGCTCACCTCGATCAGCGCCAGGTCACGGCGCGCGTCATAGGCGATGACCCGGCCCTGATAGGATTTGCTGCCTTCCGACGGAACGACGCCGATGACGACATTGTCGGGATAGCGCTCGGCCAGTTCGACGACATGCGCATTGGTGACGATGCGGTTCGGCGCGACCGCAAAGCCCGAGCCATGACCGAACCCGGCCACCTGGTCGTCGACCATGGCGATGGTGACGACCCGCACCACGCCGCGCGCGGTCGCGGCGATGTCGTCCGCCCCGGCCATCGCGGGCGACAGTCCGACCAGGGTCAGGAGGACGGCAAGGACGAACCGGCTGAGCATCGGACAGGGCCATATCCCGCCCTTTCCACCGCCTGCAACCGGGATCGGTTAGGCTTATGGTAAATCTTGGCATTTAGGGAATGGCCGAATGCCATGGGGAATGTCGGGATGAGTGCCTTCGGTCGCCGTCAGGGTTTGGGAAGCGGGGCCGCCGGTCGCCCGGCCTTCGGGGTGGCGCGCCCGATGCACGGCCCCGGCCCCATCGCGCGTCCCGATTCCGATTCGTCCGCACCTGGTGGGGGCACGCAATTCCCGCCGCTGAATGCCCTGGAAGGCGCGATCGCCGTGCCCGGCACCGCCGCCGACGCGATGCAGCGGCTCGCCGAGCGCCAGGCCGCCTCGATCGATCCGACCCCGGCGCGCGGCGAGGGCTTCGAGGCGTCGATCCACCGGATCAAGGAACAGGTCCTTCCCCGCCTGCTCGAGCGCGTCGACCCGGAAGCCGCCGCGACGCTGGGCAAGGACGAGCTGGCCGAGGAATTCCGCCCGATCATCGGCGAGGTGCTGGCCGAGCTGAAGCTGACGCTCAACCGGCGCGAACAGTTCGCGCTGGAAAAGGTGCTGGTCGACGAGCTGCTGGGTCTGGGTCCGCTCGAGGAGCTACTGGCGGATACCGACATCACCGACATCATGGTCAATGGCCCCGAGCAGACCTATGTGGAGCGCAAGGGGCGCCTCGAACTCGCCAATATCCGGTTCCGCGACGAGGAGCATCTGTTCCAGGTCGCCCAGCGCATCGTCAACTCGGTCGGCCGCCGCGTCGACCAGACCACGCCGCTGGCCGATGCGCGGTTGAAGGACGGCAGCCGCGTCAACGTGATCGTGCCGCCGCTGTCGCTTCGCGGCACCGCCATCTCGATCCGCAAATTCTCCGCCAAGCCGATCACGCTCGACATGATGGCAAGCGGCGGGTCGATGAGCCAGGACATGGCGACTCTGCTGAAGATCGCGGGCGCGTCGCGGTTCAACATCGTGATTTCGGGCGGCACCGGCTCGGGCAAGACGACGATGCTGAATGCGCTGTCCAAGATGATCGATCCGGGCGAGCGCGTGCTGACCATCGAGGACGCGGCCGAGCTTCGCCTGCAACAGCCACACTGGCTGCCGCTGGAGACGCGCCCCGCCAATCTGGAGGGCCAGGGCGAGATCAGCATCCGCGACCTGGTCCGCAACGCCCTGCGTATGCGGCCCGACCGGATCATCCTGGGCGAAATCCGCGGGTCGGAGTGTTTCGACCTGCTGGCCGCGATGAACACCGGCCATGACGGATCGATGTGCACGCTCCACTCCAACTCCCCGCGCGAGGCGCTGGCCCGCATGGAGAATATGGTGATGATGTCCGACATCAAGGTGCCGAAGGAGGCGATCAGCCGCCAGATCGCCGACTCGGTCGACATGGTCGTCCAGGTCAAGCGCCTGCGCGACGGCAGCCGCCGCGTGACCAACATCACCGAGGTGATCGGCATGGAAGGCCCGGTGATCGTGACGCAGGAACTGTTCAGTTTCGAGTATCTGGACGAAGGCACCGACGGCAAGATCATCGGCGAGTATCGCTCGTCGAACCTGCGCCCCTATACGCTGGACAAGGCCAAGCAGTTCGGTTTCGACAAGGCGTTGCTGGAGGCGTGCCTGTAGGGAATCAGTCCTTCTTGGCCTCGATCCCCATATATCGTTCGGCATGCTTCCGAACGTCGCCGCCGACCCGGTGGTCATAGGCGAGCCATGCGCCGGTCACGAGCATCGTCCAGAAGATGCTGAACAGCGAGCCGACGAGGAAATATTCGGCGAAGGCCCGCTCGTCCATGTCCTTGAACCGCGCGACCGTCTTGAGCGCGATGACCGCAGCTAGGTCGGATCGACATTCAGCGTAACCATATCATGGCGGCGGCGAGATGTACGAAGCCGGTGAAGTGAGCAGTTCGGCGGTCGTAGCGGGTGGCGAAGCGGCGGAAATGTTTGAGGCGTCCGAAGCATCGCTCAATCTGGTTGCGGTGCCTGTAGATGTCGGCGTCGTGCGGGATTGCGACCTTGCGATTGCGTTTTGACGGGATGACAGCGGTGGCGTTCATGCCTGCGATCCGGTCACGCAAGTCGTTGCCGTCATAGGCTTTGTCGGCCAGCACCGCCACGGCGTGCTGACCTTCGAGCAGATCAGATGCGGAGGCGATGTCGCTGGCTTGCCCCGGCGTGATGCGGAACCGCACAGGGCGACCGAACGTGTCGGCGAGCATGTGAATCTTGGTTGTCAATCCACCTCGGGAACGCCCCAGCGCCTGATCCTTGGCCCCCCTTTTCCGGTCGCAGCCTGCTGGTGTGCTCGAACGATGGTGCTGTCGATCATCAGATACTGGTTGTCCCGGTCGGCCGTCAGCGCCTCGAACACCTGCTCCCAGACGCCGGCGTGGCACCAGCGGCTGAAACGCCGATGCACCGTCTTCCACTTGCCGTAGCGTTCCGGCAGGTCGCACCAGTGCGCTCCCGAGCGCAGCACCCACAAACATCCGTTTACGAACAATCGGTTATCTGAACCCGTTCGGCCGGGATCAGTCGTCTTGCCCGGAACCAGCGACGCAATCCGCGACCACTGCGCCTCGCTCAACTCGTAACGCTTGATCCCCATCACTCCCTCCGCGCTTTGACACGGAGGCCTATGAATCAGCCTGCAGCGGCTTTGGGAAGCCTGAATGTCGATCCGGCCTAGGATTTCCCAGCTCTGCGCGATGATCCCGACCGCCAGGATCAGCCGTTCGAAAGCGCCGATCCAGCGCCCCGCGCTGTGAACCGGCGTGGGCAGGTGCGCGATCGAGTCCTTCAGGCCGGTCAGGTTGAAAATGCCCCGGCAGATTTCGTTGCCTAGCCAGACCAGCGCGATCAGCGCTATGCCGGTGTAAACGAATATGTGCAGCATGTGTCGGCCCCCGGCAGGTCATGGCGCTTGTCGAGTTCGATCAGCGCCTTTTGAACCGCATTCCATTGTGTCGTGTAGAGATCGTAATCCCCAGCGTTACGCACCTTGTAGACATTGAAATTGCCGACATCGCGCGCTCGGGCCACGTCAGCCACGGAAGCCCCCCCCAATAGAGCGATGATGTCATCGCGCTGAACTTTGGACCATTTGCGCTCTATGGCACTGATGCTGGCGCCGATGGCTTCCAGCAGGGTTTCCAGAAGCGGATCCTGTGGAAGGGAAAATTGGTAGAGGCTTGCCGATCGCTTCTCGCCCAGCCGTTCGCGCGCGGCAGCGAAACCCGGCCCCATCATGTTCCAGGCACGCTCGGCGTTGAGCGGGGTCTTCAGGTCAACCAATCCAACGACGAACCGACATTCGATATCCTGCCGCATCAGGTCGAACCGTATCTGCCGCGCTGCCCATGTGGCGGCGACCAGCGAGGTCAATAGCCCCTGAAACTCGTCGCCCAAGGTGATGGTCAGCGGCGACATTATGTCGGCGGCCAGATGCACATTCTGTAGATCGATCGCTGCGTTAAATGCGACATGAAGCTGTTCGGGGTCGGCATGGCGTTCGCTATCGACCACATCGCCCATCAATACGGCATAGCAGGACATAAGCGTATAATGTCACCTGTCAGAATCGCCCCCAAACGGGCCAATTGCCGTTGTTGCCCCAAGAATGGGTCAATTTCAATATTGACCCGAAAATGGGCCAATAGATCTTTATGATTTTTGAGTGTGCCGCCGCCGTCATCCTCGCGCGCAGCCTCCCGTCGGGTTAGGCGTTGGGGCGTGATGCGTTCGCTGCTCTATTTAGCCCCCATTCCCCTGTTGCTGACCGCCGCGATGATGGCCCCCTCTGCGACCCGCGAGCCCAGCGCGGCCCCGGCGCAGGAGGATGTCGTCGCCGCCGCCGCGCGCGATCCGGGGGTTTCGACCCTTTCATCCGATGCCGAGCAACGCTGGATTCACTTCCAGCTGACGCCGGGCAACCAGATCCGCTTCGCCATGACCATCGACGGGCAGCAGGTGAGCGCGATCCTCGACACCGGGGTCAGCTTCACGCTGCTTTCGCAAAGCTCGCCCGTCGCGGCCAAGGCCAAGGTGCGGCCCGGCGGGCAGGCCAGCGCGATCGGCGGGGCGGTGGCGATCGGGTGGATGCCGACGCGCAGCCTGTCGCTGGGCGGGCTGACCCGCAAGGGCGGCGGGGTGGTGGTCGCGCCGCTGCCCGCGCTCGCGACCGGGGATGCGACGCCGGTCGATCTGCTGGTCGGGCGCGACCTGCTCGCAGCCCATGCGCTCGACATCGATTATGCCGCCAAGTGGTTTCGCCTGATCCCGTCGGGGCGGATGCCCTTCACCGGCGCCACCGCCCCCCTCACCGTGTCGACCGAGCGGCGCGTCTATGAAAGCATGGTGGGATTGGGCGCGGCGAAGCTGTCGCCGATCATCGTCGATACCGGCGACGGCTCGGCGCTGACCGTCACCCAGGCGGGCTGGCGCGCGGCGAAGCTGACCTCGCTGCCGACCACCACCGCGATCGGCTTCGGGCTGGCGGGGCCGACGGTCAACGACCTTGCGATCGTGCCAAGCGTGCGGCTGGGCACCCTGACCGCGCATGAGGTGGAGGTGCGGATCGAGCCGCCACAGGGATTCAGCGAATCGGTGGGCGCGGCCGGACGGATCGGCTCGGGCTTTCTGCAACGCTATCGCGTGCTGCTCGATCCCGGCGCGGGGCGGATGATCCTGAAGCCCGGCCTCCATGCCGACAGCCCGGCCCAGCGATCGACCGCCGGGCTGTTGATGGGCGTCGCGGGCGACCGGCTGCGCGTGCTGCACGTCATGCGCGGTGGCCCGGCGGCGGCGAGCGGCTGGCGCGAAGGCGACACGATCTGCGCCATCGACGGACAGCCCATCCCCCGCGACTATGTCGACAGCCCGCTCGCCCGCTGGACGGTGGGCAAGCCCGGCACGGTCGTCCGCTTGCGCACCTGCGATGGACAGGACCGGGCGCTGACGCTCAAACGCTTCTACTGACGCGATTTTCCCCATTCGCGCGCGACGGTATAGCCCAGATAGCCGGTGCCGAAGAGCGCATAGAGCGGCTCGGGAAGGGCGGCGAGATACTGCGCCATGCCGCGTACCATCGCCGCCGCCATGCCGGGCCGCACCCCCGCCAGCAATCCCATCGGGATGCTCCAGAGCAGCAGCGCATACATGACATAGAGAAAGGTCGGTCGCGCCCGGCGGGTCCAGGCATCGGTGGCATCCTCGCCGTTCATGACAGGCGATCCGCGAGCCAGCCGTACAGGAACGCCTCATTGGCCGGACGCCGCTCGGCCAGCGTCAGATAGCGTTCGCCCTGCAGCGCTTCGACCGCCTTGAGCAGCACGACCTCGCCCGCCGCCCCCCGGTGGCGCAGGAAAGCATCGAGTGCCGCCAGCGTCGCCGCTCCGATCCGCCCGTCCGCCGCCAGATCGGGATAGTCGCGCGCCCCGCGATTGAGCGCGTTGAGCGCACGTTGCAGGAAAGCGGTGGCGACGTTCGGCCCCATATTGACGCCGGTGTCGAACAGTTCCTCCGCCAGCCGGGGCGCAAAGGCGGCCACCCGGTCGAAGCCGGGCGCGGTCCAGTAAAGGCGGCGATAGATCACCTCGGCCCGCGCCAGCGGCAGGCGGCGCATCGGCCCGGTATAGCCGTCGGCACGCGCCACCGCCTCGGTAATGCCGAACCGCGTCGCGCCGCCGCGATCGGCCGGATGGTCGCTATAATCCCCCTCGCGCGCGATGACCTGCGCGATCAGCGCCTCGACGCGAACGTCGTCCCCCTGCCCCATGATGGTCTCCCCCGTTACGAGGAATGAGGAACCATATCGGTTCGTTGTAGGACAGCGGAATCTGATCCTCCCCGGCACGGGGAGGTGGCAGGGCGAAGCCCTGACGGAGGGGGGCTTCCACGCAGGTCATGCTTGGCCGCACACCCCCCTCCACCATGCTGCGCATGGCCCCCCCCTGCCGGGGAGGATTTCAGGTCAGTCCAGCACCGTCCGCGCCAGCGCCAGCGTGCCGAGCGGCCCGGCCTGGTCGCCCAGCTGGGCATGGACGATGCGGTTGGCGACCTCGGCGGCGTTGACGAACGGCAGATAGCCCGACAGCTTCTCGACCGTCGCGGCACGTACCATGTCGAGCAGCTGCGGCTGGCCCACGCCCACGCCGCCGCCGATCACGATGCGCCCGCACGCCAGCGTCAGGAACAGCCCGGCAAAGCTCTCCGCCAGCGCATCCGCGACGAAGGTCCAGGCGGGATCGTCCTGCGCCAGCTCCTGCGCCGGGCGACCGACGCGCGCGGCGATGCCCGGCCCCGCGACCAATCCTTCCAGGCAGTCGCCATGGAAGGGGCAGGCGCCCACGAAGTCGTCGCCCGCCATCCGGCGGACGCGGACATGGCCTGCCTCGGGATGCATCCGCCCCGACACCGGCTGGCCGTTGACGATGATGCCCATGCCGACGCCGGTGCCGACCGTGACATAGACATGATCGGCCAGGCCGCGCGCCGCGCCCCACTGCCCCTCGGCCAGCGCCGCGCCGGTCACGTCGGTATGGATCGCGACGCGCTCGCCAAAACCCTCGGCCAGCGCGCCCGCCACGTCGGCGCCCGCCCAGCCGGGCTTGGGCGTGGCGAGCATGTGGCCATAGTCCGCATCACTCTTGTCGAGCGCGATCGGGCCGAAGCTGCCGATGCCCAGCGCCTCGGGCTTATACTGCTCGCGCCATTCGGCCAGACGCTGGCGCAACGCGGCCAGGGTCACGGCGGGAGTGGTTGTCGGCAGGCGCTCGGACACCAGGATGTCGCGCCCGCGCCCGATCAGCACAATCGATTTCGTACCGCCCAGTTCGACTCCTGCGACGATCCGGTCCTGTGCCTCGGTCATTCCTATCTCCCGCCAGTCGCTTTGCTTGAATGCAGCGCGCCTGCGCGAAACGGCGCGTCGCGGTCAAGGGGCGGGGATCAGAAAATCGGCTGGCCGACCAGGGCGACGACGATGGTCCAAGGCGATGGCTTTCGACACGAACAGGCGGTCCCGCGTTACAGGTTCATCAGTCGATAGAGATTGGTCGCGCGCAGATTGGCAACATGCGCGACCGCCAGCACCAGCCCGCCCGCGACGGTCAGCGCGGTGTCCATGCCCTGCCCCTCGAACGCCAGCCCGAGGACGAGCAGCCCCAGCCCCGCCGCGCCCGCCATCATCGGAAACGCCGCCCGGTGCCGTCGCCACCCGCCGAACAGGGTCAACCCGCTGAGCGGCACGGCGACGACCAGCATGACGATATGAAACGCCTCGCCCAGATCCGCCCATTCGGCGATCGCCGGAAGAAAGGCGATCAGCACCGGCAGCACGAGGCAATGGATCAGGCATAGCGTCGAGGCGGAAATCGCCAGCGCGTCCAGATGCCGGAACCCGCCATGAGGGCTGCGGGATAAAGCTGTGTCGTCAATCATGATGCTTGATTCCAATCACCCCCTCAACTCCCTATTGATACAATGTATCATGATTGGCAAGAGGCAACCGCCAGCCTTTGCATTAGTATTCCGTATAATATAACGTCGACCCCGACATGGATGGGGAGGACGGGATGAAGACAGGCACCAGGCTTTGGCTGAGCGCGAGCATGTCCGTCCTGATGGCAAGCGGCGCGACGGCCCAGACGGCCCCCGAACATGCCGCCCCCGCCCGGCCCGACTGGGAGAACCCCGCCGTCAACCATATCGGCGCGGAGCCGATGCACACGACCTTTGCGGGCTTCGAGTCCCGTGCCGCCGCGCTGGCGGGCGATGTCGGCAAATCGCGCTATCACCTGTCGCTCGACGGGATGTGGAAAGTCCACATGTCGCCCAATCCCGAGGCGCGGCCGGTCGGCTTTCAGGACCCCGCGCGCGACGTCTCGTCCTGGCGCGAGGTGGCGGTGCCCGGCATTTTGCAGGCGCAGGGGCTGAGCCGCCCGGTCTTTGTCGGCAGCGGCTACCCCTTTCCGCGCAACGAGCCGTTTATCGAGCACCGGCTGAACGAGGTCGCCTCGTACCGCCGCGACTTCACGGTCCCCGCTTATTTCGCCGGACGCCGCCTGCTGCTCAATGTCGGCGCGGCAGGTGCGGCCTATTATCTCTGGGTCAACGGCCAGAAGATCGGCTATTCCGAGGACTCCAAGCTCCCGACCGAATTCGACATCAGCCGCGCCGCCAGGCTTGGCAAGAACACGATCGCGATCGAACTCTATCGCCATGCCGACGGCAGCTATCTGGAGGATCAGGATTTCTGGCGGGTCAACGGGATCGAGCGGTCGATCACCCTCTATGCCGCGCCGCAGACGCATATCCGCGACCTGGAGATCGATGCGGGGCTGACCCATGACTATCGCGACGGCACGCTGTCGGCGCAGGTCGATCTGGCGGGGGCGGCGCAGGGAACGAGCGTGCGCGCGACCCTGCTCGACGGCAAGCATGCTGTCCTGACCCGCACCGCCACGCCGACCGGCACGTCGGCGACGATCACGGCGGAGGTTCCCGGCGTGAAGACATGGAGTGCGGAGGATCCCAATCTCTATACGCTGCTGGTCGAACTGCTCGATGGCAAGGGCAAGCTGATCGAGGCGACCAGCCGCCGCATCGGCTTCCGCACGGTCGAGATCGCGGGCGGGGAGGTCCGGGTGAACGGCAAGCGGATCATGATCCGCGGCGTCAACCGCCACGAGCATGATCCCCACACCTTCCGCATCGTGTCCGAGGAGACGATGCGGAAAGACATCGAACTGATGAAGGCCGCCAATATCAACGCGGTTCGCACCTCGCACTATCCCAATGATCCGCGCTGGTACGATCTGGCCGACGAATATGGCCTGTACGTGATGGACGAGGCCAATATCGAGAGCCACGGCTATTTGAGCCTCACTCAGGAAAAGGGCGATCCGACGCTGAACCTGGGTCACAAGCCCGAATGGGCCGCCGCGCATCTCGACCGGGTGCAGCGCATGGTCGAGCGGGATCGGAACCACCCTTCGGTCATCTTCTGGTCGCTGGGCAATGAAAGCGGCGTCGGCCCGAATTTCGAGGCGGCGGCGAAATGGGTGCGCGCGCACGACAAGACGCGGCTCATCAACTTCCTGGGCTATAGCATGAGCGGGTGGCGGCACCCGACCAACGCCTATGTCGACATCTTCGCGCCGATGTATGACGATGTCGAGAAGCTGGCCGATTACGCCACCCGGCCCGAGTTCACCCAGCCGCTGATCCTGTGCGAATACGCCCATTCCATGGGCAACAGCCTAGGCGACTTCCAGGGTTATTGGGACACATTCCGCAAATACCCGAAGCTCCAGGGCGGCTTCGTCTGGGACTGGGTCGACCAGACCATGATCCTGAAGGACAAGCAGGGTCGCCCCTATTGGGGCCAGGGCCTCGATTATGACCCCGATCCCAAGGATGCCGGGCTGCACGGCGACGACAGCCCGGTGGGCGACGGCGTGATCCAGTCGGATCGCACCCCCGATCCCGAATATTACGAGATGGCGCATGTCCAGTCGCCGATCACCTTCACGCAATCGGGCGGCGGCTGGCAGGTGGTCAACCGCCACGACCATATCGACCTGTCGCGCTTCACGCTGGACTGGACGGTGCTGGAGAATGGCGTCGAGACCGCGCGCGGCAGCATCGCGACACCTTCGGTCGCGCCGGGGCAGAGTGCGCCGCTGGCCTTGACCCTACCGCCCGCCAGGGACCCCGGTGCCGAGCGCTCGCTGATCCTGCGCGCGCGAACCAGGGCGGGCGCCATTCCCCCGCTGCCCGCGGGCCAGGTCATCGGCTGGGAGCAGTTCGCGCTGTCGCCCCCGGTCTTCGCAGCCGCCGCACCCGCCGGATCGGTCGCGCCGGAGGAAAGCGCCGGTGCGATGACGCTGAAGGCCGGGAACGCGGTGCTGGAGATCGACCGGACGACCGGCCTCGTCCGCCGCTATGCGCGGGACGGCAGGACGCTGCTGACCGGGGGCTCGCCCAATTTCTATCGCGCCCCGACCGACAATGATGTCGGCGCGGGCGTGCCCAAGAGCCATGACATGTGGCAATATTTCTCCGCCCACCGCCGCCTCGACGCGATCCGGCAGGAGGGCAATGCCATCATCGTCGATCACGACATGGGCATCGGATCGGTCAAGATGCAGACCCGCTGGACCATGGCCCCGGACGGTGCGGCGACCGCGACGGTGCGCTTCACCCCGCTGCGCATGACGCTGCCCGATCCGCTGCGCGTCGGCCTTGCCTTCGCGACGCCCGGGCAGCAGTTCACCCAGGTCAGCTGGTTCGGGCGCGGCCCGTGGGAAAGCTATGCCGACCGCAAGACGGGTGCGATGATCGCGCGCTGGGACGGCAAGCTGGCCGACCAGTATTACGACTATGCCCGGCCGCAGGAGAGCGGCAACAAGACCGATGTCCGCTGGATCCAGCTGACCGGAACCGGCCCCGACGCCATCAACGGCCTGCGCGTCACGGGCGCGCAGCCGCTGTCGGTCAACGCCCTGCCCTTCCCGTACGACGACCTCGCGATGAAGCCGCCCGCACAGGCGCACAGCTCGGACATCCGCCCGCATGGCGACGGCACGCTGCTGATCGACGCCGCGCAGGTCGGGGTCGGCGGCGATACCGGCTGGAACCTCGATGGCCGCGCGCACATGCCCTATCGCATCGCGCTCCAGCCGCTGACCTACAGCTTCACCATCGGGGCGGCCCGTTGAAGGGGTTATTCACCCTAGCCCTGTTGCTGACCACGACGCCGGTCGCGGCACAGTCGGTGCCCGACCGTATCGCCAAATCCCTGGCGCTCCGCGAGCAATGGCAATGGCTGACCCGCGACATCGCCTCTCCCGCCGAATGGGACGCGGACGGGCGGCATTTCCACTATCGCAAGACGGTGGCGGGCGGCTTCGCCTTTGTCGATGTCGATGTCGATGCGGCCACCCGCGCCAAGGCCCCCGCCTTCGACGCGGCCACCTTGGCCCCCGCGCTGGGCAAGGTGACGGGCCAGCCGGTCGCGCCCTTGCGCCTGCCCTTCGAGCATTTCGCCTATACGCCCGATCGAACCGCCATCCGCTTCTCGATCGGCTATGACGACACTGTCTATCGCTGCACGCTCGTCCAGCCGGTCTGCGCCGTCGTCCCGCCCGACAACCCCGGCCGCCCACGCGGCTTCGGCGTGGTGCGCGATCTGCGCGTGCCCGCCGACAATCATCCGCGCCTCTCGCCCGACCGCAGGCTGGAGGCGCTGGTCCTCGACGACAATCTGGTCGTACGGGCGGCCGGTGACGGCAAGGAATTGTGGCGGAGCCAGGACGGCAGCCCCGCCGATTTCTACGACCCCGAGAGCATCGCCTGGAGCCCGGACGGCCAGCATATCGCGCTCCAGCGCGTCCGCCCCGGCTATGCCCGCATGGTCACGCGCGTCCTCGCCGCGCCGCCGGGCAAGGTCCAACCGGAAGTCGTCCAGCAACTCTATCCCAAGCCCGGCGACGCGGTGGACCAGGAAACGCCCGTGCTGTTCCGCGTGTCGGACGGGAAGCGCACCGACATCGACCCCCGCCTGTTCGCGGACGCCTATACCCTGTCCGCCCCCGAATGGCGCAGCGACAGCAAAAGCTTCGCCTTCGACGATCTGAAGCGCGGTTTCGGCGAGGCGAAAATCATCGCGGTAGACGCCGATACCGGGCAGGCGCACGCCGCCGTCAGCGAGACGGCGAAGACCTTCGTCTTTCGCGACCGCATCTGGTCGCATGACGTGAAGAACCAGGGCCGCGAAATCCTCTGGGCGTCCGAGCGCGACGGCTGGCGGCACCTATACCTGATCGACGGCACGACCGGCCGGGTGGTGCGCCAGATCACGAAGGGCAACTGGCTGATCCGCGACATCGCGCATGTCGATGACGAAAAGCGGCAGATCTGGTTCTCGGCCAGTGGCTTCGTGCCGGGCGAAGACCCCTATTACAAACAGTGGTTCCGCGTCGATTTCGACGGCCGTAACCTGACCCGGCTGACGCGGGAGAATGCGACGCACGACGTCCGCTTCTCCCCCGACATGACCACCTATGTCGATGTCTATTCGCGCACCGACCTGCCCGAAACGATGGAGCTGCACGACGCGCGCGACGGACGCCTGATCCAGACGCTGGAAAAGGGCGACATCACCGCACTGACCGCCGCCGGATTCCGCCCGCCGGAACGCTTCACCGCCAAGGGGCGCGACGGCAGGACCGACATTTACGGCCTGGTCGTCCGCCCGCGCGATTACGATCCGACCAAGCGCTATCCGGTGATCGAGAATATCTATGCCGGGCCGCATGACAGTTTCGTGCCCAAGGCCTTCTGGCCGTTCGGCGGTTTTTCCGGCGGCGACAAGGTCATGGGGATGCAGCAGCTCGCCGACCTCGGCTTCGTCGTCGTGATGATCGACGGCATGGGCACCGCCAACCGCTCGAAAGCCTTCCACGATGTCGCCTGGAAGAATCTAGCCGACAGCGGCTTTCCTGACCGAATCGCCTGGATGAAGGCGCTGGCGGCCAAGGATCCCGGCGTCGATATCACCCGAGTCGGCATCTATGGCGGCTCGGCGGGCGGGCAGAGCACACTCAACGCGTTGCTCTTCCACCCCGAATTCTACAAGGCCGGGGTCGCCTATGCCGGGTGTTTCGACAACCGGATGGACAAGATCGACTGGAACGAACAGTGGCTCGGCTATCCGGTCGACCAGAGCTATCTCGACGCCTCGGGCGTGGTGCATGCCCACCAGTTGCAGGGCAAGCTGATGCTGGTCGTCGGCGAGCAGGATTCCAATGTCGACCCCGCCAGCACGACCCAGGTGGTCGATGCGCTCATCAAGGCGGACAAGGATTTCGACCTGCTGGTCATCCCCGGCGGCGAACATACCGCGGGGCGCAGCACCGGGCCGGTGGCTTATGCCATGCGGCGGCAATATGCCTTTTTCCTGAAGGCCCTGCGCGGGGAGGAGTAACCCCTCTTTCCTCCCCTGTAAGGGGAGGGGGACCATGCGCAGCATGGTGGAGGGGTGTCCCGCTCTCGAGAGGGTGACACCCCTCCGTCAGGGCTGACGCCCTGCCACCTCCCCTTGCAGGGGAGGAATTCTAAGAGACTTACTTCTTCCGCTTGAAATCCACCGCGACGACGTTGCTGCCGTCCTCGACCTGCTTGGCGACGGGTTCGTCATTCTCGGCCGAACCGTGCGGATCGGGATCGCTCTGGGGATCGTCGGCGACGTGGAAGCCCAGCTCGAACTGAACCTCGGGGTCCTGGAATCGGGTGATCGCCGAATAGGGAATCACCAGCTTCGACGGCACCTGGTTGAAGCTGAGCCCGACCGAGAAGCGATTCTCATCGACCGTCAGGTCCCAGAAGCGATTCTGCAGGACGATGGTCATTTCGTCGGGGAATCGCTCGACCAGCCGCTGCGGGATGTCGACACCCGGCGCCTGCGTCTTGAAGGTGATGTAGAAATGGTGCGTGCCGGGCAGGTGCCCCGTCTCCGCCACCGGGCCGAGCACACGCCCCACCACGGCGCGCAGGGCCTCCTGCACGATGTCGTCATAGGGGATGAGGCTGTCGGGCAATCCTTCGGTCATAGCCCATGGACTAGCGGCCTTTGATCGCGGGTCAAGATTGCATGGGACGGATAGGTGTTTATGGGGAGGCCATGCGCACCGCCACCGTCCACCGCGCCACCGCGGAAACCGTCATCGACGTCACCGTCAATCTCGACGGCACCGGCGTCTATCAGAACGCCACCGGCATCGGCTTTCTCGATCACATGCTCGACCAGCTGTCGCGGCATTCGCTGATCGACCTGTCGGTCAAGGTTCAGGGCGACCTGCATATCGACGGGCACCACACGACCGAGGACAGCGCGCTGGCGATCGGTCAGGCCTTTGCCAAGGCGCTGGGCGACAAGCGCGGCATCCGCCGCTATGGCGAGGCGCTGTCGCCGATGGACGAGGTGCTGACCCGCACCGCGCTCGACATTTCGGGCCGCCCCTGGCTGGTGTGGAAGGTGCCGTTCACCAATCCGATGCTGGGCACGCTCCAGACCGAGATGATCGAGCACTGGTTCCACAGCTTCGCACGGGAAGCGGGCATCACGCTGCACGTCGAGCTGCTGCACGGCCACAACAACCATCACATCGCCGAGAGCATCTTCAAGGGCCTGGCCCGCGCCCTGCGCATGGCGGTCGAGATCGACCCGCGCAAGGCCGACGCCATCCCCTCGACCAAGGGCATGTTGTGACGCTGGCGCTGATCGACATCGAGTCGGGCAATCTCCACTCGGTCGACAATGCCCTGCGCGCGGCGGGGGCGAGCGATGTGGTCATCACCGCCGACCCGGACGTGATCGCCAGGGCCGACCGGATCGTGCTCCCTGGCGTTGGCGCGTTCGGGGCGTGCGCGGCGAATCTGCGCGCCGTCGACGGACTGGAAGAGGCGCTGCGCGACGCCGCCCTCACCCGCGCGCGGCCGTTCCTGGGCATTTGCGTCGGCATGCAGCTGCTCGCCGACGCCGGCGACGAGATGGGCGAGCATCGTGGCCTGGGCTGGATTTCCGGCCGCGTCACGCGCCTGACGCCCAGCGATCCGTCGGCCAAGGTGCCACACATGGGCTGGAACGATGTCCGGCCGACGTGCGAGCATCCGCTGATCGTGCCGGGCGAAGCCTATTTCCTCCACAGCTACGCCTTTACCGGCGACCATGTGCTGGCGACGACCGACCATGACGGTCCCGTCACCGCCGCGATCGGCCGCGACACCGTGGTCGGCGCGCAATTCCATCCCGAGAAGAGCCAGCGTTACGGCCTCTCGTTCCTCACCCGTTTCCTGGAGTGGCATCCGTGAGCCTTATCGTCTTTCCCGCGATCGACCTGAAGGGCGGCCAGGTGGTGCGTCTGGCCGAGGGCGATATGGACCGCGCGACCGTGTACGGCGACGATCCCACCCATCAGGCGATGCTGTTCGCCGAGGCGGGAGCGCAGCATCTGCACGTCGTCGATCTGGACGGCGCCTTTGCGGGCGAGTCGGTCAATGGCGAGGCGGTGCAGGCGATCGTCAAAGCCTTTCCCGGCCATGTCCAGCTGGGCGGCGGCATCCGCAAGCCGGAGAATGTCGAGCGCTGGTTCGACCTGGGCGTCTCGCGCGTGGTGATCGGCACCGCGGCGCTGGAGAATCCCGACTTCGTGCGCGACATGGCCAAGGCCTATCCCGGCGGCATCGTCGTCGCGGTCGATGCCAAGGACGGCATGGTCGCGACGCGCGGCTGGGCGGACGTGTCGACCGTCTCGGTCGAGGACCTTGCCCGCCGGTTCGAGGATGCGGGCGTCGCCTCGCTGCTATTCACCGACGTCGGCCGTGACGGGATGCTGAAGGGCTGCAACGTGCCCGCGACCGTCGACCTCGCGCGGGCGGTGCGAATCCCGGTCATCGCCAGCGGCGGCGTGGCGGGGATCGGGGATATCCACATGCTGGCCGTCCATCATCAGGATGGGGTCGAGGGCGTCATTACCGGCCGCGCGCTCTATGACGGGCGGCTCGACCTGGCGGCGGCGCTGTCGGTGGCGGCGGCCGCATGACCGTCCGCGCGCGCGTCATCCCCTGCCTCGACGTCGCGAACGGCCGGGTGGTCAAGGGCGTCAACTTCGTCGACCTGATCGATGCGGGCGATCCCGTCGAGCAGGCGCGCGCCTATGACGCGGCCGGGGCCGACGAGCTGTGCTTCCTGGACATCACCGCCAGCCATGAAGCGCGGGGCACGATCCTGGACGTAGTGCGGCGGACGGCGGCGGTGTGCTTCATGCCGCTGACCGTCGGCGGCGGCGTGCGCACGGCGGAGGACGCCCGCGCGTTGCTGCTGGCGGGCGCCGACAAGGTGGCGGTCAACTCCGCCGCCGTCAGCCGCCCGGAAGTCGTCTCCGACATCGCCGAGCGATTCGGCAGCCAGTGCTGCGTCGCCAGCGTGGACGCGCGGCGGACGGCGGATGGCTGGGAGGTGTTCACCCATGGCGGGCGGCGCGCGACCGGGATCGATGCGGTCGAACATGCGCTGCGCCTGGCCGAACTGGGCGCGGGCGAGCTGCTGGTGACCTCGATGGACCGGGACGGGACGCGGGGCGGCTATGACCTCGACCTGATCCGCACCATCGCCGACCGGACCAGCGTGCCGGTGGTGGCGAGCGGTGGCGTCGGCGGGCTGGACGATCTGGTCGCGGGCGTGCGCGACGGCCATGCCTCGGCGGTGCTGGCGGCGTCGATCTTCCACTTCGGCGATGCGTCGATTGCCGATGCGCATCGGGCGCTGGCGGCGGCGGGGGTGCCGGTTCGGGCGCATTGATTTTCGCGCGAAGACGCGAGGACGCGAAGATTTTTGGTTCGCGCGGAGGCGGGGAGGCGCGGAGGGTCTGGATGCGGGGTGGGCGATGGGCCCTCCACCCGGCCGGAGCATGTCTTCCGCTCGCCACCTACCCACCCCCCGTTCACGCTGAGCGAAGTCGAAGCGCACGCCCGGCGCTTTGCCCAAGGGCGCAGTTATCCCTTGGCCTTCGACTTCGCTCAGGCTGAACGGCGGTTGGGGAGCGTCCCCCATCGATCGGGAGACACACCCCGCCTCGCGATACAGGCCAGCGCCCGCCCGAGAACCAGACCCTCCGCGTCTCCGCGCCTCCGCGCGAACCAAAAATCTTCGCGGCCTCGCGTCTTCGCATCCATCAAAACCCGAATGACCCAAGCCCGACACGCTGGTAAACCACCCCCATGCCGCTCGCCTCGATGACCGCCGCCGCCCATAACGGCACGCCCCAGCCGCGAAGCCATCCCGAATGGTCCGACATCGGCCTGTTCGTCTTCGCGATCGGCGCGGTCTGGCTGCTGCGGCATCTGATGCGCCGCCGCCACCGCAAGGATTGACGCGAGCGCCGCGCCGCGCCACCCACGCGGCCATGGACATGTTCGACCGCCTCGAAGCCACGATCCGCGCGCGCCGCGACGAAGGCGACGCCGCCACCTCCTACGCCGCCAGCCTGTTCGCCAAGGGGCGGCCCAAGATCGCGCAGAAGCTGGGCGAGGAAGCGGTCGAGACCGTCATCGCCGCCATGACCCAGCCCGACAAGATCGTGTCCGAGGCCGCCGACCTGATGTTCCACCTGATCGTGCTGCTGGCCGATACCGGCCACACGCTGGACGACGTCCGCGCCGAACTGGCGCGGCGTGAAGGCGTGTCGGGGCATGACGAAAAGGCCGCCCGGGCCCGGTAATTCCACGGAGAGTTTCGATGCCGATCGACGCCACCCTGCCCTATGACGACCAGAATATCTTCGCCAAGATCCTGCGCGGCGAGATCCCCTCGAAGCGCGTCTATGAAGACGAGTGGGCCATCGCCTTCCACGACATCGCGCCCCACGCCCCGACCCATATCCTGGTGATCCCGCGCGGCCCCTATGTGTCGTGGGACGATTTCTCCGCGCGCGCCAGCGAGGCGGAGATTGCCGGGTTCGTTCGCGCCGTCGGCCATGTCGCGCGCGAGGCAGGCGCGGTGGAGCCGGGATACCGGCTGCTGGCGAATATCGGTGCTGATGCGGGGCAGGAAGTGCCGCACCTCCACGTCCATATCCTGGCGGGCAAGCCGCTCGGCCCGATGCTTACGCGATGAGCCAGACACTTGGCACGCCCCTCCCGTAAACGGGAGGGGATGGGGGAGGGAAAGCCACAGGCGACAGGCTCTCCGAGACCCCATGCCCTCCCCAAACCCCTCCCGCCTGCGGGAGGGGCTTACCGCGCAACGGAACGGCAATCCTATCTATCACTACCGGCATAGGGTCTTTAATCCCCTCCCCCGACCGCATCCCGCGCACCTTAGGGATTGCGCGTAATAAAATTGCAGCTAACCTTCCCGATCATTCACCAAACACCGGGCGCGCTCCCATGTCGGGGCCGCCCTTCCCTCGGGGGGATTGGACATTCATGATTTTCGGGCGCGTTAAGCCTCTGGACGCCATTTTGGCGACCGCCGAGAAGAAGGGGCTGCAACGATCGCTAGGCGCGTTCCAGCTCACCATGCTGGGCATCGGCGCCGTTATCGGCACGGGCATCTTCGTTCTCACCTCCGAAGCCGCGCAGAAGGCGGGGCCGGGGATGATGCTGTCCTTCGTGCTGGCGGGTTTCGTCTGCGCGGTGGCCGCACTCTGCTATTCCGAGCTGGCGTCGATGGTGCCGGTCGCGGGGTCGGCCTATACCTATACCTATGCGGTCATGGGCGAGCTGCTCGCCTGGATGGTCGGCTGGGCGCTGATCCTGGAATATGCGGTCGGTGCCTCGGCCGTGGCGGTCGGCTGGTCGGGCTATGTCGTCGGGCAGCTTCGCAACCTGCTGGGCATCGACATACCGATGGAATGGGTCAATGGCCCGTCGTCGGGCGGCTATATCAACCTGCCCGCCGTCATCATCTCGCTGCTCGTCACCTGGCTGCTGGTCGTCGGCACCACCGAGAGCGCGCGCGTCAACGCCATCCTGGTCGCGATCAAGGTCGCCGCGCTGACGCTGTTCATCGCGCTGTCGGTGCCGGTCATCAACGGCGCGAATTTCCACCCCTTCATGCCCACCGGCCTGACCGGCGTGGCCGGGGCCGCGGCGTCGATCTTCTTCGCCTATGTCGGCTTCGACGCGGTGTCGACCGCCGCCGAGGAGACGAAGAATCCGCAGCGCAACGTGCCGATCGGCCTGATCGCGTCGCTGCTGTTCTGCACCGTCTTCTATCTGCTCGTCTCGGCGGGAGCGATCGGCTCGCCGCTGGGCGCGCAGCCGGTGCGCGACGCCGCCGGTGTCGTGCTGTCGCCCGGCACCTCGGAACTGACCGCACGCTGTCAGGCGATCGTCGCGGGCGGCGCGGCCGAGCCCCTGTCCTGCTCGAAGGAAGCCCTGGCGCATGTCCTGCGGACCATCGGCTGGGAAAAGATCGGCAACCTGATCGGCCTGGCCGCCACGCTGGCGCTGCCCTCGGTCGTGCTGATGATGATGTTCGGCCAGACCCGCGTGTTCTTCACGATGGCGCGTGACGGCCTGCTGCCCCAGGCTTTCGCCAAGGTCCATCCGAAGTACAAGACGCCGCACGTCGTCACGATCGTGACCGGCCTGGCCGCGACCTTCGCCTCGGCCTTCCTGCCGGTCGGAAAGCTGGCCAACTATTCCAATTCGGGTACGCTCTTCGCCTTCCTGATGGTGGCCGTATCGGTGCTGGTGCTGCGGCGTACCGACCCCGATCGTCGCCGCCCGTTCCGCACGCCGCTCGTGTGGATCGTCGCGCCGCTCGCGATCGTCGGCTGCCTGTACCTGTTCCTCTCGCTCGACTGGGGTTCGATCCTCGTCCTGCCGGTATGGGGCGCAATCGGCCTGGTCATCTATTTCGGCTATAGCCGCCGCCGCAGCTATGTCGGGCGGGGCATCGTCGACGTGGTCGACGATCCGGCGATGCAGCCGGAGGTCGCCCGGCCGCTCGATCGCTGATCGGCTTTCGACGGACATAAAAAAGGCCCGGAGGAGCGGTCCTCCGGGCCTTTTTGCTTTGGGGCGCATGCCCCTCCACCATCCTTCGGATGGTCCCCCTCCCCAAGCAAAGCTTGGGGAGGATTGGGTTCTCTCTCGCTGCGTTCAGCCTCAGCGAGGTCGAAGGCCACGCTCTTCGCTCAAAGGCTGGCGGCCAGCGCCTTCAGGTCGACCTGGGGACGGGCGCCGAAATGGCTGATGATCTCGGCGGCGCAGGCCGCACCCAGGGTCAGCGAGGCCTTCAGGTCCTGGCCATGCGTCTGGCCATAGAGGAAGCCCGCCGCGAACAGGTCGCCCGCGCCCGTGGTATCGACGACCTTGTCGACGGGATGGGCAGGCACGGTCACGCGCTCGTCCCCGCGTTGCGCCAGCGCGCCCTTTTCGGCGAGCGTCACGACCAGCGTCTCGACCTTGTCCTTCAGCGAGGCGATGGCGGCCTCGACATCCGCCGTCTCGGTCAGCGCGACGATCTCGGTCTCGTTGGCGAAGATCACGTCGATCATGCCGCCGTTGATCAGCGCGTGGAAGTCGGCGCGGTGACGGTCGATCACGAACTCGGCGGAAGCGGTAAAGGCGATCTTGCGCCCCGCCGCGCGGGCGACCTCGATCGCGGCGCGCATCGCGGCGCGCGGCTCTTCCGGATCCCAGAGATAGCCCTCGATATACAGATAGGCCGCATCCGCGATCAGCGCGCGGTCGAGCGCCTCGGCGGGCAGATAGTGCGAGGCGCCCAGGAAGGTGTTCATCGTCCGCTGGCCATCGGGGCTGACGAAGATCATGCAGCGCGCCGTCGTCGGCTGGCCGGCGCGGGCGGGCGTGTCGAAGCGGACGCCCGCCGCGCGGATGTCGTGGCTGAACACCGCGCCCAGCTGATCGTCGGCGACCTGGCCGATGAACGCGGTCTTGCCGCCCAGCGCGGCCATGCCCGCCAGCGTGTTGGCGGCCGATCCGCCCGAAATCTCGCGACCGGGGCCCATCTTGGCATAGAGCGCATCGGCTTCCTCGGGCGAGAAGACGAGCTGCATCGCGCCCTTGGTCATGCCGTTCTCGGCGATGAAATCATCCTCGGCAGAGGCCAGAATATCGACGATCGCATTGCCGATCGCCACCACGTCGTAAGTGGGGTTGGTCAAGGGAAGAGGCTCCGGGAAAAAACAGCTATGATGCCGCCGCCCTAGTCAGCGCGCTACCCCCGCGCAAGGGAGCCGCCCGCCCGGAGTGGCCGTGCATTGGGCCGTGCATTGACTTGGCCACCGCGCCCGCGCCATCGATGGGACATGTTGCGCGCCTTTTTCCTGTCGCTGGCCCAGCTCGGCGACCCGGCGATCCGCCGGGTGCTGATCCGCTCGCTGGGCATGACGCTGGCGATCTTCGCGCTGGCGGGGGTGGCCTTGTGGTGGGGCGTGCGCGCCGCCCTGGCCGGATGGCTGGGCGCGCAGGCGGGCGGGTGGTCGGTCGCCTTCACGCTGGTCGTGGAACTGCTGGCATTCTGGTTGGCCTTTCGTGCGGTCGCGGTGGCGGTGGTGGGCGTCTTTGCCGACGATATCGTCGCCGCCGTCGAAGCGCGGCATTATCCGGCAGCGCTGGCGAGCGGCAGGCCGGTGTCGTTCGCGCGCGGCTCCGCCATGGGGCTGGGATCCGCCGCGCGCGTCATCGCGGTCAACCTGATCCTGCTGCCGCTCTACATCGTGTTGCTGGCGACCGGCGTCGGCACGGCGGCGGCGTTCCTGCTGGTCAATGGCTGGCTGTTGTCGCGCGACCTGGGCGACATGGTCGCAGCGCGGCACATGGACCGATCGGCGATGCGTCGCTGGCGCAAGGCGACCGGGCCCGCGCGCTTCCTGTTGGGGCTTGCCGTCGCTACCCTGTTCGTGGTTCCGGGACTCAATCTGCTCGCGCCCGTCCTGGGGGCGAGCATGGCGACCCATTTCTTCCACAGGAGACAGGCGTGACCCGCCTCATCGCGCTGCCGCTGCTGGGCCTGACATTGCTGGCGGGCTGTACCGTGCCGCAGACCGCCGCGCCGGTGCGCAGCGGCGGCATGGCCCCCGTGCCCGTCCCCTATACCAGCGTCGGGCTGGAGCGGGTGATCGGGCAGGACGCCGCCGGGCTGACCAAGCTGTTTGGCACGCCCGACGCCGATGTCCGCGAGGGCACCGCGCGCAAGCTGCAGTTCCAGGGCAGTTTCTGCGTCCTCGACGCCTATCTCTATCCCAAGGACGGGGCCGAGCCGCGCGTCACCTATCTCGACGCGCGCGAGCCCGATGGCAGTTCGATCGACCGGGCGAGCTGCGTCGCGGCGCTGACCCGGCGCGACGGCGGCCGCTGATGCGCCCCGACCTGTGGTTCGCCTTCGTCGCGGCGACCCTGGTCATCGGGCTGATCCCCGGCCCCGGGGTGGCGGCGATCCTGGGCTATGCGATCGGGGCGGGGCGGCGCACCGCCTTCGCCTCGGTGGCGGGATTGATGATCGGCAATCTGGCCGCCTCGACCGCCAGCCTGCTCGGCATGGGCGCAGTGCTCGCGGCATCGGCCTTTCTGTTCGGACTGCTCAAATGGGCGGGCGCGGCCTATCTGATTGCGATAGGCGTGCTGGGCCTGTGGCGCGCGCGCAACGCCGATGCGGTGGCGATCCGCCCGCGCCTGATCTCGCCGCGCGCCGCGTTCCTGGGCAATCTGGGCGTCGGCACCTTCCACCCCAAGACGATTCTGTTCCTCGCCGCCTTTGCGCCGCAGTTCATCGATCCGCATCGCGCCTATTGGCCGCAGGCGGGAATATTGGTGGTGACGTTCGTCCTCGTCCTGGCGCTGACCGATGCCTGCTATGCCTGGGCGGCATCGAGCGCGGGCGGATTGCTGCGATCGACCAAGGCCCAGGCCTGGGCACAGCGGGCCGGTGGCGGAGCATTGATTTTCGCCGGGCTGGCAACCGCCGCGATCCGCCGCTGATCCGCATAGCTTTCAATCATTTGACCGCAGAAACGACCCATCCGTTTCTTGGCGACTGCGACATTTGTTCCACGCTCTCATCAAAAAAATGATGCAGTGCGGGAACAAATTTACGGGCCCATGCTTTTGCGCTATCGGGACGATGAACACCACCGCGTCTTGGCGGTCGTTCGCCATGGGAGATTGATTATGATGAAGTTCCTGTCTGCTGTTGCCGCCACGGCTCTGGTTGCTGCTCCGGTCGCCGCTGCGCCGACCAACCCGGCTGCCAGCCTGTCGGTTTCGAAGTCGGTTCGCGCTTCGGCTCCGACCGCCAAGGGCAACAAGCTGGCCGGCGGCGGCATCCTGGCTGCTCTGATCGCTGCTGGCGTCGTCGCCATCGGCGTCGTCGCGATCGTCAAGGACGACAACGCGGACAGCAACTGATTGTCGCGGGCGGGGGCAACCCTGCCCGGACCATCGCCGCTCAGGCGGACGGAAAGGGAGCCGGTTTTGGCTCCCTTTTTTGTTGCCCCCAACATGCGCGCGTTACGCCCCCCATTCCGGACCATCGGGGTCGGGGTAGAAATCATCTTCGATAGGCTGGGGCGGATCTTCCACGACAGGCGGCAGGGTCGGCGCACCACCGCCGAACCGCACCCGGATATAGGCGACCGACCCCGCAATCCCCTGAAACACCGCCTGCACCTCTTCGCCGCGCCGTATCCGCCCGCCGATCAACGGCGCCCGTTCCGCCGAGAGGTAGCCGACCTGGACGTCACGCACGCTGAACACGGCGACGGCATTGGGATCGTGCTGGTTGCGCGGCTCGGGGCGCAGGCTCACCGGCTCGCCCCTCGCCGAAGCAAGCAGCTCGAACCGCCGATTGCTTCGCGCCTTGTCCTCGTTGGGAAAGTCGATCCCGACCACGGCCAGCGTCATTTCATCCATGCCGCCTAACTGGTCATGCGCTTGCCCGACGTCCAGAGCCCTCCCATTCATCGGCAATCCGGCTATGGTGCAATCATCCTGTCCCATTCGGAGTGCCCATGTCCCTGGCCGCCCTGGCGATGCTGCTCGCCGCCCAATCCCCCGCCCCGCAGACCGCGCCTGCCGTCGCGCCCGTGCTGACCAGCGCCGATGCCCGCGACGTACACAGCTATGCGCAGCCGCTGGAGGCGCGGGTCACCCATGTCTCGCTGAACCTCTATGCCGATTTCGATGACCATGTGATGCGCGGCATCGCAACCCTGTCGGTCGATGCCAGGCCCGATGCCAAGACGCTGGTGGTCGACGACAACGGCCTGCGCATCGTCACCGTCACCGATGCGCAGAACCGCCCCCTGCCCTATACGGTCGGCACCGCCGACAAGGTGCATGGTGCGCCCCTGACCATCACGCTCAACGGCGCGCGTACGGTGAAGATCGCCTATGCCTCGGCGCCCGGCGCCAAGGCGCTGCAATGGCTGTCGCCCGAACAGACGGCGGGCAAGAAACAGCCCTATCTGTTCAGCCAGGGCGAGGCGATCCTCAACCGCAGCTGGATCCCGACCCAGGATTCGCCCGGCATCCGCCAGACCTGGGACGCCACCGTCAACGCCCCCTGCGCGCTGACCGTCGTGATGAGCGGCGAGCGGACGGCCGAAACGCCGTGCAAGGACGGCCGCCACACCGCCAGCTATCGCATGGACAAGCCGGTCGCCCCCTATCTGATCGCGCTGGCCATCGGCGACCTGAAGTTCAGGCCGCTGAGCGCGCATACCGGCATCTGGACCGAGCCCGCGATGCTCGACAAATCCGCCTGGGAGTTTGCCGGGCTCGACAAGTTCGTGACGGCGGCCGAGGGGCTGTACGGCCCCTATCGCTGGGGTCGCTATGACGTTCTGGTCCTGCCGCCCAGCTTCCCGTTCGGCGGGATGGAGAACCCGACCCTGACCTTCGCGACGCCGACCGTGCTGGCGGGCGACCGCAGCCTCGTCAGCCTGATCGCGCATGAGCTGGCGCATAGCTGGTCGGGCAATCTCGTCACCAACGCGACCTGGGACGATTTCTGGCTGAACGAAGGCTTCACCAGCTATTTCGAGAACCGGATCATGGAGTCGATGTACGGCAAGCGCCGCGCCGCCATGGAGGCCGACCTCGCCTGGACCGACATGCAGAATGCGGTGAAGGAAGCCGGTGGGCCGCAGTCGCCCGACACCAAGCTGCATCTCGACCTGAACGCCGCCCGCGACCCCGACGACGGCATGACCCAGATCGCCTATGACAAGGGCGCGACCTTCCTGCGCACCATCGAGTCGGTCGTTGGCCGTGCGCGCTGGGACGCGTATCTGCGCAGCTATTTCGATCGCCATGCCTTCCAGCCCCAGACCAGCGCAGGCTTCGTCGCCGATCTGCGCAAGAACCTGCTCAAGCCCGGCGAGGATGCCAGGATCGGCGTCGACCAATGGGTCTATCAGCCCGGCATCCCCGCCAATGCCGTCCATGTCCGTTCCGACGCCTTTCCCGCGATCGACGCGGCGGCCAAGGCGTTCGCAGCCGGTGGTCCCGTCTCGGCCGTGCCCGACAAGGTGACGACGCAGGAATATGTCCGCTTCCTCGACCAGCTGCCCCGCCAGCTGTCGGCCGAGCGGCTCGCCGCCCTCGACGGGCGGTTCCATTGGAACGAGACGGGCAACAGCGAAATCCGCTTCGCCTGGCTGCGTCTGGCGCTCGCCAACCGTTATCCGCCCGCCGAGGCTTCGGCCGAGCAGTTCCTGACCTCGCAAGGGCGTCGCAAGTTCGTCGCGCCGCTGTTCCAGCAGCTTCAGGGACAGGGCGAATGGGGCCAGGCGCTGGCCAGGCGAATCTACGACAAGGCGCGACCCGGCTATCACGCGGTAACGCAGGTGACGGTGGATCGCCTGCTCGGCCGATAAGCCGAGCCTTGGCAGCGGCGAAACGAGGAACGAAAAACTCGTTTCGCCGCCGGATTTTCAGGTCACCGCCGCCGAAACACCGTTCACCGGATATGGTTCCGGCGGCGCTTTTCATCCCGTTAGGCCCCGGTTAATCGAAACTCACACCGACATTCCGACCGGGGGGTCCAGTGAAGTTCAAGGCATTCGCAGTGCGATTCGCGCTGATGGCAACGTGCGGCCTGATGATGGCCACCCCCGCTGCCGCGCAGTTCTGGCAGTGCGCCCCTTATGCCCGCGAAATCTCGGGCATCGACCTTCACGGTAACGCCAACACCTGGTGGAGTCAGGCCGCCGGTCGCTATGACCGTGGCCACACCCCGCAGGAAGGTTCGGTCCTCGCCTTCGAATCGACCAGCCGGATGCGCGTCGGTCATGTCGCCATGGTCAGCAAAGTCGTCAGCGACCGCGAAGTCCTCCTGACCCACGCCAACTGGTCGCGTCGCGGCGGCATCGAGCGCGACGTCCGCGCCATCGACGTCTCGCCGAACAACGACTGGTCGATGGTCAAGGTCTGGTACAGCCCCAATGGCGGCCTGGGCACCTCTGCCTATCCGACCAAGGGCTTCATCTATGCGGGCCACAAGAGCGGCGTCGCCGACCTGCCCGCCACCCAGATCGCCTCGAACGAGGGCGGCCGGGTTTCGGGCATCCTGACCTTCGCGGCGCCGATCCGGTAATATTCTGCCGGGTGTCGGGAAGACCCAGACCATAGCGCGGAACGTGCGCTTCGACTTCGCTCAGCGTGAACGGATGTGGTGGAGCGCGGCGGTCCACTCTACCTTCGCCCGCTAGGTGTTTGGTCCCAGTATTTGATGGTGCGGGTTTGATGTAAAGCGTGCTGGCTCGTTCTGCCATGCTTTGCAGATGGCCTCGTAGGGCGTGAGGCCTTTGAGCGTCTTGAGCCTGCGGCCGAAGTTGTAGGCGGCGACGAAGTCGCCGAGATGTTGCCGGAGCTGGTCGTGGCTGTCGTAATGGTAGCGCTTGACGGTCGCTTCCTTAATGGTGCGGTTCATCCGCTCGACCTGGCCGTTGGTCCAGGGATGCTTCACCTTGGTGAGCCGGTGCTCGATGCCGTTCTCGTCGCAGACGCGATCGAAGATGTGGTGGAAGGCGTATTTTTGGTGGGCATGGTTGGTGAACTGGATACCGTTATCGGTCAGCACGGTGTGGATACGGTAGGGCACGGCCGTGACCAGATTACGCAGGAACTGCGCCGCGATCATCTTGCCACCTTCCTGATGCAGTTCGACGAACGCGAACTTGCTCGTTCGGTCGATCGCCACGAACAGGCGCAGCTTGCCCTCGGCGGTCTGAACCTCGGCGATGTCGATGTGGAAGTAGCCGATCGGGTAGGTCTTGAACTTGCGTTTGGGCGTCTTGTCGCCGGTGATCTCGGGCAACCGGCTGATGCCATGGCGTTGCAGGCAGCGGTGTAGCGACGAGCGCGTCAGGTGCGGGATCGTCGCCTGTAGCGCGTAGAGGCAGTCGTCCAGCGGCAGCAACGTGTGGCGCCGGAAAGCGACGATGACCGCTTCCTCCTCGATGGTCAGTACCGTCGAGTGCGGGTCCTTCGGCCCAGTCGGCAGATCCTTGACCGCCGTCCGCTTCTTCCACTTCGCGACGGTCTTCTGGTTGATCCCGTGGCGCTTCGCCAGCACCCTCAGGCTCTCTTGACTATGTTGTATCGCTCGACGGACCGCCTCTGTCGTGCGGGCGCTCCCGTGTAGAACCTGTCCCATAGTGCATCCCTCCAAGCTTGCGACGATGATGCACCATCAAATGCCGGGATCAAACACCTAGAGCATGATGACATGAGACTAATTCACCCCTCCCCTTCAGGGGAGGGGCCGGGGGTGGGGCGCCTCCGCAAGCGTGCAGCCCGTGGTGAGGCCCCACCCCAACCCCTCCCCTGAAGGGGAGGGGGTCGCCTTGGTTCAACGCAACGTCATCACGGTCTAAGCCAACCCTCCCGACCGCCGTTCAGCCTGAGCGTAGTCGAAGGCCAAGGAAGAAGCCTGCCTCCGGCGCAATCTCACCCCGCCCTGAACGTCATCGCCACACCGTTCATGCAATAGCGCTTGCCGGTCGGCTTGGGCCCGTCGTCGAAGACATGGCCCAGATGCCCGCCACAGCGGCTGCAATGCACCTCGACCCGCTCCATCATCAGCGATCGGTCAGAGGTCGTCCCCACCGCGCGCGGCAGGGGCGCCCAAAAGCTCGGCCAGCCGGTGCCACTGTCGAACTTGGTCTTGGACGAGAAGAGCGGCTGCGCGCAGCCCTTGCAGGAAAAGATGCCGCTGCGATGCTCGTCGTTGAGCGGGCTGCTATAGGGCCGCTCGGTCCCTTCGCGGCGCAGGACGTTATAGGCTGCCGGGCCGAGCTTCTGCTTCCACGCGGCATCGCTCATCGCGACCGGAAAGCGTTCCGCCGCCTCGGCCTGACGCCCGCAGGCGGAAAGCCCGACGCCCAGGGCGCCGAGCCCCATCAGCGACAGGAAATGGCGGCGATCGGAAGGGAATGGGGTCATGGACCCAAGATAGGAAGGCCATGCGAACCGGAGAAGCCCCCCCCACGATCCTCCCCATCGACGATGGGGAGGGGGACCGCCGGGCGTCAGCCCGGTGGTGGAGGGGCGGGTCGACGTCCCCTTGCCCCTCCACCATCGCTGGCGCGATGGTCCCCCTCTCCAAGCATAGCATGGAGAGGAAAAGCGATTACGCCCCCTTGCGCCGCCAGAAGGGCCGCGTGCTGCCCGATTGCAGCACACCGCGCCGGAACAGCCGCGCACCCAGCGTCACGAACAGCGCCACCCACAGGGCCTGCCACGCAATGGCCACCGCATGCGGCCAGAGCGAATCGCTCGCCGCCGCCACGCCCGCCATCGCGAAGGGCGAGGACAGCGGAAACACCTCGGCGACCAGCGCGAGCCAGCTGCCGGGCTGCGACAAGCCGCTCAGCGTCAGGGTGAACATGCCGACCTGGACGATGGTGATCGGCAGCGAGAGCATCTGGATCTCGCGCATGGTCGAGGCCTGCGCGCCGATCGTCAGAAACACCGAGCCGAGCAGCAGATAGGCCATGGTGAAATAGGTGACGAACAACACCGTGAACATCGGCAGCCCGACCGCTGGCGACAGCTCGCCGACCATCCCGGCAAAGGCGGGTGGCAACACGCTCGTTACCTGCCCCAGCACCGTGCCCCAGAAGGTGATGAACAGCACAGCCACTCCGAACATGCCCAGCAGCTTGCCCAGGAACACCGCCTCCAGCGGAACGGCGGCGGCCAGCACCTCGATGACCTTGTTCGACCGCTCCTCGGCCATGGTGCCGACCACCTGCCCCGCCAGGAACAGGGTCAGGAAGAAGACGCCGAACACCGCCAGGAACGCGGTCTGGTTCTGCCCGCCCAGCGTCGCGCGCTGGCGCGAGAAGGGCAGTTTCCGGGCCGCGATCTTGGGCAGTTCGCCGCCCAACCGCTCGGCCGACAGGGCGCCACCGGCTAGGACCGCCAGATAGTCGGCTGCCCGCGTGCCCCGCGCGCCGTACAGGATCGTCGGCCGGTCGAGCGGCCCGTACAGCACGGCGGCCGCGTCATAGTCGGGCGATTCAAACGCGGCCCGCGCCTGAGCCGCCGGATCGCGCGCGGGGGGCAGCGTCACCAGTTCGGGCGGCTCCTCGTCCCGGCGAAAGATGGCACGGGACTGGCGATCGGCGTCGGCAAAGGCCTTGGCCGCCGCGTCGGGCGCGATCGCGACGATCCGCACCCGGTCGGTGCCATGGTCCGCCGCCTGCGCCGCGCCCATCGCGCCGATGGTGCTGAACGCGACCATGATGAGCGGGGCGAAGAGGAACAGCAGGAAGATCGGGGTATAGACCGTCGCGATAAAGTCGCGCCGCGCGATGGTCAGGGTCTGGCGGATCAGTCGCCGGGTCGGGCTCATGCCGCTATCTCCTGCTCGCCGACGATACGGACAAAGGCTTCGTGAAGGCTGGGCCGCTCGATCGACAGGTTCAGGATGCCCGCCCCCGCCGCCAGTAACCGGCCGAGCAACGGCTCGATCCCGTCCTCGGGCAGCGGGAAGTGCCAGTCGGCGCCCTCGCGCACCGCCTCGGCAGGCAAGAGCGCGGGCGTCACCCGATCCGGGTCGCGCGGACGGTAGCGGACACGCGCGGTCAGCGTGCCGCGTGCCTCGTCCACCGTGCCCTCGAACCGGCGGCGCCCGCCCGCGATGATGGCCAGGCGGTCGCACAGCCGTTCGGCATGGGCCATGACATGGGTAGAGAACAGGATGGTCGCCCCCCGGTCGCGCTCGCCCAGGATCAGCGCCTCCAGCCGTTCCTGATTGACCGGATCGAGCCCCGAAAAGGGCTCGTCCAGCACCAGCAGTTTCGGCCGGTGCACGACCGAGCCGAGCAGCTGGACCAGCTGCGCCATGCCCTTGGACAATTTGCGGATCTTGCTGTCGGCGGCATGGCCGAGCCCGGCCTGTTCGAGCAGCTCGTTCGCGCGCGCCCGGCCCGTCTTCCAGTCCAACCCGCGCAGCGAGCCCATGAAGGCGATCGCCTCGCGCGCCTTCATCGCCGGATAGAGCCCGCGTTCTTCCGGCAGATAGCCGACCAGATCGCTGGCATCGCGCGGATGGGCATGACCCAGCAGACTGCGCTCCCCCTCATCGGGTTCGATGATGCCCAGCAGCATCCGAAGCGTCGTCGTCTTGCCCGCACCATTGGGGCCGAGCACGCCATACACCGCGCCGGTCGGCACCGCGATGTCGACGCCGTCGACGACCCGCCGGTCACCGAAGCGTTTGGCGAGGCCCGAGGCGCTGACCGCCCACTGATTATCCACGCGCCCCTGATTATCCACGCGATTGTCCCTCCCTGATCGCCTGTGGTAGCGGGCGTTCGTGGCGCAAGACAAGCTGGAAACCCGGATCAAGGCGAAGGCGGCCGAACTGGGCTTTGCCGCGATCGGTATCACCCATGCCGATGCCGCACCGAAAACAGTCGAGCGGCTGCACCAGTGGCTGGCCGAGGGACGCCACGGATCGATGATCTGGATGGCCGACCGCGCCCATCAGCGGCAAAGTCCGGCGAGCCTGTGGCCCGAGGTCAAGAGCATCATCTCGCTCGGCGTCAGCTATGCCCCCGCCGAGGACCCGATGCGGCTGGCGGACCAGGGGCGGATCGGGCGAATCTCGGTCTATGCGCAAGGAGCGGACTATCACGATGTCGTGAAGCGCCAGTTGAAGGCGCTGGGCCGCTGGCTGGCGCAGGAGGCGAAATGCGACCTGAAGGTCTTCGTCGACACCGCGCCGGTCATGGAAAAGCCGCTGGCCGAGGCGGCGGGGCTGGGCTGGCAGGGCAAGCATACCAATCTGGTCAGCCGGGAACATGGCAGCTGGCTGTTCCTGGGCGCGATCTACACCACGCTGGAGCTGGAACCCGATGCGGTGGCGCGCGACACCTGCGGCCGCTGCGACGCGTGCCAGCGGGCCTGCCCGACCGACGCGTTTCCCGCGCCGTACCAGCTGGATGCGCGGCGCTGCATTTCCTACCTGACCATCGAACATGCCGGGCCGATTCCGGAGGAGTTCCGGGCGGCGATGGGCAACCGCATCTATGGCTGCGACGACTGCTTGGCGGTGTGCCCGTGGAACAAGTTCGCGGCGGCGGCGCAGGCGAACATGGCGTTTCATCCGCGTGCGGAGCTGACCGCGCCGGAATTGGGGGACTTGCTGTCGCTGGACGATCCCGCGTTCCGGCAGGTGTTTTCAGGCTCGCCGATCAAGCGGATCGGGCGCAACCGAATGGTGCGTAACGCAGCGATCGCGGCGGGGAATAGCGGCGCGACGGAGTTGGTGCCGGTGTTGCGGGGGTTGCTGGGGGATGATGACCCGGTGGTGGTGGAGGCGGTGGAGTGGGCTTTGGGGCGGTTGGGCGGGTTGATCGCCTAGCCCTTGCCCTGCCCCATCCCCTCCCGCCTGCGGGAGGGGTGCGTTGCTTGGCAAGTGTTAAGCACAAGCAACCATTGAAGCGCATACCGTTTGCGCTGGGCACACCCCTCCCGCAAGCGGGAGGGGATGGGGGAGGGTCCGGTGTCTCACCGAGACCGCCACCACCCCAAAAAATTCAATCTACCCAATCCAACCCGATATCCTTGTAGACCGAGCGATCCTCGTCCCAGCCCGGCTTGACCTTCACATGCAGGTATAGGTGGACCTTCTGCCCCAGCAGCTCGGACAACTGCGCCCGGGCCCGCGCGCCGATCTCCTTGATCCGCACGCCGTTCTTGCCCAGCACGATGGCGCGCTGGGTCGGACGTTCGACCAGGATCTGCTGATGGATCTCGACCGATCCGTCCTCGCGCTCCTTATAGGCCTCGGTCTCGACCGCGCTGGCGTAAGGTAGTTCGGCGTGGAGCTGAAGATAGAGCTGCTCGCGCGTCACCTCGGCCGCCAGCGCGCGCTCGGTGGCGTCGGACACCTGATCCTCCGGGTAATGCCACGGCCCTTCCGGCATCAGCGCCGCGAGATGCGACTTCAACTGCGGCAAGCCATCGCCGGTCTGCGCCGAGATGAACCAGGTTTCGTCGAACTTCACGACCTCGTTCAGCTTTTCCGCATGGGTCAGCAACCGCGCCTTGTCGGCGATGTCGACCTTGTTGAGGATCAGGTGCTTCGGCTCGGGCCGGTGTGCGATCGACTCGGCGATGGCGTGGATCTTGGGGCCGATCCCGCCCTTGCCGTCGACGACCAGCGCCAGGATGTCGGCCCCCTCCGCGCCTTCCCAGGCGGCGGCGACCATCGCACGATCCAGGCGACGCTTGGGCTCGAAGATGCCGGGGGTGTCGACCAGCAGGATCTGGGACTCGCCCTCGATCGCGACGCCGAGCAGCTTGGCGCGGGTCGTCTGCGCCTTGGGGCTGACGATCGCGACCTTCTGGCCGACCAGGGCATTGACGAGGGTGGATTTGCCGGCATTGGGCGCGCCGACGACGGCCACGAGGCCGCAACGTTGTTCAGTCATGACCGCCAGCGGTACAGGTCCCGCCCCCTTCCCGCAACGGCAAGCCCACATGGACGGAATGTAATGGTCGGCTCACGGAACGGCCACCGACCCACGCGCATTTTTCCGGCCACACGTTCGAGTGTCAGGAGAGACGTTATGAAGACCCTTCTCACCGCCCTGTCGGCCGCTGCGCTGCTGACCGTCGCCGGCCCTGCCTCGGCCAAGGGCTGCCTGAAGGGCGCGGCTGTGGGCGGCGTTGGCGGGCATTTCGTCGGCAAGGGCCATGCCGTGCTGGGCGCGGCGGCGGGCTGCGCGATCGGCCATCACCGCGCCAAGGTACAGGCCAAGAAGGAAGCGGCCGCCGCCAAGGGGCGTTGAGGTCGGAGACTGGGCGAGGTCGGTGGCCTGGCCTTCGACTTCGGCGCATGGCGCCGAAGTCGAAGCTTACGCCCCGACCTCCCCCCTCCCTATCAAGCCTTCAACTTGGCCAGCATCGCCTTCGCGGCGGCCGTCTCGGCCTCCTGCTTGTTGGCCCCCGTCGCGGTCACTTCCGCCGTGCGGCCGATCCGCACCGCCACCGTGAAGCGCGGCGCATGATGCGGGCCCGAGCGCTCCACCACCACATATTCCGGTGCCTTGCGGTTGTTCGCGGCGGCCCATTCCTGAAGCGCCGACTTGGGATGCTGCGGGGCCTTGCCCTGCGAATGGACCCGGTCCCCCCACGCCTTGCGGATAAAGGCTCGTGCCGCGTCCAGCCCGGACTCGCGATACCAGGCGCCGATCAGCGCCTCCATCACGTCGCCCAGCACATTGTCGCTGTCCGAGGCGCCGTCGTCGCGCGCCTGCTTGCCCAGCCGCAAATGCTCGCGCACGCCCAGATCGCGCGCAACATCGGCGCAGACCGCACCCGTCACCAGTGAGTTCAGACGCCGCGACAACTGCCCTTCGGGCTCGGCGGGGAATTGCTCCCATAGCCATTCGGCCATGACGAGACCCAGCACCCGGTCGCCCAGAAACTCAAGCCGCTCGTAATTCTCGGCCGCCTGGCTGCCATGGGTCAGCGCGCGGTAGAAGGGGGCGGTGTCGTTCGGCGCCCGCCCCAGTATCCCGGCCAGCCAGTCGTCAAGGGCGCTCAAAACCCTTCTCCGATCCGGTTCCAGCGCGCGGCCGACACCCAGGTCCAGGGCTTGATCCACTCGGCCGAACCGTCGGTCGAGAAGAAGACGATCGCCGCGCGGCCCTCCAGCCGGTTCATCGGGATCATGCCCATGCCACGCGGCGGGGCAAAGCGGCTGTCCGCCGAGTCGTCGCGATTGTCGCCCATCAGGAAGACGTGGTCGGCGGGCACGGTATAGACGCCGGTATCATCGGCCTCCGGGAAATTGCCCAGGTCGAGCACATTATAGCTCTTGCCCTCGGGCAGCGTCTCCCGGAACTGCGGATAACGGCACACCGGCTTGCCCGCGACCGTATCGACGAACGGCCCGCACTTGTTCGCGTCGAAATTGGGGGTCAGCGGCAGGACGAAGTCGGCGATCCGCTGCTTGGGGATCGGGCGACCGTTCAGGATCACCTGGCCGTCCCGAACCTGGATCGTATCGCCGGGCAGGCCGATCACCCGCTTGATGACGTCATGATCGTCCGGCTCGGGCGAGCGGAACACCACCACATCACCCCGCGCCGGGTCGCGGCCCAGGATACGGCCCGGCAGCAAGGGCAGGCCGAAGGGGAAGGACCAGCGCGAATAGCCGTAATTCCACTTGGTCACGAACAGATAGTCGCCGATCAGCAGCCGGGGCAGCATCGACTCCGACGGGATCACGAACGACGTCACGATCAGGCTGCGAAGAAAGAAGACGAACAGCGCCAGCTTCAGAAAGAAGCGCAGCGTATCCTTCGCCTCCGACTTCTCGGGCGACGTTTCGGATGACTTTTGTGGGGTGTCGGCCATGGCGTCGGGTTCGCGCAAGCCGCCCCTGGCGTCAAGTGTCGCAGAACAAGGGCCTCAAGTCTCTTCCATTCCTCCCCTTGCAGGAGAGGTGGCAGGTCGAAGGCCTGACGGAGGGGTGTCGCGCTATCGAGAGGGGGACACCCCTCCGACGCGCGGCGCGTGCCACCTCCCCTGCCAGGGGAGGAATAGAAGACCTTTTGCAGAACGGCCGATCCATCCTAGGGGAACCGCCCCGCCCTTCATCGGTACATCTCCTTGCCCATGACCGACTTCATCCTCAACCTCATCGCCTGGGGCGGTTATTTCGGTATCTTCCTGCTGATGGCGCTGGAAAATATCGTGCCGCCTATTCCGTCCGAGGTCATCATGGGCCTGGGCGGCATGGCGGTGGCGCGCGGGCAAATGGCGATGATCCCGCTGATCCTGTGGGGCACGGCGGGCACGACGATCGGCAATTATGCCTGGTATGCGGTCGGCCGCTATATCGGTTACGAGCGGTTCCGGCCCTTTGTCGACAAATATGGCCGCTGGCTGACCATGGAGTGGCGCGATGTCGAGCGGCTTCACCTGTTCTTCGTGCGGCATGGCGGATGGGTGGTATTCGTGTTCCGCTTCATGCCCGCCTTTCGCACGCTGATCTCGCTGCCCGCCGGGATCACGCGGATGCCGCTGGCGAAGTTCCTGATCTGGACCTTTGCGGGAAGCACGATCTGGAACGCGGTGCTCGCCTATGCGGGCCTATGGCTCGGTGCCAATTTCGAGGCGATCAACCGCTATGTCGGCCCGGCCGCGATCGCGATGACGGTGCTGATGGTCGGCGGCTATCTATGGCGCGTCTTCACCTGGAAACCGCACGGCGAACGCTAGGCAGGTCCGGCGCCTAATTCACCGATGCCTCGTCGCGTTGGGCTGGTCGCGGCTTCATGAAAAGCCATGCCATCACGGCTACGCTGGTCACCATGGCGGCCGTCCAGAGCCAGAATACCAGGCCATCGGACAAACGGATTCGCACGACCATGTAAATGGCCAGAATCGGAAAGGTGATGAGAAAGCCCTGCCATCGCGACATGACCAGCCGAGCGCCACAGCCTGGACAGGCAAAGACCTTACCAAGGCCATACTGCGTACGGCGGAATGGCACTCGAGCGCCGCAATGGGGGCATGTCGGGCCCAATGCCATGAAGATGCTCCAGACTCCGTGCCCCCAGGAGTATCAGGCGGCAACGCCTGAACCGTCAAGCGTCTCAGGCGCGGGGATGTGCGGTGCGATAAATGTCGAGCAGATGCGCGGCATCGACCGCCGTATAGATTTGCGTCGAGCTGAGGCTGGCGTGACCCAATAGCTCCTGTAGCTGGCGCAGGTCCGCCCCCCGCCCCAGCAAATGGGTGGCGAAGCTGTGACGCAGCGCATGGGGCGTCGTCCGCCCGCCCAGTCCCAGCCGCTCGCGCGCCGCCTGAACCGACCGCCGAATGATCGCGGGCGATAGCGGCCCGCCCTTCGCCCCCCGGAATAGCGGCTCGCTTGGGATCAGCGGGTAGGGCGACTGGCGGGCATATTCCTCGATCGCGGTGCGCAGTTCGGGAAGCAGCGGCACCATCCGCGTCTTGCCGCGCTTGCCCAACACGCGGATCGTCTCACCCAGCGGCAGGATGTCCGCGGGCAGCGCCATCGCCTCCCCGATGCGCAGTCCCGCGCCATAGAGCAGCAGAAGTACGGCCCAGTCGCGCGCCGCGATCCACGGCTCGGCGGCATTCTCGGCGATGTCCTCGCCCAGCGCCATGATATCGGCGGGGGACTGGGGGCGCGGGAGGCTTCGCTTGCGGCGAGGGCCTTTCAGCGGCGGCGGCTCGACGCCCGTCCAATGGAGGAAGGTTCGCACCGCCGACAATTCCCGCGCGGTCGAAGCGGCGGTGAGCCCATCCCCCCGGCGCGCCGCAAGGAAGGCGCGCAGGTCGGCGGCGGTTATGCGGGCCAGACTGGCCGGGTCGATGGCCTCACCCCAATGGTCCGACAGGAAACCGCAGAGCCGCTCCGCCGTGGCGACATAGGCGCGAACCGTGTGGTCGGAGCGGCGCAGATCGACCGTAAGGTGGCGGTAATAATCGGCGATCAGCGCGCTCATGGAGCGAGTCTAGGGGATTATCCTGACCGATTGAACCATCCTTCCGGCTCGTTTCCGATAGCATTTTGCGGGAGCCCGAGCTTGGCTTTCGACGTCGCTCAGTCTGAACGGGGAGGCAGCCCGTTAATAGGGACAATCGCTCACCTCTGGCCGCTCCCCTCCCGCAGGCGGGAGGGGATGGGGGAGGGAATGGAGTGTCACCGAAACTATCGCCTGTGGCTTTGCCCCTCCCCAAACCCCTCCCCCTGCCGGGAGAGGGGCTTTCCGTGGAGTCTCAAGTGTCATCTGCCCGAGCAATCGGCAACGCCCAGAGAAAAAGGGGCGCTGCCGCTTGGCAACGCCCCCTTTATCAGCCCCGAAAAGACCGGATCAGCGATCGAGGATCGCGTCTATCTCCGCGCCCACGGCATCCATCGCCGCCATGCCGTCGACCCGCGTCACGATCCCGCGCGCTTCGTAGATCGGCAGGATCGGTGCCGTCTTGGCGCGATACTCGGCCATACGGGTACGAACCGTCTCGGCATTGTCGTCGGGGCGCCGCTTGAACTCGGTCGAGCCGCAGACGTCGCAGACGCCTTCGACCTGGGTCGGCTTGAAGCTGTCGTGATAGCCAGCCCCGCACGACGCGCAGGTGAAACGGCCGGTGATGCGCTCGACCAGCGCGTCCTCGTCCACCGCCAGCTCGATGACGTGGTCGAGCGTCTTGCCGCGCTCGGCCAGCAGAACGTCCAGCGCCTCGGCCTGCGCCTCGGTGCGTGGATAGCCGTCGAAGATCGCGCCGCCTTCGGCTTCAGCTTGGTCCAGCCGCTCGCCGATCAGCGCCGAGACGATGGCGTCCGACACGAGTTCGCCCGCGTCCATCACCGCCTTGGCCTGAAGCCCGACGGGTGTGCCCGCCTTGACCGCCGCGCGCAGCATGTCGCCGGTCGACAGCTGCACCATGCCGCGATTGGCCACCAGCCGCTGCGCCTGGGTTCCCTTGCCCGCGCCGGGCGGGCCCAGCAGGATGATGTTCACGCCCACGTCAATCTCCCCTCTATGCCCTGGCATCCGCCCGCGCTCAGCGCAGGCGGCCACCCTTCAGCTTCGCCTTCTTGATAAGGTCGCCATATTGATGCGCGAGCAGATGGCTCTGGATCTGGGTCACCGTGTCCATGGTCACGTTGACGACGATCAGCAAGCTGGTGCCGCCCAGATAGAAGGGAATCTGCAGCGCCGAGACCAGATATTCCGGCAACAGACAGATGATCGTCAGATAGGCCGCACCGATCACGGTCACGCGGGTCAGCACGTAATCGAGATAATTCTCGGTGTTCTTGCCCGGACGGATGCCGGGGATGAAGCCGCCATAGCGCTTCAGATTGTCCGCCGTCTCCTCCGGGTTGAACACAACCGCGGTGTAGAAGAACGAGAAGAAGATAATGCCCGCGCCGTAGAGCAGCATGTAGACGGGCGAGCCGTGCTGCAGATACTGGTTCAGGCTGATGATGAAGTCGCCCCAACGGCTCTCACCCGCGACGCGCTGTCCGGCGAACTGCGAAATGGTCAGCGGCATCAGCAGCAGCGACGAGGCGAAGATCGGAGGGATCACGCCCGCGGTGTTGATCTTCAGCGGCAGGTGGCTGCGATCGGCCTGCATGCCCCGCTGCGTCGCGCGCTTCGGGTACTGGATCAGGATGCGGCGCTGCGCGCGCTCCATGAAGCAGATGAACAGGACGAGCACGACGACCGCGACGACGATGCCGATCAGGCGCACCGGATCGATGCTGCCGGTACGGCCGCCTTCGAGCAGGTTGACCAGCGTGGTCGGCAGGTGCGCGACGATGCCCGCCATGATGATGAGCGACACGCCGTTGCCGATGCCACGGCTGGTGATCTGCTCACCCAACCACATCAGGAACATCGTACCACCGATCAGCGAGATGACCGCCGCGATGCGGAAGGTCATGCCCGGCTCGATCACTGCCTGGATGCCCTGGCTGGCGCCCAGCGTCTCGAGACCCACGGCGATGAAATAGCCCTGGATCGCGGTCAGCAGCACCGTGCCGTAGCGGGTATACTGGTTCAGCTTCTTGCGACCGCTCTCGCCTTCCTTCTTGATGGCGGCGAGCTGCGGGCTCAGCGAAGTCGCGAGCTGCACGACGATCGATGCCGTGATGTACGGCATCACGCCGAGCGCAATCAGCGACATGCGGCTGAGCGAACCGCCCGAGAAGGTGTTGAAGAAGTCGAGTACGCCGCCCGTGGTCTTCTGGCTTAGCAGGCCCAGCGCGGTCGGGTCGACGCCCGGCAGCGGAACATAGCTGAGCAGGCGGAAGACGATCAGCGCGCCGATGGTGAACCACAGCCGCTTCTTGAGGTCGGTGGCCTTGGCGAATTTCGCCAGGCTGATGCTTTGCGCCATCTGGTCGGCTGCGGATGCCATAGCTGTTGCGTTATCCTGGAAACGAAAAACGGCGGGATGCGTTTTGAACCGCCCCGCCGCTCATATAGGCGCGAAGACGCGCTTGTCTAACCCGGATGCAAAATCCGCCGCTGGGTTATGGCTCTCGGCCAATCTCCAGCGGCGGACTTTATCCGGTTCAGGCCTTGGCGGCGAGCTTCGCGGCGCGGGCCTGGCCCTTCTTCGCGGCGGCCTTCTCGGCGGCGGGCACGACGTGCGGCACGTCGACCGAACCACCGGCCTTCTCGACCGCTTCACGCGCCGAGGCCGACACGCCCTGCACGACGAACGACAGCTTGGTGGTCAATTCGCCCTTGCCGAGCAGACGCACGCCGTCCTTGCCGCCACGGGCCAGGCCAGCGGCCTTCAGCGCGGCGTGGTCGATCGTGCCGTCGGCCTTCAGCTTGCCCGAGTCGACCGCCTTCTGGATCGCGCCCAGGTTCACCTCGGCATAGTCCTTGGCGAAGATATTGTTGAAGCCGCGCTTCGGCAGGCGCATGTGGAGCGGCATCTGACCGCCCTCGAAGCCCGCGATGGACACGCCCTCACGGCTCTTCTGCCCCTTGACGCCGCGACCACCGGTCTTGCCCTTGCCCGAACCGATACCGCGACCGACGCGGATCTTGGACTTGCGGGCGCCTTGGTTGTCGAAAAGTTCGTTCAGCTTCATGATTTGCACTCGCTTTCGCTTGTTTCGCGCATGGCCGTCATCCCGGAGAATCACGACCGCTGGATAAAAGGAAGGGGGCCGCATAGCCCCCTTCCCCGTGTTTGTCACTGTTCAATGTGACGGATGTGAGTCTGTCGCGACGACAGTCTCAGTCCACCACCTGAACCATGTGCTGCACCTTGCGGATCATGCCGCGGACTTCAGGGGTGTCCTGAAGCTCGGCGACCTTGTGCATCTTGTTCAGGCCCAGGCCGACGAGGGTCGCGCGCTGGTCCTTGGTGCGGCGGATCGGCGAACCGGTCTGCTTGACTTTGATGGTAGCCATGGTCGCTTACTCCACGACGGCCGCGGCTTCCGCCTCGGCAGTCTGCTGGGTGGCACCGTGACCGCGACCCAGCAGGTCGGCGATCTTCTTGCCACGACGCTGCGCCACCGCCTTCGGCGAAGTCTGGTCGCCCAGCGCTTCGAAGGTGGCACGGATCATGTTGTACGGGTTCGACGTGCCGACCGACTTCGTCACCACGTCGGCGACGCCGAGCGATTCGAAGATGGCGCGCATCGGACCACCGGCGATGATGCCGGTCCCCTGCGGGGCCGAACGCACCGTCACGCGGCCCGCACCGAAATGGCCGTTGCCATCATGATGCAGCGTGCGACCGTCCTTCAGCGGAACGCGGACCATCGCCTTCTTGGCGGCAGCCGTCGCCTTCGAGATGGCTTCCGGCACTTCGCGCGCCTTGCCATGACCGAAGCCCGCACGTCCCTTGCCGTCGCCGACCACGACGAGCGCGGCGAAGCCGAAACGCTTACCGCCCTTCACGGTCTTCGAGACGCGGTTGATGTGGACGAGCTTTTCGATCAGCTCTTCGCCCTGCTCCTCGGTGCCACCGCGACGGTCGTCGCGACGACCACGGTTGCCGTCACGGCCGCCGCGGCCGCGATCACCACCGCCCGGACCACGGCCACGGCCGCCCCGGGGACCACGACCCTGGGTCGCGTCCTGCGCGGCGCCTTCGGCACCGGCAACGGCCACGTTGTTCTCGTCAGCCATATTAGAACTCCAATCCCGCTTCGCGTGCCGCCTCGGCCAGCGCCTTGACGCGACCGTGGAACAGGAAGCCGCCACGGTCGAAAACGACCTGCGTGACGCCGGCGGCCTTGGCCTTCTCGGCCACGCGCTTGCCGACTTCGCTCGCCGCTGCGACGTTCGCGCCCGACTGGCCGCGTGCGTCCTTTTCCAGCGTCGAGGCCGAAGCCACGGTACGACCGGCCTCGTCGTCGATCACCTGGGCATAGATATGCTTACCCGAGCGATGCACCGACAGGCGCGGACGGGTGCCCGCACGCGCACGCAGCGCGGTACGGTTGCGCCGACGGCGCTTCTCGAAAAGAGAGAGACCCTTGGTCATTACTTCTTCTTCCCTTCCTTGCGGAAGATGAACTCGCCGTCGTACTTAATGCCCTTGCCCTTATACGGCTCGGGCTTGCGCCAGCGGCGGATCTCGGCGGCCAGCTGGCCGACCTTCTGCTTGTCCGCACCGCTGATTTCGACGGTGGTGGCGTCCGGCGTCTTCACCTCAAGGCCTTCCGGCACGTCGATGTTGACGTCGTGGCTGTAGCCGAGCTGCAGCTTCAGGGTCTTGCCCTGCGCGGCGGCGCGGTAGCCGACGCCGGTGATGACCAGCTTCTTCGAGAAGCCTGCGGTCACGCCGGTGACGAGGTTCTGCACCATGGTGCGCTGCATGCCCCAGAACGCGCGAGCGCGCTTCGTGGCGTTGGCGGGCTGCACCGCGATGGCGTCCGCCTGGACGTCATAGGTGATCTCGTCGGCGAGCGGCATGGAGAGGGTGCCCTTGGGACCCTTCACGCTCAGCACCTTGTCGGCGATGGTCGCGGTGACGCCGGCCGGAACCGGGACCGCCTTCTTACCGATGCGGCTCATCAGAACACCTCCGCCAGGACTTCGCCACCGACGTTCTGCTCACGCGCTTCGGCGTCCGACAGAACGCCACGCGGCGTCGACACGATGGTGATGCCCAGGCCGTTGCGGACGCGGGGAAGGTCCTGCGCGCCCGAATAGATACGGCGGCCGGGCTTCGACACGCGCGCGACATGCTTGATCGCGGGCTGGCCTTCGAAATACTTCAGCTCGATGCGGATGCCGGCCGCGGGGCCCATCTGCTCTTCGCTGTAGCCACGGATATAGCCCTCGCGCTGAAGCACGTCGAGCACGCGGACGCGCAGCTTCGACGCAGGCGTCAGGACGGAGTCCTTGCGCGCGCGCTGGCCGTTGCGGATGCGGGTGAGCAAGTCACCCAGGGGATCGGTCACTGCCATCTCAAATGGTCCTTACCAGCTCGACTTGGTGACGCCGGGGATCTGGCCCTTGTTGGCCAGTTCACGCAGCATGACGCGAGCGAGACGGAACTTGCGGTAATACGCACGCGGGCGACCGGTGATCTCGCAACGGTTGCGGATACGGGTCGGATTGCCGTTGCGGGGGATCTCGGCCATCTTGAGGCGCGCGATCAGACGCTCGGTTTCATCGAGGCTCTGGTCGTTCGCGATCGCCTTCAGCTTCGCGTACTTGCCCGCATACTTCTTGACGAGAGCGCGACGCTTCTCGTTCTTATTAATCGAACTCAGTTTCGCCATGGACTTAAGCTCTTTCTGTAAGGACCCCCTCCCCGGCGTGGAGAGGGGGCAGTCCGGTTACGCCGCCTTCTTCTCGTCGGCAGCGTCTTCCTTGGGGAACGGGAAGCCGAACAGACGCAGCAGCTCACGCGCTTCGTCGTCGGTCTTCGCCGAGGTGGTCACGATCACATCCATGCCGCGCACCTTGTCGATGCGGTCATAGTTGATTTCGGGGAAGATGATCTGTTCCTTGATGCCGCAGGCATAGTTGCCGCGACCGTCGAAGGACTTCGGATTCAGGCCGCGGAAGTCGCGAACGCGCGGCAGCGCGATCGTGATGAAGCGGTCCAGGAACTCATACATGCGCTCGCGACGCAGCGTGACCTTCACACCGATCGGCATGCCTTCACGCAGCTTGAACTGCGCGATCGACTTCTTCGCCTTGGTGATGACCGGCTTCTGACCCGCGATCAGCTCCATCTCGGACGCAGCCTGGTCGACGCGCTTCTTGTCCTGCGTCGCTTCGCCCACGCCCATGTTGAGCACGATCTTCTCGATCCGGGGGATCTCGTTGACGTTCTTGTAACCGAACTTGTCGGTCATCGCCTTAATGATGCTATCGTCATAGATAGCCTTCATGCGGGGCTTGTAATCAGCCATCGATCTTCTCCCCGGTCTTGACGGCCACGCGGACCTTCTTGCCATCCTGCGTCTCGAAACGGACGCGGGTCGGCTTGCCATCGGCGGTCACGTGCGCAACCTTCGAGACATGCAGCGGAGCAGCGGTGCGCTCCAGGCCACCCTGCGGGTTCGCCTGGGTCGGCTTGCGGTGACGGGTGGCGATGTTGACGCCGTCCACGACGACCTTGCCGTCCTTCGGCATCGCCAGCGACACGGTGCCGGTCTTGCCCTTGTCCTTGCCGGACAGGACGATGACCTTGTCACCCTTCTTGATGCGTGCAGCGGCCATTACAAAACCTCCGGCGCCAGCGAGATGATCTTCATGTGCTTCTTACCACGAAGCTCACGCACGACCGGGCCAAAGATACGGGTGCCGATCGGCTCCTCGTTCTTGTTGACCAGCACGGCGGCGTTACCGTCGAAACGGATCACCGAACCGTCGGCGCGACGGATGTCCTTGGCGGTACGGACGATCACCGCGCGGTGAACGTCGCCCTTCTTCACGCGGCCACGCGGCTGCGCTTCCTTGACGCTGACGACGATGATGTCGCCGACCGATGCGGTACGGCGCTTCGAGCCGCCCAGCACCTTGATGCACTGCACCCGCTTCGCGCCGCTGTTGTCAGCGACGTCGAGATTGGACTGCATCTGGATCATGGATCCGCTTCCTTCTCTCTTCTGGGGAGGATACCGACCCTGCCCCGCCTTTAAAAAACGACCCCCGGCGCGGGGCTACCGCGCCAGGGGGAGAGGCCCCATAGCCACTCCTGGCCCGAAAGGCAAGCGAGTCGCCCCGCCGCTTTCGACCAATCCGCTCTTTGCCCCGAAGGGCGCCTTTCAATCCGAACCCCGCTCCTCCAATCCGGAGAAGCGGGGCCCGAAATCAAAGGGTTCAGCCCTCGGCCGAGGCCCGTTCCGGCGTCATGTGGGTATCGACCCGCTCGACGACCTTCCAGGTCTTCAGCTTCGAGATCGGGGCGGTCTCTTCGATCCGCACCGTCTCACCGGCCTTGTACTCGTTCGCCTCGTCATGGGCGTGGTACTTCTTCGACCGACGGATGATCTTGCCGTAGAGGGGGTGCTTAACCTTCCGCTCCACATTGACGACGACCGTCTTGTCGGTCTTGTCCGAGACAATCACCCCGGTCAGCACGCGCTTCGGCATGTGTCTCGGTCCTTACTTGGCAGCCGCAGCGGTGCGCTGCGCCTGGATGGTCTTGATCCGCGCGATGTCGCGACGGACTTCCTTGACCCGGCTGGGCTTTTCGAGCTGGCTCGTGGCCGCCTGGAAGCGCAGGTTGAACTGCTCGCGCTTCAGGTTGCCCAGCGCCTCGACGAGCTGGTCGTCGCTCTGGCCGGTATATTCAGTCTTGGCCATTACTCGCCTCCGAGGTGCGAGGTGTCGCCCAGGCGGGCAACGACCTTGGTCTTGATGGGCAGCTTCATCGCCGCGCGCTCGAATGCCTCGGCGGCCAGCGGGCCGTCGACACCGTCGAGTTCGAACAGGATGCGACCCGGCTTCACGCGGGCGGCCCAGAATTCCGGCGAACCCTTACCCGAGCCCATGCGGACTTCGGCAGGCTTCGACGAGACGGGCACGTCCGGGAAGATGCGGATCCACAAGCGACCCTGGCGCTTGATGTGACGGGTGATCGCGCGGCGAGCCGCCTCGATCTGGCGAGCCGTGATACGCTCCGGCTCCATGGCCTTCAGGCCGTAGGAACCGAAGTTCAGGCTGGTGCCGCCCTTCGCATCGCCGTGGATGCGGCCCTTGAAGGCCTTGCGGAACTTGGTGCGCTTTGGTTGCAGCATGTTCTTTGATCCTTAGCGGCGATGATCGTCGCGCGCCGGGCGCACGCCGGAGGTCTGAGCCTCCATCATCAGCCGGTCCTGCGCCATGGGGTCATGGCCCAGGATCTCGCCCTTGAAGATCCACACCTTCACGCCGCACACGCCATAAGCGGTGTGCGCCTGCGCTTCGGCATAGTCGACGTTCGCACGCAGCGTGTGCAGCGGAACGCGGCCTTCACGATACCATTCGGTACGCGCGATTTCCGCTCCGCCCAGACGGCCGCCGCAGGTGATACGGATGCCTTCGGCGCCCAGACGGAGCGCGGACTGCACCGCACGCTTCATGGCGCGACGGAACGCGATACGGCGCTCCAGCTGGTCGGCCACGCCCTGGGCGACGAGCTTGGCGTCGATCTCGGGCTTGCGGATTTCGACGATGTTCAGCGACACGTCGGACGAGGTCATCGAACCCAGCTTCTTGCGAAGCTTTTCGATGTCGGCGCCCTTCTTGCCGATGATCACGCCCGGACGCGCCGCGAAGATCGAGATGCGGCACAGCTTGGCCGGACGCTCGATGACGACCTTCGAGATCGCGGCCTGGGGCAGCGTCTTCATGATGAACTGGCGGATCTTCAGATCCTCCAGCAGCAGGCGGCCATAGTCATGGCCTTCGGCGAACCAGCGGCTGTCCCAGGTACGGTTGATCTGGAGACGCAGGCCGATCGGATTGCTCTTCTGACCCATTATGCTTCTTCCTGCTCGCGGACGACGATGCGGAGCCGCGAAAACGGCTTCAGGATGCGGGTGGACTTGCCACGGCCGCGCGTCGCGAAACGCTTCATGGTGATCGACTTGCCGACCGACGCCTCGGCGACGACGAGCGAGTCGACGTCGAGGTTGTGGTTGTTCTCGGCATTGGCGATCGCGGAGGCCAGGATCTTGCGCGCGTCGACGGCCATCGCCTTCGTCGAGAAGGCGAGGATGTTCATCGCGTCGCCGACCTTCTTGCCGCGGATCAGCGCCGCGACCAGGTTCAGCTTCTGCGCCGAACCACGGATCTGCGTGCCGACCGACAGCGCTTCCTTGTCACCGACCTTGCGGGGGGATGCGGGCTTCGACATCAGCGCTTACCCTTCTTGTCGGCAGCGTGGCCGGGGAAGTAGCGCGTGGGCGCGAATTCACCGAGCTTCATGCCGACCATGTCCTCGTTCACCGAGACGGGAACGAACTTGCGACCGTTGTAGACGTTGAAGGTCAGACCGACGAACGACGGCAGGATGGTCGAGCGACGCGACCAGGTCTTGATCGGACCTGCGCGGTTGCCAGCATCCTGAGCCACTTCGGCCTTCTTCAGGAGATGGAGGTCCACGAAAGGACCCTTCCAAACGGAACGAGCCATTGCGTGTTAGCCCTTCTTCTTGGCGTGACGGCTACGGATGATCATCTTGTCCGTCGCCTTGTTGTGACGAGTGCGCGCACCCTTCGTCGGCTTGCCCCACGGGGTGACCGGATGACGGCCGCCCGAGGTCCGGCCTTCACCACCGCCGTGCGGGTGGTCGACCGGGTTCTTCGCAACACCGCGGGTCAGCGGGCGATGGCCCTTCCAACGGTTGCGACCAGCCTTCGCCAGGTTGGTGTTGCCGTTGTCGGGGTTCGACACCGCGCCGACGGTCGCCATGCAGTTCGCATGGATGTAGCGCTGCTCGCCCGAGTTCAGACGGACGATGACCATGCCCTTGTCGCGGCCCACGACCTGCACATAGGTGCCGGCCGAACGTGCGATCTGACCGCCCTTGCCGGGCTTCATCTCGACGTTGTGGACGATCGTGCCGACCGGCATCTGGCCCAGTTCCATGGCGTTGCCAGGCTTCACGTCGGTCTTCTTGCCCGCGATCACCTTGTCGCCGACAGCCAGACGCTGGGGCGCGATGATGTAGGACTGGTCGACCTTGCCGGCTTCGTCGGTGCCATAGTTGATGAGCGCGATGAAGGCGGTGCGGTTGGGATCATATTCGATCCGCTCCACGGTGCCCTCGACGTCCCACTGGCGACGCTTGAAGTCGATGAAGCGATAGCGCTGCTTGTGGCCGCCCGCGATACCGCGGCTGGTCACATGGCCCTTGTTGTTGCGGCCGCCGGTCTTGCGCTTGCCTTCGGTAAGCGCCTTGACGGGCGCACCCTTCCAGAGCGCCGAGCGGTCGACGAGGATCAGGCCGCGGCGGGCCGGGCTCGTCGGGTTATAATGCTTGAGTGCCATCGCCTCAGATCCCCGTCGTCACGTCAATGGACTGACCGTCCTTGAGGGTGACGATCGCCTTCTTCATGTCCGAACGCTGATAGGGGGCACCCTTCCAGCGCTTGGTCTTGCCCTTCTGGACGATCGTGTTCACGCCGGTGACGTTCACGTCGAACAGAGCCTCGACGGCCGCCTTGATCTCGGGCTTGGTAGCGCCCGAAGCGACCTTGAACACCACGGCGTTGTTCTCGCTGAGGAGCGTCGCCTTCTCGGTGATGTGCGGCGCAACGATCACGTCGTAATGACGCGGATCGACCGCCTTCTGCTGCTTAGCCATGGAAACGGGCCTCCAGCTTTTCGACAGCCGAGCGCGTCAGCACCAGGGTGTCATGCTTCAGAATGTCGTAGACATTGGCGCCAGCGGCCGGAAGGACGTTGATTTCCTTCAGGTTGCCTGCGGCCAGTGCGAACGACGTCTCGACGGCGTCGCCATCGATGACCAGCGCGGTCTTGCCGAAGCCGAGCTTCGCCAGATCGCCCTGCAGCGTCTTCGTCTTGTTACCAGCGACCGCCAGATCGTTCATCACGATCAGCGAACCGGCCTTGGCATGGCTCGACAGCGCCATCTTCAGACCCAGGGCGCGAACCTTCTTGTTCAGACCCGGGTTGAAGTCGCGGACGCGGGCGCCGTGCGCCTTACCACCGCCGATGAAGACGGGGGCCCGACGATCGCCGTGACGAGCGACACCGCCGCCCTTCTGGCGACCGAGCTTCTTGCCCGAGCGGGCGACATCGGCGCGCTCACGGGTGCCGCGCGCGGTGGCGCGACGCTTTTCCAGCTGCCAGGTCACAACGCGGTGCAGGATGTCGGCGCGCGGATCGAGGCCGAAGACCTCGTCGTTGAGCTCGATGTCCGCGGCGTCGGTGCCGGCGAAGGATTGAACCTTGACCTTCACGACTTAGCCCTCCTGGCTCTCGGTGGCTTCCGGAGCAGGCTCGGCAGAAGCGTTGTTGTTGGCGGCCGCCTTGATGCTGGCGGGGAACGGGGCGTCCGCGTGGCGCGAAACCTTGACCGCATCCTTGACGATCAGCCAGCCACCCTTCGAGCCAGGCACCGAGCCCTTGACGAAGATCAGGCCGCGCTCGACGTCGGTCGACACGATTTCCAGGTTCTGCTGCGTGCGGTTCTTGTCACCCATGTGACCGGCCATCTTCTTGTTCTTGAAGACGCGGCCCGGATCCTGACGGTTGCCGGTCGAACCATGCGAACGGTGCGAGACCGAGACGCCGTGGGTCGCGCGCAGACCACCGAAGTTCCAGCGCTTCATCGCACCGGCAAAGCCCTTACCCTGGGTACGACCCTGGATATCGACATACTGACCGGGGACGAAATGGTCGGCGGAGATTTCCGCGCCGACGTCCAGCAGGCCGTCTTCGTTCACGCGGAACTCGACCAGCACCTGCTTGGGCTCGACTTCGGCCTTGCCGAAGTGGCCACGCTGCGGCTTGGCAACATTCTTGGTCTTGGCGACACCTGCACCAAGCTGGACGGCGGTGTAGCCGTCACGATCCATCTCGCGGCGAGCGACGACCTGTACGCCTTCAAGCGCCAGGACGGTGACCGGCACGTGCCGACCATCGTCCTGGAACAGGCGGGTCATCCCCAGCTTCTTCGCGATCACGCCGGTACGCATGATCCTGTTCCTTCCTCGACAGAGGCCCCCAAGAACCATTCAAGGGGGGCATATCCAGCCCGATTAAAGCGAAACGAGCCCCCGTCCCGGGCTGGCGACCGGCGAGCCGGTCAGACGGGGGACGCTGCCCCGGCACCATCTCGCTTGCGCGAAACCACCGGGCGGTATCCCTAAAGAGTGCCGGATCGCGGGAGCGACCTCGGCGCGTTTTCCGGCTGCTTCAGAACCGGGAAACGCCAAAATCCCGTGGGACGGAATCGTCGACCACGGGAACGCTGGCCCTCTTACGCCAGCTTGATCTCGACATCAACACCTGCGGCCAGGTCGAGCTTCATCAGCGCATCGACGGTCTGCGGGGTCGGCTGCACGATGTCGAGCATGCGCTTGTAGGTGCGGACCTCGAACTGCTCGCGCGACTTCTTGTCGATGTGCGGACCACGGTTGACCGTGAACTTCTCGATGCGCGTCGGAAGCGGGATCGGACCGCGGATGAGCGCGCCGGTACGGCGTGCGGTGTCGGCGATGTCGCCAGTGGCCTGATCGAGCACGCGATGGTCGAACGCCTTCAGACGAATGCGGATATTGCTGTCCATGATCCCTACCGATGCGAAAGAGCGGGCTTTCCGGTCGAAATCACGAAAACGACAAGTGCGATCGGCTGTCCGACCGGGCACTCGACCGTCCGCCGTGAAGGCGACCCTGGGCCGAAACAAACTCTGGGTTACGACAGTGGCGGCAACCGCCCCTGCCCTCACTAAAAGCAAACGGCCGACTCCGGTGTTTCCGGTGCCAGCCGATTCCCTCAAGGCGTGTGCCTATACGCACATGGGCCGGGGGCCGCAAGGGGGTGGCCGCGAGTTTTTGTCGGGGAGGGCGGAACCAGCGGCGATTGCGCCAAAACCCACCCGCCGTTCAGCCTGAGCGAAGTCGAAGGCCACGCGCTGGTGGGACGACGGGGCATACTTCGCCTTCGTCCAGTGCGCACGGAGAGCGGCGAAAGCCCAAGCCCCCCCCCTGTCTGATGCGACGGTGGTATGAAGATGTTGCGGAAGGGAGCCCGTCCCCCCCGAGGGTCTGGAGCCCGATAGGGAGCAAGGGTCCCTTCCGCGTTGGTCACAACCCTGAACAGTTGCTTGGGACTGCTGATCCCGCACGACATGGACAGGAGCCTATACCATGCCACAAGCCGTTATCGGCTGCGACCTTTCGCGTGCCGTCATCGACATCTGCGAGCTGCCATCGGGCCGGATCGGGCGGATCGCCAATACACCGGATGCCATCGCCGTCTGGCTCGACACGCTCGACCACGACATCCGCCTTGTCTTCGAGGCGACCAGTGGTTGCGACGGTGACCTGATCGCCGCGCTGGCGACACGCGGCCATCCCTTCTCGCGCGTCAATCCGCGTCAGGCCCGCGAGTTCGCCAGAGCCACCGGCACGCTGGCCAAGACTGACCGCGTCGATGCCCGCGTGCTCGCGCAGATGGGCGCAGCGCTGAACCTGCCCGCTACCATCCCGCTCAGCCCTGCCCGTTCACGCCTGGCCGATTTCCTGCGTCGCCGCAGACAGTTGGTCGACATGCGCAAAGCCGAAAAGCTGCATCGCCACAGCGCAGGCCAACCCGAAATCGCACAAGCCATCGAAGCCATGATCGACCTGCTCAGCCAGCAGATCGCCCAGCTCGACCGCCAGATCGCAGGCTTCATCGCCCAGGATCGGGCCCTGTCCGAACAGGCCCAGCTGCTGACGGCTGTTCCCGGCATCGGGCCCACCGTCCTGGCAACCCTGCTCGGTGAACTTCCCGAACTCGGCACGCTGTGCCGTCGAAAGATCGCCTCGCTCGCCGGCCTCGCTCCCCACGCCCGCGAAAGTGGCACATGGCGCGGCGCCAGGCGCATTTGGGGCGGGCGGCGCAAGGTCCGCGAAGCCCTCTACATCGCCGCCCTCAATGCCTCACGGCGCATCCCCGTCCTCACCGCTATGCGCGACAGGATGCGAGCCAAAGGCAAGGCGCCAAAGACCATCCTTATCGCCGTCGCACGCCAACTCCTCGTCATCCTCAACGCCATGATCCGAAAGCGACAGCCTATCGCTCTCTCATGAGCATCACAGTTGCCCCTTATTGCGAGCGCAGCGAAGCAATCCAGAGCGTCTTGCCCGTGACTCTGGATTGCTTCGCTGCGCTTGCAATGACGGAAGGGATTTATGCAGTGATCGCCCATCCCCCAACGAAAAAGGCCGCCCCCGTCGCCGGGAGCGGCCCTTTCCTGTGAGCTTCAGGCTTTCGCCCAAGACTTACTTGTCGATCGAGCTGACGACGCCCGCGCCGACGGTACGGCCGCCTTCACGGATCGTGAAGCGCTGACCGATGTCCATGGCGATCGGAGCGATCAGCTTCACGCCCAGAGCGACGTTGTCGCCCGGCATGACCATCTCGGTGCCCTCAGGCAGCTCGACGGTGCCGGTGACGTCGGTCGTGCGGAAGTAGAACTGCGGACGATAGTTCGCGAAGAACGGGGTGTGACGGCCGCCTTCTTCCTTCGACAGGACGTACACTTCCGACTGGAAGTCGGTGTGCGGGGTGATCGAACCCGGCTTGGCCAGAACCTGACCACGCTCGACTTCGTCACGGGCAACGCCGCGGATCAGCGCGCCGATGTTGTCGCCAGCCTGGCCCGAGTCGAGCAGCTTGCGGAACATTTCCACGCCGGTGACGGTGGTCTTGCGGGTGTTGTTGATGCCGACGATCTCGACTTCTTCACCAACCTTGATGATGCCGGTTTCGACACGGCCGGTGACGACGGTGCCGCGACCCGAGATCGAGAACACGTCTTCGATCGGCATCATGAACGGCTTGTCGAGCGGACGCTCCGGCTGCGGGATGTATTCGTCGACCTGCTTCATCAGCTCGAGAACGGCATCCTTGCCGAACTTGTCGTTCGAACCCGACAGAGCGCAGGTCGCCGAACCCTTGACGACGGGGATGTCGTCGCCCGGGAATTCGTACGAGCTCAGCAGCTCGCGGATTTCCAGCTCGACCAGCTCGAGGATTTCCTCGTCGTCGACCAGGTCGACCTTGTTCATGAACACGACCATCGCGGGCACGCCGACCTGGCGGGCGAGCAGGATGTGCTCGCGGGTCTGCGGCATCGGGCCGTCGGTCGACGACACGACCAGGATCGCGCCGTCCATCTGCGCCGCGCCGGTGATCATGTTCTTCACATAGTCGGCGTGGCCGGGGCAGTCGACGTGCGCATAGTGGCGCGCTTCGGTCTCATACTCGACGTGCGCGGTCGAGATGGTGATGCCGCGCTCACGCTCTTCCGGAGCCTTGTCGATGTTCGCGAAGTCCACCGCGGCGTTGCCGGCGACGTTATCGGCCAGAACCTTGGTGATCGCTGCGGTCAGCGAGGTCTTGCCGTGGTCGACGTGGCCGATGGTGCCGATGTTGAGGTGCGGCTTGTTCCGCTCGAATTTTGCCTTTGCCATTTTCCTACCTTCTGAATCGAATTCGGTGCCGCATCCGAGGCCACGCGAACGCGGCCCCATAGCGGGTGTTTGAAGCGATTGCCAGCCCCTAGCGCTGTCGCGCCCCCAGTTGCCCCGGGGGCACGACGGACGCTGTTAGGCCATCTTCGCCTTGACCTCGTCCGCAACATTCTGCGGCACTTCGTCATAGTGCGAGAACTGCATCGAGTACTGCGCACGGCCCTGGGTGAACGAGCGGAGCGCGTTCACATAGCCGAACATGTTCGCCAGCGGGACCATCGCCTCGACCGTCTGCGCGTTGCCGCGCGTGTCGGTGCCCTGGATCTGGCCACGACGGCTGTTCATGTCGCCGATGACGTCGCCCAGATAGTCTTCCGGGGTCACGACTTCGACCTTCATGACCGGCTCGAGCAGCGTGATGCCCGACTTCTGGGCCGCTTCGCGCATCGCGCCGCGGGCACAGATTTCGAACGCCAGTGCCGACGAGTCGACGTCGTGGTACGCGCCGTCATACAGCAGGACTTCGAAGTCGATGATCGGGAAGCCGACCAGCGAGCCGGTTTCCGCGGTCTCACGGAAGCCCTTCTCGATCGCGGGGATATATTCCTTCGGAATGTTACCGCCCTTGATCTCGTCCTTGAAGACGAAGCCCGAACCACGCTCGCCCGGGGTCAGCTTGACCTTGACGCGGCCGAACTGGCCGGTGCCGCCCGACTGCTTCTTGTGCGTGTAGTCGATGTCGACCGGCTTCTTGAGGTATTCGCGATACGCCACCTGCGGCGCGCCGACATTCGCCTCGACCTTGAACTCGCGCTTCATGCGGTCGACCAGAATCTCGAGATGGAGCTCGCCCATGCCCTTGATGATGGTCTGGCCCGACTCGGCGTCCGAGGTCACGCGGAACGAGGGGTCCTCGCGAGCGAGACGATTGAGCGCGACGCCCATCTTCTCCTGGTCGGCCTTGGTCTTCGGCTCCACCGACAGCTCGATCACGGGCTCGGGGAATTCCATGCGCTCCAGGATGATCGGGGCGTTCTGCGCGCAGAGCGTGTCACCCGTGGTGGTGTCCTTGAGGCCCGCGAGAGCGACGATGTCGCCCGCATAGGCTTCCTGGATGTCCTCACGGCTGTTCGCATGCATCAGCAGCATGCGGCCGATCTTTTCCTTCTTGTCCTTGACCGAGTTCAGGACCTGCGACGAGGTCTCGAGCTTGCCCGAATAGATGCGGGCGAAGGTCAGCGAACCGACGAACGGGTCGTTCATGATCTTGAACGCCAGCGCCGAGAAGGGCTCGGTGTCCGACGAAGGACGCTCGTCCGGCGTTTCGCCGTCGAGCTTCACGCCCTTGATGGCCGGAACGTCGAGCGGGCTCGGCAGATAGTCGATGACCGCGTCGAGCAGGGGCTGCACGCCCTTGTTCTTGAACGCCGAGCCGCAGACCACGGGGACGAACGCCATTTCCAGCGTGCCCTTGCGGATCAGCTTCTTCAGCTCTTCGACCGACGGCTCGTTGCCTTCCAGGTACGACTCCATCGCGGCGTCGTCCTGCTCGACGGCCATTTCGATCAGGTCGCTGCGATACTTCGCGGCCTTTTCCTTCAGGTCATCTGGGATGTCCTGATATTCGAACTTCGCGCCCAGCGACTCTTCGAGCCAGATGATCGCGCGGTTCTCGACCAGGTCGACCAGACCCTTGAAGCCGCCCTCGATGCCGATCGGCAGATACAGGACCGCCGGACGCGCGCCCAGGCGCTCGATGATCGAGTTCACGCAGAAATAGAAGTCGGCGCCGGTGCGGTCGAGCTTGTTGACGAAGCACATGCGCGGCACGCCGTACTTGTCGGCCTGACGCCACACGGTTTCCGACTGCGGCTCAACACCCGCCACGCCGTCGAAGCAGGCGACCGCGCCGTCGAGCACGCGGAGCGAACGCTCCACTTCGATGGTGAAGTCGACGTGCCCGGGGGTGTCGATGATGTTGATGCGGTTGTCGTTCCAGAAACAGGTCGTCGCGGCCGACGTGATGGTGATGCCGCGCTCCTGCTCCTGCTCCATCCAGTCCATGGTGGCGGTGCCTTCGTGCACTTCGCCGATCTTGTAGGACTTGCCGGTGTAATAAAGAATGCGCTCGGTCGTGGTCGTCTTGCCGGCATCGATGTGCGCCATGATGCCGATGTTGCGATACTTCTCGAGCGGATGGCTGCGGGCCATGATCGATCTTCCTCAAGCGTAGGGGGGAGCCGGTTGGCCCGGCTCCCCCTTATATAGGCTGTTTGCGTGACCAGCGGAAGACCGCCGGCACCGCACCCTGAAAAGGTTGCGGCAGGACGGAAATAAATCCGGTCCCGCCGCAGGCCTTTACCAGCGGTAGTGCGAGAAGGCGCGATTCGCTTCCGCCATGCGGTGCGTATCTTCGCGCTTCTTGACCGCGTTGCCGCGGTTGTTCGCAGCGTCCATCAGCTCACCCGACAGACGCGCGGCCATCGTGTTCTCCGAACGGGCGCGCGACGCGCCGATCAGCCAACGGATGGCCAGAGCCTGGGCACGCTCCGGACGGACTTCGACCGGAACCTGGTAGGTCGCACCGCCGACGCGGCGCGAACGGACTTCGATGCCCGGCTTGATGTTGTTCAGCGCATCGTGGAACACGCCGATCGGATCGCGCTTGGCGCGCGTCTCGACGGTTTCCAGAGCACCGTAAACGATGGCTTCGGCCACGGACTTCTTACCGTCCAGCATGACCGAATTCATGAACTTCGACAGGACCACATCTCCGAACTTGGGGTCCGGCAGGATTTCCCGCTTTTCGGGACGACGACGACGAGCCATTCTCGTATTTCCTTACAAAACTTCAGCCTTTGATGGTCGAGGAGCCTGCACGCAGGCCCGACCGGCTTACTTCGGACGCTTGGCGCCGTACTTCGAGCGGGACTGCTTGCGATCCTTCACGCCCTGCGTGTCGAGAACGCCGCGCAGAACGTGGTAGCGCACGCCGGGAAGGTCGCGCACACGGCCGCCGCGGATGAGCACCACCGAGTGCTCCTGCAGGTTATGGCCTTCGCCCGGGATGTACGAAATGACTTCGCGGCTGTTGGTCAGACGGACCTTGGCCACCTTGCGAAGTGCCGAGTTCGGCTTCTTCGGGGTCGTCGTGTAGACACGGGTGCAAACGCCGCGCTTCTGCGGGTTCTGCTCCATTGCAGGGACCTTGGACTTGGCCTTCTGCAGTTCGCGGCCCTTGCGGACCAGCTGGTTGATCGTCGGCATTGAAGCCTTCACCTTTCCATGAGGTTACTTTGCTGGAGCCATCACAGCACTTCGGAATACAAAAAGGGGCCTTTGCGCCTTGCGCCCGGCCCTATTCGCATCCAGCAATGTTCAAGCTTGCCCGACGGACATGTCCCGAATCCCGAGAAATCCCCTTCGTGCAGCGGCGGCCTATACGCGGGAGTCGCCGGGCGGTCAATGTCGGCGCGGGACGGCGGGCAGACGGGCTTTTTCCGAGGATCTGCTAAAATCGCAATTTTGGCCTTGTCCCGCCCCGCCAGCCGGGCTAATGGCGGCCGCCTCGCAGGAGTGTAGCTCAGTTGGTAGAGCATCGGTCTCCAAAACCGAGGGCCCACGGTTCGAGTCCGTGCACTCCTGCCACTTTTCCCTGACATCGCCGGACATGTGACACCGCCTTGGCGGCGAGCACTTGTGCTGCTTCGTTCCTCCCCTGCAAGGGGAGGGGGACCAGCGAAGCTGGTGGAGGGGTGTAGCCGGTTGCGACGACAGCCTAAGCTCTCTAGCCGCAACACCCCTCCGTCAGGCCTTTGGCCTGCCACCTCCCCTGCAAGGGGAGGAATAGGATCAGTCCACCGGGCGCGGTCCTATGCCGGGCGGAGTGGCGGGATCCACCTCGCCGATCTCGTCGCCGCGATGGCCGCCGCCGGCCCCTGCCCCGCTGCCATGAACCTCCCCCGTCTTCGGATCGACCGACGCGCGCTTGCCATTGTCGGCGGGCAGGCTGGTGTCCGCATTGCCGTCACCGGGCGCGGGCGCCTTTGGTGCGACCTGGCCGGACGGCAGGTCGCGTCCCATCGCGCGCTCGTCCGCACGGTCGTAGACTTCGCAGCTGTCGCCACGGTTGGAGGCGCGGGGATGGTCGGGGCGTGTTTCCTGATCGGACATGGGCTTCTCCTTCGATCAGGCTCAACGGCAATCGCCGGACGCCGTTCCCCCCATGCAAAAGGGGCGCCCACCACCAAGGTGGACGCCCCCTTCGTCAGGCCGAGGCCCGTGGATCAGCTGCGGAACAGCGAGTGCGGGTCGATCACGTCGTCGCCATGCCCATGGCCGATCGAATCGACATCGCGGCTGGCCTGTTCGCGCTCGGCGCGCAGCGAGGCGAGCAGCGCTTCGCGATCGCCCTCCAGACGGGTGTCGGTCGGCTGCGCCTCGGCATTGCCGCCGGTCGTCTTCGCCGCCTTCGCCACCGCCGAGTCCAGCTCGCGCTGGGTGGTCAGGCCCAGCGTCACCGGGTCCTTGGGCGTGATGTTGGCGATGTTCCAGTGGCTGCGGTCGCGGATCGCGGCGATCGTCGTGCGGGTCGTGCCGATCAGGTTGCTGATCGCGCCGTCCGAGATTTCCGGGTGGTTGCGGATGATCCAGGCGATGCCGTCCGGCTTGTCCTGCCGCTTGCTGACCGGCGTGTAGCGCGGACCCTTGGTGCGGCGGACCTGCTCGGGGCCCTTGGTCATCTTCATGCGGTAATCGGGATTGGCCTGCGCCTTTTCGATCTCGCTCTGGGTCAGCTCGTGCGCGCGGACGGGATCGCGGCCGGTCAGCTTGGTGGCGGCCGTGTCGTCGGCGATCGCCTGGACTTCGAGGATGTGGAGGCCGCAGAAATCCGCGATCTGCTCGAACGAGAGCGACGTGTTGTCGACCAGCCAGGAAGCGGTCGCATGGGGCATGAGCGGCTGGGCCACGGGGATCACTCCAGTCGGAAAATAAAAGGGCCGCCCCTCACCGGAGCGGCCGTAGCTGCGACAAATCTAATGAAAGCCGTTCCCGAGAGCAAGGTGCGCTGCCACAAACTGTCGGGACAGGGCGCGATAGACCCTGATCGCCCCTGCGTCCAGCCGCTCAGTTGTCGTCGTCGAAGCGTCCGAAGGGTAGCGATTGCGAAGCGAGTGCCCGTGTCCTGGTCAGGTCGCCGGTGCGCAACGCGGCCAGGACGGCGGTGCAGGCGTGTTGCAGGATGCGATCGATCGGCGTCACCGTCCCGGCGTGCACCGCCGCCTCCGCCAGCGCCCGTCCGCGCGGATCGCGCGGGTCCAGCTCCAGTCGGAGCAGCGCCGCCAGCCCCGGAAACAGCGCCCGGTCGCCGCCCAGCGCGATGGCCCGATCGAGCGAAGCGAAGCCGACGCCGCGCTGCGCCCCCAAGGCCGCGCGCCCGACGATCGCCCCCAGCTTCTTGACCGCCCCGATGTGCCAGGCCCCCAGCGCCAATTGCGCCTCGGCATCGCGGGGCTTCTGCGCAACCAGCGCCTCGAACTGACGGCGGGCCGCGATCGCATCGCTGCGGTTGCCGGTCAGCTTGGCGCGGTAGCCGAGCGCGGTGGCGCGCATCAGCAGCGCTTCATGGTCGTCGGGGGCACGCTTCAGGAGGTTGGTCGCCGACACATAGGCGGCCGAGACACGACGCAGCGCGGTCTCTTCGTCGGAATCGCCGAAAGACGCCTGGGTCAGCAGCTCGCGCGGCGACTCCGCCTGCACCGGCGCCGCCATCGCCCATCCGCTTGCCAGACCCACGCAGACCAGTCCGATCCGGCCTCCACCCTGCACCATCGCCACCCCCCATGGATTCGGCGTGGAAAAACGGCCGATCCGGTCGTTCGATCCGTTGCAATCTTTTGCAGCTGGATCAAGATCGGCGCTACCGCCGGTGCCGCAAAACGTGCCTCGGCCCGTTTCCGTACAGACCCTCAGTCGTCCGACCCGGCGCCCATGGTCAACACGATCTTGCCCATGTGGTCGCCGCCCTCCATCCGGCGATGCGCCTCGGCCGCCTCGGCCAGCGGGAAACTGCGGTCGATGACGGGGCGAAGCCGCCCCTCCTCGACATGTGGCCAGACCAGCTGCGACAGCTCGTCGGCGACCATCGCCTTGAACGCCCGGTCCCGGCCGCGCAGCGTCGAGCCGGTCAGGATCAGGCGGCGGCGCATGATCTCCCAGATCGGGATTTCCGCCTTCGCCCCGCGCTGCACGGCGATCGAGACATGGCGGCCGTCCTCGGCCAGGCACTGGATATTGCGCGGCAGGTAATCGCCGCCGACCATGTCGAGTACGATGTCGACGCCCTTGCCGTCGGTGAAATCCTTCACCGCCTCGACGAAATCGACCGTCTTGTAGTTGATCGCCTTGGCCGCGCCGAGCTTCTCGGCGGCCGCGCATTTCTCGTCCGAGCCCGCCGTGACGATCACGCTCAGCCCGAAGATACGCCCCAGCAGGATCGCCATGGTACCGATGCCGCTGGTCCCGCCATGCACCAGCAGGGTGTCGCCCTCATCGGCATAGGCGCGCTCGAACACGTTGGTCCACACGGTGAACAGCGTCTCGGGAATGGCCGCGGCCTGGACCATCGACAGGCCGTGCGGCACCGGCAGGCAATGCTCGGCGACCGCCAGGGCATATTCGGCATAGCCGCCGCCGCCGATCAGCGCGCAGACCGGCTGGCCCAGCATTTCCGGCCCCACCCCCTCGCCGACCGCGACGACATAGCCTGCGATCTCCAGCCCTGGAATGGAGGGCGCGCCCGGCGGCGGCGGATAGAGCCCCTGGCGCTGCATGACGTCGGGCCGGTTCACGCCCGCAGCGGCGACGCGGATCAGCACCTCGCCCGCGCCCGGTGTCGGCGTCGGGCGCTGGACGGGCACCAGCACCTCGGGACCGCCCGCATCCTCCGGATCGATGGCGGTCATCATTGTCGGGATATCGCCGATCCCCATCCCATCGCCAAACGCGTGCACCGGCTGCCATCCCCCATCGTCGGCTCTTGTGTCACCGTTATTGACATCGACGGCGTTGGGGTCAACGCTGCATCCCGTTATGGAACAGGACGATTCCCCTTTCCGCCTGCCCGACGCGCTCGCCGCGGTGACGAAGCAGGACCTTGATCCGCTCTCCGTGGCCGAGCTGGAGGCGCGGATCGCGACGCTGGAGGGCGAGATCGCGCGCACCCGACGCCACATGGAGCGCGCCGCCACCCACCGCGCCAGCGCCGACGCCCTGTTCAAGCGGTGACGACTGGCGCACCGGACGGGTTCAGCACCCTCCGCCGGTTCGCCCGCGCCGCCGCTTTCGTCGAACACGCACCGCCCGCCAGACACGCTGGGGCCCCCGAACACGGTTTGTTCAGACCCGCCGTGCCATACCCGCTTGATGCCGGGGCTCACCATCCCGACATTGGTCGCAACGGAGCGCCCGTCCCCTGCGCTTCGCCAGGAGTATCGTAGATGCCATCTTTCGCCCCCGCGCTTGAGACCACGCTTCACAAGGCGCTCGAAGCCGCGACCGTGCGGCGCCATGAATATGCCACGCTGGAGCACCTCCTCCTCGCGCTGATCGACGACGAACATGCCTCCAAGGTGATGGAAGCATGCCATGTCGACACGGGCGAGTTGAAGGCGACGGTCGCCCAGTATCTCGACACCGAACTCGACGCGCTGAAGGTCGAGGCGGCAACCGACCCCTCCCCGACCAGCGGGTTCCAGCGCGTGGTCCAGCGCGCGATCCTGCACGTCCAGTCCTCGGGCCGCGACGAAGTGACCGGCGCGAACGTGCTGGTCGCGCTGTTCTCCGAACGCGAATCCTATGCCGTCTATTTCCTGCAGCAGCAGGATATGAGCCGCCTGGATGCCGTCAGCTTCATCAGCCACGGCGTCGGCAAGGGTGGTGCGACGACCGAATCGACCCCGCCCAAGGGCGTCGAGGAAGAAAAGCCCGTCAAGGCGCCTGAGAAGGGCAAGGCCGAGAGCGCGCTCAAGCAGTTCACCGTCGACCTCAACGAAAAGGCCAAGATCGGCAAGGTCGATCCGCTGATCGGGCGCGGCCCCGAAGTGGACCGTACCGTCCAGATCCTGTGCCGCCGGTCGAAGAACAATCCGCTCTATGTCGGCGATCCCGGCGTCGGCAAGACCGCCATCGCCGAAGGCCTGGCACGCAAGATCGTCGAGGGCGACGTGCCCGAGGTGCTGCTGAACGCCGTCATCTACTCGCTCGACATGGGCGCGCTGCTCGCGGGTACCCGCTATCGCGGCGACTTCGAGGAGCGGCTGAAGGCGGTCGTCAACGAGCTGGAGAAGCTGCCCCACGCGGTCCTCTTCATCGACGAGATCCACACCGTCATCGGCGCGGGCGCGACCAGCGGCGGGGCGATGGATGCGTCGAACCTGCTCAAGCCCGCTTTGTCGGGCGGCACGATCCGCTGCATCGGCTCGACCACCTATAAGGAGTTCCGCAACCACTTTGAAAAGGACCGCGCCCTGCTGCGCCGGTTCCAGAAGATCGACGTGAACGAGCCGACGATCGAGGACACGATCAAGATCCTGGCGGGTCTGCGCTCGGCGTTCGAGGATCACCACCAGGTCAAGTACACACCCGATGCGATCAAGTCGGCGGTCGAGCTGTCGGCACGCTATATCAACGACCGCAAGCTGCCCGACAAGGCGATCGATGTGATCGACGAGGTCGGCGCGATGCAGATGCTGGTGCCGGTCAGCAAGCGCAAGAAGACGATCACGCCCAAGGAGATCGAGGCCGTGATCGCCACCATGGCGCGCATCCCGCCGAAAAGTGTGTCGACCGACGACCGCCAGCAGCTGGAAATGCTGGAGACCGACCTCAAGCGCGTGGTGTTCGGCCAGAATGCCGCGATTGAGAACCTGTCCTCGGCGATCAAGCTCAGCCGGGCGGGCCTGCGCGATCCCGACAAGCCGATCGGCAACTATCTGTTCACCGGCCCCACCGGCGTCGGCAAGACCGAGGTCGCACGCCAGCTGGCGACCATCCTGGGCATCCCGCTCCAGCGGTTCGACATGTCCGAATATATGGAGCGTCACTCGGTCAGCCGTCTGATCGGCGCCCCTCCCGGCTATGTCGGCTATGACCAGGGCGGTCTGCTCACGGACGCGGTCGATCAGAATCCGCATTCGGTGCTGCTGCTCGACGAGATCGAGAAGGCACATCCCGACCTGTTCAACATCCTGTTGCAGGTGATGGACAACGGCAAGCTGACCGATCACCACGGCAAGACGGTCGATTTCCGCAACACGATCATCATCATGACGACCAATGCGGGCGCCGCCGACATGGCGCGCGAGACGGTCGGCTTCGGCAATCTCACCCGCGAAGGCGAGGATGAGCAGGCCGTGCAGAAGATGTTCACGCCGGAATTCCGCAACCGCCTGGATGCGATCGTGCCCTTCGGCTATCTGCCGCCGGAAGTCGTGGCGCGGGTGGTGGACAAGTTCATCCTCCAGCTCGAACTCCAGCTGGCCGACCGTCACGTCCATATCAGCCTGGATGAGGCGGCGAAGAGCTGGCTCACCGAAAAAGGCTATGACCGCCTGTACGGTGCGCGCCCGATGGGCCGCCTGATCCAGGAGAAGATCAAGCAGCCGCTGGCCGAGGAACTGCTGTTCGGCAAGCTGGTCCATGGCGGCGAGGTGACGGTGAAAATGAAGGACGGCGCGCTGTCCTTCGCGATCGAACCCGCTGCGCCCAAGAAGCCGCGCAAGAAGGGCGGCAAGCCCGCCGCGGTCGACGCGAGCTGATCGATCGCACCGAAACGGTGACAATTCCAGAATGGGCCGGGTGGCGACACCCGGCCTTTTTTGCATGTACTGCCCAGGCCGGATTGCCATTCACGTCATTCCTCCCCTTGCAGGGAAGGAATATGCGGCATCTTGCCTGAATGGCGATCGGCCCTAGCTTGCCGCCGAGGCTCGATGATATGCACAACCTGTGTTATGTCGCCGTTAACCAGATTTTCGGCCTTCCGCGGACAGATGAGACGTATGAAGGGTGCTTGGCCGATCACAATAGGCGGGTTGCTGCTAGCGCTGCTGGCAGTCCTTTGGCCTTTGGCCCAAGCAACCGCCCAGGGTGGTGAGAGCCTGACCACCTGTATTCGCCCGATGCACGCAGGGGACAACAGCCGAACCCTGCTGACGCAAGCCGGCGACTTTGACTTTGATTGCACCCGTAACCAGTCTTCCTATGGCGTCGGCGATTTCTGGGTCTTGTCGCAGCCCTTGCCGGTGATCGCCGGTGACGTTCGCGACCGGCTGGCGGTCGGCTTCGCGAGCACCTGGCAGGATGCGACGGCACTGCACATCCTCTATGCCGACGGACAAATCCGCACCGTCGCCTTTACCAGCGCGACGACCGCCCCCTATCTACTGCTCGGCCCGACCATTGCCGTGCCACTGCCGCACGAAGAGACGCGGCCGGTGCGTATCCTGTGGGAGGCGCACGGCGCCGCCAATATGCGCGGGGTCGTGCGCGGCGCGCGGATCGGCCCTTATGCCGATATGCTGGCGGTCGAATCCTCGCTCGGGCTGACCTATGGCGTCATCCTGGGCGTGGTGGTCGGTCTGGCCGTGTATAATATTGCGCTGTGGCCCGCGCTACGCCAGCCACTCCAGCCGGTCTATTGCCTGCTGCTGTTCTTCATCACCGGCTATACCCTGTCGTCCTCGGGCCTGATCGGCCAGTGGCTGCCCTGGCTCGACAATAACGAGCGGCATCGGTGGAATGCGATCATGCTGGGCGGGGTCGCGATGACCCTGGTGATCTTTTCGCGCTATTTCTTCGAGCGGAAGGTGTTCGAGGGCTGGCTGGACCGGATGGCGGCGATCAGCTTCGTCCTGATCGCCATTCCCAATATCGCCTTCGCCCTGCTCGCCCCCCGCTGGATCATCGTGCTCGACCAGGCGGTGCTGTTGGGCTTCATGGTCCTGCTGATCTTCCTTATCGCGGTGCTGGTGCAGGCTTGGCGGCGGCGCAGCAATTTCCTCTGGGCCTTCGCTATCGCCTGGGGCACGCCGATCGGGCTGGCGATGTTCCGGGTGCTCCATGCGCTCCACCTCATCGAATGGCGCCCCTGGATCGACCAATCGACCGTGTTGTCGATGGGCGTCGAGGCGCTGGTCGCCAGCCTGGGCGTCGCTTATCGCATCTATCTGCTTAGCCGGGAGCGCGATCTGGCGCGCGCCGACGAGCGGGTGGCCCGCCGCCTGGCCGATACCGATCCGCTGACCGGGCTGTTCAACCGCCGCGCCTTTCTGGAACAGGCGATCGGGCGCAGCGGGCCGCAGACGCTGATCCTGGCGGATATCGACCATTTCAAACGCATCAACGACTTGCTGGGTCATGACGGCGGCGACGAGGTACTGCGTATCTTCGCCAACGCGCTGGGCGAGGCGGCCGGGATGGATATGCTGATCGCCCGGATCGGCGGCGAGGAATTCGCGCTGCTCGCCGATGCCGAACGCGCCCCCTCCCCCGAGGCGCTGCTCGCCCGGCTTCGCGCCATCCCCTATCCCTCGGGCCTGTCCGTCACCGCCAGTCTCGGGGTGTGCACCGGCCCGATCGCCGACGAATCGGATTGGCGCCTGTTGTACCGCGAGGCGGACCAGGCACTGTTCGCCGCCAAGGATGCCGGGAGAGACCGCGCCTGCCGGGGCGCCACCATCACCCCCGCCCCGCAGCCGAGCGGGCTCTTGCCCGTCCTGCGCCCGCACACTAGGATGCTGCGCAGGGGGTAGGGCTTTTGCGCGAACGACGGATCATGGCGGCTGGACTGGTGCTGGCGCTGATCGCGCTGGCGTATCGCCATCCGACCGCCGATATCCGCCTCATCACCCATGACCTGACCGACCGCTCGCCCCGCCGCGTGCAGGCGGCCGTCGATCTGGGTCTGTTCGGCGTCTCGTTTCTCTACACCTGGACCGTCAACCGGCTGAGATAGGTGCGAGCATCCTTGCGCCCGCCGGGCCGGTATCGCATAGCGGCGTCATGGATACGCCCATCGAAGAACTGACGTTCGAGGACGCCCTCAAGGAACTGGAGAGGATCGTCGGCCGACTGGAAAGCGGCGAAGCGACGCTCGACGAATCGATCCGCCTCTATGAGCGCGGCGATCGTCTGCGCCAGCGCTGCGCCGAACGGCTCGACGCCGCCCAGGCCCGGATCGAGGCGATCCGCCTGGATGCCGAGGGCAAGGCCGCGGGCACGCGCCCGTTTCAGGCGGGTTGAGGGTGACGCTCGCCGCCACCACCCTGACCGAGGCGCTGGCCGAAGTCGCCGAGGATATCGACGCCCGCTTTGCCGAGTTGCTCGCCGATCCGGGCGATCCGCGCGCCTCGCTCTATGCCGCGATGCGCCACGCCGCGATCGGCGGCGGCAAGCGGCTTCGCCCGCTGCTGGTGTTCGCCACCGCGCATCTGTTCGCGGTCGACCGCAACTGTGCGGGCTGGGTCGCCACCGCGCTGGAGGCGATTCACGTCTATTCGCTGATCCATGACGATCTGCCCGCGATGGACGACGACGATATGCGGCGCGGCAAGCCGACCGTGCACAAGGCGTTCGACGAGGCGACGGCGATCCTGGCGGGCGACTGCCTCCACGCGCTGGCCTTTGAGATTCTGGCCGATCCGGCGACCCATGCCGATCCCTTTGTCCGCTCCGAGCTGATCCTGGACCTCGCGCGCGCCTCCGGCCCCAGCGGCATGGCGGGCGGGCAGCAGATGGACCTGGAGGCCGAGCGGCAGGTGTTCGACCTCGCCACCGTCACCCGGCTTCAGCAGATGAAGACCGGCGCGCTGATCTGCGCGGCGGTCGAGGCGGGCGCGATCCTGGGTCGCGTTCCCCCCGAGGGCCGCACGCATCTGCGCGGCTATGCGCATGACCTGGGGCTGGCCTTCCAGATCGCCGACGACCTGCTCGACGCCGAGGGTGACGAGGCGACGGCGGGCAAGAAGCTGCGCAAGGATCAGGACGCGGGCAAGGCGACCTTCCTCAGCCTGCTGGGCGTCGAGCGCGCGCGTGAGCAGTGCCGCATGCTGGTCGCCCAGGCGATCGAGCATCTACGCGACTATGGCCCCGAGGCCGATCTGCTCCGCGCCATCGCTGCTTACGTCGTAGAGCGCGACCGATGACCCGGATCGGCGTCTATCCCGGCACCTTTGATCCGGTGACGCTGGGCCACATGGATATCATCCGGCGCGGCGCGAAGCTGGTCGACCGGCTGGTGATCGGCGTCACCACCAATCCGTCCAAGTCGCCGATGTTCACCCTGGACGAGCGGATGGAGATGGTCCGTCGCGAAGTGGCGGACGTCGCGGGTGAGATTCACGTCGTCGCCTTCGATTCGCTGCTGATGGATTTCGCCGAGCGCGAGGGCGCCAAGGTCATCGTCCGGGGCCTGCGCGCCGTCGCCGACTTCGAATATGAATATCAGATGGCGGGCATGAACCAGCAGATCAATCCGCGGGTTGAGACCGTCTTCCTGATGGCCGACGTCGCGCTGCAACCCATCGCCAGCCGGTTGGTGAAGGAAATCGCGATGTACGGCGGCAGCATCGCCAAGTTCGTGACGCCTGCGGTCTGCGAGGACGTCGTCGCCCGCGTCGAGAAGATCGGCCGCAAGGGCAGCTGACCCTATTCCTCCCCTGCAAGGGGAGGGGGACCAGCGAAGCTGGTGGAGGGGTATCACCACTTGCGAGGCCGGTCTTTCCTCTCCAAGCGGGACACCCCTCCGTCAGGCCTCTGGCCTGCCACCTCCTCTTGCAAGGGAGGAAAATGCTCCCACCCGACACCCAACTCAGGTTCAGATTGGCGCAAGGGGCGATTTGCTCTACAGCCTCCCCATTCCTTCCCTTGTCGTAGAGATATGATGCGCGTTCTCGCCGCTCTTGCCATGATGATGGCCAGCCTGGTCGCCGTTCCGGCACAGGCGCAGAAACAGTCCCAGGTCGAACCCAAGTTCAGCACCCCCGCCAAGGCCGCGCAGGTCCTCGAGGCCAATATCGCCGACCGGCTGCCCCCGCCGCCCGTCACCGACAAGGAGAATCTCTGGCTGCTCGACCTGTCGACCGGCGGCCGGGTGACGATCTGGCTGCGCCCCGACGTCGCGCCGAAGATGGTCGAGCGGATCAAGGTCCTGACGCGCCGCCATTTCTATGACGGTCTGACCTTCCACCGCGTGATCGACGGCTTCATGGCGCAGGGCGGCGATCCCAAGGGCGACGGCACCGGCGGTTCGGACCTGCCCAACGTGCCCGCCGAGTTCAACTATCTGCCGCATGTGCGCGGATCGGTGGCGGCCGCGCGCGCCGACGACCCCAACAGCGCCAACAGCCAGTTCTACATCGTCTTCCAGCCGCGCTTCGCGCTCGACAAGAAGTACACGGTGTTCGGCCGGGTGATCGACGGCATGCAATATGTCGATGCGATCGAGCGCGGCGAGCCGCCCGCCAACCCCAGCAGGATCGTCCATGCCTATGTCGCGGCGGACAATCCCCCGGCCTATGTGCCGATGGCGCCTGCTCCCACTCCCGCCCTGGGTGCGCCGGTGACGCTGCCGGGTGCGGCGACCAAGCCTGTGACCATCACACCGGCGCGCCGTGCCGCCCCCAAACCGGCTCCGGCCAAGAAGGCGGCCGTGGCGACCAAGTGAACGTCGACCTTTTCGATTTCACCCTGCCGCCTGAGCGGATCGCGCTCTACCCGGCATCCCCGCGCGATTCGGCGCGCATGCTGGTCCTGGAAGGCCCCGCCACCCGCGACCAGCGGGTGAGCGACCTGCCCGCCGCCTTGCGCGCAGGCGACCTGCTGGTGTTCAACGACACCCGCGTCATCCCCGCCCAGCTGGAAGGCGTGCGGGGAGAGGCGCGGATCGGCGCGACGCTCCACAAGCGGGAGGGTGCGCGCCGCTGGCGCGCCTTCATCCGCAACGCCAAGCGGCTGCGCGACGGCGACGTGATCGACTTCGGCGCGGGTGTCAGCGCCACGGCACGCGACCGGGCCGAGGATGGCAGCTTCGCGCTCGACTTCGCAGGCGACGAGCCGGTCGAGCTGCTGCTGGAGCGGGCGGGCACCATGCCCCTGCCCCCCTATATCGCGCAGAAGCGCGGCGTGACCGAGCAGGACGCCGACGATTATCAGACGATGTTCGCCAACGAGCCCGGCGCGGTCGCCGCGCCGACGGCGGCGCTGCACTTCACGCCCGGCCTGCTTGAATCGCTGGCGGCGGCGGGGATCGAGCATGCGACGCTGACTCTCCATGTCGGCGCGGGCACCTTCCTGCCGGTCAAGGCCGAGGATACCGTCGACCACAAGATGCACGCCGAATGGGGCCGCATCGATGCTGCCACCGCCGATCGGCTGAACGCCGTCAAGGCGCGAGGCGGCCGGGTCATCGCGGTCGGCACCACCTCGCTGCGCCTGATCGAGAGTGCGGCGGGCGAAGATGGCGTGATCCGTCCGTTCGAGGGCGACACCGCGATCTTCATCACGCCGGGCTATCGCTTTCGCGGTATCGACGGACTGATGACCAATTTCCACCTGCCGCGCTCGACCCTGTTCATGCTGGTGTCTGCGCTGATGGGGCTGGATCGGATGCAGGCGGCCTATGCCCATGCGATCGGACACGACTACCGCTTCTATTCCTATGGCGACGCGTCGCTGCTGCTGCCGGAACGCAGCGCATGATGCTGCTCGCGCTGATCCTGATGCAGGCGGCGCAACCGCCTGCACAGGAGCCGGACAACACCGTCGTCGTCACGGCCCGACCCAAGCCTTTCGCCCAGACGCCCGCGACCATGGTGGTCGAGCCGGTGGCGATGATGATCGCGACGCTCGACAGCGATGGCGACGGCAAGACGTCCCGCGCCGAGATGGAGGCGGGAATCAAGCGCAGCTATGACGCGATCGACACCACGCATCAGGGATCGATCGGCTATCTCCAGTTCGCCGATTGGGCCGAGCGCTGGCTGGGTGATCGCAACGCGCTGCCCAGCCCGTTCGATGTCGACAAGAACAGCGACAATCGCATCACCCTGGCCGAGTTACAGGCGCATTTCTCGCGCCTGTTCTCACGCTTCGACCGGGATCAGGACGGCGCGATCAGTCGTGCCGAGGCGCTGACCATCCGTACCACCCCCGTCGACGCCAACGGCCCGACCGGCCCGCTTCGGCCCCGAGACAGAAAATGACCGCCCGCTTCTCTTTTGCCATCCACGCCACCGACGGCCGCGCCCGCACCGGCACCATCACCATGAAGCGGGGCGAGATCCGCACGCCCGCCTTCATGCCCGTCGGCACCGCCGCCACCGTCAAGGCGATGAAGCCGGGCGACGTGCGCGCGAGCGGCGCGGACATCATCCTGGGCAACACCTATCACCTGATGCTGCGCCCCGGTGCCGAGCGGGTCGCCCGTCTGGGCGGACTGCATAATTTCATGGGCTGGGACCGGCCGATCCTGACCGACTCGGGCGGCTATCAGGTGATGAGCCTGGCCGAACTGACCAAGCGGTCGGAGGATGGCGTCGCGTTCAAGAGCCACTTGGACGGCACCCGCCACCTGCTCAGCCCCGAACGCTCGATCGAGATTCAGCGGCTGCTCGGCTCCAACATCGTCATGGCGTTCGACGAGCTGGTTCCGACCACCTCGACCCGCGAAGTGCAGGCCAGCGCCATGGAACGCTCGATGCGCTGGGCCAAGCGCAGCCGCGATGCCTTTGACGCGGGCGGCCAGCATGCCGAGGACAATGCGATCTTCGGCATCCAGCAGGGCGCGCTGGACGAGGGGTTCCGCAAGGCGTCGGCGGACGCGCTGATCGACATCGGGTTCGACGGTTACGCGATCGGCGGCCTCGCGGTCGGCGAGGGGCAGGAGGCGATGTTCGGCTGTCTCGACTTCGCACCGGGCCAGTTGCCGGTGGAAAAGCCGCGCTATCTGATGGGCGTGGGCAAGCCGACCGATATCGTCGGCGCGGTCGAGCGCGGGGTCGACATGTTCGACTGCGTGCTGCCGACCCGCTCGGGCCGCACGGGGCAGGCCTTTACGCGCCAGGGCCCGATCAACATCCGCAATGCGCGCTTCGCCGAGGATCAGGGGCCGCTCGATCCCGCTTGTGGCTGCCCGGTCTGTTCGACCTGGAGTCGCGCCTATCTCCATCATCTGGTCCGCGCGGGCGAAATCCTGGGCGCGATGCTGATGACTGAGCATAATATCTGGTTCTACCAGCAGATGATGGCCGATCTGCGCGCCGCAATTTCCGAAGGACGACTGACGGCCTTTGCGGACGACTTCCGGGCGCGCTACGCTGGCGGCCAATGATTTCGGGCCAGTAGGAGAGTAACATGACCGATCATATCGAAGACGCCCCCAACGAGATCCTCGCCGCCGCCAAGGAGGCCAAGGACCACGCCGTCGCCGCCGCCGAGGCGACCGCCACATCGATCAAGGACAAGACGCGTAACTGGCCGATGGGCAAGATCGGTCTGGGCGTCGGCATCGGTTCGGCCGCGATCGCGGCGGCCGTGCTGTACGGCACGCGCAACAAGTCCAAGTAATCCGCAAACGATAAAGAGGGTTTTCATGCGCCTTTTCCGTGCCGCGCTCCTGCTCGGCGTCGCCGCCCTTCCCACCTTGGCCGGGGCGCAGAGTGCTCCGCCGCAAACGGCCGCGGGAGCACGCACGGAAAGCGTGAAGCCGATCGACTTCACCACGCGCACCCTGCCCAACGGCCTGCGCGTCTATGCCATTCGCGACACGACGACGCCCAACGTCTCGGTCCAGGTCTGGTATGACGTCGGGTCGAAGGACGATCCCAAGGGCCGCTCGGGCTTTGCGCACATGTTCGAGCATCTGATGTTCAAGGCGAAGAGGAACCTCGTCCCCGAACAGATGGATCGCCTGACCGAGGATGTCGGCGGCTATAACAACGCCTCCACCGCCGACGATTACACCAATTATTTCGAGGTGGTGCCCGCCAACCACCTGCAACGCCTGCTGTTCGCGGAAGCCGACCGCATGGCCTCGCTGGTCGTCGAGCCCAAGAGCTTTGCCAGCGAGCGCGACGTGGTGAAGGAGGAACTGCGTCAGCGCACCCTCGCCCAGCCCTATGGCAAGCTGTTCTCCATCTATTACCCCAAGCTCGCCTATTCGGTGCACCCCTATGCGCGTCCCGGCATCGGCAGCCTGGAGGAGCTGGAATCGGCGGGCATCGACGATGTCCGCGCCTTCCACGCCACCTATTACCGCCCCGACAATGCGGTGCTGGTCGTCTCGGGCAATTTCGACCCCGCGCAGCTGAACCGCTGGGTCGATGATTATTTCGCGAAGATCAAGCGCCCGACCACCGCGATCCCGCGCGTCACCGTGCAGGAGCCGCCGCGCACCCAAGCCGTGGCACGAACCGCGTACGACGCCAACGTACCGCTTCCGGCTGTCCTCATCAGCTATCACATCCCGCCCGAGCGCAGCGCCGACACCCCTGCGCTGATGGTGCTGAACGCGATCCTGTCGGCGGGTGAAAGCTCGCGGCTGTACGAGGACCTGGTCTATCGCGACCAGCTGGCGCAGTCGGCCTCGACCTTCCTCGATACCAAGCAGTCGACCGGCAACATCGTGCTGTATGCGATGATGGCGAGCGGCAAGCCGGTGGCCGAGGGAGAAACCGCGCTGAAGCGGGAAGTGGCGCGCCTGCGCGACACCCCCGTCTCCGCCGCCGAACTGGCCGAAGCGAAGAACGAGCTGCTCACCGCCGCGCTCAAGCAGCGCGAGACGGCGGAGGGCAAGGCCAGCCTGATCGCGAACAGCGTGATCGTCGACGGCGATCCCAGGGCCGCCGACCGTCAGATCACCGCCGTGCAGAAGGTGACCGCCGCCGATATCCAGCGGGTCGCGCGCGACTATCTGAAGGACAGCCAGAGCGCGACCATCCGCTATCTGCCCGACAGCCAGCGGCCCGCCAATGTGCGTGAAATGCCGATCGAGATCGCGCCGACCGTCCAGACGGCGGCGCTGACCCCGCCTGCCCAGATCGACGTGGTGACGCCCGCCCCCGAAGGCCAGCGCATCCTGCCCCCGCCGCCGGGTGCGGCGATCGCGCCGACCTTGCCGCAACCCGTCGCGACCACGCTGCCCAACGGCCTGCGCGTCGTGACGGTCGAGCGGCACGACCTGCCGCTCGTAACCGCCTCGCTGGTGGCGCTGGGCGGTGCGGCGACCGATCCGGTGGGCAAGGCGGGCGCGAGCAGCCTGTCGGCCGACCTGATGACCAAGGGCACGACGACCCGCTCGGCCACCGAGATCGCGCGTGCGGTCGAAAGCCTGGGCGGATCGATCTCGGCCGGTGCCTCGGACGATGGCGCGACCATCGACCTGACCGTGCCGTCGGCCCAGCTGGGCACCGCGATGACCATCCTGGCCGATGTCGCGACCCACCCGGCCTTCAAGCCAGAGGAGATCGATCGCGCCCGGACCCAGTCGATCGACAGCCTGAACGTGGCGATGCAGAACCCCGCGCAGCTGTCGGCCATGGTCGCCGACCGCGTCGTCTATGGCGCGCGCGCCTATGGCCAGCCGCTGTCGGGTACCCCCGCCTCGCTGAAGACGCTGACCCGCGCCGACCTGACCGCCGCCTATGGCCGCAGCTGGAAGCCCGGTCAGGCGACGCTGCTGCTGGTCGGCGACGTGACGCCCGGCCAAGCGAAACAGATCGCCGAGCGTTATCTGGGCAACTGGCGGGTCGCCGGAGCCGCCGCGACCACGGCCAAGGCCCCGGAACCCGCGTTCCCCGCACCGCGCGTAATCGTCGTCGACATGCCCGATGCCGGACAGGCGGGCGTGGTCGTCGCGCGCTCGGGCATCCGCCGCGCCGACGACCGCTATTATCCGCTGGCGGTCGCCAACACCGTGCTGGGCGGCGGCTTCTCGTCGCGGCTGAACCAGGAAATCCGCATCAAGCGCGGCCTGGCTTACGGCGCGGGCAGCGCGGTGGCGACGGGCCGTGACATCGGCATCATCTCGGCACGTACCCAGACCAAGAACCCCTCGGCCGCCGAAGTGGTCGGGCTGATCGATGCCGAGATGCGCAAGCTGGGCACCGCGCCCGTGCCGCAAAGCGAATTGGCGACCCGGCAGGCCGTGCTGGTCGGCAATTTCGGCCGGACGATCGAGACGACGGACGGCATCGCCAGCATCCTGGCAAGCTATACGCTGCAGGGTGTGCCGCTGGAGGAGCTGAGCCGCTATATCCCGCGCGTCCAGGCGGTGGACCCGGCGGCGGTGGAATCGGTCTCTGCCACGCTGCTCGATCCGAAGGCGGCGAGCATCATCGTGGTCGGCGACTCCAAGCAGTTCCTGCCCGCGTTGCGTCAGGCCCATCCCGAGGTCGAAGTCATTCCGGCCGCCTCGGTCAACCTCGACACGCCCAAATTGCGCTGACCTCAAATCCCCCCCCAGGCCGTGTCTGGGGGGACCATCCGAAAAGTGGTGGAGGGGCAGGACCGCCGTTACGCGAAATTCTTAACCCTCTCCGGTATATTCGCGAACGGCTAGGACTGGAGGACTCCCCACATTGCGGGTGGCGAAGCGGACGGTAAGGCGGATGATACAGGTCTGGCTGGCGCTACTCGGCCTGATGCTGACGTTCGGCCTGATGCTGGCCGCGCAAGGGGCCTGGCGGGCGAAGCGGCCGGTGGTGGCCGCGACGCCGTCGCAGGCACGGCCCACGACCGCGTCTCTCCCCATTGCCGACATGCTGCCCGCCGTCGATGGCAGTACGGGGACGGTCGCCCTACCGGACCTGCCGATCCCGCCGGGGGCAAACATCGCCGATCGCGGCGTAGTGGCCGCCCGGCCCTTTGCCTGGGGGCGGGCAAGCGCGATCGATCGTGCCCGCGCCATGCAGTGCCTGACCGCTGCCATCTATTACGAAGCGGGCGGCGAAAGCATCGACGGCCAGCGCGCGGTGGCGCAGGTCGTGCTCAACCGCGCGCGGCATCCGGCCTTTCCGGCCACCGTGTGCGGCGTCGTCTATCAGGGGGTTGAGCGCGGGCATTGCCAGTTCAGCTTCGCATGCGACGGCGCATTGTCGCGCACGCCCGCGATCGCGGGCTGGTCGCGCGCGGCGCAGGTCGCGGCGGCGGCGCTGTCCGGCGGCGTCTATGCGCCGGTCGGATTGGCGACGCATTACCACACCTTCGCCGTCGCTCCCGCCTGGAACCGCGCCATGGTGATGACCGACATGGTCGGCGCCCATCTGTTCCACCGCTGGAAGGGCTATTGGGGCACCGCCGCCGCGATGAACCGGGTCTATGCGGGGGGCGAGGTGCTGCCCGTGCTGGCCCCCGCTCCGGTCGCCGAAACGGCAAGCGGCGAGGACCTGCCCCCCGCCCCGGCCAGTCTACCCGCGCCGCCGCTGCCCGGCGCAACGCCCGCGCCGGTGCGCCCGGTCCATCCACAGGAAATGCCGACCCCCGCTCCGCCACGCGATACGGGGATCAGCGACCGGCTGGCCACGTCGGGCCAGATACTCGACAAATGGAAGGATAGCGGTCGCCCGATCGAGCGGCCCGACGCGCCGCGCCCGAATGGCTCGGGCGCGACGGCCGTCACCGATCAGCGGCGATAATTGCGGTCGTGCTTTTCGAAGCGGACCTGACGGCTCAGCACGGCATAGCGACGGTCCAGGTCACGGCGCTCCGACATGCTCAGCCCACCACCCGAGCGGCGATAGCGATATTCGAGCTGGTTCAAGCCGCGCAGTTCCGACTGGAGCCGTACCGCCTCGCGCCGGTTGAGCGCACCCGAGCGAACGCCCTGGTCGATCCGCTGCTGCAGCTGCCCTTGGCGCTGCGCGATCGGAGTCCAGCGCTGCGCCTCGGCAACGGTCGGAACGGCGATGGTGGCGAAACCCAAGCCTGCAAGGATCATGGCCTTCATGATGACACTCCCTTAATAAAGCGGGCGAATACTGGCCCGATCCGCAATATGGGTGGTGGCAATCGCAAAGCTATCCCAATGACTTAGCTAATGTGTCGCCAATTGTCGCAGAAAATGAAATCATGTTCATGTGGGGTTTATCCTGCCCCGACATGACGAGGCCGACCCTTTCCTTACAAGAGGAGAGGATCGGCCCGATCAGCTGTAAAACTCAAACGCCGCGATCAACGGCAGCGGACATTGTCCCGCTCGATCGCACGACCGGCCAGTGCACCGCCCGCGGCACCAAGCAGCGTGCCCAACGTCTGCGATCCGCCCGAAGTGATCGCCGCGCCCAACGCACCGCCCGCAATGCCGCCAACGATCAGGCCGGTGGTGCCGTCGTTGCGGCGGCAATAATAGCGGCCGTCCTGCCCGACATAGACGCGGTCGTTCCGGCCCAGCCGCCGCTCACGATAGCGGGCATTGTCGACATAATAGCGGTCGGCATAATAGCCGCCATAAGCAGGATCGGGACGGTTATAGTCATAGGCATAGCGCGGGCCGCCATAACCGCCACCCAAGCCGCCATACGTCGAACAACCGGAAACCAGCGTCGCCGCCGCCACCAGGCCGAGTGTCAATGCACGCATCACATCCTCCCTCATGGGTAATGTGGGAGAAGCGCTTTGCGGCTTCAAAGGTTGCGATAGGTTAAGTGCGTTTTGTGCGTTGAGGCAGCGCTCGCTGGCCCATGGCCAATCATGGGGTGTGCACTTCGACGTCGCTCAGTGCGAACGGAGAGCAGGATTGTTTGGCAACCTATACTACCCATTTGCGACAGGCCGTTGGCCGATCCCCCGCCCCGTTCGACCTGAGCGACGTCGAAGGCCACGGGACGCGGCGCTCCCCGACACTTGGAGAGGGCAGCGCATGGCGCCGATGGAGGGGCATCCCTGTCGGAAAGCCCCCTCCACCATGCTGCGCTGGTCCCCCTCCCCGAGCCGGGGAGGAGCGCTACTCCGCCGCCTGCGCCTGCCCCTTGTCGAGCAGCGGCTTCAGATAATTGCCGGTAAAGCTGCGCGGTTCGGCCGCGACCACCTCCGGCGTGCCGACCGCGACGATCTCACCGCCCTTGACGCCGCCTTCGGGGCCCAGATCGACGATCCAGTCGGCGGTCTTGATGACGTCGAGATTATGCTCGATCACCACCACCGTATTGCCCTGTTCGACCAACGCATGCAGCACTTCGAGCAGCTTGCGGACGTCCTCGAAATGCAGGCCGGTGGTCGGTTCGTCGAGGATGTAGAGCGTGTTGCCGGTCGCGCGGCGCGACAATTCCTTGGCCAGCTTCACCCGCTGCGCCTCGCCGCCCGACAGGGTCGTCGCCTGCTGGCCGACCTTGACGTAGCCTAGGCCCACTTCGACCAGCATCGCCATCTTGTCGCGGATCGGCGGCACTGCCTGGAAAAACTCGGCGGCATCCTCGACGGTCATGTCGAGCACATCGGCGATCGAGTGGCCCTTGAACTTCACCTCCAGCGTCTCGCGATTATAGCGCGCGCCGTGGCAGACGTCGCAGGTCACATAGACGTCCGGCAGGAAGTGCATCTCGATCTTGAGCACGCCGTCGCCCTGACACGCCTCGCACCGCCCGCCCTTGACGTTGAACGAGAAACGGCCGGGCTTGTACCCCCGCGCCTGCGCCTCGGGCAGCCCCGCGAACCAGTCGCGAATCTGGGTGAAAGCGCCGGTATAGGTCGCCGGGTTCGAGCGTGGGGTGCGGCCGATTGGCGACTGGTCGATGTCGATCACCTTGTCGAGATGGTCGAGCCCGGTGATCTTCTCATGCTTGCCCGCCAGGATGCGCGCGCCGTTCAGCGAGCGCGCGGCGGCGGCATAGAGGGTGTCGATGGTGAAGCTCGACTTGCCCGATCCCGACACGCCGGTGATGCAGGTGAAGGTGCCGAGCGGAATGCTCGCGGTCACGCCCTGCAGATTGTTGGCGGTCGCCTTGTGCACGGTCAGCTTCTTGCCAGACCCCTTGCGGCGCTTCGCGGGCACGGCGACCTCACGCGTGCCGTTGAGGTAATCGGCGGTGACGCTGGTCTTGGACTTGAGCAGCTGCTTCAGCGTCCCGTGCGCGACGATCTGGCCACCATGCACGCCCGCCCCCGGCCCCATGTCGATGACATAATCGGCGGTGCGGATCGCATCCTCGTCATGCTCGACGACCAGCACCGTGTTGCCGAGGTCGCGCAACCGCCGCAGCGTCGCGAGCAGCATGTCGTTGTCGCGCTGGTGAAGCCCGATCGACGGCTCGTCGAGCACATAGAGCACACCCGAAAGGCCCGAGCCGATCTGCGACGCGAGGCGAATCCGCTGGCTCTCGCCACCCGACAGCGTGCCGCTGGTCCGGTCGAGATTGAGGTAATCGAGGCCGACATTGTTGAGGAAGCCTAGCCGCTCGACGATCTCCTTGAGGATCGGCTGCGCGATGGCGCGCTGCTGGTCGGTCAGATGTTCGGGAAGCCCGGTGAAGAAGGCCAGCGCATCGACCACCGACAGATGCGTGGCGTAGCTGATGTCCTGCATGGCGATCTTCACCGCCAGCGCCTCAGGCTTCAACCGCGCGCCGTGGCAGACTTCGCAGGGCTGCGACGACTGGTAGTTAGCCAGTTCCTCGCGCATCCAAGCGCTCTCGGTCTGGAGCATCCGGCGGTTGAGATTGCCGATCACGCCCTCGAACGGCTTTTTCACGTCGTAGGACTTCTTGCCGTCGACAAAGGTCAGCGTGACCGCCTTGCCCTTGGTGCCATGCAGGATCGCGTCGCGGACCTTGTCCTCCAAATCCTTCCACGGCGTCTCCAGTGAGAAGCCGAACTCGCGCGCCAGGCTGCCTAGCACCTGCATATAATAGGGGCTGGGCGGGTTGGACTTGGCCCATGGCACGACCGCGCCCTTCTTGATCGACAGCTCGTGATTGGGAACGACCAGATCCTCGTCGAAGATCAGCTTCTCGCCCAGACCGTCACAGGCCGGGCACGCCCCCTGCGGCGCGTTGAACGAGAAGAGGCGCGGTTCGATCTCGGAGATGGTGAAGCCGGAGATCGGGCAGGCGAACTTTTCCGAAAACACGATGCGGCCATCGGGCGCATTGTTGCCCAGCACGGCCGATTTGGGCGTGGCAGGCTCGACCGGATCGGCCGGGTCGACATAGGCCAGGCCATCGGCCAGCTTCAGCGCGGTCTCGAAACTGTCGGCTAGACGCGTCGCGATATCCTCGCGCACGACCAGACGGTCGACCACCACTTCGATGTCATGCTTGAACTTCTTGTCGAGCGCGGGGGCCTCGTCGATCTCGTAGAGCTGGCCGTCGATGCGGACGCGGGTGAAGCCCGCCTTCTGCCACTCGGCCATTTCCTTGCGATATTCGCCCTTGCGGCCACGCACGACGGGGGCGAGCAGGTACAGGCGCGTACCCTCGGGCAGCGTCATCACCCGGTCGACCATCTGGCTGACCGTCTGCGCCGCGATTGGCTCGCCGGTGGCCGGGCTGTAGGGAATGCCGACCCGCGCCCAGAGCAGGCGCATATAGTCGTAGATTTCGGTGACGGTCGCCACGGTCGAGCGAGGATTGCGGCTGGTCGTCTTCTGCTCGATCGAGATGGCGGGCGACAGCCCCTCGATATGGTCGACGTCCGGCTTCTGCATCATCTCCAGGAACTGGCGCGCATAGGCCGACAGCGACTCGACGTAACGCCGCTGCCCCTCGGCATAGATGGTGTCGAAGGCGAGGCTGGACTTGCCCGACCCCGACAGGCCGGTGATGACCGTCAGCGTGTCACGGGGAATGTCGATATCGACATCCTTGAGATTATGCTCGCGCGCGCCGCGGACGGAAATCTTGGTCAGCATGAGGCAGGTTCTACTTCTGTTCCGGGAGGAAGGCCAGAGGCGAGATAGGGAGCGAAGGCGACGGTTTCGAGAGGGCCGGGCTTGCGGGAACGCGGAAGTCCGGCGCATGATCCCTTTCGATCGCCGTTCGAGGGGGAGTAGTTTCCAACGTGTCCAAGACCTTGCACCTGACCGCCCTGCTGTTGCTGGCCAGCACCACCGCCACGCCCGCCTTCGCGCAAAAGGCCGAGAAGACCGAGACCAAGACGACTACTGAGACGAAGGACGACGACAGCAAGCGTCCGCCGCTGCCCGCCGATAAGACGATCAGCCAGTCGGCGCGGATCGGCGGCCGGATCGTCAACTACAAGGCGACCGTGGGCAAGATCGCAGTGCGCGACGACAAGGGCAAGGAGATCGGGCAGGTCGTCTACACCGCCTATACCGTGCCCGGCGGCGATGTGCGGCGGCCGGTCACCTTCGCGTTCAACGGCGGGCCGGGCGCGGCCTCGGTCTATCTGAACATGGGCGCGGTCGGCCCCAAGCGCGTGCCCTTCGGCGCGCAGGGCGATGCGCCGTCCGACGCGCCGGTGACGACCGACAATCCCAATAGCTGGCTGGACTTCACCGACCTGGTCTTCATCGACCCCATCGGCACCGGCTTCAGCCGCAGCCTGGTCGACGAGGGCGAGACGAAGAAGGCCTTTTACGCCAACGACCCGGACATCAAATATCTGTCCAAGGTCGTCTATGACTGGCTGGTCAAGGAAGGGCGGCTGCGCTCGCCCAAGTACATCATGGGTGAAAGCTATGGCGGCTATCGCGCGCCGCGCATCGCCTATGAGCTTCAGTCGCAGATCGGCGTCGGGGTGAACGGGCTGGTGATGGTGTCGCCCTATCTCGACCCGGCCTCGGGCGACGACGCCACCGCGCTGTCGCCCCTGCCGTGGATGATCGACCTGCCCTCGATGGCCGCCGCGCAGCTGGAGCGGCAGGGCAAGCTGACCCCGGACGCGATGGCGGGGGTCGAGGCCTATGCGCGCGGCGATTACCTGCGCGACCTGATGCGCGGGCGGTCGGATACCCAGGCCGTCGACCGGATGGTGACGCGCGTGACCGAGTTGACCGGGCTCGACCCGGCGCTGGTCCGTCGGTTGGGCGGGCGGATCGACACGCGGACGTACCTGCGTGAGATTCACCGCAACGATTCGACGATCGGCAGCATCTACGACTCGAACGTTACCGCTTTCGACCCCTTCCCCTGGTCGTCGCAGCAGCGCTCCAACGACCCGCTGCTCGACTCGCTGATCGCGCCGACGACCAGCGCGATGGTCGATTTCGTGACGCGCGAGGTGGGGTGGAAGACCGACGCTCGCTATCATGCGCTGTCCTATGAGGTGAACAGCGCCTGGGATCGTGGCAAGCCCGACGACACCCCCGTCACCGACCTGCGCAAGGCGATCGCCAACGATCCGAAGATGAAGGTGATGATCGTCCATGGCTGGGACGACCTGTCCTGCCCGTATTTTGCGTCGCGGCTGATCGTCGACCAGATGCCGAGCTATGGCGTGGCGCAGCGGGTGCATCTGAACGTCTATCCGGGCGGGCACATGTTCTATAGCCGCACCGACAGCGGCGCGGCGTTTCGGCGCGATGCAATGGCGATGTACGGGGGGTAACCATATCCCACAGCCGTTCAGGCTGAGCGAAGTCGAAGTGCAAGCCCAGCCCTGTGCACTGGGCGACGTTCTCCCTTGGCCTTCGACTTCGCTCAGGCTGAACGGGGGTTGGCGTGTGGATTACCCTCGGCTCCCCCGCTCCGTTCGGGCTGAGCGCAGGCGAAGCCCATGCCCCGTCTGGCGCCTCACGCCAACCCGCGCTAACACGCCAACCGTATACGAAACGGAGCGAGTGACATGGCGGGAATGATCGGCGGATCGACGGCGGAGCGCGAACTGGCGAGCTTGTCGCCTTGGGCGAACTCCGCGCCGGTCATCACCGCACAGGAACGCGCGCAGCGGCTGACCCGCGCCCGCGAGTTGATGGGCCAGATGGGCGCCGACGCGCTGCTGATCGGTACGGGGGCCAGCTTGCGCTATTTTACTGGCGTCGCCTGGGGCGCGACCGAGCGGCTGGTGGCGATGCTGCTGCCGATCGCGGGCGAGCCGGTGTTCATCTGCCCCGGCTTCGAACTGGGCTCGTTCGAGGCGAGCCTGTCGATCCCCGCCCCCGACATCCGCCTGTGGGAAGAGGATGAAAGCCCTTCCGCGCTGGTCGCCGACGCGCTGAAGGCGGCGGGGGCGAGGACGCTCGCGATCGACCCTGCCATGGCGTTCCAGTTCGTCGAGCGTATCCGCGCCGCCGCGCCGGGCGTGTCGCTGGTCGATGGCGGGCCGGTCGTCGATGGCTGCCGCCAGATCAAGTCGCCCGCTGAGATCGCGCTGATCCAGCAGGCGATGGACATCACGCTGGAGGTGCATCGTCGCGCCGCCCGCATCCTGCACGAAGGCATTCGCGCGTCCGAAGTGATCCGCTTCATCGACGCCGCCCACCGCGCGCTGGGCGCGTCGACCGGCAATACTTTCTGCGCGGTGCAGTTCGGCCGCTCGACCGCCTTCCCGCATGGCCTGCCGCAGGATGACGTGCTCCGCGACGGGGACCTGGTGCTGGTCGACACCGGCACGCTGATCGACGGCTATCACAGCGACATCACCCGCACCTATGCGTTCGGCGAGGTCGGCGATGAAGTCCGCCGCATCTGGGACATCGAAAAGGAAGCGCAGGCCGCCGCCTTCGCCGCCGTCCGGCCGGGCGAGCCGTGCGAAGCCGTAGACTACGCCGCCCGCGCGGTGCTGGAGCGCGCCGGGCTAGGCCCCGACTACCGCCTGCCCGGCCTGCCGCACCGCACCGGCCACGGTATCGGCCTGTCGATCCACGAGCCCGCCTATCTGGTGCGCAGCGACAAGACGCCGTTGACGCCGGGCATGTGCTTTTCCAACGAGCCGATGATCGTCGTGCCCGACCGCTTCGGCGTGCGGCTGGAGGATCATTTTTACGTCACCGAGACGGGCGCGGCCTGGTTCACCGAGCCGCAGCCCGCCATCGACGATCTGGGCTGAAGGATCGCCTCGGCTGAAGCCGGGGCTGGTTCACGCGAAGCCGCGAAGAAGAAGAGGTTCGCGCGGAGACACGGAGACGCGGAGGGTTGGGACTCGCCGCGCCAGCGGCCCTGCCATCTCGACCTGTCGATGATGTCCAAGCGCTGCCGCGCGGGCCGTGATCTCCGTGCCTCCGCGTCTCCACGCGAACAAAGTCCTTCGCGACTTCGCGGCTTCGCGTGAGCGATGGCCTCATACCACCGTGAACCCCGCCCAGAACGGATCCTCGCGGTCGATCCAGATCGTGTTGTAGCCGGTCGACACCGCCGAGCCCTGGATCGACGGCACGATCGCCGCCTGACCGCCCAGTTCGGTCGCTTCCTCGACCCGGCCGATGAAGCGGCTGCGGATATAGCTTTCGTGGACGAAGCGGTCGCCGACCTTCAGCCGCCCCTTGGCCGCCAGATGCGCGAGCCGCGCCGAGGTGCCGGTGCCGCACGGGCTCCGATCGATCGCGCGCTCGCCATAGAAGACTGCGTTACGCCCGTCGGCATCCTCCGCAGAGGGCTTGTCGGCCCACAGCACATGGCTGACCCCCCGGATTGAGGGTTCGAGCGGATGCACGGGCTCGAACTTTTCGCGCACCAGCTCGCGGATCGTGCGGCTCAGCTCGACCAGCTTCGACGCGCCCAGATCGTCCAGCCCGGTATAGGCCCCCTGCGGCTCGATGATCGCGTAGTAATTGCCGCCATAGGCGACATCCAGCGTCAGCGGGCCGAAGCCCGGCACGTCGATCTGAATCCCCTCCGCCGCCAGATAGGCGGGCACGTTGCGGATGCGAACGGCGGTGACTTTCGCGCCGTCCTTTTCATATTCGATATGGATGGTGCCCGCCGGCACCTCAACCTTCAGCTTGCCGGGCTCGCGCGGGGTGATGAGGCCGTTTTCCAGGCCGAAGGTAATCATCCCGATCGTGCCATGCCCGCACATCGGCAGGCAGCCGCTCGTCTCGATGAACAGGATGGCGGCGTCGCTGTCGGGCTCGCAGGGCGGATAGAGGAAGCCGCCCGACATCATGTCATGCCCGCGCGGCTCGAAGCACAGGCCGGTGCGGATCCAGTCGAACCGCTCCAGGAAATCCAGCCGCCGCTCGGCCATGCTGGCCCCGCGCAGCAGCGGCGCGCCGCCCGCCACCAGCCGGACGGGATTGCCCGCCGTGTGGCCGTCGATGCAGAAAAAGGTATGGCGGATCGTGGGTGACGTCATCGGGATTCCCTTGCTGTAAAATCCGTATACGATATGACCGGCGTCATGCCCAAGCCGGAAAATCACGCGTCCCCATCGGATCGTCGCAGCGCCATCGTCGTCGGTGGCGGCGTCATTGGCACCACCACGGCGCTCGCCCTGCAACGCGCAGGGTGGACGGTGACGCTGATCGAGGCGGAGGAAACCCCGCGCGCCGCCTCCTGGGGCAATGCGGGCCATATCGCGACCGAACAAGCCGAGCCGATCGCCTCGCCCGCGATGGTGCGCGGTTTCGCCAAGCGACTGTTCTTCCGTGGCGGTGCGCTCGCCCTGCCGCCGCGCGAGATGGCGACGTGGCTGCCCTTCTCGCTGCGCCTGCTGAAGGCCGCCCGCCCCGCCCGCTATGATCGCGCGCATCAGGCGCTGGCGGGGCTGCTCGCCCAGGCCATGCCCGCCTGGCAGCGGCATGTCGCGGCACTCGGCGCGCCGGACCTGCTGCGCGCCGAGGGTCATGTCGTCCTGTGGGAAACGCCGGAAAGCGCCGCGCGAGGCCTCGCCAGCTGGCAAGCGGCGGACACCGGCACCGCGCGCTTCCGCCCGCTGACCCCCGCGGAGCTGGACGACTGGCGCGCCCGCGTGCGCGCGCCGATCGCAGGCGGCATCCGCTTCGAGGGCAGCGGCCAGATCGCCGACCCGACCCGCCTCGCCGAAACCACGACCGCGCGCTTCGTGGCGGACGGCGGCACCCGCCTCGTCGCCCACGTCGAGGCGGTCGGCGACGGCGAGGTTCGCCTGACCGACGACCGCCGCCTGACCGCCGACCAGATCGTCGTGACGGCAGGCGTGGCGAGCGCGGCGCTGCTCCGCCCCTTCAGCCTGAAGGCCCCGATCATCGCCGAGCGCGGCTATCACCTCCAGACCGGCCCGGACGTCGACTGGCCCGCCGACCTGCCCCCTGTGGTGTTCGAGGACCGATCGATGATCGTCACCCGCTTTGCAGGCGGCTTACGCGCCGCCAGCATCGTCGAGTTCGCCCGCGCCGAAGCCAGGCCCGACCCCGCCAAGTGGAACCGCCTGCGCCACCACATCGCCGCGCTCGGCCTGCCGATCGGCGAGGATGCCAAGCCTTGGATGGGCGCGCGGCCGACGCTGCCGGATTACTTGCCCGCGATCGGTCGGGTGCCGGGGACGCGCGGGGTGTCCTATGCGTTCGGGCACAACCATCTGGGCCTGACGCTTGCCCCGATTACGGGAGAGTTGGTGGCGGCGATGCTGGATGGAGGCGAAACTGCGGTGCCGATGACTCAGTTTGGATTGGCCCGGTTCAGATGACCGTCAGCCTGTCCCATCCTCCGAAAGGATGACCGGAATTGGTGGAAAGCTGCCGTTCAGCCCAGCGCCGCCAGCGCAGCCAGCGTCTCCGTCTGAGAAGGACACCACTCATCGTCGCCTGTGGCAAACCGTGCGGTATCATCTTCGATGAAGAAGAAAGCGTCTCTCGTCGCTTCATCTGCGAACTCGAAGTCGTCGTTCATGACGATACAGTCCGCAAGGTAGCTCGCCGTATCGTAGGGCAGACGATTATACGCCACGGCTTCAAGCAGGCGTCGTGCACCCTGTCTTGTGACCACGAACGGCGGTCCAGCCAAGGCTGGGACTCGGCCTTCCCCCGTCTTCTTCAACGTCGCCCTAAAACGAGCGACCTCCGGTCTAATCTCCGCAGCCAGAGTTTCCGGAGAGAGAGTTCCTGAGAGGAAGGCGACGATCGAGCCGTATTGCATCCCGCTAGGCTGCACGCTCGAGCCAAAGTCCGCAATCGAGAACCGAACATTTGTCCGCAATTGGGCGGAAGCCGCCATGCTACAATACCGCACTCCGATAGCTCACCCCTCGACATCCCGCCCCCATTCGCTATCGGTTAACCACACATCGGGGGAGCGGCGACCGGGTCCGTGCAGATCAAGCGGCTTCGCATTTCGGGTTTCAAGAGCTTCGTCGATCCGGCCGATCTGGTCATCGAACCGGGGCTGACCGGCGTTGTCGGGCCCAATGGTTGCGGCAAGTCCAACCTGCTCGAAGCGCTCCGCTGGACCATGGGCGAGAACAGCGCGCGATCGATGCGCGGCGCGGGCATGGAAGACGTGATCTTCGCAGGTACCGCCACCCGCCCGCCGCGCGACTTTGCCGAGGTGACGATCCTGGCCGAGCGCGAGGGCGAGGAGACCGAGATCGTCCGCCGGATCGAGCGCGGCGCAGGGTCCGCCTACCGGATCGACGGGCGCGACGTGCGGGCCAAGGACGTGGCCCTGCTCTTCGCTGACGCTGCGACCGGCGCACATTCGCCCGCGCTGGTCAGCCAGAACCGGATCGGCGCGGTCATCGCCGCCAAGCCTGCCGAACGCCGCGCGATGCTGGAGGAAGCGGCCGGGATCGCCGGGCTCCACGTCCGACGCCGCGATGCCGAAACCAAGCTGCGCGCGACCGAGGCGAACCTGACCCGGCTGGACGAGGCGATCGCCGACCAGGACGCCCGCATCGCCACCCTGCGGCGACAGGCGCGCGCGGCGGAGCGCTATCGCCTGCTCTCCGACCAGATTCGCGTGGCCGAGGCGCGGATGATCTTCGCCCGCTGGCGCGACGCGGCCGAGGCGGCGGGACAGGCAAAGATCGAGGCCGAGGCCGCCGAGCGCCGGGTGGCCGAAACCACCGCCGCCGAGCGCGAAGCCGCCGCCGCGCAAGCGCAAGCGGTGGAACGTGCCGCCCGGACCCGCGCCGCTTCGCTCGCCGCGCGCGATGCGCTGAGCGAGGCGGGTCACGCCCTGTCGCGCACCCGCGACCGCCGCCACGGGCTGCAACGGCGGATCGAGGAACTGGCCGCCGCGCGTACCCGGATCGACGAGGATCGCGCGCGTGAGGACGCGCTGGCGCATGACGCGGCCGCCGCGATCCGGCGGCTGGCCGAGGAATGCGAGGATCTGGAGGCGCGCATCGCCCATGCGGTGCAGGCCATGCCCCGGCTCGACGCGCTGCTGGCCGAGGCGGAGACGAAGAACCGCAATGCCGAGGTCGCGCTGGCCCGCGCCCTGTCGGCCCAGGCGGCGGAGGCCGCCGAGCGCCGCATCGCCGAGGCCGCACTGGCCGCCGCCCGCGCGCGCCATACCCGCGCCGAACGCGATGCCCGCGCCGTTGCGTCGGCGATCGAGGCACTGCCCGACATGGCCGAGCAGGAAGCGACACGCGAAGCGGCGATCGCAACCCAGGCCGCCGCCAGGGTCGATGCCGACAAGGCGCGCGCGGCTTTGGGCTGGGCCGAGGAAAGCGAGCTGACCGCCACGGCCGAACGCGATTCCGCCGAGGGAGCCCGCGCCCGTGCCATCGCCGCCCTTGCCGCGCTGGAGGCCGAGGCCGCGACGCTGATCCGCGCGACCGCGAGCAAGGGCGGCGACCGGCTGCTCGACGAGGTGCAAGCCGAGCCGGGGTTCGAGCGCGCGCTGGCCGCCGCCCTGGGTGACGAACTGGAGACGCCGCTGGTCGACTGGCATGGCTCCCCCGTCGCGCCCGACGATCCCGCCGCGCCGGTCGGCACGCTGCCGCTGGGCGAACGGATCAAGGCGCCGTCGACGCTCGCCCGGCGGCTGTCGCAGATCTTCCTGGTCGAGGCGGATTCGGGCCAGCATCTCAGCGTCGGGCAGCGGCTGGTCACGCGCGAGGGGCGGCTGCGGCGCTGGGACGGCTATATCGGCGAGGGCGGCGGCGCGGCAGCGGCGGAGCGGATGGAGCGGCGCAACCGGCTCGCCGCGCTGGAGGCCGAACGTCCGGCGACCGAGACGGCGGTGCAGACCGCGACCGAGGCGCGCGCCGCGATCGAGGATCGGATCGCCCGTGCCCGTGCCGCCGCCGCCAGCGCGCGCAACCTCCATGCCCAGGCCGAGGCGTCGCTTCGCGATGCCCAGCGCGCCGAGGACCGGGCCCAGGCGGTGATCGAACGGCTGTCCGCGCAACGCACCGATCTCGCCACCCGCGCCGAACGGATCGCCGCCGAGATGGACGAGGCGCTGGCCGAATGCGACCGGGCGCAGGCGACGCTCGCTGGACTGCCCGACGGCACCGCCAGTGCCGCAGAGACGGCACGGCTCCAGCAGGAAACGCAACTTGCCCGCTCGGCGGTGGCGCTGGCGCGGTCGGAGCGGACGACGCTGGAGCGCAGCCTGGCGCAGACCCGCGACCGCCTGTCCGCCGCCATGGCCGAGGCGCAGGGCTGGGACCAGCGGGCGGGTCAGGCGGCGGGCCGGATCGCCGAGATGGACGACCGCGCCGCGACGCTCGACCGTGACACCGCCGCGATCGCCGACCAGCCGGACCTTTTGGCCGACGAGATCGCCCGGCTCGCCGCCGCGCACGACACCGCCAAGGCCGAGGCGGAACGGACACAAATCGAGGAAGCCGACGCCGAACGCGCGCTGCGCGCCATCGAGGCGGCCCATGCCCAGACCCACGCACTGTTGTCCGCCGCGCGAGAGGCGCGGGCGGGGGCGCTGGCGCGGGTCGAAAATCACGAACTCCGCCGGGTCGAGCTGGGCCGGGTATCGGGCGAACGCTTCGCCTGCCCCGCGCCGGTACTGCCCGAGAAACTGGCCTTTGACAGCGCCGGTGTCGGCTCGCCCCAGGCCGAGGCGGCGGCGCATGACAAGCTGTCCGCCGACCGCGAACGCATCGGCCCGGTCAATCTGGTCGCCGAGCAGGAACTGGCCGATCTGGAAGCGAGCGGCGCGGCCAGTGCCGCCGAGCGCGAGGATCTGGTCCAGGCGGTCGCGCGGCTGCGCGGCTCGATCGGGCTGCTCAACCGGGAGGGACGGCAGCGGCTGCTGGAGGCGTTCGAGGCGGTGAATGGCCATTTCCAGACGCTGTTCGCGACGCTGTTCGACGGCGGCTCGGCGCATCTGGCGCTGATCGATTCGGACGATCCGCTGGAGGCGGGGCTGGAGATCATGGCGCAGCCGCCGGGCAAAAGGCTCCAGTCGCTGACCCTGTTGTCGGGGGGCGAACAGGCGCTGACGGCGGTGGCGCTGATCTTCGGGCTGTTCCTGACCAACCCGGCGCCGATCTGCGTACTGGACGAAGTCGACGCGCCGCTGGACGATGCCAATATCGACCGCTTCTGCGGCCTGCTCGACCGGATGACGCGCGAGACCGATACGCGCTATCTGATCGTGACCCACAATGCGGTGACGATGAGCCGGATGCACCGCCTGTTCGGGGTGACCATGATCGAACGCGGAGTCAGCCGATTGGTGTCGGTGGATTTGCAGGCGGCGGAGACGTTGCTGGCGGCGGAGTAGCTCCATTCCTCCCCATCTCTGATGGGGAGGGGGACCGCCCGGCATAGCCGGGTGGTGGAGGGGCCTTACCCGCCGCTTCTCCAGTCAGGGACGGCGACGCCCTGCCCCTCCACCACCGCTTCGCGATGGTCCCCCTCCCCAAGCGAGCTTGGGGAGGAATAAAGCTTACGGCAGCAGGAACGCCCCCTCGATCACCGTGACGCATCCACCGCCCAGCACCACCCGGTCGCCCTCAAGCCGACAGGTCAGCCGCCCGCCCCGCGCACTCGCCTGCTCCGCAACGAAGAACTGGCTGCCCAGTTTTTCCGTCCAATAGGGGGTCAGCACCGCATGCGCCGCCCCCGTCACCGGGTCCTCGTCGATCGCGAAGGCGGGGACGAAGACGCGGCTGACCACATCCGCCTCCCCCGCCCCGCCGCGTGCGGTGAGGATCACGACATAGCGCCCGGCCTTGGCCAGCGTGGTGAAGTCCGGCGCACAGCCGCGCACCGTCTCGGCGGCGTCCACGACCACGACCGCATAGCCCGCCGGATGGCGCAGCGTCTCGACCACGCCGTCCACCCCCAGCGCCTCGACCACCCCCGGCAATGCCTCGGGCAATGGCGTGCGTTCCGGTAGGGACAGACTGTAGCCCAGCCCGTCACGCGCGACCTCCAGCACCCCGGCATGACGCGTTGCGAACCGCACCCGCTCGCGCGTGGTATCCGACGACAGCACGACGTGCCCGCTCGCCAGCGTGGCGTGGCCGCACATCTCCACCTCGTCGCCCGGCGTAAACCAGCGCAGTTCGAAATCCGCCTCGCCGCCGTCCACCGCCACCAGGAAGGCGGTTTCCGACAGGTTGTTCTCCTGCGCGATTCGCAACAACGTGGCGTCGTCCAGCCACGACGGCAACATCATCACCGCCGCCGGGTTTCCGCCGAACGCGGCATCGGCAAAGGCATCGACCTGGGTGAAGGGAATGCGCATCAATAGCCGACGCGCTTGCCGAACCAGTGCGGGGTCACGTCCGCCTCGACCAGTGGATTGTCGGTGTCGACATGACCCTCGGGATCGAGATGGATCAGCACCTCGACCTTGGGGAAGGCGCGGCGCAGCGCGCGCTCGACACCCTCGACCACGTCATGCGCGGCGGCGACCGTCATGTCGCGGTCGACCTCCATGTGGAACTGCGCGAAGTCGTGGCTGCCCGAGCGGCGGGTACGGAAGTCGTGGATGCCCTTCAGCCCAGGCTGGCGCGCGGCGACGTCGAGAAAGGCGGCGCGCTGGTCGTCGGACCATTCCTTGTCCATCAGCTGGTCGATCGCGGTCGAGGAGGCCTGGAACGCGCCCCAGGCCAGCCACAGCGCGATGGCGATGCCGAAGATCGGGTCCGCGCCGTGCCAGCCGAGATACTGGTCGAGCACCATCGCGACGATGACCGATCCGTTCAGCATCACGTCGGACTGGTAATGGACATTGTCGGCCAGGATCGCGACCGATCCGGTGCGGCGGATGACGCTGCGCTGATAGGCGAGCAGGATGATGGTCGCGGCAATCGCGATCACCGACACGCCGATGCCGAACTCGGCGTCGCCGGTCGGATTGTCCGAGCCCAGCGCCATGACCGCGCGCCACGCGATGCCCGCTGCCGAGGCGGTGATGAGCGCCACCTGGAACAGCGCTGCCAGCGCCTCCGCCTTGCCATGGCCGAAGCGGTGGTCATGATCCGCCGGAGTCGCCGCCAGCCGGACACCGTACAGCGTCACCAGGCTGGCGAGCAGGTCGAGCGCGGTGTCGGCCAGCGACCCCAGCATCGCGACCGAGCCGGTTCGCCAGGCGGCAAAGCTCTTCAGCGCCAGCAGGGACAGCGCCATGCCGACGCTGGCCAGCGCCGCCTTGGTCGCAAGCGGAATGACTCTTTTACGTTCGTCCTGGGTCACGGAAACAGCAATCCTTCGTCCCAGCCCTGTTCGCTGGTGCGGGTAAAGACACGGCGCTCATGCAGCCGATGTTCGCGGTCGAGCCAGAACTCGATCCGCTGCGGAGTGACACGGTATCCGCCCCAATGCGGCGGGCGCGGAACGTCGCCCCCTTCGAAGCGGGCGCGCATTTCTTCGAAGCGCGCCTCGAACGTCTCGCGGGCATCGAGCGGGCGCGACTGGTCCGAGGCCCAGGCGCCCAGCTGCGAATCGCGGCCACGGCTGGCGAAATAGGCGTCCGATTCGGCATCATCGACGCGTGACACCGGACCTTCGATGCGGATCTGGCGGCGCAGCGATTTCCAGTGGAAGAGAAGCGCGGCCTTGCTGCCCTCGCTCAGTTCCTGCGCCTTGCGGCTTTCGCGGTTGGTATAGAACACGAATCCGCGAGGATCATGGCCCTTGAGCAGGACCATGCGTACCGAGGGTTGCAGGCGCGCATCGACCGTCGCCAGCGCCATCGCGTTGTGATCGTTGATTTCGCTCGCTCGCGCCTCGGCAAGCCACGCATCGAACAGGGCAAAGGGATCATCAGCCATGCGCCCGCCCATACGCCCCTCCCGGGCGAAAACCAATGTCAGGAACGGAAACGGCGAATCTCGCCGCGCGCTCCCATGCACGCCACCGATTTCGGTCCCGAAGCCTGCCGCCTCGCCAATCGCCTGTTGCAACCTTGCGCCGATGCGGCGATTTTCCCCGCCGATGGACCCCTCCGAGGACAGCCCCGCACAGGCCGCCGCCTGGATCGACGCCTATCGTGCGAGCGCCGCCGGGGCGGACGTGCTGGCGGGCTCGACCGACCCCGCTTGGCCCGCCATGCTGGAGGAACTGGCCGCCGTCGCCAGCAACCTGGCCCATGCACGCGAGCGGGTGCAACGCCATGCGGCGGACATCGGCACCGGCTTTCGCATCATCGGCGAAACCGACGAGCGCCCCTGGCCCGTCTCCCCCGTCCCCCTCCTCATCGACTCCAGAGAATGGAAGGGGATCGAGGCGGGTGTGGTCCAGCGTGCCGCGCTGCTGGAGACGGTCCTCGGCGATCTCTACGGCCCCGGACGGCTGGTGGCGGAGGGGCATATCCCCGCCGCGCTGGCGACCGGCAGTCCCTATTTCCTGCGCCCCATGGTCGGGGTGACGCCGCCGGGCGGCCATCATCTGAGCTTCGTCGCCTTCGACCTGGCGCGCGGGCCCGACGGCGAGTGGCGGGTGCTGGCCGACCACCTGCGCAATCCGGCAGGTGCGGGCTATGCGCTGGAGAACCGGCTGGCGGTCAGCCGGACGCTGGGCGGGCTGCAGAACCGGCTGAACGTGCAGCGTCATGCCCCCTTCTTCGCGGCCTTTCGCGCCGGGCTGGCCGCGCAGTGCCGTCGCGCCGATCCCCGGATCGGCCTCCTGACGCCGGGCCGGTTCAACCCGAGCTATCCCGAACAGGCGCATCTGGCGCGTTATCTGGGCCTGTTGCTGGTCGAGGGCGCCGACCTCGCCGCGATCGAGGGGCAGGTCTATGTCCGCACCGTCGCGGGGCTGAAGCGGATCGACGCGCTGTGGCGGCGGCTCGATCCCCGGATGCTCGATCCGCTCGCGTTCGACAGCCATTCGCAGATCGGCGTCCCCGGCCTGATCGACGCCTATGTCGACGGACAGGTGGTGATCGCCAATGCCCCGGGCGCAGGCGTGCTGGAAAGCCCGGCCTTCTCCGCCTTCCTGCCGATGCTGGCCCGGCATCTGGCGGGCGAACCGCTCAAGCTGCCCAACATCGCGACCTGGTGGTGCGGCGGGTCGGCGCAGGCGACCCATGTCGCGGAGCATCTGGACGATTTGCTGATCGGCCCCGCCTTCGGTCCCAGGCCGCTGGGCCTGCCGCAGGGTGCGCGACCGGGGTCGAGCCTGTCGCCGGAGGAGCGCGCGGTCCTGCTCGCCGACATGGCCCGGCGTCCGCAGGACTATGTCGGGCAGGAAATGGTGCGCCTGTCGACCATGCCCGTCGTGATCGGCGACCGGCTGGAACCGCGCCCCTTTACCCTGCGTGTCTTTGCCGCGCGCGACGGCGAAGGACGATGGACCGTCATGCCCGGCGGTTTCGGCCGGATCGGCGACCACCCGGAGGCGACCGCCGCGATGATCGGCGAGGGGCTGTGGTCCGCCGATGTCTGCATCCATGGGCCCGAGCCGGTGGTGCCCATATCGCTGCTCGCCGATCCCGATTCGCTGCATGTCCGGCGCAACCCGGGGACGCTGCCCAGCCGGGTCGCCGACAATTTCTATTGGCTCGGCCGCTATCTGGAACGCGGCGAGTCGCTGCTCGCCGCGATCCGGGTGATGCTGGGCAATTCGATCGATGTCGATGGCGGCGCGGTGCTGGACCCGCGCACCGTCGGGCGGCTAGTCGGGCTCATCACCGGCGGCGGCGCGGCCCCGCATCCCGACAGCCTGCACCGTGCCGCGCTCACCCAGTTCGCGCGCACCGCGATGGAGGATGAGGGCTTTCATTCGGTCGCCCGCATCAATCGCCTCGCGCGTGGGATCAGCGAAGGCTCGCGCGACCGCCTGTCCGCCGACATGGTGCGCCTGCTGGAGGCGCCCTTCCCCAGCCATGTCGGGATGCTCGACCGGGCGGGCTCGCTTCAGCGCCGCTATGCCGCCATCGCCGGGCTGTCGGCCGAGCACATGGTGCGCACCGCCGCCTGGCGATTCCACGACCTGGGCCGCCGGGTGGAGCGTGCCATCGCGGTCGCGCGCGCGACCCGGCTGTTCGGCATGGCGGGCGCATCGGCAGACGACCTCTCCACCCTGCTCGACCTCGCCAACAGCCAGATCAGCTATCGCCAGCGCTATCCGACCGGCCTGGCGCGCGTCGCGGTGGTCGATCTGGTCGCGCTCGATCCCAACAATCCGCGCGCGCTCGCCTATCAGACGGCGCGCATCGCCGACTGTCTGTCGCGCCTGCCCGTCCTGTCCGACGACGACATGGCCGAGCCGCAACAGGCACAGGCCATCGCCATCCGTGCCGCGATCGAGACGGCGGATGCGCGCACCCTCGATGCCGACACGCTGGGCGATGTCGAGCGGCGGCTGGGCCTGCTGTCCGAGGCGATCGCGCGCCGCTATTTCCTGCAAGGGGCAGAACCTCTCCGCGCCGGAGGCCTCACACTCGCATGATACAGGGGCGCATGATCTACGACATCCGCCACATCACCCGCTTCGATTACGGCGCGCAGGTCAAATATGCGCGCTGCAATCTGCGGCTGAAACCCATCGACTGGCCGGGCCAGACGCTGGAAAGCTACGACCTGATCGTCGAGCCGGTCGGCCGCACCCGTGCCGCCCATGCCGAGGTCGGGCTGGCGCATGTCACGCGGCTGGTCGTCGACCGCCCGGTGCGCAGCCTGACGATCGAGAGCCGCGCGCGCATGGTCGTCGACCGGCCGGTGCCGATGCCCTCGCCGAACGACCCGACGCTGGCCGAGGTGTCCCTGCTGGCCCGGAGCAGCCGCGATCTGTCTGCGGCAGGCCCGGCCAACTATATTTTTCCTTCGCCGCTGATCCCGCTCGACCCCGCCATTGCCGAATGGTGCGCCGCCGACCTGTCGCCGGAGCGCGGTGCGCTGGAGGCGGGATTCGCGCTCGCCAACCGTATCCAGCGTGAATTCGCCTTCGATCCCGCCGCGACACTGGTCGACACCCCCCCGGCGGAGGCCTTTCGCCAGCGACGCGGCGTGTGTCAGGACTTCGCGCAGATCATGATTACCGGCCTTCGTGCCGCGGGTATCCCGGCGGCCTATGCCTCGGGCTATATCCGCACCCTGCCGCCGCCGGGCCAGGCGCGACTGGTGGGGGCGGACGCGACCCATGCCTGGGTACTGATCTGGGGCGGGCCGCAAATTGGCTGGGTGGGGGTTGATCCCACCAACGGCATCTGGATGGCGGGCGACCACATCATCGTCGCGGTCGGCCGCGACTATGCCGAGATCGCGCCGGTCGACGGCGTGGTGCTGGGCTCGGGCGCGCAGAAGATGGACGTCAGCGTCGACGTCGCGCCACTGGAGGAAATGGTGGCGGGGTAGAGCCATCCCCCCTTTCCTTCAGCCTGAGCGAAGTCGAAGGCCAAGGGAAAACGCTCGCGACTAAGCGCGGGGCGTGCACTTCGACTTCGCTCAGTGCGAACGGAGCGGGCGGGGTGGGGTTAGCCCTCCTCGGTCACCGCATTGGGATTGTCCTTGTCGGGATCGGGGTGGCCGCCCTTGCCATGGTACGCCGCCTCGCTCTGGCCGCCGTGGAAGTCGCCGTCCCGCTTCGGCGCCCCCTCGTAACCGCCGCCCTGGCTCTCGCCGCCATGTTTGCCCGGCGTATCCGACACGCCGTCGGGCGCACCCTTCTTGCCGTCCTTGTCCACCGCCTGCATCGGCTGTGTCATGTTCCGTCTCCTTTGTCATGACTCAACGCATGGGCAACGGATTGCGCTCCGACACGGACTTCCCCACATAGAAGGGTAATACACTGCCAACGGGGAACAGAGTGGCCGATCCATATCAGACGCTGGGCGTGAGCCGCATGGCCAGCGAAGCGGATATCAAGAAAGCCTATCGCAAGCTGGCGAAGGAACTGCATCCCGACCGCAACAAGGACAATCCGAAGGCGGCGGAGAAGTTCAGCCAGGTCACCAACGCCTATGATCTGCTGAACGACAAGGACAAGCGCGCCCGGTTCGACCGGGGCGAGATCGATGGCGACGGCAATCCCACCTCGCCCTTCGGCTATGGCGGCGGGGCGGGCGGCTTCGGCGGCGGCGCGCGGCCCGGCGCGGGCGGCAGCGGGGGTTTTCGCCAGCAATTCGATTTCGGCGGCGAAGGCGCCGACATGTCCGATATCTTCGAGGGGATGTTCGGCGGCGCCGGACGTGGCGGCGGCGGTTTCTCGGGCGGCTTCGGCGGATTCGGCCGGGGGCGCTCGGCCCCCAAGGGTGCCAATTCGGCCTATGCGTTGCGCGTCCCCTTCGTCGATGCGGCGACACTCAGCCCGCAGCGGATCACGCTGGCCGATGGCAAAACGATCGACCTGAAACTGCCCGCCGGGGTCGAGAGCGGCACCCAAATGCGCCTCGGCGGCAAGGGCGAGCAGGGTCCGGGCGGCGCGGGCGATGCGATCATCACGATCGAGGTCGTCCCCCATGCCTTCTTCACCCGCGACGGCGACGATGTCCGCCTCGACCTGCCGATCAGCCTGACCGAGGCGGTGCTGGGCGGCCAGGTGAAGGCCCCCACCGTCGAGCGCCCGGTCATGCTGACCATCCCCAAGGGCACCACCTCGGGCAAGACGTTGCGGCTGAAAGGCAAGGGCTTTCACAAGAAGGATGGCGGACGCGGCGATCAGCTCATCACGCTGATGATCGACATCCCCGCCGATGATGCCGCGCTGCAACGCTTCGCCGCCGAATGGACCGACGGCAGGAACCCGAGGGCCGCCATGGGCGTCTGATCGTTCCATGAGCGATGCGAACGGCCTGACCCCAGAAGAACGCGCCCATCACCCAGGCAAGGCCCGCCAGCGGCTGGACCGGCAGATCGCCAAGGTCCGGCCCGGCTCCTATGCTTTTGAAATCCTAAAGCGAACCAGCCTGGGCGTGTTCAACGACGGCTTCATCCATGCCGGGAACCTCGCCTATCTGGCGCTGATGACGCTGTTCCCTTTCTTCATCACCACCGCCGCGCTGCTGTCGCTGTTCGGGCAGAGCAACGAGACGCAGCATGCAGTGGAGAGCTTCCTCCACGTCCTGCCCCCCGATGTTAGCGACCTGTTGCGCAAGCCCATCGCCGACGTGCTGGCGGCCCGGACTGGCTCTCTCCTCTGGCTGGGCGGGCTGGTCGGGCTGTGGACGGTGGGCGGGTTCATCGAGACGATCCGCGATATCTTCCACCGCGCTTACGGCGTGAAGGCGACGGCCGCCTTCTGGAAATCGCGGCTGTCGTCGACGCTGGTGATGATCGCGTCGGTCGTGGTCGCGCTGCTGTCCTTCCTGGCGGCCGGTATCCTGACGGCGGCGGAGCAGTTCATCTATCGCCTCGTCCCCTTCTCGCAGGACGTGGCGGGCTGGGTCGGCCTGTCGCGGATGATCCCCGGCGTCGTCATGTTCGGCGCCCTCTACCTGCTCTTCTATTCGGTCACGCCGGGCAAATATCGCGAGAGCGACTGCCCCAAATGGCCGGGTGCTTTGTTCACCGCCGCCTGGTGGGTCAGCATGACCGCGCTCCTGCCCTGGGCATTGTCGCAACTGGGCGGGTACGACCTGACCTATGGCAGCCTGGCGGGTGTCGTCGTGATGCTGTTGTTCTTCTATCTGATCGGCTTGGGCCTGGTTTTCGGCGCCCATTTGAACGCGGCACTGGCGGAACCACCGGAAACGGCGCTAGAGAGGGGGATTGATGGAAGTGAACCGGCAGGAGCGGTAACGGCGTGAACGGATTGATGGCAGGCAAGCGGGGGCTCATCATGGGCCTGGCCAATGACAAGTCGCTGGCCTGGGGCATCGCCAAGCAGCTTTCGGAGGCGGGCGCGGAGCTCGCCTTTTCGTATCAGGGCGCGGCGATGGAAAAGCGGGTCCGCCCGCTGGCCGAACAGCTGGGCGTGGCGCGCCTGTTCGATTGCGACGTGTCCGAGATGGAGTCGCTGGATAAGCTGTTCGCCGATCTGAAGGCGGAATGGCCGACGATCGATTTCGTCGTCCATGCCATTGGCTTTTCGGACAAGTCGCAGCTGCGCGGGCGTTATTACGACACCACGCTCGACAATTTCCTGATGACCATGAACATCTCGGCCTATTCGCTGGTCGCGGTGGCCCAGCGCGCGCGCACGATGATGCCCGAGGGCGGCTCGATCCTGACGCTGACCTATTATGGCGCGGAAAAGGTCATCCCGCATTACAACGTCATGGGCGTGGCCAAGGCGGCGCTGGAGACCAGCGTGAAGTATCTCGCGGTCGACCTCGGCCCGGAGAATATCCGCATCAACGCCATCTCGGCCGGGCCGATCCAGACGCTGGCCGCGCGCGGCATCGGCGACTTCAACTATATCCTGAAGTGGAACGAGCTGAACTCGCCGCTGCGTCGCACCGTGACGATCGAGGATGTGGGCGGTGCGGGCCTCTATATGCTGTCCGACCTGTCGTCGGGCGTGACGGGGGAAATCCACCATGTCGACGCAGGCTACAACGTCATCGGCATGAAGGCCGAGGACGCGCCGGATATCGCGCTGGCGTAATAAACTTTTCCTCCCCTGTAAGGGGAGGGGAACCAGCGAAGCTGGTGGGGGGGTGTAACCGGCAGCGAGGGCAGACTGCCATCGCCAACCGTGACACCCCTCCGTCAGGCCTGCGGCCTGCCACCTCCCCTTCCAGGGAAGGAATGCCCGCCAACATTATCTATCGCGCCTTGTCCGGCGGCCTCGCTAAAGACGATCCCATGTCCGACCAGCCTATCGCCGCCATCACCATCCGCCCCGCGCAAGGGCAGGACGTCGCCGCGCTCGACGCGCTGCTCGTCGCCAGCTTCCCAGCCCCCGCCGAAGCCGCCCTGGTCCGCGACTTGTGCGTCGAGGGCGACATGGTGCTGATGCTGATCGCGATCGACGAAGCCACGGACGCCCTGATCGGCGCGATCGCGTTCAGCCGTATGGGGGCCGAGATCGGCGGCAAGCCGATCAATGCGGTCGCCCTCGCCCCCATCGCGGTCGCGCGCGACTGGCGACAGCAAGGGGTCGGCGAGGCTTTGGTGGCCGCCGGGCTGGAGCGGCTGGAGAAGGAAGGCGTCGTGCTCTGCTTCGCGCTGGGTGATCCGGCCTTTTACGGCCGGTTCGGCTTTGCCGCCGATGTCGCGAGCGGTTTCGACAGCCCCTATGCGGGCGAGTATTTCCTGGCCGTCCCGCTCCAGGGCGGCCTGATCCCCTGCGGCGTGCGCGGGGCCGCCACACATGCGCCGGCCTTTGCCCGGCTGGGAGATGCTGCGTGAGCTTCAACAGTTTCGGCCACCTGTTCCGCTTCACCACCTGGGGCGAGAGCCATGGGCCCGCGCTGGGCGCGGTGGTCGACGGGTGCCCGCCGGGCATCGCGCTGTCCGAAGAAGACATTCAGCCCTGGCTCGACAAGCGCCGCCCCGGCACCAGCCGCTTCACGACGCAGCGCCGCGAGCCCGATCAGGTGCGCATCCTGTCCGGCGTGTTCGAGGGGCGGACGACCGGCACGCCGATCAGCCTGATGATCGAGAATGTCGACCAGCGATCCAAGGACTATGGCAACGTCGCGCTCGCCTATCGCCCCGGCCATGCGGACTATGCCTATGACGCGAAATACGGTTTTCGCGACTATCGCGGCGGTGGACGCTCCTCGGCGCGTGAGACGGCGGCGCGGGTCGCGGCGGGCGCCGTCGCGCGCGCGGTGATCCCACAGGTCAAGATCCGCGCCTGGGTCGAATCGATCGGCGGCGACCGGATCGACTATGACGCGTTCGACGATGCGCAAATCGACGCCAACCCCTTCTTCTGCCCCGACGCGGCGGCGGCCGAGCGCTGGGAAGCGATCGTCGACGGCGCGCGCAAGTCCGGCTCCTCGGTCGGCGCGGTGGTCGCGTGCGAGGCGATCGGCGTGCCCGCAGGCTGGGGCGCGCCGCTCTATGCCAAGCTGGACAGCGAGCTTGCCTCGGCCTGTATGAGCATCAATGCGGTCAAGGGTTTCGAGATCGGCGACGGATTCGCCGCCGCCGCGCTGACCGGCGAGCAGAATGCCGATCCGATGCGTAGCGGCAATGGCGGCCCGCGCTTCCTGGCCAATCATGCGGGCGGCATCGCGGGCGGTATCGCCACCGGCCAGCCGGTCACGATGCGAGTCGCGTTCAAGCCGACCAGCTCGATCCTGACCCCGGTCGACACCATCACCCGCACCGGCGAGGAAACCCAGATCGCGACCAAGGGGCGTCACGACCCGTGCGTCGGCATTCGTGGCGTTCCGGTTGTGGAGGCGATGGTCGCACTGGTTTTGGCCGATCAGGCGTTGCTTCATCGCGGCCAATGTGGTTAAATAAAGGAACGGACGTTCTCCTGCCTCGTTAACCACACGAGAAAAGCAGGAGAGAAACAATGCGTTACGTCCATGTGATCGCCGCCGCCGCACTTGTGATCCCCGCCGCGGGCTTCGCCCAGGTCTCGGGCGGCACCACTGGCGGAATGGCGGGTGGCGGTATGTCCGGACAGACCACCACCATGCCGGGTCAGATGCCCGGTCAGACCGGCACCATGCCCGGCCAGACCACCATGGGTCAGCCCGACACCATGACCACGACGCCCGGCACCACGACTCGCTCGACCACGCGTGGCAAGAACCGTAGCCGTACGACCACGCCGGGCAGCACGGTCAACACGCCGTCGACCATGCCCGATACGATGGGTTCGTCGACCACGACCGGCAGCGGTTCGATGAACGGCGGCACGATGGGCGGCGACATGACGACCAGCGGTCAGGTCGGCACCGGGACCAGCGGTGGCACCACCACTCCGCCGGGCAGCAGCGGCGGTATGTAAGCCCTTTCGGGTTCGTCACTACGGCAAAGGCCCGGTTGCGAAAGCGGCCGGGCCTTTTGCTTGGGTTAGACCGTGATGACGTTGCGTTGAACCAAGGTGAGCCCCTCCCCTTCAGGGGAGGGGTTGGGGTGGGGCCTCGCCACCGGCTGCAAGCTTGCGGAGGCGCCCCACCCCCGGCCCCTCCCCTTCAGGGGAGGGGTGAGTTAATCTCATGTCATCATGCTCTAGGTGGTGGCGTGGCCTTCGACTTCGCTCAGGCTGAACGGGGTTAAGTACCAAGCTCCGTTCAGCCTGAGCGAAGTCGAAGGCCACGTGATACCCGCCAATAAAAAGGCCCCGACATCCGCCGGGGCCTTTCCAGATCAATCCGCGAAGGGATCGCGAACCAGGATCGTGTCCTCACGCTCCGGGCTGGTCGACACCAGCGCCACGGGACAGCGGATCAGTTCCTCGATCCGGCGGATATACTTGATCGCCTGCGCGGGAAGATCGGCCCAGCTGCGTGCCCCCGCGGTCGATTCCTGCCAGCCTTCCATCGTCTCATAGACGGGGACGACCTTGGCCTGATCCGCCGCATGGGTCGGATAATAGTCCAGCGTCTCGTCGCCCAGCTTGTAGCCGACGCAGATCTTCACCTCGTCGAACCCGTCGAGCACATCGATCTTGGTCAGCGCGATGCCGGTGATGCCGCCGACCGCCGCCGACTGGCGCACCAGCACCGAGTCGAACCAGCCGCAGCGCCGCTTGCGGCCCGTGACGGTGCCGAACTCATGCCCGCGCTCGCCCAGACGCTGGCCGGTCTCGTCCTCCAGCTCGGTCGGGAACGGGCCCGAGCCGACGCGGGTGGTATAGGCCTTGGCGATGCCCAGCACGAAGCCGACGCCCGACGGCCCCAGGCCCGAACCGCCCGCCGCAGCACCGGCAATGGTGTTGGACGAGGTGACGAAGGGATAGGTGCCATGATCGATGTCGAGCAGCACGCCCTGCGCGCCCTCGAACAGGATACGCTTGCCGCCCGTCCGCGCCTCGTTGAGGTCGCGCCACACCGGCTTGGCAAAGGGCAGGACGAAGGCCGCGATTTCGCGCAGATCGGCGAGCAGCCGTTCGCGGTCGACCGGCGGCTCGCCGAAGCCCGCACGCAGCGCGTCATGATGCGCGCACAAACGGTCGAGCTGCGGGCCGAGGTCATCGAGATGCGCCAGGTCGCAGACGCGGATCGCGCGGCGGCCGACCTTGTCCTCGTACGCCGGGCCGATGCCGCGCCGCGTCGTGCCGATCTTGCCCGCGCCGCTGGCATCCTCGCGCAGACCGTCCAGGTCGCGGTGGATCGGCAGGATCAGCGGGCAGTTGTCGGCGATGCGCAGCGTCTCGGGGCTGGCGTGCACGCCCTGTTCGCCCAGCCGCTCGATCTCGGCCTTCAGCGCCCAGGGGTCGAGGACGACGCCGTTACCGATGACGCTGGGGGTGCCGCGCACGATGCCCGAGGGAAGCAGCGACAGCTTGTAGACATTCTCGCCGACGACCAGCGTGTGACCGGCATTATGCCCGCCCTGGAAGCGTACGACCATGTCGGCGCGCTCGGCCAGCCAGTCGACGATCTTGCCCTTGCCTTCGTCGCCCCATTGCGCGCCGATGACTGCTACATTTGCCATGGATGCTATGCTCCGCCTGCCGGACGGACCCCATGCGCCCTTCGACAGGACTCGGCGGATGGGGGTTTCCAATAATGTGCGGGGCGCGCCTAGCGGGACGCGGCCCCGTGTGTCAACCGGCGATGGCGGTCGGCTGGCCATCCTTGAGGATATGGGTGCACAGCTGCGCCTGTGGCGTGTCGCCTTCCTCCAGCGCCTGCACCGTCACCCAGCCCTGCGCGCGGAGCGACGCGCCGGTTTCAGGCGCGGTGCCAAAGGGCAGGAACAGCCGCCGCCGCTCGGTCGGCGGCGCGGTGGCGACGATGGCGTCGGCATAGAGCGAGAAGCCGGTCGCCTTCTCCTCCGCCCCATCCTCGTGGAAGATGGTGTAGGTGCCGCCGCGCCCGACCTCGCGCGGGGGACCGGCCACGAACAGCGAGAAGCCCAGCCAGCTCTGGAACTCGAAGCCATGGCGTTCGGTCGGGTCGAGCGTCATCGACACCCCCTCACCCAGCGCGGCGGCGATCGCCTCCAGCGCATCGAGACGGCTCGCCAGCACGCCTTGGGAATCAAAGGCACGCAGCCGCTCCATCGCGGTCGCAAACGACCCGGCGGCCTCGACCAGCGGCAGATAGTCGGGCGCGATCGCGGCGACCCCGCCCGCATCCTTGGCGTCCAGCCGGTCGCGCAAGGCCGCCACCTGATCCGCCGCGACCGGCAGCGGCCCGGCGGCGAGCAGGTCGACCAGATCGGGCAGCGTGAAGTCGATCGAAATCCCGGTCGTACCTGCCGCGACCAACGCCTCGACCGCCACGCGCACGACTTCCGTCGCCGCCGCCGTCGAGTCGAGCCCGATCAGCTCCGCCCCGATCTGCCGCCACTCGCGGGCGGGCGCGAGTTCGGAGCCACGCAGGCGGACAACCGTGCCCGCATAGGACAGGCGCACCGGGCGCGGGTGATGGCCCATGCGGGTGGCGGCGATCCGCGCCACCTGCGCGGTCAGGTCGGGCCGGATGGCGAGCGTGCGCTGAGACACCGGATCGACGAAACGCACCGCGTCATGCAGGCCGCCCGCCTTCAACCGCGAGCCCAGCGCCTCGGCAAACTCGATCGACGGCGGATCGGCGCGCTCATACCCATGCAGCCGCGCCGCCTCCAGCACCCGCGCCTCCACCGACGCGGCGGCATCGGCATAGGGGGGAAGACGGTCGTGATAGCCTTCGGGAAGGAGCGCGGTCATCGGGCATTGTCCTTGAAGCATTCACGGGCGGAGGTGGGGAAGCGGATCACGCGCGAAAAACCCTGTCGTTCGATCGTCGGCCTGCGACGGATGGGGTTCGTGATTGGTCACTCAAGTCAGCGGCGTCAACCGCGATTGCCCCTGCCTTTTCTCGTTACGCATGCAACCCCTTGGTCGCCCGATGTTTTTCGCATCTGTTGGCGGCGCGATGATAGATGACCGCCTGCCTGAAGGAGGAGCATGTTGAAGACAACCGACTACGGTCTTCCCGACCCATCGGGGCTGCTGCCCGCGCGGCCCATCAAGGTGCGGCGGGCCGGATTTGCCGATCATTACAGGCTGCTGGTGTTCAGCATCCTGCTGGGTTTGGGCGCGCTTGCCATCGTCGCCACCATCTGGCCCGGCCTGTACGCCGACTACCGCATCCTGCGCGCGCCGGTCGAGGTGCCGCAAGCCTCGATGGTCGATGGCGAATGCCGGATGCGCAAGTTCAGCGTCCGCTGCAATGCGACCATCGCCTATCCCCGCGACGGCGCGATCCGATCGCGGGCGGTCAGCTTCTCCTATATGGCGTTCCGTAACGAGGATCGCGAAACCCGCATCATCGCCGAGCGCGGCCATCCGGATAATATCACCCTGTCGCTGGCGATTGAGGAGTTCTGGAACCGCTTCCTCGGCTCGCTGCTGGTCGTGATCGTCTTCGCGGTGTTCTCGGTGCTGATGATGCGGCGCTTCCTGCATCAGTCGGCATCGATCAAGGCCATGCGTAAACCGGCGCTGCTTCGGCCGGTCTGGGCGCGGATCACCCAGCGCAGCGACAAGAAGAACCGCAGCCGGATCACCTATGCGCCGATCGCCCCGACGATGACCGGCAAGGCGATCGCCAGCGGCTTCGCCAAAGACGAGCGCCCTTGGACGCATTACGACGCAGCCCAGGATGAGACTTTCACGCTCGCGGTGGTGCACCCCGATGCCACGCTACCCGTGTTGCTCGACGAGCGTCTCGACCGGCTGGACCTGACACCAGACGAGGCAGACGCTATCCGCGCGCGCCGTGATGCGTTGCTGCCGCAGGAACCCGTCGCGTAAGGCGAAGGGGCGGGACGATAGAAGGTCCCGCCCTTCCCGTCCGGGATCATGATCGTCGCGCCATTCGCCGAACCATGCTATCGTGCGGACGTCTGAATCGCCTGAGGATCGCCCATGCCGATCAAGGATCTCAACGGCCCGCCCCGCATGTCAGACGCGAAGCGGGAAGCGATACGAGCCGCGATAGCCGCGATTTTTGCTGCGGGCGGTCGTCCGCCGCCGAAATTTCCTCCACTGCGCCGCGACAATGGCCTCGAACCCACAAAGCCACCGTCCGGCCCCACGCCGCGTCCCCTTCTCGGTGGAGCAGAAACGACGCTCGACTGACCGCAAATAAAAAGGGGCCGAATGCCTTTTGGCACCCGACCCCTTTTGCCGACATCCGATCCTATCGGATCAGAACGCCAGACCCATCGCGGTCTTGACGCCCGGCAGCGCCTTGACCTTGGCCAGCAGGACTGCGTCCACCGCCTCGTCGACCGAGAGCAGCAGGACCGCCTCGCCGCCCGCCGAGCGGCGGCCGAGGTGGAAGGTGCCGATATTGACGCCCGCCTCGCCCAGCGTGGTGCCGAGACGGCCGATGAAGCCCGGCGCGTCCTCGTTGACGACGTACAGCATCGGCCCGGCCAGATCGGCCTCGACCTTGATGCCGAACAGCTCGACCAGGCGCGGCGCCTGATCGCCGAACAGCGTGCCCGCGACCGAGCGCTCGCCGTCCGCCGTCGTCACCGTGACGCGGACCATGGTGTGGTAATCGCCCTCGCGGTCATGACGCACTTCGCGCACGTCGAGGCCACGCTCCTTGGCGAGGAACGGCGCGTTGACCATGTTCACCGTGTCCGAATGGACGCGCATGAAGCCTGCCAGCACCGCACCCGTGATCGGCTTGAGGTTGAGCGCGGCGGCCGCGCCCTCCGCCTCGATCGCGATGCCCGTCACCGCGCCGTGCGACAGCTGGCCGACCAGCGAGCCGAGCTTTTCGGCCAGCGCCATATACGGCTTCAGCTTGGGGGCTTCCTCGGCGGTCAGGCTGGGCATGTTGAGCGCGTTGGTGACGCCGCCCGAGACCAGGAAATCGGCCAGCTGCTCGGCGACTTGGATCGCGACATTGACCTGCGCTTCAGTGGTCGACGCGCCGAGATGCGGGGTCGAGATGAAGTTCGGCGTGCCGAACAGCGGGCTTTCCTTGGCCGGTTCGACCTTGAACACGTCAAGCGCAGCGCCGCCGATATGGCCCGAGTCGAGCCCCGCCTTCAGCGCATCCTCGTCGATCAGGCCGCCACGCGCGCAGTTGATGATGCGCACGCCCTTCTTGGTCTTGGCGAGGTTCTCGGCCGACAGGATGTTGCGGGTCTGGTCGGTCAGCGGCGTGTGCAGCGTGATGAAGTCGGCACGCGCCAGCAGCTCGTCCAGCGTCACCTTCTCCACGCCCATCTCCAGCGCGCGCTCGGGCGTCAGGAACGGATCGAAGGCGACGACCTTCATCCGCAGGCCCAGCGCGCGGTCGGCGACGATCGAGCCGATATTGCCCGCGCCGATCAGGCCCAGCGTCTTCGACGTCAGCTCGACGCCCATGAAGCGGTTCTTTTCCCACTTGCCGGCTTGCGTCGAGGCATCGGCCTCCGGGAGCTGGCGGGCGAGCGCGAACATCAGCGCAATGGCGTGTTCGGCGGTGGTGATCGAGTTGCCGAACGGGGTATTCATCACCACCACGCCCTTGGCGCTGGCGGCGGGGATGTCGACATTGTCGACACCGATCCCGGCGCGGCCGACGACCTTCAGGTTCGTCGCGTGCTCCAGGATTTCCTTGGTCACCTTGGTCGAGCTGCGGATCGCCAGGCCGTCATATTCGCCGATGATCGCCTTCAGCTCTTCGGGCGTCTTGCCGGTGATTTCGTCGACCTCGACCCCGCGCTCGCGGAAAATCTGGGCGGCCTTGGGGTCCATTTTGTCGCTGATGAGAACTTTGGGCATGGTTCACCTCGTCACCCCGGCACGGCCGGGGTTGTGGAATGGGGAAGGTCCCCGGCTCATTTGGCCGGGGGTAATTCGCGAAAGGATCAGGCCGCCTTGGCGGTCGCGTAGGCCCAGTCGAGCCAGGGGCCGAGCGCCTCGATATCGGCGGTTTCGACCGTGGCGCCGCACCAGATGCGCAGGCCAGCGGGCGCGTCGCGGTAGCCCGCCACGTCATAGGCCGCACCTTCGGCTTCGAGCAGCGAGGCCATCTTCTTGATGACTGCCTCGTCCGCGCCCTCGACCGTCAGGCAGACGCTGGTGGTCGAGCGGATCGCCGGATCGGCCGCCAGATGGCCGAGCCAGTCGCGCTCCTCGACGATCCTGTTCAGCGCCGCCGCATTGGCGTCCGAGCGCTTGACCAGCGCCTCTGGGCCGCCCAGGCCCTTGCCCCATTCGAGTGCGAAGATCGCATCCTCGACGGCCAGCATCGAGGGCGTGTTGATCGTCTCGCCCTTGAACACGCCCTCGGCCAGCTTGCCCTTCGACACCAGGCGGAACACCTTGGGCAGCGGCCAGGCGGGGGTGTAGGTCTCCAGACGCTCGACCGCGCGGGGGCCGAGGATCAGGACGCCGTGCGCGCCCTCGCCGCCCAGCACCTTCTGCCACGAGAAGGTCGCGACGTCGATCTTGTCCCAGGGCAGGTCATAGGCGAACACCGCGCTGGTCGCGTCGGCGAAGGACAGGCCTTCCCGGTCGTCGGCGATCCAGTCGCCGTTCGGCACGCGCACGCCCGAGGTGGTGCCGTTCCAGGTGAAGAGCACGTCGTTCGACCAGTCGACCGCGTCCAGGTCCGCGATCTGACCGTAATCGGCGCGCAGGACGGTGGGGTCGAGCTTCAACTGCTTGACCGCGTCGGTCACCCAGCCCTCACCGAAGCTTTCCCAGGCGAGCGTGGTGACAGGGCGCGCGCCCAGCATGGTCCACATCGCCATCTCGAACGCGCCGGTGTCGGAGCCGGGGACGATGCCGATGCGGTGGGTGTCGGGGAGCTTCAGCAGCTCGCGCATCAGGTCGATGCAATATTGCAGCCGCTGCTTGCCAATCTTCGAGCGATGCGAACGGCCGAGGCTGTCCGTCGCGAGCTTGGCCGCATCCCAACCGGGAGGCTTGGCGCAGGGACCGCTGGAAAAATAAGGACGCGCCGGTTTGGTGGCGGGCTTCGCGGGCGCAAGAGTGGCGTCAGCGGCAGTCATATCAGTCATTTAAGACTCTCCTCACAGAGAGCACGCGCGGCGTTGGGACCGCGTGGCCCGTCGACGGCCCTAGCGATGTCGAACGAAGATGACAACCACAATCGCGATGGCGCAATTTTACTTATACCGGGCGGCTTCGCGCGGGGCTTTTGCAATGTTCGGCCCTCCTATCGCTTACCGCGCATTGCCGAAGACCAGCGTGCCGGTAGCCCCCGGCCGACAATCCCAATAATTTTTCATATCGAATTTCAATATGAGTATTGAATGATATTCAATCAGATATTATCGAATATCAATATAGCTTCAGGTTGAAGGATAAGACGCATGACACGCTTCGCCAGTCACATCAGTACGTTGCTTTATGGGACGTTGCTCGCCGTACTGGCGTTCGTTACGGTCATCATCCTGACGTCGGTCGGGGTGCTGATCGTCGATGCGATCTCACCGGGTGCGCTGGGTGCGGTGCATGTCAATGCGGAGGCAATCGACACCAGGGTGCCCGGCGTGGTCGCGGCGGCGATGGCCGTCATGCTGCTGGCTCTGGCCCTGGCATGGGCTGCTCTGTTGCCCCTGATCCAGATGCTGCGTAGCACGGCAGCGGGCCACCCCTTCACGATGGCCAATGTCAAGCGGCTGAACTGGATTGCGGGGACGATCGCGGCGGCCTTTCTGTTGCAGTTCATCCTGCCGCCCCTGCTGCCCTTCGAGTCGCAGGACATGATCAAGCCGATGGGCGTGGACGGGGTATTCGCCATCCTGCTGACCCTGGTGCTGGCACAGGTCTTCCGCGAGGGCGTGCGCCTGCGCGAAGACGCCGAGGGCACGATCTGATGGCGATTCGCATCAACCTCGACCGGCTGTTGCTTGACCGGCGCATGTCGCTGACCGAGCTGGCCGAGCGGGTCGACCTGACGCTCGCCAATCTGTCGATCCTGAAGACCGGCAAGGCTCGCGCGATCCGCTTCACCACGTTGGACGCGATCTGCACCGTGCTCGACTGTCAGCCGGGGGATATCTTGGAGCATGTCGCAGACACGCCTCCGCATGGCTGATCGGGGCTGGCCAAAACGGCGGTAAAGGGCGCAAGTGGCCGCATGGTTCGCGTCCCCCTGTTTCTCGTGGTTCCGATTCTGGGGGCAGCGCTGCTCTCCGCCTGCGGCCGTCCCGAGCGAGCCGAGAGGCCGGTCCAGCAGGCCTCGCGCCCCGAACCTTACCGCCCGCCGATCCGCGAGACCGCGCAGTGCGAGGCCGATCTGCGGCGCGAGGGCGTGGATTATCGCCGCCTGCCGGACAAGGATCTGGGGCCGGGCTGCGGCCTCTATGGCGCGGTGCAGCTGACCGATATCGGCGTGCCCGTCACCGGCGTCACCGCGATGCGATGCGGCAATGCGCGCGCCTTTGCCGGATGGGTGCGCAACGCCGTCGCGCCCGCCGCCTGGCAGATCCTCGGCTCGCCGCTGGTCAAGGTCGAAGGCATGGGCACCTATGCCTGCCGCAACATCGTAGGCACCAGGCGGATCGGCGACCGGCGGTCGGGCCATGCGCTGGCCAATGCGGTGGATGTCGGCGGCTTCGTGCTGAAGGACGGGCGGCGGATCACGCTGCTGGGCGACTGGTATTCCACCGATCCGCAGGTTCGCCAGTTCTGGACGGTGATCCGCGCCTCGGCCTGCAAGCGCTTCGGCACGGTGCTGAGCCCCGACTATAATGCGGCGCACCGCAACCACCTGCATCTGGAGGACGACGCCGCGCATTTTTGCCGGTAGCGCGTGGGCTTGCGATCGCCTACATCATCCGAAATGACCGATAAGACCCAAGTACCGAACCGCGTCTTCCCCAATGCCAGCCAGGACGCCGAGAGCGCCAAGACGATCGTCTCGACGCCGCAGACCGAAAGCCCCGCCTATACGCTGGCCTTTCAGGACATGGACTTCCTGCTGCGCGAAGACCTTCGCCCCGTGCGTTTCCAGCTGGAACTGCTGAAGGCGCAGCTGCTGCTCGAAGAGGCCAAGATCGCCTCGACCTTCGTCTTCTACGGCTCGGCGCGCATCCCGGAGCCTGCCAAGGCCGAGGCGCTGCTGGCGCTGGCGCATGACGACAAGTCGCGCAAGATCGCCGAGAACCTCGTCGCCAAGAGCAAATATTACGACATCGCGCGCGAGCTGGCCCAGATCACCAGCCGCCTGCCCCGCGACGATCGCGGGATGCGCCAGTTCGTCGTGTGCTCGGGCGGCGGCCCCTCGATCATGGAAGCGGCCAATCGCGGCGCGGCTGACGTCGGCGCCGAGTCGGTCGGCCTGAACATCGTCCTGCCGCACGAGCAGGCGCCCAACCCGTACGTCACGCCGTCGCTGTCGCTCCAGTTCCACTATTTCGCGCTGCGCAAGATGCACTTCCTGCTCCACGCGCGCGCGCTGGCGGCCTTCCCCGGCGGCTTCGGCACGTTCGACGAGCTGTTCGAGCTGCTGACCCTGATCCAGACGGGCAAGATTCAGCCCATCCCCGTCCTGTTGTTCGGCCGCGCCTTCTGGGAGCGCGTCGTCAATTTCGAGGCGCTGGTCGAGGAAGGCGTGGTGTCCGAGCGCGACCTGGGCATCTTCACCTATGTCGAAACCGCCGAAGAGGCCTGGGACGTGGTCCGCAACTTCTACGAGGAACGCGCCCGCAAGGAAGCCGAGCAGGCGTAACGCCGGGCGGAAAGCCCCTCCCCTTCAGGGGAGGGGTTGGGGTGGGGCCTTGCCACAGGCGGCGCGCTTACGGAAGCGCCCCACCCCCGGCCCCTCCCCTAAAGGGGAGAGGGGACTCACCCCTTTCGTGCCATCGCCCGCGACGCGGTGCACAGATTGCGGCTCGCATCGCGCGGCACCGGCGCCGCGACGCTTACCCCCTTGGCCGCATCGCGAAAGGCCAGCAGGCGGAAGTCGTGCCCGACCCCGCCCTTCTCGACCCAGACCAGCCACAGGTCCCGCACCCGGTAGGCGCGCAAGAAACGGACGCGTGGCGGGGAGTTCGGCCGCACCACGTCCGAGGCATGGAACGGCGCCCCAGCCTCGGCGACGGGCTGGCCGACCGAGGCGAACAGGGCATCACGTACCGGCGTCGGCAGGTCCGCCATCCGCCGGGTCGCGGGCCGGGCGCCAGGAATGGCGCAACTCGGCAAGGCGGGCATCGGCGAAACATGCCCGGCATCGATCATCAGCATAGTCCCGCCACCCTTTTCGTTCGCCGAGCGTTCAGCCGCCCGGTGCCAAAGACTATGATAGGGACTTTCAAGCTCGCTCGAAACCCGCCCGAATCCCGTCCGAATCCCGCCCGAATCCCGGTTGTGTCGCGCAACCGACCCGTCGATAGAGGAAGCATGAAGCGCCTGATCGCCGCCTTCGCCGTTACGGTCTTGGTCTGGGCACAACCGGCCGCCGCGCAGTCGATCCTGCGCGATGCCGAAACCGAATCGCTGTTCGCCGACATGTCCGCGCCGATGATAAAGGCCGCCGGGCTCTCACCGCGCGACGTGAAGATCGTCCTCATCAACGACGACTCGATCAACGCGTTCGTCGCGGGCGGGCAGATCGTCTATGTCCATTCGGGCCTGATCCAGGCGGCGGACAATGTGAACGAGGTGCAGGGCGTCGTCGCGCACGAGCTGGGCCATATCGCCGACGGCCATGTGATCCTGGGCGAACAGGCGATGAAGCCCGCGATGAAGATGCAGCTGCTCTCGATGGTGCTGGGCCTCGCCACCGTGGCGCTGGGCGGCGGGGCGGCGGGCATGGGCGTGATGGCGGCGGGGCAGCAGGCGGCGATGAGCAACGTCCTGGCCTTCAGCCGCAACCAGGAATCGGCCGCCGACGCCGCGGGCGCGCGCTACCTGACGACGGCGGGCGTCACCGGCAAGGGCATGCTGAGCTTCTTCAAGAAGCTGCAGAACCAGCAATATCGCTATGGCTACACCAATATCGATCCGTTCGCGCAGACGCATCCGCTGTCGTCGACCCGTATTCAGTCGCTGACCGCCGATCTCCAGGCTTCGCCCGCCTGGAACAAACCGATCGACCCGAAGCTGCAGGAACGCTTCCTGCGGGTGAAGGCCAAGCTGTTCGGCTATGTCTCCCCGCCCGAGACGACGCTCAGCAAATATCCCGAGAGCGATCAGTCGGTCTATGCGCATTACGCCCGCGCCTATGCCTATCACAAGGCCGCCTATCCCGACAAAGCCGAGGCGGAGGCCGCCGCACTGATCGCCAAGGACCCCAAGGACCCCTATTTCGAGGAAATCCAGGGCCAGATCCTGCTCGAATCGGGCAAGCCCTTGGAGGCGCTGGCGCCGCTGCGTGCGGCAACCATGGGGTCGGGTCAGAACGCGCTGATCGCCACCACCTTCGGCCATGCGCTGATCGCCACCGAGGACAAGCGCAACCTGCCCGAGGCGGTGAAGGTCCTGAAGGTCGCGGTCCAGCGCGACGAGGACAATCCCTTTGCCTGGGTCCAGCTCGGCACCGCCTATGAACAGATGGGCGACGAACCCCGCGCGGCACTCGCCACCGCCGAGCGGGCGAGCATGATGGGCGACAACCGCACCGCCATCCAGAGCGCCCGCTATGCGATGGCCAATCTCACCCCCAACACGTCCGAATGGATTCGGGCGCAGGATATCGCCATGACCTCTGCCGACGCCGCCGCCAGTTCCAAGAAGAAGCGCCGCTGATGGGTGTGAAGACGTTGGCCGCCGTCGCGGTCCTGGGCGGCCTGGTCGGTGGCGGCACCGCCATGGCGCTCGCCCCCCTCGTCGCGCCGAACGCCGCGTCGGGCGACATGGTCCGCGCCTATCTGCTCGACCATCCCGAAGTGATCCCGGAGGCAATGCAGCGCCTGCAGGACCGGGAACAGGGCAAGGCGGTCGCGGCGATCGGCGGCGACCTGACCAAGCCGTTCGGCAACGCCTATACCGGCAATCCGAAGGGCGATGTCACGCTGGTCGAGTTCTACGACTATAATTGCGGTTATTGCCGGGCCAGCCTGCCGCTGCTCAAGCAGCTGACCCAGGCCGACCCCAAGTTGCGGATCGTCTATCGCGAGCTGCCGATCCTGGCGCCGTCGAGCAAGGCGGCGGCGCGCGCCAGCCTGCTCGCCGCGTCGCAGGGCAAGTTCGCCGCCTTCCACGACGCGCTTTATGCCGGTGGCCCGGTCAGCGACGCGACCATCGCCGCCGCCGCCGCCAAGGCGGGCGTCGACATGAGCAAAATGGCCGCCTTCCAGCCCCAGGCCGATGCCGAGATCGCGCGCAATCTGGAGGCGGCCGGGCGGCTGGGCCTGACGGGCACGCCGAGCTGGATCGTCGGCAACCGCATCCTGTCGGGCGCGTTGCCGCTCGAACAATTGCAGAAGGCCGTCGCCGAAGCGCGAAACCGTTGATACAGCGGCGGTCTTCCAACGGGGGACTGCCGTATGACCGACCCGATCCTGTCCGTCGAGGGCGTGACCAAAACCTATAAGGGCGGCTTCACCGCTCTGCAGCCGGTCGACCTGGAAATTCGACGCGGCGAGATTTTCGCGCTGCTGGGGCCGAACGGCGCAGGCAAGACGACGCTGATCTCGATCGTCTGCGGCATCGTCACGCCCTCGGCCGGGACCATCCGCGTCGACGGGCACGATGCCCTGCGTGATTACAAGGGCGCACGCCGCAAGATCGGGCTGGTGCCGCAGGAACTGTCGGTCGACATGTTCGAGCGGGTCATCGACACGGTGAATTTCAGCCGGGGCCTGTTCGGCCGCGCGCCCAACCCCGCTTATGTCGAACAGGTGCTGCGCGACCTGTCGCTCTGGGACAAGCGCCATGCCAAGTTGATGGAGTTGTCGGGCGGCATGAAGCGCCGCGTACTGATCGCCAAGGCGCTGAGCCACGAACCCGACCTGCTCTTCCTCGACGAACCGACCGCGGGCGTCGATGTCGAGCTGCGCCGCGACATGTGGAAGCTGGTCCACCGGCTTCGCGAGCGGGGCGTCACCATCATCCTGACCACGCACTATATCGAAGAGGCCGAGGAGATGGCCGACCGGGTGGGCGTGATCGCCAAGGGCAAACTCCTCCTGGTCGAGGAAAAGGCCGAGATGATGAAGAAGCTCGGCAAGCGCGAAATGGTGCTGACGCTGGCCGAGCCGATGACGGCGATCCCGGCGGACCTCGATGAGTGGAACCTGACGCTGGAGGATGAGGGCAAGCGCCTGCGCTACATCTTCGACGCGCGCGCGGAGCGAACCGGCATCCCCTCGCTGCTGCGCAAGCTGGGCGACATGGACATCGGCTTCAACGATCTGGAAACCTACAAATCCTCGCTGGAGGATATCTTCGTCGATCTGGTCGAGGGGACACGCGCATGAACCTGCATGGCATCTGGTCGATCTATCGCTTCGAAATGGCGCGCTTCCGGCGGACGGTGTGGACCAGCCTGATGGTGCCGGTCATCACGACGACGCTCTATTTCGTGGTGTTCGGCACCGCGATCGGATCGGCGATGAACCAGGTCTCGGGCGTGCCCTATGGCGCGTTCATCGTGCCGGGCCTGATGCTGCTGTCGATCTTCTCCGAGAGCATTCTGAACGCGAGCCTCGGCATCTACATGCCCAAGTTCACGGGCACGATGTACGAAATCCTGTCCGCACCACTGTCGCCGATCGAGACGGTGCTGGGCTATGTCGGCGCGGCGGCGAGCAAGTCGATGGTGATCGGGCTGGTGATCCTCGCCACCGCCTATCTGTTCGTCGACCTGTCGATCCTGCATCCGGTGGCGATGGTCTTCTACCTGTTGCTGGTCGCCGTCACCTTCTCGCTGTTCGGCTTCGCCATCGGCATCTGGGCGCGCGGGTTCGAGCAGTTGCAGGTCATTCCGCTGCTGATCGTCACGCCCCTCACCTTTCTGGGCGGTGCCTTCTATTCGGTGACGATCCTGCCAGAGCCGTGGCGGACGGTGACGCTGTTCAACCCGGTCGTGTACCTCATCAACGGCTTCCGCTGGACCTTCTTCGGCACCTCGGACGTGACGCCGGAGGTCAGCCTGGGGGTGACGGCGCTGTTCCTGCTGGCGTGCCTGGCGTGGATCGGCTGGATCTTCCGCACCGGCTGGCGACTGAAGAATTGACTTACATTCCTCCCCTGTAAGGGGAGGTGGCAGGGCGAAGCCCTGACGGAGGGGGGCTGGCCACATAGGGAGTCCCCCACGGCACGCCCCCTCCACCAGCCTAGGGCTGGTCCCCCTCCCCGTGCCGGGGAGGATTTTTGTGGAGCACTCCGCCCAACACCGGGGTCACCACCAGCCCGTTCAGGTCCACCAGCACATGGACCAGCATCACCACCGACAGGCTGCCGGTCATCAGGTACAGGCCGGTCATCACCGCCCCCAGCGCGGTGGTGGCGAGCACCCCGACCCAGCCCTGATAACGATGCATCGCCCCGAACAGGATCAGCGAGGCGACAAAGCCGAGCCCCGCCTGCCCCGTCACCATCGCGACCAGCAGCGGCAGATAGAGGCGGAAGAACGCCTCCTCCGTCACCCCCGCCATGACGCTGAGCGCAGCGGCATATTTCACCTCGCGCCGCTCGCGCGGCAGCAGCGTGGAAATATTGCCCAGCGGCTTGCGCTTGCGCACCCGCGCCAGCACCGCGCCGACGACCAGCCCGCCGATCGCGCCGCCGATCAGCATCCCCTGCATCGCTTCGCCGCTGTCGAAAATCGGCGGCATGATGGTGGCGATGGCGGCGAACTCGCCCGGCATCACGGCCAGCGCATCGATCCGGCCGAGCAGCGTCAGCCCGACCAACACCGGCAACAGGAACGCCAGCGCCGAGCGGACCAACCATAGCCGGAACCGCATCCGCCGCGAATGGCTGTCGCTCAGCGCGCTGAACCGCCGATACTCGCCCAGATCGCCTTTCTGAAACCACCAGATGCCGCCTAGTGCGGCGAGGAGAAGGAGGGCGGCGGTTATAGCGAGAGACATGGGTATCAATCCCCCCTCCCCTTCAGGGGAGGGGCAGGGGGTGGGGCGCTTCCGCAAACCGGACGCTGATGGAAAGGCCCCACCCCAACCCCTCCCCTGGAGGGGAGGGGCTTGATCCAGACGATGCCCTCATCTCCCCCAATCAAAGCCGATGCTGCCCCTTCACCCAGCGCACCGTGCCCGACGAGGCGCGCATCACGACGCTTTCGGTCGTCATCACCTTGGGCCGACGCTTCACCCCGGCCAGCAACGACCCATCGGTGACGCCGGTCGCCGCGAAGATGCAGTCGCCGCGCGCCAATTCGGTCAGGTCATATTGCTTGTCGAGATCGGTCACGCCCCATTTGTGCGCGCGGGCCCGCTCGGCATCGTTGCGGAACAACAGCCGCCCCTTGAACTGCCCGCCGACACAGCGCAGCGCGGCGCAGGCCAGCACGCCCTCCGGCGCGCCGCCCGAGCCCATATAGACGTCGATCGTCGTGTCGGGATCGGTCGTCGCGATCACGCCGGCCACGTCGCCGTCGCCGATCAGAACCACGCCGCAACCCAGGCCGCGCAATTCGGCGATCAGCGCCTCATGACGCGGCCGGTCGAGCACGCAGACCACGACGTCCTTAGCCTCCACCCCCTTGGCGGCGGCGATGGCGCGGATATTGTCGCTGGGGCTGCGGTCCAGGTCGATCACGCCCGCCGGATAGCCGGGGCCGACCGCGATCTTGTCCATATAGACGTCGGGTGCGTTGAGGAGATGGCCTTTCTCGGCGATCGCCAGCACCGCCAGGCTGTTCGGCCCCGCCTTGGCGCAGATGGTCGTGCCCTCCAGCGGGTCGAGCGCGATGTCGATCTCGGGGCCGTTGCCGGTGCCGACCTTCTCGCCGATGAACAGCATCGGGGCCTCGTCGCGCTCGCCCTCGCCGATCACCACGGTGCCGTCCATGTCGAGTTCGTTGAGCGCGGCGCGCATCGCCTCGACCGCCGCCGCGTCCGCCGCCTTCTCGTCGCCGCGCCCGACCAGCGTCGACGCCGCGATCGCCGCCGCCTCGGTCACGCGTACCATTTCGAGGACGAGGACGCGGTCGAGCACCTGGCTCGCGGTTTGATCGGTCTGGCTCATAAACTCTCCTGCCGCTGGCATGCGGGCATGTTGAACGTGTTTTACAGCCCCTTATCGCGCGTGCCGCGACAGGCATAGCCCGAAAGCCGCGCGCCGGTGCAGCGAAACGGCACCCTGCCGCGTTTGACGCGCTTGTGCTTCCTCCCCAGAATGGCCCCATGCCCAAACCGATGATCGTGCTGGAGAATGTCAGCCGCCGCTATGGTACGGTCGCGGCGGTCGACGCCGTATCGCTGACCGTCGAGCAGGGCGCGTTCGTCGCGCTGGTCGGGGCATCGGGATCGGGCAAGTCGACCCTGCTGCGGACCATCAATCGGCTGGAGCAACCCGATACGGGCCGGGTCCTGATCGACGGACAGGATGTCACCGCCGAGCCGCCGCCCCTGTTGCGTCGCCGGATCGGCTATGTCTTTCAGCAACATGGCCTGTTCCCGCACATGACGGTCGCGGCCAATATCACCATTGGCCTGCGCATTGCCGGGCGCGCGGTCGGCGACCGGGTGGACGAACTGCTCGATCTGGTCGACCTGCCGCGCGACGTGGCGGAGCGAATGCCCGATGCGCTGTCGGGCGGCCAGCGCCAGCGGGTCGCGATCGCGCGTGCACTGGCGACCGAACCACCGATCCTGCTGCTCGACGAGGCGCTGGGCGCGCTCGATCCCGTCACGCGCGATGCGGTGGCGGGGCGGCTGGTCGAACTGCACCAGCGGCTGGGGCTGACCACCATTCTCGTCACGCATGACATGGCCGAGGCGCTGCTGACCGCGTCCCGCGTGCTGGTGATGGAGGCAGGCCGGATCGTCGCCGACGCCACCCCCGCGCAACTGGTGCGCGGCGAAGGCGGTGCGGCGGCGCAAGAATTGATGGCGGTCCCGCGGCACCAGGCCGAACGGCTGGCGGCGCTACAGGCATGAGTGCCTTTCTCGACGCCCTCACCCGCGTGCCGCCTTTGCTGGCGCAGCATGTGCTGGTCAGCATGGCCGCGTTGCTGCTCGGCATCCTGATCGCGGTGCCTTTGGCCTTTGCGTGCGCACGGCGACCAAGGCTGTCGCGGGTGGCGCTGGGCTTCGCCAGTCTGGTGCAGACCATCCCGGCGCTGGCGCTGCTGGCGCTCTTCTATCCGGTGCTGCTCAGCCTGTCGGGACTGGCGGGCGGCGGCATACCGGCATTGGGCTTCCTGCCCTCGCTGCTCGCGCTGACGCTTTATGCGCTGCTGCCGATCCTGCGCAACGGCGTGACGGGGCTGGTCGGGCTTGACCCGGCGGTGTTGCAGGCGGCCGATGCGGTGGGGATGACACGAGGCCAAAAGCTGCGGCTGGTCGAGGCGCCGCTGGTCGCGCCGGTGCTGGCGGCGGGCATCCGTACGGCGGCCGTCTGGACGATCGGCGCGGCCACCCTGTCGACGACGGTAGGCCAGCCTTCGCTGGGCGACCTGATCTTCGCCGGGCTCCAGACCCAGGCCTGGGCGCTGGTGCTGGCCGGATGTTTCGCCGCCGCCGCGCTGGCGTTGGTCGTCGATGCACTGATCGGGCTGATCGAGCGCGGACTGGCGACGCGGCGGAAAGGCCTTTGGATCGGCGGACTGGTCGCGCTGGCGATGGGAATTGCGCTCGCGACCCAGCCGCTCTGGCCGCGTGGTGGCGACGCGCGGCGGCAAGTGGTGATCGGCGCGAAGAACTTCTCCGAGCAATATATCCTGACCCGGCTGATCGGCGACCGGCTGACACGCGCAGGCTATGACGTCAGCTATCGCGACGGGCTGGGTTCGACCGTCGCGTTCGAGGCCACGGCGGGCGGGCGTGTGGATGTCTATGTCGATTATGCGGGGACCTTGTGGACCACCGCGATGCACCGGCACGACTCCCCGCCCCGCGCGGCGATGCTGGACGCGCTGAAAGACTGGGCCGCGACGCGGGATGTCGCGATGCTGGGGCCGCTGGGGTTCGAGAATGCCTATGCCTTCGCCATGAAGGCCCCGCTGGCGAAGCGGCTGGGCTTGCGCTCGCTCGCCGATCTGTCGGCCGCCGCGCCGCGATTGAAGCTGGGCAGCGACCTGGAGTTTCTCGACCGACCCGAATGGGCGGCGGTTCGCGATGCCTACGGCCTGCGCTTCGCCAGCATGACGCCGTACAGCCCGACCTTCATGTACCGCGCGCTGGAAAGCGGACGGGCGGACGTGATCTCGGCTTTTTCGTCCGATGGGCGGATCGCGGCGGAGCGGCTGACCGTACTGAGCGATCCGAAACGGGCGATCCCCGGTTATGATGCGGTGCTGCTGGTGGCGAAGGATCGCGCGGGGGACACGAAGTTCGTCCAGGCGCTACAGCCGATGCTGAACCGGATTCCGGTCGAGGCGATGCGCGAGGCCAACTACCGGGTCGACCGCGACGACGCGGCGAAGGAGAGCCCGGAGGCGGCGGCGCGATGGCTGGCGAAGCGGGTGGGGTTGTAGGGAAACCCTCTCCCCACACGGTAAGCCCCTCCCGCAGGCGGGAGGGGTTTGGGGAGGGCCCGGAGTCTCACCGAGACTGTCGCCTGGGGCATGCCCTCCCCCATCCCCTCCCGTAAACGGGAGGGGCGTGCCAAGGGTCAGGCGTTCAGATCAAAGGTCAATCGCGCAGCAGGTCGTTGATGCTGGTCTTCGACCGCGTCTGCGCGTCGACGCGCTTGACGATCACCGCGCAGTACAGCCCCGGCTTGCCGTCGACCGACGGCGTCGTGCCGGGCACCACCACCGAATAGGGCGGCACATGGCCCCGGAAGACTTCGCCCGTCTCGCGGTCGATGATCTTGGTCGAGGCGCCGAGGTAAACACCCATCGACAGCACCGCGCCCTCGCCCACGCGCACGCCCTCGGCCACTTCGGCGCGTGCCCCGATGAACGCGCCGTCTTCGATGATGACCGGATCGGCCTGCAGCGGCTCGAGCACGCCGCCGATGCCCGCACCGCCCGACAGGTGGACGTTCTTGCCGATCTGCGCGCAGCTGCCCACGGTCGCCCAGGTGTCGACCATCGTGCCCTCACCGACATAGGCACCGATATTCACGAAGCTGGGCATCAGGATAGCGCCCTTCGCCACATGCGCGCCGCGCCGCACGACCGAGCCGGGCACCGCGCGGAACCCGGCGGCGCGGAAGTCGGCCTCCGACCAGCCGCTGAACTTCGACGGCACCTTGTCGAACCAGTGGCCCGCGCCCGGACCATTGTCGATCAGGACATTGTCGTTGAGGCGGAACGAGAGGAGGACCGCCTTCTTCAGCCACTGGTTGACGGTCCAGCCGCCATTCCCGTCCGGCTCGGCCACGCGCGCCTCGCCCCGGTCGAGCAGCGCCAGCGCGCGGTCGACGGCGATCCGCTCTTCGCCTTGCGTTGCGAAGTTCAGCTCGGCCCGGTTTTCCCAGGCGGCGTCGATGGTGGCGGCGAGGTCCTGGCTCATGGTTATTCCTCCAATATGCTGGTCAGCCACGGCGTCAGTGCGTGGACGGTATAGTCGATATGGTCGCGGGCGCCCTCCGGTCCCTGTTCGGAGCCGTTGTCGACCCACACGGTCGTCATGCCGATCGCCTTGGCCGGGATCAGGTTGCGCGCCATGTCCTCGAAGAAGATCGCGCGCGTCGGATCGATGTCGAACGCCGCGCACAGCCCCGCATAGGCCGATGGCTGCGGCTTGGGGACGAGGCCCATGGCGGTGATGTCGTGCACCGCCTCGAAATGCGCGCCCAGCCCCAGCCGGTCGAGCACCTTCAGCGCATAGGGCTTGTCGCCATTGGTAAAGACCAGCTTGCGCCCCGGCAGCTTCGCCAGCGCGGCGGCAAGCGGCGCATCCGCCTCCAGCACGTCCATCTCGATATCGTGGACATAGGCCAGGAAGGCGGCGGGATCGACGTCATGCTCGGCCATCAGGCCCGCCAGCGTCGTGCCGTGCGCGTGGAAATATTCCTTCTGCACCCGGAACGCCTCGGCCGGGTCCACGCCCAGCAGGTCGCCGACGAACTGCGTCATCCGCCGGTCGATATGCTCGAACAGGTTCGCGCTCGCCGGATAGAGCGTATTGTCCAGATCGAAGATCCAGGCGTCGATATGGGCAAGCGCGGGCAGCATGGCGGCAGCGTGTAGGCGCGAGGCCTTATGGCCGCAAGCCGCCCCGTCGCCGACGCAACCGTCCCAGCCCCGGTCACTGCCCGCAAAATCCAGCTTTCCCAATGCACACACCCACTCTTATGACGATGGCCAAAGGGGTGCGTAAAAGGGATGAGGGGGCTGGGGTTGCGAGGGCGGAATGCGCATGGTGCGGGGGGCATCGCACCCCTGTGGTGCATGGTCGTCGGCGCGGGCACGATGGTGGCGGGCTGCGGAGGCAGCGGCACCGGCGTGCAATCGATGCCGACCCCGGTCGCCGGCTCCACGCCGGTCGCGGCATCCACGCCGACGCCCGCCCCTGCCCCGACCCAGAATTACGATACGGCGGGCTATCGCGCGACGGCGGGCGCCGTCGCGATGAACGCGCTGGCCGCCTATCAGCGCGGGGTGACAGGCGCCGGAGTCGCGCTGGGCGTCATCGATTCGGGGGTGGACGACCGCACCGGCGCGTTCACCGGACGGATCTCGACCGCCTCGACCGATGTCGCGGGGACGCGCGGGATCGGCGATGAGGACGGGCACGGCACCGCCGTCGCCTTCACCGCGCTCGGCGGGCGGGGCGGCAACCGTGCGCAGGGCGTGGCGTTCGATGCCACGCTGGTCGCCTTGCGCGCCGACAAGCCGGGCAGTTGCACCGATACGGCGGGCCAGGGTGGCCTGGGCGGCCATTGCAGCTTTTCCTCGGACGCGATCGCGCTGGGGCTTGATACGGCACGCAAGGCGGGTGCGCGGGTCGTCAACATCTCGCTCGGCTCCAACGACACGCCGCCCAATGCCCTGCTCGCGGCCATCAACCGGGCGACGGCGGCGGGCATGGTGATCGTGATCGCGGCGGGCAATGACGGCGAGTCGAACCCGACCCTGATGGCGCAGATCGCCAACAATGACGCGGTCGCGCGTGGACAGGTCATCATCGCCGGATCGGTGAACGCCAGCGGCACCATCTCGTCGTTCAGCAACCGGGCGGGCCAGTCGGCCGCCCATTATCTGACCGCGCTGGGCGAGCGGGTGGAGGCGCCCGACGCGGCCGGGACGCGAATGCTGTGGTCCGGCACGTCCTTCGCCGCGCCGCAGATCAGCGGAGCGGCCGTGCTGCTGGCCCAGGCCTTTCCCAACCTGACCGGCGCGCAGATCGTCGACCTGCTGCTGCGTACGGCGCGCGAAGTGGGGACGAGCGGCACCGACGATGTCTATGGCCGGGGGGCGCTGGACCTGACCGCCGCGTTCCAGCCGGTCGGCGGCACCAGCGTCGCGGGGACCGGCGCCGCCATCGCGATGGGGATCAATGCCCGGCTGTCCCCGGCGATGGGCGACGCGCGGGCCGAGGGGCTGAGCCTCGTGGGGCTCGACGGCTATGCGCGCGCCTATCGCGTCGATGTGTCCGCCACGGTGGCACAAGCCGCGCCGCGTCCGATGCTTGCCCCCTCGCTGCTCGGCCGGATCGAGGGAACGGTGGTCAGCGACGGCGCGCGCACGGTCGCGCTGACCCGCGCGATCGCCATGCCGGGCGAAGCGCGGCTGCGTGCCATCGTCCCCGCCGACGCGCCCCATGCCGCGCAGCGCATCGTCGCGGGCAGCATCACCCAGACGCTCTCCCCCGACACCGCGATCGGCTTTGGCTTTGCCAGCAGCGGCGATGCGATGGTCGCGGGGTGGACGGGCCAGACAGGCCCCTCCTATCTGATGACCGATCCTGGCGCGGGCATGGACCGCGTGCCGCGCACCGCCGCCGCGCTGCATCATGTCATGGGCCGCCTGGGGCTGAGCGTCACGGCGGAGACGGGACGCTTCGCCGCGCCGATGCCGGGCATGGCCGCGCCCGGCTATGACCAGATGGCGGTAACGTTCGACCGGCGGATCGGGCCGGTCGCGGCATCCTTCGGCGTGACCCGGCTCGACGAGCAGGCGACGGTGCTGGGCGGCTGGTTCGGCGGCACGCTGGGGCAGGCGCGCGGGGTCAGCTGGTTCGCCGACACGGCCGCGCGCTGGCAGGACGATGGCGGCTGGACGCTGGCCGCGCGCTGGCGCAGCGGCTGGACCCACGCGGTGGGCGCCATGGGCGGCGGGATGCTGGCCAGCCGGGCCTGGTCGGTCGAGGCGGGCAAGGCCGGGCTGTTCGGCGGCGACCGGATCGACCTGCGCCTGTCGCGGCCCCTGCGGGTCAGCGGCGGCGGGCTCGACCTGCGGCTGCCGGGGCATTGGGATTATGCCAGCGGGCAGGTCGATGGCTGGACGACCAACCGCCTGTCGCTCGCCCCCACGGGGCAGGAAACATTGGTCGAGCTGCGCCATGGCATCCGGCTGGGCGGCGGTGAATGGTCGACGCATCTGTTCTGGCGGCGCGACCCCGGCAATATCGCGATGCTACCGCCCGAGCGGGGCATGGCGGTGAAGTATGGCTTGACCTTCTGATACGCGGTCTTGGCTGGCGGGGGCGGCACGTCGTCCCCATCTTGTTGCCATGACACGTTATTCCCTGCTCGATCTGGTGCCCGTCATCGAGGGCGGCACCGTGCCCCAGGCGCTGGCCAACGCCGCCGACCTGGCCGCCCATGCCGAGGCGGTCGGCTTCCACCGCTACTGGACCGCCGAGCATCACGGCATGGCGGGCATCGCGTCCGCCGCGACCGCCGTGGTTCTGGCGCATGTTGGGCAGGCGACCAGCACGATCCGCATCGGCGCAGGCGGCATCATGCTGCCCAACCATGCGCCGTTGACCATCGCCGAACAGTTCGGAACGCTCGACGCGCTGTTCCCCGGCCGCATCGACCTGGGGCTGGGCCGCGCGCCGGGATCGGACCAGCGCGTTGCCCGCGCGCTGCGCCGGACGCTCGACAGCGATCCCAACGCCTTTCCGCGCGACGTGATGGAGCTACAGAGCTATTTCGCGGATGACGGCCAGACCGGCATCGTCGCGACGCCAGGCGCGGGCGCCAAACCGCAGATGTGGATTTTGGGATCGAGCCTGTACGGCGCGCAACTCGCCGCCGCTTTGGGCCTTCCTTACGCTTTCGCCTCGCACTTCGCGCCCGATGCGCTGGACGACGCGCTGGCCATCTATCGCCGCGATTTCCGGCCCTCGGCGGTACTGGACAAGCCCTATGCGATGGCGGGTTTCAACGTCTTCGCCGCCGATACGGACGAAGAGGCGGAGCTGCTCGCCAGTTCGCAGCAACAGGCCTTCGTCGCGCTGCGCACCGGCCGCCCCGGCAAGCTGCCCCCGCCCGTACCCGGCTATCGCGAGAGCCTGGGCGTTCAGGGGTCGGCGATCCTCGACCATGTCCTGTCCTGCTCGGCGATCGGCTCGCCCGCCGCCGTCGAGCGGCAACTCGCCGCCTTCGTCGAACGGACCAAGGTGGACGAGGTGATGATCGTCAGTTCGATCTTCGACCATGAGGCGCGGAAACGGTCCATCGGGATCGCGGCGCGGGCGATGGATGCGCTGGAGATGGTGGCGGCCTGACGGGGCCGCCACCCAAATTTTAGAACTGGGCTTTCAGGCCAAGCGCATAATAGCGATCGCCGATGCTGCCCTTCAAACGCAGATCACCGCCGATGGGAAAAGCCACCGTGCCATAGCCGCGGACTTTATCTGCGCTGAAGCGCGCGCCGCCGCCAAATTCCATGCCTTGCGGGATGACATAGGTCAGCTCGGCCTTGCCGTACCAATCGACGGCAACACTATTGCAACGGTCCTTGTCGGCAAATGCCCCGGTGGAATAGTCGCGACAGACGGTGCGCCCTCCGCTGATGGTGTCGTTACGATATCGGCCGTTTTCATCACCGTAGATGAATGCGCCGCCGATGGGGCGAACCCGAAACCGACCGAGGTCAAACGTATAGCCCAGTCCCAGTTCGCCGCCCCAACGCTCCTGCGCGCGCGCACCGTTCGCTTCCAGCATCACCCCGTCCGCCAGTGCCGGAGATGCGGCACACAGGCTCACGATGAGCGCCAGCCCTTTGACGATCTTCATGGATTTCCCCCGTTGCCGACGCCCCGCGCATCGACAGGCGGGCGCCGCTAACGGATCGGCGGGGTATCGGCAATCCGGGATTCACCCGGATATCGCCGAACCGGACCAGACTTATCCCACCGCCGCCGGAAGCCGCAGCCGCACCAGCAACCCGCCCAGGTCCTCGCTTTCCTCCAGCGCGACGGTGCCGCCGTAAATCTCCGCCACGTCGCGCACGATCGCGAGGCCCAGGCCCGTGCCGGGCTTGCCCGTGTCCAGCCGGACGCCACGATCGAAGATGCGGACGCGTTCGTTCTCGGGGATGCCGGTGCCGTCATCCTCGACCAGGATCTCGACGAACCCGGCCTGCGCGCCGACTGTCACGAAGACGCTGCCGCCGCCATATTTGGCCGCGTTCTCGACCAGGTTGCCGAGCATCTCGTCCAAGTCCTGGCGCTCGACATGGACCGCCAGGTCCTTCGGGCCGTCGATATCGATGCGGACATGGCGATAGAGGCGGCCGACCGCGCGCTCGACCGATTGCAGGCTGGGCCAGACCTCCGCCCGGCTGTGCGCCGAGCCGCGCCGCCCGACCGCGCGGGCGCGTGCCAGATGGTGGTCGACCTGGCGGCGCATCGTCCGCGCCTCGCGGATCACCGTCTCCGCCAGATCGTCGGCCTTGGCGGTCGCGGCGTTCATGATGACGGTCAACGGGGTCTTGAGCGCATGTGCCAGATTGCCCGCATGACGTCGCGCCTCCTCGGCCTGTTTCTCGTTATGCTCGATGAGCGCGTTCAACTCCTCGACCATCGGCGCGACCTCGTTGGGCATTGCGTCGGAGATGCGATCGGCCTTGCCTGCGCGCATCGCCGCAATCTCCTCGCGCACGCGGCGCAGCGGATAGAGCCCGTAAAAGGTCTGCATCGCCGCCATCAGCAGCAAGCCGACGCCCAGCAGCGCAAAGCTGCGCACCAACGTCCGTCGCAGCGCGCCGATCTGCGCATCCAGCCCGGTCGTCCGCTGCGCCACCTGAAACCGCCAGCGCACGTCCGAGCCGGGCAGCTTCACATCGCGTTCGACGACGCGCAGTTTCTCGTCGGCAAACTGGTTGCTGGTATAGACATGGATCGTATCGTCATTGTGCGGCGTGCCGTATGCCAGCCGACGATCCCAGAGCGAGCGTGACGGAAAAGGCTCATGCCCCTTGCCCGAAACCTGCCAATAGACGCCCGAACCTGGCTCCAGAAAGCCCTGATCGGCGGGCTCGCGGGTAAACCAGACTTCGCCCTGCGAGTCGATCGCCGCCGATACCAGCAACGACTGAAGCACATAGGCTTGGCGGTCATCGAAATTCTGGGTGACGGCGGACACGAGCACCCGGTCGAGCGCAAAACCGCCGCCGGTGAGCAGGACCAGAATCCACCCTGCGGCGATCAGGATCATGCGCCGCGACAGCGATCCCGTGCGCAGCGTCGGGCGCGTGGTGGTTCCGTCCGTCACTGGAAAGACCGGATCAGTCTGCCGCCACCGCAGAACCGCCCGCCGCCGGATCGTCCAGGCTGTAGCCCAGGCCGCGGATGGTGGTGATGACGTCCTGGCCCAGCTTCTTGCGGATGCGCGTCACGAACACTTCGATCGTATTGGAATCGCGGTCGAAATCCTGGTCGTAGATATGTTCGATCAACTCGGTGCGACTGACCACCTTGCCCTTGTGATGGAGCAGATAGCTGAGCAGCTTATATTCCTGCGCGGTCAGCTTCACCGGCTCGCCCGCCCGCGTGACCTTGCCCGAGCGGGTGTCGAGGCGGACGTCCCCGGCGGTCAGCTCGGACGAGGCATTGCCGCTGGCGCGCCGGATCAGCGCGCGCAGACGGGCGATCAGCTCCTCGGTCTGGAACGGCTTGGCGACATAATCGTCCGCGCCCGCATCCAGCCCCGCCACCTTGTCCGACCAGCTGTCGCGCGCGGTCAGGACGAGGACGGGCGTGGTCTTGCCCTCCTTGCGCCAGCGGTCGAGGACGGTCAGCCCGTCGATCTCGGGCAACCCTAAGTCGAGCACGATCGCGTCATAGCTTTCGGTCGAGCCCAGGAAATGCCCCTCTTCGCCATCGGTGGCGAGGTCGATGGCATAGCCTGCGCCTTCCAGCGTGGACTTCAACTGCTGGCCGAGATTGGGCTCGTCCTCGACGATCAGAACGCGCATCGCAAAACTCCCTGTATATTCATGGGGCTGTCCGACCGGCCGGTCATCAGCCGTCGGTACGGCCGATGACCTTGCCGGTGCGGGCGTCCACCTCCACCCAGATGACCGTGCCATTGCGCAGGAACTTGAGCGTGTAAACCGCCGCCGACGCATCATAGTCGAAGCCGATATACTGCGCGTCGCGCATCGTCGGCACCACCCGCGCCTCGATCTCGCGGAGCGACAGATTGCCTTCCTTGCGCTGCTGATAGGCGCGCATCTGGTCGCCGCGACGTTGATCGAGTGACGCTTCAATCAGCGGCGGCGAACCCATCGGTGCGGCAAGCAGAGCCAGGAGGACGGTCATCGACATGAAACTGGCATAGCGGTCAACCGTTGAACAGCCTCTGAATGGATCGTGCAGGTGCCTGACAGCGCATGGACCGCTTGCCGGGTTCCGCATCCGCCCCTAACTGCCGATCCATCATGGCAGCACCCGTTCTTTCCTACGAAGACCTGGGCCTTGTTCAAGGCTCGGGCTGGCTCTTCCGGCATCTCGACATCCATGTCGGTCCTCGCGACCGGCTGGCGCTGATCGGGCGCAACGGCGCGGGCAAGTCGACCCTCCTCAAGCTGATGGCCGGGATCATCGATTCGGACGAGGGACGCCGGGTGATCGTGCCGGGCACCCATGTCGTCTATCTGGAACAGGATCCCGACCTGACCGGCTGTTCGAGCTTGAGCGATTACGTCCTGTCGGGCGAGGATGCGCCGGAAGCCTATGAGGCGGATGCTATCGCCGGACAGCTGGGCATCGACCTGACCCGCGAGGCATCGACCGCCAGCGGCGGCGAGCGGCGCCGTGCCGCGATCGTGCGCGCACTGGCGATGAACCCGGACGTGCTGCTGCTCGACGAGCCGACCAACCATCTCGACCTCGCCGCCATTGAATGGCTGGAGGACTGGCTGAAGCGCTTTACCGGCGCATTCATCGTCATCAGCCATGACCGCACCTTCCTGACCCGGTTGACCAAGTCGACGCTATGGCTCGATCGCGGCCAGATGCGCCGCAACGAGGTGAGCTTCGGCGGCTTCGATGCGTGGACCGAACAGGTCTATGCCGAGGAACAGCGCGCCGCCGAGAAGCTCGACGCGAAGCTCAAGATCGAGGAGCATTGGCTCCATCGCGGCGTTACCGCGCGGCGCAAGCGCAACCAGGGCCGTCTGGAAAAGCTGGTCCAGATGCGCGCGACCCGCGCCGCGATGATCGGGCCGCAGGGCGCCGCCAAGCTCGGCATCGCCTCGGACGATGTGAAGACCAAGGAGGTCATCAAGGCCGAGCATGTCACCAAGCGCTACGGCGACCGCACGATCATCAAGGACCTGAGCCTGAAGGTCACGCGCGGCGACCGGATCGGCATCGTCGGCTCGAACGGCGCGGGGAAAACCACCCTGCTGCGCCTGCTGACCGGCGAGATCCAGCCCGACGAGGGCAGCGTCTTCCAGGCCAAGACGCTCGACGGCGTCATCATCGACCAGCAGCGCAAGCTGATGGCCCCCGAAAAGCGCGTGCGCGAGGTGCTGGCCGACGGCGGCGACTGGATCGACGTGCGGGGCACCCGCAAGCATATCCATGGCTATCTGAAGGAGTTCCTGTTCGACCCTTCGTTGGCCGAGGCGAAGATCGGCACGCTGTCGGGCGGCGAGCGCTCGCGCCTGCTGCTCGCCCGCGAGTTCGCGCGCGAATCCAACCTGCTGGTCCTCGACGAGCCGACCAACGATCTCGACCTGGAGACGCTCGACCTGTTGCAGGAGGTGATCGGCGATTACGAGGGCACCGTCCTGATCGTCAGCCACGACCGCGACTTCCTGGACCGCACCGTCACGGTGACGCTGGGCCTCGACGGGTCGGGCACGGTGGACGTGGTGGCGGGCGGCTATGCCGACTGGGTCGCCAAGCGCAAGGCGGCGCCGGATGCGAAGAAGGCCGCGCCCAAGGCCGCCCCCTCCCCCGCCGCGCCCGTGCAGGCGAAGACCAAGCTGAGCTACAAGGACCAGCGCGATTACGAGCTGCTGCCCAAGCGGATCGAGGAGCTGGAAGCCGGGATCGCGCGCGACGAGGCCAAGCTTGCCGACCCCGATCTCTATGCGAAGGACCCCGCGCAATTCGACCGGCTGATGAAGGCGATCGAAAAGGCACGCGAGGAAAAGGACGAGGCCGAAATGCGCTGGCTCGAACTGGCCGAACAGGTCGAGGCGCTGGCGGGGTGACGTGGGTGAGGCGGGATGATCCCCGCCCTACGTGTTACTGCGTGATGCGCGCGGTCGCCACGGCGTTCCGGAAAAGCGCGGCCATCGCTGCCGATATGTCCTGGTCGGTCGACACCTTGGTATAGAGGCCGGGCGATGCACAGGCCTGAAGAGCGGGTTCGACCTTGTAAAGATTGGGCTTGATATTTCTTTGCGACCACCCGTCGTTGTCGAGTGATTGAGGTAGATATTCAGTATATAGTACTGCAATCCGCAATCCACGCGCCTTTATCATATTACATTTGGCAACTTCGATTTGCACCTCGGGCAATCCACCAGGGCGATACTCGTCACGCATTCCATCTGTTACGATAAACATGACGCCTTGCGCCGCTGACTTATTAATTCCCGATCCAGGCGTCCTGATCAACTTTGCATTGATCTGGTCCATGGCATCACTGGTTCCCGTATCCTTATCCCCGGATCCGGGATCATTCGGATTTGCCACGGCGTTCGGCTGACCATCTTTATAATATTGGAAAGGTTTCAGATTTTTCGTCGTCAGAGCCGTCGCCGCCATATCGTACGAAAGGTCCTGAAGGATAGAAAAAGCCCCTTTGCCCCGAAACGTGGCAATAGCGATCCGATATGTCGCACCAACCTTGCTCGATGTGGCGATCGCGCTTTCCGTCAATTTGGAAACCGCCTTACCCTCTTCATCAATTCTCAAAGGCAGATCATAAGATTTGGCCACGCCGTACAAATCGGTTATTTTTCCTGTCGCATCTCTACCTGTAATGTAACTATTGGACGCATGGCAGGCGAATTGGCATTTGCTCGAATTGCTGGCCGCCACCTTTGCCAGCCCCGCCGTAGTGGTCGGCAGCGCCATGGAACTGGATACATCGAGGAGCATGTAAAAATCGATATCGGGCGCGACCGCGTTCGTCGTTTGCGACTGCCCGGCAATGGCCAGCGTGTTCAGGCCCAGGATATTGGCGAAGACGTTGTTCGACACGGCCTTGTAGACGACCGTCGCATTGCGGCGGCCGTTGCCGTCGGTCGGCGCGTTGATCGTCACGTCCCCCATGACGATGTCACCCGCCTGGGTTAACACTTGCGCCTGCGCGTCGAAGATCTTTCGCGCATAGGCGACCGCATCGGCGTCCTTCATGCCCATCCCGACCTTGCTGACCGCCGACAGCGCGGCGGAGTCGGCCACCGCGTTCATCCTGGTCTGCGCCTTCATCGCGCGGGCATAATCGATGCCCATGCCGATCGCGAAGATCAGGACGGGCAGCGCCATGGCGAACATCATCATCACCGCACCACGACGATGACGCAGCACTCCGAGCACGGGGCGGTAGAGAGAAGAGATCATGGGCATCAGCAATCCGGGCAGGCGATCTGGTCGGTGTTGCGCGGGACCATCCACAACATGTCGCTGAGCGTCATCGGGCCGAATTGACCGAAACTGGTCGGCGGGCTGTAGGGATAGCTGACCTCCGCCAACAGGAAGGTGGACTTCGGGGTCTTCATCGCAGGCGGAATGGCGATCGGCTGTCCTTTGGGATAACCGGCGACCTTCTGCCCCCGGCTCCACACGACGGTGGTGTTGCCGCTCGCATCGGTGAAAACCTCGCTCACGCGGATCTGTGCGTCCCCGGTCGTGTAAGGCTGCATCACCTGCGACGCGGCGATCAGGTTGGACTGGACCTCGGCCCCGGTCATCTGGCCGGTGGTGTTCTGCGAGATCAGATCGACGGCGGCCCGCGCGGTGATCGTCACCTTGCGCTTGCAGGCCATTGCATCCTGCAACTGCACGCCGCCCAGATACAGGATCAGCATCACCGGCAGGATGAGCGCGAATTCGACCAGCGCGACGCCGCGCGCATCATCGCGCAACGCCCGGAAAAGCGGCCGCGTCACAGATAGGCCTCGGTCTTGGACACCGACGTGGCGACCAGCACGGTGGGCTTGCTGCTCAGCGGCGAGAGGTCCGCGGCGGGTGCGATCGGCAACGGCCACAGATAGATGAAGCGCACGGTGACGAGCGACCCTTGCGACCCCACGTCATAGGACAGATCGGTGAACTTGCCCGTCCCGGCATCGAAGGTCAGCGGCGAGGCGCCGGTCGTCGGAAGGCTGCCGCCCGCCGCCACGCTCTTCACGTCGACGAACAGGCGCGAGCAGGATAGGAAACTGGGAAGCGACTGGCATCCCTTGCTGCGGAACCGCTCGGCCAGTTGGCCCTTCGTCATGCCCAGGCCGCCGCCCGCCAGATCGGCTGCCTGGGTCTGGCCGGTGACGATGCCGCGCGCCGCGACCTCGACCGCGCTCTCCAATGCCTCCTGCGCCAGATAAGCGAGGCTCGACTGGAGGATCGCCAGCAGCAGCGCGATGAAGGGGGCCGCGACTAGCGCGAACTCTACGAGCACCGCCCCCCGCCGATCGGTCAGGATCATAGGCCGGGAGCCGCAGAGACGGCGAAAACAGGGAGGGGCGAACATGGGCGGGCGGATATCCTTCCCGCCCATATTGGTCAGATTCGGTTAAACTTCCGCAAACATGGACGATCTGGACCGTGATGACGTTGCGTTGAACCAAGGAGAGCCCCCTCCCCTTCAGGGGAGGGGTTGGGGTGGGGCCTCGCCAGGGGCTGCACGCTTGCGGCGGCGCCCCACCCCCGGCCCCTCCCCTGAAGGGGAGGGGTGAATTAATCTCATGTCATCATGCTCTAGCGCAGCGCGCGGGCGTAGAGCGCCAGCGTCCAGCTCATCGCCTGAAGGAACAGCGCCGGGTCATAGCGCGGTCCTTCGTCGCGCAGAAAGGCGTGCTGCCCGGCGACTTCATGCCATTCATAGGCCGCGCCGACCTCCTCCAGCCGTGCCCGAATCGCTTCACGCCCGGCAAAGGGCACATGCGGGTCCTGCCGTCCCCAGACGAACATCGTCTCGGCCTTCAGTTCGTCCATCCGCGCCAGGCTGTCGTCGCGGCGTCCCTCGCCCAACGTGCCCGAGTGGATGTCGGTCGCGTAGAAGCATGCCGCCGCCGACACGCGCGGGTCGAGCGCGGCGCGGTACGCCAGATGCCCGCCCAGGCAGACGCCGAACGTGCCGAGTCGCCCGTTGCACGCCGGATGCGCCGCCAGCGCGCTCAGCGCGACCTTGGCATCGGCGTCATAAGCCGCCACCGGCTTGGCAAATTTCAATGCGTTGCCGCGATCGGTGCCCGGCTTGTCATAGGCGAGCACGGTCCCGGCGGGTTCATATTCGTGATAGACCTCCGGGACCGCCACGACATAGCCCTGCCCGGCGAGCATCGCCGCCAATCGCCGGATCGGCGCCGTCACCTGATAGATTTCGGAAAACAGCAGGATGCCGGGGAAGCGCCCCTCGATGGCCGGGCGGAACAGGTGCATCCGCATCATGCCGTTGCCCGGCACCTCGACATCCTGGGTTTCGTCGCTGCGTATAATCATGGACCTGCCCTTCGCATTCCCGTCCGGTCGGGGCAATCGGGTTGCGCCCATGATCCCCGTCGCTATCCTCGGGCCATGACGGGGAGCGGGATGCGACTGGCGCTGCTGAGCGCGGTCTGGGTGGCGGGGCTGGTCGCCTCGGGGTTGCGTCCGTTCGATCGGGCGACCTGGTGGATGGAAGTCGCGCCGGTGCTGATCGCGCTGCCTCTGTTGTGGGACCTGCGGCGGCGGTTTCCGCTGACCGGGCTCGCGCTGGTCCTGATCGGGGTGCACGGCCTGATCCTGATGCTCGGCGGGGCGTATAGCTATGCGCGGGTGCCCGCCGGCTATTGGGTGCAGGACTGGCTGCATCTGGCACGCAATCCCTATGACCGGCTGGGCCATTTCGTGCAGGGGTTCGTGCCCGCCATCGTGTTTCGCGAGTGGCTGATCCGATGGGGCGGGTTGCGGCGTGGCGGGCTGCTGACATTCCTGGTCGTCGCATGCTGTCTGGCGGTGAGCGCGGCGTATGAACTGATCGAGTTCGGCGCGGCGATGGCGCTGGGCCAGGGCGCGGACGAATTTCTGGGGACGCAGGGCGATCCGTGGGATACGCAATGGGACATGCTGATGTGCCTTATCGGAGCGGTCGTGGCGGTGGGGACGCTGTCGCGGGTGCATGATCGGCAGATGGCGGGGATGGTCGAGCGGTAATTTTTCGCGCGGAGGCGCGGAGACGCGGAGATGTCTCGCCCAGCCGCAGGCTGCCTCCATTCCCAACGAACCGGCTTCGTCTTCCGATTGAGAGGGTCTGCGACAGCGCGGCCGATCCAGACACCTCCGCGTCTCCGCGCCTTCGCGCGAACAAAAGAGATGAAGCGGACACCGCTCCGTGATAAAACCGGCCCAACACGAGGAGTTCTCGACATGGTCCAGCGGCACCGCTGACGCGGCACAGGTAAACATGGCGGCCCGCTCCGCCCCCCTGCCCCATCATTTCGAGAGTTTTCATGCCACGCTTGCAGAACAAGACGTGCGTCGTCACCGGCGCCGCGCGCGGGATCGGCCATGCCATCGCCCGACACTTTCAGGACGAAGGCGCGACCGTCATCCTGACCGATCGCGATGCCGACACCGGCATCGCGGCGGCGGAGAGCATCCGCTGTCGCTTCGAGCCGCTCGACGTTTCGGATGAAGCCGACTGGGCGCGCCTCGCCGATATTGTCCCCGCCGCCGATGTCGTCGTCAACAATGCCGGGATCACCGGGTTCGAGGACGGCTTCGTGCCGCACGACCCCGAACATGCCACGCTGGAGGACTGGCGCGCAGTGCACCGGGTCAACCTCGACGGCACCTTCCTGGGCTGTCGCTATGCCATCGGCGCGATGAAGGCCAAGGGCACGGGTTCGATCATCAACATCTCGTCGCGCTCGGGGCTGGTCGGGATACCGGGCGCGGCGGCCTATGCCTCGTCCAAGGCGGCGATCCGCAACCACAGCAAGACGGTCGCGCTGTATTGCGCGCAAAGCGGGTGGACGATCCGCTGCAACTCCATCCACCCCGCCGCGATCCTGACCCCGATCTGGGAGCCGATGCTGGGCGACGGCCCCGACCGCGCGGCAAAGATGGCGGCGCTGGTCGCCGACACGCCGCTCAAACGCTTCGGCGAGCCCGACGAGGTCGCGGCGATCGCGGTCATGCTGGCCTCGGACGAGGCGACCTATATCACCGGATCGGAGTTCACCATCGACGGCGGCCTGCTGGCGGGATCGGCGGCGAGCCCGGGCTAAACCTATGGTGTCGGGCGGTTTCGGCCGATAGGCTGTCCCGATGAATCGCAACCTCACCGAAGACCGCCCGACCTTCGTCACCCATCTGGAATGCTCGCTGACCGGCGAGCGCTATGAAGCCGACCAGCTTCACGGCCTGTCGCGCGCAGGCCGCCCGCTGCTGGTGCGCTACGATCTGGAGGCGCTGGGCCGGGCGGTGTCACGCGACACCATCGCCGCGCGCGAAACGGACCTATGGCGCTGGCGCGAACTTTTGCCGGTGCGCCGGACGGAGAGCATCGTGTCGCTGGGCGAGATCGAGACGCCATTGATCCCGATCCCGCGCTCGGGCGGCGGCCAGGTGCTGGTCAAGGATGAGGGGCGGCTGCCGACCGGATCGTTCAAGGCGCGCGGGCTGGTCATGGCCGTCGCCATGGCGCGCGAGCTGGGCGTGAACCGGATCGCGATGCCGACCAACGGCAATGCGGGCGCCGCGCTGGCCGCCTATGCGGCGCGCTGCGGGATCGAGACGGTGATCCTCTGCCCCGAGGAAACGCCCGAAGTGAATGTCCGCGAGATCGCCGCGCAAGGCGCGCGCGTCTGGCGGGTCAACGGCCAGATCGACGAGTGCGGCGCGATCGTCGGGCGCGGCGCGGCGGAGGGACGCTGGTTCGACTTCTCGACGCTGAAGGAGCCCTATCGGATCGAGGGCAAGAAGACGATGGGCCTGGAACTGGCCGCTCAGTTGGGCTGGGAACTGCCCGATGCGATCTTCTATCCGACCGGCGGCGGCACCGGCCTGATCGGCATGTGGAAGGCGTTCGACGAGATGGAGCGGCTGGGCTGGATCGGCTCCAAGCGCCCGCGCATGTATGCGGTACAGGCAAGCGGCTGTGCGCCCATCGTCCGCGCCTATGAGGCGGGCGAGGAACATGCTGAGCGTTGGGAAGATGCCGCTACAGTGGCAGCAGGCATCCGCGTGCCCAAAGCCGTCGGCGACTTTCTGATCCTGCGCGCAGTGCGCGAGTCCGGCGGTGCCGCACTGGCGGTGGGCGACCCGGCGATCCTCAAGGCCGTCGAGGATTGCGCGAAGAAGGATGGCCTGCTGCTCTGCCCCGAGGGCGGGGCGACGTTGGCGGCCTATAATCAGGCGGTGCGCGACAATCTGGTCGACGAGGATGAGCGGGTGGTGCTGTTCAACTGCGCCACCGGGCTGAAATACCCGATGCCCGAGGCGGGGCAGTGGCTGGACAAGAACGGGGCGATCGACCTGGGGGCGCTGTAATCCCCAAACTCCGTTCGCACTTCGACTTCGCTCAGTGCGAACGGAGTTTGGGGCTCACCCGATCAGCAACCGAATCCCCAAGGCCGCCAGCAAGGCCAGCGGCATCGCCACCGCGCCGACTTTCAGAAAGGCGAGGAAGCTCACATCCTCGCCCTCGCGCCGGATCGCCTGAAGCCACAATATCGTCGCGAGCGAGCCCGTCACCGACAGGTTCGGGCCCAGGTCGACGCCGATCAGCAGCGCATCGGTGACGATCTGCGGCGGATGCGCCTGGGCGATGGCGCTGCTGGCGACGAGGCCGGCGGGCAGGTTGTTCATCGCGTTGCTGACGAACGCCAGCACCGTGCCCGACACCGCCGCCGCCCGCGTCGGATCGGTCAGCATGTCGCGAAGCCCCTGCGCGACCCAGGCGATCACGCCCGTCCGGTCGAGCGCCTCGACCAGCACGAACAGCCCGGCGACCAGCGGCAGCACGCCCCAGCTGACCGACTTGGCCAGCGTCAGCGGGGAGCGTCCCGCCAGCAGCGACACGATCACTGCCGTCGCGATCCCTGCCAATGCGGTGGGCAGGCCAAGCTCGACATCCAGCGCCGATACGACGAGCAGCAGCAGCGCGGTCAGCCCGATTCCCGCCATGGCCAGCTTGCCGCCGGTCGACAGCGGGTCGCGCGTCACATCGCTTTCGCAGTCCCCCGCGATCCTTGCCCGCTGGGTGAAGCGCAGTGCGGCGAAGGTGACGAGGATCGACGCCAGCGAGGGCAGCGCGAACGCCGCCATCCATGCGCCCAACGGCGGCATGTGTCCGCCATAGAGGACGAGGTTTGCCGGATTGGAGATAGGCAGCACGAAGCTGGCCGCATTGGCGATCAGCGCACAGGCGAACAGCAAAGGCAACGGATCGGCCTTGGCCTTCTTCGCCGCGACGAACACGGCGGGCGTCAGCACTACGGCGGTCGCGTCGTTGGACATGAAGGTCGTGACGACCACGCCCGTCGCATAGACGAGCGCGAACAGCTTCGCCCGCGACCGCCCCGCCATGTTGACGGCGGTCGCGGCGATCCAGTCGAATGCGCCATGTTCGCGCGCGGTTTCGCTGAGCAGCATCATGCCGATCAGGAAGAGATAGACATCGGTGCCCTTGGCGACCGCCTGCCCCGCCTCACCGAGCGGCATCAAACCGAGCACGATCAGCAACACCGCGCCCGCCACTGCCCAGATCCATTCGGGCCAGCGCATCGGCCGCGCGATCACGCCCGCCGTCGACAGCCCCGCAATCGCCCAGGTGGCTCCATAGGCCAGGCTCACCATCCGCACCCATTCTTGTTCGGCCCGAGCCGGGCCCCGTCGATCCCGGCGATAGGCCAGGCGCCGATCGCGTGGCAATCCTCGCCGGGGGCGACGGGCAGGCGACGCTTCGGGATCGAATGCCCGTCGCGGACCAGGCAATCGATCCGGTCATGGCCCTCGCCGCAGCGAACCTCGATCGCGGTCAGCCCGGCGTCGAGCTGCACGGTCGCGCGCCACAGCCCGTCGTCGCCAAGCGCCATCGGCGTGTCGGTGCCGCCCACCCGCGCCACGGGCTGTCCTTCCGCGCCGAACAGCCGCGCCACGACCTCGACCGCGCCGGGCCGGGGCACCTGATGCGGATCGGTCGGGCGGGTGATGAGCCGGACATCGCCCGGCGATACGACCTGGACATGCGGCCAAGCGGCATCCAGCCGCCGGAAGCGCCAGCTGACCACCCGGTCCTGCACGCAGACGATGGTGAAGCCCGGCGCGCCGCCATCCTCTTCGATCTGCGCGGTGGAGCGGGTTGCGCCGTAAAGTACGCGGCCATCGTTCAGCAGCTCGTTATAATGGGTATGGCCGGTGTCGACGAACGCGACCTCGCCGTCGATGAACTGGCGCGCGATCGTGTCGCCGTCCGCCGCCAGATCGCCGGGATAGGCGTGCATGAAGACCAGAGGCACCTGTCCCTCCGCCTTGGCCCGCGTCAATTCCTCGGCCAGCCGGTTGCGATGATGCATGGTCAGCCGGAAGTCGGGCCCGCCCGCCCCCGCCGACACGATGTCGAGGAACAGGCAGCGATGCCCGGCGATCACCTCCGTCTCGCGCCGGTTGCCCTTCGGGATGGCAGCCTCGTACCTGGCGAGGTCGCCCGGCTCGAAATCATGGTCGCCGGGAATGATCCGCCAGGGCAGCGACAGCGGCACGAGGGCGTCCGTCATCCGGGCATATTGCTCGGGCGTGCCGTGATTGGCGTTGTCGCCGGGCACGAAGACGAAGTCCGCCTCGCCCATGTGGCGGTTCACCTGTGCGACGATGGTCGCCAGCCGGTCGAGGCCCTGCCAGTCATCGGCCTCGTCGAGATGCAGGTCGCCGATATGGACCCAGGCGATGCCGCTCATGCCTGCGCCTCCTCGGGCTTGGCGCCACCGGAACACGCGGGGCGCAACGTCCCCGCAAAGCCGATCCACAGCCCCAGGCTCGCCACCGCGAAGCCGCCGAGAATGTAGAAGGCGATGTGATAGCCCAGTTCCTGCGCCAGCCAGCCGCCGATGGCAGGCGACAGCGACGCGCCGACGCCCTGGATCGTCATCACCGCACCCTGCCCGACATTCACCCGGCCCGTGCCATTCAGCAGGCACGCGACGAGGCCGGGGACCGCGACGCTCTGCAACCCCGCACCAATGCCGTCGAGCGCCTGGACCGGCCACACGCCCCAATGCTCGATGAAGCTTCCCGCCAGGAAGCCGCGCAAAGGCAGCGCGGCAAAGGAGATCAGCAGCACCAGCCAGTAGCCGCGCCCAGCGGCGACCTTCATCGCCACAAGACTGGCGATAATCATCACCGCCTGCGCCACCATGACGGTGGTCGCGGTGAACATCGCCGCATCGCCCTTGCCGGCACCCACCACCGCCATGCCGTAGAGCGGCAGCATCGCGCCGTTGCCCAGATGGAAACAGGCCAGCGCGCCCGCCAGGATCAGCATCGGCTTGTTCGAAAACAACGCCTTGAACCCCTCGGCCTGACCGCCCTCCTGATCGTCGCCGTCTTCATCCTCCAGCCCGCGCGCGGCGCGGTGGTCGATCGCGCGTTCGGGGATCGACAGGACCGAGATGATCGCCAGCACGCCGAAGGCGGCGGCGAGGAAGAAGATGGCGGCCATGCCGAACTTCCAGCCGAGAAAGCCGGAAAGCCCCGCGCCGACCATATTGCCCGCATGGTTCCACGCCTGGTTGCGGCCGTTCTGCGCGTTGAAGCCCTTTTGCCGGACGACGCCCAGCGTCATGCCGGTTACCGCCGGGCCGATCGCCGCGCCCGCAATGGCCGTCGCCACCTGGCTGACGCCGACGACGATCCCGGATTGCGACCAGAGGATCAGGAAGGACGCCAGCACCGTGCAGATGCCGGTGATGACGACGACCCAGCGCTTCTTGTCGGTATGGTCGATGAACGCGCCCGCCGGCACCGTCATCACCATGCCCGCCACGCCGCCCAGCGTCATGACCGAGCCGATCGGCCCGGTCTGCCACCCGCGTTGTTGCAGGAACACGCCCAGGAACGGGCCGATGCCCGCCTGCATGTCGGCCATGAAGAAGTTGAGTGCCTGTAACCAACGTGTCGCGCGGCGGCGGTCGCCATCGGACGCGCGGGAAGATCGGGATTCGGGCAATGCCGCCGTGGCCATGATAGGGTCTCCGCGAGATGCGGGGGGCCAACCCAGCAATGGTTTGAAATATCCGCGCATCGTATGATTTATGTTTGGCCGCTCGCCGACCTTCCGGCCATCCCTTTGCAACAAAAGGACAAACGCGTTCCTACCCCACAAGAACATTGATGCGAACATGACGTCAACTTCATGAAACGACGTCGGAACTTTTTCACCGCAGGGGAGAATTGGGGCTCGCCACGCCTGGTCCGGACAAGGCATCCTGCCTGCCACCATGGAGGGACAATCATGAGCCGTCATTGCGTCGCCATCGTCCCCGCCGACGATTTGGACGCCAGCACCGCCTTCTACCGCCTGCTCGGCTTCGAGGTTGCGACCGATTTCGGCGGCTATCGCATCCTGGAGGACGGGCGCGGCTGGCATCTCCACCTCAACCACATGCCCGGCTGGCCCAAGCAGGTGGAGGACAATCCGTTCGGCCTCTACCTCTATGTCGAGGATGTCGACGCAGTGGCCGATCGGGTACGCGACCGCATCATCGAACGGGGCGCGCCGCACGCCAAGCCCTGGGGCACCTATGAGTTCGCGGTCAGCGATCCGACGGGCGTGCTGGTGCGGATCGGGCGGATCATCGCATGACGCGGTTGCCCTGGCGGCCCGACGACGCCAGATAGCGCGTCTATCCAAACGCTTCCGGCTTCGCGCCGCGCGCCGCAACGATGATGGACCATTCCCCCGTGACCACCAAGATCTACCTGTCCGCCGACCGCCTGCTGGAGGATTCCTTCCGCCTGGCCAATCTGGTGTTCGACTCCGGGTTTCGCCCGACCCACATCGTCGGCATCTGGCGCGGCGGTGCGCCGGTCGGCATCGCGGTGCAGGAACTGCTCGAATATCGCGGGGTGCAGAGCGATCATATCGCGATCCGCACCGCCTCCTATACCGGCATCGACCAGCAGGAGCCGCAGGTGCGCATCTATGGCCTGGGCCATCTGGTCGACGTGCTCAACCCCGAGGATCGCCTGCTGCTGATCGACGATGTCTTCGATTCCGGGCGTTCGATCCGTGCCCTGCTGAAGGAACTGAAGCAGCGGTGCCGGAACAACATCCCGGACGAGGTGAAGGTCGCCACCATCTATTACAAGCCGTCGCGCAACGTGACCGACCTCAAGCCCGACTTCTTCGTCCATGAGACGAATGACTGGCTGATCTTCCCGCACGAGATCAACGGCCTGACCGAAGAGGAAATCCGCGCGCACAAGCACGGGGCCGATATCATCCTGCGCTGACGATCGACGCACCGGCCGGGCGCGCATGTCACGCGCCCGCCACCCCGAACCTCAATGCAGCTTGGCGATCGACAGCCCGTCTTCCTTCGCGCGCGCCTTCACCGACTCCTCGCTGCGGGTCAGCGCCTTGGCAATGGCCTTCAGCGCCATGCCCTTCTTGGCCAGCGTGTGGAGCTTTTGGATCTCGTCCTGGCGCCAGGGCTGGCGGTGTCTTTCGAAGCGTTCGGCCATTTCCGTATCTTAGCCGCTCGGATGGCCACTGGCCATCGTCTTCCCGCCCCGTCGCCCCGATGGAGGGCAGATGAGGCTCTGCTTACAAATGAGTCACAAAGGTCGTGACCGCTTGCCATTCCTCCGGTGGGCGGCAATTCCACGCGCATCAAGAGACTATGTATCATGGGAGTCTGCTTATGCGTGTCTGTGCCCTTTTGTGCTGCGTGGCCTCGTCCGCTCTTGCCGTTCCGGCCGTGGCGCAGGTCAGAGGGGTGCCGACGCCCAGTGCCGACCCATCGACCGCCGATAGCAGCAGCGGCGCGTCGTCCGACATCGTCGTGACCGCCAAGCGACTCGACACGGCCCGCGCGCATATCCAGCCAAGCCTGGGCGCCTCCAATTATGAAATCACGAGCGACACGATCAAGGCGTTGCCCGGCGGTGAGAACCAGCAGTTCAACCAGATCCTGCTCCAGGCGCCCGGCATCGTGCAGGACGGCTTCGGCCAGTTCCACGTTCGCGACGACCATAACGGCCTGCAGTACCGCATCAACGGCACCATCCTGCCCGAAGGTCTGGCGGTGTTCGGCCAGACCCTGTCGCCGCGCCTGGTCGACAAGGTCAACATCCTGACCGGCGCGCTGCCCGCCCAGTACGGCCTGCGCACGGCGGGCGTTATCGACATCACGACCAAGAGCGGGCTGTTCGACAATGGCGGCACCGCGTCGATCTATGGCGGCAGCCACAACACCATCCAGCCCAGCCTGACCTATGGCGGCTCTTCGGGGAGCACCAACTACTTCGTGTCGGGCGATTACCGGCACAGCGGCCTTGGCATCGAGAGCGTCGACGGCCGCTCCAACCCCGTGCACGACGATACCGACCAGTATCAGGGCTTTGCCTATGTCGACCATATCCTGGACGACCAGAACCGCGTGTCCTTCGTCGGCGGCTATTCCAACCAGTGGTTCCAGATCCCCAACCCCGTCGGCCAGCAGCCGAGCGCCGGGTGGAGTGTCGGCGGCCAGACCACCTTCCCCAGCGAGAAGCTGAACGAAACGCAGTTGGAAAAGACTGGCTTCGGCCAGCTCGCCTTCCTCCACGATGCCGAACCGCTGACGGTGCAGGCCTCGCTCTTCGCGCGCTATTCGTCGCTGCGCTATCGCCCCGATATCCTGGGCGAGCTGCTCTATAACGGGCAGGCGCAGCAGGCCTATAAGCAGGACTTCGCGATCGGCGGGCAGGTCGATGCCGTCTATCATGTCGGCGATGCGCACACGCTGCGCGGCGGCCTGCTGGTGACGCGCGACCGTTCGACCAGCGCGACCACGACCAATGTCTTCCCCGTCGACGCCAACGGTGCCCAGACGGGCGAGCCGCTCGCGATTGTCGACAACAGCGGGAAGACCGCGACCAGCTTCAGCGCCTATCTTCAGGACGAATGGAAGCTGCTGCCCAAGCTGACGCTCAACTATGGCGCGCGCTATGACCTGTATAATGGCTATCGGCGGGAGGGGCAGCTGTCGCCGCGCGTCAACCTGGTCTGGCAGCCGGATGACATCTACACGCTGCACGCGGGCTATTCGCGCTACTTCGTGCCGCCGCCCTTCGAGCTGGTCGGCAATACCAGCATCGCCAAGTTCGTCGGGACCAGCGCCTATCCCGCCGTTACCGTCAACGACGTGCCCTATGCCGAGCGGCAGGATTATTTCGATGTCGGCTTCCAGGCCAAACTCAGCCGCTACTTCACCTATGGCATCGACGCCTATTACCGCATCTCGAAGAACCTGATCGACGAAGGGCAGTTCGGCGCGCCGATCATCCTCACCCCGTTCAACTACCGCCAGGGCCGCATCGGCGGGATCGAGGCGAATATGAGCTACCAGCGTGGCCCGTTGCTCGCCTATGCCAATTTCGCCGCCGCCAAGGCCAAGGGGCGCGATATCCTGTCCAGCCAGTTCAGCTTCGGCCAGGACGATCTCGACTATATTGCGCGGCATTACATCTATCTGGATCACGACCAGACGTTCACCGGGTCGGCGGGCGTGTCCTATGCCTTTCATGGCGGCACGAAGCTGGGCGGCAGCATGATCTATGGCTCGGGGCTTCGTCGCGACGACGACGTCAATTCGATTCCCAACGGCGCCAAGCTGGCCCCCTATGCGCAGTTCAACCTGACCGCGAGCCAGCATCTGGCCGGGCCGAACCTGGACATCCGGTTCGACGTCATCAACGCGCTCGACCACAAGTACGAAATCCGCGACGGGACCGGCGTGGGTGTCGGCGCCCCGCAATACGGCCCGCGTCGCGGCTTCTTCGTCGGCGTGTCAAAGGCGTTTTGATATTTCAACTTCCTCCCCTGCAAGGGGAGGGGGACCGCCGCGAAGCGGTGGTGGAGGGGTGTCACCGCCAATGGTGACACCCCTCCGTCAGTCCTGCGGACTGCCACCTCCCCTTGCAGGGGAGGAAACGGACATCAGCCGATCGCGTATTTCTTGATCCGCTCGGACATGCGCTTGTCCAGCCCCACCGCCAGCGCCCGGTCGCGGGCGGCCTCGGTGGTCATGCCCAGATGCGTCTCGGCGAGCGAGCGCCCGTATAGCGCCCAGGGCCGCTTCGGATCGATCGCCAGCGCCGCGTCGAAATCGGCGAGCGCGGCCCGGTCGTCCTTCTGGCGGAGATGGATGAAGGCCCGGCTGTCGAGGAAGCTCGCATTGCCGGGGATTGCGCGGACGGCGGCGTTGCAGTCGCCCAGCGCCTTGTCGAGATCCTTGTTGGCCAGCATCCGCGACCAGCATCGGCCGTTCTGCGCGGTGCTGCGATGCGAATCCTCGCGGTGCGCGGCCATCCACAGATCATATTGGGTGATCGCCGCGTCGAAGGCATCCGCCCCCGAATACAGCTGCGCCATCTGCATCCGCGCATCGTCCTCGCGCGCCAACTGGCCGTTCAGCAGGTCGAGGTCGGCGATCGTCCCCGCCGGATTGCCCGCCCGCAACCGCAGCTCGGCGCGGATCATCCGCGCCCGGCTATCGCTGGCATCGAGGTTCAACGTGGTGTTCAGGTCGTCGATCGCCAGCACCGGGCGACGCTGTTGCAGATAGGCGAGCGCGCGCTGGCGGGGAAAGCGCGGGTCCTTCGGCGCCAGCGCCATTGCCTTGGTGAAATCGTCGATCGCGCGCGGCAGGTCATGCTGGGTCACGAACATCGCCCCGCGACGGCCATAGCCCTCGGCATCGGTCGGCGTGGTCGTCATGTCACCATTCTGCGCGACGACCGCCGCCGCACCCGGATCGATATGCGCGACCGCATCGAACAGCCGCCCGCCGGTATAGGTGAAATACAGCCGTCGCTGCGCATTGGACACATAGACGCGGTGCGACACGAAAAAGTCCGCGCCCAGCAGCATATCGGTGTCGATCGGTCCCAGATCGGCGATGTGGAGGCGGACATTGTGCAGTTCCTCATTGCCGATCTTCAACAGCTTGAACCGGGCGATCCAGTCGCGCACGGCATGGCTGCCCACGCCATAGCCCGCCCCCGCCGACTCCACGCCCGGATCACCCGGATGGACGCCCGCCCGGGCCGCCGCGCGCAACGAGACGACGGTGCGCGCCGCCCCGGTGTCGAAGGTCGCGTTCAGCTTCGCGCCGTCCAGCTCGACCGTCCCGACCGTATGGTGATGCCCCGCCTCGATCGATTCGATCGGCAGCTCGAAGAACGGCTTCCCCTCGGTCCAATAGGCCATCGCCGTCTTGCCGCAGTTGCTCGGGCGGAACAGTCGGACCATGCCGCCGGGCAGGTCATATTCGACATCGCCCAGTTCCAGCACATTCTGGCCGAGCAAGCCGGTCTGCCCCACCTCGCTGCCGCTGACGATGAACTGGACGCGGGGGATGTCGACGCCCGCCAGGGTGAAATGCCGAACCGTCGTCGCGCTCGCGTCCGAACTGCCGCCGATGCCGTTGACGTGGAAGCCGAACGGCAGGGCCTCTTGCGGCAGGCCGAACTCCCGTGCCCGCGCGGGCGGGATCGTGCTGTAAAAGGCGCCGCTGTCCAGGACGAACGGCGCAGGCTTGCCGTTGATCTGCGTCTCGACCACCGGGCGCAGGCCCTGCATCGTGACCGGAATCGCGGCGATCAGCCCGACCTTGCAGCCCTCCGCCATCGCCGGGCTCGCCGCCGCCCCGGCCAGCAGCATCGCGATCGCGATCCGCCCGGCCCCTGCCCCCTTCACCATGCCACCATCCCCATGCCAGCTTCAGGGGGCGAGCATATCAGCGCCGCACACGGGCCAAGATGACGTGCGCCTGAAATCCCTGAAATGCGAAGGGCTTCGACGACGTAAGACGGGACGTCAGGCCAAGGTGATCCGCCGCCCCTCGCGCGCGGAGCGATAGATCGCCTCGATCACCCGCATATCGGCCAGCCCCTCCTCGCCGGGCACCAGCGGATCAGTGCCGTTCGCGATGCATTCGGCGAAATGGTCGAGCTGTCCGGCGTGCTGGCCCTTGCCTACCGGGACCTGCTGCGCCTCGGTTCGGCCGTTGCGGCGGACCCACATCTTCTGCCCCTCATAGGAGGTGGCAGGTTCCAGTTCGATCCAGCCATCGGTGCCCGACACGCGGTACATATTGTGGTTGGAGCTATAGCTCGACACGCAGGTCGCCTCGATCCCCGACGGAAAGCGCAGCAGGAAGCTGATCCGGTCCTCGACGGTGCGGAAGCGCGGGTCGCGGCGGTCGGTGGATTCGATCGCGCTGACCTCGACCGGCTCCTCGCCGGTCAGATAGCGGGTGGCGTTCAGGCTGTAGATGCCGATGTCCATCAGCGACCCGCCGCCCGACAGCGTGCGGTCGAGCCGCCACTGATTGGGCTGTGCGTTGAAGCCATGGTCGGCGGTGATGATCCGCGTCGGCCCGACAAAACCTTTGCGCGCCAGGTCGATCGCCAGCCGGTTGTGCGGTTCGAACCGGGATCGATATCCGATCATCAGCTTGCGCCCCGCCGCCCGGCACGCCGCAATCATCGTGCGGCATTCCGCGACCGATACCGCCATCGGCTTTTCGCACATGACATGCTTGCCCGCCTTGGCCGCGCGCACGGTATATTGGGCGTGCATCGCATTGGGCAGGATCACATAGACGATATCGACGTCCGGATTGTCGCGGATGCGGTCGAAATCGGCGTAGGAATAGCGGTGACTCTCGGGCACGCCGTACTTCTCGCCGAAGCGGGCCAGCTTCTCGGGCGTACCGCTGACCAGTGCGGCGAGGCGCGACTGGTCGCACTCGGCGAATTTCGACATGATGAGCTCGGCATAGCGGCCCAGCCCGACGATCGCGTAACCGGCCTTGCGCCCGCGCGGTGCGGCGCAGGCTCCGCTCCCCGCCGCCAGCGCGAGCCCGGCCCCCAGCCCTGCGATGATGGTCCGACGATCGGTGTCGTGCATGATCCTCTCCCGTGTTCGCCAGGCATATCTGCCTGTTCGATCAACCGCTTATCACGAACGACGGCCGCCAAGCCAGGCACGGACACCGCAAAGGTCAGTCGGCGACTTTCTGCGCCTCGACGATCCGGGCGTCGCTGCCCAGCGTGTAGAGATAGGCTCGCCGCTGCTCGGTGCCGGGGCGATAGCGTTTGAGCATCCGCGCCTGATCGCGGGTCAAGGCGAAGCGGACATAGCCCGCCTGTCGAAGGCACTGATCCACTTCGCCTTGCAGCGTGGCCTGCAGGGCATCGACCTGCTTGTCGGGATTGTACATCCGGCGAAGCAGCACCTGCCTTTCGCTTTGCGTGAAGATATCGTCGGTCGGGACGGTCGGGGGCGTGTTGACTTCGCGGTCCAACACCTGCGCGCCGCGCACATAGCGCTTGGTTTCGTCATCTCCGGCCACGTCGCGCCTGGCGGCCTGCAACATGCAGGCCCGGCTGCCGCCGTCGAACGCCTCGCGCGAGGCGCCGGGCTTGCCCCAGCTATAGGTGTCGACAGCCCCGGCATGGGCGGACGTCGCGGCACATAACAGGGCAAGCACAAGACCGATCTTCGGCATGACCTCTCCTCGGGTTCTTTCTACCGAGGCTATCGGAAAAGGCGGGTTACGTCATGCCCCTCTGTTTCCCTGCCCTCGCAGGGGAGGAACAGGGATCACACACTCACCGCCTTGGCCCGACGTCCGTCCTGGCCGAAGATGCGCAGATAACGCGCGATCTCTGCCGGATCGCCGGTCGCCTTGGCCGGATTGTCGGAGAGCTTGACCGCCGGATGCCCGTCCGCGCTGATGACCTTGGCGACCAGCGAGATCGGCTCCAGCCCCGCCGCGCCCGCCGGATCGCAGTCGCGAAAGTCGTTGGTCAGGTTGGTGCCCCAGCCGAAGCTCATCCGCACCCGGCCGTGAAAATGGCGATAGGTCGCCTCGATGCTGTCGACATCCATCCCGTCGGAAAAGATCAGCAGCTTGGCGCGCGGATCGCGGCCATGCGCCTGCCACCAGGCGATGATCTGCTCGCCCCCCTCGACCGGCGGCATGGAGTCGGGGCGAAAGCCGGTCCAGTCGGCCAGCCAGTCGGGCGCGTTGCGCAGGAAGGCGGTGGTCCCGAACGCATCGGGCAGCGCGATCCGCAGATTGCCGTCATAGAGCGCCTGCCACTCCTCCAGCACGCGGTAGGGTGCGGCCGCCACGCCCGCATCGTCGGGGGCGAGTGCCGCCATCACCATCGGCAATTCATGCGCGTTGGTGCCGATCGCCTCCAGGTCGTTGTCCATCGCCAGCAGCACGTTGGAGGAACCGATGAAGCGGTCCCCCAGCCCTTCCTTCAGCGCCTCGACACACCAGCGCTGCCACAGGAAACCGTGCCGCCGCCGCGTGCCGAAGTCCGAAATCACGAGGTCGGGCAGTTCGCGCAACCGCTCAACCTTGTTCCACAGCTTGGCCTTGGCGCGGGCATAGAGGATGTCGAGCTCGAAGCGCCCCTTGCCCTTCAGCGCGGCGCGCGAGCGCAGTTCGTTGACGATGGCGAGCGCGGGGATTTCCCACATCGTCGTCTCGGCCCAGGGGCCGTCGAAATGCAGCTCGAACTGCCCGTCAACGGTGCGCAGTTCGTAATCGGGCAGCTGGAAGCGGGCGAGCCAGTCGAGAAACTCGGGGCTGAACATCCGCTGCTTGCCGTAGAAGCTGTTGCCTGCCAGCCAGATCAGCTCCTTCTTGCCGAACTTCAGCGTGCGCGCATGGTCGAGCTGTTCGCGCAGCTCGGCCTCGTCGATCACCTCGGCCAGCCGGATATGGGTGCTGCGGTTGATGAGCGAGAAGGTCGCCGTCACATCCGGATGAAGCCGCCCGATCATCTGCAACATCAGCAGCTTGTAGAAATCGGTATCCAGCAGGCTGCGCACGACCGGGTCGAGCCGCCAGCCGTGATTATAGACGCGGGTGGCGATGTCGGTGACGGGCATGGATACTCCCTGGGCCGTGGACGGCAGGCGATGCACCATCACCCGCGCAGGGGCAAGCGCAGCCCGCTTTGCACCGCCGCTCCTTTTTGCCACTATGGCCGCCTTCCGGGGCGGAAGGGGGGAGGATCATGACGGTGCGTGGAGTGATGGCATTCGCCTTGATATCGGCGCTCGCCGCCGGGGGTGTCGAGGCGCAGACGGGGCGCACGCAGGCCGCAAAGCCGACGGGCCAGGCCGCGGGGGCGGAGCGCGGCCCGACAACCGGGCCGACGCCCGCCTGGGTCACGCGCTCGGCACCGCTGGCGGTGCCCGACAATGTCGGCGGGCCGGTCTTCATGCGGCGTCAGGACGTCGTGGCGCACATCACCGACCAGGGGCAGGCCCAATATATGGGCTATCAGGTCAGGATCCTGCAATCCAACGCGCTTCAGATCGGCAACATCGCCATCGCCTGGGACCCGGCGGCGGGGCCACCGATCGTGCACGGCATCCACGTCCTGCGCGACGGCCAGACGATCGACGTGATGAAGGCCGCCTCGTTCGAGGTGCTTCGCCGCGAGGACAAGCTAGAGGAGGCGATGCTCGACGGCACGCTGACCGCCGTCCTGCGGGTGCCCGATCTGCGCGTGGGCGACGAGCTGGACGTCGAATGGACCAGCTTTTCCAAGGACCCGACGATGGGCGGCAAGGCATCCGGGCTGCTGGTGCTGGCCGCCAGCCCGGCGCCGGGGCGCTATCATCTGGGGCTAAACTGGGATGCCGGGCACAAGCCGCAGCTGAAGGTCAGCCCGGACATGGTGCCTGCGCTCAAGCCCCAGCCCAATGGCGTGGCTTTCGACTTCGACAATCCCGCGACGCTCACCCCGCCCAAGGACGCGCCGCCGCGTTACCAGTGGCAGCGGGTCGCCGAATATAGCGATTTCGGCGACTGGCCCTCGGTATCCCGCCACTTCGCCCCGCTTTATGCCAAGGCGTCGATGCTGCCCCCGACTTCCCCGCTGCGCCAGGAAGCGGCGCGGATCGCTGCCGCCCATGCCAAGCCGCTCGACCGCGCCGCCGCCGCGCTGAAGCTGGTCCAGCAGGACATACGTTACATCTATGTCGGGCTGAACGGCGGCAACCTGACCCCCGCCTCCGCCGACGAGACGTGGCAGCGCCGCTATGGCGACTGCAAGGGCAAGACCGCGCTGCTCCTCGCCTTGCTGCACGAATTGGGGATCGAGGCGGAGCCGGTTCTCGTCAATTCCAACGGCGCCGATGACGGGTTCGACCAGCGGCTGGCGGGGCCGCAGCTGTTCGACCATGTGCTGGTCCGTGCGCATATCGACGGCGCGACCTATTGGCTGGACGGGACGATGCCCGCCGTGGTGCCGCCCGCCGCGCGGCCGGTCTTTCCGGTGCAATGGGTGCTGCCGCTGACGGCAAGGGGTGACACGCTGGAGCGGCTGGACCGGCAGCTTGCCAGCGCCCCCGACGATACGACGCTCTACGACATCGACGCGCGCGCCGGGTTCGACAAGCCCGCCAAGATCACCACCACGACGATCGTACGCGGCGTGACCGGGCTCCAGCAGCAGATGCAGTTCTCGGCGGTGACGCCGGGACAGATGCTCGACGCCTTCCGCCAGCAGATGACCGGCGATTTCTGGCAGACGATCGAGAGCGTCCAGTGGCGCTACGACCAGAAGGCGCAGGCAAGCATCCTGACGATCGCGGGCACCGGCACCGTCGACTGGGACAAGGATGACGATGGCGGCCGATCCTTCGCGCTGCCCGGCGGCGGCTTCAGCCCGCCCGAACGCCGCCTGCGCAGCGCAGACCAGCGGCGCGACGTGCCCTTTTATTCCAAGCCCGAATATAGCTGCTTCGCCACGACCGTCCGCCTGCCCGCGGGGACCGCGCCCGGGCAATGGTCGTCCAAGCCGAGTTTCGACACGATGATGTTCGGCCGCCATTACCACCGCGCCTGGGAAATGCGCGACGGCACCATCCGCATGGTCCGGGGGTCCCGCGTCGAACAGCCCGAGATCGATGCCGCCGCCGCCGAGCGCGACAATGGCCGCATCGGGGCGTTCGACAACAGCATGGCCTATATCTTCTACGCGCCCAAGGGAAAGAAGCCCGGTGTCGGCCGGGGCGAGACGGTGCCCGCGACCGACGGGCATGACTGGATCGCCGATCCCTCGCCCTGCATGCCCGCCACCGGCGGCGCATGATCGAGCGGCGACGCGACCGGGTTCGGATCGCCCCCGCGCGCTTCGCGTTGACCGGAGACCAGCTGAAGGAGTGGATGCGATGGCCGACCGGATATTGATCTTCTACGGCTCGTACCGATCCGATCGGCAGGGAATCCGGCTGGCCGACTATCTGGTGCGGTCCTTTCGCGACCGGGGTGCCGAACCCGAACTGATCGATGCCAAGGCGGTCGGGCTGCCCATGCTAGACCGGATGTACAAGGAGTACCCCGCCGGGGAAGCGCCCGAGGCGATGGAGGCGCTGGCCGCCAAGATTCGCACCGCCGACGCTTTCGTCTTCGTGACCGGCGAATATAATTGGGGCCAGCAGCCGGGGCTGAAGAACCTGACCGACCATTTCCTGGAGGAATGGTATTGGCGCCCCGCCGCCATCGCCAGTTACTCGGCCGGGCGGCTGGCGGGAGCGCATGCCAGCGTCGCCTGGCACGGGACGCTTAGCGAAATGGGCATGGTCGTGGTGTCGAGCACGCTGACCGTCGGCGGCATCGGCCGGACGCTCGATGCCGAGGGACGCCCGACCGGCGATGACGGCGCGGCCCTGTCGCGCAGCTTCCCGCGCTTCGCCGACGACCTCGCCTGGTGGACCCAGGCCGCACGCGAGCAGCGCGCGCGGGTTGCCCCGCCCTATTAGGGCCAATTGCCATTCAGGCGGAATGCCACACATTCCTCCCCTGCAAGGGGAGGGGGACCATCCGAAGAATGGTGGAGGGGTGTTGCCGCTGCTGAGGAAGGTCCAGCCTCTCCGACCGGGACACCCCTCCGTCAGGCCTTCGGCCTGCCACCTCCCCTTGCAGGGGGAGGAATGACGTGAATGGCGATCCGACCGAGACCGTGATGACGTTGCGTTGAGCCAAGGCGAGCCCCTCCCCTTCAGGGGAGGGGTGAGTTCATCTCATGTCATCATGCTCTATACGACGGTGCCGGTCAGCGTTCCGATCAACGCCGTCACGCCCATCGCCAGCGCGCCCAGCAGGACGACGCGCATCATTCCGCGCCCGACCAGGGCTCCACCCGCCCGTGCACCGAGCGCCCCAAGTACCGCCAGCAGCACCAGCGCGGTCGCAGGCGTCAGATACAGCACCCAGGCGCGCGGCGACAGCGCGCCGCCGACCAGCTTCGCGATCCCCGCCACCAAAACCGCCCCCGCCGGCGCACCCGGCGCCGCCGCCACCCCGACGATCGGGCTGGAAACCGAGATGATGCCGTCATTGGCCCCCAGCACGGCGGCACGCAGCCAGCCGGTGCGATGGACCAGATGCTGCTCGCCCATGGCGTGATTGGTGATCAGGCTCATGGCGCGTCCTCCCGCGCGATGAATGGCTGGCGTGGTTACTCGATCCGGGCACGGCGTTTGGCAAGCCACCGGAGCGGGGGCCGAACAACCTGATTCAGGGCCGGGTCTGCCCCATGCGTCACCGCCCGGCACATGGAGAAATTGTGACCAAAAGGACACGCTACATGACCTTTCTTCCTGTCCGGATGATGACACTGTTGCCATCTCCGCTTCAAAAGCATTTTGGTCCGCGCAGAATCCAAAGATCTTCAGGGAGTTAACGTGATGCGGATGTCCTTCGCCCATGGCGTGGCCGCAATGGCCATTGCGGTTTCCAGCCTTTCCGGCGCGGCTCAGGCGCAGGAAGCGGCCCCGGCGTCGACGCAGACCGACAGCAATCTGCCAGGCCAGGACGCGACGCCCGGCTCGGTTCAGGACAGCAGCAATGCCGGACAGACGAGCGACGTGGTCGTCACCGGCTCGCGCATTCGCCGCCAGGATTTCTCCACGCCCAGCCCGATCGTAACACTCGATTCCAAGACTTTCGAGGCGCAAGGCACGACCAACGTCACCGACTTCCTTCGCGCCTACCCCGCGCTGGTCGGTTCGGGCGGGTCGGCCAACAACTCGGGCGATCGCGCCGGGATCGGCGAGACCGGCCTGAACACGCTCGACCTGCGCAATCTGGGGCGCAGCGTACGCTGACCCTGGTCGACGGACGTCGTCACGTCGCGGGCATTCCGGGCGAACAGTCGGTCGACATCAACACCATTCCGACCGACCTGATCGAAGGCGTCGACATCCTGACCGGCGGCGCATCGGCGATCTACGGCGCGGACGGCGTTTCCGGCGTCGTCAACTTCCGCCTGCGGCAGAATTTTGACGGGCTGACCGTTCGTGGCCAGGCCGGGATTTCGGATCGCGGGGACTCTGGCCAGCGCCTGATCGCGGTTACCGGCGGGCGGAATTTCTCCGACGGCCGTGGCAATGTCGCGCTCGCCTATCAATATTCCATGGACGACCGGCTGCAGGCCAAGCAGCGTCCGCAATTTGGACAGTATAACTTCCCGGTCTTCACCCGGAATCCCAATGGAACCGTGCCCGCTCGCATCCCGATCACCGATGCCCGCTATTATGGCACTTCGCCGGAGGGCGCGGTCGACGTCGATGGCGACGGCGTGCCCGATTTCACCGGAACCGGCGCGGTGTACAACAATGGCGTGGCCTATCCCGGCGGCTATGCCGTGGGCGGCTCGAGCACGCCCGTGTCACGCTATCTGAACGACCTGCAGCCACGGATCGAACGGCATATCGCCGATTTCATCGGTCACTACGACGTCAGCGATACCATTACCCTGTTCGGTGAAGCCAAATATGCGACCACCCGGTCGTTCTCGCTTGCCCAGCCGACGTTCGACTACAACCTGCTGATCCAGGCCGACAATCCCTACCTGCCCGCCAATATCCGGTCGGCGATCGACCCGACGATCGGCGGCGCCCTGGTCAGCCGCGACAATTTCGATCTCGGCATGAACGGCAACGGTCAGCGCGGTGAGAACATCAAGCGCGATACCTATCGCACCGTCATCGGCCTGCGCGGCGACCTGGAAGACAAGACGCATTATGAAGTGTCCTATGTCTTTGGGCGTACCGATGTGCGCAGCCGGTACACGAACGACATCTACTCGGATCGGTTCTTCGCCGCGCTGGACGCCGTACGGGATCCGGCGACCGGGCAGATCACCTGCCGGGCCAATCTCGATCCCAACTGGGCACCGAACCAGCCCTATTCGAGCGGGCGCAATGTGCTGCCGCGCACGACGTTCCAGCCGGGTCAGTGCCGTCCGATCAACATTCTGGGCGAAGGTCTGTCCGATCCGTCGGGTATCGCCTTCATCCTGGCGCCGACCACGGATCGGTCGAGCGTCGAGCAGCACGTCGTATCCGCTTCGGTCAGCGGCGATTTCGCAAAGTTCTTCGAGCTTCCCGGCGGCCCGCTGGCCTATGCCTTCGGCGCCGAATACCGCAAGGAGATCAGCCGCTTCACGCCCGATCCCCTCGAACAGCAGGGCCTGACCTTCACCAATGCGCTCAGCCCGACGCGCGGATCGTTCGACGTGAAGGAAGTCTTTGCGGAATTGAACGCCCCGATCGCCAAGAATATGCGTTTCGCGCATAATCTGGAGGTTGGCGCCGCCATCCGCGTTTCGGATTATTCGACGATCGGCCGCGCAACGACGTGGAAGGTCGATGGCATGTACGCCCCGATCCGCGACATCACCTTCCGTGGGACCTATTCGGTCGCAATCCGCGCGCCCAATATCGGCGAACTGTTCGGCGGCCGGTCGCAGACCTTCTCGTTCTTCACCGAAGATCCCTGCATTCCGGCCAACACGGGCAACGGTACGCAGTATCGCGCCGCCAACTGCCGCACGCTGCTGCAAAATCTGGGCGCGGATCCGGCGACCTATAACGACAATCGCTCGATCAACATCTCCGGTACGGCGGGCGGCAATCCCCTGCTCCGTCAGGAGGAGGCCAACACCTGGACGGCGGGCCTGGTTCTCTCGCCGCGCTTCCTGCCGGGTCTGACGCTGTCGGCCGACTGGTATGATATCCGGCTGAAGAACGCGATCAACACCGTCTCGCCGATCCAGCTTGCCCAATTGTGCGTCGACTCCCCGACGCTCAACAACCAGTTCTGCGGCGCCATCACGCGTCAGAACGGCCCCGGTAGCGGCGTCGTGCAGGCGGGCAATGTCATCGGCTTCAACGTGGCGCCCCAGAATGTCGCCTCGTTCCAGACCGCGGGCCTGGACTTCAACCTGAACTGGCGCCTGCCGACCGCCAATCTGGGTCTGTTCAATCTGCAGGTGAACGGCAACTATCTCGACAAACTGCTGTTCATCGGCGTGCCGGGCGCGCCCGCGACCAACTATCGCGGCACCATCGCTTCCGTCGCTCCGAAGTATCAGGTGACCTCGAACCTGTCCTGGACCAAAGGCATGCTGACGCTGAACTATGGCCTGCAATGGTTCGACAAGACGCTGCGCTACACCCGCGAAACTTCGGGCAGCAATCCCGATTTCGTCGCGGCGGAATATTATTTCATCAAGCCGCGCTGGGTCCACAACATCTACGCCAGCGTCGATGCGACCGACCATTTCCAATTCTATGGCGGTGTGAGCAACCTGTTCGATCAGATGCCCGACATCGGCCAGACCATCCAGCCGACGACGGCCGTGGGCCGCTTCCTGTTCGTCGGGGCACGGGTCAAGATGTAAGAACGCCTCGGATCGGGTCCCGTCGTCAGCGACGGGGCCCGTTTTCTTTTCCAGGCTTCCTTCTGCCCATCCTCGCCGAAAGGGCTGGCAGGTCCTTCCCGCCCGTGGCACACAATCAGGCCTTCATTATAAGGGGTTATGAATGCGCACTGGTGTCTGCCTGATCGCTCTCCTGCTGGCCACCACTGCGACGGCGCAGACGCCCGGCGCCACCTATCACCGCGCGCCCGATGCTATTGCCAAGGCGCTGGAGAACCCACCCACCCCGGCCGTCGCCGTCAGTCCCGACCATCGCACGCTTGCGATCCTGGGGCGGGAGAATCTGCCGACGATCGCCAATCTGTCGAAGCCGATCCTGCGGCTGGGCGGGTATCGCATCGATCCCGCGACCAACGGCCAGGCCGAGGTGCGTGTCCAGTGGCTGAACGCGCTGAGCTTCAAGGACATGGCCAGCGGTCGGACGATCGCGGTGCCGCTGCCCGCCGGTACGCGCTTCGCCTCGCCCGACTGGTCGCCCGACGGCAGCCGCCTCGCCTTTTACGTGCAGGATGCGGATGGCCTGTCGCTCTGGATCGCCGAGCGCGACGGCCGGGCGCGCGCGGTCGCCCATGGACTGAACGGCACGTTCGGCACGCCGTTCGCCTGGATGCCCGACAGCCGGTCGCTGGTCGCCTATACTGTGCCCGCCGGTCGTGGTGCGCCACCCGCCGCCGCGACGACGCCGACCGGCCCGATCGTGCAGGAAAGCAGCGGTCGCACCTCCGCCGCGCGCACCTACGAAGATCTGCTCGGCGACGCGCATGACGAGGCGCTGTTCGACCATTATTTCACCGGCCAACTGGTCCGCATCGGCCTTGACGGCACCGCGCGGCCCATCGGCACGCCGGGCCTCATCAGCGATTTCAGCGTCTCGCCCGATGGCCGTTACCTGCTGACCGAGCGATTGAAGCGCCCCTATTCCTATCTGCTGCCCGCGCGCTTCTTCCCGACCGAGATCGCGGTGGCGACGATCGACGGACAGCCGGTCAAGACATTGGTCGACCGCCCGCTCGCCGACGACCTGCCGGTCGATTTCGACGCGACCGTGAAGGGCCCGCGCGAGGCGGAGTGGCGGTCGGACGCGCCCGCGACATTGGTCTGGGCCGAGGCGTTGGACGGGGGCAACCCGCGTGCCAAAATTGCCTTTCACGACAAGGTGATGATGCAGGCGGCGCCCTTCGATGCCGCGCCGGTCGAACTGGCGCAGACCCCGGCACGCTATGCGACGACGATGTGGGGGGATGACGGTTTTGCCATGGTCGTCGACCGCGAATGGCGCAGCCGCACCGAACACCGACTGGCGGTGGCGCCGTCGCGGCCGGGGCAGACGCGGATGCTGCTGACCCGCAATTACCAGGACCAATATGGCGATCCCGGCCGCCCGATCCTGGAGGAGAATGCGGCGGGCAAGCCGGTGATGCGATTCACGCCCGCGCATGACGGCGTCTTCGTCACCGGCGAGGGCGCGACCAAGGCGGGGGCCTTCCCCTTCCTCGCCACCATGACGCTGGATGGCGGCGCGACGACCCGGCTGTGGACCGCCAAGGCACCCTATTACGAGCCGGTCGTCGCGATGCTCGACGACAAGGGCCAGCGTATTCTGACCCGACGCGAGAGCGCCACGCTCGCCCCCAATTACGTCATCCGCAGCGTCATGGGCGGCAGCGCCAAGGCGATCACCGCCTTTGCCGACCCCGCCCCTGTCTTTGCGGGCGTCACCCAGCGTACGATCACCTATAGCCGCGCGGACGGCGTGCCGCTGTCGGGTACGCTCTATCTGCCTGCCGGATACGACGCGAAGCGGGACGGGCCGCTGCCGACCCTGCTCTGGGCCTATCCGGCGGAATATACCGATGCCAAGGTCGCCGGGCAGACGGTCGACCAGGGCAATCGCTTCGTGCGGCCGCGCGGCATCAGCCACCTGTTCCTGCTGACCCAGGGCTATGCGATCCTCGACAATCCGGCGATGCCGATCATCGGCGAGGGCGGCGCGGAGGCCAACGACACGTACGTCAAACAGCTGCGCGAGGATGCGCAGGCGGCGGTCGATGCGGTGGTGAAGCTGGGCGTCGCAGACCGCACGCGCATGGCGGTCGGCGGGCATAGTTACGGCGCGTTCATGACCGCCAATCTGCTGGCCCATACCGACCTGTTCCGCGCGGGCATCGCGCGGTCGGGGGCGTATAACCGCACGCTGACCCCGTTCGGCTTCCAGGCCGAGCAACGCACCTATTGGCAGGCGACGCCGACCTATACCGAGATGAGCCCCTTCACCTATGCCGATCGGATCAAGGCGCCGATCCTGCTGATCCATGGCGGTGCCGACGACAATAGCGGCACCTTCCCGATCCAGTCCGAGCGGATGTACGCCGCGCTGAAGGGCAATGGCGCGACCGTCCGCTATGTCGTCCTGCCCAACGAGCCGCACGGCTATCGCGCGCTGGAGTCGACCGAGGAGACGCTATGGCAGATGACCGACTGGCTGGACCGCTATGTCAAACCGAACAAGTCCGCCTCCGCCACGGCGAACACGGATCGCGCTGACTGACCGGCCGCCGCCATGCCGTTCCAAAGGGGGAACGGCATGGCTTGAGCCTTGTTTTCCCTTGCGAAAGGGGACGATATGAATGCCAGCGCACGCCTGACGAGCTTGACCCGGATCGGCTTCGCGACGCGCGGGCTGCTGTACATCGTCATCGCCATGCTCATCGTTCGAACGGGCCGAGCGGAAGACCCCAGCGGGGCGATCGAATATTTCGGCCGGGGCGGCGGGCAGATATTGCTGGCGATCATCGCCGTCGGATTGACCGCCTATGGCCTGTGGCGGCTGGCCGATGCGGCGCTGGATATCGAGCGGCACGGGTCCGACCGCAAAGCCGTGTTCGAGCGGATCGGTGCGGGCGTCAGCGGCGCCATCCACCTCCTGCTCGCATGGCAGTCGGTCCAGCTGATGCGCGGCGCGGCCTTGTCGGGCGACGGCACCCGAGAGGGCGCGCAGACGGCGATGCGGCTGCCCGGCGGCTGGGCCCTGGTCCTGGTGGGGGCGGCGGTGCTGCTCGTGCTCGGCGTCGTCCAGCTCGCCAAGGCAGCCAAGGGCTCGTTCCTGCGCTACCTCGACCCCGCGTTGGCGAGACAGGACTGGGTGCAATGGAGCGGGCGTATCGGCTATGCGGCGCGCGGACTCGTTTTCCTCATCAGCGGCTATCTTCTGGCCAAGGCCGGGATCCACGAGCATGCCAGCGAGGCGGGCGGCATGGCACGGGTGCTGTCCTGGCTGACCGACCCGTTCGATGTCATCGTCGGCGTCGGCCTGCTGGCCTTCGGGCTCTTCAGCCTGGTCGAGGCGCGGTACCGCCAGCTTCATGACGTGCCGGTCGATGCGGCCATCCAGCGCGCGACCCGCTGGCGTTAGCGCCGGGCTATTGACCTGCAGGCCCCCCGGCCCAAAGAGCCGATGGATGAACGATGTGGCAGCATGGGATGGTGGCCTGGTCCGGACGTGGCTGGACCGGCGATTGGCGGCGGCAAGGCTCGACCAGGCCGCGGCCGACAGGCGCGGCTATGGGGCGGAAGGCGACTATGACGCGGCGGCGGCGGAAGAATGGGTCTGCCGCGCCTTGCAGGTCGGGGGCCATGCCGATGACGCCGCCGCCTTTGCCGCACAGATCAAGACGCTGCTGGGTCAGGAGGAATACCGGGCCACCGGAATCCATGACGATCGCCGTTACGACCGCAACGTCCGCGCGCACCTGCGCAAGATCGCGAAGATGACGAAGGCGAATGAGGGATTTGCGAACACGCTGCGCTACCGGGCGTAATCGCTGACCCGGTGATCGCCGATGACGCGCAACGAACGTTTGCTGGCGTGGCAAGCGCGTGGATCTTCATGGTCATAGCGCTCCCGGCCTTTGCCAAGGCGGAAATCTGGCCTGCCCGATCATGCATGCAAGGTCCCCTTTCCGATGCGCAGGCACGATGCCATGTGGCGCTCCTGCCGGTAGGTCGCGGGATCTTCGACCGAGCGTGAAACGATACCGATGCGCGACATGAGCGAGGACGGCATGTCCGTCCCGCCATCGCCCACCAAAATGATCGATGCGCCCGTCGCATACTTTTGTCTGACCTAATCGCGAATCGGCCTTCAGCAACACAAACTGTCGGATTGGAAACTCGGCTAGTTCAGGCCTGATATCTGCTATTTGGTGATGCCTGAGGCCCTTTCGAGCAGCGGGCGACCCGCTCTCACTAATAAACCTTCAAAATGGCAAATGAGATCAGCCTGTTTCTGATAGGGGAAAACCTCTGCCTGACGTCAGAAACCGCCCTATGGACTGACAATCGAAGCGCCCTACAAAGTCCATTTTTGGAGATAATTGAACAAATCCATGACCTTGCCTGCCGAACGGCATCATCGCGGCGCCCATGCAATTTCATTTGTCAGTCAACTAAATTTATGCCACCTAAGCGTCGAGCCGCATCATAGCGGACGTACATGGAGGGGGATGATATATGCGAGATGTTGCATCGCGCCGTCTGTTCGGCGCATCCTTGATCGCGATCGCCGCGGTCGGTTTGAGCGGCACGGCCACTGCGCAGGTCGCCGCGCCACCACCACAACAGGGTGCCGATGTACAGGTCGAAAAAGGCCGCGACCCCAACGCCCCGACCGGCTCGTTGAACGTCACCCAGGTCGCACAGCAGCAGGGCGTCTCCGAACAGGATATCGTGGTGACGGGCGTGCGTGAATCACTGCGCTCCGCCCAGGCGTTGAAGCGCAATGCCAATCAGATCATTGATTCGGTGCAGGCGCAGGATATCGGCAAGCTGCCCGATGCCAACACGACCGAAGCGCTGCAGCGCATCACCGGCGTCCAGATCCAGCGCCGTTACGGCGAAGGCGCGACCGACTTCGACCACCGCACCTCGCCCGCCATCACGGTGCGCGGCCTGACGCAGGTGCAGAACTTCCTCGACGGCCGCGCCATCTATTCGGCGTCGGGCGGCCGCGCCTTCGACCTGGAGGGCATTCCGCCCGAACTGCTCGCAGGGATCGACGTCTACAAGAATGCGCCCGCCAGCATCATCGAGGGCGGTGTCGGTGCCGCGGTCAATCTGCGCACGCGCCTGCCGTTCGATCAGCCGGGCCAGACGATCAGCGGCACCGTACGCGGCAACTATTACGACCGTGTCGACAAGTTCGGCTATTCGGCCTCAGGCCTGTACAGCAATCGTTTCGACACCGGCATCGGCGAGGTCGGCATTCTCGTCAACGCGGTCTACTCGACCGCGCAGTATCGCCAGGACGGCATCCTCGCCAATCCGCAACAGCCGATCCCGGCGGGATCGATTGCCGGTGCGCCCGCCAATGCCAAGGCGCCCATGGGCCTGCAGGTCTATGACGATCTGGGCGATCGCAAGCGCCTGGGCGTCGCGGCGGCGATCCAGTGGCAGGCCGCCGACAATCTTCGCGTCACCGGCCAGTATCAGCTGGCCAAATACTGGTTCAATCGTCGCGGCGCCTATTACTACACGGTCAATGGGGGCACCCAGTCCGACCCGCTGCCGGGTGCGCCGTTCACCTTCAACAGCGAAGGCTATGCGACCTCGGGTTCGCTGCAGCGGCAGAATTTCGAGACCGGCCGCTTCGACCAGCAACTGTGGAGCCAGAGCCAGAATTTTACGCTGGGCGTGGACTGGCAGGCGACACCGCGCGCCAAGGTGCATTTTGATGCGCAGTATCTCAAGAGCTATTACAATGCCGATCGCAACGGCAACGTCCTGACGTTGTTCACGGCGGCCGGGCAGAACACGCCGACGGGGTCGCCGCATCCCTCGATCATCGACTTCGACCTGCGCGGCAAGCGTCCGCAATGGGATGTGCGCGACAAGGCGCTGCTGACCAACCCGGCCAACTATGCGACCTCGTTCATCGCCGATGCGTTGCAGCGCAACGACGCCGATACGCTCGCGCTGGCCTATGACATCGAATATGATCTGGAGGGCGGGGTCCTGAAGAAGCTGCGCGGCGGTGCGCGCTATTCGGGCAATACGATCGACCTGCGCGGAACCTGGAACGGCGTCTGCCTCTATGCCACCGGCCCCGATCCGACCTGCTCGGCGAAGGACGGCACGCCGCTGATCCCATTGACCCGCAATCCGCAGCTGTCCATGCCCGCGCCGTCGCCGCACTTCTTCGACGGGCGCAGCGTGACCGGCGGCCTTCTCTATCCGGCCTTCCCAGGCGGCACCAGCGCCGCGACCGGCAATGTCTGGGCGCAGACCAAGGCGCTCTATGCGCTGTTCGGCGCGAAGACCAAGGACGCCTTCACCCCGGGCGACCTCAACGCGCAGACCGAGAAGACCTATACGGCCTGGGGCGCGGTCGATTACGAGTTCGCGGCGGGCGATGTCCGCTTCGACGGCAACCTGGGCGTGCGGCTGGTCAAGACCGACGTGACCTCGTTCGGCACGCAGTTCAATTCGAACGGCACGACGTCGCCGCTATCGATCAAGAACAGTTACACCCGCGCCTTGCCGAGCGTGAACCTGCGCGCCCAGATCACCGATCAGTTCCAGATGCGCTTCGCCTATTCCAAGGGGCTGGCGCGGCCGAACTTCGACCAGTTGTCGACCAACCTGACGCTGAACAATCCGAATCAGGTCAACCCGATCACGGGACGGCCGAGCGCCAGCTCGGGCAATCCGCGCCTACGGCCTATCGCCTCGGACAATTTCGACCTGACTGCGGAATGGTATTTCGCCCCGGCGGGTTCGCTGACCGGCGGCCTGTTCTACAAGAAGGTCAACGGGTTCCTGGCAAGCGGCACGTTGGTCCAGACCTTCCAGGGTCGCGCCTATGACGTCAGCACGGTGCTGAACTCGGGCAACGGCACGGTCAAGGGCGCCGAAATCGGCTATCAGCAGTTCTTCGACTTCCTGCCGGGCCTGCTCAGCGGCTTTGGCCTGCAGGCGAACTACACCTATGTCGACTCGAACGTCACCAACCCGTTCGCCGTCGCCGGTTCCGGCCAGACCCAGCTGCCGCTGGAGAAGCTGTCGAAGCACAACTACAATCTGATCGGATTGTACGAAAAGGGACCGCTGACCGCGCGGCTCGCCTATAACTGGCGGTCGAGCTATCTTGACCAGACGTTCGGCGCGGGCACCAACCAGCCGCAATATGCCAAACCCTATGCGTCGCTCGATGCGTCGATCAGCGTCAACGTGAACAGCCACATCGCGGTCTCCGCCGATGCGGTGAACCTGACCAACCGGATGAACGTCACGTATATCGGCACTCAGGGTCAGCCGCTGCAATATCAGCTGAACGATCGTCGCTTCGGCCTTTCGCTCCGCGCAACCTATTGATCCCCGCCTGCCGGCATGGTCTGACTATCGGATCATGCCGGCATTTTTTCGTCAGGGGTAGGAACGATCATGGCAACCGCGCCCGCGCTGGAATTTGCGGCCGATGCCGTCCCGACCGTCCGCCATATCGGCCATGAAGGCGAGCCGGTGGTGATCCTCGATCGCGCGACCGGATGGCTCGACCAATTGCGCGATTTCGCCGCGACGCGCTCCGAATTCGCCCCCGCCGCCACGATGGGCAGCGGCTATCCCGGCCTGCTCGGCCCCGCTCCGCTCGCCTATATCGATGCGATGGTGCGACGCGTCCTGCCCTTGATCGCGACCCACTTCACGGGCGCCGCCGTTCGCCCCGCCCGCGCACGCGGCAATTTCTCGCTGGTCACCACCGATCCCGCCCTGCTCAGCGAGGATCAACGCGTGCCGCACGTCGACACCGCCGACCGGCTGCAATTCGCCACCGTCCATTTCCTGTCGCCGGACAATGACGACGGCACCGCCTTTTTCCGCCACCGTGCCACCGGCTTCGAGACACTGGATGCCGCGCGCCTGCCCCGGTATCACGCCGCGCGCGAAAGCGACCCGCCACCGTCGCCGGGCTATTGCACCGATGGCGATGCCGCGTTCGAGGTGATCGACGCCGTTGCCGCCCGGCCCGACCGGCTGATCCTGTACCGGGCGAACCTGCTGCATTCAGGACGGATCACCCGCCTGCCCGCCCAGGCCGACGGCCCCAGGACGGGGCGGCTGACCGGCAATCTCTTCCTGCAATGCAGGCTCGCGGCATGAGTGACGACTCGCCTATCGGCCGGATCGCGATCATCGGCGGGGGCACCGCCGGTTGGATGGCCGCCGCCGCGCTCGCCCGCGTGCTGGGGCCGCATGGCCCGGCGATCACCCTGGTCGAGTCCGAAGAGATCGGCACCGTCGGCGTCGGCGAGGCGACCATCCCGCCGATCCAGGCCTTCAACGCGCTGCTCGGCATCGACGAGGATGATTTCGTCCGCGCCACGCAAGGCACGTTCAAGCTGGGAATCGAGTTCGTCGACTGGCTGCGCCCCGCCCATCGCTATTTCCATCCCTTCGGCGTCTACGGCATCGACAAGGGGGCCGTCCCGTTCGAGGCGATGTGGCAGCGGCTGCAGCTGGCGGGTGAAGCGCTCCCGCTCGAGGCCTATTCGATCTGCGCGGCCGCCGCGCGTACCGGCCGGTTCATGCGGCCCCAGCCGGGCAACACGCCGCTCGCGCATATCGGCTATGCCTTTCACTTCGACGCGGGGCTCTATGCCCGCTTCCTGCGCGGCCATGCCGAAGCCGCTGGCGTCCGCCGCGAGGAAGGCCGCGTCGTGTCGGTCGAACGCGGGGGCCCTCGCGACTTTATCGAGGCGGTGGTGCTGGCCGATGGCCGCCGGATCGCCGCCGACCTGTTCATCGACTGCTCGGGCTTTCGCGGCCTGCTGATCGAGGGTGCGATGGGGGCTGGGTTCGAGGATTGGGGGCATTGGCTACCCAACGACCGCGCGGTCGCGGTGCCCACCGCCAATGTCGGGCCGCCGACGCCCTTCACCCGCTCGACTGCGCATGGCGCGGGGTGGCAATGGCGAATCCCGCTTCAGCATCGCACCGGCAACGGCCTGGTCTATGCCAGCCGCCATCTGTCCGACGACGAAGCCGTCGCGACGCTGCTCAGCCATGTCGACGGGGCGCCGCTCGCCGATCCTCGCCCCTTGCGCTTCCGCACCGGACGGCGCGACCACTTCTGGATCGGGAATTGCGTCGCGCTGGGGCTGGCCGGGGGGTTCCTGGAACCGCTGGAGTCGACCAGCATCCACCTGATCCAGGCGGGGATCGCGCGGCTTCTGGAGATGCTGCCCACCCGGGCGTTCGAGCCTGCGGACACGCGCCGCTACAACCGGCTGATGGCCGCCGAGTTCGACAGCGTCCGTGACTTCCTGATCCTGCATTTCCACGCCACCCAGCGGCGCGACACCGCCTATTGGCGCGAACTGGCGAGCATGGCGATTCCCGACACGCTGGCCGAACGGCTGGCGATCCATGCGCGGACGGGGCGCGTCTATCGCGAGGCGGACGAGTTGTTCACCAAAACCAGCTGGCTGGCGGTGATGGACGGACAGGGACTGGTCGCCAGCGGCCATGATCCGCTGGCGCAAGCCATGCCGCTGGACGAGATCCGCGCGCGCCTCGGCCGGATCGCGACAGTGACGCAGGCGGCGACCGGACACATGCCAACCCATGCCGACTTCATCGCGCGCCATTGTTCCGCCCGGCGTTGATCCGGGCGGAACAGTCGGACGGCATCAGGCCTCGCGGTTGACGTAGAAAACGAAGTCCGTCTGCCCGTCATGACCGGCGACGACCTCCTCGCCCCCCGAATAGCCGATCGCGGCAAAGGCCTGCTGCACCGCAGGTGCACGGAATGCGGCGCGTGCCGCTTCGGGATCGCCGTTCGCCGTGCCCGACAGCTCGCACAGCGTGATGGTGCAGGCGACCTTCACCTCGCCCAGGACGCGACCGGCGAAATGGCCGCTGAACGCGGTGCGCACCCGTTCCTCTATGGCGTCGCCGCGCACGTCGCGGGGCTGCTGCTGCATCAGCTCGGCGACATGCCGGGTATCGGAGTCGCTGCGCGCCAGGGCCTGCGCGACATAGGGCTTGCGCGCGGCGGTGGTGACCGGCGGGGCGGCGGGAGCCGCCACCGGGGCGTGGGCAACGACGACGGGTGCGGAGGCGGCAGGCGTCGCTCCACCGACCACCGCGATCGTCGTCGGACGGGACGTCGGCGCAGGCCCATGGGTCCGCCACAGACCCCCGGCCAGCGCCGCCAAGCCGATCGCGGTCGCCCCCAGCACCAGGGGCCAGCGCCGAGCCCGCCTCACGATACGAAGGACCAGCGCTCGTTGATCGCCCCGCTGCACGGCCAGGTAATCAGGTTGCCGCCACGATCCCGCGAATCCCCCGACACGTTCAGGCAACGCCCACTGGCGCGATTGACGATCGCCGTACCGGACACGGACCACTCCGCCCGCGTGCCGATGTTGCAGGTCGTCTGCACGACATCGCTGCCATTGGTGCCCTCCGCCAGGCACAGTCCGCTCTGCTGGAAGACATATTGGGTATAGTTGCCGGACGGGCGCCGCTCGACCTTGGCATTGGACGCGCCATCGCAATCCCACTGGATGATCCCGGCCTCGTAATCGCGCGACTGGTTGGCGACATTGGCGCACAGCCCGCTCGAGGCGACCTTCATCATCGCCAGTGTCGTGCCGCTATAGCCGTTGCCGATCGCGCCGGTGCTGGCGTTGATCGTGATCTGCGACGAGGTCGGCATGTCGACCGAGGTCGCGCTGGGGAAGGTCAGCGGCAGCCAGACATAGGTGGAGTCATTCGGCTGCTGCCCGGTCGCCGGTCCCCAGCGATCGCCGAGATAGAGGTATGAGGTTCCACCACTGCCCTGCACCGGCTGCACATAGGTGGACTGCGAATTATAGGTGCGCGGATCACCGAAGCCCTGCGGCGCGGTCCACGGCCCGGCCATGCTCGACGCGGTCTGGTACGCGGCCTGGTTCGGGTTCCAGCCGGTCGCGGCCGAGGTGATGAGGAAATACACGCCGTTGCGCTTGAAGACGGCAGGCGCTTCGCGGTGATAGCCCTGCAGCACGGTCACCAGCGAGTCGATGCCGGTATAGCTGCTGTTGAGCTTGTAGATGTTCAGGTCGTAATTGCTGGCGGCGGCCGAAATCAGATAGGCATTGCCATCGGTATCGACGAACAGGGTCATGTCGCGCGATTCGTAATTCAGCGGCCGAAACTCACCGACATAGGTGTAATTGCCGTCGACCGTGTCCGATGTCGCGACGACGACCCGCGCCTCGCCATAATCCTGGCCGTTTTCCTTGTGCGCCCACAGCACGTATTTCCTGGTGGCGGCGTTATAGATGACCTTGGGCCGTTCGATGTTCGAGGTGTTCAGGCTGGTCGCCGAATTGCGCGTCAGGATGTCGCGGCGAAATTCCCAGCTCTTCAAATCGGTCGAGCGATACATCGACACCGCCTTGAACAGCCAGCCATCGCGATTTTCGCCCAGCAGATAATAATAGCTGCCGACCTTGATGATGCCCGCGCCATGCGCCTGGATCGCATCGCCGGTCGTGGTGGTGAACGGGGACCCGTTATTGACAGCGACATTCTGGCCGATGGAGGCCGAACCCATCAACGCGCAAGCCGCCAGTCCCGCACGGACGACATGAAATCTGCCCATCGCTCAACTCCTCTCCGAGTGTTGCGGTGCGACCTTGTCCACCTGCCGTCATCCGCCAGCCGCATCCTGACAACAAATCACTTGCCCGACAATTGGATTCACCATTGGAAGATAATGGGATTTGATAAGAATAATATTCCTGTATTTTACGTATATAATCTCTATCTCTGTGCAGCCGGACCTCTTTGATGGTCAAATGAGGTTGGACAAATAGCGCTAACAGAGTCGAACTATGATCGACGGAAGAGCCCTTGCTTATTGTGCCATGACGCAACCGAACCGCTCGCAACATCATCGGGGCATCAGCAGCGACAATGTCCCTCCGCCGTCGCCAAAATAGAGTGCCTTAGGCCTGTCACGAGAAGAGTCTCGGCACAGATGCAATACAGTGCTTGCACCAAATCAAATGTCCGACATAATGGCGGTAATAGGTGACGGCTGGCCCTGATAACGTGGTCGCTGGGGGAGAGTGCGGATGAACAAGATATGGCGTCCCGTGAGCATGATCGTCCTCACGGCGTCCGGCCTGGCGTTGACGGCGGCCGCGCCCGCGAATGACGCGATCGTGGACGTCGTCGTCCAAGCAATCCGTCACGATCCCGCCTTTGCCGCGCCGATCCTCGGCAATATCACGCTACCCGGTGACGCATCGGCCCTGAACGGGCTGTCCGGCAATGCGAAGACCGCCGACGCACGGATCACATGGCATTCCTCCGACCCGGCGATGATCTCCGACACCGATCGAGGGCGCGGCCCCGACGCGGTGCTGAAAGGGGCCGTCAACCGCGGTGCAGCCGATCGGCGCGTTCGCCTGACCGCCACGGTCTCGCTTCCCGGACACCGTCCTGTCGCCGTACCCATCGACGTCACCGTGAAGGCCGCACCGGCAGCGCCCGCCCCGCCCTCCGCCTATATGTTCGTCTATTTCACCGGCAACACGATCGACGGCGAAAAGCTGCGCTTTGCGGTGTCGGACGGCAACAACGCGCTGCAGTGGAAGACGCTGAACGATGCGCAACCGATCCTAGAATCCCACGAGGGTACCCAGGGGCTCCGCGATCCCTTCATCATGCGCTCCGCCGAGGGGGATCGTTTCTTCCTGCTCGCCACCGATCTTTCGACCGGACGCACCGGCTGGGGTGGGTCGACCAGCCAGGGCAGCCGGTATCTCGAAGTCTGGGAATCGACCGACCTGATCCACTGGGGCAAGCAGCGGCACGTCCTCGTCAATCTGCCCAACGCCGGAATGACCTGGGCGCCCGAGGCCAGCTATGATCCCTCGATCGGCGCCTATGTCGTCTATTGGACGTCGACCTTGTACAAGGATGCCGAGCATAAGGTCGAAGATGGCGACGGGCCGCAAATCCTGCGCGCGACCACGCGCGACTTCCGGACCTTTTCCGCCCCGGTGCCCTGGTTCAAGGCCGCCGACGTACCCGGCGCCGTCAAGGCCAAGGGCATGATCGATGCCACGGTGTTGCAGGACGGCGACCGATATTATCGTTTCACCAAGGTCAGCGACGCCGATGGCTGCCCGTCGAGCGACATCCTGGCCCAGGTTTCTCCGTCGCTCCGTGCCGATGGTGCGTCCGGGGCCTGGAAGATCATCGATCGCTGCATCGGTCGTCGCAGCGGCACGCCCGAGGTGGAGGGTCCCACCGCCTTTCGCGCCAATCCCGGCGACACCAGCGGCTTTCGCTATTTCCTGTGGGTCGATGATTATGGCGGCGTCGGTTACATCCCGCTCGCCACCCATTCGCTTCAGGGCAAGATCAACTGGACCTATCCGCGCCGGTTCCACCTGCCCGTATCGCCCCGGCATGGCACGGTCCTGCCCATTACGGCGGGCGAGCGCGACGCGCTGGTGGCGCAGTGGAACCGCCCCGATCCCCATGCGGCCACCATCGCCGACCGCTGGATCGTTGCCCCGGTCCTGGCATCGGGCACGCACTTGCCGGTCCCGACGGGTTACACCGCCACCTGGCTGGCCGATGGACGGGTCGTACCCGACGGCATCCTGACCAATGCCGTCGCCAAGTCCCGCGTCGTCCGCCTCGAAGGCAGGCTGACCCGGCCGGATGGCACCACCCTGACCAAGTCGTTCACCGTCACGCTGCTCGGTGCATCCGCCCGCCGGATCGAAGCCTATGCCCGGGTGCCGACGACGGCCCGGGATGCCAACCAATCGACCGTCGCGCGAAGCGTACATCTGGGCCTGACGGATGCGGACGGCCGGATGGCTCCCCTCAATGACGATTACGGCGTCGCCTTCGCGCGGGGCGACTATGTCGGGCTCGACCGGGTCGCGCTTCGGGGCGTCGCCCAACCCTCCCTCTTCTACTTTGCCGATGGCGGGATCGGCGTCATCGCGGCCCGTATCGACATGGATGGGCGTCCGGTCCCGGGCGGCCCCGCCGCGATCATATTCCGCCGCGATCCCCGATCCTCCGACTTCGTCGAGCTTGGCACGCTGGACCTGGGCACCGCGGACCAGGGCATGACCCGGCCACGCGCCATCTGGGACACGTCCACCCGGCGCTACATCGTGGCCTGGGATGACCTTTCGGGCCGTCCACACTGGACGACCGTGGCAGACCTGGCGCGTCAGGATTGGCAGGAGACGCGCTTTTATCCCGAAACGGGCGGTCGAAGGCCCCGGATCGCCACGACCGGCAATGTCGGCAATGTCCGAGACGGCGACGTGACGATGACGGCGATCGACACCTTGCCGATCGACGATGCCACCGCGACCGCCCTGACCCATCGCTTTGGCCGTATCGTCAACACGACGGCCACCGTCGCCCCGCAAAGCATCCGCGCGGGACAGATCCGCGCGCTCGATACCGCGCAGGCGACCCTGGGATATTCGGACGGCTCCACCGCGACGCGGGCGGTCGACTGGGACGCCGACGACCTCGCGCGATTGAACCGGCCGGGCCGCTATCTGGTCCACGGGACGATCCGCCAGCGGCGCTATCCGGCGATTTTCGCGTATAACCGGGCCGATCCCGACATCTATCGGTGGGAGCATAAGGGCAAGGTCCGCTATCTTTTCGTCGCCACCGACGACACCGACAACGACAATGTCGGTTCGGTCCATCTGCCGCTTCGGATCGCGAACAGCGTCGCGGACCTCGCCGATGATCAGGGCGGCCGCGCGCGCGAAGTGGACCTGCTCAACCGCCGGACCCGCCATGACCGAACGGCAGAAGGTCGGGTGATCGCGGGGTGTTACTGGGCACCGGAAATCCACGAGATCGGCGGCAAATTGTCGATCCTCTTTGCCCCCTGCTTCAATGCGAAGGACGACCAGTCCAGCGAGGGCGGCGCATGGTCGACGGTCCAGTCGCACATCATCCAGTTGCGCGACGGCGGCGATCCGGCAAATCCCGCCGACTGGTCCAAACCGGCCGCGATCCTGAAAGCCGATGGCCGCGCGCTCGGGCGAGCGGATATGCCCTCCAACATCAGCCTCGACATGTCGTATTTCGAGCTGGGCGGCCAAGGCTATTACACCTGGTCGCAACGCTATCTTCCGACGTCAGGCCCTCTGGGCGACCCGCTGACATGGATCGCCAAGGTCGATCCCGCCCGGCCGACACGGCTCGCCGGTCCCCCGTCCCCGATCATCGCCCCCGAAAGCTCGGTCGAAGAGAATCTGGCCGAAGGCGCCTTCGCGCTTGCCCATGACGGGCGGATCACGCTCGTCTATTCCAGTTCCGGGGTCAGCCCGACCTATGTCGTCAACGGAATTTCCGCGCCCCTCGATGCGGATCTGACGCGTATCGACTCCTGGCGCAAATGGTCTGCCCCGTTGCAGAAGAGCGTGGCGATGCCGAGCGGCGAAAAGGACTATCGTCGGTACGAACAGGGGCCGGGACACGGCGCCTTCACTTCGGACGAGGATGGCGTCCCCCTCTATGTCTACCATAGCTGGGGCGACGGCGTCGGTGGAAATGGGCGAGACGCGCGCATACGCCGTGTCCACTGGGCGGCGGACGGTCGCCCCTTACTGGACATGAAGCCGGAGGAGGAAGTCGCCCCCGCCAACCGCCGGGTCACGATGGCCGTAACCGTTCTCTGATTCATCCAGTCCTTGTTAAACGTACGATACCGTGCGATAGATTTGACAGGATCGACCGGAGGATATCGCATGCGTACATTACTGACGGCAGTCGCCCTGATGGCCCTCTCCGCCAGCGGCCATGCGCAAACCGCGAATGGGGCAAAGCCGAAACATTATAGCAGTTCGTCGACCACGATCGGCACGCTGCTCGATGATCCGGCCGCCAAGGCGCTGCTCGATCGGTATATCCCAGGTATGAGCTCGGATTACCGGATCCGATTGGCGCGCGGCATGACGTTGAAGACCGTTCAGAAATATTCTCGCGACACCATCACCGACAAGGTTCTGGCCAATCTCGACACGGCATTCGCCAGGATTCCCGCCAGAACGCCTCGGTAATTGCGGGCTGTCGCGACCGGACGGGCCGGGATTTCGCTGACCTTGCGAAATGAAAATCCGGAAGCTGGGGGCCGGGCCGACCGAAATCAGTTTGCCCGACGATGCTCGCTGGCATCCAGGCCGTATCGCTGGAGCCGGTCGTAAAGGCTGCGTTTCGACATGCCCAATGCGTCCGCCGCCATCGCGACATCGCCAGCGGCCTTTTGCAAGGCCTCCGAAATGACGGCGGCTTCGAACCTGGCAACCCGGTCGGCCAGCGGCAGGCCGGCATCGTCCCCGCCGGTGTCGGGCAAGGCCAGGACGGTCTGAACCGCGAAGTTGCGCAGCGCCCGGACATTGCCTCGCCAGGGATCGCTCATCAACCTGGCCTCGACCGTTGCGGTCAGCGGCGGGACCGGCCGATGAAACCGCTCCGCCGCGTCTTGCAGAAAATAGCTGAACAGCAACGGCACGTCGGCGCGGCGTTCGCGAAGCGGGGGAATGCGGACGCGGACGGTTTCCAGACGATAGAGGAGATCCTCGCGGAAGCGTCCGTCTGCCACCGCCTGGGACAGGTCGCCCTTGGCCGCCGCGACGATGCGCAGGTCGACGCTGCGCGGCGATCCGCCGCCGATGGGGGGAAGTTCCCGCTCCTCGATCACGCGCAACAGCTTGCCCTGTACCGCGCTCGACATGCTGTCGATCTCGTCGAGGAACAGCGTGCCGCGATTGGCGTCGTCGATCCGGCCACCCTGCAAACGCCCGCCGAACAACGCCTCGTCGGCGAGCTGGTCGGGCAGCGCGGCACAGTCGATCGCGACGAACTCGCGGCCCCGCCGTTTGCTCCAGCGATGCAGCATCCGCGCGACCAGTTCCTTGCCGGTGCCGGTCTCTCCCTCGATCAGGACATCGACCTCGACCTGGGCCAGTTGGCGCACCGCGTCACGCAGGGCGGACATGGCGGGCGTCGTGCCGAGCAGCGGGAAGTCCTCCTCGGCCGCGGGCAGCGCCGCGCGCAACCGCCGGTTTTCCAGCACCAGCCGGCGCGTCTCCAGCGCGCGGCGGACGCTGGCGACCAGATGGTCGGTCGCAAAGGGCTTGGCGATGAAGTCGAACGCCCCCCGCCCCATCGCGGCCACCGCCATCGCGATGTCGCCATGCCCGGTCATCAGCAGGACGGGCAGTTCGGGATCACCGGCATGGACCGCATCGAACACCGCATGGCCGTCCATGCCGGGCATCCGGATATCGGTGACGACGATCCCTTCATAATCCGCACCGATCTGGTCCAGCGCGATCCGCGCATCGGCATGGGGCTCCACCGCGATACCGGCGATGGCGAAGGTATCGGCGATGGCGTCGCGCAGGTCGTCATCGTCGTCGATCAGCAGGACCTTCACGGCGTCACCTCCCTTGCCCGCGCGACCGTCACCCGGAAGGCCGCGCCCCCCAGCGGCGAGGGTACGACCGATACCGTCCCGTCAAACGCCTTGATGATGTCGCGCACGATGCCCAGTCCCAGGCCCAGCCCCTCTGGCTTGCCGGTGACGAAAGGCTCGAAAATCTGGTCGACGATCGCCGGATCGATACCGGGGCCGTTATCGGCGACGGTCAGGGCGACCCGGTCGCCTTCGGCCGCGATGGTCAGGGCGACCTGCGGGGCGTCACGGCCCGCCACGGCATCGAGCGCATTCTGCAGCAGGTTGACCAGCACCTGCTCCAGCCGCACCCGTCCGGCGATCACGCTCGGCTGCCCGGCGGCTGGCCAGTCCAGTGCCACTCCGGCGGCGCGGAACTGGTCGCCGATCAACAGGCGCGTACCCGCGATCACCGCATCCAGCGGCACGGGTTCGACCGTGCCGGTGCCGCGCCGCGCGAAGCGCCGCATCTCCTGGGTGATCGCGCCGATCTTCGCGGTCAGTCCGATCGCGGTGTCGAGATTGGCGGCGACCCGGTCGAGCCTGCCGCCCGCCAGATGCGCGCGGGCATTTTCCGACAGGGTGCGGATGGTCGCCACCGGCTGATTGATCTCATGCGCAAGCCCCGCGGTGATCGAGCCCAGCGACCCCAGCCGATTGGCCTGTGCCAGCTCCTCGCGGGCGGCGCGGAAGCGCAGGTCGCTTCGCGTCCGCTCGGCGATCTCGGCACGCAGTTCGGCGGTTCGCGTCGCGACGGCGGCCTCGAGCCGGGCACGCTCGCGGGCGGCATCGGCGGCGCGGGTGCGCCGCCAGAGCAGGAAGGCGGCGATCAGCCCGCCGACCAGCGCGGCAATCAGCCCGATCAGCCGCGCGAGATTGGCCGCTTCGCGCAGGGCCGTGGCGACCGGCACGAGATGGACCAGCCGCCAGCCGGGCACCGGCATCGCCGCCGATCCCTGGATGGCGCGCACCCCGCTCGGCATGACCGCAGAACCGTCGCTCGACAGCGCGTAGCGGCTGCGCCCCAGCGGAGCGTCGCCGAACTGGGCGGCGCTCGCGATCGCTGCACGCTCGGCAGCGGTCAGGGGGCGCGTCGTGCGAAAACGCTCGTCCGGATCGGTCGCGAACAGGATGATGCCGCGCCCGTCCATGACCAGGGTCTGGCCGGGATCGGTACGCCAGATGCCGACCAGCTTGTCGAATTCGACCTTTACGACGATCGCGCCGTCGGGCCGGGCGGCGGACCCGATCCGCCGGGCGAGGAACAGGCCGGGGCGGCCGCTGACATTGCCGACCGCATAATATTCCGATGCCCCCTGCTGCAGGGCGCGCACGAAATAGGGGCGGAAGCGGTAATTGCGCCCGACAAAGCTTTCCCCGGTGGCGGCATTGGAGGCGGACACGGTCTCGCCCGCCCGGTCGATCAGATAGATGACGGGCGCGCCGGTTCGCTCGGCCAGGAGGCGCAGCTTGCCGTCCATGCGCCGCCGCGCGGCGGGATCGCCCTGGCGCAGCGCCTCGCCCAGATCATTATACTCCCCCAGCACCACCGGCAACAGCCGGAACTGCGCCAGATCGCTGGCGAACAGACGCACCTGCTGGGTGGCGACACGCCGCGCCTCGTCGCGCAGATCTTCGCGCGCCGCACGCTCCAGCCAGACCGAGGCCGCCAGCCAGGCCATCAGGCCCATCGCAATGGAAAACACCCCGGCCAGAATCAGCGGGAAGAGGCGGCGGGTGGGCATGTTTGCAGGATGCTGCAATTCGCCGTTCAATGCCATGCGGAATTTCGCACAGGGCGGCCGGACCCGCACCGGAGAATCCATACAACCCTTTATAACATAATGATTTTCATATATTTCAAGCGCCCGATTTACGCTGGCCCGGCCTACGCGCATCCTGTCACGGCACCGAAAAGATCGGGCGTGAGAGGATAGCGTGGCACGTTCCCCGGATCATGGCGGCAGGTTTTCGGCCCTTGGCATTGCCACCGGCGGCACAGCGCCAGTCCGTCCCACCCTCTCCACCCCTGACGCATGTCCGATAGCCGGGGCGGCATCCAGCCGCACCGGCCTTCCGACCCTTCAAGGCGATTTCCAATTCCGAACATGACAACGAAGCATGATGGGAGAGACGACATGACGACGAAGCCCATGACACCCCCTCGGACGGCCGCCATGCCGCCCAGCACCAATGCCCGGCTCAAATCGATCATCGGCGGATCGACCGGCAATCTGGTCGAATGGTTCGACTGGTATGTCTATGCCGCGTTCACGCTCTATTTCGCGCCGCATTTCTTCCCCAGCGACAACCAGACCGCGCAGTTGCTGAGCGCCGCGGCCGTGTTCGCGGTCGGCTTCGTCATGCGGCCGATCGGCGCCTGGGTGATGGGCGTCTATTCCGACCGTCATGGCCGCAAGGCGGGCCTGACCCTGTCGGTGACGCTGATGTGCCTGGGCTCGCTCATCATCGCGCTGACCCCCGGCTATGCCACGATCGGCGTGATGGCGCCCGCGCTGCTGGTCATCGCGCGCCTGATGCAGGGCCTGTCGGTGGGCGGCGAATATGGTGCCAGCGCGACCTATCTGTCCGAGATGGCGGGCAAGGACCGGCGTGGCTTCTTCTCGTCCTTCCAATATGTCACGCTGATCTCGGGCCAGTTGCTCGCGATCCTGCTGCTACTGCTGCTCCAAAGCGTCATGGACAAGCCCGCGCTGGAGGAATGGGGCTGGCGTATTCCGTTCGCAGTCGGCGCGGTCCTGGCCGTCGTCGTGTTCCGCCTGCGTCGCGGCCTGGCCGAGACCGAGAGCTTCAAGAACGCCAAGGCGACGGATGCGCCCAAGTCGGGCTTCCTGGCCCTGCTGCGCCATCATCCGAAGGAAACCGCGCTGGTCATGCTGCTGACCGCCGGGGGTACGCTCGCCTTCTACGCCTATTCGATCTACATGCAGAAGTTCCTGGTCAACACCTCGGGCTTCAGCAAGGAAGCCGCGACCCAGATCAATGCGGTCACGCTGTTCGTCTTCATGCTGCTCCAGCCGGTGGCCGGTGCGCTGAGCGACAAGATCGGGCGCAAGCCGCTGATGATCGCCTTCGGCATCTCGGGCGTGCTGTTCACCTATCCGATCTTCACCGCACTCCAGCATACCAAGGATATGTTCACCGCCGGGCTGCTGGTGATGGCCGCGCTCATCATCGTGACGGGCTATACCTCGATCAACGCGGTCGTGAAGGCCGAGATGTTCCCCGCCCATATCCGGGCGCTGGGCGTCGCGCTGCCTTACGCGCTGGCCAACACCATCTTCGGCGGCACCGCCGAGTTCGTCGCGCTGAAGTTCAAGGCCGCCGGATGGGAGCAGGGCTTCTACTGGTACGTCACCGCGATGATCGGCATCTCGCTGATCGTGTACCTGCGGATGCGCGACACCCGCCGGGACAGCCTGATCGCCGAGGACTGACCCGCAAGCGCCATCGTTTCGGGAAATGGTCCGGTTCAAGAGCGCATAGCGACCGGGAAGACCATTTCGGATCATCGAAACGACGGCGCGTATGCCAATCCGTCGGGATGACGATGCCCGATTGCCTCCCTGCGGATAAATTAGTACGCATTCGTTCGATTACAAATCGGATGGGGCGGCATGATGACTTCTGGGCGCAAAATCGTATTCCTGACCGGCGCGACCGGCAATATGGGGCGGGAGGCGATCCGGCGGCTTCATGCCCGCAACGACGTGACGGTTCGCGCCCTTGTCCGACCGCAGGAAAAGGATCACCCCGTCGTGCGCGCCATGGTGGCGCGGGGAACCGCGTCGATCGTCTGGGGCGACCTTACCGACTATGCCTCGATCGAGGAGGGAGTGCGGGGTGCGGACATGGTCCTGCATATCGGCGGCCTGGTCTCTCCCCTCGCCGACAATATGCCGCGGGACGTGGTGACGAAGGTCAATGTCGGCGGCGCGCGCAACATCGTCGATGCGATCGTCGCCACCGGCGGGGCCGAACGGGTCCGCCTGGTCTATATCGGCACCGTCGCCCAGACCGGCAGCCGCAACGCGCCGATCCATTGGGGCCGCACCGGCGATCCGATCAAGATCAGCGCCTATGACCATTATGCCGTCACCAAGACCCAGGCCGAGGCGATCGTCGCGCAGAGCGGCATCCGCCACTGGGTCTCGCTGCGCCAGAGCGGCATGGCGCATTACGACATGTGGCGGATGTTCGACCCGATCATGTTCCACAATCCGGTCAACGGCGTGTTCGAATGGTCGACCGCCAACGACAGCGGCCGATTGATGGCGGCGGTGTGCGACGATGCAGTGCCCGACCATTTCTGGCGCGGTTTCTACAATATCGGCGGGGGCGCGGGTTCGCGGGTGGTGAACCATGAATTCATGGCCGCCACGATGCCGCAATATCGCGCCGTCCTGCGCCCGCACTGGTTCGCGACGCGCAATTTCCACGGGCAATGGTATGCCGACTCCGACCGGCTGGAGGCGCTGGTGCCGTTTCGCGAACAGTCGATCGACGATTTCCATGTCGAGGCACGCCGCCGCATGCCCGCGATCGTGCGGCTGGTCCCACGCCTTGCCCCCTCGCTGGTGCGGCGGCGGATCGAAGGACTGGCCAGGGGGCCGGGCGGATCGCTGCGCTGGTTCGCGGAGAACGACACCGCCAAGATCGACGCCTATTTCGGATCGCGCGCCGCCTGGGAGGCGTTGCCGCGCGACTGGGACGCGATGCCGCTGGCCCAGCCCTCGCGCGAGCCGATCCTGCTCGATCATGGCTATGACGAGAGCAAATCCGCCGACCAGTGGCGCGCCGACGACCTGCGCCAGGCCGCGGCGTTTCGCGGCGGCCATTGTCACGCGACGGGCGAGGTCGCGCCGGATCGCGCGGTGGAATGGGACTGCGCGGCCGGGCATCGCTTCACGATGACCCCGAACCTGTACCTGCGCGGGGGCCATTGGTGCCCCACCTGCATGATCGACCAGAGCAGCTATGCTGCCGAAGCCGATCGCAATCCGTTCTTCGCCCAGGTCTGGAACGAGGAGCGTTCCTAAAGAAATGACTTGAGATGCCCCCCCCTTCAGGGGAGGGGCCGGGGGTGGGGCGCTGCCGCAAGCCGGGGGTTTAAGGCGAGGCCCCACCCCAACCCCTCCCCTGCAAGGGGAGGGGCTCGATCAATAATCGATCCGCCAGCGCTCAGCGGAGCGGCAGGCGCAGCCGCGTCGTGGTGCGGGTCAGCGGATAACGCTGGCCCGCCCATTCGAAGACCCCCGGCAGGCTCGCCGGGCGCGTGATGTCCGCCGACAGGCGTCCCCCCGCAATCCGATAGCGCACCGTCACCGGCCCCGCCGGGGTCGCCGCCGTGGCATCGACCTGCTTCAGCGTCCCCAGCGCCGGAGCCACCCGAACCGAGGCATAGCCCGGCGCGCCCGGCCCGATCCCCGCCACGATGCCGAGCAGGTCGGCGCTCGGATGCGCGCTCCAGGCATGGCTGTCCGAGCGCGTATCGCCGCGTTCCTCGGGCCAGGTCGTGTAGTTCAGCTTGAGCAGGTCGCGCCAGGTGTCGAGCAGCGCCAGATAGCGGTCGCCCTGCCCGGCATGGACGAACGCCTGCGCCAGATACCAGGCGAAATAATAGCTGGTGGTGAACATGCCCTCGGGCGCGTCGATCCCCTTGCCGGGTGCGACGATGCGGTCGAGGATGCCGCGCGCCTCTTGCGGGGTGGCGACATCGTACAGGATCGCTAGCGCGTTCATGTGCTGGCTGAAGGCATTGCCATCGGGATTGTCGGCGAACAGCCCGCGTCCCGCGACCCAGCAGCGCTGGCGGATCGCCGCCTTCACCCGATCCGCGAGTGCGGCATCATCGGCGGCATGGGCGGCATCGCCCGCCACCGCCTCAATCTGCGCGCCCTGCTGCAACGCGCCCAGCCACGTCACGCTCATCAGGCAGCTTTCGCCATTCGCGTCATAGGACGGAAAGCGCGTGCGGTCGGTCGCGGGCTGGCCGACCCAGTCGATGAAGTTCCACTGCGGATTCTTGCCCAGCAGGCCGTCCGGCTTCTGCCACGGCTTGTACCAGTCGAGCACGCGGCGCATGCGCGCGACGTTGCGGCGCAGGACGTTCGTGTCGGGCTGGTGCATCCGCCAGTCGTCGAGCATGCCCACCCACAGCAGCGAGAAGGGCGCGATGACGTTGGGCACCCGCTGGGGATAGGCGCCGTCCATCAGGCCGTTTTCCACGTCCGAGCTGGCGAAGATGTCGATCGCCTGTTCGGCGAGGCGCGGGTCGCCGCCGACCGCATAGGAGATCAGCGCCTGCAACCGGGTGTCGCCCGCATATTGCAGCTGCTCCCAATAGGCGGTGTCCATATAGGTTTCGTGCGCGTCGATCCGCGCGGTGCGCCAGCCGATGTCGAAGATCGGCTTGAGCGTCGGATCGTCGGCCGTAAAGCGCCCGACCTGCTGGAACGGATAACCGGTCTCGAACGCGCGCATCCCCTTCAGGACCAGGGGCTGGTCCTTCGTCTCGACCGCGATCTCCGCGAACCGCCATGTCCGCCACCACAGCGACTGGAAGGTCCTGGCGTTGCCATCGGGCAGGAAGGTGTCGTGAATGCCGAACACCTGGCGATCGCCGATCAGCGCGCGGTCGCCCTTCTTGCGATTGGCGTCGTACAGCGCCTCGGACCAGGTGACGGTGACCTTCGCCCCCGCCCCGCTGCTCACGTCGAGCTGGGGATAGGCCGACACCATGGCGTCGCGCTGGATCAGCAGGCGGACCTTGCTGTTGGCCGGGACGGTGACGGCGCGGGTCGGGAATGCCTCGCCCCCCGCCAGATCGGTACGGACGACCTTGCCCGGTATGGTCGGCGCATAGGTCTGCGGCGGCAGGCGATCGGCGACCAGCGTGCGCTGCGCCGCGTCGGGCGCGGCGACCGCATCCTGCCATCCCTCACCCCGCTCGGTCGCGCCGGTCCAGTCGAAATCGGCCTTGGCGGCGTCGATCGTCTCGGGTTGTCCCGCGACATAATACCAGCCGCCCTTGATGATCTGTCGCCAACCATTCTCGAAGCCGTGCCCGGTATCACGGCGGACCCGCCAACCCGGACGGTCGGTCGCGATCGCGCTGGCCGCGCCCTCGCCGACCAGGCGGAACCCGGTCGCGACCGATTGCTGGAACGACGGCGCGGTCTGGGTGAACAGTGCCGCACCCTCGGCGTTGCGGCGTTGCTGAGGCGTCGGGTCGGGCGGGAGCTTCAGCGGCTTCACGCCGTTCCACACCACCGCTGCGATCACGTTACGGCCGCGCGTCAGATAGGGCGCAAGGTCGATCGCTTCTTCCCGCCAATGCGCGACGTCACCCGTCGACGGCCCCGCCGCGACCCGGCGGCCGTTGACATAGAGGATGAACCGATTGTCGGCGGTCACGCGTACCGGATAGCGCGATGGCTTGGCCGACAGGTCTATCGTACGGCGGAAATGCAGCACTACGGGGTTGGCCGTCGCGGGGGTATCCGCCTGCGTGATCCAGCCATTGGCGTTCGACTGCGCGGTCGCCGGATGCGCGATGCAAAGGGTCGAGGCCACCAGTGCCAACGACAGGGATTTGCGGATCATCGTTCGATCTCCAGGGTGACGGGGCCGACCAGCCCGGCGGGCACCGGCTTCAGATTCTTGTACCCGCCCGCATTGGGGTCGATCATCGCGTTCTGCGGCGTATTCGCCACCGTGATCGCTAGGTCGTTGTCGCCCGCGCGGACGGCCTTGGTGACATCGATGCGGAACGGCGCGGTGATGGCGGGCGGCAGGGTGCAGCCGTTGACGGTGACAATGGCCATGTCGTGGACCGCGCCCAGGTCGAGCATGACGCGCTGCCCCGGCTTGAGCCAGCCCGCCTCGACCCGAATCGTGCGGCGATATGTGCCCGTCCCGGCAAAATGCGCCAGTTGCGGCATCGCCCGCCAGTCGCCGAGCGAGACGGTGCCCAGCGACGCGCTATAGGGTTCGCGCCCGCTATGCCCCGACGCCGACAGCGCCCAGCCATCGGCGGGCAATGGCTGCCGCTCAAGCACGGACGGTGCGGCGACGGCCTGGGGACGCGTCGCCGGATCGCTGACCAGCAGCGCGCTCGCCCCCGCCGCCAGCGGCAGGGTGATCCGCGTGCCGCCCTGCACCCCCCGCGCGTCGACCGGCGTCACGCTGCCGTCCATCGCGTTCCAGCGGGCGACGCCGCCCGTCACCGGCAACACCATTCCCGCATCACGCGGCGCATCGGCCAGGTTGTGGACGAAGGTGACCAGCCGCTTGCCGACCTTGCGCTGGACATAGACCAGGCCGGACGGATCGCCGCCGGTCCATTGCAGGTTCGCCGGGATCGCCAGCGTGCGCAGCGTCGGTACGACGTCGCCCGCCGCCACGACCCGCGCGCCAGCGGCACGCGCCACCGCGATCGCCTTCACCACGCGCGCGTCACGCGCTGCGGCATCGTGCAGCCCCTCATCGCGTGACGGCGCCTTGTCCGTGAAGATCACGGGCAATCCGGCCTTGGCGAAACCGGCGATCCGTTCCGCGGTCTCGGCGCGAATACCGTCGAGCGGCGGCAAGACCAGCGCCGGGTAGCGCGCGCCGCCCTTCGACACGAGCATGCGGCCCTCGACACGGGCGCCCTCGATGGAATCGGGATTGATCCGGTCGAAGTCATAGCCGCCGCCGAGGAACGCCTTTTCCGCCTGCTGCTTGCCCGCACCCGCATCCTCGATGCCGACATAATAGCCGGTCTGGCCATAGAAATAGGCGACCGGCACGACCGGCGTGCCCTGCTGCAACACGGCCTGCGTCCGGGCGAGATAGCGGGCCAGCGTCGGCACGCCGCTCCAAATCGGATTGCTCTGGGTGAACATCGTGCTGAAGCCGAGCCCGAACGGGCTGGGCTGGAAGGCATGCCAGCCCGGCCATTTCGGATCGGACAGGCGATAGTCATGGCCATGCAGGATCAGGCTGTTGACCCCGCCCGCAAAGATCAGGTCGGCGCGGCGACGCAGTTCGTCGGGCGTCACGTCATAGGGGCGGTCCTTCCAGACCAGACTTTCCGCCGACACGATCGGATGGCCGTACAGATCGGCTCCGGAGCGGGCGAAGCGCATGAAATAGGGGTCGCCGTCGTGGACGAGGTCCTCGGTCTCCGGGATGTCGACGATGCCATAACCGCGCACGATGTCGATCGCGCCGCCATGTGCCTGGAACTTGGCCTTCAGCCCGTGCGCGTGGTTCCACGCGACGAAGGGCTTGAGGAAACCGTCGAACATCAGATCGGAGACGGTGCGGCGATAATCGGCACGGACGCGGTCGGCGGTCGTGTCCTTCGCGTCGAAATAGGGCGGCGACCAATGCTCGCCCCAGGCCTGCATCCAGCCCGGTTGCAGCGTGAAGGGCAGATAGGGCGTCAGGTCATAGCCGCGCCGCTTGCGAAATTCTTCCAGAAAGGTCCGCCCCCAGGGCAGGTCCTGCATCAGCTCCAGGCTGTCGACAAAGGTCGAGCGGATGCCGACCGGATTCTTGCCCAGCGGATCGCCGACCCGCGCGGCGTGCGCGGCAAAGGCATTCGGGTCCATGTGATCGAGGATCAGTTGCGGCCCCTGCCCCGCCGACCCCAGCACGCCCACATTCGAGGCATAGCGCTTGAACACGAACACCTGCCAGGTGCCGGGCGGCGGGGTCCAATCGAGCGTGCCGTCCGCCTTCAGCCTGTCGGTGAGGACCAGCGTATCGCCGGTGGCCAGCGTGCCCGGCTTCACCACATCCTCCCAGGGATAGAGAACGAACCCGGCGGTCGGCCCGGCGGGCTTCAGGTCGGGCGCGGTGCCGCGCATCGCCACCACCGCGACGATCCCCGCCTGCGCGTCCATCCGCGCGGGCCAGTCGGCGACCTTGGGGTCCTTCACCCGTGGATCGAACATCGACAGCGCGCCCAGCCGCTTGGTCCGCGCGGGGATCGCGACCTTGACCGGGCCGGTGCCGCCGCCCGTCACCTGGGTGCGCGCCATGGTCAGTTCGACGAACGCCTTTTCCGGCGTGATCGCAAAGCCGCCCCCCGACGGCCAGGCGGAACCCAGCGTATAGTCGAGGTCCATCCCCCGCGCCTTGGCCGCCGCCGCCGCGACGCGGACATGCGCGAAGAAGGGCAGCTCGGCATAATCGTTGACGTGCGCCTTTTCCTCGGGCGACAGGTTCGCGAAATTGGGGCCGAGCGCCTGGATCTCGGCGCCTGCGAACCCCGCCTCGTCGAGCAGCGCGATCTCACGCTGCAGCTCGGCATCGGTCACCGCGCCGCCCGGCCACCACCAGCGGAAGCGCGGGCGCGCCTCCTTGGGCGGCGTCGCGAACCGCTGTTCCAGCGACGCTTCGCCTTCGCGGGCCATGGCTGGCACCGCCGCTCCGGACAGGGCGCTGGTCGCGATCAGCGCGACCAGCAGGGTGTGACGAAGCGGCATGAGTGCCATCCTTTCCAATATGCGGGCCGACCGATTGCGCGCTGGTCGGCCTGTAATTCAGGGTTTCAGCGTCATCCGGGACAGCTTGACCGTCCCCTTCAGCACCGGATCGGTCGCCGACCGCGCTACCTCTATGCCGACGGTCTCGGCGGGCACGACCCAGCGTTGGGCGCGCGTATCGAAGTCGCCGATCACGCGGGGATCGACCGTCACCGACACGGTCTGCGTCTCGCCCGGCTTCAGGAAGGGCTTGCCCCAACCCACCAGCCGCTTCGCCTTGCCCGGACGGGTCAGATAGACCTGGGGCACGTCCGCCCCCGCCCGCTGGCCGCTGTTGGTGACGGTGAAGCGGATCGTCGGACGCTGTCCGCCCGTCACCTTCAGCCCGCCATAGCGGAAGCTGGTATAGCTGAGCCCGTAGCCAAAGGCGTAGAGCGGCTGCGCATTCCGCCTGGCGAACCAGCGATAGCCGGCATCCGCGCCTTCCGGGAAATGCACCTCGAACGGTTTGGCGCTGGCCATCAGGCCATAGGTCGCACGCGTGGCCGCGTCAGCGGGCCCGGCATCGCCACCGGGCAGGACCGGGTTAGGCAGTTGATCGAGGCTGGCGGGGAAGGTGACGGGCAGGCGACCCGACGGGTTGACCGCGCCGGTCAGCACCCGTGTGATCGCCTCGCCGCCGCGCTGTCCGGGGAACCAGGCCGCGACCACGGCGGCCACGTCCTTCTGCCACGGCATCGCGACCGGATTGCCGGTTTCCAGCACGACGATCGTCTTCGGATTGGCCTTGGCCACCGCCGCGATCAGCGCGTCGCCATTGCCGTCGAGCGACAGGTCCTTCTGGTCGGCCGCCTCGGTCGACCACTTCTCGCCGAACACGATCGCCACGTCCGCCGCCCGTGCCGCTTCCGCCGCCGCGACCGGATCGTTGCCGTCGACAAAGGTGATCTGCGCATCGGGGCGCGCGGCCTTCAAGGCGGCGAGCGGCGCGGTGCCGCCATAGCTGCGCTTGGCAAAGGACGCCACGCCCGCCCCGACCTGTCGCTCCTCCAGCGTGAAGCCGCCGACCGGCCGGACCTGGCTGGACCCGCCACCCGACAGGACGCCGATATCGGCATGACCGCCGATCACCGCGATCCGCCGTGCATTCGCCGTCAGCGGCAGCGCGCCGCCTTCGTTGCGGAGCAGGACGATGCCCTCCTCCGCCGCGCGCCGGGCGACCAGGCCGTGCGCCTCATAGTCGATCGGGGCCCCGGCGGTGACCGGGTGGTCGACGATGCCGCTGGCATACATGCTGCGCAGGATACGCAGCGCGGCGGTATCGACCGCCTTTTGCGGGATGCGGCCCTCTTCGACCGCCTTGACCATCAGCGTCGAGAACCACGGCTTGCCGTCGATCTGCTCCCCCGATTGCTGATCGAGGCCGTGAACGATCGCCTCGCTGGAATGCACCGCCCCCCAGTCCGACATGACGAAGCCGGGAAAGCCCCAGTCGCGGCGCAGCACATCGTTCAGCAGGAAGGCGTTCTGGCAGGCGAAATCGCCGTTTACGCGATTATAGGCGCACATCACCGAATGCGGGCGCCCCTTTTCCATGCCGATCTGAAACGCGAGCAGGTCGCTTTCGCGCATCGTCGCTTCGTCCATCACCACCGAATGGACGTTGCGCCCCGTCTCCAGGTCGTTGACCGCGAAATGCTTGATCGTGCCGATGATGTCGTTCGACTGCACCCCGGCGATCTGCGCGCCGACCAGCGTGCCCGCCAGCAGCGGGTCCTCGCCCAGATATTCGAAGTTCCGCCCGGCGCGCGGGTCGCGGACCAGGTTCACGCCGCCGACGAGCATCGTGTTGAAGCCCTTGGCGCGCGCCTCGCTGCCGATCATCGCGCCGCCTTCGCGCAGCAGCTCGGGGTTCCAGCTCGCCGCCTGCGCCATGCCCGAGGGCATCGCGGTCGCGACATCGCCCTCGCGCAGGTCGTTGAGGTTGGACACGCCCAGGCTGGCGTCCGTCTCGGTCAGGTTGGGAATGCCCAGGCGCGGCACCCCCATGATGATCCCCGCCCCGATCGGCACGCCTGCGGGCCGCTTGGCCACCGGCAACAGCGAAGGCATCGGCCCGTGGAGAAGGCCGATCTTCTCCTCGGGCGTCATCTGCGCCAGCGTACGCGCCGCCCGTTGGTCGGGATTGCCCGCATCCTGTGCGGCGGCAGGCATCGCAGCGCCCGCCAGCAGGAGGGCGACGCCCGCGACAGCCTGCCGCCGCATCATCAGAACCCCACCCGGAAGTTGAGGCCGAATTCGCGCGGCCTAACCGCGGTGCCCACCGAATAGCCGGTCGGGAAGGCGCTATAGTCGACCTGGGTCGATCCGCGCGTCGTCAGCACCGCGACATTCGCCAGATTCTTGGCGAAGACCGAGAATTCATAGGCGTCGTTGGGCCCGCGCACGCCCAGGAAGACGCTGTTGTTCAACAGGTCGCCATATTTGACGTTGATGAACGGGTCCTCGCGCTTGGGGACGTAATTGGCCAGGCCGCGAACGAACAGCTCGCGATTGCCGCTGACCGGCACGCGATATTCGGCGTTGACGCTGACACCCCAGGGCGCCTGGTCGCTCAGGCGGCCGTTGAGGCGGCAGAAGGCGACGTTCTGACCGACCGGCACGCGCTGCGCGCCGTTCGAGTCGGGGATGCCGTCGCCGTTGAAGTCGTTGCACGGCGCCTGCGCGTTCTTGAACTTGGCATCGTTGTAGGTCGCGCTCAGCCCCAGTTGCAGCTGCGTCCCGATCCGGGTCGACAGCGTTCCCTCGACACCGCGGATACGCGCGTCGCCGTTGAAGGTGAACGCCGCATTGTTGTCGACCACGCCGTCCTTGTTGGTCGACACCGCCAGATAGGAGTTGGTGTAGGCCAGGTAGTTCTTGAAGTCCTGCTGATAGACCGCCAGCGTGAACTGCACCTTGCGGTCGGCGAATGCGCCCTTCAGTCCGATCTCGTAATTGTTCGAGGTTTCGGCCTTGGTCACCAGCAGGCTTTCGTCCAGCTTGGCCGTCGTGGTGTTCAGGCTGCCCGGACGATAGGAGCGGCCATAGGTGGCATAGGCGGTCAGGTCGCGGCTGAACTCATGCCGGAAGCTGGCGCCGCCGGTCAGCTGGCGGAAGGTGCGGTCGCGGTTCGCGGGGCTGACGCCCGAGCTGACGATCGGATTCGGGCCGAGCAACGCGCCGCTCAGCGTCTGGACGAAGTCGGTGCGGACCTTCGTTTCCTGCCAGCGCAGACCGACCTGGATCTGATCCTGGCCCGTGATCTGGAAACGATGGTCGGTGAACAGCGCATAGGTATCGACCTTGCTCGGCACCACGACACCGACGTCGAGCTTGGGCACGAACTGCGCGGGCGTGCCCGGCGGCACGAACTGGAACAGATACTGGTCCTGTCCGACATTCGTGTTCGACGTGCTGTGCTCGTAATAGCCGCCGAACAGGAAATTCCAGAAGCGATTGCCCTGTGACGTCAGGCGCAGCTCCTGCGAGATCTGCTCGCTGTTCGTCTGGAACGACTGGTTCTGCGAAAAATTCGGGATGCTGCCGCCATAGGCGATGTCGTTGACGCGCCCCTGGTCGATATTCTGGTAGCCGCCGATATAGTTCAGCGCGACGCCGCCGAGATCGAGCCCGGCCGCCAGGCTGACGATATGGCCCTTGTAATTGTAGCGCCCCGGCTTCGTCACCAGCGCGGAACGATCGCCGGGCGTCAGGATCGGGTTCGTCGTCTGCCCCGGCAGCGTGAACAGCATCGGGCTGGTGAGCGTCCGGTTGTTCAGATACTGGTAGGTCAGGTCGAAATGCAGCTGCGAGGTCGGCTGGAAGGCGACGCTCAGGCGACCGCTCTCGGTCTTGTCGCTGTCACGGTCGCCGGTGCGCAGATTGCGCACGCCGATGCCGATGTTCCGGTCGAACAGCCCCGCGGCGCGGACGGCGAGCACGCCGGGAATCAACGGTACGCTGACCGCGCCCTGCGAATTGATCCCGGCCTGCGTCGTCAGCGTCTGCTGGAAATAGCCGTCGACCTCGTTCAGGTCGGCGCGGCGGGTCGCGATCGTGATCGCGCCCGACGGCGACGTACGCCCGCGCAGCGTGCCCTGCGGCCCGCGCAGCACCTCGATCTGGCCGACGTCATACAGCGCGCGGAAGGCGCTGCTCGCGTCGAGCGGGGTCTCGTTGAAATAGATGTCGACGGTCGGCGACGTGCCCGAATTGGGGTCGAACCCGACGCCGCGCAGGGTCACCGAGTTGGTCGTCGGGTCCTTGGCGGTCAGGCTGAGGCCCGGCGCCAACTGGTCGATTTCGGCGAAGCTGCGCAGGTTGAGCTTCTGGATGGTGTCGCCCTGCACGACGTCGACCGACTTGGGCACGTCCTGCAGGCGCTCGGCGCGCTTGTTGGCGGTGACGATGATGTCGCCGACGGCCTGTTCGCTCAATGCGGGATCGGCGGTCGTCGACGGCTCGACCGGCGTTTGCCCGGTGGTCGCACCGGATTGCGCCAGCGCCGGTGCCGCAAAGGCGGCGACCAGGACGATGGCCGACGTGGAAGCACAAAAGCGACGAAGCTTCATCATCCCCTCCTCATTTCGTTTCATTTTATGAGATGCGATCCTAAGCGGTGGACCGCCCCTGTCAACGAAATAGATCGAGTGCGTACGATTAAGGCTTAGGAATTTGAAAAGTGATGCCGAAATGCCACGCGGACCAAGGCGGCGGGCGACCAGCGGCCGCCTGCCGCCTGGCCTGGTCTCATCGGATGCGCGCGCCTCGCCAGCCGTAGAGCGCGACGATCGCGAAGGCGACGGCGGGCAGCAGGAAGGCCGCAGGGGTGCCGAAGCGTTCGCCGATCAGCCCCATCGGATAGGGCAGCAGCACGCCGCCGCCGATCGCCATCACCATGAACGAAGCGCCCCGCTTGGCCGCGCTGCCCAGGTCGCGCACGCCCAGCGCGAAGATCGTCGGGAACATGGTCGACATGAAGAAGAACACACCGACCATCGCCACCAGCGACACCTTGTCGATGCCCGCCGCGACGATCAGCGTCAGCACGACATTGATCGCGCCGAACGTCGTCAGCAGCGTGCGCGGGCTGATCCGGGCCAGCAGCGCGGTCGAGGCGAACCGGCCCAGCATGTACGTGACCAACGCCAGCGACAGCAGATAGGCGGCCGAACGGGGCGTCAGGCCGTTCCAGGTCGTGATCGCCACGTTGATGAACAGCGCGCCGATCCCAACCTGCGCGCCGATATAGATGGCCTGGGTCAGCACGCCGTAGATGAAGTGCGGCCGTCGCAGCGTCGCCTTCGTGCCGGGTGCGTTATGCGCCTCCTCGGCGATCTCGGGCAGCGTCACGCGCGACACGAACAGCGCAAAGACGATGATCGCCGCGCCGATGACCGCGTAGATCAGCCGGACATTGTCATGCCCCCCGCTGGCCGAGCCGCTTTCGGCAAAGAACAGGGTGCCGCCGATCAGCGGGCCGATAAAGGTGCCCAGGCCGTTGAACGACTGCGCCAGGTTCAAGCGCCGCGATGCGCCCTCGGCGGGCCCGAGCACGTTGACATAGCTGTCCGCCGCCGTCTCCAGGCAGGCGAGGCCCGAGGCGAGGACGAACATCGATCCGACGAACGGCGCGAACTGCCCGATCGCGGCCGCCGGAATGAACAGCAGCGCCCCCGCCGCCGTCACCGCCAGCCCGATCAGGATTCCTGCCTTGTACCCCAGCCGCTGGAGCAGCAGCCCGGCAGGCAGGCTGACGACCAGATAGGCGCCGAAATAGGCGATCTGCAGCCAGGTCGACTCGGCGGTGCCGACGTGCAGCGTGTCCTGGAAATGCTTGTTGAGGACGTCGAGCAGGCCATAGGCCAGCCCCCAGATGAAGAAGAGGCTGATGGCGAGGGCGAGCGCGGTGCGCAGCACGCGCGGCGACACATCCTCGGCGCGGACGATTTGGGGAGGCTTCATTGCACGTCTCCAAGGATGGCGGGGTCGATATGATAGAGGCGGCAGGCATTGCCGCCCCAGACGGCGCGGCGCTCCGCCGGGGTGAGGTCGCCGATCGCCTCGGCCAGGGCGCCCATCACGGCGTCGAAGCGGCCGAACAGCCGGTCGGTGGGAAAGTCGCTGGCGGCCATAACGCGGGTCACGCCGAACATTTCGATAGTCTCGGTGACGAACCGGCGCACCAGCGCGGCGTCCCAGTCGCGGCGGATGAAGCCGACGCCCGACAGCTTGACCGACACCTGCGGCAACCGCGCCAGCGCCGCCATGCCGCGGCGCCAGTCGGCGAGCCCTTCGGGATCGGTCAGCACCGGCATGCCGAGATGGTTGACCATGACCGGCACGTCGGGATGGCGCTGCGCGATCCGCGCGACGGCGATCATCTGCGCCGGATAGCATTGCAGGTCGAAGGACAGGCCATGGTCGGCCAGTCGCGCGAACCCGGCCGCCCAGCGATCGGTGCGCGTCAGGTCGACCGCGGTATAGCTGCGTTGCGGATCGGGATGCCAGTTGACGATATGGCGAATGCCGCGCACCCGCCCGTGTTCGGCATGACGCGCCAGCAGCCCGTCGACATGGGGGTCGGACAGGTCGGCAAAGGCGATGATGGCGTCGGGCAGGCCCGTCCCGGCCGCCAGCCCCTCCAGCCACCGCGTCTCGGCCAGCGCGTCGTCGGGATCGGCCCCGGCATCGACATGCACCGCGCCGACGACCTTCCACCCCGCCGCCTCGGCCCGGTAGTCGCCGGGCAGATAGGTGCGTGCGATGCGCTCGACCGACCCGTTGGGGCCGTCATCGGCGAAGGGCGGTTGGAGCCAGGGGTAACGGAGATGCGCCAGATCCCAGAAATGGACATGGGCATCGACGAACGGAACGTCGTGCATGATCCTCTCCTTCCGCCGCCCGGTATTCCGGGTCGCGCGGCCATGTTCAGAAGGTGGTGCGACCACCCGACGTGTCGAAGGTCGCCGCCGTGGTGAAGCTGCACTCCTCGCTGGCCATGAAGCAGACCATCGCCGCCGATTCCTCGACCAGGCCCAGGCGGCCCATCGGGATCTTCGAGCGCATATAATCGACCTGGCTTTGCGGCAGCTGCTCCAGGATCGGGCTCTCGAAGGTCGCGGGCGTCAGCGCATTGGCGATCACGCCCTTGCCCGCCAGCTCCTTGCCCAGCGACTTGGTGAAGCCGATCACCGCCGCCTTCGACGCCGAATAGGCGCTGGCATTGGGATTGCCCTCCTTGCCCGCGACGGAGGCGACGTTGACGATCCGGCCATAGCCCTGTTCGAGCATCAGCGGCACGACCGTCCGGTTGCAATAGAACAGGCCGTCGACATTGACGCTCATGACGTTCAGCCAGCTTTGCACCGGATATTCATGGACGGGCGCAGTCGCCCCCGTGATCCCGGCCGAGCAGACCAGAATGTCCACCTGGCCCAGCGCGTCCTTGCTGGCTGCGAACGCGGCCTCGACCTCGCCCAGCTCCGCGACGTTCAGCGCCACGACATGGCTTGCGCCGACTTCGCTTCGGGCGCGTTCCAGCGCCTCGGCATTCAGGTCCCACAGAGCGACCTTGCCCCCCTCGGCGACGATCCGCCGCGCGACCTCCTTGCCCAGCCCGGAGGCGCCGCCGGTAATGATCGCGGCGCGACCGGCGAACCGTCCCGCATAGGCGCTCATGCCGATGCTCCGGTGCGCGGGTGCCGCCACGCGACGACCGACTGCGACTGGGTGCCCAGCTTCTCGATCGACAGCGCCATCGTGTCGCCCGCCTTCAGATAGATGGCCTCGGGCTTCTTGCCCTCGCCGACGCCCGGCGGGGTGCCGGTGATGAGCAGATCGCCGGGCTCCAGCGTGATATATTCGCTGACATAGGCGATCAGCTCGTCGACCGGGAAGATCATCGTCTTCGTGTTGCCGGTCTGCATACGTTCGCCATTGACGTCGAGCGACATGTCCAAGTCCTGCGGGTCGCCTACTTCATCGGGCGTCACCAGCCAGGGGCCGGTCGGGCAGAAGGTGTCATGCCCCTTCCCCTTCGACCATTGCGTGCCGCGCTGCTTCTGGTTGAACCGCTCCGACACGTCGTTGACCAGCACATAGCCCGCGACATGATCCAGCGCCTCGGCGCGGTCGACATAGCGGCAGGTCTTGCCGATGACGACGCCCAGCTCGACTTCCCAGTCGCCATGCGTCGAGCCCTTGGGCAGCATCACGTCGTCGTTCGGGCCGGACAGGCTCGACAGCGCCTTCATGAACATCATCGGCTCGGTCGGGATCGGCAGGTTCGATTCGATCGCGTGGTCACGATAGTTGAGGCCGATCGCGACGATCTTGCCGATCCCCTTCAGCGGCACACCGTAACGCGGTGCCCCCTCCACCACCGGCAGCGCGGCGGCATCGGCGGCCAGCGCCTGCGGCAGCGTTTCGATCGTCAGGTCGGCCACCACGCCGGACAGGTCGCGGATCGCGCCGTCGGCGTCGACGATGCCGGGTTTCTCCTGGCCGGGCTGGCCAAAGCGACAGAGCTTCATGGGTCGGGTCCTCAGTGGGTATAGGGGCGGTGAAGGGGCACGTCGGCGTTCAGCTCGACACCGAAACCGGGCTTGTCGAGCGCGCTCGCCCGGATGCGACCGGCCTGCGGCACCGGCTCGCCCAGCAGCTGCGGCGCGAACATCGGCACGATCTCGGTCGGGCCGGGGTGCATCATCAGGAATTCGGCGAACGGCGAATTGTGGCGCGTCACGACGAAGTGATAGCTGTAGACGCTGGAGCCGTGCGGCACGACCATCTTGCCCTGCGCATCGGCCAACGCGCTGATCTTGAGGAGTTCGGTGACGCCGCCGCACCAGCCCACATCGGGCTGGATGATGTCGCAGCAGTCCATCTCCATCAGCATGCGGAAGCCCCAGCGGGTCGCCTCATGCTCGCCAGTCGTCACCAGCATGCCCTTGGGCACGTTGCGCTTCAGCTGCTGATAGCCCCAGTAATCGTCGGGGCTGATCGCCTCCTCGATCCATTTCAGGCCGTGTTCGTGCGCGGCGATGGCAAGACGGGTCGCATAGTCGACGTCGAGCGCCATCCAGCAATCCCACATCAGCCAGAAATCGGGGCCGACCTTCGCCCGCATGTCGGCCAGTTCGGCGATATTCTTCTTGAGACCCTCGATCCCCTCGGCGGGGCCATGATGCAGCGGCATCTTGCCGCCGATGAAGCCCAGCTCCTTGGCAATATCGGGCCGCGCGCCAGTGGCGTAGAATTGCAGTTCGTCGCGCACCGCGCCGCCGAGCAGATGGTACACCGGCTCCTGCCGCAGCTTGCCCAGCAGGTCCCACAGCGCCAGGTCGACGCCCGAGATCGCGTTGATGACCAGCCCCTTGCGCCCGTAATATTGGGTCGAGAAGTACATCTGGTCCCAGATCTTCTCGTATTCGGTCGGGCTGCGCCCCTCGAGGAAGCGCGCCAAATGCTTCTCGACGATGTAGCAGGCGGGCTCGCCGCCGGTCGTGACCGCGAAGCCGATCGTGCCGTCCTCCGCCTCGATCTCGACGACCAGCGTACCCAGCACGTTGATGCCGAAGCTCTGCCGCGACTGGCGATATTCCGGGTAACGGCTCATCGGCGTCGCGATATGGTCGTCGATCCAGTGGCCCGCGCCCTGGTCGTGGTAATCGGCACCGGCACCCCGCGCGACGAAGGCGCGAACATGCTTGATCTTCGGCAGCATCAGACCTCTCCTCTCGTTGCCCGCTTATGCATATTCGTACGTTCACGTTCAATATCTATTTTCATATAGTGGGAAGCCGTGTAAATGGATGGGACGATGGAGAGAGAGACCAAAACCAATACGGGCGTCGGCGGCAGCCAGACCCTGATGCGCGGTCTGGACGTGATCGAGGCGGTGGCGGCGGGCGCGATCACGCTCCAGCAGCTGTCCGACACGCTGGAGCTGACGCGCAGCACCACCCACCGGCTGGCGGCCTCGCTGGTCGAGCGCGGCTATCTCGGCTTCACGCCGCGCAGCGGCTATCGCCTGGGGCCCAAGCTGCTCGAACTCGGCCATCTGGCGCAGGAGCAGGCCGATATCGTCCAGGTGGCGCGCCCCCATCTAGAGGAACTGGCGCAGTCGACCGAGGACACCGTCCATCTCGGCATCCTGGACGGCGATCTGGCGCTGTATCTCGACAAGATGCCGGGCCGGCGCCGAATCACCATCTCCAGCCGGGTCGGCGATCGCCAGCCGCTATCCTCGACCGGGCTCGGCAAGGCGCTGATGCTCGATCATCCCCCCGCCTATTGGGACGAGCGGTTCGCGGCGGACCATGCCGATCGCGCGCCGCATGTCGACCACGCCGTCTGGCGGGAGCGGATGGACGGCTACGTCGCCGCCGGACGCGCGTTCGATCTGGAGGAGAATGAGGACCAGATACGCTGCGTCGCCGCACCGATCCGCGATGCGCGCGGACGGATCGTCGGCGCGATCAGCGTATCGAGCGCGGCCCAGTATATGAGCGATGGCCGCCTTCACGACCTGTCGGAGAGCGTCATCGCGACCGCGCGCGCCATCAGCCGGGATCTCGGCTGCACGAACACCAAGAAGGAGGGATAGATGCTGCTGGAAGGCAAGAAAGTTCTGGTGACGGGCGCCTCGGCCGGGATCGGTCGCGCGGCGGCGATCGGCGCGGCGCGCCACGGGGCGGACGTCGCGATCAACTATGCAGGCAACGACGCCGCGGCGGCCGAGGTGGTCCGCGAGATCGAGGCGCTGGGTCGCCGCGCCCTGGCGATCAAGGGCGACGTCGCCGAACACGCTACTGCGGGTGCCTTCGTGTCGCAGGCGGCCGATACGCTCGGCGGGCTCGACGTGTTCGTCAGTAATGCGGGCATCTGCCCGTTCCATGCCTTTCTCGACATGCCGCCCGAAACCTTCGAGCGGACGATGCGGGTCAATTTGCACGGCGCCTATTACATGGTGCAGGCCGCGGCCAATCGCATGGTCGAACAGGGGCGCGGCGGCGCGATCGTCGCGGTATCCTCGATCTCCGCGCTGGTCGGCGGCGAGTTCCAGACGCATTACACGCCGACCAAGGCGGGTGTGCATTCGCTGATGCAATCGACCGCGATCGCGCTCGGCCGCCACGGCATCCGCTGCAATTCGGTGCTGCCCGGCACGATCCTGACCGATATCAACAAGGACGACCTGGCCGACCTCGACAAGCGGGACCGCATGGCCGCGCGCATTCCGCTCGGCCGCCTCGGCGAGCCCGACGATCTGGCCGGGCCGATCGTCTTCCTGGCATCGGACATGGCCCGTTATGTCACCGGCGCGGCGTTGCTGGTCGACGGCGGTGCCTTCGTAAACCTGCAGTGATCGACCACCCCGGTTTCGGAAAGATGTTGCCATGAGAAAGGCCGCCTCCGCGCTCGACTATCGCGAGCTTGCCCGCCGCCGCCTGCCGCCGTTCCTGTTCGAATATATCGACGGCGGCAGCTATGCCGAGGTGACGCTAAAGCGCAACGTCGCCGACCTCGAGGCAATCGCGCTGCGCCAGCGGATCCTGACCGACGTCTCGACGCTGGACCTGACGACCGAGCTGTTCGGCCGGACGCTCGCCATGCCGGTCGCGCTCGCGCCGGTGGGGCTGGCGGGGATGAACGCCAGGCGGGGCGAGGTGCAGGCGGCGCGCGCGGCGGAGGCGGCGGGCATCCCCTTCTGCCTGTCGACCGTGTCCGCCTGTCCCCTGCCCGAGGTCAGCCGGGCCGTCAGCGACCCGCTGTGGTTCCAGCTCTACATGATCCGCGACCGCGGCTTCATGCGCGACCTGATGGCGCAGGCGCGGGCGTCGGGCTGCTCCACATTGGTCTTCACGGTCGACATGCCGGTGCCCGGATCGCGTTATCGCGACTATCATTCCGGGCTGGCGGGTGCGTCGGGCGTGATGGGCGGGCTGCGCCGCATGTGGCAGGGCGTCACCCATCCCCGCTGGGCCTGGGACGTCGGTATCCATGGCCGCCCCCACCAGCTGGGCAATGTCGCCCCCGTGCTCGGCAAGAATACCGGGCTGGAGGACTTCTTCGCCTGGATGCGCAACAATTTTGACCCGACCGTCAGCTGGCGCGACCTGGACTTCATCCGCGAGAGCTGGGACGGCCCGCTGGTCATCAAGGGCATATTGGACGTGGAGGATGCGCGCGCCGCCGCCGATCTGGGCGCGGACGGCATCGTCGTGTCGAACCATGGCGGCCGCCAGCTGGACGGCGTCCCCTCGACCGCGCGGGCCCTGCCGGTGATCGCGCAGGCGGTGGGCGAGCGACTGACCGTCCTGGCGGACGGCGGCGTGCGTTCCGGGCTGGACGTGGTCCGCATGCTGGCGCTGGGCGCGCGCGGCGTGCTCCTCGGCCGGGCCTGGGTCTATGCGCTGGGCGGCGGCGGCGAGGCGGGGGTTCGCCACATGCTGAAGCTGGTCGAGGCGGAGATGCGCGTCGCCATGGCCCTGACCGGCAAGACGCGGATCGCCGATATCGATCGAAGCGCGCTCGTGGCCTGACCGCGCTTTATACGCCGCGTCGGATGCCCTAAGCAGCCCCCATGCCCAAGTCAGCCGCGCAGACCTTTGCCCCCCGCCGCGGGCGTCCCACCGCCAAGCAGACCGCCGCCATCGAAAAGGCGATCGTGGACTGCGCGCGCGAGATGTTCATCGAGAACGGCTATGACGCGACGGCCATGGAAACCGTCGCGCTCAAGCTCGGCATCTCCAAGGGGACGCTCTACACCCGGTATCCGTCGAAGGAGGCGCTGCTGACCGCCGTCGTCAAGGACAGCGTCGAGCGCTGGTCCGCCGAGGCCGCCGAGCATGACCACGAGCTGACCGACGACATCGCCCAGCGCCTGCGCCACCATGGCCACATCATTGCGGGAAGCCTGCACAACAGCGAGGTACAGGCCTTTCAGCGGTTGCTGCTGGCCAACGGAAATCGCTTCCCGGAACTGGGCAGCGCGATGCACCGGCATGGCACCCAGTTGATCGTGGACCTCATCGCCCGCGACATGACCGAAGCGGGGGAGCGCGACGGCGTGGCCCCCAAGCGCCCGGCGGAGACGGCGCTGACCTTCGTGTCCGCCATCACCGGCTGGCATCTGCAACAGGCGAGCTTCCGGGCCGTCAGTCGCGAAGAAACGGAAGCGTTCGCCGAGCACCTCGTCGCGCTGTTCATGGAAGGCCGCTCGGCATGGTAGCTTGAAATACGTACGCAACCGTGCGATATTGCTCGCGTTACGTTCGGTATGGAGAGGATATAGCATGCGTACACTTCTTACGGCCTTCGCCGTCATCGCCTGTGCCGCAGGCGCCCAGGCGCAGACCGCAGCCCCCGCCGCGACCACGGCCAAGGCGGCGCATTACAGCACGTCGTCAACCGAAATCGGCACCCTGCTCGACGATCCGGCGGCCAAGGCGCTGATCGAAAAGAATATCCCCGGCATGACCACCAACGACCAGATCGACATGGCGCGCGGTATGACCCTGAAGGACATCCAGCAATATTCGCCTGACACGATCACCGACAAGGTGCTGGCCAACCTCGACGCCGAGTTCGCCAAGATCCCGGCCAAGGGCGCCAAGTAAGCCTTTGACCTAAGGCCGATCGACATTCAGGCAGAATATGACACATTCCTCCCCTGCAAGGGGAGGAATGACGTGGATGTCGATCCGGCCTGTTCGGCTGCATAGTCCCGATACGCCCCGGCAAACTGCGCCCATGCTTCGGCACGCCTGGCCGACAGGCGGCCGAACAAATCCGCGATACCGCCGCCGCCTCCCCGATCGACAACGTGCCGCCCAGGTCGATCGCCGCAATATTGCTGGCCAACCGGGTGGTATATTGGCGGATCGCGTTCGCGTTGACCGTTCCACTGGGCAAAGCCCGGACAAAGACACTCCGCCGACTGGCGCGCGCCTCGCGAAGCTGGGCGAAGGCCAGCCGGGTGTCGGTCGACCGTGCGAGGAAGGTTTGCGGCCTCGGCGGCTGCCGAAAGACGTCCACCGGAGCCGCAAACGTTCCTGGCAAAGCGATGTCGGGCGCGAAAAGCGTTACCGTCGGCGCAAAGTCCGATGCCAATAGTGCCGCCACCAGAACAACCCGTCGCTTATATCGTGATGATATTGCGTTGAACCGGGGCGAGCCCCTCCCCTTCACGCGAGGGGAGTAAGTACGTCTTATGTCATCATATTCTAATGACCATCCGCTCCCTCGCCTCTTCGTCGGGGCTGCATGATGCGCTTCGCCGAGCCTCCGCAAACAGACGCACGATGACGTTCGATCAACGGCGTTGGAGATTACCGCTGCCTCAGGGGAATGTCGCGCTATCGAGCGGCACCCAGCGGACGCTCGACACGGGCAAAACGCGCCAAGATGGGCTCAATGTTGTGCGACCGGATCGAATGACCGTGTGCGTCGGATGCAACTGAAAGCGTCGGTCCCCGAGCTAGCCGCAACACGCATACTTCGTCAGCAACCGGGCTCAGTCGCAGAGACCCAAATCACAAATGAGCATGAATTTGGGCGCAAAATATGGCGGAGACGGAGGGATTCGAACCCTCGGTACGGTTTCCCGTACGACGCTTTAGCAAAGCGTTGGTTTCAGCCACTCACCCACGTCTCCGGCTGCGGCGAAGTGCGGCTATAGCGGGGCCGGTGGAGGCAATCAACCGGGTCTTGGCGGGATTTTGTCAGGAAAATCGACTAGTCCGCTTTTCGTCATTCATTGCGCCGCAAGCTGCGGACTGGTTAACGTGGCCAATCGGTTCGCCGGGGGAGTTGGAAAGTCATGCGTATCGTCTGTATCGGTCTGTCCCTGCTGGGCGGCCTTGCCATGGTCGCCGCCGCGCCCATCGCGGCGCAGGTCCGCACGATCGACCCCAATCAGGGGATCGACAGCGACCTCGGCACCCAGCCCTCACGGCCCGCGCCCCGGCAGAGCGCGCCGCCGCAGGACTATAGCCCGCCCGTACAGTCGACCCCGCCCGCGCAGCAACCGCCCGTCACGACCACGCCCGCCACGCCCGATTCGCGCGCGACGCAGACCACCCAGGCCGCCGACACCTTCGAGCGTGACGACCTGATGGCGGCCGGCGAAGGCGTATTCGGCAAGGGGGCTGAGGGTCTGGCGGGTATCATTGAACGCATCCTGCGCGAGCAGGGCCGCCCCAATGCCTATATCGCCGGGCGCGAGGCGTCGGGCGCGTTCGTCGTCGGCCTGCGCTATGGCTCGGGCGTGATGACCCACAAGGTCGAGGGGCAGATGCCGGTCTATTGGACCGGGCCGTCGCTGGGCTTCGATATCGGCGGCGATGCGAACAAGGTGTTCGTGCTGGTCTATAATCTCTACGACACCGAGGAGCTGTTCCACCGCTTCCCCGCCGCCGAGGGGCGACTCTATTTCGTCGGTGGGTTCGCCGCGACCTATTTGCGGCGCGGCAATGTCGTGCTGATCCCGGTGCGGCTGGGCGTCGGTTGGCGCGCGGGCGTCAACGTTGGGTATATGAACTTCACGCATAAGGCGCGGTGGTTGCCGTTCTGATGGGGATTAAGGGCCGGGGTTTCCCTTGGCCCCCAACTCTCATTCCCTTCGCCTTCGACTTCGCTCAGGCTGAACGGAGGTCAGGATAGAGAGGCGGGGCCTTTACAACAGCCGTTCAGGCTGAGCGAAGTCGAAGCCCACGCCTCGCCCTATCTCCGCACGAGCAACTGATATGGCTCGCTAAGAGCGATCACCGGCACATCCCAAGGGTGTGCGGCGAGCAGGGTGTCCGTGAGAGCGGAAACATCCGCCTCCGCATCATAAATCGCGGTCAGGATGACGGTCGGCGACCAACTCGGCTGCCCGACCGCGCCCAGCGTCGGCACTGCGCCCTCGCCCGGCCGAAACCCCTCATAGCCGAGCGCGAGTTCGACCACTTCGCGATACCGCCCAAAATCGCCGAGCGGCGGGGTGCGCAGGATCGCCAGCAGCGCGGCGGCGGTGGGGTCGTCTTCCACTGCCGCAGCCTGCCCTGCGATCATCGCCGCGAGCGTGGCGGGAGCGACCGGGCAATAGACCCGGATGTCCCGCACCCACCGGCTTTCGCTCATCCGAAGTCGACCGCCTCGAAGCGGATCGGCCGGCCGGTCGGCGCATCGGCGAGCTGGTCTTCCCACATCGCCACCTGCCCTCGCACGATGGTGCCGATCGGCTTTCCAGTCAGTTCCATGCCGGTAAAGGGCGACCAGCCGCACTTGGACTGGAGCCACTGGTCCTTGATCGTCCAGCGCTTCTTCAGGTCGACGATGGTGAAATCGGCGTCATAGCCCGCCGCGATCCGCCCCTTGCCGACGATGCCGAAGATGCGCTGCGCGCCGGCACTTGTCAGTTCGATCACGCGCTGGAGCGACAGGCGGCCATTCGCCGCATGGTCGAGCAGCAGCGGCAGCAGCGTCTGTACGCCCGGCATCCCGCTGGGGCTGCCCGGATAGGGCTTGGCCTTTTCCTCCAGCGTGTGCGGCGCATGGTCCGAGCCGATGACGTCGGGCACGCCCTGGTTCAGCCAGTGCCACAGGCCGTCGCGATGCGCGCCCGACCGGATGGGCGGGTTCATCTGCGCCAGCGTGCCGAGGCGCGGATAGGCTTCCTCGCCCGCCAGCGTCAGATGCTGTGGCGTGACCTCGCAGGTCGCGATGTCCTTGTGCTGCGCGATATATTCCAGCTCGGCGGGCGTGGTGACATGCAGGATGTGGATACGGCGGTTCGCCTCGCGCGCCAGGCGCAGGATGCGGCGGGTGGCGAGCAGCGCGCTTTCATCGTCGCGCCAGACCGGGTGCGAGGCCGGATCGCCCTCGATCCGCTCGTCCGCGCGCGCATTCATCCGGTCCTCGTCCTCGGCATGGATGGCGACGCGGCGATGGCCCGAGGCGAGCACCTCGGCCAGCCGCGCATCCTCCGATACCAGCAGGTCGCCGGTCGAGGCGCCCATGAAGATCTTCACGCCCGCCGTCCCCGGCATCCGCTCCAGCTCGGCCAGGTCGCGGGCATTGTGGTTGGTCGCGCCGACATAGAAGGCGTGGTCGCAGAACATGGTCTTGGCGCGGGTCAGCTTGTCGGTGATCGCGTCGGCCGAATCGGTGTTCGGCTTGGTGTTGGGCATCTCGAAGACGGCGGTCACGCCGCCCATCACCGCCGCGCGGCTGCCGCTGGCCAGGTCTTCCTTGTGCATCAGGCCGGGCTCGCGGAAGTGCACCTGGCTGTCGATCACGCCGGGCAGGATGTCGAGCCCGGTGCAGTCGATCACCCGCCCCGCATCGCCGCGCGCGCCGATTTCCACGATCCGGCCGTCGCGCACCCCGACATCGGCGCGAACGGGGCCGCCGGGGGTGTGGACGGTGCCGCCGGAGAGAAGCAGATCGAAGGTCATGGCAAACGGGCCTTTCGCATAGGGTCGCGCCTTCCTACCTTGCGGCCATGACCGATGCCACCCCGACGTCCGCCTCCACCGTCACGACCGCAACCACGCTGGCCGATCGTCGCCTGATCCGGGTCGCGGGCGAGGATGCGCGGGGGTTCCTCCAGGGGCTGGTGACGCAGGATGTCGTGGGACTGACGCCGGATGCCCCGCGCTGGGCCGCGCTGTTGACGCCGCAGGGAAAGGCGCTGTTTGACTTCTTTCTCTGGGCCGAGGGCGATGCGGTGCTGGTCGATGCGGAAGCGCCGCAGGCCGAGGCGCTGGCCCGGCGGCTGGCCATGTACCGCCTGCGCCGGGCCATCACGATCGAGCCCGTCGAGGGATTGGCCGTTCACTGGAGCCCGGATGCCGAGGGACGCCCCAGGGATCCGCGCCTGCCCGAACTCGGCCATCGCTGGCTGGCCCCGGCGGGTGACGCGGCCAGCGGGTGGACCGCGCACCGCCTGTCGCTGGGCGTGACCGAGGGCGTGGCCGAGTTGGGATCGGGCGAGACGCTCTGGCTGGAGTGCAATGCCCGCGAACTGAACGGCGTCAGCTTCACCAAGGGCTGCTATGTCGGCCAGGAAAATACCGCGCGGATGCACCACCGCTCCAAGGTCAACCGGCGGCTGGTCGTGGCACCGCTAGGCGAGGCGGGTGACCGGACCCGCGCAACCTATCCCGAACTGGGTCTGATGGTCGAACATCGCCGGGTGGAATCGTTGGGTGATGCAATCCGTCCCGATTGGCTGACGGCGGCGTTGCTGGCGGATCAGGACTGAGCGCCTGAGCGGGTTAGTGTGACAGGGCCTGGGTAAGCCTGGCGGTCGGCGCGGCGAGGACATGGCCGACCTGGGTTGCGATCGTGGCCGCGGCAACCAGTCCGAAAATGCCGAGCGCACCGAACTGCATCGCCTGCGACAGCGAGCGGCTGCGCTCCATGCGACGGGCGGCATCGATCTCCCCCGCCATGCTCTGGCGTGATACGCGTCGCTCCTCGACGCGACCTGCGCCCGCTGGGCGGGTCTCCAGACGGGGTTCGTTGACCATCGCCTCCGCGCTGATGACGTCCTGCGTCCTAACCCCCGAGAAGCGATCGCGCCGCCATACGACACGTCCGATCACCACCTGGCTGCCGCGCCGCAGGTCGAGATACTCGCCCGGTGCGAGCGGATCGTCGCAGGCGATCATCATGCCGCGGGACGAGATATTGTGGATGCACGCATCGCCCCAGCCTCGGACGGACTTGATGCGACAGGGGATCAGAACCTGTCGGCGCGCTTCGCGGTTTTTGTAGCCCGGCCCCGACCGCCCCATGGCAGTTCCCTTGCTGCTTTCCTGTTGGAATGATCAGCCCATAAAGCGCAGAGACAAAGAAAGGATGAATCGCCTTTCATGGGTGCTCGAAAGCGATCCGTTGCCGGGTAAGCGACTGAGGACCGATCGCCGTTCAGGCTGAATGCCTCACATTCCTCCCCCTGCAAATGGACGAATGATGTGAATGTCGATCCGGCCTTGGTGTCGATGATCCCGAAAGGCGCCTTGAGGGCGCGTTTGCGCCGCCCGCCTTGAGCTCCGCCTGGCCCGCCCCTGCGGCAGGGAGCCGTAAAACCGGCGAAAGAATCCGACCCCGCCGGATACCATAAAAAAAGGAGGCCGGCTTTCGCCGACCTCCCTCTTTCGCAATCAGCCTTGGCTGAGCGTGGCTTACTGGCCAGCGCCCGGACCGTAGGTGATTTCCACGCGACGGTTCTGGACCTCGCGGACGCCGTCGGCGGTCTGAACGCGCAGCTTGTCGCGCTGTTCGCCGAATGCTTCCGTCGCGATCGAGCCATCGGGGATCGAGTGCGAGGTCATGTACGCCTTCACCGCGTCGGCACGACGCTGCGACAGACCCATGTTGTACTTCGGCGTACCCGACGTGTCGGTGAAGCCTGCAACCATCACGCGGGCATTGCCGCAGCTCTGGTACTGGGTGATCGCGTTGTCGAGGATCGACGCTGCTTCCGGAGTGATGTCCGACTTGTTCCACTCGAAGAACACGATGAACGGACCCGGCGAGCACGGCACGGCCTCGGGAGCCGGCGGCGGGGGCGGCGGGGGAGGAGGCGGCGGGGGCGGCGGGGGCGGCGGCGGAGGCGGCGGAGCAGCCGGCTCACCGAAGTTGTACGCCACGCCACCCAGGATCGAGTGCGAACGGAAACGACCGTCGAAGGTGTTGTTCGCAACGTCGACCAGCTTGACGTTCTCGGCGTTGAAGAAGCGATACTTCAACGTCGCGTCGATGTGGTCGGTCAGCGGCGCACGGATGCCCGCCAGAGCCTGCCACGCGAACACGGTGTCCGAGTCGTTCAGGAAGTCAGCGCGGTTGTTGAGGGCATAGTTCGCCTTGACGCGAGCAACACCGACACCGCCGCCGACGAAGCCCTGGATGCCATCATCGGCACCGAAGTCGAGCAAGCCGTTCAGCATGAAGCTGAGCGCCGAGGTCGAGCCGCCAGCATAGCTGTAGCTGCCAGCCGGAACCGTGCCAGCACCGATGCCGGTGTTGGTCAGCGTGGTCGAGCTGAAGCCGTCAACCGTTGCGCGACGGTAGCCGACTTCGGTTTCCAGACGGAAACCACCGAAGTCATAACCCATCACGCCGTCAACGTCGTAACCATAGTCATGGTCGACGGTGGCGGTGCCAGTGCGCGTGCCGGTGATATCATAGTTGATATCTTCGACGATCATCCCGCCGCCTTCGATGCCGACGTACCACGACTTGTCGCGGGCGAGGGCAGGCGAAGCCAGAGCGGTGGAGGCGAGTGCCAGAACAATGGCAAGCTTCCGCATCATAGTCCCCTTTCTTGGTTGTCACTACGGACAGCGCAAACCCACTATCGGAGCGTTGGTTTCCACGCAAGCGAACAAAAGCCCGCGACTGTGGCATTAAAGGCACAGAATTTGGCTCAGCCGGATGCCACCAAGCCATGGTCCCGCAACGCCGAAATGACCGCATTCAGGACCAAACGCGCTTCGGAATCAACGACTTGCCCACCGGCCGGTTGTGCAATCGCCGGTCGTTGCGCGCCAACAACTTTTTTTCCTTCGATGATCAGCGAGCGTCCCACGATCCGGCCGAGCCGCCACTGACTTCCGTCCCAGTCGCAGCGACAATCATCCGCCCGACTCCACACCGTCAATCCTATCCGGGGAACCAGGAACCGCCAGCCCCCCTCGGTCCAGCCTGCCAGCATTCCGGCACGTCCCGTCCAGTCGCCGACGGGCTGATCGCCGACGATCCACGCCTGGCCGGTCAGCGGACTGGGCGGCGGGGCATTCGGCCCGACCGCCTCGACACAGGGGTGGACGATCAGATCGAGCAGGCTCAGCGCCTCGTTATGGGTCATCTCCTTTTGCGCCTGGCCTGCCGCGAGCAACGGCAATGTCCAGCGCGGCGTGTCGTCCATCATGATGCTATCTCCCCGATGATTCCAGCCAGGGGTGCCGACGCGCCCCATGTCCCGATCTGCCGGATGGTCACCCGCGTGCCATCGGCGACCGCCCCGCTCCACCGGGGTGAGGTGAGTTCCTCCACCCGGTCGCCGATGGCGATACGATAGCGCTCGACCTCCTCGCCCAGCGGCGCATCGACCCGGTCCAGCCAGCGCCAGCCGATCCGGCTCCGCCGGGTCCAGCCGATGGTCACGCGCCCGTCGGCTGCCCGGCGGCATCGCCACCCGACCGGCGACGGCGGCAGGACCGACAGGCCCGTGACGTCGGCCGTTGCCGGAACGCCCTCCGATGCATCCGCCAGACCATGCGCCAGGAAGCGGACGGGGCGGCCCAGCATCGCGATCGGCACATCCACCGTCCGCACCGATCCGGGTAGGATCAGGACAAAGGGCGCGCCGGGCACGGCCCGCCCGATCATCGCCTCGGTCCCGCGAAGCCCGCGCCGCAGGTCGCTCAACCGCCAATGTCGATCACCCAGGGGCAGCGCCCGGGCGAACTGGAGCAGTTCGCCATCAACCCAGGCCAGATTGGCACCCGCATCCAGCGCAGCGTCGTCGGCGTCGGCCAGATCCTCGGCGAGGCGTATGTCGAATGTCCCCCGCCGATCGATTAGGCCATGGCCGCCGCCGGGCGTCACCGCGCTCACCACCCCGATGATGCCGGGCAGCGCCGTGGGGCCGAGCGCGGTCCAACTCGCGCCGTCGTCCAGGCTATAGGCCAGCTCCGCCTGTCGCCAACCGGGACCGCCCGCCGCCACGACCGACAGGCGCGGGGCGGAGAGCAGTTCGTCGGTCAGCGGCGGCGCCTCGAACGCGATCAGCCGCGTCGCGCCGACCGCCCGATCCGCCGCCCGCGCGATCCGGCCGGGCGAGGCGGGCAGGATCGGCCCGCCCAGTCCCAGCGGCGCGCAGGTCAGCCGAACCGCCATCGCCTCCCATGCGGCCTCCGTCACGCGCCAGCGTCCCGCCTCGCCATCGATCCGCACGATGGTGCCGGGTGTGATCGCCAATGCATCCGGGCCAAGCGTCACGATACGCCGCACCCGCTCGACCGCGTAAGCCGCCAGCCGATCCTGCGCGAGCGTCCGCGCGGTCGCGGCGTCGAGCGCGGCGGCCAGTTCCAGCCGGTCATCACGCACGCCGCCGGGGCGACGCGCGCGCTGTACCCCGATCTGATAGTCGCGTGCCGGGTCGTAATGCGCGACCGTGACGCTGGCGGGCACCACGGCCTCGCCCGCGATGTCGCGTGCGCCGCGACGGCCCGGCCCGTCGGCACCCATGCCCTCGTCACGGATGACCTGTGCGGTGCCGCCGCCCGGCCCGACCAGCCGCACGCCGGGACCATCGGCGACCCATTGCCCCCGGCTCATCCCGGCAAGCATCTCCAGTACCGCGCGAACGCTGCCGCCACTCGCGGCAAAGCCTGCCACGGCCATGCCTGCATCTCCGGGCCGCACCAGAGGCGACAGCGCCCGCGCGATCGCGTCGCAGGAAACGGGACCGGAATCGGCCTCCACCTCGAAGGTCAGTTGCGGGATGCGGTTGCCGAACTCGGCCAGTGCCAGCCCCTCGAACACCGCATAGGCGATGCCCCGAAAGGCCGACGCCCGCGCACCCTCGATCGAGGCGACCAGCGGGTCGACCGGCTGGTCCTCGGTCCCCGGATAGAGGCGAAAGCCGGTCGCGACCTTGAAGTCCCCCGCGCTTCCGCGCAGCAAACGGCCATCGGCCCAGATTCGCCCGACACGCCGGATCGTGCGCCCCGACAGCGCAACCGCGAAGTTGGCGGAATAGCTGTAGCTTTCCGTACCCGCCCGCCCCTTGCCGCCGCCGGTCAGCCCCCGTGCCTCGATCAGATCGGTCGCCCAGATCACCGGCCCGGCGACGCGCATCGTGCCGAAGACGGCAGGGATTTGCGTGCCATAGGTCGAGGTCTGCACCGACAGTTCGGCCAGGCGCGGCCCCTGCCTTCGCGGCGAGCCCAGCACCGCATGATCGACCCGGTTACCGATCAGCGCGCCGATCGCGCCGCCCACCGGCCCCAGCAGCGCACGCCCCACCGTGCCCAAGACCAAGGTCGCCATTACCCCTCCCCCTTCCAATATCCCAGCACCGGCCAGGGCGGCACACCGGGCCGCCAGGCGACGCGGCGAAGCCCCGCATCGGCATGGACGATCCCGTCGCTCACCCGGATCGCCAGATGCAGCTGCCCCGGCCCGGCCTGCATCAGCAGCACCGCGCCCGGTACGTCCCCACCGCGCTCGAAAACGCGATCGAGCAGCGCCGCCACCCGCCCCTCATCGCCGCTGCGCCAGCCATAGCCGGTCGGCGCCCCCCGGCCGGTCGCCAGCGCGACCAGCCCGACGCAGTCCAGCCCGTGCATCGCATCGCGCCCGTGCAGCCGGAACCGCACCCCGACCAGCGCCCGCGCGGCCGCCTCGACCCGGCTCATGCGCCGGGGTAGCGGGTGAGCAGGTCGATGCCTGGCAGGAACGGCTCGCCACGGAAATTCACGACATTGCCGAAGCGCGACAGGCAGGTTTCGAGCCGCTTGTCGCACCCCTCGACCAGCTCGATCAGCGCGCCTGCTGCGACCGCAAAGGCAGGGGCGGCGGACAGCCACAGTCGATTCCCCTCCGATCGCGCCACCATGGCCTCCAGTCCGGCATTGTCGCCGCCGAACCAGATCAGCCGTCCCTGGCCATAGGCGTTGGCGACCGGCTCCACGGCGTCGAGCGTCAGCGCGACCTCGCCGTCCCAGGCCGTCACCCGCGCGAACCGCCGCCGCCCCGCCATCGCCACGCGGCACCGCCGGTCGCCCAGCGCGGCGCGGCAATCGGGCGAGGTTTCCTCCGCCACCGGCCGGTCGAGCGATGCCGCCACGCCGCGCAATTCGGCGGTGAAGCCGCCCTCGCCCAGCTGCACCGCGCCGATCGTCCCCTGCCCCAGCGGCACGGGTGCCGCCTCGCTGGTCCAGTCGACCGCGATCGCCGCGACGCTCGCGCCGTCCCAGCGTCCGCTCAGCAGATCGCGCTCGCCGATCGCCGCGCTGGTTAGCGCGCCGGACGCCTCCATCAGATCGGGGTCGAGACCATCGCCGCGCAGGATCGCGCTGGGCGTCAGGCCGGGCGCCGTGCGGTAGCGAAGCCCCTCGATCCACAGATCATGGTCGTGGCCCGTCAGCCCGATCGTCACCCCGTCGCGCCGCTCGATCCGCCAGCACAACACCCATGTCGTCAGCGTGTCGGCGCTCATGCCTCGCGCACCTCGACCAGCGGGACCGACGCCGCCGCGCCCGCCCGGAATCCGGCCAGCGTCGCGCTCAGCCGATCCTCGGCAAAGCGGACGGGCACGTCGAAGGTAAAGCTGGCGGCGATCGCCGCACCCTTGGCGGGCGCGGTGTCGAAGAGCAGCCACCCACCCGGCTCCAGCGCGAAGCCGGTGACGGCGAGGCCCGCGACCTTCACGGAGACACTCCCCGCCACCGGCCGGGTAATACGGCGCGACTGGTCGCCATATTGGCGGATCAGCGCGAACCGACGCGTGGCACCGTCGCCCTTCCCGATCGCCTCCTCGGTGCCGATGCTGTCGAAGGGATCGCGCAGACGGAAACCCCGCGCCGGTCCCATCCGCGCCCGGAAAAAGCCGAGCAACGCCGCGATGTCCTCGGCCGAGCGGATGCCGGGCCCGACATCATAGGTCGTCCGCGCCTCCGCCCAGGCGGCGTTGCGCGCCTCGCGGCCGCCCGCGCTGGTCAGGATCGCGGTCGAGAAGCCGGGCGTCACCTCCGCCTCGCGGCCCAGCGCCAGCGGGAACAGCACATCGTCGAAAGCCTGCACCTCGTCCTCCTCCCCTTCCCAGCAGGTAAATCCGTCACGCATCACCTGCGGCATCGCCCACAGGAAGACGTTCGCGACCCCGCGCGCCCGCGCCACCCCCGCGGCCTCGGCGATCCAGCCCCACTGCGCGCGCAGGTCAGCGCGCAGCACGAAGCCCGACAGGTAATGCTGGCGTGCAGGCGGATAGCCGAGCCGTGCCTCGGCCAGCGCGACGCCCTGGCGGGTCGATACGGTGTCGCCCGCCGTCACCCAGTCATAATCCTCCAGCTGCAGCACATCGAAGGCCGGGCTCGCCCAGCCGACCGGCATGTTGGCGCGCTTGGCCTCGGGCGCCTGGCGGTCGAGCACGGTCGGCAGATAGGTGAGCAAGTGCGTGACGCAGCCCGGCGCCACTGCCTTCGCCGCCGCGCACAGCGCCGCCGTCGAGGCCGCCAGACACGCCCCCGCGCGGTCGAGCGTGTCGCGCTGTTCCTGGCTCTTCGCACCCGCGATGCTCGCCATCGGTACCGGCGCGAAGGCGGCCACCGCCGCCGCATCGTACAGGCACGGCGCACCGTCCGATGGGCGCACCCACCACCAGGGCTCGCCGACCTGGAATTGCGGCGACAGCCCCGCCGCCTGCGCGATCGCCAGAAACGCGCGCGCCACCGCCTGGAGATAGGCCATCGCGCCGGAATGCGCCGGACTGAGCAGCGTCGATGGCGGCTCCCAGCCGGTCAGCGCGGGCGCACCATCGGCCGAACGCTGTTTCCAGTCGCCCCAGCAATGCGCGTCGAACAGCTCATAGGACAGCGACCAGATCAGGTCGTAGCCCAGCGCCATCGCCTCGCGGGCGAATCCCCGATGCCACGCCGCACATGCCACGTTCAGCGCGCCGCCGACCAGGCTGGCGTAAAGACCGTCCCCGCTACGTTCGAGCCGGAAATAATGGCTCATCCCGACATAATGGACGATGCTGCCGCGATAGCCGAGATGCAGCATGTTGCGCAGCAAACGCTGCGGCGTCAGGTGATAGCTGTCGTCATAGCCGCTGGCGATTCGGAACCCCTGTTCGGGTAGCACGGCCGCGCCGACTCCGATCACCGCGCCCGGCCCGTCACAGGCGATGCCGGTCAGCTCGACCCAGCCCTCCTGCGGCCGGGCCAGGAATCGGGCGCCCGCATCATAATCGGGCGCGACCAGCGAGACGAACATGCGGTCGACATCCCCGGCCCAGACGGGATCGCGATCATCGGGAAACCGGAACCCGCCCCCGAGGGTCGCGAAATCGATCACGACCTCCGCGTCCTCGGGCGTTCCGGTCGCATAGTTCCACAGCCGGACATACCAGGCACGGGCCTTGCCGCTCTCGTCGCGCCCCTCGATCGTCAGCGTCGGCCCATGCCGCGCGTCGAGCGGCTTGATCCCGCCCGAGCGCCAGCGGAACCGCAACCGGCAGTCGCGATAGTCGCGCACCGTGTCGTAGCGCAGCAGGGGATGGTCGTGCCGGTCGGCCGATTCCCAGATCAGCCCCGCCAGATCATCGGCGCGATAGAAGACCGTATCGACGCGCATCGCATCCGGAGCGGTCGTAACCACCGCCGCCATCATCGGGCGCGGGAAATCGACCGTCCAGTAGCGCGGGTCGAAGCGCGACAGCGTGTCGCTCCGCTGGTCGCGACGTTGGTCGTGCAGACACCATTGCATCGTTCATCCCCCAAATCCGGCCCCTCCACCACCGGGCTGACGCCCGGCGATCCCCCTCCCCAAGCCAAGCTTGGGGAGGAATGGGGTGTCAAAATCCTCCCCATCTCCGATGGGGAGGGGGACCGCGCCCGAAAGGCGTGGTGGAGGGGCAAAGCCCTCAGTCCTCCGCCAGCGCCGCGCGCACCGCTCTTGCCACCTGTCGGCTAGAGCGTTGCAGCACGCCCGCCGCCTCGCCCGCCCCGGCGTTGATCGTGATCGCCACCCGCACGTCGCGCGGGAGCCCGCCGGGGCGAAGCGGCTCGACCCGGCCGCTGCTGGTCGGCACAAAGACCTCCGGCCCGCGCTCGCCGACCAGATAGGGGCGGTCGGGCGATACCGGGCCGCCGGTCGCCCGTCCCGGCAGGCCCGAGGCCAGTCCGCCCAGCAAACCCAGCAACCCACCATCGCCGATGGCCCCCACCCCTTGCCGAAGCGCCACGCGCGCGATCTGGTCGAGGACCGACAAGGCGCTCGCCTTCAGCTCCTCGAACCCGAACCGGCCTGTCCGCGTCGCCCGCAGCAAGGCGCCCTCGACCGTTCGCGCGCCCAGCTCGGCCGCATCGCCCAGGCCGCGCGACAGTTCGGCCCGCATGGCCCCCATGTCCGCCAGGAATCCCCGCATATCGACACGGGGTACGAAGTCCTGCTCATCCATCCGGATACATCTCCCGCAAGCGGGCGAGCGTGGCGGGCGAGGGTGGATCGTCCCCCTCGGCCCCGCCCGTCATCGCCGCCACGATTCCCCGAAGCTCGGCCGGGGTGGCGCGCCAGAAACGGTCGGGCGACCAGCCCAGCACCGCGCCCGCCATCCCCGCCAGCCGCGCCGCCGCCTCGGCAAAGGTCATCGCCCGCCCAATATCTGGCGCAGCAATTGGCGCAGCACGGGCGCCAGCGCCGCCAGTCCCAGATCGACCAGCGCCTCGCCCAGCTGCTCGCGGCTCAGCCCCTCGGGCACCTCGCGCAGGCAATGCCAGATCAACGCCGCCGCCTCGCCCAGCGAGAGTTTGCCCTCCCCCGCCCGCTCGACCAGCTCGAACAACGGGCCCAGCTCGCCCTCCGCCGCGACCAGCGCCTGGAAGCTCGGCCGCACGACCAGTTCGCTGCCGCCGATCCGGACACTCGCCTCGCCGCGCATCGGATTCGCGCTCATGCCGACACCACCGGACCGGAGCTTTCCAGCGCCAGCGTGTAGGTCCGCTCGCCGCCGAAATCGCCGGAGTAATCCAGCCGCGTAACCAGGAACCGCCCGGTCATCGATCCGCCGCTCTCGAAGCTCAACCGATAGGTTTCGATCGTGCCCGCCAGCGCATGCCCCCGCATCCGCGCTTCGGCCGCCGAGCCGGTGAAGACGCCAGCGCCCGCGACACTGACGTGCCGTACGCCCGCGCCAGACAGCAATTCACGCCAGCCGCCCGAGTCCTTGTTCGTCACCACCACCGTCTCGCCATTGATCGACAGCTGCGTCGTACGCAGGCCCGCCATCGTGGCGAAGGCGGGCGGTTCGGCCCCGTCGCCGATCTTGAGCAGAAAGGCGCTTCCCTTTTCGATTGCCATGTCCCGTCCCCCTATTGTCCCGCGCGCCACAGTCGGGCGCGCCATTCGACGCTCGCGGTCCAGCGCGCGCCCGTCTTCGTCATGCGGGTCGCGATCACGCTCAGCCCCGCCACCCGCCAGCCGTCCGTCAGCACCTCCGCCAGCCCGATCGCCTCCACCGCCTGGACACAGGCGCGCAAACGCCGGGGCTGTTCCCCCTCATCGGTCAGGGTCAGCGCGACGCGCAGTTCGCGCCCCTCGATTCCCGCCGCGCTCCAGTCGCTGTCGCCCGGCTCGCCCAGCACGGCTTGCGGGACGCTCGCCCGCACCGGCACCGCGTCGAAGAGCGCCACCCCCAACGGCGTCAGCACGGGGCGGAGCGCGGTCATCAACCCGGCGCGCAGCGCCTCGCGGGCGGTCATGGCTGCCTCGGGCGATCGAGCCGCATCCGCCGGTACGGCCGCCAGAGCGCGGCGACGGCGGCGGGCGGCACGGCGGCGGCATCGCGATTGTCGAACAGATGCGCGCCCATGATCGCCACGCCATGCGCGATCTCGGGCGGCAGGCTGTCCCAACCCTCTGCCAGGCCTGCGCGATAGCGCACCGTTGCGGCCTCGCGCGTGCGGACCCAGCCGCGCCCGTCCCGGTCGATCGCGTTTTCGCCGCCGGACAGGATCGCCACGACCGGCACCGCCCCCAGCGCCTGCCACGCCACCGATCCCGGCAGCGCCTCCTCGACGATCCGCCGAACCAGCATCTGTCCGCTAAAGGACTCGGCCAGCCCCAGCGCGACGCCCGCGACCCGTTCGACCAGTGCCGCCTCGTTGCCCTCCTCCAGCCGGAGCAGCGCGCGCACCGCGCCCGCCGCCGCCGTGACGGTCGCGGGCGGCAAGGGCTCCTTCGTCCCGCTCATCATGTAAACTCCTTCATCGATACAAACTGCGACAGGTCCGACACACGGGCGTCACAGTTGGCGCGCAGAGAGTGGGACAGCCGCTGCCCGCCTCCCCCTGGGCACCGGCCATGCCGACCCCGCGCCCCCCGGCCGGTTCGGCATCCTCCCTGAACTACGGGGCAGCCCCCGGCGGCTGCCCCGATTTTTCCAGGCTCAGCCGGTCGCGAATTTCATCAGCTTGATCGCCTCGGAGTCGCTGACGCAGCCGCCGACGCGCCGCGTGGCGTAGAAGGTGACGAACGGCTTGTTGCTGTACGGATCGCGCAGGATCGCGGTCTCGGCGCGCTCGGTGATGAGATAGCCCGCCTGGAAATTGCCGAAGGCGATGGCGCACGCATTTTCCACGACGTCCGGCATATCCTCCGCCTCGACCACCGGATAGCCGAGCAGGGTCGCGGGCTGCCCCGCCGCAAGCCCCGGTGCCCAGAGGAACTGGCCGTCCGACGTTTTCAGCTTGCGGATACGCGCCGCGGTGGCCGCATTCATCACGAAACACGCCCCCTGTCGGTAGGGCGCACGGAGCAGCTGGACCAGCTCGATCAGCCGGTCCTCACCGCCGTTCAGGAAAGCCCCCGACGCGCCGCTCGGGATATATTGAAGCGTGCCGAAGGGGCGCACCCCGTCCTTGGCGGTCGAGATCGCATTGGTCAGGAACCCCTTGGGCCGGTTGACGCCCGATCCGTTGACGAAGGCCTGACCCTCCGCGCGGCCGAACTCGGTCGCGATTTCGCTGGCCAGCCAGTCTTCGACGTCGAACGCCGCATCGTCCAGCGTCGCCTGGCTGGCCGACGGATTGGCGTACAGCTCGCCCATCGGCGGCGCGAGTTCGACGAAGCTGGGCGTCGCCGTCTCGGGCCGCGCCGCCGTCTCGCTCGCCCAGCCCGAGGGCGTGCCGCCGGTGGTCACCAGCTTGCGATAGCCCGCCGAGCCGACCGTCACGACATTGGCGATGCCGCGAATCGGCGAGACGTTGCGCAGCACCGCGCCGATCGCTGCGTCGATCTCGCGCGGGACGGCAAAGCCGCCGCTGTCGCCGGTGGTGCCGGTAAAGGCCTTCAGCTCGACGGTGGCGCCGCTGCGCACATAGCCGTCGAACGCGCCGCTCGCCTTGCGCGCGCCGTCCAGCACAGGTCGTTCGATCACGTCCATATCAATCCCCCTTGGTTGAAATCTGCATCACACGGGCGAGCGGCTGCATCGGCACCGTCACCAGGCTGATCTCGATCAGCTCGGCCGACAGGATGGCGCGGACCCCGCCCTGATGGACGACGCGCGTTCGATACCCGACCGACAGCCCCGCCACCGCGCCCGAGCGGACCAGCGCGGCGAGCGCCGGGTCATCGACGACCCCCTCGATCGCCAGCCCGCTATCGTCCTCGGCCAATGCGGTGATGCGGCCCATCGGCGTTCCCCGGTGCTGCCAGAGCAGCGGCACCTCGCCCGCGCCCGCAAAGGCGCCGCGCCGCATGACGTCGCCCGCCCGGTCCATCCGGTCCCAGATTGCGGCATAGCCGGTGAAGGAGAGGCTCATTTCAGCCAGTCCTCCATCCCCAGCCGCATCGCGATTCCCGCCAGCAGCAGCGCGCCGAGCAGCCGCGTCAGCCAGCCGACCGCGCTTTTCCACACCGACGACTTGGCCTCGCGCCACGCGGTCAGCAGTTCACGCAATTCGGCGACATCGCCCGCCGCCTCCGGGTCGGTCAGGCCCAATCGGGTCAGCGCCCGCGTCGCGCCCAGTTCGCCCGCTTCCTCGGCCACCGCACGCAGCGTGACGAGGTCCGCACCGCTGTCCGCCGCCTGCGCCAGCAGCCGCGCCAGAACGTTGGTGTCGATTCGGGGGCCGCTCATGACAGACCGACCATCTGGCGCTTTTCCGCCGAATCGAGAAAGTCGGCGCTCGCCGCCATGGCCCAAAGCATCTGGCGCTCCTCGGCCAGGGCGGTGACGCGGTTGATATCGACCGACAGGCTCGCCCCCTCGAACCAGCCCGCCAGACCTTGCCCCAGCCCGCTCAGGATCGCGCCCGCCAGCGGCAGGATCGCCTGCCGCCACAACGCACGGTTCGCCTCGCGATAATTGGCATAGGTGTTGTCGCCGGGCAGGCCGAGCAGCATCGGCGGCACGCCAAAGGCCAGCGCGATCTCGCGCGCCGCCGACGCCTTGGCCGCGATGAAGTCGAGTTCGGCGGGCGTCAGGCTCATCGCCTGCCATTTCAGCCCGCCCTCCAGCAGCAGCGGACGCCCGGCATTGCCGCTCCCCGCAAAGCCCTCCATCTCGGCGCGCAATCGCTCGAACTGGTCCGGGGTCAGCGTCGATCCGTCGCCCGGATCATAGACCAAAGCCCCCGAAGGCCGCGCCGCATTGTCGAGCAGCGCGCGGTTCCAGGCGGCCGCCGCATTGTGGATCGCGATCGCCCCTGCCGCCGCGCCCAGACAGCCGAGACCATAATGATCGTCGAGCGGGTGGCAGCTTTTCAGATGCACCACCGATGGCTTTACCGGATCGACCGGCAAGGTCGTGACGCGACCGCCTGCGCGGTACAGGTAGGCGGCGGGCCAGCCGCTCGCGTCCAGCTCCATCGTGACCCGCTCGGGGCGCAGCGCGAACAGCTCGGCCACGTCGCCCTCGGCATCGCGCAGGATTTGCACATAGGCGTTGCCGTGCAGCAGCATGTGCGTCGCCACCGTCTCCAGCAGCGCCTGCCCCTCGCTGCGCGCCGCGACCAGCGCGACCAGTTCGGAATGCGAGGCGCTGAGCGGTGCGTCGGCGAGGCCCCCTGCCACCATGCGCACCGCGCGCTGCGCCACCGGATTGCGCAAATACCCTTCGCGCACCTGCGTTTCATAAGAGGGCGTGGCCCCCGTCAGCGGCACCCCCGACCGCGCCAAACCCAATCCGAGCAAAGGACGCGCCGCCCCCCGCCCGGCCTTGCGACCGAACATCCTCATGATTCTGCTCCTCGAAAATCATTCCTCCCCTGCAAGGGGAGGGGGACCAGCGAAGCTGGTGGAGGGGTGTCACCGCCCGCGAGGGCAGCCCGACCTCTCCGACCGCGACACCCCTCCGTCAGGCCTGCGGCCTGCCACCTCCCCTTGCAGGGGAGGAAAAGGTGCCTTCACAAATTCCGTATCCCCGGGGCTCCACGCCCCGACAGCACCAGCTCGGTCAGCGCCCAGACCAGCGCGTCTGCCCGATCCGGCGAGCGGCCGGGTCCGTCATAGGCCCCCGCCACCCCCAGCCCACACAGCTCGTCCTCCAGCGCCGGAAACCCCCGCGAATGCCAGACCCGGCCTTGCGCATAGAGGAACGACACCGGCTCCGCCCGCGCCGCCTTTCCGATCGAGGCATAGACCAGATGCACCGGCAGGGTCGGGTCGGCGAGCCGCAGCACGCTTTCCACCATATCGCCGCCCTGGTTGCGCTCGGCCACCACCCGGTCGGCCCGGTTTCGCCGGGCACAGCCCGCCACCCGCGCCGCCCAGCCCTCGGGCGACAGCCCCGCCTCGCTCGCATCCTCCAGCACATAGCCATGGCCGTCGCGCCCCAGCCCGACCGCAACGATCCCGCAGGCATCGCCGCTGCTGGTCGCGGGCGGATCGACGCCCACCACCACCCGGTCGAGCGCGGGCACCGTCTTGGCCCGTTGCCGGTCGAGCAGCGCGCGGGTCCACAGGGCCCCCTCGCGGTCGTCGACCATCTCGCCGTCCAACTCCTGCCGCCCGAGCCGCGTGTCGCCATATTGGGCGATCATCGCCTCCTGGAAACTGTCGGGCAGATGCGCATTGTCGCTGGTCCGCCCGATCGTCTCGACGCAATCGGGCAGCGCCATGACCTTGCGCATCAGCGGCGTCGCGCGCGGCGTGGTCGTGACCAGCACGCGCGGCCGCTCGCCCAGCCGGAGCGTCATCATCAGATTGTCCCATCCGGCCTCCCCCTTCCACTTGCCCAATTCGTCGCACCAGGCGGCGTGATGCTGCGGCCCGCGCAACGCCTCGGGCGCGGCCGCCGAATAGGCGAAGCCGATCGCACCGGAGGCGAAATGCACCTGCCCCAGGCTGCCGATCCATTTCGGCGTCTCGCCCTTGCGCGCCACCGCCAGCAACCCGCTTTCGCCGCGCACCATCACCCGCTCGACGTCGCGCAGCGTCGCCCCCATCAGCGCGATCCGCGCGCCCGGATTGTCGCGAGCAAGACTACTGACCCACTCCGCCCCCGCGCGCGTCTTGCCGAAACCACGCCCCGCGCGGATCAGCCAGACCCGCCAGTCGCCCGGCGGTGCCACCTGCCCGTCATGCGCCCATAATTCCCATCGCTCGACCAGTTCGCGCTTCTGTGCCGGGGTCAGCGCCGCCAGCGCCCGTTCGCGCGCGCCCGGCTCCAACATCGCCAGCGTGGCGAGCCGCGTTGCCGCATCCTGTCCCGCCATCACGCCATCCCCTTCAACCGCCGCCGCGCCAAGCCATCGAGCGCGCGTTCCAGCGCTGCATCGGTTTCCGCCGCGTCGGCCCGCGCCGCTTCGCCCGCGCCGTCACCGGCCCTGGCCAGCGCATCGCGACGGGCCAGCAGCTTCAGATAGAATTGCACTTCGGTGGCCGAGAGCGGCGGGGTGATGGAGAGGCCGGTGGTCCCCGCACCGGCCTCTCCCCCCTCCTGCTCCCCGGCCAACAGGGTGAGCATCCGGCGCAGCAGCCCTTCCTCGACCAGCGCGTGCGCCGCACCGATCGCCGCGTCCCAAGCCTGCCCAAAGGCCCGGTCGCGCTGCCGCAGAGCCCGTGCGGCCCGCAGCGTCTCTCCCACCGCGCGTGCCGCCGCCTCCGCATCGGCACTGACCGCCAGCGCCGCCAGGAATTGCCGTCGCCGCGCCAGCGTCCACGCTACGCCCTCCCCCGTTCCGGCCATCCCCACTCCCCCAAAGCATCGAAGCGCGAACCCGACCGCTCCCCCGGTCGCACCCGCCCCTCAATGTTCTTGTTATGTACCGATGGCGCGGGAGTTTGTATCCAACAAACGAACCAGATGGGTTGGAGGTACAAAAGCGGCTTGCCAGACGCGCAGCGCATCGGCATTAGGCGGGGCTTACCCGCAAGGGGGCGATTAGCTCAGTTGGTAGAGCGTCTCGTTTACACCGAGAATGTCGGCGGTTCGAGCCCGTCATCGCCCACCATTCCCGACATCATCATATAGCCCCACCCCGGCGAAGGCCGGGGTCCAGATGCTTTATACTTTGCGGCCGGTGGAGCCCCGATGCATCGGACGATTTTATTCGCGCGGAGGCGCGGAGGTGTCTCGTCCGTGGCAGCTCTCGCCCCTGATGATTTGAAATAGCCCCCCTCCCCTTCAGGGGAGGGGCCGGGGGTGGGGCGCTTCCGCAAGCGCGACGTTCGTGGAAAGGCCCCACCCCAACCCCTCCCCTGAAGGGGAGGGGCTCGCATTGACACGACGTAATGTCATTCTGCTCTGTGCCTCTCTCCACCGAGTGTTGATGGAGGCGTGCCGCCAATCGGACTGGCTCTCCGGGTCTCCGCGCCTCCGCGCGAACAAATCTTAATGTGCTATCGGCCGCGACGGCGTGGCAACTGGACCCCGGCCTTCGCCGGGGTGGTTGATCTGAGTTTTAGGCCAGCTTCCAGTATGTCGCGCAACGCTCATGCGCGATGCGGTGGTAAGGGACCAGTCGCACCGGCTGGCCGTCCGTCGCCGGGATGGTGAACTCCAGCGGCTTGCTGGTCGCGCTGATGGTCTTCGCCAGAGCATCGGGCCGCCCCGATAGCGTCGGGGCCTGGAAGGGCGTGTCATTATACTCGCCGTACTTGCGCTCGCTGACGATGATGTCCGCGCCCGGTGCCAGCCCCTCGCGGCCCAACGCGCCCGCCAGGACGAGCGGGCCATAGGTGAAGGCGACGATCTCGGGCGTGGCGGGGGCGCTCTCGACGCCCGGTTCCATGGCCAGGCGCCATTCGACGGTGTCGCCGGTCTTCCATGTCCGGGTCAGCTCGGCATAGCGGCCGGGCCTGTCGGAACGCTGCACTTCCGTGCCGTTGACCAGCAGGGTCGCGGTGCGGCTCCATTTCGGATGCCGCAGCTTCAGGGTCAGCTCGGTCGGCTGGCGCAGTTTCCAGCGGAACTGGGTGTTCGCCGCCTCGGGGAAGCGCGTCACCTGGGTCAGGACCGCGCCCTTGTCGGCCCAGGTCACGGTCGAGGGGATGAACAGGTTCACGTACAGCGCATGGTCGTCATGGAAGTAGATCGAGTCGCGATACTTCACATGATTTTCCATCCCCGTGCCGGTGCAGCACCAGAAGCTGTCCTCGGGGGTGTGGTACAGCTTCATGTAGCCGGGCCGCGCGCCCTGGAAATAGGTCGCCATGCCCGAATCCGGGTCCTGCGAGGCGAGGATGCCGTTGTAGAGCGTCCGCTCGTAATAATCGGCATATTCGGCTTGCGGGTCGCGCAGGAACAGCGCGCGGGTCAGCTTCAGCATATTGTGCTGGCAACAGGTCTCCGATCCCTTGGCGGAGAAAACGTGTTTGTCGAAATCGGCCATGGCGAAAAAATGCTCGCCATCGCCATGCCCGCCGGTCGCGAAGGCGCGGGTATGCGCGACCGTCCGCCAGAAAAAGGCGGCGGCGTTGTGATAGGCGTCATCGCCATTCGCCTCGTACACACGCTGGAAACCGATGATCTTCGGGATCTGGGTGTTGGCGTGCATCCCGTCGAGATAGTCGCGGCCACCCGCCAGTGGCTTCATCACCGCCTTTTGCGAGAATCGTTCGGCGAGGCGGCGGTAATCATCGTTGCCGGTCATGAAATACAGGTCGGCATAAACCTCGTTCATGCCGCCATATTCGGTCTCCAGCATCGTCTCGAACTCCGCGTCGGACAGCGGCTTGGTGGCGACGACGCCCCAGTCGGCCAGCCGGATCAGCACCGGCCGCGCCGCCTCGCTCCCCGCCAGTTCCACCGCATCGCGCAGGCCCGCATAGACCTTGTGCAGCGTGTACCAGGGCACGCCGGTGATCGGCTCGCCACGCAAATGCGCCGCGACCAGCGCGGGCCCCTTGGGAAAGGCGCAGACCAGGCCGGTGCCCGCCGCCTGCTGACATGCGGCCAGCTCGTTCGCGATATAGTCGATCCGCTGGCGATAGCGCTTGTCCTTGGTCGCGCGATACGCCAGCGCGCAGGCCGAGAGATAATGGCCCAGCGTATGGCCGTGGCAGTTGATCTCCTCCCACTGCGGCTCCGACTCCCAGCCGCCATAGACGGGCGCCTTGGGCTTCAGTCCGGCATTCCTGCGGAAATTGGCGAGCAGCCGGTCGGGCTGCAGGCGCATCAGATACGCCTCGGTCATCTTCTGAGCGTGGAGAAAGGGGCTGTCCGCCAGCGTGACGTCGGCCATGTCGAAGGGCTGGACCGCATGGGCGGGCATGGGCGCCATCGGCTTGGCGGCCGCCCCATTCTGCGCCCAGGCGGAGGCAGGCATCACCGCCCCCCATCCGGTCGCCAGGGCACCGATACTGGCCGTGGCAAGGACTTGGCGCCGCGACGGGGCGGGACAGCATGAAGGCACCGATCTTCTCCGACTATTCTATTTTCCCGCATGTTGCGCCAGACGCCCCAAATCCGCAAACGTTTTCGGGCGCAGCAGTCAAATTCATGTCCAAAGGGCGACGAAATAGCGCTTATTTGTCGGACAGACCGTCAGGAGATCCGGTGGAACAGCAGCCGCTCGAAACTCCAGTGCAGGGCGGCACCGATGGCGACACCCAGCAGCACCTCCTGCGCGCGGGCGAGCGCGGAAATCAGGATCGTTCCACCCGGCGGCACCGTCAGCAGGACGATGACCGAGGTCCACATGCACACCCGCAATTCGGTGCGGATGCGGGCGATGGCGGCGGTGATGCCGACCGCCACCGCCAGCATCGTGACCGCCCCGGCACCGGGCATGGCAAAGGCGACAAGCAGCGCCACCGCCACCCCGATCAGCGTCGCAACGATCCGCCAGCCGAGCGAGCGATGCGTGTCGCCCAGCCGGTCCTGCGACACGACCAGCGCCGACACGCTGGCCCAGACGGGATGGTCGAGGTGCAGCCGGTCGGCGATGCCGAGCGCCAGCACCGCCGCGCCGGTGCAGCGCGCGACGAAGGCGATGGTGCGAACCGTCTCCTCGCCTGAGACATGCGTCGTCACCCAGTCGCGCAAGGCGGGCGGCGGTGTCACCGGAACAGGTTGGCCCGCGCCAGCTCCAGCACCTCGTCGCCGCGCCCGCTCAGGACCGCGCGCGCGGCATAGAGGCTGAACCCCTTGACCTGCTCCGCCTGAATCTTGGGCGGCATGATGAGTTCCTGCGTCTCGGTCACGACATCGACGAGCGCGGGGCCGTCATGCGCGAACGCCTCGCGCAGCGCCCCCTCCAGCGCGTCCGAACGGGTGACGCGCACGCCGAAATAGCCCATCTCGCGCGCGATCGCGCCGAAGTCCGGGTTCTGGAGCGAGACATTGTCATCGACATAGCCCGCCGCCTTCTGCTCCAGCGCGACGAAGCCCAGCGTCGAATTGTTGAAGACGACGATCTTGACCGGCAGCTTCATCTGCACGGCGGTCAGCATGTCGCCCATCAACATGGTCAGGCCACCATCGCCGGACAGCGACACCACCTGTCGCCCCGGACAGGCCCCCTGCACGCCCAGCGCCTGGGGCAGGGCATTCGCCATCGATCCGTGGTTGAACGACCCGATCAAGCGCCGCTTGCCGTTCATCGTCAGATAGCGCGCCGCCCAGACGGCAGGGGTGCCGACATCGGCGGTGAAGACCGCATCCTCATTCGCCAGTCGGTCGATGGTCCGCGCGACGAATTGCGGATGCAGCGGCTTGTCGCCGTCGCGCGGGGTGGCGAGGTCGTCCAGACCCTTGCGTGCATCGCGGTAATGCGCGCGCGCCTTGTCCAGGAAACGCCCGTCGCGCTCGCTGGCGATCAGCGGGATCAGGCCGCGCGCCACCTCGGCCACGTCACCGACCACGCCCAGGTCGAGCGGCACCCGCCGCCCCAGCGCGCTTGGGTCGCGGTCGACCTGCACGACCTTGGCCTTTTCGGGATAGAAGTTGCGATAGGGAAAGTCGGTGCCCAGCATCAGCAACGTGTCGCATTCCATCATCGCGTGATAGCCCGACGAAAAGCCGATCAGTCCGGTCATGCCGACATCATAGGGATTGTCGTATTCGATCCATTCCTTCCCCCGATACGCATGGACGATCGGCGCCTTCAGCGCCTCCGCCAGCGCCACCACCTCGTCATGCGCGCCCGCCGTGCCTGCGCCGCACAGCAGCGTCACCGCCTTCGACCCGTTGAGCAGGTCGGCGATCTTGCCCAGCTCCGCCTGAGGCGGGACGATGCGCGGGGTGGCGAGCGGCGGGAAGGCGACGTTCCGCGTCTCGGGTGCTGGCTTCAGCGCGACATCGCCGGGGATGACCAGCACCGCCACGCCGCGCTTGCCGATCGCGGTGCGGATCGCGCGGTGCAGCAGTTCGGGCATCTGCCGTGGGTCCTGCACCATCTCGCAGAAATGGCTGCATTCGCGGAACAGCTCGGTAGGATGCGTCTCCTGGAAATAATTGAGGCCGATCTCGCTCGACGGGATATGCGCCGCGATCGCCAGCACCGGCACATGGTTGCGGTGGCAGTCGAACAGCCCGTTGATGAGGTGGAGGTTGCCCGGGCCGCAACTGCCCGCACAAACCGCGAGTTCGCCCGTCGCCGCCGCTTCCGCCCCGGCCGCAAAGGCGCCCGCCTCCTCGTTGCGGACATGCATCCACCGGATCGCGCCCGACTTGCGGAGCGAGTCGTTGAACGCGTTCAGGCTGTCGCCCGTCACGCCCCAGATCCGCTCCACGCCCGCCTCGACCAGCGTGCGGTTCAAAAGATCGGCGATCGTCTCGGCCATGGTTCGTCTTTCCCTTGCTGTTGTCGGGGCCGGTGCCCGTCATGCTGCAAGAGCGAAACGAACCGGGGTGCGAATGGCTTCGCACCCCGGTCGTGAACTTTGTGCAAGACGCCTGACGCATCGTGCAATCGTGATCAGAACAGCCCGTCGTCGTCATCGTCGAACGTCACCGCCGCCGCCACGGTCGCCACCGGCTCCATGCCGGGCAGCAGATACGCCGCATGGATCAGGCGTTCGGACGCCATGGTATAGAGCTTCGCCGCCCAGGGCAGCCATTCGGCCAGCACGGCCTCGTCCGCTGCGGTCAGCTCGGTGCCTTCCGGCGTTTCGGGGGCGACGTGATCGGCGTAAAGGATCAGCCCTTGCGCAACTCCGCACAGCGTTTCGGCAAAGTCACGCTGCTCGCTCAGATCCCCGGCGCTGGCCTGGAGCGAGGCGACGATCCGCTCGGCATCGCCACCGCCCTTGACCATGGCGCCCGCCGAGCTTTCGCAGGCGCGTCGGACGACCGACAACGCTTCCTGAAGGGCGCCGCGCGCGTCGCCCTTCTGGCCCTCCGACTGGTCCTGGACCAGATCGATTCCACCCAGCACGCCGATCAGCGAGCCGACCGCGATGCTCAGCTGGTCCAGGCTGCTGGCGCAGGGAGCGACTTCCTTGGCGATCACCGCCACCGCGCGGCCCAGCGTGCCATGGCGACGGCACAGCAGCTGGGTGTTGGTCGAGATATCCTGGACGTTCACAGCGATATGGCGGATTCGGCCCAACCCTTCGGTCAGATCCTCCAGCGTGCGGCTGACGAAGCCGGTCAGCTCCGCCAGATGGCCATCGGCGTCGCACAGCTGGTCGGTGACATTGCCCAGCGTCGAGATGCCATGTTCCAGCCGGAACAGCAGCTGCCCATCGCCGCCGCCCTGCGCCCCCAGCAGCTCGCGCAGATGATCCGCCAGCGGAGCCAGTCGTTCCAGCGAGGTGACGATCGAGGCGATCTCGCGTCCGAACTCATCGGCCATCGCGTTCAACTGCGCGGCGACCAGCCGGGCCATGTGCGCCTTCGCACCGTCGGGCACGCCGCCGTTCGCGTCGTCGGTCGCGACCCGGCGGAGCATGGCGATGGCATGTTCGGCGCGCTGGCGCACGCTGTCGCCGATCTGGATCGCGCCCAGGATGCGCGCAACCTCCCCCTGCACGGTGCGGACGATGCCGCCGACCTCCTCGGTCATGCGCATCACCGCTTCGATATGATCCTGCAGCGCATTGGCGTTGGCGGTCAGCTCGGCGGGTACGGCGGCCCCGGCGCGATCGCATTCGGTCGCGAGCAGGCGGTCGGCCTGCTGTACGTCGCCGACCACGCGGCCGAACTGGTCGAGCTGCCGCTCGATCTGGCGCAGCTCCTGGCGGCCTGTGGTCAGCTTCTCGTCCATGCCGACGACGAAGTTGAAGAACGCCGCCTCGCCCGACGAGGCGATCTTGATGTTCATCCCATAGATGCCGAGCAGCTTCAGGATGGTGCTGACCTCGTTCAGCAGGCCGCGCAGCTCGCGGGTGCGGCCGGTCAGCGTCTCGACCTCTATCGCGCGCCGCTTCTGGATGATCGGCAGGGTGATGAGGCGATAGGCGACGTCGCGCAGCCGGGACACGGCCACGCCGGCGGTGTCGTGCGAAAGGTCCTGGCGGATGCTAGACAGTCCCTGCGCCATGCCGTCGATCGTGCCGATCGCGGTGGCCAGCGTCTCGCCGGTTTCGCGAAACGCATCCTCCAGGCCACCCATCCGGCCTTGCACCTGATCCGCAAGCAGCGCGAAAGAGGTGGCCGGAGCCAGCGCACCGCCCGACAGAGGGGCGGCGTTGTCGGTATCGATCCGTGCCACAAACATCCGTAATTCCTTCTTAGCGTGCCGTGGCGTGGAGCAGTTCGCGTGCGACGCTGCCCAGCGGGATGATCTTGTCATGGGCGCCGCGCGCGATCGCTTCCTTGGGCATGCCGAACACGACCGAGGTCGCCTCGTCCTGCGCAAAGGTCCGCGCACCCGCCTGCTTCATCTCCAGGAGGCCGCGCGCGCCGTCATCGCCCATGCCGGTCAGGATGATGCCGACCGCATTGGCGCCGGCGTTGCGCGCCGCCGAGCGGAACAGCACGTCGACCGAGGGCCGATGGCGCGACACCAGCGGCCCCTCGCGCACCGACACGACATAGCGCGCGCCCTGCCGTTCCAGCATGGTGTGGCGCAGGCCGCCCGGCGCGATCAGCACGCGGCCGCGCATCACCGTGTCACCGTCCTCGGCCTCCTTCACGTCGACCTGGCACAGCCCGTCGAGACGCTTGGCGAAGGCGCGGGTGAAACTTTCCGGCATGTGCTGGACGATGACGATGCCCGGCGAATTGGCGGGCAGCGCCTCCAGCACCTCGCGCAGCGCCTCGGTCCCGCCGGTCGATGCGCCGATGCACACCACCATCTCGGTCGTGCGGCTCATCGCGCGGCCGGTCGGCGGCGGCAGCACGGCGTCGGCGGTCAGTTTTTGGGCGGGCGACAGCTTGGCCTGGGCACGCCGCGCGCCCAGCCGCGCCTTGGCCGCGCCCTTCACAGTCTCGCGGATCATCATGTGCGCTTCGTTCAGGTGATCGGCGACGCCGACGCGCGGCTTCAGGATGACGTCGACCGCCCCCGCCTCCAGCGCCTGGAGCAGCGTTTCCGAGCCTTCCTCGACCAGCGACGAGCACATCACCACCGGCAAGGGGCGCTGCGCCATCAGCTTGCGCAGGAAGGTGATGCCGTCCATGCGCGGCATCTCGACGTCCAGGGTGATGACGTCGGGCACCTCCTCCTGAATGTAGCGCGCGGCGGCAAAGGGATCGGCGGCGGCGGCGATCACCTGGATTTCCGGATCGGCGGACAGGATCGCGGTCATCGCCTGGCGGACGCTGGCGCTGTCGTCGATCACCAGGACACGGACTTTCTTCATCGCCGTCAGATCCGTTGGAACACGGTGTTGGACACCGTCTTCAGGGGAAGGTCGAAACCCGTGATCGATTCGGAATGACCCAGGAACAGCCAGCCGCCGGGGCGCAGGCAGTCGGCCAGACGGCGCACCACCTTTTCCTGGGTCGGCTTGTCGAAATAGATCAGGACGTTGCGGCAGAAGATGATGTCCATCGGATCGCCCACCGGATAGCGCTCGTCCATCAGGTTCATCTGGGCAAAGCCGATCGACGAACGCAGCGCAGGTACGATGCGCATCTCGTCGCGTTTAGGGTCGCTGGCGCTCATCACATAGCGTTTGCGTAAAACCGTCGGCACGGGATCGAGCAGCGCCGCCGGATAGATACCCCGACGCGCGGTGCGCAGCACTTCGCTGTCCAGATCGGTCGCCAGGATGCCGTAGTCGGGCCCGCCCTTATCGGCGGCGAAGGCGTCGAGCAGCATCGCCAGCGTATAGGGCTCCGCCCCCGTCGAGCAGGCCGCGCTCCACACCCGCACCCGGCGCTGCCCCTGGTCGCGCAGATGCGGCATCACCGTGCCCATCAGATAGTCGAAATGCTTGGGCTCGCGAAAGAAGTCGGTCTTGTTGGTGGTGACCGCGTTCAACAGATGCTCGCGCTCGCCCTCCAGATGATCGGCCTGGAACACCCAGGCGCAATAGTCGCCCAGACTGCTCAGCCCAGTGGCGCGCACGCGGCGGCGCAGGCGGCCCTCGATCATCGTCATCTTGGCGGGCGGCAGGCGGATGCCGCACTCCTTGTACACATAGGCGGAGATACGGTCGAAATCGCGACGCTGGAGCGCGTCGGGCGATGACGATACCGCACGGGCGAGATTGCTCAAAAGAACGGCTCCTGTCGAAATCGAAGAAAGGGGTCCGGCCGCCGCACCGGGCGGCCGGACAGGAATGGAATCACGCCGCCATGCCGAGATCGGCCAGCGCGACCTCGGCGCCGTCGGCGCCGAACAGCCGCGTCGGATCGAGCAGCGCGACAAAGCCGCTCCCTCGTCGAAGGATTGCCTCGATCTGGTCCGACCGCCAGCGACCGCCCAGATCGGGCGCACCCTCGACCGAACCCGCCGGGAAGGTCGCCACGTCGAGCACCCGGTCGACGACCATGCCCAGCGACAAGGGCTTGGCCCCGGCTCCGGCGACATCGACGACCAGCACGCGCGTGGTCAGCGTCGGCTCGACCGGGCTCAGGCCCAGCCGGACGCGCAGGTCGACCATCGGCACGGAGTCCCCCCGCACATCGGTCAGCCCCAGGAACCAGTCGGGTGCGTGCGGCACCCGATAGGCGTTCCGGTGGTCCAGGATCTCGCGGACGGTGGTGACGGGGAGGGCGAATTCCTCCTCCCCAAGACCGAAGACGACGACCTGGATATCGTTCGCGCCGCTCATGCCGCGCGTCCGAAAGCGGCGTCTTCGCTATCCGGGCCGCCGGTGCTCAGGTCGAGCGCGAAACCGCGCACGCGGGCTTGCTGGTCGGCGACCGAGCCGGAGCGCGGAGCCGTCGTTCTGGACGTGACGGCGTTCCGGGGTGCGGCGGCGCGGCGCGCGGCAGGACGGACCTGATGACCATGCCCCTCGACCCGGAAGTACGCGATGCTCTCCTGAAGCTCCTCGGCCTGGCTGGCGAGTTCTTCGGAGGTCGACGAGATCTGCTCGGACGCCGAGGCGTTCTGCTGCGTGACCTTGTCGAGCTGCTGGATCGCCTCGTTGATCTGGACCGCGCCGATGTCCTGCTCGCGGCAGGCGGCGCTGATCTCGGCGACCAGTTCGGCGGTGCGACGGATGTCGGGCACCAGCCTGGTCAGCATCTCGCCCGCCTGGGTCGCGGCACCGACGGTGTCCGACGACATGCCGCTGATCTCCGCCGCCGCCGTCTGGCTGCGCTCGGCGAGCTTGCGCACTTCGGCGGCGACGACCGCGAAGCCGCGACCATGTTCACCCGCACGCGCCGCTTCCACCGCCGCATTCAACGCGAGCAGGTCGGTCTGGCGCGCGATTTCCTGCACGATGCCGATCTTCTCCGCGATGGTGCGCATCGCGATCACGGCCTTCTCGACGGCCACGCCGCTCTGCTCGGCCGCCTGCGACGACTGGCGCGCGATCTTTTCGGTCTGGGCCGCATTGTCGGCATTCTGTTTGATGTTGGCCGCCATCTGCTCCATCGAGGCGGACGCTTCCTCGGCCGCGGCGGCCTGCTCGGTCGCGCCTTGGCTCACCTGTTCCGACGAGGACGACAGCTGCTGGCTGCCCGCCGCGACATTCTGCGCCGCCTGGGCGGTCTGGCCGATCGTCTCGCGCAGGCGGATGGTCATCCGGTTGACGGTATCCACCAAGTCCTTGATCTCGTCATTGCTGGCAACGTGCACCTCGTTGCTCAGATCGCCATCGGCGACGGCGGACACCGCTTCATCGACCTTGCGCAGCCCCTTGGATACGATCAACGCGATCCACAGCGCGCCCGCGACCGCGATCAACAACGCCACGACCGCCGTGGTCATCAGCGTGGTACGGGCCGCGGCATAGACGGTGGCCGCTTCGGCCTTGGCCTTGACCATCTGGCCCTGGGTGATCTCGGCCAGCTTGTTCAGCGTTTCGGTCAGGCGTACCGCTGCGGCGCGGCCTTCGGTCATCGAGATGACGGCGGCCTCGGCATTCTTGTTCTGCATGGCCAGAGCGCGTGCACGATCGCTGATCGCCTTATAGGCGCGCCATTCCTCCAAAGCCTTGGTCCAGACCGGCCGCCCCTGTTCGGTTGCGATCTTGAGACCGCCATTCAGGCTTTCCAGAATCTTGGCGTCATATTGGACGAAGCTGCTGTCGAAGTTGCGCGTTTGCACGAGATCTTCCGTCAGCATCATGTTCTTTTCGGCGCGGATGGCGCGCCCGATATCACCATCGGCCGTCAGCGACAGCTTGATGCGCTGCGCCGGTCCATCGATGATATCGGCGATCATCACGTTCAACGCGTTGACCCTCGACACGCCAACGCCGACGACGATGGCCAGAAGCAACAAGACTATCGCAAATGTACCGGCCAGCTTGGCCTTGATCGTAACCCGCATATACCCACCCCATTACCTAAAGACATTTCAGGGCGTTTTGTCCTCACCCCTCGGAACCGGGCACATCATAGGCCGATAGTCATGAATTATTGGTTCAGACCCGCAATATCGGCCTCTCAATAACGGCCTGCGGAGCGCCCCCCGGCACTCCGCAGCGCCGCCGCATCGTCAGGCCGCGTGGCCGAACTCCGCATCTTCGCCGTCCGGGCCGCCCTCGCTCAGGTCGAGCGCGAAGCCGTGGACGCGCGCCTGCTGATGCGCGACCGAACCGGCCCGCACAGGCGCCTTGCGCCCTTTGGCGACGGCCTGCCGGGTCGCGGGCTTGCGAACCGCCGGCTTGGGCGTGGCGGCCTGGACGTGCTCGGCAATCTGGAAGAAGGCGATGCTGTCCTGCAGATCTTCCGCCCGTCCGGCCAGCTCGGCCGACGTGCTGGAAATCTGATCGGAGGCAGAGGCGTTCTGCTGCGTCACCTTATCGAGCTGCTGGATCGCCTCGTTGATCTGCACCGCGCCGATATCCTGTTCGCGGCAGGCGGCGCTGATCTCGGCGACCAGTTCGGCGGTGCGACGGATGTCGGGCACCAGCCTGGTCAGCATCTCGCCCGCCTGGGTCGCGGCGGACACGGTGTCCGACGACATGCCACTGATCTCGGCCGCCGCCGTCTGGCTGCGTTCGGCGAGCTTGCGGACTTCGGCCGCCACCACGGCAAAGCCGCGCCCATGCTCCCCGGCCCGCGCCGCCTCGACCGCGGCGTTCAGCGCCAGCAGGTCCGTCTGCCGCGCGATTTCCTGCACGATGCCGATCTTCTCCGCGATGGTGCGCATCGCGACCACGGCCTTCTGCACCGCCTGACCGCTCTGCTCGGCATCCAGCGAGGATTGGCGCGCGATCTTTTCAGTCTGGGTCGCGTTGTCGGCATTCTGTTTGATGTTGGCGGCCATCTCCTCCATCGAAGCCGAGGCCTCCTCGGCGGCGGCGGCTTGTTCGGTCGCGCCTTCCGACACCTGTTCGGAGGCCGATGACAGCTGCTGGCTGCCGCTGGCGACCTGATCCGCCGCGCCTGCGACATTGCTGGCGAACTGGGTGAGGTTGTCGACCAGGTTGTTGATCGCATCCTTCATGCGACGGTGGTCGCCCTCGCACTCGATCTCGACCCGTTCGAGCAGCGACCCGGTGCTGACCAGATTGAGGACGCGGTTGCCCTCGCCGATCGGCAGCAGGATCGCGTCGAGCATGCCGTTGATCCCACTGACCAGCCCGGCAAAGTCGCCGGGGAAGCGCGTCGCATCGCCGCGCTCGCTGAGCTTGCCCGCGGTCGAGGCCGCGATCAGGCGCTGGATCTCGCCGATGATCGCCTGGAAATTGGCGCGCAGCAATTCGATCGTATCGTTGATAAACGCCTTCTTGCCCGGCAGCTGCTGCATCGGCGCATCGAAATTGCCTTCGCCGAACTGGCGGATACAGGCCATCGCCATCTTCTTGGCGGCGATGTGGTTGGCGACCATTTCGTTCAGGCGACGGGCCATGACGCCGAAATCGCCCTGGAACTTCTCGACGGGCACGAACACGTCGATATCGCCGCGATCATGCTCGGCCGACATGGTGTTCATCTCGGCGATCAGGCCCTTCAGGTTGCCGCGAAGCTGCTCGATCGTGTCGTTGATGAAGGCCTTCTTGCCCGGCAGCGCGGCCATCGGCGCCTCGAAATCGCCCTGCGCCAGCGAATGGATGCAGGCCATGGCCTGTTTCTTGACGGCGATATGGCTGGCGACCAGTTCGTTGACGGTGCGCGCCGCGACGGCGAGATCGCCGGGAAATTCGTCGACGGGCAGTATCGCGTCGATATCACCCCGGTCATGCTCCCCCGCGACATGCGCCAGCCGGCGGTTGAAGGACGCGACGGGCATGGCCGCGGTCTCCAGCAGGTCGTTGACCGCGACCAGCATATCGCGCGCCTTGCCGGTCGCCCCCGCCAGGTCGGCGCGCTCATTCACCCGCCCCTGAGAAAAGGCCCGTTGCAGGCGACCGATTTCCGCCGTCGCGACATCGACGTGCGACGTATCTTTCAGCGAAGCGTGGAAACGCATGACGATCTCCTCTCCTGTTATTTGTCGAAAGCCGGATCAGGCCGCGATGGCGGCCGCACGGGTGACGTCCAGGTCCGCTGCGCCGAACAGGCGCACCGGGTCGAGCAAGGCGACGAAGCCGCTCCCTCGCCGCAGAATCGCCTCGATCTGGTCCGACCGCCAGCGTCCGCCCAGATCGGGGGCACCCTCGACCGAGCCCGCCGGGAAGGTCGCCACGTCGAGCACCCGGTCGACGACCATGCCCAGCGACAAGGGCTTGCCCCCGGCTCCGGCGACATCGACGACCAGCACGCGCGTGGTCAGCGTCGGCTCGACCGGGCTCAGGCCCAGCCGGACGCGCAGGTCGACCATCGGCACCGAGTCTCCCCGCACATCGGTCAGTCCCAGGAACCAATCGGGTGCGTGCGGCACCCGATAGGCGTTGCGATGGTCCAGGATCTCGCGGACGCTGGTAACGGGGAGGGCGAATTCCTCCTCCCCGAGACCGAAGACGACGACCTGGATGTCCTGCGCGCCGCTCAAGCGGCGCGTCCGAACTCGGCGTCCTCGCCGTCCGGGCCACCATTGGTCAGGTCGAGCGCAAAGCCGCGCACGCGGGCTTGCTGGTCGGCGACCGAGCCGGAGCGCTGGGCCGAAGACTTGGCGGACTTGGCCGCCGGACGAGCGACCGGCTTGCGCACGGCGGGCTTGCCGCGACCGCGATTGCCAGCGGCATCGACCCGGAAGTACGCGATGCTCTCCTGAAGCTCTTCGGCTTGGCTGGCGAGTTCTTCGGAGGTCGACGAGATCTGCTCGGACGCCGAGGCGTTCTGCTGCGTGACCTTGTCGAGCTGCTGGATCGCCTCGTTGATCTGCACCGCGCCGATATCCTGTTCGCGGCAGGCCGCGCTGATCTCGGCGACCAGTTCGGCGGTGCGGCGGATGTCGGGCACCAGCCTGGTCAGCATCTCGCCCGCCTGGGTGGCGGCCGACACGGTGTCCGACGACATGCCGCTGATTTCGGACGCCGCCGACTGGCTGCGCTCGGCCAGCTTGCGGACTTCGGCGGCGACGACCGCGAAACCGCGACCATGCTCCCCCGCACGGGCCGCTTCCACCGCCGCGTTGAGGGCGAGCAAGTCGGTCTGGCGCGCGATTTCCTGCACGATGCCGATCTTCTCCGCGATGGTGCGCATCGCGATCACGGCCTTCTCGACGGCTGCGCCGCTCTGTTCGGCCGCCTGCGACGACTGGCGCGCGATCTTTTCGGTCTGGGTCGCATTGTCGGCATTCTGTTTGATGTTGGCGGCCATCTGCTCCATCGAGGCAGACGCTTCCTCGGCGGCGGCGGCCTGCTCGGTCGCGCCCTGGCTCACCTGTTCCGACGAGGACGACAGCTGCTGGCTACCCGACGCGACATTCTGCGCCGCCTGGGTGGCATCGCCGACGACGCCGCGCAGCCGATCGACCATCGAAACCAGCGAATGGCCCAGCACGTCCTTGTCCGACAGCGGCTGGTGATCGACGGTCAGGTCGCCGCCCGCGATCATATCGGCCAGTTGCGCGGTCTTGCGCAGGTTGGCGGTCATACGGTTCACCGAGTCGACCAGATCCTTGATCTCGTCGTTGCTCTTGACGTGCACGTCCTGTTCCAGGTCGCCGATACCGACCGCTTCGATCGCGATCGACGCGGTCTTCAGGCCACGCGACACGATGAAGGAAATCCACACGGCGCCGCTGATCGCGACCAGCAGAGCGATCACGCCACACGTCACCAGGATGTTGCGGCTTTCGCCGTATAGAGCGTTGGTCTGCTCGTCGGCTTCCTTCATCTTCGAGCGCTGGAAGTCGCTCAACTTGGCGATATTGTCCGCCAGACGGTTCATGAGCGGGGTCTGAACCGTGTTGGACAGCCTGGCCGCTTCCTCGTTCTGGTTCGCATACCCCATATCGCGGATGCGGTCGAACGTGGGCTTCAATTCGCTCCAGTCGGAACGAACCTTTTCCCACAGCGGCTTGCCGTCGACCGACGCGATGGCGGTGCCGTCGGCGATGGTCTTGCCGAGTTCGTTCTCACCGGCGATGACCTTGTCATAATAGACTTTCATCGTGGCCTGGTCGGTGTTGAGGGCCAGGGACTGCTGATCGGCCAGCGCCTGGCTCTGGATCGTATCGATCGACTGCGCCAACGACAGTCGGCGTACCGGCCCCGCGACCATCTCGCTGATGGCGTTGTTCAGCACGCTCATCTTGGCGATGCCCACGCCGATGACGACGGCCAGCAGGAGAGTCATGACCGCGAAGGTCACCCCCAATTTCATCTTGATCGTAGCTCGCATGGGTCCCCCCGTTTTACGGATTTGAAGTGATAGGAAATGCCGATGCACATCGGCGCGGTGTTGGATTGTGGTTCAGGTCGCACCGGGGCGTCATGCCGGAGCCAAATCGCAAGATGCTATCGGGGCGCTGCCCGGGCGGCATTCTCGCCGCCGGGGGCTGCACCGGGATGGTCTTGATGGATAACCCGACCCGGTGCCGCATGGTCTGATCCGCGTGCAGAGGCGTCGATACGCGGTTGTATCGCATGATGATGGCCTCAAAGGCGCTGGCGCAGACCGTGCGCCCGGTCAGTGAATGGTGGTGGTCTCGACGGCGTCGTCGGTCAGGCGGGCGAACAGCGCGGTCAGGTCCGGCAGGACCACCACATCGCCCTCGCGCCGCACCAGGCAGCGGACATTCTCACGCGGCCAGCGCATGCCGATCACGGGTACGTCTTCGGCGTCGCCCGCGTGCAGCACGGTGACTTCGTTGACCCGGTCGGCGGTCAGGCCGATCAGGAACGGGTCGCCGTTCACGTCCAGCTCGATCACGATGATCCGGCTGTCGGCGGTGTTGGCATGCGCCTCCATCCCGAACGAGCCGCGCAGATCGGCCAGCGGCACGATGCGGCCGCGAAAGTTGATGACCGAGGCAGCGAGCGGATCGGCGCCCGGCACCATCGTCACCGGCATCATGTCCAGGATTTCGCGGACGATGCCCGCCTCCAGCGCGAAGGTCTCGCCGCCCAGGCCGAAGGTCAGGACCTCCAGGCCGTTCTCGGGCGTCCAATGGGGTACTTTGTGATAGGGCATGGGCTTATCCAGCGGCCAGACGCCGCTCCTCCCTGGGCTGGCTCATCGCGATGAGCTGGGCGATGTCGAGGATCAGGGCGACCGAGCCGTCCCCCAATATGGTCGCGCCCGCAAAGGCCGCGACGTTGCGGTGAAGCGGCGACATGGCCTTGATGACAGTCTGGTGGTTGCCGACGATCTGGTCGACGACCAGGCCGACGCGCTCCGACCCCGTGCCGACCACGACGATCTTCTGATAGGTGTCGGGCTTGGTCCCGGTGGCGAACAGATCGCGCAACCGCAGGAAGGGCACCAGCCGTTCGCGCAGCGTGATGATGCTGCGCCCGCGCGAGCGCAGATCCTCCTCCAGCGACAGCTCCAGACATTCCTCGACCGCCGCGAGCGGGATGACATAGCGTCCCTCGCCCACCCGCACGAGCAGCCCCTCGATGATCGCCAGCGTCAGCGGGATGCGCAGCGTGATGGTCGAACCCTGGCCGGACACGCTCTTCACGTCGATCGAACCGCGCAGGCTTTCGATCGTGCGCTTGACCACGTCCATGCCGACGCCCCGGCCCGACAGGTTCGTGACCTGCGCCGCCGTGGAGAAGCCGGGATGAAAGATCAGGCCCAGCAGTTCGTCCTCGCTGACCACCTGGCCCGGCTGGATCAGGCCATTGGCCTCCGCCTTGGCACGGACCCGCTCGACATCGATGCCGCGACCGTCATCAGTGATGGTGATGAGGACTTCGCCGCCCGCCTGATGCGCACTCAACCGGATCACGCCGCTGGCCGACTTGCCCGCCGCGATGCGGTCCTCGGCCTTTTCCAGGCCATGGTCGCAGGAGTTGCGGATGATGTGGACCAGCGGGTCGAACAGTCGCTCGATGACGGTCTTGTCGACCTCGGTCGTCTCGCCCTCGGTCACCAGCTCGATCGCCTTGCCGGTCTCGTTGGCCAGATCGTGGATCAGGCGGCGGAAACGGCCGAACAGCGTCGAGACCGGCACCATGCGCAGGATCATCATCGTGTCGCGCATCTCGCCCGCCAGACGCTCGATTTCTTCCGAGACGGAACGCAGGCTCAGGTCATGGCCATGGCCCGCCAGCTGCGACAAGCGGCTCTGCGCGATCACGAGTTCGCCGACCCGGTCCATCAGTTCGTCGAGCCGCTCGGCGGGCACGCGGACATGCTCGCCCTGCGAGCGGCTGGCCGAAGCGCCGCGCGGGGTCGTGTCGTTGGCGGCCACCGGCGCGTCGGCGGCGACGGGCGCGTGATCGGGCGTCGCCGCCACCTCCGCCTCGGCCTCTTCGACCGCCAGCGGGGTGATGGTGATCTCCATATCGTCCATGACGAACAGGAACACGTCCTCGATCGCCTCGCGCGAGATGTCGCCGATCAGCGTGCAGTCCCAGCCGACCAGGCAATGCGCCGGGTTGAGATCATCGAGCGCGGGCACCTTGTCGAAGGTAGCCACGATCGTCGCCTCGCCCAGTTCGCGCAGCTCGTCGAGCAGCGCCAGCGGGCTGGTGCCGTTGGCCATCGCGTCGGCGGGCAGGCGGAAGGACAGGGTCCAGCCCTGCTTGCGCGGGGTCGGCGCAGGCACGGGGGCACCGCCGCCGGCCGCGGCATCGACCGCCGCCGCCAGCCGGTCCAGGATCGCCTGGCCCTGTGCCGCCGGGGCATCGCCGTCGACCAGCGCGCGCATGTGGTCCGCCGCCGACAGGATGACCGAGACCAGTTCCGGCGTCGCCCGGACATCGCCCTTGCGGACGCGATCGAACGCGCTTTCGCAGTGATGGGTGAAGGCCGCCAGCGCATCGAAGCCGAACATCGCGCCCGAGCCCTTCAGCGTGTGCAAGCCCCGGAACACGGCGTTGACGAGGTTCATGTCGTCCAGCCGGTGCTCCAGGTCGAGCAGGCCCTGTTCGACCTGTTCGAGAAGCTCCCCCGCCTCGATCCGAAAGGCGGCTGTCGGATCTTCCGCGCTCATCGCGCCAGCACCTTCTGGGCGACGCGGATCAGCTGTTCGGGTTGGAACGGCTTCACCAGCCATCCGGTCGCGCCCGCCGCCTTGGCCTGCGCCTTCATCGAGTCATCCGATTCGGTGGTCAGGAAGATGATGGGCACGCCCGCCTGCGCCGGCTGCTGGCGCAGCGCGCGGATCATCTCCAGCCCGTCCATATTGGGCATGTTGAGATCGGTGACGATCAGGTCGAACCGGGTCGCGGTCGCCTTGGCCAGACCTTCGGCACCATCGGCGGCTTCCGTCACCGTATAGCCCGCGCCGGTCAGGGCGATGCGGATCGCCATGCGCAGGCTCGCGCTATCGTCGACGGTCAGGATGGAAGCGGTCATTGGGCGGTGTCTCCGTGAAGCCAGAATTGGGTGTCGTCCGCCGAAGCGGGCAGGAAGGCGGCGCGGGCCAGCAGCGCGCGCAATGTCTCGCCAGCGGGGGCCGAAAGCGCGAAATCGCATCCCAGCACCGCCGCGCTGACGCGCGCCGACTGGACGAGCTGGATGACGCTCAGGTCCGGCGAGGCGGCACCGGACAGGTCCAGCCTGACGGTCGCATCGGGGGCGATGGCAGTCTTCAATTCCTCGGCCAAAGCGCCGATGGTCGGCAGGCACACGTCCTCGCCTGCCATCACCATGGTGATCGACATGATCTATCCTTCAGGTCAAAGGTGCGGACACGCAGGATCGTCCTGCGGCTCCGTCAACAGTTCACGAAATATCCGGCGTACCCGACCAGGGTACCAATCCCCCGGCCAAGGGGGCGGTTCGACCAAAACCCGATGGTTTCGGCACGACCAACGTATCGCTTGTCATCCATAACGCCCCCCCAGTTCATCGACTGGTCTAACGGGCAATGGTAAAATCCAGCTTAAATATGCACAGGCCGCGACAAATATGGCGGCCGTCACGGAACAACTATGTGACCGAACGTCACTCGGTCTTGATTTCTCGCTATTATTTGGCCGTCATCGCCCCGCGTGGCGCAGCTTTCCCACGCGGCGATGACGAAGATGGGAAGCCGGGGGCGAATCCCGTCGCTGCAAGCACTCGCTGTTCGGTTATTCCCCGAACAGCGTAATCGCTTCCTCGCCGGTCAGGTCGAGACCGAACATCAGGCTCAACCGCATCCGATAGACGCGAGGATCGGTGATCGTGCCTGCGGTCTCGTCCTCCCCCACCCGGCGACGATAATGCCGGTCGGTCAGCGACGCGAATCCGCGCGGCAGGATGATGCTGACGATCGTCGCCTGACGGAACCGGCTTTCCGGCGCGGTCGAGGTCCAGTGGTTGGCGAGCGCCAGGTCCGCGTCCCAGACATGGTCGGTGGCGAAGCTGTATTGCGGCTGCCACCCCTCGCCGGTCGCGCGGCCATCGGTCAGGCCGGGATGACCGTTGCGCAGCAGCATCCAGCCATGCTGCGGATCGCGGTCCAACCGGAAGAGCGCGCCGTCGGGTGCGGTCGCCTCGGCGCCTTCGACGAGCGGCATGGGCGGCGAATAACTGCCCCCGAAGCCCGCATCGGCGATCCAGTCCTGTCCATCGATATGGACCAGGCTGAGCGTGTGGGTGGTCGGCGGCACCTCCGTCGCGCCTAGCCAGACCCGCGCGAGCAAGGGCCGCGCGTGAAATCCGTGCGCCGCCAGCGCATCCAGGAACAGCCGGTTCTGTTCGAAGCAATAGCCGCCGCGCTTGGCCGTCACCAGCTTGGCGAAGACGCCCGCGCTGTCGATCGCGATCGGGCGGCCCAGCCGGACATCGATATTCTCGAACGGAATGGCCTGGCGATGTGCCCATTGCAGCCGCCCCAGCCCTTCGGCATCGACGGTCACGCGTGAGGGCAGAGCGATACGGGCGAGATAGGAATCGAGAACGAACATGCGTGCGTCCTTTAAAGGGCGGGGCTGCAATTGTCGAAGGGGGGCGGCCGCGTCGTCCGCCCCCTTCTGTACCCGCGCGGACGGGGATATAGGCGGGAGCGACCATGACCTTCCCTCCTGACGACCCGACCCTGCCCTTCGGCCCCGATGCGATCCGCGCCGCCGCGTCCGTGATCCTGGACGGCGGCATCGTCGCGGTGCCGACCGAGACGGTCTATGGCCTGGCCGCCGACGCGACCGACGCAAAGGGCGTGGCGCGCATCTATGCGGCCAAGGGGCGGCCTTCGTTCAACCCGCTGATCGTCCATGTCCCCGATCTGGCCGCCGCGCAGGCGCTGGCCGATTTCGACGAGGACGCGCTGGCGTTGGCGCATGCCTTCTGGCCGGGGCCGCTGACGCTGGTGCGCCCGCTGAAAAAAGGGGCGGGCATCGCGTCGCTGGTCACGGCGGGACTGGATACGGTCGCGATCCGCGTACCGCGCCACCGCGCGATGCAGGCGCTGCTGACGCAAGGCGGTCGCCCGCTCGCCGCGCCGTCGGCCAATGCCAGCGGCGGCATCAGCCCGACCCGCGCCGCCCATGTCCGCGCCAGCCTGGGCCCCGGCGTGCCGGTCATCGACGACGGTGCGACCGAGGCGGGCCTGGAATCGACCATCGTTGCGGGCCGCACCATCCTGCGCCCCGGCCCGGTGACGGCGGCGATGCTGGCGCAGGTGCTGGGCGATGTAGAGCAGGGGTCCGAGGCCCCCGCCATCGTCACCGCGCCGGGGCAGCTGGCCAGCCATTACGCGCCGCGCAAACCCCTGCGGCTGAACGTGCGCCAAGCCGCGGCGGACGAATGGTTGATCGGGTTCGGGGCTGTGTGTGGGCAGGACAGCCTGTCGGAACGCGGCGATTCGGTCGAGGCGGCGGCACGGCTGTTCGACGCGCTCCACCGTGCCGATGCGAGCGATTGTGCCAGGCTGGCGGTGGCGCCGATTCCCGCCGACGGGATCGGAGAGGCGATCAACGACCGGCTGCGGCGGGCCGCGACGCGATAGGGCGGAGCTGGCACTGCAAATTCGCTCGGTGCAGCCGGGACTTACATCCCGCCCTCCGTTCCGCCTGAGCGAAGTCGAAGGCTAAGGGATTCCCGATGTCCGGAGGGTCCTTTGGCAGAAGCCGGGGCGTGGCCTTCGACTACGCTCAGGCGGAACGGAAGGTAGGATTGGAACATGCCCTCCGTTCACGCTGAGCGAAGTCGAAGCGCACGCCCCGCCGCCCCCCAATCCCTTACGCCGTCACCGCCTTCGATCGCGCGGCGAAGCTCTTGCGCAGCTTCTGCAGCTTGGGCGGGATCACCGCCATGCAATAGGGGTTCGACCGGCCAGACGTTTCCCAATAATCCTGATGGTAATCCTCCGCCGGATACCACTCGGCCATCGGCTCGATCGTCGTCACGACCGGCTTGTCCAGCCCGGCCTGGGCGCGCTCGATCGCCGCCTTCATCGCGGCTTCCTGCGTCTCGTCGGCCGGGAACATGGCCGAGCGATATTGCGTGCCGACGTCGTTGCCCTGGCGGTTGAGCTGCGTCGGGTCGTGCGTCGCGAAATAGATGTCGAGCAGATCGCCCAGTTCCAGCTGCTGGGGATCGAAGCCGATGCGAATCGCCTCGGCATGCCCGGTATCGCCGCCGCACACCTGCTTATAGGTCGGGTTGGGCACGGTGCCGCCGATATAGCCGCTTTCGACCGACTCGACCCCGATCACGTCCTTGAACACCGCCTCGGTGCACCAGAAGCAGCCCCCGGCCAGCGTCACATATTCGGTCACTCGGAATCTCCTTGTCGTCTTGTATGCCTAGATAGGAAGCGGCTAGGCCACGGCAATCCGGGGACTGGGGACAAAAGACGATGGCGACGATCGACGGCAAGGTGATGGTGACCGGCGGGGCCGGTTATATCGGCAGCCATGCCGTACTGGCGCTGCTGGATGCGGGGCATGAGGTCGTCGTGCTCGACAACCTCGTCACCGGCTTCGACTGGGCGGTCGATCCGCGCGCCTCGCTGGTCGTCGCCAATGTTGCCGACGACGACGCGGTGCGTGCCGCGATCCGCGAGCACCGCGTCCGCGCGATCATGCATTTTGCGGGCTCGATCATCGTGCCCGAGTCGGTCACCGACCCGCTCAAATATTATCGCAACAACACCGCCGCCAGCCGCTCGCTGATGGAAAGCGCGGTGGCCGAGGGCGTCGCTCACTTCATCTTCTCGTCGACCGCCGCGACCTATGGCACGCCCGAGCGGGTGCCGATCAAGGAAAGCGATCCCAAGGCGCCGATCAATCCGTACGGCATGTCCAAGCTGATGACCGAGATCATGCTGAAGGACGTCGCCGCCGCGCATCCGATCAACTACTGCGCGCTGCGCTACTTCAACGTCGCGGGGGCCGATCCGCAGGGCCGCTCGGGCCAGTCGACGGTCGGTGCGACCCACCTCATCAAGATCGCGGTCGAGGCGGCGATCGGCAAGCGTGAGGGCGTAGGCGTCTATGGCACCGATTTCGCCACCCGGGACGGGACCGGCGTGCGTGATTACATCCACGTCTCCGACCTCGCCGCCGCGCATGTCGCCGCGCTCGAACTGCTCGTCGAGCGGCCGGGCGAGAGCCACACGCTCAACTGCGGCTATGGCCGTGGCTTCTCGGTGCTGGAGGTGCTGGACGCCGTCGACCGGGTGACCAATTTGAAGATCGAGCGCCGGATGGAGGGGCGCCGTGCGGGCGATCCGGCCGAGCTGGTCGCCGACAATGGCGCGATCCTGGCCACTCTGCCCTGGCGGCCCGAGCGGGACGATCTGGAAGGGATCGTGCGCGACGCCCTGGCGTGGGAACGCAAGCTGGCGGAAATGGGGCGCTGATCGGATGCGGCTGCGTTCGCTCCTCTTCGTACCGGGCGACCGGCCCGATCGGATGGCCAAGGCTCTGGGGTCCGGCGCGGACGCGCTGATCCTCGACCTGGAGGATGCGGTCGCCCCCGATGCCAAGCCCCGCGCGCGTGAAGAGGTGGCGTGGTTCCTGGCCCAGCCGCGTCAGCCCGGCGTGCGGCTGCTCGTCCGCATCAATCCGGTCGATGGCCCGCTCGCGGCGGACGATCTGGCCGCGATCCTGCCCGCGCGACCCGACGGCATCGTCCTACCCAAGGCCGAGGGGCTCGTCAGCCTGCACGCGCTGGCAGCGCGCGGGGTGGCGCATATCCCGATCCTGCCGATCGCCACCGAGACGCCGATGGCGCTGTTCCGGCTGCACGAATATGCCGGATCGCCGCTGCCGCTCGCCGGGCTGACCTGGGGCGCGGAGGACCTGCCCGCCGCGATCGGTGCCGTCACCTCGCGCGAAGCGGACGGCAGCTATACCGCCCCCTATCAACTCGCCCGCTCGCTGACCCTGTTCGGCGCCCATGCCGCGGGAATCGCCGCAATCGAGACCGTGTATCCCGACTTTCGCGATCTGGACGGGCTGGCCGCCTATGCCGCGCGGGGCAATCGGGACGGCTTTACCGGCATGATGGCGATCCACCCGGCCCAGGTGCCGGTCATCAACGCCGCCTTCACCCCCTCGGCGGAGGATCTGGCGCGGGCGCAGGCGATCGTCGACCTGTTCCTGGCCCATCCGGGCGCAGGCGCACTGCAGCTGGACGGCAAGATGGTCGACGCGCCGCACCTGAAGGCGGCACAGGCCCTACTGGCGCGCGCCGCCCCATGACCGGCGGGCGGCCGCCGTCGCCCACCACCAGCCCAGCGCCCAGAGCGTCCCGAAGCACCAACCCGCCGCCACGTCGGACGGCCAGTGCACGCCCAGATAGACCCGGCTGACCCCGATCGTCCCGACCAGCAGCACGGCGATCGCGACGATGGCATGGCGCACCCGGCGATGCCCGGTCAGCTGCGTCGCGAGCGCGGCCAGCGTCAGATAGACCATCGCGCTGCCCGCCGCATGGCCGCTCGGGAAGCTGGCATTGTGGACATCGACCCAGTGCGGCACCAGATCGGGTCGCGGGCGCGCGACCATCAGCTTCACCCAGGTCACGACCGCGCCGCCGCTGATCCCCGACGCCACCGTCGCCAGCGCCAGCAGCCACCAGCCGCGCGCGAGCAACAGGATCGCCGCGCCCGCCACCATCAGGACCAGTACCGGCACGCTGCCCAGTGCGGTGAAATCCACCGCCGCCGCGCGCAGCCCCTGAGACTGGGCATGGGTGCGCAGCCCGGTCAGAATGGCGCGGTCCCAGGCAAAGGGCCAGTGATCCACCGCCAGCCCCAGCAGAAGGAGCAGCGCGAGCGCCAGGGCCCCCGCCGCCACACCGCGCAGCGCCATCGGCATGGCCGACAGATGCGATGGCGCAGCAGGAAGCGAATCACCCGCATCGCCAGCCGCCGAATCAGTAGCGGAAAGGGGGGCTCGATCGGTCATGAGATGAATGCCGCCATGGCCCGCCTTTGCGGCGAACGGGCCCGAAGGGCAATGCGGATCGGCGATCGAGGCAGCGCCTGCCCGTCAGCGGAGCTTCGCCAACCCCTTGATCCAACAACAGGTATCGGGTCCCCTCTCGGATCGATCACACTTATTCGAAAAACGGGTTTGTCTGCCGACCTGTTTTGTTTCATAAATGAGGCACGCCGACGCAAAAGATCGGCGGGAGAGGACTGCCCACCATGGAAGAGCATATCATTTCGCCGATCGATCGCCTGATGATTCTGACCGTCGGTGCGGTGTCGAGCTGGCTGGCCGTCGGTGGCGTCGCACTGGGCGCATCGAAGCTGATCAAATATCTGTTCTGACATAGAAATGGCTTGATCCCCGGCGTCCCAGGCAGCCGGGGATTGGACAGCGATCAGGGCTGGGCCGGTACACCGCCCTCCCTTCGGTACATACGCCGCACCAGCCCGATCGCACGCCAGCGCAGGATATCCTCGACACCGGCATAGCCCAGCCCGAGATGCGGCGGCCGCGATGCCAGCACATCCCCCAGCGTGACCCGGCCGCTGCGAAGCGCCACGCGCGCCAATTGCCGCCAGCGCCGCGCGGTTTCCCAACGGATCAGCTTCAGGCTCTGCACATCGGGGCCGTGACGCTCGACAAAGGCGCCCTGCAAGCGCGCGATCGCCTGCCCCAGACGACGCAGCGTCGCGCCGTCAGGGATCGGCACACCGCCCATATTATGCTCGGCCAGCAGTCGCGCCACCTCGTCCGCATCGTCGCCGAGCAGCGGTGCATGCGCCTCGGCCAGCACCCGCGCCGCGCTGGCGCGCATCATCGTCGTGAACCGCTTGGAAACGCCGCCGTCATGCTGGCGATAGATGACCAGCGGCTCGTCCAGCCGCGCGATACGCCCGAACGCGACGATGCGGTGATACAGGTCGAAATCCTCGGCATAGAGGATTTCCGGCCGGGTGAACGGGTCGAGCCGTCGCGCGGCATCGGCGCGGACCATCACCGTCGACCAGGCCAGCGGGTTTTCGATCCAGCTCAGCCAGGCGATCAGATCGGGCGTGGTGTGCGGCGCATAGTTCATGGGCAGCACCCGGCCGCCCAACAGCTGCTCGGTTTGCGTGCCGACCAGCGCGACATCGGGGTTCGCGTCCAGATAGGCGACCTGCCGTGCCAGCCGTTCGGGGCGGCACAGATCGTCTTGGTCCAACCCGGCCAGATAGCGCCCCCGCGCCTCGGCAAAGCCCCGGTTGCGCGTGTTCACCGGGCCGCCATTGACTGCATTCTCGATCAGGCGAACGCGCGGGTCGGGCCAGTTCCGCACCAGATCGCGCGTATCGTCCGACGAGCAATCATCGACGACCAGCGCTTCCCACGCCGTCAACGTCTGTTCGCCAAGACTCGCCAGCGTCTCGCCGATCAGGCTCGCGCCATTATAGGCCGGGATGACGACGCTGACGATCGGAGCGGCGACGGGATCGTTCATGCCGCCACGCTCGCATGTCCGGCGACATCCCGCCCCAGCAACTGATCCACGATCATCTGCCCGACATCATTCTGCCAGAGCCACAGGCCGTTGGCCTGCCCCCGGAAACTCTTCTCGCCCCCCAGCGCGCCCCAGGGAAGGAAACCCGCGGACAGACCGATGCCATAGGCGCCCGGCACCGGCCGATCCCGGTCGTCGAGGATTCGGCAATGCCGGTCGACCATCGGCCGCCCCGCCTCATGCGCGAGTGCGATCGGCTGGCCATCCCTGTCGAACAGCGGCAGGGCGCGCGGTCGATAGCCGAGCGCGCCGATCACCAGATCGGCCTCGGCGATGAGCGTGCGCGCCTCGGGATCGTCTTCCCCCGCGATCCGATACAGGCTCAGGCGCGGATCGGGCGTCCGCCCGCCCAGCCCCAGCATCCGCATCACCAGTTCGCGCGATTCCAGCCGAAGCCCGGCGAGACGCAATACGAAACCGCTGACCGGGCAGATGTCGTCGGGGGCGAAGTCCGTGAAGCCCTCCGCCTCGGCCGCCTCGATCGAGGGGAAAAACGGCTTGGGCGGCGTCCGCACCATCAAGGTGATTGCGCCCGTCCCCCAAGGCAGGTCATGGCATTTCAGCAGTTGCACCGCCGATGCCAGCGCACTGGTCGAGCCGCCGACGATGACCACCCTCGGCGCACGCCGTTCGGCCAGCCGCGCCGCCACCGCCTCGACCCCGCCACGGCGCAGCAGGGCGTCGGATCGGATCAGGCGATCCCCCGCCAGCGCGCCCAGCCTTGCCCCGGCGACCATCTTGTCGGCCATCTGCGCATCGGTCTGATAGCCGCCGGTGGCGACGACCAGGCTGCGCGACGTCACGTCATGCCGTCCGTTCGGGCCGGACAAGGTCGTGCGCCAATGGCCGTCCGGCGTGCGCCGTGCGCTCACTGCCTCGGTCGCGGTCAGCACATCGCCGCCATGCGCGGTCACGATCTCCCGCAACCGCGCAGCGGTCGCCGCCAGCAACGGCGCGGTCTCGGCCAGCGGCGCCCCCAGCGCGCCGCAATGCGCGGCCATCATCCGTCCCGCCGGATGCGTCTCCAGCGCGGCGAGTTGGGGATAGGGATTGCCCCGCACCGCCGACAGGAAGGTCTCCGCCGTGGTGTCGGATCGGATCGCATAGTCGCCCAGCGCGCCGGGCCCAAGGCGGGGCGACCGCTCGACCAGCATCAGCCCCTCCCCCACCAGCCTTTCGAGCAGCCCCTTCTTGCTGGCCGCCGTCAGCACGGCGGTGCCAGCCGGTCCGCCGCCGATGATGAGACAGCCGCGAGCGGTGTCGCCGCGCATCTGCGCCACGTCGGACATTCCCGCGACCCGCGCGACGGCGCTGCGCAGCCGTCCGGCGACGATCGCCGCATCACCCGGCCGCATCGCATCGGTGATCGGCAGGCTGAGCATTCGGGCGGACACGTCATCGGCCACCGGCGTCGCCTCGATCAGCGCGGTGTCGCGGAACAGAGCCTGTTCGCCCAGATGCGGGCTGAAATACTGGCCCGCCCCCACACCGTCCGCCGCCAGGGCGCCGATAACGGCCGCGCGGTGCGGCGCGAGCTCGGCGGGAAGCAGCACGGGCATGAACTGAGTCGCCTGCCGCTTCGCCGTCATGGGCTGGAACGTCCATCCGGTCAGCGCGTCGCGATATTCGCGGTCCAGCGCGGCGCGCGCGTCACAGATCGAATCGAGCTCGGCCAGCTTGCCGCGCGCCATCAGCCCCAGCACCTCGGGCATCTTGGCGTTGATGCCCGGCAGAGTCGCATGGCGCCCGCTTTCGAACCCGAAATTCACCATCGCGCGCAACCGTTCGATGCGATCCGCGTCGCCGCTGTAGATCAGGCCGCCCTCGCCGACCGAAAAGGTCTTGGTCGCGTGCATCGAATAGACCAGCGCGAACGGCGCCCCCGCGCCGAAACCCCGCCCGGCTTCGTCCAGCGTGCCCAGCGATGCCGCCGCATCGATGACGATCCCGACCCCGTAACGCTGCGCCAGCCAGGCATAGCGGTCCAGATCGATGACCGTGCCGAAGGTCGCATAGGGCACGACGACACCGATCCGCTCGCCATGCCGGGCCAGCATCCGCTCTTCCTCGGCCGGATCGGCGGTCCAGTCGCGCGGATCGATATCGACGATCAACGGAGTCAGCCCCGCCCACAGCGCCGCCTGCGCGGTCGCGGCAAAGGTCATGGCGGGCATCAATGCCAGCGTGCCCGGCCGGGGATAAAGTCCCGCCGCCTGCCGCATCGCGATCATCAGGCCCAGCGTCGCATTGCCGACCGCCAGCGCCGCCCCGCGCCCGTCGAACAGCTGCGCCACCATCTCCCGCTCCAGCGCGCGCACTTCGGGACCATTGTTGCTGAACTGGCCGGAGGCCTCGATCCGCTTCAGCCCCTCCAATTGCTCGGACAGGCGGGGTGGTCGCGGCACGATGAGCGGAAATTCCATCTGTCATCGTTCCCCTGTCACATGCCCCGATCCCTTCTATATCCTGCTCATCAATATGTTAGCACAAGGATAATTGGTCCGGCGCGATGCCGCCGCCATCCCAATTCGGGAGTGGCCGATCGCGACCATCGCCGTCACGCGCCGTCACGCGCCGTCGTCGGGGAACAATGTCGATCCTCGTTCGATCGACGATCTTCGGATGAAGCGAGCCCTGATGACCGATCCCCTGAACGCCGCCGCCCGCGTCATCCAGCTGGCGCTGACGCCGATCTTCCTGCTGACCGCGGTCGGATCGCTGCTCAACGTCTTCGCCACGCGGCTGGGGCGAATCAGCGACCGGATCCAGGGATTGAAGCGGGATGGCCGGACGAACGGCTATGAAATGCGCCGCCTGCGCCTGCGCTCGAAGATCCTCGACATCGCCGTCACCCTGACCGCGGCGGCAGGCGCGATGACCTGTTGCGCGGCGATTACCCTGTTCCTGGGCACGCTGCGCGATTCCCGTCATGCGGGGGTGCTGTTTTTCTTTTTCGGCGGCGGCCTGATCTGCGCGGTGGCGGGACTGGCGTGTTTCGTCGGGGAAATCACCATCGCCGGACGCGCCCTGCGCGACGATCATGGCGAAGGCTGATCGAAATATCATCCCGGTGGTGGGTCCGCCGGGACTCGAACCCGGGACCTCTCGATTAAAAGTCGCTTGCTCTACCAACTGAGCTACGGACCCTCCATCGGGGTGGAAGCGACCTAGGGGCGCGGACGCCTGCGGTCAACACCATGTCGCATGTGGCGTACAAACCGCCCGTCACGCGGATCGCGCCAGTCGCCTGCGATCGTGGCCAGCGGGTGCAGCACGAAGTCGCGCGTTGCATAAGCGCTATGCGGCACGATCAGGCCCGGCGAGCGCCACCGCCCCCCCGACCACAATATGATGTCCAGGTCGATCACACGCGCGCCCCAGCGCTGCCCCCGGCGCCGCCCGAAATCGCGCTCGATGGCTTTCAGCATGGACAGCATGGCGGGCGGATTGAGCGGGCTTTCGACCAGCGCGGCGGCATTGGCGAAGGCGCGAATCGACGGGCCGATGGGCGCGGTGGTCAGGATCGGCGACACGGCATAAACGCCCGGCAAAGCCGCCAGCGCCGCGCGGATTTCGTCACGCGGGCCGCCATGCCGCCCCGGACGGTTGGAACCCAGTGCAATGGCATAGCTTGTCGTCGTCATGCCCTGCGACTACCCGAGCGCGATGCCCGACGCATCCTTTCCTGTCATCCCGGCGCCTCTCGCCCCGATCCAGCCACCGCGCGACTGCCCGCTCTGTCCCCGCCTGGTCGAGCTTCGCCAGACGGTCGCCGCCGAATATCCCAATTGGTGGAATGCCCCCGTCCCGCCGTTCGGCGATGGCGAGGCCTGGCTAGCGGTCGTCGGCCTCGCCCCCGGCAAGCATGGCGCGCACCGCACCGGCCGCCCCTTTACCGGCGATGGCGCGGGGCCGCTTCTCTATGGCACGCTCGCCAAATTCGGTCTGGCCGAGGGCGCGTTCGCCGCCAAGGTCGATGACGGCCTGACACTCAAAGGCGCCGTCATCCTGAACGCCGTCAAATGCCTGCCGCCCGAGAACAAGCCGACGCCGGACGAGATTCGTACGTGCCGGACCTTCCTGGAACAGGAGCTGGCGGCGCTGCCTCGGCTCTCGGTGGTCATCGCCCTCGGCGAGATCGCGCACCGATCGGTCGTCAAGGCGCTGGGCGGCCGCCTGCCCAAGGCGCGATTCGCGCATCTGGCCGAACATCGCCTGCCCGGCGGCGGGCCGGTGATCCTCGATAGCTACCACTGCTCGCGCTACAACCAGAATACCGGGCGACTGACGCCCGAGATGTTCGAGGCCGTGTTCGCGCGCGCAATGGCGTTGCGCGGCTGAAGTAGGATGCCGTCAGCTTAATCCCCCCTCCCCTTCAGGGGAGGGGCCGGGGGTGGGGCGCTTCCGCAAACGCTGTGCCTGTGGTGAGGCCCCACCCCAATCCCTCCCCTGAAGGGGAGGGGCTCGACGATGGTCGACACTATGCCATCCTGATCCTCATTCCTCCCCTTACAGGAGAGGAAAGAGGATCAAATATCCTGGACCAGCCGCCCGTACAGTTCCGGCCGCCGGTCGCGGAAAAAGCCAAAGGCGGCGCGGTGGCGCTTCACCCGGTCGATGTCGAGGGTGGCGACGATCACGCCCTCTTCCTCGCGACCCAGCTCGGCCAGGATGTCGCCGCGCTCGTCGCAGATGAAGCTGGTGCCGTAGAAGGTCTGGCCATGCTCGCAGCCGACGCGGTTGGCGGCGACGATCGGGACGACGTTGGACACGGCATGGCCGACCATCGCACGACGCCACAGCCGCGCGGTGTCGAGGCTGTCGTCATGCGGCTCGCTGCCGATCGCGGTTGGATAGAACAGGATTTCCGCGCCCATCAGCATCATCGCGCGCGCCGTCTCGGGATACCATTGGTCCCAGCAGATGCCGACGCCCAGCTTGGTCGCCGGGCCGTCCCACACCTTGAACCCGGTATTGCCGGGGCGGAAATAGAATTTCTCCTCATAGCCCGGGCCGTCCGGGATATGGCTCTTGCGATAGACGCCCGCGACCTTGCCGTCCGGGTCGATCATCGCCAGCGAGTTGTAGTGGTGCGGCCCGTCCGCCTCGAAGAAGCTGGTCGGGATATGAACCTTCAGCTCGGCGGCCAATTCCTGCATCGCCAGCACCGCCTTGTGCTCATCCGTCGGCTTGGCGTTGGCGAACAGCCCCTCATCCTCGACGCGGCAAAAATATTCGCCCTCGAACAGCTCGGGCGGCAGGATCACCTGCGCACCTTGGCGTGCCGCCTCACGGACGAGGCGCGACACCTCGGCGATGTTGCGGTCGATATCGGCGGTAAAGGCCAGTTGCAGCGCGGCGACGGTGATCTGGGTCATGGCCCTGCCCTTTAATGGCTCCGCACACGGGCGTCACCCCGCTTCCGCATCCAGCCGGGCCCGCAAAGCATCGAGAAACGGCCCCGGCTCGTCCAGCCGCAACGCCACCGCCCGCACCGGATCGCGCCGCCACCGCAACGAAGGCGGCAAGGGCTCGGACAAGCGGATCAGCATGTTGGGCCAGGCGAGCAGCGCAATGTTCCAGCTATCGGGCGCACGCACCGTCTCGCCATCGGGATTGGCCGTCACCGCCGCGATCGCCGCATACGGAATGGTGCGGTCGACCAACAGCCCGGCCCTCAGCCGCACCCCCGCCGGGGTGAGCAAGACCGGCGACAGGCGCAACGACTTGATGAGGCCGATCAGGTATAGCAGCGACACGTCGCTGATGACGAACATCACCAATGCTGTTGTCCGGCTCCAATGCGCGACCAGCAGATGCGTGACGGTGATCTCGATGCAGGAAATGACCAGCAGCGCGATCATCATCGGTTGTAGATGACGGTGATAGGCAAAACCCCGCGTCCCTGCGGGGATGTCGGGCGCGGCGCGCCAGCGGAACAGCGCGAGGTGGAGCAACCGGGCCTCCGCCAGCGCCAGTCGCACCAGTGGCCGGGGCAATATTTCCTCCAGCAGGGCGGGCCAGCGATCCGGATCGGCCGGGTTCCACGTATGAAGCCGCGCCGCCACCCGCCATAATCCCCATCCGCCATGCATCGCGATCGCGACGGCCGGAACCATCATCGCCCAGGGCATGGAGAACAACCCCGCCCGGATCGGCGGCGGCGACAGGCTGAGCACCGCCATGCCCGCGGATGCCATCGCGGCGATCCCTGCCCGCCAGCCCGGCCGCCGCGTTCGGCTCAACAACCCTAAAATCATCGCGTCCGAGGCGATCCAGAGGAACAACAGCGCCGCCGCACGGGGATGGGCCTGCGCTATCGGCAAACGAAGCAAGGCCGCCGCACCGACGATGGCCAGGACGGGTGCAATGGCGGGAAGGATCGGACGAGCGAACACGTCGGCGGATCGGACGGCGGTCATGGCGACTCCCCTGATCGGTAGTGCCGCCATGCTATCCCCTGCCGCCCTGCGCGTCACCCCGTCATGCGCGGGGCCGGGGTGGGATCGAGCAGGATGTGGCGCAGGACGACCGGATAGAAGCTCTTCATCTTCAGGTCGCACAGCGCCATCAGCCGCTGGTTGAGCGTGCGCGTTACCCCGACATATTCGGTCCACCGCTCCTCGATGGCGCGCGCGGTCCAGGTGCCGATATGTTGGGAATAGGTCAGGCGCAGCTCGCGCGTCTCGACCACGATCGCCTCGCATCCGGGAATGCTGGCCATCAGCCGCCGTTCGCGCAGCGGGGTCAGCAGCAGCTCGTCCTCGCTCTTCAGATGCTTGGTGATGACCTGCGCGATCCGGGTGCGGGCCGGGCCCAGCAGCGGCGCGGCCTCGACATAGCGCAGGTCGAACAGGGCCATGAGATCGCCGACGGCGCGCGCTATGTCCTCGTGTTGCGCACGGAGCAGATTGATGGTGACTTGCACGATGTGGGGCTCCGATCCCGGATGGGTGAATATACCACCCTAGCCAACCCACGGTTTATGCACGGTAAATATAAAGGCCCGCGCTTCGACGAAGAAGCACGGGCCAGTGAGGAATATCAGCCGATCGTCGGGATCTGCTGCGAGATGCAGTGGAAGCTGCCGCCGCCGGTCACGATCGCGTCGGCGCGCAGGCCCACGACCTGGCGGTCGGGGAAGATCGCCTGGATCGCGGCGACCCCGGCCTCGTCATTGTCGCTGCCATAGAGCGGCACGACGACGGCGGCATTGCCGATATAGAAGTTCATATAGCTGGCGGGGACGACCTCGTCGTCGCGCAGCACGCGGCCCGGCGACGGGATGCCGACGACCTCCAGCCCGGCGGCCTGCGCGTCGCGCTTGGCGGCGGCGTAGACCTGCCAATTGGGGTCGTTCTCGGCGGCTTCGGGAATGGCGACGCGGTTGGGCCCGACGAAGCGCGCCAGATTGTCGACATGGCCATCGGTATGGTCGTTGAGCAGGCCGTTGCCCAGCCACACGATCCGGGTCAGCCCCAGGTCATGGGCCAGCCGCTCGGCAATCGCGCCCTCGGTCAGGTCGGGATTGCGGTTGGGGTTGAGCAGGCACTGGCGCGTCGTCACGACCAGCCCGGTGCCGTCCCCGTCGATCGCACCGCCCTCCAGCACCCATTCGCAGCGGGTGGCGGAAAGCGCGCGATCCTCGGCCAGACGCGCGCCGACCGTGTCGTCGCCGGGCAGATCATATTTGCCGCCCCAGCCGTTGAACTCGAACAGCCGTGCCGAGCCGTCGCCGGTGATGATCGGGCCGGTATCGCGCAGCCAGATATCGCCAAAGGGCTGGACGATCACATCCGCCATATCGCCCGCCATCTGGCGTGCGGCATCGGCCGCCTCGCCGTCTGCGGCAACCAGGATCACCCGCTCGCCCCGGCCATCGGCATGGACGGCGCGGGCAAAGGCCAGCACCTCCTCGCGCGCAGGGTCGAGATCCTCTTCCCACAGCTCCGGGTGGCTGGGAAAGCCGATCCAAACGGCGTCATGCGGGGCCCATTCGGGCGGCGGGGGCGTGGTCACGGTGGGCGTGGTCACTGGACGTTCTTCCTGCTTTGATCGCGAATGCCGCGAAATTCGGCGGTGGGATACCAGTTGGGCCACAGGCCCGGCCGGTCGGCGAGCGTCCTGCCCAATTGATAATAGACCGTCAAATCCTCGACCGCGCCCGACCAGTCCCAGTTGGCGTCATATTCGTCCGCCGGCTTGTGATAGCGGTGCGCGACATAATCGTCGCTGGCGGCCTTGCCCGCCGCCTTGCCGCCGACGACCTTGTCCTCGCCCGATCCACCGTCGAGCATCGGCACGCCCAGCTTGGCGAACGAGAAATGGTCGGAGCGGTAATAGCCGCCACGTTCGGGATTGGCCTCCTCGCCGATATAGCGCCCTTGCGCCTTCACGAAGGGGACGACCAGGTCCTCAATCTCGGACTTGCCCTTGCCGACCAGCACGAAGTCCTTCGACCGGCCCGAGATATTCAGCCCGTCCATGTTCACGCCCCCCACGGTGCGGGCAAGCGGGAAGACGGGGTGCTGCGCATAATAGCCCGAGCCGAGCAGCCCGCTTTCCTCCGCCGTCACCGCCAGGAACGCGATCGAGCGTTTGGCCGGTCCCGCCTTCACTTGTGCCTCGGCCAGCGCGACCAGCCCCGCCACGCCGGTCGCATTGTCGAGCGCGCCGTTGCAGATATCGTCGCCGTCCACCGCGTCGCAGCGGCCAAGATGGTCCCAATGCGCCGAATAGAGGACGTAATCGCCCGGCTCGGTCGTGCCCGGCAGGACGCCGATCACGTTCTTCGACGCCTGCCGCCGGATCGTGTTGGTGAAGCCGCCCGACAGGGTCAGGCCGAGCGGCACCGCCTTGAACCCCTTTTGCTGCGCCGCCCTGGTCAGCGTGGCGAGGTCCCTGCCCGACGCCTTCAGGATAGTCTGCGCCACCGATTCCTGCAGCCAGCCGATGACCTGGCTCTGGTCCTGATGGTCGCCCGGCTCGTCCAGCTCCAGCTGCGGCCCGGTCCAGGAGGATTGCACGACCGCCCAGGGGTAGGCGGCGGGTTCGGTCTGGTGAACGATCAACGCCGCGGCGGCACCATGCTTGGCGGCATTCTCGAACTTGTAGGGCCAGCGGCCATACCAGGTCATCGCCCGCCCCTCGAACGGTCCCTCGCGCCCCATGGTCTGCCAGTCGGCGTCGTTGACCAGGATCACCACTGTCTTGCCGCGCACATCGACCCCGGCATAATCGTCCCAGCCCTTTTCGGGCGCGGTGATGCCGTATCCGACAAAGACCAGCTCGCTGTCCTTCAGGTCGATGCGCGGGGTCACGCGATAGGTGCCAACGACCATGTCGGTGCGATAGGCGAGCGGGATCGGTGCTCCCTTGCCCTTGATGGTGAAGGGCTGGACGTCGGTGGCGGTGATCTCGACCATCGGCACGTCCTGGGTCCAGCTGCCCTTGTTGCCGGGCTTCAGACCCGCTTTCTCGAAGCGGTCGATGATATAGGCGACCGTCTTGTCCTCGGCCGGGGTGGTCGGCGCACGGCCTTCATAGGCGTCGGAGGACAGGGTCTGGGTCACGGTCTTCAGCGTATCGACCGAGATGGTGGGCCTGTCCTGCGCGATGGCAGTGCCGGACAGGAGGAGGGACAACAGGACCAGACGACGCATGACGGACATTCCCCTTATGTTTGGGGATGTTGTGCCCGGTGGACGCGGGCGGGGCAAGCTTGCCAAGCATCCCGTGGCCGGTCAGATTGCGATCATGAAGACGCTGTCACCTTTTGCCATGCTGGTCCTGTTCGGCTTTATCGGCCTGCTGAGCCACAAGTTCGGCCTCTGGTTCCCGCTGGGCATGGTGGCGGCGATCATCGTCGCGATCGTGCAGAAAAAACGCGCCGGATAGGCCAGCCGTCCCGCCCCATTCGATCGATACCGAAACCGTCACGACGACAGATGGTTATGCGCCTGGATCGGCTGATGAGAATGTCGGGCCGCACAAGAGGAGGGAAACATGAAATGGATTGCCGTCATGACCGCGATGATGGTCATCGGATCGGGCGCCCCCATCCTGGCGCAGGAATCGCCGAACCTGTCGCCCGCCTATATCAGCTGCATGAGCCGCGCCGGCAGCAACATCGTGCAGACCGGCGTCTGTACCCAGCGCGAGGCGGCGGTGCAGGATGACCGCCTGAACAAGGCCTATCAGCAGGTCATGCGCCAACTGGCCTCGCGCCCGGCGGTCAAGACCGCCCTGCGCGACCAGCAGCGCCGCTGGATTCGGGAACGGGACTATAGCTGCAAGATCAATGGCGACACGATCGATACCGGCTGCATCGTGACCAAGACCGCGCTGCGCGCGGATCAGCTGGAGCGACAGGTCCGCTTCTGATCGCGCACCCGTCGCGCCTCGTCCCTGGGCGCCTGTGCGTCAGTCGCCCAGGGAATAGACGGACTCGAACTTGCCGTCCTTCAGGCCGCCGATCACCCATGCCGAGGGTTTGCCGCTGGCGAAGGCGACGGTGTATTTCTCATAACGCTGCCCGTTCGCGTCCTGCGCGGTGTCGAAGGTGATCGACTGGATCGCACCAGCCGCCTTGATCGCGGGCGCCATCTTCGGAAGCTGCTGGCGGCAGGCCTTGAGCAGTTCCTCGCCCATCAGCGCCTCGGGACAGGTGCCGCCCGCAACGGCGGTCAGCATGGTGCGCAGCTGGCCGGAATATCGACCCTGTTCGGCGGTCTGGGCGGTGGCGGCCGTCATGCTCACCAGCGCCGCGACGGCGATCAATCCCAAGCGCATCGATACCCCTCCCTTTTCAACAGGCGGAAGTATGCGCGGCCTGCCGCCCTTCGACAAGCGCGGCGCAAACAAAAAGGGCGGCCCCATCGGGACCGCCCTTTCCGAAATTCGGTAAGACCCGAAACTTAGCGCGAATAGAATTCGACGACCAGGTTCGGTTCCATCTTCACCGGATAGGGCACCTCGTCCAGGGTCGGGATGCGGGTCAGCGCAACCTTGGTGTTGCCGTCGGCGGTGACGTAGTCGGGCACTTCACGCTCGGCGAGCTGCTGTGCTTCCATGACCAGCGCCATTTCGGTCGCCTTCGAACCCAGCGAGATCTCGTCGCCGACGAAGCAGCGACGCGACGCGATGTTGCACTTCACGCCGTTGACGCGGATGTGGCCGTGGCTGACCAGCTGGCGCGCTGCGAAGATCGTCGGCGCGAACTTGGCGCGGTACACGATCATGTCCAGGCGCTGCTCGAGCAGGCCGATCAGGTTCTGCGAGGTGTCGCCCTTCATGCGGGCGGCTTCCTGGTAGCAGGCCTTGAACTGCTTCTCGGTCACGTCGCCATAATAGCCCTTCAGCTTCTGCTTGGCGCGCAGCTGCAGACCGAAGTCCGACATCTTGCCCTTGCGACGCTGACCGTGCTGGCCGGGGCCGTATTCACGCTTGTTGACCGGGCTCTTGGGACGACCCCAGATGTTCTCGCCCATCCGGCGATCGAGCTTGTACTTTGCGCTTTGACGCTTCGACATGTGTAATCCTTGGCAATTACGAACGACGTTGGTCCCGGTATCGCACCATGCAAGCCTTTAAGGGGACAAGCGCAGGCCCACCGCTTCACCGGGATGCGGGGGCAATTGCGAAGCGGCGCGCCTAGACGACGGGCAGCCGCGAGTCAAGCGAGGCGGACGATCAGCGACCGCTGGCGGTGTTCAGCTTGTTCGTCGCGTTTTCCACGTCGTTGCGCGCATTAGCGGCCATCTCGTCCCATTCCGCCTGGGTCTTGCAGATCCGCTTGCCCCCGAGCCGCGAGCCCGTGGTTTCCTGGACCCGGCAGATCTTCTTTTCCTTGACCGGCGCGGGCGCGGGTTCGGCCTGTTGCCCGGTCAGGGCCAGCAGCAGCAACGTGGTCAGCATCGTCCTATCTCCCAATGGGAACGCGGGTGCCATGCTATCCCGCGCCCGCCCCGATCGGCAAGCCGGGCTGGACAGCGGGAACGCCGCCCGGCAGAGCCATAATCCATGACCCAGATTCTCGCCGGACCCGATTGCACCACCATGGCGGAGGTCCGCGCGGGCGTGGACCAGCTCGACCGCGACCTGGTGGCGATGCTTGCGCGCCGCTTCGCCTATATGGACGCCGCCGCGCGGATCAAACCGACCCGAGACCGCGTGCGCGACGAGGATCGCAAGACCCAGGTGATCGACCAGGCCCGCGCCGAAGCCCGGCGGCTGGGCGTGCCGGAAGCGGTGGTGGCGGAGATGTGGGAAGTGCTGGTCGAAGGTTCGATCGCCTATGAACTGGCGGCGTTCGACCGGACACGGGGGTAAGTTCCCCCTACCCTTCACATCCCAACCTCCGCTCAGATCGAGCGAAGTCGAAGCCCACGCCGGAACCGCTACCGCAAGGGCATCCTGGCCAATGCCACCCTTGGCCTTCGACTATGCTCAGGCTGAACGGAGGGTGGGAATTTGCCCCCTTACCGCTGACGCGGCCGCGCCAGCGTCGACAACACGCCGCGCAGCGTCCGCACCTCCTGGCTCGACCAGCCGGGCTTGGTCAGCAAGGTGCGCAGCGTCCGCTTGCTGGCCGGCGTGCGGTCGGGCGGGAAGAAGAAGCCCGCATTCTCCAGCATGTCCTCCAACTGGCCGATCATCCCGTCCAATTCACCCTGCGGCGCGACCTCGGGCAGCTCGACCTCGGGCGGCTGGGCCAGTTCGACGCCCTTCGACCATTCATAGGCGATCAGGATCACCGCCTGCGCCAGGTTCAGGCTGCCGAATTCCGGGTTGATCGGCACGGTCACGATCTTGCGCGCGATGGCGACGTCGTCGGTTTCCAGCCCCGAGCGCTCCGGCCCGAAGAGGAAGGCCGCGCGACCAACGGTATCGGCATGGATTTCGCGCGCCGCCTCTTCCGGGGTCACGACCGGCTTGGTCACGCCGCGCTTGCGCACCGTGGTCGCATAGACCTGCGCGCAGTCGGCGACCGCGTCGGCGACGCTCTCATAAACCTTGGCCTGTTCCAGCACGATGTCCGCGCCCGATGCGGCGGGCCCCGCCTGCGGATTGGGCCAGCCGTCGCGCGGGATGACGAGCCGCATCTCGACCAGCCCGAAATTCAACATGGCGCGCGCGGCCTTGCCGATATTCTCGCCGAGCTGCGGGCGGACCAGGACGATGACGGGGGGCTGGGATTTGTTCACGGTCACACTCTCGTTCGCCCTGAGCGAAGTCGAAGGGCACGTTCGCCGCGCGGTATCGCGGCTTCTTTCAGGCTCGTCCAGTCCGATGCGATCAGGGCCTGTTTCTTGGTGCGGGACCAGCCTTTGATCTGGTGCTCGGCGGCGAGGGCTTCTTGGCGGGAGGGGAAGTCCTGGGACCAGGCGAGCGTCACAGGGCGGCGCGTGTGGGTGTAGCAGGGGAGTTCGCCGGATTGGTGCTGGGCGATGCGGTGTTCGAGGTTATCAGTGTGGCCGGTGTAGAAACTGCCGTCGGAGCAGCGGAGGATGTAGCAGTAGAAGGCCATTCCCTGAGGCTATCGCTTTCAAGGTTTGGGGCAAGGGATTCCCTTGGGCTTCGACTTCGTTCAGCCTGAACGGCTGTTTTGATGAAGTCGAATAATCCCCAATTTCCGTTCAGGCTGAGCGAAGTCGAAGCCCACGCCCCAAACCTCACCTCACTCCCCCTTGGGCGCCACCTCTTCCACCGTCCCCGCAAACGCCTCAAAGTCCCTGGCCTCGCCAAACTCGCGGTACACGCTGGCGAAGCGGATATAGGCCACCGAATCCAATCCCTTCAGCCCCTCCATCGCCATCTCGCCGATCCGCTTGGACGATACCTCGCCCTCGCCGCTCGTCTCCAGCTGGCGCTGGATGCCGGACACCAGCTTTTCCACCCTGACCGGGTCGATGGGGCGCTTGCGCGTCGCGATGGAAATGGAGCGGAGCAGCTTTTCGCGGTCGAACGGCTCGCGCCGGTCCTCGCTCTTGAGCACGAACAACTCGCGCAACTGGATACGCTCGAAGGTGGTGAAGCGCGCGCCGCAGCCTTCGCACTGGCGGCGACGACGGATGGCCGCCCCATCTTCGGTGGGGCGGCTATCCTTTACCTGACTGTCTTCATGGCCACAGAATGGGCAGCGCATTCAGATCTTCTTCTTGGCCTTGAAATAGGCATAGCCCGCACCCGCCGCCGCGCCGAAGATCGGGCCCACGAACGGAACCGGGATCGCGACGACGGCGCCGAGCGCACCCCATTTCGCCATGCTCTTGCCGAGGCCCGGCGTCGACTTGATGTCGCTCTGAACCTCGGAAATCTTCTCGTCGAACTTGGCCATGCGTTTACGTCCTTATCCCTGATAGATCGGAAAGCGTGCGCAAAGCTCACGCACACGGGCACGAACGTTCGCCTCGACCTCCGGGTCCCCATGTTCGCCCTTGGCCTTCAGACCGTCGAGCACGTCGGCGACCATGTGGCCGATCTGTTCGAACTCGGCGGGGCCGAAACCGCGCGTGGTCCCGGCGGGCGAGCCGACGCGGATGCCGCTGGTCTTCATCGGGGGCAGCGGGTCGTTGGGGATGCCGTTCTTGTTGCAGGTGATGCCCGCGCGCTCCAGCGCCTCGTCGGCGTCGCGGCCGGTGATGCCCAGCGGGGTCAGATCGACCAGCGCCAGATGCGTGTCGGTGCCGCCCGCGACCAGGTTCGCCCCGCGCGCCTTCAGCGTCGCGGCCAGCGTGCGGGCATTCTCGACGACCGCCGCGATATAGGTCTTGAACTCCGGCTGCAGCGCCTCGCCGAAGGCGACCGCCTTGGCGGCGATGACGTGCATCAGCGGGCCGCCCTGAAGCCCGGGGAAGACCGCCGAGTTGATCTTCTTCGCGATCGCTTCGTCGTTGGTCATAATCATGCCGCCGCGCGGACCGCGCAGCGTCTTGTGCGTGGTGGTGGTCACGACATGCGCATGGCCGAACGGGGTCGGGTGCAGGCCGCCCGCGACGATCCCGGCGAAATGCGCCATGTCGACCATGAAATAGGCACCGACTTCGTCCGCGATGGCGCGGAACTTGGCGAAGTCGATCGTGCGCGGATAGGCCGAGCCGCCCGCGATGATGATCTTAGGCTGGCTCTCGCGCGCGATCCGGGCGACCTCGTCATAGTCGATCAGGTGCGTCTCGGGATCGACGCCGTACTGGACCGCGTTGAACCACTTGCCCGACAGCGCGGCCTTCGCACCGTGCGTCAGGTGGCCACCGGCGTCGAGCGACAGGCCCATGATCGTGTCGCCGGGCTTGGCCAGCGCCAGCATCACCGCGCCGTTCGCCTGCGCGCCCGAATGCGGCTGGACGTTGACGAAGTTGCAGCCGAAAATCTGCTTGGCGCGGTCGATCGCCAGTTGCTCGACCTCGTCCGACGGCGCGCAGCCCTGGTAATAGCGCTTGCCCGGATAGCCCTCGGCATATTTGTTGGTGAAGACCGAGCCTTGCGCTTCCATCACCGCCTTGGAGACGATGTTCTCGCTGGCGATCAGCTCGATCTGGGTCTGCTCGCGCTCCAGCTCGTGCGCGACACCGGCGAAGACGGCGGGATCGGCATCGGCCAGGTTGCGGGTGAAGAAACCGGCGGGCTGGACGTCATTCATGCTCATGGGGGCGGTATCCTTGGGCGTTCAATTCTGGGCGGGGGCCGTGGACAGCATGTCGACACGACGCTGATGACGTCCGCCCTCGAACGGGGTGGACAGGAAGGCTTGGAGGCAGGCCTTGGCCATTTCCTCGCCGATGACGCGCGCGCCCATGGCGATGGCGTTGGCGTCATTATGCTGGCGGGCGAGCGCGGCCGAGAGCGGCTCGGACACCAGCGCGCAGCGGCAGGCGGGGTTGCGGTTGGCGGCGATCGAGATGCCGATGCCCGATCCGCACAACGCCACGCCGCGCTCGGCCTGGCCATCGGCCAGCGCCTCGCCGATCGCGCGGCCGAAATCGGGATAATCGACGCTGGCCGAACCGTCGGTCCCCAGGTCCAGCACCTCATGCCCCTGTTCGCGAAGCCAGTCCGCCAGCACGGTCTTCAGCGAGACGGCGGCATGATCGGATGCGATCGCGATGCGCATGGGACGGGCGCTCCTGACGAAGGGGATGGAATGCGTGCGCCTTTACGCGCGCGCAAGGCCGATGGCTACCCCTTCGCGAACGGAACGTGTGCCGGTGTTTAGGGGTTTTGCGCGCCATGAAGCGCATCCTGATCCTCGCCGCCCTCTCTGCCCTGACCGCCTGCTCGCGCGAGACGCCGGAGGAGGTGAAGAATGCCGCCGCCGCGACGAACACGCCCGAGGCAGCCGCCACGGCGGGCCCGGCCGGGGATGGCGCGACCTTCACCGGGCTGTCCAAGAAAAAGGGCCCCGATTATGTCGGCCGCTATGTCGGGGTCGAAGGCATGTTCCTGACCATCAAGCACGCCGCGACGCCGGGCCGTTACCGCATGGAGATGCAGTGGGACCTCGACCACAAGGGCGAGTTCCGGGGCGAGCAGGTCGGCGACACCATCGTCTTCGAACGGAATGGCGTGCGCGAAACGCTGCGGCCCACCAACGGCGATGCGACGGGATTGAAGTATCTGGCGGGCAAGACCGACTGCCTGACGGTGAAAACGGGCGAGGGCTATTGCAAGAAGTGAGGCGCGGCTAGGCGCGTTCGGTCCGCCATGATAGGATCGCGACCGTGAACCAGCTGGCCCGCCTTGCCCCCGACACCCGCGCGCGCTTCACGAGCGCCGAGTTCCTGCGCATGGTCGAGGCTGGCGCGTTCGAGGGCATGAAGGTCGAGCTGATCGACGGGGAACTGGAGCGGATGAACCCACCAATGGGGGGCCATGCCGCCGCGCAGGCCAGTGTCGTATTTCACCTTGCCCGAACGATGGGGGTGACCTTGGTCGTGGGTGAAACCGGCCTCGTTCTCGACGATGTGACCGTAGTCGCGTGCGATGCCGCACTGCTGCGCCATCCGATTGTGGAGAACCGCTTCCTGACACCGGACGACATTCTGCTGGTCGTCGAGATCGCACAGACGACGCAAAGCCGCGACATGGGCCTGAAGCGGATGCTCTATGCCCAGGCGGACATCCCGACCTATTGGGTGATCGACGGGGTGCGCCGCGTCGTCCATGTCTATGCCGATCCGGTGGAGGGCGACTATAGCAGCGTCCACACGGTGCGGTTTGGCGCACCGCTGGCCGTGCCGGGAAGCGACGCCGCGATCACGCTCGACTGAAATCCGGCCTTTAGAGCAAGATGACATGAGATGAACGCACCCCTCCCCTTCAGGGGAGGGGCCGGGGGTGGGGCGCTTCCGCAAGCTTGAGGCCTATGGCGAGGCCCCACCCCAACCCCTCCCCTGAAGGGGAGGGGCTTGCCTCGATTCAATGCAATGTCATCACGATCTAAAATTGCGACCGCCCCGGCGAAGGCCGGGGTCCAGTCACCCTATCGTTGGTGGGAATAAGGTCGCATCGCTCCGCGCACCACCCGCTTCGCCGCAACTGGGCCCCGGTCTTCGCCGGGGAAGAACGAAAAAGACTCAGCCCCTTACGCTGCCATCTTCAATTCCAGCCGTTCCCAGATCTCGACCAGCGCCGATACCAGTTCGCGCATCATCGCCTCGTCATGCGCGGGGCCGGGGGTGAAGCGCAGGCGTTCGGTGCCGCGCGGGACGGTCGGATAATTGATCGGCTGGACGTACACGCCATATTCGGCGAGCAGGATATCGCTGATCTTCTTGGCCTTGACCGGATCGCCGACCATCACCGGCACGATATGCGTCTCGCCCAGCATGACCGGCAAGTTCGCCTCGGTCATCATTGCCTTCAGCCTGGCGGCGGCCGCCTGCTGCCCCTCGCGCTCGACCGAGCTCTGCTTCAGGTGGCGCACGCTCGCCAGCACGCCCGCGACCAGCACCGGCGATAGCGAGGTGGTGAAGATGAACCCCGGCGCGTACGAGCGGATCACGTCGACGATCATCCGGTCGGCCGCGATATAGCCGCCCATCACGCCGAACGCCTTGCCCAGCGTCCCCTCGATCACGGTCAGTCGGTGTGCGACGCCGTCCCGCTCCGAAATGCCGCCGCCGCGCGCGCCGTACATGCCGACCGCGTGCACCTCGTCGAGATAGGTCAGCGCGTTATACTTATCCGCGAGGTCACAGATCGCGGCGATCGGGGCGACATCGCCCTCCATCGAATAGACGCTCTCGAATGCGATCAGCTTGGGCACCGCCGGATCGGCCTCGGCCAGCAATTCCTCCAGATGCGCCAGGTCGTTGTGGCGGAAGACCTGCTTCTCGCAACCTGAATTGCGGATGCCCGCGATCATCGAGGCGTGGTTGAGCTCGTCGGAAAAGATAACGCAGCCGGGCAGGATCTTCGCCAGCGTCGCCAGCGTCGCCTCGTTGGAGACATAGCCGCTGGTGAACAGCAGCGCCGCTTCCTTGCCGTGCAGGTCGGCGAGTTCGCCCTCCAGATCGACATGATAATGCGTGTTGCCGCCGATGTTGCGCGTGCCGCCCGAGCCCGCGCCGACGTCGTGCAGCGCTTCCTCCATCGCGGCGATGACCTTGGGGTGCTGGCCCATCGCCAGATAGTCGTTGGAGCACCAGACGGTGATCGGCTTGGGCCCGTTATGCCCGGCAAAGCACCGGGCGTTCGGGAACATGCCCTTGTTGCGCAGGATGTCGATGAAGACGCGGTAACGTCCCTCGGCGTGCAGGCGGTCGATCGCCTGGGTGAAGACGCGGGAATAATCCACGCGCGCGTCCGTGCCCTCGATGCTCATGGGAAGCGAATGTAGGACGAACGCGTGAATGAATCGAGTGGAGATCGGTGGTTACTGTGATCGATCATGGTGGACATATTGTCCCAAGGATCGAAGGGTTCCTGATGCGGGTGGTTCGCAGTACCCTCTCCAGCCCTCCGTTCAGGCTGGACGAAGTCGAAGCCCAAGAGGAAAGCCTCGCCGTCAGCGAATCTCGTGCACTTCGACTTCGCTCAGTGCGAACGGAGGTGGAGGCTTACAGCGCCTCGATCCGCGTGAAGCCGCGCGCCGCCAGTCCCGGCGTCAGCGCCCGCTCGCGCTCCCCGAGTCGCGTGAACACCGCCACACCCTCTCCGGCCGAGTCGGGCCAGGCCTGCCCCTCGGTCAGGAACGCGATCCGTCGGGCGATTCCCGGCCCGCCATCGACGAAGCGCACCGCATGCGGAGCCGCCGCCGCCAGCTCGGCCTCGACCAGCGGGAAATGGGTACAGGCGTTGACGATGACGTCGATCTCCGCGCCGCCCTCCTGCCCGAACAGCCCGTTCAGCACCGCCGCGAACGCCTCCCGTGACAGCGACTCGCCGCGCAGTTTCGCCTCGGCCAGCTCGACCAGCTCCGCCGAGCCGTGCCGGATCACCCGGCAATCGCCCGCGAACCGCGCGGCGAGATCGTCGACATAGGCCTGGCGCACCGTCGCGCGGGTGCCGAGCACGCCGATCGTGCGCGTCTCGCTCATCACGGCGGCGGGCTTGATCGCGGGCACCGTGCCGACCACGGGCAGGTCGAGCGCCGCGCGCACCGCGGGCAGCGCGATGGTCGAGGCGGTGTTGCACGCGATGACGATCAGGCGCGGATGATATCGCTCCGCCAGCCGCCCGAGCAACGCGGGCACGCGCCCGGCAATCTCCGCCTCGCTTTTCTCGCCATAGGGAAAGCCCGCACTGTCCGCGACATAGACGAAGGGCGCGGTCGGCAAGGCCGCGCGCGCAGGCCCCGCGATCGACAGTCCGCCGACGCCGGAATCGAAGAACAGGATGGGACGCGCATCGCTCATCCCCGCCTCATAAGCGGCGCGCGCGACCGAAACCAGAGCGCCGCCGATTGGACAGGCCCCCGCGCATGTTCTATGTCTGTCCCGGAGCACAGGGGAAGACTATTGCCGACCGAAATCATCTGGGGGCCGCCGACCTGGGCCTTGCTGATCGGCTATCTGCTGGGGTCGATTCCGTTCGGAATCATCCTGACGCGCGCCGCCGGGGCGGGCGATCTGCGCAGTATCGGGTCGGGCAATATCGGCGCGACCAACGTCCTGCGCACCGGCCGCAAGGGCCTGGCTGCCGCGACGCTGATCCTCGACATGCTGAAGGGCGTGGCCGCCGTGCTGATCGTCCGCCACTGGCTGCCCGGCGAGGAAGCGCTGGCGGCGGCGGCCGCCTTTGTCGGGCATTGCTTCCCGATCTGGCTGAAGTTTCGCGGCGGCAAGGGCGTCGCCACGCTGATGGGCGTGGTGGTCGCGCTCTACTGGCCGCTGGGCGTGGTCTATGCGGTGGTCTGGCTGGGCCTGCTGGCGACGCTGCGCATCTCGGCGGTGGCGGGCATGACGGCGGCGGTCAGCGCACCGCTGGCGGCGGCGGTGCTCGGCCGGTTCGACCTGGTCCTGCTGCTGATCGCGCTCGCCCTGATCGTCATCTGGAAGCACGGCTCGAATATCGAGCGGCTGCTGGCCGGCACCGAACCCCGTATCGGCAAGAAGCGTGACTGACGCGCGGTTCGCACAGCTCCGGCTGTTGCGGACGCATGGCATCGGCCCCGTCACCTGGCGCCAGCTGATGGCGCGTTTCGGCGAGGCGGAGGCGGCGCTCGACGCGCTGCCCGGCCTTGCCCGGCGCGGCGGCGGCGAGGCCCCCAAAGCCGCCGATCCCGCCACCATCGCCCGAGAGATCGAGACGGTCGCCCGACTCGGCGCGCGCCATGTGCTGCTGGGTGAGGCGGACTATCCCGCCCTTCTCGCCGAACTCGACACCGCGCCGCCCGCGCTGATCGTGCGCGGCGATATCGCGCTGGCCCGGCGCGGCGGGGTGGCGCTGGTCGGTGCGCGCAACGCCTCGGCCGCGTCGTGCCGCTTCGCGCGCGGACTGGCGCAGGACCTGGCGGCGCAGAACGTCCCCGTCGCCTCGGGGCTGGCGCGCGGCATCGACACGGCGGCGCATATCGGCGCGCTCGACGGCGGCACGATCGGCGTCATCGCCAGCGGCATCGACATCGCCTTCCCGCCCGAAAACGCCCGGTTGCAGGAAGAGGTGGCGACGCGCGGCCTGCTGATCGCCGAACAGCCGCCGGGCACCCAGCCGCTGGCCCGCCACTTCCCCTCGCGCAACCGGATCATCGCCGGGCTGGCGCAAGGCACAGTGGTGGTCGAGGCCGCCCCGCGATCCGGCTCGCTCATCACCGCGCGGTTGGCGGGCGAGGCAGGGCGCGAGGTCATGGCGGTGCCCGGCCACCCCGCCGATCCGCGCGCGCAAGGGTGCAATATGCTAATCCGCGAAGGCGCGGTGCTGATCCAGTCGGCGGCGGACATTCTCGAACAGATCCGCCCCATAGACCCGCGCATGGTCCGCGCGCCGGAGGCGCATTATACACCCCCGCCGCCGCACGAAGCGAACGAGGCCGACCGCGCGCGCGTGACCAACCTGCTCGGCCCGGTGGCGGTGAGCGTGGACGAACTCATCCGCCAGAGCGGCCGCCCGCCCGCCATCGTCCAGACGATCCTGCTGGAGTTGGAACTCGCCGGACGGCTGGAGCGGCATGCCGGTGGCCGGGTGGCATTGGGGTGAGGTTTCCGCATGGCCTTCGACTTCGCTCAGGCCGAACGGGTGGTGGTATATGCGGCCGCGCCCCAACCTCCGTTCAGCCTGAGCGAAGTCGAAGGCCACGCCCCTCCGCCCCCGATCCAACCCCGCTTGACCTCCCCCCGCCCCCTCCCCATCCTCGCGTACACACGTAAGGGACGTAGTTTTACCACTCATGCAGCTTGTCATCGTCGAATCGCCCGCCAAGGCGAAGACCATCGAGAAATATCTGGGTTCGGACTACCGGGTCCTGGCGAGCTATGGTCACGTCCGCGACCTGCCGCCCAAGGACGGCTCGGTCGACCCGGACCAGAATTTCGCGATGGAGTGGGAAAACTATGCGGACAAGGCGCGCCAGCTGAAGGCAATCGCCGATGAGGCCAAGAAGGCCGACCGTCTGATCCTGGCCACCGACCCTGATCGCGAGGGTGAGGCGATTTCGTGGCATGTTCAGGAGGTTCTGAAGAACCGCAAGGCGCTGCCCGACAAGGTCGAGCGGGTGACGTTCAACGCGATCACCAAGCCCGCCATCCTGCATGCGATGCAGAATCCGCGTGAGCTGGATACCGACCTGATCGACGCCTACCGGGCGCGACGGGCGCTCGACTATCTGGTCGGCTTCACCCTGTCGCCGGTGCTGTGGCGCAAGCTGCCCGGTGCCAAGTCGGCGGGGCGCGTCCAGTCGGTGGCGCTGCGCCTGATCGTCGGGCGCGAGCGTGAGATCGAGGCGTTCCGGCCGCAGGAATATTGGTCGGTGACGGCCGATATGGAGCAGGACGGCACGCCCTTCGTCGCGCGTCTGGTCCAGTGGGAGGGCAAGAAGCTCGACCGCCTGTCGATCGGCAATGAAGGTGACGCGACCCGCGCCAAGGCCGATGTCGAGGCGGGCCGCTTCCAGGTCCAGTCGGTCGAGACCAAGCCCGCGACGCGCAACCCGCCGCCGCCCTTCACCACCTCGACCCTGCAACAGGAGGCCGCGCGCAAGCTGGGCTTCTCGGCGGATCACACGATGCGGATCGCGCAGCAGCTCTATGAGGACGGTGCGATCACCTACATGCGTACCGATGGCGTCCAGATGGACGGCTCGGCCATCTCGGCGGCGCGCAAGGCCGTGGCCGAGCGCTATGACGCCTCCTATGTCCCCGACAAGCCGCGCATGTACCAGTCCAAGGCGAAGAACGCCCAGGAAGCCCACGAGGCGATCCGCCCGACCGATTTCAGCCGCGACCGCGCAGGGTCGGGCGACCATGGTCGCCTCTACGACCTGATCTGGAAGCGCGCGCTGGCATCGCAAATGGCCTCGGCCCGGATGGAGCGGACGACCATCGACATGGCCGACGGCACCGGCCGCCATGTCCTGCGGGCCACGGGCCAGGTCGTGCTCTTCCCCGGCTATCTGGCGCTCTATGAGGAAGGCCAGGACGACAGCCAGGACGAAGAGGCCCGCCGCCTTCCCCGCCTGCGCGAAGGCGATGCGCCTGCCAAGAAGGAGGTCAAGGCCGAGCAGCATTTCACCCAGCCGCCGCCGCGCTTCTCCGAAGCGTCGCTGGTCAAGCGGATGGAGGAACTCGGCATCGGGCGTCCGTCCACCTATGCCTCGATCATCAAGACGCTGAAGGACCGCGCATACGTCCGCGTCGAGAAGAACCGCTTCTTCGCCGAGGAGAGCGGACGGCTGGTGACGGCGTTCCTCGAACGCTTCTTCGAGAAATATGTAGGCTATGACTATACCGCCGAGCTGGAAGAGGAGCTGGACGACGTGTCCGGCGGCCGGGCCCAGTGGCAGGCCGTGCTCGACGCCTTCTGGCGCGACTTCAAGCCGCGCACGTCCGAAGTCATGGAGCAGCAGCCCTCGGCCATTACCGCCGAACTGGACCAGTTCCTGGCACCCTATCTGTTCCCCGAAAAGGCGGACGGGTCGGACCCGCGCCTCTGCCCGAATTGCGGCGAGGGCAAGCTGGCGCTGCGCGGCGGCCGGTTCGGTGCGTTCATCGCCTGCTCCAACTACCCGGAGTGCAAATATACCCGCCGCTTCGCGCAGGGTGGCGAAGGCGCGGGTGAGGACAGCGGCCCGGAAACGCTTGGTCAGGATCCCGAAACCGGCCTGCCCGTCGAGCGCAAGTCGGGGCGGTTCGGCCCCTATATCCAGCTGGGCGAGGGCAAGGACGCCAAGCGCGCTTCGATCCCCAAGGATGTCGATCTCGACCTGGAATGGGCGCTCAAACTGCTCAGCCTGCCGCGCACCATCGGCAACCACCCGGAAACGGGCGAGCCGATCACCGCGTCGATCGGGCGTTACGGCCCCTATCTGGCGCATGCGGGCAAATATGCGCGGCTGACCTCGACCGCCGATGTGTTCGAAACGGGCATGAACGCCGCCGTGGTCAAGCTGGCCGAGGCGGCGGCGGGTGGCGGGCGCGCCGCGCGCGGCACCGCGTCGCGCGAACCGCTCAAGATACTGGGCAAGCATCCGCGCACCGAGGCGGAGATCAAGCTGATGGAGGGGCGCTATGGCCCCTATGTCACCGATGGTGAGACCAATGCGACCATCCCCAAGACGGTCGACAAGGACCAGCTGACGCTGGAAGAAGCCGCGCAGTTGATCGACGCGCGGGCGGCGGCCGCTCCGGCGCGCAAGAAACCGGCGAAGAAGGCGGCGGCGAAAAAGGCGCCTGCCAAGAAGGCGGCGGACAAGACGACGACGGAAAAGAAGGCACCGGCCAAAAAGGCTCCGGCCAAGAAAGCCCCTGCCAAGAAAGCTGTGGCGAAGACGACGAGCGAAGCCTGAGTCGAACCTGATCCCGTGAGCTGATCCCGGCCCGCCCCGTTCGGGCGGATCAGCGCGCGGTGGTCGGCGAGTTCAGGCCGTATGCACCATCAATTATTGGCTCAACATGGAGTGGGTCGACACATTGAAGGCGTCCCAGCCTCCGAGCGATATCGCCTTGCTCAGGATTTGGTCTGCTCCACCAACGGCAGGAGCTTGTCGAAACCTCGACGGACGAGCAGGCTGGCTGCCAATCCAATGATCCCGGCCAGCGATCGGCCATGGGGATTATTGGCCACCATCCAGTGCGGCAAGCTGGCATAGCGTTCGAGCATGATCGTCACGGACAGGCTGACAGCTATCACAAACCCAAGGTGAACGACGAGACGCCCAAAGCTGATCGTCACCGTGCAGTTATTCCCACCCTTTTCCGCCACGCTCTTACACCATCCATCGTCACGACCACCCATGGTCATGCCATGTTAGCGTGATGTCAGGCGGCGCGCATCTGTACCATGTTGCCGTGGAGGAACGCGCGGGCCTGGCGCTGGGCTTCGGCGATCTCTCGCGCGGTCATGTCGCTGGCCACTTCGGCGCGTGCGATCTGCGCGGGCAGGAAGCCCGCCACCGCCGCCAGGTTGAACCACTTATGCGCCTCGATCAGGTCCAGCCGCTTGCCGGCGGACCCGGTCGAATAGGCGATCCCCAGATCGTACATCGTCGCACCGTCGTCGGTCGCCACGTGGTCGGCGAACCGGCTTTCCATCAGGAATTGTGCGGATTTGCTACTGTTGGCCATATCCTGCCCCTCTGTTCGAACGCCACTGCGTCCGAGCATGGTTCTATGGCCATAACGGTCACAAATTGGTTAACTCATGACGGGTCGATGACGGCGATATTATCGATCAGTCTGGTCGATCCCATACGGGCAGCGGCAACCAGACGCCGCGGATGATCGTCGATGCAATCGAGTGAAAGGGTTACCGCATCGACCAGTTCGACATAATCGACCTCAAATCCAGCGGCGGCCAGCGTGGCGCGGGCATCGGCCAAAACGGTCGCTGTCTCCTCGCCCCGCCCGATGGCGCGCGCAGCAACGCCCAGCGCACGCGGCAGGGCGACGGCCTTGGCCCGCTGTTCCTCGTCCAGATAGATGTTGCGCGACGACAGGGCCAGGCCGTCATCGTCACGCTGCGTCGGCACGCCGACCACGTCGATGGGAAAGTCGAGGTCGGCGACCATGCGGCGGATCACCGCCAGCTGCTGGAAATCCTTCTCGCCGAAATAGGCGGCATCGGGGCCGACCTGGTTGAAGAGCTTGGCGACGACCGTGGCGACTCCGTCGAAATGGCCGGGACGCGATGCGCCCTCCAGCCCTTCGCTGACGCCGTCGACGCGGATCGAGGTCGCATGACCCTCCGGGTACATCACCTCGACGCCGGGCATCCACAACAGGTCGCAACCCGCCTCGGTCAGCATGCGGATGTCGGACTGCTCGCGCCGGGGATAGCGGCCCAGATCCTCGCCCGCGCCGAACTGCTTCGGGTTCACGAAGATCGAGGCCACGACCTTGGTGCCCGGCCGCTTCGCCGCTTCGACGAGCGCGATATGCCCGGCATGGAGCGCGCCCATGGTCGGCACTAGCGCCACGCGCGCATCTTCGGCACGCAAAGCGGCGAGCGCCTCGACCAAGGCTTCGCGATCCCGAATGACTTGCACTGATTTTACCCCTCGTTCCCCAGGCCCAGGGCTTCTATGTAGGGAGGCAACGGGGATCAATAAGGAAGCGACGAGTTGCCGGAACGGCTATCTTCAACGCACGTCATTGTCTTTGCCAATGAAAAAGGCGGCACTGGTAAATCGACGACGGCGGTTCATGTGGCGATCGCGCTGGCCGCGAAGGGCGCGCGCGTGGCGTGTCTCGATCTGGACCATCGCCAGCGGACGGTGGGCCGCTATCTCGACAATCGCGCCGAGACGATCAAGCGCACCGGGCACAAGCTGCCCATGCCGGTCCATGCGACGCATACCAGCCAGACCGAGGAAGGGTTCGAGGAACTCTGGTTCGGCCTGTCGCAGGATGCCGACTTCCTGATCGTCGACACGCCGGGTCGCGACGATCATTTCGCGCGGACGGCGGCGGCGCTGTCCAACACGCTGGTCACGCCGATGAACGACAGCTTCGTCGACTTCGACCTGATCGGCCAGGTCGACCCGGAAACGTTCCAGGTCACGCGCCCGAGCTTCTATTCGGAACTGATCTGGGACGCACGCAAGCAGCGCGCGCGCGCCGACGGCACCACCATCGACTGGGTCGTGCTGCGCAACAGATTGCAGCATATCGAGGCGCGTAACATGCGTCGCGTGTCCGATGCGCTGGTCGATCTGTCGCGCCGCGTCGGCTTTCGCGTGATCCCGGGCCTGGGCGAGCGCGTGATCTATCGCGAGATGTTCCCCAACGGCCTGACCATGATCGACGCCAAGGAATTCGGCGCGATGGGCCTGGGCCATGTCGCCGCGCGCCAGGAACTGCGCGAGATGATGGCCGCGCTGCAACTGCCCGAGGCGGGAGCGGAATTGAGCGCCAAAGAGGCAGACGCCGCCGCATGATGGGGGCCGCATGAAATGGCTGATCGCGCTGGCGGTCATCTGGCTGGTGTGGCGCTATCTGCCGCGCCCGACCCGGCCCAAACCCGCGCCCCGCCTGCCGCGTGACGAGGCGGACGCGCTGGCGATCCTCGACCTGCCGCCGGGCGCGGATGTCGAGGCGATCCGCCAGGCGCATCGCCGCCTGATCGGGCAGGTCCATCCCGATCGCGGCGGCTCGGCTGACCTGACGCGGCGGGTGAATGCCGCGCGCGACCTGTTGCTGGCGCGCCGAGATGGGTGAGCGGGTCGCCGTGATCCACCCCGACGCCTGCCGCGAATATGACGTGCGCGGCACCGTGCCCGAGACGCTGGACGAGGGCGCGGCCTATGCGGTCGGGCGCGGTTTCGCCACGCGGGTGCGGCGCGCGGGCGGCACCCGCGTTGTCGTCGGGCGCGACGGACGGCTAAGCTCGCCCATGCTGGAGGCCGCGCTGGTCGAGGGGCTGACCGACAGCGGCGTCGACGTCATTCGCATCGGCCTGGGCCCCACGCCGATGGTCTATTTCGCCGAAGCGACTTTAGGGGTGGACGGCGCCGTACAGGTAACGGGCAGCCACAATCCCCGCGACGACAATGGCTTCAAGATGGTGCTGCGCCATCGCCCCTTTTTCGGCGAGGATGTGCAGGACCTGGCGCGGATGGCGACGGCGCGCGACTGGACCAAAGGTGCGGGAACGGTCGAGGATCGCGATATCCTCGACGCCTATGTCGACCGGCTGCTGGCCGGTTATGCGGGTGGCGCATACCGGATCGGCTGGGACTGCGGCAGCGGCGCATCCGGCCCGGTCATCGAAAAGCTGGTCCAGCGCCTGCCGGGTGAGCATCATACGCTGTTCACCGATGTGGACGGTCATTTCCCGCATCATCACCCCGATCCGACGGTCGAGGCGAACCTAGAGGCGCTGAAGGCGCTGGTCGCCGCGAAGCAGCTCGATTTCGGATTCGCTTTCGATGGCGATGGTGATCGGATCGGCGCGATCGACGGACAGGGCCGGGTCATCTGGGGCGACCAGATTCTGATGCTGCTGGCGGGCCCCGCCCTTGCCGAACATCCCGGCGCGCCGATCGTCGCGGACGTGAAGGCCAGCCAGACTCTGTTCGACCATATCGAGGCCTTGGGCGGTCAGCCGGTCATGTGGAAGACCGGACACAGCCTGATGAAGACCAAGATGATCGAGACAGGCGCGCCGCTGGGTGGCGAGATGTCGGGCCATCTCTTCTTCGCGGGCGAATGGTACGGCTTCGACGATGCGCATTATGCCGCGATCCGCTTGATTCGCAGCGTCTTTCTGGCGGGCCGCTCGATGACCGAGTTGCGCGGGGCGATGCCCGCGATGGTCGATATTCCCGAAACAAGGATCGCGGTTCCGGAGGCGGAGAAGTTCGCGATCGTCGACCGGGTGGCCGCCGCACTGGCCCGCGACGGGGCGGAGGTCAACGACACCGACGGCGTCCGGGTGCGGACGACGGAGGGCTGGTGGCTGCTGCGCGCGTCCAACACCCAGGCCGCGCTGACCGTGCGCGCCGAAGCCGGAGATAGCGCCGGTCTGGAGCGGGTTTTGGCGGAGATGGACGGCTATCTGGCGACGGAGGGCGTGCGCCGGTAATTTGGCGAGGCTGGGGGCGTGGCCTTCGACTTCGCTCAGGCTGAACGTGGTGCAGGGCATTGGGCTTTATCCCAACCTCCGTTCAGCCTGAGCGAAGTCGAAGGCCAAGGGACTCCCTATCCGGGAGTCCCCCAGGATCAAATCTCTCCGATCATCCCGGCCAGCACCTCAAGGCACGACACGCCCAGCTTGGCCGAACGCTCGCCCGACCAGCCATGGACACGATCCGGGTTGGGCGCGTGATCCTTAAACGGCATTTCCAGCGTCACCGACACCGCACCGAACCGCTCGGCAAGCTGGTTGGTCGACATGGCGAGGTTCGCATTGCCCGCGCTCGACTTCTCATAACCCATCTGGGTCTGGAAATCGGGCGTGTGCGCGGCCAGGCGACGACCGAATTCATAGAATTTGGCGCCATGCTCCTCGGTCCAGCTGGGGATGCCCTCGAACCCGGCGATGAAGTTCGCGGGAATCGCCTCGTCGCCATGCGCGTCGATCGCGAAGTCGACGCCAGTCTGGTCCATGCGGTTGCGCACGCACAGCACTTCGGGGCTGCGCTCGGGCGTCGGCTCGTGCCATTCGCGGTTCAGGTTCACCCCCGCCGCATTGGTGCGCAGATGCCCGCGCCGCGTGCCGTCCGGGTTCATGTTGGGCACGACATGGACCGTCGCGGCCGCCAGCAGCGACTCGGCCGCCGGGCTGGTCAGCCAGTCGAGCGCACCCTCCATCCACCATTCGGCCATCGACTCGCCGGGATGCTGGCGGGCATAGAGCCATACCTGCTTGGGCCCCGTGCCGAGCCGGAAATAGTCGATCGGCTGGCCGTCCAGCGACTGCCCGATCTCCTCGTGATGCACGCCCCGCGCCGCGATCCGCGCGACCAGATCGCTGTGCCGCTCCATCGTATAGGGCTCGAAATAGGCGAACCAGGCAAGGTCCGACTCGCCCGTCCACTGCCATTCCAGCACGCCGTCGGCGTAACGGGTCGGCGTCATCCGCCAATCCTGCCGGTCGGTCGAGGCGCGGACATGATAGTTGGACCAGCCATCCGGAAAAGCCGAATCCGCCCCGTTCAGGATGCGGAAGGTCAGCGTCCGCCCCTTCGCGCCGCCGACGCGAAAGTAGAACCACTGATAGAAGTCCGAATCCTTGTCCTTGACGATCTCCAGGTCGACTCGGTCGCCCTCGATGCCGATGACTCGGATATTGCCGCCGTCGAACGACGCGTTGATGGTCAGCGTCATCGCCTTACTTCACCTCGATCGTACGGCCCGATTCGCCGGGGAATTTGGTGAACAGCGCATCGGCGAGCTTGGTGGCCTGCGCCTTGGCGTCCAGCTTGGCCAGCGCCTGAACCGGCGCGATGTTGCGCGCACTGCCTTCCCAGATGGGCGACTGGTCGACGCGGCGCTTGATCTGGACCGACAGCTCCGTGCCGATGATCTCCTGCGGCTGGCTCTTGCCGATCGGGAAGCTCAGCCCCCCGCCCAGCCCGACGCCGCCGCCACGCCCGCCGGAGAAGCTGCCGCCACCCAGGCCGATCGAGAAGGGCGAGGGACGCGGCGGCCCAAGCCGGTTGGCGCGGGTGAAGGACACGGTGGCGATATAGTCGGGCTGCGCATCGCCCTGCGCCAGCGAATAGCCGTTGCGCAGCAGCGCGGTCTCGACCGCCGCGGCATAGGTCTTGAACTCGATGCTGGCCGGGCCGGTGTTCGACAGCGGCTCGACCCGGATGGTCCCGCGCGCGATCGGCTCGCCCAGGTGATAGCGGATCACCTCGGTCGGGGGCAGGCGCCCGCCCGTGGTGGAACAGGCGGCCAGCGTTCCGGCGGCGGCCGCGAGGATCAGGAGCGAGCGGGCTTTCATGCGTTGCAGACCTTGAGAGATGTTACGGATGGGCAACGCATGACATATGAGGGATGATCCGGCGGCGGAAGGGGGCGTGTCGTTCCTGACCCGGATGTCATGCCCGAACCTTGACTTGGCCGCCCGTTGCCACTAGGCGGCGACGCTTTCCAGATCACCCTCCAGTTCAAAAGAAGCGAATCGATCATGAAGATCCGCAATTCCCTGAAGTCGCTCAAGGATCGCCACCGGGACAACCGCGTGATCCGCCGTCGCGGCCGCACCTATGTCATCAACAAGACCAACCGTCGTTTCAAGGCGCGCCAGGGCTAATCAGCCCTGATGCCGATCGAATCGACCGTGGTGGGCGATGCGCCCACGACGCGTGCCGATCGGCCGACCGCCGTCATCTTCGACGTCGGTCGCGTTCTTTACGACTGGGATCCCCGGATCCTGTATCGGCGCCTGATCGCAGACGATCGGGCGCTCGATGCATTTGTGCGTGATGTCGTCACGACCGAGTGGCATTTCCAGCATGATGCGGGCCGTGACTTCGCCGACACCTCGGCGGAGCTGATCGCGCTGTACCCGCAGCATCGCGAGCTGATCGCCGCCTGGGGTCCGCGTTTCAGCGAAAGCATCGGCGATCCGATTGCCGGGATGCACGAACTCGTCGCCGAACTGGATGCGGCGGGCGTGCCCCTGTTCGCGATCACGAACTTCAGCCACGAATTCTGGCCGCCCTTCCGCGCGCGCGAATCGGCGCTGTTCGATCGCTTCCGCGACATCGTGGTGTCGGGTGACGAAAAGCTGGTGAAGCCCGACCCCGCCATCTACCGCCTCGCGCTCGCCCGATTCGGGCTGGAGCCAGGCGAGGCGGTGTTCATCGACGACAATCGCGCGAACATCGATGCAGCGGCGGCGCTGGGGATTCACGCGCTGCACTTTACCGATGAACCGGCGTTGCGGCCGCAGCTTCGGGCGCTGGGGTTGGCGGCTTAAGCCTTCGCGCGGCCTTCGACTTCGCTCAGGCTGAACGGAGCGCCGTACTGAACCCCGTTCACGCTGAGCGCAGTCGAAGCGCACGGGAATCGCTCACCGCGACAGCGACGCCAACTGCGCCTGATTGGCCTGGCTCGCCTCGGTTTCCAGCATCATCGGATCGAGATGATCGCCGACCATCTGGTCGGTGACGATCACGTTCGTCCCCACCGATGTCACCGAAAACAGCTTCTTGGCGAACGCGGTGGGCAGGCGGATGCAGCCATGCGAATCGGGGAAGCCGGGATTGTTACCCGCGTGGAGCGCCACGCCATCCCAGGTCAGCCGCTGCATGAACGGCATAGGCGCCGAGTTGTACAGGTTGCTGCGATGCATCTCGCGCTTCTGGAGGATCGGGAAGACGCCGACGGGCGTGTCCTTGCCATCCTTGCCGGTCGACACCGACGCCGCCGCGATCATCGTGTCGCCACGATAGACATAGGCCCGCTGCATCGGCAGGCTGACCACCACCGTGACGGGCTGCGTGACCGGATCGATGGCGGTCATCTGCGGATCGGCCCAGACGAATCGGTTGGGGGCAAGCGCGGCGGCGGCCTGCGCCACCGCGATCGTGCCGGGTCCGTCCTCGGCCCATGCCGGTGCTGCCAAACCCAGCGTCGTCGCGCCCAACAGGGCGGCAAAAGCGAGAGCCTTCATATCCCTTTTCCTTGGCGAGTTCACAAAATATTAAACCCGTCAAGCGACTATTTGTGCCAAGCGAAAATTTTTGCGGTGAGACGGAACTTACGCTGAGTCGATGGAACCAAGCGATCAACGGATAGGGGGCCGGGCAGAAAAATGGCCCATCCCCTGCTATATAGGTCTCGCGGGATTTCTGGGGTTGAAGGACCAAAATGCACGATAATCTGGACGCGGCGCCGGGTCGGCGCGCGCTGTTGAAGAACGCGCTGGTGCTGGCCGGGGCACTGGCGGTTCCGGGGGCTGTGAGCGCTCGGGAAAGGCTGACGGCGGGCGATCTGCGCCCGATGCGCCAGCCGCCGATCCCGAGCCGTCCGACCGTTCCGGCGGTGCCGCAGGCGATCCTGGCCTCGTCGCGGGTCGTCCGCCCGGCGCTGCTGCGTCAGGCGATGGCCTCGCTGCAGAAGCATGGTTCGCAGGTGCGGCAGCGCGACCGGATGGCGATCGTCGATTTCGCGGTCGGCTCGTCCGAACCGCGCCTCCACCTGGTCGACCTCATTAGCGGCAAGAGCACCTCGCTGCTCGTCTCGCACGGCAGCGGGTCGGACCCGTCGCACAGCGGCTATGTCCAGCGCTTTTCCAACGCGTTCAATTCGAACGCCAGCAGCGAGGGCGCTTTCCTGACCGACAATTACTATGTCGGAAAGCATGGCCGGTCGCAGCGTCTGGTCGGGCTGGACCCCACCAACGACAATGCGCTGGGCCGCGCGATCGTGATCCACTCGGCATGGTACGCCAACCGCGACATGATCAAGACGCACGGCATGCTGGGTCGCAGCCAGGGCTGCTTCGCGGTCGGCGAGAATGAACTGGACCGGGTGTTCGCCAATCTCGGCCCCGGCCGCATGATCTACGCCGCGAAGGTGTGATTGGGTTAATTCCTCCCCTGCAAGGCAGGGGGATCGCATATGGGTTGCGGCGTGGCTTGATACCGATTCTGAAGATTCCCGGCATGGTTCGGGAGGTAAAGAATGGATCGTGTGGTCGAGTATTTCGGGGCGGTGGCGGATCCGCGGGCGGGCAACGCGCGCCATGATTTCCTGGAGGTGATCTTCGTGGCGCTGGCTGCGTCGTTATGCGGGGCGGAGGACTGTACTGAGATGGCGCTGTTTGCGCGCGCCAAGCTCGAGGTGCTGCGACAGGTGGTGAAGCTGGACCACGGGGCGCCGAGCCACGACACGTTCAGTCGGGTTTTCCGGATGATCGCACGCGAGCCCTTCGAGGCGGCGTTCGCGGCGTTCATGAAGGCGTTCGGCGGGGCGCTGCAGGGCGTGGTGGCGATCGACGGGAAGGCCTTGCGGGGGGCCTATGCGCGCGGCCGCCGGGCGATGCCGCTGCACCTGGTCAACATCTGGGCGGCCGAGACCCGGCTGGTCATCGGTCAGCGGCTGGCACCGGGCCGCAACGAGGTGCTCGGCGCCCAGCAGGCGCTCGCGCTGCTCCGTCTGGACGGCTGCATCGTCACCGCCGACGCGCTCCACTGCCGCCCCGACACGGCCCGTGCTATCCTCGCTACCGGGGCCGACTATGCGCTGGCCCTCAAGGCCAACCAGCCGACCCTGCTCGCCCGCGCCCAGGCACTCGTTCGGGATGCCGACCCGGCCACCGGCGCCCACCAGCCCCCCGCCATCGCCCACGACCGGCGAGAAAGTCGCAGCGCCATCGTCCTGCCTGCCGACGATCTCGACTTTCCCGGCGTTGCCGCCGTCGCCATGATCGAGAGCCACCGCCAGCCCACTGGCCAGCACGAAACCCACGCCGTGCGCTGGTTCCTCCTGTCCACCGTCCTTAGCCCCCAGCGCATGCTCGATGTCGCTCGCGCCCACTGGACCATCGAGAACCAGCTCCACTGGGTCCTCGATGTCGACTTCGGCGAGGATGCCGCAAGGGCCCGCAAGGATCATGCCCCGCAGAACCTCGCCATCCTGCGCAAACTCGCCCTCAATATCCTTAGACAGCACCCTGACAAAGGATCCATCAAGGGCAAGATCAAGCGCGCAGGGTGGAACAATGCTTTCCTACTCTCGCTACTCGCTCATATGCGATAGCCCTGCCCTTCAGGGGAGGGGGACCGCCGCGAAGCGGTGGTGGAGGGGTGTCACCGCCGATGGTGACACCCCTCCGTCAGTTCTGCGAACTGCCACCTCCCCTTGCAGGGGAGGAAGGGAAACGACATTGCGATCCCTGTTGGCGGGGGTTAAGCCCCCGATCCTCATGGTCCAGCCGCTCATCATCGCCGTCCCCAAGGGACGTATCCTGGCCGAGGCGCTGCCGCTGCTCGCCGCCGCCGGCATCCGGCCCGAAGCCGCCTTCACCGACAAGAACAGCCGCGCGCTGCGCTTCGCCACCGATGTCCCCGGCATCGAGCTGATCCGCGTCCGCGCCTTCGACGTCGCCACCTTCGTCGCCCACGGCGCAGCGCAGCTGGGCATCGTCGGCTCCGACGTGCTCTCCGAGTTCGGCTATTCCGAGCTTTACGCGCCCGTCGACCTGAAGATCGGCCATTGCCGCATCTCGGTCGCCGAACCTGCCGCAATGGCGGAAAGCGACGATCCGCGCGGGTGGAGCCATGTCCGCGTTGCGACCAAATATCCGCATATCACCAGCCGCCACTTCGCGGCGCGCGGGGTGCAGGCCGAGTGCGTCAAGCTGAACGGCGCGATGGAACTGGCCCCCACGCTGGGCCTGGCGCCGCGCATCGTCGACCTGGTGTCGTCGGGCCGCACGCTCAAGGAAAATGGGCTGGTCGAGGTCGAGGTGATCGAGGAGGTCACCTCGCGCCTGGTCGTCAACCGCGCCGCGATGAAGACGCGTGCGCAGGTCGTGCCGCTGGTCGAGGCGTTCCGTCGCGCGGTGGCCGAAAGGGAAGCGGCATGATCCGGCTGAACACCCAAGACGCGGGCTTCGCCGCCGCCTTCGACGAACTGGTCGATGCCCGGCGCGAAAGCGATGCCGATGTCGCGCGCGACGTGCAGGTGATCCTTCGCGCGGTTCGCGACGATGGCGAGGCGGCGGTGGCGGCCTTCACCAGGCAGTTCGACGGACATGACCTCACCGAGACCGGCTGGCGGATCGAACCGGCGGATTGCCGCGCAGCCTATGAGGCGCTGGAGCCCGAACTGCGCGCCGCGCTCGACCTCGCCGCCGCGCGCATCCGTGCCTATCACGAAAAGCAGAAGCCGACCGACACCGACTATGTCGATGCGCAGGGCGTCCGGCTGGGCGCGCGTTGGACGGCGGTGGATGCGGCCGGAATCTATGTCCCCGGCGGGCGCGCGGCCTATCCCTCCTCGCTGCTGATGAACGCGATTCCCGCCAAGGTGGCAGGCGTCGAGCGGCTGGTGATGGTCACGCCGACCCCCAAGGGCGAGATCAACCATCTGGTCCTTGCCGCCGCGCATCTGGCGGGCGTGGACGAGGTGTGGCGCATTGGCGGGGCGCAGGCCGTGGGCGCGCTGGCCTATGGTGCCGGTCGCATCCAGCGGGTCGATGTCGTGACCGGCCCGGGCAATGCCTGGGTCGCGGAGGCCAAGCGGCAGGTGTACGGCATGGTCGGCATCGACATGGTGGCGGGCCCGTCCGAGATCGTCGTCGTCGCGGACGGCAAGAACGATCCGGACTGGATCGCCGCCGACCTGCTGAGCCAGGCCGAGCATGACACCGTCACCCAGTCGATCCTGTTCACCGACGATGCCGGTTTCGCGGAACGGGTGGCCGAGGCCGTCGACCGGCAGATTCCCGAACTGGCGACCGCCAGCGTCGCACGCACCGCCTGGGACGCGAACGGCGCGATCATCGTGGTCGATTCGCTGGAAGCCGCCATGCCGCTGGTCGACCGGCTCGCGCCCGAGCATCTCGAACTCGCGGTCGACGATCCGCAGGCGCTGTTCGACCGTCTGCGCCATGCCGGGTCGGTGTTCCTGGGCCGTCACACGCCCGAGGCGATCGGCGATTATGTCGCCGGGCCGAACCACGTCCTGCCGACCGGCCGCCGCGCGCGCTTTGCCAGCGGGCTGTCGGTGCTCGACTTCATGAAGCGCACCAGCTTCCTGGGGCTGACCGAGACGGCACTGAACGAACTCGGCCCCGCGACGGTCGCGCTGGCCCATGCCGAGGGGCTTCCGGCCCATGCCAAGTCGGTGGCGCTGCGGTTGCGGCTCAACCGATGATCGTCACGCCCGCCGCGCCGGAGCATCGGGAACGATGGCTGGCGTTGCGGGCGGCGCTTTGGGGGGATGAGGCGGGCGATCCGGCGGATAGGCCGGAGGGCGACGGCCATTTCGTCGCGCTGGTGGATGGCCGGGTCGTCGGTTTTGCCGAAGCGGCGATTCGCCACGATTACGTCAATGGATGCGACACGTCTCCGGTCGCGTTTCTGGAAGGGCTGTTCGTCGATCCGGAATATCGGAATCGCGGTGCCGCGCGGGCCTTGGTCGCGGCGGTCGCGGATTGGGGCCGGGCGCAGGGCTGTTCGGAGTTCGCCTCCGATGCCGAGATCGACAATGTCGATTCGCATGCGATGCACCGCGCGCTGGGGTTCGATGAGACCGAGCGGGTGGTGTATTTTCGTCGGGATTTGTGACGTCCGTTATCCCTTGGCCTTCGACTTCGCTCAGGCTGAACGGGATTTGGTATCAAGCCTAGTTTCCCAACAGACGTTCAGCCTGAGCGTCGTCGAAGGCCACGTCCCACCCCTCTCACCCAAAATACGTGACGAATTGGCGACAGCCCGGTAAAGGCCCGCCAATGACTCGTCCCAACGCCCGTACCCAGGCGCGCGCCGCCGCGCGCCTTGCCGCCGTTCAGGCGCTTTACCAGCATGACATGGAACAGACCCCGCTGGCCGCGCTGCTCCACGAATTCCACAACCACCGCATCGGCGCGACCATCGAGGATGTCGAATATGCCGATGCCGACATCGATTTCTTCGACGACATCGTGAAGGGCGTCCAGGCGCGCCTGGGCGAGATCGACGTGATGATCGAGGGCAAGCTGGCCAAGGGCTGGACGCTCAACCGCCTCGACAAGCCGATGAAGGCGATCCTGCGCGCCGGGACCTATGAGCTGATCGCGCGCCATGACGTGCCGGTCGGCGCGGTCATCAGCGAATATGTCGATGTCGCCCACGCTTTCTACGAAAAGCGCGAATCGGGCTTCGTCAACGGCCTGCTCGACGCGATCGCCAAGGTCGCGCGGGCGTAACGCCCGACCGCCCCGATGACCGAGGCGGAGTTCATCGCCGCGTTGCGCCGGATGCCGCTGCACCCCGGTGCACGGCATCTGGTCGACGACAGCGCGGTGATCGATGCCGGGCCGCTGGTCGTCACCACCGACACGCTGGTCGAGGGCGTGCATTTCTTGTCCGACGATCCGCCCGGCGATGTCGCGTGGAAGCTGGTCGCGACCAACCTGTCCGACCTTGCCGCCAAGGGTGCCTTGGTCGAGGGGGTGCTGCTCAACTATCCACTGGGCGAATCGGCCTGGGACCACGCCTTTCTCGACGGGCTGGCGGCGGTGCTGACCCGCTTCGATGCGCGCCTGATCGGTGGCGATACCGTATCGACGCGCGGCCCCCGCACCCTGACCCTGACCGCATTCGGCCGCGATGCCCCCGCCCCTTCACGCGATGGGGCAAAGGCGGGCGACGGCCTGTGGGTCACGGGCGTGATCGGCGATGCGGGCCTGGGCCTGAAGATCGCGCAAGCAGGCCATGGCCCCGTCGCCCTGCGCGATGCGTATCGCCGCCCCATGCCGCGGCTGACCGAGGGGCGCGCACTGGGGCCGGTGGTCCATGCGATGATGGACGTGTCGGACGGCCTGCTGATCGACGCCGCCCGCATGGCGCGGGCGAGCGGGCTGGCGGTGACGGTCGCGCTGGACAGGATTCCGCTGTCCACCGAAGCACAAGGATTCGGCGGCCAGGACCGGCCCGCCCGGCTGGCCGCCGCGACCGCCGGGGACGATTACGAGCTGCTCTTCGCGCTGCCCCCCGCTGGCGTGCCGCCGGTCGCCGCGACGTGCATCGGCTGTTTCGCTGCAGGCGACGGCGTGACGCTGACCGACGCTGGCGAGCCGATCCCGTTGCCGCCGCGCTGGGGTTACGAACACCAGCCTGAGGGCTGAATTCACTTTTCTCCCGCTTCCACGCTGCTAATCTGCATCAGTTCGGCCACTGGGGAGTGTCGCCGACGGGGGGGAGCAGGACATGGGTGGGACGAGAAGGCTGGGCGCGTCGATGGCGGCGCTCGCCCTGATGAGTTTGACGGGTATGAGCCAGGAGGCCGCCAGGACGCCCGCTGCTCCACCCGCCGCCCCGGCAGCGGCGGCTCCCGCAAATCTCGGGCCGCAGCCGGTCGAGGCCTTTGCCGCCTTGCCCGAATTCGAAGGCCCTGCCCTGTCGCCCGACGGCACCCGGATCGCGGGCAAGCGCGCGCTCAACGGCAAGCAATATCTGATGGTCGCGCCGCTCCTGAAGGATCACGGCAAGCCCGCGCTGGCGGTGCTCAGCGACAAGGTCGACGTCAACTGGTGGCGCTGGGTCAATGACGAGTGGCTGATCGTCGGGCTGGGCAGCCAGGATACGATCCAGGGCGAGGATTATTACGTCACCCGGCTGATCGGCGTGCGCGCCGACATGCAGAAGATGGTGAAGATCGACTGGGAGAATTCAGGCTTCCGCGCCGACGAGGTGCTGTGGACCGCGCAGGACGGCACGCCGCGCATCCTGTTTGCCAAGCAGACCGGCATCTATTCGATGACCGACGTCTATCCGTCGGTGTACGAAGCGGACGTCTCGACCGGGCGGGTCAAGCGGATCGCGACCGGGCAGACCGATGTGTGGGACTGGTATGCCGATGGCCAGGGCCAGCTGCGCATGGGGGTGCGCTACAGCGACGAGACGCGCAAGAAAAGCATCCTCTACCGCCAGTCCAATGCCGAGCCGTTTCGCACCATCGCGCGCGCCGATGGCCGCAAGGACGAATCGGTGCTGATCCCCAGCATATTCCGCACCGACGGGACCGCGCTGGCGATCGACGACAGCGACGGCTATGACGCGCTGTACGAGGTTTCGCTGCCCGACCTGAAGCTGGGCCGCAAGCTCAGCACCGTCACCGGCTATGACATTGACGGCATCATCAGGAACCCGGCGGGCAACGACATCTCGGCGATCCGCTATACCGACCAATATTACCACGATGCCTGGACCGACCCGCGCATCAAGGAATTGCAGGAGGCGGTCGACAAGTCGGTCGCGCCGCGCCGGGCCGAGATCGTGTCGTGGAACACCGCCCGCACCCGCTTCCTGATTACGGTCGGCAGCCCCTCTTCGGCGGGGGCGCTCTATTATTGGGATACGGACTATGGGAACATGCAGTTCCTGTCCTGGACCAATCCCAAGCTGAAGGGGCAGAAGCTGTCGCCGGTTCGCACCCTGCGCTATCCCGCGCGCGACGGGACCGTGATCGAGGCGGTCCTGACCATGCCGCGCGGAAAAGGCGACCGGAACCTGCCGCTGATCGTCATGCCGCATGGCGGCCCCTTCGCGCGCGACGCCGAAAGCTGGGACTGGTGGAGCCAGTACCTCGCGGAGCTGGGCTATGCGGTGATCCAGCCCAATTACCGCGGATCGTCAGGCTATGGCACCGCCTTTGCCAAGAAGGGCGAGGGCGAATGGGGCCTAAAGATGCAGGACGATTTGGACGATGCGGTCGCCTGGACGGCCAAGCAGGGCATCGCCGACCCCAAGCGCGTCTGCATGGTCGGGGCCTCCTATGGCGGCTATGCCGCGATGCGCGCGGCCCAGCGCAACAGTGCGCTCTATCGCTGCGCGGTGTCCTATGCGGGCGTATCTGATCTGGCGGCGATGAAACGGTACGACTCGCAATTCCTGTTCAGCAAGACGCGCGCCGACTGGCTGCAGAAACAGGCCCCCGACTATCACGCCGTATCCCCCCGTTTCGGCGCGGCCGACATGGCGATCCCGCTGTTGATCGTCCACGGCAAGGCGGACAAGCGCGTGCCGGTCAACCAGTCGCGGATGATGGCAGCAGCGCTGAAGGCGGCGGGCAAGCCGGTGAATTACATTGAACAGCCGCTGGCCGACCACCACTTCACCCGCGCCGAGGACCGCCTGGAATTCCTGAAGGCGATGGCGGCGTTCCTGGAGAAACATAACCCGGCGTAACGATCCTCCCCGGCACGGGGAGGATTGCAAAGCCCCATCCCCACCCCATATCCGGGGCTGATTCGGCGTGCCTTTCCTTTTGGGCCCATTGCGGCTATGGCGGCGCCTCTTCGACATACCCTATAACACGACGAACCGAGGTATTTTTTGGCCAAGGAAGAACTGCTCGAGATGCGCGGCCGCGTGGTGGAACTCCTCCCCAACGCGATGTTCCGCGTCCAGCTCGAGAACGATCACGAGATCCTGGGGCACACGGCGGGCAAGATGCGCAAGAACCGCATCCGCGTGCTGGTCGGCGACGAAGTGCTCGTCGAGCTGACGCCGTACGACCTGACCAAGGGCCGGATCACCTACCGCTTCAAGTGAGCGACCGGCCCCACATGCCGATCGTCCTTGCATCCTCCTCCCCGCGCCGCCGCGATCTGCTGGCGCGGCTGGGAGTCGTGCCCGACCGTATCGCCTCGCCCGATATCGACGAAGCCCCCCGCCCCGCCGAGCTGCCTCGCATGTATGCGCTGCGGCTGGCGGTGGAAAAGGCGCATGCGGTTGACCGTGCGCAAGGCGAGATCGTTGTCGCGGGCGACACCACCATCGCGCTCGGACGCCGCATCCTGCCCCCCGCCGAGACGGAGGATGTGCAGCGCAAGCTGCTGCGCCTGATGTCCGGGCGGCGGCACCATGCGCTGTCCGCCGTCTGCGTCATCGATGCGACAGGCAAGGCTCGCACCCGACTGTCCGACACCATCGTCGCGTTCAAGCCGCTCTCCGAAGACGAGATCGACGCGTACATCGCGTGCGGCGAAGGGCTGGGCAAGGCGGGCGGCTATGCCATCCAGGGTCGTGCCGAGGCGTTCGTCCGCTTCCTGCAAGGGTCGCATTCGGGCGTCATCGGCCTGCCCCTGTTCGAGACCCGCGCCCTGTTGAAAGCCGCCGGGCTGCCGCTTGTCTGAATGGCTTTATGAGGCCGGGATCGGCGAGGCGCGTGCCGCGCTGGTCGAGGATGGGCGGATCGTCCAGGCCGCGATCGAGCTGACCGGCACGCTGACCGTCGGCACGGTGGCCGAGGGGCGGCTGGTCGAGCTGCTGCCCGGTCGGCAGGGGCGGGTGACGCTGGCGCAGGGCGGCGACGTGCTGCTGGCGCCGGTGCCCAAGGGGATGACGCAAGGATCGGCGCTGACCGTCATCGTCACGCGCGAAGCGATCCCCGAACGCGGCCGATCCAAGCTGCCCAAGGCGCAGGTCGCCCCCGAAGATGCCGTCCCCGCCCCCGGCCCCGATCTGCGCGCGCGAATCGCCGCGACCGGCCTGCCGGTGCGCGACCTCCTGGCCCATCAGCCCGACGATCTGGAAGCGGCGGGCTGGTCCGAACTGCTCGACGAGGCGGTGACGGGCGAGATCGGCTTTGGCGCTGGTGTGCTCCGCATGACGCCGACCCCGGCAATGACCTTGTTCGACGTCGACGGATCGCCCCCGCACGAGCCGCTGTCGATCGCCGCCGCCCGCGCGGTGGCCGACGCGATCCTGCGCCACGGTATCGGCGGGTCGATCGGCATCGATTTCCCCACGCTGGAGGGCAAGGGGCCGCGCCAGGCGGTGGCCGAGGCACTGGACGCCGCGCTCCCCCTCCCCTTCGAGCGGACGGCGGTCAACGGGTTCGGCTTTCTCCAGATCGTTCGCCCGCGCCCGCGTGCCTCGATCCCCGAGCGGCTGGGCATCGACCCGATCGGCGCCCGCGCCCGCGCGCTGCTGCGCCAATGGGAGCGAGAGCCGCCGGGCCCCGCCCCCGTGCACCGGCTCTCCGGCACCCTCTATGATCGATTGATGGCGAATCCCGACTGGCGCGACGAACTCGCCCGCCGCACGGGCCGCCCGCTGCAACTGGAACGCGCATGACCACCTGCCCCATCTGCGACAAGCCCACCGCCGCCGAGCATGCCCCGTTCTGCTCGCGCGGGTGCAAGGACCGCGACCTGCTGCAATGGCTGGGCGAAGGTTATCGCATCCCGGTCAAAGAAAATGACGAAGAGGGGCTGGACAGCGGCGAAAGCCACCCGTAAAGGCACGCCTCCAATCGCAATCGCGGTGTGGGCCCAAGTAGCTCAGTTGGTAGAGCATGCGACTGAAAATCGCAGTGTCGGTGGTTCGATCCCGCCCTTGGGCACCATTTTCCTGACATTGATGGTGTTTTTGCGGTTCGCTGTTCGGCGGGCTGTTTTTGCGTGGCTGATGTTTGGGCGTGGCCTTCGACGTCGCTCAGGCTGAACGGATCGTGGAAGTAGGCCCTACACACCAACCTTCGTTCAGCCTGAGCGAAGTCGAAGGCCACGCCCCACTTACTCCCCTCCCGCAAGCGGGAGGGGCTGGGGGAGGGCAAGGTGCCTCGCAGAGAGAATGGCTTGTGGCCATCGCCCCTCCCCAACCCAGTTTCCGGTAAACGATGCCCCGCATCGTTTAGGTCATGCTGGGAGCATGACCGATCTGAAACTCCCTGCCGGGAGAGGGGCTTCAATCACGGATAACTCACCGTCTTCGGAATCTCCGGAATCTCGATCCGCTCCAGATCGTCCCCCGGCACCGCCGGAAACTTCCGGGCGCGCCACGCGCGCTTGGCTTCCTCGATCCGCTCGCGCCGCGAGGACACGAAATTCCACCACACATGCCGCGGCGTCGTGAACGCATCGCCCCCGCACAGCATCACCCGCCCGCCGCTCTCCGACCGGAGGGTCGCCGCGATGCCCGGCTTCAGGATGTAGAGCCGCTGCGGCTCCAGCGTCATACCCTCCAGGCTCGCCTCACCCAGCGCGCAATAGACGGCGCGCTCCTCGGCCGACGGATCGATCGGGATACTCCCGCCCGGCTCCAGTGCGATGTCGGCATAGATGGTGCCCGCATAGGTGGTCGTCGGCGCACGCTCGCCCCACAATTCCCCCATGATGACCCGCGCGGTCGCCCCCTGCCCCTGGATCTCCGGCAGCGCATCGGCGGGGATATGCTCGAAAGCGGGATCGATTTCCTCCACCGCCTCGGGCATCGCCAGCCAGGTCTGGATGCCCGACAGCACCGGCCCCTGCGGCCGCACCTCGCCGGGTGAGCGTTCGGAATGGACGATGCCGCTGCCTGCGGTCATCAGATTCACCGCCCCCGGTTCGATCACCAGATCGCTGCCCAGCGAATCGCGGTGGCCGATCGCACCATCGAACAGATAGGTGACGGTCGACAGGTTGATATGCGGATGCGGCCGCACGTCGATCCCCGAACCGGGCAACAGCTGCGCCGGGCCCATCTGGTCGAAGAAGATGAAGGGGCCGACCATCGTCCGCTCCTTGTTGGGCAGCGTCCGGTGCACCTTGAACCCGCCCAGATCGTGGCTGGAGGGTTGCAGCGTGCGCAGCAGGAAATCGTCAAACATGGGTCGGCTCCGTGGCGTCGAGCAATGCGATCAGATCGGTCGGGAAATAGGGTTCGTCGTGCGCCGCCAGCTCCTGCCGGGTGAACCAGCGCCAGCTTTGCATCACCCGCTGTTCAAGGACGGTATGGCCTGCGGCCGTCACGTCATGCGCATCGACATCGACGCGGAAATAGCGCTCGTCCGCCTCGACCTCGACGCCCTCGATGGTGCGGAACTCGACCTGCCGCCGTGCGACCTGCGGCCCGCAATCGCGGTCCAGCCCGGTTTCCTCCAGCAACTCGCGGTGAGCGGCATCCTCATAGCTCTCCCCCGGATCGACCGCGCCACCCGGCGTGCACCAGAAGGGCGGGCGGTCATCGGGGGTGAAGCGGAACATCAGCGTCCGGCCCGCCCCATCGACCAGCAGGATGCGCGCGGCGGGACGGGGTATACGGGTCATTCGGCGTCAAGCTCCGGATAATGGCGGAAGATTCCGTCCTCATTGAACGCCTGTCGCCGGTCGCTGTCCAGATAGGCGGCGATGCCAGGCAAGGCCTTCACACGGTTGTGCAGCGCGATCAGCGCGGGATAATTGCCCTCGACCGCCGCCATCCGCCTGGGAAATATATAGCGCAAGCCAGCGATCAGCTGAAACAACGAGGTGTCGACCGGCGACCAGCGCTGGCCCGCCACCCAGTCGCGGCCCTCCAGCACATCCTCGAAATAGCCGAGGAATTTGGGGATGCGTTCCTCGCGGAACTGCGCGGCGGCGCGGGCGGCCTCGGGCTTCTGCTCGTGATAATAGGCGCCAGTCGCGACCGGGTGATGGACGTTGTGCACCTCCGCCACCATGTCGCTGATCGTCAGTTGTAGCTGGTTCAGCCAGACGCGCTCGCTCACCGGCGCCAGGTCATGCCGTTCGGTCAGCCAGTGGAGGATGTTGGCAACCTGCGCGATCGCCTGTCCCTCGGCGCGCAAATAGGGCGGTGCGAAGGGCGGGCGGCTACCTTTGCGCATATCGGCGAGCAGCGCCTCGGCCCCCTCCTCCACGCCCCGGTCGCGATAAGGCAGACCCGCAGCCTCCAGCACCAGCCGGACGAACTCGCCGCGGCCCGGCAGGCCGGGCCAGTACCACAGGTCATAGGGCATGAGCTTATTCTCCGGGCGCCTTCGCGCTGATCGCCAGCGCGTGGATACGCTCCGACAACAGATCGGCGAGCGCGTGGTTCACCATGCGCTGGCGCGCGACGCGCGACTGGCCTGCGAAAACGGGTGCCTCGACGATAACGCGGAAATGGCTCTCGCCGGTGCCGTCGTCACCCAGATGGCCGCGATGCATCGCGCTTTCGTTGATGACGTCGAGGTGCGTGGGCGACAGCGCCTGGGTCAGGCGCGCGGTGATCTGGTCGGCGATCGGGGCGGTGGTGATATCGGTCATGGCCCCTATATAGACGGTTTTTCGGGACAAGCGGATAGCCGTGGCGCGTCGGTCGAGCAGCGAAACACCCAAGGACAAACCAAGCCCCCGTTTCCACGGCCGGGTGGAAAATACGGGCCGCGCCTGCGATCATGCCGGGTGCGCCGAAGCGGGCGAGTTCCGCGCGCCCCCGGCCGAGGGCTCGCGCAGCGGCGACGGGCCGGGCCAGTTCCGCTGGTTCTGCCTGGAGCATGTCCGCGCGTTCAACAGCCGCTATAATTTCTTCGACGGGATGAGCGCGGACGAGATCCACCGCGCCCAGCGCCCCTATGCGGGCTGGGAGCGCGAGACGCGCGCCTTTGCGCAAGGCGGGACCGATCCGGGGCCGCGCTGGGCCGACTTCTCCGACCCGCTCGACGCCATCGCGGCCCGCTATCGCCGCGAAGCCGCGCCGGAACGCAGCGACGGCAAGCCGCTGTCGGGACAGGACCGCGAGAGCCTGAAGGTGTTGGGCCTGGAGGCCAATGCCGATCGCGGTGCGCTCCGGCGGCGCTACAGCGAGCTGGTGCGGCGTTATCACCCCGACCGCAATGGCGGCGACCGGAGCCATGAAGGGCGGCTGCAAAAGGTCATCGCGGCCTATCAGCAACTCCGCCAGGCACCGGCGTTTGCGTAACCCCTATTCCTCCCCTGCAAGGGGAGGTGGCAGTCCGCAGGACTGACGGAGTGATGTCTCCATCAGCGGGGACACCCCTCCACCAGCTTCGCTGGTCCCCCTCCCCTTGCAGGGGAGGAATTTTTATCTGCGCGGCCCGACCAGTCCGAATCGCGCCCCCCGCGGATCGCGCGCGGACAGCGAATATTCCCCGCCGGGAATCTCCATCGGCCCGAATTCGATCGTACCACCCGCATCGGCCACCCGCGCCGCCGCCGCGTCGATGTCGTCCACCGCGAAATAGAAATGCCAGCCCGGCTCACCCCCCGGCGGCACGCCCATCAGCGCGCCCAGCACCACCGGCCCGTCCGCCAGAAAGCGATATTCGCCCAGCTCGCCCATCGGCATGCCCCCCTGATGGCTCCAGCCGAAATGCCGTCCGAAAAAGGCCAGCGCACGGTCGGGGTCGCTCGCGATCCGCTCGTTCCAGACGACATGGCCGACAGCGGGGCCGGTGCCATGCTCGATAAAGGCATGCGACGGCTGCGGGGCCTGCGACGCCATGATGTAGAAGGGCGCGCCCAGCGGATCGGTGACCAGCGCCATGCGCCCCACCCCGTCCATCGTCCAGGCGGGCATCAGCACCTGTCCGCCATCCTCGACGATGGTCGCCAGCGATTCGTCGACATCGACGACGGGCAGATAGCCGAGCCAAACCGGCTTGCCCGGCGCGCCCTCGGGGCGCTGCATCAGGCCGCCGATCGCCTCGCCCTCGGGCGTGGCGAAGATGCGATAGTCGATCCCGGTCATGCCGCTGTCGCCCACCTGCCAGCCGATCACGGCGGCGTAAAAGGCCTGCGCGGCCCGCGCATCGTCGGTCAGCAGTTCGTACCAGATGAAATTCGCCATACCCCACCCCTCATCACGCTTTTCCCCGACAGCGGGCGGTGTTGTCGCCTCTGCCTGTCGACTCGCGAAGGGCAGAATGACGGTGATGCGCCGCGCGCGCAATCGCTCCGCCGGGGCGCCCGCCCGGCATCTTCATGCGATCACCGGCATTGAGTAGGGAGCCGCCATTGGCCTAAGGCGTTAAGCGACGAGACGAGGGCCTGATGACCAACATCCCGAATACGCTTCCCGACAGCCGCGATACGACGATTCTCGATGCGCCCGACAAGATGGTGTCGGTGCGCGACCTGTTCGGCATCGACACCGATATGGAGGTGCCCGCCTTCTCCGAGGCCGATGAACGCGTCCCCGATCTCGATCCTGCCTATGTGTTCGATCCCGACACCACGCTGGCGATCCTGGCCGGTTTCGCGCACAATCGCCGCGTGATGGTGCAGGGCTATCACGGCACCGGCAAGTCGAGCCATATCGAGCAGGTCGCCGCGCGGCTGAACTGGCCGTGCATCCGCATCAACCTGGATGCGCATATCAGCCGCATCGACCTGATCGGCCGCGACGCGATCGTCCTGAAGGACGGGCAGCAGGTGACCGAGTTCCGCGAGGGCCTGCTCCCCTGGGCGCTCCAGACGCCGACCGCGCTCGTCTTCGACGAATATGATGCGGGCCGCCCCGACGTGATGTTCGTGATCCAGCGCGTGCTGGAGACCGAAGGCAAGCTGACCCTGCTCGACCAGAACCGGGTGATCCGCCCCAACCCATGGTTCCGCCTGTTTGCGACCGCCAACACAGTCGGCCTGGGCGACACCAGCGGGCTCTATCACGGGACGCAGCAGATCAACCAGGGCCAGATGGACCGCTGGAACATCGTGGTCACGCTCAACTACCTGCCCGCCGCCACCGAGGCGCAGATCGTGCTCGCGAAGTCGGGCGAATATGACAAGCCCGACGGCAAGCAGCTGGTCGAGAACATGGTCCGCGTCGCCGACATGACCCGCAAGGGCTTCATCAACGGCGACATCTCGACCGTGATGAGCCCGCGCACGGTCATCACCTGGGCGCAGAACACGCTGATCTTCGGCGATCCGGGCTTTGCCTTCCGCCTGTCGTTCCTCAACAAGTGCGACGAGAACGAACGCGCGTTGGTGGCGGAATATTATCAGCGCGTCTTCGGCAAGGACCTGCCCGAAAGCGTCGTCGGCCGGGCCTGATCCTCTTGGCGAACGAAACCCCTCTCGATCGGTTCAAGGCGGTCCTCGGCGGCACGGCGCGCACCATCGCGCAGGAGCCGGAGGTCGAACTCGCCTACACCGCCGACGCGCCGACCGCATCGGGCAAGCATATCCGCGTGCCGATGCCCGGCCGCGCGCTGCCGCCCGAACAGGTGGCCGAAGCGCGCGGCTTCGCCGATGCCTTTGCGCTGCGGTTGAAGCTGCACGATACCGCGCTGCACGCCAAGGCCGCCCCGGTCGAGGCGGTGGCGCGTGCGGTCTATGACGCGGTCGAGACGGCGCGGATCGAGGCGCTGGGCGCGCGCGGCTATGCCGGGATCGGCGACAACCTCGCTCATGCGCTCGACGTACGGTTGCGCTCCGACCCGATGACGCGGGCGCGCAACCGCGACGAGGTGCCGCTGTCGACCGCGCTGGGGCTGTTGCTGCGCGAGCGGATGACGGGGCGGCCTTCGCCGGCCGAAACCGCTCCCGCCTTGGCGCTGGTCCGCGACTGGCTGGAGGGGGCGACCGATCTCGACGCGCTGGCGGGCGCGATGGACGATCAGAAGGCGTTCCAGTCGCTGACCGCCAAGATGCTCGCCGACCTCGAACTCGCCGAGCCCCCCGCCGAGCCCGAACAGGCCGATGAAGGCGGCAATGAGGAAGAGGGCGAGGACGAACAGCAGCAGGACGAGAGCGAAGAGGATAACGACGAACAGGGCCAAGGCGAAGGCGAGGTCGAGGCGCGCGCTGAGAAGCGCGACTCCGACAGCGAGGACGGCGAATCGCAGGAGCAGAGCGAGGATTCGCTCGACGATCTCGATGGTGAACCCGGCGAGGACGGCGATGAGGGCAGTCAGCCGACGCGGCCCAACCGCCCGCTGAACGATCTGGCGTCGCAATTCGACTATAAGCCCTGGACCACCCAATATGACGAGGTGATCGCCGCCGGAGAGCTGTGCGACGCCGACGAGCTGGCGCGTCTACGCGGCTATCTCGATCAGCAGCTGGCGCATCTGCAATCGGCGGTGTCGAAGCTCGCCAACCGGCTGCAACGCCGGTTGATGGCGCAGCAGTCGCGGTCTTGGGACTTCGACCAGGAAGAGGGTATTCTCGACGCCGCGCGCCTGGCTCGCGTGGTGGTCAATCCCGGCCAGTCGCTGTCCTACAAGATCGAGCGCGACACCGATTTCCGCGATACGGTCGTCACTCTGCTGATCGACAATTCGGGGTCGATGCGCGGGCGGCCGATCGGCATCGCCGCCATCTCCGCCGATATTCTGGCACGCACGCTGGAGCGGTGCGGGGTGAAGACCGAGATACTCGGCTTCACCACCCGCGCGTGGAAGGGCGGGCAGAGTCGCGAGACATGGCTGGCGGCGGGGCGCCCGCCGCAGCCGGGGCGGCTGAACGACATCCGCCACATCGTCTACAAACAGGCCGACGAGCCGTGGCGGCGCGCCCGCAACAATCTCGGCCTGATGATGCGCGAGGGGCTGCTCAAGGAGAATATCGACGGCGAGGCGCTGATGTGGGCGCACAGCCGGTTGATCGCGCGGCCCGAGGAGCGGCGCATTCTGATGGTCATCTCCGACGGCGCGCCGGTCGACGACTCCACCTTGTCGGTCAATTCGGGCAGCTATCTGGAGCGGCATCTGCGCCAGGTCATCGGCTGGATCGAGAGCAAGAGCCCGGTCGAGCTGATCGCGATCGGCATCGGCCATGACGTGACGCGTTACTATGCGCGCGCGGTGACGATCATGGACGCCGAACAGCTGGGCGGGACGATCATCGAGCAGCTGGCCGCCCTGTTCGACACCGAATGAGCCGCATCGCGGCCCCGGCGCACGGGTTCATCGGTCCGGTGAAGCGATCGATCACCATCGCCGGGCATGCGACCTCGATCAGCCTGGAGCCGGTGTTCTGGACCGCGTTGGAGGAGGCGGCGCTGGCACACGGCCTGCCGCTGTCGGCGCTGGTCGCGGAGATCGACGCGCTGCGGATCGTCGCGGACGATCCGCCGAACCTGGCGAGCGCGATCCGATCGTGGTTGTTTCTGCGGCGGTAATGACGTTTGCGTGGAAGGGGCGGTCCCTCCTTTTCGCGTCCTCCGCGCCTCTGCGTAAACTAGACCGTGATGACATGAGATGAACTCACCCCTCCCCTTCAGGGGGGGGGCCGGGAGTGGGGCGCCTCCGCAAGCGTGCAGCCCGTGGCGAGGCCCCACCCCAACCCCTCCCCTGAAGGGGAGGGGCTCTCCTTGTTTAACGCAACGTCATCTCGGTCTAGGCCCTCCTCGCGTCCCTCCTCCGTTCAGCCTGAGCGAAGTCGAAGGCCACGGGATAACCTCCGTCCCTGGGGCGAGCGCGGGGCGTGGGCTTCGACTCCGCTCAGCCCGAAGGGCGGGTGGGGATGGGATCGCAGGGCCCTGCCCAATTGACGCCGCCTGTCGCCTCCGGCAGGGCGCGCCGTCTGTTTCGGGGTTTGTGTGGCCGGAATCACCTTTCGCGATACGGGAATGCGGGTCCATCGCTGGCTGGGGCTGGCGGTCGGACTGATCGCGCTTGCCCTGGCCGTATCCGGCACGATCCTGGCCAGCGCGCCGGTGCTGGAGCGGATCGCCGCCCCCGCCCGCTTCCGGGTGAGCGGCGAGCAGCGGCTGGCCCCCGCCCGCTATGTCGACGCCGCCTATCGCCGCCTGCGTCCCGGCGAACGGATCGCCGCGCTGTCGTTGGAACAGGGTTCGTCGCCCGTCATCGTAACACTCGACCGAATCGGCGACCGGGCGCAGCGGCTGTTGTTCCTCGACCCGCCGACCGGACGGGTTCTCGCCAGTGCCTGGCGGGACGGCGGCGTCATCGGCGCGGCGCGAAATCTGCATGACGGACTGTTCCTGTCGGGCTTTGGTCGGTGGATCATCGGGCTGGGCGGGGTTGGGCTGATGCTGGCCAGCCTGACCGGCCTCTGGGCATGGCTCGCGCGCGAACGGCCAAAGAAGTCCACCAGGCGGAAACGCACCGACAGCGGGTGGGCGGCAGCACACCGCAGCATAGGGCTATGGTCGGCGATCCCGGTGATGGCGTCGGCCGCAACCGGCCTGGCGCTGGTCGCGGTGCCGGGCGCGACAACGACCCCCGCCGCACCGCCGGTCGCCCGCGCGGCCCTGCCCGTCGACCGGGTGGTCGCCAGCGCCAGCGGCTGGACACACGGCACGCTGCGCACGATCGAATGGCCGACCGAGCGCATGCCGGACTGGACACTCTATTTCGAGGGCGGCGAACCAAGCGTCATCAAGGTGGCCGACGACAGCGCCAAGGCGCTGGCCGCACCCGCGCGTACGGCACCGATAATGCTGTCCTGGGTCCGCCGAATCCATGGCGGACAGGGCATGCCATGGATCTGGCGGCCGCTGGCCGTGCTGACCGGCTTGCTGGCCGCCTGGGTCGCCATGTCCGGGCTGATCGCCTGGGCGACCCGCCCGAAGGTCAGACGCGCTCGGCGCTGAGCAGGTCGGCGGGGTCGAGGCCCAGCAGCTCGATATGGTCGCGGATGCGCGGCCATTGCACCGCCAGGAAGCTCTGCCGCTCCGCCGCGCGCAGCCGGTCGGCGGCGCCCGGCATCACGAACATGCCGACCCCGCGCCGCACCTCGACATAGCCGTCGTCCTGAAAGCTCTGATAGGCCTTGGCGACGGTCAGCGGGTTCGCACCCTGCTCGGCAGCCAGCGCCCGCACCGAGGGGAGCTGGTCACCCGTGCGATAGGTGCCGTTGAGAATGCCCGCCGCGATCGTCCCGCGCAGGCGGATGTAAACCGGGCTGTCGTCGCCGCTGAGAGCTGTCATGCCGAGTTAATACAGCATGGGAGAAACGATGTCGAGGCCCGAACCCGATAACGTTTGCAATATCGCCGCATGTGAAACCCGCCTCATCCGTGCCAGGTCGAGACGATCCGCTCCATGTCGGGCCTCGGCCGCTCGTCGAGCGGACGGCCGGGCGTGCCGATGAAGACGAAGCCGACGATCCGCTCCGGCGCGGCCCCGAACGCATCGCGCACCGCGTCGGAAAAGGCGGGCCAGCCGGTCAGCCAACCCCCGGCATAGCCCATCGCATGGACGGCGTGGACCAGGTTCATGCACGCCGCGCCCGCCGACAATTCCTGTTCCCAAAGCGGAATATGGCTTTCGGTGCGGGGGCTGGACAGAACCACGACCAGATCGGGGGCCTGATGCGCGAACTGTTCCAGCGCGGCGATCTCGGTCGCGCCCGCCTGCGGCCGTTCGGCACGATAGGCGGTGGTGATGACCTCGGCCAGCCTGGCCCGCGCCGCCGTGGGCACGATCACGAAGCGCCATGGGGCCAGCTTGCCATGGTCGGGCGTACGCGCCGCGATCGCCAGCATCTGCGCCAGTTCGGCCGCATCGGGGCCGGGCGCGATCAGGTCGCGCGGCTTGCCCGAGCGGCGGGTCGCCAGCAGCGAAAACGGGGTCGAGCGGTCGTTGAAGGTCATGTCCGTCATAGCTTCGATCCTTACGTCGTCGCGCACGATATTTACAGTCGCGGCTTTGGCGTTAGGTTACCGAACCATTACGCCCCTTGCTTGCCCCGTGCACGCAGGGGGCGATCCCGATGGAGTGAACGCCGGCATGGCGACTGCGTATGAGGCCGCCGCGCGCGGCAAAACGGTTCTGGGCCATCCCCGAGGCCTGTTCCTGTTGTTCTTCACCGAGATGTGGGAGCGTTTTTCCTATTACGGAATGCGCGCCATCCTGGTCTTCTATCTGACCAAGCATTTCCTGTTCACCGACGAACCGGCCTTCGGCATCTACGCCGCCTATACCTCGCTGGTCTATGTGACGCCCGTCATCGGCGGCTATCTGGCCGACCGCTATCTGGGGGCCAGACGGGCGGTGCTGGCAGGCGGGCTGTTCATCGCCTTCGGCCATATCCTGATCGCGGTGATGGAAGGACCGCAGGGCGCGACGGGGGCCTATCTCGAGGGATTCTACCTCGCGCTCGCCTCGATCGTGGTCGGCACCGGGTTCCTGAAAGCCAATATCTCGGTGCTGGTGGGACAGCTTTATGCGCGTGACGACATGCGCCGCGATCCCGCTTTCTCGATCTTCTACATGGGCATCAATGCGGGCGGCGCACTGGGGCCGATCGTGTGCGGCGTGCTGGGCGAGACGGTGGGCTGGGCTTACGGCTTCGGCGCGGCGGGCGTCGGCATGGTGCTCGGCCTGATCGCCTTTATCGCCCTGAAGCGTGAACTGCACGGCGCGGGCGAAGCGCCCTCGCTGCCTGCACTGCGGGCGCCGGTCGTGGCGGGTCTGTCGCGCGAATGGCTGATCTATCTGGGCGCGATCGTCGCCACGCTGGCGGTGTGGCAGCTGATCCAGCATCAGGATGCGGTCGGCACGCTGCTGGTCGTGTTCGCCGCCGCCACCGTGATCTTCATCCTGTGGCGCGCGGTGTTCCAGCTGCCCAAGGTGGACCGCGACCGTATCTTCGCCGCGCTGTTCCTGATCGCGCTGTGCCCGCTGTTCTGGGCGCTGTTCGAGCAGGCGGGATCGTCGCTGAACCTCTATACCGATCGCTCGGTCGACCGCACGCTCTTGGGCTGGACCATCCCGGCCTCGGCCTTCCAGTCGGTCAATTCGATCTTCATCATCCTGCTCGCGCCGCTGTTCGCCGCGCTGTGGACGATCCTGGGCAAGCGCGGATGGGAGCCGAGCGCGCCGTTCAAGTTCGGCATCGGCCTGGTCGGCGTGGGCGCGGGCTTCATGGTGCTGGTCGCGGGCGCGGCGGCCTATGCGGGCATGCCGACGCCGGTGATCTTCGTGATCCTCGTCTATCTGATCCACACCATGGCCGAGCTGTGCTTCTCGCCCGTCGGTCTGGCGGCGATGACGCGGCTGTCGCTGCCCAACATGACCGGGTTGATGATGGGAACCTGGTTCCTGGCGACGGCGGCGGGCAATTTCATCGCGGGCCTCATCGCGCAGGCAACCGGCGGCGAGGGCGCGGGGCCGGACAAGGTGCTCGACGTCTATACGCGGATCGGCTGGTTCTCGATCGGGATCGGCGTGGTCGTGCTGGTCGTCTCGCCCCTGATCGCCAAGCTGATGCATCTCGACCTGCTGAAGGCCGACGCGGCGCTGGCCGGAGACAAGGAACTGGCCGAACCGGCAGCAGCAGGTGTCGATACGCGGCTGGAGCAGAAGCCACTTTGATCCCGGCGGGGCGGTCGGGTCGCTTGGCCCACCGCCCTACCCCATCCCAACTCCCGTTCAGGCTGAGCGAAGTCGAAGCCCACGCCCCAGACCATCGCCGGGCGGCGCCCCTAGCACTTCGACTTCGCTCAGTGCGAACGGAAGGTGGGTTTTGGCCTCAGAGCCGCGTCATCGCCATCGCGCGCTCGCCATAGCGCGGCCCGGCCGTGCCGCCGCGTGGGGAGGCCGCATCGAGCCTGGCCAGTTCCTCCGCCGACAGCACCAGCTCCGCCGCCTTCATCGAATCCTCCAGCGTCGCGCGCCGCTTGGAACCGGGGATCGGAACGATGTCCTCGCCCTGCGCCAGCAGCCACGCCAGCGCCACCTGTGCGGCACTGGCGTCATGCGCGACGGCGATTTCCTTCACCACCTCGACCACCTTCATGTTGCGGTCGAAATTCTCCTCCGAATAGCGCGGGTCGTTGCGCCGATAATCCCCCTCGGGCAGATCCTCGCGCCGGGTGATCTGCCCGGTCAGGAAGCCGCGTCCCAGCGGACTGTACGGCACGAAGCCGATACCCAGTTCGCGCACCACGGGCAGGATGTCCGCCTCGACATCGCGTTCCCACAGCGAATATTCGGATTGGACCGCCGCGATCGGATGGACGGCGGCGGCGCGGCGGATCGTCTCGGCGCTGGCCTCCGACAGGCCCAGCCGCCGGACCTTACCCTGCTCGACCAGTCGGCCCATCGCGCCGACCGTCTCCTCGATCGGGACATTGGGGTCGACGCGGTGCTGGTAGAACAGGTCGATCGTCTCGACGCCCAGCCGCTTGAGCGAGCCCTCGCAGGCCCGCTGGACGTTCGCCGGGGTCGAATCCACGCCGGTCATGCCGTTCTCGTCATAGCGAAAGCCGAACTTGGTCGCGATCACCACCGCGTCGCGCTTGCCGCGAATGGCGCGGCCGACCAGTTCCTCGTTGACCAACGGGCCATAAATTTCGGCGGTGTCGAACAGCGTCATACCCAGCTCGATCGCGCGGTGGATGGTGGCGATGCTCTCCGCCTCGTTCGCCTCGCCATACATATTCTTGCCGACACCGGCCATCGGCATGCAGCCCAGGCCCAGCGCGGAAACCTCGAACTCGGGGCCTAACGTACGATATTTCATGGAATGTCCTCATCGATCGTACCGCTCAGGCGGGAAACAGTCGCGGTGGCGGCAAGGTCCATGCTGACATTGCCCAGCGTGCGGAAGATGTCAGGAATCGTCTCCACCGCGATGAGCAGCCCGAGCGGCGCGGCGGGTACCCCCAGCGCGACGCAGACTGGCGCGATCGAGGCGAAGAAGGTGATCTGCGACGGCAAGCTCGCCGAGCCCAGCGAACACAGGATCGCGACCACCACGGCAGCGGCGACCGAGGGCAAGCCGGGCACGATGCCGAACCAGTCGGCGATGTAGAGCGCCACCGCCACGTTCATCGCGGGCTGCGTTCCCCGGAACATCGCGACCGCCATCGGCAGGACGAGCCCGGCGGTCGCAGGCGCGATGCGCAACGTCTTCGTCCCCTCGATCATCGCGGGCAGGCTGGCGAGCGAGCTTTGGGTTGAAATCGCCACCGCCTGCGCCGGGGCCAGCGCGCGGGCAAAGCGGGGCAGCGGCACCCGCGCCGCCAGACCCGCGACGCCGTAGGCCATCAGCATGACGATGACACCGACGCTGGCGATGATCGTGATATAATGCGCCAGCGCCCCGAACGCCCCGCCCCCCGCCGTCGCGCCGACGACGAAGGCCAGTGCGAAGACGCCGAGCGGCGCCAGCCACAGCACCCATCCGATCAGGACCAGCATCGCGTCGCGGATCGCGGTGAAGAAGCGCAGCAGCAGCGCCCGCCCCTCGCTCTCGATCCGGGTGATCGCAAAGGCGAAGGCCAGGGTGAACAGGATCAGCGACAGCAACGCATTGTTGGTCGCGGCGGCAAAGATGTTGGTCGGCACGATGCCGGTGACGAACTCGGCGATCGGCGGCGGCGGCGCGACCGGCTCGGCATGACCGAGAGCCGCCTTCAGCGCGGCCGCCGCCTCGCGCGGGATAGGCAGCAGGTGCAGCAGGCCGGGCGTGACCAGCGCCGCCATGGTCGCGGTCAGCGTGACCAGCACCAGGAAGGTCACGATCGCCCGCCCGGCGATCCGTCCCGCCTGCGCCGCCTGCGCGGTCGAGGCGACGCCGGTAATCAGCAGCGTGACGACCAGCGGAATGACCGTCATCTGCAACCCGTTCAGCCACAAGGTCCCGACCGGCCGCGCCACGAACACCGCGCCCGCCGCCGCCGCAGGGGCCAGCGCCGCCGCCCCCACGCCGATCAGCAGACCGGCGGCAAGGCAAATAAGGATCAGGGTCGCGCGCGACATGGAGCTTTTCCCGCGTGTTTTGAGCTTTGGCAAAGGTCGCGCTAAAGGATGCGCGCAACCCGATTATTCCACATCCTCTTAATCCGGCAGGGACTTGGCCGCATGGCAAGAAAATATTTCGGCACTGATGGCATTCGCGGCGCGACCAACGGCCCGGTCATGACGGCCGAAATGGCGATGAAGGTCGGCATGGCCGCCGGTGCCTATTTCCTACGCGGCGATCATCGCCACCGCGTCGTCATCGGCAAGGACACGCGCCTGTCGGGCTATATGCTCGAATCGGCGCTGGTCGCGGGTTTCACTAGCGTCGGCATGGATGTCGTCATGCTCGGGCCGCTGCCGACACCCGCAGTCGCGATGCTGACCCATTCGATGCGCGCCGACATCGGCGTGATGATCTCGGCCAGCCACAACCCGTTCGCCGACAACGGCATCAAGCTGTTCGGCCCCGACGGCTACAAGCTGTCCGACGAGGCCGAGGAATCGATCGAGGACCTGCTCGAGCAGAAGGTGCCGCTCGTCCCCTCGGGCAAGATCGGCCGCGCGCGCCGGGTCGATGACGCTGCCGGGCGCTATATCCACTTCGCCAAGTCGACCTTCCCGCAGGCGCTTCGCCTCGACGGCCTGCGCGTCGTGATCGACTGCGCCAACGGCGCGGCGTACAAGGTCGCGCCCGCCGCCCTGTGGGAACTGGGCGCGGACGTGGTCGCGATCGGCGTCACGCCCAACGGCACCAACATCAATGACGGCGTCGGCTCGACCGCGCCGCAGACGCTGGCCGAGACGGTGGTCGCCAGCGGCGCGGATATCGGCATCGCGCTGGACGGCGATGCCGACCGGCTCATCATCGTCGACGAGCATGGCCAGGTCGTCGACGGCGACCAGCTGATGGCGATGATCGCGACCAGCTATGCGCGCGAAGGGCGGCTGGCGGGCGGCGGCCTGGTCGCCACCGTCATGTCGAACCTGGGTCTGGAGCGCCACCTCGCCGCACAGGGACTGGGCCTGGTCCGCACCAAGGTCGGCGACCGCCATGTGCTGGAGGCGATGCGTACGCGCGGCTATAATGTCGGCGGCGAGCAGTCGGGGCATATCATCCTGTCCGACTATGCGCGCACTGGTGACGGTCTGGTCGCCGCGCTCCAGGTGCTGGCCGAGCTGAAGCGCGCGGGCGCGCCCGCCAGCGAGGTCCTCCACCGCTTCGATCCGCTGCCGCAGCTGCTCAAGAATGTCCGCTTCGCGGGCGGCAAGCCGCTGGAGCATGAGAAGGTGCAGGGCGTCATCGCCGCCGCCGAGGCCGAGCTGGCCGGGCGCGGCCGCCTGGTCATCCGTCCATCTGGCACCGAGCCGGTCATCCGCGTGATGGCCGAGGGCGAGGACAAGCGTCAGGTGGAGACGCTGGTCGACCGCATCTGCGACGTGGTGCGCGAGGTGGCCGCCTGATGCTGGAGATGCGCCCCGATTGCGAGCGCTGCGGCGCGGACCTGCCCGCGTCCCAGGGCGGCGCGTTCATCTGTTCGCTGGAGACCACTTTCTGCGCGGAATGCGCCGACGAGCTGGACGAGACCTGCCCCGATTGCGGCGGCGAACTGCTCGACCGGCCGACGCGCATGGGCCGTGTGCTGAAGGCCAATCCCGCCTCCATCCAAGCCCGCTTCCGCGGCTGACCTCGACCCAGACCGCCCGTGTCTTTATGCGGGCGTCATCACATACAAGGAGTTTCCATGCCCCAGCTCGTCCTGATCCGCCACGGCCAGTCCGCCTGGAACCTGGAAAATCGCTTCACCGGCTGGTGGGACGTCGACGTGACCGCGCAAGGCGCCGCCGAGGCACGCGCGGCGGGCGCGATGATGGCGGAGAAGGGCCTCGACTTCGACCTGACCTTCACCAGCCTGCAGACCCGCGCGATCAAGACGCTGAACCTGGCGCTGGAGACGATGGGCCGCCTCTGGCTGCCGACCGAGAAGCATTGGCGGCTGAACGAGCGTCATTATGGCGGCCTCACCGGCCTGGACAAGGCGGAGACGGCGGCCAAGCATGGCGACGAGCAGGTGAAGATCTGGCGCCGCAGCTTCGACGTGCCCCCGCCCCCGGCCGAGGCGGGCGGCGAGTTCGATGTGTCGAACGACATCCGCTACAAGGGCATCGACGTGCCGCAGACCGAAAGCCTGAAGGACACGATCGCGCGCGTCCTGCCCTATTGGGACGAACGCATCGCGCCCGCGCTGCGCGACGGCAACCGGGTACTGATCTCGGCCCATGGCAACTCGCTGCGCGCGCTGGTCAAGCATCTGTCGAACATCCCGGACGACGAGATCACGGGGCTGGAAATCCCGACCGCGCAGCCGATCGTCTACGAGCTGGCCGACGACCTGACCCCGACCGATCGCTACTATCTGTCGGAGCGGTAAACTCACTCCTCCCCGGTACGGGGAGGTGGCAGGCCACAGGCCTGACGGAGGGGGTTCTCCACAAGGGACATCCCGCGCGGCACGCCCCCTCCACCATGCTGCGCATGGTCCCCCTCCCCATGCTGGGGAGGATAATCTTCCCCAACCGCCGTTCAGGCTGAGCGAAGTCGAAGCCCACGCACCGCCCCCGCCAAAGATTCGCGCAAATTCGCCCGAATGCATACGGAAACTTGCCCCCCTCGCCCCGTCCCGCTAGTCAGCCGCTTCCCCCGGCACCGGGGCCACAGGGGCTAAGGCGGAACAGCGGATATGATGTCGGTCGGGATCATCATGGGGTCCACTTCGGACTGGGAAACCATGCGGCACGCCGCCGAGACGCTCGAGGCGCTGGGCGTGACCCACGAAACCCGCGTCGTCTCCGCGCATCGCACGCCGCAGCGGCTGTACGACTATGCGACCACCGCCGCCGATCGCGGGATCAAGGTCATCATCGCGGGTGCGGGCGGTGCCGCGCATCTGCCGGGCATGGCGGCCTCGATGACCCATCTGCCCGTGCTGGGGGTGCCGGTCGAATCCAAGGCGCTGAAAGGCATGGATAGCCTGCTCTCGATCGTCCAGATGCCCGGCGGCATCCCCGTCGGCACACTGGCCATCGGCAAGGCGGGCGCGATCAACGCAGGCCTGCTCGCCGCCTCGATCCTGTCGCTGTCAGACGAAGACCTCGCCGAGCGACTGAAGGCGTGGCGCCAGCGCCAGACCGACAGCGTCGCCAACGATCCACAAGGGTAAAGCCAGATGTTGAAGCCGGGCGCGACGATCGGGATTTTGGGCGGCGGCCAGCTGGGCCGGATGCTGGCGGTGGCCGCCGCGCAGCTCGGCTATCGCACCCATGTGCTGGCCCCCGATGAGGAAAGCGTCGCGGCGCAGACCGCGTCCTCGCTGACCCGTGCCGACTATCACAACAAGGTCGTGCTGGCCGATTTCGTCGCCGCCTGCGACGTCGTGACCTACGAGTTCGAGAATGTCGACGTCACGCCGGTCGAATGGCTGGCCGAGCGGTTGCCCGTCCATCCCTCGCCTGCCGCGCTCCGCGTCGCGCAGGACCGGATCGCCGAGAAGAGCTTCGTCGAAAAGGTCGGCGGCCGCCCCGCCCCCTGGGCCGAGGTGAACTGCGCCGCCGACCTGACCGCCGCGCTGGAGCGGATCGGCTGCCCCGCCATCCTGAAGACCACGCGCTTCGGCTATGACGGCAAGGGCCAGGTGCTGATCCGCGACGTGGCCGAGGCGCCCGCCGCCTTCGAGGCGATCGGGGGCCCGGCGGTGCTGGAGGGGTTCATCCATTTCAGCCACGAATTCTCGATCCTGATCGCGCGTGGGGAAGACGGGAAGACCGTGCGCTACGACCCGCCGCACAATGTCCACCGCGACGCGATCCTGCGCACCTCGACGCTCCCGGCGCCGCCCGAGATCGCGGCCCAGGCCGACGAGGCGACCGCCCTCGCCATCCGCATCGCCGAGGAGCTGGGCTATGTCGGCGTACTCGCCTGCGAGTTCTTCGCAACCGACAACGGCCCCGTGTTCAACGAGATGGCCCCGCGCGTCCACAATTCGGGCCACTGGACGATCGAAGGCGCCGAGACCTCGCAATTCGAAAACCATATCCGCGCGATCTGCGGCCTGCCGCTGGGCGACACGACGCTGACCGGCACGCGGGTGGAGATGGAAAACCTGATCGGCGACGACGCCTGGGAAGGTGCGCTGACCGAGAGGGGTACGCACCTGCACCTCTACGGCAAGGGCGAATCGCGGCCGGGGCGCAAGATGGGGCATATCACGCGGGTGGTGCGCTGAGCGACGTCTATTTCTTGAGGGTAAAGGTCACGGGCACCAGCACGCGTGCCTGATAGACGTCATCCCCCTTCATGACCGGGCGAATGCGGAATTTGCGGTAGAGACCCAACGCCGCTGGACCGAAGCCCCGTCCCCGGGGCCGCTCGGCCGCGATCGAACAGCTCTTGGGTTCACCAGGCGTCGGGACGAAGCAGATCAGCACCGCGATGCCACTGAGTCCGTTGGCGCGCGCCATGCGGGGAAAGGCCTCGTCGATCATCTCCTGGGGTGGCTTTTCGATCCATTCGGCCAGCATGATGCGGCGCCCGCCCTCGCCCGGTCCATCACCGTCACCGCGACCATTGCCCGTCCCCTGCCCCTCGCCGCCGGTGCCACGTCCGCTGGCGATGCCGACGCCCCGACCGTCCGACGCCGCCGTACCGACGCGCAGCGGCAGATCAGCGCTGATCTCCGCGGTCGGTGCGGGAAGATTGACCCGGTCGAACCGCATCGGAGTCGCGGCGGCGGGAGCCGCCTGTTCGGCGGCCGGTGCCCGCATCGATCGGGGCGATCCGCCCCCTTCGGTCGGGCGGATAACGCGGCTCTCGCGCCGAACCGGCTCGGGCGCGATCGACGGCGGCGGAGCAGGCAACGGTTCGGGCGGGCGAGGCAGGTCGAACAGCGTCAGCGCCGGTCGCTCCGCCTCGTTGGCCACGGGATGCGGTGCGCCCCAGAGCAGCAGGGCAAGAATCGCGGCATGCACCCCCGCCGTCGCGGCGATCGCCGTACGCCGCCGTCCCCTGTCCTGCCGGACCCGAAGGTTGCCCTGCATCGCGATGTTCTCCCGCGAAGGAAGATCACCGCCATGGCGATTCAGGTCAAGCCCGCGCCCACTCCTCCCCGATCCGGCGCAGCACGTCGAGCGGCACGCGGCCGTGGCGCAGGACGGCGGTGTGGAACGCCTTCAGGTCGAACGCCGCGCGCTTTTGTTTCTTCGCCAGGTCGCGAATGTCGACGAACACCGAATGGCCCAGCTTGTAGCTCGCCGCCTGGCCCGGATTGACGCAGTAGCGTTCCACCTCGCGCGTGGCGAAGCCCTCCGCCTCGCCCTCGGCTTCGACAAAGTGGCGGATCGCCTGTTCGCGGGTCCAGCGCAGATGGTGGAGCCCCGTATCGACGACGCAGCGATTGGCGCGGAACAGCAGGAATTTCAGATAGCCGAGCTGCCCCAGCGGATCGTCGTCATACATGCCGATCTCGTCCGCCAGCTGCTCGGCGTACAGCGCCCAGCCCTCGCCATAGCCCGAAAAGCCGTTGATCTTGCGGATCAGCGGCAGGCGGGTGTTGGACAGCGCGAGGCCGCCCTCCATCTGATGCCCCGGCAGGCCTTCGTGATAAACGGTCGTCGCCAGACAGAATTTGGGCCAGTCGGCGCTGTCCTTCAGGTTGAAATAGACCAGGCCTGGCCGCGAACCGTCGATCGCGGGTCCTTGTGCAAAGGCCGCCGCGGCCCCCGCCTCGGTCTGCGGCGGTACGCGCCGCACCTCGAAGCCATAGGGCGGAATACGCTCGAACACCTGCGGCAGGCGGGTGCGGATCGCATCGAGCCGGGCGTTGCAATAGGCGATGGCGGCGCGCTTGCCCTCATCGGTGTTGGGATAGAGCTGATCCGGGTTCTTGTAGAGCGCGGCCATGCGCTCACCCACCGTGCCCTTGGTATAGCCCTGCTTCTTCAGCAGCGCGTCGAGCCGCGCAGACAGCATCGCCGCCTGATCGCGGCCGAATCGGTGCACCTCGTCGGGCGAGAAGCTGGTCGTCGTATTGGCCTTCAGCGCGACCGGGTAATAGGCCGCCCCCTCGCGCAGTTTCCAGACGCCCGCGTCATGCGTCGCCTTGGCCCGCAAGCCCCTGGCATAAGCGATCTGGCGGTCGAGCGCGGGCAGTATCTCGGCGTCGTAGAGCTTGGCGGCCTGCGCCGCATAGCGCTCGCCCAGCCCCTTGTCCGCCGTCCGGCGCGCCAGCGACTGGACGACCAGCGCCTGGTCGGCTGGCTCGCGCGTCTTGCCCATCTGTTCGAGCGCCAGGTCGAGGATGAAGTCGGGCGGCACCACGCCCTGCCCCGCATCATGGCGCATCCGGTCGGTCTGCGCGTCGATCTGGCGGGCAAAGGCGCGCATCCGCATCAGATACGCATCGGCGTCCCCCGCGCTCGCGATCTTGTGCTTGGTATCGAGAAAGTCGGGGACCGACTGATACGCCCCCGACAGCTGCGACACGACATAGGGGCTGGGGCCATAGGAATAGCCGCCGAAGTCGAACGCCTGCACGGCTTGCGCGGAACGGCGGGTGTAGAGGATCGATTCGAGGTCGATCCGCTCCTCGGGCAACAGGGTGGCGGGATCGATCGCCTGCAACCGGCTAAGATCGGCTTTGGTCGCGGCTTTCGCCGCCGCGAGTCCCGCAGGCGACTGGTCGGAGAGCTGGCTGCGCAGATCGGCATTGGCGCCGGTATCGAGGCCGAGACTGGTCGCACCTTCCGGGCTGCGGCGCAGCTGTTCCTGGACCAGCGTATCGAACAAGGCGGTCAGCCGGGTGGACGCGGTGTTCTGGGCGACGACGCCCTCGCTGCCCGCCACCACGGCGAGTGCGGCCGAGCCGCCCAGGAAATGCCGCCGGTCTATCATGCCTGTCCCCTTTTTCTGGTTTCGGGGGGCAGCGTAACGGGATTTGGCGGGAATTGAACTGGTTATGTGGTTGGCGTTTCGGCGTGGGCTTCGACTTCAGCGCAATGCGTCAAAGTCGAAGCCCACGCCCCCCAAAGAAAAGGGCGGCCCGTCCTCCGACGCACCGCCCTTCCCCAACTCAGGACGCGGATGTCACCCCGCGCGGGTGCCCGACAGCGGGAAGCTGCCGAACGCGCCCGCGCCGACCGATCCCGTCAGCGTGTCGCCATCGGCGGTCGCTTCGCAGTCCAGCGTCATCGGCATCGGCGAGCTAATCGACATCTTCCAGCTGATCGTGTTGCCGGACACGTCGCCCTCGATGTCCATCGCGCCCATCTGGCCGCCGCCCGAGCCGGTGAAGCGATCGCCCTCGGTCGTGACCGTCAGCGTCATCTCCTGATCGCCCAGCGGCGACTTCACGATGCAGTTCCAGGTCCCGTCGATATCGGCCATTGATACTCTCCCTTATTGCGCCGCCGGAGCGGGTGCGACGACCGCCGACGGTTCGATGACCTCGACGGGCAGGCCCAGCGTGTCGAGCTGCGGCTTGACCGTCTTGGCATCGCCGACCACCACCCAGACGAAGCTCTTGGGGTTCAACGCCCCCTCGATCGACTTGTTCAGCTCGGGCAGCGTCATCGCCTGATAACGCCGGGTGATCGTCGCATAGTAATTGTCGGGACGATGCAGCAGGTCGTTGGTCTGCATCGCCGACAAGACCGCACTCGAGGTTTCGAAATTGCCCGACAGCGATCGGATCGCGCCGGTGATCGCCCGGTCGAACTCGGTCTGGTCCATCGGCTTGGTGGTCAGGAATTCGGTCACGTCCGCCCGCAGCGCGTCGATCGACGGCCCGGTCTTGTCCGCCTGGACGGGCGCCGACATGACATAGGGTGCGGCGAATTCCGACACCTGGAAACGACCATTGACGCCGTAGGACCAGTGCTTGTTCTCGCGGATGTCGGTGTTGATCCGGCTGAGGAAGCTGCCGCCCAGCGCGTCGTTGGCGGTGTTGACCAGCAACAGGTCGTCGGTGCCCTTCAGCGGCGTCGGGGCGCCCGCCAGGATCATCGACTGGGGGCTGTCCGGCCGGTTGACCAGCACGATCTTCGGCGCCGAAGGCTGGCCCGCGGTGAAGTTCTTCACGCCCGCAGCGCCGCTGCCCTTCCAGTCGCCGAACACCCGGTCGAGCGCGGCCTTCACCTCTGCCAGCGGACGATCCGAGGTGACGAAGATCTTCGCCTTGTCGGGCCGCAGCCATGCCTGCTGGAACGCGACGAGCTGCTCGCGGGTCATCGCCGCGACCGCCGCCGGATCACCCGCCCCTTGCGCCTTGGCATAGGGGCTGGTCGGCCCATAGACGAGCGGCGGCAGGACGCGGCCCGCCAGCCCCTGCGGGCTCGTCAGTTCCTGCTTGATGCCCGCCAGCGTCTGCGCCTTCACCCGCGCCAGTTCGGGATCGGGGAAGGCCGGGTTGCGCAGGATATCGGCATAGAGGTCGAGCGCGGGGGCCAGGTTGATGCTGGGCACGTCCAGGCCGACGACGGTGCGGTCGTTCGACGCGCTCGACCCGATCGTCGCGCCCAGCCGCTCCTGCTCCTCGGCGATGGCGATGGTGTTGCGATGGGTCGTGCCCTCGTCGAGCATCGACTGGACCATGCGCTGCGTGCCCAGCTTGCCGGGGACGTCGGCGGCAATACCGGCATCGAACGAGGTCGCGATCTGCGTGACCGGCACGGCGGTACGCTGCGCGTAGATCAGCTCGATACCATTGGCCAGGCGGCTGCGCTGGACGGCGGGGAAGCTCAGCGGCTTGACCTGTCCGACATCGGGCAGGGCCCCGCGCGTGCCCTTGGGCGCCTGTTCGGGCGCGGCTGGCACATCGGCGCGCGGCGGCACCTTGGCCTCTTCATAGGCATCGCGCGCCCCCGGCACGACGGTCAGCGTATAGGCCGGGCGCGACAGCCACTTGTCCGCCGCCGCCTTGACGGTGGCGGGCGTCTGCGCGGCGATCCCTTCCAGCTGCTTCTTATATTTGCCGGGATCGTTGGAATAGAGCGCCCCCTCGGCCAGCGCGACCGCCTTGCCGCCGAAGCCGCCGACCGATTCCAGCCCCTGGACACGGCCCGAGACGAAGCGGGTCACGGCACGCTGCACCTCGTCGGCGGTCGGGCCGTTCTTCAGGAAGTCGGCGAGGATTTCGTCCATCCGCTTGTTGACCAGCGCCGGGTCGACGCCGGGACGCACGATCGCCATCATGTTGAACATGCCGACCTGTGCGAAGGGCCGGTCGCTCGCCGACACCTGCACCGCCAGCTTTTCCTGCTTCACCAGGATATTGTCGAGCCGCGACGAGGCGAGCCCGCCCAGGATCGAACCGGCCACGACCAGCGAGGCGGTTTCGGGATCGTTCAGCCCCGGCACCGCCCAGTTGCGGCTGATCATGACGGCGGCGACGCGGTCCTTCATCACCTCGTTGACGGGCGCGGGCAGCGTCGGGATGGTGACGGTCGGCAGGACGCTCTTGGGACCCGGCTTGATCGCGCCGAAATACTTCTCGACCAGTGGCTTGGCGGTGGCGACGTCGATGTCACCGGCCAGCACCAGCACGGCGTTGTTCGGGCCGTAATGCTCCCGGAACCAGTCCTTCACCGTCCCCAGCGAGGCCTGGTCGAGGTCGGCCATCGAACCGATGGTGGAGTGGGCGTAGGGATGCCCCTCGGGGAACAGGCCGCTCAGGACCTTGTACTGGGTCAGGCCGTAGGGCTGGTTGTCTCCCTGGCGCTTCTCGTTCTGGACGACGCCGCGCTGCTCGTCGAGCACGCTTTGCGTCACCGCGCCGAGCAGATAGCCCATGCGATCCGATTCCAGGAACAATGCGCGGTCGAGCGCGGCGGTCGGCACCGTCTCGAAATAATTGGTCCGGTCGAAATAGGTGGTGCCGTTATAGTCGGTCGCGCCTACCGACTTGAGCGGTGCGAAGAAGTCGCCCGGCGCATTTTCCGATCCGTTGAACATCAGATGCTCGAAGAGGTGCGCAAAGCCCGTCTTGCCTTTGGGCTCATGCTTCGATCCGACGTCATACCAGACGCTGACCGCGACGACGGGCGCCTTGCGGTCGGTGTGGACGACGACGCGAAGGCCGTTCTTCAGAGTGAAGGTCTGATAGGGGATGTCGACCGCCTTCACCAACGAGGCGACGGGTGCGGCCTTGGTGGTCGGGACGGCCTTCGCCGCCGCCTGGGCCAGCACGGCCTGCCCCGGCACGACGAACGCAAGGGCGGCGGCGCCGGTCAGCGCCACGGATTTGATACGCATTGCTTTGAGTCTCCCCACTCGGTGTATGGTACGAGCATAGCGGGCGCGCCGGGGACCGCAATCCGCCGTTTTGACGGAATTTTTGGCGTTCGTGACGGCACCCTTTCGCAATCGAAACGGCCTTCCCATGTTGTTCGCAACGGAAACTCCGCCCACCCCTTGTGTTGCTAAATTGCAACACCATCTGACCTGGAAAGCGACAGGAACCCCAGATGAACCTCGAAAAATTCACCGACCGTGCGAAAGGCTTTCTGCAAGCCGCGCAAACCGTGGCGATCCGCAACAGCCATCAGCGTATTGCCCCCGAACATCTCCTGAAGGCCTTGATCGAGGACGATCAGGGCATGGCGTCCGGCCTGATCCAGGCGGCGGGCGGCGACGCCAAGCGCGTCGAGCGCGAGACCGACGCGGCACTGGCCAAAATCCCGGCGGTCTCCGGCTCGGGCGCGCAAAGCTCGCCCGGCCTCGACAATGATCTGGTCCGCGTGCTCGACCAGGCCGAACAGGTCGCACAAAAGGCGGGCGACAGCTTCGTCACCGTCGAGCGACTGCTGCTGGCGCTCGCGCTGGCCTCGACCAATGCGGCGGGCAAGGCACTGGCGGCGGGCGGCGTCAATCCGCAGAGCCTGAACGGCGCGATCGAACAGCTGCGCCAGGGCCGCACCGCCGACACGGCGGGGGCGGAGGACCGTTACGACGCGCTCAAGAAGTTCGCCCGCGACCTGACCCAGGTGGCACGCGACGGCAAGCTCGACCCCGTCATCGGCCGCGACGAGGAAATCCGCCGCACCATCCAGATCCTGGCGCGCCGGACCAAGAACAACCCCGCGCTGATCGGCGAACCCGGCGTCGGCAAGACCGCGATCGCCGAAGGCCTCGCGCTGCGCATCGCCAATGGCGACGTGCCGGATACGCTGAAGGACCGCAAGCTGATGGCGCTCGACATGGGCGCGCTGATCGCAGGCGCGAAATATCGCGGCGAGTTCGAGGAGCGACTGAAGGGCGTGCTCGACGAGGTGAAGGCCGCCGAGGGCGACATCATCCTGTTCATCGACGAGATGCACACGCTGATCGGGGCGGGCAAGGGCGACGGGGCGATGGACGCCTCCAACCTGCTAAAGCCCGCTCTGGCGCGCGGTGAGCTGCACTGCGTCGGCGCGACCACGCTCGACGAGTACCGCAAATATGTCGAGAAGGACCCCGCGCTCCAGCGGCGGTTCCAGCCCGTCTTTGTCGGCGAGCCCACGGTCGAGGACACCATCTCGATCCTGCGCGGCCTGAAGGAGAAGTACGAACTCCATCACGGCGTCCGTATCACCGACGGTGCGCTGGTGGCGGCGGCGACGCTGTCGAACCGCTACATCACCGACCGCTTCCTCCCCGACAAGGCGATCGACCTGATGGACGAGGCCGCCAGCCGCATCCGCATGGAGGTGGAGTCCAAGCCCGAGGAGATCGAGACGCTCGACCGCCGCATCCTGCGCCTGAAGATCGAGCGAGAAGGGCTGCGCCGCGAGAGTGACGCCGCCAGCATCGACCGGCTCGGCCATCTGGAGGAGGAACTCGCCAATCTGGAGGAACAGTCGCACGCGCTGACCCAGCGCTGGCAGGCCGAGAAGGACAAGATCGCGGGCGAGGCGAAGTTGAAGGAACAGCTCGACCAGGCGCGGATCGAACTCGACCAGGCGCAGCGTTCGGGCGACCTCGCGAAAGCCGGTGAACTCTCCTATGGCCGCATCCCGCAGCTGGAGAAGCAGCTTGCCGAGGCGCAGTCCGCGACCGAGGGTGCGATGCTGCGCGAGGAAGTGACCGCCGACGATATTGCGGGCGTGGTCAGCCGCTGGACCGGCGTGCCGGTCGACCGGATGATGCAGGGCGAGCGCGAGAAGCTGCTGCGCATGGAGGAGGTGATCGGCAAGCGCGTCATCGGACAGGAGGATGCGGTTCGCGCCGTCTCCACCGCCGTCCGCCGCGCGCGCGCCGGGCTACAGGACCCCAACCGGCCGCTGGGCAGCTTCCTATTCCTCGGCCCCACGGGCGTCGGCAAGACCGAGCTGACCAAGGCGCTGGCCGAATTCCTGTTCGACGACGCATCCGCGATGGTGCGCCTCGACATGAGCGAATTCATGGAGAAGCATAGCGTCGCCCGGCTGATCGGCGCCCCTCCCGGCTATGTCGGCTATGAGGAAGGCGGCGTGCTGACCGAGGCAGTGCGCAGGCGCCCCTATCAGGTCGTGCTGTTCGACGAGGTGGAAAAGGCACATGGCGACGTGTTCAACGTGCTGCTCCAGGTGCTGGACGATGGTCGCCTGACCGATGGCCAGGGGCGCACGGTCGACTTCTCGAACACGCTCATCATCCTGACCTCGAACCTGGGCAGCCAGTATCTGGCGAATGTCGAGGATGGGCAGAGCGTAGAGAGCGTCGAGCCGCAGGTGATGGAAATCGTGCGCGGCCATTTCCGCCCCGAATTCCTCAACCGGCTGGACGAGATCATCCTGTTCCACCGGCTGGGCCAGAGCCACATGGGCCCGATCGTCGACATCCAGGTCGGCCGCGTCGCCAAGCTGCTGGCCGATCGCAAGATCGCGCTGCACCTGACCGACGCCGCCCGCGAATGGCTGGGCCGGGTGGGCTATGACCCCGTCTACGGCGCAAGGCCCCTGCGCCGCGCGGTGCAACGCCACCTCCAGGACCCGCTGGCCGAGGAAATCCTGCGCGGGAATGTGAAGGACGGCGCGACCGTCACCGTCGACGAAGGCGACGGGAAGCTGGCGTTGTCGGTGGCCTGACCCTGTGCGAGGCCGGGAAACCATCCCGACCTCGCACGCTCAGGCCGGAACCGGCCCGCGCCGCAACCAGCCGGTGATCGCGTAACGGCGGTAGGGCGCGGCGCGGGTCACCACCAAAGAAAAAGGGGCGGCTCCCGAAGGAACCGCCCCTGCAAGGGGGATCCGCCGAAGCGAACCCTGGGGTTAGAAGTTGAACTTTGCGCCAGCGCGGAACTGGCGGCCGAAGATGCCGTCGCCACCCTGCACCGCGTTGTACAGATACGCGCCATAGGTGACCGGATCGACCGGGGGCAGGCGGTTGAAGACGTTGAGTACGTTCACGTAGAATGTGAACTTGTCGTTGACCTTGAACGACGCGTTCGCATCTGCGGTAATGTAGCTCTTCACGCGGCAGCCGAAATAAGCCGGAGCCTGGCCGCAATCCTTGTACGCGTCGCCCTGGTCCATGGCCGACAGGTCATAGCCCGAGGTGTAGTTGACCGTACCCGTCAGCGCGAAGTCGCCAAAGTCGAAGGTATTGACCCAGTTGCCCTTCCACTCGAACGTGCCCGAACCGGCCGTCAGGTTGAAGTTGCCCAGCGTGTCTACATAGGTCTGGCGCTTACCGTCCACCGTCGTGCTCAGCTCCAGGATCAGGCTGGCGTTCAGGTTGGTGTTCCAGCGGAACGAACCGAAATCGTAGAAGCCGTTGATACCGAAATCGATACCTTCGGACTTGATCGTCTGGGCATTGATCAGCTGCGAACGGACGAAGGCGATCTTCGGCGTGGCGTTCGGGTTGTTCACGTCGACCGCATCCGGGATGACCGTGAAGCCGCCGGGGATCGCGGTGCCCGCATAATAGGCTGCAATCGCAGGCGACAGATCGGGCGTGGTGATCGCCCCGGTCTTGCGGATGTTATAATAGTCGACGGTCAGCGACAGGCCGCGCACCGGATCGACCTTGATACCGGCGGTGAAGCTGCGCGACTTTTCAGGCGCCAGATCCTGCGATGCCAGCGTCGTCTGGCCGATCGAGTAGTTGGAGATATAGCCCGAACAGTTGGTCGGCGTCTTCTGCGAACAGATCTGACCCGCGCCCGGATTGATGCTGTACTGGCGCAGGAAGGCATCGGGAATGCTGCTCAACGACTGGGTCACGTAACCCGTGGTGGGCAGCGCGTTCGCCTCACCGAAGGACGGGATGCGGAAGCCGCGCGAATAGGTGCCACGTAGCGTCACCTGGCGGATTGGCTTGAAGATCGCACCGAACTTCGGCGAGAAGGCGCTCTGACCGCTCGAATAATGGTCATAGCGGCCCGAGGCGTTCAGCGTCAGCTGATCCACCACCGGCGCGTTGACCTCGTAAAAGGCCGACGAGACGGTACGGTTACCCTTGGTACCGAACGCGTTCAGGCGGAAATAACGCTGAGTCGGGCCATTCTCGTCCGAATTGGCGCTGGGCGCATCGATCGCTTCGTAGAAGATCGAGCCGCCGACCGCGACGCGCAGATCGCCACCCGGCAGCGCCATGATCGCTTTGCCCAGCGTGAACTGGGCCTGGAGCAGGTCCGAGCTGTCGTTGGTGATGTTGGTCGGCGTCAGATAGTTCAGCGTCGCCTGGCTGTTGAGACCCGGGTTGACGAAGTTGTAGCTACCGTCCTTGATCACATCGAGCAGGTGCTGGATGTAGACATAGCCGTTCTGCTCGAGGCGCAGATCGGTGTGCATCGCGGTCGCGTCGAAACGGTAGTCGACATCGTTCAGGATCGTGCCGTTGATCCCGAAGGCGGCGCGATAGACGCGGCTGCGGGTCTGGGTCGATTCGAAACTGTTGGGTAGCGTGCCGACCAGACGGGCGACCTGCCCTGCGGCGGCGAATGGGTTGTTCGGGTTCAGAGTGCCGTTGGTCGCGTTGCAGGCGCCGACCGTCGAGCGCGGGCAGACATAGACCGGCAGCGCCAAGATCGCCGAATTCGGGTCGATCGCCGAGGTCGGATTCTGCGACGTCGAATATTGCGGGAACAGGATACCGGCGGGCGCATTGGCGCGGATCACCGTCGGGGTGCCGGTATAGCTGGTCGTTGCCTGCTGGAAGTTGACCTGCAGATAGGCTTCCGACGTGTCACCGATCTTGGCGGTGAAGCGCGCCGAACCGCCGACACGTTCGATGTCCGGCGTAATGTTGCCGTACAGGCGCTGGCTGTCGACCTGGCAGACGGTGCCCGGTGCAGTGGCGTTGGCGGGCAGCGCCAGTTCGGCCGCGGTCGGATTGTACGGATTGCCGGTGAGGCAGCCCGCCGCCGGGTTCAGCAGCTGATAGCGGCCGAGCGCGGTCGTGTTGGTCGCATCGGCAGGCCGCACATAGAAGTTCGGCGTGTTGATCGCGAAGCCGTTGGTATACTGGTTGTTCGCATCCAGGCCGTTGGCGATGTTGTTTGGGCCGCAGACCAGGCTGCCGGTGCGGTTGGAGCAAATGCCGCGCTCGTCGCTGGTGTTGTAGGGCGCGGGCAGCTGGCTCGCGCGGACGCCTTCCGAGCGATAATAGAAGCCGCTGACATAGGCGTTGTAGCCCTGCTCATCGAGGTCGCCGGTGCCCGCGGTCAGCGAGACGCGCTGATTGGCATTGTAGCCGCGCTGCGAGATGCCTGCCTCGGCGCGGCCCATCACACCCTTGACCGAACGCTTGGTGATGATGTTGACCACACCGGCGATCGCGTCCGCGCCATAGCTCGACGAGGCGCCGTCGCGCAGCACTTCGACGCGGTCGACGATGTCGTCGGGGATGGTGTTCAGGTCGACGAAGTTACGCGTGCCGTCATCCGACAGCGGGTAATAGGCGGCGCGCAGGCCGTCGAACAACACCAGCGTCGAGTTGGTCGACAGGCCGCGTAGCGACACAGACGAGGCGCCGCTGGCAAAGGCGCCATTGGCGGTGAACGAGTTGGTCAGCGCCGGGCCGTTATTCGATGCCAGCGCCTGAATGCCCGCCTGCACCGTGTTGATGCCGCGCGCGTCGAGATTTTCGGCGGTGATCGTCGAGACTGGCGAAACGCCGGTATCGGCACCGCGAATGATCGAGCCGGTGACGACGATATCACCCCCGGTGCCCGCATCCGCCTGTTCGGCGCCCTGCGCCACCTGGGCATTGGCTTCGGCATTCTGATTGGCGGCAGGCACACTCTGCGCCAGCGCGGGCGCGCTCAACAGCATCGACAGCGGCGCAACGGTGGCCAACAGGCTCAACTTGCGCGGCCCCATCCACGAATAGGTCATGGTCTACACCCCTTTTCTCATCCGGCGTCCGATTTCGGCTCGCCAGTCTACCCAACTTCATGAAACGGAATTTCCATTCCGTAACCGAATGTTGCTTGATTGGTACGGAGCAGTGCCGTTGTAAAGATGGGAAAAATGCAACAGGTAACCACGCGTTACATCATGACGGATACGACATGCACCCTTACGCAATGCCATGATATCGATTGCAGGACGTGTCGGATACGGCGCCATTGATACATTTTGCGACAATATTTTTGACATAAGTTTGGAAGAAAATTGAAACAGCAAAGCCAGATCGAAATCGGGTGGTGGGAAGGGTTTGTCCGCTGCCTCATGCAGCCGAAACACGAGGATCGCGTGCTCTCAGCGACGCACAAAAAAAGGGCAGTGGCCGAAGCCACCGCCCTCCTGAGGCAGTCCTGTTATAAAATCAGAACGTAACGCGCGCCGTGACCGAGAACAGACGACCCAGCGGATCGTAGGTCGACGGATAGGTGTTGCCGCTGTTGAAGCTGGTCGAACCGATCGACGAGCCCACGAACGGCGGCTTGCGATCGAACACGTTACGCACTGCGAACAGCAGCGAGAAACGATCGGTTGCCTGGAAGCGCGTGGTCAGGTCGAAATAGTGATAGGCCTTGATCCGCTGGTAAGCAGCCACAGGGCCGCCGCCCGACGCGATATCGTCAGCCAGCGCCAGAGGCTCATACTTGGCAGGGGCCAGGTAACGCCACAGGACCGACAGATCGACCTTGTCGATGGTCAACGTGGTGCGCTGATTGAACGAGAACTCCGGCTGGATCGAGCCGCAGTTCACCGAATAATAGCTGGTGCATTCGCGGTAGATCGAGGTCGGCGTCGCCTGATACTTCGAACGGCTGGTCCAGTTGCCAATGAAATTCAGGGTCAGCTTGCCGAAGCCCAGATTGTGGCGATAGTTCGCCGCCAGATCGATACCGTCGGTCAGCAACTGCCCGATATTGGCCAGCGGCACCGGCAGGCCGAGCGTATCCGCCGCGCTACCGTCGAGGCCGCCGGTCAGCGGGTTACGACGGATGCCCGTGCAGGCCGCGCTGGTCGCGCTCGCCGCAGTCAGATTGCCGAAGCAGCCGTTGATCACGTCACCTACGGTCGGCGCGCCGATCGCATTGTCGACCTTGATGTTGTAATAGTCGACCGTCAGCGAGAAACCCGACAGGAAGGTCGGCTGGATCACCGCCCCGACCGTGAAGGTGCTAGCCTTTTCGACGCCCAGATTGGGATTGCCGCCGCCCGTGGTGTTGATCTGCCCCGACGAACCGTTGAGGATGTTGCCGATGGTCGATGCCGGAGCGCCCTGCGCCAGGCAGACCGCGCGCAGATTGGCGTTGGTGGTCGGCGCCGCACCGGCGCAAGGGTCGACCGCCAGGTTGTCGAGCCCGGTCACGACCGGCGAGAAGAGCTCGCCGATATTGGGCGCGCGAACCGCGCGGTTGTACAGCGCGCGCAGCTTGAACGAAGCCACCGGCTCCCAGCTGCCGCCGACCTTCCAGGTCCAGTTGCCGCCCGAGCGCGAATAGTCCGAATAACGGGCACCCGCTTCGAGGTTCAGACTGCGGAAGAAGGGCTTGTCCTCGACGACCGGGACGTTGAGTTCGACGAACCCTTCCTTCACGTCGTAACGACCGCTGGCATCCGGGCTCGCCGCACCGTTGCCGAGCACTTCGCCAGGCGTCTGGGTGGCGGCATCCGACGTCGTGCGGGCGGTATATTTGCGATACTCGCCACCGAACGCGATGCTGATCGGAGTTTCAGCAAACGGGCTCGACACGCCGAAGTCACCCGAGATGACGCCGCGCAAGGTGCCGAGCGTCGTCAGGACCGAACTGCTGGTGTTCACGCCGAGCAGGAAGCCCAGCTGGTCCGAGGTGATGCTGCCAGCCGGGCCGAACAGGTTGATCGGAACGCAGTTATTAGCAGTATTGATGCAGTTCGTGGTGCTGGTCGCAAGCGCCGCCTGACGGAGGCGCGACAGCAGGCCGTTGCCCGACTGGCGCTGAACGTTCTCGCTCTCGCCATAGGCGCCGAACACGTCGTAGTTGAAGTTGCCGACCAGTGCGCCGCGGACACCTGCGCGGATGTTGAACAACTGGGTCGTGTATTCGCTGATACGCGGCCCGGCCTCCACGAAGCGACGCGATGCCGAGGTATTAAAGGTACGATAATTCGGATCGGTGGTGCTGGTGGCACCGTAATAGCTGTTGCACTGCGCCTGAGTCGGCGCCTGACGGCCTGCCGTGTTGGGATCGGCATCGACGGCGTTCAGACAGAAGGTGTCGCGTACACCACCCGAGAGATACGGGTTGCTGATCGGAATGGTCAGCGTGTTGCCGAACGTTCCCGACGGCGCGATGATGGTCGAAACCGTGTTCTTCGAGAACATCGCCTGGCTGTAGAATTCCAGGTGATCGGACACTTCATACTTCGTTGAACCGAAGATGTTGAAGCGGCGGAACGGCGTCTGATAGATGTTGTACGGGTTGAAGTTGAACCGCGAATAAATCGGAACCAGGGCCGTGCCGGTGCTGTTCAGCTGACGCGTACCCGCGCCAGTCGAGAAGACACCCGGGACGGTCGTACCCGAGCCGCCTGCCGCGCCGGTGTAGGAATCGATCGACTGCACGCCGAAATCGCGATCACCCTGGTAGACAGGGTCGGTTTCCTGATAGCCGAGGCTCAGCACCGCGTTGCCGCGGCCGTCATCCATGTTGGCACCAACGGTCAGTTCGGCGCGATAGCTGTGGCCGTCGCCCTTGCCCGTGATCTGGTCGGTCAGCGAAGCGTCGACGCCCGAAAAGTCGCTGCGCGTGATGAAGTTGATGACGCCTGCAACCGCGTCCGCGCCGTAGGTGGTCGACGAACCGCCGGTCAGCACGTCGGTGCGCTCGATCAGCGCCAGCGGAATGTTGTTGAGGTCGGTCGCGCCGCCCAGGCCTGCGGGCGCGATACGTGCGCCGTCGAGCAGAATCAGGTTGCGGTTGGTGCCAAGGCCGCGCAGGTTGGCGAAGGACGCACCGCCGTTACCGTTGTTCACCTGCGAACCGATCGAGGGAACCGCGCCCGGCAGTTCGCGCAGGATCTGCTCCGCGACGTTGACTTGGCGGAGCTGGATTTCCTCCTGGCTGACGACAGTCACCGGGCTGGTCGCGATGATGTTCGGATTGCGGATCAGAGTCCCGGTGACGACGACGTCACCGCCCTGCGTCGTGGGGCTGGTGGACTCGTTGGTCTGGACACCGGGCTCCTGCGCGGCGGTTGGCGCGGCGACCGGCGCATTGCCAGCCTGATCCGTCGTCTGCGCGAAAGCGGGAACAGCGCCGAAAATGGCACTTCCGGCCAGCAAGCTGGACGCCAGCAACTGGCCTCGCATGAACTGCTTCATATCTAACCCCTTTTGTCGCCCGTTTGACCGGGCCGATCATTAGCGCAGGTTAACCCTGCTGCTGGGGGCAGCCTAACCGGCTGGCAAAACCTTATACAATCGTTCTTTGAAAGATTATGACCTTTTTGCTGCGTTGTAGCATAAGTGCAACAGGAGGGTGGTGAGTGGCCGTTAGCAGGGCCCAAATCGCCGATCAGGTAATAAAAGAAGCATATTGCCTATGTCGTGTTCCGGGCGGATATCTTCGTGCGGGGGCGTACCGAACGTCCTTCGCAACGGGAGATGCACGATGACGCTTGGTCTAGTTCTGGCATTGGCGGCGCAAAGTTCGACCGCAGCCACGCCCGCAAAACCCCCTGTAGATCCGACCACAGCCGACAAGCAGATTTGTCGCCGTATCGTCGAGACGGGGTCGTTCGTGAAAGCCAAAAAGCTGTGCATGACACGCGAGGAATGGGCCCGTCAGCGCGAGGCAAGCCGCGATCTTGCCCAACGGGCCGTGTCGGATGGCTCCGGTCGAGCAGGCGGGAATTGATCAACATGCGAAACGGATTGATGGCATTTGCTGGAACGATGTCGATCCTGGCCGCCATCCCTGCCGGTGCACAGGATGGCGTCGCCGTCCGCCAAGTCGATGAATTGTCCCAGTGCAAGGCCATCGCCCAGGATGGCGCGCGCTTGGCCTGTTATGACCGCGCCGCTGCAACCATTCTGGCCTCGCGCGCATCCGGCGAACTTATGGTGATGGACCGCAAGACCGTCATCGCCCGCAAACAGTCCCGGTTCGGCCTTGCCACGTCGACAAGCGATATGTTCGGTGGTGGCAAGGACGACGACACCACCCAGGTTCGCCAGATCGATACCAAGATCGCGTCGGTAAAGGCGGCCAACAGCTATGGCCGGTGGAACCTAGAATTGGCCAATGGCTCTGTCTGGCAGACGATCGATGCACTGACCTTTCCCCCCGACCCCGGCGACAAGATCGTCCTGAAGGAAGCGCCGCTCAGCGGCTATCGCGCTTCGATAGCGGGCGGACGCTCGATGCTGGTCAAGCGCATCCGCTGACCTGACCGGGTCACGGCATCGGCCCCGTCACCAAAAGCGGGTCGAGCTTGCGCCCGCGCCATTGCAGGCTCCAGTGGAGATGCGGGCCGGTCGCGCGGCCGGTGGCTCCGACTGCGCCGATCGGCTGGCCCTGGCGGACATGATCGCCGGGGCGGACGTCGATGCGCGACAGGTGGAGGAAGGCGCTGTTCAATCCCTGGCCGTGGTCCAGCATCAGCAGATGCCCCTCCAGCGTGAAGGGCTGCTGCGCCGCCAGGATCACGACGCCGTCGGCGGGGGCGCGGACGATCGTGCCGGTGGGGACCGCGACGTCGGTGCCTGAGTGATAGCTGCCCGGCTCGCCGCGATAGATGCGCTGCGCCCCGAACAGGCCCGAGATGCGCCCCGTCACCGGCCATGCCAGCGTCTGGCGCCAGCCCTCGGCATCGGTCACTGCCAGGCGGGCGGCGCGGATCTGGGCCAGTTCTGGGGGGCGAAGCCGCTGGAATTCGGGATCGGGGACGGGATATTTGGGCAGCGTGTTCAGCCGCTCGATCCGCCAGTCCCGCGGCGCGATGGTCAATGGCTGGCGCACCTGGCGCCCATCGGACAGTGTGGCGACCAATTCGGCCGATGGTCCTGCGTCACGGTCGAACCCGGCGAGGAATGCGCCGTCGGGGGCCAGCGACACGGCTTGGCCGTCGAGCGTCACCGACACCGCGCCGGTCGGCGCCTGCCCCCGGATCAGACCGCCCTGGCTGAGCTGTCCGGTCCAGCGGAACGGGGTCAGGGCAATGGCGACGGGGGTCGAAGCGGGGCGCGGCGCCAGGGTAGCAGCGGGTGCCGCCATCGGCTCGGCCGGTGCCACGCATCCGGCCAGCAGCAACGCGAATGCCCCGCCCCAAGCCCTCATTGCGGGCCGAGCACCTTGGCGGTCGCCTCGGCATCGGCATAGGCCTCCTGCCGCGCCGCGCTCCAGTACTTCAGGTCTTCCAGCGCGATGCGCCGTCCGGTCACCGCGCAGACGACATGATCGCCCGGCGACAGGACGCGAAAGCCATTGGCCATATAATGGAGCTTCGCGGGGCGATCGGTGTTCGACATGAGCATCTGGGTCACTTTCGGGTCAAAGGAGCGTCGGCTGATCCGGCCCGACCTGTTTCGACTGGGCCTGGTCGACCTTGGGCTCCCGCTTGGGCTTTTCATAGGTTTTGGGGGCGGGGCGCTCAACCCCGGCCTGATCGACGGCGACGTCGACCGTGCCGTCGCGGAAACGCAGGGTCAGCGTGTCGGCCGCCCTGGCCGCCTCGGCCGAAGACAGCGTCTCGCCGCCGGGCCGCGCGGTGATCCGGGCATAGCCGCGCTCCAGGATACGATCGGGGTTGAGCGACTGAACCAGCCGCCAGGTCGAAGCCAGTCGGTCGCGGCCCCGCTCCACCTGCCGCTCCAGGATGGCAGGACGCAGCGCCGCGCCCGCCCGGTCCAACCCACCACGCGCCAGCGTCACCCGCCGCTCCAGCCCGCGATCCAGCCGCGCGCCCGCCTCGTCCGCCCGCTGGCGCTGCGGCCCCAGCAACTGGTCGCGCTTGGGAAGCAGCCGCGCCATCGCCTCCAGCCGCTCGCGGCCCCGCTCGACATAGCGACGCGCGCAGCGTTCGGCGCGCTGACCATGCGCGGCGACGGTCAGGCGGATATCGGCCAGCACCGGCACCGCAATCTCCGCCGCCGCCGTGGGGGTCGGCGCGCGCAGGTCGGCAGCATAGTCGCACAAAGTCGTGTCCGTCTCATGCCCGACCGCCGAGATGATCGGGATCGAGCAGTCCGAGACCGCGCGGACGACGGCTTCTTCGTTGAACGACCACAAATCCTCGATCGAACCGCCGCCCCGCGCGACGATCACCAGGTCGGGGCGCGGCACCGGGCCGCCGGGCTGGATCGCATCGAAGCCCCGGATCGCGGCGGCAACCTCGTCCGCCGAGCCTGTACCCTGCACCTTGACCGGCCAGACGATGACATGGGTCGGACAGCGATCCTCCAGCCGGTGGAGAATGTCGCGGATGACCGCCCCCGTGGGCGAGGTGACGACGCCGATGACCGGCGGCATGAAGGGAAGCGGCTTTTTCCGTTCGCGGGCGAACAGCCCCTCGCCCGCCAGCTTTGCCTTCAGCTTCTCGAACAGCGCCATCAGCGCGCCCGCGCCCGCCAACTCCATCCGCTCGACGACGATCTGGTATTTGGAACGGCCGGGGAAGGTGGTCAGGCGGCCGGTCGCGATCACCTCCACCCCGTCCTGCGGCTGGAAGGGCAGCGTGTTGGCCGCGCCCTTCCACATCACCGCGTCGATGACCGCATTCTCGTCCTTCAGGCTCATATAGACATGGCCCGAGGTCGCGCGCTTATAGCCGGAAATCTCGCCGCGCAGGCGGACATGGCCGAATTCGCCCTCCACCATCCGCTTCAACTTCAGGCTGAGTTCGCCGACCGACAATGCGAGTGCGTTGTCGCCGGCGATCTCCTCGGCTACCAGCCTCGCACTTTCGTCATAGGGATAAGGATCGGGCATGAACGTCCTGCTGCTGGGATCGGGTGGCCGCGAACACGCGCTGGCGTGGAAGCTGGCACAGTCGAACGGGTTAGATACGCTCTACGCCGCGCCCGGCAACCCCGGTATCGCCAGCCATGCGACCTGCGTGCCCCTGAACGCGACCGATCACGCCGCCGTGGTAGCGTTCGTGCAGGAGCATGGCGTGGGCCTGGTGGTGGTCGGCCCCGAAGCACCGCTGGTCGACGGCCTGGCCGATTCGCTCCGCGCCGAGGGCATCCCCGTATTCGGGCCGAGCAAGGCCGCCGCGCAGTTGGAAGGCTCGAAGGGCTTTACCAAGGATCTCTGCCGCCGCGCCGACATCCCGACCGCCGGTTATGTCCGGGTGAACACGCTGGCGGAGGCGCAGGCCGCGCTCGCGACGACCTTCGGCCTGCCGGTCGTCATCAAGGCCGATGGCCTGGCGGCGGGCAAGGGCGTGACCGTCGCCTTCACCAAGGCCGAGGCCGAGGGCGCGATCACCGACCTGTTCTCGGTCCCCGGTGCCGAAGTCGTCATCGAGGAATTTCTGGAGGGTGAGGAGGCCAGCCTCTTCGTCCTGACCGATGGCGAGGCGCTCCTCCCCTTCGGCTCGGCGCAGGACCATAAGCGCGTCGGCGACGGCGATACCGGCCCCAACACCGGCGGCATGGGCGCGTACAGCCCCGCGCGCGTCCTGACGCCCGAGCTGGAGCAACAAGCGATCGACCGGATCGTGCGGCCGACCGTCGACACGTTGCGCACCGAGGGGACGCCCTTTTCGGGCGTGCTCTATGCCGGGCTGATGCTGACCGAGCAGGGGCCGAAGCTGATCGAGTACAACGCCCGCTTCGGCGATCCCGAGTGCCAGGTGCTGATGCTGCGCTTCCAGGGCGATCTGCTGGCGGTGATGCTGGCAGTGGCCGAGGGGCGACTGGCCGAACTGCCCGCGCCCGCCTTCTCGGACGATCCCGCGCTGACCGTCGTGATGGCGGCGGCGGGCTATCCCGGCACGCCCAGGGCGGGCGGCGCGATCGAGGCGATCGACGCGGCAGAGGCGACCGGCGCGGTGGTGTTCCAGGCGGGCACGAAGATGGACGGCGATCAACTGGTCGCCAGCGGCGGCCGCGTGCTCGCCGTGACCGCCAGCGCCGCGACGGTGGGCGAGGCACAAACCGCCGCCTACCGCGCGGTCGATGCGATCCGCTTCCCCGGCGGCTTTTGCCGCCGCGACATCGGCTGGCGCGAGGTTGCGCGCGAAGCGGGAACCGAGGCTTGATCCCAGCGATTGGGGCGACGCTCGCCCTTGAGGCAATGGGTGGATAGGGTAACACCATGAACGATACGACCGCAGCACCGGCGACCAGCCTCATTCCCGATGGCGTGGCGGCGATCACGACCATTCATTTCGTCCTGCTCGCCATCGTCGCGCTGGCGGCGATCGCGATGATCGTGGTGGGCATGCGCCTGAAGCACCGCCGCAAAGAGGCCGCCCGCCGGGTGGAGGAAAATGCGCAGGAAGCCGGGCTGGCCGTGCGCCAGCCCGACCGCAAGCCGATCAGCGAAGCCTCGCTGACCGAGCCCAAGGCGAGCCCGGCGCCCGCACCTACGCCTGCACCCGCCCCGACTCCGGCCCCGACGCCTGCGTCTGCCCCTGCGCCCGTCGCGACCCCGGTCATGCCGACGCCGAGCGCGCCCGAAGAGCCTGTCTTCGCGGACGAGCCGCTGAACGACGAGCCGGTCGCCGCCGCTGCACCGATGACCGCCAGCCCGGCCGCCGAAGCCGCGACCGCCCCCACCGAACCGTCTCGGCCCGAGGATCAGCCGATCACGCTGCTCAAGGGCCTGGGCCCCAAGCTGACCCAGGCGCTGGCCCAGCACGGCATCACCACGGTCGGCGACATGGCGGGCTTGAGCGAGGCGCAGGCCCAGGCGCTCGACGCCCAGCTCGGGGCATTTTCGGGCCGCATGGCGCGCGACCGCTGGCTGGAACAGGCGCGGCTGCTGGCGGCGGGCGACCGGGTGGGATTTGAGGCGGTGTTCGGCAGGCTCTGACGGAACGCGCCGAGCGTCCGCCGGTTGAGGCATGATGCCGTCGCTCGATCCCCGCACCACCGCCCTGATCCTCATCGACCTGCAAAAGGGCATCGTTCCCCATGCGGGCGGCCCCCGCTCGGGTGAGGAGGTGGTGGCGACCGCCAGGACGCTCGCCGACCGTTTCCGCGCGGCGGGCGCGCCCGTGGTCCTCGTCCATGTCGGTTTCACGCCCGCGACGATGCCCAGCCAGAATGTCGACCGCCCAAGCCTGCCCGCCGGAGGCACGCCGCCCGAATTCAGCGAGTTCTTGCCCGACCTGCGCCAGCCGGACGATATCGTCGTCCTGAAGCATCATTGGGGCGCATTCACCGGCACCGACCTGGACCTGCAATTGCGCAGGCGCGGCGTGCGCACCGTGGTGATCGCGGGCATCTCGACGAACATGGGCGTCGAATCTACGGCACGTTCGGCCTGGGAACTGTCCTATGACGTGGTCATCGCCGAAGATGCCTGCGCATCACGCTCCGCCGAACTCCACGCCTTTGCCATCGAGAACATCCTGCCGCAGATCGCGCGGGTGATGGCGTCCGGGGATATCGAACTCGCCGCTTGAGCCCGGCCGCCGTTGCGCCTTAGATCGTGATGACATTGCATTGAATCGAGGCAAGCCCCTCCCCTTCGGGGGAGGGGTTGGGGTGGGGCCTCGCCACAGACCTCACGCTTGCGGAAGCGCCCCACCCCCGGCCCCTCCCCTGAAGGGGAGGGGTGAGTTCATCTCATGTTATCTTGCTCTAGCCTCGTCCTGTTGAAGGCGGGGCCGTGGCGGCATGGAATTTCTGTTCGAAATCCTGATTCAATATGGCGGCGAGCTGCTGATCCAGCTTTTGATCGAAACCGCCGCCGAGATCGGCGTCCATGGCCTGAGCAAGAGCCTGGGCGAGACATTCCAGAGGCCGAAGAACCCGCTGCTCGCGACATTCGGCTTTGCCCTGTGGGGCCTGATCGCAGGCGGGTTGAGCCTTTGGCTGTTTCCCCATTCCCCGATCACTGACCCGCAATGGCGCCGGATAAATTTGGCTGTGACGCCGATCCTGGCGGGCGGGGCCATGGCCGTGATCGGCAGCCTGCGCCGCCGCCGAGGGCTCCGCCTCGTGCGGCTGGACCGATTCGGCTATGCCTTATGTCTTCGCGCTGGTCATGGCGCTGGTGCGGTTCCGCTGGGCGGGGTAAACCGACGTCAGGGTTTGGACGGCGGCGCTACTGGCGCCTTTGCCTGATCGCTGAGCGCCTCCCGCCGCTTCTCCTGTTCGGCCAGCGGCGGCACCCGCAGCGCCTGACGCAGCGCGTCCGACACCAGCGTCAGATCATAGGGCTCCTGCGTCGCTGGGCCGCCACGCGGAATGCTGTATTGCGTGCCCAGCACCTGGGGCTTGCCGATCGACTGGAGATAACGGTCGAGCGTCGCGGATGCGATCCACACCGCCTTGGCCTTGCCGCGTGCCGCCGCGATCAGCGCCAAGAGATGCGCCATCAGATAATCGTTCGGCTTGTCGCCATGCTGGAACAGGAAGGCAGCGTGGTAGAAATCATCGCCGCTGTGCAACGCTCCGGCATCGAGCAGTTCCTGCGTCCGCGCCTTTCGCTTCTCATCGGCAGGGCCGACCACCGACCAGTCGATATTCGGCTGCCGCCGATCGTCCTGATCCGCCTTGAAGATCGCCGACATCTCGGCGTTGGTCGAATACTCCACCTTTTGCTGATAGGCGCGCTTCGCCGTCCAGGGCCCCAGTATACCCTTGCCCGGTACGGCACGGTCGAGAAGGAAGGGCTCGAACCCGACCCCCTGATACATGGCCGAGACATGCCCATCGGCCAGACAGTGCAGACGAAAGATATCCGGGGTCGCGCCGGGACGGGGATCGTCGAAAGTCAGTTCCAGATCGTCGCTCACCGGCTGCACCTTGATCGCCGTGCGGCGGATGACCGGCCCGGTGACGTTCGTGAAGCTTTCCTTGTCAAAGTCAAAATCTTGCGGCCGATCCCATGTCGCCTCCAACCCCTTGGGCGAAGCATGGACGCCGAACTGGAAAAGGGCGGCATCCCCGGTCTTCAATATCCAGTCGCCATCTGCGCACGGCACGGCAGAAACGGACAGGGCGGCGACCAGAAAAGGCAGGATCATCGGCATGACCACAGCCTGTCAGCATTCCGATGCATCGACAATGGCAAATATAATGCCCCGCACTGATCCGCATTGCCGCTGGTTTGACCGGCTGATAGCCTTTCGATCATGATGTTCTGGTCGACTGCCACCCTACCCGCAACCTTGGTGTTGGCCGGGATGGCTTTACCTGCCGCACCCTCCGGCAAAAAAGTCGAAGCATCTCTGCCGATTACGATGGCGTATGCGCCGCCCGACATCTGTACGATAAAGATTTCGGATCAGCTCTTCACGCTACCCAAGGATGATGCCGCCGCGACGACGGCGTTGCGGGAAGCCCGTCGGACCTGGACTTCGGTGTCGATCGGCAGCGAGGCCGACATTCCCTATCGCTGTACCGCTCGGGTCATCTACGTCGTCAACCAGGCCGATTTTCAGCAGATCGACTTCGTGGCACTGCCGCCCCCGAAGCCGAAGACCCTCAAGCCTCGCTGACCAGCAGCTTGTCGATCCGCCGTCCGTCGAGGTCCACCACCTCGAAGCGCCAGCCCTGTTCGACGAAGCTCTCGCCCTCCCCCGGCAGGTGGCGGAACACGGCGAGCGCGAGGCCCGCCACGGTCGCGTAATCGCGGTCGTCGGGCAGGTCGATGCCCAGCCGGTCGGCCAGCGCATCCGCCGCCATGGTGCCCGCCACCAGCAGCGATCCGTCGTCGCGCTCGACCACCGAAGGGGCGTCGCCCGGATCGGCGTCGGAGGCGAATTCGCCCGCGATCGCGGCCAGCAGGTCCGACGGGGTCACGATCCCTTCGAAATGGCCATATTCGTCATGGATCAGCGCCATCGGCACCTCGGCCTGGCGCAGCGCCAGCAGCACGTCCATCGCGTCGATCCGGTCGATCACGACGGGGGCCTTGCGCATCAGATGCTTGAGATCGAGCGGCTCGCCCCGGAACAGCGCCATGGCGATGTCGCGCGCCTGCACCACGCCGACCACCGCGTCGATCGAGCCTTCGCCCACCGGCAGGCGGGTGCGCGGGCTCTCCAGCAGCTTGGCGCGGATCGCCTCGTCGTCCAGCGTGCAGTCGAGCCAGTCGATCTCGGTGCGCGGCGTCATCACCTCGCGCACCGGCCGGTCGGCCAGGCGGACGACGCCCGAGATGATCGAGCGTTCATGCTCCTCGATCACGCCCGACTTGGACGCCTCGGCCACGATCAGGTGGAGCTCCTCGGCGGTCACCTGATCCTCGTTATCGCGGTTCAGGCCCAGCAGCTTGAAGATCACGCCGCTGGTCGAATCGAGCACCCAGACGATCGGCGCCGTGCCCACCGCCAGCCAGCGCATGGGCAGCGCGACAAAGGCCGCGATCGGCTCGGGCTTGCGCAGCGCGAACTGCTTGGGCACCAGTTCGCCCAGGATCAGCGAGGCATAGGTGGTCAGGCCGATGACCAGCGCGAAGCCGAGGGTCGCGGCGGTCGAGGGTGCGACGCCCAGCGCCTCCAGCCTTGCCGCGGTCGGCGTGCCCAGGCTGGCACCCGAATAGGCACCCGCGATGATGCCGGTCAGGGTGATGCCGATCTGGACGGTCGACAGGAACTTGCCCGGATCGGCGGCCAGCGTCAGCGCCGCCTGTGCGCCCTTTCGTCCGCCACGCGCCATCGCCTCCAGCCGAGCACGGCGCGACGACACGATCGCCAGCTCGCTCATGGCAAAGACGCCGTTCAACGCGACAAGCGCGAGGATGATGAGGACGTCGATCCACGGGAAGGGGGGCAGCGGTGCCATCGTTGTGAAGTGCTCATAGCGGGGCGGAAGGGCCTTCGACAACTCCCGTCGTCATGTTCCGTTCAGTTCGGCTACGGAACAAGGCCTTCCGACGCAGCGTTCCGGGGGACGAGACGCTGTCAGAAACTAACAAGGATCAGATTGATGCGACTTCCCGCCAAGCTCCTCACCGCCGCCGCGCTGTCGGCCCTGGTCGCCACCTCGGCCTGCACCACCGACCCGGAAACCGGCCAGCAGCGCCTGTCCAAGGCCGCGATCGGCGGCATCGGCGGCGCGGTCGGCGGCTATCTGCTGGGCGATCTGGTCGGTGGCCGTCGCGACCGCACCGAAAAGATCCTGGGTGCGGGCATCGGCGGCTTGGCTGGCGCGGGCATCGGCGCGTACATGGACAAGCAGGAGCGCGACCTTCGCGCGCGCACCGCAGGCACCGACGTGCAGGTGGTCCGCCAGGGTGACGACCTGCTGCTGAACCTGCCCTCGGGCATCACCTTCGCCTACAACTCGTCGCAGGTGCAGCCGCAGTTCCGCCAGACGCTGGACCAGGTCGCCGACATCCTGTCGCAGTATAAGCAGACCTATATCGACGTGTACGGCCACACTGATTCGACCGGCAGCGATGCGTACAACCAGCGCCTGTCCGAACAGCGCGCGGTGTCGGTCGCCGACTATCTGGCATCGCGAGGGGTTCAGCCCGCCCGCATCGGCACGCGCGGCTTCGGCAAGTCGCAGCCCATCGCCTCGAACGACACCGAGGAAGGCCGCGCCGCCAACCGCCGCGTCGAGATCAAGATCGTGCCGATCCGCGAGGGCGACCTGCGCTGATCGCTTAGCGATTCGCGAATATGGGAAAGGGGCTCGGGCGGGATACCGTCCGGGCCCCTTTCACGTCATCCTGCCGTCATGCGCCCGTCATGGCCGGCCCGCTTTACTGGTCCATGGAGAAACCCCCTTCAGCCCAAGGCAAGCGATCGGCATGGAACAAGGACCGGACAAGAACGCTCGTGTTCCCTTGCGGATCACGGCCCCGCTGACCGGGATACTCGTCTTCGTCTCGCTCCTGATATTAGATGCGTGGAACATCGCGCCCCATTCGTCGCTCCGCGCGGCCATCGTCGGTGGTGCAAGCAGTCTTGTGGTCACGGCGCTGGTGCGCCTCTTCTACAAGCGAAGGGGCCCCTGAAGCCGCCCTATCGTCGGGCCGCGAAGAAGTCCCGGAGCAGGTCTGCCGCCTCGGCATCGCCGATCCCCGCATAAATCTCCAGTCGGTGGTGACAGGTCGGCTGGCTGAAGAATCGTGGGCCATGTTCGACCGCGCCGCCCTTGGGGTCACTGGCGGCGTAATAGAGCCGGGCGATTCGAGCATGGGCGATCGCGCCCGCACACATGGCGCAGGGCTCCAGCGTGACCCACAGGTCGCAATCCTCCAGTCGGTCACGCCCCAGCACCATGGCCGCGGCCCGAATCGCCTGGATTTCGGCATGAGCCGTGGGGTCATGCAGGCGGCGGGGTGCGTTGGCCCCGGTCGCGATGATCGTGCCGCTCCGCACCACCACGGCCCCCACCGGCACCTCACCCGCCAGCCCCGCCTGGGCAGCGGCGTCGAGCGCGGCGCGCATCGGGGCGGGGAGCGGAAACATCGCCCCTCCCTGCCTCTTGCCCGCTATCCGGGCAAGAGCGCGTAAAAGGGCTTATTGGGCGTTGTCGGTGGGCTTTTCCACGCGCACGGTCGGCACCTCGACCGTCTTCTGGGTGGTGCCGACCGACACCTTGGGCCCTTCGGCACGGAAGCTCGGTGCCTGGACGACGGCCGGGCGGGTCTGATCGATGCTGATCCACCCCATCGCCATGGCACCCGCGGCCAACAGGAGGACGATGCCCAACAGGACGAGAAAAGCGCGCATGACCCTGGCTCCCAAAGGTTCGTTGGCGTAACAACGCAGCCGACGAAGCGCAGTTGCACGCGCGATTTGCTGGCACCGCACCGGCGAATTGCAGGGGCGATTGCGGGGAATCGGTTGACGCCACCCCCCGGACGGGGTATCGGCGCGGCCTTTCCGGGCACTGCCTGAAACCAGGATAACGATCATGTCGCGCATTTGCGAGCTGACCGGCAAGGGCCGGCAGGTGGGTAACAACGTTTCCCACGCCAACAACAAGACCAAGCGTACGTTCCTGCCGAACCTGCAGAACGTCACGCTGATGTCGGATTCGCTCGAGAAGAGCGTCCGTCTTCGCGTTTCGACCCACGGCCTGCGCTCGGTCGAGCACAATGGCGGCCTGGACAACTGGCTGGTCAAGACCTCGGACGATCAGCTGAGCTTGCGCGTGCGTCGCCTGAAGCGCGACGTTGTCAAGAAGCTGGCCGCCGCCAAGACCGAAGCCGCCGCCGCTTAATCAGCGACGTCGGTCGACGGGTTGAAGCCCGCCGCTCCCTGGAGCGGCGGGTTTTCGTCGTTGTTGGGGATTCCCTTGGCCTTCGACTTCGCTCAGGCTGAACGGGGGTCAGCGTATGTTGCCTAGTCCCTCGCTCCGTTCAGCCTGAGCGAAGTCGAAGGCCACGCTGCGCCCTCAGCGAATCACCGCGCGGTCCAACCGGAATTTGAGCAGATAGCTTTTCTGCAGGAACAGCTGGTTGTCATCCGACGCCAGCCACAGGATCGTCGCCCCGGCCTCCTGCGTCACCGCCACCCCTTCGAAATTGTCGTGGATCAGCGGCGAATCGAGTTCCGCGATCAATTGCCCCCGCGCCACGCGTCCGGGTGTGATCTGGGCGGCAGGAACCAGGATAACCCGATTCGAAAATCGAAAGGGCAGCCGGAAACGCCGTTCGACCACGACCAGCGAGCCATCGGGCAGCGCGGCGGCATCGGCGACGTCATATTTCGGCGACACCCGATAGGCGAAGCGACGGGCATGGCCTTTCAGGGGATCGCCCGGGAAGATCAGCGCCTGGCGGCTGTTGCGGCGCGATTCCTCGCCGCCGCGCCAGGATTTGCGCCGGACCTTCGCCTCTTCGGAAATGGTGACGAATCGTCCGTCGGGCATACGCGCCAGCGACTCGGCCCCGCCGTTTTGGGGCCATCTCCGCATGTCCTTCGGCACGACATACCCCTCGGCACGTGTAAAGCCCGGTGCATAGCGCCAGATCTGGTTATACCCCTCGAACCCGACCCAGAGCTGCCCCGTCTTCGGGTCCACCGCCAGCGATTCGCTGTCGCGATCGCGCTTCTCCCATCCCGTGCCGGGGCCTGAAGGCAGGTTGGAGAATTGCAGGTCGTGCGGCGTCCAGTCCGCCCCCATGCGAAAGCGCACGATGTTGCCGCCGTCGCTCAGCAGCAGGAAACGGTCCCCTGCCACCGCCAGCGAGGAGTAGCCGCCAAAGGCGGGCAACCGGCTCGTCAGCACGATACCGCCCAGATAGGTCAATGCGCCGAGCCTGCGTCGCGACGGATCGCGCGGATCGAGATCGACGCGGTGCACGTCCATCTGCGGCCTGCCCTCGAACAGCGGCAGGCGCTGCTCGCCCGACCACCCCGGTACCAGGGCTAAGATCAACAGGCAGGACAACAGGATACGCATGGCGCCTCATAGGCGCTGCGGCGCAGCACGACAGCCCCTCGTCCGGCGCCGCCGTCCCGCTTTTGCATGAACGGCGGATAACGGCGGCATTCAGGAAGCGCTCAACGCGAATCGGCCAGAAGCGGTGCAACGACGACGGACGGGACCGTCGATCGACACGAGTTTCGGGAGTGAGACCATGATGAAGACCCTGACCCTGGCGGCGACCGCAATGGCGATGATCGGCGGCGCCGTGCTGCCCGCGACCGCTGCGGATGCGCACCGCTATCGCCGGGCGCCTCATTCCGATCGCTATTATCGCGGCTACAACGACGGCGCGCGCGCCGAGTATCAGGCGAGCAAGTGCCGCCGCTCGGGCACGACCGGCACCATCGTCGGCGCGGTGGCGGGTGGCCTGTTGGGCCGGACCATCGACACCCAGGGCGACCGCACGCTGGGCACGCTGATCGGCGGTGCGGGCGGCGCGCTGGCGGGCCGTGCGATCGAGCGGTCGGGCCGTCCCGGCTACTGCCGCTAAACAGTTAGGGCGGGCGGAGCCTGTATCTGCCCCACCCGCCCCAGTTTTCTCGCGTAGCGTATCGAGGACGGAACGCCGATCTCCCCACTGGAGGTCGGCGTTCTTGCTTATCTCCCATCCCCCCACGAGACGATTTCGCAACATCCGTTCAGCCTGAGCGAAGTCGAAGGCCAAGGGACAGGATTTCACCAAGAGGCGAACGCTTGGCGTGCGCTTCGACTTCGGCGCATTGCGCCGAAGTTCATCCTGAGCGGCTGGCTTGCCAGCCAGCCAGCCGAAGGGCTCAGCGCAAACGGCTTGTGGGGATGGCCTCCGCCTCAATACATGTGCTGGCCGCCATTGATCGACAGGGTCGAGCCGGTGACGAAGCCCGCCTCGTCCGAGCAGAGGAAGGCGACGCCGCGCGCGATCTCATGCGCCTGGCCCAGGCGGCCGACCGGGATCTTGGCGACGATCTTCTCCAGCACGTCGGCGGGGACGGCGGCGACCATGTCGGTGTCGATATAGCCCGGTGCGATCGCGTTGACGGTCACGCCGACGCGCGCGCCTTCCTGCGCCAGCGCCTTGGTGAAGCCATGGATGCCCGACTTGGCGGCGGCATAATTGACCTGGCCATATTGCCCAGCCTGGCCGTTGATCGAGCCGATATTGACGATCCGGCCCCACTTACGCTCGCGCATGCCGGGGAACACCGCCTTGGCCATGTTGAAGCAACCGCCCAAATTGGTGTCCATGACCTCCTTCCACATCTGGTAGGTCATCTTCAGCAGCGTGCCGTCGCGAGTGATGCCCGCATTGTTGACGACGATGTCGACGGGGCCGAGTTCTTCGGCGACCTGTGCGACGCCTGCCTGGACCGCGTCATAGTCGGCGACGTCCCACTTATAGGCCTTGATCCCGGTGCGCTCCGAGAACTCGCGCGCGCGCTCGTCATTGCCCGCATAATTGGCGGCGACGGTGATGCCCGCCTCCTTCAGCGCCAGGCTGATCGCCTCGCCGATACCGCGCGTACCACCCGTCACAATCGCGACCCGTGCCATTCAACCTCTCCCAAATGAGATTGTGGCTTAAAAGGGGCATGCGCCGTCCGCAATGGCGAACACCGGGCGAAACGTAATATTACGCTACGGCAGCCAGCCCTGAAGCTCGCGTTCGATCAATCCGCGCAGCATCGCGACACCGACATCACTGTCGTTAAGGCACGGGAGATAGGCGAAATGGGTGCCGCCGGCGCCTTCGAAACTTTCGCGCCCGCGAATCGCCAGTTCCTCCAGCGTCTCGATACAGTCGGCCGAAAAGCCCGGTGCCAGGATCGCGACCTTGTGGATGCCACGCCCCGGCAGCGATTCGAGGACCGTGTCGGTGGCGGGCTCCAGCCATTTGGCGCGGCCGAATCGCGACTGGAACGCAACCAGCAACTCGCGCCCCGCCAGCGTGTCCTTCATCGCCTCGGCGAGCAGCCGCGCGGTCTTGCGGCAATGGCAGTGATAGGGATCGCCCAGCTCCAGCGTCCGTTGCGGCATCCCGTGGAAGCTGGCGACCACCGCGTCGGGCTCGAAATCCAGCGCCGCGAGCTGCGCCTCCAGCTGGGTCTTCAGCGCATCGATATAGAGCGCATCGTCATAATAAGGCGGCAGGGTGCGGATCGCGGGTTGCCAGCGCAGCGTCGCCAGATGCGCGAAGGCGCGGTCATTGGCGGTGGCCGTCGTCGCCGCGCAATATTGCGGATAGAGCGGTGCGAGCAGGATGCGCTCGCACCCCGCGTCCTTCATCGCCTTCACCTGGTCGGCGATGGCGGGGCGGCCATAGCGCATCGCCCAGTCGACCATCACGCCCGGCCCGAACGCGTCCTTCAACGCCACCGCCTGCGCGCGCGTGATCGCGGCCAGCGGCGACCCGTCGTCGCGCCACACCAGCGAATAGGCATGGGCCGACTTTTTGGGCCGGGTGTTCAGTATGATCCCGCGCAGGATCGGTTGCCACAACAGGGCCGGAATCTCGATGACCCGGCGATCCGACAGGAACTCGCGCAGATAGCGCTTCACCGATTTCGGATCGGGCGCATCGGGCGTGCCCAGATTCATGAGCAGCACACCGATCTTCGGGCGCGGGACGGGCGGATGATCGGGCGGCAGCATCAGGCGGACAACTCCATCGGCAGGCTTCGTATCCGTGGCAAGCCCGGCAGGGTGGCGAGCGCATTGGCGATGGCGGGCGCGACCGGCGGCACGGCCAGTTCGCCCACACCGCCGGGGGCTTCATCGGACGTGATAATTTCGACGGTGATGTCCGGCGTATCGGCGAGGCGCGGCAGGTTCAGCGCGCCCAGCCGCGACGGCACGGCCCAGCCCCGGTCGAACCCGACCGCCCCGCCCCGCAACGCCGCGAGGCCGAAGATCAGCCCGCCCTCGACCTGCTGGCGCACGATATCGGGGTTCATCACCCGGCCGCAGTCGATCGCGGCGACCAGCCGGTCGATCACCGGGCGGCCATTCTCATCGCGATGCGTCTCGGCCATCACCGCGACATAGCTGCCGCGAAAGCCATGCGCGGCGACACCCTGCCCGCTGCCTGCCGCGCCACCCTCCCAGCCGCCAAGCGAGGCGGCGGTCGACAGGCACCGTGCCAGCCGGGGCTCCTGCCCCAGCATCGCGATCCGCCACGCCAGCGGATCGGCCCCCGCGGCCCGTGCGCATTCGTCGATGAAGGATTCGGTGATGAAGCAGTTCGCGACATGCGCGCCGCCGCGCACATGGCCGGTTTCGATCGGCAGCGTCGCGTCATGATGATGCACGGCCAGCGCCGGGATCGCATAGGGTGGCACCGCCCCGCCCATCGCATAGGCATCACCCCGCCCCTCACCCCGCATCCCCCAGCGGACCAGCCCGGCGGGCATCACCCGCTCGGCCAGCGCCGCGCCGGTCGAGGGCGTCGCGATCCGCCCGCGCCAGCCGACCAGCTTGCCCTGCGCCAGCCGCGCGGTCATCCGGGCCATGGCGGGCGCGCGCCAGGCGTCGCGGCGCAGATCCTCGGTGCGCGACCATTGAACGTTGACCGGCCGCTTCAGCTTGGCGGCAATCATTGCCGCCTGCGCCACCGCGTCCTGCTCCAGTCCCAGGCCGAAGCCGCCGCCGATCGGCATGGCATGGACGACCACCCGGTCCTCAGGGATCGCAGCCGCCCGCGCCGCGGCGGTTCGCGTGGTTTCGGGCGCAAGGGTCGGCACCCACAATTCCAGCCCGCCATCCGCCCATGCCGCCACCGCCGCGCGTGGCTCGATCCCGGCGTGGACGCCGGTGCCGATCCGGTAGCGCGCCTCGATCAGCCCCGGCCCCTCCAGCCCCGCCGCGACATCGCCGTGCGTCAGGACGGTGCGGCCTTCCGCCTTGAGCGCTTCCTCTAGCCCTTGCACGATGGCCTGCGACGTCGGCACCGCCCCGTCGCTGATTGCGCGAGGGGCGGCCGCGTCGAGAGCCTTCTGCGCGATCCACCAGCTGCTGGCGGCCACCGCGATCCAGTCCTCGCCCTCGATCACCTCGACGACGCCCGGCACCTTCATCGCCGCCGCGCGGTCGATACGGATGGCACGAGTATGGCCCAGCGGCGCGTGGCGAAGCGCGACATGCACCATGTCGGGCAGACGGATGTCGGCGGTGAAATTGGCCGAGCCATCGACCTTGGCGGGCGAATCGAGCCGGGGCACATCCTTGCCCGCCAGTTTCCCCGCGCCGCCGCTGCCCAGCGGCAGGGGATGCGGCACCGTCTCGCCTGCCGCCGCCTCGGCCAGTTCGGCGAAGCGCAGCCGCTGGTCGCCATGGACTATGAAGCCGTCCCTCGCCTCGCAGTCGCTCCAGTCCACGTCCCAGCGGCGGGCGGCGGCCTGCGCCATCAGCGCACGGGCGGTCGCGGCGGCGGCGCGGGCGGGGCCCTCGAACATGCGTAAGCTGCTGGACCCAGCGGTCAGCATCACCTGGTCGCGCCGCAGCCATTCGTCGCGCACCCCCTCGGGCAGGCGGCCGAACGCGTCCTCGAACAGCGAATCGACCCCGATCGGATTGGCGTAGAGCGGGCTGATGGGCGCAGGCTCGACGGCGACGGTGCGCCAGTCGGCACCCAGCTCATCGGCGGCGACCTGGGCCAGCGTGGTCGCGATACCCTGGCCATGCTCGGCCTGCGGCACCGCGACGGTGACGATGCCGTCGCGCCCGATCTTCAGCCACGCCCCGAACGCCTGCTCGCCCGGCTCGACCGTCAGGTTGGGCGGATAGGCACGCGGCCACAGCCCCCAGGCGACGACCACCCCGGCCCCCACGCCCCCGCCGACCAGGATGTTGCGCCTGCTTAACTCCATCGCGGCCGAGCCTTACCGGACAGGGACGGGCAGGCAAGCGCGGGGTTTCGCTGTCTCAAAGCGAGGATGTCGATCGTTCGCGCGAAGACGCGAAGCCTCGAAGATTTTTGCGCGCAGAGGCGCAGAGGACGCAGAGGGGGATCGGTGGCAAGGCATCCCGCCGTCTCGATCGGCAGACCTTGCCGCTCACAAACTATGGACAGGCCTTGCGGCCGGACCAAACACCTCTGCGCCCTCCGCGCCTCTGCGCGAACTCAAAATCTTCGCGACTTCGCGGCTTCGCGTGAACCCTATTCCCAGCGGTCGCAGCGTGGCCTTCGACTGCGCTCAGGCTGAACGGCTTTTAGGATCAAGGCCCTATTACTACCTCCGTTCAGCCTGAGCGCAGTCGAAGGCCACGCCCTAACACGGCACCGAACCCATGGTCTTGGTGTTGTCCCACGACCGCTCTATGAAGCGGGCCAGAAAGGGAAACGCTTTTGATCCTCTCCATGCTTGCGGCCGCGGGCGGCCATATCCGGTTCGAGGATCTGGGGTTGCACCCGGACGTCTTCTCGATCGGCTTCTTCACGCTGCGCTGGTACAGCCTGGCCTATATCACCGGCATCCTGTTCGGGTGGTGGTATCTGGGCAAGATGCTCGACCGGCCGGGTGCGCCGATGTCGCGGACCCATGCCGACGATCTGGTCTTCTATGCGACGCTCGGCATCATCCTGGGTGGACGGATCGGCTATGTGATCTTCTACGCGCCCGAGATGTTCCTGCACCCGCTTCGCATCCTGCGCCTGTGGGACGGCGGCATGAGCTTTCACGGCGGCGCGATCGGCGTCGGCCTCGGCGTCATCCTGTTCGCGCGCAAGCACAAGCTCAGCTGGCTGCGCATCCTGGACTATCTGGTCTGCACCGCGCCGGTCGGGCTCTTCCTGGGTCGCCTCGCCAATTTCGTGAACGGCGAGCTGTGGGGCAAGCCATCGGACGTCCCCTGGGCGATCATCTTCCCGCGCACCGTGCCCTTCGGCCTGCCCGATCCGGCGCGCCATCCCAGCCAGCTGTACGAGGCGGGGCTGGAGGGTCTGGTCCTGTTCGCGGTCATGAGCTTCGCCTTCTGGCGCACCAAGGCGCGTTACGATCCGGGCAAGCTGTCGGGCCTGTTCCTGCTCGGCTACGGCATTGCGCGCTTCATCGTCGAATTCTTCCGCGAGCCCGACCAGCAGCTGCGTGCCTTCGCGCAGGCGACCGGACTGCACATGGGCCAGTGGCTGTGCGTGCCGATGATCCTGGGCGGCCTCTATTTGATGAACTCGGCCAAGGCGCGCCGCGTCCGGGTCGAGCCGATCGCGGGCCCCGACAGCGTTTCCTGATCCCCTTGCCGCGGCGGGATCGGGGCGGCAGAGCGGGTTCATGACCAACCCGCTGATCCCCCCCGCCGATCACAAGCCCGAGCCCGAGGCCGCGCTGCCCGAACGGCTCGCCCGCGCCATCGCGCTGGCCGGGCCGATCCCGGTGGCGCAGTTCATGGCCGCCGCCAATGCGCAGTATTACGGCACCCGCGATCCGCTGGGCGCAGGCGGCGACTTCACCACCAGTCCCGAGATCAGCCAGATGTTCGGCGAGCTGGTCGGCCTGTGGTGCGCCGATTTGTGGGACCGGGCGGGGCGGCCCGAAGTGTATTGGGTCGAGCTGGGGCCGGGGCGCGGCACGCTGGCGGCCGACGCCCGGCGCGCCATGGCCAAGGCGGGGTTCTCTTCATCGATCCATTTCGTCGAGACCAGTACGACGTTGCGCGCTGCCCAGGCCGAGCGGGTGGCCGATGCGACATGGCACGACTCGGTCGAGACGCTGCCGACCGACCGACCGCTGATCGTCGTCGCCAACGAGTTCTTCGACGCGCTGCCGATCCGCCAGCTCGTTCGGCGTGGGCAAGGTTGGCACGAGCGGCTGGTCGCGGCACAGGACCTGCTGTTCCTGCCGATCGCAGGCCCGCCGGTGCCGAATGAGATTATTCCCGAACCGCTGCGCGAGGCGGAAGCCGGATCGGTGATCGAGGTTTCCCCCGCCAGTGTCGCCGTCATGCGCAGCCTGTCCGCCCGGATCGCCGCACAGGGCGGTGCGGCGCTGATCGTCGATTATGGCTATGAAGGCCCTGCCATCGCCGACACGCTCCAGGCGGTGCGCGGCCATGCGTTCGCCAATCCCTTCGACCGGCCTGGCGAACAGGATCTGAGCGCGCATGTCGATTTCACCACGCTGGCCGCCGCCGCGCAAAGCACCGGCCTCGCCGCCTTCGGGCCGGTGACGCAGCGCGACCTGCTCGGCGCGCTCGGCATCGACCAGCGCACCGCAAGCCTTGCCCGCGCGCATCCCGACCGTGCCGACGCGCTGCTCGCCGATCGCAATCGGCTGATGCAGGATATGGGCACGCTGTTCCGCGCGCTGGCGGTGGCGCGGCCCGACTGGCCGGTACCGGCGGGATATGGCGAATGATCGTCTATCGCGACGCCGCACCCGCTGACGGCGAACAGCTGGCCGCGATGGCACGCGCGGCCTTCACCGATACCTTCGGCCATCTCTATCCGGCGACGGACCTGAACGCCTTTCTCGACGACGCCTTCGGCCCGGAAGGCCTGCCTGCCCAGATCGGCCATCCCGATTTCACGATCCGGCTGGCCATCGAGGGGGATGCGATCATCGGCTTCGCCAAGATCGGGCCCGTGGGCTTTCCGGGTGAGTGGCCCCAAGATGCGGTCGAACTCTATCAGCTCTATGTCGCATCCAGCCATCTGGGCGCGGGCGTCGGCCCCGCGCTGATGGACTGGACCATCGCCACCGCCCGGGCGCGCGGGGCGAGCGAACTCATCCTGTCGGTCTATGTCGACAATCACAGGGCCAAGGCCTTTTATACCCGCTACGGCTTTGTCGATATCGGCCGCTACGACTTTCCCGTCGGCGACACGATCGACGAAGACCGGATCATGAGGCTGTCGCTATGACCATCGAGGCACTTCGCACCCCCCTGCTCGGGGAAATTCCGCATGGCTTTCTCGGGCGTCGCGGCGGTGTGTCGGGGGGCATCCATGGCGGCCTGAATGTCGGGCTGGGGTCGCAGGACGACGCCGATTCGGTGGCCGAGAATCGCCGCCGCGCGCGCGACGCGGTGCTGCCCGGGGCGCGGCTCGTCACCTGCTACCAGATCCATTCGGCCGAGGCGGTGACGGTGCTGACCCCGCCCGAGGACGATGTCCGTCCGCATGGCGATGCGCTGGTCACCGACCGGCCGGGGCTGCTGCTCGGTATCCTGACCGCCGATTGCGCGCCGGTGCTGTTCGCCGACGTCGAGGCGGGCGTCGTCGGCGCCGCCCATGCCGGGTGGAAGGGTGCGCTGGGCGGGATCACCGACGCGACTCTGCTCGCGATGGAAGCGCTGGGCGCGCGGCGCGATCGGACCGCCGCCGCCATCGGCCCGTGCATCGCCCGCGCCAGCTATGAGGTCGACGCCGCTTTCCTGCGCCGCTTTGCCGAAGCCGAGCCGGATAACGAGCGCTTCTTCGCCGACGGCACCCGCGCGGATCACTACCAGTTCGACCTGGAGGCCTATGTCGCCCATCGCCTGGCCACGGCAGGCGTCTCGCGCGTCGCGGCGCTGGGGGAGGACACCTATGCGCAAGGTGACCGCTTCTTCAGCTTCCGCCGCGCGACGCACCGCCACGAACCCTCTTATGGTCGCCAGATTTCGCTGATCGGCATCCCGTCGTAAAATTCCCACTTATTTAGAGGGTATTTTGCGACACGCCCTCGCCAAAGCTGTTTGCCGCGTTATCCTAAGGACATGGCCGCCGACAGAGCGGCAATTGTCCTCAAGGAGACCGACATGCCGACCGAATCCGATCTGACCGGCGTCCCGCCCCAAGATCCTGCCAGGGCCGAGCGCAAGAGCGACGCGACGACGATCGGCGATCGCAAGCTGAAGCCGTCCACGCTGATGATGGGCCATGGCTTCGACCCCGTGCTTTCCGAAGGCTCGCTCAAGCCGCCGATCTTCCTGACCTCGACCTTCGTCTTCCCCAATGCGGCGGCGGGCAAGCGGCATTTCGAGGGCGTCACCGGCAAGCGCCCCGGCGGCGCGGACGGGCTGGTCTATTCGCGGTTCAACGGGCCGAACCAGGAAATCCTGGAGGATCGCCTGGCCATCTGGGACGAGGCGGAGGACGCGCTGACCTTCTCGAGCGGCATGGCGGCGATCGCCACCCTGTTCCTGTCGATGGTCCAGCCGGGCGACGTCATCGTCCATTCCGGGCCGCTCTATGCCGCGACCGAGACGCTGATCGGCCGCATTCTGGGCCGGTTCGGCGTGCAATGGCTCGACTTCCCCGCAGGTGCCACGCGCGAGGAGATCGACGCGGTACTGACCAAGGCGGCGGCACTGGGCCGCGTGCCGCTGATCTATCTCGAAAGCCCCGCCAACCCGACCAACGCGCTGGTCGATATCGAGGCGGTGGCCGCCTCGCGCGATGCGGTCTTTGCCGAGCACGCGGAAAAGCCGCCCATCGCGATCGACAACACCTTTCTGGGCCCGCTCTGGCAGCGCCCGCTTCGCCACGGTGCCGACATGGCCGTCTATTCGCTGACGAAATATGCAGGCGGCCATTCGGATCTGGTCGCGGGCGGCGTGCTGGGGTCGAAGGCGCACATCGCCACCATCCGATCGATGCGCAACACCATCGGCACCATCTGCGACCCCAACACCGCCTGGATGCTGCTCCGGTCGCTGGAGACGCTGGAACTGCGCATGAGCCGGGCGGGTGAGAATGCGGCCAAGGTCTGCGCCTTCCTGCGGGACCATCCCAAGGTCGAACGGGTCGGCTATCTCGGTTTCCTCGAGGGCACGCCGGGGATGGAGCGGCAGGCCGACATCTATCGCCGCCACTGCACCGGCGGGGGATCGACATTCTCGCTTTACCTCAAGGGCGGCGAGGCCGAGTCCTTCCGTTTCCTGGACGCGCTCCGCATCGCCAAGCTGGCGGTCAGCCTGGGCGGCACCGAGACCCTGGCCAGCCACCCGGCGGCGATGACGCACCTCTCGGTTCCCGACGAGCGCAAGGCGGCGCTCGGCATCACCGACAATCTGGTGCGCATCTCGATCGGGGTCGAGGATGCCGACGACCTGATCGCCGATTGCGAACAGGCGCTGGCGGCGATCTGAGCCGTTCAGGCGGCGGCGAGCGCGGTGTAGAGCCGCGCCGTCAGCCGCCCCAGCGTGGCGCGGAACAGCGAAGGATCGTTGAGCGCGCGCGCCAGCACCACCGCGCCCTGGATACCGCTGACCACATCCTGCGCCAGCGTGGCGGCATGATCCTCCGCCACGCCGCCACGCACCAGCAGCGTCTGGAGCGCGGCGATCCAGCGCCGGAAATAGGCCGCGATCGGCTCGGCAAAGGGATCGCGCGTCGCGCCCAGCCCCCAGGCGCCGATCAGGCAGGCGCGCTGGCCGGATGCAAAATAGCGGTCGACCTCGACCATCATCGCATCGATGCCCGAGCGCGGGTCCTCGGCCTGCTCCAGCGGCGTGAAGATCGCGGCATCGAACCAGCCCGCGACATCGGCCAGCACGGCGGCGGCCATCTCCTGCTTGCCGCCGGGAAAGAAGTGATACAGGCTTCCCCGTCCAAGCCCGGTCGCGGTGCCGATCAGCGACAGGCTGGCGCCCGCATAGCCATATTCCCGGAACACCTCGGCCAGCCCGGGCAGCGCGTCACCGCGCTCGGCGATCATCCGCGCCATGGTTACAGCCCCAATTCGCTCAAGCCGGGATGGTCCGCCGGGCGCGTCCCCAGCGGCCAGCGAAACAAGCGATCCTCCTCGGCGATCGCCAGATCGTTGATCGACGCGATCCGCCGCCGCATCCGCCCGTCATCGGCAAAGTCCCAATTCTCATTGCCATAGGACCGGAACCACCGGCCGTCCGCGTCATGCCATTCGTAAGCGAAGCGCACCGCGATCCGACTGCCGTCATGCGCCCAGAGTTCCTTGATAAGGCGATACTTCTGCTCGCGCTCCCATTTGGCGCGCAGGAAGGCGACGATCGCGTCGTGCCCGGCGAGGAACTGGTCGCGATTCCGCCAGGGACAGTCGGGCGTATAGGCCAGCGCGACCCGCTGGGGATCGCGGCTGTTCCAGGCGTCCTCCGCGGCACGAACCTTTTGCACGGCGGTTGCCATGGTGAAGGGTGGCAGGGGTGGGCGCATCGTCTTCGCTTTCCTTGACCGGGTCGGCTTCATTGTAACGATCGGTACAGCCTGGTTCCGTAATCGGCAAGCGATATCACCCTACGATGCCGGGCGTTGGCGTTACCAAGGCAGTTGCGATTTCCACATGATTACAATGGCCTGACAGATTCGCAAATTCTCCGTCAGAAACAAAAATGTTTACGGTTATCGGGTAAGAGCCGGAGCAACCGGAGCGGGCATTTGTTGAACAAATTCATTCTCGACACGGCAATGAAGAGGCACAACATCTCTCTCAAATTGCCCTATGAACTTGAAAAGCAATATGATCTTTATCTAGCTCCGACGCTTCGGCGACAGCTCGTCTTCGCCTTGTCGGCGATGCTCGTGCTGACGGTTGCCGGTTTCGTCGCGGATGCGCATGACGGCATTCTGGACAATACCCTCCTCCTCAGGATTTTGCTGCATGTTCCGGCATTGCTGCTATGCCTGCGCCTCGTGCAGCGGTCACAGCTGCCCCCCGAACGTTTGTGGATCGTCGGCGTCGCGTCCTTTACCCTGACGCTGGCCGTTCTGATCACGTTCGCCGCGATCAGCCCGATCGCGTCGGGCAATCGGTTCGTGATGACGGCCGGATTGACGATGATCGCGACCAATTTTGTCCTGCCGATCAAGTTCCGAGTCGCGATCCCAATGTCGTTCGTGAACATCGCGCTCTACTTCGGCATCCTGCTCATTCTGGGCGGGTCGACGCGGCTGTTAGAATATCACGATATCCTCGGCTTCTACAGCGCCGCCACCCTGATCACGACCGTTGTCACCTATTATCGCGAGCGGGTGCAGAAAGAGGCGTTCCTGCTCCACCTGAACAAGGACCGGCAAACCGAGGAACTGGCGGCGCGGGTCGATGAGCTGACCCAGATTTCCTATCGCGACCCGCTGACGGGCGCGGGCAACCGGCGTAGCTTCGACATGCGGCTCGACGCGCTCTGGCGGACGGCGACGCTGCACGGCGAACCGATCGCGCTCATCATGATCGATGTGGATCATTTCAAGCCGTTCAACGACGCGGTCGGCCATGCGGCAGGCGACGAATGCCTAAAGGCCGTGGCCAAGGCGATTGCCGCGGGGGCGGGATGCCCGATCGAGCTGGTGTCGCGTTACGGCGGCGAGGAGTTTGCGCTCGTACTCCACTCGACCAGCGGCGCCATCGCCGAGTCGATCCGCGCGAGCGTCGAGGCACTCCAGCTGCCGCATCCCGGCCTGCCCCCCGGCCATGTCGTGACGGTCAGTGTTGGAAAGGCCTTTGCCCAGCCCGGCCGTACCGTCTCTCGTCAGGACGATCTGATCCGCGCGGCGGACGATGCGCTTTATACCGCCAAGCGCCTGGGCCGAAATCGCGTGGCGGTCGCGAACAAGGGACCGACACCGCTGCCTACGCGGCGCGCACGCTACGGCACATAGACGGAGCGGAATGCCGGTATCAGGATTGCGCGCAATGCTGGCCGGATCGCGGGGCGCTTGGCCTATGCAGCAAAACCCCGATCCAGATATCTCCTCGCCAAGCGTCGAACCTCCCACAGGGGAAGCCGCACATTGAAGCCGTGAGGCCGCGGCCTTCTGGCATTGCCGGACACTGGCGTTGAGGGCGCTACGGGGCACATCGCCGCTTTTCGCACATGCAAGCGAGGCCCGATAACACCTATCCCCGCTCGACGGTCACGACATATTCCACTGGTCGCCCCGGTCTCGTGCGGGCCCACAAAACGAAAAGGCCCGGCGTCGCATCGCTGCGACGCCGGGCCCTGACGCCCGAAAAGGGAGGCTTATTCAGCCGAGGGGGATCAGCCCTCGTTCTGCAGGTTGACCGCTGCGTACTTGCCGCGACGATCGACCTCGATCTCGAACTGCAGGCGATCGCCCTCGTTCAGCGAGCCCATGCCGGCGCGCTCGACGGCCGAGATGTGCACGAACGCGTCGGGCTGTCCGTCGTCGCGCTGAATGAAGCCGAAGCCCTTCATCGCGTTGAAGAACTTGACCGTGCCGGTCGCCTTCTCGCCGGTCAGCTGACGCTGCGGAGCGCCGCCGAAACCACCGGCCGCACCGCCGCGGGGACCGCGATCACGGTCGCCGCCGAAGCCGCCTTCGCGCGGTTCGCGGGGAGCGCGGTCCTGAACCGGCATCGGCTCGCCTTCGATCTTCAGTTCGGTGGCCGAGATGCGGCCGCCGCGATCGACGAGGGTGAAGCCGAGCGGCTGGCCCTCGGCCAGGCCGGTCAGGCCCGCCTGCTCGACGGCCGAGATGTGAACGAACACGTCTTCGCCGCCGTCATCGCGCACGACGAAGCCGAAGCCCTTCTGCGCGTTGAAGAACTTGACGACGCCCGTGCCTTCGCCAACGACCTGGGGGGGCATACCGCCGCCGCCACGACCGCCGCCGAAGCCGCCACCGCCGCCGCCACGGAAACCGCCGCCGCCGCCACCGCCGAAGCGATCACCGCCGCCGAAGCCGCCACGGTCGCCACCGCCGCCGAAGCGATCGCCGCCACCGAAACCGCCGCCGAAGCCGCCGCCACCGAAGCGATCACCGCCACCGAAGCCGCCGCCGAAGCCGCCTTCATCGCCGCCGCCGAAATTGTCCCGCTTGTCGCGGCCACGCGAGCCGCGATTGCCCCGGCTACCTCTATCGAAACTCATAAGCCCTGTTCGTCTTCCCGGTTCGCCCGCAAATCCTGTCCTCAAGAACCGTGCGCCGGACGAAGAGCGCGGATCTTTTGGCGCCAAACCTTTTGCGCCTAGTGGGGATGCATAACGCAGAAGGACAGCCATCGCGAACGAAATCGTGCGAACCCGTCTCGCTTTGGCGCGAACGAGGCAGATTACGTCGGAATTGTGGCCGAAACTCCACAACATCTTCCCCCGAATCGGCGAATCACCTTGCCGCCTACGCCCGAGTCTTTTCTCATGGGGGCCGCCCGATCCCGGTTGAGGCTTTTCCCCGCCGCCGCTAGGGCAGGCATCATGACCGTTCACCTGCACGAAGAAGACATTCCCGCCGATCTGTTCGCCCCCGGCGCGTCGATCGCCGTCGATACCGAGACGATGGGCCTCATCACCCCGCGCGACCGGCTGTGCGTCGTCCAGCTGTCGGACGGCGGCCAGGACGAACATCTGGTCCGCTTCGCGCCCGACAGCGACTATGCCGCGCCAAACCTGCGCGCGCTGCTCGCCGATCCGGCCCGGCTGAAGCTCTATCATTTCGGTCGGTTCGATATCGCCGCGATCCGCCATTATCTGGGCGTGGTCGCCGCCCCCGTCTATTGCACCAAGATCGCCTCGCGGCTGATCCGGACCTATACCGACCGCCACGGTTTGAAGGAGCTGGTCCGCGAACTGCTCGGCGTCGAGCTGTCCAAGGCGCAGCAGTCGTCGGACTGGGGCGCGCCCGAGCTGTCCGACGCGCAGCGCGAATATGCGGCCTCGGACGTGCGCTACCTTCACCGCATGAAGGTCGAACTCGACAAAAGGCTGGAACGCGAAGGCCGCATGGAACTGGCGCAGGCCTGTTTCGATTTCCTGCCTGCGCGCGCCGAGCTGGATCTGGCGGGCTGGCCCGAGGTGGATATCTTCGCCCACGCCTGAACCATTGACGCCTGATCCGGGCACGATAGGGAGCCATCATGTCCGAGATCGCCGACCGCGTCCGCACCCAGCGCCAGCTCTGGGCCGCGCCGGGCAGCCGCCACGACCGATTCGTGACGGTTGCGCGCTGGCTGTTGCCCAGCGCGATCGGCGTGCTGACCGCGTTCCTCGTGATGGCGCCGATCTATTCGTCCAGCGAAGTGTCCTTCGTGCTCGACAAGAAGAAGGTCGAGGTCGCCAGGGAACGGATGAAGATCCAGGCGGCGCAGTATCGCGGCGTCGACGACAAGGGGCAGCCCTTCGTGCTCGACGCGGGCTCGGCGATCCAGCGCAGCTCGGCCGAGCCGGTGGTCCAGCTCAACAAGCTGGCCGCCTCGATCCGCCTGTCGGACGGCCCCGCCACGGTCAGCGCCAATTCGGGCCGCTATGACATGAGCACCGAACAGGTGAAGCTGGACGGGCCGCTCGATTTCAAATCGGCGGGCGGATACGACCTGCGCACCCATGATGCGACCATCGACCTGCAACAGCGCACGCTGGTGTCGGGGGGCGCAGTAACCGGCCAGGTGCCGCAGGGCCAGTTCAGCGCGAACAGGATGCGCGCGGACCTGGAAAATCGCACCGTGCGGCTGGAAGGCAACGCCCGCTTGCGCATCGTCCCGTAAAGCCCGAAATAGCCGCCTATGCACAAGCTCTTCGCCGCTGCGGCTCCGGCCCTTCTCGTCCTGGCAGTATCCGCGGCCGCGCAGGTCAAGCACAACAGCCGCGCACCCGTCGATTTCGGCGCCGACGTCATCGAATTGCAGGACAAGCAGAATCGCGCCGTCCTGTCGGGCAATGTCTCGCTGCGCCAGGCGGAGATGACGCTGACCGCGGCGCGGATGACCGTCTTCTATACCGGCCAGGTGCTGGGCGGTAAGCCGCAGGTGTCGCGCTTCGACGCGTCGGGCAATGTCGTCGTCAAGCGGCCCGACCAGACCGCGCGCAGCAACTTCGCCGTTTATGATCTCAATCGCCGTGTCATCACCATGCTGGGCAACGTCACCCTGACCCAGGGCGGCAATACGGTGAACGGCGGGCGCCTGACGCTGAACCTCGATACCGGCCGCGCGGTGATCGACGGATCGTCGGTGGCGGGCGGCGCCTCGTCGGGCAATGGCGGCACCGTCAGCCGCGCGCCGTCGGGCCGGGTCACGGGCACCTTCTCGGTCCCCGATCGCAACTGAGGCGTGACGCGGGTGCCTGCCCCGCGCTAACGTGCCGCCAGCTAAGGAAAGAAACGGGCCGATGGACATGGAAACCCCGATTCGCGAGGCCAATGAGCACGCGGGCCATCGCAACGCCCTCGTGTCCGAGCCGCCGGTCGCCAACGGCCTGCAGGTCGTGTCGATCGCCAAGAGCTATGACAAGCGCGTCGTCCTGACCGACGTATCGGTGTCGGTCGGGCGCGGCGAGGTGATCGGGCTGCTCGGCCCCAACGGCGCGGGCAAGACCACCTGCTTCTATTCGGTCATGGGGTTGGTGAAGCCCGATTCGGGCCGCATCATGCTGGACGGCGAGGATATCACCGGCCTGCCCATGTATCGCCGCGCGATTCTGGGGCTAGGCTATCTGCCGCAGGAAACCTCGATCTTTCGTGGGCTGTCGATCGAGAAGAATATTCTGACGGTGCTCGAACTGGCTGAGCCCGATCCGGCCGAGCGCGCGCGCAAGCTCGATAAGCTGCTGGAGGAATTCGGCCTAACCCGCCTGCGCGCCGCACCCGCCATGGCGCTGTCGGGCGGCGAGCGTCGCCGCGCCGAGATCGCGCGCGCGTTGGCCGCCGATCCCTCGATCATGCTGCTCGACGAGCCCTTCGCGGGCATCGACCCGATCTCGATCGCCGATATCCGCGACCTGGTGAAGGACCTGAAGCGGCGCGATATCGGCGTGCTCATTACCGATCACAACGTCCGCGAGACGCTGGACATCGTCGACCGCGCCTACATCATCTATGACGGGCGCGTGCTGTTCAGCGGATCGCCCGAGGAACTGGTCGCCGACGCCAATGTCCGACGCCTGTATCTGGGCGAGGGCTTTTCGCTCTGATCGTATGAGGGGCGACATTCCTTCTATTCCTCCCCTGCGAGGGGAGGTGGCAGGGCGAAGCCCTGACGGAGGGGTGTCCCGGCTTGAGAGTGAGCGGACCCTCGCGACCGGGGACACCCCTCCCCCATGCTTCGCATGGTCCCCCTCCCCTTACAGGGGAGGAATTTCGGGATGAGCCTCGCCCCGCGTCTCGACATCCGCCAGTCGCAATCGCTGGTGATGACGCCGCAGCTCCAACAGGCGATCAAGCTGCTGACGCTGTCGAATCTGGAGGTCGAGGCGTTCATCGCCGAGGAGGTGGAAAAGAACCCCCTGCTCGACGCCAGCGCGGTGCGCGAGGTGGCCACCCCCGAACGCCCCGAGCGCGAGGCGCCGGCCGGGGCCGACGAACTGGTCGCTGGGACGGCACCCAGCGAAGACCGGGGCCTCGACCTGGATTACGCAACCGAGAGCCACCAGCAGGACAGCGTCGCCGATGGCGGCACGGGGCCAGATGGCGGCCTGTCGCTGAACGGGGCGGGCAGCGGGGGTTCAAGCGACGCCGACGGGCTCGACTGGGATTCGCTGGCCGACGATGCCCCCAATCTGGCCGAGCATCTGGAGGCGCAAGTCGCGCTGATCCTGTCGGGCACCGACCTGACCATCGCCGCGCATATCATCGACCAGCTGGACGAGGCGGGATATCTGACCGTCCCGCTGGACGAGATCGCCGGGCGACTGGGCATACCTCTCCCCCGCGTCGAATCGGTGCTGAAGGTCGTGCAGAGCCTCGACCCCACCGGCGTCGGCGCGCGCGACTTGGCCGAATGCCTGGCGCTGCAAGCCAAGGAGGTCGATCGCTATGACCCGTGCATGGCGAAACTGATCGCCAATCTCGACCTGCTGGCGCGCGGCGAACTGGTTCGGTTGAAGCGCATCTGCGGTGTCGATGACGAGGATATGACGGACATGATCCGCGAGCTGCGCGGCTATGATCCCAAGCCCGGCTGTCGCTATGGCGGCGAGCCGTGCCAGGCGGTGGTGCCCGACCTGTTCGTCACCCGGACCAAGAATGGCTGGGGCATCGAGCTGAACACCGCGACTCTGCCCCGCGTGCTGGTCAATCGCCGCTATTATCAGGAATTGCGCCACGGCCCGCAGGACAAGGGGTCCAAGGCGTGGCTCGCCGACTGTCTGGCGAGCGCCAACTGGCTGATGAAGGCGCTCGACCAGCGGCAGCGCACGATCATCCGCGTCGCGACCGAGATCGTGAAGCAGCAGGAGGCCTTCTTCCTCCACGGCGTCGCGCATCTGAAGCCGCTGACCCTGGCGCGTGTCGCCGAGGCGATCGGCATGCACGAATCGACCGTCAGCCGCGTGACCAGCAACAAATATCTCAGCTGCGCGCGCGGGCTCTTCGAGCTGAAATTCTTCTTCACCAGCGGCATCGCGGCGGCGGACGGCGGCGATGCCGTATCGGCCGAGGCGGTGAAGAGCGCGATTCGGACGCTGATCGCCAATGAAGGCGCCAAGATCCTGTCGGACGATACGCTGGTCGAACTGCTCCAGGCCAAGGGCTTCGACATCGCGCGGCGTACGGTCGCCAAATATCGCGAGTCGCTGGGCATCGGCAGTTCGGTCCAGCGTCGCCGCGCCCGTGCGCTGGCGGGGTGACATCGCGTGACGCTTGAACACCCAGGCTGGTGTATTACATCAGGCACACACAAGATGGCGGGGCCAGGGCAATGGGCAAGAAGAAGCACAAGAAAAAGCAGAAAAAGGCCAAGCTGGACGAACAGACCGCATCGCCTGGTCCTTCGCCCCTGCACCGGATGGGTCAGGCGCTGCTCGACCAGGCACGCAGCCCCGCGGGGCGGCAATTACTGGCGACGGGGCTGATCGTCGCGGCCTCGGCCTTGGCGCGTGAAACCGCCAAGCGGCCGGGTGATGCCGCCGCATCCCCCCCCGAACCGACCGAGCCGGCGACGTCCCAGCCGTCGCAGGAAGGCGGCACCACGAAGTCGGGCATGTCCGAGGTCGTCGCCTTTGCAGGCATGGCGCTGTCGGCGCTGGACCAGTTCATGCATCGTCCGTCGTCCGACAACAAAGGTTGAACCAGCTATTCGGGGCGGCAGGAGTTTGAGGACTCTCCGCCCCTTACAGGCATTGTGATTACATTCGGCCCTTGGCCTTCGACTTCGCTCAGGCTGAACGGCTTTGGGTATCCAGCCCCTTTCCGCGCTCCGTTCGGCCTGAGCGAAGTCGAAGGCCAAGGGCATCCTCAACAAAGATGGAAGAAGCCGCCAAACAAGTATGGTAAAACGGGGGGAGCGACCCGGTCGCTCAACCCCCGGCACCGACGCGCGATGCCGGTTTTCCCGGCGGCTTCCACTCCTGCTTATCACTATCGTTGAAGCCCGGCGATGGGATAGCCTAGGCCGATGCCCGGCGGAAGCAAGACAAAAAAAGGGCCGGTCGTGAGACCAGCCCGTGAAAGTTTTTAGGAGAGGATGCCTAAAAGGCCCGCTCCCTATGCTGCGGATGCCCGATTAACACAAATGCAACCTCATCAATTTTGGTTGCATATTTTGCATTCACGCTGCGAGGGGCCATCGTACCGGACAAATCGAATAAAAGCCCGCCAGCCATGGATTTCGGCCGAAATCTGCAGAAAAACGTCCGGATGACGCTTCTTTACCAGCATTCCGATCCGATCTTTCCGATATATTTCATGCCTGATCGATCCGATCCCTCAACATCGGCCAAATATCAAATCAGTCATACGCTCATTAAATTTGGTCCAATGCTGGCTCCGAAGGTTGACGCCGTGTGATTGACCGTTAGGTCACACGGAAACAACAGGAGCGTATCATGGCCGACGACCCTATCGATGTGAATGCCGTAGAACTGGCAACGGAATTGACCATTGCGTGGTTGGGCAATCCCAATACCCGCACCTCGTCGGAAGAGGTTCCGGCGTTTCTCCACAAGATGCACGAGACCGTGTCTTCGCTCCTGGGCAGCGCGCCGCAGGCGACCGATGTCGAGGCACCGACTGAATATGTTCCGGCCGTGTCGGTTCGCAAGTCGCTGGCGTCGAAGGATCACATCGTCTCGATGATCGACGGCAAGCCTTACAAGACGCTGCGTCGTCATCTGGCCACCCATGGCCTGACCCCGGAAGAATATCGCGAGCGTTACGGCCTGAAGCCGGACTATCCGATGGTCGCCGAGAGCTATTCGGAAAGCCGTCGCGCGATGGCCAAGAAGATCGGCCTGGGTCGCAAGCCCGGCCCGCGCAACGCCGCCGCCCCCACCGCGCGCAAGCCGCGCAAGGGCGAGGCCGCCGACGCCGAATAAGCGACGCGCGATCAAATGATCGCAAGGCCCGCCCGACGCCCTCGCTCTTCTCCCGGAGCAAGGGCGTCGGGCGGGTTTCCTTTTGGGAGCAGCCTGGGTTGCGGCCAAGCTGTTCAAAACGGTAAGGGGCTCGGCAAGCACGACATAGCCCGTTTCCGAAAGTTGAATGACACCGTTAGGAATAACGAGCGATTTTTTTCAACCCTGGGTTGAATTTCGCCCCTCCTTCGTCTATATCGCTATGCAACATGGCCGTCCCCGCTGTTGCCTCTGGCATCAAGGGACGGCCTTCTTCATATAGGGGGCCGATGCTTCCCCCCTATACCAAACCCCATCTCAGCTTTGGCGATCAGCTTGCGCTCCTGTGCGAGCGAGGTTTGGATGTTACCGATGCTGCCAAGGCAGAACATCACCTTCAGCGTATAGGCTATGGGCGTCTTGCCCCCTATTGGGAGCCTTTCCAGCAGCGCATTCCCAACCCAGCCGACGCCACGCGAACGATACGGCTTGATGCGTTCCAGGCCGGTGCCGAGTTTCGCCACGCCGTCGACCTGTACCTGTTCGACAAGCGGCTCCGCCTGCTCTTTCTCGACGTCATCGAGCGGATCGAAGTCGCCTTGCGCGTCGACCTTGCCCATGCCCTGGGACGGCGCGACCCATGGGCGCATCGCTCCCCCGCCCATCTGGACACCCATCGGGCGAACGAGGCCATGACCGGCCAGCCCGGGACGCGCCACCAGAGCTGGTTGGCCAAGGTCGATCAATCCGCCGCCCGATCGCGCGAAGCCTGGGTGGTGGAGTTCCGCGCGACATATTGTTCGCCGCTACCGATCTGGATGGCGGTCGAAACCTGGGATTTCGGCACCTTGTCCTGGCTTCTCGAAATGGCCCATCCGCAGGATCGCGCCGCCATTGCCCGGCGCTACGCAGTATTGCCCAACGTCTTGGTCAGCTGGATCAGGACGCTGGCGCTGATCCGCAATATCTCTGCGCATCACGCCCGGTTGTGGAATGCCGGTATCGTCCATCAGCCCAAGGTGCCGCAGGGTCCGGAAACCGCCGCCGTGCATCATATCGGCGGAGATGTCGCACGGCGAAACCGGGTCTACGGCGCGACGGTCATTGCCTATTATCTTGCCCGGCGAATCGCGCCCGGAACATCCTGGGGTTCACGCATGAAAGAGCATTGGCTGGACTTTCCCGTCATGCCCCATGCCAACCTCGCTCAGGCGGGCTTTCTGCCGGGGTGGGAACGGGAAGCGATCTGGGCCTGACCCGGAGCCTCGGGTCGAAGCCCCCGCCCCCGCGATTACTGCCCGAACACACCCTTGCGATAGAGCAGCGTGATCGCCACGCGGCGGTTGCGTGGGTCGGAGGGGTTGTTCGCGATCATCGGTTCGCGGTCGGCCACGCCCTCGATCCGCTCGAACCGCGATTCGGGCAGGCCACCGGCAGCCAGGCGGCGGCGGGTCGCCTCGGCGCGGCTGGACGAGAGTAGCCAGTTGTTCATCGCGCGCGGGTCGCCATAGGGCACGCTGTCGGTGTGGCCGCGGATCATGATCGTGTTGGGCACGTCGGCGACCGTCCTGGCGATGGTCCCGATCAGCTCGGACGCCGCCGGGGTCAGGTTGGTCGTGCCGGTCGCGAACATCGAATAATCGGCATTGTCGACCAGATCGATGCGCAGGCCGTCATCGGTGGGGATGAACCGCACCTGCTGCGCCAGCTTGCGAAGCTCCGGCGTGACCTGCATCTTCTTCAGAAGCTCGCGCTTGATCGCGTCGAACGTCTTCTGGTCCTGCGCCTTGCCGTTGGGATTGCGCAGCGAGCCCTTGTCGCCGGTCCCGGCCCTGTCGCCGCCGCCCTCGGACGCCTTCGGCACGATCAGCTGGATACGCCCGCTGATCCCGCTCTGCTGGCGGCCCGCACCGGGCCCGCCGTTCAGCACGCCGCCGCCGATGCCCGTCGACTTGGTATCGATCAGCGTCGGCGCGAAATAATCGGCGATGCCCTTGCGCTGCTTTTCGGTGGTGGCGCCCAGCAGCCAGAGCAGCAGGAAGAACGCCATCATCGCCGTCACGAAGTCGGCATAGGCGACCTTCCACGCGCCGCCATGATGCCCGCCATGACCATCGGCGATGATCTTCTTGACGATGACGATCTTGGGCGGCTCGTTCTTGCCGTGCGGAGCGCGGGCCATGACTTACTTGCCCCGCAGGCCGTCGAACACCTCGGCGAAGCCGGGCTGGTCCTTGTGCGCGATCCCCGAACGGGCGGCTTCGATGACCAGCGGCTGCGGATGGCCGTGGAGCGAGGCGATGATGATCTGCTTGACGACGTGATAGATGGCGGCGTCGGCATCGATCACCTGCTTCAGGCGGCCCGCGAACGGGTTCACGATACCATAGGCCAGAAGCACGCCCATGAAGGTGCCAACCAGCGCCGAGCCGATCATGCCGCCCAGCACGCTCGGCGGCTTGTCGATCGAGCCCATGGTCTTCACGATGCCGAGCACCGCCGCGACGATACCCAGCGCGGGCAGCGAGTCGGCCAGACTCTGGAGCGTACCCTGCGGCCCTTCGACCTCGTGGTGGTGGGTCTTGATCGCGTTGTCCATGACCTCTTCGACCGCATGCACGTCGAGCGTGCCGGACGAGACGACGACCAGGCGCAGCGTGTCGGCGATCAGGTTGACGAGCGTGTGGTCGGCGACGAGCCGGGGATATTCGGCGAAGACCGAGGAGGACTTGGGGTCCTCGACATGCGGCTCCAGCGCGATCGGGCCTTCGGTGCGCAGCATCTTCATCAGCTTCGAGACGAGGAAGATGACGTCGAGATAGTCCTGCTTCTTGTATTTCGGGCCCTTGAAGATCTTGCCCATCGCGCCGCCCAGCGCCTTCAACTCCTTGCCGGAATTGCCGATGACGAGCGCACCGACGGCGGCGCCGCCGATGATGAGCATTTCGTGCGGGATCGCCTCGAACACGGGGCCGAGCTTGCCGCCGGTGATGGCGAAGCCGCCGAACACCATGCCGAGCAGGATGACTAGGCCGATGGCAGGAAACATGGTGAACCGATACTCCCGAAGACCGGCCGCGGTGCCCGTCAGATCACCGCCCTAGACCGTCAAGGTCAAAATACAGTTACCGGGCCCGCGCCCGGACGCGATCATTTCAGATAATCGAACAGCGACAGGCTGGTCAGCTTGCTGAAGCTGGCCTGGGTGGCCTGAAGCACGGTCATCGTCTGTTGCAGCTGCGTAATGGTCGAAACCGGATCGGCATCCTCGATGCTGGAGCGCAGCTGCGCCCGATCCGTGCTGGCGGCCTGTTGCAGACCCTGTTGCAACTCGACCCGCGCCTCGCGCGCGCCGACCGAGGCCTGTACGGTCGCGACATTGTCATTGGCCGCCTTCAGCTTGTCCATCGCGTCCCTGATCGTCGCGGTGGCGTCCCCGCCCGATTTCAGCGCAGTGACGAGCGTGTTGAGGACGTTCAGCGTGTCGTCGTTCGCGCCCGCCCGGAACACGCGGTCGGCGCCAACCGAGACGTCGACGCTCTGGCCGTCGGCGATGGGGATCTCCGACACATTGGCCTGCGAATAGGCATAACGGCCATTGACCATCGTCACCGCATCGGTCCCCGCCGCCGCGCCGAACAGCGGCAGGCCGCGCGAGTCCCTGGCATTGGCAAGGCCGAGCAGGGCGTCGCGGATCGATGCGATCTGGTCGCCCACGCTCGACCGATTGGCGGCCGTCAGGGTGCCGTTGGCCGCCTGGGTGGTCAGCTCCAGCGCCTTCTGCACCTGGTTGCCGATCTGGCCGAGCGTCGTGTCGGCCTGTTGCAGCAACGAGCCCGCCAGCGTCAGATTGGTCTTGTAGACCGCATCGTCGGCGTCGCGGCGGTTGAACTCGGCGACCTGGGCGGCGGCGGCGGCGTCGTCCGACGGGTTGGTCAGCTTCTTGCCGGTCGAAATCTGGACCTGCAACGCATTCGCCTTGCCGGTCAGCTCGGTCATCCGCCGCGAGGCGGTGTCGTAGAAGACGTTGGTGGAAATCTGCATGACCGTTACCGCAGCTCGAGAATGGATTGGAAGGTTTCGCGGGCCGCCTGGATGACTCGGCTGGTCGCGGAATAGGCCTGCTGAAACCGCATCAGCGTCACCGCTTCGGCATCAAGCGTGACACCCGAGGCGGCCGACAACGTGGCCTTGGCCCCGTCGCTGATCGCGGTCTGCGCGTCGGCGACGGTCTGGCGCTGCTTCAGCGTGGTGGCGTTATCGGTGACGATCTGGGTCAGCTTGTTCTCGAAGCCCGCCGATCCGCGCACGGTTTCCAGCGCGGCCAGATTGTCGGCGTTGCGCGAACCCTGCCCCCCGCGTGCCGCCGCGATCTTCGATCCGTCGGTCATCACCAGGCTCATCTGCGCGGTACCGGCCGTCAGGCCGAACATCGCCGTGCCGGTCGCGCCGTTCAGGTCCTGGCCACCGGCCTGGAGGCCGTTGACCGTCTCGACGAAGCTCTTGGCCACCTGGTTGAAGGCGCCGCGTGTCGCGTTGATCCGCTCGGCGCCGTCCAGCATCCCCGCCATCGCACCGCCGCCGGGCACGAAGTCGCTGATTTGGCCCTGCAGGGCGACATGGAAGGACACGCCGCCATCGGCGCCGCGCTGATAGGTGACGGACCCGGTCGAATCGGTTCCCGCCAGGATCGGCCCCGCCCGGTCGCCGAGTCGCACCGTCGCGCGGCCGAGTTCGTCGGTCGTGCTGGTGATGTCGGACAGCGCGCTCATCTGGGTCAGGATCTGGTCACGCTGGTCGGTCAGCTGCGCCGAAGCCGCGGTGCCCGGCTGCGTGCGGCCCAGCCCTTCGTTGACGCGGACCAGCGAGGTGGCGAGCGAGGACAGATCGTGTGCGGCCTGCCGTGCCTGCCCGTCGAAATCGGCGTTGATCTGGTCGAAGGCCGAGTCGGTCGCGCTGAACGCCGTCGCGGTGGATCGCGCGGTTTCCAGCATCGTGGCGCGCAGCGCGGGCGAGGTCGGCTCGGCGGCCAGAGTGCGCGCGGCGGTGAAGAAGGCGGTCAGGCGCGTCTGGACCTGATCGCCGGTCATCGCGCCCTCGATCCGGTTCAGCCAGGTCACGCCCGTCGTGGTGCGCGACAGGTCGGCGGTGGCCGCACGAACCGCGGCGCTGGCATAGACGTCGGTGGCGCGCGCAATGCCCAGCACCATGACGCCCGAGCCCGCCGAGACCTTGTTCGCCGCGAGACCGGCGGCGGGCGAGATCTCCTGCATCGTGACCGTCCGGCGCGAATAGCCGTCCGTTCCGACATTGGCGATATTCTCACCAACGGCGGTCAGCGCGGTCTGATATGCGCGGACGCCCGAAGCGCCGATAGAGAGCAGGTCGCTCATGGTTACTGCGGTACGTTATGTCTGGTTAACGACAGGTTGAGATTTCGCCAGGAATGCGGTCACGGCCTTGCCGATGCCCAGCGGAGCCTGGGTCGCCATGGTCTGGGCAACCTGTTGATCCTGCATGTCCCGGAACGTGTCGAGCGCCTTGGAGTCGAACATCGTCTCGCTCAGCTTGGTCTGGCGCATCGCCTTCAGCATCATGCCGGTGAAGATCGCCTCGAACTGGGTGCCCGCCTTGTCCAGATTGGCCCCGTTCGACAGGCGGCGGGTGTCGGTGGACACGGTGCCCGCGATGGCGGAGGCCGCCGAGGCGGGGGACGTGGGTGCGATGCTCTGGGTCACAGGACGATCAACTCCGCCTTGAGCGCGCCGGCTTCCTTCAGCGCTTCGAGAATGGCGACCAGGTCGGACGGGGCCGCGCCGATAGCGTTCACCGCCTTCACCACATCGGCCAGCTTGGGACCGGGGGCCAGGACGAACATCGGGCGACGCTCTTCCTCGACCGAGACGCCGGACTTCTGCGTCACCGCCGTCTGACCACCGCTCAGGGGGCCGGGCTGGCTGACGCGCTGGTTCTCGTCGATCTTCACGGTCAGCTTGCCATGGGTGACCGCCGCCGGGCCGACGCGAACCGCCGAATTGATGACGACGGTGCCGGTGCGGGCGTTGACGATGACCTTGGCGGGCGGCTCGGCCGAGGTGACGTTCAGATTCTCGATCTCGGACATCAGCGTGGCGCGGACATCGGCGCCCATCGGCGCGCGAACCGCGACCGACACGGCGTCCATCGCCTGCGCGGTGCCCAGGCCCAGCCGCGCATTGATCGCCTGGGCGACATTCTGCGCGGTGGTGAAGTCGGCGCGCGCCAGGTTGAAGGTCAGGCTGGGTGCGGTGTCGAAGCCGGTGGCGACCGCCCGTTCGACCGTCGCCCCTTCGGGGATACGACCTACCGAGGGAATGTTGACGACGATCTTCGACCCGTCCGCACCTTCCGCGCCGAGGCCGCCGACCGCCAGATTGCCCTGCGCCATCGCATAGATCTGGCCGTCCGCACCCTGAAGCGGGGTGAGGATCAGGCTGCCGCCGCGCAGGCTCTTGGCCTTGCCCATCGAGGCGACGGTGATGTCCAGCTTCTGCCCCGGCTTGGCGAAGGGCGGCAGCTCGGCCGTGACCATCACCACCGCGGCATTCTTCATGCCCGGATTGGCGGTCGGCGGCAGTTGCAGCCCGAAGCGCGAGACCACGGCCTTCAGCGACTGGACGGTATATTCCAGATTGTCGTCACCCGTGCCCGGCAGACCGACGACGATGCCGTAGCCGGTCAGCTGGTTGGTGCGGATGCCCTGGAACCCGCCCAGATCCTTGATCCGGTCGGCCGAGGCCGGCCCCGCGATCGCGAAGGTGGCAAGGAGCATGAGGAAGAAGCGGAGGATCATGGTCAAAGGCCTCAGAACGGGCTGACGGCTTGGAAGAAACGGCTCAGCCAGCCCTGGCGGCTGGCCCGGGCGACGTCGCCCTTGCCGGTATAGGCGATCTGCGCATCGGCGACGCGGGTCGACTCGACGCGGTTGTCGATGCCGACATCGGCCATGCGGACCAGCCCCTTGATCTGGATGAACTCGTCGCCGCGGTTCAGCGTCACGCGCTTCTGGCCCTGGACCAGCATCGTGCCGTTCGGGAACACCTGCGCCACGGTCACGGTGATCTCGCCCGACAGCGAGTTGGACTGGTCGGCCGCGCCCGATCCGTTGAAGTTGCGGCTGCCGCTCATGCCGATATCGGTCGACTTGAGCAGCTTGCCTAGCGGGCCGGTGGTCGGCGGGGCCAGACCCAGATCGCCCTTGGAGCCGAGCTTGGAATTGGCGGACTTGCTCGCCGCCGTCCGCTCGACGAGCACGATGGTCAGCGGATCGCCGACCTTGCGCGCGCGCCAGCCTTCGTACAGCGCGGCATAGCCGTCCGACGCCTGGAAGATGCCGCCATTGGGCTGGACGGGCTGCGCGACCGGCTGCATCGGCATCGGCGCGGGGCGCACCGTCGAGAAATCCTCGACCGGCTTCTTCTTGCCGAACAGGCTGGCATGCGCGGGCGCAGGCATCAGCGCGACGGCGACCATCGTACCCGCCGCCGCCGACAGCGCCAGCTCGGTCCAATAGGCGAAGCGGAAGGTGGGAAAGCGGATGGTCATGGTCACAGATTCTGGTTCGCGTACTGGAGCATCTCGTCGGTCGACTTGATCATCTTCGAGTTGACCTCATAGGCGCGCTGGGTCTCGATCATGTCGACCAGCTCCTCGACGACGTTGACGTTCGAGCCTTCAAGCATCCCCTGGCGGATCTGGCCGCGCCCTTCGAGGCCCGCGACACCCATGTTCGCGGCGCCCGAGGCCGCGGTCTCGGTCAGGTAATTGTCGCCCTTGGACTGGAGCCCGGCCGAGTTGGGGAAGCTGGCGATCTGGATCTGGCCGATCTCGGCAGGGGCGGTCTGGCCCGGAAGGGTCGCCGAGACGGTGCCGTCGGTGCCGATCGTGACCTGGGTCGTGCCCTCGGGGATGGTGATGCCCGGCATCACCTGATAGCCCTCGGCGGTGACCAGCAGCCCTTCGGCCGAGCGCGAGAAATTGCCCGCGCGGGTATAGCCGAGCGTGCCGCCGGGCATCTGCACCTGGAAGAAGCCGTCACCGTCCAGCGCCATGTCGAGGCTGTTGTTGGTGGTCTGCATCGACCCTTGCGTGTTGATGCGCGCGGTCCCCTGGATGCGCACGCCGGTGCCCAGGTTCAGGCCGGTCGCGTACTTGCTCTCGGTCGAGCTGGCGGCGCCGGGCGCGGTGATCGTCTGATAGGCCAGCGTCTCGAACGCGGCGCGATCGCGCTTGAACCCGGTCGTGTTGACGTTGGCCAGGTTGTTCGAGATGACCCGCATACGCATATCCTGGGCATCGAGCCCGGTGCGCGCGACGTGCAAAGCGGCGGAAGACATAACCCTTTAATCCTCAGCTCGGCAGACGCATCAGCGATGCGCTGTTCTCATCCAACGACTTGGCCTCTTTCATGAGGTTGGCCTGCACCTCGTAGCTGCGCTGGTTCTCGATCATGTCGACCAGCGTCTGGGTCATGTTGACGTTCGACCCTTCGAGCGCGCCCGACTGGACGGTGGCGTCCATGTCCTGCGGCATCGCCCCGCCGCCCTTGACGCGCAGCAGATTGTCGAGACCCTTCACCGTCTGCGTACCGCGCGTGTCGGCCAGCTTGATGCGGTCGATCACCTGGGGCTGGGTATCGGGCCCGGCACCCAGCGGAATGATCGACAGTGTGCCGTCGGGGGCGACGGTCATCGAATTGTACGGCGGCACCGTGACCGGGCCGTTCTGGCCGACCACCGGATAGCCGTCGCCGGTCTGCAGCACGCCCGAGGCCGTGACCTCCAGGTCGCCGCGACGGGTATAGGCTTCCGAACCGTCGGGGGCCTGCACCGCCAGCCAGGCGCTCGACGTCGCGATCGCGATGTCCAGCGCGTTGCCGGTATGCTGGATGGTGCCCGGCGCGCGGTCGGCGTCGGTCACTTCCTCGGCGGTGGGCATCCGCGCCTCGAACGCCGCGCCGCCGCCCTTCAGGTCGATGCGGTCGAACACGACACGGTCGGCGCGGAACCCGATCGTCGAGGCATTGGCCATGTTGTTGGCGATCGCGGTCTGCGCCGCCATGTGCGCCCGCATGCCCGTCGATGCCGTATAGACCAGCTTGTCCATCGCGGTTCCCCGTTAGCCCCCGACGTTCGCTTAGCTGCGGATGTTGAAGATGGTCTGCGAGATCTGGCTCGACGTATCGAGCGCCTTCGCATTCGCCTGGAAATCGCGTTGCGCGGCGATCAGGTTGACCAGTTCCTCGGTGATGTCGACGTTCGACCCCTCGATGGTGCTCGACCGGATCGCGCCGTACGCGCCTTCATTGGCGGTGCCGAACTTGGCCTCGCCCGACTTGCCGGTCGCTTCCCAATAGCTGTTCCCTTCCTGGCGAAGGCCCGGCATGTTGACGAAGGTCGCCACCGCCACCTTACCCAGATTGGCGGTCTCGCCGTTGGTGAAGGACGCCGTGACCAGGCCGTTCTCGCCGACCGACACGCCCGACAGCAGGCCGACCGCCTTGCCGTCCTGGGTGCGCGAGGCGACCGAGAAGATCGAACCCGACTGCGACGAGCCGGTATAGTCGATCGTCAGCGGCTGCGCGGTGATCGAGGTGCGCGGGGTGTAGTTGTCGAACTTGGTCGGGCCGACCGGCGAGACAAGGTTGCCGCCCGCGTTGAAGGTCATCTCGATCGGCGCGGTCGAACCGCCGCGCGTCATCTGCTGATCGTTGACATAGCTGTAGACCTGCCAGGTGCTGCTGCCGTCGGCGGGCTGGATCGGCTTGTTGTTGGCATCCAGCGGCAGCGGCTTGCGGACGTAATAGTTGGTCAGCGTCATGGCATTGCCCGACGTGTCGTAGATCTTGGTCTGGGTCGTATTGTTGTACGTGCCCATGTTGGTCCGGTCGAACGCCGCCGTCGGGGCGACCGCGGTGCTCGACAGGTTGATGTCGAGCGTCACGTTCTTGGTCGACACCGGCGTGCCGCTGGTCGGCGGCAGCTGCAGGCTGGTCAGGCCGTCATTGCCGAACGAGGTGACGTTGCCGTCCTTGTCGACCGGGAACACCTGCATCCGGTTCCCTTGCGTGTCGGTGACATAGTTGTTGGTGTCGACCTGGAACGCGCCGTTGCGGGTATATTGTAGCGTGCCGGTCGTGCCGCCCGACTGCACCGTGAAGAAGCCGTCGCCCGAGATGGCGAGGTCCAGCGCGTTCGACGTGCTGGTGTAGTTGCCTTCCTTGAACTCCTGCCGGTTGGCCTTGACCACCGTGCCCGAGCCGACCTGCTTGAACGGGTCGGTCGAGAAGTTGGCCGCCATCACGTCGGCGAATTCGGCGCGGCTCTTCTTGAAGCCGTTGGTGCCGACGTTCGCGAGGTTGTGCGAGATGACCGACATGTCGGTCTGCGAGGCCTGGAGGCCGCTGAGCGAAGTGTAGAAGGACATGGGCTATCTTCCTGGTGCGTAAAGGGGGATCAGCCGACCGAGCGGACGGCGGAAAGCTGGACCTGGCCGAGACCGGCGACGGTCAGGACGGGGGAGCCGGTGGAGGGCATCGAGACCGACTGGACCGGCGCCCAGACGAGCGATCGGCTGCCGACGGCGGTGTTGCCGTTCGACGCCGAGACCGAGAGGGTGAAGGGGCCCGATCCGGCTTCCTTGCCGTCCTCGGTTTTGCCGTCCCAGTCATAGCTGACGGTGCCGCCCTGCTGGGTGCCCAGCGACAGCGACTTGAGGACCGCGCCCTGCGCGTCGGAGATCGTGACCGACACATCCGACGCCGCGCCGTCCAGCTCGATCTGACCGGCCAGGCCGCCGCTGGCCCGGCCATAGGCGGTGGTGCCCTGGGTCAGCACGGTCTTGCCGACATAGTTCATCGCGTCCGACGGGGTCGTCGCGTTGAGCTTGGTCGCGATCGCGCCGAGCGTGGTGTTCATCTCGGAGATGCCCGCCACGCTGGAGAACTGCGCCATCTGGGCGACCATCTGGGTGTTGTCCATCGGCGCGAACGGGTCCTGGTTCTTCAGCTGCGCGGTCAGCAGCTGCAGGAAATCGCCCTGGTCCAGCGTCGTGGCCGACTTCTTGGCGGTGGTCGGGGTCGTCGCAGCGGCGGTGGTCGCCCCGGCACGCTTGATGCCCAGGCTGTCCAGCGTCGAATTCATCTGCGTGGAAGTCATGATCAGCGGCCCAGCTTGAGGGTATCGAGGATCAGCGACTTGGCCGTCTGCATCACCTCGACATTGTTCTGATAGGTGCGCGAGGTCTCCATCATGTCGACCAGCTCGCGCGTCTCATCGACCGCCGCCTCGAAGACGTTGCCGTCCTTGTCGGCGATCGGGTTGTTGGGATCGTGGCGCTTGGTGGGGTCCTCGCCCGCCGTCACGATCTTCTCGACATCGACGGTCGACAGGCCGGTCGCGGCGTCGAAGCTGGTGCGGAACACCGGCTTCATCGTCTTGTACGCGGTCTCGGCCGACCCGGCGATGCCACCGGCATTGGCCAGGTTCGACGCGGTGGTGTTCATCCGCACCAGCTGCGCCGACATGGCGCGACCGGCGACCTGGAAGATGGAAAGCGGTCCGTTCGGCATCGCTTATTCGCCCTTCAGCGCGCGGGTGATGGTGGAGATGCGACCGTTCAGGAACGACAGCGTCGTCTGATACTGGACCGCATTCTCGGCGAAGGCGGTCTGTTCCTGGTTGAGTTCGACCGTGTTGCCGTCGAGCGAGGTCTGGATCGGCACGCGGTACTTCATCGCATCGGCGATGCCCCGCCCCTGGTCCTGACCGCCCTCGACCGAGGCGAGTGCCGCCTTGAAGTCGATGTCGCGGGCTTTGAAGCCCGGGGTCGAGGCGTTGGCGATGTTCGATGCCAGCACACCCATGCGCTGCGCCCGCACCTCCAGTGCGGCACCGTGCACTCCGAAAAGCGTTTCTGCGGCCATCGTTCAACCTCCTTTCCCACGCGGGACTTCGCGATGGCCGGACCCTCGCAATGACCGTGCCAATTCCACGGACAGGAGGGTAAGCGGACACCGGCACCGCCTTTCCGGCAACCGGCTGCCGGTTTTTGCCGGACGGCGGCAAAGAAGCGGCAGCGTGCCTGGTCAGCGCCTTTCCGCCGCCTTGCGCATCCGATTTGGCCCGGTCTTTGCGTGGGAGCGCGCATGACCGCATTTCCTCCGCTTCATCAGTTCTTCGATTCCGCGGCGCTCGCCATCGTGCTGGGCGGAACGCTGATCGCGACGCTGCTCCGCACGCCGTGGCGCGATGCCACGCGCGCGGTGCGGGCGCTGGCGGTATTGCCGCGCCGTCCCTTCTCCGCCGAGCCGCTGGTCGAACAGATCGCGCACCTGTCGCGCGTGGCCAAGCGCCACGGCGTCCTGACGCTCGACCGCTCGGTCATCACCGATCCCGACATGGCCGAGGCGGTGGCCGCGATCGTCGACGGCGAAGGGCCCGAGGTCGTGGCCAGCCGCCTGAGCCTCGCGCGCACCGCGCGGGTCGAGCGGCATGTCGCGATCGCCGACATCTGGACCGGCGCGGCCGAGGTCGCCCCCGCCATGGGCATGGTCGGCACGCTGATCGGCCTGGCGGCGATGTTCGCGACGATGAACGATCCCCAGCGGATCGGCGGCGCGATGGCCATCGCTTTGCTCGCGACCCTGTACGGCGCGCTGTTCGCCAATCTGATCGCGCAGCCGATCGCGATGCGCCTGCGCCGCGCCGCCCGGATCGAGGCGTTCGAGCGGACCCGCATCGTCGCGCCGCTGGCCGCCCTGGCCGCGCGCGAGGCGCCGCGCCCGTCACGCGGGCCGTCCCCCTCCCCGAAGTCGGGCGCCAATCTGGTCAGCGTCGCATGAGCGAGCCCTTTTTCCCCGAGGCCGCGCCCGCGCGCCCGATCTGGCTGATGACGCTCGCCGACCTCGCGCTGTTGCTGGTCGGCTTCCTCGTTCTGGTCCAGGCTACGGGTGCGGAGCGACGCCCTGCCCTGCTCAACGGCCTGCGCGCGCAGTTCGGCAGCACCGATCATGTCGACCAGGCGTTGCGGGCACCCCCCGCCCCGCCGCCCGCCATGCCGGTGGCCGCCGCCTCGCTCAGCTTCGCGGTCGGATCGGCCGCACCGACCGAGCCCGATCCGCTGTTCGGCCCCTGGGCGCGCGAGGCGCTGGCCGATCCGCGCGTCCGCCTGTCGATCGTCGGCTCGACCGACGGCAGCGCCGCCGATGTCGATCCCGTCACCCATAGCGCGGTCGTCCTGGCCGCCGATCGTGCCCGCGCCGCGGCCGCGCTGATCGGCCCGGCCGCCGCCGACCGCCTGATCCTGTCCACCGCCGGAAAGTCCGGACCTCGCGTCGCGATGGTCACGCTGGTCTTTGCCGGTGAACCCACACGGAGACCCTCACGATGATCCTGTCCCTGCTTCTGGCCGGTGCCGCCGGTTTCCAGGATATCGCCGCGCTCGACGCCGCCGTCACCGCCTTTACCGGCCGCCCGGTCGGGGTGGAGGGCGGGCCCCGCGCGGCCATCGACAACCGGCTGAAGCTGGCCCAGTGCCCGACCGTCGCGCTGTCCTGGCGGACGGAGGCGCATGATGCGGTGGTCGTCACCTGCTCCAGCCCGCAATGGCGCATCTTCGTGCCGGTATTGTCCGCGCCCAGGCCCGCCCCCGAAGCCCGCATGACCCCCGCCGTTGCGGTCAAGGCCGAACCCGTCATCAAGCGCGGCGACCCGGTCGTGATCGAAGCCGGATCGGACGGATTTTCCATTACGAGAGAAGGGGTTGCCATGGGCGATGCCGCCCCGGGTGCCCACTTCCCGGTGCGCGTCGAATCCGCCCGCCAGCCGATCCAGGCGGTGGCGGTGGCCAGCGGTCGCGCCACCCTGCCCGGCTGGTCGGAATGACCATGAAAATCCTGACAGGGAGCGTAAATTTCCCCTAAAAATCGCCGCCCCCCGGCCGTTATACATCATGTCAGCGAAACCAGAGGGTGCGGGCATGGTGGATGTAACAAGGCTGAGTGCCGGGGAAGCGAGGGTCGGGCGGGTTGCCGCCGTGGCGCGTCCCAACGCGCTCACCGGAGCCACCCAGACCGCGCAGAACCCGGTCAAGGCGAACAGCGATATCGGCGGCGCCAGCACCATGGCCCGCACCATGGCCGCGCAGCCGCCGGTCGATATGGATCGCGTCGCCGAGATCAAGAAGGCGATCGCCCAAGGCAATTTCCCGATCCTGCCGGCGACCATCGCCGACCAGATGATTGCGCTGAAGCTCGACTGGAATGGTAAATGACACGCCGTGACGCCCTGATCCGGGTCATCGAGGCCCTTCACCGTGAAATTGCGGCGCTCAAGGTCAACGACGTGGCCGCGCTGGAACGTGCGACGGTCGAGAAGCTGGCCGCGATCGAAGAGGTCGCCGCGCTCGGCACCGGCCCCGCAGGCCCCGAGCTGCGCGAGCTGGCCGACGAGGCCAATCGCCTGAACGAGACCTGCCGCATCTATGTCAACCTGATGGCGGCCAATGTCCGCCGCCGCCTGCAGACGCTGACCGGCGATGCGGGCATGGGCTATCGCCCCGCCATGCGCGCCTATGCCTGATTGCCGCCTGCCGGGCGGCAATGGGTTGCCGCTTTGCCGGAACGGCGGCGGCACCCCCGGCGACATGATCCGCAGGCCCCGATCGGCCGAATAGGCAAGAGCCCGGTTTTACGGGCTTTTTTTATGCCCCGCACGGATTCATGCCGTACGCCTGTCGGCACCGTCAGGAATTGGCACGCCCCTTGCTGAGTATGGCCCGAACAAGGGCTTTTCCGACTCAGCATGACCGTCCAATCCGTCTCTCACGCCAGAATCCAATCGGCCATCGCGCTGGCATCCAGCCGCACGGGCGTCGATTTCGGCTATCTGCTCGGCCAGGCGAAGCTGGAATCGGGGCTGAACGCCAATGCCCGCGCGGGCACCTCCTCGGCGTCGGGGCTCTATCAATTCGTCGAACAGAGCTGGCTAGCGGTCGTCAAGAAGCACGGCGCCGAACATGGCCTGGGCTGGGCGGCCGACGCGATCGGCCAGTCGGGCGGACGCTATTATGTTTCCGGCGGTGCGCGCTCGGCGGTGATGGGGCTGCGCAACGATCCGACCGCCGCCTCGCTGATGGCCGCCGAACACGCCTCGGACAACAAGTCCGCGCTGGAATCGACGCTGGGCCGCGAGGCGGGCGGCACCGACCTGTACATGGCACACTTCCTGGGCCTGGGCGGCGCGACCAAGTTCCTGGGCACCATGGCCAGCAATCCGCAGGCCAGCGGCGCCGCGCTGTTCCCCGCCGCCGCACGCGCCAACCGCTCGGTCTTCTACGCCGCGAACGGCCAGCCGCGCTCGCTCTCGGACATTTACGACCGTTTTTCCGCCAAGCTGGCCGGCACCAAGGCCGATAGCGACGAGACGCGCGACGCCAATCTGCAGTTCGCCGCCCAGGCGCTCGCGCTCCAGGGCATGAACGGCGACGCGACCGTCGTCACCGGCAACAACGAAAGCGCCGCCGATGCGATCGCCTGGGCCAACAGCACCATGAACCAGCTGGGGATGCGCGGCGCGACCGCGACCGGCGACAGCGTGCTGCGGCCCAAGCCCGATCATGCGCGCCTGGCCTATATGATGCTCGCACGGATGGGTGGCTAAGCGATGGGCAAGCTCTTCTCCAGCGGCCGTACCATGGCCCTGCCCGCCGCGATCCTGCTGCTGGTGCTGGTCATGGTCGTGCCGATCCCCCCGGCGCTGCTCGACATCTTCTTCGTGGCGAACATCGCGATCAGCCTGGCCGTGCTGATGGTCGCGCTGAACGCCGAAAAGCCGCTCGACTTCTCGGCCTTCCCGACCGTCCTCCTGTTCGCGACCCTGTTCCGCCTGGGCCTGAACGTCGCCTCGACCCGTATCGTGCTGGTCCATGGCCATGAGGGTGAGAGCGCGGCCGGTCACGTCATCGAGGCGTTCGGCACCTTCCTGATCGGCGGCGACTATGTCGTGGGTCTCTTCGTCTTCGCGATCCTGATGATCATCAACCTGATCGTGGTGACCAAGGGCGCAGGGCGCGTGTCGGAAGTGTCGGCGCGCTTCACCCTGGACGCCCTGCCCGGCAAGCAGATGGCGATCGACGCCGACCTGAACGCCGGGCTCATCACGCCGGACCAGGCCAAGGCGCGCCGCGTCGAGGTGTCGACCGAGGCCGATTTCTACGGTTCGATGGACGGTTCGTCCAAGTTCGTGAAGGGCGACGCGGTCGCCGCCATGCTGATCCTGGCGGCCAATGTCATCGGCGGCCTGATCCTGGGTCCGGTCAGCCATGGCATGGGCATCGCCGACGCGGCCAAGACCTATATCCTGCTCGCCATCGGCGACGCGCTGGTCGCGCAGTTGCCCAGCCTGATGCTGTCGATCGCCGCCGCCGCCATCGTGACGCGCGTGTCGTCGGATCGGGATCTGGCGGGCCAGATCGGCTCGCAGTTCGGTGCATCCAAGACCTGGATCCCGGTCGCCGCGATCCTGGGTCTGCTGGGCGTCCTGCCGGGCATGCCGCATCTGGTGCTGCTGCCCGCCGCCGGGATCGCCGGGTTCACCGCCTGGAAGCTGCGCCAGATCGAGAAGCGCCCGGTCATCGCCCCCGCCGCCCCCGCGCCCGAGCCGGTCGACCCCTCGCGCATCGGCTGGGACGAGGTGATCGACGGCATGCAGGTGCATATCGACATCGGTTACGGCCTGGTGCCGCTGGTCGACGAGCGCCGCGGCGCGCCGCTGATGGCCCGTATCACTGGCGTCCGTCGCCAGCTGTCCAAGGACCTGGGCTTCGTCGTGCCGCAGGCGCGTGTCCGCGACGACATCAACCTCGCGCCCTACAGCTATCGCATCATCATCAACGGCGTCGTCGCGGCCGAGGATCAGGTCTCGCCCGACGAGATGCTGGCGCTCGACACCGGCCAGGCGTTCGGCGCTCTGAACGGCAAGCCGGTCAAGGACCCGACCTTCGGCCTGCCAGCGACCTGGATCCTGAAGGGCGACGCCGATGCCGCCACCGGCATGGGCTACCTGGTCGTCGATCCGGGCACCGTCATGGCGACGCACCTGAACCACATCCTGTCCTCGAACGCCGCCGAGCTGCTCGGCCCCGACGAGGTCCAGTCGCTGCTCGACGGGCTGAAGGAGCGCGCCGCGCAACTCGCCGCCTCGCTCAGCCCCAACCCGCTGCCGCTCACCACCCTGACCCAGGTTCTCAAGGGCCTTCTTTCGGAGAACATCACCTTGAAGGAGTTCCGCCGCATCGCCAGCGCGATCGCCGTGGCGGCCCAGAAGACGCTCGACGCCGAAGAGATCGTCGAGCTGATCCGGCCGCAGCTGGGCGCGCTCATCATCCAGAAGCTGTGCGGGATGCGCGAGCCGCTGCGCGTCATGACGCTGGACGGCCAGCTCGAAGGGCTGCTGGGCCAGGCCATGCGCGCCGACACTGCGCGCCGCCATGTGATCGAACCCGATCTGGGCCGCCGCATCACCGAGGCGCTGACCCAGGCCGCCCAGCCGCTGATCGCCGAGGCCAAGCCCTTCGCGCTGGTCGTGCAGCCGGGCGTGCGCATCGCCATGCGCAAACTGGTCCGGACCTGCCTGCCCGACACGCCCGTCCTCTCCTTCTTCGAAGTGCCCGAGGACAAGGCGGTCGAAGTCGTCGCCGTCATCGGCTCTCCCCATCACCACCAGCAACAGGCGTTGGCCGCATGAGCGCACATCCCCTGAGCGGCGCGTTCATGGACGCGCAGCGCTTCAACCCGGCGAATTTCGATCCCGCGCTGGCCAATCCCACGGTCGCCGACCAGCCGCTGACCTATCGCCCCGCGCCGCGCCGCGCCGGCGTGCCGGGCGGCGATGCGAATGCGGTCATCCGCCAGCACCTGCCGCTGGTCCGGCGCATCGCGTGGCATGTGCATGGGTCCATGTCGAGCATGATCGAGGTCGAGGATCTGGTCCAGGTCGGCCTGGTCGCGCTGGTCGAGGCCGCCGCCTCGTTCGAGGAGCGTGGTGTCGAGTTCGGCCATTACCTCAAGTCGCGGCTGCGCGGCGCGATGATCGACGAGCTTCGCCGCCAGGCCACGACGACGCGCGGCGCGATGCGTCGCCGCCGCCAGTATCATGAGGCGGTCAACACGCTGTCGCAGACCGAGGGCCATGCCCCGGCCGATGAGGCGGTCGCCGAAAAGCTGGGAATCACGGTCGAGCGGCTGCGCGCCGATTACAAGACCGCCGAAGCCGTGCGCATGGAGGCGATCGACGATGTCTATGCCGACGACCTGCCCTGGTTCGCCGACGACACGCCCAATGCCTTCGAGCAGCTGGCCGAAAGCGACCTGCGCGACGCGCTGATCGCCGCCATCTCGGCGCTCCCCGAGCGCGAGGCGATGGTAATCCAGCTCTATTATGTCGAGGAACTCAACCTGGAGGAAATCGGCCAGGTACTCGGCGTCGGCGCGGCGCGCGTCTGCCAGATCAAGAGCGCCGCACATGCCCGGTTGAAGAAGGCCCTCGCCAGCCAGCGTTGATCCTGCCGGGCGGGAACGGCGTCGATCGTTCCCGTTCCGTCATTGCGAGCGAAGCGAAGCAATCCAGGGCGTTTTGCCCGTAACCCTGGATTGCTTCGCTTCGCTCGCAATGACGATTCCTGATAAGGCAAATTTGCTCTAAGCGCGTCCCCGATGACCGGGGACGCCGATGCTCGCACGCCATGAACGCCATCTGATCGCCCGCTATCTGTGGCCGGGTGCGGGCGGGCGGCTGGTCCTGCTGGTCGCCGGCATCGGCTGTACCGGCGTCATGATCGGCGTCGCCGCGCTGGTGCTGGTCATCGCGGTCATGAACGGCGCGCAGACCAAGCTGGCCGAGAGCGTCGCGCCGGTCGACGGGCATCTCAGCGTCACCGTGCCCGCGGGCGCGAAGCTGACCGAGGCGCAGGTTGCCGCTACGATCGCCAAAATCCCCGGCGTCACGCGCACCGAACCGATTCGCGAGATCACCGCCGGGCTGTCGATCGACGGCCGGATCACGGCCGTGAAGCTCCAGGGCCGCGATCCTCGGACACTCTATAGACTCGTGCCGACGATGCGTTCGGCGCTCGCGCACAGTCCCGATCCGGCAAATGCGGTGGCGATCGGTCAGAATGCCGCGATGCAGCTGGGGCTGTTCCCCGGCGACCGGGTCGCGATCGGCCGCGTTCGCGTCGGTGCCGACAATGACGTGTCGCTCGATCTGACCCCGGCACGGGTCGCGGCCTTCTATCCCGACGACGACAAGGGCAGCGACCAGGTAACGTTGTTCGCCCCGCTCGATTCGCCGATCCTGCAAGCGGATCCGGCCGTGACCCGCCGGGTCGCGGTGGTGCTGACCGGCGCGGATCGGGAGGCAGCGGTGACGACCGCGATCCGGCGGCGGCTGGGTTCGGGCTATCCGATCACCAGCTGGCAACAGGCCAATCGCGCGCTGCTCGCCGCGCTCGTCACCGAAAAGATCGGCATGACCATCGCGGTCGGGCTCGTCACGCTGGTCGCGTTGTTCAACATATTGTCGTCGATGACCCTGCTCGCGCGGGCCAAGCGGCGCGAGATCGCGATCCTGCGCACCATGGGCGTGTCCGCGCGCAGCATCATGCGGATCTTCGCCACCGTGGGCAGCATCATCGCGCTGATCGGGGCGGGCATCGGCCTGTCGCTGGCCGCGGCGCTGCTGACCCAGCGGGCGGCGATCGTTGCGGGCGTCCGCCATCTGTCCCCTGCCCGGCAGGCCGAATGGGACGTGTTCCTGTCGCTGCCGATCGGGATTTCCGCACGCGAGCTGGCGGTGATCGCCCTGAGCGTCGTGGCGGGCGCGGTGCTGGCCAGCCTGTATCCCGCCTGGCGCGCGGGGCGGACATCACCCGCCATCGTGCTACGCGCCGATTAAAGCATGGCACATCACACCAATCCGTCATGGCGAGCGTAGCGAAGCAATCCAGAGCCGGACTAGGACGCCCTGGATTGCTTCGCTACGCTCGCCATGACGATGCGGAGTCAATCCTGCGCCTTCACCTAGGATGCGATCCAACGGCGCTGGATCAGTACGGCACCGGCTCACGTCAGCCGATCAGACTCTAACCACACGCAAGTAAACCCCGGCGACATCGCTGCCGCCGGGGTTTGTCCTGCAAACCGGTCCGTGAGGATCTCGCGGCCGGTCGGCCCCGCCACCCGAGTGGGGGCGCGGTGCCGGGGCGCTCAGGATCCGGGAATTACTGGCCGAGCAGCTTGAGCACGCCCTGCTGCGACTGGTTGGCCTGGCTCAGCATCGCGGTCGACGCCTGGCTCAGGATCTGGGCCTTGGCGAGCGCGGTGGTTTCGGCCGAGAAATCGGTGTCCTCGATGCGGCTGCGCGCGTCCGTCAGGTTGGTGACGTTCGAGGTCAGGTTATTGACCGCCGACTGGAGCCGATTCTGCGTGGCACCCAGGCCTGCGCGGATGTTGGCGACCCGGCCGATCGCGCCGTCGAAATTTTCGAGCGTCGCGGCGGCGGCGATGGTGCTGGGCCCCGTCGCCGGATTGACGATGGTGACCGCGGCATTGATCGCGGCATCGGTGGTCATGTTGGTGAAGGTCATGTTGATGGCGTCGTTGGTATTCGCGCCTGCCTGGATCGGCACGACACCGGCGGTGCCAGCCGTCCCGTCCAGCAACTTCTGACCGTTGAACTGCGTATTGAACAGGATGTTCGACACCTGATTCGCCAGCGCGTTCTGTTCGGCGGTGATGTTCGCCTTGTCGTTGGTCGAATAGATGCCGTTGGCCTTCTGCACGGCCAGTTCGCGCATACGCTGGAGCATGTTGCTCACTTCGTCCAGCGCACCTTCGGCGGTCTGCGCCATCGAGATGCCGTCATTGGCGTTGCGAATGCCCTGGTTCATGCCGCGCACCTGCGCCGACATGGAGGCGGCGATGGCGAGGCCGGCGGCGTCGTCCTTCGCGGAGTTGATTCGCTTGCCGGTGGACAGGCGCTGCATCGACACGTTCAGCGATTCCGTGGCGGCGCCGTTGGCGCTCGAGGCGCGTAACGCCGAAATATTACTGGCGATAACCGTCATGGTTGTTCTCCAAAGCCGGAGCTCTCCGCCGCCCCCAAGGCGAAGGTCGAGCTGCCATGACGGGTAACGACCGCCTGGAACCGGACTTTAGAGAAAAGAATCGAGTGGGCGCATTTTTTCGGGCGGAGCCCCCCGACACCTTATTATAAGGCATCGGGGGGTCCACCTTCCGCGACCGAGGGGAAAACCGCGGTCGGCATTCGCCCAGGGCGATTAGCCGAGGAGCTTCAGCACGCCCTGCTGCGACTGGTTGGCCTGGCTCAGCATCGCGGTCGACGCCTGGCTCAGGATCTGCGCCTTGGCGAGCGCGGTGGTTTCTTCCGAGAAGTCGGTGTCCGAGATGCGGCTCTTCGCTTCGGCCAGGTTGGTCATGTTCGACGTCGCGCTGTTGACCGCCGACTGGAGGCGGTTCTGCGTCGCACCCAGGCCAGCCCGGATCGACGACACGTCGGCGATCGCGGCATCGTAGTTGTCCAAACTGTCGGACTTCAGCGCCGTATCCGTACCAGTCGGAGCAAAGTTCACGACGGCGCCCAGCTGCGAGCCGGTAGCGGCCGCGCCGCCCGTTGCCGCGACATAAGTGGCGGTCAGATCGCGCAGACCGATGCTGACCGTGTCGTTGGACGTTGCGCCAGTCTGGATCGTCACGCTCGAGGCCGCGTTGAACAACTGCTTGTTGTTGAACTGCGTGTTCTTAACAACGGCGCTGATCTGCGCGGCCAGCGTGGTCTGCTCGTTGGTGATGTTCGCCTTGTCGGCGGTCGAATAGGTGCCGTTCGACGACTGGACCTTCAGCTCGCGCATACGCTGGAGCATGTTGCCGACTTCGTTCAGCGCGCCTTCCGCCGTCTGGGCCAGCGAAATGCCGTCATTCGCGTTGCGGATGCCCTGCGCCATGCCCTTGATCTGCGCGGTCATCGAGTCGCTGATGGCCAGACCCGCCGCGTCGTCCTTTGCCGAGTTGATGCGGTTGCCGGTCGACAGGCGCTGCATCGAGGTGCTGAGCGCGAGCGAGGCCGAGGTCGAAGCAGCGGTTGCCCGCATAGCACTGATATTGCTGGCAATAACGGTCATGTGATGTCTCCAAATCTGCTCGGCGATCCGTCTGTGTCCCCTCTGGACCACCGAGCCGCCGAGTGGAGTAACGGCCGCTTTCCGGCAGGCTTTAGCCGGTTCCGTGCAAATTTTTGCCGGTGGCCTTGCCGGTTTTGCCGGAACGGTCGCGCGCGCGGCCGGGCGTCGCCCGCATACGTATGGGCGCGCGTCGCGCCCGGAAAAAACTTGCCGTTCGCGTTGCCGCATTAACCACGGTTTTACCAAACAGGCGGCATTGGAGACTCACGAAAGGACTCCACGTCAGATGTCGTCGATTCACCCCTCCGCTGCGCTCGTTAAGCAGAAATATGCGCTGATCTCCGGGCTCCGGGCCCAGGGCATGGCCATTGCCGAGCAGGGCGCCGTGCCCCAGGCCGGGGACCTGTTCCTCGTCACCGAGGGCGATGTGATCGAACATCCGGCGCGCACCGTCATCGTCTCCGACGGCCCGGTCCCCGCGATCACCCCGGCGATGGGCGGCCGCCCCGCCGCCGTGACCTATTCCGCCGCCGAGTCGGGCGTGGGCAACAGCTTCGTCCGCGCGCTGCTGGCAGGTTCCGCCATGCCGACCGCCGCCGACCCGGAGAGCCTGGCGCTCTTCACGCTGGCCGAGCGCGTCGCCCAGGCGGACATCACCGTCCTCATCAACGGCCCGACCGGCACCGGCAAGGAAGTCGTCGCCCGCGCCATCCATGCGCAATCGGTGCGCGCCAACAAGCCGTTCGTGGCGATCAACTGCGCCGCGCTGCCGGAATCGATGCTGGAGGCACTGCTCTTCGGTCACCAGAAGGGCGCGTTCACCGGCGCGGCGCAGGCGGGCGAAGGTTTCTTCCGCGCGGCGGACGGCGGCACGCTGCTCCTCGACGAGATTGCCGAGATGCCGCTCCAGCTCCAGGCCAAGCTGCTCCGCGTGCTGCAGGAGCGTGAAGTGATCCCGCTGGGCGCATCGATGCCGCAGTCGGTCGACGTCCGCGTCATCGCCTGCGCCAATCGCGACCTGCAGGCTGAAGTGGCGGCGGGCCGGTTCCGCGCCGACTTGTACTACCGCCTCTCGGTCTTCCCGCTGACCACCAAGGCGCTGGCCGAGCGTCGCCTGGATATCCCTGCGCTCGCCGCGACGATGATCCTGCGCCACGCCGCAGGCCGCACCGCCATTCCGTGGCCGAGCGCGGCGGCGATCGAGAAGCTGGCCAAGCACAACTGGCCCGGCAACGTCCGCGAGCTGGAAAACGTCATCCAGCGCGCGCTGCTCTTTGCCGGTGGCGCGACGATCGAGCCCGAGCATATCGTGTTCGACCGTCCGATGATCGCCAACGACCTGGACGACGAGCCGCTGACCGTGACCACCGCCGAAGCGACGCTGGGCAAGGTCGTGCAGATGAGCGAGTTCGCCGCGATCCGCGAGATGCTGGCGGCCTGCGGCGGCAACCGGGTCGAGACCGCCAAGCGCCTAGGCATCTCGGAGCGCACTCTGCGCTACCGTCTCGCCAAGGCGCGCGAACAGGGCGAAGAGATCATCCGACCCTCTAGCCGGGCCGTGATGGCATGAGCGTCGGTGGTGTCGGCGGTGCGATGAGCGTCGACCGGGTGATGGCGCTTCGCGCCCAGATCCTGGAACGCAATCAGGCACTCAAGGCGGCAAGCCAGGCCGGTGCCAACCAGGCGGCACAGGCCGCCCAGACCCAAGCCCCGGCTGCGACCAGCTTTGCCGATACGCTGGAATCCGCGCTGAAGGGCGTGAACGAAGGCCAGCAGCAGGCCGCCCGCCTGTCCGAATCCTACGAACGCGGCGAAACGGTCGACATCGCCAAGGTGATGATGGCCCGCCAGCAGGCATCGGTCGGGTTCGAGGCGACCCTGCAAGTCCGCAACAAACTCCTGTCCGCCTATAAGGACATCATGAGCATGCCGGTGTAAGATGAGCACTGCCCTCACCCCCGCATCCGCCAATCCGGCACCGGCGCTGCCGCCCTTGCCGGAAAAGTTCGCCAACCCGCTTCGCCAGATCAAGTCGGTGATGGCGCAGCCCGCCGTCCGCCGTTCCGCGCCGATGGCGATGCTGATCGGACTGATCGCCGCCGCCGCGCTGGCGTGGATGGCGCTGTCCAGCCCGCCGCAGAAGACGCTGTTCGACAATCTGTCGGACGCGGACAAGCAGGCCGTGACGACCGCGCTGTCGGCCGCGAACATCAAGAGCAAGATCAACGACGGCACCGGCGCGCTGACCGTGAACGAGGAGGATTACTCCAGGGCGCGGATGCTGCTGGCGGGTCAGGGGCTGCCGAAACAGGCGCCCGGCGGCTATGCGATCCTCGACCAGTTGCCGATGGGCGTCAGCCGCGCGGTCGAGGGCGAACGCCTTCGCCAGGCCCGCGAGAGCGAACTCGCCCGCTCGATCGAGGAGATCGACGCGGTGGCCGAGGCGCGCGTGCACCTTGCCACGCCCGATGCCTCGCCCTTCATCCGCGACAAGTCCTCGCCTTCGGCCTCGGTGGTGCTCAAGCTCAATGCCGGGCGCTCGCTGTCGGAATCGCAGGTCCAGTCGATCGTCAACCTCGTCGCCTCGTCGGTGCCGGGCATGAAGCCCGAGGACGTGACCGTCGTCGACCAGATGGGCGGCCTGCTGTCCAAGAAGGGCGCGGACGGCGCGACCGGCGACGATCGTCGCATCGATTTCCAGCGCCGCCTGGAGGAAAAGTACCGCACCCAGCTGATCCAGCTGCTGACCCCGCTGGTCGGCGCGGGCAACTTCACCGCCGAGGTGCAGACCGAGGTCAATCTGGACGAAACCAGCGCGACCCGCGAACGCTATGACAAGGACGGTGCGCTGCGTGCCGAAACCGGCAACTGGACCGGCAATCAGAAGGATCCGACCACGCCCGGCGGCATTCCCGGTGCGCTGTCCAACACGCCGCCGCCCGCCAGCACGCTGCAACAGCCGCAGGCCGCGAATGGTGCGAACGGCGCGCCGCCCGCCGATGGCAAGCCGGTCGCCGGTGGTCCGGGCGTGAACCCCGAAAAACAGTCCGACGCCTTCCAGCGCGCCTATGACCTGAACAAGGAAGTGTCGGTGACCCGCGCCGCGCCGGGTTCGATCAAGCGGCTGACCGTCGCCGTCCTGCTGCGCGACCCCGCCACCGGCAAGCGCAGCCAGATGGAGATCAACCAGATTTCCGACCTGGTGAAGTCGGCGGTCGGCTTCGACCAGCAGCGCAACGACAATGTCACCGTCATCAGCCGCAAGTTCGCCGACGCGGGTGTCGACGACAAGCGTGCCTGGTATGACAATAGCTGGCTGCCCATCGTCGCCCGCAATGCGACCGCGCTGGTCATCGCCCTCCTCGTCCTGCTGTTGGGCGTGCGTCCGCTGGTCAAGGCGATGGCGAAGAAGAAGGACGGGGCCGACGCGGCCAAGGCGCTGCCCATGGGTGCCGCCGACGGCGCGGGCGTGGGCAATGTCCTGCTCGGCGCGGACGGCCAGCCGGTGATCGGCCCCAACGGCCAGCCCGTGCGCATCGGCCCCGATGGCCAGCCCATGTGGGTCGGCGCGGACGGCCAGCCCATGCCCGGCATGATCGGCCAGCAGCCGCCCGCCGTGACGCTCGACGAGATCGAGGACACCAACAATTTCGACGAACGGATCACCAAGGTGCGCGGCTTCACCCGTGACAACCCGGCGCGCGCCGCGCTGGCCGTCCGCGACATGATCCGTTCGGAGGCGCAGCAGTAATGGCCTCCGCAGAAGAGGGGCGCGTCTATTCCGGGGTCGAGCGCGCCGCCGTCCTGATGATGCTGGTCGGCGAGGAAGAAGCCGCCGCCATCCTCCAGAAACTGGAGCCCGACGAGGTCCGCGAACTAGGCAAGGCGATGTATTCGATCGCCGATGTCAGCGAGCAGGATGTCGGCTTCGTGCTCGACGATTTCGTCGGCTGCGCCCGCGCCCGTGCCTCGATCGCCTTCCAGCCCAAGCCGATCGTCGAGAATCTGATGAACCGCGCGCTCGGGCCGGAACGCGCCGGCAGCGTGCTGTCGCGCATCGTGCCCGCCGACGCGCAGTGCGAGATCGAGATGCTCGGCTGGCTTGACCCGGTCGACATCGCTAAGATCGTCGAGAAGGAACATCCGCAGATCGGCGCGGTCCTGATCGCCAATTGCGATCCCGCCGTCGCGGGCAAGGTGCTGGAGCTGCTGCCCGAGGCGATGCAGCCCGACATCCTGCACCGCGTCGCCCGGCTGGGCCCGGTGACGCCGCAGGCGATCGACACGCTGAACGGCGTGCTCAAGCGCTGGAGCGAAGGCGGCAGCGGCGGCCAGGGCCTGGCGATGGGCGGATCGCGCGAAGCGGCCAAGATCCTGTCGAGCGCCCGCAAGGCGACCGAACAGCGGGTCATGCCCAAGCTGTTCAAGATCGACCGCGATGTCGCCAAGCAGATCGAGGAAGCGCTGTTCATCTTCGAGAACCTGCTCGACATGGACGACAAGAATCTGGGCACCCTCATCCGCAACGTCGACGGCGAAATCCTCACCCGCGCGCTCAAGGGTGCGGACGAAGCGGCCCGCGATCGCTTCCTGGGCTGCATGTCGGCGCGTGCGGCGGCCGGTATCCGCGACGAGATCGAATCGCGCGGCCCGATGAAGCTGTCCGAGGTGCTGGAGGCGCAGAAGGCGATGATTACCGTCGCGCGCAACCTGGCCAAGGAAGGCACGATCATGATGGGCGGAGGCGAGGACGATTATGTCTGATTTCGTCGCCGGTTTCTCCGCCCGCCAGAATGCGGCGGCGGCCGCGCTGCAACAGGCCTTCGCACCCCCCGGCGGCTTTGCGCCGTCGGGCATGCCGGGCCTGCACGTCGATCTGGGCTCCGGGCCGATCTCGTTCCGTCCGCAGGCGCCGACCGGCGGCCTGGGCGCGACGGCGGCCGACAATGTCGCGCCCGGCCATCCGCGCCATTTCCATCCCGCCAGCCGCGATCACGATCCGACCCAGGGCTGGGACCCCTTTGCCGCGTGCGAGGATCCCGTCGAACCGGCGGTCGATCCGATCACCGCCGCCCATGCCTCGGGCCATGCGGAGGGCTATGCCGAAGGGCTCGCCGCCGCCCAGCGCCAGTTCCAGGCGCAGGCCGATGCCGAGGCCCGCGACAGCCGGATGGTCACCTCGATCACCGAGGCGCTGTCCGCGCGCATCGATCGCCAGGCGATGGCCGAACAGCTGCGCCAGACCGTGCTGATGCTCGTCGGCAAGTTGGTGGGCGAGATCGGCGTCGATGCCGAGCGGCTCGCTGGCCGGATCGAGGGGGCGATGGACCTGTTGTCCGACGCCAAGGAAGCCGCGATGCTGCGCGTCCACCCGGACGATGTGGCGATGCTGGCCGAACGCCTGCCCCAGACCGTCTTCCCCGTCGGCGACCCGAATGTGGAGCGCGGCGGCTTCGTCCTCGAAAGCGCCTCGACCATCGTCGAGGACGGCCCCTCGCTGTGGCTCGACCAGCTCGCCGCCGCGATCGACAAGGTTCCCGTTCCGCAATGCTGAACCGTTTCACCACCGATTACCTCGAGACCATGGCCCAGGCGGACTTCGCACCGCGCGCGGCGGTGGCGGGTCGGCTGGCCTCCTATGACGGTCTGCTCATGGAAGCGGTCGGGCTGTCGCTGCCGGTCGGCACGGTCTGCGCGATCGGTGAGAAGGGCAGCCATTGTGTCGAGGCCGAGGTGATCGGGTTCCGCAACGGCCGCACGCTGATGATGAATCTGGGCGGCCCCGCCCCCCTGCTCCCCCGCGCGCCGGTGCGCCCGCTCGGCCCTCCGGGCGAAGCGGAAGTGGGGGCGGCGATGCTCGGCCGCGTGGTCGACGGATCGGGCAAGCCGATCGACGGCCTGGGCCCCATTCGCGGCGCCGACCGTTGGCCGCTGGCGGGCAAGATGCAGTCGCCGCTCGACCGGGGCCGCGTGCTCGAGCCGATGGACGTCGGCGTGCGCGCGATCAACGGGCTTCTCACCATCGGTCAGGGCCAGCGCGTCGGCATCATGGCGGGCTCGGGCGTCGGCAAGTCGGTGCTGCTGGGCATGATGGTCCGCGCGGCACGCGCCGATGTCATCGTCATCGGCCTGATCGGCGAGCGCAGTCGCGAAGTCGCCGACTTCCTCGAAACCAAGGTCGCTGGCGCGGCCCGCGCACGCTCGGTCGTGGTCGCGGTGCCCGCCAACCATTCGCCGGTGCTGCGCATCCGCGGCGCGCTGCGCGCCACCGCCATTGCCGAGGCGTTCCGCGCCGAGGGCAAGAAGGTCCTGCTCATCATGGATTCGCTGACCCGCGTCGCCCATGCGGGGCGCGAGATCGGGCTGGCGCTGGGCGAGCCCGCCTCGGCGCGCGGCTATCCGCCCTCGGCCATCGCGATGCTGCCCAACCTGATCGAGCGGGCGGGCGCCGATGCGCACGGCACCGGATCGATCACCGCCATTTATACGGTGCTGGCCGACGGCGACGATGGCAATGATCCGGTCGTCGACTCGGCGCGGTCGATCCTGGACGGGCATATCGTGCTCAACCGTCATCTGGCCGAGCGCGGCGTCTATCCCGCCATCGATATCGGCCCCTCGGTCAGCCGCGTGATGACCGATATCGTCGGCCGTCCGCACGCACAGGCGGCGCGGACGCTGCGCCGCCATCTGGCGACCTATGAGGAAAATCGCGATCTCGTCCTGATGGGCGCATACCGTTCGGGCGCGGACCCGGCGATCGATGCCGCCATCGCCTGCCACCCGGCGGTGATGGAATATATCCGGCAGGACGCCGACGAGGTCGTGCCGCTCGACCATGCGGTCGAGGAACTGGTGGGCATTTTCGGTCAGCCGATCGGCTGATCCGTTTCCAAGGGGGGAAACAGACATGGCATCCCGGCAACAGACGATGCTGTCCCGGCTTCACCGGGTCCGCACGCTGCAACTCAATCTGACGCTGGCCGACGAAGCGAGGGCGCATGAACGCGTCGCTTCCGAACACCAGCTGTCGCAGCGTATCGGCCAGCTGATCGATGCGGTGACCCCCGCTCCGGCGGTGACGGCGTCGGCCGCGTCGCTGATGGCGAATGCGCATTTCCGCCACCGGCTGCTCGAATCGGCCGATGCCGCGACCGCGCGTATCCAGGTCGCCGAACAGCGCGCCGCCCAGGCGGGCGAGCAGACCAAGGCTGCCAAGCGCGACCGGACCGCCGTCGAGAAGCTGATGGACCGCGCGCGCATGGCCGCGATCCGCGCCGAGATGCGCGCGCTGGAGGATATGCCCGCCAGCGGCGGCCGACGCACCAATCGGCACGAACCTTGCTGACAGACCTGTCATGATGTCCTCCATCTCCTCCCTCACGCCCTCCGGCACCGCCTCCGCCCGCTTGGGCACCGGGGCTGGCGCGGGCGATCCGATGGCCTCCGCCTTCGCGATGCTCTTTGCGCTGATGCCGGGCATGGGCGAGGCGAAGGCCATGGGCGGTGGCGAAGGCCAGCCCAAGTCCGACGCCGACACGGCCAAGGACGGCAGCACAACCGAAAAGGACGGCAAGGACGTGCCGAGCGACGCCACCGCCTTGCCGGTGATGCCGTTCGCGATCCCGACCCTGCCGGTGGCGCCGCCCGAACCCGTCGCGGTGCCGGTCGCCGCGTCCGGAAGCGCGTCCAACACCGGGCCCGCACCGATCACGACACTTCTCGCGTCGATGCCGACATCGCCTGACGCCGGGGCCGCCCCGATGGCCGCGGCAGTTGGCCTGTCCGATCGGACGAAGGCGCCGGTGACTTTCGATCCCCTGAAGGGGACGATGCCCGTGCCCGCCACCATGATGGTTCCGGCGGCAGACGATACCGATCAAACGACGCCGGTCCCGGTTCGGCTCGATTCGCCGCTGCCGACGACCCCCCTGACCACCGGGGCGAGCGTTTCGATCGCGGCGCCGTCGACAGCGAGCGTTCGGACGGCGACGCTCGCCAATGCGGCGGTTCCCCTGATGCCGGGCAACACGGCCTCGCCGACCATCGCACGGGATATCGCGCCCGCAATCCTTCGCAATACGACGCTGAACGCCCAGGCAGAAACGCCGGGGGATATGCCGGTCGCCGCAGTCGCGCGTGACGCGGTGTCGAACGCGTCGGTCTCGCCCGGTGCCGACGCTCCGCCCGCCATACCCGGCCAAGCCGTGCGAAACGTGACGACGGGCATCCCGCTCGCGATTCGCGCCGACGCCGCGCCGACCGCCATTCCCGTCGATGCGACCCCGGTCGTCCTGACGACCGATGGCGAGCGCCCCGCCATCGCCCGGCCGGACATGCCGCTCCGCTTCACCGCGAACGGCGCCTCCGCGCCCGTCGTCTCACCGCTGCCGATCGAGTCCCCTGCCCCGATCCTCCAGCCGGGCCAGAGCGCACCCGCCATCCAGCTTTTCGGGGCCGCGATGCGCGGCGAACAGAGCTTCGACCCGCGCACCACCGATCGCCGCAAGGACGACGCCGCGCTGTCGGTCGATCCGACGACGCTGACCCGCGCCGATTCGCTGACCGCCGCGCCGGTCGTGGCGACCACGGGGGCCGAGCAGGCCCCGCTCGACATGACGCAGCATCATTGGCCGCAGGGGATGATCGACCGCATCGACCGGATGCGCGAGGACGCGGCCACCGCCGATACCCGCATCCAGCTGTCGCCCGATGCGCTGGGCGGCATCGCGGTGAACCTGCGCCAGGAGGACGGCGCGACGCATATCCACTTCACCGCCGACCAGGCGCAGACCGCCTCCATGCTCGCCGACGCCCAGCCGACCCTGGCGCGGCTGGCCGAGGAAAAGGGCATGCGCCTGGGTCAGACCGGCGTCGACATGGGTCAGTCGGGCATGGGCGGCGAGCGACAGGCGCCGCCGCGTCGCCCCGATCCCGTCATGCCCACCCGCCCGGCCTTCACGGGCGCCACCGCTTCCAGCGACGCCGGGGACCCGGCCGCCGCCTCCACCCGAATCGCCTGAGGACTGAGCCATGAGTGACACCAAGGATACCGACGAAAAGGCGCCCAAGAAGAAGGGCAAGCTGGGCAAGATCATCGTGATGGTGGTCGGCGTTCTCGTCCTGCTGGGCGGGGGCGTGGGCGCCGGCCTGTATGCCGCCAACTCCGGTCTGATCGGCGGCGGCCATGCCAAGGAGGACAATGGCGAGGCCGAGGCCGAGGCCAAGCATCCCGGCCCCAAGCTGGTGCCCAAGTCCGAGCAGAAGCGCGCCGGGGCCGAAGGCGCCGAGGGCGAAGGCGGCCATGGCGGCGGCGGCGAAGGCGGCGGTGGCCATGGCGAGGGCGGCGGCGAGGCCCATGAAAACAAGGGCATGCCGACCCCGGTGGGGGATGGCGGCGAACGCTATGCGTCCAACTATTACGAGCTGCCCAAGGACTTCACCTCGAACATGCGCGACTCGGTGCATATCATCCAGGTGGGTCTGGCGATCTCGACGCCTTATGACGACACGGTCATCAACAATCTGAAGACCAACGACCTGGCCGTCCGCTCGGCCATTCTGATGACCTTGGGCGACGCCAATGAGGAAATGGTGTTTTCCAGCGAGGGCAAGCGCCAGCTGCAACGCAAGCTGGTCGACTCGATCAACGAGATTCTGCGGCAGAAGGAGGGATTCGGAGGCGTCGCTAACGTCTACTTTACCAATTTTGTTGTTCAGTGAGGCATGGTTAACGCCGCCCCCCAGGTTGAACGCCGCGAACGCGGTCGTGAACAGACCGCCGATCACGGCGTGCTGGGCACGACCAAGCTCAATCCGTTCGGCGACCTACATACGATGCAGCATCTGTCCGCGCGTCTCGCGCGGTCGCTGCGGGGGCTGCTCGAATCCCTTCTGCGCGAGGAACTGCGCTGCTGGGCGGAGCCGCTGGTCGTCCAGCGCTTCGCCGATTACCGGGCCGAGCGCGGCGACGGCCTGAGCGCCTGGCTGCCCATGGCGATGACCTCGCCCAGCGGCAGCACGTCCGACGCCCAGGCGCTGATCGTCATCGACGGCGCGTTCAGCCTGGCGCTGATCGACCTGCTGTTCGGCGGCACCGGCGCGGTGCCCGACGTGCTGCCGCCCGAATTCTCGCCCGCCGCCGAGGCGATGGTGAGCCAGCTGGGCGCCATGATGGCCGCGCCCCTGCGCGGCGCCTGGGAGTCGCTCGCCCGGATCGATTTCCGCGCCGGTCATCCCGAAGCCTCGCCCGCGATGCTGTCGGGGATCGAGGGCGACGACGCGATGATCGTCACCCGCTTCGGCATCGACGGCCGCAATCGCCGCCCGACGATGATCGACATCCTCTACCCCGTCAGCGCGTTGAAGCCGCACGGCTCCGCCCTGACCGGCAAGGTCGTCGACAAGCAGGCCGAGGTCGATCCCACCTGGCGCGGCGACCTGACCCGCGCGGTGATGACGGTGCGCTTCCCGGTTCGCTCGGTGCTCGCCGAACCCGTTGTGTCGCTCAGCCGCCTGATGGAGCTGAAGACCGGCGACGTGATCCCGATCAGTTTCGGCCCGGAAGTGCCGGTGATGGTCGGCGGCGACCTGCTCGGCATGGGCACGGTCGGTACCGCCAATGGCCGCGCCGCCGTCCAGCTTACCTCGCTCAACCGGACCGTCGAAGGACTGGCCCGTGCTCACGAAGGATTCGAAGAATGAACGATATGGCCGGGGGCTTCCCCGTCGACACATCGGTCGCGGCCAATTTCCGGCTGCTCCAGGATGTCGACGTCAAGCTGACCGTGGAGATCGGCTCGACCCAGCTGTCGCTGCGCGAGCTGCTGGCGCTGTCCGAATCGAGCGTGATCGAACTGGACCGTCAGGCCAACGAGCTGCTCGACGTGCTGGTCAACGGCACGCTAATCGGGCGCGGCGAGGTGGTGACGGTCGGCGATCGGTTCGGCGTGCGCCTGACCGAGCTGGTCAACCCCGACAAGCGCGGCTGATCCACCCATGCTCTGGTCCTATGTCCTGAAGCTCGTCATCCTGCTGCCGCTGATCTGCGGCCTGATGATCGGGTGCCTCTACCTCTGGCGCCGTCTGGAAAGCCGGATGCCGGGTCGGCCCGCCACGCGGCTGATCCATGTCCGCGAGACGATGATGATCTCGCCCGGCCTGCGCCTGGCGGTCATCGAGTTCGAGGGGCGCAACCTGCTCGTCTCGGTCGGGCGCGGCGGCGTGCAGCTGGTCGACAAGGTCGAGGGCAACGGGACCACGCCCGCCGCGCCGAACCCGGCGCCGCTGACGCCCACCACCCCGCGCCGCACCGATTTCGTCTCGCGCTTCGCACCCAAGAAGTTCGACCAATGAGCATTTCCGTGACCCGCCGGGGCACCGGACCCGCGCTGATCCGTACCCATGGCCAAAGCGAACCGAAGCGCAGCCTGAAGCCGCTCTGGATCGTCCTCGCCCTGCTGCTGGCGCTGGTCATCGCGATGCCCGCCTTTGCACAGGCCGCTCCGACCGCGGCTCCGGCGGCGGCCCCGGCTCCGGGCGTCGGCGATGCGGTCGACCGCGCGCTGGGGCAGCTGGGCGGCGGCAATAATGGCGGCTCGGGCTCGCTGAGCCTGTCGCTCCAGGTCCTCATCATCATGGGCCTGCTGACGATCCTGCCGGGCATCATCCTGATGATGACCAGCTTTACCCGGATCGTCATCGTGCTCGCCATCCTGCGCCAGGCGCTGGGCCTGCAACAGACGCCGCCCAACCAGGTGCTGATCGGCCTGTCGGTCTTCCTGTCGCTGTTCATCATGGCCCCGACGATCAGCCAGATGAACACCCAGGCGATCGAACCCTATGCGCAAGGCCGCCTGCCCGGCACCGAGATGATAAAGGCCGCCGGTGCGCCGCTCCACGCCTTCATGGCCAAGCAGACGCGGGTGAAGGACGTGTCGATGTTCGCCGAAATGGCGAAGTCGGGCCCCTATGCCAGCCCCAAGGACATTCCCTATGCCGTGCTGCTCCCCGCCTTCGTCACTTCGGAACTGAAGACCGCGTTCCAGATCGGCTTCCTGATCTTCCTGCCCTTCATCGTCATCGACCTGGTCGTCGCCACCGTGCTGATGGCGCTGGGAATGATGATGCTGTCGCCCTCGATCATATCGCTGCCGTTCAAGCTGCTGCTGTTCGTGCTGGTCGATGGCTGGGCGCTGACCATGGGCAGCCTGGCGAACAGTTTCGCGACGTAGGTACTTTTTCCCTCTCCCCTGGACAGGGGAGAGGGTTAGCGGAGCTTGCCAGCCCGCTGGCTAGCGCAGCTTGGGTGAGGGGTTGAGCGAGCCTTCGGCTCGCGCGCGCTCTGCGCGCTCACCCCTCACCCAGCTCCGACTAAGCCTTTGCTTTCGCAAAGGCCAAGTCTGCGCAACCCTCTCCCCTCGTTGAGGGGCGAGGGAAGATGAGAGCGGGAAGGTCTTCGTTAACCATTCTCGCCGATAATCCGTACCAGCCGACGCATTGTTGAAGGCAACGGACGCCACCCCACACGGGACCAAAGACCGCATCATGGACGCCCAATATTTCCTGACGCTGGCCAACCAGAGCATGTGGGTGCTGGCGCTCGCCGCCGCGCCGATCCTGGTGCCCGTGCTCGTCTCGGGTCTGGTGATCGGCATGATTCAGGCCGCGACCTCGATCAATGAACAGACGCTGTCGTTCGTCCCCAAGCTGATCGTCGTTGCCGTCTCGATCCTGATCTTCGGCAGCCTGATCGTCGGACTGCTCAGCGACTTCATGGTCAGCATGTTCGAGCGTATTCCCGATCTCGTGAAGTAACCATGCTCGGCTTCGGCCTCTCGATCGAGCCGCAGGCTTGGGCGATCCTGTTCCTGATGATCCGCATCGGGGCCGCCTTCATCACCGCGCCCGTGTTCGGCGCGGTGTCGATCCCCCTGCCCGTACGGGTCAGCCTGGCCGGAGCGATCGCCTTTCTGGTGAATTCGGTCCATCCGGTCGTGCCGCCGCCCGTCATCTTCTCGGTCCCCACGATCATGTCGGTCGCGGGGGAGGCGATCGTGGGGCTGGCGCTGGGCCTGATCCTTCAGGTCGCCTTCACCGCGCCCCTGGTCGCCAGCGAGCTGATCGGCGGATCGATGGGATTGAACTTCGCCACCACCGTCGATCCGCTCAACGGCCGGTCGAGCCAGGCGCTGGGCCAGTTCTTCACCGTCATGCTGACGCTGTTGTTCCTGTCGGTCGACGGGCACCTCGTCCTCGTCGAGACGATCGTGAAGAGCTATGAGGCGCTGCCGCCCGGACAGGCCTGGATGGCCCCGGCGCAGTTCAAGGCGATCGCGCTGTTCGGCGGCTATGCCTTTCTCGCCGGGCTGCTGCTGGCGCTGCCGGTCGGCTTCCTGCTGCTCAGCCTGAACCTCGTCATGGGCATGATGAGCCGCGCCGCGCCCTCGCTCAACCTCTTCTCGGTGGGCATGCCCGCCGCGCTGACCATCGGTGTCATCACCATCGCCGTCGCCTTCCCGGCGATGGGCGACTATATGCTCGTCATCATCCGCGAAGGCCTCGCCGCCACCGAAACGTTGGTGATCGGCTGATGTCGGAAGGCGGCGAAAAGACAGAAGCCCCAACCCAAAAGCGCCGCGACAAGGCGCGTGAGGATGGGCAGATCCTGCGCAGCCGCGACCTGGCGGCGGCCCTGGTGATGATGGCGGGTATCGCCTGGCTGATGTTCGCAGGGCCCACTTTGCTGGGCGCGTGCAAGGCGGTGATGGCGACCAGCTTTCAGTTCACCCATGCCGATGTCGAGGATTTCGAACCGTTCCGGCCCTTGCTGGAGGCAGGCGGCAAGCTCTGGCCCTCGCTCGCCTCGCTGTTCGCGGTCACCGTCGTCGCGACCATCGCCTCGCAAGCGGGTCTCGGCTCGCTCCAGTTCAATCCCAAGGCGATGGCGCCCAAGCCGTCCAAGCTGAACCCCGCCTCGGGCCTGAAGCGCATCTTCGGCACGCATGGCTGGATCGAACTGGGCAAGTCGCTGCTCAAGGTCGTGCTGCTCGGCGCGCTCGGCGCCTATATGCTGTGGAAGACGTCGCGCACCACCCTGGGGCTGGCGCAGTCGGACCTGAACGGCGCGATCGGATCGCTGGGCGGCACCTTCATCACCATCCTGCTGGTCATGGGCTTCGGCCTGATCCTGATCGCCGGGTTCGACGTGCCGATCCAGATCATCCAGCTCTTTTCCAAGCTCAAGATGACCAAGCAGGAGGTCAAGGACGAGCATAAGGAAAGCGAGGGCAATCCCGAGGCCAAGGCGCATATACGCGGCAAGCAGCGCGAGATGTCGCGCCGGGCGGTGCGCGCGGCGGTGATGGAGGCGCATGTCATCCTGACCAACCCGACGCACTTCGCTGTCGCCCTGCGCTACGACCGGGGTCAGGACGAGGTGCCGGTGGTGGTCGCCAAGGGACGCGGCGCGACCGCGCTGGCCATTCGCGAACTGGCCGCCGAGCTGGACACGCCGGTGCTGGAATATCCGCAGCTCGCCCGCGCCGTCTATTACACCAGCCGCGAGGGCCAGGAGGTGCGTGCCGACCTGTACCAGGCGATCGCGGTCGTGCTCGCCTTCGTCTTCGGCCTCAATGCGGGGGCGGGCGGTACGTCGCAGCCGCCAGTCGAGGTGCCGGTGGGTGCCCGCTTCGACGAGAACGGCGTCGAGCAGCCATGATGCGCATCGTGCCCCGTCATTCGTCGCATCCCCCTAAAGCCCGGCGGCCCGCGGCCGTTAAGCAAGGCAAGCGCGCGCCGGAGTATCGTCGATGACCACCGTTTCCTCGAGTACATCGTCCAATACCACGACGACGACCTCCACCTCGTCGTCCAGCGCGACGAACGCGAACAATGCGGCGCAGAACGCGACGAAGACCGCCGCCCAGCAGCTGTTCAACTCGCTGCAGGCGGGCTCGGGCATCGACCTGTCGACGGTCGTCCCCTCGCTGATCGAGGCGCAGTTCGCCGCCAAGACCGCGGCCCTCAAGGCGCAATCGGACAAGCTGACCGCGCAGATTTCGGACGTGTCGTCGATCAAGAGCGCGATCACCGATTTCGCCTCCGCGCTGGCCTCGCTGGCAAGCGGGGGAACGCTCGCGACGCAGGCGACCAGCTCGGACCCGTCGACCATGAGCGTGACGACGGCGGCGGGCGCCAAGCTGGCGGGCATGTCCAAGTCGATCACCGTCAATGCACTGGCCAGCGCGCAGGTCTCCTCGACCAAGACGGCCTTTTCCAAGACCGCCTCGCTGGGCACCGGCAGCCTGTCGATCAAGGTCGGGGCGAAGGATGCCGTGTCGGTGACGTTCGGCGCCGACGATTCGACGCCCGACCTGCTGGCCGCCAAGATCAATGCCGCCAATACCGGCATCACGGCATCGGTCGTCACCGACGCCGGCGGCAACGCCTTCCTGTCCTTCACCGGGGCCAGCGGCAAGGACAACAGCTTCACCATCACCGCGACCGAGGGCGATACGGCGGGGCTCGCCCGGCTGAACGTCGGCAACGGCGCGACCGGCACCGCCACGTCGTCGACCGCCGCCAATGCCAGCATCACGATGGACGGCGTCACCGTCGAGCGGGCCAGCAACACCGTCAACGACCTGGTCACCGGCGTGAACATGACGCTGTCCGCGGTATCGACCAAGCCGCTGACGCTGACCGGCTCCAGCCCTGTCGCGGCGCTCAGCACCGTCGTGTCCAACTTCGTCTCGACCTATAACGACAATATGACCGCGCTGAACAAGGCGATCGATCCGATCACGGGCGATCTGCGCGCCGATCCCGCCGCGCGTTCGCTGGCCCAGACGATGCGTACGCTGACCACTACCAAGCTGGTGCCCGGCGACGATACCGATCTCGGCCCCAAGACGCTGGCCGATCTGGGCGTCAGGACCGAAAAGGACGGCACGTTGACCATCGACCAGACGCAGCTGACCAAGGCGATGGCGGCCAACCCGGGGTCCATCGAGAAGATGTTCCAGGCCAGCGGCGACAACCTGATCGGCCTGTCGGCGCGGATGAACAGCATCCAGCTGTCGGCGACCAGCAGCGTCTATGGCCTGACCGCATCGTACAGCAACCTGACGCAGGCGCAGAAGGATATAGCGGATCAGCAGAGCCGCCTGTCCGACAACCGCGACCGGGCCAGCGATGCGCTGACCGCCCGCTTCGCGGCGATGAACAGCCGCGTCTCGGCCTATAAATCGGCACAGGGCCTCATGGATCAGCAGGTCAAGATGTGGACGAAGAGCAACTGATATGACCTATGCCTCCGCCCTTCTGACCGATCCCGCCGCCGTCTATCGACAGATCGACGTGGTCGGTCGCACCGCCATGGCCGATGGTCCCGCGCTGGTGCAGCTGCTCTACGAGGAACTGATCTCCGCGCTCCGTTCCGCCGCCTGGGCGACCGAGCACGGCCAGCTGGCGCGCAAGAGCGAGCGGGTGACCCGCGCCACCGCCATCCTGTTCGCGCTGGAGGCGGGCCTGGATTTCGAGAATGGCGGCGAGATGTCGATCACCTTCGCGCGCCTCTATGGCGGCGCGCGCAAGCAGATCGTCGACGCCTCGCTGGACCAGGACGCGCAGATCTTCCGCAACGTCGCAGCCAGCATCGCCGACATCGCCGAGGCGTGGGAGACGGTGCGCAAGATGAACAGCCCAAAAAAGGGTAATTGAATCGGGCCATCAACCCCGCCCTCCGTTCGCGCTGAGCTAAGTCGAGGCGCACGTTCCGCGCTATGTTGCCCTTGGCCTTCGACTACGCTCAGGCTGAACGGACCATTGGGATGATCCTAGACTGTGATAACATTGCCTTGAACCAATGTAAGCCCCTCCCCTTCAGGGGAGGGGTTGGGGTGGGGCCTCGCCACAGACCGCACGTTTGCGGAAACGCCCCACCCCCGGCCCCTCCCCTGAAGGGGAGGGGTGAGTTCATCTCATGTCATCTTGCTCTAGGTTACCGCCGGAACCAGTGTTTCTGGACGAAATAGATCACGATCCCCGCCGCGATCGCCGCACAGGTCCCCAGGATCGCATCGAACGCCCAGGGCTCCTCGGCATAGGGCAGATTCTTGACGTTCATCCCGTACAGCCCGGTGATGAAGGTCAGCGGCAGGAACACCATCGCCACGATCGAGATGACGAGCGCGCGATTGTCGATCTGTTCGGCGCGCATGTCGCTCAACGTCTCGTGGATCAGCGCCGAGCGTTCGCGGATCGATTCCAGCTCCTCGGCCATGCGCGCGGCGCGGTCGGCGGCGGCGGACAGGTGCAGCCGGTCGTCATCGGCCAGCCAGTCGCCGGGCAGCGCGGCCAGCTTCTCCAGCGCCGCGCGCTGCGGATTGAGGAAGCGGCGATAACCGATCGCGGCGACGCGTACCCGACTGACCGTGCGGCGCAGCTGGAACACGCGGTGTTCGTCCAGCTGCTCCTCGCACCCGTCGAGTTCGTCGCCCAGATTGGCGACATCGGGGTCCATGTCGCTGGTGATCGCGGTGGCGAAGGCGGTGATGAGATCGCCCGGATCGGCGACGCGGCCCTCCTCCACCTCCTTGCGAACCGTATCGACCGCCAGCAACGGGCGGCGGGTGACCGAATAGACCTTGCCCTTCACCGCCCAGATCCGCACCGAGGCGAGCATGTCCGATCCGTCGAGCGGCTCGCTGCTGCGCCCGCGCAAGTTCAGGAACGCGCCCTCGCCCACCGCCTCGCAGCGCGGCCTCGTCTCGGTCGCGGTCAGCGCGTCGATGACGTAATCGCCCAGATGTGCCGCGTCACGCAGCCAACGCTGTGCGACTGCGTCATTGGTCTCCAGATGCACCCAGACCAGCCGCGCCTTGGCCTCCACCGCCTCGCGGATCGGGATCGGCGCGGCATGGCCGTTGTCGATGCGATAGGCGAAGCCGGTCATGCGCGCGCGTCCATGGCGAGATCGACGATCTGCCCCTCGCCCGGTTCCACCGGCAGCGAGTCGCTTTCGATCCGCACCGCATCGGCGCGGGCGCGGTCCAGGATGGCGGGCGGCACGTCGGCGCGGTGATAGACCCGGTCGGCCGCCGCCAGCGCGCGCGCCTGGCGCAGGGTCAAATCGTCGGGATCGGGCGAGGTCAGGACGAACGCCTCGACCTTCGCCGCCGGGCGGGCGGCCTGCGACAGCCAGCTCGCAACATCGGTCTGCCCCGCCAGCGGATCGAGCGCGCCGCCGGGCGACAGCGCCGCGCCAATCGCCCGCCGCCGCTCCGCCCCGTCGGGGAAGCGCGCGCGCAAGGCGCTACGGGCGGCGTACAGCCCCTCGGCCAGGGCGCCGAGTCCTGCGGGCAGCAAGGTCTCCAGCCGCTGGCGCAGCGCCGCCGCGAGGCCCGCCGACACGCCGCCGGTGCCGATCGCGACGATGACCGGCCCGCGCTCGACGATCGCGGGCAGAGTGAAGTCGCACGCCGCGGGTCGGTCGACCGCGTTGACCAGAATGCCGCGCGCCTTCAGCCGGGTGATCGCGGCCTGCGCCGCATCCTCATCCTCGATCGCGACGATGGCGAGCGCGGCCTGCGCCTCCTCGCCGACGACCAGCGCACCGGCACGGTCGAGCAGGCGCCGTTTGGCCTCGGCAGGCTCGCCCTCGCCCAGCAGGATCACCGGACGGCCGCCCAGCCGGACGAACAGCGGCAGGCTGGCGAGGCTCACCAAATCCTCCCCAAGCTATGCTTGGGGAGGGGGACCGCCGCGAAGCGGTGGTGGAGGGGCAAATGTCCCCGGCCCCTCAACCACGCCCTGCGGGCGCGGTCCCCCTCCCCATCAAAGATGGGGAGGATTGAGGCGGCTGGCGTCACTTCTTCAGCCACTCCGGCACGCGCTCGGCGGCGATGATCGTCTCGGCGGCGATGCGGTCGGCGACGACGGCGAAGCGGTCGCCCTCGACCATGACTTCGGGCACCAGCGGGCGGCTGTTATAGGTTGACGCCATGGTCGCGCCATAAGCCCCGGCCGTGCGGAACACGGCCAGGTCGCCCGACTTCACCGCGTCGATCTCGCGGTTCATGCCGAAGGTATCGCCCGTCTCGCACACCGGGCCTGCGATATTGGCCATCATCGTCTCGCCGGTCGGCTTCACCGCGACGAAATCGTGATGCGCGTCGTACAGCGCAGGCCGCATCAGGTCGTTCATCGCCGCATCGACGATGACGTACGGGTTGGCGACGCCGGGCTTCACCCAGACGACTTCGGTCGCGAGAACCCCGGCATTGCCCGCGATCACCCGGCCGGGCTCGAACATCAGCTCGACGTCCCAGTCCTTGGTCACCCGCGCGACCATCTCGCCATAGGCAGCGGGCGCAGGCATCACGTCGCCCGGCTTGTACGGCACGCCCAGGCCACCGCCCAGGTCGACGCGGGTGATACGGTGCCCCGCCCCGCGCAGCTCGGCGACCAGCTCGCCGACACAGCGATAGGCGGCCTCCAGCGGCGCGAGGTCGCCCAGCTGGCTGCCGATATGGCAGGCAACACCCTTCAGGTCGATGCCGGGCAGCCCCGCCAGACGGTCGAACATGCCGAGCGCCTGGTCGATCGGCACGCCGAACTTGTTCTCCTTGCGGCCCGTGGAGATCTTCGCGTGCGTGCCCGCATCGACGTCCGGGTTCACGCGCAGCGTGGCGGGGGCGACGAGGCCGCGTGCGTGCGCCAGCTCGGCGAGGACCGCGCCCTCTTCCTCCAGCTCCAGGTTGAACTGGCCGATCCCGGCCTCCAGCGCGGCGACCAGCTCGGCCCGCGTCTTGCCGACGCCGGAGAACACGATGTCCTCCGCCTTCATGCCCGCCGCCAGCGCCCGGCGCATCTCGCCGACCGAGACGACGTCCGCGCCATAGCCTTCGTCGGCCAGCACGCGCAGCACGGCGATGTTCGGGTTCGCCTTGATCGCATAGGCCAGATGCACGCGCGGCAGGGCGCTCAGCCCCTCGCGGAACACCTGCGCATGGCGGCGGAAGGTCGAGGCGGAATAGATATAGACCGGCGTACCGACTTCGGCGGCGATCCGGGATACGGGCACGTCCTCCACATGGAGTTCGCCATCTTGGAAATGAAAATGGTCCATCAGCGGGGGGGCAAATCGAATTCGTCCGAGCGCCGGTCCTGCGACTGGGTCATCAGTTCGTCGGAGCGCTGCGGGCGTTGTTGGGGGGTGGCCGTCAGCAATTGCTGCGGCGTCGGGGTCGCGGTGGCGCCGCGTGGCGCGACCGGCAGGCTTTCGCCCTTAGCCGGTTGCAGCCGATTGGCCGCACCGCATCCGGTCAGCGCCAGCGCGACCAGCAGGGCGAGCGCGGGCTTCATGCCCGCAGGCCCCGCGCGGTCGCGATCGCGGCGCGGACATTGGCGGGCGCAGTGCCGCCGAAGCTGACCCGGCTGGCGACCGAGGCATCGACCGACAGCACGTCATAGATGCTGTCGTTGATGCGCCCATCGATGCCCTTGAGATCGTCGATCGACAGCTGATGCAGCATCACACCCTTCTCCTCGGCCAGCTTCACCGCGCGGCCGGTGATGTGGTGCGCCTCGCGGAAGGGAATGCCGCCGACGCGGACCAGCCAGTCGGCCAGGTCGGTCGCGGTCGAGAAGCCCGCCTCCGCGACGCCACGCATCCGCTCCGTCCGGAAGGTCGCGCTTTCAACCATGCCGGTCATCGCCGCGATCGACAGCGCCAGCAGGTCGTGCGCCTCGAACACCGGCGGCTTGTCGTCCTGCATGTCCTTGGAATAGGCGAGCGGCAGGCCCTTCATCGTGACCATCAGGCTGGTCATGCAGCCCATGATGCGGCCCGCATGGCCGCGCACCAGCTCGGCCGCGTCCGGGTTGCGCTTCTGCGGCATGATCGAGCTGCCCGTCGACCATTGGTCGCTAAGTGCCACGAAACCGAAGGGCTGCGACGCCCAGAGCACGAACTCTTCCGCAAGACGCGACAGGTGCAGCGAGCAATTGGTTGCCGCCTGGAGATAATCGATCGCGAAGTCCCGGTCGCTGACCGCATCGAGCGAATTGCGCGTCGGCTCGTCGAAGCCCAGCGCCTGCGCCGTCATGTGGCGGTCGACCGGGAAACCCGTCCCCGCCAGCGCCGCCGACCCCAGCGGACACTGGTTCATCCGCGCCCGCGCCGCCACGAAGCGGCTGGCGTCACGCACGATCATCTCGTGATAGGCCATCAGGTGATGGCCCAGCGTCACCGGCTGTGCGGACTGGAGATGCGTGAAGCCCGGCATCACGCTGTCGGCATGTTCCTCGGCCCGCGTCAGCAGCGCGCTACGCAGCGCACCCAACGCCGCCAGCGTCTCGTCGATCGCGTCGCGCACCCACAGGCGGAAATCGGTCGCCACCTGGTCGTTGCGCGACCGCGCGGTGTGCAGACGCCCTGCGACCGGCCCGATCAGCTGGGCCAGCTTCGCCTCGGTCTGCATGTGGATGTCTTCGAGGGTCAGGTCCTCGGACACGCCGTTGGCGGCATAATCCTGAGCGACCTGGTCCAGCCCGGCGGAAATCGTCGCGGCGTCCTCGGCCGAGACGATGCCCTGTTTGCCCAGCATCGCGACATGCGCTTTCGACCCGGCGATGTCCTGTTTCCACAATCGCTTGTCGAAGGGGATGGACGCGTTTATCTCGCGCATCACCGCGGCGGGACCTTCTGCGAAGCGCCCGCCCCACATTGCGTTGGAGCCGCCCATGTCGTCGCGTACCGTGATCGCCTGTCTCCTGGGGCTGATGGTCGCCGGGTGCGATAAGCAAAGCCCCGCGCCGGAGCAAGCCGCCAACACCTCCAGCGGCGAAGTTTCGAGCGGCGAAGTGACCAGCGGCGAGGCGTCCGGCACGTCCGCTCCGGAAGCCCCCAAGCCCGCAGGGGCCGTCGACCGCAGCCACAAGGGCGAGGCCGCGCCGCTGCTGGCCTTCACCGCGATGGACGGCAAGTCCACCAACCTTCACGACTTTGCGGGGCGGCCGGTGCTGGTCAACCTCTGGGCGACCTGGTGCGGGCCGTGCGTCGCGGAGATGCCGACACTCGCCGCACAGGCCGAGCGGTCGAAGGGCAAGATCGCGGTCATCGCCGTGGCGCAGGACGATGCCGCCAAGGTGAAACCCTTCCTGGCCGGCAAGAAGCTCGACGCGCTGCCCATCTATCTCGACCCGAAGCTGGGCCTGAGCGTCCATTACAAGGCGAACCTGCCGACCACGATCCTGTACGGCGCGAACGGCAAGGAGATCTGGCGCGTGACCGGGGGCTTCGAATGGGTCGGCGCGCAGGCGGACCAGTTGCTCGCCGAAGCGATGTAAGCCGGGCGCCGCCCCGACGAAAAGATCCCGCCCGGCATGCACCGGACGGGATAGGTGGGGGTAAAGCCGTTGGAATGGGGGGCGGCCCTTCGACCGCCCCCTTTTCGCATCAGAACTCCGCCGTCAGGCCGATGAACACCGACCGGCCGACCGCGTCGTACATGCCCGGATAGGTGTTGCCGTTGCCGAACGAGGCCAGCAGGCCGGACTGGATCAGCGGCGGATCCTTATCCAGCAGGTTGTTGACGCCGGCGCGGAAGACGATGCCCTTCTGCACCTTCACCGTGCCCGCCAGGTCGAAATAGCTGTACGCCTTGATCCGGGCATTGATGATCGACGGGTCGCTGGCGAAGTCGGCGATCGTCGAGTTGTTGGTCAGGTTGGTGCCGCCGATATAGCGCCAGTTGAGCGAGATCGTGCCGACCGAGGCCGCGTCCGACCAGGTCAGGCGGGCCTGGTGGCGCCACTTCGGCGAAGGCTGGCCACAGGTCGGGCCGAAATAGCCGACACAGTCATAAGAACCCAGGCCCGGCAACGGCTCGGTCACGAGCTTGCGCAGGCGGGTGCCGAGGAAGTCGATGTTCACGCTGCCGAACGACCCCAGCGGCTGGGTGTAGCTGCCGGAGATGTCGATGCCCGAGGTGCGCAGCGAACCCGTATTCTGCGTGGTCGAGATGATATAGCCCTGGTCGCCGAAGATGATGCCGCTGCGCGGATCACGCTTGAACAGGCTGCAGAAGAACGGATTGCCCGTGGCGATGCACTGGCTGATCGTCTGGCTGACCGGGATCGCGCCGATATAGCCCTTCACCTTGATGTCGAAATAATCGACCGACAGGTTCAGGCGCCTGATGAAGGTCGGCGTGAAGACGATGCCCGCCGTATAGGTGTCGGCCTCTTCGGGCTTCAGCAGCGGGTTGCCGCCGCCGCGACCAGTGCACTGGTCGGACGGGCATGGTGCGATGCGGCCATATTGCGCCGCCGTCACGCCGCTGCGCTGGCACTGGACGAGCGACGCGGTCGGCGCCACGCCCGGATCGTTGGCGCAAGGATCCTGCGCATTGACGTTGCCGTTCGACTGCGGGCTGAACAGTTCCGACACGTTGGGCGCGCGGATCGCCCGGTTGTAGCTGCCGCGCAGACGCAGGTCGCTGGTCGGCGCCCAGGACAATTCGGTCTTGTAGGTCGAAATGATCTTGGACAGGTTGCTATAGTCCGACCCGCGATACCCTGCGTTGAACGACAGGTCCTTGAAGAAGGGTCGATTTTCGATCAGCGGCAGTTGCAGTTCGGCGAACACCTCGTTCACGCTGAACCGGCCCGACGTCTCGGTCGTGCCCTTCTGGATGGCCAGGGCGTCCGCCTTGAACTCCAGGCTCTCGTACCGATGCTCGAAGCCCAGCACGAAGCCGACGCCCGAGTCGGCGAAGGGCGACTTGACCCCGTAACGGCCCAGATCGGCCGCGATATTGCCGCTCAGCACGGTTTCGCGATCGACGCCGCGCGTCGAGGTCGGCGCGTAGATGTAATTGAACGCCGCGTCCGAGATGCCGTTGTAGCGGAAGATATCGAGGGGCACGCACTGTGCGTCACTGCGGTCGATCACCGACTTGCAGGTCGGCGTGCCGTTGACGTTGACCACCTGGATCGCGCGATTGGCGCGGCTGGGGTCGATGTCGTTCTCATAGGTCTCGTTATAGAGCACGGTCGAGAACAGGGCGTTGGCATCATAGCGGATGCCGTCGATGATCTCGCCCCGGACGCCGCCGCTGAAACGGAAATCGGTGTGGCGAAGGTCATCGCGACGCGGCCGGGCGTTCCCCGCGACCGGGCGGTAGCCGATATAGACATCCTGCGATGCGGCGGTGCCGAACGCGTTGCCGCACAGGATCTGGCCCTGCTGCGCACTCAGGAACGGATTGTTGCAGTTGACCGTGTAGGTATAGCCCTGGAACAGCGCCGACGGAGCGATCTGCGAGTTGGTGTGATCGTCCATGAACATGAAGCTGCCATAGGCTTCGATGCCCGGCTGGACCTCATACTTGGCAAAGGCGCCCGCCGTGTAGCGCGTGTCGTTGCGCTGGAAATAGTTCAGCGGCGCATAATTGTAGCGGAAGCTGGCATCGTACGGGACCCAGGTGCGGGCGCCGTCCTTGGTGTTGTTGAACCGGCCGAGATCGGCGCTGGGGCCGGTCTGGGGATCGAACAGGCCGAACGGGTTGTTGCTCGACCCGCCGCAGGCCAGATCGGTATTGCCCTTGGCGGTGAAGCCCGCCGGATCGGCGGCGCAGGACGACACGTCGCGATCGGCCTGGAGGATCGGCTTGGTGTCGCGATAACCGAAATAGGCGGTCACATTGCCGCGGCCATCGGCAAAATTGGTGCCGAAGGCGACGTTCACGTCCAGCTTCTGCCCGTCGAGGATCATCGGCTGGGCCAGACGGTAACCGGCCTGCGTCTGAATCTTGCGCGCATAGGCGTTGTCGTTCTGGTGCTGGGCGAAGCCGTATTGGATATCGGTTCGCACGCCGTCCAGATCGTCGCGCAGGACGAAATTGATGACGCCCGAGATTGCGTCGGAGCCATAGACCGCCGACGCGCCGCCGGTCATGATATCAACCCGCTTGATGAGCGCGGTCGGCACGAAGTTCAGGTCGTTCGCCTGGACCGGCAGCATGCGCTGGCCGTTGATGAGGATGAGGTTCCGGTTGCTGCCCAGGTTGCGCAGGTTGACGCGCGCCGTGCCGTCCGACCCGTTCGAGACATTCTCGTTCGAATCCGGCGTCACCTGCGGCAAGCGGTTCAGCACATTCTCGACCTGGACCGCGCCCTGGTAGCGGATCTCGGCCGCATCGACGACCGCCAGCGGGCTGTTGCTGGTCAGGTTGGGACGCTGAAGCCGGGTGCCGGTGATGACCACATCGCCGCCGCTCGGTGCATCCACATCGTCGGACACCTTCGCCGCATCGGAAACCTTCGCCGCATCGGGCGGGCAAGGCTGTTCCGGCAGACAGCGTGCATCCTCGCTCTGGTCGGCGGCCTTCTTCACCTGTGCCTGCGCCTGCGAAACCGAAAGCAGCGCGATGGCAATGGCGCCCGCCGAACAGGCGAGTCGCTTGTAATTTCCATTCATCAATGAGCCCCCTCTTGATCTTATTCTTGCTGTTTGGCCCAATGATTTTGTTTAGTCAAATATAATATACTTTCTTCATTTCCATCACGGATTGGCTTGTGATCGTGCCCCGGCAACCGATGGCCGCACGCTGCGTTGCACAACAGGCCGGTCTTCGCGCAGCCGTCATGCGCGTTCCGTTCCGGGCCGTTGCTGGAGATGCTGAACCGATGATGCAGGCCAATCGTCGAGAACTGGTCGCGGCGCTTGCCGTTCTGGGGCTGACCCCGGCGGCTGCCACGCGTGTCGCGGCACAGGGCTCCGCCGGTGGCGTAAAGCTGGGCGTGCCCGAACCCTTTTCCTGGGCAACGCTGCAATCCCAGGCCGAGGCGCTGGCACGCCAGCCTTATCTCGCGCGCGCCAAGGTCGCGGCGGCGGAGGCGATCGGCTATGACGCGGTCGGCACCATCCGCTACCGCGATGATCGGACGCTGCTCGGCGGCATCCGGCTGTTTCCGCTGGGCCGCTATGCGCCGACCCCGGTTGGCATCCATATCGTCGAGAATGGCCAGGCCCGTACCGTGCCCTTCTCGCCCTCGCTGTTCACTGCCGAGGCGGGCCATGCCCCGCCGCTGGGCATCGCCGGATTTCGCGCGATGACGGCGGACGGGAAGAGCGACTGGCTGGCCTTTCAGGGCGCCTCCTATTTCCGCACGGCGGGCGCGCAGGACCAATATGGCCTGTCGGCGCGCGGGATCGCGATCGACACCGGCATCGACGGGCGCGAGGAATTTCCCGCCTTCACCGACTTCTGGATCGAGCGGACGGGCACGCAGGGCTACACCGTCTATGCGCTGCTCGACGGGCCCAGCGTCAGCGGCGCATACCGGATCGCCTCGCAAAAAGGCGCGGGCGGCGTCGAGCAACAGGTCTCCGCCGTCCTGTTTTTCCGTCGTGACGTGGAACGGCTGGGCATAGCACCCGCGACCAGCATGTTCTGGTACGGCGAGGGCAATCGCGCCGCCGCGCGCGACTGGCGCCCCGAAATTCATGATTCGGACGGGCTGGCATTGCTGACCGGCGCGGGCGAGCGGCTGTGGCGGCCGCTGGTCAACCCGCCGCGCCCCACGCTCGACAGCTTCGTCGATAGCAATCCGCGCGGCTTCGGCCTGCTCCAGCGTGACCGCGACTTCGACCATTATCAGGACGACGGCGCCTTTTACGACCGGCGCGCGAATCTGTGGGTGCAGCCGCAGGGCGATTGGGGGCGTGGGCAGGTCATGCTCTATGCCTTCCCCACCGCGAGCGAGACGGTCGACAATATCGTCGCCTTCTGGAACCCCGCCGATGCCCCCAGGGCGGGGCAGAAGCGGCAGTTCGACTATCGGCTCAGCTGGACGTCCACCGATCCGACGGTCGTGCCCCGTATCGCCCATGCGGTCGACAGCTGGACGGGCGATGCGGGGCGGCCGGGCGCCGAGCCGACGCCGGGCGCGCGCAAGCTGGTCGTCGATTTCACCGGCCCCGCGCTGGCGGGCCTCGACCGGCAGAGTGGCGTCACCGCCGACATATCCGTGACGCGCGGCAGGCTGCTGGCGCAGGCCGCCTATCCGGTGGTCGGGCAGACCGACCGCTGGCGCGTGACCGCCGATATCGCGCCGGAGGCGAGCGGCCCCGCCGATGTCCGCCTGTACCTGAAACAGAATGCAAAGGCGCTCAGCGAGACGGTGTTGATGCCGGTCTTCCTGCCATGACCGACTTGCCCGCCATGATGCCGCCGCCCGCGCCGCTGACCATGCCGGTGCAGCGGTTCGACGGCCCGCCGCCGCCGCACAATGCGCCCGAGCCGCGCGAGGGCATCAACCTGTCGCCCGACGACATATTGACGCGCCGCCTGCTGCTGGTGCTGCTGACCGGGTTGCTCGCCACCGCCGCCTCCGCCTCGGTCAAGGAGGCGTTGCTCAGCGACGGGTTCAGCCTGCTCGACGGGGTGTTGCTGCTACTTTTCTTCCCGCTGTTCGCCTGGATTTCGTTCGGCTTCGTGACGGCGGCGATCGGCTTCGCCCTGCTGATCTCGCGCGCGCATCCCGGCATTACCGCCGCCCCCAAAGGCGCCGCGCCGCCGACGGCGCTCACCGCCGTGCTGGTGCCGGTCCATAACGAGGATGTCGACGCCGTCTTCGACCGGATCGCACGCATGGCGACGATGATCGACCGCGCAGGCGCCGCCGACCGCTTCGCCTTTTTTGTCCTGTCCGATTCGGGGGAGGCCGCCGAAGTCGAGGAGCGTGCCGCCTGGGAATGCTGGGCCCCGCGCCTGCGCGTGCCGCTCTATTATCGCCGCCGAACCGAGAATGTCGGGCGCAAACCGGGCAATGTCGCCGAATGGATCCGCAATCATGGCGGCGGGTACGACTTCATGCTGATGCTCGACGCCGACAGCCTGATGGGCGGCGACACCATCGTCGGCATGGCCCAGATCATGGAGCAGCGCCCTTCCATTGCCCTCCTGCAGACCGTGCCGATGATTATCGGCGCGACTACGCTCTTCCAGCGCTGGATGCAGTTCGCCAGCCGCTTCTACGGGCCGATCTCGACCGCTGGCCTCGTGTGGTGGTCCGGGTCGGAATCGACCTTCTGGGGCCATAACGCCCTGATCCGCATCCGCGCCTTTGCCGAAAGCTGTGGCCTGCCCGACCTGCCCGGCCGGCCGCCGTTCGGGGGTACGATCATGAGCCACGACATGGTCGAGGCCGCGCTGCTGCGACGGCGCGGCTGGCGACTGCACATGCTGATGGTCGAGGACAGTTTCGAGGAGTTTCCGCCGACCCTGATAGACCAGGCGGTGCGCGACCGGCGCTGGGCGCAAGGCAATACCCAGCACCTCAAGCTGCTGGGGTCGAGCGGCTTTCACTGGATCAGCCGGTTGCAGCTGTTCATCGGTGCGCTCGCCTATCTGATGTCGCCCGCCTGGCTGATCCTGATCGCCACCTCGATCGCGCAGAGCCTGTCCGACGATGCCGCGACGGTGCGCGCCGTCACCTCGACCCAGGTCCTGCTCGTCACGCTGATCCTCCTATTCGGGCCGAAGGTGCTGAGCGTCATCTGGGCGATGGCCGATCGCGAACGCCGGGCGAGCTATGGCGGCGCGAAGGGCATCCTGTCCTCCGTCGCGCTCGACGTGCCGCTGTCGATCCTGACCGCGCCCGCCATCGCACTGACCCAGACGATCGACCTCATTAACATCGTACGCGGCAAGCCGTCGGGCTGGAACCCGCAGAGCCGGGTGCGCGACGGCCTCGCGGCGGCGGATGCGATGCCGCGCTATCGCTGGCACCTGGGGATCGGCGTGGTGTTGGTCTTCGTGTCGTTCCTGAACCCGATGCTGGGGGCGTGGCTGTCGCCGGTGACCTTGGGGCTGCTGCTGGCGCCCTGGCTAGCGATGGAGACGGCCAAGGTACGGCCGGGCGAGCGGCTGGCGAAAAAGGGCGTGTTCGCGGTGCCGGGGTCCGAGGTGGCGGAGCCGGTTCGGCCTATGGCTCTGGCGTGAGGGTTGGGCGTGGGCTTCGACTACGCTCAGCCTGAACGGGGGTTTGGGATTGGGTCCTTTACCAACAGCCGTTCAGGCTGAGCGACGTCGAAGCCCACGCCCGAACCCATCAATCATCCTCATCCTCGAACCCCACCAAGGCCAAGGCCCGCGCCTTCATCTGCCGCGTCTCGCACCAATGGACCAGCGCCTCCTCGCGCCCATGCGTCACCCACACCTCGCGCGGCGCGATCTCGGTCAGCGTCTGGGTGAGTTCATCCCAATCGGCATGGTCGGACAGGATCAGCGGCAGCTCGACATTCTTCTGCCGCGCGCGCTGGCGCACCCGCATCCAGCCGCTGGCCATCGCCGTGATCGGGTCGGGCAGCCGCCGCGACCAGCGATCGTTGAGGGCTCCGGGCGGACACATCACCACATGCCCCGCCATCTCCGCCTTGGGGGTGTCGGCCACCATGCGCAGCTCGCCCAGGTCGACACCCAATTCCTGATAAAGCGAGCATAGCCGCGCCAGTGCGCCGTGCAGATAGATGGGCGCGTCATACCCACGCACGCGCAACTCGGCGATCACCCGCTGCGCCTTGCCCAGCGCATAGGCCCCGACCAGCACGCAGCGCGTCGGATTGGCGTGGAGCCGCGCGATCAGCTTGTCGATCTCGTCGCCCGTCTCGGGATGACGGAAGACGGGCAGCGCGAAAGTCGCCTCGGTGACGAAGACGTCGCATTTGACCGGCTCGAACGGCGTACAGGTCGGGTCGGCGCGGCGCTTGTAATCGCCCGACACCACCACCCGCTCGCCCCGGTAGTCGAGCACGATCTGCGCCGATCCCAGCACATGCCCGGCGGGCACGAAGCCGACTTCCACCTCGCCCAGCCGGATCGTCTCGCCATAAGCGACCGGCACACCGTTCTGCGGGCCATAGCGCGCCGCCATGATCGCCAGCGTCTCGGGCGTCGCCCAGACCGTGCCGTGCCCGCCGCGCGCATGGTCGGCATGGCCGTGCGTCACCAGCGCCTTAGGCTCGGGCTCGGACGGATCGACCCACACATCGGCGGGGGCCACGTAAATCCCATGTTTATGGGGCTGTATCCAGTCGCCGAGCTTGACCATGATACCTATATCCTTCGGGATGCCCCCCGGTTCCCTTCCCTCCGCCCTGACCGACTGGTTTGCCGCCAAGGGCTGGTCGCCACGCACCCATCAGCTGGCGATGCTGGAGGAAGCGCGCGCCGGACGCCACGCGCTGCTGGTCGCCACCACCGGCGCGGGCAAGACGCTGGCGGGGTTCCTGCCGACCCTGACCGAGCTGATCAAGGCACCGACCGAGGGGCTGCACACCCTCTACGTCTCGCCGCTCAAGGCGCTGGCGGTCGATATCCGCCGCAACCTCGTCACCCCGATCGAGGAGATGGACCTCGACATCCGGGTCGAGACGCGCACCGGCGATACCTCGTCGGACAAGAAGGCACGGCAGCGGGTGAAGCCGCCGCAGATTTTGCTGACCACACCGGAATCGCTGTCGCTGCTGCTCAGCTACCCCGATGCAGAGGGGATGTTCGCCGGGCTGAAGACCATCGTGGTGGACGAGGTCCACGCCTTCGCCACCGGCAAGCGCGGCGACCTGCTGTCCCTGTGCATGGCGCGGTTGCAGCGCCTGTCCCCCGATCTGCGCCGCGTCGCGCTGTCGGCGACGGTGGCGGACCCGGACGGCTATCGCGCCTGGCTCGCTCCCGATGGCGATATCGACGCGGTCGGCCTCGTCACCGGCGAGCCCGGCGCGCCGCCGGACATATCGATCCTGCTGCCCGAGGATCGCGTGCCCTGGGCGGGCCATTCGGGCCGCTATGCCGCAGCCCAGGTCATGCGGGTGATCGAAGCGAACCGGACGACCATCGTCTTCTGCAACACACGCAGTCTCGCCGAGCTGATCTTCCAGGATTTGTGGAAGGCGAACGACAAGAGCCTGCCGATCGGCGTCCATCACGGCTCGCTCTCGCTGGAGGCGCGCCAGAAGGTCGAGGGCGCGATGGCGGGCGGTCAGCTTCGCGCGCTGGTCGCGACCGCCAGCCTCGACCTCGGCGTCGACTGGGGCGATGTCGATTGCGTGATCCAGATGGGTGCGCCCAAGGGCTCGTCGCGCCTCCTGCAACGCATCGGCCGCGCCAATCACCGGCTGGACGAATCAAGCCGCGCGATCCTGGTCCCCGGCAACCGCTTCGAATATCTGGAGGCGCGTGCCGCGCTCGACGCGGTGGAGGCGGGCGAGCTGGACCCCGATATCTTCCGCCAGGGCGCGCTCGACGTGCTGGCGCAGCATGTCATGGCCTGCGCCTGTGCCGCGCCGTTCGAGCAGGGCGCGCTGCTCGACGAAATCCGCTCGGCCATGCCCTATTCGGCGCTGGACGATGCGACGTTCGACCGGGTGCTGCATTTCATCGCGGACGGCGGCTATGCCTTGCGCGCCTATGACAAGTTCAAGCGGCTGGTCCAGCAGCCGGACGGGACGTGGCGCGTCACCCATCCGCAATTCGTCGCCCAACATCGCCTCAACGCCGGGATCATCGTGGAAGCGACGATGCTGAAGGTCCGTTTCCGCAACGGCCGCCAGCTGGGCCGGGTCGAGGAGGGATTCGCCGCGACGCTGGCCCCCGGCGACACCTTCTTCTTCGCGGGGCTCAGTTTGGAGGTAGAGTCGATCGACGGCGAGGACCTGATCGTCCGCGCCACCTCTCGCCCCGCGCGCATCCCGACCTATGGCGGCAGCCGGATGCCGCTGTCGACCAGCCTAGCCGACCGGGTGCGCGCGTTCCTGGCCGACCGGCGCGAATGGGACCGCTTTCCCCCGGACGTGCATGACTGGCTGGAGATGCAGGACCGCCGCTCGGTCCTGCCCCGCCCCGGCCAATTGCTGGTCGAGACCTTCCCCCGAGAAGGGCGGCATTACATGGTCGCCTATAGCTTCGAGGGGTGGAATGCGCACCAGTCGCTGGGGATGCTCGTGACAAGGCGGATGGAGGCGCAGGGGCTCAAACCCCTCGGCTTCGTCGCCAGCGATTATGCGCTGGCCTGTTACGGGCTGGAGAAGGTGACCGATCCGGCCAGCCTCTTCTCCCCCGATATCCTCGAAAACGAGTTCGTCGACTGGGTGCAGCAATCGCACCTGCTCAAGCGCGCCTTTCGCGAGGTCGCGGTGATCGGCGGGCTGGTCGAGCGCCAGCATCCCGGCAAGCGCAAGACCGGGCGGCAGGTGACCTTTTCGACCGACCTGATCTACGACGTGCTGCGCAAGTATGAGCCGGGACATCTGCTGCTCCAGGCGGCGTGGGACGATGCGCGGGCGCGGATGACCGATGTCGGGCGGCTGGCGAACCTGCTCGACCGGGCGGGCGGCACGATGCTGCACGTCGATCTGGAGCGGGTGAGTCCGCTGGCGGTCCCGGTGCTGGTGCTGATCGGGCGCGAGAAGATCGCGACGGGAAGCGCGGACGACGACCTGTTGATCGAGGCGGAGGCCCTAGCGGCGGAGGCGATGGGGGATTGAAGTGAGGGATTCGCGTGGCCTTCGACTTCGGCGCACAGCGCCGAAGTTTATCCTGAGCGGCTGGCTTGCCAGCCAGCCGAAGGGCTCAGGCTGAACGGAGGTTGGGTATAGCCACTCTCGCCTCTGGCCCCTCCCCTCCCGCAGGCGGGAGGGGAGGGGGGAGGGAACGCCGCAAGCGACAGGCTCTGCGAGGCACCCTGCCCTCCCCAAACCCCTCCCGCCTGCGGGAGGGGCTTAAGAAGAAGAGGAGGGCTTAAGAAGGCCTCGATCACCCTGATCGCATCAAAAATGTTGCATTGCCCATCCCTACCCCGCAAATCTGATTTCGTGCTCCGCCAGTATGAACTCGTCGACCGCGTGCTCGACTATGACCCCCAGGCCGATGAGGCGCTGTTGAACCGCGCCTATGTCTTCTCGATGAAGGCGCATGGCAGCCAGAAGCGTGCTTCGGGCGATCCCTATTTCAGCCATCCGATCGAGGTGGCCGGCATCCTGACCGACCTGCATCTGGATGACGAGACGATCGCCACCGCCATCCTGCACGACACGATCGAGGATACCGTCGCTACCTATGACGAGATCGAGCGGCTGTTCGGTCCCAATGTCGCGCGGCTGGTCGACGGCGTTACCAAGCTGTCCAAGATCGAGGCACAGACCGAAAGCGAGCGTGCGGCCGAAAACCTGCGCAAGTTCCTTCTCGCCATGTCGGACGATATCCGCGTCCTGCTGGTGAAGCTGGCCGACCGGCTGCACAACATGCGCACGCTCCATCATATCGCGAAGCCGGAGAAGCGCCGCCGCATCGCGAAGGAGACGATGGACATCTATGCCCCGCTCGCCGAGCGGATCGGCATGTACGAGTTCATGAAGGAGATGCAGATGCTCTCCTTCCAGCAGCTCGAGCCCGAGGCGTATGAGTCGATCAGCTTGCGTCTCGCGCAGATGAAGGAAGGCGGCGGCGACCGGATTTCCAAGATCGCATCGGGCCTGAAGCTGCTGATGTCGCGCGGCGGCGTCGAGGCGGAGGTGACGGGGCGCGAGAAATCCGCCTTCTCGATCTTCCGCAAGATGAACGAGCGGCACATCAGCTTCGAGCAGCTGTCCGACGTCATGGCCTTCCGCGCGATCGTGCCCACGGAAGAGGATTGCTACCGCGCGCTGGGGCTGATCCATCGCCGCTGGCCGATGGTGCCGGGGCGGTTCAAGGACTATATCTCGACGCCCAAGCGCAACGGGTACCGCTCGCTGCACACCAGCGTCATCCATGCCGACAATGCCCGCATCGAGATTCAGATCCGCACCCCCGAAATGCATGCCGAGGCCGATTTCGGCCTGGCCGCGCACTGGACCTATAAACAGGCGACCCGCCACGACGCGCAGGTCAGCTGGATTCGCGACCTGGTCGAAATCCTCGATACCTCGGACAGTCCCGAAGAGCTGATCGAGCATACGAAGATGGCGATGTATCAGGATCGCATCTTCGCCTTCACCCCCAAGGGCGAACTGATCCAGTTGCCGAAAGGCGCCACGCCGATCGACTTCGCCTATGCCGTCCACACCGATCTGGGCGACCAGGCGGTGGGCGCGAAGCTCAATGGCCGCGTCGTGCCGCTGTCGACCGTCATCTCCAACGGCGACCAGGTGCAGATATTGCGCTCGGCCGGACAGACGCCGCAGGCCAACTGGCTGAACCTGGCGATCACCGGCAAGGCGCTGGCCGCGATCCGCCGCCACCTGCGCCATGCCGAGCGCGACGAGCAGGTGACGCTGGGCACCAAGCTGTACGAGGACATCGTCCGCCGCCTGCCCGCGCAGATCGGCCCGGACGCGCTGGGCCATGCGCTCCAACGGCTGAAGATGCCCGACGAAGCGCATCTGATGATCGCGATCGCCAGGCGCACCCTGTCCGACGCCGCCGTGATGGAGGCGCTGATGCCGGGCTCCGCAGGCGCGGATGTCGCCGCCGTCCCGCCGCAGTCGAGCGCGATCTCGATCAAGGGGCTGACACCCGGCGTCGCTTATGACCTCGCGCAATGCTGCCATCCGGTGCCAGGCGACCGCATCGTCGGCCTGCGCCGTCCCGATGCGGGGATCGAGGTCCATGCGATCCAGTGCCCGGTACTGGCCGAGCTGGCCGACCGGACGGACGAGGAAACCGACTGGGTCGACGTGTCCTGGGGCGACGACAGCGAGGGCGCGACCGCGCGCATCTCGGTGATGGTCAAGAACGAGCCCGGCGCGCTGGGCATCCTGGCGACGATCATCGGCCAGCATAAGGCCAACATCATCAACGTCCGGCTGGATACGCGCGATACGCGCTTCCACACCAACCTGATCGATGTCGAAGTGCACGATCTGCAACATCTGATGCGCCTGATCGCCGCGTTGCGCGCAGCCGATGTAGTGAGTTTGGTGGAGCGGGTTTAGGGCGCCGCCGCCCCCCTCCATTCCTCCCCAAGCTGTGCTTGGGGAGGGGGACCGTCGCGCCAGCGATGGTGGAGGGGCGTGACGGGCCGGCCATGCCCCTCCACCACGCCCTGCGGGCGCGGTCCCCCTCCCCATCTCACGATGGGGAGGAATGAGGCATCATTTCTTACCGCCTTTCCTGACATCAAAATGACGCCTCCGTAACAAAAAGCTGGAACCCCCGCCCGTCACACGCTTTGAAAAGCACGAACAGGGAGTCCCGTCACCGATGCGTTTCGCCACCGCCGCCGCCATACTCGCGCTCGTCGCCGCCCCCGTCGCAAGCCAGACCACCCGATCCATTTCCGCCTCGGACAAGGCACAGGGCGCGCAGGCCAATCCCGAACTCGTCAAGCAATATGGCGGTCGCTACACCGGCCCGCAGGCCGCATTCGTCGAGCGGGTCGGCAAGCGGGTCGCGGTCCAGTCGGGACTGTCGAACGCGCAGGGCGACTTCACCGTCACCACACTCAATTCGCCGGTCGAGAACGCCTTCGCCATCCCCGGCGGCTATATCTATGTCACGCGCCAGTTGCTCGCGCTGATGAACTCGGAAGCCGAGCTGGCTTCGGTGCTGGGTCATGAGGTCGGCCATGTCGCCGCCCGCCATTCGCAGAGCCGCAACACTCGCTCGACCATCGGCTCGATCCTGGCGGCGGGGGCAGGGTTGTTGACCGGCAGCAATCTGGCCAGCCAGGTCGTCGGCACCGGCGCGCAGCTCTACACGCTGAAATATGGCCGCGATCAGGAATATCAGGCTGATGGCCTGGGCATCCGCTATATGACCGCCGCCGGATACGATCCTTATGCCTCGGCCGACATGCTCGCCTCGCTGGCGGCGTCGAGCAATCTGGCCGCGCGCACGGCGGGCAAGGAGGCCAATGCCGTGCCCACCTGGGCCTCGACCCACCCCAACAGCGCCGACCGCGTGCGCCGCGCCGCCGCGCTGGCGCAGCAAACCGGCCGCCCGGAAACCACGCCGCCACAGGACACCGCCTTTCTGCGGATGCTCGACGGCATGCCCTATGGCGACGATCCCAAGGAAGGCATCGTCGACGGCCAGACCTTCCGCCATCCCGGCCTCAAGCTGAAGTTCACCGCCCCCAATGGCTATGCCATCGCCAATGGCAGCGATGCGGTGACGGTGGTCGGCCAGGGCGGACAGGCCGAGATGCGCCTCGCCCAAGGCAGCGACCTGGGCCAGGCGATCGCCCAGCGTTTCGGCCAGCTCGGCACCGGCACCCCCTCGGGCCAGTTGCAGAACGGCACGGCGAACGGCATCCCCTATGCCTATGTGACCACCCGCGCCGCCGCCAATAATCGCGCGGTCGATGCGACGGTGGTCGCGTACCGCTTCCCCTCGGCGACCTATACCTTCACTTTGGTCACGCCCGCAGGGTCGGGCATCGGGCCGTTCCAGCCGCTGCTCGCCTCGGTCGCGCCGCTCTCCACCGCAGAGGCCAACGGTATTCGCGGCAAGAAGATCAGTATTGTGACCGTCAAGGCCGGGGACACGATCAACAGCCTAGCCGCACGCATGGCCTTCCCGGATTACAAGCGCGAACGCTTCATCACGCTCAACGGGCTGGACGCGGACCAGGCGCTGACGCCGGGGCGTTTGGTCAAGTTGGTCGTAGGCGGGTGACGGACGGCTTCGACGCCGCTAAACCGGCGGCGTCATGAAGCGTCCTGCCCTGTCCGTCGTCGTCCCCTGCTACAACGAAGCCGCGTGTCTGGACGTGTTGCATGCCCGCATTTCCGGCGCGGCACGCGCGGCGGTGGGCGAGGATTACGAGATCGTCCTCATCAACGACGGTTCGAAGGACGACAGCTGGCCGGTGATGCAGCGGCTGGCCGCCGGTGATCCGCATCTGGTCGCGATCAACCTGTCGCGCAACCATGGCCACCAGCTGGCGCTGACCGCGGGGCTGGACCTGTGCGCGGGCGAACAGATCCTCATCATCGACGCCGATCTTCAGGACCCGCCCGAACTGCTAACCGACATGCGCGCGACCATGGCGGCGCAAGGGGCCGACGTGGTCTATGCCGTGCGCCGCAAGCGGGCGGGCGAGACGCTGTTCAAAAAGGCGACGGCGGCGGTCTTCTACCGGATGCTCGACCGGCTGACCGACACGCCGATCCCGCTGGACACCGGCGATTTCCGCCTGATGAGCCGTCGCGCGCTCGACGCGCTGCAATCGCTGCCCGAACAGGCGCGCTTCATCCGCGGCATGGTCGCCTGGGTCGGCTTCCGCCAGGTCCCCTTCCCCTATGACCGCGCCGAGCGTCATGCGGGCGAGACCCATTACCCGTTGGGCAAGATGATTGCGCTGGCCTTTGACGCGGTGACAGGCTTCTCGACCGCGCCGCTTCGCTGGGCCAGCCATATCGGCCTGGCTCTGACCGGGGCGTCCCTGCTGCTGCTGGTCTATATCGCGATCGGCTGGCTGACCGGCACGGCGGTGCAGGGCTGGACCTCGACCATGCTCGTCACCGTCGTCCTGGGCGCGGTGCAGATGTTCGTGCTGGGCATGATCGGCGAATATCTGGGGCGGCTCTATATCGAGTCGAAGCGGCGGCCGCTCTATCTGGTCGCGGATGTGGCGGGGCCGGTGCAGGGCCATGCGCGGCTGGGGTACAGCGCGCATGAGGGGGCGAAAGACCCCGCCTGACCGCCACCACGCGGGTCAGGTCCGGCACGGGCACATCCGCGCCTGCAGGACTCACCCGGCGTTCCTCGGGGTGGTGGTAGCGGGCTGACTTTCGCACGGGAATCTTGCCTTGAACGCACGCGGCGGGGGTCGGGGCGTGGCCTTCGACTTCGCTCAGGCTGAACGGATTTTCGTGTCTATCGCGAGATGGCACTACGATGAATCACCCGTCATTGTGAGCGCAGCGAAGCAATCCAGGGCAGCGCGCGGAACCCTGGATTGCTTCGCTGCGCTCGCAATGACGGGTCAACATCATGTCATCCCAATCTAGGTGTTTGGTCCCAGTATTTGATGGTGCGGGTTTGATGTAAAGCGTGCTGGCTCGTTCTGCCATGCTTTGCAGATGGCCTCGTAGGGCGTGAGGCCTTTGAGCGTCTTGAGCCTGCGGCCGAAGTTGTAGGCGGCGACGAAGTCGCCGAGATGTTGCCGGAGCTGGTCGTGGCTGTCGTAATGGTAGCGCTTGACGGTCGCTTCCTTAATGGTGCGGTTCATCCGCTCGACCTGGCCGTTGGTCCAGGGATGCTTCACCTTGGTGAGCCGGTGCTCGATGCCGTTCTCGTCGCAGACGCGATCGAAGATGTGGTGGAAGGCGTATTTTTGGTGGGCATGGTTGGTGAACTGGATACCGTTATCGGTCAGCACGGTGTGGATACGGTAGGGCACGGCCGTGACCAGATTACGCAGGAACTGCGCCGCGATCATCTTGCCACCTTCCTGATGCAGTTCGACGAACGCGAACTTGCTCGTTCGGTCGATCGCCACGAACAGGCGCAGCTTGCCCTCGGCGGTCTGAACCTCGGCGATGTCGATGTGGAAGTAGCCGATCGGGTAGGTCTTGAACTTGCGTTTGGGCGTCTTGTCGCCGGTGATCTCGGGCAACCGGCTGATGCCATGGCGTTGCAGGCAGCGGTGTAGCGACGAGCGCGTCAGGTGCGGGATCGTCGCCTGTAGCGCGTAGAGGCAGTCGTCCAGCGGCAGCAACGTGTGGCGCCGGAAAGCGACGATGACCGCTTCCTCCTCGATGGTCAGTACCGTCGAGTGCGGGTCCTTCGGCCCAGTCGGCAGATCCTTGACCGCCGTCCGCTTCTTCCACTTCGCGACGGTCTTCTGGTTGATCCCGTGGCGCTTCGCCAGCACCCTCAGGCTCTCTTGACTATGTTGTATCGCTCGACGGACCGCCTCTGTCGTGCGGGCGCTCCCGTGTAGAACCTGTCCCATAGTGCATCCCTCCAAGCTTGCGACGATGATGCACCATCAAATGCCGGGATCAAACACCTAGACGCATTCCCGAACGCCGTTCAGCCTGAGCGAAGTCGAAGGCCACGGGATGCCCCCAAACAAAAAAAGGGCTCGGGGTTTACCCCGAGCCCTTTTCCTTTCACCCGAAGGCGAAGGATCAGTCGCGATCGCCGGTCAGGAAGGCCGGGGCCGCGAACTCGGACGAACCGCCCTGCTCGCCGCCTTCGCGACGGGGACGGTCGCCACGGTCGCGACGCGGGCCGCTGCGGCCTTCGCCGCCGCGATCACCACGGCCTTCGCCGCCACGGTCGCCGCCATCGCGGCGCGGACCACGGCCGCCCTCACGGGGACCACGGTCGCCGCGCGGTTCACGCGGTTCGCGCGCCGGACGATTGTCTTCCAGCTCGGCGCCGGTTTCCTGGTCGACGACGCGCATCGACAGGCGGACCTTGCCGCGCGGGTCGATCTCGAGGACCTTGACCTTGACTTCCTGGCCTTCGCTCAGGACGTCCGAGACCTTCTCGACGCGCTCGTTCTTGATCTCCGAGACGTGGACCAGACCGTCCTTGCCGCCCATGAAGTTCACGAACGCACCGAAATCGACCAGGTTGACGACCTTGCCGTTGTAGATCTTGCCGACCTCGGCCTCTTCGACGATGCCCTTGATCCAGTTCATCGCGGCTTCGATCTGCGAACCGTCCGACGAGCTGATCTTGATGACGCCCTCGTCGTCGATGTCGACCTTGGCGCCGGTCGTCGCGACGATCTCGCGGATCACCTTGCCGCCGGTGCCGATCACGTCGCGGATCTTCGACTTGTCGATCGTCATCGTCTCGATGCGCGGGGCATGGGCCGACAGCTCGGTGCGGGTCTCGCCCAGCGCCTTGTTCATCTCGCCCAGGATGTGCGCACGGCCTTCCTTGGCCTGCGCCAGCGCGACCTTCATGATCTCTTCGGTGATACCGGCGATCTTGATGTCCATCTGGAGCGAGGTGATGCCTTCGGAGGTGCCCGCCACCTTGAAGTCCATGTCGCCCAGGTGATCCTCGTCACCCAGGATGTCGGACAGGACGGCGAAGTCCTTGCCTTCCAGGATCAGGCCCATGGCGATGCCCGAAACCGGACGCTTCAGCGGAACGCCCGCATCCATCAGCGACAGCGAACCGCCGCAGACGGTGGCCATCGACGACGAGCCGTTCGACTCGGTGATGTCGCTGGTCACGCGGATGGTGTAGGGGAATTCCTCCTTCGACGGCAGCACCGGGTGCAGCGCGCGCCATGCCAGCTTGCCATGGCCGATCTCGCGACGGCCCGGCGCGCCGAAGCGGCCCACTTCGCCGACCGAATAGGGCGGGAAGTTATAGTGCAGCATGAAGTGCTGGTACGACAGGCCGTTCAGACCGTCGATCATCTGCTCGGCGTCGCGGGTGCCCAGCGTGGTGGTCGCGATCGTCTGGGTCTCGCCGCGCGTGAACAGCGCCGAGCCGTGCGAACGCGGCAGGAAGTGAACCTCCGCCTCGATCGGGCGGATCTGGGTGGTCGAGCGACCGTCGATGCGGCGGCCGTCCTTCAGGATCGCGGTGCGGACGATCTCGGCTTCCAGCTTCTTGACCAGCTTGGCGGCGACCAGCTGCTCCTGCGGCGTGCGGTCGGCCATGGCGGCCTTCGCCTTGGCGCGCGCCTCGCCCAGCGCGGTCTGGCGCTGCTGCTTGTCGGTCAGCTTGTAGGCGGCCGTGATGTCCTTGCCGACCAGCTTCTTCAGCTCGGCCTTGACCGCCTTCTGGTCGTCGCCGACCTTCAGCTCCCACGGATCCTTCGCGGCCTGCTCGGCCAGGTCGATGATCGCGTCGATGATCTGCTGCGACGCCTTGTGCGCGTACATGACCGCGCCCAGCATCACTTCCTCGGACAGCTCCTTGGCTTCCGACTCGACCATCATCACCGCGTCGTGGGTGGCGGCGACAACCAGGTCCAGGTCACCGGCCAGCGCCTCGGCGTCGGTCGGGTTCAGCTGATACTCGCCATCGACATAGCCGACGCGCGCTGCGCCGATCGGGCCCATGAACGGCACGCCCGAGATGGTGAGCGCGGCCGATGCGGCGACCAGCGCCAGGATGTCGGGCTCGTTCTCGCCGTCGTACGAGAGCACCTGGCAGATGCAGTTGATCTCGTTGTAGAAACCTTCGGGGAACAGCGGGCGGATCGGACGGTCGATCAGGCGGCTGATGAGCGTCTCACGCTCGGTCGCACCGCGCTCGCGCTTGAAGAAACCGCCGGGGATACGGCCCGCCGACGAGAACTTCTCCTGATAGTGAACGGTGAGCGGGAAGAAGTCCTGCCCTTCCTTCACATTCTTCGCGGCCGTCACGGCGCACAGCACCACCGTCTCGCCCAGCGTCGCGATCACCGCGCCGTCGGCCTGACGGGCCACCTTGCCGGTTTCGAGGGTCAGCGTCTTGCCGCCCCACTCGATGGCCACTTTCTTGGTATTGAACATGGAATATCCTTCACTCCGACGGGCCTATCCCGCCGGGGCCTATGGGTTGAGCCAAGATTGGCTCTGGAGGTCGGCCGAATTGCCGCGCCTCCGATCCTGCCCGACATGATCGCCGGGTTTGATGACATTTCAGGCCTTGGGGATGCGCCATCGCGCCATCCGGTCGGCCGGGGGCTCTATACACCAGCCGATAAAAAAAGGGCACCCCGTGAGGGATGCCCTTTTTCGTGGCTCTCGCCCGTGGCTTACTTGCGCAGGCCGAGCTTGGCGATCAGCGCCAGATAGCGGTCGCCATCCTTGTGACGCAGATAGTCGAGCAGCGAGCGGCGCTTGTTGACCAGCATCAGCAGGCCGCGACGCGAATGATTGTCCTTCGCGTGGGTCTTGAAGTGCTCGGTCAGGTTCTGAATACGCTGGGTCAGAATCGCGACCTGGACTTCGGGCGAACCCGTGTCACCCTCGGCGCGGGCATGATCCTTGATGATTTCCTGGCGGCGTTCAGCGGTGATCGACATCGTGATCCTTTCTTAATCGAGGTTGAAACCGCGAACGACCCGGACCTGCTGGTCCAGCGCCTCTACCAGCGCCACCGGGATATCCCCCAGCATCGCGAAATATTGGCCATCATCCACGGCAATCCCGGCCAGCACACGCCCCTGACGGAGCGCCCCTGCCTGGTCGGGGTCGAGAGCAAGAGCCGGGATGTCGTCCAGCCCCGCCCTCAGCGGCAGGAGTATCTGTTCAAGGGTCGCCGCCTGCCCCATTTCGTTCAATTTGTCCAGCGATATCGCCGGGGCCAGGGTGAACGGCCCCGCCTTGATGCGGCGGAGCATGGTGACGTGCCCGACGGTGCCGAGCGCCAGCGCGATGTCGCGGGCGAGCGAGCGGATATACGTGCCCTTGGAGACATGCGCGGTGAGGGTGATTTCTTCCAATCCTCCCTGAGCTTGCTCGGGGAGGGGGACCGCGCCCGCAGGGCGTGGTGGAGGGGCGGCGGCGCCAGCCGCCGTCTGCGACGGCGCCCCTCCACCATCCTTCGGATGGTCCCCCTCCCCAAGCGAGCTTGGGGAGGATTGGAGGCTGTGGATCGTCACGGCTCTGCTCGCCAGCACCACCTCTTCCCCGGCGCGCGCGCGGTCATAGGCGCGCTCGCCGTCGATCTTCAGCGCGGAATAGGCGGGCGGCACCTGCTCGATCGGCCCCGTGAAGCGCGGCAGCACCGCCTCCAGCGCGGCACGGGTCGGGCGGACGTCGCTCGCCGCAATGACCTCGCCCTCGGCATCCAGCGTCGAGGTCTGCTCGCCGAACCGGATGGTGAAGTCATACACCTTGTCACTGTCGAGCATCCGCCCGGCGAGCTTGGTCGCCTCGCCCACCGCGATCGGCAGGACGCCGGTCGCCAGCGGATCGAGCGTGCCGCCGTGCCCGACCTTGATGCCCTTGCCATAGCCGCCCTGGCGCAAGCACCGCTTGACCGCGCTCACCCCTTGCGTCGAGCCCAGCCCCAGCGGCTTGTCGAGAATGATCCATCCATGCATCGGCAAGGCGTTAGTCGGGCTTTGCCATCCCCTCAAGCACCGTCCCGCCCGCGAGCGCTTCGCCGAAATGGCGGCGGCACAGCGCGACATAGCGGTCATTGCCGCCGATCTCGGTCTGCGCGCCCTCAGCGATCGCCTTGCCTTGACCATCGACGCGCAGGTTCATCGTCGCCTTGGCCCCGCAGACGCAGACCGATTTGATCTCGCTGAGCGCATCGGCCAGCGCCAGCAATCGCGCCGATCCGGGAAACAGCTGGCCCTTGAAGTCGGTGCGCAGGCCGTAAGCCAGCACCGGAATGCGATGCCGGTCGGCCAGCCGCGCCAGCTGGTCGACCTGTTCGGGCGTCAGGAACTGCGCCTCGTCGACCAGGATACATGCCAGCGGCGTGCGGCCATGCTGGTCGAGCGCACAGGCCTCCAAATCGGTCGTGGCGTGAAACGGCGTCGCGGGCTGCGACAGGCCGATGCGCGAGGCGATGGTGCCATAGGCGAAGCGGTCGTCGATCGCGGCGGTGAACAGCATCGTGTTCATCCCCCGCTCGCGATAGTTGAAATCGGCCTGCAGCAGCATGGTCGATTTCCCCGCATTCATGCTGGCATAATAGAAATAGAGCTTGGCCATGGCGGCCCCTTATCGGAAGGGGGCGACCTTTTCGAGCATGAGGTGAATGGGTTGAGAATCGCACGTCTTGCGGCCTTCGTAGTCGCGATGCTGGGGAGCATGGCCTCGGCCAGTAGCACCGGCGCGATCGGCTATAGCATCGACCCCGCCCATGCGCGTGTCGAAGCCAAGGTCGGCTTTTTCGGGCTGGGCAGCAAGACCGCGCGTTTCCCGCGCACCGAAGGCCATGTCGCGCTGTCCGACCGCGATGCCAAGGCGGTGACGCTGGACGTACGGATCGATACGCAGACACTGGAGGCGGGCGATGCGCTCACCCGGTCGCGGTTGCGGGGCGCGGACTTTTTCGATGTCGAGCATTATCCCCATGTGACCTTCCACGCGACCGGCATGACCCGCACCGGGCCGCATAGCGCGACCGTGGCGGGGACGATCTCCGCGCGGGGCATCACGCGTCCGGCGATGCTCGCCGTCGACTTCTCGCAGCCCTTTGCAGCCATGACGGGCCGCGAGCCGGTGCATATCGCCGCGACGACGCGAATCGACCGGCGGGACTTCGGGATGACGGCCTATCCGCTGATCGTCGGGCGGCAGGTGACGATCGCGATCGACGCGGATCTGGTGCCGGTTGGAGGCTAAGGCCCCCTACCCCCGTTCCGTTCGGCGTGAGCGAAGTCGAAGGCCATGGGCATCCCTTCGTTTCAGGTTCGCGCAGAGGCGCAGAGGAGGTCAGCCCCACCCCGGCGAAGGCCGGGGTCCAGTCGCGGTGGACACACGATGGCGCGAGGCATTCGCCCCCCGCCTTGGCGCAGCGCGCCATCGAGGCGAAAAGATACTGGACCCCGGCCTTCGCCGGGGTGGGCTGCCCTATTGGGTGACTGCCCTTCTTCTCTGCGCCCTCCGCGCCTCTGCGCGAACTAGACCGTGACGACGTTGCGTTGAACCAAGGAGAGCCCCTCCCCTTCAGGGGAGGGGTTGGGGTGGGGCCTTACCACGGGCTGGACGCTTGCGGAGGCGCCCCACCCCCGGCCCCTCCCCTGAAGGGGAGGGGTGAGTTCATCTCATGTCATCTTGCTCTAAAAATCTTCGCGACTTCGCGTGAACCCTATTTTACGACGGTAACGGCGTGGCCTTCGACTTCGGCGTTATACGCCGAAGTTCATCCTGAGCGGCTGGCTTGCCAGCCTGCCGAAGGGCTCAGGCTGAACGGAGGGTGGGCGTCAGCCCTCGGAAGACTCCCCCTCCTCCAGATCCTGCGACACCTTGGGCGAACGCAGCAGCGAGTCGATATGGCTGCCCTCATCAAAGCTCTCGTCCGCCAGGAACTTCAGCTTGGCGGCGTATTTCATCTTTACCCGGTGCGCGACCTCGCGCTGCAAATACGCGGTGTTGGTGCGCAGCGCCTTGATGACCACCTCCTCGTCACGCCCGAGCAGCGGCTTCACGAAAACCGTCGCGTGGCGCAGGTCGGGGGACATGCGCACTTCGGTTACGCTGACCATGTGCTTGGCCAGCGTCTCGTCATGCACGTCGCCGCGCGCCAGGATTTCGGAGAGGATGTGACGCACCTGCTCGCCGACGCGCAGCAGGCGGACGGAGGGTTCGGCGGGGTTCTTGGCTTGGACCATGTCAGTTCTTCTTCAAACGGAAATCGCGGCCGCCGGGCAGGCAGCCGCGATCGATTCCGGCGCGATCATGTCCGGCAGAGGCGGGCGGCAGGAGCGATCCCACCACCCTGCCCGCATCAGAGCGAACGCTCGCGCAGTTCGACCTCGAAGGTTTCGAGATAGTCGCCCGCCTTGATGTCGGTGAAGTTCTGCGTGAACGTCACACCACATTCCAGGCCAGCGCGAACCTCGGCGACATCGTCCTTGAACCGGCGGAGCGAGTTGATCTCGCCCTGGTAGATGATGACGTCGTTGCGCGTGATGCGCGCCTTGAGCGCCTTGCGGATGACACCCTCGGTGACCAGCAGACCGGCGGCCTTGCCGATCTTGCCCGCCGAGAAGACCTCGCGGATTTCGGCGCGGCCGACGACCGTTTCGAACGCCTCGGGACCCAGCTCACCGGCCATGCCCGCCCGGATCTCGTCGATCAGGTCGTAGATGACGTCGTAATATTTCAACGCCACCTTGTTCCGCTCGGCGATCTCACGCGCCTTGGCGTTCGCACGGACGTTGAAGCCGATGATCGGCGCGCCCGAAGCGGCCGCCAGCGTCACGTCCGACTCGGTGATGCCACCGACGCCCGAGTGCAGGATGCGCGCCTTGATGAGATCGGACTGGATCTTGGTGATCGACGCCACGATCGCCTCGACGGTGCCTTGCGTATCCGCCTTCACGACCAGCGGATATTCCTTGGCCTGGTTCGCCTTCAGCGCCGAGAACATCGACTCCAGGCTGGCCGGGGCCGAGGTCGTGCGCTTCTGAAGCACCACGCTCTGACGGTATTCGGCGACCTCGCGGGCACGCGCCTCATTCTCGACGACCTGCAACAGGTCGCCCGCCTGGGGCACGCCCGACAGGCCGAGGACCTCGACCGGCATCGCCGGACCCGCTTCCTTCACCTGACGGCCCTTGTCGTCGACCAGCGCACGGACCTTGCCGCTTTCCGCGCCGACCACGAACACGTCGCCGACCTTCAGCGTGCCGCGCGTGACCAGCACGGTCGCGACCGGACCACGGCCCTTGTCCAGCTTGGCCTCGACCACGCTGCCCTCGGCAGGGCGGTCGGGGTTGGCCGACAGTTCGAGCAGTTCGGCCTGAAGCTGGATCTTCTCGATCAGCGTATCCAGACCGATCTTCTTGAGCGCCGACACTTCGACGTCCTGGGTCTCGCCACCCATGTCCTCGACCTGCACGTCATGCTCGAGCAGGCGTTCGCGGACTCGCTGGGCATTGGCGTCGTGCTTGTCGATCTTGTTGATCGCCACGATCATCGGCTTGCCCGCCGCCTTGGTGTGGTTGATCGCCTCGATCGTCTGCGGCATCAGCCCGTCATCGGCCGCGACCACCAGCACCACGATATCCGTGACGTCGGCACCGCGCGCGCGCATCTGGGTAAAGGCCTCGTGGCCCGGCGTGTCGAGGAAGGTGATCTTCGACTTGTCCTTCAGCGTGACCTGATAGGCGCCGATATGCTGGGTGATGCCACCGGCCTCGCCACGCACCACATCGGTGCCGCGCAGCGCGTCGAGCAGCGAGGTCTTGCCGTGGTCGACATGGCCCATGATCGTCACGACCGGCGGGCGCGGCTGAAGGCTTTCGGCCGCATCCTCGGTGGTGTCGAGCGCCAGGTCGATGTCGCTGTCGGAGACGCGGACGATGTTGTGGCCGAATTCGGTCACCAGCAGCTCGGCCGTATCCTGGTCGATCGTCTGCGTCATCGTGACGGGCATGCCCATCTTGAACAGCGCCTTGACCAGATCCGCGCCCTTTTCGGCCATACGATTGGCCAGTTCCTGGACGGTGATCGCTTCCGGCACCTGCACGTCGCGGACCTGCTTGACCTGCGGCTCGCGCGGGCCGCCAAAGCCACGCTTTTCCTTCTCGCGGGCACGCTTCAGTGCGGCGAGCGAGCGGGCGCGGGCGCCGTCCTCGTTCAGGGCGCGCGTCACGGTTAGCTTGCCGCCGCGACGCTCGTCACCCTTGCGGTCACGCTGCTGCGGACGGCCCGGAGGCGCGTTGCGCGGCGTCGGCTGGCCCGAGGGCATCGAACGCGGTGCGCCACCTGACGGAGCGGAGGCGGCGTTGTTGCTGGGCGCGCTGGCGGCCGGCGCAGCGGCTGCGGCGGGCGCAGGCGCGGGCTTGGGCGCAGGCTTCGGAATCTCCGGACGCTGCACCGGCGAGAAGCGGCGCGGCGCGGGCATCGAGGGATCGCGACCCAGGACCGGCGGCGTCGGCACCACCGGCGCGGGGGCCGGAGCGGGCGCGGGCGCAGGCTTCGCCGCGACCGGCGCCGGTGCGGGCGTCGGCGCAGGAGCCGGAGTTGCGGCCGGAGCCGCAACCTTGGGCTCTTCCACCTTCGGCTCGGGCGCCGGGATCACGGGACGCTCGACCGGGCGGAACATGCGCGGTTGCACCGAAATGGTCGGCGCGGCGGGCACTTCCGCCTGGGCAGGCGTTTCGGCGACAGGCTCGGGAGCCGGTTCCGGGGCCGGAGTCGGCTCGGGAGTCGGTGCGGCGGCGGCCGCTGCGGCTTCCGCCTCGGCGCGGGCGCGTTCCTCGGCCCGGGCACGCTCGTCCTCGGCGCGCTGCTGACGCTCGGCGTCCTCGCGGCGACGAATCTCTTCCTGCATGGCGAGGCGCTGTTCCTCGGCCTCGCGCAGCAGACGGGCCTGACGCTCCTGCGCCGTCTCGTTCGACGGCACGGGGCGCGGCGGGGCGACCGGCGCCGCAGGGGCGGCCGGAGCCGGAGCCGGAGTCGGCGCGGGGGCGGCCGCCTCGGGCGCTCCACCCTGCGGGCCCAGGACGCGACGGCGCTTCGTCTCGACGATCACGGTGTTCGAGCGGCCGTGGCTGAAGCTCTGCTTCACCTTGCCGGTCTCGACCGTGCGCTTCAGCCCCAAAGGCTGGCGCATCCCGAGTTTCGGCTTGTCGTTGTCGGTCTCGCTCACTCAAAATCCTCGTGTACGGTCACGGCCGTTCGGTCACCAGTAATGTCGGACGCCGATGCGCCTTGCGAGGCCGTTTCGCAAGGCGTTGCCACAGGGTCGGGTCCGATAAAATGCAGCCAGCGGTCGAGCGCTTCGCTCACCCGCTTTGCCGCGTTACGATCTGTCAGGCCGATGTGTACCACATTTTCGCGGCCCAACGCCATTGACAATATGGGGCGTGTGGCGGGCAGTGCCAACCCCTTGAGATCGGTTCCTTCACGATCCGATCCCACGCGCCACGCCTGCGCCAGCTTGCGACAGCCGTCTTCGCCCGCATCGGACGCATGATAGAGCGCATGCAGCTGTCCCGAGCGGGCCGCCGTCGCGATCTTGTCCGATCCGGTCAGCAGCATGCCCGAGCGCGATTCGAGGCCCAGCCGGTCGAGCGCGTTACGCTCCAGCGCGGATGCGATCAGATCGGGCAGATCGTCGGGAATGCTAAACTCGCCCGTCTTGAACGCGCGGGCGAGCGCTCCCTTCAACCGACCCTTCTGAATCGCGGTTTCCAGTTCGCCGCGCGTCACGCCGATCCAGCCGCCCCGGCCCGGCGCTTTCGCGCGGACATCGGGCAGCACCCGGCCGTCGGGCGCGAGCGCCAGCCGGATCAGGTGCGGGCGCGCGTCATGCTCGCCCGACAGGATGCAGCGGCGAACCGGCCCGTCGATCGACTCGCGGGCGGCCTTTGCGGCGTTGCGAGGACTCCGGCCTTTCGCGGCCGGAGCATTGTTTACGCCACCGCGCTCATTGTCCCGGTTCCGCATGCGCGTCTCCCGGGGGGCTTGAGGCAGGCGCGTCACGGTCGGCGATCAATTGACCGCCCGCGCCGTAGTTTTCGGTGGAGACCTCCTCGATCACGATCTGGACGGCGGCCGGGTTCTTGCCCAGCCGCTCCACCAGCGAACGAGTCACGTCGGCGACGATCTCGGCCTTTTGCTGCTTGGAGGCGGTGCCCGCCAGACGGATCGAGACGAACGGCATCAGGCTTCGTCGCCCTCCGCCTGGGCGTCTTCCGCCACGGGTTCGTCCTCGTCGGTGAACCAGTGCGCACGCGCGGCCATGATGATCTCGTTGCCCTGCTCGTCGCTCAGGCCATACTCGGCCAGGATGCCGCCCTTGGGGGCCGCACGCGGGGTGTCGTCGCCACGGCGACGCGGCTCGGCGCGCTTCTTCTCGACCAGTTCGTCGGTCGCGAGGTCCGCGAGATCGTCCAGCGTCTTGATGCCCGCCTTGCCCAGCGTGACCAGCATCGCCTCGGTCAGGTACGGCATCTCGGCCAGCGCGTCCTCGACGCCCAGGCCACGACGCTCGTCGCGGGCAGCCTGCTCGCGGCGGTCCAGCGCTTCCTGCGCACGGCTCTGCAGCTCCTGCGCCAGGTCTTCGTCGAAGCCCTCGATCGCGGCCAGCTCGTCGAGCTCGACATAGGCGACCTCTTCCAGCGCACCGAAGCCCTCGGCGACCAGCAGCTGGGCCAGCGTCTCGTCCACGTCCAGCTCGTTCTGGAACATCTCGGAGTTGGCCACGAATTCCTTCTGCCGCTTCTCGGAGGCGTCGGCCTCGGTCAGGATGTCGATCGCCTTGGCGGTCAACTGGCTGGCGAGGCGCACATTCTGGCCGCGACGGCCGATGGCGAGGGACAGCTGATCGTCGGGGACGACGACCTCGATCCGGTCCTCTTCCTCGTCGATCACGACGCGGCTGACATTGGCGGGCTGGAGCGCGTTCACCACAAAAGTCGCGGTGTCGGGCGACCAGGGGATAATGTCGATCTTCTCGCCCTGCATCTCCTGCACGACGGCCTGCACGCGGCTGCCCTTCATGCCGACGCAAGCGCCGACCGGGTCGATGCTCGAGTCGTGCGAGATCACGCCGATCTTGGCGCGGCTGCCCGGATCGCGCGCGGCGGCCTTGATCTCGATGATGCCGTCATAGATTTCGGGCACTTCCTGCGCGAACAGCTTCTTCATGAAGTCGGGATGCGCGCGGGACAGGAAGATCTGCGGCCCGCGATTCTCGCGACGCACGTTCAGGATCAGCGAGCGGATGCGGTCGTTCACGCGGACGACTTCGCGCGGAATCTGCTGGTCGCGACGGATCACGCCCTCGGCGCGGCCCAGATCGACGACGATGTGGCCGAACTCGACGCGCTTGACGACGCCGGTGATGATCTCGCCCTGGCGGTCCTTGAACTCGTCATACTGACGGTCGCGCTCGGCGTCGCGGACCTTCTGGAAGATGACCTGCTTGGCCGCCTGCGCGGCGATGCGGCCAAATTCGATCGGGGGCAGCGGGTCGACGATGAAGTCACCGATCGCGGCACCCTTTTGCAGCTTCTCGGCGCCCTTCAGGTCGATCTGCTTGTAATAATCGTCGACCTGCTCGACCACCTCGACGACGCGCCAAAGACGCAGGTCGCCCGAGTTCGGATCGAGCTTCGCGCGGATGTCGTTCTCGGCACCATAGCGGGCGCGGGCGGCGCGCTGGATCGCATCCTCCATCGCCTCGATGACGATGCCCTTGTCGATCATCTTTTCCGAGGCGACCGCATTCGCGATCGCGATCAGTTCCGCCTTGTTGGCGGAAATGGCGGTAGCCATCAGTGCCGTCCTTCCGTGGTGGCGCCGTCCTGTTCGGGCGCGTCCTGATAATAAACCTCTTCCGCGCCTTCGGGAGACAGCGGCACCGTCGCGGCGATCAGCCGGTCGGTCATCACGAGCTTGGCGTCTTCGATTCCCGAGAAGGGCAGTTCGTGGCGAACCTCTTCCCCGTCGACGATGACGACATTGTCGCCCTCGACCCCGGCCAGGTCGCCCTTGAACTGCTTGCGGCCGTTCAGCTTCTCGGCGAGCGTGATCCGCGCCTCATGCCCCGCCCAGTCGGCGAAGTCCTTCAGCCGGGTCAGCGGGCGGTCGATACCGGGCGAGGACACCTCCAGCCGGTACGCATGGTCGATCGGGTCGCGGCCTTCCGCTTCCAGCGCGTCCATCACGTCCGAGATACGGCGCGACAGGTCGGCGCAGTCGTCGATGTTGAGCTGGCGCGTATCGGGACGCTCGGCCATCACCTGCAGCGTGGGGTCCGACGTGCCACCATACATCTTCACGCGCACGAGCTCGAAGCCGAGCGCCTTGGCCTCGGGTTCGATGAGTTGCGTCAGAAGGGCGATGTCCGCCATGAAAGCTCCAGATGTGCCGGATCGGTGCCGCGGAACCCGTCCCGCAGCCTCTTTCACCCGACGATGTAAGAGAATGCCGCAGTATATACACAGGAACCGCCAACGAAACAAGCATCCATGCCAAGGCGTTGTCGGCCCACAGGGCCGGTCAGGGGCCCCATCGGGAGAGTATATCATGAAACTGCCGTTGCTTGCCGCCTTGCCGGTGGCGCTGATCGCCTGCTCGGGCAATGGCCCCGGCCCCGATGAGACGGGCAACACGCCCCCGGTGACGGTGACGCCGGGCGGAACACCCGCTCCCTCGCCCTCCGCCACGGCCAGCCCGCCCGCGACGGTGGTGGACGGACAGCCCTTTGGCCGCACCGTCATCGCCGATTTCGATGCGCCCTGGGCGATGACCTTCCTGCCCGACCGGCGGATGCTCGTGACCGAGAAGGACGGCCGGATGCTGCTGGTTTCCGCCGATGGTCAGCAGCGGCAGACGATCGCGCGGATCGCGGTCGATTCGGCGGGCCAGGGCGGGTTGATGGACGTGGTCCTCGCCCCCGATTTCGCCCAGTCGGGCCGCGTCTATTTCAGCTATTCGGCCGCAGCGGACGGCGGCAAGCATGTCGTGCTGGCGCGCGGCCGGTTGCAGGAATCGAACGGCACCGCGCAGCTGACCGGGATCGAGACGCTGTGGGCCGCCAGTCCCGCCGTCACCGGCGACGGCCATTATTCGGGCCGCATCGCCTTTTCGCCGGACGGCCAATATCTGTTCTTCACGGCGGGCGACCGCCAGAAGTTCACGCCCGCTCAGGACCCCAAGGCGACACTCGGCAAGGTGCTGCGCCTGACCCCGGATGGCAAACCGGCGGCCGGTAATCCGCTGGCATCGCAAGGCTTCGATCCGGCGGTCTGGTCCTATGGCCATCGCAACCTGCTCGGCATCGCCTTCGATGGTGCTGGCAATTTGTGGCAGCAGGAAATGGGACCCAAGGGTGGCGACGAGCTGAACCTGATCCTGCCGGGGCGCAATTATGGCTGGCCCAACGCCTCCAACGGGTCGCATTATGACGGGCGCGACATTCCCGATCACCGTGCGGGCGACGGCTATGAAGCGCCCAAGGTCTGGTGGAATCCGGTGATCTCGCCGGGCGGGCTGATGATCTATTTGGGCTCGCTCTTCCCGCAATGGCGCGGCGACGCCTTTGTCGGCGGGCTGTCGAGCAAGGCACTCATCCGTGTCGACCTGAGCGGCACGAGCGCCACCAAGGGCGACCAGTGGGACATGGGCGCGCGTATCCGCGAGGTCGAACAGGGGCCGGACGGCGCCATCTATGTCCTGGAGGATGGCGGCGATTCGCAAGGCAGGCTCATCAAGCTCACACCGGCCTGATTCCCCTTTCCACCCCGGCATAAGCCCGCGAAAGCAGGGCCAATGTGCCGGGGCGGCATGGTCAGGTCCGACAATAGGCCTTGACCGGACCCGACCCGCGGGCCGATCCTGCGGCAAAGACGGGCGATCCGGTTTCGCTCCACCATGGGAGACGATACCAGAATGACGCGATCGACGCAGCCCATCCCGCCGGAGCGGGGGCCTGCCATCGAGGCGCATTCGCGCGATTCGCGTCTGTCGCGCGGACTGTCGGGCACGAACTTGGAGCGGGCGGGCGATTACAACCTGCGCACCGTGCTCCAGGTCATCCGCCTGCACCGCGAGACGACGCGGATCGCCATCGCCAACCAGACCGGGCTGACCCCGCCGACCATCGCCAACATCACCGGGCGGCTGATCGAGATGGGGCTGATCCGCACCGCCGGGCGGCTGCATCGCGGGCGCGGGCAGCCCGCGCTGAAGATCGAGCTGTGTCCCGATGGCGCGTTCGGCATCGGCCTGACCATCGACCGCGACCATCTGGCCATCGCGATCCTCGACCTGTGCGGCACGGTGCGTGCGCGGGCGACGCGCGAGATCGCCTTTGCGACGCCCAACGACGTGCTGGGCTTTATCCGCGACACGCTGGAACCGGCCCTCGCCGAAGGTCAGGTGGACCGCACGCGCGTGCTGGGCGTCGGGGTGGCGATGCCGGACGGCGTCGACCGTTCGCTGCCCAACCAGACACGCGGCTATGATGCCTGGAACGGCGTCGACACGGCGGCTTTGCTCGCGCCCCTGTTGCCCTGGCCGATGTACCGCGACAACGACGCCGCCGCCGCCGCCCTGGGCGAGGCGCAGCACGACCATGATTTCGACTGCCCCAGTTTCTTCTATCTGCTCATCACGGCGGGGCTGGGCGGCGGGCTGGTCATCGACCGGACCTATCATCGCGGTGCGCATCGCCGATCGGGCGAGATCGGGCTGATGCCTGACCCCACGGCGGGGCGGCCCGGTGCGATCGTGCAGGACACGGTATCGCTGGCGGGGCTGGAGGTGCGGCTGAAGACGGCAGGCTATACGCTCGATTCGCCCGAGACGCTGGGCGACGGCGACGACCCGATGCTGTGCGCGGTCATCGACCAGTGGATCGAGGATTCGATCGCCGCACTGCTCCAGCCCATCATCGCGGTAACGACGCTGTTCGATCCCCATGCCATCCTGATCGGCGGACGTCTGCCCGGCTGGCTGCTCGAGCGGCTGTCGGTGGGGCTTACCGAGGCGCTGGCGGGGGTCGAGCTGCCTGCCCGCCCCGCCATCCGTCCCGCCCGCCGCGCGCAGGACGCCCCCGCGATCGGCGCGGCGATGCTGCCCTTCATGGACCGGCTGTTGCCGTCCGATTCGATCCTGATCCAGGCCGGGCGTTAAGGCCGCCCCCCCTGCCCACCCTCCGTTCAGCCTGAGCGAAGTCGAAGGCCAAGGGAATCCGCCCGCCCCATGGGTGTTTGGAGAGGTTCCCGCGTTGCCTTCGACTTCGCTCAGGCTGAACGGAGGTGGGGAAAATGGGCGGGTAAAGAAAAGGCCCGCCTCCCATCGGGAAGCGGGCCTGTCAGGCTTGGGGACTATTCCTTTATCAGCCCGCCATGTCTTCCAGTTCGCGACCGCGCGTCTCGTTGACCATGGCGCGCACGAAGAAGAACGACACCGCCGCGAAGAAGGCGTAACCGAAATAGGTCACGCTCAACCCCGGCGACACGGCGAGCGCGGGGAAGCTGACCGAGATGGCGGCATTGGCGATCCACTGGGCAAAGCCCGAGACGGCCAGGCCCGATCCGCGAATCTGGTTCGGGAACATCTCGCCCAGCATGACCCACATGACCGGACCCCAGCTGGCGTTGAAGAAGATGACGTAGAGGTTCGCCGCGACCAGCGCGATCACGCCGTTGTTGCCGGGCAGCGACACCGCGCCGTTCGCACCCGTGACCGCGGTCGAGAAGGCATAGGCGACGATCGCCAGCGTCACCGCCATGCCCGCCGAGCCGATCAGCAGCAGCGGCTTGCGGCCGATCTTGTCGACGGTCGCGATGGTGAACAGGCAGGCCGCGATCGACAGCACGCCCGACAGGATGTTGGTCTGCAGCGCATAATCCTCCGAGAAGCCGACCGCTTCCCAGAGCGTCGCGCCGTAATAGAAGACGACGTTGATGCCGACGAGCTGCTGGAACACGGCCAGGCCGATACCCGCCCACAGGATCGGACGGATCTTGCCGGTCGTCTTGTCGATCAGGTCCGACAGCTTGGGCTTATGCTGGTCGCTAGCCAGCGAGCGGCGGATGTCGGCGACCTTGCGGGTCGCCTCGGCCTCGCCGAACAGCTTGGTCAGGACGGTGTGTGCGTCCGCATCACGGCCCTTGGCGACCAGGAAGCGCGGGCTTTCCGGGATGATCGACAGCGCCGCGAAATAGATCGCCGCCGGGATCGCCTGAAGCCAGAACATCCAGCGCCAGGCGGGGAAGCCCAGCCAGAATTCGGCGGTCGAGCCACCCGCGTAACGGGCGAGCGCGAAGTTCGCGACGAACGCACCGGTCAGGCCGGTGATGATCATCACCTGCTGCACGCTCGACAAACGGCCGCGGATCGAGGCCGGGGTCACTTCGGAGATATAGACGGGCGAGATGACGCTCGCCGCACCGACGCCCAGGCCGCCGATGATGCGGGCCAGGATGAAGATCGCCGAGCTGCCCGCCGCCCCCGCCAGCAGCGCGCTGACCAGGAAGAGGCCGGCGGCGAGCATCATGACGTTGCGACGGCCGATCGCGTCGGCCAGACGCCCGGCCCCGAACGCACCGATCGCCGAGCCGACCAGGATCGCGCCGACATTGACGCCGACGCCCAGGCGGCCGAGGTCGAACGCAGCCTCCAGCCCCTTTTGCGTACCGTTGATGACGCCCGAGTCATAGCCGAACATGAAACCGCCGATGGTCGCGACAACGACGATCGCGGCGATGAAACCATGATTGACGCGCGCGGCGTCCAATCCCCTTGTGTCGGTCACTTCCGGCCCTCTCCTGATCCGTGCGTGGCATCTTGGCCTATCCGCACGGCAATGTCCTGTCACCGGCACGATTCACGGCCAGCCATGATGGTAACGCTATCTTAAAACATCGCGCCGTCAAGCGGATGTGCACACGCTTCGTCCCGCTTCGCGCCCCAGAGCGCGCGCCGCTGGCCCTGGACCAGACCGCCTTCATTCCTCCCCTGCAAGGGGAGGGGGACCACCCAAAGGGTGGTGGAGGGGTGTCACGGGTCGTGCATTTGCCCGCCCTCTCCGACCGGAACACCCCTCCGTCAGGCCTTCGGCCTGCCACCTCCCCTTCCAGGGGAGGAATAGACGGAAGGTCCATTCGCCCTAGATTCCGCGCGGGCGACGGCGGGGCGCGGCATCCGACTGGCGCCGGATCAGGCTGTAGTCGAGCATCCGGTGCGCGGGCGGCTCGGCGTTTTTCTGGCGGATGACGATCGCCATCATCTCCACCGCCGCGCGGGCCATGTCGGCGATCGGCTGGTGAATGGTGGTCAGCTCGGGCCAGATCGTCGTCGACAGCGTGGTGTCGTCGAACCCGCAGACGGTCAGGTCGCTCGGCACGTCGAGGCCACGGCGATGCGCCACCGCCACGGTCGCCGCCGCCATGTCGTCGTTCGACGCCAGGATCGCGGTCGGCGGCTCGGCTAGATCGAGCAGCCGCTCGGCCGCGTCCAGACCCGAACGATAGGTGTAGAGACCCGGCGCGACCAGCTGCTCATCGAACGGCACGCCCATCGCGTCCAGCGCGGCCCGGAACCCCTCATAACGGCGGGCGCTGGCGGTCAGGTTGGGGTTGCCGCAGATGAAGCCGATCCGCCGGTGGCCCAGGGTCATGACATGGCGCGTCATTTCCTCGGCGGCGGCGCGGTCGTCGATCTGCACGGCCATCGCCGACTCGGGCATTTCCTCCGGCGCGCGGCCGGTCGCCACGACCACGGCGGGCACCCCCGCTTCGCGCAACAGCGACAGCACCGCCTCCGCCTCGCAGAGCGGCGGCGGCAGGATCACGCCGTCGATTCCCCCCGCGATCAGGTGGCGGGCCACCTCGACCTCATGGTCGCCGATCTCGCATTTCTCGACCACCATCTGCACGTCCAGCCGCGACGCCTGGTCCAGCGTGCCGAGCAGGAACTCGCTCAGGAACCCCTGGCTGGGGTTGCTGTAGAGCATGCCGATGCGGATCTGCGCCGCGCCCGCCAGGCTGCGCGCCGCCGGGTTGGGGGCATAGTTGAGCTGCGCGATCGCCGCCTCCACCTTCTCGCGCGTGGCGGGGCGGACATTGGCTTCGTTGTTGATGACGCGCGAGACGGTCATCAACGACACACCCGCGGCGCGCGCGACATCGCTGATCGTGGGAGCGCTGCTACCGCGGCGCGTGGTCTTGATGCTCATAACGTTTACGCTTCCACGTTTCGCAGCCGATACGCAATGCTTTGCGCAGCTTTTATGGACGCTGCCCGCTTGATTCGCCCCGTCGCTGTCGGTATGCGCCGCGCCAGCATCAAGAGTCGGGCCATCGCCCGGCACCAACCTGCCCCCCGGCAAGGTGGTGCCTCTCCGAACAAGGAGAGGGATGTGGCCGAACCGGCAACAACGGGACGATCCGCCACATTCCTTTTCCCCGGCTCGCGGCACGGACGGAAGGATTTGTGATGGACGCGATTACTCCCCAGCAATTCGCCAGCGACAATTACGCCGGAATCTGTCCCGAGGCGTGGGCGGCCATGGCGGAGGCCAATCGCGGCTATGTCCCGGCTTACGGCGAGGACCCGTTCACCGACCGGGCCGCCGACGCGTTCCGCACCCTGTTCCAGACCAAGTGCGAGGTCTTCTTCGCCTTCAACGGCACGGCGGCCAACTCACTGGCGCTGGCGGCGCTCTGCCAGAGCTATCACAGCGTCATCTGCTCAGCCTCCGCGCATGTCGAGACCGACGAATGCGGCGCGCCCGAATTCTTCTCCAACGGATCGAAGCTGCTCGTCGCCCAGACCGAGGACGGCAAGCTGACCCCCGACGCGGTGCGCGCGCTCGCCACCGGCCGGTCGGACATCCACTTCCCGAAACCCCGCGCGGTGACGATCACCCAGCCGACCGAGACGGGGCAGGTCTATACGCTGGCCGAAATCCATGCGCTGTCGGCGGTGTGCCGCGAGCTGGGCCTGCGGCTGCACATGGACGGGGCGCGCTTCGCCAATGCCTGTGCGGCGCTGGGCTGTTCGCCCGCCGACATGACGTGGCGGGCGGGGGTCGATGTCCTCTGCTTCGGCGGCACCAAGAACGGCATGGCGGTCGGTGAGGCGATCCTGTTCTTCGACCCCGTGCTGGCCGAGGATTTCGACTATCGCTGCAAACAGGCGGGGCAGCTTGCGTCCAAGATGCGCTACCTGGCAGCACCGTGGATCGGGATGCTCGACAGCGGCGCCTGGCTGACCAATGCCGCGCATGCCAATGCCTGTGCGCAAAGGCTGGCGGCGCGCGTTGCCGGGCTGCCGGGCATCGCGCCGATGTTCCCGGTCGAGGCGAACGCCGTCTTCCTCAGCGCCCCGCCCGCCGTGCTCGAAGCCTTGCGCGCGCGGGGATGGCGTTTCTACACCTTCATCGGCGGCGGCGCGCGGTTCATGTTCGCTTGGGACGCCGATCCCGCGCGCGTCGACCAGCTGGGCGACGACATCGCGGCGGTCGCGACGGAAGCATTGCAGGCGGCGTAACGCCTATTCCTCCCCTGCAAGGGGAGGTGGCAGGCCGTCAGGCCTGACGGAGGGGTGTCGCCCTATCGAGAGGGTGACACCCCTCCGACGCGCTACGCGCGCCACCTCCCCTTGCAGGGTAGGAATGAGATTACCCTTCCGCCGCCAGGCGATCGAGCCACGCCTGCGCCTGCTTCGGTTCCCCCACCGCCTCCGGCCCGACCGGGCCGCGCGAGGCGAGAAACTCCGCGTGCAACGCGAAGGGCGGCAGGCCGAGCTGCTCCCGGGCCACGTCGATGTCCTCGCCCATCTCGGTCAACTGGGCGACGACCGGCGCCGCTGCGGCATGTGCCACCCGGTCCTTGCGATGATCGAACAGCCCCCATTTGCCCGCCGCCGTGGTCCGCAGCGCGGCGATCAGCGCCTCGCGATACTCGCCTTCCATCTCTTCGCGATGCGCGTCGAGCCGCGCCAGTCGATCACCTTTGGCCATGACACGGCCTTACGATCCGGCCGCAGGGTCGGCAATCGCCGGGATCACATCGATCCGGCGGGATCGCGTTCGATCTCGACCCGGCGGTTGCGCGCGCGCCCGGCACTGTCGTCGCTGCCGTCGGGATTGGCATTGGGAGCGACGGGACGCGTCTCGCCCAGCGCGATCACGCGCATCCGGTCGCGGGCGAGCCCCTTGCGCACCAGATAGTCGCGCACCGCCTCGGCCCGTTTACGCGACATGATGCGGTTGGCCCCGTCATCGCCTTCGCTGTCCGAGTGGCCGCGCAAGGTCAGGCGGGCGTTCTTGATCGCCGGATCGGCCGCCAGCCGGTCGAGCGCCGCCTTCGCGGCCTCGTTCAGTCCGCCGCCGCCTTGCGGAAAGCCGATCGTGGTCAGGCTGGCGCCCGGATTGGCCGCGATCTCGCCGGGCAGACTGTCGGATTTGACCGGCGTCTTCGTGGGCGACGGCGCGGGCACCGGCAATTCGATCGAGGCGCCATTGGCTCCCGCCTGCCGCGCGACATCGTCGCCGCCGCCGCATCCCGCCAGCATATAGGCAAGCCCGGCCGTCATACTCCAGGCCCCCGATCGCAATCGCATCATGCTACCCCATCATCCGGCCCGAGCCCCCCGGCCGGTCCCGCCTTGGGCGCGGACCATAGGCAGCACCATGTTGCAGCGCAAACCGGCTTTGTGAGGGAGGTCGGCTCGATCTGGGCCAGTGCCTATGCCGCCGCCTCGCCCTCGGCGGGCAGGACGCCGCGTTCCTCGCCCAGGATGCGCCAGCCCGCCAGGAACAGCGCGGCGACGACCGGGCCGACGACGATGCCGCTCAGCCCCAGCATGTCGATGCCGCCCAGCGTCGTCAGCAGAACGATCCAGTCGGGCAGGCCGGTGTCGCGCCCGACCAGGATCGGCCGCAGGATATTGTCGGCCAGCCCGATGACCAACACGCCCGAGGCGATGACCACCGCCCCCTGCCAGACCGCGCCGGTCGCGAGCAGATAGATGGCGACCGGCCCCCAGATGATCGCCGGGCCGATGGCGGGCAGCAGCGCCGCGATCGCCATCAGCACGCCCCAAAGAAGGGCAGCGGGTACCCCGACGATCCAGAAGGTGACGGCGCCCAGCGCACCCTGCACCAGTCCGACGATGACCGACCCCTTGATGGTGGCGCGTACCACCGCGACAAAGGTATCGACCAGTCGTGCCGCGACGCCCCGCTCCAGCGGCAAGGCGCGCACAAAGGCTGGCCCCAGACGGTCGCCGTCGCGGATCAGGAAGAAGGCGACATAGAGGCCGACACCAAAGGCGAGCGCAAAGGCAAAGGCGTTGCGCCCGATCGACAGCGCCTGCGACGCGATCTGGCTGACGCTGCTGCTCAGCGTGCGTGAGATGCGGGCCTGCAACCCCTCGACGCTGTCGATACCCCAATTGTCCATCGCCTGGCGCAGGCGGGTGGGCAGTGCATCGCGAACCTGCTGGAAATATTGTGCGAAATCGATCTGGCCGCTGCGCACCTTCAGGTAAACGCCCGACGCCTGATCGACGACCATGCTGCCGATCAACAGGGTCGGCACCACCACCGCGAAGGTGATGATAAGCATGGTCAGCCCGGCCGCCAGGTTGCGCCGACCCCCGGTCTTGTCCAGCAGCCACTGGAACAGCGACCGGAACAGGATCGCCGCCAGCCCGGCCCAGAGCAGTGCCGCCAGGAAGCCCGACACCACCGCCAGCATCCCGATGGTGACGAGCGCGAGGAACAGGATGAATCCCCCGCGTTCGATCTTCTGGCGATCGATGGTCATGCCGCTATCCCCTTTCCGCATCGCGCCCCAACCGTCACGGTGACGCAACGGTTCCGTGATGTGGGGGAGCAGGATGACGGGGATGTCATGGTTGGGGAAGCCCCCCCCCTGTCTGATGCGACGGTGGTATGAAGATGTTGCGGAAGGGAGCCCGTCCCCCCCGAGGGTCTGGAGCCCGATAGGGAGCAAGGGTCCCTTCCGCGTTGGTCACAACCCTGAACAGTTGCTTGGGACTGCTGATCCCGCACGACATGGACAGGAGCCTATACCATGCCACAAGCCGTTATCGGCTGCGACCTTTCGCGTGCCGTCATCGACATCTGCGAGCTGCCATCGGGCCGGATCGGGCGGATCGCCAATACACCGGATGCCATCGCCGTCTGGCTCGACACGCTCGACCACGACATCCGCCTTGTCTTCGAGGCGACCAGTGGTTGCGACGGTGACCTGATCGCCGCGCTGGCGACACGCGGCCATCCCTTCTCGCGCGTCAATCCGCGTCAGGCCCGCGAGTTCGCCAGAGCCACCGGCACGCTGGCCAAGACTGACCGCGTCGATGCCCGCGTGCTCGCGCAGATGGGCGCAGCGCTGAACCTGCCCGCTACCATCCCGCTCAGCCCTGCCCGTTCACGCCTGGCCGATTTCCTGCGTCGCCGCAGACAGTTGGTCGACATGCGCAAAGCCGAAAAGCTGCATCGCCACAGCGCAGGCCAACCCGAAATCGCACAAGCCATCGAAGCCATGATCGACCTGCTCAGCCAGCAGATCGCCCAGCTCGACCGCCAGATCGCAGGCTTCATCGCCCAGGATCGGGCCCTGTCCGAACAGGCCCAGCTGCTGACGGCTGTTCCCGGCATCGGGCCCACCGTCCTGGCAACCCTGCTCGGTGAACTTCCCGAACTCGGCACGCTGTGCCGTCGAAAGATCGCCTCGCTCGCCGGCCTCGCTCCCCACGCCCGCGAAAGTGGCACATGGCGCGGCGCCAGGCGCATTTGGGGCGGGCGGCGCAAGGTCCGCGAAGCCCTCTACATCGCCGCCCTCAATGCCTCACGGCGCATCCCCGTCCTCACCGCTATGCGCGACAGGATGCGAGCCAAAGGCAAGGCGCCAAAGACCATCCTTATCGCCGTCGCACGCCAACTCCTCGTCATCCTCAACGCCATGATCCGAAAGCGACAGCCTATCGCTCTCTCATGAGCATCACAGTTGCCCCCCGCTCCGTTCAGCCTGAGCGAAGTCGAAGGCCAAGGGAATCCGGTACCCCCGCGCCCGTGGAGAGAAAGTTACTTGGCCTTCGACTTCGCTCAGGCTGAACGGGGGTAATCGCTATTCCTCCCCTGCAAGGGGAGGTGGCGGGCCGAAGGCCTGACGGAGGGGTGTCACCCTATCGAGAGCGGGACACCCCTCCACCATGCTGCGCATGTGTGCGGGCGAGATGGTGCCCCCGGCACCATCTTGACGTGCCGGGGGCACGTCAAAGCCCGCACACCCTCTCCTTACAGGGGAGGAAAATGACGACCTTACTCCGCCGCGACCGCCTCGACGCTGTCGTCCAGCGGATGCGACAGGCGGGTCAGCATTTCCTTCGGACACACCTGCCAGAAATGCCCGGCCACCCGGTCCCAATCCTCCAACAGGCCCTTCGACCATTTGCTGTCGGTGCGCGCGGCATGTTCCTCGATCAGGCCGCGCAGCACGCCCTCCCAATGCGCGGAGGCGAGGCGCTGCCATACGATATTTTCGGGGTTGGCACGGCGCGCGAAACGCTCTTCGGGGTCGTAGATGAAGGCCATGCCGCCGGTCATGCCTGCGCCGAAGTTCGCGCCGACCTCGCCTAGCACCACCGCGGTGCCGCCGGTCATATATTCGCAGCCATTCGCGCCGCAGCCCTCGACCACCACGGTCGCGCCCGAATTGCGCACCGCGAAGCGCTCGCCCGCCTGGCCCGCCGCGAACAGCTTGCCGGAGGTCGCACCGTAGAGGACGGTGTTGCCGATGATCGTGTTCTTCTGGCTGGCCAGCGGCGAGCTGACCGCAGGCCGCACGATGATCGTGCCGCCCGACAGGCCCTTGCCGACATAGTCGTTGGCGTCGCCAAAGACCTCCAGCGTCACGCCCTTGCACAGGAACGCGCCCAGCGACTGGCCCGCCGACCCGCGCAACCGCACGGTGACATGCCCGTCGGCCAGCTTGCTCATCCCGAACTTGCGGGTGATCTCGCTCGACAGGCGGGTGCCGACCGCGCGGTGGGTGTTGCGCACCGAATAGGTCAGCTGCATTTTCTCGCCGCGCGAGAAGACGGCGCTCGCGTCCTTGATGATCTGCGCATCCAGGCTGTCGGGCACTTCGTTGCGGAAGGTCGACAGGCTGAACCGCCGCTCGGCGTCGGTCGCATCGACCTTGGCCAGCACCGGATTGAGGTCGAGATCGTCGAGATGCTCGGCCCCGCGGCTGACCTGGCGCAGCAGCTCGGTCCGCCCGATCACCTCGTCCAACGACCGCACGCCGAGGCGCGCCAGGATGTCGCGGACTTCCTCGGCGATGAAGGTCATCAGGTTGATGACCTTTTCCGGGGTGCCGGTGAACTTGGCGCGAAGCCGCTCGTCCTGCACGCAGACGCCCACCGGGCAGGTGTTGCTATGGCACTGGCGCACCATGATGCACCCCATCGCCACCAGCGACAGGGTGCCGATGCCGAACTCTTCCGCACCCAGGATCGCCGCGATCACGATATCGCGCCCGGTCTTCAGGCCGCCATCGGCGCGCAGGCGGATACGCCCGCGCAGACCGTTCAGGGTCAGCGTCTGGTTGACCTCCGACAGGCCCATTTCCCACGGGGTCCCGGCATATTTGATCGAGGTCTGGGGCGAAGCGCCGGTGCCGCCGACATGGCCCGACACCAGGATGACGTCGGCATGCGCCTTGGCCACGCCCGCCGCGACCGTGCCGATGCCCGCCGAGGAGACGAGCTTCACGCAGACGCGCGCGCGCGGGTTGATCTGCTTGCAGTCATAGATGAGCTGCGCGAGATCCTCGATCGAGTAGATGTCGTGGTGCGGCGGCGGCGAGATCAGCGTCACGCCCGGCGTCGCATGGCGCAGTTTGGCGATGAACTCGGTCACCTTGAAGCCGGGCAGCTGCCCGCCCTCGCCGGGCTTGGCACCCTGCGCGACCTTGATCTCGATCTCGTCGCAGGCGTTCAGATATTCCGCTGTCACGCCGAAGCGGCCGCTCGCGATCTGCTTGATGGTCGAGTTGGCGTTGTCGCCATTATCGTAGGGCTGATAGCGCAGCTTGTCCTCACCGCCCTCGCCCGACACCGCCTTCGCGCCGATCCGGTTCATCGCGATCGCCAGCGTTTCGTGCGCTTCGGGCGACAGCGCGCCCAGCGACATGCCCGGCGTCACGAAGCGCTTGCGAATCTCGGTGATCGCCTCGACCTGATCGACCGGCACGCCCTCGTTCGGGAAGTTGAACTGGAGCAGGTCGCGCAAATACACCGGCGGCAGGTCGCCGACACCGCGCGCGAATTGCAGATAGGTCGAATAGCTGTCGGTCGCCACCGCCGTCTGCAACAGGTGCATCAACTGCGCCGAATAGGCATGGGTCTCGCCGCCGTCGCGCTGGCGGTAGAAGCCGCCGATCGGCAGCGTCGCGACATGCTGGTCCCAGGCCGCTTCGTGGCGGACCATTGCCGAGTAATGGAGCGAGTTATACCCCTCGCCCGAAATCTTGGCGGGCATGCCGGGGAACAGGTCGTTGACCAGCGCACGGCTGAGGCCGACCGCCTCGAAATTATAGCCGCCACGATAGCTGGAGATCACTGCGATCCCCATCTTCGCCATGATCTTGAGCAGGCCATCCTCGATCGCGGTGCGATGGTTGGTCAGGCACTGTTCGATCGACAGCTCGCCGAACAGCCCGCGCCCATGCCGGTCGACGATCGCGGCTTCGGCCAGATAGGCGTTCACCGTGGTCGCGCCGACGCCGATCAGCACCGCATAATAATGGGTGTCGAGGCATTCGGCCGACCGCACGTTGATCGACGCATAGGAACGCAGGCCCCGGCGGACGAGATGCGTGTGCACCGCCGCCGCCGCCAGCACGCCCGCGATCGCGACCCGGTCCTCGCCGACATGCTCGTCGGTCAGGAACAGCTCGGAGCGGCCTTCACGCACCGCCTGTTCGGCCTGGTTGCGAATGCGCTGGATCGCGGCGCGCAGACGGTCGGGGCCGCCATCGGCCTCGAAGGTGCAGTCGATTTCGGCCGCCGAACGGCCGAAGTGCGTCTTCAGCCGGTGCCAGTCGGCGCCGGTCAGGACCGGAGACGGCAAGACCAGCACCCGCTCGCGCCGATCCTCGGTGTCGAGGATGTTGGCGAGATTGCCGAACCGGGTCTTGAGCGACATCACATAGCGTTCGCGCAGGGAATCGATCGGCGGGTTCGTGACCTGCGAGAAATTTTGGCGGAAGAACTGGCTGATAAGACGCGGCTTGTCGGAGATGACCGCCAGCGGCGTGTCATCGCCCATCGAGCCGATGGCTTCCTTGCCGCCTTCGGCCATGGGCGACAGGATCAGCTCCATATCCTCCATGGTCTGGCCCGCCGCGACCTGACGGCGCAGCATCTCAGCCCGCGGCATCCGCACCAGCGCTTCGCCCTCGGACGGCTGGGGCAGCTGGTCCATGGTCAGGAACTCGCCGATCATCGCGGCATAGTCCTGCTCGCCCGAGATCTGGTCCTTGATCGCGCGGTCGTCGTACAGCTTGCCCTCGGCCAGATCGACGGCGATCATCTGCCCCGGCCCCAGGCGGCCCTTGGCGGTGATGGTGGCTTCGGGCACCACGACCATGCCGCTTTCCGACCCCACGATCAGCAGGCCGTCGGCGGTCAGCGTATAGCGAAGCGGGCGCAGCGCGTTGCGGTCCATGCCCGCCACCGCCCAGCGGCCATCGGTCATGGCGAGGGCGGCGGGGCCGTCCCACGGCTCCATGACGGAGGCGAGATACTGGTACATCTCGGCATGCGCCTTGGGCGTGTCGAGGTCCTTCTGCCACGCCTCGGGCACCAGCATCAGCTTGGCGGTCGGCGCGTCGCGGCCGGAGCGGCAGATCGCCTCGAACACAGCATCCAGCGCGGCGGTATCGGACGCGCCCGCCGGGATCACCGGCTTGATATCCTCCGAATTGTCGCCGAACGCGATCGAGGCCATGCGGATCTCGTGGCTGAGCATCCAGTTCTTGTTGCCACGGATCGTGTTGATCTCGCCGTTATGCGCCAGGCAGCGGAAAGGCTGCGCCAGCCACCATTGCGGGAAGGTGTTGGTCGAATAACGCTGGTGGAAAATCGCCACGCGGCTCTCGAACCGATGATCCTGCAGGTCGGGATAGAAGACCGACAGGCTCTCGGCGAGGAACAGCCCCTTGTAGATGATCGAGCGGCAGGACAGCGAACAGATATAGAAGCCGCTGATCTGCGCCGCGATCACGCGCTTTTCGATGCGACGGCGGATCAGATACAGGTTCTTCTCGAACTCGGCGGCATCGACCTCGTCGGGCATCGGCCCGGCGATCATGATCTGCTCGATCTCGGGGCGCGTCGCCTGCGCCTTCATGCCGATGACCGAGACGTCGACCGGCACCTGGCGCCAGCCATAGATGGTGTAGCCCGCCTCGATGATGACGCTCTCGACGATAGTGCGGCAGGTTTCCTGCGCGCCCAGATCGGTGCGCGGCATGAAGATCATGCCCACCGCCAGGCGGTTGGGCAGCACCTTGTGCCCCGACGCCGCGATCGCATCGTCGAAGAAGCGGTGCGGCAGGTCGACATGCAGACCCGCCCCGTCGCCGGTCTTGCCGTCCGCATCCACCGCGCCGCGATGCCACACGGCCTTCAGCGCATCGATCGCCGACTGGACGACCCGGCGCGAGGGCTGGCCATCGGTGGCCGCGACCATGCCGACGCCGCACGCATCGCCCTCGAACTCGGGGCGGTACATGCCATGCTCGGCGAGATATTGGCGCTGGTCGGTCATCACTTCTTGTCCTGCTGGGTCGCTTCGATGTCCTTGGCCATCGTCGCGATATCGTCCTGCATGCTGCTCATCGCCTGGCTCATCAGCTTGCGCTGCCACGCGGCGATGTCGGGGTCGGCCATGATCGAAATCGAAGCCTGGGTGTAGGCCTGCCCGGTCGGCGTGGCGAAGAAGCGCTTCAACTCCTCCAGCTGGCCGATATCGAAGCGGCGGGCATAGGCGCGTGACATGGCATCGACCATGCCCGGCAGATTTTCACGCAGCCGCTCCTGGCTCCGGGCCTGTTGCTTGGCCAGAAACTGATCGAAGATCGCCTTGGCCTTCGGATTCTGCTGAATCGTGCGCTGGAAGCTGGGCGACTGTTCCAGCCCCTGCCGGATATTGGCCTGGAGCGGCGTCAGCATCGACTGAATCATGGCCTCGCGGGTGGCGGGCGGCATGATCTGGTCTATCACCTGCCGCGCCAGCGCCAGACGCGCGGCATCCGGTTCGGCCACCACGGCGGTAGGCGCGGCCGCCTGGGCCAGTGCGGCCCCCGGAGCCAGCATCGCGGCAAGCGCGGTCAGGGAAAGGAGCCTGCGCATCATGCCGCCACCTTCGCGCGCTCGGCGGTCTTGGCCCGCGCCTTCAGCCACTGGTGCATCGCCTTAGCGACGTCGCGACCGTCGCGGATCGCCCAGACCACCAGGCTCGCGCCGCGCACGATGTCACCAGCCGCGAACACGCCGTCCAGGCTGGTCATCAGCGTGCGGCTATCGACCAGCACCGTGCCCCAGCGGCTGACGCCCAGTTCCGCCGTGCCGAACAGGCTGGGCAGGTCTTCCGCGTCGAAGCCCAGCGCCTTGATGACCATGTCCGCCTCCAGCAGATGGTCGGCGCCCGGCTCGGCCTCCGGCGCGCGGCGGCCCGAAGCGTCCGGCGCGCCCAGGCGCATCTTGGCGGCGCGGACGCCTGTCACCGTCTCGCCGCCCTCGAAACCGAGCGGCGCGGACAGCCAGACGAACTCGGCCCCCTCCTCCTCGGCATTGGCCACTTCGCGCTGCGAGCCCGGCATGTTCGCGCGGTCGCGGCGATAGAGGCACTTCACCGACTTGGCGCCCTGGCGGATCGCGGTGCGGACGCAGTCCATCGCGGTGTCGCCGCCACCGATCACGACGACATTCTTGCCCGCCGCGTTCAGCGAGCCATTCTCGAACGCCTCGACCGTGTCGCCGAAGCTCTTGCGGTTAGACGCGGTCAGATAGTCGAGCGCGGCGATCACGCCGTTCGCGCCCGCACCGTCCACCTCGACATTGCGCGCCTTATAGACGCCGGTCGCGATCAGCACCGCGTCATGGCGGCGGCGCAGCTCCTCCAGCGTCGCGTCCTCGCCGACCGCAAAGCCTTCGTGGAAAACGATGCCGCCTGCCTTCAGCCGCTCGACCCGGCGCATGACGACGGGCTTTTCCAGCTTGAAGCCGGGAATGCCATAGGTCAGCAGCCCGCCCGCCCGGTCGTGCCGGTCATAGACATGGACCTCATACCCCGACACGCGTAGATATTCGGCGGCGGTCAGGCCCGCAGGCCCCGCGCCGATCACCGCGACCGACTGGCCGCGCTCGGGCCCCGGCACCAGCGGCTCGACCCAGCCTTCTTCCCAGGCGGTGTCGGTGATGAACTTTTCGACCGAGCCGATCGTGACCGCGCCGTGCCCCGAAAACTCGATGACGCAATTCCCCTCGCACAGCCGGTCCTGCGGGCAGATGCGGCCGCAAATCTCAGGCATGGTCGAGGTGGCGTTGGACAGCTCATAGGCTTCGCGCAGGCGACCTTCCGCGGTCAGGCGCAGCCAGTCGGGGATATGGTTGTGCAGCGGGCAATGCACCGAGCAATAGGGCACACCGCATTGCGAGCAGCGACCGGCCTGGTCCTCCGCCGCCGGGGGCGCATAACGCTCGGCGATCTCGCGGAAATCCTCCGCGCGGGTCTCCGCGGCTCGCTTGGCCGGATAGGCCTGATCGCGGCCTACAAACTTCAGCATAGAATCGTTCGCCATACGCGCCTCCGAAGATGCGGATATTGCGCGAACGCCCCCATGTCACTGCGGAATCGTCATATTGGACAGCCTTACTGTCCAACTTAATTGCGATATTGGCGAGTGCGGCCGCCTATTGCGACCGACCCGCAAATAAATAGGTCCGATATGGCATCAATGCAGCGTCAACAGCGCCAACGCGATGCTGCCCGCGACGATTCGATACCAGGCGAACGGCCCGAAACCATGGCGGCCGACGATGCCGACGAACCAGCGCACGACCAGCAAGGCGACGATGAAGGCGACGACGAAGCCGATCGCGATCTCGATCGGGCCGACGCTATTGCCCGCGCGCATGGCATCCAGATGCCCCGCCGTCTCGACCACGCTCGCCCCCAGCATGGTGGGGATGGCGAGGAAGAAGCTGAACTCCGCCGCGGTGCGCCGCTCGACGCCCAGGGTCAGCGCGCCCAGGATCGTCGCGCCCGAACGGCTGACGCCCGGGATCATCGCCAGACACTGGAGGAAGCCGACGCCCAGCGCCGTCCTGGCCGGGACCGCCGCGATGCCCCGCGTCGTGCCGGGCTTCACCACCCGCTCGATGACCAGGATCGCGATGCCGCCGACGATCAGCGCGACGGCGACGACCTTGGGCTGGAGCAGCAGCGCCTCGATATGCTTCTTCGCCAGCACGCCGATGACGGCGGCGGGGATGAAGGCGATCAGCAGGTTGCGCACGAAGCGGATCGAACCGGGATCGCGCTTGGCAAGGCCAACCATGACAGTCCAGAAGGTCCGCCAATAGAGGACGACGACCGCCAGGATCGCGCCGAGCTGGATGACGATGTTGAACATCTGCCAGCGCGCATCGTCATAGCCGAGCAGCGCGCCCGCCAGAATCAGGTGGCCGGTGGAGGACACCGGCAGGAATTCGGTCACACCCTCGACGATCCCGAGGATGATGGCGGCTATCAGGTCGTTCACGCGAGTCCCCAAATGCGAAACAGCCCCGCCGCCATAGGGCGACGAGGCTGTCAGCGAAATGATAAAGACTGTTATGTTGGGACGGTTCAGGGGTTGTCTGAAAACGTGCCGCCGCCACGTTTTGCGGTGCCGGCCCGCTTCAGAACGCGCTTTTCCGCGAGTTTCCAGACAGACTCTCAGGCCGCCAGCGTCTCCGCCCGGCGTCCGAAACGGCCCGACTTGCGGAAGCGGATCAGATAGTCGGGCGCGACGGCGGCCAGCGGCGCGGCCTCGACACCCAGCGCCGCCAGACCCGGCGAACCGGCGGCCACGACATTGTCCTGCTGCAGCATCAGCCACTGGTCCCAGGTGATCGGCGAACCCGGCAGGCGGGCGAGCAGCGCAGCTGCGAAGTCCGGCACTTCGACGAAGTTCGGCTTGCGACCCAGCGCCTGCGCGATCCAGCGAAGCAACTCGCCCATCGACAGCACGTCCGGCCCGCCCAGCTCATAGGTCGTGCCCCCATGCGTTTCGGGATCGCTGAGCGCATTGGCGACCGCTTCGCCGACATCGCCCGCAAAGACCGGCTGGAACTTCACGCCCGACCGCAGGACCGGAACGATCGGCGCGGCCATCATGCCCGCAAAGCGGTTCACGAACTGGTCCTCCCGCCCGAACACGATCGAGGGACGCAGGATGGTGGCGTTCGGGAAGGCGTCGCGCACCGCCGCTTCACCCTGCCCCTTGGACCGGGCATAGGCCGCCGCGCCATTCGCATCCGCGCCGATCGCCGAGACATGGACGAGCGCGTCCGCACCGGCCTTGCGCGCGGCCTCCGCCACGGCGCGCGCGCCGTCGACATGGATGGCCTGCATCTTGCCGCCCATCACGCCGACCAGGTTGACGACCGCATCGGCCCCCTCGACCGCGCGCGCCACCGTGTCCGGCCGGGCGATGTCGGCCGCCACGAACTGGGTCTGGCCCAGTCCGCCCTGCGTGCGCAGGAAATAGGCCTGGCGCGGATCGCGCTGCGCCACCCGGACGCGCGCGCCCGCCTGCATCAGTTCGCGTGCGACATAGCGGCCCAGAAAGCCCCCGCCGCCGATCAGCGTCACCAGCTTGTTCGTCATGACCGTCCCTATTCGCCAGATTTTTTGTGCACCGCCCCTTTGCCCCGCAAAAAAGCCGTTGACAAGGATTCGAACCCTACCCTAAAGGCGCAGGCCTACCCCGTGCCCAGATGGCGGAATTGGTAGACGCACCAGCTTCAGGTGCTGGCGATCGCAAGGTCGTGGAGGTTCGAGTCCTCTTCTGGGCACCACTCCCGGTCAAAGATGGGCACCGCGCCCTCTTTGACGGGAAGTCCAACCGAGGCGCCATTTTCCAGGCTCGACACAGGGCCCGAGATCACAACCTCGTGGTCCGACACGCTGACGTTCGTGACGAACATCTTGAGGTAGGACGAACGAAGCGAACTGTCGTCGCTTCGCATTTTCTTACGAAGTATGTCGCCGAAGCGGTCGATCGTTTGCTCGTCGATCCTGCGCTTGCCCTTCGCCAGTTGCGCTTCCAGCACATCGATTCGGCTTGATACCGCCGCCAGTGCCGCCCGGTTTGTCGCCATGCGCTCGACAAATGCGGGATCTCTCGCGCTCATCGTCCCTTCTTCGATCAGGATCAGCAGATTGCTGATCGCGGTGTTCAACCGCGTCCGCTCAGAGCGGCTTCGGGTTAGATCCGCCTCACGTTCCGCCTGCCGATTTTGAGAGACATCGAGAACGCCCGCAAGCAATGTGCGCAACCGATCTCGCGCCAGCAACCTTGCCTCGATCGCATTCAGAACCAGGCTATCCAGCTTCTCGCGCCGGATACTCGGACAGGCACAGGTGCCGCCACGGTTCACTCGGTCATTGCAGACGTAGTAGGTATAGCGACCACCTTTTCCGGTGCGGATAGTCATGCCGCTTGAACAGCCGGGCATACCGCAGCGGGCGACTCCGGTGAGTAGCGTGGTGCCGGCGGCGACATGCGGTGCCATTCGCCTAGGATTGCGCGTTGCCCGCATGGCGGCCACGCGATCGAACTGATCCCGAGCGATGATCGGGGGACAGGTGACCGCGATAGCATCTTCCACGTCCGGGGTGATCCCATCGTCGTCGGCAGTACGATCGTGATAGACGCCGGTATAGACCTCGCGAGCCAGAATGCCGGCAACATTGCTGTTGGCGAACCTCGCACCTCGGAGGGTCCGCCCCGCTTCGTTTAACTGCTTTACGATCCAGCGCCCGACATCGGCCCAGTCGAAGATCTGGCGTACGATCGCCGCTTCGGCTTCGACGATCGCCAGCTTTCGCCGTTCCTTCTCGCCGTCCTGCCGAGCGACATAGGTTTGGTAGCCAAACGGCACCGGGCCGCCATTGTAGAAGCCTTGCCGCGCATTCTCCCTGCGGCTCTTCCGCGTGAGGATCGCCGAATCGCGCGCCTGCTCCTCGTCCATCATCGCCGTTATCGTCCGGGCGATCCGCTGACCGCGGCCCCGGCCGAAATCCTGCGTGATCGACCGGACCTCGACACCTGCGTCCTCCAGCCTTCCCACTACATCGAAGAACAACCGCATGTTTCTGGCCATACGGCTGAATATGAACATCAAGACCAAATCTACAGGATGATCGGGCGCGGTGGCCTTTTGCACCAGCCGTTGAAATTCAGGGCGCTTGTCGGTCTGGCCGCTACGGCCAGCGTCGGCAAACTCCTCGACGATCATGATGTCATGCTTGGCCGCGTAGGCCTGAATAGCGCTGCGCTGGGCGTCGATACTCTGAGGCGTACCGCCCTCCTTGTCGACTGACAGGCGCATATACGCGAAAGCCCTGGTCCGGCTGCGGGCGGCTTTTGCCATTTTTCCTGTCCCTATTTGTGTTCGAACAGTGAATCGAACTCACTGGCGAGTGCGTCGAGCACGAGCATGCATTCCCGCCGGGTGACGGCGGGTTGGCCAAGCGATGGCGGCACGTCGAGGCAGCGTCGAAGCTGCGCTTCGACGTTTTCTACCTCCTGTTGTTCGTGATCGCTTTCGCCTGACATCCGCTAGCGATGTAAGCGTGACGTGGAGGCCGCGGATTATGCAGCTTGTGCGGTCGGCTGATGTGCGGGGGGCATCCAGTTCCAGGGCATGAGTTCATCCCATCGGCTGGCAGGCCAGTCTGCCGCGACTTTGGCGATGACGTCGGCGATATAGGTCTGCGGATCGACGCCGTTGGCCTTGCAGGTCTGGATGACGGTGTAGATGGCCGCGGCCCGCTCGCCGCCTGCGCGCGAACCGGCGAACAGCCAGTTGCGGCGTCCGACCGCGACACCGCGCAGCGCACGCTCCGCGATATTGTTGTCGATCTCCAAGCGGCCATCGTCGAGGAAGCGCGACAGCGCTGGCCAGCGCTTCGTGCCATAGGCGATGGCCCTTGCCATGTCGGACTTCGGTGACAGGCGGCGCAAGCTGGCGTCGAGCACCTCGCGCAAGGCGTCGACCAGCGGTCGACTTTTCTCCTGTCGGGCTCGATATCGCACGTCGGGTGGTTGGCCACGGACCTCGGCCTCGACAGCGTAAAGCGTGCCGATCCGCTCGAGGATGTCGGTGGTCAGCGGCGTGGATGACCGCTCATGCAGGTCGAAGACCTTGCGCCGGAAATGCGCCCAGCACGCGACCTCGGTGGCGCCGCTGCGATACAGCCCGTCATAGCCGGCATAGGCATCGGCCTGGAGGAAGCCGCGGAAGCTGGCGAGATGCGCCAGCGGGTGCGCGGCGGTTCGGTCTGGCGTGAAGCGATACCAGGTCGCACGCGGTGCCGTGCTGCCGGACGCCTGGTCGTCGGCCGCATACACCCACAGCCGTCCGGTCGCGGTCTTGCCCCGGCCGGGGTCGAGCACCGGCACGGGCGTGTCGTCGGCATGGATCTTGTCGGCCTTAAGGACTTCGTCCCGAATGCGGCTGACGATGGGGTCGAGAAGTGCTGCGGCCTGTCCGGTCCAGCCCGCCAATGTCGAGCGGTCGATGTCGAGCCCTTGCGCCGCCATCATCTCGGCTTGGCGGTATAGCGGCAAATGGTGGTCGAACTTGGAGACGACGATATGGGCCAGTGTCGCGAAGGTCGCCTTGCCTCGCGCGATGGCGCTTACCGGCGCGGGTGCCTGGACGATCTTCTCGCAGGACCGGCAGCTGTATTTGGGGCGGACGTTGCGCACGCCCCGCCAGCGCACCGGCACTATGTCGAGCATCTCGTGCGCATCCGAGCCGAGCGGACGTAACGCACCACCGCAGTCCGGACAGGTGCAGGCACCCGACGCCGGCTCATGGACGACCTCCTCGCGCGGCAGATGTCCGGGTAGACTGCGGACGGGCACGGGACGCGCCACCACGCCAGGGTCAACCATCTCAGGCCCAGGCGCATCTCGCTCGGTCTCGGGTTCTTCCAGCGCCAGTTCGAGTTGCTCGATCTCGCGGCCTAGCTTTTCGGAGGAGGCGCCGAACTGCATCCGCCGCAGCCGGGCGATCTGTCCGCGCAGCGTATCAATGAGCAGGTCGCGGGCCGCGAGCGCAGCATTGGCCCGGGCGAGCGATGCCTCCAGCGCGGCAATCCGCGCGGTCGCATCAGCAGGGGAAACGGGTGCTTCCGACACCCTGTTTACATAGCAGATTGCAGGTCGGCGAGCGAGCAAAAGCGGCGTAAAACCGCCGTTCTCACCCCGCCAGCGTCGGCGTAAACGTCCGCTCGGGCCGACGCCAGTCGATGCCCTCCAGCAGCATCGACAATTGCGCGGGCGTCAGCGTCACCGTGCCGGTCGCGGTCACTGGCCAGACGAAACGGCCACGGTCGAGCCGCTTGGAAAACAGGCAAAGCCCCTGGCCGTCGAACCACAGCAGCTTGACCAGATGCCCGCGCTTGCCCCGGAACGCGAACAAGGCACCTGAATGCGGGTTCTGCGCCAGCACCTCCTGCACCAGCACCGCCAGGCCATCGAACCCCTTGCGCATGTCGGTCACCCCGCATGCCAGAAACACCCGCGTCGGTAGCGGCGTCGGGCTCATCGCAGCACCGACAGCACCCGTGTCAGCGCGCCTGCATCCACCGCGGCATCCACGCTCACCCGCACGCCGCCCGGCAGCTCGATATGGATGAACCCCGGTGGACATGGTGCCGGCTGCGGTGTCGACGCGACCGGGGCGACAACCTGTACCTCGGCAAATACCGGCAACGAAGCCACGACGCCCGCCAGCTTGCCTTCACGCAATTGCTTGCGCCACGTGTAGACCAGGCTGCTCGACACCTCGCGACGGGCGATGACGTCGCAAACCCGCACCCCCGGCCGGAACGCCTCCGCCAGGATCTCCAGCTTCTCCGCGTCCGACCATCGCCGTCGACCCGACACACGGCCGACCACCTCCATCCGACCAGTCATACGAGTGCTCGTATGACCAGTCGTAGAACCGATAACTTCCCGCACCGCCCGCGCCCTCGTCAAAGGCGACAAGCATCCCGGCTACCGGCGTTACCGCAAGGTGGCCTGCTGACCACGCTTACTGCACGACCAGCTCGTTACCGGTCGACGGTTCCGCGTGCTCAACATCGTCGACGACGTCACGCGCGAATGCCTCCGGGCGGTAGTGGACACGTCAATCTCGGGCCGGCGGGTCGTGCGCGAACTGGCCGATCTGATCGCCGAGCGCGGCAGGCCGAAGATGATCGTCAGCGACAATGGGACTGAACTGACGTCGAACGCGGTGCTCGTCTGGTCCGGCGATACCGGCATCGAGTGGCATTACATCGCGCCGGGCAAGCCGACGCAGAATGGCTTTGTCGAGAGTTTCAACGGTCGCATGCGCGACGAGCTGCTCAACGAGACGCTGTTCTTCACCATCGGTCAGGCCCGCTCGATCCTGGCGCGCTGGGTCGACGACTACAACACCGAGCGGCCGCACTCGTCGCTCGGCTACGATACCCCGGCTGCGTTCGCTGCCGGGCTCGAACAGCAACGGGCGGGGTTAACCCCGCCCGTTGCTTCACTTGCGCTCATGCGCGAAAACCACGGTCAGTCTCTGGTTGCCGCTGGATGAAAGGCGGGGGTCACGTCACGGCCAATCAACCACGTTTCCGAACGATCGGTTTACTGCGTCTGCGTAAGCTCGACTGGCAATTTGGCCCGATGGAGATGATCGATGGGTCATTCGTCGATGGACCCTGCCTTTCACGAACTCCGGCCCTGGAACGAGGGCCGGCTGATCGGTGCAAAGCGCGCTCTGAAGCAGCAACAGGTCTGGGCTATTCGCTTCTGGCTCGACCAGCATAGACGACTGCGTGATCGAGCGCTGTTCGACTTCGCCATCGATAGCAAGCTGCGCGGCTGCGACGTGGTCAAGGTGCGGATCGGAGATATAGTTTCTGGCGGGCGCGTCCGTCACCGCGCCGTCGTGGTTCAGCAGAAGACCAGACGGCCAGTCCAGTTCGAACTGATGGACACGGCACGCAAGACAATGCGGGCATGGCTGGAGCGTCGTGGAGGGACACTGAACGACTTCGTATTTCCGAGCCGAAACGACTATATGGCCCACATGAGCACCCGGCAATATGCCCGCCTCGTGCACGAGTGGGTGGTCGGCATCGGCCTTCCGGCTCAGGATTATGGTACACACTCGCTTAGGCGCACGAAAGCGTCGATCATTTACAAGGCGACCGGCAACCTTCGCGCCGTTCAGATTCTGCTCGGCCATGCCAAGATCGACAGCACAGTGCGCTACTTGGGCGTTGACGTTGAGGATGCTTTGGAGCTGGCGGAACGCACTGAGGTCTGAGCGACCCAATGTCGGCCATTCAACGGCGGGCGGCCCCCTCTCGAAAGCGGACGCTCGTTAATTGCAGCCTGGCCGCTGCTTACTCAGCTAGCGCCACCTAACCGATCTGCATCCGTCAGACCTTCGATGACGATCGCGGTCCCCTGCAGAGGCCAGGGGGGAGACGTTGTGCGTGGTCCTGTGAAAGAGATTCGACGCGGGATGATTGGCGAGCCGGAGCTCCAGCCGTGGTATTGACAAGTCGTCGAACCACGACCGATCAATCCCGGCAAACTGCCTTAAGAACGGCATGACGGCGCCATCCATCAAGCCGCCGTGGTACCGCAGAGCTGACCGCCAACTCTAGCCTGCCTCAGCGACCAGCCTGATCGACGCGTGACAGGCTCGTTGCAAATCACTTGCAAGTCAGACAGCTAGGCTCATACATTACGGTTTAATGACATTTACCATCCCCGATACCTCACGGGACCGACGGATAGAAGATCCGACAAATCTCTGGATTATTCATCCAGCGGCACGCTTTCTCGTGCCCTGGTTCATCGCGCGCGGGATCTCGGCCAATGCCGTTTCCCTGGCCGGGCTGGCTTTAGGCACATCGGCCGCGCTGGCCTACAGCCGGTGGGAGATGTGGCCTTTTGCCGTTGTCGGCCTGCTCCTGTCCGTCTGCTGGCTTGTCGCCGACGGGATGGACGGGATGATTGCGCGGGCCACGGGCACAGCCAGTCCGCTGGGACGCGCGCTGGACGGGTTGTGCGACCATGGCGTTTTCGTCCTCATCTATGTTTCGCTGGCCGTCTCCATCGGCACGTTGGAAGCCTGGGCCTTGGCGGTCGCCGCAGGCATCGCACATATGGTCCAATCCAATATGTACGAGAGCGAGCGAGCCCGCTTTCACCGGCGCCGGAATGCGGTGGCGACGATCGCCAGCCCTGCACCCAGCCGCAATCCGCTTGTCCAGCTTTATGATCATTGCTGGGGATTATTGGACCGGGTTGCCGCGCGGTTCGACCACGCGCTGGCGCGGCACCAATCGCCCGCTGAGCTTGCGGCAAGATATGCCACCCTGGCCGTCAGGCCGATGCGGCTGATGAGCCTGCTGTCCGCCAATGTCCGGGTCTATGCCATTTTCCTTGCCTGCCTTTTCAGCAATCCACGCCTCTTTTGGTGGTTTGAGCTCATCCCGCTGAACATCATCCTCATCGTTGGACTTTTCCAGCATCGCACCGTCGAAAATCGTTTCACAGTGCCGGAAAATCATTTTCCATATAGAGAAGGAATCAAGAAGTAATGCCGGCCATCAACATTGCCATCGTAGGGGTGGGCAACTGTGCCAGCTCTCTCGTGCAGGGGCTTTCCTATTATCGCGAGGGCGCAAATGATACGGTCGGGCTCATGCATTGGGACTTGGGCGGGTATAAGCCGACCGATATCCATGTCGTAGCTGCTTGGGATATTGACCAGCGAAAAGTCGGCAAGGACGTAGCGGAAGCAATTTTCGCCAAGCCCAACTGCACCACCGTCTTTTGCGAAACCGTGCCTCTCACGGGGACCAAGGTGCAGATGGGGCATGTTCTTGACGGCGTCGCCGAACATATGTCGGAATATGACGACCATCGGACATTCCTGCTCGCGGGTGAGAAGGAGGCCTCCAAGGCGGAGGTGGTAGCCGCCCTGCGCGAGACCAAGACCGATGTGCTGATGAACTATCTGCCGGTGGGTTCGCAGGCCGCCAGTGAGTTCTACGCCGAATGCGCGCTCGAGGCGGGTGTGGCGTTCGTGAACAACATTCCCGTATTCATCGCCAGTGACCCCATATGGGCGGATCGCTTCACCAAGGCTGGTGTCCCGATCATCGGCGACGACATTAAGGCGCAGCTCGGCGCCACCATCGTTCACCGCGTGCTCACCGATCTATTCGCCAAGCGGGGCGTCAAGCTGGAGCGGACCTACCAGCTTAATACCGGCGGCAACACCGACTTCCTCAACATGTCCAATCATCGCCGCCTTGCCTCGAAGAAAATCTCAAAGACCGAGGCGGTGCAGTCGGTTGCTGCGGAGCGGCTGCACGACGACAATGTTCATATCGGCCCGTCCGACTATGTACCTTGGCAAAATGACAACAAGATCTGCTTCCTGCGGATGGAAGGGACGATGTTCGGCGGTGTACCGATGAACCTGGAGTTGCGCCTGTCCGTCGAGGACAGCCCGAACAGTGCGGGCGTCGCCATCGATATGATCCGGTGCGCCAAGCTGGCAAAGGATCGCGGCCTGGCCGGGCCGATCGACGCGGCGTCGGCGTATTTCTGCAAGCATCCGCGTATTCAGATGACCGATGACCTTGCGGCGCAGGCGGTCGACGAGTTCATTGCCGTAGCGGCCGAATGATCGAAACCGGTATCGTTCTCGCGGCAGGCGAAGGCTCACGCCTTCGCGCTGTCGCCCCGCTCAAGCCGCTCTGCTGCGTGGCCGGGCGGACGCTGCTTGCCCATGCCGTGTCCGGCATGGCGCAGGCGGGGCTGGCGCGAACAGTCGTGGTCGTCGGCTATGAGGCGGAGACGATCGAAGCCTATGTCGCGGCCGAAGACTGGCCGATCACAGTCGAAACCGTCCGGGTAGAAGATCATCGCTATCCCAACGGCTCTTCGTTGCTCGCAGCGGAACCATTGCTGTACGGTGAGGAGGCGATCCTCGCGATGTGCGACCATCTCGTCGAACCGGAATTTTATCGGCGAATGGCTCATGCCGATACGGGTGGCGGCGCATCGCTCGGGATCGACCGTCGGATCGGTCACGATTGGATCGATCTTGACGATGTGACGTGTGCTCAGACGGATGGCGACCGCTTAATCAGCATAGGCAAGGGCCTCGCGGTATATGATTGCTTCGATACGGGTGTCTTCGCTGTTGGCAAGGGCCTGTTTGACGCACTCCGGGGATTGGAAAAGCCCTCTCTGACCGAAGGAATGCGGCGCCTGACATCCGACCGTACTGCTGGCATCCGCGATTGCAGCGATCTTGGATGGATCGATGTTGACGATGAGCGGGCATGGCACATTGCAGAAACGTGGCTTACCACAAGTCGTCGCAGCACAGGCGACGCTTAAAATAATTACGAATAGCAGTCCCGCCAAGACGCCCTCCACATTATGTCTATAACGAAATAATATTGAAGTATGAGCGCAGGACATTCGGATAGTCTGCCCCAATCATCGAAGCTGGGATTGTCTATCTATTCGCAAAGTTTGGGGTTCTTACAATGCAGGGGTCAGGGGGCGTTCAGTTTGGCAGCTTCCATCATATTCAGACGTTCGGCCCGGCATATGTGAGCGACATCATCTGGTTGTAAGCTGCCGTGACTGAAATACCGAAACCATGACCCAATTGCGGCCGTTCAGGCTGCCCCACCTGCTCCCCAAACTCCGCCATTCATTCAGGTTCTGAACCAGGTTTGCAGGCTCAGCCACTCCAGGTACAAAAACCGAAAAATCTGGGGCAAAGACGCCGTTCCGATGCTTCCGCTTAATAATTAGTTAGGGGCATAACGCAACGCTTAGAGCCCGACCGATAATTAGGTTGAGCGATTTCGGTCAGTTGTGATTCACCGGGGTTTGCGAAGACCTTGGAGGCCACATGGGCTGGACCGAAACCGCTCGTCGCGAGCATGACAGAAGAAGGCTGCGTTACACAAGCGACTGTACCGACGAGGAATGGGCGATCATCGCGCCGCTGCTGGCTCGAACGACGAAGGTGGGCCGCCCACGCCTGCACCGGGCACGGGATCTGTGGAACGCGATCCAGTACCTTGCCGCGACGGGATGCCAGTGGGCGCAACTGCCCCGCGACTTTCCGCCCTTCACGACTGTACAGTACCATTTCTACCGAATGCGCGACAGCGGCCTACTCGATGCGATCAACGCGGTGCTGGTAGCCGGAGTGCGGGTCGCGGAGGGGCGCGAGGCCGAACCGACCGCAGGCATCATCGACAGCCAGTCGGTGAAAACCACTGAAGCGGGTGGGCCGCGCGGCTATGACGCCGGCAAGAAGGTCAAGGGGCGCAAGCGCCACATCGCGACCGACACGACCGGCAACCTGCTCGACGGACTGGTTCTGGCCGCCGATATCCAGGACCGTGACGGCGCACCGAACCTCATCGAGCGCTGTCGCGACGCCTATCCCGCGCTTGACCGTTTCTTCGCCGATGGCGGCTATGCCGGGCAGAAACTGGCCGATGCCATCGCGCATATCGACCGCCTCGTCATCGAGATCGTCCGGCGTTCCGACGCCCACCGCTTCGTCGTCCTGCCCCGGCGCTGGGTCGTCGAACGCACCATCGCCTGGCTCAACCGATGCCGCCGTCTCGCCAAAGACTGGGAGGCATCCGTCGCCTCCGCAGAAGCATGGCTTGTCATCGCCTCCATCAGGCGGATGACACGCCGTATCGCTAAACTCGAATTATGAGTCGGGCTCTTAGGCAAAACGTGCCGGAGAGCCGTCCGTTGCGACAGCGCCGTCTGCTACGGTAAGCCGCCACGGTAATTTCCCAAGGGCGTGGCCCGACGCGGGCGCAAATTCTACCAACGCCACACCATTGCGGTTGACGCTCGACCGCTCCTGACCGGCTCGAAATCTGTCGGTCGCTGCAAACGGGCAGCCTCACCATTGCCGTACGCGACGCGCGTCGTCCCCGAACCTGCGTGGGCCCAGACCCTGGTCGTCATCCTTTTGCCCCGACCGGACGTAGCGCAATTCTTCCTGCGGCCAAGCCGAGGCAGCGCCTTTCGACTGCTCCCGCCCGGACCTTCAGGCTGACATTTCTTCGGACATAGGAGGAATGTTATATTGTCTCTATTCCACCAATGGCGCAGCAGGCGTCCTGAAGAATCGCCATCATGATGGATATTGATCGTGCACCAAGCCGCCCTTCCCGTTTCCGTCTCGCTCGTCAGGGCCATAACGGCGCTGACCGTGGCAGCCGCTGCGCCCGCCGTCGCCGCGGACGGCGCGCCGCGATCGCTTGCGAGCGAGATCCTGCCCCCCACGATACCGTGGACGGGGGCGAGCGAGCGCCTGATCGTCGGATCGAACGATCCGTGGATCACCCCCGCCGAAGCATCGGGATTCCGCACCACGCCGCGCTATGCCGAGGTTCGCGCCTGGCTGGACCGGCTCGACGCCGCATCGCCGCTTATCACGGTGAAGGGTTTCGGCCGCACGACCGAGGGCCGCGAGATGATCTACGTCCGTGCCAGCAAGGGCGGTACGGGCAAGCCCGTGGTGCTGATCCAGGGCGGGATCCATTCGGGCGAGATCGACGGCAAGGATGCCGGGCTGATGCTGCTGCGCGACATTGCGCTGCACGGCAAGGACGACCTGCTGGACAAGGTCGATCTGGTGTTCGTGCCGATCTACAACATCGATGGCCACGAGCAGATGAGCCCGTACAACTACCCGCATATTCGCGGCCCCGTCGAAAAGGGGCGGGATTCGAATGCGCGTAACATCGATCTGAACCGCGACTATGCCAAGCTCGACGCGCCCGAATCCCGGGCGATGATCGGGCTGATCCGGTCGCTCGACCCCATCCTCTATATCGACTGCCATGTCAGCGAAGGCTTCGACATGCAGTATGACGTGACCTACACCTATGCCGGTTGGGGCACCTATGCACGGCACCGCGCGACCGCCGGGTGGCTGCAAAACCGCTTCGGCCCGGCGGTGTCGCAGGCGCTGACGGCGGCGGGGCATGTCCCGACCATCTATCCCAGCCCGATCGACGTGCGACAGCCCGACAAGGGCATCCGCTACAGCCCCGAGGGGCCACGCTATTCGACCGGATACGGCGATTTCATCGGCATGCCGACCGTCCTGGTCGAGAACCACATGCTGAAGCCGTATCGGCGCCGTGTCCTCGGCACCTATGTCCTGCTCGAGGCGGCACTGAAGATCGCAGGCACCGACGCCGCCCGCATCGCCGCCGCCAAGACGCAGGATCGCGCCAGCCGCCCCGCCGAGTTGCTGACCCGCTGGAAGCCTTCGCCGACACCGATCGGCTGGATCGAGGGCTTCAAGGGCATAGCGTTCGACACCTATCTGTCGCCTGCCTCGGGCCGACAGGAGCAGCGGTGGCTGGGCAAACCGATCACCTTCCGCATGCCGATCATCGGCCAGATCCCGACCGAGACGGTTCGCCTGCCCAAGGCCTGGTGGGTGCCGCGCGAGCAGACCGAGGTGATCGACCGCCTGCGCCTGCACGGAATTGCGTTCGAGACGATCACGGCTCCGCGCACCCTCGGCGTCGACCAGGTCCGGTTGGTCGATCCCAAGGTGACGGAGCCGAAGGAAGGCCGGTATCCGATCACCGCCGCCTTTACGCACCACCGTGCCGAGCAGGTGATGCCTGCGGGCAGCGTAAGGGTGCCCGCCGACCAGCCGCTCGGCCTGTTGGCGGCGGCCCTGCTGGAGCCGGAAAGCCAGGATTCGTTCCTGGCCTGGGGGTTCTTCCCGGAAATGCTCGCGTCCGCGCCGGACACCGATTCCTTCGTCGTCGCCCGGCTCGGTGAGCATGTGCTGGCAACCGATCCGACGGTGAAGGCCGCGTTCGACGCCAAGTTGCGCGACGAACCGTCCTTCGCGGCCGATCCCGATGCCCGGCTGGCCTGGCTCTACGCGCAGGCAGGACCGGGCCATCCCTTCGTGCTGCGCTACCCGATCACGCGCGAGCTGGACTGACGTTCAGCCGACGGCGTGGTCGATCGCCCCTTGTCGAAGGGGCGGTCGCGAAAGGCATGGCGATGGATGACCGCCCGAGCAGGGACGATCATCCATGGCGCTGTCGCTCAATGCAGGAACGACGGCTCGGCCATCGGCCTTAGAACTTGACCTCCGCGCTGATCCGGTAGGCGCGCCCGAACACGGCATCCCAATTCTTGTTCGCGCTGAACTGCGGCACGGGACCGGCATAGGTCACGCCCAGGTTGAACGGATTGTTGACGATCGCCCGCAGCCGGAAATGATCGTTGACCATGACACCGAACGAGGTGTTCGCCATCCAATAGGACGAGACATTGTAATATTGGTAGTTGCTTGCCGGATTGTTCGGATTGACCTTGGTCGGGCCATTATAGATGACCGTCCAGGACCAGTCGAAACGGTTGGCCTGCCAGTCGATCATCGAGGTGACGGCGTCCTTCGGCTCGCCGATGCTGCCCAGCGAATATTGCACGCTGCCCGTGCCCACCACCGACTGGTTCTTGAACTCGTGCAGATAGTTGGAGCTGAGGTTCAGCACACCGGCCCCCTCGGGAAGGCCCAGATTTTCCAGCTTCAGGCTGTACCGGGCCGACACCTGCGCCGCGCGATAATTTTGCGAGGCGATGTTCAGGAAGGTGTCGGAGAAGTTCGTGATCTGATGGCTGTTCGGATCACGGGTGATCGAGGAGCAGAAGGGCGAATTCGGATAGCTGGGCGAGTCGTAGCAGGCCTGCATGATGCTCTGGACGCCGGGCTGTACGATCTCGTTCTTGATATCGATATGGATATAGTCGGCATTGATGACGAAGCCCGGCAGGAACGGCGCTTCATACTGGCCGCCCACCGTCCAGCTGTTGGCGATTTCATTGTTCAGCTTGGGGTTGCCGCCGCCGAGCCCCTGCACCGTGGCATTGACGATCGAGGAGGTGAAGCCCGCAGGCACGCCCGCCGCCGTGCAGTTCTTCGCGCGGGTTGCCGGGTTGCTGCCGCCGTTGATGAACTGGGAATCACACGGATCATTGCCATATTCAAACGTCGTTGCGACCGGCGCAAAGGCCTCGGTCACCGAGGGCGCACGGAACGAGCGGGTATAGTTGCCGCGCAGGGTCAGCCCCTTGAGCGGCGACCAGTTGCCGCCGCCGGTGTAGGACCAGAAGCCGCCGTTCAGCGAGTTGTCCGTATAGCGCGCGGCGCCGTGCAGGGTCAGTTCGCGCAGCAGCGGAATCTGCATGTCCGGCGACAGGAGGGGAACCGTGACCTCGGTAAAGGCCTCGTGCGTGTAATAGGACCCGCTGACCGGCGCGATCGCCGCATATTGGCTATAGGTGCCCGCAAAGAACGCGCCCGGATCGAAGGCCTGGCTCTCGCGACGGATTTCCCCGCCGATCACGGCGTTCAGATCGCCTGCGGGCAGATGGGCCAGCGAGCCCTTGATGTCGACGATCGCGTCGAACTGCTTGTTGACCTGACGCGAGATGGCGGGGGCGTTGATATAGTTCAGCGCCGCCTGGCTGACATTGCCGGTGCCAAAGATATTGAGCGGCGCGCAAGTGCTGCTGAGCGTCGCGATCGCGGCATTCTTGTAACCCGGCGCGCAGGTGATCTGGCCATTGGCGCCGACGACGGCGTTGAGCGCATTCTCGATATTCTGCCAGACAAGCCCGACCTGGTTGGACGTGCTGTTCACCTGGCCATAGGTGACGGTGCCTTCCCAGGTGAAATTGTGCGTGCCGATCTTGAAGTCGCCGTCGAGACCGGCGACGCCGCGTGCCAGCGACGAGCGGGTCGAGAAGGCGCCCGCATAGAGATCGGTATTCGCCCGGGCGAGGTAGAATTGGTTGGTGGGCTGGCCCGCCGCCGCCAGCGAGGCTTGGATCGTCGCCTGATCCGCCGCGCTCAGATAGGGATTGGTCGAGGACACGGCATAATTGGCATAGGGCAGACCGGCACCACCGGGGCCCGAGAACAGCGCCGTATTGTACAGCGTCTGATTGGCCGTGTTGGTCGCGATGTTGCGGCTGGCCCAGGCCTCGGCATGGAAGCGGATATGGTCGCTGAAGTCATAATGGCCCAGCATCACGCCCTGGATGCGCTTGCTGTCGGTCAGCAAATTGGCATAGTCGCCGACACGGAAACCGTCCCCGCCCGCCTCGTCGGTGAAGCTGCCAACGACCGTGCCGTGGCGGAAGGGCACGAGCTGGCCCGCGCTGTTGAAGAACAGCGCCTGGCCCGCCGCATTGGTGATCGTCTGGAAAGGCGAGCCGAAGAGCGGATCCTTCGCACCACCGCCGGACAGGCCGTTGAACGGGATATTGTCGATGGCGGTCGGGATGCCGGTCGTGCTGACCACCGAGAAGCGGTCGCCGCCGAAATAGGCGATGTTCTGCGGCCCGGTCGCGCTGGTCGACTTGCCCAGGAAGGGGGCATCCGAGCCGGTGACGAACCGGGCTGCCCGGGTCATCCCGTCCTGATGGTCGTAATAGGCGTTGAACGTGATATTGCCGCGTCCGTCGCCGAAATTCTTGCCGACCAGCAGCGAGACGTTGCTGTCCGCCCCGTCGCCCTTTTCGGAGATGCCGTTGCTGCCGGTGACGTCGAGGCCTTCGAAATTCTTCTTGAGGATGATGTTGACGGTGCCCGCGATCGCGTCCGAACCATAGATCGGCGCACCGCCGACCGACACGACATCGATGCGATCGACCAGCGCGGGGGCGATCTGGCCGAGATCGACCGGCGTGCCGACCGAGGCGCCGAACACGCTGGAGGCGGCGGCGGACACGAAGCGCGAGCCGTTCACCAGGGTCAGGGTGCGCTGCGCGCCCAGATTGTACAGGTTGCTGAACGACTGCCCCGCACCATAGCTGCCCTGGGCACCGATCGTGCTGTTCGCGGGCACGCCGAACTGGGGCTGGTTGGTCAGCGCCTGGCCGATCTGGGTGAAGCCCTGGTTGGTGATGCTGTCGCCGGTGATCGCGACCACGGGCTGGTCCGCGACCTTGCCGCCGGTGCGGGTGCCGGTGACGACGATATCCCCCTGCGGCGCGGCCTGGGGTCGGGCGGTTTCGGCTTGCGGCGTGGCCGTCGCCGCGTCGTCCGAGGTGGCGGTGGCGGCGGGGCTTTGCTGGGCATGCGCCGCCGGAGCCATGGCAAACGCCATGGCCATCACCGAGCTAGCCCCGAGGATTTTACGAGTACCGACGAACATCTGGTGGCCTTTCAGCGATGAACAGACGTTCAGGATCGATACTCGCCCCTGCGAACTCCAATTACTATCACTTCACGTTGCATATCGGACGGTTCGTGTTGCAACATTGTGACACATCCGCCTCTTCGTGTTTCGATGCAGAGGACGTGCGACGGATGGCCGACGCTTATAGGACTGATAATAGCAATTATTTATCAGTGGGATAGCAAAAGCAGGAGCGCCCTTTGGGCCATTGCGAACTCACCCATCACGCCCTTGGTCGCGCCGATCCCTCGCCTTGCATTCGCTCCTTCAGGCACCACCGGACGACATCACTGGGCCATCGATGACAGCCATGTCAGCGAAACACGATCATGGTTGCGGCAGGCCGAGGCGCCCGCCCCAGCCTCTCCTCAAAAGGCGAGGCGGAGCGGCTTGCCGGTATAGCGCACCGTTCGGCTGGCGGGCAGATCGGCGATGCCGCCGGACGTGCCGGGTTTCACCACGACGATGTCGAGCTGTCGCACCGGCACCATGCCGGGGAAGCGCCCCTGCCGCGCGCCGATGGTCAGGGTGCGGCGAGCGTCGTCCCATGTCAGGTCATAGGTCGCGCGCGCGCCCTTTTCATAGGCATAGGTCTCGTTGTCGTCCTCATAGACCGTGAACCGTCCGTTCGCGCCGGGATAGACGCGGATTTCGTACGGCGCGTCGGGCTTTTCGGTCGCATATTGCTGTCGCGGCCCCAGCGGCAGGATCGCGCCCGCCCGGACATAGAGCGGCATGATGTCGAGCGGTACGTCGCGCGACGCCTCGGTGCCGCCCGCCAGACGCTGGTTCGTCCAGAAATCATACCAGTCGCTGCCCGCAGGGAGATAGGTCTGCACCGCCAGCTTCGGCGCCTCGCCCGCCTTGGCGGTGACGCGGCGCAGTTCCTCGGGGGTCCGCCAGGCGAAGCGAAGGTCGCGGTCGCCATCGCCCTGATAATATTCGATACGGATCGGCACACGCTGTCCCTTGCGCAGCGTCACCTTCGCACCGTGATAACGCGACGCCCCGGTCTCCCAGTCCTCGATCACCTTCTTGCCGTCGACGAACAGGCGAACACCGTCATCGCCCTGCAGGCCCAGCTCATATTCGCCGTCCTCGGGTGCGACCAGCACCCCCTCCCAGCGCGCGGAGAAGTCGTTCAGGCTCTTCAGCCCCGGCGGCATCGGCTGGAGCGGCGGCTGCGGCCAGCGTTTGTCGATCACCGTATCGAGGACGCGTCCTGCGGGCGTCTCGTAATTGCGCCCCTCGAAATACTGGCCCGCCAGCCCCGGCGTGCCGTCGGTGGTGAACAGCGCGGATGCGGGCACGGTGGCGGCCGGTTCCGGCTCGACATGGTACATGGCGCGCGTGACCGGATGGACCAGCAGCGAGCCACCGAACATGAAACTGTCGTTCACGCCGTGGACGCGCGCATCGTCGGGGAAGTCCATCGCCAGCGGCCGCATCATGGTATAGCCGTCCGATGTCACCTGCCATCCCAGCCCATAGATATAGGGCAACAGCCGGTAGCGCAGGGTCACCGCCTCCAGCAGCGAGCCGTACATCTGCGGGTCCAGCGCCTTGAAGATATAGGGCTCGCGCTCGATGTTGGTGCCGTGGACGCGCATCAGCGGGTTGAAGACCGCATATTGGAACCAGCGTGCGAACAGCTCGCGATACGCCGGGTTCTTCTCGCCGCCATTATAGCCGCTGACGAAGAAGCCGCCGGTATCCTGCGTCCAATAGGGGTTGCCGGTGACGGTGACGTTCACCCCGCCCGCGACCTGGTGGCGCAGCGTTTCCCAGCTGGCCTGCGTATCCCCCGACCAGGAGGTCGCCGCCGTCCGCTGCGCGCCCGCCCAGGCCGACCGGGTCAGGGTCAGCGCGCGCTTGTCGCTGGTCGTCCGCTGCCCCTGATAGGTGCCCAGCGTCGTCATCAGCGTATAGGCGTTCAGATAGCGCGAGAAATCGCCGAGCGCGTTGCGCCCCAGCGACTTGATATCGTCGACCGCCGCCTGGGCGTCGTGCATCGCGCTGCTGACTTCGACTTCGGTCCCGTCCATCCACAGCGCGTCGACGCCCTTGTCGAGCAGCCCGGATTTGACGTGCTTGAAATAGATTTGCCGCCCCAGCGGGCTGAACGCGTCATAGATACGCGCCTGTTTCGAAATCCAGTGCAGTGGCGGGAAGCGCAGGCCGTGCTGGTCCAGCTCCTTGCCCAGGGCGGTGTCGTTGCCGACCGACGGCCAGATCGACACCATCAGCTTCATGTGCAGGTCGTGGATCTTGGCGATCGTGCCGACCGGATCGGGAAAGCGGGTCTTGTCCCACGTCATCCCGCTCCAGCTGCCGTCATTGCCGCCCCAATATTGCCAGTCCTGGACGATGTAATCGAGCGGGAAGCGTTCGCGACGAAACGTTTCGGCCACTTCGAGCAGCCGGTCCTGGGTGGTGTAGCGCTCCTTGCTCATGAACAGGCCGAAGGCCTGTTTGGGATACATGGGCGCGTCGCCAGTCAGCTTGCGATAGGCCTGGACCACGCCGTCCATCGTGTCGGCGCCCATGAAGTAATAATCGACCCCACCCGGCGCATCCTCCGCCCAGAGCCGCGCGCCGTTCGCATCGTCGGCGAAGCGCATGTGCGAATAAGTGTCCCACATCACGCCGTAGCGCCGGTTCGACACCATGACCGGGATGATGATGCCGATATTGGTCTGCACCAGGTCGAGATTCGCGCCGCGCCGGTTGATCGTCGCATCGTCGGTAAAGCCGAAACCATAGATCGCCTCGTCGGGCGTCAGGCGAAAGCGGTTCTCGACCTCATAGCTGGGGTCCTTGGCGCTGGTGATCGGCTTGACGCTCTGCGGCGCGGCGCTGTCCTCGCTGGTGTAAGGGCGACCGGCACCGTCGAAGAAGCTGACCGCCCCGGTCGCCTTGTCCACCGAGACGCGGAGCGCCGTACTCGCCATCTCCAGCGCCTGCGCGCCGTCGATCACGCGGAACGCGACATCGGCCGGGGGTGCAACGACGACGATGCTTTTGGCCGTCCAGTAGTTGCGGCCGCGATTGGTGTTCACCCGCACGGTCGAGGGACCGTAGAACAGGATCGTCTTGGACACGCCCGCCACCCGGACCTGCACGCCGTTGCGCAACCGGGTATAGGCAAAGCCCTGCGCCGGGATGGGCGCAACGGCCTGCGGGTGGCCATAGGCATCCAGCGCGGTCGGCATGGTCTGCGACTGCGCCGTCACGGCCTGAGCGCCCGCCGATCCACCGACCGTCAGTCCCGCCAGCGCTGCACCGATTATCAGTGCCGTCCGATATGCCCCGTGCCGCACCAGTCTTCTCCCCCGTTTTTCCGTTCGTTGCCGGTGTCGGACACCCTGCGCGACACCGGACCAAACGTCAATTGTCAGAGTTTATCCCGATCGCGGTCCATCGCCTTTGCCGCTGGTCTGGCACGGAAATTCGACATTCGGCTCATGGGCCCAAGCCTGGAAGAGCCTCAGAAGGGCGGCCGTCATCCTTCTACCGCTGACGGCCCATGGCGCTATATGTATGGCTAAAGCGCACCGACGTCAGCGCGAAGGACGGGCCTTCATCAACGCGACGATCGAAAGCGAACAGGCCGCAACAGCGATCACCAACCCGCCCAACGCCGCCCACAAGCCGACCGTCAGGCCGCCCAGCCAACCACCGATCACCAGACCGGTCAGCGGCAGGATGAACAGCAACAGGCATCCGATCACGACCATGGCATTATCAACCGCGCCGCGCCTGCCCCGGTTCCGGACGGAACCGACGACGAAGGCCCCGGCCCAGCGGACCCAAAAAACCGGCGATGTCAGGAAAATCTGGATGCCCCGTGAGGATTCGAACCTCAATTAACGGAGTCAGAGTCCGTGGTCTTACCTTTAGACGACGGGGCATCGAACAGGGGCGTGCCTCTAGGCGGCCGAATCACTGGTGTCAACCGATTTCCGCACTGGGGGCGGCGGCGCGTCTTGTCGCGCACGCGCCGACTCGCTACCTTGGGCTTCAAGCACCGGCGAACGCTCATGTTCGTGACGGATAGAACAGAATAAAGCGAGATACGGCGATGGGGGATGTTCCCACCCGAAGGCCGTACCGGCAGGCCAAGCCCCCTGCCCGTTCGGCACCCCCCCGGCCCCAGCGTGGCCGGTGGTCGGATGCGCAGGCCTATGCCGCGCTCGACCTGGGCACCAACAATTGCCGCCTGCTGATCGCGCGGCCGCAGGGCGGCGGCTTTGCGGTCGTCGATGCCTTTTCGCGGATCGTCCGGTTGGGCGAGGGACTGGCGACGACCGGCCGCCTGTCCGACGCCGCGATCGACCGCACCATCGCCGCGTTGCGCGTCTGCGCCGACAAGCTGAAGCGTCGCAACGTCACTTTGTCGCGCGCGGTCGCCACCGAAGCGTGCCGCCGCGCCGCCAACGGCCCCGCCTTCATCGCGCGCGCGCTGGCCGAGACGGGCATCCATCTCGACATCATCTCCGCCGAGGAAGAGGCGCGCCTGGCCGTGCTCGGCTGTCACGCGCTGATCGAACCGGGCGAGGACCCCGCGCTGATCTTCGACATCGGCGGCGGCTCGACCGAGCTGGTGCTGGTCGACACGCGCGGGCCCAGCCCCCGCATCCTCGACTGGCATTCGGCGCCCTGGGGCGTCGTCTCGCTGACCGAGAGCGCGGGCGGCGGCGAGGGTGAGGCCGGGCGACTGGCCGCCTATGCCCGGATGCGCGGGATCGTCGCGGACAGCTTCGCCGATTTCGCCGCGCGCCTGCCGAAGAATCTTAAGCGGCCCCGGCTGCTGGGCACCAGCGGCACGGTGACGACGCTGGGCAGCGTCCATCTGGGGCTCAGCCATTACGACCGCAATGCCGTCGACGGGCTGATCGTGCCCACGGCCGCGATGCGCGAGATCAGCGCCGACCTGTCGCGCAAGAGCCTGGCCGCGCGTGGCAAGGTGGCGTGCATCGGCCCCGAACGCGCCGATCTGGTGGTGGCGGGCTGCGCCATCCTGGAGACGATATTGGACCTCTGGCCCGCCGAGCGGCTAGGGATCGCCGACCGTGGGATTCGCGAGGGAATCCTGCGCCGTTTGATGGGAATCGCCAGACCGTGAGCAGAGGCAATGCAGGGCTGCACCAGCGGGTGCGCACCGCGCGGAAGCGCACCGCCCAGTCGACCCGTTGGCTGGAGCGCCAGCTGAATGACCCCTATGTCCGCCGCGCCAAGGCGGAGGGGTATCGCAGCCGTGCGGCGTACAAGCTGATCGAGCTGGACGAGCGGTTCGGATTCCTGCGCGGCAAGAAGCGGATCATCGACCTCGGCATTGCGCCGGGCGGCTGGGCCCAGGTCGTGCGGCGCAAGGTGCCGAACGCCAGCGTGGTCGGTATCGACCTGTTGCCGGTCGATCCGATCGAGGGCGTCACCATCTTCGAGATGGACTTCATGGACGACGCCGCGCCAGGCAAGCTGATGGAGGCGTTGGGCGGCGCGCCCGATCTGGTCATGTCGGACATGGCGGCCAACACCGTCGGCCATCCGCAGACCGACGCGCTGCGCACCATGGGACTGGTCGAGACGGCCTTCGCCTTTGCCTGCGACGTGCTGTCGCCAGGCGGGGTGTTCGTGTCGAAGGTGTTCGCGGGCGGCGCCGATTCGCAGCTGGTCGCCGAGATGAAACGCCACTTCGCCACCGTGAAGCACGCCAAGCCGCCGTCGAGCCGCAAGGGCTCGGTGGAATGGTTCGTCGTCGCGCAGGGGTTCAAGGGGCGCAAGCCCGCGGCGGCGGAGGACGATTCGGAGGATTGAGCGGCGGGGTCCGCTATCGCCCAAAATCGAACGTTGCCCTTCCGACCGCAGCCCGCATGATAGCTCCATAGCGAGGGAGGCATATTGTCATGTCAGTGTGGAAATGGCTCATTCTGGTGATTGCCGCGCCAGCAATGGCCAACTCGCCACCGCTGCCCCTCGCGGAGGGACCATTTGAAAGCATTGTTAAAGCGGCGCGGGCGGCACGGAGCTGCGGAATTGTTGAGGTGCGCCTTGAAGTCCGTCCCGGGACCACGCGGATGTTCTATGCGGGAGATCCTCAACCCGGTAGAGGGAAAAGCGACCTGGCATGCCTTGCGAATTGGCAGCGGAAGAATGCAACGCGACTTAACTTAGCGGCAGAATGGTTTGCCTATGACTACGGCCCTCGACCGACCGTCGAATGATCGTCTTCCACCCATAGCCGTCGGGCCGCTCACGCCCATTTCCAGTCGTAGCGATCTACCAGTATAAAGGCGTTGTAGCGGGACAGGAGTCTTGAGTATGACAGTGTTAAACGCAATCGGCTTAGCCGTTATTGTCGCGCTGCTGCTGGCCGATTTCCTGTTCTATCGCTTGATGATCCGCGCACTTGTCAGGCTGATTGATCGCTTACCACCTTTTCGACTCGGCGGGCGCTATCGCTCTCAGTCGACGCCTGAAAAGTATGCCTCGTTTCGCAAACCATGGAACGGCAGCTAACCACCCAAAGTGGACATTTGGTTCATCCCACAACCCCGTTCAGCCTGAGCGAAGTCGAAGGCCACGGGACGACGCTCGCGGCATAGGTTCGGAGCGTGCACTTCGACTTCGCTCAGTGCGAACGGAGGTGGGGAGGCGCGGCGAACGGACGGTGGGGAGCGAGGCGAACGGACGGTGGGGAGCGAGGCGAACGGAAGGAAGGCTTACCCCCCTCACACCAACGCGTTCACCGCCTCCATGAACCGCATCAGGCTGATCGGCTTGGACACATAGGAATCCGCCCCCGCCGCGCGGATGCGGTCTTCGTCGTCGCGGCCCGCATAGGCGGTCACCGCCATCACCGGGATGCGGCGCAGTTCCTCGTCGGCCTTCAGTTCCAGGATCAACTCATAGCCGGTCACATGCGGCATCTGGATGTCCATGATGATCAGGTCGGGCTGCACCTCCCGCGCGCGCGCCACCGCTTCGCGCCCGTCGCGCACCGGCTCGGCGATGAAGCCGTGCACGCGCAACAGGTCGCAGAAGAGTTTCAGATTGAGTTCGTTGTCCTCGACAACGAGCACCTTTCTTGTCACGCGGTCTCCACCATTACGACGGACACGATAGGCAATGCCCCGACCGGATACAATCGAGCCCGAAATGGCTCTGGCATTACAGGCGCTCGTCTGGACGCTGCAAAGCCCGTCGCGCGCCGAGCGGCTGCTGGCGCTGACCGGGCTGTCGGTCGAGGAACTGCGCGGCGGGGCGGGCGAGCCCGGCGTGCTGGCCGCGATCCTGTCCTTCCTGGAGGGGCATGAGGCCGACCTGATCGAATGCGCCGATTCGCTGGGCGTCCGCCCCGAGGCGCTGGTCGCGGCGCGTCGCACGCTGGAGGCCGTATGAAGCCGCTGCTGATCTGCGACTGCGACGAGGTGCTCGTCCACATGGTCCGCCATTTCCGCGACTGGCTGGGCGAGGCGCATGACATGGACTTCGCGCTCGACCGTCATGATTTCTTCGGCGCGGTGACGAGGCGCGACGGCGGCCCCGCCCCGACGCAAGCGGAGGCCTGGGACCTGCTGCACGGATTCTTCCCTGGCCAGATGGACCGCCAGACGCTGGTGCCGCACGCCGCCGAGGCGCTGGCCGCGCTGGCGGACCAGGCCGATATCGTCATCCTGACCAACTTGATCGAGGAATGCCGCACGCCCCGCATCGAGCAGCTGGCACGCTTCGGCATTCATCACCGGGTCCAGTGCAATACGGGGCCCAAGGGTGCGCCGGTCGCCAAGCTGGTCGCCGAGCATGGCAACCCCGTTACCGTCTTCGTCGACGATCTGGCCCAGCATCATGCCTCGGTTGCCGAACAGGCGCCGCAGGTCCACCGGCTGCACATGGTGTCCGAACCCGAAATGGCCCCGCACGTCGCCCCCGCGCCCGAGGCGCATGCCCGGATCGACGACTGGCGACAGGCACAGGCCTGGATCGCCGCCCGCTTCGCCGAGGGGTTGCCCGCGACGGCTTGACCTGAACGGGGCGGGCGCGCCATGTCTCGCCCCATGACCACGCATATCGATCGCGCGCTCGAGCAGCTCGGCCTCACCCTGCCGGAGGCTGCCGCCCCCGTCGCCGCCTATGTCCCCGTCGTCGAGGCGGGCGGGCTTCTCCACATTTCGGGCCAGCTGCCCTTCATCGATGGCCAGCTCGTCACCGGGCGGCTGGGCGAGGGCGTCTCGCTGGAAGACGGGCAGAAGGCGGCGCAGGCGTGCGGCCTGATGCTGGTCGCGCAGATCAAGAAATATCTGGGCGGCGACCTGTCGCGCGTGAAGCGCATCGTGAAGCTGGGCGTGTTCGTCAATTCGGCTGGCGACTTCACCGACCAGCCCAAGGTTGCGAACGGTGCGTCGGAGCTGATGGTGTCGCTGTTCGGCGACGCAGGCCGTCATGCGCGGTCGGCGGTCGGCGTGCCGGTGCTGCCGCTAGGCGCGGCGGTCGAGGTGGATGCGATCGTCCAGTTGGGGTGATCGGGTGCGGGCCGTGAGTGCATAGCTCGTGGCCTGCCCTCCCCCATCCCCTCCCGCTTGCGGGAGGGGCGTGTTGTTTTGCGGACGTGGGACTCCAGCACTGGCCTCGAGCCGCTCCCCTCCCGCAAGCGGGAGGGGATGGGGGAGGGCCCTCGCCACAAGCGAACCGCCGCCCCCTTGTCCCACCCCACCCCACACCGCATATCCCCCAGCGATGACTACCGCCGTCGCGCGTATCCTGTCCGGCGCAACCGCCCTGTCCCCCGACCAGTGGGACGCCTGCGCAGGCACGGCCAATCCCTTCATATCCCACGCCTTCCTGACCGCGCTGGAAACGTCGCACAGCGTCGGCGGCCGCTCCGGCTGGACGCCCGCGCCGATCGTCATCGACGGCCCTGACGGACAGCCCGCCGCGATCGCGCCCGCCTATCTCAAGGCGCATAGCCAGGGTGAATATGTCTTCGACCATGGCTGGGCCGATGCCTGGGAGCGGGCGGGCGGGCGCTATTACCCCAAGCTCCAGATCGCCGCGCCCTTTTCGCCCGTCCCCGGTCCCCGGCTGCTGCTGCGCGACCCCGCGCTTGCGCCCGCGCTGATCGCCGCGATCGAGGCGGTGACCGACCAGAACGAGCTGTCCTCCGCGCATGTCACCTTCGTCGCCCCCGATCAGCTGCCCTATTTCGAGGCGGCGGGCTGGCTGATCCGCGAAGGCGTACAGTTTCACTGGCGCAATGACGGCTATCGCAGCTTCAACGACTTTCTGGACGCGCTCGCCAGCCGAAAGCGCAAGGCGATCCGCAAGGAGCGCGCCGCCGCCGTCGAGGGGCTGACTATCCGCCACCTGACCGGCAATCAGATCCGCCCCGAGCATTGGGACGCCTTCTGGATCTTCTATCAGGATACGGGCAGCCGCAAATGGGGCCAGCCCTATCTGACCCGCGCCGCCTTCGACCGGATCGGTGAGCGACTGGGCGACAAGGTGCTGCTGATCCTGGCGGAACGCGACGGGGTGCCGATCGCGGGCGCGCTCAACCTGATCGGCGAGGACACGCTCTATGGCCGCTATTGGGGTGCGGTCGAGGAGGTGCCCTTCCTCCATTTCGAACTCTGCTATTATCAGGCGATCGACGCCGCCATCGCGCGCGGGCTGTCGACGGTCGAGGCGGGGGCGCAGGGCGAGCACAAGCTGGCGCGCGGATACGCCCCCGTGCCGACCTGGTCGGCGCATTACATCCCCCACCCCGCCTTCCGCCGCGCCGTCGCCGAATTCGTGGAACGCGAACGTCAGGCGATCGAGGCGGAAAGCGAATATCTGGGCGAGTTGACCCCCTTCCGCCGGGGGTGAGACGTCGGGCAGGATGAAATTGCCTTCGATCAAGGCACGCCCCTCCCCTTCAGGGGAGGGGAGCGTTTCATGTTTTAACTGTCGTCCTTGTCGGGCGTCGCCTTGCGCCGCGCGGGTGCCCGCTTGTCCTCATCGGGCGAGGGACGGCTGAGCAGTTCGTATGCCGCCGGGTCGATGATCGGGCGGCGATCGTCGATCCGATAGAGCACGCTGTCGCCCTCGCGCCAGATCGGCGTCAGGCCGCGCGTCAACGCCTCGTCATAGCGCGGCGCATGGACCAGCCAGACATAGTCGAACGCATCGCGCGGCAGCAGCTTCAACGCGGTGTCGACCGGCCGCCACCATTGCCCGCGACAGCGCCGCTGGGTCACGATCTCCGACGGGTCGTGCGCGAACCGCTTGGCGGGGGCGTAGCGCACGGTCAGCAGCTGTCCGCCCGCCATCGACCATTGGTCATTGGCGTAGGCGAGCTTGCGCTCCAGTGCGAGGCCCGCGACATGCTCCAACCGGCTCGACGGCCAGACGTCGGCGCAATATTGGCGCCCCACAAAGGTCAGCAACCGCGCGCGCGGCGGGACATGGTCGAGCGCGCTCAGCACCCGGTCATAGTCGTTGCTGTACATCACATAGCTGACCGTGGTCGCGCCGATCCGCACGACGAAGAACAGCAGTCCCACGATCGCCAGCGTCGAAGCACCCCGCAGCGACAGCCCGCGCCGGGGACGCAGCGCGATCAGCGCGATGGCCAGCACATAGGGGGCCAGCCGCATATCGGCATAGGCCGAGCCGAAGACGACGCGCGGCAGCAGCAGATAGACGACGAACAGGAACGCCGCCGACAGCACCAGATTGCGCGAATATTCGACCCGCTCGTCGCGCACGCCCTTGAGCAGGACGAGGAACAGCACCGTGACCGAGGCGAGGTCGAACGCCATCCAGCGATCGCGCAGCACCATCGTCACCCAGTTGATCTTCCAGCGCCAGTTGAACCAGTCGCCGGTCTTGCCGGTCACGTCCGCGCCCGAACGCCACAGCACCATCAGGACCATGGGCAGCGCCAGCGGGATACAGCCCAGCCCGGCATGGAAGGCCGACTCGGCCCAGCCGCGCACCCCGTGCGCGCCCTTGGCGCGGCGGATGTCGTGCTGGCGGATCAGCTCGGCGGAGAAGGCCAGAACGCCCAGCACGCCCCAGCCGAAGGTATGTGCGACCCACAGGATGCAGGACAGCGGCACGAACAGGATCGCCCGCGCCTTGACCGCCCCCAGCCGCCCCATGCGCAGCCACAGCGCGAACAGGTTCAACGCCAGCGCCATCGCCAGCGCGAAGTTCACGAAACCGAATTGGAAGGGATAGCTATAGGCCAGCGGCAGCGCGAACAGCGCGGTCGCCGGAATCCGCCCCTGCACCTCGCGCGCGATCCACAGCAGGCCGGTGACGGTCAGGACCGGGATCGCGATGACGATCAGCTTGACCGCGAGTTCGAGCCCGAAGATCGGCGCCAGCGGCTCGATCAGCAGGTCGATGCCCAGATTGCCGATCATCTGCCATTCGAAGCGATACCACTGCGCCAGCCAGGGCTGATGCGCATATTCCAGCTGGACGCGGTAGCGCCCCATGTGCCCCGGCAGGTCGACCAGCGGCGGCACGGTGGGCCAGAGCAGCGGCACGGCGGCGAGCAGCGCCATCGCCGCAACGAACCACCGCGTCTGCCACCAGTTGAGCTTTCCCCCATTCATGCCGGTCGGCCTAGCGGATCGAAGGGGGCTTGGACAAGACGAACGCGCGTTGCCGTGCGGCGAGTTGTTGGGGGTTCGGCGACGGTGTTCGCCCGTCCCGCCCTCCGTTCAGCCTGAGCGAAGTCGAAGGCCACACTTTGCCTGAGCGACGGGGCGTGCGCTTCGACATCGCTCAGCGTGAACGGATGTGGGGAATGGGTCACCCGCTTCGTCCGGGATTCCAGCCACAAAAAAGGGGCGGACAGGTCCCCCCATCCGCCCCCCTTCCGTTCCGAACCCGGATCAGATCTGGTCGCGACGGCCCAGCAGGCGCAGGCGCAGCGCGTTGAGCTTGATGAAGCCCGCCGCGTCGCGCTGGTCATAGGCGCCCTGATCGTCCTCGAAGGTGACGACCTTTTCCGAATAGAGCGAATAGGGCGACTTGCGGCCCGTCACGATCGCCTGGCCCTTGTACAGTTTCAGGCGGACGGTGCCGGTCACCTTCTCCTGGCTGTAGTTGACGGCGGCCTGCAGCATCTCGCGCTCGGGCGAGAACCAGAAGCCGTTATAGACCAGCTCGGCATAGCGCGGCGCCAGTTCGTCCTTCAGATGCGCGGCACCCCGGTCGAGCGTGATCTGCTCGATACCGCGATGCGCCAGCGCATAGATGGTGCCGCCCGGCGTCTCGTACATGCCGCGGCTCTTCATGCCGACAAAGCGGTTCTCGACCAGGTCGAGGCGGCCGATGCCGTGCTTGCGGCCCAGCTCGTTGAGCTTGGTCAGCAGGGTCGCGGGCGAGCACGCCTCGCCGTTCAGCGCCACGCCGTCGCCGCGCTCGAAATCGATGGTGATCGTCTCGGGCTGGTCCGGCGCGTCTTCCGGATTGACGGTACGCGAATAGACGTAATCGGGGACCTCATCCCACGGATCCTCCAGCACCTTGCCCTCGGACGAGGTGTGCAGCAGGTTCGCGTCGGTCGAGAAGGGCGCCTCGCCGCGCTTGTCCTTCGACACCGGGATCTGGTGCGCCTCGGCGAACTCGATCAGCTTGGTGCGGCTGGTCAGGTCCCATTCGCGCCACGGTGCGATGACCTTGATGTCCGGGTTCAGCGCGTAATAGCCGAGCTCGAAGCGGACCTGGTCGTTGCCCTTGCCGGTCGCGCCGTGGCTGACCGCGTCGGCGTTGACCATCTTGGCGATCTCGATCTGGCGCTTGGCGATCAGCGGCCGCGCGATCGAGGTGCCGAGCAGGTACAGCCCCTCGTACAGCGCGTTGGCGCGCATCATCGGGAACACGTAATCCTTGACGAACTCCTCGCGCAGATCGTCGATGAAGATGTGTTCGGGCTTCACGCCCGCCATCTCGGCCTTCTTGCGCGCGGGCTCCAGCTCTTCGCCCTGGCCCAGATCGGCGGTGAAGGTCACGACCTCGCAGCCATAATGCTGCTGCAGCCACTTGAGGATGACGCTGGTGTCGAGGCCGCCCGAATAGGCGAGGACGACGCGCTTGATATCTTCGCTCACGGCAAAGTCCTTCAAGGATAGGGGATGGATTTGCCTCGCGCCCTATGCGCTGCGGCCCTCCTACGCAACCTCGGGTTCGGCTTGTTCCCCTACTCGTTCATTGCGCGGACAGCCAAAGACCGTCAGGAGCAGCCGTGATGTCCCGTTCTGGAGTCTCGTGCATGACCCGTTTCCCCGTCGCCGGTGCGATTGCCGGTCTGATCGCCGCCACGCTGTCCGTGCCCGCGCTGGCGCAGCAGGACACCCGCGCCTCGGCCGCCGCCAAATTCTCGCGCGAGTTCAAGGCGCGCGACACCAATCACGACGGCGTGCTGACCAAGGCCGAGGTGAAGGCCGCGATCATGAAGATGGGCAACGGCAAGAAGCAGATCGACCCTGTCCATGCCCAGCGCCTGACCGACCTGTGGTTCGACAAGGCCGATGCCAACAAGGACGGCAAGGTGACCGAAGCCGAGGCGCAGGCGCTGCTGTCGCGCACCTTCGACGAATATGAAGCGGCCCGCGCGGCGCAGGCGCAGGCGGCGGGTCCGGTCGCCGGGCCGAAGGGGCGGTAAGGGGCGCGCGCCCTCCCGATCACCAACCTTCCCCAACCTCTGCTCCGCCTATCCCCCACCTCCGTTCGCACTGAGTGAAGTCGAAGTGCACGCCCAGCGCGTTGCCGCCATGTGAGCCCCATGGCCTTCGACTTCGCTCGGGCTGAACGGAGGTGGGTGCTTCATCTCCCACTAGACCGTGATGACGTTGCGTTGAGCCAAGGCGAGCCCCTCCCCTTCAGGGGAGGGGTTGGGGTGGGGCCTCGCCACGGGCTGCACGCTTGCGGAGGCGCCCCACCCCCGGCCCCTCCCCTGAAGGGGAGGGGTGAGTTCATCTCATGTCATCATGCTCTAAACGGAGACTGGCCCTTCCCTCCCACCCACAAAAAAAAGGCCCGGTGCGTTGCCGCACCGGGCTTAGGTCGTCCGCAGGAGGAACGTCGTGGGGTGCGAGGGTTCTTGGCGCCCCCCGCTCCCGATCAGTTGTAGGCGCGCTCGCCGTGCTCGCCGAGGTCGAGGCCTTCCTGCTCGACTTCCTTCGAGACCCGCAGGCCGGTCAAGGCCTTGGCGACGAACATCGCGATGACGGTGCCGATGGTGGCCCAGACGATCGTGGTGGCGACCGCACCGAGCTGGACCAGCAGCTTCGAGCCGATGGCATAGTCCGCCGCACCCGGGCCACCCAGCGACGGGGCATAGACCACCGCGGTGCCGATCGCGCCGATCATACCGCCGATGCCATGAACCCCGAAGGCGTCGAGCGCATCGTCATAGCCGAGCTTGGGCTTCAGGACGGACACCGCATAGAAGCAGACCACGCTGGCGATGGCGCCCAGCACGATCGCACCGAACGGGCCCGAATTGCCCGCCGCCGGGGTGACCGCGACCAGCCCGGCAACGATGCCCGAGCAGAAGCCCAGCGCCGAACCCTTGTGGCCCGCAACCCGCTCGGCCAGCATCCAGACCAGGCCACCGGCGGCGGTCGCGACGAAGGTGTTGATCATCGCCAGACCCGCCGAGCCATTGGCCTCCAGCGCCGAACCGGCGTTGAAGCCGAACCAACCCACCCAGAGCAGGCCGGTGCCCACGCCCGTCAGCGTCAGCGAGTGCGGCGGCATCGGGGTCGTCGGATAGCCCATGCGCTTGCCCAGGATGAGTGCTGCGACCAGCGCCGAGACACCGGCGTTGATGTGCACCACGGTGCCGCCCGCGAAATCGAGCGCGCCCGCCTTGAAGAACAGGCCCGAGGACGCCCACACCATGTGCGCGATCGGGAAATAGACGATGGTCAGCCAAACCGCGGTGAAGGCCATGACCGCCGAGAACTTCATCCGCTCGACGACCGAGCCCAGCACCAACGCGGCGGTAATCGCGGCGAAGGTCATCTGGAAACAGATGAAGACATATTCGGGAATCTCGACGCCCGCGGTGAAGGTCGCCGCCTGGCTGGCGGGCGTGACGCCCTTCAGGAACGCCTTGCCCAGCCCGGAGATGAAGTTGGACGCGCCCCCCGACACGTCCGGCCCGAAGGCCAGGCTATAGCCGTACATCACCCAGATCAGCATCGCGAGGCACGCGGCCGCGCCGATCTGCGTCATGGTGGACAGCATGTTCTTCGCGCGGGTCAGACCGCCATAGAACAGCGCCAGGCCCGGCAGGATCATCATCATGACCAGCACGGTCGAGGTGAGCATCCAGGCGGTGTCGCCCTTGTTCACCGTCGCGGCGGGCGCGGCGGTGGCGGGCGACTGGAGCGCGGCGGCATCCTGCGCCCAGGCGGGCAGCGCGACGAACAGCGCCAGGCCCAGGCCCGCCGCACCGCTCGCCATCTTGGTGATGTGCTTCATCGAAATCCCCCCTTGCTCAGAGCGCCGATTCATCGGTCTCGCCGGTGCGGATCCGCACGGCCTGGCCGACATCGAGCATGAAGATCTTGCCGTCGCCGATCGCGCCGGTGTTGGCGGCGGACTGGATCGATTCGACGACGCGGTCGGCGATCTCGGACGCGCAGACGACCTCGATCTTGATCTTGGGCACCATGTTGGTGCTGTATTCGGCCCCACGATAGATTTCGGTCTGGCCCTTCTGCCGCCCGAACCCCTTCACCTCGGTGACCGTCATACCCGCCACGCCGAGCGTGGTGAGCGCTTCGCGCACCTCGTCCAGCTTGAACGGCTTGATGATAGCGATGATCAGCTTCACCTACGCCCCCTTTGCGATACTCGGGGAAAAGCATCGCAAGGGGTGTGCCAGTTTACGTTTTTGTGAATTTTACGGGGTTAGGATGGTGCGGCGCGGCATGAGTCACGCGGCACTCTGCATCAATTTTTGGGCATTCGGGCGGATATGCCCAATTTTCGGGCAAACCTCTTTCCTCCCCTGCAAGGGGAGGTGGCAGCACGCAGCGCTGACGGAGGGGGCGTGCCGCACCGGACGTCCTTTGCGGCCGCTCCCCTCCACCACCGCTTCGCGGCGGTCCCCCTCCCCGTGCCGGGGAGGATTTTTACGCCGCCAGCGCCGTCCCGCCGACGGTCAGCCCCTCGACCAGCAGCGTCGGCTGACCCACACCGGCAGGCACGCTCTGCCCGCCCTTGCCGCACACGCCGATGCCCTCGTCGAGCGCGAAGTCGTTGCCGATCCCCGTCACCTTGGTCAGCACGCTCGGCCCGTCGCCGATCAGCGTCGCGCCCTTGATCGGCGCGCCCAGCTTGCCGTTCTCGATCCGATAGGCCTCGGTGCAGGAGAAGACGAACTTGCCCGACACGATGTCGACCTGCCCGCCGCCGAACGACTTGGCGAAGATGCCGTTCTTAACCCGCGACAACAGTTCGGCGGGATCGTCCTGACCGCCCTTCATGAAGGTGTTGGTCATGCGCGGCATCGGCGCGTGGGCAAAGCTCTCGCGGCGGCCATTGCCGGTCGGCGCGACGCCCATCAGCCGCGCGTTCAAACGGTCCTGCATATAGCCCTTGAGGATACCATCCTCGATCAGCACGACCTCGCGCGTCGGCGTGCCTTCGTCGTCGATCGACAGCGAACCGCGCCGGTCGGCAAGGCTGCCGTCATCGACCACCGTGACGCCGGGCGCCGCGACCCGCTCGCCGATGCGGCCCGAAAAGGCCGAAGTGCCCTTGCGGTTGAAGTCCCCCTCAAGCCCGTGACCGATCGCCTCATGCAGCAGCACGCCCGGCCAGCCCGGCCCCAGCAGCACGGTCATCTCGCCCGCAGGGGCCGCCACCGAGTCGAGATTGACCAGCGCCTGTTGGAGCGCGACGTCGATGCCGCGCTCCCACGTCTCGCGCGCGACCAGCCGGTCGTAGAGGTAACGCCCACCGATGCCGAAGCTGCCCGTCTCGCGCCGCCCATTCTGCTCGACCACGATCGAGATGTTCAGTCGGACGAGCGGGCGGACATCGGTGGCGACGAAGCCGTCGGCGCGGACGATCTCGACCACGCTCCAGCTACCCGACAGGCCGACCGACACCTGCACCACGCGCGGATCGCGCGCGCGCGCGGCGGCGTCGATCGTCTGGCAAAGCAACACCTTCTCGGCAAAGGGGATCAGGTCGAGCGGATCGGTCGCGGTATAGAGATGCCGGTTGGTCCCCTGCGGCGGCGGGGCGGCGGCGCCCTTGGCCGGATCGATCAGCGCCATGGTCTGCGCGGCGCGCTGGATCGCGGCCTCGGACAATTCGTTGGCATGCGCAAAGGCCGTCATCTCGCCCGACACCGCGCGCAGGCCAAAGCCGGAGTGCGTGTCGTAGCTGGCTGTCTTCAGCCGCCCGTCGTCAAAGCCGAATGCCTCGGAGCGCTTATATTGCAGGTAGAGTTCGCCATCATCGGCGCGCGACAGGGCGCTGGCGGTCAGGCGCAGCGCGGCGTCGGGGTCCAGCGTGTCGCGGTAGAGGAACGAGCGGGGGTCGGTGGCGGTCATCTCGGGGATATAGGGCATCCCTCACCGCTTTAAAACTATGCGCCTCGCCACGTCTTCTCCCCTCCCGCAGGCGGGAGGGGTCGGGGGAGGGCATGGAGTCTCACCGAGACCATCGCCTGTGGCCTGCCCTCCCCCATCCCCTCCCGTTTACGGGAGGGGCGTGAGTCTCATTCGCGTGAAGGGTTAGCGCCCAGCACCATCGCCATGGTCGTGCAACGCCGCCTGATCCGCACCGTCCGCCGCGCCGCCGATCAGCACGAAGCGGCGATCGCAGTATCCGCAATCGACATAGCCGGTCTCGTCGATCTGCAACCACACGCGCGGATGGCCGAGGGCGGCGCCGCCGGGGATGTCGGTGGCACCGTCGCAAGCGACGCGGGTCTGGGTGACGCGGGTGGTTTCGGGCGGCGGCAACATAGTCCCGCGCGATAGCAAGGCGCGTAGCCCTGCGCAATTCCCGAAAACCGGCTTGGCCTGTCCCCTTCGCGGGCCTATCTCGGGGTCCATGACCGCCAGCACCGAAGCCGCCATCTCGATCCGGGGTATCGCCAAGACCTATCAGGGCGGCAAGCGCGCGCTCGACGGGGTCAGTTTCGACGTGCCGCGCGGGCAGATTTTCGGCCTGCTGGGGCCGAACGGCGCGGGCAAGTCGACGCTGATCAACATCTTGGCGGGCCTCGTCATGAAGACCGAAGGATCGGCGTCGATCTGGGGCTTCGACATCGACCAGCATCCGCGCAACGCCAAGGCGTCGATCGGCATCGTCAACCAGGAGATCCTGTTCGACCCCTTTTTCACGCCGCTGGAGACGCTGGAGATCCAGGGCGGCCTCTATGGCGTGCCCAAGGCGCAGCGGCGTTCGATGGAACTGCTGCGCGCGGTGCATCTGGAGGACAAGGCGAACGCCTATTCGCGCACCCTGTCGGGCGGCATGAAGCGCCGCCTGATGGTCGCCAAGGCGATGGTCCATTCGCCGCCCGTGCTGGTGCTCGACGAGCCGACCGCGGGCGTCGATATCGAGCTTCGCCAGCAGCTCTGGGCCTATGTCCGCCAGTTGAACGAACAGGGCGTCACGGTGGTACTGACGACGCACTATCTGGAGGAAGCCGAGGAGCTGTGCGACCGGATCGCGATCATCAACCATGGTCGCCTGGTCGCCAATGAGCCGACCCGCGAACTGGTCGGCAAGGCGCAGGAAAAGATCGTCGCGGTGACCGTCGACCGCGATGTCGCCTCGGTCCCCGACCATGCCAGCTTCGGCAAGATCGTGCTGAAGGGCGGCCGGACGCTGGAAATCACCTATGCCAAGGACAGGGTGAATGCCGGCCAGGTGCTCGCGGCGGTCCAGGCGGACGGATACGGCATCGTCGACGTCTCGACCAAGGAAGCCGATCTGGAGGACGTGTTCCTGTCGCTGACGCGGAGTGCATGATCCGATTTCCTCCCCTGCAAGAGCAGGTGGCAGGGCGAAGCCTGACGGAGGGGTGTCCCGCTCTCGATAGGGTGACACCCCTCCGACGCGCGGTGCGCGCCACCTCCCCTTGCAGGGGAGGAATATTCTTTAGCTCATCCGGCCCGCGCCAGATCGGGGAAGCCCGCCCGGAAGCCCGCGACCTTGGGCTTGTCCCAGCGCACGATATAGGGGTGCATCGGGTTGCGGTCGTAAAAGTCCTGATGCTCGGCCTCGGCCGGGAAGAAGCCGCCCTGCTCGATCCGGGTGGTGATCGGCTTGGGAAAGGCATGGGCGCGGGTCAGCTGGGCGATATAGTCGCGCGCCACCTTGGCCTGTTCGGGCGACTGGGCGAAGATCGCCGAGCGATAGCTGGGGCCGCGATCGGGCCCCTGGCCGCCAACCTGGGTCGGGTCGTGCGCGATCGCGAAATAGACACGCAGCAACGTGGCGTAGGACAGCTTCGTGGGATCATAGGTGATGCGGATCGCCTCGGCATGGCCGGTTCGCTCGGTGGAGACGGCGGCGTAATTCGCATCCTCGCGGCGACCGCCCGCATAACCCGCCGTCACCGAGCGCACGCCCTTCACCCGCTGAAACACCGCTTCCATGCCCCAGAAACAGCCGCCAGCGAGCACGGCCACCTGAGGGCGGGGCGTCGCGGGTACGTCGACCGTCGCCCTGGGCAACGGCACGGCGCGCTCGGCGCTGGCGGGAAGCGAGGACAAGGCGACCGCTCCGAATGCGGTCGCGGCCATGGCGATGCAGAGGGTGTTACGCATCGTTGGGATATGGGGTGTTTTTGGAGTTCGGCTAGGGGCGAATGCTGAAGCGTGGGCTTCGACTTCGACGCTGCGCGCCGAAGTTTATCCTGAGCGGCTGGCTTGCCAGCCAGCCGAAGGGCTCAGCCTGAACGGCTGCTTTTGAAAGCCTTTCCTCCCTCCGCTCCGTTCAGCCTGAGCGAAGTCGAAGGCCACGGGAATCCCCCCGCCGGGGAACCCTTTAGCGAACCGCCTCGACCGGAGCCGAACCGTAACGGCTGGGTGCTTCCGCCGGGTGAAGGACCACGAGACCCAGGGCGCCAAGCGCAAATCCGCCGGCGAACTGCCATACGAAGCTGGACTTGAGGAGGGCACGCATCGTTCACTTCACCTGTCTAAACGGGTCGCTCCCCGGTCGGGTCAGCGATCATCCGGGCGCCATCTGGTCGATCGACGCCGTTCCGACAATGGCGTTTATAGAAAAGCTGCATTAACGGCACGTGGACGTGTCGTTCATGCCACAGTTAAGCCATATTGCTGCGGCGCATATAAGCCCATGAAAAAGCCAGTCGATCCGGTATGTTGGCCGGATCGACTGGCTTTCGCGCCGCAGCAGCGGCCCATTATTTCAGGGCGGCGCAGGCCGTCTGGATGCGCGTGCACGCCTCGCGCAGCAGCGCGTCGGAGGTCGCATAGCTGATTCGCATCGCGGGCGAGAGGCCGAAGGCCGCACCCTGCACCGCCGCGACCTTGGCGTCGTCGAGCAGATAGCCGACAAAGGCCTCGTCGCTGTCGATCAGACGGCCAGACGGCGTGGTCTTGCCGATCAGCGGTGCGAATGACGGATAGACATAGAAGGCGCCCTCCGGCGTCGGGCAGGTCATGCCGTCGATCTCGTTCAGCATCGACACCACCATGTCGCGCCGCGCCTGGAAGGCCTGGTTCCGCTCCGCCAGGAAGCTCTGGTCGCCGGTCAGCGCGGCGGTCGCCGCCGCCTGCGCCACCGAACAGGGGTTGGACGTCGACTGCGACTGGAGCTTGGCGATCGCCTTGATGAGCCAGGGCGCGCCGCCCGCATAGCCGATGCGCCAGCCGGTCATCGCATAGGCCTTGGAGCAGCCGTTCACGGTCAGCGTGCGCTCGTACAGGTCCGGGCAGACCTGCGCGATGGTCGCGAAGCGGAAGCCGTCATAGACGATATGCTCGTACATATCGTCGGCGAAGACCCAGACATGCGGGTGGCGCAGGATCACCTCGCCCAGCGCCTTCAGCTCGTCGGCGGTGTAGCCCGCGCCCGTCGGGTTGGACGGCGAGTTGAGGATGACCCACTTGGTCTTCGGCGTGATCGCCGCGTCGAGCGCCTCGGGGGTCAGCTTGTAACCCTGTTCCGGCCCGGCCTTCACGATCACCGGCACGCCGCCCGCGAACTGGACGACATCGGGATAGCTGACCCAGTAAGGCGCCGGGATCACCACCTCGTCCCCTGCGTCGATCGTCGCGACCATCGCGTTGAACAGGGTGTGCTTGCCGCCGACATTCACGCTGATCTGATCGGCCTTGTAGGTCAGGCCGTTGTCGCGCGCGAACTTGGCCGCGATCGCCGCCTTCAGCTCGGGCGTGCCGTCGACATTGGTATATTTGGTCTTGCCGTCGCGGATCGCCTGGATCGCGGCCTCTTTCACGAAGTCCGGCGTGTCGAAATCGGGCTCACCCGCCCCCAGCCCGATCACGTCGACACCGGCGCGCTTCAGCTCCATCACGCGGCTGGTGATGGCGAGCGTGGGGGACGGGCTGATACGGCCGAGCGCGGCGGAGGGCTGCATGAAACGGAACCTTTGCGACAGGAGATTGCGGGCGCGCCTTAGCCCGCCACCCCCTCAATCCGCAACCATCTCCGCACGAAACAATCCGCGAAGCGCATTGCCAAGCAAGAATCCGTCCCGAAGGTCGGCGCGGGTGAGCTTTCCTTCGATCGCCCGCCCCGTCTCGATCAAATGGCCGCGCAGCACGCCGGGTAGCAGCCCCAGCGTCAGCGGCGGCGTCACCAGGACATCCCCGCGCGGCACGAACAGCGAGGTATAGCTGCCCTCGGTCAGCAGGCCGTCGGGGGTTTCGAACACCACCTCGCCGGTCTCCGCGGCATGGCGCGCGGCATCGTAAAAGCCGCGTGCGCTGGTTTTGTGCCGCAGCCGCAGGTCGAGCGGCGCGACGGGCAGCGGCACGACCCGCACCGGCATCACGCCGTCGAAGCGCGCGGGCGCGAGGCCGACCTCGACCACCAATGCGCCGCTGCGCGCGAGCAGCAGCCGGACGCGCCGCGCATCGCGCAGACGGAAGGTCGCCGCCTGCAACTCGTTACGCGCATCATGCCGGTTGAAGGTGAAGCCCAGCGCACCGGCACTCGCCTTCATCCGCGCCAGATGTGCTTCCAGATGCTGGATGCCCTCGATCGGGTCGAAGGCCATGGTCTCGATCAGGTCGAAATCGGGACGCCCCCCGGCTAGGAATGCCGCCTTGGCCAGACACTCGTCCCATTCGTCCGCCGCCACCGAGTCGGCGACCACGCCCGAGCCGATACCCAGCGTCGCGTGGGCAGCGCCTTCGGGCCAGACGAGCGTGCGGATCGCGACGTTGAACATTGCATCGCCATTCGCGTCGAGCCGCCCGATCGCGCCGGTATAAAGGCCGCGCGGCGAATCCTCGATCTCGGTGATCGCCTGCATCGCGCGGATCTTGGGCGCGCCGGTGATCGACCCGCAGGGGAAGATCGCCGCCAGCACGTCCAGCGCATCGCGCCCCTCGGCCAGGTCGGCGGTGACGGTCGACACCATCTGATGCACCGTCGGATAGGGTTCGACCGCGAACAACTCGGGGACCGCGACGCTGCCTGCCCGCGCGACCCGCGACAGGTCGTTGCGCATCAGGTCGACGATCATCAGATTTTCGGCGCGCTGCTTGGGATCGTCGTGCAGGGCTTTTGCCGCACGCGCATCGGCGGCGGGATCGTCCTCGCGCCGCGCGGTGCCCTTCATCGGCCGAGCGGTCAGTTTCCCCCCGTCCAGCGCAAAGAACAGCTCGGGCGACAGCGACAAGATCGTCGCGTCCCCGGTCGCGACCACCGCGCCCCAGCCCGCCCGCGACCGGGCGCGCAGGCCCGCATACAGCGCCAGCGGATCGCCCAGCACCGGCGCGGTCGCGCGAAAGGTCTGGTTGACCTGATACAGGTCGCCCGCCGCGATCAGTGCCTGGACCGCCGCGAACTGCTCGGCATGGCGGGTGGCGTCCAGCTCGGGCACCATATCGCCGACCCAGCCGCCCGCCGGATCGGGGAGCAGCGCGTCGGGATCGACCGTCTCATACCCCTCGAACAGGCCGAACCACAAAAGCGGGCCATCAGTTGCGTGGGCGATCGCGCGGGCGCGCACGCCCGGCTCGAACGCCGCACCCGCCTCATAGGCCAGATATCCGACCGCCTCGAGCCCGCGTCCCCTGGCGGCACGCAAGGCATCGAGCGCCGCCGGAACCTCGTCGATCCGCTGCGCGGTGACGATGCCGACCGGCCGTGTGTAGAGACGCGCTGCTGCTCCCCCGTCACGGGCATCGTCGAGCAGGACGAAAGGAGGGATGGGCCGTGACATGGAATGACGATCCATGCACGGCGCGTGGGGCCACATGCAAGTATCGATTGGCCCCGGCCGTCACAGCCCTTATCGCCGGGTCATGACGACTGCCTCTCAAAACCCTCCGCTGCGCGCCGCCATCGTGCCCGTCACCCCGCTGCAGCAGAATTGCTCGATCGTGTGGTGCATCGCGACGATGAAGGCCGCGGTGGTCGATCCGGGCGGCGACCTGCCGCGCATCCATGACGCCATCGCCAAGACCGGCGTGACGGTCGAGAAGATCCTGCTGACCCATGGCCATATCGATCATGCGGGCGGGGCCAAGGCGCTGGCCGATGCCTTGTCGGTGCCGGTCGAGGGGCCGCAGGAAGAGGATCGTTTCTGGCTGGCGCGGCTGGATGAAGACGGTCAGGCCTATGGTATTCCGGCGCAGGTGCTGGAGCCGACGCGCTGGCTGTCCGAAGGCGACACGGTGACGATCGGCGATCTGACCCTGGATGTCTACGAGACACCGGGTCATACGCGCGGCCATGTCATCTTCCACCATGCGCCCTCGAAATTCGCGCTGGTCGGCGACGTGCTGTTCCAGGGCTCGGTCGGGCGCTCCGACCTGCCGGGCGGGGATCACAACACGCTGATCCGCTCGATCGTCGAGAAGCTGTGGCCGCTGGGGAACGAGACCGCCTTCATTCCGGGGCACGGCCAGCCCAGCACCTTCGGGCATGAGCGGCAGAGCAATGCGTTCGTGGCGGATCGGGTTCTGGGTTTGGGGTGAGGTTGGGGGCGTTGGCTTCGACTTCGCCCAGCCTGAACGGAATTTGAGGGCAAGCTCCTTTCCCTCCCTCCGTTCAGCCTGAGCGCAGTCGAAGGCCAAGGGAATCACCTACGTTCCGCCGCACTCTCGCTACGAATCGCCTTGAACTCGGAACCCGCGCGCCATTCCGGCCAATCGCGGGACGACGCCAGGTCGCGCCCGATTCCGTACAGCAGCCCAACATCCGCCGCCGCCCCGCGCAGGTCCCACCTCGCGTCCCACGCGTCGCAGGTCTGGTGGTAACAGCGCATATAGTCGTCCAGCCACTTCTGCCCCGCCGGACGCCCGCCCGCGACCAGATCGGGCGCGCCGCTGATCGCCATCAGCAGCAGCGTCGGCACGCCGCGCCGCGCGACCGAGAAGTGATCGGCGCGATAGAAGAGCCCCCGCTCGGGCAGCGCTTCGGGCGTCACCGTGCGGCCCTGCGCGGCGGCGGCGGCCTTCAGCCGGTCTTCCAGATCGTTCTGCCCGTCACCGACCAGCATCACGTCCTTGGCCGGTCCCGCCGTCTGGAGGATGTCGAGCGTCAGGTTCGCGACCGTCTTGGCCAGCGGATAGACCGGCTTCACCGCATAGGTCTCCGACCCCAGCAGCCCGCGCTCCTCGCCGGTCCATAGCGCGAAGACCAGGCTGCGGTCGGTCTGCGGCGCCGCCTTGAACGCGCGCGCCAGTTCCAGCACGCCCGCGACGCCCAGCGCGTCGTCATTGGCGCCGGGACGGATCACCCGGCCCTGCGAATCGGGCGCGCCCTTGCCATAGGCGTCCCAATGCGCGCCGAACATCACGACCTCATCGGGGTGCGTTTTGCCCGGCAGCTTGGCCAGCACGTTGCGGCTCTCCGCGCGCACCGTCTTCACCGACAGGTCGGCGGAAAAGGCCTGTCCCTTCAATTCCACCGGCCGGAAATCGGCGCGACGCGCGGCCTTGCGCTGTTCGCCCAGGTCCAGCCCTCCGGCGGCGAACAGCTTGCTCGCCGCCTCACCCGACAGCCAGCCCTGGAGCAGCACCCGCGAGGTCGGATCGGCGCGGACGATATCGTAATTCTCGCCCGCCGGAGCCGTCACCGTCGCCCAGCCATAGCCAGCCCCCGGCGTGTCGTGGACGATCAGCGCGCCGATCGCGCCCTGCCGCGCGGCTTCCTCGAACTTATAGGTCCAGCGACCATAATAGGTCATGCGTCGGTCGCCGAACTTGCCCTTGGCATCGTCGCCCGCCACCGCCTCGAAATCGGGATCGTTGACCAGGAAGACGGCGATCTTGCCCTTCAGGTCGACGCCCTTGAAGTCGTCCCAGCCGCGCTCGGGCGCGTGGACGCCGTAACCGACGAACACCATCGGCGCGTCCTTGATCGCCACCCGGTCGACGGGCCGCACGGTCGAGACATAGACACCCTGCCCCTGCACCAGCGGCATCGCGCCCGCCTGCATCGTCCCCTGCCCGATCTGGGTGCGGATCAGCGGCACGGCTTGCGTCCATTGCCCGTTCGGGCCGCCGGGTTGCAGGCCCATCGCCTTGAACTGCGCGACCAGCCAGTCGACGGTCTTCGCTTCGCCCGGCGTGCCCGGGGCGCGGCCTTCGAAGGCATCGGAGGCCAGCGTCTTCACATCGGCGGACAGCCGCTGCGGCGAAATGGGGTCTGGCGCGGCGGCGGTCAGGGTCAGCGCCGCAAGACCGATCAGGGGCAGGCGAATCATCAGCGGTCGATCCTTACGACGGTGGTGGAAGGGCTTGGAACGGCCTGAGTCGCATAGACGATCCCGATTCCCCATCCCGCGAGCAACGCCAGGATGGCCCAGGTGCCGATCGCACCGCCCGCGCGACCGATATTCGGCGCGGGCCGCATCATGCCCCAGCCATGGCCGATCCGCGCGACGATGAAGGCGCCACCCAGCACCCACAGCCAGAAGGCCGATCCGCCGCCCAACTCGATCAACCCCATCAGGATCAGGACGAAGGGCGCATATTCGACGAAGTTCGCCTGGGCGCGCATTCCGGCCACGAGTCGCGAATCACCGCCGTCACCGATCATCACCTTGCCCCGGACCCGCCCGAGCACGATTCGCAAGGCGAGCCACAAATTGACGATGGCGGCCGCCGCCGCGATGCTGAGCGTAACCGGCAGGACCATAAATGCCGTCTTTCCTGTAAATTGCCTGATGCCGGGGAGTGCCATTTGGCGCCCATGCTTGCAACATCGGCAAAACTCGCTATAGGCGCGGGGCTTCGCGATGCGTCCGGCTGGGTGCTCACGCGGCCGGGTCGTCGATCCGGGCGCGCAATGGGTGCTGATCGTGGCGTATTCCACCCATTGTTCGATTGATAAGGTGCCGCAATGGCCGTCCCCAAGAGAAAGACTTCGCCCTCCAAGCGCGGCATGCGCCGTGGCCACGACTCGCTGACGGTCGCGGCATTCCAGGAATGCCCGAACTGCGGCGAGCTGAAGCGTCCGCACAACCTGTGCACCGCCTGCGGCCATTACAACGGCCGTGAGGTCGTGTCGGTCGAGGGCTGATCCCCTCTACCTTCACCTGAACGACCGTTAGAGGATACCCATGGCCGATAACGCCTGGATCGCCGTCGATGCGATGGGCGGCGACGACGGGCTGGCCGTGATGCTCGCCGGTGTTGCGCGCGCGCGACGCCGCTTTGAGGGCATGCGGTTCTTCCTGGTCGGGGACGAGGCGCAGATTGCGGAGGGGCTGAAGTCCCATCCCAATCTGTCCGCCGCGTCCGAAATCGTCCACGCGCCCGAGATCGTCGGTTCGAGCGAAAAGCCGAGCCAGGCGATCCGGCGTGCGCGCGTCACGTCGATGGGCATCGCCATCGACCTGGTGAAGCAGCGTCGCGCCGCCGCCATGGTGTCGTCCGGAAATACCGGCGCGCTGATGGCGATGGCCAAGCTGTCGCTTCGCACCCTGCCCGGCATCGACCGGCCTGCCCTCGCGGCCCCGCTGCCGACGCTGGGCGACAATGACGTCGTCATGCTCGACCTCGGCGCCAATACCGAGTGCGATGCGCGCAACCTCGTCCAGTTCGCCGTGATGGGCGCGGCCTATGCCCGCGTCCTGCTGGAACTCGACAATCCGCGCGTCGCGCTGCTCAACATCGGGTCCGAGGACCAGAAGGGCACCGACGAGATTCGCGACGCCGCCGCCGTGCTGCGTGGCCAGAATCACCTTCCGCTGAACTTCACCGGCTTTATCGAGGGCAACCAGCTGGCCCGTGGTGAGGTCGACGTGATCGTGTGCGACGGCTTTGCCGGGAACATCGCGCTCAAGACCGCCGAGGGCACGGCGCGTTTCGTCGGCGACCTGCTGAAGCGTGCCTTCCGCTCCTCGACCCGCTCGAAGATCGGCTTCCTGATCTCGCGCCCGGCCACCCAGCTGCTGCGCGACCATCTCGACCCCAACAACCACAATGGCGCGGTATTCCTGGGCCTGAACGGTGTGGTGGTGAAAAGCCATGGCAGCGCCAACGAACTGGGCGTCGCCACCGCGATCGGCAATGCGGCCAAGATGGTGCGCGCCGACCTGACCCGGCGTATCGCCGAGGATCTCCTGAATTTCGAGGACGCCGCATGATTCGTTCGATCGTCAAGGGTACGGGTTCGGCACTTCCAACCCGGCGGGTGTCGAACGAAGAACTGGCGAGGCAAGTCGACACCTCCGACGAGTGGATCGTCGAGCGAACCGGCATCCGCTTCCGCCATATTGCGGGCCCCGAGGAGACGACCGCGACGCTGGCCGCCGACGCCGCCAAGGCCGCGATCGCCGCCGCCGGGCTGTCGGCGCAGGACATCGACCTGATCGTGCTGGCGACCGCCACCCCGGACCAGACCTTCCCCGCCACCGCCACCAAGGTCCAGGCGATGCTGGGCATCAACGACTGCGTCGCGTTCGACGTGGCCGCCGTCTGCTCGGGCTTTCTCTATGCCGTGCAGGTTGCCGATGCGATGCTGCGCTCGGGCGTGCAGCGCCGTGCGCTGGTGATTGGTGCGGAGACCTTCAGCCGCATCCTCGATTGGGAGGATCGCACCACCTGCGTCCTGTTCGGCGACGGTGCGGGTGCGATGGTGCTCGAAGCGCGCGAAAGTGATGACGCGGGCGGGCGCGGCATCCTGGCCACCAAGCTGCACGCCGATGGCCGCCACAACGGCCTGCTCTATGTCGATGGCGGTGTCTCGACCACCGGCACGGTCGGCAAGCTGCGCATGAAGGGCCGCGAAGTCTTCCGTCACGCCGTCGTCAACCTGGCGCAGGTGATGGAGGAATCGCTGGGCCTGGCGGGGCTGAGCGCGGCCGATGTCGACTGGGTCGTGCCGCACCAGGCCAATGCCCGCATCCTCGATGCCACCGCGCGCAAGCTGAACCTTCCGGCCGAAAAGGTGGTCGTCACCGTCGATCGCCATGCCAATACCTCGGCGGCCTCGGTTCCCCTCGCGCTCGACACCGCCGTGCGGGACGGTCGCATCAAGCAGGACGACATCATCGTCCTGGAAGCGATGGGCGGCGGCTTTACCTGGGGCGCCGCGGTGATCCGATTCTGAGCAATCGTTTTACATTAACCGAGATAAATCCCTTTCGGTCCAATCGATCCGTATGATACGCGCTTATAACGACGCCGTTATCACGACACCATTGGGGGATGGATAATGACCAACGCTGGATCTTTGACCCGTGCTGACCTGGCCGAATCGCTGCATCATGAAGTGGGACTGTCCCGCGCCGATTCGGCCGAAGTGGTCGAGCAGATTCTCGTCGAGATGTGCGAGGCACTGTCGCGCGGCGAGAACGTCAAGATTTCCGGGTTCGGAACCTTCGTGCTGCGTGACAAGGGCGAGCGGATCGGCCGCAACCCCAAGACCGGGGTGGAGGTGCCGATCGCACCGCGCCGCGTGCTGACCTTCCGCGCCAGCCAGATGATGCGCGATCGCATTGTCGCGGCGGGATAGACCCGAACGGCCCCTGGACGGCGGCAAGGCCGATGGTGCGCTGCGCACCATCGGGGAAGTGTCGCGCGAGACCGGGGTGGCCCAGCATGTCCTGCGCTATTGGGAAGGGCGCTTCCCGCAGCTGAAACCCGTCCAGCGGGCCGGAAATCGCCGCTATTACCGGCCCGAGGACATGGCGCTGATCCGACGCATCGACCAACTGCTCAACCAGCAGGGCTATACGATGCGCGGCGTGCAGCAGCTTCTGGAAGCCGAGTCGCGGGGGAAGGACGATCCCGCCGCGATCCTGCGCGCCATTCGTGATTCGCTGGCCGAGGGGCTGGCCTGGGACGACCGGGCCGAGCGGTAGGGTTATAGGACGTGGCCTTCGACTTCGCTCAGGCTGAACGGAATTTAGGGCTATGGTCCACTCCAAACAGCCGTTCAGCCTGAGCGAAGTCGAAGGTCACACCCCAACGCCCGCCAAACTTACGCAGGCTGAACCACTTCACCTAACAGCAAATCCCGGCACGCCCGGTTATAAGCGTGCGCCTTCCACCAGAACCAGCCGCCATTGCCGACGCCCCAGGCCGCAACGCCCAGCGCCGCCCAGGGCAGTCCCCGCGCCGCACGGCCGCCGCGTGCCGCCACCCGGCCCGCCGCCAGACCGCCCTTGCCGATCTTGCGCGCCGTCTTGGCCAGCCGCCCGGCCGCCTTGGCCTGCGACAGCAGCCCCGCACCGCCGCGCAGATCGCTGAACAGCGCGGCGGGGCCGACAAAGCCCTTGAGCTTGCCGACGATCTCCTGCGCCTCGATCGCCATGCCGGGTTCCAGCTGGCGACGCTGCGCGCCGGTCAGGCCATAGGCATCGCCGATGGCGTCGATCGTCTCGGCCAGGCTCTCGGTGCCGATGGTCAGCGCCTTGGCCCCGGCCTTCAGCGCGCGGCGGCGGATCAGCTTTTCATTGGCCTCGAAGGTCGCTTCGATCGTCGCGCGGTCCATGGCAAATCCCTGTTCGTTCATGGCTCCATGAAGCCGCGAAACGGCTCCTCGGTTCCGTCTCAGCGCTCGCGCGTCGCGAGGAAACGGACCTTGGGATAGCGGTCGGCGACATAGCCGACTTCCCAGGCGCTCTTGGCGAGGAAGACGGGATTGTCGTCGCGGTCCTTGGCCATGGCCGAACGGTTCAGGTCCATGAAGGCCTTCAGGTCCGCGGGGTCCTCGGCGGTGATCCACCGTGCGGTGTCGAATGGCGCAGGCTCCAGCCCGGCCGCGACCTTATACTCCGCATCCAGCCGCGACAGCAGCACGTCGAGCTGGAGCTGCCCGACGACGCCGATGATCCAGTTCGACCCGATCTCTGGGTAGAAGACCTGGGTCACACCCTCCTCGGCCATGTCGTCCAGCGCCTTGCGCAGCTGCTTGGTCTTGGTCGGATCCTTCAGCGCGACGCGGCGCAAGATTTCGGGCGCGAAATTGGGCAGGCCGGTGAAGCGGACGTCCGCCCGCTCCGACAGCGTATCGCCAACCCGCAACGTCCCGTGGTTGGGGATGCCGATGATATCGCCCGGAAACGCCTCGTCCGCGACTTCGCGATTTTGGGCGAAGAACAGGATGGGCGAGTGGACCGCGATCGGCTTGCCATGGCCCGTCGGGGTCAGCTTCATGCCCCGCTTGAACGTGCCCGAGCACAGCCGCATGAATGCGATCCGGTCGCGGTGCTGCGGGTCCATGTTCGCCTGCACCTTGAACACGAAGCCGGTGACTTCCTTGTTCTCCGGCGCGACGGGCGCGGGCTCGGCAGGCTGCGGGCGCGGGGGCGGCGCGTGGCGGCTGAGCGCGTCGATCAGCTCGGCGACGCCGAAGTCCTTCAACGCCGAGCCGAAATAGACCGGCGTCAGGTCGCCGTTGCGATAGGCTTCGCCATCGAACTGGGCGTACCCGGCCTGCGCCAGCTCCACCTCTTCAGCGATGTCGGCGGGCAGAGTCGGCGCATCGTCCACCTTGCCCAGGAAGGCGCGGCTGTCGCCCTCGGGGCGGCTGACCTTGCCGGTGGTCAGGTCTAGGATGCCCTCGAACAACCCGCCCATGCCGACCGGCCAGCTCATCGGTGCCACGTCGAGCGCCAGGATGTCGGCAATTTCGTCGAGCAGTTCGAAGGGCGGGCGTCCCTCGCGATCGACCTTGTTGACGAAGGTGATGATCGGCACCGAGCGCAGGCGGCAGACCTCGAACAGCTTGCGCGTCTGCGCCTCGATACCGCGCGCCGCGTCGATGACCATCACGGCCGAGTCAACCGCGGTCAGCGTGCGATACGTGTCCTCCGAGAAATCCTCGTGGCCCGGCGTATCGAGCAGGTTGAAGGTCACGCCGTCCTTCTCGAACGTCATCACCGAGGAGGTGACCGAAATGCCGCGCTGCTGCTCGATCTTCATCCAGTCCGAGCGCGCGCGCCGGTTCTGGCCGCGCGCCTTGACCTCACCCGCCAAATGAATCGCGCCGCCGAAGTACAACAGCTTTTCGGTCAGCGTCGTCTTACCGGCGTCAGGGTGCGAGATGATCGCGAAGGTACGGCGGGGGGAAGTCATGGGCGGCTCTGGATAGCAAAGGGTTTAGTGGCATCGATATGCCCGCCCCGTCAGCCGAACGGCGAGGGGATTGCGGATCGCCATAGCGGCTCCGCTTCGCTCTGTCGCAGGAAATAAGGTGCCCGTCATTGCGAGCGGAGCGAAGCAATCCAGGACGTCCGGGCTTGCGGCCCTAGATTGCTTCGCTCCGCTCGCAATGACGTGGATGCGAAGGTTTACCCCGCCAGCGCCACCGACATCTGAATGACCTTCTCACCCCCGACAGGGACGACGAACACGCCGGGCTTGTCGAAGAAATCGCCGTCATACCCCTCCGGGTCGGCAATGCCGTGCCACGGCTCGACACAGACATAGGCCGCGCCGGGCTTGGTCCAGATGCCGAGCTTGTCGGTGTCGGGGAAGGCGATGCGCAGCTGCGGCGCGCCGTCCGCGCCGTAGGTGACATGGCGGCTCTCGACCGGGTCCCAGACCAGCGCGTCGTTGGTGAACAGATCGTCCGCCAGATGCAGCACGCGGCCGTCGAGCGGACTGTCGCGATGCGCCTCGGCGATCAGGCCGTCGGGGGCGATTTCGCGCAAACGGCTGGGCTCGTCCTTCTCGAAGATGATGCGATGATCGGCACGGGCCTTTCCGTACGGCAGCGGCCACGCGAAGGCGGGGTGGAAGCCGAAGCTGGCGGGCATCGGTACCTCGCCCCGATTGAGGATGCGGACCTCCACCGCCAACGTCGCTTCTTCCAGTCGGAACTCCACCTCCAGCCGGAAGGCGAAGGGATAGGAGGTCCGTGTCTCCTCGCTGTCGCCCAGCGAGAAGACCGCGCGGGTTGCCTCATGCGTCACCAGCTCGAAGGTCGAATGGCGGGCAAAGCCGTGCTTGGCCATCGGATAATGCTGGCCGTTCAGGCGAATGCCGTCACGCGTCACGCCGATCACCGGGAACAGCAAGGGCGCGCGTCCGGTCCAGAAAGCCGGGTCCGCATTGGTCATCAGCTCGCGGCCGTCCGCGTCCTTCAGCGAGGACAGCTCGGCCCCGAACGGATTGATCGCCGCCGACAAATGGTCGTCCGCGATACGGACCCAGTTTTCCCCATCAGCCACGAAGCTGCGCTCCCTGCTTGGCGGCCGCCGCGACGATCTTGTCGGCGATGGCCTTCAGTTCCTCGTCGGTGAAGCTCTTCTGCTGCGGTTGTAGCAGCACCTCGACCGCGACCGACTTATGCCCCTCGGGCACGCCCTGCCCTGCGAACACGTCGAAGACGCGTGCGGCGGTGATGGCGGCCTTGTCCGCCCCCCGCACCGCGCGGATCAGCATGTCGGCGGCGAGGCTGTCCGGCACCAGGAAGGCGAAGTCGCGCCGCACCGACTGCAAGGCCGGGGGCGTATAGGCGGGCCGCATGAAGCCGGTCGCGCGCTTGGGCGGGATGGCGTCGAGATAGATCTCGACCGCCGCCACCTGGCCGTCGAGGTCGAACGCCTTCAGCACCGAGGGGTGGACCATGCCGAACGCGGCCAGCACCGTCTTCGGCCCCAGCCGCAGTGTGCCCGACTGGCCGGGATGCCAGGCATCGCCCGCCTCGCCCATCACCTGCAGATTATCCACCGGCGCCCCTGCCTGCGTCAGCAGCGCGATCGCCTCGGCCTTGGCGTCGTATGGGTCGAAGCCCTGCGCCTTGCCCGCGCGCCAGTTGCGCGGCGCCTTGTCGCCCGCCAGCACCACGCCCAGCGTCGGCCGTTCGGCCTCCGCCAGATAGCGGCGACCGATCTCGAACAGGCGAACGCTGGTCGCGCCGCGCTTGATATTGCGCTCGGTCGCGGCGAGCAGGCCGGGGAGCAGCGAGGGCCGCATGACCTTCAGGTCTTCGCTGATCGGATTGGCGAGCGTGAACGCGCCGCCGCCGAAGGGCGCGGCCTGCGCCTCGCTGATGAAGCTCCACGTCACCGCTTCGTCCAGCCCTCGCGCGGCGGCGGCGCGGCGGGCGCGGCGCTCCAGCTTCTGCTGCGGCGTGGCGGTCGGACGCGCGACGCCGGGGGCGCGGGGCAGCGCCACCGGGGGAACATGGTCGATCCCATCGATACGGATCACTTCCTCGACCAGATCGGCGGGGCCGTCCACGTCGCGACGCCAACTGGGGGCGGTTACCTGCCAGTCGGCGGTGACGGTGAAGCCCAGCGACTCGAGGATCGCCTTCTGACGCTCGGCCGCGATGGCGAGGCCGCCCAGCGTTTCCGCCAGATGGGGGTCATAGGCGATGGTCTTGGCCGTCACCGGCGGCTCGCCTACCCGCGTCACACCGCTGGCGGTGCCGCCGCAATATTCCAGAACCAGATAGGTCGCGATGGCGAGGCCGTCGTCGAGGAAAGCCGGGTCCACGCCGCGCTCGAAGCGGGTCCGCGCGTCGCTGGTCAGCGCCAGCGTCTGGCCGGTGCGGGCGATCGCCTCGGGGGTGAAGTACGCACATTCGATGATGACGTCGGTGGTCGTCTCCGACACGCCCGAATGCGCGCCGCCCATGATGCCGCCGATATCGTGGACACCCGCATCGTCGGCAATGACGGTCATACCCTGCGACAGCGTATAGGTCTTGCCGTTCAGCGCCTCGACCGTCTCGCCGTCCTTGGCATGCCGCGCGACCAGACCGCCCGAGAGCTTGGCCTTGTCATAGACGTGCAGCGGACGGCCGAGATCGACCGTCATGTAATTGGTGATGTCGACCAGCGCCGAGATCGGCTTCTGCCCGATCGCGGTCAGCCGCTGGCGCATCCATTCGGGCGCTTCGCCATTGGTCAGGCCCGAGACGCCCTGCGCATAGAAGGCCGGGCAACCCTCGGCGTCCTCGATGCGCACATCGGGGCCGGGGCCCTCGCCCGGAACGGACGGAACGGTTGGCGCGATCAGCGTGCCGAGACCGGCGGCGGCGAGGTCGCGGGCGATGCCGTGCACGCCCATGCAATCCTGACGGTTGGGCGTGATTGACACGTCGATGACCGGATCGTTGAGGCCCGCATAGTCCGGGAAGGAGGTGCCGATCGCGGCATCCTTGGGCAGTTCGATGATGCCGTCATGGCCCTCGCCGATCTGCAACTCGCGCGCCGAGCACATCATGCCGTTCGACTCGACGCCGCGGATCGCCGCGACCTTCAGCGTCACGTCGAGGCCGGGAACATAGGCCCCCGGCGCGCCGAACACGCCGACCAGACCTGCCCGCGCATTGGGCGCGCCGCACACGACCTGCATCGGGCCGTCACCGGCATCGACCGACAGGACCTGCAGCTTGTCCGCCTGCGGATGCCGCTCGGCCGACAGGATGCGCGCGACACGGAACGAGGCCAGTGCCTCGCCCGGATTGTGCACGCCCTCGACCTCCAGGCCGATACGCGTCAGCCCCTCGACGATGGTGTCGAGATCGGCATCGGTGTCCAGATGGCTCTTCAGCCAGCCCAGGGTGAACTTCATGCGCCGACTCCTCCCGACAGCGTGGGTACGTCGAGGCTCGCGAACCCGTAATGCTTCAACCAGCGGATATCGCCGTCGAAGAATGCCCGAAGATCGTCCATGCCGTATTTCAGCATGGCGAGGCGGTCGATGCCGCAGCCAAAGGCGAAGCCCTGCCACTCATTGGGATCGAGCCCGCACGCCTCGATGACCTTGGGGTGGACCATGCCGCTGCCCAGCACTTCCATCCAGCCGCCACCCGAGCCGCCGATGACGCGCTTGCCCTTCTCGATCGTGTAGCCGACATCGACCTCGGCGCTCGGTTCGGTGAAGGGGAAATAGCTGGGGCGCAGGCGCAGGACGATATCGTCGCGCTCGAAGAACGCCTTGAGGAAGGTCTCCAGCGTCCACTTGAGATGGCCGAGCGTGATGCCCTTGTCGATCACCAGCCCTTCGACCTGATGGAACATCGGCGTGTGAGTCGCGTCCGAGTCGGAACGATAGGTGCGCCCCGGCGCGATGATGCGGATCGGCGGCTTCTGGTCCAGCATGGTGCGGATCTGCACCGGCGAGGTGTGGGTGCGCAGCACCCGGCGCACGGTGCGCTCGTCACCGCCCGGCTCGACCCCCGCCAGATAGAAGGTGTCGTGCATCGCACGCGCCGGATGCGTCTCGGGAATGTTGAGCGCGGTGAAATTGTGCCAGTCGGTCTCGACCTCCGGCCCGGTCGCGACCGCGAAGCCGAGGTCGGCGAAAATCTCGGCCAATTCGTCCATCACCTGGCTGACCGGGTGGACGGTGCCGAAGCCGCTGCCCTCGGCCGGCAGGGTCATGTCCAGCCGCTCGGAGGCGAGGCGCGCGTCGAGCGCCGCCTGCTCCAGCGCGGCCTTGCGAGCGCCCAGCGCTTCGGTCACTGCCTCGCGCAGGCCGTGGATCTTCGGCCCTTCGACCTGGCGTTCCTCAGGGCTCATCTTGCCCAGCGTCTTGAGCAGCTGGGTGATGCGGCCCTGCTTGCCCAGCGTGTCGACGCGGATCGTCTCCAGCGCGTCCAGCGCGGGCGCATCGGCGATGGCGGCGAGCAGCGGCTCACGCATTTGTTCGAGTTCGTTACTCACATGTCACTCCGTCGGCCGTTCTGGCGCCCCCGTAAAGGCGCGTGGCCCGTTGGCGGGATTGCCCCCGCCGTAGCGGCTGGGTGGCCATGGGATCAATCCTTCACGCAGGGTTCGCGACCATGACGGCCGCCATGACGACCAATGTCACGCCAACCTTTCCTCAACATGTCATAGGTTAAGATCGCGTCCAGGCCCTTGCGAAGGGCCGTGCCATGCCCGCTACGGAACACCCATCTTGATTCTCGACGTCTTTACCATCCAGGTGATCGCCGCGATCAGCCACTTCATCATCGGCGCGCTTCACCTGACGCCGGGCCTGACGCGCCAGGATCGCGGCGGATGGGTGCGCGACTGGGGGCTGGCGAAAATCCTGATCGGCCTGGCGAACGGACTGACGCTGCTCTTCGACGGCTCCAGCACGCTGGCGGTCGAACGCCTGCTCAACCTGGTCCTGGTGATCGGCCTTGCCCTGAGTATCCGCAGCGCCGCGACCATGAGCGGCCGGACGCCGCCGCGTATCCTGATGGTCCTGTTCGGTGGCACCGGAGCGGCGCTGATCGCGCTGTTCCTATTCGACCCCTATGACGTTCGCTGGACCGTGGCGACGATGGGGATGGCGCGCATCCTGTGCCTGTTGTCGCTCACCTGGCTGGTGACCGGCATCGCCCAGCGGGAAAGGCTGATGACCGCCTGGACCATGGGCGTCATCTTTGCCCTTTCGACGATCGCCTTCCTGCTGAACATGGTGCTGAACCTCATCGGCTTCACCGTCCCCGCCTGGGAGGTGCAGGCCCATGCGATGGCGCATTGGGCAGTCGGGACCGCGATCATCATGGTGACGCTGACCCATTTCTCGCTGCTGCTGATCGAGTCCGAACGCACCCAGCGCGAACTGCGCGAACAGGCCTGTCGCGACAGCCTGACCGGCGCGCTCAATCGGTTCGGGCTGGACCAGAGCCGGACCGCGCAGCACGGCCCGGTCGCCCTGCTGCTGATCGATATCGATCATTTCAAGTCGCTCAACGACACGCAGGGCCATGCGGCGGGAGACATGGTGTTGCGGCTGCTGGTCGATCTTGCCCAGGCCGAACTGGGCAAGCGAGGACAGGTGGTGCGGATCGGCGGCGACGAGTTTCTCTGTGTCCTGCCCGCCGCCACCCAGGCCGAGGCGGAGGCGCTGCACAAGGCCCTGTCCCAGCGGTTCGACCGCGCCGTGGTCGCCGCCGTCGATTCGCCCTATCCGCCGTCGCTGAGCATCGGCATCGCGACCGGATCGGCGGACAAGGGGCTCGACCGGCTGATCCGGCAGGCGGACGAAGCCATGTATGCCGCCAAGCGGGCCCGCCACGCCCAGCGGCCCCATGTGAAAGCCGCCTGACCCGATCGGACTGAGAGGCCCCACGGGCGACCCAGGCTATCGGGACGGCCGCTTGTCGCCCCGATAGCCGCGTGCATCAAAGCGCCTTGGTCGCCCCCGGCGTGTTGACGCCCATCGACTGGAGGTAGCGCTTGACGTTGCGCGCCGCCTGGCGGAGCCGCTGCTCGTTCTCGACCATGGCGATGCGCACGAAGCCCTCGCCATTCTCGCCGTAACCGACGCCCGGCGCGACCGCGACCTTGGCTTCGGTCAGCAGCTGCTTGGAAAACTCCAGGCTGCCCAGATGCGCCAGCGCCGGGGGCAAGGGTGCCCAGGCAAACATCGAGGCCTTGGGAGAGGGAATATCCCAGCCCGCCCGACCGAAGCTCTCGACCAGCACGTCGCGTCGCTTGTGATAGAGCTGGCGGTTCTTCTCGACGATGTCCTGCGGCCCGTTGAGCGCGGCGCAGGCCGCCGCCTGGATCGGGGTGAAGGCCCCGTAATCGAGATAGGACTTCACCCGCGTCATCGCGGCGATCAGCTTCTTGTTGCCCACCGCGAAGCCGATCCGCCAGCCCGCCATCGAATAGGTCTTGGACAGCGAGGTGAATTCGACCGCGACGTCCTTGCCGCCCTTCACCTGCAGAATCGAAGGGGTCGGGTTGCCGTCATAATAAAGTTCGGAATAGGCGAGGTCGCTCAACACCCACAGCTCATGCTTCTTCGCGAACGCCACGAGTCGTTCGTAGAAGGCCAGGTCCACCGTCTCGGCGGTCGGGTTCGACGGATAGTTCACGACCAGCACCGAGGGGCGCGGCACGGTGAAGTGCATCGCCCGCTCGAGGCTTTCGAAATAGGCTTCGTCGGGCGTCGTCGGCACCGCGCGGATCGTCGCGCCCGCGATGATGAAGCCGAAGGTGTGGATCGGATAGGAAGGATTCGGCGCCAGGACCACGTCGCCCGGCGCGGTGATCGCGGTCGCCAGCGAGGCCAGCCCTTCCTTCGATCCCATGGTCACGACGACCTCGGTCTCGGGGTCGAGATCGACGCCGAAGCGGCGGCCATAATAATTGGCCTGGGCGCGGCGCAGGCCGGGAATCCCCTTGGACTGGGAATATCCGTGCGCATCGGGCTTCTTGGCGACCTCGACCAGCTTGTCGAGGACGTGATCGGGCGGCGGCAGGTCGGGATTGCCCATGCCCAGGTCGATGATGTCCTCACCGCCCGCGCGCGCCGCGGCCCGCATCGCGTTGACTTCGGCGATGACATAGGGCGGCAGGCGCTTGATGCGATAGAACTCTTCGGACATGGGTCCCTCTGTGTAACGATTTGGGACCCGATGCTTAGCGGCTTTCGATGAACAACGCGACCCGACATGACGGCGCAATATCCTGACGCTAAGACCGGGTTTCACGAACGAGAGGATGTGATGACGGCCGCCCCCGCGACAGCCCCCACCCTTCCCACGCTGGAAGAGATGCAACACTGGACCTGGGTGATGGGCCGGGCGCAGCAGATGATGATGGAGGCCGCACTCTCATCGCCGCCCGAGGGCATGCCGGTGGTGCCGGGCTTCAACGACCCCGCCACCATGGGCCGGGTCCGCGACTTCTGGTCCGATTCGATGGCGCTGTGGCAGCGCTTCATCGACCCCGCCGCCGAGCCGAGCGTGGCCCCCAAGCCCGATCGCCGGTTCAAGGCCGAACAGTGGCAGTCGCCGCTCTTCGACTGGATCCGGCAAAGCTATCAGATGATCGCCGACCATCTGTTGCGCGGGGTCGACGCGCTGGAGGGCGTGGAGCCGAAGCAGAAGGAGCAGATCCGCTTCGCCGCACAAGGCTTCATCGACGCGATGAGCCCGACCAACTTCCCCGCGACCAATCCGGAGGTACTCGACAAGATCGTCGAGACGCGCGGTGAGAATCTGTTGAAGGGCCTTCAGAACATGCTCGCCGACCTGGGGCGCGGGCAGCTGACCCATAGCGATGCGCGCGCGTTCGAGGTCGGACGCAACCTGGCCGCGACGCCGGGCAAGGTGGTCAAGCGCACCGACCTGTACGAACTGATCCACTATACCCCGACCACCGAGCAGGTGGCGGCGGTGCCGATCGTGATCTTTCCGCCCTGGATCAACCGCTTCTACATCCTCGACCTCGCGCCCGAGAAGAGCCTCATCAAATGGCTGGTTGACCAGGGGTTCAGCGTCTTCATGGTGTCGTGGAAGTCCGCCGACGCCACGATGAAGGACGTGATCTGGGACGATTATGTCGCCGCCCAGGTCGATGCGATCGATACGGTGCGGGGTCTGCTGGGCGTCGAGTCGGTCCACACCGTCGGTTACTGCGTGGCGGGTACGACGCTGGCCGCGACGCTCGCCTGGCTCTCCGCGCAGGGCGAGGCGGACAAGGTCGCCAGCGCCACCTTCTTCACCGCGCAGGTCGATTTCTCCAAGGCGGGCGAGCTGCTTCACTTCGTCGATGACGAACAGCTCAAGATGATCGCCGCGCTCTCGCCCGAGGGCTATCTGGACGGGCGCTATCTGGCGATGACGTTCAACCTGCTGCGCGGGCGCGACCTGATCTGGAATTACGTCACCAACAACTATCTGCTGGGACGCGATTATGTGCCGTTCGACCTGCTCCACTGGAACGGCGACGTCACCAACCTGCCCGCCAAATGGCATCTCGCCTATCTGAGCGACCTGTACCGTGACAATCTGTTGATGACGCCGGGCGCGATGAGTGTCGGCGGCGTGCCGCTCGACCTGACCCAGGTATCGACGCCCGCCTATGTCCAGGCGGGGCGCGAGGATCATATCGCGCCGCCCGAAAGCGTGTGGAAGATCACCGAGGCGTTCACCGGCCCCTTGCGCTTCGTGCTGGCGGGCTCGGGCCATATCGCGGGCGTGGTGAATCCCCCGGCGGCGGGCAAATATCAATATTGGACCAATGACCAGCCCGCCGCGACGCTCACCGATTTCGTCGCGGGCGCGACCGAGACCAAGGGCAGCTGGTGGCCCGACTGGGCGGCCTGGTTGCGCCAGCGCGACTCCGCCACCGTCGCGGCGACAGGAGCAAGGATACCGGGCGAAGGCACGCTGCCCGCCCTCGACGAAGCGCCGGGACGCTACGTCCGACAGCGTTGATGTCGGTTTTGTTGCACCGCACAATAGACTTGATCTTGCCCCCGCGAATCGCTATTGTGCAGCGCAACAAATCGGGAGAGTGCTGTTGGACAAGAACAAGCCGACCGTCCCCGCCGCGAAGTCGGCGGCCAAGCCACGTCGGACGACCAAGCCGGTCGCCGCCAAGACGTTGCCCGGTCTCCCCTCCGATCCCAAGCCTGTGGTTAAGCCCCCCGTCGCCTCGGCGAGCCCCGGCCTGCCGCTGACCTCCCCGGCGATGGCGGTCGAGAAGCCCGCCGCCCCTGCAGTGGCCAAGCCCGCGCCCAAGGCCGAAGCGCCCAAGGCTCCGGCCAAGCCGGTAGCGGCGGCACCCGCGCCCGAGGCGAAGCCGATCGAAGCGGCCAAGCCCGACGCGCCGGTCGCTCCGGTGGTGGCCGAGACGGCCAAGCCCGAAATTTCTTCCCCGACCGCCGCGGTTTCGGCGGACTCAAAGCCCAAGGACATCATCATGGACGCCCAGAGCACCATCGAAAACGCCGCCAAGGATACCGCCGCCAAGACCCAGGCCTTTTTCGGCGACGCCCAAGCCCGCACCCAGGCGAGCATGGATAAGAGCGCCAAGCTGTTCGAAGACATGATCGCCTTCAACAAGGGCAATCTGGAAGCCATCGTCGAATCGTCGAAGATCGCTGCCAAGGGCGCCGAGACGCTGGGCCAGGGCGCGGCCGATTATGCCAAGCGCACCTTCGAGACCGCGACCCAGACGCTGCAGACGCTGTCGTCGGTCAAGTCGCCGACCGAGTTCATGAAGCTGCAGTCGGACTTCGCCCGCTCGGCCTTCGACTCGATGGTCGCCGAGACCTCGCGCTCGACCGAGCACATGATGAAGCTGGCCGGCGAGATCGCCCAGCCGCTGAGCAACCGCGTCGCGGTCGCCGCCGAGAAGATGAAGACCGTCGCGTAATTCGCGGACGTTTTCCTTCGCGGGAATGAAGGGGCGGTCGCGATGCGGCCGCCCTTTTTCGGGTTGTTCGACAAGGCATCGCTCGGGGCTTTCCCTCCCCCACCCCCTCCCGCCTGCGGGAGGGGAACGGCAAGATCGAACGGTTCCATTTGCTCATGAGCGTGGGCCTTGGCACGCCCCTCCCGCAAGCGGGAGGGGATAGGGGAGGGCTTGCGGTCTCACCGAGAACAACACCCCACTGGCATCCCACGCCCGCAACGCCTACATTCCCCCCATGTCGTTCTTCGGCCGCTTCTCCCCCGTCCGCGCGATCCGCGACCTGCGCTTCTTCCTGGCGCAGCGGCGGCCATACGAACTCGTCTTCCTGATGATCGCGGTCGGCATAACCGGCTTCTTCATCTACGCCTTTGCGCGCGACGATTATGTGCCGGTGCCGTACCAGCCCAACATCATCTATGTCGAACAATGGCCCGCCGACCGCACCGATGTGCAGATCAAGGCGCAGCAGAAGATCGACTATGTGAAGAAGAAGGAGCGGCTCGCCGAGGAAAAGGCCGCCCAGGACCAGCGTCGCGCCGAGTTCAAGAAGGTCGACGACGCGCTGACCAAGTGGGGCTTCTGACCGATCATCGCTGGATGGGGGCTGCGCTGGCGCTGGCGGATCGCGGCGTCGGGCGAACCGCGCCCAATCCCAATGTCGGCTGCGTGATCGTCCGCGACGGCCGGGTGGTCGGGCGCGGCTGGACGCAGGCCGGTGGCCGTCCCCATGCCGAGGCGATGGCGCTGGCCCAGGCGGGCGAGGCCGCGCAGGGCGCCACCGCCTATGTCACGCTGGAGCCGTGTGCGCATGTCTCGACGCGCGGACCCGCCTGCACCGACCTGCTGATTGGCGCGCGAGTCGCCCGCATCGTGGCAGCCATGGGCGACCCCGATCCGCGTACCAATGGCAAGGGCTTCGCCCGCGCCCGCGCCGCCGGGATTGCGGTGACGACCGGCGTGCGTGAGACAGAAGCGCGTGCGATGATCGCGGGTTTCCTGACCCGCCGCGCCCGAGGGCGCCCCTTCGTCACGCTCAAGCTCGCCACCTCGCTCGACGGGAAGATCGCCCGCCCCAATGGCGAGAGCCGCTGGATCACCGGGCCGGACGCGCGCGCGCATACCCATCTGGAGCGCAGCCGCCATGAGGCGATCCTGGTCGGGCGCGGCACGCTGGAGGCGGATTCGCCCCGGCTCGATGTCCGCCTGCCGGGGCTGGAGAGTCTTTCGCCCCGCCGCATCCTGCTGTCGCGCACGCCCGAGCCCGGTTGGGAGATGATCCCCTTCCCCGCCGCCATCGCCGATCTGGCGGGCGTCGACCGGCTGATGGTCGAAGGCGGTGCGAAGGCCGCCTCCGCCTTCCTGGCCGGTGATCTGGTCGACCGGCTGCTCCTCTACCGCGCGCCGATCCTGATCGGCGAGGGACGCGCGGCGCTGGGCGACATTGGCCTCATCCGTCTGGCCGAGGCGCATGGCCGCTGGCGACTGGCCGATTCACGGATGCTTGGCAGCGACCGGCTGGAGGTCTACGAGCGCGACTGATATGTTTACCGGGATCGTCACCGACATCGGCTCCGTCACCGCCGTGGAAACGCGCGGCGACACGCGAGTCGTCATCGCCACCGCCTATGATACGGGCACCATCGACCTGGGCGCGTCGATCGCCTGTTCGGGCGTCTGCCTGACCGTCGTCGAGAAGGGCCCCGGCTGGTTCGCGGTCGACGTATCGGCCGAGACGATCGGGCGCACCGCAGATCAGTGGCATCAGGGGCGCCCCCTCAACCTCGAACGCGCGATGAAGCTGGGCGACGAGCTGGGCGGCCATATCGTCACCGGCCATGTCGACGGCGTCGGCACGGTGGTATCGGTGGCCGAGGAAGGCGGATCGCACCGCGTCTTCGTGTCCGTGCCTGCCGACCTCGCCCCCTTCATGGCGACCAAGGGGTCGGTGACGGTCGACGGCGTCTCGCTGACCGTCAACAGCGTCGAGGACGGCGCGCCAGAAGACAGAGGCACCACCGTCTTCGGCCTGAACATCATCCCCCACACCGCCGCCGTCACCACGCTGGGCGGCATTACGGCGGGACAGCGCGTCAATATCGAGATCGACGTGCTCGCCCGGTACCTGCAGCGCATGGAGCATTATCGTGGCCGCTAATCCCGACGCTTTGGCCGGTCTGCGGCGCGGTTTCCTGTCCAGCCCCGAAGAGATCATCGACGAGGCGCGCAACGGCCGCATGTTCATCCTGGTCGATGACGAGGACCGGGAGAATGAGGGCGATCTGGTCATCCCCGCCCAGATGGCGACGCCCGAGAAGGTCAACTTCATGGCACGGCACGGGCGCGGCCTGATCTGCCTGGCCATGACGCGCGAGCGGGTCGACACGCTGGGCCTGCCGTTGATGAGCCCGAAGAACGGGACGCGGCACGAAACCGCCTTCACCATCTCGATCGAGGCGCGCGAGGGGGTGACGACCGGCATCTCCGCCGCCGACCGTGCGCGGACCATCGCGGTGGCGATCGACTCGAGCCATGGAGCGGACGCGCTGGTGACGCCGGGCCATGTCTTCCCGCTGGTCGCGCGCGATGGCGGTGTGCTGGTGCGCGCAGGCCATACCGAGGCGGCGGTCGATGTTGCGCGCCTCGCCGGGCTGAACCCCTCGGGCGTGATCTGCGAGATCATGAACGAGGACGGGACGATGGCGCGGATGGACGACCTGGTGTCGTTCGCGCAGCTCCATAACCTCAAGATCGGCACGATCCGCGACCTGATCGCCTATCGCCGCCGCTACGACCATCTGGTCGAGTTGCAGTCCGAAGCCACGTTCGAGAGCGAATGGGGCGGCACCTGGACCGCGCGCGCCTATCGCAACAAGGCGACGGGCACCGAGCAGGTCGCGCTGGTCAAGGGCAAGCTCGACACCGACCAGCCGGTGCTGGTGCGGATGCACGCGCTGTCGCCGTTCGCCGATGTGTTCGGCGAGGCGGGCGCGCGCGGCGCACTGCTCGCCAAGTCGATGCGGATGATCGCCGAGGAAGGCTCGGGCGTGATCGTCGTCATCAATCGCCCACGCACCGACGCCTTCACCACCGCCGTCCGCCTGAAGGCCGGTGAGGAAGTGCAGATCGATATGGAGGAACTGCGCGATTACGGCGTCGGCGCGATGATCCTGGCCGAACTGGGCGTGCAGGACATGGTGCTGCTCACCAACACCCATCACACGCTGATCGGGCTCGACGGCTATGGCCTGTCGATCGTCGGCGAACGTCGTATCGAAAATGCTGAGGGAGACGCCTGATGGCGCATGTGTTGATCGTCGAAGCCCGCTTCTACGAGCATCTGAACGACCTGCTGCTGGCGGGCGCGCGCGCCGCGATCGAGGAGGCGGGGCACAGCCATGAGACGATCACCGTCCCCGGCGCGCTGGAGATTCCGGGCGCGGTCGCGATGGCGGCCGACACCGGGCGCTTCGACGCGTTCGTCGCGATCGGCGTGGTAATCCGCGGCGAGACCTATCATTTTGAGATCGTCTCGAACGAGAGCGCGCGCGGCCTGATGGCGCTCACCATGGATGGCCTGCCCATCGGTAACGGCATCATCACCACCGAGAACGAGGCGCAGGCCCTGACCCGCGCCAGGCCGGACGAAAAGAACAAGGGCGGCGAGGCGGCCAAGGCGGCGCTCGCCATGCTGGCGCTGAAGGGCCGGTTCGGGTGACATCGCCCGTCCTCCAGACCGAGCGGTTGACCTTGCGGCTTCCCTCGGCGGAGGATTTCGAGGCCTGGGCGGCCTTCCATGCCGAGGAGGACACGATGCGCTTCCTCGGCGGCGTCCAGACGCGCGGGGCGGCATGGCGATCGCTGTGCACCATGGTCGGTGCGTGGAGAGTGCGCGGCTTTGCCATGTTCTCGGTGATCGAGCGCGACACCGGCCGCTGGGTCGGACGGATCGGCCCCTGGCAACCCGAGGGCTGGCCGGGGCGCGAGGTCGCCTGGGGCGTGGCGCGCGAATTTGCCGGGCGCGGCTATGCCTATGAAGCGGCCTGCGCGGCGATGGACTATGCGGTCGACGTGCTCGGCTGGGATCATGTGATCCACACCATCGATCCGGAGAATATGGGCTCGATGCGGCTGGCGCAGCGGCTGGGCGCGGTGAACGAGGGGCCAGTGAGCCTGCCCGCCCCTCTGGAAACATTCCGCGTCGACGCCTGGGGGCAAAGCGCCGACCAGTGGCGCGCCCGGCGGGAAGTACGCTTCGAATGACAGACATGCCGCCCACCCGCTTCCGCGTCGTCGAACGAGGGCGGCGGCTGGAGGTGATCGACACCCAGGCGGGCAAGGCACCTCCGTCCCGGCGGACGGCGACGCCACGCCCGTCGGACAAGAGCATCGCTCGATTCAAGCTGCCGGAGCGGCTCCGCTTCGATGGCGGCGGGGTCTGGACGACCGATGGTCTCTACGACGCCAAGGGACCCCGTACCCTGACGCTGGATGCGGGGGCGATGCAGAAACTGCGTTATGCCGGTGCCGGATTGGTCGCGGTGGTGATCGTTTGGGCGCTGCTGGGCTTCGCCATTCCGGTCATTTGGGGCGCGCCTCTGCTCCTCCTCAACCCCAAGGCCCGGGAGACGGCGCGGCAGCAGGTGACGGGCTTTATCGACGGGTTGGATAGCGGCGTTTAGACTGTGATGACATTGCCTTGAACCAAGGTAAGCCCCTCCCCTTCAGGGGAGGGGTGAGTTCATCTCATGTCATCTTGCTCTAGCCCCACCTTCGTTAGTGGGACCGGCCAAGCACGCGCGGCGACGCGGTCTCCATCTCCATCACCTCCAGCCTGCGACAGAGGAAGGAGGTACGGCCCCTATGTCCCCCGCGCGGCTGCGTGAGCCCAAGACACGCCTAGCGCCCCGCCAACTTCTCCAGCGCCTCGCCCGAAACCCGCTGCACGGTCCACTCGTCCATCGCCTGCGCGCCCATCGCGCGGTAGAACTCGATCGCGGGCGTGTTCCAGTCGAGCACCGACCATTCGAACCGCGCCCAGCCCCGATCGCGCGCGATGCCCGCCAGATGGATCAGCAGCGCCTTGCCCACCCCGGCCCCGCGCGCGGGCGGCGTGACGTACAGGTCTTCCAGATACAGCCCCTGCCGCCCGGTCCAGGTCGAGAAATTGGCGAAGAACAACGCGAAGCCGACCGCCTGCCCGTCCCGCTCGGCGATCACCGCTTCCGCCGCCGGGCGGGGGCCGAACAGCGCCTCGGCCAGCATCGGCTCGGTCGCGACGACCGCGTCGGGCTCGCGCTCGAACGCCGCCAGTTCGCGCACGAAGCTCAGGATCGTGGCGGTGTCGGCCGGTTCTGCGGCACGAAGGATGATGCTCATAACCCTGCCTCGCTCTGCGGGCCGGGCGCGACCGGCCGCCGCACCGCCACCACGCACCCCCCGATAATCAATGCCGCCCCCGCCAGCGTGAACAGCGAGACATGCTCGCCGAATACGGCATAGCCCAGGCACGCGGCCCAGACGAAGGCGGTATATTCGACCGGCGCCAGCATCTGCGCCTCGGCCCGCGCATAGGCCCAGGCGAGCAGCAGCGCCGACAGGCTGCCGAGCAGCGCGGCGATTACGATGGCGGGCCATTGATAGGCGGCGGGCCAGCCCGAGACGAACGGGGCGGCCGGCGTCATCAGCACGGCGATGACCAGCATGGTGAACAGCGCCACCTCGGCCGGGCCCGCCGCTTGGGCCTGCCGCCGCAGCAGCACCAGGCTGATCGCATAGAGGATCGAGGCGACCAGGATCGCGATCGATCCCAGCACCACGTCCGTCGAGGCCTGGGCCTGCACCTCGCCGCCCGCGATCACCAGCACCCCGACCCCCGCGATCAGCGAGCCCAGGATCGCCGCGCGCCGCACCGTCTCGCCCAGCATGAAGGCGGCGAGGAAGAGCGCGATCAGCGGCGACAAAAAGGTGAGCGCGATGCTCTGCGCCATCGGCACCCGCGCCAGTCCCCAGAAGAACAGCCATACCGACGCGCCGCCGGTCGCACCGCGCGCGATATGCAGGGCCAAGACCGCGCGTCCCGGCCAGCGGCCCCCCCGGGCGAGGAACAGCACCCCCGTGATCGCCACCCCAACCCAGGACCGCCACAGCACCGCGCTATAGGCGCCGCTGTCGATCGACAGCCGCTTCATCAGCGTGTCCATCACCGAATAGATCGCAATGCCGAGCGCGGCGGCGCCGAAGGCGATGACAGGGGACGTGCGCGCGCTCATGCCGAGGGCGATACCGGGGCGGCGGGTGAAAGGCGAGAGCGGTCGGTTACGCCCCTCACCCTTCCCACCCGCCTGCGGCGTGTGGGCCCCTTCCCTCTCCCGACGGGAGAGGGAGGGAGGCGCGAAGCGCCGGAAGGGTGAGGGTCGCCAAATCAACCGACGTAGGGATTAAACCACGCCCCGCATCCGTTGCCCCTTCGGAACAGGACACCAAGGGACAAAGGGTATGAAGACGCTGATCGCCGCAACGGGTCTGGCCATGCTGGTGGCGGTGCCCGCGAGTGCGCAGGTCACGGCATCGGTCGGCGCGGACTATGCTTCGGGCCGGTACGGCACCGGCCAGCAGGTCCGCAGCGCCAGCTCCACCTTCTCGCTGCGCGCCAAGCGCAAGCGGGTGACGGTCTTCGCCGCTTTGCCGGTGGTGCAGGTCGATGCGCCGGGCAATGTCATCGCACCGGGCGGGCCGCTGGGCCTGCCGATCTTCACCGACCCCACCCGCCCCGCCACGCGCGAGCGGCGCTCCGGGCTGGGCGATGCGGTGGTCGGCGCCTCGGTACAGGTAATCCCGCCGCGCCGCCATCATCTGGCCCTCGCCCTGACCGGCAGCGCCAAGCTGCCCACCGCCTCGGCCGCGCGGGGGCTGGGAACCGGCAAGGCGGATTATTCGGTCGTGGCCGAAGCGGCGGTGCCGGGCAAGGTCACGCCCTTCGCGGCGGTCGGCCACAGCTTCGTCGGCCAGCCCGACGGCTATCGCTTGCGCGACGTGACCAGCGCGCGGGGCGGTGTCGCGGTCGGCATCGGCAAGGCCAGCGAGGTCAGCGTCTCGTATAACTACGCCTCGCGGATCAGCGATCAGGTCGCCGACCGGCAGGAGATCGGCGCGGGGCTGGACACCGCTTTGTCTCAGCGCCTGTCGCTGGGACTGCAAGGCAGCGCCGGAGTCAGCAAGGGCGCGCCCGATGTCGGGGCAGGCGTTCGGCTGGGGTTGCGGTTGTAACCCATTCCTCCCCTTGCAGGGGAGGTGGCAGGGCGCAGCCCTGACGGAGGGGTGTCCCCGGTTGCGAGGTCATACCGCAATCACCAGCGGCGACACCCCTCCACCAGCTCCGCTGGTCCCCCTCCCCTTGCAGGGGAGGAATTAGGGATGTGTAAGCGTCTGGCGATACCAGGGCAGGATATGGTCGCGAAGCAACGGCGCCAGCGTCATCGTCTTGGCCGTGGCGACATCCACCCAGATCGCTTCCTCGATCTCCGCCGCCGGAACAGGCGCATGCGTGCTGCGCAGGTGGAAGACGGTGGCGTCGATCCGGTGCCCCGGTTCATTCGCCGCCGCCGCCGAGAATCGACCGATCGGCCGCAGCGCGTCCACGCCCACACGCAGGCCGATCTCCTCGTCCAGTTCGCGGAGCAGCGCGGCGGCGGGGTCCTCGCCGGGTTCGATCTTGCCGCCCGCCTGCATGAAACACGACGTGCCCGCCTTGCGCACCAACAGCAATCGCCCCGCCCCGTCTTCGATCAGGGCGGCGGCGATGCGGATGATGGAGGACGTCACTCCGCCGCGATCGCCGCCTTGGCGACATCCGCCGCTTCCAGCTCCGCCGCCTTGGCCTCGACCAGCTTGACGATATGCTCGACCATATCGGCATCCTCGACCGTGTGGTCGGTCAGGCCGGACAGATAGACCATGTGCTTGCCGTTGCCGCCGCCGGTCACGCCGATATCGGTCTCGCGCGCTTCGCCGGGGCCGTTGACGACACAGCCCAGCACCGACAGCGACATCGGCGTGCGGATATGCTGGAGTCGTTCCTCCAGCACCTGCACGGTGCGGATCACGTCGAAGCCCTGGCGCGCGCAGGACGGGCAGGACACGACGCGCACACCGCGATTGCGAATGCCCAGCGCCTTCAGGATCTCGAAGCCGACGCGCACCTCTTCCTCCGGCTCGGCCGAAAGCGAGACGCGGATCGTGTCACCGATCCCGAACCAGAGGAGCGAACCGATGCCGATCGAGGACTTGACCGTCCCGCCGATCAACCCGCCCGCCTCGGTGATGCCCAGATGCAGCGGGCAGTCGGTCGCCTCGGCCAGCCCCTGATAGGCGGCGACCGCCAGGAAGACGTCGGACGCCTTCACCGCGACCTTATATTCGTGGAAATCATGATCCTGGAGCAGCTTGATATGGTCGAGCGCCGATTCGACCAGCGCCTCGGGGCACGGCTCGCCATATTTTTCGAGCAGGTCCTTCTCCAGTGACCCGGCATTCACGCCGATACGGATGGCGCAGCCATTGGCCTTGGCGGCGCGAACGACCTCGGCGACGCGCTCGGACGAGCCGATATTGCCCGGATTGATGCGCAGGCACGCCGCGCCCGCATCGGCGGCTTCCAGCGCGCGCTTATAGTGGAAATGGATGTCCGCGACGATGGGAACGCGCGCCGCCTTGGTGATCTTGGCCAGTGCGGCGGTCGAGTCGGTGTCGGGGCAGGAAACGCGGATGATGTCGGCGCCCGCCTCTTCGCAGCGCCGGATCTGGTTGATTGTGGCGACCGGATCGCTGGTCGGCGTGTTGGTCATGGTCTGCACGGTGACGGGGGCGTCGCCCCCCACGGGCACATTGCCCACCATGATCTGACGGCTTTGGCGGCGGGCGATATCACGCCAGGGACGAATGGACATGGGCCCTATATACGCGCAAGCGCGTTGCGGTTCAAAGTCAGTGCTGTACCAGACCCCCAGAATGACCGCCGCCGCCCCCATCCCCCGCCATTACGGCCTAGACTGGCTGCGGATCGGCGCCTTCGCCATCCTGATCCTGTACCATATCGGCATGGTCTTCGTGCCCTGGGGCTTCCACGTCCAGCTGGCGAGCCTGCCCTGGGTCGCGATCCCGATGCTCGCGAGCAATCCGTGGCGGCTGATGCTGCTGTTCGTGGTGTCGGGCTACGCCACGCGCGCGCTGGCGGTGCGACATCCCACGATCTTCAGCTTCGCGCGGGGGCGCAGCATCCGGCTGCTCGTACCGCTCGCCTTCGGTGTGTGCGTGTTGGTGCCGCCGCAGATCTGGGCCGAGCTGGTCAGCAAATATGGCTATACCGGGCCCTATTGGGCGTTCTGGACCCGTGACTGGCTGAGCTTTCGCGCGATCGGCGGCGTGGTGCCGACGCCCGCCTGGAACCATCTTTGGTTCGTCGGCTATCTATGGGTCTATACCATGGCGATCGCGGTGATGCTGGCGGTGGGCCATCGCTTTGCCGGAGCGGCGCAAGCCTTGTTCGACCGGGTGCTGGGCGGCTGGGGCGGCGCGGTGTTGCCGGTCGTCGCGCTGCTGCTGATCGATATCCGCTTCTTCCCCGGCCAGTCGGAGACGCATGCGCTGCTCGGCGATTGGCTGGCCCATGCCATCTATTTCCCGGCCCTGCTGTTTGGATTCGGCATGGCGGGATCGGAGCGGGTGCTGGACAGCTTCCGCCGGGGCTGGTCGGTCGCCGCCGGGATCGCCATCGCCAGCTATGCGATCGCGGGCGGCTTGGAGTGGCGCTGGCCGGGGCTGGCGGGCGCGCCGCAGGGGCTGGGCATCCTGTTCGCGGGCGCGCGCGCGGTGCAGGGCTGGATGGCGGTCGTCGCACTGATCGGGGTCGCCGAGCGCTTCTGGAACCGCGACCATCCCTGGCGGCGGACGCTGACCGAGGCGGTCTTCCCCTTCTACCTGATCCACCAGACGATCATCATTCTGGTCGCCCTGGCCCTGCGTGGGCTGGGCTGGCCGTTGTGGGTGGATACGTTGATCCTGATCGCCGCGACGGTAGCGGGGTGCTGGGCCTTTTATCGGATCGGCAGAGAGGTGCGCTGGTTGCGCCCCTTGATCGGCCTCCGACCGCCTCGGACGGATCGGCCTTCGCCCTCGGGGGATGGCAGCAAGCCCGCGATCTGATAGGGGCGCGGGCGATTTCCCTGACAGTTTCGGAGTTTCGCCCATGTCCCCATCCTGGTCGCTGGTCATCCATGGCGGCGCGGGCCGGATCACCCGTGACGTGCTGACCCCCGAACAGGATGCGGGCGCGCGCGCCGGGCTGGACGCCGCGCTGAAGGCCGGGTCGGCGGTGCTGGCAGCGGGCGGCAGCGCGCTGGACGCGGTCGAGGCGGCGGTGCGCGTGCTGGAGGACGATCCGCACTTCAACGCCGGGCGTGGCGCCTGTTTCACGCGCGAGGGGACCAACGAACTCGACGCCGCGATCATGGACGGGCGCGACCGGCGTGCGGGCTCGGTCGCCGGGGTGACGCGCACCCGCAACCCGGTGTCGCTGGCGCGCAAGGTCATGGAGGCCAGCCCGCACGTCCTGCTCGCCGGATCGGGGGCGGATCGCTTCTCGGCCGAACAGGGGCTGGAGCAGGTCGACCCCAGCTGGTTCCACACCGACGAACGGCGGCGGCAGCTCGATGAACTGCTGTCCCGCAGTGCCGACGCCTTCGACAGCGACATGAAATACGGCACGGTCGGCGCAGTCGCCTGTGACAACCACGGCCATGTCGCCGCCGCCACCTCGACCGGGGGCGTGACCGGCAAGCGCTGGGGCCGGATCGGCGATTCGCCGTTGGTGGGTGCAGGCACCTATGCCGACGACCGGGCCTGTGCGGTGTCGTGCACCGGGTCGGGTGAGGTCTTTATCCGCGTCGGCGTCGGGCATGAGATCGCCGCGCGCCGCCGCTTCACCGGCGAGAGCATACAGGCCGCCGCCGACACGGTACTGGCCGAGGTGAAGGACCTGGGCGGCACCGGCGGGACCATCGTCGCAGGCCCCGACGGCAGCATCGCCTGGAGCATGACGACGGCGGGTATGTATCGCGGCCGTGCGACGGCGATGGGCGAACATCGGGTGGCGATCTACGCCGACGAGGGATAAAAGGCGGCCCATGAAGCACTTGCGTATCCTCATCGGGATGCTGGCGGGCCTTTTGCTCGCCTCCCCCGCCGCCGCCTATTGGGAATATGGCCACGAAACCGTCGCGGCCATCGCCTGGGCCAACATCACACCCCATGCCCGCACGGAAATCCGCCAGATTCTGAAGGCGCAAGCCACGCTCGATACGCCGACCTGCCCGGTGCGGACGATCGAGGAGGCCAGCGTCTGGCCCGATTGCGTCAAGCCGCTGAAGGACGAAAACGGCAAGTCGCGCTTCGGCTATGCCTATAGCTGGCACTATCAGAATATCGACATCTGCCAGCCCTTCCGCTTGCCCCCGGCCTGCGATTCGGGCGACTGCGTCTCGGCGCAGATCCCGCGCCAGCTGGCGATCCTGAAGGACAGGCGGGCCAGTTCGAAGGACCGGGTGATGGCGCTGGCCTTCCTGGTCCATTTCGTCGGCGATCTGCACCAGCCGCTTCATGCGGGCGACAAGAGCGACAAGGGCGGCAACGACACGCATGTCGATTACGGCACCTATGCGACGCCGCGCCTGAACCTGCATTCGATCTGGGACGGTCTGCTCGCCGAGCGGGCGATCTCGACGCCGCCCAAGCTGGTCCGCGCCTATCCCGCGGCCGAGCGGCGGCGCGAGTCGGCGGGTGATGTGGAGGCTTGGAGCCGTGAGAACTGGGCGATCGCCAAGCGCGCCTATGCCGCGGCGATGGGTGGCGATCCGTGCCAGCCGACGCCCGCGCACATGACGATGAACGAAGCCGCGATCCGCGAAATGGCGCCGGTCGAGCGCGAGCAGGTGAAGCGTGGCGGGCTGCGGCTGGCCAAGCTGCTGAACCAGGCGTTCCGGGGGTAATACCCCCGCCCGTTCGCACTGAGCGACATCGAAGGGCACGCCCGGCGCTTTGCCGCACGCGAATCCCGTGGCCTTCGACTTTGCTCAGGCTAGAGCAAGATGACATGAGATGAACTCGCCCCTCCCCTTCAGGGGAGGGGCCGGGGGTGGGGCGCTTCCGCAAGCGTGAGGCCTGTAGCGAGGCCCCACCCCAACCCCTCCCCTGAAGGGGAGGGGCTTGCCTCGATCCAATGCAATGTCATCACGATCTAAACGGTGGTGGAAGGGCGCAGACGGACCAGCCAGTCCTCTCCCATCGCCCTGACAGGCGAGGCCCCTCCACCACGCCCTCCGGGCGCGGTCCCCCTCCCCATCAAAGATGGGGAGGATTTGAACCGCCGATCAGTTCAACACCACCGTCACGTCGCGACGGTTCTGCGCCCAGGCGGCTTCGTCCGAGCCCAGCGCGATCGGGCGTTCCTTGCCATAGCTGATGACGTTCATCCGCTCCGGCGATACACCGCGCGCGGCCAGATAATTCTTGGCCGAGTTCGCACGGCGCTCGCCCAGCGCGAGGTTGTATTCGCGGGTGCCGCGCTCGTCGCAATTGCCTTCGATGGTGATGCGCACATTGGGATAGCGCATCAGCCAGGCCGCCTGGCTGTCCAGGATCGCGCGCGCTTCGGGATCGATGTCATACTGATCGGTGCCGAAATGAATGGTGTTCGACGTCACCGAGCGCTTGAAGTCGGCGTCCGAGCCAGGAACGATCGCGCCGTCCGGATTGGTGGTCGCGCCCGCATTGGGATCGACGCCGGTGCCCTGGCTGACCGGCGCGGGCGGCAGCACTTCGGGGCGCTTCTTGGCGCAGCCCGCCATGGCGATCGCCATGGTGGCGACGACGAGCGTGGTCTTGATCTTGGTCATCGGACTTTCAACTCCCTACAGATTGGTGGAACCCCCGAAACTGGCCCCCAAAGCGACTTTACTGGCGCAGCGGACCCCAGGCCGGGTCCGATCCGTCAAGCGGCGTCGGAATGCGGCGCTCATTCACGCCGGTCAGATCGACCATCCACACATCCGCCTTGCCCGACGCCCCTGGCGTCGTACGCTGGAAGGTGATGACGCGGCCATTGGGCGACCAGCTCGGCCCCTCGTCCTGCCAGCTGTTGGTCAACAGCTTCTCGCCGCCACCCGACGGGCTCATGATGCCGATGCGGAACGCCCCGCCCAGCTTCGTAAAGGCGATCAGGTCGCCGCGCGGGCTCCAGACCGGCGTCGCATAGCGCCCGCCACCGAAGCTGATCCGCTGCTGGTTCGAACCATCGGCATTCATGACGTAAATCTGCTGCCCGCCCGAGCGATCGCTTTCGAAGACGATCTTCGATCCATCGGGCGAATAGCTACCGCCCGTGTCGATGCCGGGCGCGTTGGTCAGCCGCTGCGGCGTGCCCCCCTGCGACGACACGCGGTAGATATCGGTGTTGCCACCTTGCGCCATAGAGAACAGGATCCAGCGGCCATCGGGTGAGAAGCGCGGCGCGAAGGTCGTCGCGGCATTCTGCACCACCAGGCGCTGGCGGCCGGTGCCGATGTCATAGACATAGATGGCGGGCCGCTTGTCGATATAGGACATATAGACGATCGACTGCTGGTTCGGCGCGAAGCGCGGGGTCAGCACGATCGACTGGCCGTTGGTCAGGAAACGGTGGTTCGCCCCGTCCTGGTCCATGATCGCCAGCCGCTTGATACGATGCGCCTTGGGCCCCGTTTCCGAGACATAGGTGATGCGGCTGTCGAAATAGGGGCCTTCGCCGGTCAGCTTGGTATAGATGGTGTCGGCGCACTTATGCGCCGCGCGCCGCCAGTCGCCCGGCGACACGACAAAGCCCTGCCGCGCCAGCTCGCTCTTGGCCAGCACGTCGTAGAGATAGCAGCCGACCGTGAGCGTCCCGTCGCCATTGGCGCGGACATAGCCCTGGACCAGCGCCTGCGCGCCGGTGCCGTTCCAATAGTCGAAGGCGGGCGCGGTCACTTCCGGAAACGACACGGTACGCAGCTGCGCGGGCGGGATCGGCGTGAATAGCCCCGAATTGCGCAGGTCGTTGGCGATGATTTCGGACAGCTTCTGCCCCACGACGTCGGTCGTGCCCGCGGGCGTCTGCACCACCGCGCTGGTCGGCATGGCGGGGATGGCGATGGGCATCGGCGCGGAGATGCCGCCCTCGACATCGACGACCAGGCCTTCCTGACCGTTGGCGGGCTGGACGGCGGGCTGCTGCCCGGCGGCGGGAGCGGGCGCCGTTGCTTGATCCTGGGGCGCGGGCACGTCCTGCGCCCCCACGGCGCTGGCGGCCAGCGCCAGCGTGAGCGGCAGGGTCAGCAGGGAACGGGGCATAAACATGATCCTCAACCCGGAAGTCTGAAACGAAGAGTGACGTCGCTCCAGCCGCCCGGCGCTCCATAAAGCGCCGAGGGCCTGTCGCGTAATGGACAGTTTCTTAAAACTGTCGTTACCTTGGTAACGATCCCTCGCGCCCCTGTCGCCGAAAACGCGGCCACCGCGTCGAAGGGGATCGACACCGGGCAGGGACGAAGCGACGGATCGGTCATCCTCAACCCGGCAGCTTGTAGCGCAGCGTGAAATTGCTCCAGCCGCCCGGCACGTCATAGAGTTCCGCCGGAAGCCCGCGCAGCGGCGAGCAGCCCTTGAACGTCGCGATCGCCAGATCGTCGACCCGGTCGACATAGCGCTCATTCTCGCCATCGACGCCGCTATGCCCGACGACGCGCGGCGCGGCGGCCAGGCTGCCGTCCTTGTTGAGATGCAGGTTGATCGCCACGCGGATGCGCTCGGCCCCCGGTCCCGGCGTCACCTGCCGGTTGGCGCAGGGCTGCACCTGCCGCAGGATCGCCGAGGCGATGTTCGCCAGCTGCTGCGCGCCGATCCTGGCGGCGGGCGCGGCCTGCGACTTGGACGGCGACGGATCGGCCGACAGCCCCTTCAGGAAGTCCGCGCCCAGATGCGAGCCGCGTGGGCGCGTGGTCTTCGCCGTCTCGCTCTTGCCGCTGCCGCGTGCTGGGGTGGCGGGCTTGGGGGCGGCCGCAGGCTTGGCTTCCGAACGGGTCGGGCGCGCAGGCGCAGGCTTGGCCTCATGGACCGGCTTGGCCGGAGCGGGTTTGGCGGGCGCGGGCTTTGGTTTCGGCTGGGGTTTCGGCTGGGGCTTGGGCTGCGGCCGGGGCTTTTCGACGGGCTTGGGCTGCGGCTTGGGTTCCGGGCGCGGCTCGGGCTTGGCCGGCTCGGGTTTTGGCTGCGGCTTGGGCTGGGGTTTCGGTTGCGGCGCCGGGGGCGGCGGCGCGGGCTGGGGTTCGGGTTCGGCCTCCACCGGCTCGGGCGGCGCGGCATCCTCGGGCGCTCCCTCTTCGGGGGCTACCGACTGGGCGGCCTGCTCGTTCGGGGTCGGCGAAGCAGCCTCCAGCGCGACATCCTTTACCAGAGAGATGTCGATCGGCGTAACCTTCAGCTTTTCCGGGTTCGGCGTCGACAGAAAGCCGACCGACAACAGGCCGAACAGGACGATATGTCCTGCGACCGCGATCGCCAGCCCGATCCGTTCCCCACGCTCCATCAGCGGGCGCCCGCTCCCTGGCCCGCTCCCTGCGCAGGGCCGCCCTCGACGGTGACCAGCGATACGCGGTTCAGCCCGGCGCGATTCAGCTCGCCCATCACCCGCATCACCCGGCCATAATCCAGCGCCCGGTCGGCGCGCAGATAGACCTGCGGCACCTGTCCGTCGGGCCCTTTGCGCGCCGCGATCGCGTCGAGCCTGGCGGGCAGGTCGGCCTCGGTGATTTCATCGTCGTTCAGGAACATGCGGCCCTGTTCGTCGATCGCGATCTGTTCGGGCTTCTGCTCCTGGTCCAGCGCCTTGGCGCGGCTGTCGGGCAGGTTGACCGGCACGCCCGAGGTCAGCAGCGGCGCGGTCACCATGAAGATGATGAGAAGCACCAGCATCACGTCGACCAGCGGCGTCACGTTGATGTCCGCCATCGGCGCGCGACGCCCCCGACCGGAGCGGGAGGGAAGGTTCATGGCCATCGCCGTTCCCCTTAGCGCGCCGAGTCGAGCTGGCGGCTGAGCGTGGTGTGGAAGCCGTCGGCGAAGCGGTTCAGCGACGCCTCGACCCGGTTCACGCCGTGGCTGAAACGGTTGTACGCGATCACCGCCGGGATGGCGGCGAACAGGCCGATCGCGGTGGCGAACAGCGCCTCTGAAATACCTGGTGCCACGACCGCCAGCGAGGTGTTCTGCGCCTGAGCGATGCCGGTGAAGCTGCGCATGATGCCCCAGACGGTGCCGAACAGCCCGACGAACGGCGCCACCGAACCGACCGTCGCCAGCACGTTCAGCCGGTCGGACAGCTTGTCGATCTCACCCGCCACGGCCGATCCCATCGCGGTGGCCAGGCGCTCGCGCGTGCCGTCGCGGTCGATATGCCCGCCCGCGGTCGAGCGCCGCCATTCCTGCACGCCTGCCGAAAAGACCCGCGCGGAGGGCAGTTCATTGTCCTGCTCCATCCGGTGGAAGGCGTCGATATCCTCCGCCTTCCAGAAATCGCGTTCGAACCGGGTCATGCCCTTCTTCGTGCGCGCCAGCTTGCGCGAAAAGGCGACGATGATCGCCCAGGTCCAGATGCTGGCGAGCAGCAGGCCGATCATCACGAACTTCACCACCCAGTCGGCGTGGATGAACAGCGCGACGGGCGACAAACTGGCGGCATCCATGTTGAAGATGGGATTCATGGGTGTTGGGTGTCCCCTTGCCAGACAAGGCGTTGGTAGATGGCGATCCAGTCGGCGGGCTGCCGACGCGGGCGACCGTTCGGGCCGACCCACGCGACGGTCACACGCGCGTCGGTCAGCTTGACCGTGCCGCACCTGACTGTCTGATGAATGACGACGCGAACCGCACTCACCTCGATCAACCGGGACTCGACGACCAGATCATCGTCGAGCCGGGCGGAGGCGGCATAGCGGATGGCGATGTCGGTGACGGCATAGGCGCCCTGCCCCGCCTCATGCGCGGCACGCTGGTCGATCCCGGCGATGCGCAGCATATCGGAGCGGGCACGCTCCATATAGCGGAGGTAGTTGGCGTGATAGACCACGCCCGACAGGTCGGTATCCTCGAAATAGACGCGCACCGCAAAGCGATGCTCCGTCCCCTCGAAGCGGCCGCCGATCGGCTGGTGGTCTCCCGTCACCGTCATGGTGACTGCCCGTTAACCTATCCGTCCGGGGGAAGGAAGGCACTTGCGCCCCTGTTACCTACAGGTTACATAATACCTATAGGTTACAGGAGGTCACGGTGAATCTCGCGGAGCAGGCCGAAGCCAGAAGTCGTGACCGGGCAATCGTCTCCTATCTTGCCGCTCTGATATTGCTGCTGGTGGCCATCGCCCGGATTAGCGTTTCCGACGGCTCGTGGTTCGTCATCGCTGGCGCGGCTGCCCTGAGCCTGACGAGCCTGCCCATTCGACTTTTCGAATGGAGAAAGCTCGCCCCCCTGCTCAACGACGAGACGACCCGTGACCATCGCCGGTCGAGCTTCGCCGCCGGATTTTGGGTGATGCTGGCCACCGCCGCCGTCATCGCCGGGCTGCCGGGTTTGCACATATTCGATGCCGTCGTCGCGACTCGGGTCGTCATCACCGCCGGGCTGATGGCTGCATTGATCGTCTTTGCCACGCTGGAACTACGCGCCAGCCGTTAACACACTGATCGGTACAGGAGGCACATCATGGGTCTTGTCGAGAAAGCCGAACGCAAGAGCCGGGCAAGAGCCATACTCAGCTATCTGCTTGCGGCGATGCTCCTTGTATCCGCCGTTCTGGCGATAGCGGGGCATAGCGAAGGCGCATCGCGGCTCGCACCCTGGTTCGTCATGATCGGCCTTACCGCGCTTAACCTGACCAGCCTCCCGTTCCGATGGCGCAGCTATGGTGAGGTTTCCAAGCTGATGAATGACGAAACGACACGCGATCATCGGCGGTCGAGCTTCGCGGCAGGGTTCTGGGCGATGTTCGCAGCGGCTGTAGTGGTGATGATCATCGCCTCCTTTAGCCCCATAGATGCCGTCGCCATCGGACGAATCACCATCACCGCCGGACTCACCGCCGCGCTGGTCGCCTTCGCCACGCTGGAGCTGCGCGCCAGCCGATGAACGAGACGCTTGGCAACGACCTGAAGGCCGCGCGCGAGGCGACCGGGCTGACCCAGGGCGCGCTCGCGGAGGCGATCGGGGTCAGCCGTAAGACGATCAACACGGTGGAGAACGGCGTCTTCCAGCCCTCGACCCTGCTCGCGCTCAAGCTGGCGCGGGCCCTGGGTCGACCCGTCGAATCGCTATTCTGGATCGTCGACTGACCCGCCTTAGCGAATCGCGGCGGGATCGACCTTCAGCGACGGCGGATTGATGACCGGCGGCGTGTAAGGCTTGGCGGCTGGCACCGGCTGGCTCGACAGGACCGGGCCGCTCGGCGCGCTCGCGGGGGCGACGGCGGGCGCCGCACTGCTCGCGATGGTCAGCGGGGCGACACCCTGCTGCACCGGCACCATCGTGCCGTTGCGCCATGCGTCATAGGCGCGGAAGAAGGCGATGAAGGGCGCGTTGAGCTTTTCCAGCCGCTCCGCCGCCTTCAGGTCGAACGCCGTCGTTGGCGCGGTGCTGATATCGGCGAGCACTTCGTCGGCGGCGGCACAGAAGGTCTTGCGAACCGGGGTGATCGAGAAGAAATTGTAGAGGCGGGTCATCGCATCGTCATAGCGGTCGCGCCAGTCGCCGCCCTGCGACTGATATTCCGCCGAATAGCGCTTTTCCGCCGCCGCCAGTTCGATCCGCTGCACGGTCAACATGGTGTTGTAGCGATTGACGATCTGCCCCTCATCCGGCCCGCGACACGCCAGCGCGGCGACGTTCAGCCCCGAGCGCAGGTGCCAGACGGTGGCCGCGCTGGTCAGCGAGCGATTCGGCGTGGCGTAATTGCCATCGGGCAGCAGCACGGGGATCCGCATCCCCGGCGTCGCCCCGGCGGGCATGGGGGCACGGACATATTGCGGCGGGGCCGGAACCATGACCGGCGGCGGCGCGACCTTGGCCGTCTCGCGCGCGGCGCATCCCGCCAGAGACAGGCCGATCGCAACACCCGACACCAAACGCAACTTCGCCATAACCCTGATCCTCGGAAAACCCGCCCCCGGCCGTTCGCCGATGTCATGCCGAATCAAGGTTAACGCGTCGTAACTCGTGCGATGAAACGAGGCTTATGTCAGAGGGTTGGAAATCGGGTCATTCCTCCCTTGCAGGGATTCCTCTGCGAACGTCGGCATGTCGCCTGGAAACATGTACCACCCCGGCGGAGGCCGGGGTCCAGTTTGGCTACCGTAAGAGCAGCTTACAGTCGCCCGGCAACTGGATCCCGGCCTTCGCCGGGATGGTGGAGAGAGAGTTTCGCAGAGGAATCCGGCAAGGGGAGGTGGCAGGCCAAACGCCTGACGGAGGGGTGTCACGCTTGGTTAGGGCAGCCCTGCCTCTCAATCGGTTACACCCCTCCACCATCCTTCGGATGGTCCCCCTCCCCTTGCAGGGAAGGAACAGATTTACGCCGCGCGGGCGACCAGCGCGGCGGCGGCTTCCGCCATCAACTGGGCCAGGATGTCGGCGATCGGCTCTTCCTTGGTCACCATGCCGACCGACTGGCCCGCCATCACCGAGCCATGCTCGACATCACCCTCGATCACCGCGCGGCGGAGCGCCCCCGCCCAGTAATGTTCGATCTGCAACTGCGCCTCGGCCATCGCGACCTTGCCCTCGTCCAGCGACTGGGCGACTTCGCGCTGCTTGGCGGTGAAGAGTTCGCCGCCCGCATTCTTCAGCGCGCGAACCGGGATGACCGGCAGGCGCGGGTCGATCTGCACGCTCGCCACCGCATCGCGGGCGGAGGCGCGGATGAACGCCTTCTTGAAATTGGGATGCGCGATCGATTCGGTCGCGCAGACGAAGCGCGTGCCGAGCTGGACGCCTGCCGCGCCCATGTCGAGATAGCCAGCGATCGCCTCGCCCCGACCGATGCCGCCCGCAACGAAGACGGGGACCTGCTCGGCGATCTCGGGCAGCATCTCCTGCGCCAGCACGCTGGTCGACACCGGGCCGATATGGCCGCCCGCTTCCATCCCCTCGATCACCAGCGCATCGACGCCCGAGCGGATGAGCTTCTTGGCCAGGCTGAGCGCAGGCGCGAAGCAGATGACCTTGGCGCCGGTCTCCTTGATCGCCTCCAGCGCGCCCTTGGGCGGCAGGCCACCGGCCAGCACGACATGGCCGACCTGGTGACGGCCGCACACCGCGATCAGGTCGAACAGCTGCGGGTGCATGGTGATGAGGTTCACGCCGAACGGGCGGCTGGTCATCGCCTTGGTCGCGGCGATTTCGGTATCGAGCAGTTCCGGGGTCATCGCCCCGCACGCGATCACGCCGAAGCCGCCCGCGTTGGACATGGCGGAGACGAGGTTGCGCTCCGACACCCAGGACATGGCACCCGCCATGATCGCCATGTCGGCACCAAGAAACTCCGCGCCGCGCGCCATGCGGGTGGCGAGACGCTGTTCGCCGGTGGTGGTGGTGAGGGTATCGGTCATCGCCGCTCCATGCCGTGGGCAGCGCCGGACGGCAAGATTTGGTTCACGCGAAGCCGCGATGGCGCGAAGAAGTTGGTTCGCGCGGAGACGCGAAGGCGCGGAGATGACCTGCGCGCGGCAGCGCCATCACTTCATCAATGATGGTTGATAAAGGAACGGCAGCGCGGCCGGATACTCCACCTCCGCGTCTCCGCGCCTCCGCGCGAACCAATCTTTTTGAATACGCTTCGCGTCATCGCGGCTTCGCGCGAACGAAAGCCCCCTCCCCGAGCCGAGCCCAGGGAGGGAAGGACCGCTTAAGCCGCCTCGGCGTCCAGCCCGTAAGCGGTGTGCAGCACGCGCACCGCCAGTTCGGTGTAATCCTCTTCGATCAGTACGCTGACCTTGATCTCCGAGGTGGTGATCGCAAGGATGTTGATCCCGCGCGCGCCCAGCGTCTGGAACATGGTCGAGGCCACGCCCGCATGGCTGCGCATGCCGACGCCGACGACCGAGATCTTGGCGACGCGGGTGTCATGGACCAGGCTGGCATAGCCGATCTCGCCCTTGCCCTTTTCCAGCACGTCCAGGCTGCGCGCCAGGTCCGCCGAGGGCACGGTGAAGGTCACGTCGGTCGATCCGGTCGAATGCGCGATGTTCTGGACGATCATGTCCACATTGATCCCCGCATCGGCGAGCGGCGCGAAGATCGAGCCCACCGCGCCGGGTCGGTCGGGTACGGCGGTCAGGGTGATCTTGGCTTCGTTCTTGTCATGCGCGATGCCGGTGATGAGCTGGCGTTCCATATCGTCGATTTCCTCTTCGCCCACGATCAACGTGCCGCGATGTCCGTCTTCGTCCCGTGCGTCGTCGAACGAGCTGAGCACCCGCACGCGCACCTGTTCCTTCATCGCCAGACCCACCGATCGGGTCTGGAGCACCTTGGCGCCGACGCTGGCGAGTTCCAGCATCTCCTCATAGGTGACCTTAGACAGCTTGCGCGCACGCGGCACGATGCGCGGGTCGGTGGTGTAGACGCCGTCGACATCGGTATAGATGTCGCACCGCTCCGCCTTCATCGCCGCCGCGACCGCCACCGCGCTGGTGTCCGATCCGCCGCGGCCCAGCGTCGTGACGCGGTTGCCCTCGGCCACGCCCTGGAAGCCGGGGATCACCGCGACCACGCCCGCCGCCAGACTTTCGTCGAGCGCGGTCGTGTCGATCTCGCCGATCCGCGCTTTTGCAAAGGCGGTGTCGGTGTGGATCGGCAGCTGCCAGCCCAGCCACGAGCGCGCGGGCACGCCCATCGCCTGGAGCGTAATCGCCAGCAGCCCGCTGGTGATCTGTTCGCCCGCCGATACGACGACGTCATATTCCTGGGGATCGTAGAGCGACGAGGCCTCGCGGCAGAAACCGACCAGCCGGTCGGTCTCGCCCGCCATCGCGGAGACGACGACCGCGACCTGATGCCCAGCCTCCACCTCGCGTTTGACCCGCGCCGCCACGTTGCGGATGCGCTCGATTCCGGCCATCGAGGTGCCGCCGAACTTCATCACGATACGGGCCATGCGGTTTTTGCCAATCTCCTTGGGGTAAAACGGCGGTCCTGATAGGTAGCCCCCATGACGAACGCAAGCCATTTGAACGATTCTACCATTATTGGGGCCGAAGCCGCACATTTCGGAAAGATGGCCGCCGATTGGTGGGACCCCAAGGGGTCGAGCGCGATGCTGCACCGACTCAACCCGCCCCGGCTGCGTTACATTCGCGAGCAGATCGACCTGCACTGGGACGCCGACGGACAGGGCTTCACGCCGCTGGCGGGCAAGCGCGCGCTCGACGTCGGCTGCGGCGCGGGGCTGCTGTGCGAGCCGCTCGCCCGTCTCGGCGCGGCGGTGACGGGGCTCGACGCGGCGCCGGAGAATGTCGCGGTCGCCGCTGCGCACGCCGCCCAGTCGGGGCTGGACATCCACTATCGCGCGGGCAGCGTCGAAGGGCTGGCAGGCGAGACGTTCGACCTCGTCACCTCGCTGGAGGTGATCGAGCATGTCGCCGATCCGGCCCGATTCGTGCGCGGGCTGGCCGATGCGCTCGTGCCGGGCGGGCTGATGATCCTGTCGACGCCCAACCGGACGCCCTTGTCGAAGCTGGCGCTGATTACGCTGGCCGAGGGGACCGGGCGAATCCCCAGGGGCACGCATGACTGGTCGAAATTCCTGACGCCCGACGAGCTGACCGCGCTGCTGACCGACGCCGGGCTGACGGTGCGCGACGTGCGGGGGCTGAGCTTCTCGCCGACCAAGGGGTTCATGGTCAGCGACTCGACCGCACTCGACTATTTCATCACCGCGACACGCTAGGATCATTCCTCCCCTGCAAGGGGAGGTGGCAGGCCGCAGGCCTGACGGAGGGGTGTCACGCTCTGTAGGAGCGGGATACCTCACAACCGGGGACACCCCTCCACCATGCTTCGCATGGTCCCCCTCCCCTTGCAGGGGAGGAATGATTCTGGACCTTTTCCAATGTCGAGCCCTTCCATAGATCGCCCCGCCACCCCAGGCCACCACCGCCTCCTGATCCTGCTTGCCGTCGCCATCGCCGCCCGCGCGCTGACCTTCGGGAATCCGGTGGTCCATGTGGATGAGGAGTTCTACTTCTTCACCGGCCATTCCATGTGGCAGGGCGCGTGGCCGTTCGTCGATGTGTGGGATCGCAAGCCGGTCGGGCTATTCCTGCTCTATGCGGTGCCCGCCGCCTTCGGCTTTCCGGCGGGCATCTGGGCCTATCAGGCGATGGCGTTGCTCAGCGTCGTCGGGACCGCGTGGCTGATCGCGCGCATGGCGGAGCGATTCGGCTGGGGCGCGGGCGCGACGGCGGCGGGGATCGCCTATATCCTGTGGCTGGACCTGCTGGGCGGGCAAGGCGGGCAGGCCCCGGTCTTCTACAATCTGCTGATGATGGCGGCGGCCTGGGCGATTCTCGAATCGGATCGGCGCGCCTCCCGCCCGCTGGGCCTTGCCGCGATGGCGCTGGTCGGCATCGTGCTCCAGATCAAATATTCGGCGGTGTTCGAAGGGATGGTGTTCGGCCTGTGGCTGCTCGCCGGCGAATGGCGGCGGAGCCGGTCGCCGGTCGCGCTGGTCCTGTACGGCGCGGCGCTGGTGGCGGTATCGCTCGCGCCGACCGCACTAGCGGCGGGGGTCTATGCCGCGATCGGCCAGTCGGACGCGTTCCTCTACGCCAATTTCATGTCGATCTTTCACCGCAATCCCGATCCGCTGGGCGAGCTGGCGGGCAATCTGGGGCAGATGGTCCTGATCCTCTCGCCGATCGTCACGCTGGCGGTGCTGGGGCTCAAGCGATCGGCGCGCGACCGCGAGCGGGTTTTCCTGGCCGTCTGGCTGGGCGCGGGCGTGATCGGCGTGCTGCTGTTCCGGCCCTGGTTCGATCATTACGGCCTGCCGATCCTGCTGCCCGCCTGCACCGCCGCGGCGGCGATGCTGGGGCATGAGGCGTGGCGGCGGCGCTACGCCCCTGCCCTGCTGCTGACCATCGCGCTGGCGGGGCAGATCGTGCTGTTGTCGCTGCGCCACGAACGCGGCGACGCGACCGAGTTCGCTGCCCTGTCCCAGGCGGTCGGCAAGGGGCCGGGGTGTCTGTACGTCTATTCGGGCAGCACCATGCTCTATGTCGCGACCCAGCGTTGCACCCTGTCGCGCTGGATCGTGCCCGCACATCTCAGCCGCGCGCGGGAGGCGGGCGCGACCGGCGTCGATCAGGATGCCGAGATCGCCCGCATCCTCTTGCACCATCCCGCCGTCGTCGTGATGCGCCCGCCCTATAATGGCGAGCGGCCCGAGGCGCATGCCCGCGTCCTGGCGGAGATGGCGCAGGGCTATCGGCTGGCCGCACAACTGCCGATGGGCAACGAGACGATCCGCGTCTATAAATCCACGCGATGAAACGCCTTCTCGCCTCCATCCATGACGTGTCCCCCCGTTTCGAGGGGGCGGTCGATGCGCTGTTTGACCGGCTGTCGGGTCATCTCGGCGGGCCGCGCCTGGCCATGCTGGTCATTCCCGATCACTGGAACAGCGCCCCCATCGCGCCGGGCACGCCCTTTGCCACGCGCCTGCGGGGCTGGGCGGATATGGGGATCGAGATGTTCGTCCATGGCTGGTCGCATAAGGACGACATGGTCCACACCGATCAGAAGACCGCGCTGAAGGCCAAGCACATGACCGCGGGCGAAGGCGAGTTCGTCGGCTTGGACCGCGCCGAAGCCTTGCGCCGAATGCAGCGCGGCACCGCCTTGATCGAGGATATCATCGGCCGCCGCGCGACCGGCTTCATCGCGCCCGCCTGGCTCTATTCGGACGAGGCGCGCCTGGCGCTGGGCGATGCGGGCTTCGGGCTGGCCGAGGATCATTTCCGCGTGTGGACGCCCATGGACGGCAAGATCATCGCACGCGGTCCCGTCGTCACCTGGGCCAGCCGGTCGCGCGGTCGCCAGCTCAGTTCGCTCGCCGCCGCCGCCGTACTGCGCCACGGCCTGCGCCCGACCCCGGTCGCCCGAGTCGCGGTGCATCCGGGCGACAATAGCGTGCCCGCTCTGCTCGACAGCATCGACAAGACCTATGCGCGACTGGCGAAGACGCACACGCCGTCGCGCTACGCGGATTTGCTCGCCGCCTGAATCAGCGCGCGGCGAGGGTATGGAGGTAGCGTTGCCGTGCCTCCGACCCACGCGGATAGCGGGCCAGCGTCTTCACCTCGCTGCGCGAGAGCCGGAAGCGGGAATAACCCTTGTCCGCCAGGCAGCGCTCGACATCGCCGAGCTGGATCGCATGAAGTCGGCGCTTTTGTCGGTCGGGCTGGGTCCGCAGGATCGAATTGATCCAATCGCTGGCACCGCCGCCGCTGTTCAGGTTGTTGTCGGCCGCCGTGAAGCCCGTGATGAACCGCTTTGCGGGTTCGTCCTGTGACACGTCACGGAAATAGCCGATCTTGGCGCATTCGACCGAATCGGCGCGATACTGGTCGAAGGCGATGCCGGGCTTGCCCCAGCTTTCGATCGGGGGACGGTCGGCCGCCTCGGCGGCGACCGAAGATGCCAGCATGATGCCCATCACGACTGCGAAGCCACGACTCATCAACCGTCTCCCATGACATTTTTGTCATGATGACAGACCCTCGGGGGCTGGGAAAGCTCCGTTCCGACTTAGGCGACGGCCTGCAACTGCGCGCCCTCGTCGAGCAATTGCTGATAGCGTGCGATCAGCGCCTCGGCATGGTCGCGGTCGCTGAACACCTTGCCCGCCGCCACGCGCGCGGCGTTGCGCAGGACGCGCTGGTCGCGTGCCAGCAGCCGCTCGATCGCCTCGGCACAGGCCGCCCCGTCGCGGGCGCGGAAGGTTTCGGCGAACAGCGGGTTCGCGACTTCGGCACAGCCGCCATAATCGGGCACCACCAGCGGCAGGCCGGAGGCCAACGCCTCGGACGCCACCAGCCCGAACGTCTCGGTCTCGCAGCCATGGACCAGCGCGTCGCAGCTCGCCATGATCCGCGCCAGGCGCGGGCGGTCATAGACCGGGCGGAACAGGCGGATATGCGGGCTCCCTGCGATCCGCTTCTCCAGCGTCCGGCTGGCGACGCCGCCGCCGATCAGGATCAGGCCGACCGGCCGGGTCGAGGCCACGCGCTCGACCGCGTCGATGACCATCGGCCAGCGCTTTTCGGGATGATGCCGCCCCAGCCCCAGCAGCAGATGCGCGTCCTCCGGCAGCGCACACTGCGCCAGCAGCGCGGCGCGCAGCCGTTCGTCGCGGTGGTCGGGCGAGAAGAAATGCCGCTCGATGCCCAGCGGAATCCCCTCGTCCACCCGCACGCCGCGCTTGCCCAGACGCTTCACCAGCGCCGGGCCGTTGGACAGCACCAGGTCGTAATGGTCGAGGAAGCGGTTCATGTAGCGGCTGTACCAGCTGAACCAGTCCTCCACCCGCTCCTGCGCGACGATGCCGTCCAGCCAGCGAACCGGATAGGTGCCGACATTGTCGTTATGCATGAAGAAGACCTTCTTCGCGCGCCCCTGCCAGCTGGCGACGAACCAGGCCGGCTTGGCGGGCGAAGACACCTCGACGATGTCGGGGTCCAGCTCGTCGAGCAGCTGGCAGACCGGCGCGGAGTCCCAGAACATGCCGTAATTGGTGTCCAGTATCAGGCGCGGCGCCTTCACATAGATGATCTTGCCGCCGCCGGGACGCTCCTCGACCCGGTCCTCGGTGCCGGGGGCGAGCACGATCAGCTCATGGCCCATCTCGGCCAGAATCGACATCTTGCGGTCGATATAGGTCCGCACGCCCCCGCCGGTGGGGGAGTAGAATTCGTTGACGTCGACGATGCGCATCGCCCGTTCCTTACTCCACCGGGCCGAAACCACCCAGCCCCCGCAGATATTGGGCACGGATGGTCGTCGTCGCCACCCCGTTGGGCACGTCGATCAGCGCGGAGGCGAGCGGCGGCTTGCGGCGACCCAGCTTGGTATTGGCCGGGAAGCCCGCGCCGTCGCTCCAGAAGTTGAACTTGTTCTTGCCGTCGCGGTCATGGGTGAAGAGCAGCGCATAGCGGCCGGGATGCGGCACGCGGATGCACATCTCGACCCGCGCGCCCGTTGCGGGGGTCGGCACCTGGACGCGGCGGAACGTCTTGCCCGCGCGCACCAGCACGCCGTCGTCCTGAAGGAAATCCTCCTCGTTCGCTGGATAGAGTTCCAGCTTGAGGTTGCCCTTTCGGTCCTTCAGCCCTTCGATCCGCGCCAGGATGGCAGGACCGCCGCCGCCGGTGCAGGCCGCCGCATCGCTGCCCAGCACCTGCGCGCCCGCCGCCTGCGGCACCGTCGCCAGTGCGACCATCGCCGCCGTCATCATCGTCATCACGCGAGTCATGCGCGTACCTTCCGAACCAGTGCCGTCAGACCGAACCCTGCGATCAGCACGACATGGACCAACAGGGTCAGCGCCGCGGTGAAGGCGATCAGCTCGCTCAGTTCCTGATCCTGCCCGATCAACAGGATCGCGAAATTGGCGAAAAGAAGGTCCTTGTTGGGCACCAGCGGCAGACGCGAAACGAGCAGCCGCGCCGCCGACAGGAACAGCCACATGCCCAGCGACACGCTCGGCATGCCGTAATGCCATGCCAGCGCGACCAGCAGCGAATTGGCGATCAGGCGGACGCAATGGACCATGAAGACCCACCACAGGGTCTTGCGGTCGAGCGAGAAGACCCGCCGCGAAAAGATCAGGAAGGGCAGCGAGGTCGCCATGACGATCGCGATCGATCCCCAGACCAGCCGTAACTGCTCCGCCGTCAACAGCTCGCGCCCGACCGGCAGGGCGAGGCAGATCATCAGCAGGGTGATCGCATTGCCCGCGATGGCCGACAGGATGCCGACATCCTTCACCGCGCCGAAGGGGGCGGCGACCATCTTCGCATTGGCCCGCGCCCAGGCGTAGAAATAGGCCTCGCCCGAGTAGCTGAACGCCACTTCGTTCGCGATCCGCTTGCGGATCAGCGCCGCCATGCCGCTGATCGGAATGCCCCACAGCCGCCGGAAGATGATGTAGTCGCCGATCGGCAGCGCCATGTAGAGGCCGAAGAAGACGACGTAGAACAGCGGGTTGGTCGGCACCGAATGGCTGAGACCGACCAGGCCGCGACCCAGCAGCTCATGCCCCAGCCCGACGATCATGGCCGCGGTCAGCAGCCCGCCGATGATGGCCGGCCAACGGTTCTTGACCGTCTTCAACGGCTCCAGCGCGGCCATATCGCGCGCCACCGGGCCATGGTCGCCGCCCGCTCCGGGCAACGGGCCGACAGGCAGGACCTGCTGCGGGGTCATGGGATCATCTCGTTCATTCTGCACGTTATGGAGATTCCTCGGCGGCGTTCGCCGGCGGCGCCCGCTAACCTCAACACTGCTTTCTCGCACCTGAATAAGAATTCATCCTCTGTCGCGCGATTGTGTCCACCTTAGGGCTGAACCTGACATAATTGCGCGACAACCGGCGATTAGCGCTCCCATATCGACACGCCTTTTCTGCCGGAGCCTATGCCCGCCGATCACATCCTGACCTATGCCCTGGCGATGCGCGGCGGTGTCGAGGCGGCGCTGGGGCGCATGTTGCCGGGGTGGCTCGACCGGGGACGGCGGGTCACGCTGATCCTGGGCGACGAGGGCGGGCAGTTCCAAGGCGGCGTGCCCCTGGGCGTTGAGACGGTGACGCTGGGGCATCAGCGCTATGGCGGGCTGTGCAGCGCCTTGCCCGCGATCATCGCCCGGGCGCGGCCTGACATCGTCTTCTGTCCGGGCAATCATTATACCGCCATGGCAGCATGGACATGGGCGCGGCTGGCGGGATCCTGTCCGCCGATCGTGGCCAAGATGTCCAATGCCGTCGATCGCGGCGACCAGGCGCCTTTGATCGCCTGGGGCCAACGGCAATGGCTGGCGGGGCACCGCCTGTTTCTGGATGCGCTGGTCGCGATGACGCCCGCGACCGCGCGCGAGGCGCAAGGCGCGACCGGACTGTCGGTCGCGGTCATCCCCAATCCACCGACGCGGCTCGATCCCGCTACGGTGCCGCGCGCCACGACGCCGGGCCGCCGCATCCTGGGCGTCGGGCGACTGGAGCCGCAGAAGCGCTGGGACCGGCTGATTACCGCGATGACCCATCTGCCCGAGGATATCGGCCTGACCATCCTGGGCGAGGGCAGTCTGCGCCCGGCGCTCACCGCGCAAATCGAGATACTGGGTCTGTCGCACCGGGTCTCCCTGCCCGGCCATAGCGCCGATGCCCCCGCCGCGATGGCGGCGGCGCAGGTGGTGGCGCTTCCCTCCGACTATGAGGGCGTACCCGGCGTATTGCGCGAGGCTCTGGCGGTCGGCACGCCCGTCGTCGCCACGGATTCGAGCCCCGCGGTGCATGAGATCGTGGCCCATCGCGCGCTGGGCACGATCGTGCCGCGCGAGGATCTGGGCGCGCTGGTCGCGGCGCTGCGTCACTGGCTCGATCCCGTGGCGCTGCGGCCCGAGCCGGTGCCGCAACCGGGGCAGGATTCGGCCGACCGCTATCTGGCGCTGTTCGATTCGATCGTCGCGGCCCGCGCGCGTCGCGGGATCGGTGCGACAGGACCACTGGAACCCGCGCTGGTCTGGTAGGACGGGCGGGGCCTACGAGGCCTCCGACTCGGCGCGCACCGCATCGTCGTCCTGCTCCGCCTCACGCTCGGAGCGGCGTTGCAGCGCGGACTTAGCCATCGCGGTCATCGGATCGGCCAGCGCCAGCCCGAGGATGCCGAACAGCGCGCTCGCCATGATCTGGGTCGACAGGGTCAGTGCGGGCGGCAGGTCGACCGTCCGCTTGGCGACCATCGGCACCACGACATAGCCGTCGAAGGTCTGCACGATCAGATAGGTGCCGATCGCCCAGAAGCCCGCATCCTGCCCTGCCGAAAAGCCGACCGCGATCATCAGCGTGCCGGTGATGATCGCACCGATATTGGGGATGAAGGCCAGGATACCGGCGATGATGCCCAGCAGCAGCGCCATCGGCACGCCCCCGATCATCAGCGCGATGCCGGTCAGCACCCCCTCCACCGCCATGCCCAGCAGACGCCCGGCGAGCAGGCGGCGCAACGTGAACATGACGCGGCCCTGCGTGATCGCAAACTCCGCGCGGGCGGCGCGCGGCACGAACCATTGCAGGCCGCGCGCATAACCTTCGGGGTCCATCGCCAGGAACAGGCCGATGATGAGGATCATGAACATCGTCGTGACCGCGCCCACCGCGGTCCCGACCCAGGAGGTCAGCTTGCCGATCGACCCGACCGACTGCTTCAACAGGCCGTTGATGTCCGACGTGCCAGGCATCAGCCCCTGCGACGACAGCCAGCCGGTGACCTTGCCCGCCTGCGTCTCCAGCGTGGAGCGAAGCTGGGTCACCTGCTGCGTCATCTCGACGCCGGTCAGGTAGAAGGTGCTGAGCAGGAAGGCGACCACCGCCAGCACGACGATCAGCAACCGCCAGCCGCGCCCGATCGGCAACACCCGGCCGAGCAGTCGCACCCCGCCGTCGAGCAGCGTGGCGAATACCAGTCCGGCGAAAATCACCAGCAGCGGCTGGACCAGCAGGACCGTGACCGCCATCGCCGCGATCAGCCCCAGCCAGATCGCCGCCCGGGTCAGCTCCCGCCGGACAAAGCCTTCGCGGAATTCGACAGGCGCCGGGCGGTCGGTCAGCGGGGCCGGATCGCTCATTGGCTCTTGCCGTCCGCCACCTTGACGGTGGTCGGATGCAGCGACAGGCCCGCCCGGCCCGAACGCAGCGAGCTCCACCAGGTCAGCGGGTTGAGCGTCGTGTCACCATCCAGGCTGAAGGTCACGAACTCGGCACGGCCGCCGATATTCTCATACGGCACCGGCCCGCCCAGCCCCAGCTCGGCCAGCGAGAAGCGGCTGTCGGCCGAGCGATCGCGGTTGTCGCCCATCAGGAAGACATGGTCGGCCGGAATCCTGATCGGCCCGTAATTGTCACCCGGGCTCCAGCCCAGTTCGACCGTATCGTAGCGGCGGCCATTGGGCAGCGTCTCGGTCACGATCGGCAGGTGGCAGACCCATTGGCCACCGGCGGTGCGGACGCGCGCCTGGTCGCCATAGTCGGTACACGGGCTGTTCGTGTCGATCGGAATGTCGATATAGTGGATCGGCCCGCGCTGCACCGGCTTGCCATTCAGGATCACCACGCCATCGCGCACCTGCAGCGTATCACCCGGCAGGCCGATCACCCGCTTGATATAGTCGTTATGCGTGCCCGGCGGCGTCACGATCACGACATCGCCGCGCTTGGGCAGCGAGCCGAACAACCGGCCATGGATGAAGGGCAACTGATAGCTCCAGCTCGCCTCGGGCTGACGCAGGACCACCGATTTGAAGATCGCGATCGGATTGGGAATGGTCGGCGAGACATAGGACCAGCCATAGGCGAACTTGCTGACGACCAGCCGATCGCCGACGCGCAGGCCCGGCAGCATCGATTCGGACGGGATGTAGAAGGGCTTGGCGATGAAACTGTGGAAGCCCAGCACGATCAGCAACAGCCAGAACAGCCCCTTGACCTCGGACCACCAGTCGGTGCCCTTCTTCTTGGCCGGAGTCTGTGGTGGCGTCTGGGTCGGCGGCGGTGCGCTCACCCTCGGGTCGGCGGGTGAGCCTGGGTTCGTGTCCAACACCGCGTCCTTCATGCGGAAACTTCCGGTCGTGCCTCGATCACGACAAAGGCCTGCGCCCAGGGGTGATCGTCGGTCATGGTCAAGTGAATATGGGCGACGTGGCCCGCCGGGGTCATCGCGTCAAGCCGTTCGCGCGCGCCGCCGGTCAATGACAGGGTCGGCGCACCGCCGGGCAGGTTCACCACACCGATGTCGCGCATGAACACGCCTTGCGCAAAGCCGGTGCCGATCGCCTTGGAAAAGGCTTCCTTGGCGGCGAAGCGCTTGGCGTAGGTGCCCGCGCGGGTGAAGGGACGCCTGGCCGCCTTGGCCTGCTCGATATCGGTGAAACAGCGCGCCTCGAACCGGCCGCCATGCCGATCCAGCGCGGCCTGAATCCGCTCGATATTGCAGAGGTCCGAGCCGAGACCGATAATCACGAAATCCTCCCCGGCACGGGGAGGGGGACCAGCCGCAGGCTGGTGGAGGGGGAGTTCGCCAAAGGACACCCGTGGTGGAGAGCCCCCTCCACCACCGCTGCGCGGCGGTCCCCCTCCCCGTTCCGGGGAGGATTCACCGCGCCAGGTCCATCGCGGCGCGCATCTTGCGCACCACTTCGGGCAGGCCGACAAACACCGCGTCCGCAATCAGGAAATGCCCGATGTTCAGCTCGCGCACCTGCGGGATCGCCGCGATCGGTGCGACATTGTCATAGGTCAGGCCATGCCCGGCATGAACCTCGATCCCGTTCTTCGCCGCCAGCGCCGCGGCGTCCGACAGGCGGCGCAGTTCCACGCTGCGCGCCTCGCCGTCCAACTCGGCATAACGCCCGGTGTGCAACTCCACGACCGGCACCCGCAGGTGCAGCGCCGCCTCGATCTGGCGAGGATCGGGCTCGATGAACAACGAGACGCGGATGCCCGCCTCACCGAGCTTCGCCACCATGGGGGCCAGCCATTCGCGCTGTCCGGCGGCGTCGAGGCCGCCCTCGGTCGTCCGCTCCTCGCGCTTTTCCGGCACGATGCACGCGGCGTGAGGGCGATGCTTCAGCGCGATGGCGAGCATCTCCTCGGTCGCGGCCATCTCCAGGTTGAGCGGCACGGTCAGCTCGGCCGACAGCCGCGCGATATCGTCGTCGGTGATGTGCCGCCGATCCTCGCGCAGATGTGCGGTAATGCCGTCCGCGCCCGCTTGCGCCGCGATCAGCGCCGCCTTGACCGGATCGGGATAGCCCGCGCCGCGCGCATTCCGCACGGTCGCGACATGGTCGATATTGACGCCCAGGCGCAAATGCTCGGTCATGCCGCCGCGCGGCTCCCCGGCTTGATCGCGGGGATCGCCGCCAGTTCGGGCGGCAGATCGTCGGCGGCGTAGCTTGGCACGTCGAGTCGGATCAGCGGGAAGAAAGGCACGCCCAGATCGGCGGTGCCGTTCGAGCGATCGACCAGCGAGGCCGCCGCGATCGTCTCGCCACCCTCGCGCGCGATGGCGGCGATCGCCTCGCGGCTGGACAGGCCGGTCGTGACCACGTCTTCCATCATCAGCACCTTCTGCCCCTTCTCCAGGCGGAAGCCGCGGCGCAGGTGGAAGGTTCCCTCGGGCCGCTCCAGGAACATGCCGGGCACACCCAGCGCACGGGCCATTTCATGGCCGACGATGACGCCGCCCATCGCCGGGGCGACGACGGCGCCGATCTGCGCCTTGATGTCGGCCGGGATCTTCGCCGCCACCGCCTCGCAGAGCCGCGCCGCGCGGGCCGGGTCCATCAGGACGCGCGCGCATTGCAAGTAACGCGGGCTGCGCAGGCCGGAGGAGAGGATGAAATGCCCTTCGAGCAGCGCCTCGGCGGCGCGGAACTCGGCAAGGACGTCTTCATCGGTCATGGGGCAACTCCGGCATCGATCAGATGACCCGGCCTCATAGGATCGCCCCGCCCCCCGCGCAATCTGGCATGTGACGCTCTAGGGTTGAGGGGGCGAAGTCCCGTGCTATAGTCCCCCTAACAAAAACGACATGACGCCCCGCCCGAGGACCGTCGGACGACCGACGGACAGGCGAGGGAGATGGGAGACGAGAGCGGGATGAGCGAGGTCAAGCGCGTGTCCGGACCCCGGAGGATGAGGATGCCCAAACGCATGAAGGCGATCGCGATCGCCGCCGGGATGGGATGCGCCGCGCTGTCGGGTGTCGCCTTCGCGACTCCGGCCGCGCCCCCCGCGACTCCGACCGCCGCGCCCGCGCCGCAGGCCGCCGCCGAGGGGGCGGGCGTCTCCAACACCGCCCCGACTAGCGACGCGGCCCCCGCGACCGCCGCGCCGACCAGCCCGCTACTGGCGCAGGACGGCGCGCCCGCGACGACGATCGACCCCAATGTCGGCCTGCCGATCGACGGCCGCATCGGGCTCCAGCCGCAGGTGACGAAAAACGGCGAGTTCGCGCATTGGATGCACAATGACGTGCTGGTGCCGGTCATCACCGTGATCTGCGTGCTCGTCCTGCTGCTGCTCGCCTGGGTCGTGTTCCGCTATCGCCGCGCCGCCAATCCGGTGCCGTCCAAGACCAGCCACAACACGCTGGTCGAGGTGCTGTGGACGCTGGGGCCCGTCGTGGTCCTCGTCCTGATCGCCATCCCCTCGATCGGGCTGCTCCAGGCGCAGTTCAAACCTGCCCCCGCCGGGGCCGTCACGCTGAAGGCGATCGGCAACCAATGGTATTGGACCTATCAATATCCGGATCATGGCGGGATCGAGATCACCGCCAACATGCTGAAGGAAAAGGATCAGGTCGCGCCGGGTGAGCGGGCGCGCACCGATGCGGACGGGCCGCGCCTGCTGGCGGTGGACAATCGCATCGTCCTGCCCGTCGGCGTGCCGATCCGCCTCATCACCACGTCGAACGACGTCATCCACAGCTGGGCGATCCCGGCCTTCTGGATGAAGCTGGACGCCGTGCCCGGCCGATTGAACGAGACGAGCTTCACCATCGAGAAGCCGGGCCTGTATTTCGGCCAGTGTTCGGAATTGTGCGGTGCGCGCCATGCCTTCATGCCGATCGCGGTGCAGGCGGTGCCCCCGGCACAGTTCGCCGCCTGGGTCGCGGCCAAGGGCGGCAAGATGCCGGGTTCGGCGGCGCCGTCCGCCGCGGTCATCCCGCAGCCGGGCGCGGTCGGCTCCGCCGTCATGCGCGAGGAGGCCAAGGACGCCCGGACGATCGTTGGCCCCGACAACAGCAACGAGCCCGCCCTGCGCCCGGTCACGGACGCGGATGCGAGCCTCCTCACGACGCAGGGCGCGACCGGCAATCCGGCCGGCGCTGGCAATGCGGGACAATAAGCCATGACCGACACCGCACTTCACCCCGGATCGGCATTCGTCGGTCATGAGGATCACCACCACGCGCACCATGACGCCGATCACAAGCCCGGCTTCTTCGCGCGCTGGTTCCTGTCGACCAACCACAAGGACATCGGCACCCTCTATCTGATCTTCGCGATCGTCGCGGGGATCATCGGCGGCGCGATCTCGGGCCTGATGCGTGCCGAGCTGCGCGAGCCAGGCATCCAGTATCTGGGCATCTGGGCGGGCATGCTGCACGGCGGCGCGCAGAGCCTCGACCAGTCGCTGCACCTGTGGAACGTGCTCATCACCGCGCACGGCCTCATCATGGTGTTCTTCATGGTGATGCCCGCGATGATCGGCGGGTTTGGCAACTGGTTCGTGCCGATCATGATCGGCGCGCCCGACATGGCGTTCCCGCGCATGAACAACGTGTCCTTCTGGCTGCTGATCCCGGCCTTCACGCTGCTGCTCGCCTCGCCCTTTTTCGGGTCGGGCGCGGGTGTCGGCTGGACGGCATACGCACCGCTGTCGACCTTCGGCGAGCCGGGGCCATCGGTGGATATGGCGATCCTGTCACTCCACCTGGCGGGCGCCTCGTCGATCCTGGGCGCGATCAACTTCATCACCACCATCTTCAACATGCGCGCGCCGGGCATGACCCTGCACAAGATGCCGCTGTTCGTCTGGTCGGTGCTGGTCACCGCCTTCCTGCTGCTGCTGTCGCTGCCGGTTCTGGCCGCCGCCATCACCATGCTGCTGACCGATCGTAACTTCGGCACGACCTTCTTCGACCCCGCCGGGGGCGGCGACCCGATCCTGTACCAGCATCTGTTCTGGTTCTTCGGTCACCCCGAAGTGTACATCATGATCCTGCCGGGCTTCGGCATCGTCAGCCAGATCATCGCGACGTTCAGCCGCAAGCCCGTCTTCGGCTATCTGGGCATGGCATACGCCATGGTCGCGATCGGCGTGGTCGGCTTCGTCGTGTGGGCGCACCACATGTTCGCCACCGGCCTGAGCGTGAACACCAAGATGTATTTCACCGCCGCGACGATGATTATCGCGGTCCCCACCGGCATCAAGATCTTCTCGTGGATCGCGACGATGTGGGGCGGCTCGCTGACCTTCAAGACGCCGATGGTCTGGGCGATCGGCTTCATCTTCATGTTCACCGTCGGCGGTGTGACCGGCGTCGTGCTCGCGAACGGCGGCATCGACGATTACATGCACGACACCTATTATGTCGTCGCGCACTTCCACTATGTCCTGTCGCTGGGTGCGGTGTTCGCGCTGTTCGCAGGCTTCTATTACTGGTTCCCGAAGATGTCGGGGAAGATGTACAACGAGTTCCTCGGCCAACTGCATTTCTGGGTGTTCTTCGTGGGCGTGAACCTGTTGTTCTTCCCGATGCACTTCCTGGGCCTGCAGGGCATGCCGCGTCGTTACCCGGACTATCCGGACGCGTTCGCGCTGTGGAACAAGGTCGCGACGCATGGCTATGAGATCATGGCCGCTGGCATGGCGATCTTCTTCATCAACCTGATCTGGTCGCTGATCGCGGGCAAACCGGCGGGGAACAACCCGTGGGGCGAAGGCGCGACGACGCTGGAATGGACGCTGTCCAGCCCGCCGCCCTATCACCAGTTCGAGACGCTGCCGCGTATCGACTGAGCTGCCCATCCCACCATTTGACGAAGGCCTCGAAATGGCGATTTCGGGGCCTTTTTCATTGCGCCAGCGTTACGATAGGACCACTTCGGCCAAATTGTTGTCTGGTCACGACGAACCGAGGGAACCTTTCATGTTTCGTTAGCCACGTTGGTTACATGCTGCCCCCATCGTCCGACAGGTGGCGGTTAGCGGGTGGAACATCCAATGATGGGGCGGGACATTCTGGCGGAGCCGGTGGCGGCGGCCGCCGAACACGAAGCGGGTGCGCCCGCCGTCACGACACGATCGGCCGGTTCGGCCCTGGGGACCGGCGGTGCGGTCCTTCCCCTGCTGGCCCTGGCCGCCTGCGGCGACGGCGGAGGCGGCGGCACGGCGAGCGCGGGCGGCAGCACCTCCGCGACACCGGCAGGCACGACCGCGCCGGTGGTCGTCGTCAACGCCGCCCCCACCCCCACCGAGGCCAGCCGTTTCCTGGCGCAGGCTACCATGGGCGCGACCCGCAGCACGATCGATGCGGTCGTCTCGCGCGGCTATGACGGCTGGCTGACCGACCAGTTCGCGATGCCGCGCGCGACCAGCCATTACGACTGGCTCTATGCCAATGGCTATGCGGGGGAGAGCAACCGCTTCGACATGAAGGGGCTGGATCCGACGCTGTGGCGACAGCTCATCGTCGAGCCGGACCAGTTGCGGCAGCGCGTCGGCATGGCGCTGCTCGACATCTTCGTCGTGGGCGTGGACGGCCTGATCTATTCGTGGCGCTCGTTCACGATGGCCTCCTATCTCGACATCCTGCTGGACAATGCCTTCGGCAATTATCGCCAGCTGATGGGCACGGTGACGACCAGCTTCGCGATGAGCACCTTCCTCACCTATTTCCAGAATCGCAAGGCCAACCCGACGACGGGCACCCAGCCCGACGAAAATTACGCCCGCGAATTGATGCAGTTGTTCACCATCGGCCTGTACCAGCTGAACATGGACGGCTCGCTGAAGATGAGCGGGGGGCAGCCGATCGAAACCTATAGCCAGGCCGACGTCTCCGGGCTGGCGCGCGTGTTTACCGGCCTGGTCCAACCCAATTTCCCCGATGCCCCACCGCGCTATCTCAATCCGATGGTCATCAACGCCGGGATGAACGAGACGGGCCCGTCCAGCTTTCTCGGCACGACCGTCAGCGGTGGCGGCATGGCGGCGATCGATGCCGCGCTCGATACGATTTTTGCGCATCCCAACGTGCCGCCCTTCGTGTCGAAGCAGCTGATCCAGCGGCTGGTGACCAGCAACCCCTCCCCCGCCTATATCAACCGCGTCGCCAGCAAGTTCGCGGACAATGGCCAGGGCGTGCGTGGCGACCTGAAGGCCGTGATCCGTGCGATCCTGCTCGACAGCGAGGCGCGGACGCTGCCAGCCAGCGGTGCGGTCGGCAAGCTGCGCGAGCCGGTGATCCGCTTCACCAACTGGGCGCGTGCCTTCGGTGCGACCTCGCCCTCCAATGCCTGGGCGATCGGCGACACCAACGCCGCGACCCGGCTCAGCCAGACCAAGGGACGCAGCCCGTCGGTCTTCAACTTCTACCGCCCCGGCTACACGCCCGCGGGCACCAGCCTGGCGGGCAGCGGGCTGGTCGCGCCGGAGTTCCAGATCACCAACGAACAGACGGTGATCGGCTATGTGAACTTCATGTACGGCGTCATCGCCAACGGCATCGGCGACGTGAAGGCCGACTATACCGCGATCCTGGCGCTAGCCGCCGACTCCAAGGCGCTGGTCGACGAGATCAACCTGGTGCTGGCCGCCGGGCAATTGTCGAGCGCGACGCAAGCCGCGATCCGCAATGCGGTCGACAGCGTGTCGGCAACCGCGAGCGACGGTCCAATCAACCGGGTCGGCATCGCCATCCTGCTGACCATGGCCTCCCCCGATTATCTGAACCTGCGGTGATGAGCATGATGCAAGACCAGTCACGTCGCGCCTTCCTGAAGCGCACCGCCCTGCTCGGCATGGCCGGGACCGCCACCCCCTTCGTCTCCAGCCTGGCCGCGATCGGCGAGGCGGCGGCGGCCACCGCGTCCGATTACAAGGCGCTGGTCTGCGTGTTCCTGTATGGCGGCAACGACTATGCCAACACGCTGATCCCCTATGACGAGACCAGCTTTGCGGCCTATCGCACCGCGCGGCCCAATATCGCCTATCAGCGGGATGCGCTAGCGGGTAGCGTCCTGAATCCGGCGGTCGCCCTGCCGGGCGGTCGCACCTATGCCTTGTCGCCCGCCATGCCCGAGCTGCGCCAGCTGTTCGCGGCGGGCAAGATGGCGGTGGCGCTGAACGTCGGCACGCTGGTCGAGCCGACCACCAAGATCCAGTTCACCAACCGCACCGTCAAGCTGCCCCCCAAGCTGTTCAGCCATAACGACCAGCAGAGCTTCTTCCAGGCCTCCAACCCCGAGGGCGCGACCAGCGGCTGGGGCGGGCGGATCGGCGACGTGTTCCAGAACGGCAACGGCACGGCGGCGCTGACCTGCATCAACACCAGCGGCAACGCCATTTACCTGAGTGGGCGCACCGCGATCCAATATGCGGTCGGCACCGGCGGCCCGGTGGCCCTGCTCAACAACAGCAAGACGCTCTACGGTTCGTCCTCGGCGCTCGATGCGCTGCGCAGCGTGATGACCACCGAGTCGAGCTATGCGATGGCGACCGAACATGCCCGCATCAGCAAGCGCGCCTTCAACGTCCAGGCGCAGCTCAGCAGTGCACTGGCCGGAGCGCCGAGCGGCAATTTCCCGCTCTTTCCCTCGGGCAATACGCTGGCCGACCAATTGAAGATGGTCGCGCGGATGATCTCGGTCAGCCAAACGCTGGGGTTGAAGCGCCAGGTCTTCTTCGTGTCGATGGGCGGGTTCGACCTGCACGACAATCTGGTCGCGCAGCATCCCGGCCTGTTGTCCAAGGTGTCGGCGGCGATGAAGGCCTTTTACGACACCACCGCCGCCATGGGCGTCGCCAATCAGGTGACGAGCTTCACCGCCTCCGACTTCGGGCGGACCCTACAATCCAATGACGGCGGCGCGGATCATGGCTGGGGCAGCATGCACTTCGTCGTCGGCGGCGCGGTGCGGGGCCAGCGGCTTTACGGCAAGGCGCCGATCGTCGGCAGCAACACCAGCGACGATGTCGGCAGCGGCCGCCTGATCCCCACCATGTCGGTCGACCAATATGCCGCGACGCTGGCCAGCTGGTTCAGCATCGACTCGGGCGGCCTGCGTACCGTGCTGCCCAATATCGGCAACTATGACGCTTCGACCTGGAACCAGGGCTTCATGGGATAAGCCCAGGCACTTTGTGACAATATAACATATTAATTTCGATCAACTGTTCGATCAGCGCCGATCGGAAAACTTAACCCGCCGCTTCTCTGGTAGCGAACCATGCGCCCCCCAATATGGGCGGCCGCGTCCGTTCGTTCGCGTTATAGATTTCCAGAGGAGCTTCCATGCCCACTCCCGCCAAGGGCTATGCCGCCCAGTCGGCCGAAACGCCGCTCGCCCCCTTCTCTTTCGAACGTCGCGACCCGCAGGGCGACGATGTCGCGATCGACATCCTCTATTGCGGCGTCTGCCATTCCGACCTGCACACCGCGCGCGGCGAGTGGGCGGGCACGCAGTATCCGTGCGTGCCGGGCCATGAGATCGTCGGCCGCGTGACCGCCGTCGGCGGTGACGTGACGAAGTACAAGGTCGGCGATCTGGTCGGCGTCGGCTGCATGGTCGACAGTTGCGGCCACTGCCCGTCCTGCCATGACGGCGAAGAGCAATATTGCGAGACGACCGGCTTCGTCGGCACCTATAACGGCCCCGACCCCGTGTTGGGCGGCCACACCTTCGGCGGCTATTCCGACCATATCGTGGTCAAGGAAAGCTTCGTCCTGAAGATCAACCATGACGAGGCTGATCTGGCCGCCGTCGCGCCGCTGCTGTGTGCGGGCATCACCACCTATTCCCCCTTGCGCCACTGGAAGGTCGGGCCGGGCCAGAAGGTCGGCATCGTCGGCCTGGGCGGCCTGGGCCACATGGGCGTGAAGATCGCCGCCGCGATGGGCGCCGAGGTTTATGTCTTCTCGACCTCGCCGAACAAGGCCGAGGATGCCAAGCGGCTGGGTGCCAGGGACCTGATCGTGTCGAAGGACGCCGATCAGATGGCCGAACATGCCAACAGCTTCGACTTCATCCTGAACACGGTGGCCGCGCCGCATAACCTGGACGCGTTCCTGATGCTGTTGAAGCGCGACGGCACGATGACGCTGGTCGGCGTACCCGATTCGCCGCATCCGTCGCCCTCGGTCGGCAACCTCGTCTTCCGCCGCCGCTCGCTGGCGGGCTCGCTGATCGGCGGCATCGCCGAGACGCAGGAGATGCTGGACTTCTGTCACCAGCATGGCCTGACCGCCGACATCGAGATGATCGCGATGGACGAGGTCAACACCGCCTATGACCGGATGCAGAAGAGCGATGTGAAGTATCGCTTCGTCATCGACATGGCGACGTTGAAGCAGGACTGAGGCTGCTGAGTTCCACGCCCCTCCCGTAAACGGGAGGGGATGGGGGAGGGAACGCCACGAGCGACGGTCTCGGTGAGACTCCTAGCCCTCCCCCCGCCCCCTCCCGCCTGCGGGAGGGGGTGCGTTTTTTGGCGGGCGAGGTATCCTCCCAAGACAACCCCTTCGATTGCCCCCCTCCTCGCCAAGCCCTATATGCAGGATCTTCATGTCCAGCATTCCCTCCTCCGTCTTCGTTCCTGCCGATTGGCGCGACTTCCTGGCACTCACCAAGCCGCGGGTGATGACGCTGGTGGTGTTTACCGGCCTGTGCGGGATGCTGGCCGCCCCCGTGGGCGTCGATCCGGTGATCGGCTTCACCGCCATCCTGTGCATCGCGCTGGGTGCGGGCGCGGCGGGGGCGCTCAATCAATGGTATGAGGCCGATCTCGACGCGCTGATGAAGCGCACCGCCAAGCGGCCGCTGCCAGCAGGCCGCATGACCCGCGAATCGGCGCTGCATTTCGGCGTGGGGCTGGCCTGTTTCTCGGTCCTGCTGATGGGGCTGGCGGTCAATTATATCGCCGCCGGAATCCTGACCGTCTCGATCCTCTTCTACGTGCTGGTCTACACCGTCTGGCTGAAGCGTCGGACGCCGCAGAACATCGTCATCGGCGGCGCGGCAGGCGCCTTTCCGCCGCTGATCGGCTGGGCGGCAGCGACGGGTGAGATCGCGCTGCTCCCCTTCCTATTGTTCAGCCTGGTCTTCCTGTGGACGCCGCCGCACTTCTGGGCGCTCGCGCTGTTCGTGAAGACCGATTACGCCAATGCGGGCGTGCCGATGCTGCCCGTCGTCGCGGGCGAACGGGTGACGCGTGCGCAGATCGGGCTCTACACCATTCCGATGGCGATCGCCGCCGTCGCGCCCTGGCCACTCGGGCTGACGGGTTCGATCTATGGCGTGATCGCCAGCGCGGGCACGGCGCTGTTCGCCGCCTATGCCGCGATCGTCGCGTTTCGGCATACCCAGCCCGAAGACACGATGAAGCCCGAGAAGCGGCTGTTCAAATATTCGATTCTCTATCTTTTCCTTCTCTTTGGCGCGCTGGTGGTGGATCGTTGGGCATGACGCCTGACGATTCGAATCGGATTCGCGCCAAGCAGCGCGCCCGCGCCACCGCCATGGCATTGCTGCTCGGCTTTTTGGTGGTGCTGATCTTCTTCATCACCCTGTCGAAAATCCGGGCGGGCATGCACTGATGCGGATGACGCGCCAGGGTAGGACGGTCGCCCTCGCGCTGTTCGGCGTGGTGTTCATGACCGGCCTCGCCTTTGCCAGCGTGCCGCTCTACCGCATGTTCTGCCAGGTGACGGGCTATCAGGGCACGACCCAGCGCGGCAGTCAGGCGCCGGGCAGCGTCCACCGCCAGATCACGGTCAATTTCGACGCCAATGTCTCCTCGCGCCTCGCCTGGACCTTCAAGCCCGAGAACCCGCACGAAACCGTCGATATCGGCGCGCGCGACATGGTGTTCTTCACCGCCACCAACAACGCGAAAGTGCCGGTGACGGGCACCGCGACCTTCAACGTCACTCCCGACCAGGCGGGGCGCTATTTCACCAAGATCCAGTGTTTCTGCTTCACCCAGCAGACGCTGCAGCCCGGCGAAACCGCGCGGATGCCGGTGATCTTCTTCATCGACCCCAAGATCCTGAACGACCCCGACGCCAAGGACATCGAGACGATCACCCTGTCCTACACATTTTACCCGGTGGATTCGGCGAAGAAAGCGGGTTAGCCTGCCACCAAAATAGCAAAATCATAGGGACGGGATCATGGCTGGCGCGAAGAACCACGACTATCACATCCTGCCGCCGAGCCCCTGGCCGCTGGCCAGTTCGATGTCGGCGCTGCTGATGGCCTCGGGCGCGATCATGTGGATGCACAGCGTCCAGGGCGGTGGCTGGGCGTTCCTGGCGGGTCTGGCGGCGGTGCTGTTCTGCATGGGCAGCTGGTGGGCGGACGTGGTGCGCGAGGCGCATCATGGCGACCACACCCCCGTCGTTCAGCTCCATTTCCGATACGGCATGATCCTGTTCATCGCATCGGAAGTGATGTTCTTCGTCGGCTGGTTCTGGGCCTTTTTCGACTTTTCGCTGTTCCCGACCGCGATGAGCATCGTCGACGGCCAGGTCGAGCGCGCCGCCGAGGGCGCGACCGCGATCGTCACGCAATGGCCGCCCAAGGGGCTGGAGGTCATCGACGCCTTCAAGCTGCCGCTGCTCAACACACTGATCCTGCTGACCAGCGGCACCACCGTCACCTGGGCGCACCACGCGCTGATCCACAACCAGCGCGGCGGCGAGAAAAAGGGGCTTTGGGGTGCACTGGGCGTGGGCGACCGCGACGGCGTGCTCAAGGGCCTGTGGCTGACCGTGATCCTGGGCCTGATCTTCAGCGCGATCCAGGCCTATGAATATGTGCACGCGCCCTTCCCCTTTAAGGGCATCAACTATGGCGCGGCCTTCTTCATGGCGACCGGCTTTCACGGTTTTCATGTCATCGTCGGCACCATCTTCCTGATCGTCTGCCTGATCCGCGCCTATCGCGGCGACTTCACCCCGCGCCAGCATTTCGGGTTCGAGGCGGCGGCCTGGTACTGGCATTTCGTCGACGTGGTGTGGCTGTTCCTGTTCGTCACCATCTATGTCTGGGGTGGCTGGGGCGCGCCGGTCCATAGTGGCTGAGTCTACCCCGCCCACCATCGCGCAGGCGGCATTTCAGGGGCTGTGTCCGCGTTGCGGCCAGCCCCATTTGTTTGCCGGGCCGCTGTTTTCGCCCCAGGTGGTGACCTTCGCCGAGCGTTGCGCAGCCTGCGAGCTGGACTTCACCCAATTCAATGTCGGGGACGGCCCTGCCGCCTTCCTGACCCTGATCCTGGGCACGATCATCACCATCGCGGCGATCGCGGTCGAGCTGACGCTGCATCCGCCGCTCTGGCTGCAAATGGCGATCTGGTTGCCGCTGACCGCGATCGGCGTGGTGTATTCCCTGCGCATCGCCAAGGGCGCGCTGATGGCGGCCGAATATCGCAACGAGGCGCGCGAGGGCGCGGTCGTGCCGCGCGAGGATGACGGCGACGCATGAGGCGGGTACCGATCCTCCCCACGCTGATCGTCGGGCTGGCGGTCGCGGCGATGATCGCGCTGGGGCTCTGGCAGCTGCTCGACCGGCTGCCGCAGAAGGAAGCCTATCTGGCGCAGCTCGCCGCCAATCCGGCGCGCCCCGTCATCGCTTTTCCGCTGTACCCCGACGACAGCATGCTGTTCCGCCGCATGGTCGCCGATTGCCGCCCGCCCGTCGCCATCCGCCGCGCGGGCGCCGGGGCGGCGGGATTCCGCCTGATCGCCACCTGTCCGGTGCCGCGAGGGGCGATGCAGGTGCAATTGGGCACCACGCACGATCCGCGCGCGGTCAGCCATTGGCCGGGCGGTCGGGTGACCGGCTATGTTTCCCATGCGCCCGACGGTCGTTCGCTGCTCCAGTCGGCCTTCGACCATCGGCCGCAGCAGATGCTGCTGGTCGCCGACACCCCCGCGCCCGGCCTCGACGCGAATCCCCGCCCCGGGATCAGCGGGATACCCAACAACCATCTGGCCTACGCCATCCAATGGTTCCTGTTCGCCGCCATCGCCGCAATTATCTATGTTTTGGCGGTCATTCGGCGCAATCGAATGGTTGTGGTGACGGACGCACGCCGTTAAGCCGCAGCGCATCATGCGCTATCTCAGTACCCGTGGCTCCGCCCCCGTCCTCGATTTCCGGGGCGCGACCCTGGCCGGTCTCGCCAGCGATGGCGGGCTTTACGTGCCCGAAGCCTGGCCGACCCTGACCTTCGAGGAGATCGAGGGTCTGGCGGGCCTGTCCTATGCGCAGACGGCCGCGAAGATCATGACGCCGTTCGTCGGCGACAGCCTGAGCGCGGACGAACTCCAGGCACTGTGCGACACCGCCTATGGCCGTTTTTCGCACGCCGCCGTCACGCCGCTGGTCCAACTCGACCATGACCAGTGGCTGCTGGAGCTGTTCCACGGCCCCACGCTGGCGTTCAAGGACGTCGCGCTCCAGATGCTGGGCCTTTTGTTCGAGCGGTTCCTGCGCGGCACCGATACGAGGCTGACCATCGTCGGCGCGACCAGCGGCGACACCGGCTCGGCGGCGATCGATGCGGTGGCGGGGCGCGCCAATATCGACATCTTCATGCTCCACCCGGCGGGCCGCGTGACCGAAATCCAGCGCCGCCAGATGACGACGGTGCTCGCCCCCAACGTCCACAACATCGCGATCGAGGGGAATTTCGACGACGCCCAAGCGCTGGTGAAGGCGATGTTCAACGACCGCGCCTTTGCCGATCGCCACACCCTGTCGGCGGTCAATTCGATCAACTGGGCGCGATTGATGGCGCAGGTCGTCTATTATTTCTACGCCGCCGTCCGGCTCGGCGCGCCGGGCAAGCGTATCGCCTTCTCGGTGCCGACGGGCAATTTCGGCGACGTGTTCGCGGGCTATGTCGCGGCGCGTATGGGTCTGCCCATCGAGCGGCTGATCGTCGCGACCAACGTCAACGACATCCTCCATCGCGCTCTATCCTCGGGCGACTATTCCAAGGGTCAGGTGCAGGCGACCGCCACGCCGTCGATGGACATCCAGGTCAGCTCGAACTTCGAACGCCTGCTGTTCGATGCCAATGGCCGCGACGGCGTGGGCCTGGCGGCGCAGATGAAGGGGTTCGAGGGTTCGGGCGCGATGCGGCTGACCAATGCGCAAAGCCAGGCCATCGCGCCGCTCTTCACCAGCGCGCGCGTCGACGCCGATGACATGAGCCGCGCGATGCGCTGGGCGGCGGACGAGGCGGGACAGATCCTCGACCCGCATACCGGCATCGCCCTGTCCGCCGCACGCAAGAGCGGGCTGGACGTGCCGGTGGTGACGCTGGCCACCGCACACCCGGCCAAGTTCACCGACGCGGTCGAACGCGCAACCGGCAGCCGCCCCGCGCTGCCGCGCCGTGTCGGCGACCTGTTCGAGCGCGAGGAACGCTATACCACCCTACCCGCCACCTTCGACGCGGTGACGGCCTTTATCGATGGGCATGGTTTGCGCTAACGCGGCCCCATGAAACTCGAAACGATGATCGGCGAGCCCTGGGCGGATTACGGGCTGGTCGACTCCGGCCATGGTCGCAAGCTGGAACGCTATGGCCGGTTCCGCTTCATCCGCCCCGAACCGCAGGCGATGTGGGCCCCCGCCACCTCCGACTGGCGCGCGGCGGCCGAGTTCGTGCCCGGCTCGGACGAGGATGGCGGCGGCCGCTGGAATTTCAACGAGCCGGTGCCGCGCGACGGCTGGCCGCTGAAATGGAACGAGGTGCGCTTCACCGCGCAGAACACGCCGTTCCGCCATCTCGGCTTCTTCCCCGACATGGCCCCCGTCTGGAGCTGGATGCGCGAACAGGTCGACGGGCTGGCCGAGCCGGAGTGCATGAACCTGTTCGGCTATACCGGCGTCGGCACGCTCGCGATGGCGAGCGCGGGCGCCAAAATGGTCCATGTCGACGCCTCAAAAAAGTCGGTCGAGGCGGCGCGCGGCAATGCGATGCTGTCGGGCCTGGGCGATGCGCCGGTGCGCTGGATCATCGACGATGCCGCCAAGTTCGTCGCGCGCGAGGTGCGGCGCGGGCGGCGCTATGACGGCATATTGCTCGACCCGCCCAAGTACGGTCGCGGGCCGGAGGGTGAGGTCTGGCGGCTGGAGGAAGACCTGCCCGGCCTGATCGCCAATTGCCGCCAGCTGCTCGACGCCGACTCGCGCTTCCTGTTCCTGACGGTGTACGCGGTGCGCATGTCGGCGATGGCGATCGGCGAAATGATGCGCCAGGTCATGGCCGACCTGCCCGGCAAGGTGGAGTGCGGCGAACTGGGCGTGCGCGAAGAAGCACGGGGATTGACGCTGCCCACCGCCATCTGGGCGCGGTGGAGCCAGTAAGCAAAAACCTCCGTTCAGCCTGAGCGAAGTCGAAGGCCACGCCAGATCATAGCGGCGGGGCGTGTGCTTCGACTTCGCTCAGCATGAACGTAGCGGGGGTCGCGGGGCGGAAATGTCGATCAACGCCACCTCATAGTTCGCCACGGCTCCCCCCGTCTCGAACCGCCTGGCGATACGCCGCATCGCGCCCGGCGGGATCGGCCGATGGCCTTTCCGCGGTGTCCCCGCCCCGATCGCCCGAAGGGCGCGCATGAAGTCCGCCGCCGAGGCGTGCCGCTGTTCGAACGCCCGCGTCTCGACCGGCCAGCCCAGCGCCTCGACCGGCGGATAGAGCGGGCTCCCCGCCGCGAACCCTTCCGCCCGGTGTGCGTCATGCCACGCCGCGAAGGTCCCTTGGGTCAGCGTCGTCACCAATAGTCGCCCCCCCGGCGCGAGCAGCCCTGCCAGCCGCCGCAGGCCCGCCGCCAGATCGCCGAACCACTGCACCGCCAGGCTGCTGACGATCAGGTCGAACGCAGCCTCGCCCGGCAGGTCGGGACGCTCGCCATCCATCACCCGCCCGCGCACACCCGGATGCGCCGCCATCCCGCGCGCGAGCATGGCTGGCGCAATATCGGTCATCAGCCAGTCGGGTTGCGCCAGCCGAGGCAGGGTGGCGCCGGTCAGGAAACCCGTGCCGCAGCCCACCTCCAGCACGCGCGGGGCGGGCGGAGCGACCGCGACGATTCGATCGGCCAGCCAGTCGGCCACCTGCCGCTGGACCACCGCATGCACGTCATACGCCGCCGCGGCATCGAAGGCCCGCGCGATCCGCGCCGCGTCGGCCATCAGTCGCGCACCGACCGGATCGCCGCCGCCGCGAGTCCCGGCGCGCCTGCGACCAGCATCAACGAGACCGCCGCCAACAGCTTCAGCGCACCCATGTCGCCGCTTCCCGCCCCGAAGATCAGCAGCGGCAGGGCCAGCGGCAACAACAGCAACCCGGCAAGTCCCCCCGCCCCGCGCAAACCGGCGGTCAGTGCCCCCGTTGCCACCGCCAGCGCCGCCAGCCCCGGCGTGCCGAGCAGCAACCCCGCCTCGACCCGCACCAGCGCCGCCGCGTCCAGTCCGAACAGCCCGGCCGCAACTAGTGCCGCCAGCATCAGCGGCGGCGCGAAGGCGATCCAGTGCGCCACGATGCGCAGCGCCATGACCAGCGGCAGCGACAGGCCGTGGACGCGAATCTGGTCGAACCATCCCGATTCAACATCGGGCGCGACCAGCCGCTCGACCGGCAGCAGCGCGGCGAGCAATGCCGCCACCCAGATCGCCCCCGCGCCGACGCGCATCAGCACCGCGCGGTCGGGCCCGATGGCAAAGGGAAACAGCACCACCGCCAGCAGGAAAAAACCGCAGACCAGCCCCGCCCCGCCCCCGGCATAGCCGCGCCGCACGTCGCGCGCGATCAGGTTCAGCGCTGCGCTCACGCGGCCACGAAGCTATCGAGCGCCAGTGGCCGCGTATCGGCCAGCGCCAATGGCTGATGCGTGGTCAACAGAACCGCCCCGCCCGCCGCACGGTGGCGCGCGATGATCCGCTCCAGCATCGCGACGCCTTCGGTATCAAGCCCATTGCCCGGCTCGTCGAGCAGCCAGAGCGGCGCCTGCGACGCCAGCACGCGCGCCAGCCCCGCGCGGCGGCGCTGCCCGGTCGACAGCAGCCGTACCGGCACCTCAGCGAGCGTTGCCAGCCCCACCATCTCCAGCGCCGCCGCCACCCGCGCCGCCGCAACCGCCTGCCCGTCCAGTCGCGCCCAGAAGGACAGCGCCTCGCCCAGCCGCCGTTCGGCATCGAGCGCGAGGTCCTCGATCAGCAGGGCGATACGCCCCGACCGGGTGACGCAGCCCTCGAACGGAGCGATCAACCCGGCGGCCAGGCGCAACAGGCTCGACTTGCCGATGCCGTTGGGGCCGGTGACGATGACCGCCTCCCCCGCCGCCAGCGACAGCGACAATCGGGCAAAGAGCAGCCGCCCGCCGCGCACGCAGGCGACGTCGGACAGGTCCAGGATCACGCGACCGCGTCTTCCAGCGCGTGCATATCCGCGTCGGACAGGCCGAAATGATGGCCGATCTCATGGATCGTCACATGGACGACGAGATCGTCGAGCCGCACCCCCGTGTCGATCCATTCGTCCAGGATCGCCCGGCGATAGAGATGGATGCGGTCGGGCAAGCTGCCGGAATCCATCGAGCTTTTCTCGCCCACCGGCCGCCCGTGATACAGCCCGGTCAGGTCGAGCGGATGCTCGATCCCCAATGCCGCCAGCGTTTCGTCGTCGGCATAGTCCTCGACGATCAAGACGACATCACCCAGATGAACGCGGAATTCCTCCGGCAGGCGCGCGATCGCATCCCGCGCGATCGCCTCGATCACCTCGGGACCGGGTGCTTCACCAATCGCGTCTTGCCCGCTCATGGCCGCCGTCTTACCGCTGTGCCGGTCAAAAGAACAAGAGAAGCCAAGGGGACGATCATGGTGGAGCGGCTGAGCGAGCTGGACCGGGACGAGGCGCTGGACGGCCTGCCCGACTGGGACTGGGACGAGGGGCGCGATGCGATCAGCCGCCGTTTCGTTTTCGCCGACTTCAACGAGGCGTTCAGCTTCATGACCCGCGTCGCCCTGCTGGCGGAAAAGGCGGACCATCATCCCGAATGGTCCAATGTCTGGAACCGGGTCGACATCGTGCTGACCACCCATGACGCGGGCGGCCTGTCGCCACGCGACATCGACCTGGCCGAGGCGATCGACGCGCTTATAGACTAAAATCCTCCCCATCTTTGATGGGGAGGGGGACCGCGCTCGCAGGGCTTGGTGGAGGGGCATGGCCGCGACCGTCCGGCATCGCCCCTCCACCACCGCTTCGCGGCGGTCCCCCTCCCCAAGCACAGCTTGGGGAGGATTGGGGTTAGCCGACCGTCTGTTCGATCGCGCCGAAGATCGGATGGTGGCGGTCATCCTCCATCCAGATGCGAACGGTATCGCCCTTCTTCAGGAACGGCGTGACCGCCTGGCCGCCACGGATCGTCTCGATCATGCGCAGTTCCGCCAGGCAGCTATAGCCCACACCACCCTCGGCGACCGGCTTGCCCGGGCCGCCATCCGCATCGCGGTTGGACACGGTGCCAGACCCGATGATCGTCCCTGCCCCCAGCGCGCGGGTCTTGGCGGCATGCGCGACCAGCGTCCCGAAATCGAAGGTCATATCCTGCCCCGCATCCGCCCGACCGAAGGGCTGGCCGTTCAGGTCGACCTTCAGCACCCGGTGCAGCTTGCCGTCCCGCCACCAGTCGCCCAGCGACTCCGGCGTCACGAAGACGGGGGAGAAGGCCGAGGCGGGCTTGGACTGGAAAAAGCCGAAGCCCTTGGCCAGTTCGCCGGGGATCAGCCCGCGCAGCGACACATCGTTGGTCAGCCCCACCAGCCGGATCGCCGCCAGCGCCTCCTCACGGCTCGCGCCCATCGGCACATCGCCGGTGACGACGACGACCTCGCCCTCGAGATCGCAGCCCCAGCTTTCATCGGCCAGTGGAATGGCGTCGCGCGGCCCCAGGAACCCGTCCGAGCCGCCCTGATACATCAGCGGGTCATGCCAGAAGCTCTCGGGCAGTTCCGCCCCGCGCGCCTGACGGACCAGCGCGACGTGATTCACATAGGCCGAGCCGTCCGCCCATTGATAGGCGCGCGGCAGCGGCGAGGCGGCGTCATGTTCGTGGAAGCGCGCGCGCGGGATCGCCTCGTGATCCAGGTCGGTCGCCAGATTGGCGAGCGCGGGCCCATGCGTTTCCCAATCGTCGAGCGCGGCCTGCAGCGTCGGCACGATATGCCCCGCATCCGCATACCAGGCGAGGTCGCTCGACACGACGACCAGCTTGCCGTCGCGACCATGTTTGAGACTGGCGAGTTTCATGCAGGACTCCTCTTCGCTAACTGGTATCGGATGTAACCATCCGCCCGCGCTTGTCACGCATTGCAGGCGTGATCCTGCCCGAAACTTGACTTTTGGCAATGGCCAGCGCACATGCCCGCCCGTCGAGGCGTCCACTCGCAGCGTGAACGGACCATCTGGTCCCGGCTCCGCCCCGACCCTGTCTTCAGGCTTCCCTTGTCACGCGGGGTGTCATCAACCCCGGCCCGCGCTTGCGGCCTGTCGTGACTCGCGCGCCATGATTGAAAGTAATTCCATGTCCTTTTCCGAACTCGGCCTTGCCGAGCCGCTCGTCCGTGCGCTCGAAGCCAAGGGCTATTCCGAACCCACGCCGATCCAGCGCGATTCGATCCCGACGCTGCTGGAAGGCCGCGACCTGCTGGGCATCGCGCAGACCGGCACCGGCAAGACGGCGGCCTTCGTCCTCCCCTCGATCCAGCGTCTGGTCGAGGCGAACAAGCGCGTCCTGCCGACCCATTGCCGTATGCTCGTCCTTGCTCCCACGCGCGAACTGGCCAGCCAGATCGCCGAAAATGCCAAGGGCTATGCCAAATTCTCCAAGCTGGCGGTCGCGACCGTCTTCGGCGGCACCAGCCTGAACAAGAACCGGCAGGACCTGTCGCGCGGCGTCGACATTCTGGTCGCCACGCCGGGCCGCTTGATCGACCTGGTCGAGCAGGGTTTCCTGAACCTGTCGATGATCGAGATCCTGGTGCTGGACGAAGCCGACCAGATGCTCGACCTGGGCTTCATCCACGCGCTGCGCCGCATCGTGAAGATGATCCCGCGCAAGCGCCAGACGCTGTTCTTCTCGGCCACCATGCCCGCCGCGATCCGCGACCTGGCCGACAAGTTCCTCGACAATCCCGAAACCGTCACCGTGACCCCGGTCGCGACCACCGCCGAGCGCGTCGACCAGTCGGTGACCTTCGTCACGCAGCAGGAAAAGCAGGCGCTGCTGACCATCCTGCTCGCCGATCCCGCGATCGAGCTGGCGCTGGTCTTCACCCGCACCAAGCATGGCGCCGACCGCGTCGTGAAGCTGCTGGCGGGCAACGGCATCGCCGCCAACGCCATCCATGGCAACAAGAGCCAGGGCCAGCGCGAGCGCGCACTGGGCGAGTTCCGTTCGGGCCAGACCCGCGTGCTGGTGGCGACCGATATCGCCGCGCGCGGCATCGACATTCCGGGCGTCAGCCACGTCTTCAACTTCGAGCTGCCCAACGTCGCCGAGCAGTACGTCCACCGCATCGGCCGCACCGCGCGCGCCGGTCGCTCGGGTATGGCGATCGCCTTCTGCGCCGAGGATGAGCGGCCCTATCTGAAGGATATCGAGAAGCTGACGCGGCAGAAGATCACCGTCGTGCCGCTCCCCGCCGACTTCGTGAAGCGCGCCGAGACGATCAAGTCGCAACGGGTGAAGGCGATCGGTGCCGATCCCGCGCCGCGCGTCGACCGTCCGCGCGATCCGGCGCGTCCGCGCGCCACGCATCACCCCCGTGCGACGGACTCGCGGGCCCCGCAGGGTCGCCAGCCGCGCCGTCGTGGCGGCGGTGGCGGTGCGCCCGGTGGTGGCGGCGGCGGTCGTGGTCGCGGCGGCCAGGGCCGCCCCGGCGGCGGTGCCGGTCGCGGCGCGCAGGGCTGAGCCCCTTCTTAAGCCCCTCCCGCAGGCGGGAGGGGTTTGGGGAGGGCAAGAAGTCTCACAGAGACTTGCGCCTGCGGCCTGCCCTCCCCCATCCCCTCCCGTTTACGGGAGGGGCGTGCCAAGCCGCAGACGCTGGCACCATAAGCCCCTCTTCTGCGTTGAGCGCATAACGATTCCCGCGCATCAGGAGAGGTTGCCATGGATATTGCCCACACCCCCGCCGCCGAACGCATCGCGCGCGTGCTGTGCGGACAGCGGCTGAGCGCCAATGCGGGCGGCGATTCCGAGTCGGCCGCCAAGCTGGTCGACGCCCATTGGCGCGACCACATGTCCGATGCGCTGGCGGTGCTGCGGACCCTGCGCGAACCCGATCAGGCGATGGCCGATGCGGGCGACCCTGCGATCTGGGAAAAGATGGTGCGCGTCGCGGTCGAGGCCGCCAAGCCGCCAAAGGTCACGCTGTAAACCACGCCGGGGCCCGCCCCCTACACCGTCACCTGCTCGCCCAATTCCAGCACCTTGCCCGGCGGGATCCGCAGAAATTCGGTCGGGTCGCTGGCATTGCGCTGCAGGAACATGAACAGCCGGTCCTGCCACAGCGGCATGCCCTTTTCCGCTTCGGGTTTCAGGGTGTTGCGGCCGATGAAATAGCTGGTCTTCATCGGGTCCAGCCCGGTGGGCTTGCTGTCGAGGCCCAGATCGCGGGGCAGGTCGCGCGGCACGTCGGGCGACTCCATGAAGCCATAGGTCAGCGTGACGGTCGCGAAATTATCGTCCAGCCGCTCGACATGCGCACGCCGCTCCTGCGCCACATAGGGCCGGTCGGCGGTGCGGATCGTCATCACCAGATTCTGCGCGTGCAAAATCTTGTTGTGCTTCAGATTGTGGAGCAGCGCGCCCGGGGCCGAGGCGGGATTGGCGGTCAGGAACACCGCCGTCCCCGGCACCCGCTCGGGCGGGCGCTTGGCGAGCGCGGCGGCCAGATCGGCGAGCGGAATCGCCTGCCGCTTCTCGAAGGCCGACACGATCCCGCGCCCGCGTACCCAGGTATAGATGACGAGGCCGACGCCCGCGCCGACCAGCAGCGGCACCCAGCCTCCCTCAATCACGCGCAGGATATTGGCGCCGAAGAACACGAGGTCGAGCGACAGGAATGGCAGGATCGCCGCCAGCGCCAGCGGGCGCGACCAGCCCCAGCGGTGACGCACCACCAGATAGGCCAGGCACGTCGTCACCACCATCGTCCCCGTCACCGCGATGCCATAGGCGGCGGCCATCGCCGAGGACGTCTTGAACTGGATGACCAGCACCAGCACGCCGAACAGCAACAGCCAGTTGATCGCGGGCAGATAGATCTGCCCCTGGAAATCGGCCGAGGTCTGGCGCACCCGCAGCCGCGGCAGGAAGCCGAGCTGGATCGCCTGCTGGGTCAGCGAAAAGGCGCCGGTGATGACCGCCTGCGCCGCGATGACGGTGGCGAGGCCCGCCAGCACGATCAGCGCGGGGCGAAGCGGCTCGGGCGCCATCAGGAAGAACCAGTCCTGATTGGTGAAGGGCTGGCCGCTCGCCGTCGCCTGCTCGAGCGTGGACAGCGCAAAGGCGCCCTGCCCCAGATAGTTGAGTGCCAGCGCGGGCAGCACCAGCGAGAACCAGCCGATGCGGATCGGCAGCCGCCCGAAATGGCCCATATCGGCGGTCAGCGCCTCCGCGCCCGTGACGGTCAGGAACACCGCGCCCAGCACGAACAGCCCGACGACGCCGTGGCTGGCGAGGAAGCCGACGCCGTAACCCGGCCAGACGACCCGCGCGATCGAGGGTTCGTCGGCGATATGCCAGATGCCCAGCCCGCCGATGACCAGGAACCACAGGATACAGATGGGGCCGAACAGCTTCGACACCTGCGCCGTGCCGCGCGACTGGATGCAGAACAGCCCGACCAGGATGACGATCGTGCACATCCGGATGACGCTTTCGTCGAAGAACGACGCGGCCGAGGGAATGGTCCGCAATCCCTCCATCGCCGACAGCACCGACAGCGCCGGCGTGATGATCGCATCGCCGTAAAAGAGCGATGCCCCCGCCGCGCCCAGCACCAGCGCGATGCGCGAGCGCGCACCCGCCGCCCGCCGGGCGAGCGCGGCCAGCGCCAGCACGCCGCCTTCGCCCTGATTGTCGGCGCGCATCAGGAAGACGACATATTTGATCGTCACGACCAGGATCAGCGACCACAGCGCCAGGCTGAGCACGCCCAGGATCTCACTGGGGTCGATGCCATCGCCCGCCGATTGCGACAGGGCTTCGCGAAAGGCGTAGAGCGGGCTGGTCCCGATATCGCCGAACACCACGCCGATCGCGCCGATGGTCAGTGCGACGAGCGCCGGGTGACGGTGCACGCCTGCGTCCGCCGTCTCGGTCGATGAAGCCGAAAGGCCGGTCATCTCGCCCCTCATGTCGGTTGCCGTCCCCGTCATGCCCGCCGGAACCCCCTGTACCAAAAGGACGGCGCGCTTTACGCTTCTGCGCGCTCGACGCAAGGGCTTTCGGCGGCCGTCTGCAAACGCTTGATATTGCCCGGCGTCAAGCGCATGGACCGGAAATGGTTCCCTTTTCGTTCGGCGGTCATGCATTCCAGGCGCTGGCCGATGGTGCACTATACTGGCCCGCACGGGGGGCCTTGCTGGTCGCCGACCTCCATCTGGAGAAGGCCAGCTGGTTCGCGGGCGGCGGACAGATGCTGCCGCCCTATGACTCGCTGGCGACACTGACCGAACTGACCGCGATCGTGGCGCGGACGGGCGCGCGGGAGGTCTGGTGCCTGGGCGACAGCTTCCATGACGCGGATGGCTGCGACCGCCTGCTGCCGGACGCACGCGCGATGCTGCTGGCGCTGACCGGCGCGACCGACTGGACCTGGATCACCGGCAACCACGATCCCGTGTTGCGCGACCGCTGCGGCGGTGCGGTAACGGAGGAGGCCCTGGTCGACGGCCTGATCCTGCGCCACGAAGCCGATCCGGCCGAGACTCGCCCCGAACTGTCGGGGCATTTCCACCCCAAGCTGCGGCTGCGGGTGCGTGGCAAGCTGGTCGCGCGGCGGTGCTTCGTGGGCACGGCGAACAAGCTGATCCTGCCCGCCTTCGGGGCGCTGACCGGCGGGCTGGACGTGGACCATCCCGCGCTGCGCCAGGCGGTCGGCCGCCCCGCCGAGGCGCTGGTCCCGGTTCGCGACCGGATGCTGCGTTTCCCTGTCGCGGCGTAGCGATCCTCCCCGGTACGGGGAGGTGGCAGGGCGAAGCCCTGACGGAAGGGGGGGTTCCACACAAGACGCCCCTTGCGGCCCGCCCCCTCCACCAGCCTGCGGCTGGTCCCCCTCCCCGTGCCGGGGAGGATTTCACCGCCCCTCCGGCGGTTCGCGCTCCAAGACCCAATCCTGGCTGACGATGATGATCGAACGCACCGGCCGCCCGTCGGCGTCGCGGGACGGGTCGTAGCGATAGCGTTTCTCGATCAGGCTGCACGTCGTCTCGTCCAGCGCGCGGTTGCCGCTGCTCCGGGTCACGACACAGCCGCTGACCCGCCCGTCGACATTGACGAAATAGCGCACCGTCACGCTGCCGCTCACCCCCGCCTCGGCGGCTTCGCGGGGATAGTCGGAGTCCTTGATGCGGCCCTTGATCCGGCGCGGCGGCGTGTCGTCGCCATAACCGTCGCCGTCCCCCGATCCGCCGCTGCCCGTACCGTTGCCGATCCCGCCCGCCCCCGTGCCGGGGCCGGGCTTGTCCGACGCGCCCTGGCTCGCCTGTGAGCCCGTGCCCGCGACCGGCGCGGCGATCACCGGCGAGACGGGGGGCAGCACGACGACCGGCGGCGGCGCAACCACTTGCGTCGCCTGCGACCGGAGATTGGGCGGTGCGGCCGCGCCGCGCGGGCGCTGGGTCTGGACCCGCTTGGGCTGGATACGCGGCGGCGGGGGCGGCGCGGGTGGGCGGACGTCGAAACTGTCCAGCGCCTCGGCCGGAACCGGCAAGGTCGGCGCGAACCCCAGTCCGACGATCAGGGCATAGCCCATGCCCCCCACGATCAGCGCCGTGGGAATGCCTGCGCGCAGACGGTCGCGCCAATCGGGCCGGGCCAGCGTCATGATGGACAGGTGGGAAGCCCCGCCACGCCCCGCAAGCCGCTTATCCTCTGTCCCCCGCCCGCCGTCCGTGCCACAGGATCGTCATGCAACCCCGATCCGCGCCAGAAGGAGCCCGCGCATGACCCAATCCGATATCCTGATCGTGGGGTCGGGCGCGGCCGGGCTGACCGCGGCGCTGAACCTGGCCGACCGCTTCAAGGTCACGGTGCTGGCCAAGGGCAAGATGAACGAGGGCTCGACCGCCTGGGCGCAAGGGGGCATCGCCGCCGTCCTCGAACCCGGCGACACCTTCGAGAGCCATATCGAGGATACGATGGTGGCGGGCGCCGGCCTGAACGACCGCGCCACCGTCGAGTTCGTCGTCGAGAACGCCCCCGCCGCGATCGAGCGTCTCCAGAAGCTCGGCGTGCCCTTCGCGACCGAGGGCAATATGCTGCACCTCACGCGCGAGGGCGGGCATTCGCACCGCCGCATCGTGCATGTGGCGGACGCGACCGGCTGGGCGGTGCTCGACGCACTGCTGAAGGCGGCGGACGCGCATCCCAACATCACCATGGTCCCCGATCAGGTCGCGATCGACCTGGCGACCAGCCGCCACGAGATGCGCTATTCGGGGGCGGGGAATGTCTGGGGCATCTATGCGGTTGACCGGCGGACGGGCCGCGTCGTCCTCCACACCGCCCGCGCGACGATCCTGGCCACGGGGGGGGCGGGCCGGACCTATCAATTCTCCACCGCGCCCAAGGGGGCGACCGGCGACGGCATCGCCATGGCCTGGCGCGCGGGCGCGCGGGTGTCGAACATGGAGTTCATGCAGTTCCACCCGACCTGCCTCTACAACACCCAGGTCAAGAATTTCCTGATTACCGAGGCGGTTCGCGGTGAAGGCGGCCACCTGAAGATCCCCGAGACCGGCCACCGTTTCATGCCCGATCTCGACCCCCGCGCCGAACTCGCGCCGCGCGACATCGTGGCGCGCGCGATCGACCATGAGATCAAGCGGCTGGGCCTGGATTATGTCCATCTCGACATCAGCCACCAGCCGCCCGCCTTCATCCGCGAGCATTTCCCCAACATCCACGAAAAGCTGCTGAGCCTCGGCATCGACATGACGGTGCAGCCGATCCCGGTGGTGCCCGCCCAGCATTATACCTGCGGCGGCGTGATCGTGGACCGCGACGGGCGCACCGACCTGCCCGGCCTCTATGCGGCGGGCGAGGTGACGCAATCGGGGCTGCACGGCGCGAACCGCCTGGCTTCCAACTCGCTGCTCGAATGCTTCGTCTATGGCGAGGCCTGCGCCAACCATATCGCGCAGCATTGGGACGAGCTGCCCCCGCCGCCCGCCATCCGCGCCTGGGACGAAAGCCGCGTCACCGATTCGGACGAAGAGGTGGTCATCAAGCAGAACTGGACCGAAATCCGCCGCTTCATGTGGAATTATGTCGGCATCGTCCGCACCACCAAGCGGCTGGAACGCGCGCAGCACCGCATCCGCATGCTGACCGACGAGGTGAACGACTATTACGGCCATTTCCGCGTCACGCCCGACCTGATCGAGCTGCGCAACCTGCTCCAGACCGCCGAGCTGATCGTCAACTGCGCCCTCCACCGCAAGGAAAGCCGGGGGCTGCACTATACGCTCGATTACCCCAAGACGCTGGACAAGGCGGTGGACACGATCCTGATTCCGTAACCTTCAACTCATCCCCTGGAAGGATTCCTCTGCGAAACTTCCTCTCCACCATCCCGGCGAAGGCCGGGATCCAGTTTCGGGGTGACTGTAAGTTACTCTTATGGTTGCCCAACTGGACCCCGACCTCCGCCGGGGTGGTACATGGTTCCAGGCGACGTGCCGACTTTCGCAGAGGTATCCTGGAAGGGGAGGAGTAAGTAGGTTTCGCGTCTTGTCGCGCGCGTGCGGCCTTTCGTCGCAACCCTTTGCCACGGGGATTTCCCCCACTGGGTCAGCCCGTAAGGATGCCGATGTGTAGCGGGGTACAGCGGTGACGAAGCGAGTATCGAACGGCGGGCTGCGTTTATGGCCTGCCGGGTTTCTCCTCCTGGGGCTGGCAGGTTGCGGAGCCGATTCACGCCCCGGCGCGACCTCTCATGCCCCCAGTGTCGCCGATCCGCAGATTTCGGTGTCGATGCCGCTCCCGCCCCCCCGGCCCAGCCGGGCGCCCGCCGCACCGGCCGAGCTGGTTTCGACGATCAATCGCCTTTCCGCCGGGTTTGCGGGCAAGAAGGGCATTGCCGTGCGCGCGGTCGATGACGGCTGGACCGTCGAGGTCGGTGGCCGCCAGCGCCTGCCGCAGCAATCCGTGTCCAAGCTGTGGGTCGCGATCACCTTGCTCGACCTTCGCGACCGGGGCCGGGCGCGGTTGGACGAGCCGATCGTCGTGCGGCGCGAGGATCTGACCCTGTTTCACCAGCCGATCGCGATGCTGGTCAAGGGCGACGGATACCACACCACGGTCGGCGAGCTGCTGAACCGCGCGCTGACGATGAGCGACAATACCGCCAACGACCGGCTGCTGACCTATGTCGGCGGGCCACAGGCCGTGCGCGCGATGATCGCGAACAAGCGGCTGGGCGATATCCGCTTCGGTCCCGGTGAGCGATTGCTCCAGGCAAAGACCGCCGGACTGACCTGGCAACCGGCCTTCGCGATGGCGGGCGCGTTCCAGGCGGCGCGCAACCGGCTCGATCCGGCGGCGCGGACAGCGGCGCTCAATGCCTATGTCAACGATCCGCCCGATGGCGCGGCGCCCATCGCCATCGCCGATGCACTGGCCCGGCTGGCGCGTGGCGAGCTGTTGTCGGAAACCTCGACCCGCATCCTGATCGATACGATGGAGGCCTCGCGCACCGGCCATGCCCGCCTGCGCGCCGCCGTGCCCAGCGGCTGGACGATCGCGCACAAGACCGGCACCGGCCAGGATCTGGGCCGCCGCAATGCGGGCTTCAACGATGTCGGCCTGCTGACCGCCCCCGACGGCCGCCGCTTCGCCATCGCGGTGATGATCGGCGACACGACCGAGGATATCCGCAAGCGGCAACAGCTGATCCAGAATGTCGCGGCGGCGGTGGCCAATGCGGCGGGACCGCCGCGTGGGCCGGTGGCGGTGGCGAACTGATCGAGGTTTCTGGTCTAACGGTTTTCTACCTCCAGTTGCGGACATTGGCAAAAGCGGGCAGCGTTCTGCAATGGGTAGAACGGAACGTAGACAGTTGGGGCAGGTGGCGTGAGGTTCGCGGGCCTACTGATACTGCTCGCCTTCGGCTGCTGCCTGTTTTTGGGCGCTCGCTCGGGTCGAATGACCGTCAAGTGGTTCCCGGATGCGGAACGAGAAACCAATCCGGTATATTTCTGGTCTGTCGTGGCGCTTTACATGCTGTTCGTGGTGTTCGGCATTTGGATCCTAATGACACAAGATTGAACGTCGACTTTCCACCTCATTCTCTTCGCTAGACCAGCCCATCAGGCTGAGCGTGACCCATCCGCCACACGCCCCAAAAACCCTTAACATCAGGGGCTGTTTCCCCTCCCCCGCATCCGCTAAACCGCGCGCCTATGCCCCATCTCTATCTCGTCGACGGCTCCGGCTATATCTTTCGCGCCTATCACCGCCTGCCGCCGCTGACGAACAAGCATGGCGAGCCGGTAGGGGCGGTCTATGGCTATACGACCATGTTGTGGAAGCTGGTGGACGAGATCAACGCCGCCGACGGGCCGACCCACATGGCGGTGGTCCTCGACAAGTCGTCCAAGACCTTCCGCAACGAGATGTACGACCAGTATAAGGCGCACCGGCCCCCGCCCCCGCCCGATCTGGTGCCGCAATTCCCGATGATCCGCGACGCCACCCGCGCCTTCTCGCTGCCCTGCATCGAGGAAGAAGGGCTGGAGGCGGACGACCTGATCGCCTGCTATGCCCGCGCCGCGATGGCCGAGGGGTGGCAGGTCACGATCGTGTCGGGCGACAAGGACCTGATGCAGCTGGTCGAGGATGGCAGCCTCGACATGCTCGACACGATGAACAACCGGCGTCTGGGCGAGGCCTATGTCATCGAGAAGTTCGGCGTCGGGCCGAAGCAGCTGGGCGATGTGCTGGCGCTGATGGGCGACAGCGTCGACAACGTGCCGGGCGTGCCGGGCGTCGGCCCCAAAACCGCCTCCAAGCTGATCGTCGAGCATGGCGACCTGGAATCCGTCCTCGCCGCCGCGCCCGAGATGAAGAAGGGCAAGCTGCGCGACAATCTGATCGAACATGCCGAGAATGCCCGGCTGTCGAAGCGGCTGGTCACGCTGGAGTGCAACGCGCCCCTGCTCCAGCCGCTGGAGTCGCTGGCGCTGCACCCGACCATCCCGGATGGACCGTTGCGCGCCTTTCTGGAGCATCACGGTTTCCGCTCGCTGATCGCCAAGATGGGTCAGATCACCGACGACGCTGCGCCCGTCCCTGCCGCCGGAGAGCCCGCGCCCGCCGCGCCGATGGACGATGACGAGCCGTGCAATCTCGACGGCTATGTCACGGTGCAGGACCTGGCGACGCTCGACCAGTGGGTCGCAGACGCCCGTCATCAGGGCTTCGTCGCGATCGATACCGAGACCAGCTCGACCGACGCGACCCAGGCCGAACTGGTCGGGGTCAGCCTGTGCCTGGCGCCCAACAAGGCCTGCTACATCCCGTTGGGGCATGGCGGCACCGATCTGCTCTCGGAAGTGCCGGTGCAGATTCCGGTCGCGGCGGCCTTGGAACGGGTCAAGGCACTGTGCGAGGACCCGTCGGTCCTGAAGATCGGCCAGAACCTGAAATTCGACATGATCGTGCTGGGCGAACGCGGCATTGCCGTCGCGCCGCATGACGACACGATCGTCCTGAGCTTCGACCTCGATGCCGGCTTACACGGCCATGGCATGGACGAGCTGGCCGCGACGCATCTGTCGCACACCTGCCTAGCCTTCAAGGAGGTGGTCGGCACCGGCAAGAAGCAGCTTGGCTTCCACGAGGTCGATCTCAAGACCGCCACCCGCTACGCCGCCGAGGATGCCGACGTCACGCTGCGGCTATGGAAGCGGTTTAAGGCGCGGCTGCCCATGGAGCAGGCGACGCGCGTGTACGAGATGGTCGACCGCCCGCTCGTACCCGTCATCGCGGGCATGGAGCGGCGCGGGATCAAGGTCGATCGCGAGCGGCTGTCGCAGCTGTCGACCGAATTCGCCGGACAGATCGCCGCACTGGAGGGCGAAATCCACGCGCTGGCGGGCACCCCCTTCACCATCGGCAGCCCCAAGCAGCTGGGCGAGATCCTGTTCGACCGCCTCGGCCTGAAGGGCGGGCGCAAGGGCAAGTCGGGTGTTTACTCCACCGACGTGACCGAACTCGAACGCCTGGCCCGCGACGGCGGTGAGGCGGCGGAGATCGTGCGCAAGATCCTGGAATGGCGCCAGCTCTCCAAGCTGAAGAGCACCTATACCGACGCGCTCCAGGCGCAGATCAATCCGAAGACCGGCCGCGTCCATACCAGCTACAGCCTGACCGGCGCGCAGACCGGCCGCCTGTCCTCGACCGAGCCGAACCTTCAGAACATCCCGATCCGCACCGAGGTCGGTCGACAGCTGCGCGAGGCGTTCATCGCCGAGGACGGCCATGTCCTGATCGCCGCCGACTATTCGCAGATCGAGTTGCGCCTCGCCGCGCACATGGCGGACGTGCCCGCACTGCGTGACGCGTTCGCGAACGGCGACGACATCCACAGCCTGACCGCGATGGAGCTGTTCGGTGAGGTCAATCGCGACACGCGCGGGCGGGCCAAGACGATCAACTTCGCCATCCTCTACGGCATTTCGCGCTGGGGCCTCGCCGGCCGTCTCGACGTGTCGGCGGACGAGGCGCAAGCCATGATCGATCGCTATTTCGAGCGTTTCCCCGGCATCAACCGCTACATCGCGGAAACCCTGTCGAGCGTGCGCGAGAAAGGCTTCACCGAGACCTTGTTCGGCCGCAAGACGCATTTCCCGCGCATCGCCTCGCGCAACCAGGGCGAGCGCCAGGGCGCTGAGCGCGCCGCGATCAACGCGCCGATCCAGGGGACCAGCGCCGACATCATCAAGCGTGCCATGGTCCGCATGGAACCCGCGCTCGCCGCCGCGGGCCTCGGCCATGTGCGGATGCTGCTGCAGGTACACGACGAACTGGTGTTCGAGGCGCCCGAGGCCGATGCCGAGGCGGCGGGCAAGATCATCCGCGAAGTGATGGCGGGCGCGGCCGAACCGGCGGTGTCGCTGTCGGTGCCGCTGGGCGTCGAGATCGGGGTCGGCAAGAACTGGGGCGCGGCGCATTGATCCACACCCGCCGATACGCCAATCCTCCCCAAGCTCGGCTTGGGGAGGGGGACCATGGCGATAGCCATGGTGGAGGGGCATGCGCGTTCTTCGCAACCGGTGACACCCCTCCGTCAGGCCTCCGGCCTGCCACCTCCCCTTGCAGGGGAGGAATGGATGACGGTCGCTCGCCTCTGGGGCATAGCCCCCACTGATGCCCCAATCCCAGGACATCGATGCGCTCGCCAAGGGCGGGCGGACCAATATCGCGGGCTTCGTCCTGCGACTGGCGGCGCGCATCCCCTTCCTGTTCATCGCAGGGCGCATCTATGGCCCCGATCTGGTCGGGCGCTTCGCCATCGCGGTCGTCGTCGTCGAACTGGCGGCGCTGATCGCGACATTGGGTATGAAACGCGGGTTGGCGCAGGCACTGTCCTCGACCGACCGGCCGCATGTCCATATCGTCTGGGATGCGATGGCGCTGGCCTTCCTCGCCTCGGTCGCGGCGAGTGCGGTGCTGTGGAGTTTTCCCGAGCTTCTCTATCCCAACAGCGCGATCACCGGACTGGACCGATGGCTGCCCTGCATCATCGTCGCCATCGCCTGGTCGGACGTCAGCCTCGCCGCGCTGGCCTATCGCCACAACGTCAAGGCGACCGTCACCGCGCGGGCGGTGATCGAGCCGTGGACAATCTCGATCGCGGCCTGGGTCTTTTCCTTCCTCACGATCCGTGACGGCCTCGTCCTGTCCTATGTCGCATCGATGACGGCGGCGCTGATCGCCAGCCTGGTGCCGTTCCTGCGCAGCTATGGCCTGCCGCATGGCTGGAGCCCGCGCCTTGCCCGCGTCTTCGCGCTCGCCCGTGCCAATGCGCCGCTGGCGGGGGCGGATGCGCTGGAATGGGGCACGCGCAACGTCGACCGCTTCATCCTGGGCGTCATGTTCGAGCCGCGCGTGGTCGGCATCTATTACATGGCGCAGCAGGTCGCCTCGCTGCCGCAGAAGCTGAAGACCAGCTTCGACCCGATCCTGGGCCCCGTCATCACCCAGAGCCTGGCCAATGGCGACATGGGCGCGATCGCGCGGCAGGTGCGACAGGTCGCCTTCTGGATCATGGCGGCACAGGGGTGCCTGGCGCTGATGGGCTCGATTCCGGGCGAAGGCGTGATGGGCGTGGTCGGCCCGCAATTCGTCTCGGGCACCGCCGCGCTCGCCTTCCTGCTGTTCGCCGAGGTGCTGGCCTCGACCGGCGCGGTGTGCGAATCGGCGCTGGTCTATACCGCTCGGCACCGCAACCTGATGATCTCGATCGCGATGCTGGGCGTGCAGATCGCGCTCAGCTTCGCGCTCATCATCGGTATGCGGAAACTTGGCTGGCCCGAGACCTGGGCGGCGGCAGGGCCCGCCGTGGCGCTGGCGATGAGCGTGACCATGACCTCTGTCATCAAGGCGCGGGTGCTGTCGGGAATATTGAAGGCGCCGGTATCGCCCTTTCGCTGGCCTTTGGTCTGGGCCGCGGGCGCGGCGGTCGTGGTCGGGGGCGCGTTCACCTTGCTGCCCAAGAAGCTGGAATGGGCCGAACTGCTGTTCGGCGAGCCCGCGATCGCGGCGACCTATCTGCTGGTGCTGTGGCGCTGGGCCTTCGGGCCAGCCGATCGCGCGCTGTTCGGGAAGGCGCCGAACGTGGAGGAAGCCACGCTGCCCAATGCGGGCGGGATTACGCGGTAAATCCCAATCTTCGTTCGGCCTGAGCGAAGTCGAAGGCCACGGGATGACGCTTCGACTTCGCTCAGCGTGAACGGTTGGGGATTTGGTCGGGCAAAAGAAGGGCCCCTTCCCCCTATTCGGAAGTAGCCCTTCTTTGCGATCAATGCCGGAAGTGGCGCATGCCGGTGAACACCATCGCCAGGCCCGCCTCGTCGGCCGCCGCGATGACCTCGTCGTCGCGGATCGAGCCGCCTGGCTGGATCACCGCCGTCGCGCCTGCCTCGACCGCGGCGAGCAGGCCGTCGGCGAAGGGGAAGAAGGCGTCCGAGGCGACCGCCGACCCGATGGTGCGCGGTTCGGCCCAGCCCGCCTTGTCAGCGGCGTCCTTGGCCTTCCACGCGGCGATGCGCGCCGATTCCAGTCGGTTCATCTGGCCCGCGCCGACACCGGCGGTCGAGCCGCCCTTGGCATAGACGATCGCATTCGACTTGACGTGCTTGGCGACCGTCCAGGCGAAGCGGCAATCGGCCAGTTCCTGCTCGGTCGGGGCGCGCTTGGTCACGACCTTCAGCATGTCGTCGGTCAGGCGGCCATTGTCGCGGCTCTGGACCAGCAGGCCGCCCGCGATCGACTTCATCATCAGGCCGGGACGCGCCGGGTTGGGCAGCTCGCCCGACAGCAGCAGGCGCAGGTTCTTCTTCTTGGCGAAGATGGCCCGCGCCTCGGCGCTCGCGTCAGGCGCCACCACCACTTCGGTAAAGATGCCCGAAATCGCTTCCGCCGTCTCGGCGTCGAGCGGACGGTTGCAGGCGATGATGCCGCCGAACGCCGACACCGTGTCGCAGGCGAAGGCCGCCTGATAGGCCTCGAGCAGCGTCTCGCCGCTCGCCACGCCGCAGGGGTTGGCGTGCTTGACGATCACCACGGTCGGCGGGCCGTCGAGGAACTCCGACACCAGCTCCAGTGCAGCGTCCGCGTCGTTAAGGTTGTTGTAGCTCAGCGCCTTGCCCTGCAGCTGCTCGGCCTGGGCGATGCCCTGACCGCCTTTTTGCGGCAGATAGAGCGCGGCGACCTGATGCGGGTTCTCGCCGTAACGCAGCGTTTCGGGATGCTTGGTGAAGGCGAGCGGCAGGGTCGCCGGAAACGCCTCGCCCTGGTCGGCAAAGGCAAACCACTGGGCGATCGCCGAATCGTAGGCGGCGGTGGCGGCGAAGGCCTTGGCGGCGAGGCGCTGACGCGTTTTCAGCGGCGAGGCGCCGTCATTCGCCGCCAGATCGGCGAGGAAGGCATCATAGTCGGCCGGATCGGTCAGGATCGAGACATAGCCATGGTTCTTGGCCGCAGACCGCACCATCGACGGGCCGCCGATATCGATATTCTCGATGACCTCGGGCCGCTCCGCGCCCTTCGCGACGGTCTGCTGAAAGGGGTAGAGGTTGACGACGACGAGGTCGATCGCGCCGATGCCATGCTCGGTCATCGCGGCGGCGTGCGCGGGGTCGTCGCGCACCGCGAGCAGGCCGCCATGGACCATCGGATGCAGCGTCTTGACCCGGCCGTCCATCATCTCGGGAAAGTTGGTGACCTCCGAAATGTCGCGCACCGGCAGCCCTGCATCGCGGATCGCCTTGGCGGTGCCGCCGGTCGAGACGAGGTCGACCCCGCGCTCGGCCAGCGCACGGGCCAGGTCGATGACGCCGGTCTTGTCGGACACCGACAGCAGCGCGCGGCGAACCGGCACCAGATCGACGGAGGGAGCGGTGGGGAGCGAAACGGCCATCGGGCAGCGGGTCCTGATACTGGGAGGAGTTTGCGGACCCGATAGACTCCGATTCGCCGAAGCGCAAAATGTGATTCGGAAACAGGCCGCCCGGCATACTGGACGTCGTGCCGTTGTTGGCATAGCGGATACCGGGTCGCCCCCGAACATGCCCTTTGCCCTGGAGTGTGCCGAGCCATGGCGTCCGACAAAACGCTGAACGCGCAAAATCTGGTCGCACTGGGTGCCGATCGGCTGGCTGAATTGCTGCTCGAACTGGCGACCGGAAACGCCCCTGCCAAGCGCCGCCTGCGGCTGGAACTGGCCAGCCGTCATGGGGGAGATGCCGTCGCGACCGAGATTCGCAAAAGGCTGGCGACGATCGGGAAAGCACGGTCTTTCGTCGAGTGGAACAAGGTCCGCGATCTTGCCCGGGATATCGATACGCAGCGCGAGGCGATCGTCCGGCATGTCGCGCCGGGCCAGCCGACCGAGGCGTTCGAGCTGCTTTGGCGGCTGTTGACGCTCGCCCCTTCCCTGTATCTGCGGTGCGACGACAGCAACGGGCAAGTCGGGGCCGTCATCGATGCAGCGCGGGACGACCTGGCAGCGATCGCGCCGAGGGCCAAAATCGACCCATCGGCGCTGGTGGAGCAGGTTTTTACGGCCGTCGAGACCAACGACCATGGTCAGTTCGACGGCATCATCAGCCTGATGGCCGAACCGCTGGGGGCGGAAGGTCTCGCCCAGTTGAAAGCCCGGTTCGAGGACAGCGCCGCCCATCCCCCCACGCCGCCCCCGACGGCGGCCAGGAAGCTGATCGGGATCGGTTCGGACGGCCCTGTCTATGAGGACGAATGGCAGGCCCGATCCCGGGCTATCCGCATCCGTTCGGCCCTGACCGACATCGCCGACGCGCTGGGTGACGCGGACGGCTATGCCGCGCGTTTCACCGCCGACGAACGAACCAACCCCGCCACCGCCGCCGACATCGCCGAACGGCTGCTCCATAGCGGGCGCCCCGACGATGCCATGGCCGCGCTTCAGATGGCCGAAGCCAAGGCTCGCCATGGCCACCACTGGCCCGACTGGTTCCGCGTGCGGATCGTGGTGCTCGATGCCTTGGGACGCTCGGAAGATGCGCAGGCGGAGCGCTGGGGGAGGTTCCAAGCAGAACTGAGCATCGGCGATCTTCGCGCCTATCTGAAACGCCTGCCCGATTTCGACGATGTGGAAGCGGAAAGGCGGGCCATGGCCTTCATCCGCAACCATGCCGATTTTCACGGAGCATTGCGGTTTCTGCTGGACTGGCCCGATCACCGACAGGCCGCCGAACTGGTCCTCTCACGACCGACGGATCTGGACGGCGATCAATATTGGGTGCTGACCCCCGCTGCCGATGCGCTGGCGACGCGGGCGCCGCTGGCCGCGACACTGGTCCTGCGCGCGATGATCGACGTGACGCTCGATCGCGCGAAGGCCCGGCGCTATGGCCATGCCGCCCGGCATCTTCAGACGTGCGCCTCTCTCGCCAAACGGATCGAGGATTATGGCAGCCACCCCGACCATGAGAGCTACGCCGCCGCGCTGAAGGCCCGCCATGGACGGAAGACCGCCTTCTGGAACGTCTGACGGGCTCTACAGCGCCCGCTTGAACGCCCAGCTGACATGCGCGCCGCCCGCGGGGGTTTCGCCGGTCACGACCAGCTGCTGCGTCGCCACCGGCCGTCCTGTGCCGTCGATCCACAGCGACTCCTCGATCGCCAGCGTGCCGCCGCGACAGCGGAACTGCCACAGTGCGCCGTCGTCGAGGCGCAGGATCGCTTGGCCGCTCTCGGCCGTCACCATCGCCTCGACCCCGTCGCCGAGGTGGAAGCGCAGGGCAAAGACGGTGCTGCCCGCCTGCCGCTTGCGCCCCTCGGGCAGCAGCGCATCCTCGCCGCGCAGCTCGCGCCCGTCGCCGGTCAGCAGCAGCTGGCGGCGATGGGTGAAGCCATAGCGGCGGACATAGCCGTCATGACTCGCCTCGATCCGGCTGGCGGCGTCCGATTCCTGGCGGCTCAGCTCCACCGCGGCGACCCCGCGCCCCAACGTGCCGTCGGCATGGATGGCGGTCGAGTTGCTGTCGCCCAGCGTCAGCGTCGAATGCGCCGCCGTGGTGCGCAGGCCGTGCGCGAGGCTGGCGGGCACCTGCGCCACGGTCGCGCGCGCGCCGCCGCAATTGACGACGATCCGCTGCGCGCCGTCCGAAAATTCGAAGGCGAGCGTCGAGGCGCAGCCGCCCTCGATCGCGCGGGCGATCGGCGGGGGTGCTGCATCCATGACCAGCACCGCCTGCGCCGCCGCCAGCCGCTGATAACCCCAGTCGCCCGCCTGGCGCAGCGGCCGGGTGCGCACGCCCGATGCCTCGATCACGGCGGCGATCCGCTCCGGCGTTTCGGGGCCGGAGCCCTGCCAGCTCGACAGCGCGCGGTCGCCGTGCATGACGCCGAGCAATGCAGAGATCATCCGCTGCAACCGCCCCTGGAACGGGTCGGGAAAGGCCAGCCCGCGCGCGTCATAGACTTCGCGCATCATGGTCAGCAGCATGACGGCATCGAGCTGCACCGCCGGGCTGCGCGCGATGATACCGCCATCGGCGAATAGCCCGGTGTCGAGTGCACGCGCCAGCCCCGCCTCGCCGAACGCCTGGCGCGGCTCGCCGCCCGCCAGCAGCAGGCCGGCCGCGATCACCCCGCACCACGCCGCGATCCGCGCGACGCCAGCAGGCGCCTTGTCCGCGCCGCGATCCAGATGCCGGGCCCCGCGCGCCATGGTGTTGAGCACGCGCGAGCGATAGACGAGATCGTTGGACGACAGGATCAGCGGCGCATGCGCGGTCCAGAACAGGATGCGCCGCCCCCACAGGTCGGGCCGCCACGCGGTCGCCTCGACCGTCTCGGCAAAGGCGTCGAGCCAGCGGCCCATCAGATATTCGGCGATCGGCGCACCCTGCGCGCGCGTCGCCACCGTCGACAGGTCGCGCAGCCAGGCAAAGCTGTGCAGATGATCGGCAACGCCGGTCGACCAGTCGGGCCGGGCAAAGTCGATCGATTCGACCCCGCGCTCCTCGCCTCGCCAGTCGAGCACCCCGCCGAGCAGCGCATGACCGCGCTCGATATCGCCCAATATGGGGTCCTCGGGCACCGCCATCAGCTTGAGCGGATGCCGCCCCTTCAGCCGCAGCGAATGGAGCGGCGTGCGCCAGGTCAGCCGGTGGAGATGCTCGCTCAGGCGATCGGCGAGCGACAGGCCGCCGGTCTGGACGCGGACGAGGCGTTTGCCCTCTTCGATGCTGTCGGCGGCGATACGAGCCTCTTCGGCCCCCATGCGATCGCGCATTTCGGTCAAATGCCCGCTCAGCCGCGCAGCGCGGCGATATTGGCGGCGTAATGCTCAGGGCCACCCCGGAACGCGGCGGTGCCCGCGACCAGCGCATCGGCCCCCGCCTCGATACAGCGCTTCGCCCAGGCCGGATCGACGCCGCCATCGACCTCCAGGTCGATAGCCCGGCCCGAATGCTCGATCATCTTGCGGATCGCGGAAATCTTCTTGAGCTGGCTCTCGATGAAGCTCTGCCCGCCGAAGCCGGGGTTGACGCTCATCACCAGGACCAGGTCGACCATGTCGATCAGATAGTCGAGCATCTTGGCGGGCGTGGCGGGGTTCAGGACGACACCTGCCCGCTTGCCCAGCCCCTTGATATGCTGGATCGTACGATGGATGTGCGGCCCCGCCTCCGGGTGGACGGTGATCGTGTCCGCGCCCGCCTCGGCAAAGGCGTCGAGATAGGCGTCGATCGGCGAGATCATCAGATGCACGTCGAACGGCTTGGTCGTGTGCGGGCGCAGTGCCTTCACCACCGCCGGGCCGATGGTGATGTTGGGCACGAAATGCCCGTCCATCACATCGATATGAATCCAGTCGGCGCCCGCAGCGTCGATGGCCCGGACTTCTTCGCCCAGCTTGGCGAAATCGGCGGAAAGGATGGAGGGAGCGATACGCACAGGAAGCATGGTTTTCACCTGTACCTGCATATCGCGCCCAAGTCAGCCTTTGCGTTGCAACATCGCGATGAAGAATCCGTCAAGACGCCCCTCTTTTGCGAGCATCGTCGGCAGGGTGCGGATCGTGCCCTTGTCGGTGATGCCCGGCCAGTCGCCGGTGATCGGAACCAGCGCATAATCGGGCCGCGCCTCCAGGAAGGCCGCGATCTGCGCCTCGCCCTCCTCGGGCTCCAGCGAGCAGGTGGCATAGACCATGGTCCCGCCCGGCTTCAGCCAGTCGGCGGCGCGGGTCAGGATCACACGCTGAAGCTCCGCCATCTCGGCGATGATCGCGGGGCGGACCCGGTAGAGGACGTCGGGATGGCGGCGGAAGATGCCGCTGGCGCTGCACGGCGCATCGACCAGAATCGCGTCGGCCTGCTCGCTCGGGGCCCATTCGCGCAGGTCGGCCGTGACGACCTCCGCCGACTGATGGGTGCGCTCCAGATTTTCGCTCAGACGGGCGAGGCGCGACTCGGACTGGTCGATCGCGGTGACGGTCCAGCCGGCGGCGGCGAGTTGCAGCGTCTTGCCTCCCGGCGCGGCGCACAGGTCGAGCACATGGCCCCGGCCCGGCCCCAGCAGACGCGCGGGGATCGAGGCGGCGAGGTCCTGCACCCACCAGGCCCCCTCGTCAAAGCCTTGCAACTCCATGACCGAATGGCCCGAGGGCAGGCGGACATGACCGGGCAGCAGGCTGACCCCGCCCAACGTCTCCGCCCACTGCGCAGTCGCGGTGGGATCGGCCAGCGTCAGGTCGAGCGGCGGCGGCGCGGCGATGGCATGGGCAGCGGCCTCGACCATCTCCTCGCCCCAATTCTCTTCCCAGCGCGCCTCAGTGGCGTCGGGCAGTGCGGGGATTTCGGGGAGCAGCACGCCGCTCTTGGTGATGGTGCTGAAGACGCCGTGGACCAGCTTGCGCGGGCCGCCATCGACCAGCGGCAAGACGGTCGAGATCGCGGCATGCGGCGGCGTGCCCAGCGCCAGCACCTGGACGAGCGCGATGCGCAGGGCGAAGCGCGCCTTGGCATCGTCAGGCAGCCGCTGCTTGGTCGCCGAGTCGATCAGCGCGTCGAGATCGGGCAGGCGGCGCAGGGTCTCGGCCGCGATGGCGTGCGCCAGCCCCCGGTCGGGCCCGCCCGGCAGCGCGCGGGTGGCCGAGGCGAGCGCGGCTTCCAGCGGCTCACCCCGGCGCAGCACCGCGTCGAGCAGGCGGATGGCGGCGCGGCGCGCGGCGGTGCCCAGCGGCTCGGTCGGGCGCTGCTGCCGCCCGCGCCGGTCCTCGCCCTTGGGGCCACCGCGACGATCGGGACGGCCACGGGTCGGCGATTGGGGAGGACGTGTCACTTGGCAAAACTCCTGTCAGCCCCGACATGGGCTGCAATATATTTGTCCCCTTAGTCGAAAGGACCGCCCATGGGCCAGCGCCCCGACCATGTGAAGCCGCCCGCATACCTTTCGCAAAACCCGCCGGTGCCGGAGCCCGAGGCCAAGCCGGAGCCGCAGGACGACCCGTTGGGGAAGAATCCGGTGCGGTACGGGGATTGGGAATTGAAGGGAATCGCGGTCGATTTTTGACCGTTTCTTTAAGCCCCTCCCGCAGGCGGGAGGGGTTTGGGGAGGGTAAGGAGCCTCGCAGAGTGGATCGCTTGCGGCTTGCCCTCCCCCATCCCCTCCCGCTTGCGGGAGGGGAGCGGCTAGATGCGAGGGTTCACTATACAAACCCCCGTTCAGCCTGAGCGAAGACGAAGGCCACGCCCCGACTCCACTCCCCGCATCACCGCCGCACCAACGTCCCCGCACCCTGCTTGGTGAAGATCTCCAGCAACATCCCGTGCGGCACGCGCCCGTCGAGGATCACCGCCGCATCCACACCCGCCTCGACCGCCGAGACGCAGGTTTCCAGCTTCGGGATCATCCCCCCCGAAATCGTGCCGTCGCTCCGCAATTCCGCGATCCGCGCCGGGTTCAGGTCGGTCATCAGCTCGCCCTGCTTGTCCAGCACGCCCGCGACATCGGTCAGCAGGAAGAAGCGCGACGCGCCCAGCCGCGCGGCGATCGCGCCCGCCATGGTGTCGGCGTTGATGTTGTAGGTGTTGCCGTCCAGCCCGATCGCGACCGGCGCGATGACCGGGATGATGCCGTCGGCGCACAGGCTTTCGATCAGGCGCGGGTCGACCGCGACCGGCTCGCCGACGAAACCCAGGTCGACATGGCGCTCGATCCCCTTGAGCGGATCGGCCTCACGCCCCTGAATCTTCTCGGCGATGACGAGGCCCGCATCCTTGCCCGAGATGCCGACCGCGCGGCCCCCGGCGGCGGAGATCCAGCTGACGATTTCCTTGTTGATCGAACCCGCCAGCACCATTTCAGCGATCTGGGCGGTTTCGCGGTCGGTGACGCGCAGGCCGTTGACGAACTGCGACTCGACGCCCAGCCGTTTGAGCATCGCGCCGATCTGCGGCCCGCCGCCATGCACGACGACCGGGTTGATGCCGACCGCCTTCAAGAGGACCATATCCTCGGCGAAATCGCGCTGGCGCTCGGGGTCGCCCATGGCGTGGCCGCCATATTTCACCACGAAGGTCTTGCCCGCATAACGCTGGAGATACGGGAGCGCCTCGGTCAGCGTCTCGGCCTTGGCGAGCAGGGCGGCGTCGGGATCGTGGTTGGTCATGGCGCGCCCTTTATCGCGGGTCGGGAATGGGGAAAACCGGCAATATCGCGAACGGGTCCTTCTCAGGCGCGATCCAGCCGACGCCCGACCGCGACGAACAGATAGATCAGCGGCGGGACCAGAATGGCGGACAACGCCACCTTGGCGATCATCTGGCCCACGATCAGCTGGCCGATGGGGAAGGCCCCATAAAAGGCGATGGTGACGAACAGCAGCGTGTCGACCACCTGGCTGAGCATGCTGGCGATCGCCGCGCGCAGCCAGAGGAGCTTGCTGCCCTCCCGCCCTTTCAGCGCGGCGAAGATGGTGACGTTCAGCGTCTGCGACACGCCGTAAGCCACGATCCCGCCCAGCCAGATCCGCCAGGTCGACCCCAGGATCAGCTGGATCGCGTCGCGATTGGCCGGGACCATTTCGGGGGACGGCGGCAGGATCCATACCACCCAGGACAGCGCCAGCGACACCAGCAGCGGCACGAAGCCGACCCGAACGAGACGCCCCGCGGTCGATGGTCCGTGAAGCTCGGCCACCGCGCTCGACGTCACGACCAGCAGCAGAAAGGCGAAGATCCCCGCCTCGACCGCGATCGGCCCCAGCGAGACCTGTTTGTTGCCCAGCACGCCCGCGATACACACCATGCCGCCGTAAAAGATCGACAGCGCGAACAGCGAAGGCGAGATCAGGCGGGGGCGGGCGGAAATGTCGGGCTGGTCCATCGGTGACTGCTAGCGCGAAATTGGTCCGGGGCAAAGGACTTGCGATCCTCCCCGGCACGGGGAGGGGGACCGCCGCGAAGCGGTGGTGGAGGGGGTTCCCCACAAAGGGTGTCATCCGTGACACGCCCCCTCCACCAGCTTCGCTGGTCCCCCTCCCCGTGCCGGGGAGGAACACTTGCACCGCGCGCCCCGACACGCTCTATTCCTGCCGAAACAAGAATAAGGGGGATCACATGCGGTTGGCAAAATGGCTTGGCGGAGTGGCGGCGGCACTGGCGATTCCCGGCGCACTGATGCCAGGCCTCGCGGCGGCGCAGGACCGCGCGGACCAGAAGGCGTTTTTCGACCTCTACAAGCAGCTGGTCGAAACCAACACCAGCCTGTCGGTGGGCAGCTGCACCCAGGCGTCGGCGCAGATCGCCGACCGGCTGAAGGCAGCGGGCTATACCGATGCCGACATCACCCTGTTCTCGGTGCCCGAGCATCCCAAGGACGGCGGCATCGTCGCGGTCCTGCCCGGCACCGACAAGCGGCTGAAGCCGATGCTGCTGCTCGGCCATCTCGACGTGGTCGAGGCCAAGCGTGAGGATTGGACCCGCGATCCGTTCAAGCTGATCGAGGAGGACGGCTTCCTTTATGGACGCGGCACCGTCGACGACAAGGCGATGAGCGCGGTCTGGGCCGATACGCTGATCCGCCTGAAAAAGACGCCCCCCAAGCGCACCATCAAGATGGCGCTGACCTGTGGCGAGGAAACGACCTTCGCCTTCAACGGCGCGGAATGGCTGGCCCAGAACAAACCCGACCTGATCGCCGCCGAATTCGTCCTGAACGAAGGCGGCGGCGGGCGGCTCGACGCGGACGGCAAGCGTGAGTTGCTTGCGGTGCAGGTCGGTGAGAAGGCGGCGCAGAACTATACCTTCCTCGCCACCAATCCGGGCGGCCACAGCTCGCAACCGACGCCCGAGAACGCCATCTACGAACTCGCCGATGCGGTGAAGGCGGTGCAGGGTTATGAATTCCCCATCCACCTGACCGACACCACCCGCGCCTTCATGACCGCCACCGCGCAAAAGGTCGGCGGCCGGCTGGGCGGCGCGATCACTCGGCTGCTCGCCGATCCGAACGACAAGGCGGCCGATGCGATCGTCAGCCAGGACAAGGCGCTGCACTCGACGCTGCGCACCACCTGCGTCGCCACGCTGCTGCAGGCGGGCCATGCCGAAAACGCCCTGCCCCAGCGCGCGACCGCCAATATCAACTGCCGCATCTTCCCCGGCGAGACGGTCGAGGGGACGCTGGCGAAACTCAAGGAACTGGCGGGTCCGAAGATCACCGTCACCGCCAACCAGCCGGTTCGCCCGACCGCCATCCCGCCCAAGCTCGATCCGAAGATCATCGGCCCGATGAAGACCCTGGCGGCCAAGCACTTCCCCGGTTTGCCTTTGGTCCCGATGATGTCGACCGGGGCGACCGACGGCATCTTCTTCCAGACGATCGGCATCCCCGTCTACGGCGCGCCGGGGATCTTCATCGAAAAGGACATGTCCGGCATCCACGGCCTGAACGAGCGTATCCGGGTCAAGTCGCTCTATGACGGCCGGGATTATCTGTACGATCTGGTCAAGGCCTATGCCTATTGAGGTAAGCGTGTCGCCGCCCGTACCGGCGGGCGGCGACGTTCCGTTTACGCGGGCTGTTGCACCGGCGGCAGGCGCAGGCGCATCGGCTGGGACAGCCAGCCGACCACCATGCGCCGCATCGGCTGCCAGAAGGCGGACAGGGTCAGCAGCGCCGAGCCGATGACGAAGGCGGTGAACGCCGCGCCCAGTTCGACCGCGCCCGCGCTGCGGAACAGCGAATAGAGTGCATAGAGCACATAGACGAGGCTGGAGACGAGCAGCGCCCGCCGGTCCACCGCCAGCGCAATCCCGGCGAACAGCAGGTAGAGCGCGAGGACGATCACCGCGACGCCCGCGCCGATCTCGTTGTTGAACACGCCCAGCATCTGGAAGATCGGATGCGCGATCATCGGGGCGGCGGCGAGATGCAGCCAGAAGGCGACGTCCGCGCGCCGCGTCTCGCGCTTCGGATCGGACATGTCCCAGCGCATCGCCAGCGCGAAGACGCCGACCCCGCAGACCAGCAGGATCGGCCATACGCCATATTTGATGTCCGGGAAGGCCGCCGTCAGCAGGCCGACCACGACCGCGACCAGCGCCGCCGCGCCCGCCGCGACGGTGATCGGCACCATGAACCGGCGCCAGTGCAGCCACGCCGCCCCGGCCGATGCCAGTCCGACGACGGACGCCGCCAAAGACCCCTCGGTATCGCTGATATGCGGCCAGAGCGTATCGACCAGTCCGATCAGGCCGCCTGCCACGCCGCCGACAAAGGCGAGCAGCAGCAGGATGCTGGGCAGCGCCATGCGCCGCTTGCCCGTGAAGTAGAAGGCCAGCATCCACGCCGCGCCCGCGACGAACGCGCCGCCCAAAGCATGGCTGATGCTGAAGCCGATCTGCCCCAGCGCCGCAAGCAACAGGGCGATGGCGATCGATACGAAGATGTCGTTGAACCCGGTGAGCAGTCGGAAATGCTCTTCGTCGACGGCCGGTGCGGCATGGACCGTCGCGACATGCCGTCGCAGCGCCGCCGCCGCATCGGGCGAAATCGCCCCCGCCGCCACCGCGCCGTCGATGTCGCTTTCGCTGTACATGGACTCGTCTCCCCGTTCGAGAAAGGGGGAGGATGTCGGATGTGTATTATTGTGTCAATACACGGACGCGAAAGTCGGCTTTTGGCTTGGGCGGGAGTCGCTGCCTTTCCCAGAAAGCGATGCAGACCGTGCGGAAACTCACGGTCTGAAGTCTTTGGCGGAAGAATGTCCTCCCACGCGAGCGCTGTCATCGACAGCTAAGCCATTTCCGTGAAACCTAACCCGATGGCTCTTTCTCGAAACAGCCTGCCAGAGATGGGAAGCGGGCAGGAGGATGCCGAACGAAGCCCCGTCTTTCGAACCTGTGAATGACGCACGGAAACGGGCGTCCATATCTGCCAATTCGCTGAACGCGTTCGCCACGATCCGTTCAGATAAAACCGCGCAATATCCTGGGCATACGGGAGATTATGGTTCTGAGGCTATTGCCATGAAGATGCTCAAGACCGGATTGCTGGTGGCCCTTGCCGGTGGGGCCATGCTGACCGCCACGGCCGCCAGTGCGCAGGATTGGCGCTATGACGCGTATCGCGCGCATCAGGCCGCGCGCGGGGCCGAGGTCCATGCCTGGCAGGCGGGGCGCGACCAGCGGGCGGCGGATACGGCCGCCTATTATGGCGATTATCGCGCGGCCGATGCCTATGCCCATGCCGCCGCCGTCCGTCGCCACGAAGCGCGACGTGATGCACGTTTCGCGCGGGCCGAGCGCCATGCCGCGCGCTGGGATTACTGGCGGGGCTATTGAGCCTGACCCAAACACGAAAAGGGCCGGTGCGAGCGGATCGCACCGGCCCTTTTTCATGGGTTCGACGAACGGCCGATCAGCCGTCGTAGTCGGCACCCAGATTCTGGTTGCGCGGGGGAGCGGCGGCGGTCAGGCGCAGCGCCTCGGCCGAGGCCTGCAGGCTGCCGACATCGTCCGCCTCGTCCTCGTCGTCGATCTGGACGCGCTGCAGGCTGTTGACCACGGCTTCTTCCAGATGGGTCGGACGAACCGTTTCGTCGGCGATCTCGCGCAGGGCGACGACCGGATTTTTATCGCGATCGCGATCGACGGTCAGATCCGCCCCGCCCGAAATCTGACGGGCCCGCTGCGCCGCGAACAGCACCAGATCGAAACGGTTGGGAATCTTGTCGACGCAATCTTCGACGGTGACGCGCGCCATGCGTGTGTCCTTCGCAAATAATGCTGGGATGAAAGCGTGCCGCCTAACAGCAAAGGGCGGTGAAGTCAAAAGCCTTGCAGCTTGCAACGCCCCTGTCATCTCGATCGTTACGTTTTCGACCGCATGTCATGCCTCAAAGGAGCCCGCCGCATTTCCACCCCCCATCCGCCAGAGCAACCCGGTTTTCAGGTCGACGGCAACCGGCTGACCCTGCTCGACACGGGGCCGCGGCGGCTGGATTCGGTGCTGGCGCTGATCGACGGCGCGCGGACCTCGCTGCGCATCCTGTATTATATCTATGCCGATGACGCGACGGGGCGGCAGGTGCGTGACGCAATGATCGCCGCCGCACGCCGGGGCGTGACCGTGTCGGTGATCGTCGACGGCTTCGGCGCGGGCGCGGATGAGGCGTTCTTCCGGCCGCTGGTCGAGGCGGGCGCGCGGCTGTCCCGGTTCGAGCCGCGCTTCGGCCGCCGCTATCTGCTGCGCAACCACCAGAAGCTGGCACTGGCGGATGCCGAAGGCCCCTCCCCCTCGATCATCATCGGCGGCTTCAATATCGAGGATGATTATTTCGGCACCCCCGCCGACCAGAGCTGGCGCGATCTGGGCCTGCTGGTCGAGGGACCGGCGGCGACGCGGATGGCGGGCTATTTCGACGCGCTGTTCGCCTGGACGGAAAATCCCAAGGGGCGGCTGCGCGACCTGAACAAGGCGCTGGCGCATTGGAGCGAGTCGAGCGGTCGGCTCCGCTGGCTGATCGGCGGGCCGACCCGGCGGTTGTCGCCCTGGGCGCGGACGGTGCGCGACGATATGCGGCGCGGGCGGCGGATCGACGTGATCGCGGCCTATTTCACCCCCAGCCCCACCATGCTGCGTCGGCTCGATCGGGCCGGACGGCGCGAGGCCGAGGTGCGGATCGTCACGGCGGGCAAGTCGGACAACGAGGCGACGATCGCCGCAGCGCGCTTCACCTATGCGGGCCTGCTGCGCAAGGGCGTGCAGATCTTCGAATATCAGCTGACCAAGCTGCACACGAAATTATACGTCATCGACGATGCCGTGCATGTCGGCTCGGCCAATTTCGACATGCGCAGCCTGTTCGTGAATCTGGAGCTGATGCTGCGGATCGAGGACGCCGACTTCGCCGCGCATGTCCGCGGCTATATCAACGGAGAGGTCGCTCGGTCGGAAGCGATCACGCCGGACTGGTACAAGCGCCATACCGGCTGGTTCCAGCGGCTGCGCCAGTTCGCCGCCTATCTGCTGATCGCGGTGATCGACCCCTCGGTGTCGCGGGGGCTGAATTTCGGGATCGAATCGCCGGATGGCGACTAAATCCTCCCCGCCCTGTGGGGAGGGGGACCATGCAAAGCATGGTGGAGGGGGATTGCCGCCAGGGACGTCCTGTGCCGAAGCCCCCCTCCGTCAGGCCTGGCGGCCTGCCACCTCCCCGTGCCGGGGAGGATGAAATTCAGTCCTTCCAGGCCCAGTAGAGCTGGGCCGGGGGCACGTTCCACCATTCCATGTCGTGGTCGATGTTGGACCAGTGCGGGACCAGGAAGTCCTTCACTTTGGGGCTGAACTGATAGACCAGGAACGCGCCGCCGGGGCGCAGCACGTCATGCGTGCCGCGCGCGATCGCGGGGCCGACGCCGGGGGGCAGGGTCGAGAAAGGGAGGCCCGACAGGACATAGTCGGCATGGTCGAAACCATGGTCGCGCACGATCTTTTCCACGTCCGCAGCCGAACCGTTCACTGCCTTGAAGCGGGAATCGACGATCGTGTGGCGCAGATAGTCGCAGAAATCGGCGTTGGTATCGATCGCGATCAGCGTGGCATCGGGCGCCATGCGCTCCAGCACCGGGCGGCAGAAGGTACCGACGCCGGGGCCATATTCCACGAACAGCTTGGTGTTGGCCCAGTCTACCGGCGCCAGCATCTTGCGAATCAGCTTGCCCGACGAGGGAATGATCGAGCCCACCATCACCGGATGCTTCAGGAACTGCTGAAAGAACATCTGGCCGGGCGACGGATAACCCGTGGCGTCGGTGCGGGACTTGCGCGCGGCGGTGGTCGAGCTGGGCATCGAGTTCCTGTCGTTCGTGATCCCCGCGTAAGGGACGCGCGAGGGAAATCCCCTCGTCGCACAGGTGCCGAACGACTTTCAAGCTATTGGGTTGCGCAGGAGGGGTGCATTCCGTCGCAAAGCGGATCGGAAAAAGGGCTGGGAACAATGGATCGGACGGGCCAGATCGCGGTGATTTTCGTGTCGCAGCGGACGCTTAACGACGACCAGGGCTATGCCGAAGCGGCCGAGGCGATGGACGCGCTCGTCGCGCGGCAGCCGGGCTATCGCGGCGTCGACAGCGTGCGCGGGGCGAACGGGTTGGGCATTACCATCAGCTGGTGGGCGGATGAGGCGAGCGCGTTGGCGTGGCGGGCGCATCCCGAACATGCGGCGATCCGCGAGCATGGGCGGGCGGAATGGTATTCGCGATATGAGGTTGCCGTGGCCGAGGTGGGGCGGAGTTACGGGTGGAGTGACAAATCCTAACCGCCGACCTTGCCGCTCCCCTCCCGCAGGCGGGAGGGGATGGGGGAGGGATCGGAGTCTCACCGAGACCATAGCTGGCGGCAAAGCCCCCTCCCCAAACCCAGTTTCAGGTAAACGATGCCCCGCATCGTTTAGGTCATGCCGGGGGCATGACCGACCTGAAACTCCCGTTCCGGAGGAGGGGCTTAAGTAGGAGGAGAGGCTTAGGAAATTACGGCTGCTTGTCCCCTCTCGGCGTCAGCATGCCCGGTGCGATGAAGCCGATCGGCTGGATCGCGGCGGCTTCCTGTTTCAGCTTGGCGGCGATCTGTTCGTAATCGCGCTCCATCTCCGGGGTCACGCTGGCCCGCGCCTCGGTCAGTGCCTCGTCGAAGGCGGCCATGTCGACCTGTTGCACGGTCAGCGATTTGCGTAGCGCGATCAGGCCTGCCCGGCGCACCACGTCGCCCAGGTCGGCCCCGGTGAACCGCTCGGTACGCGCCGCGACATCGTCCAGATCCACGTCATCGGCGAGCGGCATCTTGGCGGTCTGGATGCCCAAGATTCGTCGACGCCCCGCCTTGTCGGGCACGCCGACATAGATCAGCTCGTCGAACCGGCCGGGACGGAGCAGCGCGGGGTCGACGAGGTTGGGCCGGTTGGTCGCGCCGATCACGACAACCGACTGCAATTCCTCCAACCCGTCCATCTCGGCGAGGATGGTGTTGACTACCCGCTCGGTCACCTGCGGCTCGCCCAGCCCGCCGCCGCGTGCGGGCACCAGCGAGTCGAGTTCGTCGATGAAGATCACCGTTGGCGCCACCTGCCGTGCACGGGCGAATAGCCGGGTGATCTGCTGCTCGCTCTCACCATACCATTTGGACAGCAAATCGCTCGACTTGGTGGCGATGAAATTGGCCTGCGCCTCGCGTGCCACCGCCTTGGCCAGCAACGTCTTGCCGGTGCCGGGCGGGCCATAGAGCAGGAAGCCCTTGGCTGGCCGGATACCCAGGCGCCGGAACGCGTCCGGGTCCTTCAGCGGCAGCTCGACGCCCTCCTTCAGCTTCATCTGCGCGGTGTCGAGCCCGCCGACATCCTCCCAGCGGACGGTGGGGGCCTGCACCATCACCTCACGCATCGCCGAGGGCTGGACGCGCTTCAACGCCTCGAGGAAATCCTCGCGCGTCACCGACAGCGTGTCGAGCACCTCGGCCGGGATGGTCCGCTCCTCCAGGTTCAGGCGCGGCATGATCCGCCGCACCGCCTCGATCGCCGCCTCGCGGGTCAGCGCGGCCAGGTCCGCGCCGACAAACCCGAAGGTGGTGCGTGCCAGCTCGTTCAGGTCGACCCGATCGCCCAGCGGCATGCCGCGCGTGTGGATGCCCAGGATCTCACGCCGCCCACGTTCGTCGGGGACGCCGACGACGATCTCGCGGTCGAACCGGCCCGGCCGCCTGAGCGCCTCGTCGATCGCCTCGGGCCGGTTGGTGGCCGCGATGATGACCAGATTCGCGCGCGCCTCCAGCCCGTCCATCAGGGTCAGCAACTGCGCGACGAGACGCTTCTCGGCCTCGCCCTGCACGCGGTCACGTTTCGGGGCGATCGAGTCGATCTCGTCGATGAACACGATCGAGGGGGCAGACTTGGTCGCCTCCTCGAAGATGTCGCGCAGGCGCTGTTCGGACTCGCCATACGCCGAACCCATGATCTCGGGCCCGTTGATGAGGAAGAACTGCGCGTCCGATTCGTTGGCCACCGCCCGCGCGAGCCGCGTCTTGCCGGTGCCGGGCGGGCCATGGAGCAGCACGCCCTTGGGCGGCTCGACACCCAGCCGCTCGAACAATTCGGGGTAGCGCAGCGGCAATTCGACCATTTCGCGCAGCTGGTCGATGGTCGAGGCCATGCCGCCGATATCGTCATAGGTGACGTCGGCGCGCCGCGCCTCGCGCGGCTCCTCATATTCGGGGCGCAGCTCGACCTCGGTATTCTCGTCGATATGCACCACGCCCTTGGGGCTGGCAGCGACGACCGCGAGTCGGATTTCCTGCAAAGCGTAAGCGGGCGCGTTCATGAACTGCGCCACGCCCGGCGGCATGTTGGTGACGCGCTGCTGCCCCGCCGTCGCCACCACATCGCCCTGACAGAGCGGACGGTTGAAGAAGGTTCGCTTGAGCGCCTGGGCCGAGCCTTGAAGCCGCAGATTCTGCTGCGCGGGGGCGAAAACGACGCGAGTCGCGGGCTTCGATTCGACTTTCCGCACCTCGACGAAATCGCCCGAGCCAACGCCCGCATTGGCGCGCTGCAACCCGTCGATGCGCAACAGATCGAGGCCCTCGTCCTCCTGATAGGGGGCAACGGCCCGCGCAGGGGTCGCCTGCTTGCCGACGATCTCGACCACGTCGCCCTCGGTGATGCCGAGCGCGGCCATCAGGCTGCGCGGCATGTGGGCGAGCCCCCGGCCCGAATCCTCGGGGCGGCTGTTGGCCACCTGTATCTTGCGGGTCGGCGCGTCGCTGTCGGCCATGATCGTCCCTTGGCAAAGTGTCTGAAACACGAAAGCGCGGGACGTGGGGGCAGGTTCCGGCCGGTGAAAGGGCGGACGGTCGAGCCGAGGCAAAAAAAAGGGCCGATCGAAACGACCAGCCCATGAAAGTTTTTAGGAGAGGATGCCTGAAAGGCCCGTTCCTTTTGCGGTGCGAAACGTTATGTTGCAAGTGCGAAAAGCTTGGCTATGATTGCAGTTTGTGCAATCCTCTGACCAATAGGTCAACGAGTACAGGTACACCATGCGCAGGCTCCCCCCGCTCGGTGCGATCGAAGCATTTGTCCAGGTCGTGCGCCTGGGCTCCATCAAGGCCGCGGCCGAGGAGCTGGCGCTGTCCGCCCCCGCGCTCAGCCGCCGGGTGCAGACGCTGGAACGCTTCGTCGGCAAGCCGCTGTTCGCTCGGCGGCACCAGGCGATGGTGCCCAATGAAGACGGCCAGCGCCTGATGGAACAGATCGCGCCGCTGCTCGACCAGTTGTCCGATGCGGTGGAGGCGATGACCAGTGGGCAGGAAGTGCTGCGCCTGCGACTCGGCGTCCTGCCGCTCTATGCCTCGCAGCGCTTGTTTCCGCACATGGGGCTGCTCCGCGCGGCGCATCCCGAACTGCATCTGGACATCGACACCGCCGGGCATGGCATCGCGCGACTGGGCGAAGGGCTGGATGCGGTGATCGCGCTGGGCCGCGAGATCGATCCCTCGCTTTATGCCAAGCGACTCGACCGCAACAAGGTCTATGTCATCGGTGCCAAGCGGTTGCTCGAAGGCCCCAATCCCTTGCTTCGCCCCGAGCAGATGAACGGCATGACCGCTTTGCTGCACCGCGAAATGCCCGACGCCTTTACCGCCTGGTGCCAGGCCGCCGGGCTGAACGACATCAAGCCCAAGGCGATCGACTTCTTCGATTCGGGCGGCCTGATGCTGGAGGCGGTGGCGCAGGGGCTGGGCATCGCCTTCATGCATGCCAGCCATTTCGAACACGCCCACGACCCGCGCCTGGTGCGGCTGTTCGACATCGAGGTCGACAGCCCCTACAGCCACTGGTTCGTCTGCCGCCCGCGTGCGCTGCAGCAGAAGTCGGTAAAGCTGTTCCACGACTGGCTGATCGCCACGCTGTATCCGGAAGCGGCCTGATTCCTCCCCCTCCCGCAGGCGGGAGGGGGTCGGGGGGAGGGCTGGAAGTCTCACCGAGACAAGCGCTCGTGGCCTTCCCTCCCCCATCCCCTCCCGCCTGCGGGAGGGGAGCGGCAAGATCATCGTTCAGCGCAAGAACCAACGACAAAACGCCGCGCGCCCTCTCGGACGGCGGCTTCACGCCTTCAAGCATCCACGGGGCGACGCGAACGGCCGCCCCCGCGCGAATTACTTGATCTTGGCTTCCTTGAACTCGACATGCTTGCGCACGACCGGGTCGTACTTGTTGAAGCTCAGCTTCTCGGTCTTGGTGCGCGGGTTCTTCTTGGTGACGTAAAAGAAGCCGGTATCAGCCGAGCTGACGAGCTTGATCTTGACGGTGGTCGGCTTGGCCATGACCTGGTTCCTGTATGCGTGAAAAAGCGAAAGCGGCAGCCGGAGCCGCCGCTATATAAGGGCCGCCCATGGCCCATGGCCCCGCCCGAGTCAAGCATTTCACCCGATTTAAGCCCCTCTTTACGGCCAATGCCTATGGTAACGGGGGCGCTTACCGCTAACGGGGCCGGGCATGATAGCGACGATCATCACGAGGGAAGCGGGCGAATCACCCGATCGCGGTAGGGATCCCGACGGGGATCACCACAGGGCCGGTGCCGAGATTCGCATCCAGTTGTGCGCGCGGATCGCCGCGCTCGACGTGTCGGCCCCCTATGCGCGTGCGACCGACCTGATCGACGGGGTGGAGGCGATTCGCCGAATCGCCCATCGCCACGGCCTGACCTCCGTGGTCACCGTCACCCATTTCATCGACCGCGCCCTGATGCGGGAACGGAACGAGCTGCCGGTCCATGGCTGGTTCGCGATCCTGAACGACGCGATCGCCAGCGAACGACAGGATTGGCAGAGCGCGAACGCTTTTGCCGAGGCCTGCTCGGTGCGTCTGGCCAGCTGATGGACGCGTTGATGATCGTTCTGGTCGCCACCTTGCTGTCACAGGCAGGCGGGCGGCTGAGCGGTTTTACCGAGCGGCTGGTCGAGCGAACCGATCGTGCCCTGCCGGTGCTGGCCGGGGTCATGCTGGCGCAAGGGGTGCTGGCGGCGGCGGCGATTCGGATCGGGATGCTGCTGGCGCCGCAGGTGACGCCCGAGTCGCGCAGCGTGTTGCTGGCGGTCGCGTTGGTCCTGCTGGGGATCGGCATGATGGGGCGGTTGCCGCGCCCCGGCTCGACCTTCGGTTCGCCGCGACTGGGCATGTTCGGCACCGCAAGCCTGGGGGCCGCGGTGATCCTGTTGGCGGATTCGGGATTGATGCTGGTCGCTGCCGCCGCCGCGCGCTCCCCCCTGCCCTGGGCCGCATGGCCGGGCGCCATGCTGGGGCTGCTGGGCGCGTTGCTGCCTGCGATCCTGCTGGGCGCACGCGAATGGCGACGCCTGCCCTGGCGCGCGATCCGCGTGGCGGCAGGCAGCGTGATGATCCTGATCGGGCTCATCATCGTGCTATCGACGAACGGATTGATCTAGCCGGTCGATCAGACAGCACGGGCATTGTCCTTGGACAGCGGGGGAGCATTTCCGCCATCGGATCGTTTACGCAACGATCCCATCCAGACAGCGGGAGCATGTCATGTCCGATATCAATCCGGCGCTCGATACGCCGACCGATCTCAACCGCAACGCCACCGCCAGCGTCGCCGACGCGCTGAACGGCGCGCTGGCCGATTGCTATGCGCTGTACCTGAAGACCAAGAATTTCCACTGGCACGTCTCGGGCCCGCATTTCCGCGACTATCACCTGATGCTCGACGATCAGGCGGCGCAGATCCTGGGCGTGACCGACGCCATTGCCGAGCGGGTGCGCAAGACCGGCAACGTCACGCTGCGCTCGATCGGCGACATCGCCCGCCGTCAGACGATCGCCGACAATGATCGCGAGTTCGTGTCGGCGGCCGACATGCTGGTCGAGCTGCGCGACGACAATCTGAAGCTCGTCGAACGCTTCCGCGCGGTCAAGGACGCCGCCGAAGAGGCCAAGGACAATGCCACCAGCGGCATCGTCGACGAATGGACCGACCAGGCCGAGGAACGCGCCTGGTTCCTGTTCGAGGCGGGCCGCAAGGGCTGAGCCTGTCCGCGGTCTCGTGACAAAAAGCCCCGGTGAGAGCCGGGGCTTTTTGTGGGCGATGCCCGGATACCTGCAGTGGGAGCACGCGGTATGTCCGCTATTGGTGAATAACGAAACGACGGCTTTCGGCACTGCGAGACACCAAGCTGCCTATCCGCTATCGTGGTTCGCGATCAGAAGTGAAAGACGGGGTAAGACATGCATACCCGCGCGACGATATTCTGGCTTTCGTTTTCAGCGCTTTATCAAGGATCGGCGAATGCGGCCGCCCCGCAGATTGAAGGGCAGTGGACAACGGAATATTAGATAGTGGATGTCAGCAACTCGGCCGCCCACCCGAACGCCCTCAAGTCATTGAAGATGTGGATCGGCCACAAGTATGGCGGCTCAAATTGCGTGACGGCGGGTGATACATCGAGCCTACTGCGATCGGCTTATCCATGGGACACGAAATCAAAGCCCGGCGTGAGCTTTGATGAATATGGCGGATTGAGATCGACCAACCGCTATTTCGGAGGGTTCGCTATTCCAGGCCACGGAACAGAAACGATCGTCGGAGCTGTCGATGGTGACCACCTCATCGGTGTGGTGGACATCGATCTTGACTGGGAAGGCGGGACCCACGTTCGTTCCGTCATGAGGGCGACGCGATCAGGTCCATGTAAATGACGCGCTCTCCGTCGACCGCTTAGGGGAACGCGAGGAAACCCTGAACGGCAATGTCTGGGGCTACCGAACGTTTGACGTAGATGGCGCAGAACAGGTTGAAGCAATCTTCGGGGGCTGCTTCCCGCCAAAGCCAATCGGCATTGGAAACCACGTGTCCCGCAGCTTTTCGCCGGGCGTGGCGATTGGCCATCTTAGCCGATGAACCCATGCCAGCATGTCTCTGTCGGCCTGCGCGTCCCGCGTACTCGCGAGAATATAGGCACCGTTCACATCGCCCTTCTTCGATACATTTATACACACAGCACCCGAGGCGTTTAACAGCGTGGCAGGAACTGGCGGCAATTCCTGTGCGACGGCCGGCATGGCGACGGCCTGAACGGACAGCGCAACGACGAGGGCGAGGCGGGCCAGGCGGATGAACATCCAAGGACAATGGCAGGACTGACGATTGTCCGCAAATGGGCGAAACCCGTCTTTCGCGCGCCCCCCCTATCCGTAACCGGAACACCAACCCTCCCCGCCAGTTAACCCCTTATCAGGTCAGGAGGATTGCCCCATGCTCAAGCTCGCCATCACGTTTCTGGTCGTCGGATTGATCCTCGGCGCGCTCGGTTTCGGCGGCATCGGCGGCGCGTTCGTCGGTATCGCCAAGATCCTGTTCTTCATCGCGATCGCACTGTTCGTCATCTTCCTGGTGCTCGGGCTGGTCGCGGGCAAGTCGGTGAAGAACGCGATCGACTGACGCGTTCATGCGCGCACTCGCGGAGCTGCTCGATGCGCTGATCTATACGCGCTCGCGCAACGCCAAGCTGAAGCTGGTCGCGGATTACCTCGCCGCCACGCCCGATCCCGACCGGGGTTGGGCGATGGCGGCGTTGACGGGGGACCTGGACCTGCCCGGCGTCAAGCCCGCGCTGATCCGCGCGCTGATCGAACAGCGGGTCGACCCCGTCCTCTTCCGCATGAGCCGCGACTATGTCGGCGACACGGCCGAGACGGTCGCACTGCTCTGGCCCGCCCCCGAGCGCCCCCTCGATCCCGAACCGCTCTCGGTCAGCGCAGTGGTCGAGCGGTTGCGGCATCTTTCGCGCTCCGACGCGCCTGCCGTGCTGGCTGACATGCTCGACCGGCTGACCGCCGAGGAGCGGTTCGCGCTCCTCAAGATGGCGACCGGGGGCCTGCGCATCGGCCTGTCCGCGCGGCTCGCCAAGACCGCCTTTGCGGAAGCTTACGGGCTGGATGTCGAGGCGGTCGAGGAGGTCTGGCACGGCCTGTCCCCGCCCTATGCCGAACTGTTCGCCTGGGGCGAGGGCACCGGCGCGCAGCCGACGCCCGCCGATGTGCCGGTCTTCCGCCCCTTCATGCTGGCCCATCCGCTGGAGGATCTGCGGGTCGACCTGACCGACTATGCCGCCGAATGGAAATGGGACGGCATCCGGGTGCAGATCGTCCATGTCGCCGGGCAGACGCGCCTCTACAGCCGCACCGGCGACGATGTGACCCACGCCTTTCCCGATGTCGCGCAGGCGTTCGACGCCGTGGGTGCGGTCGATGGCGAGTTGCTGGTCAAGGGCGAGCATCAGGGCGGCACGCTGGAGGATGGCGGGGGTGCCGCCAGCTTCAACGCGCTGCAACAGAGGCTCGGGCGCAAGACGGTGTCGGCGAAGATGCTGGCGGACTACCCCGCCTTCGTCCGGCTCTACGATATATTGGTGGACGGGACCGAGGATGTCCGCGCCCTCCCCTGGACCGAACGGCGTCAACGGCTGGAGGCGTTCACGGCGAAGCTCGACCCCGATCGCTTCGATGTCAGCGCAGTGATCGAGGCGGAGGATTTCACCGCGCTGGAGGCCTTGCGCGCCACCGCCCGCGATGCCGCGATCGAGGGGGTGATGCTCAAGCGCCGCGATTCCCCCTATAGCGGCGGGCGGCGTGTCGGCCTTTGGTACAAATGGAAGCGTGATCCGCTGACCGCCGACTGCGTGATGATGTACGCACAGCGCGGCAATGGCCGGCGGTCGAGCTATTATAGCGACTATACCTTTGGCTGCTGGACCGATGAGGGCGAATTGCTGCCGGTCGGCAAGGCCTATTCGGGGATCACCGACGAGGAGCTGCGTGCATTAGACCGCTTCGTGCGCGCGCATACCGTCCAGCGCTTCGGCCCCGTGCGCGAGGTGGAAAAGACGCTGGTGCTGGAGATCGCGTTCGATTCGATCCACGAGTCGAAACGGCACAAATCAGGCGTCGCGATGCGCTTCCCCCGCATCGCGCGCATCCGCACCGACAAGCCCGCCGAGGAAGCGGATCGGGTGGAGACGCTCAAGCGGCTGGTGACGTAGGCAGGTTCGTTCCTCCCCTGCAAGGGGAGGTGGCAGGGCGAAGCCCTGACGGAGGGGTGTCACGGCTGGCGATCTGGCCCCTCCACCACCTGGCTCCGCCGGGCGGTCCCCCTCCCCAAGCACAGCTTGGGGAGGATTTTGGTCAGTCGCCGACGCGTTCGATATCGGCACCGACCGCCGACAGCTTCTCTTCCAGACGCTCATAACCACGGTCGAGGTGGTATACACGGCTGACCGCGGTCTCGCCCTCGGCGGCCAGACCCGCCAGGATCAGGCTCATCGAGGCGCGCAGGTCGGTAGCCATCACCGGCGCGCCGGTCAGCTTCTCGACGCCCTTCACCATCGCGGTGCGGCCATGGACCTGGATGTCCGCACCCATCCGCGCCAGCTCGGGCACGTGCATGTAGCGGTTCTCGAAGATCGTCTCGGTCAGGGTGCTGGTGCCGCCGGCCTTGCACAGCATCGCCATGAACTGCGCCTGCATGTCGGTGGCGAAGCCCGGATAGGGCGCAGTCGACAGGGTCAGCGGCTGGAGCGGGCCATCCGCCTTCACGCGGATCGAATCGCGGCTCTCCTCGACGGTCACGCCCGCCTCGGTCAGCGCCGAAAGGGTCGCGCGCATATCCTCGGCACAGGCGCCGACCAGTTCCAGGTCGCCGCCGGTGATCGCGGCGGCACAGGCATAGGAACCCGCCTCGATCCGGTCGGGCATCACCGAATAGGTCGCACCGTGCAGCCGGTCGACACCCTCGATGGTCAGCGTCTCGGTGCCGACGCCATCGATCCGCGCGCCCATCGCGATCAGCAGGCGGCACAAATCGACGATCTCGGGCTCACGCGCGGCATTGCCCAGCACCGACGTGCCCTTGGCCGTCACCGCGGCCATCAGCGCATTCTCGGTCGCGCCGACCGACACCACCGGGAAGGTGTAGCGCCCGCCCGACAGGCGTCCGCCCGGCGCGCTGGCCTTCACATAACCGGCGGTCAGCTCGATCTCGGCGCCCAGCGCTTCCAGCGCCTTCAGGTGCAGGTCGATCGGACGATTGCCGATCGCGCAGCCGCCGGGCAGAGATACCCGCGCCTCGCCCATGCGCGCCAGGATGGGGCCGAGCACCAGAATCGACGCGCGCATCTTGCGCACGATGTCATAGGGCGCCTCGGTCGAGAAGAGCTGGCCCGCCCGGATCGTCATGACCCGGCCGAAATCCTCCGGTCGCGTCCCCTCGACCCGCGTCGACGCGCCGATCTGGTTCAGCAGATGGCCGAAGCCGTCGACATCGGCGAGGCGCGGCAGGTTGCGCAGCGTGACCGGCTCGTCGGTCAGGATCGCGCAGGGCATCAGGGTGAGCGCGGCGTTCTTCGCGCCCGAGATCTTCAGGCGGCCCGACAGCCGGTTGCCGCCGCGAATAAGGATACGGTCCATAGACCCGCCCTCCTAGCGGACCTCCGGGGCATCGCCAAGGGTCGCACCCCGTCCGTCCGCTCGAAAGGCGGTCGAAAAGCCAAGAAAAGGGTCGGTTGATCGATATCAATGCGTGACCACACCCTTGGTGGCTAAGGCTTTCCTCCGCTCGGGGGATGAGGTGTCAGTGTCAAATTGCGGGCTTGCCGATCGGCTGAACAGATGGGTTGCGCTGACCCCGGCCGAACGCGATGCCCTGGCACGGCTGGAGGAGCGGCCAAGGGCGATCCGGCGCGGCGCGGTGCTGATGGAGGAACAGGCGCGCAGCGATGAGCTGTTCGTCGTGCAGCAGGGCATGCTGATGTGCTATATCCTGCTCGACGATGGCAGCCGACAGGTCGTGCGCTTCCTGTTCCCCGGTGATCTGTTCGCGTTGTCGGCGCTGGTCTATGGCCGCTCGCCCGACACGGTGGTCGCCGTTTCCAACGCGGTCGTCTGTCCGTTCGACCGCAGCCATTTCGCGATCCTGGCGACCGAGCATCCCCGTCTGTCCAGCCTGGTCCTCGTGCTCAACCAGATCGAGAGGGTCATCACCACCGACCGTCTGGCGGGACTCGGCCGCACCTCGGCGCGGGTGCGGGTCGCGACGCTGCTGCTGTCGCTGCGTGGCCAGATGCGCCACGCGGGGCTGGCGGTCGACACCTCCTTTGCCCTCGGCCTGACCCAGGAGGAGATGGGCGACGCGATCGGCCTGACCGCCGTCCACGTCAACCGAATGCTTCGCCAGCTGGAGGACGATGCCCTCATCAAGCGGGAGGGCGGCCGAGTCTATCTGCTCGACGAAGCGCGACTGGTGCGCGAGGCGGGCTATATCGATCGGTTCGAGGGACTGGACCTCAGCTGGCTGCCGCCGGGGCGGTAGGCATATTTGTTCCTCCCCTTGCAGGGGTAGGAATGTTCAGGCGCCCGCCCAACGTTGCAGACGCGGCCGGACCTTGAGGAAACGCCGATAGCCGCGCTCGAGCAACGCCAGGATGCGGGGCGAGCGGGCCGCCAGGCCCAGCGGGCGGAGCAGCGGGATCGCCCGCCACATCGCGGCAAAGGCTGCCGCGCCCGACAGCATCCGCCCGTCCTCGCGTGCATGGAAACGCGAGAGCAGCGTGTCGCGATCGATCGGGCACTGGTCGGGCCCCTCGCCGCCGATCGGGACAAAATCGATCCGCCCGCGCACATCCAGCCGCCGCATCAGTGCGATCTCGCGCCGACACAGCGGACAGGCGGCATCATACCAGACGGTGACGGTCGTCATGCTCTTCTCCGGCAAGGGCGGCCCGATCACGATCGGGCCGCCTCCACCATCAGAAAAGATCGGCGGTCATCACCTTGTTCCAGACCTTCACGAAGTCACGGACCATCCGGGGATGACCGTCTTCGGCGGCATAGAATTCGGCGATGTTGCGCAGCTGCGAATTGGCCCCGAAGACCAGGTCGTTGCGCGTCGCGGTGTAGCGCGTCTCACCGCTATCGCGGTCGTCCAGGGTAAAGCGCAGGCCCTTCTCGTCCGTCTTGGTCCAGACATAGTCCATGCTGGTCAGCACGCGGAAGAAGTCGTTGCTCAGCACGCCCACCCGGTCGGTGAACACGCCCGCCTCGCTTTCGTCCCAGTTCGCGCCCAGCGCGCGCAGGCCGCCGGTCAGCACCACCCATTCGGGGGCACTGAGCTTCAGCAGCGCCGCCTTGTCGAGGAACAGCTCCTCCGGTGCGACGCGGCCCTGGGTGATGGTGTCGAACTGATCGTCGACATAGTTGCGGAAGCCGTCGACCACCGGCTTCAGCCATTCGAAGCTGTCGGCGTCGGTCAGGTCGTCGGTGGTGTCGCGACGCCCGGCGGTGAAGGCCACCGCTTCCGCCACGCCCGCATCCGCCGCCGCCTTCTCGACCGCCGCCGTGCCGCCCAGCACGATCAGGTCGGCCAGCGAGACGCGCTTGCCGCCGGTCGCGCCGTCGTTGAACGCGCCCATGATCTCGCGGAGCTTCGCGATGACGGGCACGGTACGACGATTGACCGCCCAGTCCTTTTGCGGGGCGAGCGCGAGGCGCGCACCGTTGGCCCCGCCGCGCTTGTCGCTGTCACGATAGGTGACGGCGGCGGAGAAGGCGGTGAACACCAGGTCCGACACCGACACGCCGCTGTTGAGGATCTGCTGCTTCAGGGTCGCGATGTCGGCGGCGTCGATCAGTTCGTAATCGCGCGCGGGAATCGGGTCCTGCCAGAGCAGGTCGGGTTCGATCGTGACCTCGGGCCCGACATAGCGCTCGCGCGGCCCCATGTCGCGGTGGGTCAGCTTGTACCACGCCTTCGAGAACTGCTCGGTGAAATAGTCGAAGTCGTTCAGGAAGCGCTCGCAGATGGGGCGATAGACGGGATCGACCTTCAGCGCGATGTCGCTGGTCATCATCATCAGCGCATGGGTCTTGCCCTCGATATGCGCATCCGGTGTGCGCGGCGCGTCCCCGCTGACCGGCGTCCATTGCAGCGCGCCCGCCGGGCTGCGCGTCTGTTCCCACTCCAGGCCCAGCAGGTTTTCAAGATAGCTATTGTCCCACTGGGTCGGGTTCTGGGTCCAGCTGCCCTCGATGCCGTTGGTCATCGTGAACTCGGCATTGCCGGTGCCCTCGGGGTTGTGCCAGCCGAGCCCCATCTCCTCAATCGCGGCGATCTCGGGCGGCGCGCCGATGCGGTCGGCCTTCACCATGCCATGGCTCTTGCCGAAGGCATGGCCGCCCGCGATCAGCGCCACCGTCTCCTCGTCGTTCATCGCCATGCGGGTGAAGGTGATGCGGATGTCCCGCGCCGAGGCCATCGGATCGCCGCTGGCATAGGGGCCTTCGGGGTTCACATAGATGAGCGACTGGTGCGAGGCGGCCAGCGGCTGCTCCAGGTCATAGTCGGCGTCGCCATTCTGCCCGCGCCAGCGCTTGTCGCGATTGACCATCTCGTCGAACGAATCGACCTTGGTCATGTCGAAGACTTCGGGGCCCCAATAGGTGGCGTCGTCGGCCTCCCACGCATCCTCGCGCCCGCCGCCGAAACCATAGGTCGGCAACCCCATGATCTCGAGCGAGCAGTTGCCGGTCAGGACGATCAGGTCCGCCCAGGACAGCGCCGCGCCATATTTCTGCTTGATCGGCCAGAGCAGGCGACGCGACTTGTCGACATTGCCATTGTCCCACCAGCTGTTGATCGGCGCGAAACGCTGCATCGCCTCACCTGCGCCGCCGCGTCCGTCGGCGATGCGATAGCTGCCCGCCGAGTGCCACGACATACGGATCATCTGCGGCCCGTAATTGCCATAGTCGGACGGCCACCACGCCACCGAGCTGGTCAGGAAGCGCTTGATCTCGGCCTTCAGCGTATCGAGGTCGATCTTGGCGAATGCGGCGCGATAATCGAAATCCTCCCCCTGCGGATTGGCGCGGGGGCCATGGCGGTGCAGCTGCTCGACCCGAAGGCGGTTGGGATACCATTCGGCCAGCGTCGGCGGCGTGGTGAAGGCACCACCGATCCGGTCACCGCCAAAGGGGCACTTGCCTTCGAGTACCGTCTTATAGTCTTCCATGCCGCAAGCTCTCCGGGTTCGTCCTGTAAAAACTCCGGGCGCACGAAGAAACGACGAGCGACAGGCTCGCCAGCACGCCCGATGGGCGCGATTATGTCAGCTTTGTCATGAACATAGGCCGCGCATGGTCTTCCCTCGAGCGATGGAAACCACCGCTCGCCGCCATCACAACGTCGGGCTCGCCCGGTCGATCCTTGCCGACACCGCCGGGCATCCAAAAATTCTAGCCTGGATCAGTCCGGTTACTTGGGCCGATGCCCGGGGCGGCTCACCGATGAGACGGATCGTTCGGCGGCACCGGGCGTAACGGTCGATTGGCCCGATAGGGGCGAATGACGAGGGAACGGGATATGGCCGGATCGGCGGCGATCGTCGGCGCAGGGATGGCGGGTCTATCCTGCGCCACGCGGCTGGCGGAGGCGGGATGGCGGGTTGCGCTGTTCGACAAGGGACGCCGGCCGGGCGGCCGTATGGCGAGCAAGGTCGTGACGGCGCAAGGGCTGTGCTTCGCCTTCGACTATGGCGCGCAATATCTGACTGCGCGCGATCCCGCCTTCGTCGCGCAGGTTCGGGACTGGGAGCGGCAGGGCGTCGCGGCGCGCTGGCCAGCGGCGGGCGAGGATGGCTGGGTCGGGATGCCCGCCATGAATGCGCTCGTCGCGCATATCGCCGAACCGCTGGGCGTGGCATGGTCGACCCATATTCGGGCCATCCGACGGGACCATGACGGATGGTGGCTCAGCCATGACGAGCGCACCGAGGGGCCGTTCGATGTTCTGGTGCTGGCGCTACCCGCGGACCAGGTTCCGGCGCTGGCGGCGGAGCATGACCCGGCGCTGGTCGAACTGGCCGAGGCGCATCCATCGGAGCCGTGCTGGACGGTGCTGCTCGGTTTCGAGACGCGCCTGTCCGCCCCTGACATCCTGTCCGCCGCCGACCCGATCGACTGGGCCGCGCGCAACGGTGCCAAGCCCGGTCGCGAAGGCGGCGAGGCTTGGACGATCCATGCCACGCCCGACTGGTCGCAACGCCATGTCGAAAGCGACCGGACCTCGGTGACGGCCTCGCTCCTGCGCGCGCTGGAGGAACAGGTGGGCACGCTGCCCGTGCCGGTCCATGCGACGGCGCATCGCTGGCGCTATGCCCGGTCGGACAAGGCGGGGATCGGCGCCTATCACCGCCCCGACATCGCATTGGCGGCCTGCGGCGACTGGCTGATCGCACCGCGCGTGGAAAGCGCCTGGCTGTCGGGACGTCAGGCGGCGGACACGCTGATCGGATGATCTTCCCCTATAGGGAGGAGGGTCGGCTCTGGGTTACGCCTTTTCCAGCGTACACTGGAGCGGATGCTGGTTGGCGCGGGCGAAGTCGATCACCTGCGCCACCTTGGTCTCGGCGACTTCGTAGGAAAAGACGCCGCACACGCCGACACCGCGCTGGTGGACGTGCAGCATGACGCGGGTCGCATCGTCCATGCTCATGCGGAAGAAACGCTGCAGGCACAGCACGACGAATTCCATCGGCGTATAGTCGTCGTTGAGCATCAGGACCCGGTACGGCGTCGGCTGCTTGGTACGTGTCCGGGTGCGCGTCGCGACGCCCAGCCCCGTGCCCTCGTCATCGCCATGATCGGGACCATGCCCCGGGCCATCGCCCGCCATTCCCAGAGGATGGGTGAGAGTGTCGCTGTTCTGGGCCATGACGGTAAAATATGGCATGGCGGGGGGTGCGCACAAGCCCTTGGGGACAGGGTCGAACGTATAAATCGGAACGTTCGGGCCAAGGCGGATTGATATTAAGGACGGTCCTTCCCTCATTCCTCCCCTCGCAGGGGAGGGGGACCATGCGGAGCATGGTGGAGGGGTGTCCACGGTGGCGAGCGTCGACCAGCTTCTCCCACCGGGACACCCCTCCGTCAGGCCTGCGGCCTGCCACCTCCCCTGCCAGGGGAGGAATAGGGTGAATGACGATCACCGCTAATGGAAATCGCGCGAGCGGGGCAGCAGGCGGACATCGCGAGGATGCACGCCGCGCTGCGCCGGGGTTCCGCGCGGGTCGTGCGAGCGGGTGGGCGCGACCGGCACGTCCTCCAGCCGCGAGAGCATCATACTGCGATCCTCGACGCCCGCCGTCATCAGATGGACGACGCCCTCCTCGCTGCGCTGGACGACGCCGTGGATCAGCATCAGCCGCGAAGCCATTACGGCCCGCCGGTTCGCCTCGAAATCGCGCGCCCATAGCAGCGCGTTGACGATGCCCGTCTCGTCCTCGATCGTGATGAAGATCGCATTGCCCTTGCCCGGTCGCTGACGGACCAGCACCACGCCCGCCACCTTGGCGCGCCGCCCATCGGCCAGACGATTCAGATCGGCGGCCGACAGGATACCCTCCCCCGCCAGCTCACGACGCAGGAACGCCATGGGATGGCCCTTCAGCGACAGTCGCGTCGCCCGGTAATCGGCGCTGACCTGTTCGGACAGCGGCATGGGCGGCAGCGTGACATCGGGTTCGGCCGCCATTTCGGGCGCCTCCATCGCGGCGAACAGCGGCAGCTGCACCGACTTCATCCGCCGCGCCTCCCACTGCCCCTCGCGCCGCCCGCGCCCCAATGAGCGATAGGCGTCGGCCTGCGCCAGCAGATCGAGTGCGCGACGGGGCAGGTGCGCGCGGATCGCGACCGACTCGATGGTGTCATAAGGAGCATGGGTGGCGATTTCTGTGCCCCAAGCCTCCCGAAAACCATCGACCTGCCGAAAGCCCAGCCGCAACGCCAACGCCCCGTCCGCGCGCCGCTCCAGCCGATTGTCCCAGCCACTGGCATTCACATCGACCGGCCGCACTTCGACCCCGCCATTTTCGCGCGCGTCGCGGACCAGCTGCGCGGGCGCATAGAATCCCATGGGCTGCGCATTCAGCAGCGCACAGGTGAAGATCGCGGGCTGGTGGCATTTCAGCCAAGCCGAGACATAGACCAGCCGTGCAAAGGACAGCGCATGGCTTTCGGGGAAACCATAGGAACCGAACCCCTCGATCTGCTTGAAGCAGCGTTCGGCGAATTCGGGATTATATCCCCGCGCGACCATGCCGCCGATCATCTTGTCGCGGAAACCCTTGATCGTCCCGACATTGCGGAAGGTCGCCATCGCGCGGCGCAGGCCATTGGCCTCGTCGGGGGTGAAATTGGCCGCGACGATGGCCAGCTTCATCGCCTGTTCCTGGAACAGCGGCACGCCGTATGTCTTGCCGAGCAGGGTACGTAGCTCGTCCGCCGGGCCATGATCGGGATGCGGCGAGGGATAGGTGACGGCCTCCTTCTCCGCCCGCCGCCGCAGATAGGGATGGACCATATCGCCCTCGATCGGCCCCGGCCGGACGATCGCGACCTGCACGACCAGGTCGTAAAACTCCCGGGGCTTCAGACGCGGCAGCATATTGATCTGCGCACGGCTCTCCACCTGGAACACGCCGATGCTGTCGCCCTTTTGCAGCATCTTGTAGACCCGCTCGTCCTCGTCCTGCGCCAGATCGTCGAGGGTCGGACGCGGCAGCCCGTTGGCCTCCATCAGGTCGAACGCCTTGCGGATGCAGGTCAGCATGCCGAGCGCCAATATGTCGACCTTCATGATCTTCAGCTCGTCGATATCGTCCTTGTCCCATTCGATGAAGGTCCGCCCCTCCATCGCGCCGTTATGGATCGGCACGGTCTCGTCGAGCCGTCCTTGGGTCAGCACGAAGCCGCCGACATGCTGCGACAGATGGCGCGGTGCGCCGAGCAGCCGGTCGACCAGCGTGCGCAGCCGTGCGATCTCGGGATTGTCGGGCGAGAAGCCGGTCTCGTGGAAGCGCTTTTCCTCGAACTGTTTGGAAAAGCTGCCCCACACGGTACTGGTCAGCCTTTGCGTCACATCCTCGCTCAGCCCCAGCGCACGGCCGACCTCGCGCACCGTGCTGCGCGGGCGGTAATGGATGACGGTCGCGGCGATGGCGGCGCGGTGGCGGCCATAGCGGCCATAGATATACTGGATCACCTCCTCGCGCCGCTCATGCTCGAAATCGATGTCGATATCGGGCGGCTCCTTGCGCTCGGTCGACACAAAGCGCGAGAAGAGCAGGTCATGCTTGGTCGGGTCGACCGAGGTGACGCCCAGGATCCAGCACACCGCCGAATTGGCCGCCGAGCCCCGCCCCTGGCAGAGAATGGGCTGCGGCCGACTGCGCGCGAAACGCACCACATCATGCACGGTCAGGAAATATTGGGCGTAGCCGCAATCGCGGATAAGCGTCAGTTCCTCGGCCAACGTGGCTTGCAGCTTGGCGGGCACCCCATCCGGAAAACGCTCGGCCGCCCCCCGCCGCACCAGCTCCTCCAGCCAGTCCTGCGCCGCCCACCCCTCGGGCACCGGCTCATGCGGATAGTCGTAGGACAGATGGTCCAGCCGGAATAGGATCCGGTCGAGGATCGCCATGCTCTCCGCCACCGCGCCCGGACGGTCGGCGAACAGGCGCGCCATCTCGTGCGCAGGCTTCAGGTGTCGCTCGGCATTGGCCGCCAGCCGCCGTCCGCCGGTACGGATGGTCAACCCTTCGCGAATACAGGTCAGTATATCCTGTACCGGACGGTCTGCGGGGCTCGCGAACAGCGTATCGGTGGTGGCGAGCAACGGCACCCCCCGCGCCTCGGCCAGTGTGGCATGCGCCATCAGCCGCCGCCGATCCGCGCCCTGTCGCGGCATGGTCACCCCCAGCCACACCCGCCCCGGCGCCACCGCCACCAGCCGGTCGAGCGTCGCCGCCAGTCCCGGATCGGCGCGCTGCGGGGGCAGCATCGCGTCGACCATCGGCTCGCAGGGCCGCGCGCTCGATGTCGGCAGCGCGATCAGCAGCAGATTCTCGGCATGGCGGATCAGGTCGCCCAGCCCCAGGATACAGCCGCCCTTGCGCGCCCGCTTGTTGCCCAGCGTGAGCAATCGGGTCAGCCGTCCCCAGCCCGTCCGGTCGACCGGATAGGCGACGATGTCGGGTGTGCCATCGGCAAAGACCAGGCGCGCGCCGACGACCAATGTCGGCGGTGGCGGAGCCCCGATCTCTTCGGCCAGGGCGCAGGCCTTTCGCCAGGCCCTGAGCGCCCGCACCACCCCCGCCACGGTATTGCGATCGGCAATGCCGATGCCCTTGAGGCCCAGTTCATGGGCGCGAGCCACCACGTCCTCGGCCGCACTCGCCCCGTCGAGGAAGGAATAATGCGTCGCCGCGACCAGTTCGGCGAACCCGGGCATTTAATCCTCCCCGGCACGGGGAGGGGGACCATGCGCAGCATGGTGGAGGGGGCATGCCGCAAGGGACGCCCCCAGCGGCACGCCCCCTCCGTCAGCGCTCCGCGCTGCCACCTCCCCTTGCAGGGGAGGAATAGCGACCCGCCCCCTCACGCGAACAGCCCGTGCACATACCAGCGCGGCCGCTCGGTCTCGGTGTAGAGCCCGTGGCGAAAGATCCAGAAACGCCGCCCGCGCACATCCTCGACCCGGTAATAGTCGCGGGTCGGCGGCGCCATGTCGGCGCGGCGCCACCATTCGCCCGCAATCCGCTCCGGCCCTTCCGCGCGCGCCACGTCATGCATTTTCCGTCGCCAGCGGAACCGCGCCGGAGGGCCATCCGGGGTTTCGGCAGCAAGCGATTCGATCGGCTGGGGCGGATCGAACAGATGAATCGGGCGCAGGGGCGGGTCGCCCGGTTCGGGCCGGGTCCACTCCGCCCTGGGCGCAGGATCGGTCGCAGGCAGCAGCAATTCGGCCTGTTCGGGCATGTGGCTGTCACGCGGATGGATTCGCCGCACCCGCTCGCGCCCCAGCCGCGTGCCCAGCCGGTCGATCAGCGCGGCGACCGCCTCCGCCTTCGCCTCACCGCCCTCCAGCCGCAGCTGCACCGCGTCCAGCTTCTCGGCCAGCCCGACATCCAGGCGAATCAGGTCATATCCGAAACCGGGGTCGAGCGGATCGGCCAGCGCCTCGATCCGCTCACGGAACAGGCGGAGCAGCACGGCGGGGTCGCGGGTCGGTTGCCCCGTCTCGACCCGCAAGGCCTGCACCTCGCCATCGCAGCGGAACAGCCGCGCGTCCCAGCGCCGCCCGCCCTCATGCCGCTCCTCCAGCGTCCGCGCCGCCTCAGTCGCCAATTCCTCCAGCACGCCCAGCATGTGCTCGGTACGCGCCACCGGCTCGGCAAAGCGCCGCTCCACCCCGATCGGCGCCGCGACGACACGCGGGGTCAGCGGGCTGTCCTCCTCGCCGGTCAGCCGCCGCAGCGCCGTCGCCGCCTCGCGCCCGAATCGCGCCGCGATCGTCGCCATCGGCCGCGCCAGCACGTCGCCGACCGACTTCAGCCCCGCCGCGATCAGCGCCGCGCAGGCATCCTCGTCCAGTTCCAGCGCGGCGACGGGCAGGCGGCGGATCGCGCCCATCTCATCGGGCGCCGGAGCCCCGGCATGTCGCGCCAGCGCACGTGCCGCCTCGGGCGTATCGCCATAGGCCAGCCGCACGGTCAGTCCCCGCCGGGCCATCCGCGTCTCGATATCCTCGGCAAGGCCCCGCTCGCCGCCGAACAGGTGATCCGCGCCGCCCGAATCGAGCACCAGCCCCTGCGGCGGATCGAGCGCCACCGCCGGGCTGTAGCGCCGCGCGCCCTCGGCCAGCCGCTCCAGCCAGTCGGCATCGGCGGCGGGATCGTGCGGGAATATCTCGACCTCGGGCACCCGCGCGCGCGCATCGGCCAGCGTCAGCCCGACCGACAGCCCCGCCGCCACCGCCTGACCATTGAGCGCCGCCAGGCGAATCGCGCCGCCGACCGACTCGGCAAAGGCGATCGGCGCCTCATCCCGCGCCACGAACAGGTGCGGGCGCCGGGCCCGCAACCGCTCGATCGGCAACCAGGGGAAGACGAGCGCCAGATAGCGGCGCGGGGTCGAAGCTCTGCGTGTCACGGTTCCACTCCACGCGCCACCGGGCGCCCGCGGGCCCTCCCCTTCGGCGCAGCAATTCCAGATCATAGGCCGGCGCTCCCGGCGCCTCCGCCGCCAGCGCCCGCGACGGCGCCGAGGCCACCGACCAGCGGGTGGTCGCCGCGCTGGGCACCACCTGCCCCCCGACGCGCAGCACCAGCATCACCACGCCCGAGGCTTCGGCCGCCAGCATCAGCCGCCGCGACGCGGTCAGGTCCAGCCCGCGCATCGCACCCCAGCCCTCCGCGATTACCGTGCCCAGCCCCGGACAGCGCGCGCCATCGGCGGCGGCGCGCAGCAGCGCGGCATCGTCGGCAACCACCACCACGACCAGATCGGCGGGATCGAGCCCCATCGCCAGCAGCCCCGGCCCATGGAGTCGCCCGCCCTGCCGCTCGGCCGCCTCGGTACGCAGCCACAGGATCGGCCGTGCCCCCACCGCCAGCGCGCACCCCAGGGCAAATCCCGCCCCGCTTGCCGATTCTTCCGACGAAAGCGCATGGATTTCATGCAGTTGCCCGGCGGCCAGCCGAACCTCGAAGCCACCGCCCGCCTTTTCTCCACCGTCATGCCCGTCCGCCACCAGAGCGGCGGCGCGGCGCAAACGGTCGATCAGGGCGAAGGGCTCCTCCATATATGTTCTTGTAATGTTCCCTGTCTGGAGTCGCCAGCCGTAAAAAAACTGAAAAAAGTGCTTGCCGGATTCGAAACCCACATCTAATAGCCCGCCTCACCCCAGCCGGTCAGCCGGTTCGGAACGCCAGAGCGGGCGTAGCTCAGGGGTAGAGCACAACCTTGCCAAGGTTGGGGTCGAGGGTTCGAATCCCTTCGCCCGCTCCAGCGATTCCCTAGATGGAATCGCCTTTGTCGCCGAGCGAGCGACCTATCTACCATCTGCCAGAAAATTTTCCTCGCATGAAACTTCATGCGTCGAAAGACCCCGGTTTTTTACCGAGGTCTTTGCCCGACCTTCAGATGGGTCGGCTTTCCAACAATGTGCCTTCCCAGAACATCAGCTTGTCCAGCAGGCGACGCTCGATAAAGGAATCGGGGACACCAATCTGGTCCGCCATGACATCCCCGCCCGCCCCATGGCGAAAATCGGCGATCAATCGATCCCGTACCTGCTGAAAGTCGGTTTTTCCTCGTTCCTCCTGCCGCGCCTGATCGCAGGCGCGCCAGAAGGCGGGGTAATCGTGGCGGCCATCGGCATCGTAAAGCCGCCCGAGATATTTTGCTCCTACGCCCCCATTGCGAACCCAATCGCGATGGCGCGCCGCCTTGCTGGCCAACCGATCCCAGATATAGATTTCGTCGCCTGGGCGGGCAAAGGTCGCGATCTTGCTGGCCGCCGAGCTATATTGGCGCCGCTGCCCCCTCGAAATCGGCAGGGTGTCCGCCCACTGGGGAATGTCGACGCACGGGTCGAACGCCTCTGCTGCATGGATCGCCTTGATAGCCTCCGCCACCCCTGCGCGGTCCCAGGCGACGAACTGGGTCAGTTGGAACGTCGACAGGAAGAGGCGCGCGTCATTCGCTTCCACCTGTCCTGAAAAAACCGCCAGCCAATGCGTGTCGGGATGGCGGCCACGATCGACCCGCTCCTCCCTCGGGCAACACCAGCGGCGGACATCCTCTTCCGCTCTGGCCAGCAACATCCGGCGAATATCGTGTGGAAATGGCATGTCGTTCCTCCCGTCCCAGGCGTTAGGAGGGGGGCGGAAGCATCGAACATCCGGGAAGATTCAGGATTGCCATCACCATCGGAAACGAAGCGGTTCATTCGCCCCGCCCTTCCCCAGGACGCCACCGCCATCGCCGCGATCATCCTGCCGGTGATCCGGGCGGGCGAAACCTATGCGCTCGACCGCGCGATGTCGGAGGAGGAGGCCCTCACCTATTGGTTCGGCGCCGACAAGGCGGTCTTCGTGTTTGAGGAAGAGGGCATCGTCCTCGGCACCTATTACCTCCGCGCCAATCAGGCGGGCGGCGGGAATCACGTCGCCAATGCGGGCTATATGACCGGCCCTGCCGCGCGTGGGCGGGGGATGGCGCGGGCGATGGCGTCGCATTCCTTCGACGAAGCCCGTGCGCGGGGCTTTGCCGCGATGCAGTTCAACTTCGTGGTCGCCAGCAACGAAGCGGCCGTGCATCTGTGGACGGCACTGGGCTTCGCCACGGTCGGGCGGGTGCCGGGGGCGTTCCGGCACCCGCATCTGGGGCCGGTCGATGCCCTGGTGATGCACCGACCGCTATAGGACTTATGCCGTGCGTGCGACCTGGAAGCCCGCAAAGGACTGGCTGACCGGCATCAGCTCCAGCCGGTTGATGTTCAGATGCGGCGGCAGCTGGGCGACCCAGAGGAGCGTCGCGGCGATATCATCCGCCGTCATCGGATCGGAGCCCGCGTAAAGCGCGTCCGATGCCGCCTGGTCGCCGCCGGTGCGGATGGTGGTGAACTCGGTCTCGACCATGCCCGGCTCGATCGAGGTCACGCGCACCCCCTTGCCATGCAGGTCGGCGCGCAGGTTCAGCGAGAATTGCTTCACGAACGCCTTGGTCCCGCCATAGACGTTGCCGCCGGTATAGGGATAATTCGCCGCCACCGAGGACAGGTTGATGATCCCCCCGCGCCGCGCGATCAGGCGGGGCAGCAGGCGGTGGGTGATGGTGATGAGCGCGTCGATATTGGTCGCGATCATCGTGCGCCACTGGGCCAGGTCGCTGTCCTGTGCGGGCTTGGTGCCGAGCGCGAGGCCGGCATTGTTGATGAGCCAGTCGATCTCGGCAAATTCGGGTGGCAGGCCGTTCAGCGCGGCATCGAGCGCATCCTCATCGGTGATGTCGAAAGCCAGCGGATGAAAGGCCGCCCCCAGTTCGTCGGCCAGAGCCTGGAGCCGGTCGGCGCGGCGCCCCGTGCCGATCACCCGCCATCCCGCCGCGACAAAGGCCCGCGCGGTGCCCGCCCCGATCCCGGCGGTCGCGCCCGTCACCAGAACTGTCTTCGTCATCCGTCCATCTCCTCATCAACGCGGATCGATGCTGGTATCCGGCGGAACCGGACATGGCAAAGCGTGCGCGGTGCAGAAGGCCGCAACATGGGCCTCTGTTCCCGGCTTTCATCCAAGTGCACGGAATACAGGGCTTTTCCCGGATGGCCGGGCGCGCCGAACGGCGCCAGGATGGGCGCCGGGAGAGATTGGCATGGATCATCCGCCGGGCCAGCCGCGACGAATCGCCGGTGACCGTAGGCGCGGTCCCTTTCCGCGTGCGCAGGGCGGGTGGTGCGATTTCCGCCCGGCCCTGACCATGCCGCCCGCCGCGCCGGACGATCCCGCGACCGTCCGCACGGTCTATCCCTGCCCCGCGCCTGGCGACGACATGGTGGGAGGCTGGGTCCGGGTCCGCTGGTAGCCCCCACGGTTGCGGGGGCCGGATCGCCCTCCCACATAAGCGGGGCGGCCGCCTTGAGGTCGCATCAGCCAGGACGTCCCATGCCCCGCCGCCTTCGTATCGACTTCGTCTCCGACATTTCCTGCCCCTGGTGCATCATCGGGCTGCGCGGTCTGGAGATCGCGCTGGAGCGGTTGGGGGACACGGTCGAGGCGGACATCCACTTCCAGCCGTTCGAGCTGAACCCCGCCATGGCGCCCGAGGGCGAGAATATCGTCGAGCATATCGGCCGCAAATATGGCGCGACGCCCGAACAGTCCGCCGCCAACCGCGCCAATATCCGCGAGCGAGCGGCCTCGGTCGGCTTCACCATGGCGATGGCCGATGATGCGCGCATCTATAACAGCTTCGACGCGCACCGGCTGCTCCACTGGGCGGAGATCGAGGGGCGGCAGGCGGCGCTGAAGCACGCGCTGTTCGACAGCTATTTCACGCGTGGCGAGGATATCTCGAACCACGACGTGCTGATCGCCGCCGTCACCCGCGCCGGGCTGGACGCCGACGCGGCCGCTACGATCCTGTCGTCCGACCGCTATGCCGCCGAGGTGCGCGAGGCGGAACGGCTGTGGCAGGGGCGCGGCATCCAGTCGGTGCCCGCCATCGTGATCGACAACCGCTATCTCATCTCGGGCGGACAGCCGCCCGAATCCTTCGAGCAGGCGCTGCGCCAGATCGCCGCCGAACCTGCTGACGCCTGATTTTACGGAGAGGACACCCCCATGGCCGACACCCGCTATAGCAAGACTGAGGAAGCCCTCGCGAAGCTGACCCCCGAGCAATATTATGTGACGCAGGAGAGCGGCACCGAGCGCCCCGGCACCGGCGAATATCTCCACACCCGCGAGCCGGGCCTCTATGTCGATATCGTCTCGGGCGAACCGCTCTTCGCCTCGGCCGACAAATTCGATTCGCATTGCGGCTGGCCCAGCTTCACCCGGCCGATCGAGCCCGCGCATGTCAACGAGTTGCGCGACACCACCCACGGCATGATCCGCACCGAAGTCCGCTCGGCGCATGGCGACAGCCATCTGGGCCATGTCTTCCCCGACGGCCCGCGCGATCGGGGCGGCCTTCGCTACTGCATCAACTCCGCCTCGCTGCGCTTCGTGCCGCTGGGGGATATGGAGGCGGAAGGTTACGGCGATTACGTGGATCAGGTCCGCGCGGCCGAACAGGGCTAAAATTCGTCCCCGGTTCGGGGAGGTGGCAGGGCGCAAGCCCTGACGGAGGGGGGCTTCCTCAAGCGAATCGCTTGACGGCACACCCCCTCCACCACCGCTTCGCGGCGGTCCCCCTCCCCTTGCAGGGGAGGAATTCCCATAACGTTTACGGCACCTTTTCCTCGTCCGATCGTTTGGCTCCCGCAACGATAAGGGTCGGGGAAAAGGGGCAATGTTGACGACGATGATTTGGACGCCGCTGTTGATGGCGGCCCCGCTGGTGCCCCAGCAGACGACCGATCCGGTACCCACCGCCGCCCGCGTCACCCCCGATGCCGCGACCGGCGATACGCAGCGGACGCCCACCCGCCGCCGTCCGGTTCGCGTGTCGGACAGCGCACCCTCGGCGATCACGGCCGATACCCGCCGCGCGCCGCCGCCGGGGATCATCGGCGACTGGCATGACATCCGCACCCGCCTGAACGAGCGCGGCATCACCGTCACCGCGCGCTATGCCTCCGAAAGTGCAGCCAACGTCACCGGCGGGCGCAAGACGCTGTTCCGCGAGACGGGACAGTTCGACGCGGGCGCGCTGTTCGATCTGGAAAAGGTGATGGGGCTGAAGGGCGGTGCGCTCCAGGCCACCCTCACCTATCGTCGTGGTCGCAACCTCAGCGACGACGCCAATCTGGGCACGCTGCAACAGGTGCAGGAGGTTTACGGCCGCGGCCAGACGCTGCGCCTGACCCAGTTCTGGTACGAACAGCGAATCGGCGAGCGCTTCGAGCTGAAGCTGGGCCGCACCAATCCGGGCGAGGATTTCGCGATCTTCTCCTGCCACTTCATGAACCTGAGCTTTTGCGGTTCGCAGCCGGGCAATCTGGTGGGCGATTATTGGCAGAATTGGCCGGTCAGCCAGTGGGGCGCGCGGCTGCGCTACGAACCGCGCGACGACCTGTATGTCCAGGGCGCGGTCTACGAGATCAACCCGCGCAATCTCGACAACGACTTCTTCATCGCGCACTTCAAGGGCGCGACCGGCGTACTGGTCCCCGCTGAAGTGGGCTGGATCAACAACCCCAGCGCCGGGCGGATCGGGTCGTACAAGCTGGGCGGCTGGATCGCCACGGCGGATGCGCCGGACGTGTTCCTCGACGTCAATCGCCGCCCGATCGCGATCACTGGCCTGGCGCCGCTGGAGCGCAGCAGCCGCTACGGCGTCTATATCAACATCCAGCAGCAACTGACCGGCGAGACCAAGGACGGCAAGGCGGAGAACGGCCTCAGCGTCTTCCTGAACGCGACCCAGGCCGACCGCGCGACCAGCGTCACCGACAATCAGGTCGCGGCGGGCCTGTTCTACAAGGGGCTGGTCCCCGCCGTGCCGGGCGACGTGCTGGGCTTCGGCGTGGCGCGGACCCATGTGAACGGGCGCGTGGCGGACGGCCAGCGGCTCGACCCCACCCGGCCCGCCGTGCAGGGCTCGGAATACGCCTCCGAAGTCTATTACAGCATCCACCCCACCGAATGGCTGGAGATGCGACCCAACGTCCAGTTCGTCCACCATCCCGGCGGCTATTCGCAAGCCGAGGACGTCACCATATTGGGGCTGAAGGCCGCCTTCATCCTGTAGCGCCGCTAATTCACGACCCATTCAATAGGCGGCGCGCAAGGACAGGCGTGCCCAAAGGAGTGATTTGATGATCCGTTCGATGATGGCGTCCGCCCTGCTGGCGCCGACCGCCATGGCGATGATCGCCGCCCCCGTGCCCGCCTTTGCGCAGGCCAATGGCGACCTGGCGGCGGTACAGCGTCACCTGCAATCGGTGCAGACGATGACCGCCGACTTCACCCAGACCGACCGCGCGGGCAAAGTGCTGACCGGCACGCTGACCATGAAGAAGCCGGGCAAGATCCGCTTTCAGTATGAGAAGGGCGTGCCGCTGCTGATCGTCGCGGACGGCGGCGCGCTGACCTTCATCGATTATTCGGTCAAGCAGGTGCAGCGCTGGCCGATCAAGAACTCGCCGCTGGGCGTGCTGCTCGATCCCAGTCGCGATATCGGCCGCTATGCCAAGGTGGTGCCCAGCGCCGACCCACGCCTGCTCTCGGTCGAGGCGAACGATCCCAAACATCCCGAATATGGCAAGATCACCCTGGTCTTCGCCCGCGATGCTTCGGCGCCGGGCGGGCTGATGATGCAGGGCTGGGTCGCGCTCGACAGCCAGAACAACCGGACGACGATTCGCCTGTCCAACCAGCGTTTCGGGGTGCCGGTGGACGACAAGGCGTTCCGATTCAACGACCCGCGGAGAACGGCGGCGCGTAACTGAACGATCGGGGGCCGTTTCATTCATCTGCCCGACAGGTTCGCTGCCCTATCAAGGCGTTGCGGTTGAGGGGCCTTCGAGATTCCCCCCTGTTGCTCGGACGAGCACCCTCATCCCGCCTGCGTGACGAACGCTAGGTCGGCCCTCGCTCCATGCCCCCGGAGCGGGGGCCTTTCCTTTTACTTTATTCCTCCCCTGCAAGGGGAGGTGGCAGGGCGTCAGCCCTGACGGAGGGGTGTCACCCCTCTCGATAGCGGGACACCCCTCCGACGCGCTGCGCGCGCCACCTCCCCTTGCAGGGGAGGAATGGCACAGGGGTAATCTTGTCTCCCCCCCCTGCCCCCGCTACATCGCATCCCGTGAAAATCGCCTCCTGGAACATCAATTCGGTGCGTTTCCGCGCCGCGATCGTCGAGCAATTCCTGAAGGAAGCCGCGCCCGATGTGCTCTGCCTTCAGGAGACGAAGGTCGTCGACGACGACTTCCCCTTCGAGATGTTTCGCTCGCTCGGCTATGAGCACATCATCATCCATGGCCAGCGGATGCACCACGGCGTCGCCATCGTGGCGAAGGTGCCGATCACCGAGGACGACCGGCTGGACTGGCAGGCCAATGCCGAGGCGCGGCATGTCGGCATCCGGCTGCCGGGCGGCGTACGGCTGGAGAATGTCTATATCCCGGCGGGCGGCGACGTGCCCGATCGGGAGGCGAATCCGAAATTCGGCCAGAAGCTCGATTTCCTCGGCCGCATGATCGAATGGTCGGGCCAGCTCGACTGCCCGACGATCCTGACCGGCGACTTCAACATCGCCCCGCTCGAATCGGACGTCTGGAGCCACAAGCAACTGCTGGACGTGGTCAGCCATACGCCGATCGAGGTGGAGACGCTGGGCAAGCTCCAGGCGTCGAACGACTGGGTCGATCTGGGCCGTCACTTCATCCCCGCGCCGGAGCGGCTCTACACCTGGTGGAGCTACCGCGCGAAGGACTGGAAGGCATCGGATCGCGGGCGGCGGCTCGATCACATGTGGGCGACCCGCGACGTGGCCGACAAGGCGGTGTCGCATCAGGTGTTCGAGGGGTGCCGCAGCTGGCTGAAACCCTCCGACCATATCCCGATCATGACGGAATTCGATTTTTGAGCGCCGATCCCAAGTCGGCGGCGCGCGCGATCGATGCGCTGCGCCGGGGCTGGCCGATCGCGATCGCGGGCCAGCCTATGCTCGCGGTCGAGACGGCCGATCCGCTGCGTTTGGCCGCTTTCGATCCTGACGGACAGGCGCCGGTCCTGATCTCGGTGGGGCGCGCCGCGACGCTGAAGCTGACCAACCAGCTGGAGGCGGCCGATCCCGACGCCGCCGTGCTGGTCGAGCGTGCGCCCTGGGTCGACTTCGCCGCCGCGACCGCGCTGGCCGATCCGCAGTTCGACCTCGCCACCCCGCTGAAAGGTCCGTTCCGTGCGCTCCCCCTGCCCAACCCGGCGATCGCGGCGGCGGCGATCCGGTTCGCGCGGATCGCAGGGATGCTGCCCGCCTTCTTCGTCGGCGGCACCGGCGTCGAGGTCGAGATTTCACTGGCCGACATCGCCGCGCATGAAAATGCCGAGGCGCTCGCCATCGCCACCCGAGCGCGCCTGCCCGTGGCGGGGGCGGAGGATGCGGAGATCGTCGCCTTCCGCTCGCCCCATGCGGCGGGCGAGCATGTCGCGCTGCTGATCGGCCAGCCGAACGGCCAGCCACCACTGGTACGCCTCCACAGCGAGTGCCTGACCGGCGATGTGCTGGGCAGCCTGAAATGCGATTGCGGGCCGCAGCTTCATGCCGCGATCCATGCCATCGCCACATCAGGCTGGGGCATATTGCTCTATCTGCGGCAGGAAGGGCGCGGCATCGGCCTGGTCAACAAGCTGCGCGCGTACCAGCTTCAGGACCAGGGCTTCGATACGGTCGACGCCAATACGCGGCTGGGCTTCGCGATCGACGCGCGCGACTTCGGCGTGGCGGCGCGGATGCTGACCCTGATGGGGCAGGACAAGGTGCGCCTGCTAACCAACAACCCGGCCAAGGTTGCGGGATTGGGAGCCGCAGGGGTGCAGGTGATCGAACGCGTCGCGCACAGCCTGCCGCCGAACCCGCATAACGAACGCTATCTCGCGACCAAGCGGGACCGGACGGGGCACCAGCTTTAAGGAGCGCGTCGCGTTCTTTCAAAAGAATGGTTCGCGCGGAGACGCGAAGACGCGGAGAGGAATCGCTCGCGGTTAGGTGGAACTGCTTTCACTGCGGTTGTAATGAGAGGGCCGCTGTCGCGGCAAGCCAGACACCTCTGCGTTCTCCGCGCCTCCGCGCGAACATCATATCTTCTTATAAACCTTACCCCCGCCGCGCGATTCCCTGCGCGATGATCGTCGCCTCCGCCTCGGCCAAGACCGCCCCGGCATTGCCCGGCGCCATCACCGCGCGTTCGGCCGCGCGGATCCGGGCCATCGCGCGCGACAGCATGGCGGGGGTCCAGCGGCGCAGCGCCCGCGCGGTCTTCGCCTCGTCGCGGAAGAACACGCGGTGGCGCTTCATCACCGCCTCGACCGGCTCGCCCGCATCGATATCGGCGCGCATCTCGGCCAGCGCGACCAGCCGCCGGGCCAGCGCGCGCAGCCAGGGAATGGGCGAGGCCCCGCCCTCGTCGAGCAACGCCAGTTCGCCACCCAGATCGCTCACGCGGCCCTCGACGACGGCCTCGACCGCATCGCCCATCTCGACTTCGCCCAGATCGGCGCCGATCGCATCCATCGCGGCGTGATCGACCTCGCGCGGGCGGTCGGGCGCGGCGTCGAGATAGAGGGCTAGCTTCTCCAGCTCGCGCATCATCACCGATCGGTCGGCGGCCGCCGCCTCGACCAGCCGCGCAGGCACCCCCGCCGCGAGCCGCAAGCCCATCTCGCCGCCGATCGTCGTCGCCAGCCGCTCGGCATCGGCGGCGGTCGGCGCGTAGCAACCGAAGGCCATCGCACGCGGTGAGTCGAGCGCCAGTTTCACGATCTTGGCGGTCGTCTTGACCGTGGGGGCGATGGCAACGACCGGATTGCCCGCCGACTCGGCCTCCAGCAGCGCGGTGAAGGCGGCCAGCCCCTCCTCGCCGACGCTGGCGATGCGGATATGGCGCGGGCCACCGAACAATGACATGGACGCCGCTTCGTCGGTCAGGCGGGCGGGATCGCTTTTCAGCGTCGCCGAATCCAGGTCGATCCGCTCGGCATCCTGACCCATCGCATTCGCCAGGATACGCGCCAGCTCGCTCGCCCCCGCCTCGTCGGGACCGTGGAGCAGATAGAGGCGGATATCGGCGGAGGGGCGGCCCAGCGCCTGGCGAATCTGGTTGGCGTTAGCCTTCACGGCCGATGCGCTTTCACGGGCGGGCGGGCACCATCGCCTCGCCGGGCCGCGACCGGGCATAGGTGGCGAGCCGCGCGACGATCTCGTCCGCGACGATCACCGACAGCCGCTCCAGCGCGGTGTTCTCCGCCGCGATCGTCGCATATTCGGAACGCACGACGTCGATCCCGGCGTCCGATCCGGCGGTGGCGTCGACCAGCACCGCGTTGCTCGTCTGGTCGACCAGCTGATAGCGCGCGCGCAGGATTCGCCGTTCGCGCACCACCGAGTCGTCGCGCCGCACGCCAAGCCCGCGAATCTGGTCGTCCAGCTTCACGTCCAGGCGGTAGCGCGCATTGCCCGTCTTGCCGCCCAGCCGGTCGTTCAGCGCATTGGCCATCAGCCAGCCCGCCTTCCCCTGAATCGGCGCGACCTCGATCTGCGACAGCGCGGTGGCGACCGGGCCGGAACTGCCCCCCGCATAGAGCGGATGCAGCCCGCAGCCCGACAGACCGAGCGTCAGTGCCAGACCGGCGGCGATCAGGGGAAGAGCCCGGCTCATGCGACGATATTCACCAGACGGTCGGGCACCACGATCACCTTTTTCGGGCTGGCACCGTCCAGCGCACGGACGATCTTCTCGGACGCCAGCGCGGTCGCCTCCAGCTGATCCTTGGGCAGCCCCTTGGCGACGGTCAGCGTGTCGCGCAGCTTGCCATTGACCTGCACCGCGACGGTGACCTCGTCCTCGACCAGCAGGCTTTCGTCGACTGCGGGCCAGGCGGCATCGGCGATCAGGCCGTCCTGGCCCATCCCGGCCCAGGCTTCCTCGGCCATGTGCGGGACCATCGGCGCGACCAGCAACATGGTGGTACGGATCGCCTCGTTGCGGGCGGCCGAGGGCTTGGCCTTTTCGATGGCGTTGACCAGCTCGTACAGCTTGGCGACCGCCTTGTTGAAGGCCAGCGCTTCGATATCCGCTGCGACGCCCGCGATGGTCTGGTGCAGCTTGCGGGAGAGCGCCTTGTCTTCGCCCTCGGCGGCTTCCGACCCGTCGAACAGACGCCACAGGCGCTGGACGAAGCGCCACGAGCCCTCGATGCCCGATTCCGACCAGGGCAGGTCGCGTTCGGGCGGGCTGTCGGACAGCATGAACCAGCGTACCGCGTCCGCGCCATACTGGTCCACGATGGGCTCGGGATCGACGGTGTTCTTCTTGGACTTGGACATCTTCTCGACGCGGCCGACGGTGATCGGCTGACCGGTCGCGATTTCGATGCCGTCGCGGATCTCGCCGGGTGCCAGCCAGCGGCCGTCCGAGGATTTGTAGCTCTCGTGCGTGACCATGCCTTGCGTGAACAGGCCTGCAAAGGGCTCCGCCACGTCGATCAGACCGATATGCTTGAGCGCACGGGTCCAGAAGCGGGCATAGAGCAGGTGCAGGATCGCATGCTCGACGCCGCCGATATATTGGCCGACGGGCAGCCACTTCTTGACCACCTCGGGATCGAACGGGCGATCCTTGGGCTGGCTGGCGAAGCGGATGAAATACCAGGACGAGTCGACGAAAGTGTCGAGCGTGTCGGTCTCGCGCCGGGCGGGCTTGCCGCAGGTCGGGCAGTCGACATGCTTCCACGTCGCGTGGCGGTCGAGCGGGTTGCCGGGCACGTCGAAGGTCACGTCCTCGGGCAAGGTGACCGGCAGCTGGTCCTTGGGCACGGGCACCGCACCGCAATCCTCGCAATGGATGATCGGGATCGGCGTGCCCCAATAACGCTGGCGGCTGACGCCCCAGTCGCGCAGGCGGTAGACGGTCTGGCCCTGGCCCCAGCCTTCGCTCTCGGCACGGGCGATGACGGCGGCCTTGGCGGCTTCCACATCCAGCCCGTCGAGGAAACGGGAATTCACGATCGCACCCGGACCGGTATAGGCGGTGTCGCCTTCAAAGGTCAGGTCGGTTGTGCTGCCGTCTGAAACGACGCGGCAAACCTCAAGGCCATATTTCCGCGCGAAATCCAAGTCGCGCTGGTCATGAGCGGGTACACCCATGACCGCGCCGGTGCCGTAATCCATTAACACGAAGTTCGCGATATAGACCGGCAATGTCCAACCCGAGTCGAACGGGTGCAGAACCTCGTAACCCGTGTCGAAACCAAGCTTTTCCTGGGTTTCCAGCTCCGCTGCGGTCGTGCCGCCTGCCTTACAACGTTCGATGAACGCAGCGGCTTCGGGATTCCACTGGGCTACTTCGCGCGCGATCGGGTGGTCCGCCGCGATCGCGATGAAGCTCGCCCCGAAGATCGTGTCGGGTCGCGTCGAGTAGACCTCGATGGCTTCGGTCAACGGCGTGAGAGGCGCGAAGCGGAACTGAAGGCCCTGGCTGCGGCCGATCCAGTTCTCCTGCATCAGCTTCACCTTGTCGGGCCAATGCTCGAGCGTCGTCAGCCCCTCCAGCAGCTCGTCGGCGAAGTCGGTGATCTTCAGGAACCACTGGTTCAGCTTGCGCTTCTCAACGAGCGCGCCCGAGCGCCAGCCGCGCCCGTCGATCACCTGTTCATTGGCCAGCACGGTCATGTCGACCGGGTCCCAGTTGACCGCCGATTCCTTGCGATAGACCAGCCCGCCTGCATAAAGGTCGAGGAACAGCGCCTGCTCATGCCCGTAATAATCGGGCTCACAGGTCGCGATCTCGCGCGTCCAGTCGAGCGCGAAGCCCAGCCGCTTCAGCTGCGCCTTCATCGTCGCGATATTGTCGCGCGTCCAGCCGCCCGGATGGACGCCCTTTTCCATCGCGGCATTCTCGGCGGGCATGCCGAACGCGTCCCAGCCCATCGGGTGCAGCACCTCATGCCCGATCATCCGCCGATAGCGCGCCAGCACGTCGCCCATCGTATAGTTGCGGACATGCCCCATGTGGATGCGCCCCGAGGGATAGGGAAACATCTCAAGGACATAGGACCGGGGCTTGGTGCTGTGGTCGTCGGCGGCGAAGGTGCGCCGCTCCTCCCAGATCCGCTGCCAGCTCGAATCCGATTTCAGGGCATTGTAACGCGAGGCCATTCGGGTCGTCTTTTACTTCGTGATCGAGGCGCGGCGCAGGTCGCGCGCCTTGGTGAGGATGATGTCTTCCAGCTTCTGGGTCGTCGCGGCCTGGACCGGCGCTTCCACCCACTGGCCGCCGCGATTGACTTCGCGCAGCGCGGTGACGCGCAGCGCATCGGCGCGCAGATCCTGGTCCAGGATGGTGACGGTGACCTTCATCCGCTCGGTCGGGACCTGCGGATTGACGTACCAGTCGGTGACGATGACCCCGCCGTTGGAATCGGTCTCGGCCAGCGGCATGAAGCTCAGCGTGTCGAGGCTGGCGCGCCACAGATAGGAATTGACGCCGATCGTGGTGATCTTCGACGCGGCCAGGTCACCCTGCGGGCGTTCCTTCTTACCGGCACAGGCGCCGAGCGACAAAGCGGCGATAACCGCGAACGCGGTGGCGGAACGGCGAAGCATCGGCATTATCCTGACTGCGATGAAGGATGGAATAAGGGTTACCTATGCCTCTACAGGGGCCCCGCCACCCCGGCAAGCGCCCGGTCATCATGAACGAGACGACCGATTCTGTGGAAGTTGCGCAACACTCGGACAAGATTCGCGATTGCCTGCGTAACAATGGGATCGCTCACGGATGATTCCATGTTAGGAGCAATCTCGTAAAAGGGTCTCATAAAAGGGGTGGACCGTGTCGTTCGGGCGTGTGGTGATCGGAATCGCAATCGGGGCGCTGGCCGCCACGACGGCGATGGTCGCGCCCGCCATCGGCGCGGTCGATCAGAACAAGCCCCCGGTTCGGCCTCGCGGACTCAGCCTGCTGGCCCGTGGCGGCTTCACCCCGGCTGCGGCCGATCCCCGGCTTGCGGCGATCTTCGCCAAGAGCGGGCTGGACACCGGCGACCTGCGTTTCACCCCGGCGGAAAGCCAGCGCGGTGCCAACCGTCCGGTCGCCGTCGCGATCCGCGCACAGAGCAGCCGTACCAATGCCGAGCGAATCGCGGCCGATACCGCCCCGACCGTGGGCCTGGCCCCGATCTCCTATAATCTGGGTGCCTCGGTGGGTTGGAAGCGCGTGGCCCTGTCGGGTGACATCGCCCGCGTCGATCTGGCCGGTCTGCCGGGCAGCCGCGAAAGCGCCGACGTGGCGGTCAGCTATACCGCGAATCGCTTCACCGGCCGCGTGAAGGCGTCGAGCGACCGTCCGCTCGACAATGCGCCCAAGATGATCGACATGCCCGCCAGCTATTCGCTCGACATGGGCGGGTCCTATTCGCTGACCCGCAATCTCGATGTGACGGCGGGTGTCCGCTATCGCTCGGATCGTGAGCGTCTGGCCCGGATCGACGACGATCGCCGCAACAGCCAGGCGGTGTATCTGGGTACGGCCTTCCGCTTCTAAGCGCTGTCGGCGGACGACTGCCGGTATTTCAGGGCGATGGACGTAGTTCCTCGGCAACGATGACGGTCCTGCCGCGATCGAGCCCATTTATCGGCTGGGCTGGCGCCATGCTGGGATTGGTGGGGTACGTTTCCCCATCAAAGCGCAGCCGTGCGCGATAACCCGGCAGGATCCCCCCACCGGCGACCAGAACGCTCAGATCGTGCCAGCCATGTGACGCGGTGGACAGGATACGGATCGGCGGACGCGTGACGCTGATGGCTGAAATCCGGCGATAGCCGTCTGGGCGAAGTGCCAAAACGTAAAGCCAGCATCCGCCGGAACCGCAAAAATCCGGCTGCCCCTCACCGTGCGTCGACGCGATGGCATAGACCAGCGCTTCCGGGCGGCCATCGCCATTCAGATCGGCCAACGCATAGTCGTAGCGGGTCAGTTTCTTGTCCCGGATAAAGTCGGCAAGGCCTTTGGGAAGCGGCGCATGTGTCGCCATCGTCAGGATCAATGCAAACACAGCCCCATTCCTCCCGATATGGTTGCAGGATCATCGGACGATTCGCATGACGAATCCTGGACCCGGTCATGACGAATACTGGCCCCATGCATCGATCGCCGCCCAGCCGTGAAAGTGGCGGCGCAAGATGCGAAACCGGGCCGCGTCCATTCCGCCCAGCGCGATTCGCGGCAGGCGCAACCCACGACCGATCTGAACGGCACGCCCCAAACCCAATGCGGGTGCGCCGGGATGCGACCGGGTGGGATAAACCGGCGACACGAACAACAGATGCGCACCAGCCTTCCATCCCGCCATCGCTTCCGCCCGGTCATGCGCCGGCCAGCTTTGCATGCCGCTCGTCCGCCCGCTTTTATGGACCCCGTCACCCGGCAGGCCCCCCCCCGCCACCAGCAGCACCAATCCCCGTGCCCTGGTGATTCGCCAGACCCGGCGGTGGATCGCCCGCCGCTCGGCCGGGGGCGTCGCGTGATGGCGGAACACCACCCCCGAACCCGGCGGCAGTCTGCGCAATGCGGTCCAAAGCCCCTCCCCCAGCCGCTCGTCGGTCATCAGCCATGTCACGGGGTATCGGTCGGCCATTGGGGGCATTATAGCGCCGGGCATGACCGACGACAGCGTTTCCCGCCTTGCCACCGTCTCCGCCCAGCTTCAGCACGCTGCCAAGCTGGGGAAGCACGCGACCCCGACCCTGATCGCGGTGTCGAAGACCCATGATGCCGACACGATCCGCCCATTGCTCGACACCGGGCACCGTGTCTTCGGCGAAAACCGGGTGCAGGAGGCCGCCGCCAAATGGCCCGATCTGCGCGTGGCCTATCCGGGCGTCGAACTGCACCTGATCGGCCAGCTTCAATCGAACAAGGCCGTCGATGCGGTCGAACTGTTCGACGTGATCCACACCGTCGACCGCCCCTCGCTGATCGCCGCGCTGGCTGAGGCGATGGACAAGAGTGGCAAGCGGCCCGACTGCTTCCTTCAGGTGAATATCGGGGACGAGGATCAGAAGGGTGGCTGTGCCATCGGCGAAGCCCCCGCCATGCTGGCGGCGGCGCGCGATGCCGGGCTTCCCATTATCGGCCTGATGGCGATCCCGCCGCACGGGCTGGACGCCGCCCCCTATTTCGCGCTGCTTGCCAAGATGGCGCGCGAACTGGGGCTGGAAAAGCTCAGCATGGGCATGTCCGAGGATTATGAGGTCGCCGCGATGCTGGGCGCCAGCCATGTCCGCATCGGCAGCGCGCTGTTCGGGGCGCGGGCATGAGTCGCTTCGCCGCGCTCCTGTTCGATTTCGACGGCGTCCTGATCGACAGCGAATATGAGGGCAATCGGCACCTCGGCGAATGGCTGACCGCCAACGGCCATCCGCATACGCCCGAAGAAGCGATGCACCATTATATGGGGCTGGCGGGCAAGGACTTCATCGCGGCGATCGAGGGGCGGATCGGTCACACCCTGCCCGAGAGCTTCTACGAAGCCCGCCGCGCCGAGGACGTCCGCGCCATGGCGGAAGGCGTGGCCGCGATTGAGGGTGCGGTGGCGTTCGTAAAGTCGCTCCCCGCCAATTTTCCCAAGGCGATCGTCTCGTCCAGCCCGACCGTCTGGATCGACCGCCATCTACGCCATATCGGCCTGCGCGAGTTGTTCGGTGAGCATATCTATAGCGGGCGCGAGCATGTCACGCACGGCAAGCCCGCCCCCGACCTCTATCTCTACGCCGCCAAACAGCTGGGGGTGCGGATCGAGGATTGCGCGATCCTGGAGGATTCCCCCGTCGGGGCGACCGGCGCGGTGGCGAGCGGCGGGCATGTCATCGGCATGTGCATGGGCACGCACTGCGCGATCGGCCATGACCAAAGGCTGCGGGACATCGGCGTCGCCGCGATCGCGCAGGATTATGGCGATGTGCGGCGCGAACTGGGGTTCTGAAATCCGTCACGCACCCCACATCCGTTCACACTGAGCGAAGTCGAAGTGCACGTTCCGCGCTGAGCCACGAGGGTCATTCCCATGGCCGTCGACTTCGCTCACGCTGAACGGCGGCGGGATCAGCCCCCGTCAAAAATCAAAAGAGAATTGCGCCGGACCCAACAGGGCTCTTGCGTATCCCTTTCAAATCCCCTCACCTGTCAGTCGCTGGCACACCATGTCGAGCTGGTCGAGCGTCGAATAGCTGAGGGTCAGCGTGCCCCCCTTCTCGCCATGCGCGATGCGAACCGACAGGCCGAGCAGGTCGGCAAGCTGCCCCTCCAGCGCGGCGATGTCGGCATCGGGAGCATCCTGTCCCCCCGGCCCCTTGGCTCCGCTCTTTTCCGCACCGTCCGAACCCTTGCGGCCCCCCCCCTTGGCCTCGCGGGTCAGCTTCTCGGTCTCGCGAACGCTCAGGCCGCGCGCGATCACCTGATCGGCCAGCGCCTCGACCTCATTGGCACCGAGCAGCGCCCGTGCGTGGCCCATCGACAGCGCCCCGCTGACGACCTGCCCCTGCACCGTGTCGGGCAGTTCGAGCAGGCGCAGCAGATTGGCGACATGGCTGCGCGACTTGTGGACGATCTTGGCCAGCGCCTCCTGGGTATGGCCGAACTCACCGGCCAGCCGTTGATAGGCCTGCGCTTCTTCGATCGCGTTCAGGTCCTGCCGCTGGATATTCTCGATCAGCGCGACTTCAAGCGTCTGGGCATCATCGAAATCGCGGACGACGACCGGCACCTCATGCAGGCGTGCACGCTGCGCCGCGCGCCAGCGACGCTCGCCCGCGACGATCTGATAGTCCTTGCCATGCGGCCGGACGACGATCGGCTGGATCAGCCCGCGCGCCGCGATCGAGGCGGCGAGTTCGTCGAGTGCGGCCTCCTCGAAATGGCGACGCGGCTGGTCGGGATGCGGTTGCAGCGAGCCAACCGGCAGCATGCGTACGCCACCCGGCGTCGGCTGATCGCCGGGGCGGATCGGGGCCTCGCGCGCGATATCGCCGAGCAATGCCCCAAGGCCGCGACCCAGGCCGGGACGCGGCCGTTTGGCAGTCGTGTCACCGCTCATGCTGCCGCCGCCCCCGGCTGGGTGCCGAGCGGCAGCCGCGCGATCATCTCCCGCGCCAGTGCGATATAGGCCTGGCTGCCCACGCAGCGATGGTCATAAATCAGTGCGGGCAGACCATGGCTGGGCGCCTCCGACAGCCGGACGTTGCGCGGAATCACCGTATCGAACACTACACCCCCCAAAACGGCGCGGACATCGGCCGACACCTGGTCGGTCAGCCGGTTGCGCCGGTCATACATCGTCAAGGCCACACCCAGGATCGCCAAGCCCGGATTGAACCGCGCGCGGATCCGCTCGACCGTGGTCAAAAGTTGCGACAACCCCTCCAGCGCGAAGAACTCGCATTGCAGCGGCACGAACAGCGAATCGGACGCGACCATCGCATTGATCGTCAGCAGCCCGAGCGAGGGCGGGCAGTCGACCAGCACGATATCCCAATTGCCCTGCGTTCGCCGCAGCGCATGGTCCAGCCGATGCGTCCGATTTTCGAAATCGACCAGCTCCAGCTCGGCGCCCGACAGATCGACCGTCGCGGGCACCACGTCGAGACGCGGCACCTGGCTATGCACCACCGCATCGTCGATCCGCGCTTCGCCCAGCAGGACATGATAGCTGGAGAACATCCGCTGGCTGTTGGGAATGCCCAGACCCGTCGAGGCATTGCCCTGTGGATCGAGGTCGATCAGCAGGACGTTCAGGCCGGTCGCCGCCAGCGCGGTGGCAAGGTTGATGGCGCTGGTGGTCTTGCCCACCCCACCCTTCTGGTTCGCGATGGCAACGCAGATCATCGGGCCTCTACTCGGTCGAGGATCACGATCGACGATTCCGCCGACGTGATGCTATGTTCCACGTGAAACACGAAGCGCCATTGCCGCTTGAGGGTCTTGATTTCGCGCTCGTCCAGGCGGCCGCGCGGCAGCAGCCACCGCGTCTCTTGTTTGCCGCAGTGGACGGCCGCGCGCAAAAGATTTTCGACTGTCGCCACCGCACGAGCAGAAATAATATCGGCCTGGAGCGGCACCGCTTCGATCTTGGCGGCATGGACCGTCACCCGGTCCCCCATGCCCAGCCCGTCGACACATTCCTGCAGGAACTCCGCCCGCTTCTTGCGGGGCTCGACAAGGGCCACGCGGCCGGGCCAGGCGATCGCGACGATCATGCCCGGAAAACCACCGCCGGTGCCGATGTCGATCCACTGCCCATCGGCCCGGTCGGCCAACGGAATCAGCTGTGCCGAGTCGATCGCATGACGACTCCAGATCGTGCCGATGGTGGAAGGCGAGATGAGATTCTGCTGGTCGTTCTCGACGACCACCCGGTCCAGGAACCAGTCGATCCGGGCCGCGGCGTCTTCGCCAAAGCGCTCGGCCGCCCAGTCGCGGGCCTGATCCTCGTTCATGCGGCGACCTTTCGAGCGTAGAGAAGCACTGCCGACAAAGCAGCGGGGGTGATGCCGCGAATGCGCGAAGCCGCCGCCAGCGTGGCGGGACGCGCGAGGGTGAGCCGGTCGATCATCTCCTGCGACAGGCCGGGAATGGCGGCGTAATCGAGCGCAGGCGATAACAGGATCCGCTCGTCGGCGCGGAGCCGGGCAACCTCTTCCGCCTGCCGTTCGACATAGGGAGCGTAACGCGCGTCCTCCAGCGTCTCCGCAACCACGGCCGGATCGCACCCTTCGGCCGCGTCGGGGGCGACATGCGCGAGCGTCACGCCATCGAAGCGCAGCCACTCATAGGCCGTCCGCCGGGCGCCATCCTGCGCGATGGCTGCCCCGCCGCGCGCCACGTCGGACGCGGTACGCACCACGGACAGCCGCTCCCGCAACGTCGCTTGTTGCTCCTGTCGCCGCCGTCGATGCGCCAGCCGTTCGGGCGACAGACAGTCAGCGGCTTCAGCAATTCCGCCCAGCCGCGTCTCGGCATTGTCGGCGCGTAGCGAAAGACGATACTCGGCCCGCGCGGTCAGCATGCGATACGGCTCGGTCACGCCCTGCAGCACCAGATCGTCGATCATCACGCCCAGATAGCTCGATGCGCGGTCGAGGATCACCGGGGAGAGATCACATGCATGGGCGGCCGCATTGAGCCCGGTGATCAGCCCCTGCCCCGCCGCTTCCTCATAGCCGGTCGTGCCGTTGATCTGCCCCGCGCAGAACACCCCCGCCAGCGCCCCCAGCGCCAGCCGGGCGTCGAGCGCGCGCGGATCGATATGGTCGTATTCCACCGCATAGCCCGGCAGCGTGACGACCGCCCGCTCCAGCCCCGGCATGGAGGCGATCATCGCCGCCTGCACATCGGTCGGCAGCGAGGTCGACAGGCCGTTGGGATAGACCAGCGGGTCGTCCAGCCCCTCCGGCTCTAGGAATATCTGGTGGCTGTCACGGTCGGCGAAGCGTTTGATCTTGTCCTCGATCGACGGACAATAGCGCGGGCCATTTGCCTCGATCGCGCCGGTGAACAGCGGCGAGCGGTGAAAGGCCGCCGCTATGATCGCATGGGTCTGCTCGGTCGTCCGGGTGATCGCACAGGCAATCTGGGGCAGTGGCCGGGCCGCCGTCATCGGCGACATGGTCCAGGGATCGGTGTCGGAGGGCTGCTCGTCCAGCTTCGCCCAGTCGATCGTCCGGCCATCGAGACGCGGCGGCGTGCCGGTCTTCATCCGCGCCATGGGCAGGCCCAGCGCGCGAAGCTGCTCGGCCATCCGGGTCGCGGCGCGCTCGCCGATCCGCCCGCCCAGATGCCGTTCCTCGCCGCGGAACAGCCGTCCGCCCAGGAACGTCCCGGTCGCCAGCACCACCGCACGCGCCGACAGGATGCTGCCGTCGCCCAGCTGCACCCCGGCCACGCGCTCGCCGTCGAGGACCAATGCTTCGGCCTCGCCCTCGACGATGGTCAAATTGGATTGCGCGGCGAGCATCGCCTGGATCGCCCCGGCATAGCGCCGCCGGTCGGCCTGGACGCGCGGGCCCTGAACGGCGGTGCCCTTGCTCCGGTTGAGCATCCGGTAATGGATCGCACCCTGATCGGCCGCGCGACCGATCAGCCCGTCAAAGGCATCGACCTCGCGCACGATATGGCCCTTCCCCAATCCGCCGATCGCCGGATTGCAGGACATGGCGCCCAGGCCATGACGATCAAAGGACAAAAGGGCCGTCCGCGCACCCCGGCGCGCAGCCGCCGCAGCGGCCTCGGTTCCCGCGTGACCGCCACCGATCACTACGACATCAAACATGCTCCCGCCCTACCGGAACGGGCGGGCAGCGTCAAAGCCAAGCATGGTTAACGTTCCACGTGGAACATTCACTTACCGAGGCAGAAGCGCCCGAACAGAGCGTCAAGCATCGTCTCCGTCGCGCTGACGCCCAGCACCTCGGCCAGTGCCTGCCGGGCGACGCGCAACTCCTCGGCCATCAGCAGCACATCGTCGGTCGGCGCGGCGATCAGTGCATTGGCCGCGCGGCGGCACTGGTCCTGCTGATGCCGCTTGAAGCCGACCGCATCCTCGCGCGGGAGCAAGGCCGCGGCCGCCCCGGCCAGGGCATCCCAAACCGCCGCCACGCTAGCGGGATCGTCACGCCGCACCGCCAGCCGCCGCCCCTCGGGCAAGCCGTCTCGCCCCGGCAGATCGGCGCGCGAATGGAGCCAGATCGCATCGACACGCGGCGGGGGCGCGTCGGCCATCCACAGCAGGATGTCCGCCTGAACGATCGCTTCCTGCGCGCGGGTCACGCCGATCGCCTCGATCACATCGTCGGTATCCTCGGCCAGCCCGGCGGTGTCGGTCAGCACATAGGCGACCCCTCCGCGTAGCACGCTCGCCTCGATCCGGTCGCGGGTCGTGCCCGCGATCGGAGAGACGATCGCCGCCTCGCGTTCGACCAGCAGGTTCAGCAGCGTTGACTTCCCGCTATTGGGCGGCCCGGCCAGCACCACGCGAATGCCGTCGTGAAGCCGATCGACCGAGGGCCGCTCAACCACCTCCAGCATGGCGATGGCGAGCGCGTGCATCGCGTCCTTGATCCGCGCCACCGCCGCCGCATCGAGCGGCACGTCATCCTCTTCGGCGAAGTCGAGCATCGCCTCGATCATCGCCGACAGCATCGCCAGCCGGTCCATCCAGCCGCGCACTTCCTGGCTCACCCGCCCCTCGACGGCGGCCATCGCCGCGCGTCGCTGCCGCTCGGTCTGCGCCTCCAGCAGATCGGCCAGCCCTTCCGCCTCGGCCAGATCGATCCGGCCGTTGAGCAGGGCGCGCCGGGTGAACTCCCCCGGCTCGGCGCGACGGGTGCCGGGAAGCGCCGCCAGCGCCGCCTCCACCGCCGCGACCACCGCGCGCCCGCCATGGCAATGCAGCTCGACCAGATCCTCGCCGGTTGCGGTCGCGGGCCCAGGAAACCGCAGCAGCAAGGCCGAATCCAGCGCCGCCCCCGCCCCGTCCTTCAAGGTGCGCAGGCTGGCCCGCCGCGGCTCGGGCAAAGGCCCGCCCAGCCGCTCGGCCGCCGCAAAGGCCGCCGGGCCGCTGACCCGGATCACCGCGATGGCGGCGGGCGGCTGTCCGCTGGAGACGGCGAAGATCGTGTCGGTCATGACAGGATCAGCCCTTCTGCCCCTCGAACATGCGGCGCCACATGGTCATGCTCGCCTCCCCCATCGGGGCCCAGTTGCGCATCATCGCCTCGATCATCTCGGGCTTCACCCCCGACTGCATCGTATCGAGCATCATCTGGACATAACGCTCATGGATCGGCGTGAGGTCGGGCAGGCCCATGGCGCGGCGCGCCTCTTCGGGCGTGCAGTCGATTTCCACATTCACTTTCATGCGCCATTCTCCATCACGCGACCAAGTCCGGCATAAGGCGTTATGGTCGCGACGACCACAGGAGACCCGCATGACTGCCACCAAGACCATCGCCGCCGCGTCCGGCGAAGGCCAGTTCAACGCCTATTATGCCGAGCCGGAGGGAAGCCCCAAGGCCGCGATCATCGTCATCCAGGAAATCTTTGGCGTGAATGCCGGCATCCGCCGCAAGTGCGACACGCTGGCCGAGGCGGGCTATCTGGCCGTCGCACCCGATCTTTTCCATAAGATCGCGCCCGGCATCGAACTCGACCCGGACGTCCCCAACGAGATGGAACAGGCGCTCGACCTGATGGGCAAGTTCGACCAGGATGGCGGCATTCGCGATATCGAGGCGACGATCAAGGCGATCCGTGACGAACATGGTGCCGACACCAAGGTCGGCGTCGTCGGCTATTGCCTGGGCGGGCGGCTGGCCTTCATGACCGCGGCGCGCACCGATGTGGACGCCAGTGTCGGCTATTACGGCGTCGGCATCGACGGCCTGCTCGGCGAGAAGCAGGCGATCGCCAAGCCCGTGCTGCTCCATATCCCCGAGGAAGATCACTTCGTCGACAAGGACGCGCAGAAGCGGATGCACGAGGGGCTGGATAACCATCGCAAGGTCACGCTGTACGATTATGCGGGCGAAGATCACGGCTTCGCGACCGAGTTCGGTCAGCGCCGCTCCGAGGAGTCGGCCAAGCTGGCGGACGAACGCACCATGGCGTTCTTTGCCGAACATCTCGGCTGATATGAAAAAGGGGGGAGCAAGCCGCTCCCCCCTCCTCCGTCATTGCGAGCGCAGCGAAGCAATCCAGGGCGATCAACCCAGACGCTGGATTGCTGCGTCGCTCCGCTCCTCGCAATGACGACGGCTTATGCTTTGGCCAGCGCCTCGGCGATCAGCTTGCGGCTGTTATCCACACCGTAAAGCGCGATGAAGCTGCCCATGCGCGGGCCCTGCGCCGAACCCAGCAGCGTCTCATACAGCGCCTTGAACCAGTCGCGTAGCGACGGGAAGGCGTCGGTCTTGCCGATCTCATACACGATATTCTGGATGTCCTCAGCCGTCGCCCCCACCGGAAGCGCTGCGAGCTGCGTGTCCAGCTGGCGCAGAGCCTCGGCCTCGTGCGGTTCGGGCGCACGGCGCTGGAGCGTCGGCGCGACGAAATCGCGGGCATAGGCCAGCGCATGGTCGATCAGCCGGTCGAGTTCGGGATATTTCTCCGCCGACGCTGCCGGCACATAATTGGCGAGATAGCCCCAGACCTGATCCTTGGTCGCCTCGCCCATCACCCCGACCAGGTTGAGCAGCAGGCCGAACGTCACCGGCAACTCACCCTCGGGCAGCTTGCCGTCATGGATATGGTGCACCGGATTGCCCAACTGCTCCTTGAGCGACTGGTTGGGATAGTTGACCCGGAACTGCCAATATTCGTCCACCGCACGCGGGATGACGCCCATGTGCAGCTGCTTGGCCTTTTTCGGCTCGCGATAGGCGAAGAAGGCTAGGCTCTCCTCCGGCCCATAGGTCAGCCACTGATCGAGGCTGAGGCCATTGCCCTTGGACTTGGAGATCTTCTCGCCATGCTCGTCGAGAAACATCTCATAGTTGAAGCCCTCGGGCGGACGACCGCCGAGCACGCGGGTGATTTTCGACGACTGGGTGACCGAGTCGATCAGGTCCTTGCCCGCCATCTCGTAATCCACGCCCAGCGCGACCCAGCGCATCGCCCAGTCAACCTTCCATTGTAGCTTGGACAGGCCACCCAGCGCCGACTGGACGATCCGCTCGCCCTCATCCTCGAACGCGATCAGGCCCGCCTCGGCGTCGATCACCTCGACCGGCACCTGCAGGACGATGCCCGACTTGGGGCTGATCGGCAGGACGGGCGAATAGGTGGCGCGACGCTCGGCGCGGAGCGTCGGGAGCATCACGTCCTGGATGCCCTGATAATGTTTCAGCACCAGCCGGAGCGCGTCGTCGAACCGACCCGAGGTGTAATATTCGGTCGACGAGGCGAACTCGTATTCAAAGCCGAACCGATCGAGAAACTGGCGCAGCAGCGCGTTGTTATGCGCGGCGAAGCTGTCGAACTTTTCGAACGGATCGGGCACCTGGGTCAGCGGCTTGCCGAGATGTTCGCGGAGCATCTCCTGGTTCGGCACATTGTCCGGCACCTTGCGCAGACCGTCCATATCGTCCGAAAAGGCAATGAGCCGCGTCTTCTGGTCGGACAGCGCGTGGAAGGCGTTGCGGACCATGGTGGTGCGCAGCACTTCGTTGAACGTGCCGATATGCGGCAGGCCCGATGGGCCATAGCCCGTTTCGAACAGGATCGGCTCGCCGCCCGGCTTGCCATCGGGATAGCGTTTGAGGAGCTTGCGAGCCTCCTCATAGGGCCAGGCCTTGGACTCGAGAGCGGTGGAGCGGAGTTCGTCTGTCATGGTGATGCTCTGGCAAGCCGGGGCGTGATGCACAATGGGTTTTGCATTGTGCCGGTTTTATGCACGGGGTTATCAACAGGGTGAACTTGTTCCACGTGGAACAGGAATGTGGTCCTACAGGGCCTTCCCTCCCCAAACCCCTCCCGCCTGCGGGAGGGGCTTACCGCGTAAGGCGCGCGCTACGCTTCAACAATACACACCCCTCCCGCAGGCGAGTTTTGGGTCGGTCATGCCCCCGGCATGACCTAAACGATGCGGGGCATCGCTTACCCGAAACTGGGATGGGGGAGGGCCAGCGCCAAACAACCCGGCGTTGAAAACGGACAAATCCCACACGCCCCGTTGCCAACCTGTTCCCGCTCCCCCAAATCAACAGAGTGACCGCGCTTCCCCACCCCGCCCTTCATGCCAGCCATAGCGGTGTGTGGATTTCCACCGGCGGACAGACCCGCGCCGTCTCACGCGGCGAAGCGATCGGGCTGGCCTCCGAAACCCCGGTCATCCTGCTCAACGCGCCGTTGATTGGCCAGCGGCTGGGCTATGCCGAACTCTCCGGTCTCGACATCCTCGAACTCTTCGCATTCCTACGCCCCACGCGGTTTGCTGTCCCCACCCCACATGGTCTTGCTCGCGCTTGCGGACTGGAGCCGCCGGAGAGCGATGCCGAGGTCGCCGCCTTCCTGCTCCGCGCGACCGAGACACTGCTCGCCACTCCCGACGGGGCCTGGCCCGAGCGGGAGGGGGCATGGACCACCGCGCAGAGCCTGGCGCGACTTCGCTGGCCCTGGGCCCCGCTGATCGGGCCCCGCTTGACCCGGCCCGAGCGCAACGAGCGATGGCTGTTCAGCGCCTTGCCCGAATGGGAGGAGGACGCCCCCCGCCCCGCCCCGCGCACCATCGACCTGCCGCCCGCCGATGCCGAGGACCGGCTGCGCCACCTGACCGGCGAGGGCGCGGAGGAACGCCCCGGACAACGCGCCTATGCTGCCGCCGTCACCGCCGCCTTCGCGCCGCGCGCGGTGCGCGACACGCCCAATATGGTGCTGGCCGAAGCGGGCACCGGCATCGGCAAGACGCTGGGCTATCTCGCCCCCGCCAGCCTCTGGGCCGAGCGGGCGGGCGGCGCGGTGTGGATATCCACCTATACCAAGGCACTGCAACGCCAGCTGAGCGGCGAGACCGCGCGCATCTTTCCCGACGAAGTACTGCGCAAGGAACGCGTCGTCACCCGCAAGGGGCGGGAGAATTATCTCTGCCTGCTCAATCTGGAGGATGCGTTGCAAGGCGGCTTCGCCGGACGCGCGGCGGTGCTGGCGCAACTGGTCGCGCGCTGGGCGGCCTATAGCAGCGACGGCGATATGGTCGGCGGCGACCTGCCCGGCTGGCTGACGACGCTGTTCCGCCGCAACGGCTCAGCCGCGCTGACCGACCGGCGCGGCGAGTGTGTCTATGCGGGCTGCCCGCATTACCGGAAATGCTTCATCGAGCGCGCCGCCCGCGCCTCGGTGCAGGCGGACATCGTCATCGCCAACCATGCGCTGGTCATGGTCAACGCGGCGCGCGGCCGCGAGACGCAGACACGGCCGACCCGCTATGTCTTCGACGAGGGCCATCACCTGTTCGACGCGGCGGACTCGATGTTCGCCACGGCGCTGACAGGTTCGGAGACCATCGAGCTGCGCCGTTGGATTCTCGGCCCCGAAGCGGGATCGCGCGGGCGTCGCCGGGGACTGGCGGCGCGGCTGTCCGACGTCGCCAGCTATGACGAGGGCGGCAACCGCGCGATCGGTGACGCCGTACAGGCCGCCCAGGCGCTGGCGAGCGAAGGCTGGCTCGGGCGACTGGCGGAGGGCCAGCCCTTCGGCCCGATCGAGACGTTGCTGGCGGCGGTGCGCGGCCTGGCCTTTGCGCGGGCCGAACAGCCGGGCGATGCGGGCTATGGGCTGGAGACCGAACTGGCCGATCCCTCGCCCGCGCTGATCGAAGCCGCCGGGCCCGCCGCCCAGGCGCTCGACGCACTGCTGCGCCCGCTGGTGACGCTCGGCCAGAGGCTGGAGGCGGTGTTGCAGGAAGCACCCGACTGGCTCGACGGACAGGCGCGCGCGCGGGTGGAAGGGGCGATCGCCTCCATCGCATGGCGCGCGGAGACGGTGGCGGCATGGCTCTCCCTGCTCGCTCGGATCGGTGGGCCGGTCGATCCCGACTTCGTCGACTGGCTGGCGGTTGATCGGGCGGAGGGGCGCGAATATGATATCGGCCTGCATCGCCACTGGCTCGACCCCACCCGCCCCTTTGCCGAGATCGTGCTGAAGCCCGCGCACGGCGCGCTCGTCACCTCAGCCACCTTGCGCGCCGGGGGCGACTGGGACGTGGCGGAGGCGCGGACGGGGGCCCCGCATCTGGCGCGCGGGCCCGCCCATTTCGTCGCGGCCAGCCCGTTCGACTATCCCAACCGCGCCGAGGTGCTGATCGTCACCGATGTGAAGCGCGGCGACATTCCCCAGCTCGCCAATGCCTATGCCCGGCTGATCGCGGCGGCCAAGGGCGGGACGCTGGGGCTGTTCACCGCGATCCGCCGGTTGCGCGGCGTGCATGGTCGGATCGCCGACCGGCTGGCGCGCGACGGGCTGGCGCTGCATGCGCAGCACGTCGACCCGATCGACACGGGCACGCTGGTGGATATCTTCCGCGACGATCCGTCCGCCTCGCTGCTTGGCACCGACGCGCTGCGCGACGGGGTGGACGTGCCCGGCTCCTCGCTGCGGCTGGTGGTGATGGAGGGTGTGCCCTGGCCCAAGCCGACGGTGTTGCACGCCGCGCGCAAGCTGGCGGGCGGCGGCAGCGCCTATGACGACCGGATCGTGCGGGCGCGGCTGGCGCAGGCGTTCGGGCGGTTGATCCGGCGCGCCGACGATCGTGGCGCGTTCGTGCTGCTGTCCGCCGCCATGCCGTCACGATTGCTCGACGCTTTTCCGCCGGGTGTCTCGATTTCGCGCGTGACCCTGGATGAAGCGGTCGCGCGGGTCGCAGGGCGGCTTTCCTCCGACGCGCCGATAGGGCATGGCAAGCACGAAACCCTGCCAGCCGCCGCGACGGAGACGCCGATCCGATGAAGACGCTGACACTGCTTCGCCATGCCAAGTCGAGCTGGGACGATCCGGTCGCCCGCGATTTCGACCGGCCGCTCAACGCCAAAGGACGGCGCGCGGCGGCGATGATCGGGCGGCACCTGAAGGCGGAAGGGTTCACCTTCGACCATGTCCTCGCCTCTCCCGCCATCCGCGTGATCGAGACATTGGACGAGGTGTGGAGCGGTTACGGCCGGACTCTGGAGCCGGTCTGGAACCGCGCGCTGTACCTCGCGTCCGCCGCCAGCCTGCTCGATCTGGTCCAGGCGCTGCCCGATGACGCGGACCATGTTTTGATGGTCGGCCACAATCCGGGGCTGGAGGATCTGGTGCTCGACCTGACGCTGGATGGCGAATTGCGGGAACGGGTCGAGGATAAATATCCCACCGCGACGGTGGCGCAGATGACACTGCCGGTCGATCGCTGGGCGGAGGCGCGGGCCCATAGCGCGACGCTGGTCGCATTCATCCGACCGCGCGACCTGGACCCGACGCTGGGGCCGGATACGCCTTAAACCGCCTACCCCTCCACCCACGGGCTGGCGCCCGGCGGTCCCCCTCCCCAAGCGAGCTTGGGGAGGAACAGGTCACTTCTTGCCTTCGAGCATCGCCTTCAACCCCGACAGCGCGCCGAGCGGCCCGGCTTCCTCCTCGCTGATGACGCCCGCTTCCTTCAGAGTCGCCGCCGCCTCGGGGCTGCGCGGAAAGGGATCGAGCGACAGCGCCATGGTTTCGGCCGCCGCCTCGCCCAAGTCGATCGTGCCGCCCTCGATCTCGATGGTGTCGAGCGAATCCTCGGACAGTTCAATTTCCTCGTCCGTACCGTGACTGGAAGGCTCGACGAAGCGCAGCGCGACCGGCTCGTCGATCTTGGCGGGGACCGGGTCGCCGGTCACCGAACAGGGCTGCACCACCGCGCCGCGCACCGTGCCGGTGACCAGGATACCCGCCGCATCGCGCCGCACGACCAGATCCGCGGACAGCGCATCGACCGACAGCAACCCGAACCGCCCGGCCAGCGCCCGGCGTTCGTCGGGCGTGGTGTCGATCGACACCGGCTTTTCACGCTCGCCGATCGTGTTGATCTTTTCGGGGCGGCTCCATTCGGGGGTCACGGCAATTCTCCAAGGGTGAGTCGGACGAGCGAAACGTCCGCCAATCGTCCATGTAGGGTGCGAAGCGCCTCGCGAACATGGGCAAGTGCTTGCGGATCGGCGGGCGCCTCGCCGCGATACAGGTTGCGCAGCAACGCGGCGTCCATCGCCGCCGCATCCCCGGCCAGCCCCTCGCGATAGGCGGTCAGACGCCCGCCCAGCATCGCCATCATCCGGCCGATATGCTTGCCGACCACGATGTCGCCGATGCCCAGTTCGCGCAGCTGCCCGTCCATGTCGGTGACGAAGCGTTCGGTCAGCCGCGCCGCCATCTCGGTTCCTTCAGGCAGCGCCTCCAGCCGGATCAGGACAAGCGAGAGGATCGCGGCGATCATGTCGAACCGGCCATCGACCGTGTCGGGCACCCCACCGTCCAGATACCAATGCGGTTCGCGCGCGTGCAGCACCACGGCATTGTACAGCGGCAACGCCGCATCCCCGTCGCGTCCGAAATAGCGTGCGATCGTCCGCTTCAGCCAGCCTGAGGCCATCCGCCCCTCCCCTTTATCCTGCACGATCATCACCGCGCCATGCTTGTGCGCGCCCTTCCCTTCGCATATCGAGGGGGCGACGGTCGAGCGGATCGATCGCCAGTGCTGACACCCGCGTAGTGCGGCCGATCACCCGGCCCGGAGATGATGATGAGCGTTTCTTCCACCCGGCTCGCCGCCCTCGGGATCGGCCTGGCCCTGGCCGCGGGCGCCTGTACGCCGCTGCGGTCGCATCAGGGTTATGTGGTCGACACCGATCTCGTCAACTCGATCCAGCCGGGCGTCGACAATCGCCAGTCGGTGCTCCAGACGCTGGGCACGCCGACGATCACCAGCCAGTTCAATGGCGGCGACTGGTATTATGTCGCGCGGGACAGCCGCAATCTGGGCTACACCCTGCCGCATCCAGTGTCGCAGATCACGCTGCAGATCAGCTTCGACCAGGCGGGCAACGTCACGACGATCCGCCGTGCGGGCGTCGATCAGGTCGCCGACATCTCGCCCTATGGCAAGACCACCCCGACCCTGGGTCGCCAGCGCGGTTTCTTCCAGGATCTGTTCGGCAACATTGGCGCGGTCGGCGCGCCGGGGGCTGGCCCCGGCCAGGGCGGCATGGGCGGCGGGCGTACCCGGCCGTAAGGGCTGGGTTTCTCTCTTACCCCGTCGAACCCTTAACCTCCGTTCAGCCTGAGCGAAGTCGAAGGCCACGGGAATCCCTTGGCCAGTGATGGGGCGTGCACTTCGACTTCGCTCAGTGCGAACGGAGGTAGAGGTGGCTGGCTTGGCAATAATGGCCCCACCCCCGTTTGGCCGCGTCGCGTGTTAAGCAACGACGCGGCCGTGCCGTGCTTGGACCGGCACGATCCCGAAAGGGGGTGGGATCGGGCCTGCTAACGCCCCAAAACGAAAATGGGTTCGCAAGCGGGCCTATTTCCCGCCAGCGAACCCATCAAACCGTAACGTCGGCGGGGCCGAAGCCCCGGCGCGCGCCTTACTGGTTCATCGAATCGAAGAAATCCTCGTTGGTCTTCGAATTCTTCATCTTGTCGAGCAGGAACTCCATCGAGTCGATCGTGCCCATCTGCATGAGGATGCGGCGCAGCACCCACATCTTGGACAGCTTGTCCTTCTCGACCAGCAGTTCTTCCTTGCGAGTGCCCGACTTGCCCACATCCATCGCCGGGAAGATGCGCTTGTCGGCGACCTTGCGGTCGAGGACGATTTCCGAGTTGCCGGTGCCCTTGAACTCTTCGAAGATGACCTCGTCCATGCGGCTGCCGGTGTCGATCAGCGCGGTGGCGATGATCGAGAGCGAACCGCCCTCCTCGATGTTGCGCGCCGCACCGAAGAAGCGCTTGGGCCGCTGGAGCGCGTTGGCGTCGACACCGCCGGTCAGCACCTTGCCCGAGGACGGGACCACGGTGTTGTAGGCGCGGCCGAGGCGCGTGATCGAGTCGAGCAGAATGACGACATCTTTCTTGTGCTCGACCAGGCGCTTGGCCTTTTCGATCACCATCTCGGCGACCTGGACGTGGCGCTGTGCGGGCTCGTCGAAGGTCGAGGACACAACCTCGCCGCGCACCGAGCGCTGCATATCGGTGACTTCTTCCGGACGCTCGTCGATCAGCAGGACGATCAGGAAGACTTCGGGGTGGTTGTCGGTGATCGCCTTGGCGATGTTCTGCAGCATCACCGTCTTACCCACGCGCGGGGGCGCGACGATCAGCGTGCGCTGGCCCTTGCCCTGCGGCGAGACGATGTCGATGACGCGCGCCGACTTGTCCTTCTGGGTCGGGTCGGCGGGGTCGAGGATCAGCTTCTGCTCGGGATAGAGCGGGGTCAGGTTGTCGAAATTGACGCGATGGCGGACGGCTTCCGGGTCATCGAAATTGACGCTCGTCAGCTTGGTCAGCGCGAAATAACGCTCGCCATCCTTGGGCGCGCGGATCTCGCCTTCCACCGTGTCGCCGGTGCGCAGGCCGTGCTTGCGGACCTGGTTGGGCGAGACATAGATGTCGTCGGGACCGGCCAGATAGTTCGCTTCGGGCGAACGCAGGAAGCCGAAGCCGTCGGGCAGCACCTCGATCGTGCCCAGGCCCATGATCTGGTCGCCCTTTTCCGCCTGCTCCTTCAGGATGGCGAATAGCAGGTCCTGCTTGCGCAGCGTGGACGCGCTCTCGACCCCCAATTCCTCGGCCAGCTGCACGAGGTCGGCGGGGGTTTTCTTCTTGAGGTCTTTCAGATGCATGATCGGTCCGGATGGTCGGAGGGCGTCGGTCGGCGAGGATCGCGGCGAAACGAGGCTGTCGATAAGGAAGCGTACCCGACGCGAGGACCGCGCCGTACGGGGCAGGAGTTAGAATTGGGGGTTCGCCAAGTCAATGGGGAAAGGAGGCGGTTGGTTCCTCCCGCAGGCAGCACCGCTTTCCTTCTTACTCCCCTCCCGCAGGCGGGAGGGGCGGGGGGAGGGAAAGCCGCGGGCGTCGGTCTCGGTGAGACTCCCTGCCCTCCCCCGACCCCTCCCGTTTACGGGAGGGGGGCAAGAAAGGGGTCCCCTCCCGCTTGCGGGAGGGGAGCAAGAAGGGGAGTAGGACGGTCAGAACGGCTTGATGACGACCAGCACCACGATGATCGTCGCTGCCAGCGCGGGCACTTCGTTAATCATGCGCAGCTGCTTGCCGCTGAGCTTCGTCACCCCGCGCGCCAGCTTCTTGGAATAGCCGACCATCCAGCCATGATAACCGCTGAGCAGCAGCACGAAGAACAGCTTGGCATGGAGCCAGCCCAGCCCCGGCACGCCCGAGAACAGCCCCAGCGACGCCGCCAGCAACAGCCCCAACACCCACACCGCGATCATCGCGGGCGTCAGGATGATGCTGCGCAACTTGCCCTCACGCTCGACCCAGCGGGCGGCGTCGGCGGCATCGCCCGCGACCAGCGCCTCCTGATGATAGACCAGGTAGCGCGGCATCATGAACAGCCCGGCCATCCAGAAGATCACGAAGATGATATGCGCCGCCTTGATCCATTCATAGGCGGCCCCCAGCAATCCGATCATGCTTGGTTCCTCACACGGGCGATCAGCCGCTCGACATGCGCGATCGGCGTGTCGGGCAATATGCCGTGACCCAGGTTGAAGATATGCGGCCGTTCGGTGAAGGCCGCCAGGATACGATCCACCGCGCCGTCCAAGGCCTCACCCCCCGCGATCAACGCCAGCGGATCGAGATTGCCCTGCACCGGCAGACCTTGGGGCAGAGAGGTGTCGGCCCAGACCGGATCGACCGTCTCGTCCAGCCCGACCGCGTCGACCTCGGTTTCGCGCGCATAAGCAGGCAGCTTGCCCCCTGCCCCCTTGGGGAAGCCGATCACCGGCACCCCCGGGCAGCGCGCCCGGAATCCTTCGACGATCGCGGCATTGGGCGCGATCACCCAGCGTTCGAACTGCGCCGGGGATAGCGAACCCGCCCAGCTGTCGAACAGCTGCACCGCCTCGACGCCGTTGGCGACCTGTCCCGCCAGATAGTCGATGGTCATCTCGACAATCGCATCAATGATCGCCCCGAAGCCCTGCGGGTCGGCATAGGCGAAACGCCGCGTCTCGCCCTGGTCCTTGGACCCCTGCCCCGCCACCATATAGGTCGCGACCGTCCAGGGAGAGCCCGCAAAGCCCAGAAAGCTGGTCTGGGGCGGCAACTGCGCCTTCACCCCCGCCACGGTGGCATAGACCGGCTCGAGCCGCTCGGGGACGCTCTGTAGGGCATTCAGCGCATGATCGACCAGCGCGGGCGCCAGGCGCGGTCCCTCCCCCGCCCCGAAGCTGAGGTCCTGGCCCAGGGCCCAGGGGACCATCAGAATGTCCGAAAACAGGATCGCGCCGTCGAACCCGAACCGGCGGATCGGCTGCACCGTCACCTCGGCCGCCGCTTGCGGATCGGTGGCGAGCGCCAGGAAGCCGCCCTTCTCCGCCCGCAACGCACGGTACTCGGGCAGATAGCGACCGGCCTGTCGCATGAGCCACATGGGTGGTGTCGCCAGCCGCTCACCCGACAGCGCGGCGAGCAGGGGCTTTAGGATCGCAACGTCGGTCAGGAGACCCCCCTTCTTCTATTAAAGAAGATTCTAAGAATGGATTGTTGAAGTGGTTGGCACGTTGGTTGTCGGGATTATGCGGCTCTCCCCGATATGCCAACACGTTGACTCATGGGGAATCGCCGATTCAACGGGATTCGGATTCATCGCCCCCATAACTCACAGGCTGTGGAAAAGAATCGGGCCTGTGGGATTCGATGTGGACGAATCATCGCTTATCCACCGCCCGACCCCGGCTTGGCCGGTCGGCGAAGTTACGCTACCGATTCTCGTCATGTTATCCACAGAGTCATGCCCGTGCCGATGACCACACGGCTCCACCTGCACCTGTTGTCCGATTCCACCGGCGAAACGCTGGAGAACATCGCTAAGGCGGCGCTGGCGCAATATGACGATGTGGAAACCGTCCGCCACTTCTGGCCGATGGTCCGCACCGAAAGCCATCTGGAGCGCATCCTGCAGGAGATCGCGCAGAATCCGGGGCTGGTCATCTATACGCTGGTCAACCCGACGACGCGGCGTGTGCTGGAAAGCCGCTGCCATGCGCTGGGCCTGCCGACGGTGGCGCCGCTCGATCCGGTCAATGCCGCGCTGTCGGGGTTGCTGGGCGTGCAGGCCAAGATGCGGCCCGGTCGCCAGCACGTCCTGGATGCCGCCTATTTCGCGCGGGTCGATGCGATCCAGTTCACCATCGCGCATGACGACGGCATCGCGTGGGAGGAATGGGAGGAGGCCGATATCGTGCTGGCGGGCGTCAGCCGTTCGTCCAAGACGCCGACCTCCATCTATCTCGCCAATCGCGGCTACAAGACCGCCAACATCCCGATCGTGGTCGAAAGCCCCCCGCCCCCCTTCCTGTTCACGCTGAAAAAGCCGCTGGTTGTGGGGCTTACAACCAGCGCCGACCGGCTGATCGCGATCCGGCGCAACCGGCTGCTCTCGCTCAACCAGGCGCCCGACACCGATTATGTCGAGCAGGAGGCGGTGAACCGTGAACTGACCTTCGCGCGGCGGATGTTCGCCGACAATGACTGGCCGGTGATCGACGTCACCCGCCGCTCGATCGAGGAAACGGCGGCGGCGATCATCTCGCTGGTGAATCAACGAAAGGCCGAAGCATGATAATCCTGGCCTCGCAAAGCGCCTCGCGCCGGGCGATGCTCGACGCGGCGGGCGTAGCCTATGAGGCGCTGCCCGCGCGGGTGGACGAAGCCAGCGTCAAGGCGGCGATGGCGGGCGCGTCCCCGCGCGACCTGTCCGACGCGCTGGCCGAGATGAAGGCCGTGAAGGTATCCGCCAATGCCGGGCCCGTCCCGGTGCTGGGATCGGACTCGATCGTGGCGCTCGCCGACGGCACGCTGCTCGACAAACCCGAAAGCCGCGAGGAAGCGGCCGAGCATCTGGCGCGGATGAGCGGCGGCAGCCACGAATTGTGGAGCGCCGCCGTCATCGCCGAGCATGGCCGCCCCGTCTGGCGGCATGTCGAGCGCGCGAAGCTCCATGTCCGCCCGCTCTCGGGCGCCTTTATCGACCGCTATCTGGATCAGGAATGGCCCGCCATTTCGGGCTGTGTCGGCTGTTTTCGTATCGAGGGGCCGGGCGTGCAGCTCTTCTCGCGGATCGAGGGGAGTCACTTCACCATTCTTGGCATGCCGCTGCTGCCCGTGCTCGGTTACTTGCGCGAACGCGGCTGGATGGCCGCCTGATGGCGCGTCCTTATGCCGAGGTGATCGGCGACCCGATTGCCCATAGCAAGTCGCCGAAGATCCATGGTTTCTGGCTGGAGGCGCTGGGTATCGAGGCGGACTATCGCGCCACCCATGTCGCTCCGCACGCGCTGCCCGCCTATTTCGCCGCGCGCAAGGCCGATCCCGACTGGCGCGGTTGCAACATCACGGTGCCGCACAAGATCGCCGCGCTCGAGCATGTCGAGGATCGCGAGGACATGCGGAGCGCGATCGGGGCGATCAACACCGCCTTTCGCGATGCGGACGGCGCATTGGTCGGCACCAATACCGATGCGGCTGGCTTCGCCGCGCCGCTGAAAGCCTGCGATCTGGCGGGCAAGCCGGTGACGGTCATTGGGGCAGGAGGGGCCGGGCGCGCGGTGCTCTATGCGCTGGCGGGGATCGGCGTCGGGCCGGTGACGCTGTTCAACCGCAATGTGGATAAGGGCGCGGCGCTGTTGTCGTCCTTCGGGATGAAAGGGCAGGCGCTGCCGATCGGTGAGGCGGTGCCGCCCGGCGCGCTGGTGGTCAACGCGACCAGCCTAGGCATGACCGGCCAGCCGCCGCTCCACCTCGACCTGTCGGCGCTGCCGGACGACGCGGTCGTGTACGACATCGTTTATGCGCCGCTAGAGACCGGGCTGCTCGCGGCGGCGCGGGCGAGGGGGCTGGCGACGATCGACGGGCTGGACATGCTGATCGGCCAGGCGGCGGTCGCGTTCGAGCGCTTCTTCGGGGCCGCGCCGCCGCGCGAGCGGGATGCGGAATTGCGCAAGATCCTGCTCGGATGATCGTGCTGGGTCTCACCGGCTCGATCGGTATGGGCAAGTCGACCGTCGCGCAGATGTTCCGCGATGAGGGCGTGCCGGTGTTCGACGCCGATGCCTGTGTCCATCAGTTGCAGGGCCCCGGTGGAAAACTGGTCTCCGCGATCGAATCGGCCTTTCCGGGGACGACCGGGCCGAAGGGCGTGAATCGCGCGGCACTGGGCCAGGCGGTGCTCGGCGATGACGCGGCGATGCGCCGACTCGAGGGAATCGTGCATCCGGCGGTGCAGGCCGAGCGCCTGGCCTTTCTGGCGGCTCACGCCCGATCGTCCCTGGTCGTGATCGACGTCCCGCTCCTGTTCGAAACGGGCGGTGATAAGTCTGTGGATAAGGTGTTGGTCGTATCGGCAGAACCGGCCGTGCAGGAGGCGCGGGTGTTGGCAAGGGCTGGTATGAATTCGTCCAAGTTTCAGGCGATTATCGCCCGCCAGCTGCCCGATGGGGACAAGCGCGCGCGCGCCGATCATGTCATCGCGACCGATATTCCACTGGCCGAAACCCGCGAAAAAGTCCGCGCGCTCATCACTTGCATGCGGGACTCCGAAGGCCGATAGTCGGGTCATGAGAGAGATCGTTTTCGACACCGAAACGACAGGGTTCAAATTTTCGGAAGGCGACCGGCTGGTCGAAATCGGCTGTGTCGAACTGGTCAACCGGGTCGAGACCGGTCGCACCTATCACGCCTATTTCAATCCCGAACGATCGATGCCCGCCGAGGCGCAGGCGGTGCACGGCCTGTCCGACGCGTTCCTGAAGGACAAGCCGGTCTTTGCCGAGGGCGTGGCCGCGTTCCTGGACTTTATCGGCGATGCGCCGCTGATCGCGCACAATGCGACCTTCGACTTCGGCTTCATCAATGGCGAGCTGGGCGCGCTGGGCTTTGCGCCGGTCGACGAAAAGACGCGGATGATCGACACGCTGGCGATCGCGCGCAGCAAGCATCCCGGCGCGAAGCACACGCTCGACGCGCTCTGCTCGCGCTATGGCATCGATCGCTCGCACCGTGTCCTCCACGGCGCATTGCTCGACGCACAGCTGCTGGCGCAGGTCTATGTCGAGCTGATGGGCGGGCGGCAGATCGGCCTGGGCCTGCTCGCCGACACGGCCGAGGACAGTGGGCCGGTGATCGTCGCCCGCGCGCCCGCCAAGGTTCGCCCGCCGCGCACGTTCCGGCCCAGCGAGGCGGAACTTGCCGCCCATGCGACGTTTCTAAAGGACATAAAGGATCCAGTTTGGGGGGCCGAGGCGTCCGGTTGACGCCAAGGGACAGGCCAAAAGGACCGTCCCATCAGAGTGCATCAAGGAGAAGACGATGGATATCCGGATTTCTGGTCATCAGGTCGAAACGGGCGACGCGCTGCGGACCCATGTGACGGACCGGCTTCAGGGTATCGCCGAGAAATATTTCGCCCGCGCCATCTCGTCCGAGGTGACGTTCGGCAAGGGCCCGCATGATGTCGGGTTCAAATGCGATATCGTGATGCACGTCACCCGCGGTCTGGTCCTGAAGGGCCGCCACGATGCGCAGGACGCGCATCTGGCCTTTGACGGGGCCGCCACCAAGATCGAAAAGCAGCTTCGCCGCTATTCGCGCCGCCTGAAGGACCGCAACCAGGGCCAGGCGATCGAACTGGCTGAGGCCGGCGCCTATGACGCGGGCTATACCCTCTTTGCCGAACAGGTCGACGAGGACGAGGCGGGCGATGCACCCCTGATTATCGCCGAAACCCGCGTCGATATTCCTGATGCCAGCGTGTCGGATGCGGTGATGATGCTCGACCTGCGCAATACTGCGGCCCTGTTGTTCAAGAATTCGGGCACGGGTTCGTATAATATGGTCTATCGCCGTGGTGACGGAACCATCGGCTGGGTCGAGCCGCAACGCGGCGGCACGGCCGGATAAGCTCTATCGTTCTTCCGCGCGGGCCGCTAATAGGCGGGCCGCGCGGGGGCGCACCGGACGAGACCATGAACGATTTCAGCGATCTGTTGCGCCACGATACGGTGCTGGCGGGCGTAACAGCCGCCAATAAGAAAACCCTGTTCCAGGCACTGGCGGCGGCTGCCGCCGGGCCTGCGGGACGGGATGCCAAGATTTTGACCGAGGTTCTGCTCGAACGCGAAAAGCTGGGCTCGACCGGCTTTGGCGGCGGCGTCGCCATTCCGCATGGCAAGCTGGAGGGACTGACCCAGATTGTCGGCGTCTTCGCGCGTCTGGCGCAGCCGGTCGATTTCCAGGCGGTCGACGACATGCCGGTCGATCTGGTCTTTGCGATGTTCTCGCCCGCCGATGCAGGGTCGGCGCATCTGAAGGCGCTCGCGCGGATTTCGCGGCGGCTGCGCGACAAGGGCTTCGTCGCCAAGCTGCGCGGGGCGGGCTCGACCGACGCGATCTGGGCGCTGCTCACCCAGGACGAGGCGCGTGACGCCGCGGCCTGAGGGCGAGGCCGCGCATTTCCGGGCGCTGGAGACGCTCTATGCCGCAGCCCCGATCAATCGCCTGTTCGACTCCGCGCTCGAGATCGCCGAGCCCGGCGTTGCGCGCATCCGCTTCCGGGTGGACGAGCGGCATTATCACGCGGCCGGTGCGGCGCACGGTACGAGCTATTTCAAGATGCTCGACGATGCAGCCTTTTACGCCTGCAACAGCCTGGTCACCGATCGTTTCCTGCTGACGACGCAGTTCAACCTGCTGCTGACCCGTCCGATGAAGGCCGGGGAGGTGGTGGCCGAGGGACGCTGGGTCAGCGGACGGCGGCGGGTGTTCGTTGCCGATGCGCGGTTGATCGACGCCACCGGCGAAGAAGTGGCGCGCGGCACCGGCACCTTCATGCGCTCGCAGATCGCGCTGGCGGGCCTGCCCGGCTATCGGAACGGCTGAAGCTATGGACGGCCGCCTGCCGAGCGGGATGCTGGTCACCGCGCTGCTGCGCCGGATGAACGACAGCGGCGGCATGGGCATGGTGCTGGCCAAGGGCGATCCGCAAGGCGGGGGCATCCTGGTGATCGTGATCGAGGCGGATCGGCGCGAGCGGGTGCTGGAACGGGGTATCGGTCCCGATGGCAAAACCGCGCTGATCGACTCGACGCCTGCAAACGATATTTTAAGCTATTGGCAGCGCCGACGCGCGCGCGATCCCGATCTGTGGGTCGTGGAACTGGATGGCGCTGCGGCGGAACGGTTCACCGCTGAAACGATCCTGCAACATTGACGAACGCGGCCGGATCGGCCACGAGCCCCCCATCATAGTTTCGCGTTGTGCTTATCGGGTGCGATCCGGTGGGTTACGCAGTCGGGGGGAAGCCCGGACGAGCGCCTTTCGGCAATGCTCGGGTCCGTGATCCAACCGCATGTCTGTTCGAGTGAATGACCGTTTTCAAGCGGGTCGCGGCCTCTGCTGCCATGGCCCTATCCCTGGCGGGTCTTCTCGCCACCAGCACCCCCAGCCTCGCGACCAACGTTGCCGGTGTTGCTGCCACTCCAGTCAGTGCGATGACTGCTTCCGGGATCAACGCCGCCGATCTGGCGATGGTTCCCCAGAGCGCCCGGGCCACCATGTCCGCGCTCCCCGATTTTTCCCAGGTTTCTGAAGGCGATGAGGACGGCGACTATGACTCGCTGGCCGACGCCGTGGCCGATCAGGACGAGATCGCGTCGAGCGAAGAGCTCCGCTGTCTGGCCGGTGCCATCTATTTCGAAGGTCGCGGTGAACCGCTCGCAGGCCAGCTCGCCGTGGCGCAGGTCATCCTGAACCGCACCAAGTCGGGTCGCTTCCCCACCGGCGTGTGCGACGTCATCAAGCAGCGTGGCCAGTTCAGCTTCGTGCGTCGCGGTGAAATCCCGGCGGTCAGCCCGTCGCGCAGCGCCTATCGCACCGCCGTCGCGGTCGCCAAGGTCGCGCTGGCGCAGGCCTGGGACAGCACCGCGGGCAAGGCCCTGTACTTCAACACCCCCGGCAACCGTCCGGGCGTGCGGGTGCAGAAGGTCGCCGCGATCGGCAACCACATCTTCTATCGTTGACGCACAAGGGCCTGATTCAGGGCCTGAATGATAGCTGAGCCCTGCGGGGCTTTGCATGTGTTCGTCAAATGTTCTAAGCGGGTGGCATGTTGGACATGCCGCCCGCTTCGTGCGTCGACGATCCGCTATCCCCGCTCTGCGCCGCCGACGTGGCGCGGGGCGTGACCCGGATGCTGCTCCGCCACGACCTCGTCACCATAGCCGAAGTCCCGCTGGAGGGCGGCCGTCGCGCCGACCTGATGGCGCTCGACGCGCGCGGCCAGGTCGTCGTTGTCGAGATCAAGGTATCGCGCGCCGATATGCTGGGCGACGGCAAATGGCCCGATTATCTGGCGCATTGCGACCGCTTCTACTGGGCGGTGCCCGCCGGGTTCGACTGGTCGCCGCTGGAAAACGCGGCGTTTCTGCCTGAGCGGACGGGGATCATCGTCGCCGATCGCTATGACGGCGCGATCGTGCGCGAGGCGCATAGCGTGCCTCTGCCTGCACATGTGCGCAAGAAGGCGACGCTGAATTTCGCGCGGCGGGCAGGGCGGCGGATGATCGGGCTGACCGATCCGGATGCGGGGATGTGAGTCCCTTGGCCTTCGACTTCGCTCAGGCGGAACGGAGGTTGGGAAGGGGGCTTGATACCCCCCGCCGTTCAGCCTGAGCGAAGTCGAAGGCCACGCCCCACCCTCACCGCGTAAGAACCAACGTCACCACCGACTGTGGCGGTGCGATATCCCCGGGGATATCCACGGACTTATGCACAGCGTCGGTCACGATCATCCGCTGCTGCCACCGCCCCGGCACCGCCACCGTCAGCGGCCTGGGCGACAGGCCCGGATTGACATGGACCAGCACCAGTCGCCGTCCGTTGGGTGACAGCGCGCCGACCGTGTCCATATCGTCCACCGGCACCAGCCGGTCGCCGGGCCGGATATAGCGGCTGAACTGTGCCATCGCCCAATATTTGCCCGTCACATGGATCGCATGCGGCTGGTCCGCCGCGCCCATCAGGTCGGCCTTGACGATGCCCCAATTCGATCCCTTCTCGCCCTTGCGGGTGCTGAGATCCTCGACCGCCTGCCAGAAGACCCAGGCGGCGGGTTCCAACCGCTTGAGGTCGCCGACGACATGCTCGGCAAAGGCCAGCGGCGTCGCCATGCCCGTAAAATCTTCAGGGTCGCCCGACAGCGGTGTGTCGTTCTCGCTCATCCACAATTTGATCCTCGAGGTGCGGGCGATGTCGCGCACGGCGGTCTGGTGGACGATGCCATAGCTGTGGACGTTGAGCTGGCCGATCACCGCACGGGTGGCCGGCGGATAGGCGGCCCAATCCTTGACGAACAGGTTGGAGGCGGTCTCATCGGGCGCAGCGACGACGGTGGACAGGCGCCTGGCCTTCAGCGCGGCAGCGGTGGCGTCGATCATCCGAGCCTGACGCGCGGGGCTCCAATGCGCGCCTTCCTGGGTATTGGCGGCGAACCAGTAATCGGTATTGGGTTCGTTGACCGGCGACAGGGTCCGAAAAGTCAGGTGATGCCGTCGTTGCAGCTCGTCGGTGACGCGGACCAGATAGGTGGCGAAGGCGGCTTCCTGGCCGGGGCGGAGATTGTCATCGGTGCCCTTTTCGGCACCCGACACCCGGCCGCTGACCGTCATGAACCAGGGCGGCGAATTGGAAAAAGCCTCGAAGATCGGCTGCTTCACGCGGGCGGTGATCGCATCCAGCCACCAGCGCTGGTTGGCATCCTGGCTCCAGTCCCACATGGCGGGGTCCTCGGCGCGCCACCAGTCCTTGCCCGTGACCCCCGCCGGTTGCCGCCAGAAGCCCGGCACCGCGCGCCCGACCTTCATATAGGGCGGGGTGTCGGCCGCATTGCCGCCGCCGATATTGTAGCGCGCGATCGTCCAGCCCAGGCCGTCGGGGCCATAGAAGAGGTCGGCCAGCCGCGTCCGCTCCGCCTCGGGCCAGCCGCCGGTGACGTGCGCGAACCAGGCAAGCGCGGTCCCCCAGCCCTCGAACACGGTCGACGGGCGATCGATCGCCGGGCGCAGGGTCACCGGCACGGGCCGCTCGACGGCCATGGGGGCCGGGGACGGAGCGGCGGGAGTCTGCGCCATTGTCGGGCCGCTCGAGATCAGGGCAAGCATGGCGGTCAGCGCCGACCGATGGCGGCGCCCACGAGCCAAAGTCCGATTGCGGCCCATCCCATTTCTCCCTGTCACCATCGGTTTGGCGCGGCCAAACGTCAGACTATAATCGCAGGTCCAGTCGCTCCGTCAATCCGGCTTCCGGCCCGAAAAGGCGTCATCACATGAGAGGATATCGGATCAAGCCGTTCCAAATAGCGCTTGTGACAGAAATTTCATCTGCATATAAATCAGACAAAAGTTCGGTGATCTCGTGCGGGATCGCGAACAGGATAAGGGGATGGGCGATGAAATGGCAATGGGCGGCCGGTGCGGCCGTGATCGGGCTGGCGGCGGCGGCATCCGCGCAGGATTCGGGGCCTCGAGTCGCGGCGGTCCAGATCGATCCCAGTCGCCCCGAATGGGAAAATCCCGCGATCAACGCCCGTGGCACCCGACCCGCGACGGCCACCGCCTTTCCCTATGAAAGCCGCGCGCTCGCCTTGGCGGGCGATCGGTCGCGCTCCAGCCGCTATATGAGCCTGGACGGCGACTGGTCCTTCGCCTTCTCGCCCTCGGTCGAGGCTGCGCCCAAGGGGTTCGAGCGGCCCGATTACGACGTGTCGCGGTGGAAGACGATTAAGGTCCCCGCGATGTGGCAGGCCGAAGGCTATGGCCAGCCCAAATACAATAACATCACCTATCCCTTCCCGGCCAACCGGCCGCTGGTGCCGCATGACGATAACGAGACGGGATCGTACCGCCGCGACTTCACCCTGCCCGAGGGGTGGCGCGGGCAGGACGTGATCCTTCAGATCGGCGCGGCGGGGTCGGCGTACCGCGTGTGGATCAACGGGCAGGAGGCCGGATATTCCGAGGATTCCAAGCTCCCCACCGAATATGACGTCACCCGGTTCCTGAAACCGGGGCGCAACGTCGTGGCGATCCGCGTCCATCGCTGGTCGGACGGCAGCTATCTGGAGGATCAGGACTTCTGGCGTGTGTCGGGGATCGAGCGTTCGGTCTATCTGCGCGCGGTGCCGAAGGCGCGGATCGACGACCTGTTCGTCCATGCCGGGCTCGACAAAAGCTATCGCGACGGCACGCTGTCGACCGAACTGACGCTGCCCGCGCTTCCCCAGGCGATGACCGCGCGAATGACCCTGCTCGACGGCGCACGCGCGGTGGTGAGCCGTGAAGTGGCGGTGGCGAAGGGCGCGACCTCGGCCAAGCTGGACGCGGCGGTGCCCGGCGTGCGCCGCTGGTCGGCCGAGACGCCCAACCTCTACACGCTGCTGGTCGAACTGGTCGATGCGAACGGCCAGGTGGTGCAGGCCACGCCGCAGCGTATCGGTTTCCGCACCGTCGAGATCAAGGACGGGCAGGTCATGGTCAATGGCCGCCGCATCATGATCCGCGGCGTCAACCGGCACGAGCATGACCCGGAAACCTTCCACGTCATTTCCGAAGCGTCGATGCGCCGCGACCTGGAGCTGATGAAGCGTAACAACTTCAACGCGATCCGCACCTCGCATTACCCCAACGATCCGCGCTTCCTGGCGCTGGCCGACGAGTACGGCTTCTACCTGATGGACGAGGCCAATATCGAGAGCCACGCCTATATGGAGCAGGGCAATCGCCACGGCGGCGAGCGGGACAAATACCAGATCGGCTTCGACCCCGCCTGGGAGGGCGCGCACGTCTCGCGCGTGATGAACATGGTCGAGCGGGACAAGAACCACCCCTCGATCATCTTCTGGTCGCTGGGCAACGAGGCAGGCATCGGCCCGAACTTCGAGAAGGCGGCGGCGGCGATCCGGCGGCGCGATCCTGCGCGGCTGATCTCCTATCTCGGCTGGGGGACGCTCGACTGGAGCCACCAGCCCAACAACTATGTCGATATATATGCGCCCATGTATGACGACATCGAAAAGATGGTCGACTGGGCGGAGGACCCGACGCGCACCCAGCCGATGATCCAGTGCGAATATGCCCATATGCAGGGCAATTCGGGCGGCAATTTCAAGGATTATTGGGACACCATCTACGCCCACCGCAAGCTGCAGGGCGGCTTCATCTGGGACTGGGTCGACCAGTCCATGTACCGCTATACCAAGGACGGGCGGCGCTATTGGGGTGACGGCGGCGAGTATGGTCCCAATCCGGGCGGCGATATCGAGTTCGGCGACGGGCTGAACCAGCCCGACCGCACGCCCAATCCGCAACTGTATGAGGTGCAGAAGGTCCAGTCGCCGATCCGCTTCGATGGCTATGATGCGAAGACCGGGCGGCTGATTGTACACAACCGTCATGACTTTATCGATCTGTCGGGCTTCACCTTCGACTGGGTGGTCGAGAAGAACGGGGTTGCGGTGGCGAAGGGCGATCTGCCCGCGCTGACCACCGCCGCCGGCCAGGTGCAGACGGTGGCGCTCGCCCCCCAATTCACCCGCGAGCCGGGGGCGGAATATTTCCTGACCGTCCGCGCCCACGCCAAGGATGGCACGATCCATGCGGTTCCAGCCAATTATGTCGTCGGGTGGGAGCAGTTCGCCCTGACCGACGGACCCGCCATGCCCGTGGCGGCCCGCGGTAAGGTATCGGTGGCGGAGAGCGCCGACAGCGTCACCGTGTCGGCGAACGGCGCGGAACTGGTCATCGATCGCAAGACCGGACTGGTCACGCGCTACGCGGCGGGCGGGCGTATACTGGCCAAGGGTGGCCAGCCCAATTTCGTCCGGGCCGAGACGGACAACGACACCGCCAACGGCACGGTCGCGCAGCAGGGGCCGTGGTTCACGATGAACGGCCGCTATCAGATGCGCAAACTTACGGTCGGCGCCGACCAAAGCGTGACGGTCGACCATGAAATGGGCGCAGGCGCGGCGCGCTTCGTGACGAAATACACCATGGCGGGTGACGGCACGGTCGATATCGACGGGCAGTTCGTGCCGCTCAAGTCCGACCTGCCGCCGCCGGTTCGTATCGGCCTGTGGTACACCATGCCGACGACGATGAAGACGGTCGAATGGTATGGTCGGGGCCCGCATGAAAGCTATGTCGACCGCAAGAGCTCGGCCGCTATCGGGCTGTGGCGCGGCGCCATCGCCGAGCAGAACCACGACTACATGCGGCCGCAGGATACCGGCAACAAGGTCGATGTCCGCTGGATGGAGCTGTCGGGCGAGGGGGCGGGGATTCGTGTCCGCGCGCCCAGGCCCTTGATGATGCAGGCGCTCGCCTTTCCCTATACCGACCTCTACCGCCGCGCGCCGGGCACGTGGAAGTCGACCGATATCGTGCCGCATGGCGAGACGACGCTGATCGTCGATGCCGCGCAATGGGGTGTCGGCGGCGACACGACCTGGAGCCATGTCGGCCAGCCCCATCAGCAATATCGCACGACCCTCGCGCCGACGCGCGTCGCCTTCCGCCTGGAGCCGTTCAGCGGCGACGGCACCACCCCCGACAAAGCGAAGCCCGCCCGCGCGACAGAGGTGCAATAGGGCTGTTCTTTACTCGGACAATAAGCCATCATGCCACATCAGGCAGAGGAGAATCCATGAAAAGGGCAACGAAATTCCTGTTCGCGGCGGCGGTCGCCACCTTGTTCGCGGGCACCGCGACGGCACAAACCGCACCCGCCAACACCGCCGACACGGTCGAGGTGCATGCCGACCGGGCAGGTCCGGTCTATAACCGCCGCCTGTTCGGCCAGTTCGCGGAGCATCTGGGCACCGGCATCTATGGCGGCATCTGGGTCGGCAAGGGCAGCAAGATCCCCAACATCAACGGCTATCGCCGCGACGTGCTCGACGCGCTGAAGGCGATCCGGGTGCCGGTGATCCGCTGGCCGGGCGGCTGCTATGCCGATGAATATCACTGGCGCGAAGGCGTCGGCCCGCAGGCCAAGCGCCTGACCAAGGTCAACACCAACTGGGGCGGTGTGACCGAGGACAACAGCTTCGGCACGCATGAATTCATGAATTACAGCGAGCTGGTCGGTGCCGAGGCCTATGTCTCGGGCAATGTCGGCTCGGCCGCGCCGTCCGAAATGGCCGAGTGGGTCGAATATATGACCTTCCCGTCCAAATCGACCTACGCCGAGGAGCGCCGCAAGAACGGTCGCGACAAGCCCTGGAAGCTGGCCATGTTCGGCATCGGCAACGAGCTGTGGGGCTGCGGCGGCAATATGCGTCCCGAATATGCTGCCGACGTGACGCGCCGCTACTCGACCTTCCTGAAGGTCCCGGCGGGCGAAAAGCTGATGAAGATCGCCAGCGGCGCGAACAGCGACGATTACAACTGGACCGAGGTGATGATGCGCGACGCGGGCGGCGCGTTCGACGGCATCGGCGTCCATTACTACACCATTCCGGGCAACTGGGATAAGAAGGGCGCGGCCACCGGCTTCGACGAGGAAAGCTGGGCGCGCACCCTGTCCAAGACGCTGAAGATGGACGAACTGCTGACCCGCCACTCGGCGATCATGGACAAGTATGACCCGAACAAGCGGGTCGCGCTGCTCGTCGACGAATGGGGCACCTGGTATGATGTCGAACCCGGCACCAATCCGGGCTTCCTGTACCAGCAGAACAGCCTGCGTGACGCGATGGTGACGAGCCTGAACCTCGACATCTTCGCCCGCCACGCCGACCGCGTGCGCGGCGCCAATATCGCGCAGATGGTCAATGTGCTCCAGGCGATGATGCTCACCGATGGCGCACGCATGGTGAAGACCCCGACTTATTGGGTGTTCGACCTGTACAAGGACTATCAGGACGCCACCGTCCTGCCGGTCGATGTCCAGTCACGCTGGTACAACAAGAACCAGTGGGTGATGAAGGCGGTCAGCGCCTCGGCGGTGCGCGACAAGGCGGGCGTGGTCCATGTTGGCCTGACCAATGTCGATCCCAACCAGCCCGCGACCGTGAGCGTGAAGCTGGACGGCGTGACCGCGGGCCAGGTGTCGGGCCGTATCCTGACCGGCGCGACGATGGATGCGCACAACAGCTTCGACTCGCCCAACCAGGTCGCGCCGCAGCCGTTCAACGGTGCGACGCTGTCGGGTGGCATGCTGACCGTGCAGATCCCAGCCAAGTCGGTCGTCATGCTGGACCTGCGCTGATGAAGGCCCGCGCCGGAGCGCTGCTCGCCGCCGTCCTTCTTACCGGGGCGGCGGGGTCCGCTGCGCCCCGGCGCGATGTTTCGTGGAACAGTCCGGGGGCGGGCAACCCCCTGCTTCCGGGCTATTTCGCCGACCCCTCCATCGTGCGCGATGGGGGGCGTTGGTATATCTTCGCCACGATCGATCCGTGGGGCGATGACCGCCTGGGCCTGTGGACCTCGGACAATGGCCGCGACTGGACCTTCTCGCAGCCCGCCTGGCCGACCAAGCAGGCGGCGACCAGCCCGACCTCGGGCGATGCCAAGGTCTGGGCGCCCTCGGTGGTCAAGGCGGCGAACGGCCGCTGGTATATGTATGTCTCGGTCGGCAGCGAGGTGTGGGTCGGCTCCGCGCCGTCACCGGCGGGGCCCTGGGCCGATGCCAATGGCGGCAAGCCGCTGATCGCGCGCGATTTCGCGCCGAAATATCACATGATCGACGCCGAGGCGTTCGTCGACACCGACGGCCAGGCCTATCTCTATTGGGGATCGGGACTGAACTGGGTCAACGGACATTGCTTCGTCGTGAAGCTGAAGCCCGACATGGTTCATTTCGACGGCGAACCCAGGGACGTGACCCCGGCCAATTATTTCGAAGGCCCCTTCATGGTGAAGGAAAAGGGGCGCTATCTGCTGATGTACAGCGACGGCAACACGACCAAGGACACCTACAAGGTCCGCTATGCGGTCGGCACCTCGCCGATGGGTCCGTTTACCGAAGCGGCGAACAGTCCCGTGCTCGAAACCGATGCGGCCAAGCAGATCATCAGCCCCGGCCACCACGCGGTCTTCGCCGACAAGGGGCGGTCCTACATCCTCTATCACCGCCAGGCCTTGCCCTTCGTGATGGGCGCCGAGCGGGTGTTGCGACAGGTATCGGTTGATCCGCTGACGGTGCGCGCCGATGGGACGCTGGACAAGGTTCATCCCAGCCACGATCCGATGATCCCGGCCTTTGCCGCGCATCGCAAGCGCGGGCTGCACTGGACGGGCAGGGGGGCGGATGCGCTGGCGGCGGACGATAATTATGCGACCGCATGGCGACCCGGGGCGGGTCAGCCGCCGGTGCTGACCGCCGATCTGGGCGCGGTGCGGGAGGTGCGCGAAAGCTTGATCCGCCCGGCCTTCGTGATCCAGCCACAGGATCTGCGGATCGAGGCATCGCAGGATGGCAAGAGCTGGCGCGAGGTGGCGGCGGAGAAGGGGGTGAGCGGCTCGCCGATCACGTTGCGCCATCCGGGCAAGGCGCGTTTCCTGCGGATGACGGTGGCGGCGAAGGAGCCCGCGATCCTGGAATGGTCGATCTTCTGACCTGAAGCACCTCCCGCAGATGGGAGGGGGCTTTTCCTGGGCCATGCCCTCCCGTCCCACACCTCTCCCCTCCCGCAAGCGGGAGGGGCCGGGGGAGGGCTTGGGTCTCCTGCGCTGCGTTCGAAGCCTGACACCACCCAACGGAATCAAATAATGGCCGTGAGGAGACGGAAACCCGCCGTGTTCCCTCCCCCATCCCCTCCCGCCTGCGGGAGGGGCGTGCCTGTATGTTTCCCCTCCATCGTTCAGCCTGAGCGGAGTCGAAGGCCAAGGGCAGAGCGTTCCCCAAACACCACAACAACCGTAACATAGGGCGTGCTAGGACAGACCCGCATGGCGCCCCCGGCGGTCATGAGGGACGGCGAGGAACGGCATGGCGACACACGCATCGAACCCGATCGAAGGCCCCCTCACGCCCTTCCTCTCGCGCTGGACGGCCCCCGATGGCTGGGTCCACCGCCGCTACGACCGCGCGCGCGAGCCGGGTACGGCGCGGCGGGGGCGGTTGCTGTTTCAGACCGGCCGCGCCGACATGATCGAGAAATATGGCGATGCGATCGACCAGTTCCGGGCGCTGGGCTGGGATGTCACGGCCTTCGACTGGCGCGGGCAGGGCGGGTCGGGGCGACTGACGCCGGACGGCACCGGCCATATCGACCGGCTCGACCAGCTGGGCGAGGATCTGGCCGCCTTTTACACCGAATGGGTGCGGCCGGGTGAGGGGCCGCATGTCGTGCTGGGCCATTCGATGGGCGGGTTCGCGACCCTGTCGGCGCTGGCCTCGGGCGGGATCGCACCCGATGCGGCGGTGCTGGTCGCGCCGATGCTGGCGCTGCGCTCGCCGGTCGGACAATGGGCGGGTGCGCGGTTCGCCCGTTGGCAGGTCGGCCGGAGCGATCCGATGCGCCCCGCCTGGCGACGGCTGGAGACGCCAGGCGCCGCGACCGCGCGGCAGAAACGGCTGACCCACGACCTGACCCGCTTTGCGGACCAGCAGGCCTTTCGAGAGGCGCAGCCCGAACTGTGCCTGGGTTCGCCCAGCTGGCATTGGGTGGCGGAGGCCTTTCGCGCGACGGCGGCGCTTCGCGACAATCCGGCGCTGTCGCGGATCGAGACGCCGGTGCTGATGCTGGTCGCGCTCGCCGATCGGCTGGTCGATGCCCGCGCGGCGGCGCGGGTGGCGCACCGCTTGCCGCAGGGCGAGCTGGTCGCCTTTGGTCGCGGCTGCGCGCATGAGATTCTGCGGGAGGCCGATCCGATCCGCGCCAACGCCTTTGCCGCGATCACCGCGTTTCTCGACCGGCGCGTGGCCGTTACTTCATCCCGCAGCGCACCGACCCGCCACCCGTGACCCGGCATTTGGGCGTGCCCGCCACCGTCACCTTGCCCAGCCCGCCATTGGCGACCGCCGCCGTATAGCGTGCCCGCGCGGCGATCTCGCCGGGGCCGTCGAGCGTGACGGTCAGGTCGCCCGCCTCCACCCCATCGGCGGCGATGGCGGCGGGGCCGATGGCGGCCAGTCGCGCCTTACCGACCCGGCCGCCATCGATGCTGAGCCTGGCGGGGCCGAGCAGCGTCGCGGCCAGCCGATCGCCATCGACCCAACCGACCCGAACCTCGCTGGTGCCCGTCACCGATATGGCGAGCGCGCTGCCCTTCAGCGCCTGCACCGTCACCTGCGCGCCGCCGATGACCGTGACGCCGGACAGCGGCGGTGCGGCGATGGTCAGGGTCACCGGGGCATTGTCTCCACCGCCCGCGCGCCGCACGACCAGCGTACTGCCCATCACCTGCGCCTCGACCCCGCGCAGGGCCTTGTCATCGCCGGACAGCATCGCGCGTGGCGATGGCGCGGTGGTGAGGGTAACGCGGAACGGCCCCTCGACCCGCAACGTGTCGAAACTGCTCAGATCGACACGGCGCTCGGCGGCCGAAGCGGATACGGCCACCAGCAGGGACAAGAGGACGGCGAAAGCGGTGCGGATCGGCATTGCCGTCATCCTCGCACCGCCCCGTCGGCGTCGCAAGCGACCTGCGTTACTGGATACGACCGCACCGTGCCTTGCCCGAGCCTGCCTTGCGCACCGTGCAGACCGAATTCGGCCCCAGATCGGCATCGCCCGATCCGCTCAGCGAGACCTTGGCCGGGCCATCGACCTGAACCGCGACACGGCCCGATCCGGCGATGCCGACATCGGCGCGTTTGGCATGGAGGCCGTTCGCTAGCACATTGCCCGACCCGGCAATCCCGATCTTCAACGTGTCGACCGCGCCGCTGGCATTCACCGAGCCGGAGCCAGCCACGCCCAGCTCGGCCTGCCCGACCCGCATCGCACCGATCGTCAGATTGCCCGACCCGGCGATCCCGCCCTTGAAGCTGTTGCCCTCGACCCGGTCGATGCGCATGCTGCCCGATCCGGCCACGCCCGCCTCGCTCAGGCGCGGCAGCGTGACCAGGACACGGACATTGCGGCGACTGCCCCAGTGCACGCCCTTCTTCATGCCGATCCGTAGCGTATCGCCATCGCGTGCGATGCGCAGCTGGTCGAGATCGGCCGCCGGACCCTCCGCCCTTATCGCAAAATCGCCGCCGACCCGGATATCGACCGGATCACTGCCGTCGCTGGACACGGCGGTAAAGCCACGCGTCGCATAGCTGCGCGCGTTGCCCGATCCCTGGGCCGCGATGTCCTGCCCCCTGGCTTCGCTCTCGAACGAGCAGGCGGCGGTGGGTAGGGCGAGCACGATCAGGCCGAGGAGCGTGGGAAGCGTGACGGACTTGGGCATGAGCGACCTCCTGTGTATTGATAGTATAATACACATGCGCGAAGACATCACGCAAATGAAAAGGGGCGGCCCCGGATGGGACCGCCCCTTGTTCGTATCGGCAAAGACCGACCGCAGGTCAGGCGGCGGGCTTTTCCTTATTGTAGATGGCGGCGGCAGCGCGCAGGATTTCCAGGATCTTTTCCTGGGCGCGCGGCTCGTCCACCTCTTCCATTGCGGCGAGTTCGCGGGCGAGGCGGCTGGTAGCGGCCTCGAAGATCTGCCGTTCGGAATAGCTCTGCTCGGGCTGGTCGTCGGCACGGAACAGGTCGCGGACCACTTCGGCGATCGACACCAGGTCACCCGAATTGATCTTGGCTTCATATTCCTGGGCGCGGCGCGACCACATGGTACGCTTGACCTTGGGCTTGCCCTTCAGCGTTTCCATCGCCTCGCGCATGGTCTTGTCCGAGGACAGCTTGCGCATGCCGACCGACTCGGCCTTGTTGGTGGGAACGCGGAGCGTCATGCGCTCCTTTTCGAACCGCAGCACATAGAGTTCGAGCTGCATCCCTGCGATTTCCTGCTTTTGCAGCTCGATAACGCGGCCCACGCCATGCTTGGGGTACACGACATAGTCACCGACGTCGAAGTGGAGCGCCTTGGCAGCCATTGGGGGCCTTTCCGGGTCAAAGGCCTTCGCGCGAGCGCCGGACGAGCGGAAATGGGTCCACTGTTCTCATCGGCCTCGGGAAGGAAGGGTCGAACACATCAAAGGCGGGCGGTCGCGAAAACAGCTATGCCCGTCGCGGAACCATATAGCATGGTCGCAACAAAATTACCAGCATCTGTGCAGGGTAGCGGAACCTTCGGGCGCCAGGATGGCCCACGCATCGCTATTCCCTCTTTCCTCCCCTGCAAGGGGAGGTGGCGCGCGTAGCGCGACGGAGGGGTATCCCGCTATCGAGAGGGGCGACACCCCTCCACCAGCTTCGCTGGTCCCCCTCCCCTTACAGGGGAGGAATGGTCGAGATCAGTCGCCCTTGCCGGGCGCGTCCCGGTCAGTCGCCCTTGCCGGGCGCGCCCCGGTCAGTCGCCCTTGCCGGGCTCCGGGCTGAAGAATTGTTCGTACTTGTTCTCGACGCCCTTCATCGCGTCGGCGTCGGGCGGCGTCTGGTCCAGCTTACGGGTGACGTTGGGCCACTGGGCGGAGAAGGTGTTGTTCAGCTCCAGCCACTGTTCCAGCCCGCTTTCGGTGTCGGGCAGGATCGCCTCGGCCGGGCATTCCGGCTCGCACACGCCGCAGTCGATGCACTCGGACGGGTTGATGACGAGCATGTTCTCGCCCTCATAGAAGCAGTCCACGGGACACACCTCGACACAGTCCATATACTTGCAGCGAATGCAGGCATCGGTGACGACGTAGGTCATGACAACTCCCAAGGTACGAACGCGTGCTGCTATGCCGCGTGTGGCGATCCGTCAACGCTTGAAGTCGGGGAAGTGACCAGATCGCAGTAACAGGCACGCCCCTCGGCGGGCGGACCGCGCCGGACGGGCAGCGATTCCACCCGCAGCACGCGGACGTCGCCATGATGGGCAAAGGTCAGGATGCTGCCGACCCGCACCGGCGCATGGGCGCGGTCGATCGCGCGGCCGTCCATGCGAAAATGTCCGTCGCACGCCATCGCCTGCGCCCGCTCCCGCGACTTGGCGATCCGCGCCCACCAGAGGAAACGGTCGAGCCGCATCGACTCAGGGGCGGGGGCGCGGGTGGTCATGAGAGGGGACGGTCCTTTCGGTGGGTAATGGAAGACGGGCGTAACTCCATTCCTCCCCAAGCCATGCTTGGGGAGGGGGACCATCCACAGGATGGTGGAGGGGCAGGGGCTTGGCGAGCAACTTCGTGGCCTGACGCGACCCGTGGGGCATTGCCCCTCCACCACCGCTTCGCGGCGGTCCCCCTCCCCATCGGAGATGGGGAGGAATGGAGGAATGGCATCAAGGCGTCCGTCCCCAGTCGGCGAGCGCGGCGAAGGCGTTGCCGGGGCTGGCCGTGACCCGCGGGGCGGGGCGGGCGGGGGGACGGCCGCGCCAGATCCAGCGATGGGGTTCTCCCTCTGCGCCTCGCAATCGGCGAAAGCCCAGATCGCCCATCAGCCGGTCGAGGGTCGCCGCCTCCAGCCCGATCGAGGTGGCGAGCGAGGCGTCGGGGGTAAACGGCCCGCGCCCCTCGCGCGCGTCATGCGCGGCGCGGGCGATGCGTTCGACCAGATCGATGCGCACCGCCTGCTCGCCCAACGGTCGATAGCCCGAGGCGACACCGCGACCGGGCTCGTCGCGGCGCAGGATGGTGGCACCCGGCCGGGCGAGGTCGAGCGTCTGGCCCCAGAGCGTCATCAGCGTACGCCGCCACGTCGCGGCGCCGGGCTTGAGCAGCCGTGGATCGAAGACATCGAGCGTGCCGATGGTGATGCCCAGCCCGCGCAGGCGTCGCCGCTCCTCGGGCGACAGTGCGTCGATCATCAGGCGAAGCGGCTGGCGCGGTGCGATGCCGCCCGCATCCTCCAGCGCCGCGGCGACGGCGCGGATCGCCGGGGACGCCTTGGCCTCGCGCGCCAGCCCCGCCAGCCGGACGAGCGCGGGCACCTGCCGGTCGAGCGACCGCGCCAACCAGCCCTCCAGCCGCGCCTTCACCTGCTCGCGCTGGATCGGTGCCAGGCAGTCGAGATCGCGTTCCAGCCGCAGCACCGGCCGCCCCAGCGACGGACCCGCGACCAGCCTGGCCACGCCATGCCCGTCCCAGACCAGTCGGTCCTCGACCAGCGCAAAGGCGTCATGCGCGGCGGCGATCAGTCCCTCGGCGCGGCGCGAACGCTCGGTGCCCAGCCGCTTTTCCGCCGCCGCCAGCAGCAGGCGCTTGTCATTGGCCCGCGCCCCGGCCTCGACAGTGAAGCGGAATCCCTCCAGCCGCCCGATCGGGTGGTCCTCGACCAGCACCTCGCCCTCCGGCCCGATGGTGACGGGCAGGGCGCCAGCATCGGCACCGATGCGGCGGATCAGCGCGGTGGTGCGCTTGTCGACGAAACGCTGGGTCAGGCTGGCATGCAGGCCGTCGGACAGCCGCTCCTCGATCTCGCGGGTGCGCTCGGCCCAGTGGCGGGGATCGGCCAGCCAGTCGGCGCGCTGGGCGATATAGGCCCAGCTGCGGATCGCGGAGAGACGGCCCGCCAACGTCTCGACATCGCCCGCCATATTGTCGAGCCGCGCGATCTCGTCGGCGAACCACTGGTGCGGCACATGGCCCAGCCCTTCGGACAGATGGCCGAACACCCGCGAGACGAAGCGGGCATGGGGGTCGATGCCCACTTTCCGGAAATCGGGAATGCCGCACGCCGCCCAGAGCCGCGCGACCATGGCGGGCCGCCGCACCCGGTCGCGGACCCAGGGTTCGTCGGCCAGCCGCTTGAGCACCTGCAGATCGGTGGCAAGCGGGGCCGCACGCAGCACGCCTGGGGCGGGCTTGCGCTCCAGGCTGGCGATCAGCGCGTCGATGCTCGACAGGTCGGGATCGCCCTCGCGCCAATAGAGATGGTCGAGCCGGGGGAAGCGATGCTCCTCGATCGCCAGAACTTCTTCGGGCAGGAACGAGTCCGGTCCTTCCTCGGCCAGCGCGCCGAAGGTCCCGTCACGGTGGTGTCGCCCGGCGCGCCCGGCGATCTGCGCCATCTCGGCGACGGTCAAGCGGCGGCGGCGACGCCCGTCGAACTTGTGGAGGCCCGCAAAGGCGACATGCGCCACGTCCATGTTCAGGCCCATGCCGATCGCATCGGTGGCGACCAGATAGTCGACCTCGCCCGCCTGGAACATCTCGACCTGCGCATTGCGGGTGCGCGGGGACAGCGCGCCCATCACCACCGCCGCGCCGCCGCGCAGACGGCGCAGCATTTCGGCCACCGCATAGACCTCCTCCGCCGAGAAGGCGACGATGGCGGAGCGTTTGGGCAAGCGGCTGATCTTCTTCGCGCCTGCATAGGTCAGGGTGGAGAAACGGGGCCGGGCGATGATCTCGGCATCCGGTACCAGCGCCCGGATCATGGGCTTGAGCGCCTCGGACCCCAGGATCATCGTCTCGTCGCGGCCGCGCCGGTGCAGCAACCGATCGGTAAAGACATGACCGCGCTCCAGATCGGCACCGAGCTGCGCCTCGTCCAGCGCGACGAAGGCGACGTCGCGGTCGGGCATGGACTCGGCGGTGCACAGGAACCAGCGCGCGTCGGGCGGCACGATCTTTTCCTCGCCCGTCACCAGCGCGACCTGGTTTGGCCCCTTCAGCGCCACGACCCGGTCATAGACCTCGCGGGCGAGCAGGCGGAGGGGGAAGCCGATGATGCCGCTGCTATGCGCGCACATCCGCTCGATCGCGAGGTGCGTCTTGCCGGTGTTGGTCGGCCCGAGAACGGCCGTCACGGCGCCCGATACGCGGCTTGTCATAGACCCTACATCGGGCTTCGCGGGCGCGGTTGCAACGGCATGGAGCAAGATCGCCGACGAACATCGACATTTGGCCCGGTTCGGCCACGTCTTGCCGCAGCATCGGGGCGGCGGGGCGCAGCGGCTTTGACTTTGCCCAGACCAACCGACACCGCAAAATCCAGTGCGCCGGGGGGAATCGGCGACGCGGCTCGACGATTTCACGGACACGCATTCCACTCATGTTTCTTGCCACCGACGAAGCCCTGATCCTGTCCGGCGGAACCGCCACGCGTCCGATCGGTCGCATGGCTCCGCTGCCCATGGGACGCCTTGCCCGGTGGCGTATCGCCGCCCGCGAGATCGATTGGGTGCCCGACCTGGGCACGCAGATCGGCAGCCGCAGCTGGTGGCGGGGGCTGACGACCTGTTCGGCGCTGTGTGCCGCGACCATCGCGATGGCGCCGGGCTTTCATCGTCCGATTGTCGGCCAGGCCCCCGTCCCGCTTACCGGCGAGGCGCGGAGCCATGAGCGGGCACAGGCCATCGCCCCCCTGGCGCGGGGTGCCGACAGCGGGCAGCGTCTGGCCGCCAACGAAATGGTCATGCATCTGGCCGAGGCGCCCGAGCGGCCGATGATGGAATTGTCCGCCACCATCGGCTCGGGCGACCGGCTCGACCGCGTGCTGCAACGCGCAGGCGTTTCCAAGGAGCAGGCGCGCGCCGCCGCCGCGCTGATCGAGCCCGTCACGGAGGGCGAGGCGATCCCGTCGGGCACCCGTATCGCGCTGACCCTGGGGCGGCGGCCGAGCCGGTCGGTCGCACGACCGCTGGAGACGATGAAGCTGCGCGCGCGCTTCGACCTGGCGGTCACGCTGACCCGCACGCCGCAAGGCTTCGAGATGACGCAGGCGCCGATCGCGATCGACCGGACGCCGCTGCGCCTGCAAGGGCTGGCGGGATCGAGCCTGTACCGATCGGTTCGCGCGGCGGGTGCCCCCGCCAAGGTGGTCGAGGCCTATATCAAGGCGCTGGCGTCGCGCATGTCGGTCGGCCGCGATGTGAAGCGTTCGGACAGTTTCGACCTCATCATCGAGCGCGAGCGGGCCGCGACTGGCGAGACCCGGCTCGGCCAGCTGCTGCTCGCCGGGCTCGACCATGGCGGTCGCAAGGTGCAGCTGGCGCGGCTGGCGGGCGACGACGACGGCGAGTGGTATGACGTCAACGGTCAGAGCGAGAAGCGCGGCGCGATGGGGATGCCGGTCGCCGGGCGCGTGACCTCGTCCTATGGCAAGCGGGTCCACCCGATCCTGGGGTTCATGCGGATGCACAAGGGCACCGATATCGGTGCGCCCTATGGCACGCCGATCCATGCGATGATGGACGGGGTGGTCAAGTTCGCGGGCCGGTCGGGCGGATATGGCAATTTCGTCAAGCTCGCGCATTCCGGCGGGATCGCCAGCGGTTATGGTCACATGAGCCGCTTCGCCGTCCGCTCGGGCGCGCATGTGAAACAGGGGCAGGTGATCGGTTATGTCGGCTCCACCGGCATGTCGACCGGGCCGCATCTGCATTGGGAAGTGTGGAAGAACGGCGCGGTGGTAAACCCGCGCACGCTCAAGCTGGCGAGCATGGCGGTGTTGTCGGGCGCAAAGCTGCGGACCTTCCGGCGCGAGGTGCAGGCACTGCTGGCGGTCAAGCCGGGGCGGTAATACGCCTCACGCTCCTCTGCCCCAACCTCCGTTCAGCCTGAGCGAAGTCAAAGGTCAAGGGATGACCTGGCCAAGGGCGGTACGTGCACTTCGACTTCGCTCAGTGCGAACGGAGGTTGGGGAGTTAGGGCCGGAAGGCGTTACTTTCCCGCCGCGCGCCAACGGCCGACCGTTTCGGCCAGCACCCGGTTGCCGCCCGACGGGTTCGCCCAGAGCGCGGTGATCGTCATGTCGCTCGACGCGGGCCGTTTTTCCTCGGGCAGGTTGTCGAAGCTCGCGCGCATCGGAAAGCTCACGCCCTCGCCGCACAATATCGCCTCGCGGTTGCGCAGCGCCGAGATGGTGTCGAGCAGCCCGCGCCCGCCTTCGGGCATCGCCGATCGCACCATGGCCTGATCGCGTTCGTTGTTCAGCCGCATGGCGATGATCGTGCCGCATTGCGACAATACGCCCTCGGCCAGGTCGGACGGGCGCTGGGTGACGAGGCCCAGCGAGACGCCATATTTGCGCCCTTCCTTGGCGATGCGCGACAGGATGCCGCCCACCGCCGAATCCTGTTCGGCCTGTGCAGGGATATAACGGTGCGCCTCCTCGCAGACCATCAGCACGGGGCGTCGCTCGGCGGGATGGGTCCAGATGGCATGGTCGAAGATCATCCGCGCCAGCACCGCGACGACGGCGCTCGTCACCTCGGACGGCACGCCCGATACGTCGATGATCGAGATCGGCCGCCCGTCACCCGGCATCCGCAGGATGCGCGCCAGGAAATCGGTCATCGTGTCCGCGACCAGCATGCCGGAGAACATGAAGGCATAGCGGGGATCGCCCTTGATCTCCTCGATCCGGGACTTGATCCGTTGATAGGGCGCGAGGTCGCCGACCCGGTCGAGCTTGCTCATCTCCTGGGCCAGCTGCGCGCTCAGGTCGGACAGAAGATAGGGGGTCGGCGTGTCGACGGTGACACGCGGCAGCTCGGCGGCGGCGCGGTTGCGCATCCGGGCGGCGAGCAGGCATTTGGCGAGCACGTCCATGTCGTTCTGGCGCTGCTCGCCGCTGGCGGAGAGCAGGATTTCGCAATGTTCGGCGAAATTCATCAGCCAATAGGGCATCCGCAGATTGCCGACGTCGTGGATGGTGCCGGTATCGCGAAAGGCATGGGCATATTCGCCATGCGGATCGATCATGACGATATGGCCCAGCGGCGCGCGTTCGCAGATGCGGTGCAGGATCATCGCGGTGGCGGTGGACTTGCCGGTGCCGGTCGACCCCAGGATCGCGAAGTGCCGCCCCAGCAAAGCATCGACCGCCAGCGTCGCGGGCACCGTGCGCGCCGGGTGGACGGTGCCGATCGTCACCGTCGCCTGCGCACGGTTGAGATGGATGCCCGCCAGCTCGGCATTGGTGATCGCATGGATCGTCGCGCCGGGCATGGGATAGGAGGTGACGCCGCGCCGAAAGCCGTAAAGCTCACCCGTTTCGGCCCCGCGCATGCCTTCGCCCATCAGGTCGATCTCGGTCGTCAGCGCGGCGGCGTCGCTGGCCGGGTCGAGCGCCAGCGAGCGGATGGTGCCGATGATCCAGCGGTCGCCGCGCTTGATCTTGACCGGCATCGCGACCTGTCCCGCCGCCGCCAGCACGGGATCGTCCGCCTCCGCCAACGCGGCCAGCGCCTGGCGGTCCAGCACGATCCGCCCCGACGATCCGGCAATGGCGAGCAGCCAGCCGATGACCGGCGTGTCGATGGGGGAAAGGTCCGGTAGCGAGGACATGGAGCGCGCCGTCATTGGGTAAGGGAGTGGACCGGACGCTAGGGCGATAACCTTAAGATTTTCCGATTCTTAAACCCGGCGCGCGATCCATCCGGCGGTCCAGCCGAGCAGGATCGAAAGCGCGACGGCGGTCAGGCCATAGGGGATGGCGGCGCGGTCGGCGGCGCGGGCGACGAAGCGCTCGAACCCCGATTTTCGGATGTCGATGTCGCGCACGGCGGCCGCCAGCACGCGGCCGTCACGGATCAGGAAGGTCTCGGCGGTGAAGCGCCCGACCGGCACGCGCGCCGGAATGGTGACGCGCGCGCGGTAGAGCACGTCGTCGGTGATCTCGACCGCGCGTGGCGCCTCGACATACAGGCCGCTGCGGCGGCGCTGGTCGACCAGCCCCTGCTGGAAGCGCGCCTGGACGTTCGCGGGCGCGGCGGAGGCGGGGGAGAGTTGCAGGCTGTCGAGACCCAGCTCGTAAATGGCGCGCGTGCGGTCGTCGACGATCCGTTCGATCGGCCGGGACGAGGCGATGGCGTAGAAGGACGGCGCCGACTGGTAGCGCAGCCGCCCGGCATTGACCCAGAGGCCTGCAATCTTCTCCTTCTCGCGGATCAGGATCGACTGGGTCGGCCCCTTGACCACGACGACGATGTCGGTCGCCTTGTCGTCCTGGGGCGGGCGGCCGCCGGGATAGAGGATCGCGCCGAACAACAGCAGTTCGGCGCCGGTGAAGCTGTAGGCGATCTGGATATCGCGCTGCGACACGTCGGGGACCAGCACCGGCTTGGCCTGTGCCATCAACAACGGCGAGAACAGCGCCAGAATGATGGCGGCGCGCTTCACTTGGCGCGTCACAGGGGCTGCACCGTGAAGATTTCCTCGGGCCGCCACACCAGCCCCAACAGGATGCGCAGGCCGACCAGCAGCACGATGACCGCCAGCGCCAGGCGAAGGTATTCGGGCTTGGCATTGGTGGCGAGCTTGGCGCCGACCTGCGCCCCCGTCACCGATCCGATCAGCAGCAGCCCGGCCAGCACGATATCGACCGCCTTGGTCGTCGTCGCATGGACCATGGTCGCGGCGGCAGTGACGAACAATGTCTGGAACAGCGAGGTGCCGAGCACGACGTTGGTCGCCATGCCCAGGATGTAGATCATCGCGGGCACCAGGATGAATCCGCCGCCCACGCCCAGCAGGATGGTCAGGATGCCGGTGAAGAAGCCCAGCATCAGCGGGGCGAGCGGCGAGATATACAGGCCCGAGGCGTAGAAGCGGGTGCGGAAGGGCAGTGCCGCAACCAGCGGATGATGCCGCCGCCGTGCCGCCTTTTGCGGGCGACCGCGCCGTTGCGCCAGGATCGCGCTGGCCGCTTCGCGCGCCATGACCGACCCGATCCACCCCAGCATCAGCACATAGACGATGGCGATGACCGTATCGATCTGTCCGCTCGCCTGGAGCAGACGGAAGATCCACGCACCCGCGAACGAGCCCACCACGCCGCCCGCGACCAGCACGCCGCCCATCTTCACGTCCACCCCGCCGCGCCGCCAGTGCGCCGAGACGCCCGAGACGCTCGCACCCGTCACCTGGCTGGCCGCGGAGGCGGCGGCGACGGTCGGCGGAATGCCATAGACGATGAGCAGCGGCGTGGTCAGGAACCCGCCGCCGACCCCGAACATCCCCGACAACAGGCCCACACCCGCCCCCAGCGCGATGATGACGAGCGCGTTGACCGACAGGTTGGCGATCGGAAGATACAGGTCCACGCCCGCGTTATAGACGCACGCGCCTTTCCGAACAGTGTCGAAGCGTCAGAAATCGCCCGCGAGGGTGAGGGCGGGGCCGGAATCGGGTGCGGCACGCCCCGCCACCCGCTGGCGCCAGTCGAGCGACAAGCGAACCCGGCGATCACCGACAGGCAGGGCGATGCCCAGGGTCGGGCCGACATCCAGCCGCTGCGCATCCCGCTGCGCCCCGCCCCAAATGCCCAGGCCGAGGTCGATCGCGGGTGTCAGCGATGTGCTGACCCGCGCCGCGCCGTCCGCGAAGGGCTCGACCGTCCCGCGCGCCACCATGCCGCCCTGGGCATAGGCGGTGACGGTCACACCCGGCGCAAGATTGCGTGGGCCATAGCCCGCCACGGCGAGCAGCGCCGTTCCACCCGACCCGGCATCGAGCGCGATCCGCTGTTCGACGATCAACCGGACGGGGAGGCGGCGGGCGGGCTGCCAGTCGAGCCCCACCGCCATTTCGCGCCCCGGTCCTTGCGATGGCGCGGACAGACGAAGACCCGCCGACAGATCGCCGTGCCGGTCGAGTCGGCGAAGGATTCGCACGCCCGCCTGCGTTCCGCCCAGCTGACCGCCGGGGAGCAGCGCACCCCCGCCCTGCCGGGCCACCGCCCACAGGCTGGCACTCCACCGATCGGGCGGGGCGGGCAGGGGTGGTGAGGTCGGAATGATCGGGAGGGGCAACAGAGACGGCATGCCCGCTTCGGGGATCGCCACCTGAACCGCCGGAACTGCCATGGCGGCAGCGACCGCCACGGGCGGGACGATGGCGCTGGATGGCCATAATGCCGGGCGTCGATGGAACGGAGCCATCCGCACCGGCGATGGGCGAGCGGGCGTCAAGGCTAGCGTCCGGGGCTCCGCCATCGCCATCGGGGCGACGCTTGCTACGTCCAACCCCGGCTGGGACGGCAACAGGAAGGCGACCCGGCCCATCGTCCACAGCGCCAGCGTCGCGCCCAGAAAGCGGAGCGGGCGTCCGCTCACGGCTGGACCGAGACGTCCGGGAAGACATGGCGTGTCTTGTCCCACACCACCGGCCGCCCGCGCAGGACGAGCAGATAGCGCATCATCGCGCGCGGTGCGGCGGCGAGCGCCACGAAATTGCCGACGATGAAGCGCGGCAGCGACCACAAGGCTTCCCGCGCGCCGTATGTCCGCCCGGTAAACACCATCCGCACGCTCAATCGCCACCAGAGCAGCAGGGCATTGACGGTGAACAACAGGCACAGACCCGGATCGAGCGGGGGCATCGCCACCCCCTCGGCCTCGTGCAGCACGATCGCCGCGGCATCGGCGAACAGCCCCAGATAGGCCGCCGCCAGCACCAGCATGGCGAGCGGCCCGCGCCGGTCGCGCAGCCGCCACCAGTGATCGCCCAGCGCCAGCGGCCTGGCCCAGCCGGTGCGGTCCCAGCCGATCAGCGCGATTCCCGTCATCCACCGCGCCTTTTGCCGAACCGCCGACACCAGATCGGCGGGGAAGAAGGCGCGCACCGCGACAATCCCACCCGCCTGGTCGGTCACGCGCGCGAACAGCCCCTCGCCGCCCAGTTCGGCGATGCGCAGGCCCAGCTCGTAATCCTCGGTCAGGCTGGTCGCATCGAACGGATCGCCGCCGCGCCGCTCGGCAATCTCGGCCAGCATGGCGGGCGCGATCGCACAGCCGGTGCCCGCCAGCGGCATGCCCGCGCCGATCCAGGTCCGCACAACCAGTTGTTTCCTATGGCTTTCGGCAAACTCGTCCGCATAGTGACCCGACACCAGCCGCGATCCCGGCACCACCAGCGGCAGCACGGGCAGCTGCACGACCGCGCGCCCTTCGATCAGCGTGTTGAAGACGGTCAGCTCGGCGGGATGCACGACATCTTCCGAATCGTGCAGGACGATCGCCTTGGCCGAAAAGCCTTCCACCGCCTGATCGCGCGCCAGAGCGTGCCACAAATTGTTGAGGCAATCCGCCTTGGTCGTCGGCCCCGCCCGGCCGCCGATGACCAGCCGCACGCGATCATCGATCTCCGCGACATCGGCCGCTGCGGCGATGCTGGCCGGATCATTGGGATACAGGCCGACATAGAGGCGATAATCGTCATGCTCGAACCGCCCCAGCGCGGTCGACAGCATCGCGCCGATCACCTCCGCCTCGTCCCAGGCGGGGATGAAGACGATCATGCGTCCCGGCGTCCCTGGGACGGGCAGCTGGTCAAGGCGAATTTGCCCCTTGCGACCGGCTTTCACACGCCGCGCCAGATAGAGAAGGTCGACCAGCAGGTCGTCCAGCCCGCCGATCAGCAATCCCGCACCCGCGAACAGCAACAGCTCGCGTGCGGCGATATCGATCCCCCCGATGATCCCGCCCATTCGGCAATCTCCCCTTTGCCGGGGGGCAGCTTGCCTGTCCAAAATGGCGGTTTCAACGGCGGCGATTGCCCTTTTTGGCACGATCGCGCCCGCGCCACGGATCGGTTTCGACCATATCTTTGATTTCGTGGACGAATGCAGGGCTATGGTTGCACTCCGTGCTGCGGTGCAACATATCGGGCGGCGAAAGGATATCCCCATGGCCCGGACATTTCCCCCCGGTATCGTCCATACCGCGCTGGCGGTGGGCGGCTTTGCGATCGGCACGACCGAGTTCGCCGCGATGAGCCTGGAGCCCAACATCGCGGTCGGGCTGGGCATCGATGCGCCGACGGCGGGGCATGTCATCAGCGCCTATGCGCTGGGCGTGGTGGTGGGCGCGCCGCTGCTCGCCGTGCTGTCGGCCAAGCTCGCACGGCGCACGCTGCTGATCGCGCTGATGCTGATGTTCGCGATCGGCAACGGCCTGTCGGCGATGGCGCCCGATTATCACTGGATGCTGGTCTTCCGATTCCTCAGCGGGCTGCCGCACGGCGCCTATTTCGGGATCGCGGCGCTGGTCGCGGCCTCGCTCGTCCCCGATGACCGGCGGACCATGGCGGTCGGGCGGATCATGCTGGGGCTGACGGTGGCGACCGTCATCGGCGTGCCGCTGGCGCAGATACTGGGCCAGTGGCTCAACTGGCGCTGGGTGTTCGGGGTCGTCGCCGCCCTTGCGCTGCTGACCGCGACGCTGGTCGCCATCGCCGCCCCGCATGACCGGCCGGACGAAGGCGCGACCATCCGCCGCGAGCTGGACGCGTTGAGCAAGGGCCAGGTCTGGCTGACGCTCGCCATCGGTGCGATCGGCTTTGGCGGCATGTTCGCGGTCTACACCTATCTGGCGGCGACGCTGACCGAGGTGACGGGCGCGTCGGCGGCGATGATCCCGCTGGTGCTCGCCGTGTTCGGGCTGGGCATGACGATCGGGAATATCGTCGTGCCGCGCTTCGCCGACCGAGCGCTGATGCCGACCGCCGGGGGGCTGCTGCTCTGGTCGGCGGCGATGCTGGCGCTCTATCCGCTGGCGGCGCAGAGCCTGTGGACAATCCTGCCGCTCGTCTTTGCGATCGGGCTGGGAGGGGCGCTGGGCACCGTGCTCCAGACCCGGTTGATGGACGTGGCGGGCGAGGGGCAGGGGCTGGCCGCCGCGCTCAACCATTCGGCGTTCAACACCGCGAATGCGATCGGCCCCTGGGCGGGTGGTCTGGCGATCGCGAACGGGCTGGGCTGGACCTCGACCGGCTATGTCGGCTGCGGGCTGGCGCTGGGCGGGTTTGCGATCTGGCTGATCGCGATGCGCTTCGGCGGGACTAGCGCGCCAGCGGATCGATCGAGTCGTCCGCTACTGTCGCACTGAGGCTTTTCGCCACCGCCTCGACCCGCTCCATCACGCGCAGGATGTTGCCGCGGGTCAGGGCCATCAGGTCCGTATCGCTCCACCCGCGCCGGACCAGTTCGGCCAGCACCAGCGGATAGCCATCGACGCCGGTCATGCCCTCCGGCCCGGTGCTGTTGATCCCGTCATAGTCGCCTCCGAAGCCCACCGCACCGCGTCCCGCCACGCGGGCGATATGCTCGATATGGTCGGCCACCATCGCCGCCGTCACGCGCGGGGGCGGATTGGCGGCGTCCCAGGCGATCAGCGGGGCCGGGCTGCGCGGGTCATAGACATTGGCGGGCACACCGATCGACCGGGCATAGGCGGTGCGCTTCGCGTCCCAGGCGCGCCAGTCGCTCGACAGGAAGGCGGGGTAGCAGTTCACCATCACCACGCCGCCACCGGCCCCGATCCGGCGGAGCAGCGCGTCGGGAATGTTGCGCGGCGTATCGGCCAGCGCACGGGCGTCCGAGTGCGAGGCGATGACGGGGGCTTTGCTGCTATCGAGCACCGCCGCCATCGTGGCGTCGGAGACATGCGCCACATCGACGATCATGCCGATCCGGTTCATCTCGGCCACCACCGCCCGGCCAAAGGGGCTGAGCCCATTGGCGATCGGCGCATCGGTCGATGAATCGGCCCAGGACAGGCTTCGGCCATGGGTGAGCGTCAGATAGGCGGCGCCCAGCGCCTTGTACTGACGCAGCACCGACAGTCGTCCGTCGATCTGATGCCCGCCCTCGACCCCGATCAGCGAGGCGATCCGGCCGCTGCGCGACAGGCGGCGAACATCCTCGGCGGTGCGGGCCATGGCGAATCGGTCGGGATGCGCCGCGACCAGCCGATGGACGCGGTCGATCTGCTCCAGCGTCATCTCGACCGCGCGCGAGCCGGTGACATCGGCGGGAATCCAGACCGACCAGAATTGCCCGCCGACCCCGCCGCGCTTCAGCCGCGGCAGGTCGGTCTGGAGCGGATGGGGCAGGGCGGCCGTGCCGCTTGTGAGCGCGGGCGATTCGGGGGGAAGATCCGAGTCACGCAATTCCCAGGGCAGGTCGTTATGCCCGTCGACGATCGGTGCGCGCGCCAGGACCGAATCGATTCGGCGCGAGATTGCGGGATCGGCGGCCTGGGCGAGCAGAAACGCAATCAGCATGTCGGTCGCTGCTCGAAGCGGATGAGGGTGGCGTCGACTTTATGGTCATGCGGCAGGACCAGATCGACCCGAGCGGTGGACGGGCCGACAGCGGCGTCGACGATCATCTGGGTAACGGCTGCGTCGGGGCCTTGAATCACCGCCTCGACCGAACCGTCCGCGCGATTGCGCACCCATCCGGTCAGTCCCAGCGACTCGGCGCGGGCCAGGAACCAGTAACGATACCCGACGCCCTGCACGCGCCCGGTGATGCGAAGATGACGCCCGATCATGCCCGCGACTGTCGCGCGCATGAGCGTGAAAGGGAAGGCATCAATCCTCCCCGACACGGGGAGGGGGACCGCCGCGAAGCGGTGGTGGAGGGGGGCTTCCTCGAAGGACGTCCCTCGCGGCCGCCCCCTCCGTCAGGCCTGCGGCCTGCCACCTCCCCGCGAGCGGGGAGGATCGTTGGTCAGACCTTGCTCGTCAGCTCGGGCACGACGGTGAACAGGTCGCCGACCAGGCCGATATCGGCGACCTGGAAGATCGGAGCATCCTCGTCCTTGTTGATCGCGACGATGACCTTCGAATCCTTCATCCCCGCCAGATGCTGGATCGCGCCTGAGATGCCGACCGCGACATAGACTTCGGGTGCCACGATCTTGCCGGTCTGGCCAACCTGATAGTCGTTGGGGGCATAGCCCGCATCGACCGCCGCGCGGGATGCGCCGACGGCGGCGCCCAGCTTGTCGGCGAGCGGGTCGATCAGCGCGTGGAACTGCTCCTCCGACCCCAGCGCGCGACCGCCCGAGACGATGATCTTGGCGCTGGTCAGCTCGGGACGCGCGCTCTCGGCCTTCTCCGCACCGACGAAGCGGGACTTGGCGGCATCGCCCGTAGAGGCGACCGCCTCGACCGTACCCGAGCCGCCCTCGGCTGCTGCCTTTTCGAAGGCGGTGGTGCGAACCGTCAGGACCAGCTTCTTGTCGCTGGTCTTGACCGTGGCGATCGCGTTGCCCGCATAGATCGGCCGGGTGAAGCTGTCCGGTCCCTCGACCGACAGGATGTCGCTGATCTGCATCACGTCGATGAGCGCGGCGACACGCGGGGCGATGTTCTTGCCCGTCGTCGTCGACGGCGCGAGGAACGCGTCGTGATGGCCCATCAGCTGAGCGATCAGCGGCGCGACATTCTCGGCCAGCGCATTAGCGTAGGCTGCATCGTCGGCGACATGGACCTTGCCCACGCCCGCGATTTTCGCCGCGGCCTGCGCGACGCCATCGACGCCCTGACCCGCGACGATCAGGTGCACCTCGCCCAGCTTCGACGCCGCCGTGACGGTCGCCAGCGTGGCATCCTTGACGGCCCCGCCGTCATGCTCGACCCAAACCAGCGTCTTCACTTGGCCACTCCCAGCGCTTTGAGTTTCTCGACCAGCTCGTCGACCGAGCCGACCTTGACGCCCGCCTGGCGCTTGCCGGGCTCGGCGACGTGCGTGATCGTCAGCCGGGGGGCGATGTCGACGCCGTAGTCGGCGGCGGTCTTGGTCGCCATCGGCTTGGACTTGGCCTTCATGATGTTGGGGAGAGACGCATAGCGCGGCTCGTTGAGGCGCAGGTCGGTGGTGACGATCGCAGGCAGCGTGAGGGCAACCGTCTCCAGGCCGCCATCGACCTCGCGGGTGACGTTGGCGCTCTCACCGTCGATCTCGACCTTCGACGCGAACGTGCCCTGCGCCCAGCCAAGCAGGCCTGCCAGCATCTGGCCGGTCTGGTTGTTGTCGCCGTCGATCGCCTGCTTGCCCAGGATCACGAGACCCGGCTGTTCCTCCTCGACCACCTTGGCGAGCAGCTTGGCGACGCCCAAGGGCTCGACCGGCTGGTCCGAGATGATGAGGATCGCCCGATCCGCGCCCATGGCGAGTGCGGTGCGAAGCGTGTCCGCCGCTTTCGGCTCGCCGATCGAGACGACGACCACTTCCGCAGCCGCCCCCTTCTCCTTCAGCCGGATCGCCTCTTCCACCGCGATCTCGTCGAACGGGTTCATCGACATCTTCACGTTCGCCAGATCGACGCCCGTCCCGTCCGCCTTCACGCGCGGCTTCACATTATAATCCAACACCCGCTTCACGGGCACGACGATCTTCATCGCAGGTCCTTCCCGGCTGAACAGCCTAACATGCCGCCGTCTTAAGCGGCCTTGCGAGTGCATCGCAAGCATTCAGCCCGACCAACGAGAAAGGGGCCCGGACGTTTCCGCCCGAGCCCCTTTAATCGGTCCATCAGGGCCGAAGGTGCGACTTACGCGACCTTCTGCACCTCGGCGACGATCTTCTTGGCGGCGTCACCCAGATCGTTGGCGGGGACGATGGCGAGACCCGAATTGGCGAGGATTTCCTTGCCCTTCTCGACATTCGTACCCTCGAGGCGGACGACCAGCGGAACCTGCAGGTTCACTTCCTTCGCGGCCGCGACGATGCCGTCGGCGATGATGTCGCAGCGCATAATGCCGCCGAAGATGTTGACCAGGATGCCCTTCACGGCCGGATCGCTCAGGATGATCTTGAACGCCGCGGTGACCTTCTCCTTGTTCGCGCCGCCGCCGACGTCGAGGAAGTTGGCCGGGAACATGCCGTTCAGCTTGATGATGTCCATCGTCGCCATGGCGAGGCCGGCGCCGTTGACCATGCAGCCGATGTCACCGTCGAGCTTGATGTACGCCAGGTCGTACTTCGACGCCTCCAGCTCCATCGCGTCTTCTTCGGTGGTGTCGCGCAGTTCCATCAGGTCCTTGTGACGGAACATGGCGTTGCCGTCGAAGCCGACCTTGGCGTCGAGCACCATCAGCTTGCCGTCCTCGGTGACGGCGAGCGGGTTGATCTCGATCTGCTCGGCATCGGTGCCCAGGAACGCGTCGTACAGCTTGGCGGCGACGTTCTGCGCCTGCTTGGCGAGGTCGCCGGTCAGCTCCAGCGCGGCGGCGACGGCGCGGCCGTGATGCGGCATGAAGCCGGTCGCGGTGTCGATGTCGATCGAGTGGATCTTCTCGGGCGTGTCATGCGCCACGGTTTCGATGTCCATGCCGCCCTCGGTCGAGGCGACCATCGAGACACGGCCGGTCGCGCGGTTGACGAGCAGCGCGAGGTAGAATTCCTTCGCGATGTCGACGCCGTCGGTCACGTACAGGCGGTTGACCTGCTTGCCCGCGTCGCCGGTCTGGATGGTGACCAGCGTGTTGCCCAGCATGTCGGTGGCGTGCGCACGGACTTCCTCGGCGGTCTTGGCCAAGCGGACACCGCCCTTGGCGTCGGGGCCGAGTTCCTTGAACTTGCCCTTGCCGCGGCCGCCCGCATGGATCTGCGCCTTGACGACGTAGAGCGGGCCGGGGAGCTTGGACGATGCCTCGACGGCTTCCTCGACGGTCATCGCGGCGAAGCCGGCGGGGACGGGCACGCCGAACTTGGCGAGCAATTCCTTGGCCTGATATTCGTGGATGTTCATGCGCTAGCCTTCCGCCTCTCGGGTGGTTCTAGGGAAATTGGGTGCGGCTAAAGCACAGCCGTGCGGACAAATCCACCCCGAAACGGCGTTAATGCAAATGCAATGCAAGTGCGATTTATGCGACGTCAGACCGTTCGATCCGCGCGACCGACGGAATAGGAAGCAAAATCATCGCGGATGGGTTATGGCGACTCGATGAACTGGGCTTTCGGCATTCTTCTGTTTCTCGGCACCGTGATCTTCATGGAGGGGTTCGCCTATGCCGCGCACCGCTGGATCATGCACGGGCCGGGCTGGTTCCTGCACGAAAGCCACCACCGCCCGCGCACCGGCAACTGGGAGCTGAACGACCTCTATGCGGCGATCTTCGCCGTGCCGTCCTTCGTGATGATCCTGGGCGGGGTGCAGCTGGGCTGGTGGCCGGGCTTTACCTGGATCGGCGCGGGGATCGCCGCTTACGGCGCGATCTATTTCGGCTTTCACGACATCATCGTCCATAAAAGGTTGCCGACGCGCTATCTGCCCAAGTCGGATTATATGAAGCGCATCATCCAGGCGCACCGGCTGCATCATGTGGTGGAAACCAAGGAAGGCACGGTCAGCTTCGGCTTTCTGGTCGCCCCAAAACCCGAGGACCTGAAGGCCGAGTTGAAGCGTCGTTCGCGCGCCGGGGTCCGCCGCCCCGTGGGCGTCGCCGCGGATGTTGATCGCGAACGGGCGTTGGCGGAAAAGTAACCTTCTTGTGGCTTAAGGGGAGCGTTATGGAAAAACCGGTCTTCACACCGCCATTCGAGCCGGTCCCCGGCCAGGAACTACGTCGCTCGCTGCGTCATGCGGTGCGGATGCGCGCGCATCTGCGCGACAAGGGGCAGACCCGGTTCGAGATCGACGTGGTCGACCTGTCGCCCGAGGGCTTTCGCGCCGAGACCAGCTTCACGCTGTGGCCGGGCACGATCGTCTGGTTGACCCTGCCGGGTCTTGCCCCGCTGGAGGCGGTGATCGCGTGGCGCGATCGGTTCAAATATGGCTGTGCCTTCTCGAAGCCGCTTCATCCCGCGGTGTTCGAGCATATCGTTAGCCTGGGGAATCGCTGACAATTTTAGACTGGGTGGTCGCGAGCATCTCGCCTAGGTCCAGCCCTCCCCCATCCCCTCCCGCCTGCGGGAGGGGCGTGCTTCGACCAACTGGCATACGCCTTATCTAAGCCCCTCCTCCCGGAGGGGGGAGGGGTTTGGGGTGGGGGCTCGCCGCCAGCGAAACATACGCGGCTGGCCCCGTCAAAACATCAATCAAACAGGCTCGAAACGCTCGTCTCGTCGGCGATCCGCTTGATCGCCTCGCCCAGCAGCGGAGCGATGGGCAGGTGGCGGATCTTGCCGGTGCCGCTGATCGATTCGTGGTTGCCGATCGAGTCGGTGATGACCAGCTCGCGCAGTTCCGAGCCGTCGACTCGCGCCACCGCGCCACCCGACAGCACGCCGTGGGTTACATAGGCGACGACGTCCTCGGCCCCTGCTTGGCGCAGCGCGGCGGCCGCGTTGCACAGCGTGCCCGCCGAGTCGACGATATCGTCGATCAGGATGCAGAAGCGCCCTTCGACGTCACCGATGATGTTCATCACCTCCGATTCGCCTGCACGCTCGCGACGCTTGTCGACGATGGCGAGAGGGGCGTTGTTGAGGCGCTTGGCGAGCTGGCGCGCGCGGACCACGCCGCCGACGTCGGGCGACACGACCATCAGGTTGTCGTTCTTGAAGCGCGCCAATATGTCCGCCGACATGACCGGCGCGGCATAGAGATTGTCGGTCGGGATATCGAAGAATCCCTGGATCTGCCCGGCATGCAGGTCGACCGACAGGACGCGATCGGCGCCCGCGACGGTGATGAGGTTGGCGACCAGCTTGGCCGAGATCGGCGTGCGCGGGCCGGGCTTCCGGTCCTGGCGCGCATAGCCGAAATAGGGGATGACCGCGGTGATGCGGCTGGCCGACGCACGCTTCAGCGCGTCGATCATGATGAGCAGTTCCATGAGGTTGTCGTTGACCGGATAGCCGGTCGACTGGATCACGAACACGTCCTCGCCGCGGACGTTTTCCTGAATCTCGACGAAGATTTCCTCATCGGCGAAGCGGCGCACCAGCGCCTCGGTCAGCGGCACCTCCAGATAGGAGGAGATCGCCTTCGCCAGCGGCAGGTTCGAATTGCCGGTCATCAATTTCATGGTTGTACCCCGTCCCCGCAGACAGCCCAGTGATGCTCGCCCCCTTAATCGCGCTGTCACAATAGCGCAAAGGTGATTCCCCGATTATGGCGGCGGTCATGACCGTGACCCGTTTCGCTCCTTCGCCCACCGGGCGGCTGCATGTTGGCAATATCCGCACCGCGCTGCACAACTGGATATATGCGCAAAAGGCCGGCGGGCGCTTCCTGCTGCGCATCGACGACACCGATGCCGAGCGGAGCGAGGAGCGCTATGTCGAGGCGATCCGGGCGGATTTGGCCTGGCTGGGGCTGAACCCCGATAGCGAAGTCCGTCAATCCGAGCGTTTCGCGCTGTACGAGACACGCTTTGCCGAGCTGGTCGCGAGCGGCCATGTGTACCCCGCTTATGAGAGCGCACAGGAACTCGACCTGAAGCGCAAGATTCAACTCGGGCGGGGCCTGCCGCCGGTATACGACCGCGCCGCGCTAGCCCTGACCGAGGAAGACCGCGGCAAGTTGGAGGCCGAAGGCGTCCGTCCGCACTGGCGCTTCAAGCTCGACCATGGTGCAGCGATCGAATGGGACGATGCGGTGCGCGGGCCTCAGCGCTTCGACCCCGCGACGATGAGCGATCCCGTCATCCGCCGCGCCGACGGGACATGGCTCTATATGCTCCCCTCCGTGATCGACGATATCGACATGGGCGTGACCCAGGTGGTGCGGGGCGAGGATCACGTCTCCAACACCGCGCTGCAGATTCAGATGTTCCAGGCGCTGGAGGCGGAGCTGCCGCGCTTTGCCCATGCCGCGTTGCTGACCGGCCATGAGGGCAAGTTGTCCAAGCGACTCGGCTCGTTGGGCGTCGATCACTTCCGTGGACAAGGGATCGAGCCGCAGGCGGTGCGCGCGCTCCTCGCGCGGATCGGGACCAGCGATCCGGTCGAGCCGGTCGCCGACATGGCGCCGCTGATCGCCGGGTTCGACTTTGCCCGCTTCGGCCGCGCGCCCGCGCGCTTCGACGAGGCGGAACTGGCGCAGCTGAACGCGCGAATCCTCCACCAGACGCCGTATGAGGCCGTCGCCGACCGGCTGCCGACCGGCATGGGCGCGGCGGAATGGGAGGCGGTGCGCCCGAACCTCAACACCGTCGCGGAGGCCGCCGACTGGTGGCAGGTGATCGAAGGGCCGGTCGACGCGCCCGAACCCGCCGAGGAGGACCGCGCCTATCTGGCGCAGGCGGCCGAGGTCGCAGGCCAGATCGACTGGGCGGGTGATCCCTGGCACGCGCTGACCGCCGCGTTGAAGGACGCGACCGGGCGAAAGGGCAAGACGCTGTTCCTGCCGCTGCGACTCGCGCTGACCGGCCGTGCGCAGGGGCCGGACATGGCGGCGCTTCTCCCGCTGATCGGGCACGAGCGGACGATCGCGCGGCTGAACGGCTGATTTACGCCGCCACCTTTCATTACCGCCCCGCCTCGCCCACATAGGGCCGAGCAACACGTAAAGGAGCGTCTTTTGGCCACGTTGGGAATGTCGCCCGCCGACAAGGAAGCCGTCACCGCCTTCCGCCGCGATGTCGTCGAGCCGTCGATGACCAAGCTGGTCATCCTGGACTTCTGGGCGGAATGGTGCGGGCCGTGCAAGGCGCTGGGCCCGACGCTGGAGAAGGTGGCGGAGGCCTATGCCGACAAGGGCGTCGTGCTGGCCAAGATCGACACCGACAAGAACCAGTTCATCGCCAACCAATTCCAGATCCGCTCGATCCCGACCGTCTATGCGATGTTCCAGGGCCAGCTGGTCGCCGACTTGACCAGCGCGCGCACCGAAAGCGCGCTGCGCACGATGCTCGACCAGCTGCTCAAGCAACTGCCGATCCAGTCGGAGGCGGCGGACGCGGCCGCCGAGCTGGAGCCGCTGATCGCGATGGGCGAGGAGGTGCTGGAGGCCGGTGACGCGCCCCGCGCGGTGTCGATCTTCCAGCAGCTGCTCGACATGGCGCCCGAGCATCCCGCCGTGCTGTCAGGCCATATCCGCGCACTGCTCGCCGCCGGTCAGGTCGCCGAGGCCGAGGCGGCCGCAGAGGCGCTTCCCGAGGCGCTGGCGAACGACCCCGCCATTCACCGGGCCATCGCCGCCATCGCGCTCGCCCGTTCGGCCCCTCCGGCGGCGGACTATGCGGGTCTTGCGGCCGAGGTCGCGGCCAACCCCGACGATCACGAAAAGCGCTTCGCGCTGGCCAATGCGCAGATGGGCGCGGGCGACCGCGACGGCGCGGCGGACAACCTCCTCCATATCGTTGCGGCCGATCGCGGCTGGAACGAGGATGCCGCGCGGCAGCAACTCCTCAAGCTGTTCGAGGTGGTCGGCATGACCGATCCCTGGGTCTCGCAGCAGCGGCGGCGCCTGTCCGCCATCCTGTTCGGGTAAGCGCATGGCGCGGCTCTCGATCTTTCCGCTGGCGGGCGCGATCCTCTTTCCCGGGATGCCGATGCCGCTGCACATCTTCGAGCCGCGCTACCGGGCGCTCGTCTCCGACGCGATGGCACGCGACCGACGGATCGGCATGGTCCAGCCCTCGGGCGACGGCGATACGCCCAGCCTCTACCAGATGGGCTGTGTCGGCCGCATCGCCGAGGTCGAGGCGATGGAGGATGGCCGCTACAACCTTGTGCTGGAGGGCGTATCGCTGTTCCGCATCGTCCGTGAGCTGGAGGTGACGACGCCGTTCCGCCAGGTCGAGGCCGAATTGCTGCCGGTGATCGACGAGGATCTGCTGTCGCTCGGCCGCCGCGCCTCGCTGGAGCAGGAATCGCGGCGCTTCGCCGACTTGCAGGGCTATGCGGTCGACTGGGATGCGGTCGGGCGGCTGGACGACGAGAGCCTGGTCAACGGCATCGCCCAGATCGCGCCGTTCGACGTGGCGGCCAAGCAGGCGCTGCTGGAGGCACCCGACCTGGAACAGCGCGCCGAACTCATCATCCAGCTGATGCAGTTTTTCGGTCGCCATGACGGCGAGGATCGGGTGACGTTGCAATGAGTCTGGACCCGTGGCTGCTCGAACGCCTGGTCTGCCCGGTGACGCGGACCCCGTTGCGCTATGACGAGGCTGCGCAAGAGCTGGTGTCGCAGGCGGCCGGGCTGGCCTATCCGATTCGCGACGGCGTGCCGGTGATGCTGGTCGAGGAAGCGCGCGAACTTTAAATCCTCCCCGCTCGCGGGGAGGGGGACCATGCGCAGCATGGTGGAGGGGCGTGCCGCAAAGGACGTCCTGTACAGAAGCCCCCCTCCGTCAGGCCTGCGGCCTGCCACCTCCCCGTGCCGGGGAGGATCAGATGAGCCTTCCGACCAACGCCACCAACACGATGACCAGCGCCGCGACGCTGGAATAGAAGGTGAGGGCAAAGCCGAACGCCCGCGCGGCCGCGCCGTGCGCGTAGTTTGCCCAGAACAAGGTCCGCCCGACCGAAAACAGCGCGGCGAGCAAGGGGATCATCGCCCCCGACCCTTCCACCACCCAGGCGAGCGCCAGATAGGCCGGGATTGCCAGCACCACCTGCTCCAGCGTGTTCCGGAGTACCGCGTTCGCGATGGCGACTCGCGGCGAATCGGCACTACCGCTCGCCGCCGCGTCGATGTCGGCGGGCGAGGCGAAGCGCAGTGTTGCGACATGGCCGATTGCCGCCGCCAGCCACAGGGCGGCCACCGTCGACGCGGCCACCGCGCGCAAGACCCGGTCGGTGGGGGATAGCGTGTGTCCGACGCTCCAGCCGAGCAGGAGCGTGAACATTACGATCGCCAACGCGGCGATCATGCCTCGTATGACGCCGGTCTGGCGGCTGTCGCGAATGGGGGGACGGGTGGAGCGCGTGGGATGATGAGGCCCAGGGATCATGGCAGCGGAAACGCCGGACAGGGCTTTGGGGATCCGCAAATTGTCATCGTGTGCGTGTCGCCTGGGGCTTCCCCTCCCCCATCCCCTCCCGCCTGCGGGAGGGGAGCGCTTCTTGGCTGGCCCTATGCGCGCCTCATGTCACGCCCCTCCCGCAGGCGGGAGGGGGTGGGGGAGGGCAGGTACTCTTCGGACCAGCCTCTCCGACTTACACCATGACGCCTTGCAGCAACCGGGGCAGCTGCCCCGTTTCACCGCGCGCCTCCGCCATGAAGCGGTTCTTCAGCGGCGGGATATGATCGATCGCGGTGATGCCCAGCCGCCGGATCGCGCTGGCGGTCTTGCCGGGCACGCTGAAGATGCGGTTGAAGCTGTCGGTCGCGACCGACACCATCAGCGTGTCGAGCCCGCGCCACTGCTGATAACGCTGGAGGAGCGCAGCATCGCCCAGGTCCAGGCCGGTGCGCTTGCCCTCGACCAGCACCTCGACCAGCGCGGCGACGTCGCGATAGCCCAGGTTTACGCCCTGGCCCGCGATCGGATGGATGCCATGCGCCGAGTCGCCGACCAGCACCAGCCGCTCGCCCGTCATCGTCGCGGCGCGGTGGAAGCCCAGCGGATAGGCCGAGCGTGGCGAGGCGTGGGACAGCTTGCCCAGGAACCCGCCCATGCTCTTCTCCACCTCGGCCAGGAAGGCGCGGTCGGACAGTTTGAGCATCGCATCGCCGTCACGCCCCGACACCGACCAGACGATCGCCGAGCGATGCCCGATCTCGTCATCGGGCAGGGGCAGGAGGGCGAAGGGGCCGGTGGGATAGAAGATCTCGAACGCGATATTCTCGTGGCTCGCCTCGTGGTGGAAGGCGCTGATGATCGCCTTGTGGTCATAGGACCAGCGCGCGACCTTGATTCCCGCCGCGTCGCGGGTCGGCGACTGGCGGCCTTCGGCGGCGACCAGCAGGGGCGCACGGACGGTGCTGCCGTCGCTTAAGGTCGCGGTGACGCCCGCGGGGCCACGTTCGACATGCGTCGCGCGGGTCTGCATGCGCAGGTCGACCAGTTCGGCCTCGTTCGCCGTCTCATGAATCGCGCGGCGCAGCAGCTTGTTCTCGAACATCGTGCCCAGCGCGCCGTCATCGGCGTCGGGGATGAAATCGAGCTTGCCCGGCTCCAGCCCGTCGCTGACCCGGATATGCCGGATCTCGCAGCCCTTGCCCGCCAGCTTCGCACCGATTCCGATCGCGTCGAGCATCCGCCAGCTGGCCGAAGCGACGGCCGAGGCGCGTCCGTCGAAGCCGGGGGCCAGGACCACCGCCGGATCGGCGGGATCGATGATGATCGAGGAAAGGCCGTGCGCGGCCAGACCGACGCCCAGGGTCGCGCCGACCAGACCGCCGCCGAGGATGATGACATCGCTATCCATGGGAATGCTCCTAGCCCTTCGCAGGCTGCCTAACAATGCGGGGATCACCCCCTCGCGCCTTGACGTAGCAACTGTCAGGGGCGATGAATTTTCCCATATTTTCGGACATTCCTGAAGGACACGATCCATGGCCAGCCGCGCGCAGCCGGTTTTATGGCGCGAGACGGTGAAGGCGGGGGCGGTGCGCAGCGGTGCGCTGGTCGCCGCGCTCATCCTGTTTGCCGTGACGCTGATGCTGGTATTGGCGCTCGCCAGCTACCGGGCGAGCGATCCGGCGCTCAACACCGCCTCGGGCGCGGCCCCGGCCAACTGGATGGGGCATCCCGGCGCATGGATCGCGGATATTGCGTTGACCCTGTTCGGACCCGCCGTCGCGCTGATCCTTCCCGTCGGGCCGATCATCGCGACCCGGCTGTGGCGTGATCGTCCGGCGGGCCGCTGGGTGAAGATGCTGCGCCAGGCGGTGCTCGGCGTCGCGCTGATGGCCTGTGCCCTATCCTTCGTGTCCGACTCGGCGGTGCTCGCGCTGCCCGCCGGATGGGGCGGCGTGATCGGGCTGTCGGTGGCGGGGCTGGTCCGCTGGGCGCTGGAATTTTCGGGGCAGGCGGCGGTCGTCACCTGGGGATCGGTGGCGATCGGACTGGCCTTCGGGCTGGGCGGTGCGCTGATCTGGGGCCGCAGCCTGGAACTCGACATCGCCGAGCGGGGCCTGGCGCGGCTGCGTCGCCGTCGTGCGGTGAGCGAGGATGGCGAGGGGCTGCCCTGGGACGACGAGGACGAGGCGCTCTACGTCGAAGACGAGGACGAAGAGCCGCTGACCTTGGCGCGCAAGGCGGTGCCGGTGCGTGAGGATCGCCCCGCGCCGGTCATCGCCGACCGCCAGATCGCGCCCGCCCCCGCCAAACCGAAGACCGCCGCCGACCGCGACGCACCCTATCAGCTGCCCGGCCTCGATCTGCTGACGCCCGCGCCACCCTCGCCCGCCGGGCAGATCGACAAGGCCGCGCTGGAGCGCAATGCGCGCCTGCTGGAGAATGTCCTCGACGATTTCCGCGTCCAGGGCTCGATCGTCGAGGTGCGCCCCGGCCCGGTCGTGACCATGTACGAACTGGAGCCCGCGCCGGGCATCAAGGCCAATCGCGTCATCGCGCTGGCCGACGATATCGCGCGCAACATGTCGGCCATCTCGGCGCGCGTCGCGGTGATTCCGGGGCGCAACGTCATCGGCATCGAACTGCCCAATCCCAAGCGCGAGATGGTGTCGCTTCACGAACTCGTTGCGTCGCAGAGCTTCGCCGATCAGGCCGCGCAGCTCCCCATCATCCTGGGCAAGAATATCGCGGGCGACTCGGTGGTCGCCGACCTTGCGCCCATGCCCCATCTGCTGGTCGCGGGTACGACGGGTTCGGGCAAGTCGGTGGGCCTCAACGGCATGATCCTGTCGCTGCTCTACCGGCTGACGCCCGAGCAGTGCCGGATGATTATGATCGACCCCAAGATGCTGGAACTGTCGATGTATGACGACATTCCGCATCTCCTCTCGCCGGTCGTCACCGATCCGGCCAAGGCGGTTCGCGCGCTGAAATGGGCGGTCGAGACGATGGAGGACCGCTATCGCCAAATGTCCTCAGTCGGCGTGCGCAGTCTCGCCAGCTTTAACGACAAGGTGAGGGCGGCCAAGGCGAAGGGCCAGCCCCTGGGGCGGAAGGTCCAGACCGGCTATCACCCCGAGACCGGCCAGCCGGTCTATGAGGAGGAAAAGCTCGAATACGAACCGCTGCCGCAGATCGTCGTGATCGTCGACGAGCTGGCCGACCTGATGATGACGGCGGGCAAGGAGGTCGAATTCCTGATCCAGCGGCTGGCGCAAAAGGCGCGTGCGGCGGGCATCCACCTCATCATGGCGACGCAGCGGCCGTCGGTCGACGTCATCACCGGCGTCATCAAGGCGAACCTGCCGACGCGCATCAGCTTCCACGTCACCTCGAAGATCGACTCGCGCACCATCCTGGGTGAGCAGGGGGCCGAACAGCTGCTGGGGCGTGGCGACATGCTCTACATGCCCGGCGGGAAGGGGATCGTGCGCGTCCACGGCCCCTTCGTCTCGGATGACGAGGTGCACCGCGTCGCCGATCACTGGCGCGCGCAGGGACAGCCCGACTATATCTCCTCGGTCACCGAGGAACCAGCCGAAAGCTTTGCGCTCGACGGCGCGCCGACCGGCGAGGATTCGGCCGAGGATCAGCAGTACCGCGCCGCGATCCAGCTGGTGTGCGAGAGCCAGAAGGCCTCGACCTCCTGGCTCCAGCGGCAGTTGCGGATCGGCTACAATTCGGCGGCTAGGCTGATCGAGCGGATGGAAACCGACGGCATCGTCGGCCGCCCGGACCATGTCGGACGGCGCGAGGTGCTGCGCGATACCGAGGGGCATCCGATTTAAGGGCGAGCGTCGGGCTTGGCCTTCGACTGCGCTCAGGCCGAACGGAGGTTGGGAGAGGACCGATACCCTAGACCGTGATGACGTTGCGTCGAGCCAAGGAGAGCCCCTCCCCTGAAGGGGAGGGGTGAGTTCATCTCATGTCATCATGCTCTAAGCTCCGTTCGCACTGAGCGAAGTCAAAGTGCACGTTCCGCGCTATGCCACCAGGGCCATTTCCTCGGCTTCCAGGAAACGCGCGGCGATCAGCCTGCCGCCGGTTTCAGCGTCGCCGAATCGATATGCCAGCGCAGCTGGTCCGCACTCGCCCCCGGCACGTCGTTGACCCGTCGCACCACATATTGCCCGACGAAGCGCTGCTGCCGCCCATTGTCGAGCTGCGCGTCGACCGTCACCGGCACGGTCGCATAGACCGAGCCCGCCGCCCCCTCGCTGGGCGCCATCCGGCCGATCGTCACGCTGGTCGCGCGGGTATGGGAAAAGCCCTTCTGGAAATCGGCAAAGCGTTGGCCCGGGCGACCGTCTTGGCCCCACTGGATCCAGGCGGTGCTATAGTCATGCGCGTTGATCGCCGCATAATAGCGCCGGACGACATCGGCCGCCGCCGCGTCGCTCTTGGGATCGACCTCGCAGCCGGGCGTCCCGGCCGCGTCGTCGCCCATCAGCGCGCAGGACCGGGCGATCTCGTCCTCGATCATCGCGCAGCTATTGACCGCGTTGCACGGCGGATGAGTGGCGGGCGAGACCGAGGTGCAGATCTTCACCAGCTTCCGCGCCGCCGCATCGCCGCGATCGGCCGAGCAGGACAGGATGGAGACGGGTTCGCTCCGGCCGCCGGTCTTGGCGGGCGCGGGCGAGGGGCTGGCAACCGGCGTCGAAGTCGGTGCGGCCGCTACCGCGTTGCGCTCCGGCTCGGGCTCGCTGCTTGCACCGCCACCACAGGCGGCGAGCGGCAGTAAAAGTGTACCTGCCAGCCAGTGGGGTAGGCGCGGGGCGGAACGAATCACGGCAAGGCCTCCGACAAAATCCATGTCCGTCAACGCGTGGCCGCGGCGCCCGGCTCCTCGCTTCATCGCAAGGCGGCGGCGTCAGAATCTGATCCAGTGGAACTGGATCAGTGCGGCACCGGCCCGCTCCCCTATATGCAGCGGCGTCAGCGCGACAGCGCGATCAGCTGCGCCACGCTCTGCGTCTGGGTCTTCAGGAACACGGCGGCGCGGTGATCCTCAATCGTCTTGGGCGACAGGCCGAGCAGCCCGGCCATCGCCTTGTTGCCATGGCCCTGCACCATCAGGTCGAACACCTGCCGTTCGCGCGGCGACAGGTCGCCCAGCCGCCGCGCCGCCGCACGCCGCTCCATCGACCAGGCAACGCCTTCGCGCAGCGACGCGCACAGGCGGGCCTCATCGATCGGCTTGTCGAGATAATCGATCCCGCCGTGCAGCCGAACCGAGTCGACCGCGTGCGCCGCGCTCGGCCAGGCGGTCATGAACAGGATCGCGACATGCGGGTCGAGCGCACGCAGACGCTCGGCAAAGGCGAAACCATGCCACTCGCCCATCATCACATCGGTGACGACGGCATGGGCGGTGCGGTCGGGATAGGCGGCCAGTAAGGCGGCGGGATCATCGAACGCCTGGGTCACGAAGCCCTGCCGCGCCAGCATCCGCGCCACCGCCGCGCCCAGATCGGCATCGTCGTCCAGTACGTGGACCATGGCAGGGGATTCGGTCATGGGCATCAGCGGGGCAAGGGAGCGAACGGGCATCAACGCGACTCGATCAGGGGAAGCGAAAGCGCGGCATGGACCATGCCGTCCGCGCCATGCGTACGGATCAACGTGCCGCCATGCGCCTCGACGATGGCCCGCGCGACATGGGTGCCGATGCCCATGCCGTCGCGTACCACCGGGGGGACGGGGGCGCGGTTGACGACATGGATGACGACCTGCGCCGTGTTGGCGGTGACGTCGACCAGGACGGGATCGGGCATGGCGTCGCCCTGCGCCGCCTGCACGGCGTTGCGGACCAAGTTCATCACCGCCTGCGCCAGCTCGACCTCCTGCGCCATCACCTGCCAGGCCGGATCGACCGGCGCGATGGACAGGGCGACGCCCGCCTCGCGCGCCTCCGCTTTCGCCAGCGTCGCCACCATGTCCATCAGCGCGGTCAGCGCCAGCGGCTGCGGCGCGCCCTCGGCATGGCCACCGAACCGGCGCAGGCGGCGGATCAGCGTCGCGAGATGCTCCGCCTTGCGATCGATCAGGGCCGCACCGTCCGCGATCTCGTCCCCGCGCCCGGCGGTCAGCCGGTGCAGGTGGCGCGCCTCGATCGCCAGGGTGGACAGCGGCTGGCTGACCTCATGGATCACCGCCACCGACATGGCGCGCAGCGTCTTGAGCCGTTCCGCTTGGAACAGCAGCCGGTCGCGCCGCTCCAGCATGGCCCGCGCGGTCGTCTGTGCATCGGCGAAGCTGCCCGCCAGATAACCCGCGACGACGATGGTCGCGAGCGCCAGATGCCGTTGCAACCGCTCGGGCGTGTCCATCGCCCCCGCCGTATCGGGCAGGACACGCAGCACCACGACGAGCAGCGCGCCCCAGGCGGCGGCGCGCCCGAAGCGCAACCCGATCCACGCCACCGCGACCAGCACCGGCGCGGGCTGCATCCCCAGCCCGGCGCGCGCGAGCAGCTCGGCCAGCCCGATGCCGAGGCCCAACACGCCCGCCGTCTCGATTCCGGCTAGGATCGAAGGCAGTGGCCAGCGCCAGCGCGCCCGGCCCGCCACCGCATCGGCGATCCACAAGAGCGGTGGCGCGATGAACAGCGTGCCGAGCAGATCACCGACCGCAAAGGCGGCAAGCGACACGACGATTTCGCGCGGGCCGGTCACGCCGGTCAGTTCGGGGCTGGTCAGCGCCTGCGGCACCGCGCTGAGCGTCGCGACCAGCGGGGCGAGCACCAGCGCCAGGCCCAATGGCATCGGCGCGGTCAAAAGCGCGGCCCCCCGCCGCTCCGCCAACCAGCCGATCGCGGCGATCGTCGCGCCGTACGCCAGCACCGGGCGCGCGATACCCCAGACGGCGACCGTCCAGGGAACGCCCGCCAGCACGGCCGGGGTCAGGGTGACGTCGACCGCGATCTCGACCAGCGCGATCGCCGGGGTCAGCCGCGCCCCCCGCCGCCATAGCAGTGCCAGCCGGAGCCCGGCCGCCGGAAACCAGAGCGAATAAAAGCCGCTGCCGCCCCAATAGGCTGCCAGCCGGTGCATGGCGGCGAACCCCACCGCATAAAGCGCCAGCGCCAGCCAATCCCCCTGGTCGGGCAGGAAGACACCGAGGGAAAACCGGCCGGGCCTCGCGGGCTCGGCCGGTCGGGGTGCCAGAGGGGTGCTAAGCGACGCCGACATCACAATAATCTTTGTACCGCGTGACCGCGGGGCGGCATCCGGGAATTTCCCGGATGGACAGCGATTCAGATGGTCGGCGCGGCGGCGGCTGGTGCGGTCTGCGGCGCGGCCTGGGCGGTGGTCGCCTCCGGCGTATCGGCGGGCGGGGTGCCCGGGACCGGGGTCGTCACGATCGGTGCAGGCGGGGGAGCGGGTGGGGTGACGAGCGCGGCATTCTCGATCAGGTCGAGCGCCTGGCGCGCGCGGACATAGCGCAGCGCCGCCTGTTGCCAGGCCTGCGCGGCGGCGGCACCGGGCAGGCGCGCCACCTCGGCCCGTGCGAGGTCCACCTGTCCGCCGTCGAGCAGGCGGCGGACCCGCGCCAGCCGCTCGCTGGGATTGGTCGAGGGGGCGGTCGCCTCACGAATCACGATCAGGCGACCGAGTTCCTGGCGAAGCCCTTCCCACCAGCCATTCTGGTCGTTGACGACCAGTTCGGGCGCCAGCGTGTCGAGCCCCTGGCGCAGCGTCTCCAGCGTGACCGGCTGACGCGCGGTGGCGATCAGGACGGCGACGGCGCGCGGTTCGCTGGTGCCGAAGCGGGTGCGAAGCTGCTCTTCCAGATAACCGAGCGGCTGGCCGCGATCGACCGCGCGACGCGCGGCGGCGGCGACCAAGATCGATTCGGCGCGGCCCGCCTGCGCACCGGCTGCCGTGGCATCGTTGGACAGCGTGGCAGCGCGCGTCTCCAGCGCGGCGAGCTGCGCGGCCAATTGCGCCTCGCGCGTGGCCAACGCCATGGGATCGGTGCGCGGCGCTTCCTTCACGGTGCCGCCGGTGCCGCCGGGCTTGGCGGTGACGGCCTGCGTCGCGGTGCCATTGGTGTTGAACCAGGACAGGTTGCGCATGGCATAGGCCATCAGCAGGATGCCCGCGACGAAGGCGATCACGACCAGCGCGACGATCGCGCCCTTTCGGGGGCCGCGCGTCGGCGGTCGGTCGGAAGGCGCGAAATTGTTCATGCCCCGCTTATCCCCGTGGCGGCGGCTCCGGTCAACGCCCGCGCGGCGGCGACCATGGCATCGTCGCGTGGGCCCTCGGCGATGACGACCGCGCGCCAGCCCAGACCTGCCGCCGCCGCAGTCCTGCCGCTGATCGCGACCAGCGCGACGGCGGCGCGGGACATGCCTGCCTGATCCACCAGTTCGGCCAGCCGCGCGGCGGCGCGGGCGGAGTGGAGCAGCACGATCTGCCCCGCCAGTGCGGCGATCGCATCCGGCGCGACGGCCACGGCATCGGCAGCATAGACGATGCGGGTCATCGCCCCCGTCTCCACCCGGTCGCGGCCCGCCAGATGAAGCAGCCGCGTATAGCCCTGCGTCCGGGCTTGGGCGACGACCGACGCGGCGTCCTGCGTGCCGGTCAGCACCACCGACAGCCCGGCCTCCCGTGCGGCGGCGGCCGTGGCGGGGCCGACCGCGATCACGGGCTTATGACGCAGCGGATCGAGCGCCGATCCTGCCAGTCGCACCCCCTGTGCGCTGGTGAAGAGCAGCGCATCGAACGTGTCGGGTTCGGGCGGCGTCCATTCGACCGCATGCGCCGCGAACAACGGCAGCGACATGGCGTCCAGCCCCGCCTCGCGCAGGGCGGCGATCGTCGCGGCGTGGCCGGGCTCTGGCCGGACGACGACGACGGCCATGGGCTCAGCCCCCGGCGAACAGGCGGCGGACTTCGGGGGCCGCGCGTTCGAGCAGATCGACGGCCAGCCGCGCGCCGAGTTCCTCGTCCAGCGCCCCCTCGACCCAGCCGCCGACCCGCGACGATCCGTCCTCGGCCAGCAATTCGGCGCGCAGCGTCAGCATCTCGCCCGACAGCGAGGCGAGCGCCGCGACCGGGCTGTGGCAGTCGGCCGCCAGTGAGGCGAGCAGCGCGCGCTCGGCCATCACGCAGGCATGGGTTTCGGCATGGTCGATCGAGGCGATCAGCATCGTCGCGGCGGCATCGTCGGCGCGCGTCTCGATCCCGACCGCCCCTTGCGCGGGCGCGGGCAGCATCTGGTCGGTCGGCACCGCATGGCCGACCGCGCGCCCCAGTCGGTCGAGCCCGGCGGCGGCGAGCAGCGTCGCGTCGACATCGCCGTTCGCCACGGCGGCCAGCCGCGTGTCGACATTACCGCGCAGCAGCGTGATGGTCAGGTCGGGCCGGTGCGACAGCATCTGCGCGCGGCGGCGCGGGCTGCTGGTGCCGATCACCGCGCTTGGGCGCAGCTCGGCGATGGTCTCCGCCCCGATCAGCCGGTCACGGACATCGGCGCGCGGCAGCATGGCGGCGATGTGCAGCCAGTCGGGCCGGATCGTCTCGACATCCTTCATCGAATGGACCGAGGCGTCGATCTCGCCGTCGTATAGCGCGCGGTCCAGCTCCTTTGTCCACAGCGCCTTGCCGCCGATCTCGGCCAGCGCGCGGTCCTGCACCCGGTCGCCGGTGGTCTTGATCGGCACGATCTGAACCGCGTCCTCGCTCCACCCCTGCGCGCTGGCCAGCGCCGCGCGCACCATCTGTGCCTGGGTGAGGGCCAGCGGCGAACCGCGCGTACCGAGCCGGAAACGAACCATGGGTCCGCCTTTGCCGCATCAAGCCCCCCTTCGACAAGTTGGCAACGGGCGGGTATGGGGGACCCATGCTGATCCTGGGACTGGAATCCTCGTGCGACGAGACCGCCGCCGCGCTGGTCACCGATGACGGCCGCGTGCTGGCGCACCGGCTGCTGGGGCAGGAGGCGGCGCATGCCCCGTTCGGCGGCGTCGTCCCCGAAATCGCCGCGCGCGGCCATGTCGAGGCGATGGAGCCGCTGGTCGCTGCCGCCTTTGCCGATGCGGGCGTGACCCTGGCGGATGTCGACGCGATCGCGGCGACGGCGGGGCCGGGGCTGATCGGCGGGGTGATGGTCGGCCTCGTGACCGGCAAGGCGCTGGCCCATGCGGCGGGCAAGCCGTTGATCGCGGTCAATCATCTGGAGGGCCATGCCCTGTCGCCGCGCCTGTCGGATCGCGAGCTGGCCTATCCCTATCTGCTGCTGCTCGTCTCGGGCGGGCATTGCCAGCTGCTGCTGGTCGAGGGGGTGGGGCGTTATCGGCGGATGGCGACGACCATCGACGACGCGGCGGGCGAGGCGTTCGACAAGACCGCCAAGCTGCTCGGCTTGGGCTATCCCGGCGGGCCGCGAGTCGAGGCGGCGGCGCGGGAGGGGAACCCCCATGCAGTGCCGCTGCCCCGGCCGTTGAAGGGCTCGGCCGAGCCGCATTTCTCCTTTGCAGGGCTCAAGAGTGCGGTGGCGCGGGCGATCGGCCATCACTCGCCCGAGGATATCGCCGCCTCCTTCCAGCAGGCGGTGGTCGACTGCCTGCTCGACCGGACGCGGCGTGCGCTGGCCAATGTGCCGCCCGTCACGGCTCTGGTCGTCGCGGGGGGAGTCGCGGCGAACGGCGTGATCCGGGGCGCGCTGGAGTCGCTCGCCGCCGAGCATGGCCTGCGCTTCGTCGCGCCGCCACTCTGGCTGTGCACCGACAATGCCGCGATGATCGCCTGGGCAGGCGTCGAGCGGTTCCGCGAAGGGCTGACCGATCCGCTCGACACGCCCGCCCGCGCACGCTGGCCGCTCGATCCGGCCGCCGAAGCCGTGCGCGGCGCGGGGGTGAAGGCATGAGGATCGGGGTGATCGGCGCGGGCGCGTGGGGCACCGCGCTGGCGCAGGTGGCGGCGCACGGGCAGCGGCCGGTGCGGCTCTGGGCACGCGATCCGGCGGTGGCCGAGGCGATCAACACCACGCACGCCAATCCACTCTATCTGCCGAATATCGCCCTTTCGCCCGCCATCGAGGCGGTGAGCGATCCGGCGGCGATGGCGGAGATGGACGCACTGCTGGTCGTCACGCCCGCGCAGGCCGTGGGCGCGGTGCTGACGACGATGCCGGTGGGCTCCAAGCCGCTGGTCCTGTGTTCCAAGGGGATCGAGGCGGGGACGCGCCGGCTGGTCGGAGAGGTCGCGCGCACGATCCATCCGGACGCGCCGATCGCGGTGCTGTCCGGCCCGACCTTCGCGCATGAGGTGGCGGCGGGGTTACCGACGGCGGTGACACTGGCCTGCGAAGATCCCGAACTGCGCAAAAGCCTGTCCGCGCGGATCGCGGCGCCGCATTTCCGGCCCTATGCCACCGATGACGTGACGGGTGCGGAAATCGGCGGCGCGATCAAGAACGTCCTCGCCATCGGCTGCGGCGTGGTCGAGGGCGCGGGGCTGGGCCAGAATGCCCGCGCCGCGCTGATCGCGCGCGGTTTTGCCGAGATGACGCGATTCGGGCTGGCGCGTGGCGGCCGGGCCGAGACGCTGGCGGGGCTTTCCGGGCTGGGCGATCTGGTGCTGACCTGTTCGTCCACGGCCTCGCGCAATTTCTCGCTGGGTGTCGGCTTGGGGCAGGGGCGGTCGGCGGCGGAGTTGCTTGCCGACCGGCGAACCGTGGCGGAGGGAGCCTTCACCGCGCCCGTGCTGCGCCAGGCGGCGGCGGAGGCGGGCGTCGACATGCCGGTGTGCGAGGCGGTGTGCCGGTTGCTGGAGGGCGCGGCCGTGGGCGAGGTGATTGGGGCTTTGCTGGCCCGGCCGCTGAAGGCCGAGGGGAACTGACCCCCAATTCCCCCGCTCCGTACTGCCTGAGCGAAGTCGAAGGCCACGCTACAATGCCTGCCAATAGGATGGCTTGGCTGCCCGAGTCCCTTGGCCTTCGACTTCGCTCAGGCTGAACGGAGGTTGGCAGGGTTACCGCAACACCTGCCGTGCCAACGCACCGCACGCCGCATTCTGTGCCTTCGGCCCGGTGTCGCCGGTGATCGCGCGGCCGATCGACTTGAAGATATTGCCGACCGACTTCACCTCCTTGGGGATGACGAGGTCGGGCTTTTCGATCGTCCCGCCCACGGTTGCCGCCCCCGCCAGCCGTAGCGTCGCCCCCTGTTTCGGCGCGCCGGTTAGCCGCAATGCGAGGCGTTCGTTGGGGAAGCTGACGGTGCCGGTCCCGTCCAGTCGACTGCGTGAGGTATCGACGATCAGCGGATCGGCCCGGCCGGTGCCGTTCTTCAGGTCCACGCCCAGCACCAGACAGCGCAACGTCGCCTTGCCGCTGTCGCCCATGAACGCCGCGCCTGCATCGAAGCCCAGCGCCGTCGCATAGCGATCGGGCAGCGTCCCGTTGGCGACGACCAGCCCGATCCGACCGTCCGCCCGCCCGATTGCGGCGCGTACCGTCTCGCCCACACCGGCCAGCTTGGCACGCGCGCCGACATGGCCGGTGATCCGGGTTTCTCCCGAAAGCGACAGCACGCTCGCCCCGCGCAATCGCAGGTCGACCGACAGGCGCGGCACCTTCGCCCCGTTGCGCTGGTCGATCACCGCCTGTCCCGTCACCACACCTTCGCGCAAGGCCATGCGGATGTCGCCGATGGTCAGCAACTGGTGATCCATCGTCATCCGCCCGGTAAAGCCGGTGATCGGCGAGGGCCCTTGCGCGCTAATCACGCGGCCGACCCTGAACCGGATCGTGCCGTCGGTGGTGTCGATCTTGCCGATGTCGATCCGCGTATTGGGCACCAGGCGTGGCCCGATCCGGCGTTCGAGTGCGGCGGCCTCCGCGCGGCCCTGCGCGGAGGACAGGTCGTCGAAATCGAGCTGCGCCGCCGTGACCGCGCCATCCAGCAGCGTACGGCCGTCCTTCTTGTCGACGGTCAGCCGCCCGCTCAGGTCGGAGCGGCCTATCCGCCCCTTCAGGTCGGTGATCGTCCAGCGCGGGCGTTCGTGGCGGACATGCGCGGTCAGCTGTACCGGCCGGGTCTGGAACAGTCCCGCCTCGATCACCGCGTCGATCCGCTTCAGGTCGTCGGCCTTGGCGTTCAGGTCCAGCGTCATCGCATCGGTATCGAGCGGCCGGTCCATCGTGCCGACCGCCTTCATGACCAGCTGTTCGCCGGTGATATCGGCGGTAAAGGGCCAGCGACCGGGCTTCACGGCCGCGCCGGTGAAGGCGATGCGGACGGGCGCGCCGCGCACCTTGCCCTCGCCCTCGGCGCGGACGCCGCGATCGGGGTCAGCGGCGATCCTCAAGACGGCCTGGCGATCCTCCTTGGCGTCGCGATAGCTCACCACGCCGTCGGTGACGGTCAGCCCTTGCAGATCGGTGGCGCTGCCACCCTGCTCGGGCTCGCCGGGGCGCGACCAGTTGGTGCGGCCCTGCTGGTCGCGGACCAGTGCCAGACGGAGCCCCGACACGCGGATATCCTCCGGCACGAACGCCCCACGCAGCAGCGGCCAGACCGAGAAGCGGATTTCCGCCTTGGCCACCCGCGCAAAATCGCCCTGACCCGCCCAACCGGCCTGCGGGATTTTCAGATCCTCGACCGCGATGGTGGGGTGAAAGCCGATGCTGTCGACCCGGTGAACCGAGCCGATCGTCACCGGCCGCCCGAACCGCTCGGTCGCCGCACGACAGACGGCACCGCGCAGCAGTCCCCAGGGAAACACCGCCAGGATCAACAGGAAGAGGAGAGGCAGCCCGATCAGCAGCCCCAATACGACCCGCGTCCGGCGCGGCCATCCCCTCTCCTGTGTCATGACTGTGGGACGCGCGACAGGAGGCTTCGTTCCGCCTGCGTCAGGACCGCCGCGCACGATTGTTGCCCCGAAGGCTCCCGCGCCCTAGATATGGCCGAATTGCAAAGGAGCTTCCGGCGTTGGTCCTCATCCTTCAGATTCTTCAGATCCTGCTCAACGTCGTCTGGTGGATCATCATCGTGCAGGCGATCCTGTCCTGGCTGATCGCGTTCAACGTCATCAACACCTCGAACGACTTCATCCGGTCGGTCTGGTACGCGCTGCAGAAGATGACCGATCCGCTCTATCGCCCGATCCGGCGCATTCTGCCCGATTTCGGCGCGCTCGACCTGTCGCCGATGGTCGTGCTGCTGGCGGTCATCATCCTGGGCAAGATCCTGGACACCGCGATCGCCAATGCGATGTACGGGGGCGCGGTCGTCGTCGGCTGATGCCCGCCTGGAGCCTGCGTGACGATGGACTCCAGATCGCCGTTCGCGTCACGTCGCGCGGCGGCCGCGATGCGCTGACCGCCGGGACCGAGGAGCATTTCGCCGCGCGGCTGTCGGCGCCGCCGGTCGACGGCGCGGCCAATGCGGCGCTGATCCCGCTGGTCGCCAAGCATTTCGGGGTGCCCAAGCGCGCGGTGACGATCATCGCGGGCGAAACGGCGCGACTGAAGCGGCTGCATGTCGCGGGCGACCCGCATACACTGGCGCGGTTGGCCCAGGCGCTTTATGGCGAGTGTCCATGACCAGCGCCACGATCATCGACGGCAAGGCGTTCGCCGCCGGCCTCCGTACCCGCATCGCCACCCAGGTTGCCACGTTCCGTGAAAAGACAGGCCGCGCGCCCGGTCTCGCGGTCGTGCTCGTCGGCGAGGACCCCGCCTCCAGCGTCTATGTCCGCTCCAAGGGCAAGGCCACGCGCGAGGCGGGCATGGAGAGCATCGAGCACCGCCTGCCCGCCGATACCGACCAGGCGACGCTGCTGGCGCTCGTCGAACAGCTCAACCAGGACCCGACCGTCGACGGCATCCTCGTCCAGCTGCCGCTGCCGGGCCAGATCGACGCGCAGGCGGTGATTCAGGCGATCGACCCCGACAAGGATGTCGATGGCTTCCACCCGGTCAACGCCGGACGGCTGGCGACGGGCAGCGAAGGCTTCGTGCCCTGCACCCCGCTCGGCTGCCTGATGCTGCTCAAGAGCATCCACCCCAGCCTGTCGGGCATGGACGCGGTGGTCGTCGGCCGCTCGAACATCGTCGGCAAGCCGATGGCGCAGCTGCTGCTCGGCGAAAGCTGCACGGTGACGGTCGCGCACAGCCGCACCCGCAATCTGGCCGAGGTCGTCGGCCGCGCCGATATCGTCGTCGCGGCGGTGGGCGTGCCCGGCCTGGTCAAGGGCGAATGGATCAAGCCGGGTGCCAGCGTCATCGATGTCGGCATCAACCGTACCGAGACGGGGCTGGTCGGCGATGTCGAATATGACACGGCGGCGACCCGCGCGGGCGCGATCACCCCGGTGCCGGGTGGCGCCGGGCCGATGACGATCGCAGTCCTGCTGCGCAACACGCTGGTCTCGGCGGGACGGCGCGAGGGCGTCGCGATCGATCAGACGGCGCTGTAAGGCCGTGCTCGAACTCTATATCTCCTCGCTCATCACCTTCTTCGTGGTGATCGATCCGCCGGGCTGCGCGCCGATCTATGCCGGGCTGTCGGCGGGCGCGACGCCGCAGCATCGCCGCGCGATGGCGATCCGCGCCGTCATGGTCGCCTCGGTCATCCTGTTCGTCTTTGCGCTGTTCGGCGAGGCGCTGCTCCACGGCTTGGGCATCGAGATGGCGGCGTTCCGCATCGCGGGCGGCATCATGCTGTTCCTGATCGCGCTGGAGATGGTGTTCGAAAAGCGCACCCAGCGGCGCGAGGACCGCGCCGCCAAGGTCGCCGACGATCCGCACGAGGCGGAGGACGTGTCGATCTTCCCGATGGCGATGCCGATGATCGCCGGGCCGGGATCGATCGCGACCGTCATGCTGCTGATGAGCCGCAATTCGGGGCTGCAAGCCTCGATCGTGGTGCTGGCGGCGATGGTATCGATCCTGCTGCTGACGCTGGTCGCGCTGCTGGCGGCGGGGCCGCTGATGCGGCTGCTGGGCGCCAAGATCGAGGCGGTGATTACCCGCGTGCTGGGCGTGCTGCTGGCGGCGCTGGCGGTGCAGTTCGTGATCGACGGGGTGACCGCCAGCTTGAAGTAATCCTCCCCGGTACGGGGAGGGGGACCATGCGAAGCATGGTGGAGGGGGCGTGCCGCAAGGGCTGACCCGTGTGGCACGCCCCCTCCGTCAGGCCTGACGGCCTGCCACCTCCCCGTGCCGGGGAGGATCAGCTGATCCGATACAGCCGCAGCGGCGACCCCTTGGGCAGTGGCAGCGGCGTCAGCCAGCTCGGCGTCCAGCCACGCGCCATCCGGTCGTAGAACCCGCCCGGTGCCCGCGCGCGATAGTTGGTCGACTCGGCCATGTCGGGGCAGATCAGCAGCAACGTCGCGCCGTGCCGCTTCATGATCGCGCGCGCCTGCGCCTCGTTGCCCTGGAAGGCGTGCTGCACGTCCAGGATCGCGTCGCCATTGCGATGATAGGGGCCCGCGATCGCATCATGATGCGTCGTCACGATCAGGCGTGGTCCCAGATCGACGAAGGTGAAGACCGTCGCCTTGGGATAGGCATTCACCCGCGTCAGCACCGAGGTGCGCACGCACTGGCCGGTCGCGCGGTTGACTCGGTTCGCATAGGCGGTGGGCTGGGTCCCGGGCAGGGCGTTGACGACCCAGCCCGCCGCGATCCCCGTCGGCACCAGTACCGCCAAGGCGATCGCAGACACGCGCAACAGCGGCGAGCGCAGCCCGGCCAGCCATGGCAGGACCATCCACAGCAGCGCGGCGATGCCCGGCACCGCCAGCATCTGCCCCGCCGGGGCGGCACGCGCCTGCCACAACAGCATCAGGCAGGCGAAGGTGGTGAACAGCGCCACTGCGGTCCAGCCGATCGTCCGTCGCCGCCAGGCCGCGACGATCGCCCCGATCATCCCGATCACCGGCATGATCGCCATGGGCAGCGCGACGCGAAGCGGGTGCTTGTAGATCGGCTTGGCCTCGCGAACATTGTTCAGCCAGTTGCGCTGCAACTCGGGGCTGACCTGTTCGGGGCGGGTCAGGCATTGCGGGAACAGGCTGGCGAAACCACCGGCGATCACCGCGCCCGCGACCACCGCCAGACCCAGCCGCGCACCGCGCGACACAGGATTGATCCGCGCCAGCACGAACAGCAGCGCCCCCGCCGCCACCGTCACCGACAGCCAGACCGGGGTCAGCGCGTCGCAGCGCATCGCGTAATTGGCATTGGAGGCAAAGGCGGCGAACCCCGCCGCGCTCCCCCCGCCCAGCGTGAGAGCATAGACGGCCAGCCGCTCCGCCTCCGCCCGGTCCCAGACCCAGCGCAAGGTCAGGATCGCGCCCGCCATCGCCGAATAGGGCAGCATCTCCAGCCCGATGGCCAGCGACACCGCGCTCGCCAGCCCGACCAGCGCCCCGCCGCGCCTGGCGTGCGGATCGCACAACCCCGCGACGGTGACCGCCAGCATGGCGAGCTGCCATCCGTGGTGGTCGATACGCATCGGCATGTACATCAGCATCGTCGCATGGGCGCACAGCAGCAGCGCCATCCCCAGCGGCCAGCTCAGCACCCCGATCAGACGGCGCAGCGTCACCGCCAGCGCGGTCATGGTGATCGACAGCGGGATCAGCGGCGCCAGGCCGCAGGCGAGTCGCTCGGCCCAGGCGGGGGTGGTGAACAGGCGGAAGAACAGGATCAGCCCCGCAATGGGCAGGTCGACGATGCGGCTCCAATGGATGTCGAAGCCGACCGGCGGGTTCATCCGATACTGGCGCAGATCATACCAGTCCTGCCCCGCCATCCAGGCGCGCACCTGCATCAGCCGCATATTGTCGTCGGTGTCGCCCAGCGACCACCAGCGTATCTGCCCCCAGCGATCATAGAGATACCAGGCGGTGATCGCGGCCCACGCCACCAGCACCCAGCGTTGCCAGTTGCGGTCGATCTCACGCTGCAGACGTTCCAAAGACGCTTCCCTCATACCCGCCCGCAGCCTAAGGCGCAGGACATCGGTTCCGCTCTATCGCGGGCGGCGTAAAGGGCAAGGTTGGGGGGTATGGCGACTCTGCAGCACCAGATCGATCGATGGCGGTCCAGCGGGATGCTGGGCCAGATCATCCGCTTTGGTATCGCGGGCGGATTGTCGACGGTCGTCTATTCCGCCGTCTATCTGCCGCTGACCTCCTGGGTCCTGCCACACGACAAGGCCGTGCTGGCGGTGCCGCCCGCCTTTCTGGTCGCGGTCATCGTCGGCTTCTTCCTGCACAGCGCGTGGAGCTTTCGCGGACACGGCACCCGCGACTCCAGCGGCAGGCAGCATCTGAAATTCCTCGTCGTCCAGGGTTTCGGCCTGGCGCTCAATGCGCTGTTCACCTGGATCGTGACGGGGCTTATGCATCAACAACCCTGGGTCGCGCTGATCCCGGTGGTCACGATCACGCCGATCGCGACCTTCGCGCTCAATCGCCAATGGGTCTTCGGATAAGTTCATGGACCGTATCGTTTACGACCGCATGGCCGCGCATGATTCCACCCATTGGTGGTACCGCGCGCGCCGCGACATTCTGGCCGATTACCTGACCCGCTATGGCAAGCTGCCCAGGGACGCGCGTATCCTCGAGATCGGTTGCGGCACCGGGCACAACCTGCCGATGCTGGCCAGCTTCGGCACGGTCGATGCGATCGAGATCGACCCCGCCGCGCGCGAGATCGCGTCGCAGCGCCTCGGCAAGCCGGTCCAGGCCGCGCCGCTCCCCGAACTGCCGGGGATCGAGCGGGGGGCCTACGACCTGATCGCGGTGCTCGACGTGGTGGAGCATATCGAGGACGATGTCGCCGCGCTGGCCGCGATGAAATCCTGCCTGAAGCCCGGCGGCAAGATCCTGATCGCGGTCCCCGCGCACCAGTGGATGTGGTCGGCGCATGACGTGGTGAACCATCATCATCGCCGCTATTCCAAGGGAACGCTGGTGTCGGCGATCGAGAAGGCGGGGCTGAAACCCCGCAAGCTCGGCTATTTCAACTCGCTGCTGTTCCCACTGGCCGCCGCCGCGCGGATCGCGGGGCGGATCACGGGGCGCGACGACAGCGACGACTCGCCGCCGCCCGCGCCGCTCAACAAGGCGTTCGAGGCGATCTTCCGGCTGGAGCGGCATCTGGTGGGGCGCGTTCCCATGACGCCGGGGGTGTCGATCGTGACCTTGGCGGAGCCTGTCTGACGCTGGCGTGTGGGCGTGGCCTTCGACTTCGCTCAGGCTGAACGGAGTTTTGTGTCCAGCCCGATACTCCACCTCCGTTCAGCCTGAGCCCTTCGGCTGGCTGGCAAGCCAGCCGCTCAGGATAAACTTCGGCGCGTAGCGCCGAAGTCGAAGGCCAAGGGAATCCCTCACAAATATGGTTCCGCTCCCCCGTTCGTCTGGCTAGGGAAGCCCCCATGCTGGACTTTCATCGCGCCGATCTGGCCCGACTGGCCGCGCGGGACCGATTGCGGGGGCTGGCCCCGATGGCGGGCCGGGACTTCGCCTCCAACGACTATCTGGGCCTCGCCAGCCACCCCCGCCTCGCCGCCGCCATCGCACACGCGATCGAACAGGGCGTCCCCATCGGCTCGGGCGGATCGAGGCTGTTGCGCGGCAACCATCCCGAGCATGAGGCGCTGGAGGCCGAGGCTGCCGCCTTCTTCGGCGCGGAAGCGAGCCTCTATTTCTCCTCCGGCTATACCGCCAACGCCACGCTGCTGGCGACGTTGCCGCAGCGCGGCGACCTGATCGTCCATGACGCGCTGGTCCATGCCAGTATGCATGAGGGGATGAAGCTGTCGCGCGCCACCCCCGCGTCGGCGGTCCACAACGATCCGGCCGCGTTCGAGGCGGCGATCCGCGCCTGGCGCGACCAGGGCGGCAAGGGCACCGCCTGGATCGCGGTCGAAAGCCTTTATTCAATGGACGGCGACACCGCCCCGCTGACCGACCTGATGGCGGTGGCCGAGCGGCATGACGCGATGCTGATCGTCGACGAGGCGCATGCGACCGGCGTCTTCGGGACGCGCGGGCAGGGGCTCGCGACGCCCGGCGAGCGGGTCGTCACCCTCCATACCTGCGGCAAGGCTTTGGGGTGCGAGGGCGCGCTGGTCGCCGGGCCCGCCATCGTGCGCGACTATCTGGTCAATCGCGGGCGGGGCTTCATCTTCTCGACCGCGCCCTCGCCGCTGATGGCGCGGGGCGTGCGCGAGGCGTTGCGCATCCTGGCCGACGAGCCCGAGCGGCGCGGCGCGTTGCACGACCGCATCGCGCTGGCGGGCGAGCGGCTGGCGAAACATGGCGCGCTGGCGAACGGCACGCCGATCATGCCGCTGATCCTGCACGACAATGGCCGCACCATGCGCGCCGCCGAGGCGTTGCAGGCGCGTGGGCATGACATTCGCGGCATCCGCCCGCCGACCGTGCCGGTGGGCGCGGCGCGGCTGCGGCTGTCCATCACCTTGAACGTCGAGGACGCGGACATCCTCGCGCTCGACGAAGCACTGCAAGAGGTTCTGGCATGAGCGCCATCATCGTCACCGGCACCGATACCGAAATCGGCAAGACCGTCTTCTCCGCCGCGCTGACCGGCGCATTGGGGGCGCATTACTGGAAGCCGGTCCAGGCGGGCACCGATGACGAAGGGCATGGCGATGCCGAAACGGTCGCACGGCTTAGCGGGCGGCCGGTGCTGCCCTCTGCCTATCGGTTGAAGACCCCCTGCTCGCCGCACCGCGCCGCCGAGATCGACGGGGTGACGATCGAACGCGAGCGACTGGCGCTGCCAAAGGTCGATGGTCCGCTGGTGGCCGAGGGCGCGGGCGGCGTGCTGGTGCCCGTCACCCGCGAGCTGCTGTTCGCCGACCTGTTCGCGCATTGGGGCCGCCCGGTGGTGCTGGTTGCGCGCACCGGGCTGGGCACGATCAACCACAGCCTCTTGTCGATCGAGGCGCTGCGGTCGCGTGGGGTGCCGATCCTGGGCGTGGCGTTCGTCGGCGAGGGCGTGGAGGATAGCGAGGCGACCATCGCCGCGATCGGCGGGGTCAAGCGGCTCGGCCGCCTGCCGCGTCTGGCGACGCTGACCCGCGAGACGCTGGCGGAGGCGTTCGCCGCGCATTTCGACGTCGAGGATTTCCGATGACCTCGCCCGTCTGGCATCCCTTCACCCAGCATGGCCTGGGCGAGCCGATCCCCAGGGTCGCCACCGCCAGCGGCGCGGTGCTGACCACGGTCGACGGCCGCGAGGTGATCGACGCGATCTCCAGCTGGTGGGTGACGACGCACGGCCACAACCATCCGCGCATCAGCGCCGCCATTGCTACCCAAGCGGGCAAGCTCGACCAGATCATCTTCGCCGGCTGGACCCACGAACCCGCCGAAGAGGTCGCCGCCGAACTGGTGCGGATCACCCCGCCCGAGCTGACGCGGGTGTTCTTCTCTGATTCCGGTTCGACCGCGGTCGAGGTCGCGCTGAAGATGGCGCTGGGTTACTGGCTGCACCGGGGCGAGCCGCGCGACCGTATCCTGGTGCTGGAACACAGCTATCATGGCGATACGATCGGCGCGATGTCGGTGGGTGCGCGCGGGGTCTATAACCGCGCCTATGCGCCGCTGCTGTTCGACGTCGGCACCATTCCCTTTCCCACGGATGTGCAGGCCACGCTCGACGCGCTGGAGGCGGCGTGCCGGGCGGGCGCGGCGGCGTTCATCGTCGAGCCGCTGGTGCTGGGGGCAGGGGGCATGCTGCTCTACGCGCCCGAAACGCTGGCGGCGATGCGCGACATCTGCGCCGCGCACGGCGTGCTGTTCATCGCCGACGAGATCATGACCGGCTGGGGCCGCACCGGCACGTTGTTGGCCTGCGAGCAGGCGGGGGTGGTGCCCGATATCCTGTGCCTGTCCAAGGGGTTGACCGGCGGCGCGGTGCCGCTGGCGGTGACGCTGGCGAGCGAGCCGATCTTTCAGGCGCACTGGTCGCCGACCGATCGGTCGAAGCAGTTCTTCCACTCGTCCAGCTACACCGCCAACCCGATCGCCTGCGCGGCGGCGGCGGCGAATCTGGCGATCTGGCGCGACGAGCCGGTGCAGGCGCGGATCGACGCGCTGGCGGCGGCGCAGGCGGCGCATCTGGCGGGGATCACCGGCGCGGCGGCGGTACACAGCCCCCGCCAGCTCGGCACCATCGCCGCGTTCGAGCTGGGCGCGGGGCAGGATTATCTCTCCGACCTCGCCCCCCGGCTGCTGGCGCATTTCCGGGAGCGCGATCTGCTCGTCCGGCCGATGGGCAACACCGTCTATGTGATGCCGCCTTATGCGATCACGCCCGAACAGCTCGGTAAAGTGTGGACCGGCATTCATGAGGCGATCGACCGCTTCGGGCGTTAAGCCTGTTCCTAGCCTTTAGAGCGTGATGACGTTGAGTTGAACGAAGGTGAGCCCCTCCCCTTCAGGGGAGGGGCTGGGGTGGGGCCTTGCCACGGGCGGCGCGCTTGCGGAGGCGCCCCACCCTTGACCCCTCCCCTGAAGGGGAGGGGTGGATTCATTTCATGTCATTCTGCTTTAAGGAGAGGAGGGGGTATAGCGCCCTTTGACTTCACGGCATTTCATTTGCTTTATCCCGCAGCGTTTCAAAAGGAGCAGGCATGAGCGTGGCGGCGGCAAGAGCGATGGGGGCTCTGGCATCGATGACGGCGCTGTGCTGGGGGCTGGCGGTTTCCGCCCAGACTACGCCCGCGCCAGCGACCCCGCTGGGCCCGATCAACGCCGACCTGCCACCCGGCGGCGATTCCTACCGCCGTGCCATCGTCACGACGCCGGTTGCGTCGCCCAACTGGACTTTGTCCGCCTGGGTCCAGCCCAGGAGCGTGGCGGGCAAGGGCACGACGATGCTGATCGGCGGTTTCGGCGATCCCAAGGCCGGGCCGCGCCGCTATCTGGCGCTGGTCGATGGCCAGCCCGCGCTGGTGACCGAGGCGGGCGTCGTGCAGGGCGGCGATGCCGACCGCAACAAATGGACCCATATCGCCGCCAGCTATGACGGCAAGGTCGTGCGGCTATTCGTCGGCGGGCGACAGGTGGTGCAGCGCGGGCTGTCGCTGGAGCCGGTCGTCGGCGTCGCGACGCTGGCGCCGCGCGATTATCAGCCGGTCTTTGCGGGCAAGGTCATCGACTTCCGCATGGTGCGCGAGGTGGTCGACCCGCTCGCCATCCGCCTTGCCGCCCGCCGCGCGCCCGACCCGGCCCGCCTCGCGCTTCAGACCGGCAGCCCCAGCTGGCCCTATCAGACCCGTCAGATGCAGGGGCAGACGGTGCCCCAGGATGCCTGGACACTGCCCCAGTCCAAGGCGCCGATCCCGACCAGCGGCACCGCCAGGCCAGAGCCCAAGGACGCAGCACTCGTCTCCACCGCGACCGGGCAATGGGCGGTCAATGGCTGGCGGCTGATCGAGGCGGCCAAGGTCGGCCCCGGCGGCGCTGACCTGTCGCAGGGCAATTTCGACGCGAGCAAATGGTATGCCGCGACCGTGCCGGGCACGGTGCTGACCACTTTGGTCGATCGCGGTGTCTATCCCGATCCGGCGGTGGGGCTGAACAATCTGTCGATCCCCGAGACGCTGGCGCGGCAGGATTACTGGTATCGCACCGAGTTCGACACGCCCGCAGAGGCCGCCGGGCGTACCATGTGGCTGACCTTCAACGGCGTGAACTATTCGGCCGAGGTGTGGGTCAATGGCCGGATGATGGGCACGATGAAGGGCGCCTTCATCCGCGGCCGCTTCCCCGTCACGCTGGCGGCGGGGCGCAACGCCATTGCGGTGCGCGTCTCGCCGCCACCGCATCCCGGCATCGCGCACGAGGAATCGATGACGGCGGGTGTGGGCGAGAATGGCGGCGTCCAGATGATGGACGGCCCGACCTTCGTCGCGACGGAAGGGTGGGACTGGATCCCCAGCGTCCGCGACCGCAATACCGGCCTGTGGCAGGGCGTGACACTGGCCGCGACGGGCCCGGCGGTGATCGGCGACCCACAGGTGGTCACGACATTGCCCAAGCCCGACAATTCGGTCGCCGATGTCGAGATCGCGGTGCCCGTCACCAATAACGGCCAGGCGCCGGTGACGACGACGGTGCGCGCGGTGTTCGACGATGTCGTCGTCGAAAAGCCGGTGACGGTCGCGCCCGGCCAGACGATCCGCGCCGTCCTGTCGCCGAGTGAGTTCCCGCAGCTGTCGGTCAGGAATCCGCGTCTCTGGTGGCCCAATGGCTATGGCGACCCGGCGCTGCACAACCTCGCCATCACGGCGGCGGTCGACGGCGCGCTGTCGGACAGCAAGGCGCTTCGCTTCGGCATGCGGCAGGTGACCTACGACCTGTCGCTATTCGACGATGACGGCGATCTGGAGCGGGTGACGCTGGACCTCAACCGCGCGCGCGGTGGGCAGCGGATCATCGACACCAGCCACAAGGGCATCCGCAAGACCGCCAATGGCTGGGCGATGAGCTTCACGCCGGGCGGCGACCAGTCGGCGGCGGTCAGCAAGGTTACCGACGATCCGCGCCTCGCCCCCTATCTCGTGCTGCGGGTCAACGGCGTGCGGATCGCGGCACGCGGCGGCAATATCGGCATGGACGATTTCATGAAGCGCGTCGACCGCGCGCATCTGGAGCCGTTCTTCCGCCTGCACCGCGACGCGCATCTCAACATCATCCGCAACTGGGTGGGCCAGAATACGGAAGAGAGCTTCTTCGACTTGGCCGACGAGTATGGCCTGATGGTCCTGTCCGACTTCTGGGAGTCGACCCAGGATTACAATATGGAGGCCGAGGACCCGCAGCTGTTCCTCGCCAACGCCACCGATGTCGTGCGCCGGTTCCGCAACCATCCCTCGATCGTCGCCTGGTTCGGGCGGAACGAGGGCGTGCCGCAGCCGATCCTGAACAACGGTCTCGATACGCTGCTGCGCGCCGAGGACGGGACGCGGCTCTATATGCCCTCGTCCAATGCGGTGAACCTGCAGGGGTCGGGGCCGTATAACTGGCGGCCGCCGGTCGACTATTTCACGACGCTGGCCAAGGGCTTCTCGGTCGAGGTCGGCACGCCCTCGCTCCCGACGCTGGAGGCGTGGAAGCGCGCCATCCCGGCCGAGGCGGATCGCTGGCCGATCGGCGATGTCTGGGCCTATCACGACTGGCACCAGACCGGGAACGGCGCGGTCAAGAGCTTCACCGATGCTCTCGAAAAGCGCTTTGGCCCCGCCACCGGATTGGAGGATTTCGAGCGCAAGGCGCAGATGATGGAGTATGAATCCTATCGCGCCATCTTCGAGGGGATGAATGCCGGGCTGTGGACCGAGAATTCCGGCCGGATGCTATGGATGACGCAACCCGCCTGGCCGTCCTCGGCGTGGCAGATCTTCTCGTCCGACTATGACACCCATGCCGCCTTCTACGGCGTGAAGAAGGCCGCCGAGCCGATCCATGTCCAGATGAACCTGCCCGACCACCGCGTCGTGCTGGTCAACAACACCCGCGACGCGCTGAAAGGTGTTCAGGTACGCGCGAAGATCGTCGGGCTCGACGGTCGCAGCGAGGGCGAGCAGGAGGCGAAGGTCGCCGCCAATGCCGAGGGGGTGACGCCCGCGCTGACCCTCGACCTCGCACCCGCCATGAAGCGCGGGCCGGTGCTCGTCCGGCTGGAGGCGACCGATGCGGGTGGACAGCTGCTGTCGACCAACAGCTATTGGGAAGCGCCGGACGATGCAGGCTATCGCGCGTTGACCGCTATGGCACCGGCGCCCGTCACCGCGACCGCGACGACGCAGACCCAGGGCGACGAGACTTTGGCCAGCGTCACCCTGACCAATGGCGGATCGGTGCCGGCGATCGAGACCAAGCTGACCGTGATGAACGCCGACGGCACCCAGGTGCTGCCCGCCTATTTCAGCGACAATTACGTCACCCTGATGCCCGGAGAGACCCGCGTGATCGAGATTCGCTATCCCACGGCCAAGGCGGACAAGCCGATGGTGAATGTGCGCGGCTGGAACGTCACCGCGACGGCCACGGACCTGCGTTCGTGAGCCGGGTGATCCTGGCCGCGCTGGCTGCGCTGACCCTCGCCGCGCCCGCCTGTGCGCAGACCGCGCCCAAGGAGACGGATGCGCAGCGCTGGACCCGGCAGTGGGAGGAGCGGCTGCACAACGACTTCGCCTATCTGGCGCGCTACCGCGACGATAACGCCAAGCTGCCAGCACCCGTGGCGGGGCAGCCGCGCGTGATCTTCATGGGCGATTCGATCACCGAGAACTGGGCCAGCCGCGCGCCCAATTTCTTCGTGAAAGGCCGGATCGGGCGCGGGATCAGCGGACAGACGACCTCGCAGATGCTGCTGCGTTTCCGCCAGGACGTGATCGACCTGAAGCCCGCGGTCGTTCAGATCATGGCGGGGACCAACGACATCGCGGGCAATACCGGCCCGACGACCGACGCGCAGGTTCAGGGCAATATCATGTCGATGGTCCAGCTGGCGCAGGCCAACGGCATCCGCGTGATCCTGGCCTCGATCCCGCCCGCCGATCATTTCGAGTGGAAGCCGGGCCTTGCCCCCGCGCCGCGCATCGCGACGCTGAACGCCTGGTTGCAGGATTATGCCAGGCGGGTGGGCGCGACCTATGCCGATTACTGGTCGGTGCTGCATGTCGGCGACGCGCTGAACCCCGCTTACGGCACCGATGGCGTGCATCCCAATGCGGCGGGCTATGCCGCGATGGCGCCCGTCGCCGATGCCGCGATCAGGCAGGCGCTGGCCAAGCCTCAGCCGCGCAGGATTCGATAGTTCAGCCGGGCGGTCGCGATCGGTTGGTCGCGATCCTCCTGCCAGGCGACCGCCTCGACATTGGCGGTGCGCTGGCCGAGGCGCAGGATGACGCCGACCGCGCGGGTCGGATGCCGGTCGCGGCCGGTGCGCAGGTAATTGGTGGTGATCGTCACCGGCTTGATCCGCGCCGTGCCGTCGCCCGCCAGCCGGTGGGTGAGCGCGGCGATCCCCGCCACCTCCAGCAGCCCGGCGATCGCGCCGCCCTGCAGCAGCCCCGGCCAGCCCATCACATGCTCGCCGAACGGCATGACCAGTTGCGGATCACCCTCGACCCAATCAATCGAACAGCCGAGCCACTCGGCATAGGGGGGCAGGACCATCGCCTGCCCGATCGCGGTCCTGGGCGCGCTCATGCCGCCATGCCGATAAAGGTGCCCGCGACATGGGCGACCGGATCGTCGGGGTCGCCGTCATGCGCGATGCCCCGCACAAAGGCGATGCTGCGCGTCAGCCGGTAACATTCGCCGCGCCCGATCACCGTCCGTTCGGGCACCGCAGGGCGGAGATAGTCGACGCGCAGGTCCAGCGTCACATGCGCCTCGAAATGTCCTCGCTTCAGCCAGACCGCGACGCTGGTCGCCATGTCCATCATTGCGACGATCGGGCCCGAGGCGATGACGCCGCTCGCCGGATCGCCGATCAGCCGCGTGTCATAGGGCAGCGCCAGTTCGGCCCAATCCTCCCCATGCGCGCGATACGCGATGCCCAGCTGCTGGCCATGCCCGCCACCCAGGCCGCCCATCGCCACGAAGCGTTCCATATCGAACCCCATGAGGCGATGGTTTACACAGGGGGACGCCCCAGCGCAAAAGGAGAGAGAGAGATGCAGGACCGGGTGACGATGACGGTGACGGACGGCGTCGCCGATGTCCGGCTGGCGCGCGGGGAGAAGCTGAATGCGATCGACCGCGCCATGTTCGATGCGCTGGCTGGGGCGATCGACGCGCTGTCATCGCGCACCGATCTGCGCGCAGTGGTGGTGTCGGGGGAGGGCGACGGATTCTGTTCCGGGCTCGACATGGCGGCGATGGCGGGGGGCGATCTAGCGGGGCTGGACCTGTCGGCGCGGACCCATGGCCCGGCGAATCTGGTGCAGCAGGTCGCCTGGGGCTGGCGGACGCTGCCGGTGCCGGTGATCGCGGCGGTTCACGGGGTCGCGTTCGGCGGCGCGACGCAGATCATGGCGGGTGCGGACATAAGGCTGGCGCATCCCGCCACCCGCTTTGCGATTCGCGAGGTGCATTGGGGGATCGTGCCCGACATGGGCGGCTTCGCGCTGTGGCGCGGGGTCAGGGAGGATTGCTTGCGGGAGTGGGTCTATACCGCGCGCGAGTTCGATGCGGTCGAGGCGCAGGCGGCGGGGTTCGTCACCCGGCTGGTTGAGGATCCGCGCGCTGAGGCGCAGGCGCTGGCCGCCAAGATCGCCGGGCGCAGTCCCGATGCGGTGCGCAGCGCCAAGCGGCTGTTCGCGGCGATGGGGTCTGCGCCGGAGGACGTGCTGACGAAGGAGAGCGCCGAGCAGCTGGCGTTGATGCAGGGCGCAAACCATCGCGAGGCGGTGCGCGCGAATATGGAGCGGCGGCCCCCGGTGTTTCGGGACGTTTGAGGGGGGCCGCTCCCTCTCCCTACACGATAGCCCCTCCCGCCTGCGGGAGGGGTTGGGGAGGGCAGGGAGTCTCACCGAGCCTGTTGCCCGTGGCTTTCCCTCCCCCATCCCAGTTTCAGGTAAACGATGCCCCGCATCGTTTAGGTCATGCCGGGGGCACGACCGACCTGAAACTCGCTTGCGGGAGGGGCGTGCTTGGAGCAGCCGGTCGGGGCAAACAGAAAAGGGGGAGCCTCTTGCGAGACTCCCCCTTCTTAGCTCTCGCGGAAGAATTACTCCGCGGTCGCCTTCAGGATCTTGCCCGGGTTGCGGGGCGGCTCGCCCTTGGGCAGCGCGTCGACATGCTCCATGCCGCTCTCGACCTGGCCCCAGACGGTATACTGGCGGTCGAGGAAGCGGGCGTCGTCGAAGCAGATGAAGAACTGCGAATTGGCCGAGTTCGGATCGTTGGTCCGCGCCATCGAGCAGGTGCCGCGCACGTGCGGCTCGGCATTGAATTCCTGCTTCAGGTTCGGCTTGTCCGAACCCGACATGCCGGTGCCGGTGGGGTCGCCGCCCTGCGCCATGAAGCCGGGGATCACGCGGTGGAACACGACGCCGTCGTAAAAGCCTTCATTGGCAAGCCCGCCGATGCGCGCGACATGCTCGGGCGCCAGGTCGGGGCGCAGGGTGATGACGACATCGCCGCTCTCGAGCGTCAGGGTCAGCTTGGAAAAAGTCTCGGCCATAAGGGGTCTTCCTTGGTTGATGCCCCGCAGGTAGGCATTCCGGTGCCCGCTGGCAAATGCCGCCATCGCAGTTTAGAGGCATGACATAGCGTTCATGATCGATCGAGGGAGGCCGAGATCAGCGACACCGAACTCCCCGAACTCGAAGCCGAGACACGTCTTGCGGAAAATCCGGCGCCCGAGACGCAGCTGGACGAGGACGACCGGCTGAAGCCCGAATATGTTACGGCCGTGCTCGACGCGCTGGAGGTGGGCGACGACGAGGGTGCGCGCGCGTTGGTCGAGCCGCTCCATCCCGCCGACATCGCCGACCTGTTCGAGCTGGTCGGGGACGAGGAACGCGTCAACCTGGCGCGCGCGGTCTCGGACCTGCTGAACGGCGACGTCTTCGCCGAGATGAACGACTATGTGCGCGAGCAGCTGATCCAGGCGCTCGAACCGCATGAAGTCGCCGACATCGCGTCGGAACTCGACACCGACGACGCTGTGGCGATCATCGAGGACATGGACGAGGACGAGCAGCGCGCGGTGCTGCGTGCGCTCGACCCCGACGACCGCGCCGCGATCGAGGAGGCGCTGTCCTTCCCCGAGGAGTCCGCGGGCCGCCTGATGCAGCGCGAGCTGATCGCGGTGCCCGAGCATTGGACGGTGGCCGAGACGATCCAGTTCCTGCGCGACGACGAGGAACTGACCACCGATTTCTGGGAAATCTTCGTCGTCGACCCCGGCCATCGGCCGATCGGGACCTGCCAGCTGTCCTGGATCCTGCGCACGCCGGGGCAGATCGCCATCGGCGACGTGATGAAGCGCGAACAGACGCTGATCCCGGTCGACATGGACCAGGAAGAGGTGGCGCTGCGCTTCCAGAAATATGCCCTGATCTCGGCCGCCGTCGTGGATGCCAGCGGGCGGCTGGTCGGCATGATTACCGTCGACGACATCGTCCATATCATCCAGCAGGAGGCGGGCGAGGACGTGCTGCGCCTGTCGGGTGCGGGCGAGGGCGACATCAACGAGCCGATCCTCGACAGCTACAAGAGCCGGGTCCGCTGGCTGCTGGCGAACCTCGTCACCGCCATGGTCGCCTCTTCGGTGATCGCCGCGTTCGAGGGGACGATCGCGCGGATGGTGGCGCTCGCCACGCTGATGCCGATCGTGGCGGGCGTCGGCGGCAATGCGGGCACGCAGACGCTGGCGGTGACGGTGCGCGCGCTGGCGACCAACCAGCTGACCCGGTCGAACACCGCGCGTGCGATCATGCGCGAAATCCGCGTGGCGATGATGAACGGCGTGACGGTCGCGGCGGTGATCGGCGTCGGCGTCAGCCTGGTCTTCGGCAACCCGGCGCTGGGCATGGTGATCGCGGCGGCGATGATGACCAACATCCTGGTCGCGGGGCTGGCGGGGGTGCTGGTGCCGGTGACGCTCGACCGCCTGGACGCCGATCCGGCGGTCGCGTCGTCGGTGTTCGTGACGATGACGACCGATTCGATCGGCTTCCTGGCGTTCCTGGGACTGGCGACGGCGGCGGGACTGACGGGTTAGAGCAAGATGACAGGAGATCAACTTACCCCTCCCCTTCAGGGGAGGGGGCGGGGGTGGGGCGCCTCCGCAAGCGTGAGGTCTGTGGCGAGGCCCCACCCCAACCCCTCCCCTGAAGGGGAGGGGCTTGCGTTGGTTCAATGCAATGTCATCACGATCTAAGCTATCCCTCCCCTTGCAGGGGAGGAATTAGAAGGGCGCCAAGATCAATGGTCGTGGTCGTGATGATGCCCGTGCGGCACGTTGCGCAGCGCCTCCAGCACCTCGTCGGTGCGTGCGGGATCGCCGATCGCTAGCACATGGCCTGCGCTGTCGGCGGTCAGCGGATCGCCGTTCCAGTCGCACATCCGCCCGCCCGCGCCCTCGACGACGGGCACCAGCGCGGCGAAGTCGTGGAGCTTCAGCCCCGATTCGCAGACCAGGTCGATATGGCCGCTCGCCAGCAGGCCGTAATTATAGCAGTCGCCGCCATAGACGGGCCCCTGGCGCGGGGACTGGCCGCTGACCGCGGCGACCAGCGCCATGAAATGCGGTACGTCCTCGTCGTCGAACAGATGCGGGCTGGTCGTCGCGATCGTCGCGCCGTCCAGGTCGCGACAGGCACGCGTGCGCGTCGGCTGTCCGTTGAACAGCGTCGGCCGCCCCGCCACGCCCAGCCAGCGCTCGCGCGCGATCGGCTGGTCGATGATACCCAGCACCGGCCAGCCATTTTCGACGAGCGCGATCAGCGTGCCGAAGATCGGCCGCCCGACGGTGAAGCTGCGCGTGCCGTCGATCGGGTCGAGCACCCATTGCCGCCCGGTCACGCCGTCCTTGACGCCATATTCCTCGCCATGGATGCCGTCGCCCGAGCGCTCCGCGTCCAGGATGCGCCGCATCGCCGCCTCCGCCTCGCGGTCGGCCAGTGTCACGGGCGAGCGATCTTCCTTGATTTCCAAACCCATTTCTCGGCGGAAATAGGGGCGGATGGCGGCTCCGGCAGCATCGGCAAGTCGAAGGGCCAGCTGAATATCGTCGGCGTGTACGGACATATTAACCCGGATAGGATAGGACTGTACGATCAGCAATGGACGCCACGATCATGACGGGATAGGCGTTAACTATATTATTTTAAGGAATGGGGCGATGAGGGCAGTTTTGGGCGTTCTCCTGGCGATGGCAGCGGTACCGGCCGCAGCGGCCCTGCGTCCCGGTGCTGCCGCCCCCGATTTCACCACGCGCGGCGCGGTGGCGGGCAAGGTCTTTACGTTGCACCTCAAGGAACAACTGCGCCACGGCCCGGTCGTCCTCTATTTCTTCCCCGCCGCCTTCACCAGCGGTTGCAGCGCCGAGGCGCGCGCCTTTGCCGAGAAGATCGACGCCTTTCGTGCTGCCGGTGCGCGCGTGATCGGCATGTCGGCCGACCCGGTCGACAAGCTCGCCGCCTTTTCCAAGGCCGAATGCGCGGGCAAGTTCCCCGTCGCCAGTGCGGGGCCCGCGATCGTCAAGGGCTATGACGTCGCGCTCGGTCGTCAGATTGAGGGGCGCGATATCACCTCGCGCACCAGCTATGTCATCGGTCGCGATGGCCGCATCGTCTTCGTCCATGACGATATGAACCCGGCCGAGCATGTCGCCACCACCCTGGCGGCGGTTCGCGATCTGCAAAGCCGTCGCTGATCGGCGCGTGACATGGGGCTGTTCAGGGGGCGGGGCGATATGGCGGAGGCGGAGCCACAGGGGGCTATGACGACGCCTGCTAGATTGTATGAGCGTATCGGTCAGTTTCTGGAGGATCACCGGCTTTCGCCCGATCCCGCCCATTATGCCTTCGTCCATGCGATTCTGACCGAACCGAATGGCAGCCTGGCGCGTGCGGTCGCCTCGCTGGTCGATGGCGGCGTGCGGCTGCACCAGGACGATATCGCCCGGCTGGGTGGTCCGACGGGCGCGTCGCGTCCCATGCCCGAGCCGTCATCGGCCGAGCCCGAGGTCGCGCGCGAAACGGCGGCCGAGCGAATCGCGTTGCCCGAGGCGGAGGCGCGGTCGGACGAACTGGCCGAGCAGACCGAGAACCAGGTCGCGGCGTTCATGACGGTGATCCGCAGCTTCCAGGCGGATACCACGGCGTTCGGCGTCAACCTGGCGCGCAACGTGGCGGAGATGAACCGCGACGGCGGCATCGACCTGCCGACGCTGGCGACGCTCACCGGAGAGATGCTGGAGCGGATCAACGCGACCGAGCGGCGACTGGAGCAGGCGACCGCCGAGGCGGACACGCTGCGCGAAAAGCTGGCTGAGGCGCGCGTGACGGCGCGGCGTGACCCGTTGACCGGGCTGGCCAACCGCCTCGCCTTTTCCGAAGCCCTGGGGCAGTGTTTCCAGGTGACGGACAGTTGCCATCTGGCGCTGTGCGATGTCGATCGGTTCAAGCGGATCAACGACGATCTGGGGCATGCCACCGGCGACCGCGTGCTGCACTCGATCGGCAAGATCCTGGCCGAGGAGTGCGAGGGGCACCTCGTCTGCCGTCATGGCGGCGAGGAGTTCACGATCCTGATGTGTGGCTTGTCGGCGAGGCAGGCGATGGCGCTGGTCGAACGGGCGCGCGATGCGGTGCGAAGCCGTCGCTTGCGGGTGCGCGAGACGGGCGAGCCGGTGGGCGAGATCACCTTCTCCGCCGGGATCACCGCGCTGACCCCCGAGGACACGCAGGAGACGCTGTTCGCCCGCGCCGACGCGCTGCTGTACCGCGCGAAAAAGGAAGGGCGCGACCGGGCCTATATCGACAGCTGAGTTTTCCGCCATTCCGTGGCGGAAAATTCTATGGTCTGGCGGCGGAATTTCCCAAATCCTTTCGGGATCGGCGAAAAAACCCCGGAAAACCGCCATTTTTGAAATTGGCACGCTCTCTGCAATGTCCCTGATATCGCCGGTCGGATGGTTCGACCGGCGGAATAATCAGGGAGTTTCACCATGTTCGCTTCGTTCCAGGCTCGCCAGATCCTCGTCTCGGTCGTCGGCGCTTTCGTCTTTGCCGGGCTCGCCATCACCACCGCCGCCCCGATCTTTCCGATCGCCTGAGCGTGATCGCCCTTACCCCTTCTGGCGGCCGGGCCGTCCTGTCCTGACACCCGGCCGTCCTTTTCACCTGTCTCAGGCGACCGCGCCTGCACCCACCGGGCCGATCGGCGCTTCCTCCTCGCGCGAATAGGTGCCCGTCAGCACCCCGGCGGCCAGCACATGCCCCGCCATCGCCTCGACCAGCGCCCCGCGCCCCGGCGTCTGTCCGCCGATCTCGACCTCCGCATCCAGCGCGAACAGCTGGAAGACATAGCGATGCTCGCCATGCCCGCGCGGCGGATCGGGCGGCAGCCAGCCTTCGCTCAAGTAAGAATTGCGGCCGACATCGCCCCCTTCGGGCGTGCCCGCGCCATCCGCGACGATCGCGCCCTCGTCCAGTTCGCCCGCCTGGGGCGGCAGCTTCCAGACGATGGCGTGGACCAGAGGCTGCGGCGTCGGTGCGTCGGCATCCTCGACGAGCAGCGCCAGCATCGCCGTACCCTCGGGCGGATTGCCCCAGTAAAGCGGCGGCGACACCCCCTCGCCATCGGCGGTGAAGCGCTCGGGCAGCCGCGCCATGTCGCCGAAGGCCGGGCTGTGCAGCGCCATGGCGGCAGGGGGCGTCAGTTCGGGGCGGACGACCGCGATCGATTCGACCCCGGCGCGCCAGCCGCTCATCGCCTTGCCCAACCATGCTGGCAGATGTTCGAGCATCCCTGTCTCCTTTTATCGCGGTTTCACGGGCACGACCCGCGTGCGCCACACGGTCAGCGTGTCGATCGCGCCCCGGCATTCGGTCATCTGCGCGGCGTGCAGCAGGCGGAAGCGGGTGCCGTCCCAGCCGAACTGCTGCGCATCGCCGCAATCGCCCAGGCCCCGGCCCTTGCCCCAGCTCGACAGGCGGCCGTCGCGCGACCATTCGACATTGACCAGGATTTCAGGCTGGCCGGGATCGGGCGTCTCGCCGAAATGATAGGCGAAGTCGAAGGCGGCGGGGCTCAACCGGCCGTCGCGCCAGATCAGCGGCTTGACCAGATAGTTATAGGCGCCCGCGCCGCATGACATCAGTACCAGCGCGCTGCGTCGGTCGAGCCGGTGCGCATCGGCGCTGAACGGGCTGCCATCGTCGATCACGCAGCCATAGCGCCGCCTCGCCTCGCTGATCGCGTTGGCGGGAATGACGGGGGCGGGGCCGGGGGGCGGGGTGACGATCTGCACGACCGGCAGCGCCGGTGCGGCGCCGCGATAGCGTTTGCCGCCGCGCGCGACCAGCGCGGTCGTGGTGCCTGCCCGTCCCTGTCGATCGTCCATATAGCGAAACGCCGCCGCCGCGCCCGCCAGCGCGACCGGGTGCGCGGCCGGGGTCAGCAGCGCGGCCCGCTTGCCCCGCGCGAGGGCTGAAATCAGCGCCTGGGCGGGGGCACCCTGCCACGCGCCCTCGCCGTCCCGGTCCAGCGGAGTGGAGGCGATGGTTCGCCCGTCGACCCGGACGCTGGCCGTCTTCGCCTTGCCGGTCATGTCGCGGATGCGCACCGTCACCCGGCCAGCCCCGTCGCGCGCGACGATCAGTCCGACATCCTGGAGCGCCGAGTCCTCGGCCGCCAGCGACGCCGTCTCGCAATCCCGACCATTGTCGCAGGCGACGATCCAGTCGCGGAAGAGCTTCAGCTTGCCGGGCCGGGGCGTGTCCGGCGTGGCGGCGGTCGCCGCGGTGGCGAGCAGCGCTGCGCTGATGGCAAGGCACATGCGAATCATACCCGATCAACCCCTTGGCTGGCGATCCCGTTCCGAACCGGATAGGGCGCGTTGCAACAGGCTTTGTGGCAGAGATACGGGCCGGAAAATAGGAGAGTGTCGATGAAGTCAGTGGGCGTGATCGGAGCCGGCCAGATGGGCGCAGGCATCGCGCAGGTCTCGGCGGCGGCGGGCTATGCGGTGAAGCTGGCCGATGTCTCGGTCGAGCGGGCCGAGGCGGGCAAGGCGGGCATCGCCAAGGCGCTCGACCGGCTGGTGACCAAGGAAAAGATGACGCGCGAGGACGCCGATTCGCTGCTCGGCCGGATCGAGCCGGTCGGCAGCCTGTCCGCCATGGCGGATTGCGAACTGGTGATCGAGGCCGCGACCGAGCGCGAGGCCATCAAGCGTGCGATCTTCGAAGAGGTCGGCAAGGTCATGTCCGACACCGCGATCCTGGCGACCAACACCTCGTCCATCCCGATCACCCGGCTGGCGCAGGCGGCACCCGATGCGGGGCGCTTCGTCGGCGTGCACTTCTTCAATCCGGTGCCGGTGATGGGCCTGATCGAGCTGATCCGCGGCCTCGCTACTTCGGACGAGACGGTCGCCAGGGTCGAGGGCTTCGCGCAGGAACTGGGCAAGCGCGTCGTCCACGCCAATGACGCGCCGGGCTTCATCGTCAACCGCGTGCTGATGCCGATGATCAACGAGGCGATCTTTGCATTGGGCGAGGGCGTGGCGACGATCCCCGATATCGACGCGGCGTGCCAGCTGGGGCTGAACCACCCGATGGGTCCGCTGACGCTCGCCGATTTTATCGGGCTGGACACCTGCCTGGAGATCACCCGCGTGCTGTTCGAGGGGACGGGCGACCCCAAGTTCCGCCCCGCCCCGCTGCTCATCAAATATGTCGAGGCGGGCTGGTACGGCCGCAAGACCAAGCGCGGCTTTTACGATTACACCGGCGCGGAACCCGTACCGACGCGGTAAACTTCAAATCCTCCCCATCTTCGATGGGGAGGGGGACCGCCGCAAAGCGGTGGTGGAGGGGCGAGGGGCTTGCCCCCCCCCCCCCCCCTCCCCCCCCGGCCCCCCCCCCCCACCCCCCCCCTTGGTGGCTTGCCCCTCCACCACGCTCTGCGAGCGCGGTCCCCCTCCCCAAGCACAGCTTGGGGAGGAATTTAGAACGCGCCGTGGACCCTGAGCGCGAATATTTCGGCAGGTCCGCGATCGCGGTTGTAGCCGGGGTTTTCCACATATTGCGCGTCCAGCGTCACCGCGAGCGCGCGGGAGACCGAGACGTCGTAATAGGCCTCGGCAATTTCCTCCGCGCCCGCATTGGGCAGCTTGCCGTCGCCGACCAGCACGCCGAGGCCCCCGGCCGCCAGATAGCGGCGATGCTCGGCCGAAATGCCGTTGGCGATCAGCGCCAGCCCGACCCGGTCCTGTGCCCGGCCCCAGCTTTTGCCGCCGAGCGAGCCGCCGATCTGCGCCGTCCGGTCGATATCGGTAAAGTCATAGGGCTCGATCGACCCATCGCTGGCCCCGACCCGTGCGAACAGGCCCAGCGTATCGGTCAGCGCCTGGTCCATGTTCATATAGCCGCCGACCCGCGTCATCCGCCGCCGGGTAAAGGACGGATCGACCATATCCCCGGTCGCGGCGGCATAGGCCAGCGCGTCGTCGAAGCGGCTGAAATTGCCCCGGTTGCGAAAGAAGCCGAGCCGCACCGATCCGGGCCGCCCGGCGACCGCATGGCGATGCTCGACCTCGGCATCCAGCTGATACTGGCCGAAGCCATGTTCCAGCCGCTCGCCATTGGGCACGGTCGACAGGTTGAACAGCCCGGCGCGAAGCGTCCAGTCGCCGCGATAGAGTTCAGCCGCCAGCCCCGTGGTATAGCCCCAGGCATCGGCGGCATAATCGAAGCTGCCGGTATCGACCGCCGACCAGTTGAGGAAGTCGCCGCGCGGGTCGTGCGCATAGGGGTTGGTGTCGAAGATGTCGCCGACGCCGAACTTGCCGATGGTCAGGACGATCCGGTCGACCGAGCGCGAACCGCCCAGCTGGTTGGCGACACCCGCCACCGCCTCGCGCGTGCCGCCGAGGCCGAAGGTCTGGCGGAAAAAGGCGCGTTGCAGCCGGAAATAGGGTTCGGCCTTGCCGACCTTATAGGCCTCGGCGCTGGGGAAGCCCGCGACGCCCAGCGTGTTGGACAGGCCGAAGCCCTGGTCGATCTCCGGATTCACCCACAGTTCGCCGCCGGTCCAGGCGCGGGCGCCGATAAAGGCGGTGATGTCGGCGGTTTCCTTAACCTGACGCGGGGTCAGGCTGTTGGCGCCGGTATAGGGCGAGGCAAAGCCGCCGACCCCTTGCGCGACGACCGTCGCCTGGCCGTGGATCGCGAAATCCTCCGGCTGGGTATCCTGCGCGGACGCGGCACGCGCGACGAGGAGCAGGCCGCACAGCGCGGCCCGCGAAACGATACGGATCATGGTGCTATTCCCGGATCAGGCGCTGGCGCGGGTGCGGCGCATCGCCTGCGGACGGGTGGACGCGACCAGGCGTAGCAGCCGCGCGCGCTCGAGGGGAACGCTCGCCATCACGGTGGCGAGGGAATGCGCGCGGACATGCGCGCGGAACAGGGTACGGGTCATGGCAGACCTCCTTCGGGTTCGTGTGGTCGAGCCCGGCGGAAGGTCGGCGAGGAACGGCTCTAGCGGGCCGACATCGTCGACCCCGTCAGGCCCGTCAGACGGTCGGCAAGAACACAGACGCCGAAGCGTCTACTGTCCTCGTCGCCGGACAAGGGACTAGATCGGGGCATTGTGATCCTATGTGTGAGTCGGCCACGTCTGCGGTCGACAGGGCGCCCATAGCGCGCGTGGCTTGGGGATCAACCCCAAACTCCTCCCCGGCACGGGGAGGGGGACCAGCCGGAGGCTGGTGGAGGGGGCGGGCCGCAAAGGGAGTCCGGTGTGGAAGTCCCCCCTCCGTCAGGCCTGCTGCCTGCCATCTCCCCGTGCCGGGGGGAATAAACAGTGTCAGGCGATCAGCAGGCCTGCCAGTGCCGCCGACATCAGATTGGCGAGGCTCCCCGCGATCAGCGCACGGATGCCCAGGCGGGCGATGGTCGGGCGCTGGTTGGGGGCGAGGCTGCCGGTGACGGCCATCTGGATCGCGATCGACGAGAAATTGGCAAAGCCGCACAGTGCGAAGGTGACGACCGCGACGGTGCGCGGCGACAGCTGCGCCGCCTGTTTCCCCAGGTCGATATAGGCGACGAACTCGTTGAGCACGATCTTCTCGCCGAACAGGCCGCCCGCGATCCCCGCCTCGTTCCACGGCACGTTGAGCAGCGCCATGATCGGCTGGAACACATAACCCAGCAGCGCCTGGAAGCTCAGGCCCGGAATGCCGATCAGATTGCCCAGCCCGCCGAGCAGGCCGTTGGCCAGCGCGACCAGAGCCACGAAGGCCAGCACCATGGCGCCGACCGCGACGGCCAGCTTCACGCCGGTCTGCGCACCCTGCGCGGCCGCCATGATGATGTTGGCGGGCTTTTCCTCGTCATGCGTGGCCTCGGCCAGCGCGATCTTCTCATCCTCGATCACGTCGCCCAGCGGCAGCTGCCCGGCGGGTGGCTCCATCCGGTCGGGCATGATGATCTTAGCCATCAGGATGCCGCCCGGCGCCGCCATGAAGCTGGCCGCGAGCAGATATTCGATCGAGATGCCCATCGAGGCGTATGCCGCCAGGATCGTGCCCGCGACGCCCGCCATGCCGCTGGTCATCACCGTGAACAGCTGCGCCGGAGTGAGGCCTGCCAGATAGGGGCGGATGACGAGCGGCGATTCGGACTGGCCGACAAAGACATTGGCCGCCGCGCAGAGCGATTCGATCTTCGACACGCCGATCACCTTCTCGATCGCGCCGCCCAGCCAGCGCACGACCAGCTGCATGATCCCCAGATGATAGAGGATCGAGACGAGCGCGGCGAAGAAGATGATGACGGGCAGCGCCTGGATGGCGAAGTTGCGGCCCAGCGGATCGGACGCCAGCGCGCCGAACAGGAACTTGGTCCCCTCATTGGCATAGCCGAGAAGGTCCGCGACGCCGCCCGACAGCCATTGGAGCACCCGCTTGCCCCAGGGGACATAGAGGACGAGGACCGCGATCCCCGCCTGCAGCGCGAACGCCGCGCCGACGACGCGCGGGCGAATCGCCCGGCGGTCGGTGGACAGGGCGACCGCGATGCCCAGAATGACAAATATGCCTGCGATGCCGATGGCAAAACGATTCATGCGCGCTGCTTAACTGGGCCGCTTGGGGCGGGTGGTGGAAACGACGCGGCCCCCCGGCTGCGCGGGGACCGATCATAAGCACGGTGCGGCACGACCGCCATAGTTTTGATCGCAAGGGGATTTCGATCCTCCCCGGCACGGGGAGGGGGACCGCCGCGAAGCGGTGGTGGAGGGGGCGCTCCCCCTCCACCAGCCTTTGGCTGGTCCCCCTCCCCTTGCAGGGAGGATCAGAAAATTCCCAGGAATTTCTTGCGCTGTACCTTGGCCTCGCCCGGACTGCTCGGTCCGTCCTCGGCCTTGGCGGTGGTGCCATTGCCGACATCGTTGCGCTTGTCGCCCTTGCTGGTGCGCTGTGCACTCGCCCGCGCGCCCGACAGGACCGGGCCGCAGGCCGCCGCCTTCGCGTCGCCGACATCGACGAAGGCCAGCACGCCCGCCAGCGGGGTCGCGACCACCGCCAGCCCCAGCCCGGCCCCGGCGCGCGCCAGCAGGTCGCCGCTGATCGGATCGATCCTGGGGTGCGCGAAACTGCCGGTGATGCCGACCGGCGACTGGCCGGAGAACAGGCTGAAGGTCTTGGCATCGGCGCGCACCGCCATGTCGAGCGCCTCGTTGCGGAAGCTGAATCCGCCGCGCCCGGTGATGACGTTCTTCGACGTGTCGATCAGGATCGGATCCGCCGCCGCCACGCCGCCGCGCACGGTGAAGGCGATCAGGCCGCAGTTGATCCGCACCGGCTCCTTCAATTCCTTCTCGAACATCTTCTGGACGAAGGTGCCGATGTCCAGCTCGGCCAGCTGCGCATTCTTGGTCCAGAGCGAGCCTGCGGGCAGGATGAAGGCCATCCGCCCGTTCGCGCTGGCGAGCGAATCATGGATGGTGTCGCCGCGCCCGGTCAGCTGGACCCGGCCCTTCACCGTGCCGGTCGTGCCCGCCTCCGCGACGCCCCAGCCCGCCAGCAACCGTCCGAGCGGGGTGGGCGACAGGCGGATGTCGTAGCGCACCAGGCTGGGCCGCTGGCGCGTGTCGAACAGCAGGTCGGACGAGACATTGCCGCGCGCCATCGCGAATTTCAGCGGCGACAGGGTCAGCTTGCCGCGATCCAGCGCCAGCGTCAGGTCGACGTTCGAGATCGGCACCCGCCGCGAGCGCACGGTGCGGATCGTCCATTTCAGATCGGCATCGAACCGCTGCATCGTCGCGATGGGCAGCGCGGCATCGGGCAGCAGGCGCTGCGGCCCCACGCCCGTCGCGGCGGCGGCGGCCTCCGCGCCCTTGGTCGCGACGATATCGGGGTTGTAGCCAATGAACGGCGCGGCATCGATGATGTCGAGCTTGTCGGTCGCGAGCGTCGAATCGAGGTGCAGCCGCGCGCCATGCGTGACGGTCAGCTTGCCGGTCAGGTCGCTGTCGCCGAACGTCCCCTTCATGCGGGTGAAGCGATAGACATCGCCGTCCTTCACCAGCTGGGCATGCAGGTCATAGGTGCGGGTGCGCGGGATGACGACGCCGATCACCTCGAGCAGCGTCGACAGGTCCTTGCCCCGCGCGCGGGTATGCAGCGGCACATTCTCGACATCGGCGATCGAGGGCAGGGTGCCGGTGACATCGACGATATTGCCCGCCGTGCGCATCCGCGCGACCAGCTCGTTCTTGCCGCGATTGGCGGTGGCGTCGGGCGACAATAGCTGCGCGTTCAGCACGAAGGGGGTTTCGCGGATCACGCCCTTGCCACGCACCCCGACCGCGCGGCCGATCCGCGCGTCCTGCGACTGAAAATCGGCGAGCGCCAGGTCGGCCGTCACTTGCATCCGGGGATCGCGGTAGCGAACCGTCGTACCCTTCACCACGGCCACGTCGATGCGCGGAAACTCCAACCGCTTGCCGCCCTTCTTGTCGCTAAAGGTCCAGCTGTTGGTGCGGTGGTCGGGCGTCCACTCCAGATCGACCGCGCCGTTGGTCAGCTCCAGCCAGGTGAAGCGGCGCCTGCCGAACAGCAGCGACAGCGGTGCGATCCGCGAATCGATCCGGTCGGCGGTGAACAGGTTGGGCCGCGTCGCCCAGCCGGGGTTGGAGACGGCGATCTTCTCGGCGACGAACTTGATCCGCCACGGCGCGAAATAGAGCTGGAAATCGCCGCCGACCGTCACTGTCCGATGGGTCAGCTTGCCGACGATCGACTCGAAGGGATGGCGCAGGAACCGCCCCCTGGTGACGAACAGCACCAGCCAGATCGCCGCAAGGATGGTGACAAGGCCGATGAGGACGCGAATCGCCCAGCGGCGCCACCCGGTGCGGGCAGCGGTGACGGTCGTGGGCTTGTCGGCCGCAGGCGCCTGATCCATGGAAATCCCAAGCGCGCCAGCGAGGCAGCGGTTCCCGGATGCGCGTCGGTTGCATTCTGTGCCCGCTTCGTCTAAGCGGCCCGCTTCCCGAGCGAGGTGTCACGAACGGCCCGGCCATCAGGGCTGCCGCGGCCGTTTCTGCCTTAGCTCTAGCGAAAGGAAAAAAATGCCCAAGCTCAAGACCAAGAGCGGCGTCAAGAAGCGCTTCAAGCTCACCGCCACCGGCAAGCTCAAGCACGGCGTGGCCGGCAAGCGCCACCGCCTGATCAGCCATAACGGCAAGTATATCCGCCAGAACCGCGGCACCTCGGTCCTGTCCGATGCCGACACCAAGACCGTGAAGGCCTGGGCGCCTTACGGCCTGAACTGATTTCTGGAAGGATAGAGAGATATGGCACGCGTCAAGCGGGGCACGACCACCAAGGCGAAGCATAAGCGGATTTTGGATCAGGCGAAGGGCTATTATGGCCGTCGCAAGAACACCATCCGCATCGCGCGCCAGGCCGTCGAAAAGGCCGGTCAATATGCGTATCGCGACCGCAAGGTTAAGAAGCGGACCTTCCGTGGTCTGTGGATCCAGCGCATCAACGCCGGTGTCCGGGCCGAGGGCCTGACCTATTCGCAGTTCATGCACGGCCTGAAGCTGGCGGGCGTCGAACTGGACCGGAAGGTCCTGGCCGACATCGCCATGCACGAGGGCGAGGCCTTCAAGGCGATCGTCGCGCAGGCGAAGGCCGCTCTGCCGCAGGCCGCGTAATTCGCGACTGACGGACTAGCGCCGGAAATCAGGAAAGGGCGTCGGTGGGTTCCACCGGCGCCCTTTTTGTTGGCAAATATTCCTCCCCTGCAAGGGGAGGAAGAGAATAGCCTCAATACCGGACGGTCACCGTCCCCAGGATCGAGCGCGGCGCGCCATAATAGCCGCCATCGAAGGTCAGCGCGGTCAGATACTTCGCATTGGTCAGGTTGCGCAGATTCGCCGACAGCGCGATGCGCCGGGTGATGTCGTACTTCGCCATCAGGTCGACCAGCGCATAGCCGTCCTGCCGCACCGAGCGGGTCTGGGTATAGATCACGCTCTGATACTGGGCCGACGCACCCAGCTTGAGGGCAGGCAGGGCGGGCGGCGAATAGACGATGTTCAGCCGCCCGGTGTTGCGCGGCACGAACAGGCGGGCCGGATCGCCCTTCTGATCCTCAATCCGCATCAATGTATAGCCGCCGGTGACCTGCACCCCCTCGGCCAGGCGTCCGCCGACCTCCAGCTCGATCCCCTCGGACTTGGCGTTCACCCCGCGCGAGACGAAGCGGCCGTTGACGAAGCCGATGCTCTCGGCGGTGTTGTCCTGATGCACGCGGAAGATCGCCGCGCTGGCGTTCAGCCGCCCGCCGAACCAGTCGCCCTTGATCCCGGCCTCGATATTTTTGCCGCTGACCGGGGCCAGGATACGCCCGTCCTCGCCGATCGCGTCCTGCGGATTGAAGATCGTCGTATAGCTCGCATAGACGCTGAGCGCGCGGTTCAGATCATAGGTGACGCCCGCAAAGGGCGAGAAGCGGCGATTGTCGTAATTGGTGTCGACGCCGTAGGAAAAGCCGGTGCTGCGCGCATGGGTGAAGTTGCCGCCCAACATCAGCTTCAACGGATCGGCCAGGTTGAAGCGGACCAGGCCGTACAGCGTCTCGCGCCGCGTCTGGGTGCTCTGGCTGGAGGCATAGTCGGTCGAGAAGGGCGTCGGGAAGGTGACCCGCGGGAACGTCCCCTGGAACAGGTCTGGGAAGGGCAGCGGCAGGCCGACCTTGGAATAGTCGTAGCTCGACGTCTGCTGGTAATCCTGCGCACTGCGGTTGACGCCGAACATCAGCTGATGCTCGCGCCCGAACAGCGTGACCGGCCCGGTGGCATAGGCCTCCATGGTCAGGTTGCGGGTCTGTGCACGAAAGGCGCCGGGATAGCTCTTGATGCTCAGGAACTCGCCGGGCTTCATTGGGTCCGGGGCGATGCCGCCCGGCGCGCCGCGCACCGGATTGCCATAGACGTAGAACAGCTCGTCCGCTTCGCTGGTCGCGCGCCGCACCGCGCTGATCCGCGCGACCCAGTCGCCCGCGAAGTGATGCGTCAGGTCGCCGAAGATCTGCCGGTCGATGACGTTCCAGCCCGACCATTCCGGCGCGACATTGGTCGATCGCGGCATGTCGATCCGGGTGCCGTCGGTATAGGTGAGCGGCAGCGCGCCCCACATCGCGCCGTGGCTCTGATGATCCTGATGGCCATAACCGCCGCTGAGCACCGTATCGGGGCCCAGGTCCGCCTCGACCACACCGTACCCGGTCCAGCGGCGCAGGGAATAGCGGTCGAGATAGCTGTCGGCGTCCGACAGCACCCCGACGACACGCGCGCGGACATGGCCGTCCTTGGTCAGCGGGGTGCTGACATCCGCGTCCAGGCGCAGACTGTTGAACGAGCCATATTGCGCGCTGGCGGTCGCCTGCAGGTCCTTGGTCGGGCGCTTGCGGACGAAGTTGATGACGGCGGACGGGTTGCCGGTCGGCGACAACAGGCCCGGCGCGCCGCGCACCACCTCGATATGGTCATAGATGGCGGTGTCGATCGACCCGGTCTGGATGCCGAAGGCGAAAGGCACGCCGATGCCGTCGATCTGGAAGGTCTGGATGTCGAAGCCGCGCGCCGAATAATAGACGCGATCGGTCTCGTTCGCCTGGACATTGATGCCCGGCACCGTGGCCAGCAACTGGTTGACGTCGTTCAGTTGGAAGTCGGTGATCTGCTGGCGGGTGACGATGCTGACCGACTGCGGCGTCTCGCGCAGGGTCAGCGGGATGCGCGTCGCGGTCGTCTGCCCCTCGATCGTATAGTCGTTCCGGCCCTCGGTTCGCTGGCCGGTGACGACGATGTCGTCGCGCCCGGCCTGGGGATCGAGCGCGGGATCCGTGGTGGGCGTGGCGGCGGGCGCGGCGACGGTCAGGGCGGCGGCGTTGGCCACCAGAGTTATCAGCATGGTCATGAGCGACTCCCTTTGCGCCGCTCCTATGGGTGACGATGTGTTATTGCAAGTCACTATCGAAAGCAAAAGCGGCGGGGCCGGCGGTTGTCTTCGGGACCGTCCTGATCGAGGCGGGCGCCAATCACTGGTTGGCGTTGCGCCCCGGGCTTCGGTCGCTATCGGACAGCGTGAACCAGCTCGGGCAGCCCTAGCCATCGCCCCCCATCGCCCCCACATGGGCGGCGACATGGCGCTTCATCTGACCAAGGTCGCGTTCGGGGCGGCCAGTATCGATCATCTGGCGGAACGACTGAAGATGCGGGCGCAGGAGGGGCCGGTGTTCCTGACCACGCGCTATCTGCCCAAGCGGCATGAGGAAGTGGCGGGTCAGGGCTCGCTGTTCTGGATATTGAAGCATCAGCTGGTCGCGCGCTCGCCGATCCTGTCCTTCGGCGAGGCCGAGGGCGGGCGCTGTGCGATCCATATCGATCCCGAGCTGGTGCTGGTCCAGGCGCTGCCCCGGCGCGCGCATCAGGGTTGGCGCTATCTGGAAGCGGCGGATGCGCCGCCCGATCTGGGTGGGTCGGCATCGGGGATCGACGTGATGCCGCCGGTGCTGGTGGGCAAGCTGGTGGAACTGGGGTTGATCTGATCCTCCCCGGTGCGGGGAGGGGGACCGTGCGAAGCATGGTGGAGGGGGGCATCCACAAAGCATAGCCTGTGCGGCTCTCCCCCCTCCGTCAGGCCTTTGGCCTGCCACCTCCCCGCGAGCGGGGAGGATTTAGAATTTCGGCCCGGCCACCGCCGCGCGGGTCTTTTTCGGGACGTCGGCCAGGACCTTGGCGATCGCGGTGTTGCGGGCGTCCTGCGAGGCGTAATCGCGCGCGGACAGCCCGGCGACATTGTCGGCGATGTCGGGATCGGCCCCGGCGGCCAGCAGCTCGCGGACCATGCCGATGTCATGGCGCTGTACCGCGCGGATCAGCGGGGTCTCGCCGGACGAATTGGGGAGGTTCGGGTTCGCCTTGGCCGCCGTCAGGATGCGGATCATCTCGGGCTGGCCGCCCGCCACCGCCAGCAGCAGCGGCGTGTTGCCGCGCCCGTCGCGCAGGTTGGGATCGGCCCCCTTCTGGAGCAGGAAGCGCAAGTACGTCTCGTCGCCGCGCTTGATGACGATGTGCAGCGCGCCCTCGCCGCTGGTCACGTCGCGCGTGTTGATGATGCTGGCACCGGGCCGGTCCAGCATGTTGGTCACGTCATTGCCCTTGGCCTCGCGCACGGCCTGAAGGAATTTGTAGCTTTCCGACTGCATCATCTGCGCGGTGGCCGGCATGGCGAGGGCGCCGAGCAGCACGGCGGCGAGCAGGGGGCGAAGGGACATGAAACGAGATCCTGAGCAATGGAGCATGGCTTGCAACCGACGATTTATCACAGCAAGGCTGTCGGCGTCATGACCCGATTGATCCTGTCCGCTCTGGCCCTGCTGGCGCTCCCCCTGGCCGGTTGCGGCCCCTCCCAGCCCGAGGCGCAGGCCCCGCTGGCGGGGGCGAAGATCGGCGGCCCGTTCCAGCTGACCGATGCGAAGGGCAAGACCGTTACCGACCGCGATTTCGCCGGGCGCTACCGCGTCATGTATTTCGGCTATACCTTCTGCCCCGATGTCTGCCCCACCGATATGCAGGCGATCGCGGCGGGCCTGAAGCTGCTCGACAAGAGCGCGCCCGCCAAGGCGAAGAAGATCGTGCCCCTCTTCATCACCGTGGACCCAGAACGCGACACGGCCCCCGTCGTCGGCCGCTTCGCCGCCGCCTTCGACCCGCGCATCGTCGGGCTGACCGGCACGCCCGCCCAGATCGAGGCGGTGAAAAAGGCCTATGCCGTATGGTCGGCCAAGGGCGATAAGTCGCCGGGCGGCGGTTATCTGGTGAACCACAGCCGCCAGGTCTATCTGATGGACCCGTCGAACAAGCCGCTGGCGCTGGTCCCCGCCGATGAGGGGCCGGAGGCGGTCGCCAGGACGCTCGACCAGTGGGTCCGCTGATGGAGCGCTTCTGGGAAAAGCCGATCGAAAGCCTCGACCGCGCGCAATGGGAGGCCTTGTGCGACGGCTGCGGCAAATGCTGCATCCACAAGCTGGAGGATGAGGAGACGGGTGAGCTGGTGCCGACCAACGTCGCCTGCCGCCTGCTCGACCGGCGCAGCGGGCAATGCTCGAATTATCGCCATCGCCGCGCCTATGTCTCCGAATGCGTGCGGCTGACCATGGGCAATGTCCGGTCGATCGACTGGCTGCCCACCACCTGCGCCTATCGCCTGCGCGCCGCGAACGAGCCGCTGCCCGACTGGCACTACCTGATCTGCGGCGACCGCGAGGCGGTGCACCGTGCGGGCCAGTCGGTGCGCGGCTGGACGATCAGCGAGGATGATGCGGGCGATTTCGAAAACCATATCGTGGACCGGGAATTGTGATCGACGAAGTCGTGCGGCACGCCACCGCCAAGACCATCCGCCTCAGCGTCGATCCCGCCACCGGCACCGCCCGGCTGATCGTGCCCAAGCGCGCGGGGCTGAAAAAGGCGCTGGCCTGGGCGGAGGACAAGAAGGACTGGATCGCCGCACAGCGCGCACGCCTGCCGCATCCGCAGCCTTTCGTGCCGGGTGGGGCGATTCCGTTCGGCGACACGGTCCTGACGCTGGAATGGGAAGAGGGCCGCGCGCGTGTCATCCAGCGCGACGGCGACCGGCTGATCGCGTCCGGGCCGATCGAAACGCTGGGCCGCCGGGTCGAGGCGTGGTTGAAGCGACAGGCGCTGGAGACGCTGGCGCGCGAAACGGCGGAGGTCGCGCGTCTGGCGGGCGTCACCGTGTCCAAGGTCAGCGTCGCCGATCCCAAGGCGCGCTGGGGCAGCTGCGCCTCGACCGGCGCGATCCGCTATAGCTGGCGGCTGATCCTGGCGCCCGACCATGTCCGGCGGGCGACGGTGGCGCATGAGGTCGCGCACCGCGTCCATATGAACCACGCCCCCGCCTTCCATGCGCTCGTCGCCGAGCTGCTGGGCGAGGACCCGGCACCTGCCACCGCCTGGTTGCGGCAGCATGGCGCGGGGCTTCACTGGTACGGTCGGTCGTCCTGACGCTCGCGGGGTAAGCCGCGGGGCGGGTTGCCGGGCGACCGCGGATCGCGTGTCGCCCCGCCCGCACCCCGGCCCGTTACCCGGTCGATCCATGCCTGATCCAGCCGCTGCGGCGGCGGGGCGCCTTGCGCGGGCGGCTGTTGCTGCGCCGGGACACCCGGCTGCGGCTGCTGGATCGGCACCGGGGCACCCGGCTCGCGATGGGTCGGAATCTCGACCGCCTCGCTGCCGTCCTCCGGCGCGCCCGCGCTGGGCGGAGGCAGCGGGTTGCCGTCTGCATCGACCGCCGCGATGCCATTGTCCGGCTGGCCGAAATAGCTCTCCTCATCGGGCTCCAGCTGCCATTCGGGCAGCGTGACCTGCGTGTCGAACTGCTCGATCGGGCGGTTGGCGACGGCAATGCGCATATAGTCGGCAAAGGCCTTGGCGGGCGCGGTGCCGCCATGCAGCCCGGCGACCGGCTTGCCATTGTCGCGCCCCATCCAGACGCCGGTGGTGATCCCGCTGGAGAAGCCCAGGAACCAGCCGTCCTTCGAGCTGGTCGTCGTGCCGGTCTTGCCCGCGACCGGCCGCCCGATCTGCGCGGCGCGACCCGTGCCGGTGTTGACCGTGGTCTGGAGAAGGTCGGTCATCTCGGCGGCGATATAGGGGGCGACCAGCACATGGCTGCGGTCCACCTCATGGGTGTAGATGGTCTGGCCGTTCGCCACGACCTTGGTGATGCCGTAGGGCGTCACCTTCACGCCCTTGTTGGCGATGCTGGCAAAGGCGGCGACCATGTCGATCACATGGACTTCCGACGTGCCGAGCACCATCGACGGGTGGGTGTTGACCGGCGTGGTGATGCCGAAGCGGCGCGCCATGTCGGCGACCGTCTGGAAACCGACCTCCTGGCCCAGCTTCGCCGCCACGGTGTTCAGCGAATAGGCGAAGGCGGTGCGCAAGCTGACGCTGCCCGAATTGCGGCGCGAATCGTTGCGCGGGCTCCAGCCGTCGATGGTGACGGGCTCGTCGACCACCTGGTCCTCGGGCTTGTGGCCCGCCTCCAGCGCGGCGAGATAGACGAACAGCTTGAACGCCGAGCCCGGCTGGCGAACCGCCGTCGTCGCGCGGTTATAGTTGGTCGAGACATAGTCCAGACCGCCGACCATCGCACGCACGCTGCCGTCGCGGTCCAAGCTGACCAGCGCGCCCTGCGTACCCGGAGGGGCATCCTTGCGGACGGCGGCATCGGCCGCGCGCTGCATAGCGAGGTCGAGCGTCGTCCACACGTCGAGCGGCGCGCTCTGCTCGTCGATCAGCGTGTCGAGCTGGGGCAGCGCCCAATCGGTGAAATAGCGAACCGAATTCTGCTTGGGCTCGGGCGCCAGCTTCAGCGCCTGCGGATCGGCGTTGGCGGCCTGGGACGGGGTGATGAAGCCGTTGCGCTCCATCTGCTGAATGACCACGCCCGCGCGGCCCACGGCGGCCTCGGCATCGGCGGTCGGCGAATAGTTGGACGGCGCCTTCACCAGCCCGGCGATCACCGCCGCCTCGGACAGGCTCAGATGCTCGGCACCATGGCCGAAGAACTTGCGGGCCGCCGCGTCGATGCCGTACGCGCCACCGCCATAATAGACTTTGTTGAGATACAGCTCGAGGATCTCGTCCTTCGAGAATTTCAGCTCCATCGCCAGCGCCAGGATCGCCTCGCGGAACTTGCGGCCGAACTTCTTTTGGTTGTTCAGGAAGATGGTGCGGGTGATCTGCTGGGTGATGGTCGAGCCGCCCTGTTTCCAGCGCCCCTTTTCCAGGCGCACCTCGACCGAGCGGGCGATACCGATCGGGTCGACGCCGGGATGGTCGCGGAACCGGCGATCCTCGACCGCGATCGTCGCATCGCGCATGACGATCGGAATCTTGTCATAGGGCAGCCATTCGCCATAGCTCGGCCCGAGCGAGACGATCACCGTGCCGTCGGCGGCATGGACGCGGATCATCTGGCCGTTGGGCGAGGATTTCAGCTCCTCGAAGCTCGGCAGCTGCGACTTCGCGACGAAGACCGCGATCGCCAGCGCACCGACCGCCAGGACGGCGAGCCCGATCAGGATCTGCAGGGTTACGACAATCCGGCGCCGCCAGGGAGAGCGGGGCTTGGAGGAGCGGGGCCGGGGAGACCGGGAAGACGACGCGCGAGGCATGGGACGGCTCGCGAATTACAGGGCTTTGGACATGACCACAAGCGGCCGATGCCGCATCGCGCCTTGCGCCCGGCTGAACCGGCCTGCGAAACCGACGCGTCCGGGACAAATGCATGTGGTAAAGATGCCGATCAAACTTGTTAGTCTTTTATACGGGATCGGTTAGTAAAGCAGACAAAGCCGAATTCGGGGCGAGGTCGGCGGAAAGGGCAGGGATGGAACAGGTCGAACAGCAGCAGGGCACGTCGGCGGAACGCCGCGCGGGCAAGCGCCATTCGGCCGTACTCCTGCTTGGCAAGGTCTGTGGCGATGTGCCCGGCGTCTGCCTGGTCCACAATATCTCCGCCAGCGGCCTGATGGCGCGATTCGTCGACGTTCCGACGGTGGGTGATGCCATCACGATCGAGGTGCGCGGGCTGCCGCCCGTATCCGGGACGGTACGCTGGGTGGAGGGTCGCAAGGCGGGTATCCAGTTCGATTCGCCGCAGCCCTATGAACAGATTTTCTCGCACGAGACCGAGGACGATACGATCCCGCGCCCGCCGCGCTTCCCGATCGCGTTGAACGCCGATGTCCGGCTGGGCACGCACAAGTTCACGACGGCGATGCTCGACGTGTCGGCGGGCGGCGCGAAGATGGTCGTCGAGGGGCCGGTGCAGCCCGGACTGGCGGGGCATATCGTCGTGCGGCCGCTGGGCACCATGATTTCGGGCACGGTCTGCTGGGTGGAGGATGGCCGATTCGGCTTCCGATTCGTCTCGCCCCTGTCGATGGATACGCTCGCGGCGATCGTCGGGCTGCGTTAAGCCCCATCGATATTCAGGTTGGTCCCTTTCCTTCCTCCCCTGGAAGGGGAGGGGGACCATCCGGAGGATGGTAGAGGGGTGTCACCGATCGTGGATGGCGCCAAACCTCTCCAGCCGGGACACCCCTCCGTCAGGCCTACGGCCTGCCACCTCCCCTTACAGGGGAGGAATAGAGGAAGGTCGATTCGACATGGCCCAGGCAAACCGGGCGACGACATCGCCCGGGGCTGGTTTTAAAAGATTTTTCGGAAAATCTGGTGCGGTCGAGAAGACTCGAACTTCCACGGCCTTTCGGCCACAACGACCTCAACGTTGCGCGTCTACCAATTCCGCCACGACCGCACTCGATAGTCACCACCGGCAAGCCGGAGGGCTGGTAGGCGGGTGCCCCTAGCAAAGCGATACGGGTCGTGCAACGCATTTCGACGGGAATGGCAAATTGTCGGTCGCACGGGTTCTTTCTGCGGCTTCGGGCTTTAGGGGCGATCGACATTCAGGCAGGATGCCATACATTCCTCCCCTGCAAGGGGAGGGGGACCATCCAAAGGATGGTGGAGGGGTGTCGCCGGTGGTGAGGAAGGTCCCACTTCTCCAACCGGGACACCCCTCCGTCAGGCCTTCGGCCTGCCACCTCCCCTGTAAGGGGAGGAATGACGTGAGTGTCGATCCGGCCTAGGAACGGGGCATGACCCTGACCCTTCGCCCCGACCGTGCCGAGGCGCGCCGCCTGCTGGGCCTGGCCTGGCCCGTGATGCTGACCAGCCTCAACTGGACGATCCTGCACGTCACCGATGTGATCGTGGTCGGCCGGGTGGGCGAGCATGAGGTCGCCGCGCTCTCGGCCAGCCGGTCGCTGACCTATGTCGCGATCGTCACCGGGCTCGCCTGGCTGTCCGGGGTGCTGGTCCGCGCGTCGCGTGCGGACGGAGCGGGCGACCTGCCGGAAACGGGGCAGGCGTTGCGCGACGGCCTGGTGCTGGGGCTGATCCTGGGCGTGGCGGCGATGCTGATCCTGGGACTGGGCGGCGCATATCTGCTCGCCGGGATCGGCGTCGCGCCCGCGCTTGTCGCGCCGGGTGCGCGGGTCGTGGCGGTCATGGCGCTGGGCTATCCGTTCCAGATGATCCTGATCGCCGCCAGCTTCTTTCTGGAGGGGATCAGCCGCCCGCGCCGGGTGACGGTGGTCAACCTGTCGATCCTGCCGATCAACGCCGCTCTCGCCTGGGCGCTGGCGGGGGGCGAGTTGGGGCTGCCCGCTCTGGGTGCGGTCGGAGCGGCGCTGGCGACGGTGATCGCCTCCGCCCTGGGCGCGGTGGCGATGGTGGCCAGCGCGATGCGGCTGCCGCGCGGAGAGCAGAGGGGCGTGCGGCGGCTGGACCGGGCCGCCTGGGCCCCGACCTTGTCCGGCGCGGCGGGGCTGGCGCGATTCGGGCTGGTGCCCGCCATCGCCTCGGGCCTAGAGCTGGCGGGGTTCGCCATCCTGATTGCGCTGTCGACCCGGCTGGGTGATGCGACCGCGCATGGCTTCCAGATCGTCTTTTCGGTGCACAACGTCACCTTCGCGCTGGCAATCGGCCTGGGGTCGGCGGCAGGTGTCCGTGCGGGCAATGCGGTGGGCGAGGGCGCGGCCCCCGAGGCGGTGTCGCGCACGCTGCTGGCGGTCGGCATCGCGGCGCTGGCGATGGGTGCGTGCAGCCTCCTGCTATGGACGATGCCCGAGACGATCGTCGCTGCCTTTCCCGCCCTGCCCGAGGCCCATGCGGCGGCGGTGGCGATGCTGATGATCTGGGCCCCCTTCATCCTGTTCGACGGGGTGCAGGTCGTGCTGGTCTATGCGCTGCGTTCGATGGGCGATCAGGTGGTGGCCGGGATCAACAGCATCATCGCCTATTTCGTCGTCACCGGCGGGGTCGGCTGGTGGCTGGTCGCCAGCGGCTGGGGCGCGCCTGCGCTCGCCTGGGCTTCGGGCGCGGGGATGCTGGTCGCGGGGGTGCTGCACGGGGCGCGATTTGCCGTCATCGCGCGGCGGTTGCGGGGGTAGCGTGGCCTTCGACTTCGGCGCTAAGCGCCGAAGTTTATCCTGAGCGGCTGGCTTGCCAGCCAGCCGAAGGGCTCAGGCTGAACGGAGCGGGGGAACGGGATCTCCTACCAACAGCCGTTCAGGCTGAGGGTAGTCGAAGCCCACGCCTCAACGCCTCAGTTCGCGCTGCCCTCACCCGCAAAGCTCAGGTCCAGCCGCTTGGAGCTGGGCGGTACGTCGAGCTTGGCCGAGTTGAAGTCCATCGAGGCGCCCGGCCCCAGCGTCCGTTGCTGCGGCGCGATCGCCCAGGAGAAGACGACACGGCCCTGCGCGTCCTTCAGCTCGGCGCGCAGATCGGGCACGCGCTGCGCGGTCGAGGACGGGTTGATGATCTGTCCCGAAATGGCGAACAGCTCCGACCCGTTTTCCAGCTCGCGCCGCTCGATCGGGTTGGAGCGCAGCTCCAGCGCCGATTCGGTGCTGCCGACGCCGAACCAGCCGCCGATGCCGGGCATCCCGGTCCACAGGATCGCCGCCGTCGCGACCAGCATCAGCAGCCCGGCCAGCACCGCGCCGATCGTCCAGCGCCGCACCGGATTGCGGCGCGCGCGGAAGGGCGGGCGATGGGCAAAGGCGTCGAAGCCCGAATCCTCCTGCGCCAGGATGGGCGGTGCAGGCGGCGGCGCGACGATCGGCGGCGGCGGCGGCGGGGGCGGCGGTTCGGCGAAGGCGGCCCCGGCATCCTCGTGCACCGGCGCGATCGCGACCGGGGGCAGCGGCAATTCGGATTGCGGCTCCAGCTCCGGCTCGGGTGGCGACTGGAACCAGCTGTGCCGGCAATTGGCGCAGCGCACGGTTCGCCCCTCCAGCCCGATCGCGCTGTCGGGCACCAGATAGCGGGTGCGGCACTCAGGGCATTCGAGGATCATGCGGTGGGGCACTTCAGGACAGGGCGGATCGACGGACGGACAGGGCCATCCCTCATCAGTCAGGCCCCCTTGCCGATCCAGTAAGCACGCCGCCCCTAGGCGTGGCAAGCGCGAAGCGCGGAACTTGAAGCGCGCGCCCGGCCATGCCAAGGCCATGCAGGCATGGCGAACATCGTCCAGTTCGAGAATGTCGGCCTGCGCTACGGCGTCGGGGAGGAGACCCTGTGCGATGTCAGCTTTACGCTGCGCTCGGGGCAATTCTATTTCCTGACCGGGGCCAGCGGGGCGGGCAAGACCTCGCTGCTCCGCCTGCTATATCTGTCGCAGCGGCCCAGCCGGGGCATCATCCGGCTGTTCGGCGAGGATGCGGTGATCCTGCCGCGCGGGCGCCTGCCCGGTTTCCGGCGGCGGATCGGCGTGGTGTTCCAGGACTTCCGACTGGTCCCGCATCTGTCGGCGGCGGACAATATCGCGCTCCCCTTGCGCGTGGCGGGCATGGCCGAATCGGAGGTCGCCCGCGCGGTGCGCGAGATGCTGAACTGGATCGGCCTGTCCGAGCGTGCGGGCGCGCGGCCTGCGACCCTGTCGGGCGGCGAGCAGCAGCGGGTGGCCATCGCCCGCGCAGTCATCGCGCGGCCCGAATTGCTGGTCGCCGACGAGCCGACCGGCAATGTCGACCCCGCCATGGCCGAGCGGTTGCTGCATCTGTTCCATTCCCTCCACCGGCTGGGCACGACCGTCGTCATGGCGACGCACGACTGGCATCTGATCGAACGGGTGCCGGGTGCGCATCATCTGCATCTGGAGCGCGGGCGGCTGGTCGATCCCGATCCGCTGCCCGCCGCTCCGCCGCCCCGTGGCGAGGCGAAGCCCTCCACCGCCCAGGCGAAGCCGTCCACCATCGTGCGGAACGGCTTGTGAAGCCGGGGCGGAAATCCCGCGCGACGGGTGCAGAGGCGCGCGCGCTCGACGATGGCGGCGGCGCGCATGTCATGAGCTGGGTGATCGCGATCATGCTGTTCCTGACCCTGCTCGCCGGAGCAGCGGGGCTGGCGACCGCGCGCGCGGCGGGGGCGCTCGACCGGCAGATGGCGGGTCGCCTGACCGTCCAGATCGTCGAGGGCGAGACGCAGCGTCGTGACGCCGCCGCCGCGCAGGTGCTGGCGGTGCTGCGCACCCGGCCCGATGTCGCGCGTGCAGTGGCGGTGCCGCAGGCCGATCTGGCGCGGATGCTGCAACCCTGGCTGGGCAATGATGCGGAGGCCGCGGGGCTGCCCGTCCCCGCGCTGATCGATGTCGACCTGACCAGCGATGACGCGGCGGCGATCAACCGCGTGCGCGGTGCCGTGACGCGTGCCAGCCCGGCCGCGCGGGTCGATGCGCACGCCACCTGGCTGGGGCCGGTCGGGCGGCTGCTCAACACCGCCGCCTGGCTGGCGGGGGCGATCATCCTGTTGATGCTGGTCGCGACCATGGCGGTCGTCATGCTGGCGGCGCGCGCCGGGCTGGAGGCGCATCGCGGCACGATCGAGGTCATTCACATGCTGGGCGCTACCGATCGGCAGGTCGCACGGCTGTTCCAGCGGCGGATCGCGCTCGACGCCGGTATCGGCGCGGCGGCGGGCGGCCTGCTGGCCGGGGGCGCGATTCTGCTGATCGCGGGGCAGGTGGCGGCGCTCGATTCGGATCTGCTGGGCGGCATGCGGCTGGGGCTGGTGGATATGGCGATGCTGATCGCGCTGCCCTTTGGCTTTGTCGTGCTGGCGGTCGGTGCGGCGCGGCTGGCGGTGCTGCGCCAGATGCGGCGGATGCTCTGAGATGCTGCGGCTGATCGGTCTGGGGGCACTCGCCTGGTGCCTGGGGTTCGCGGCGTTCATGCTGACCCTGCCGCACCCGCTGGAGAACAACACGACCGATGCGATCGTGGTGCCGACCGGCGGGCCGGGGCGGATCGATCGCGGCATCGCACTCCTCAAGGCGCATCAGGCCAAGCGGATGCTCGTCACCGGCGTCGCGCCCGGCGTACGGCCGATCGATCTGGCGCGCACCTATCGCACCTCGCCGTCGCTGTTTTCCTGTTGCATCGACCTGGGCGGTGAGGCGGTTGATACCCGCTCCAATGCCGAGGAGACGGCGAACTGGGTGCGTCAGCATGGCTATCGCACGGTGCGGCTCGTCACCTCCGACTGGCATCTGCCGCGCGCGAGGATGGAACTGACCGCCGCGCTCGGCAAACAGGTGCTGGTGCTGGGCGACGGCGTGCCGTCCGAGCCGCGCCTGGGCACGCTCATCAACGAATATAACAAGCTGATCCTGCGCCGGATCGCGCTTTGGACAGGGATTGGGGCGTGATTCTTCTTCGCAACATCGTGTTTGTCGCTATCTTCTATCCGATATCGGCGATCATGGCGCTGCTGTCGCCGCTGATCGCGGTGGGAGGGCGCCATGCGGTGATCCACTGGGCGACGACCTGGACGCGCTTTCACCGCCTCTGCACCCGCTGGATCCTGGGCATCCGGGTGAAGGTGGAGGGCACGCGGCCGACCACCCCGGCGCTCTACCCCGCCAAGCACCAGGCGATGTTCGAGACGATGGAGCTGCAACGCATCCTGGGCGCGCCCGCCATGGTGCTGAAGCGTGAGCTGGCCAATATCCCGCTCTGGGGCTGGGCGGTGCGCAAATATGGCGCGATCGTCGTCGACCGCTCGGCCTCGGCCAAGGCGATGCGCGGCATGATGCGCGATGCGCAAGGAGCGGTGAAGCAGGGCCGCGCGATCATGATCTTTCCCGAAGGTACGCGGGTGAAACCGGGCGAGACGCCGCCGCTGAAGCCGGGCTTTGCGGGGCTGTACCGGATGCTCAACCTGCCGGTGGTGCCGGTGGCGACCGATTCGGGGCTGGTCTGGCCGCGAAAGGGGCTGAAGCGGCCGGGGGTGGTGACGCTGCGCTTCGGCGAGGTGATCCCGCCGGGCCTGCCGCGTGCCGAAGCGGAGGCGCGGGTGCACGCCGCGATGAATGCGTTGGAATCCTCCCCGGCACGGGGAGGTGGCAGGCCGCAGGCCTGACGGAGGGGGGCTTCCACAAGGGCCATCCCGCGCGGCGATCCCCCTCCACCATGCTTCGCATGGTCCCCCTCCCCGTACCGGGGAGGATCGTCAGCCCTCGTGGCTGCGCCCGAAATCCTCGCGCGCATCGTCCTGGCCCTGGTCGATGATCGAGCGGCGGATGGCGCGGGTGCGGCTGAACAGGTCGAACAGCTCGTCGCCCTTGCCCCAGCGGATCGCGCGTTGCAGCTGGCTGAGATCCTCGGAAAAGCGCTGGAGCATCTCCAGCACCGCCTCGCGATTGGTCAGGAACACGTCGCGCCACATGGTCGGGTCCGACGCGGCGATGCGGGTGAAGTCCCGGAAACCACCGGCGGAATATTTGATGACTTCCGACTGGGTGACTTCCTCCAGGTCGCTGGCGGTGCCGACGATCGTATAGGCGATCAGGTGCGGCAAATGGCTGGTGACGGCCAGCACCCGGTCGTGATGGTCGGGGGCCATCAATTCGACATCGGCGCCCAGCCGCCGCCAGAACTCGGCGACCCGTTCGACCGCCAGTTCGTCGGCGCCTTCGGGCGGGGTGACGATGCACCAGCGCTTCTGGAACAGCGTGGCGAAGCCCGCCTCGGGTCCGCTGCGCTCGGTGCCCGCGACCGGGTGCGCCGGGATGATCGTCGCACCGGGCAGCGCCTCGGTCAGCGCGGCGAGGACCGCGCCTTTGCAGCTGCCCACGTCCGACACGATCGCCTCGGCGGGCAGGTCGTCGGCGAACTCGGCGGCGACCGCGCCCATCGCGCCGACCGGCACGCACAGCACGACCAGATCGGCATCGATCACGCTCGCGCCTGCCGTGTCCGCGACATCGTCCGCCAGATCGAGCGCGCGCACCGTCTCGCGCACCGCCGGGTCGGCGTCATAGGCGGTGATCCGCGCGGTCGGCATGGCTTTGCGCGTCGCCCGCGCGACCGAGGAGCCGATCAGGCCCAGCCCGATGATGGTGATCCGCGCGAAGGGCAGCATCAGGCGCCCTTTGCCTCCGACTCGACCATCTGGCGCAGTGCGGCGACGACGCCCTTCACCTCATCCTCGGTGCCGATGGTGATGCGCAAGGCGTGGCCCAGCCCCTGGCTCGGCAGCCAGCGGACGATGTATCCGGCATCCATCAGCCCGTGATAGGCGCGCTCGGCGGTCAGGGCGCCCTCGAACAGCACCAGCGAGAAATTGGCCTTGGACGGCACGCAGCGCAGGCCCGCATTGCCCAGCGACGCTATCTGTTCCTCGAACCAGCCGAGCCACGTGGCATTGTGCGCGCGCGACGCCTCGACGAAGCTGCGGTCGCGGATCGCCTCGATCGCGGCGTTCTGGCCCGCGATGGTCACGTTGAACGGCGCGCGGATGCGGTGGAGCGCGTCGATGATTGGCGCGGCGGCATAGCCCCAGCCGATCCGCTCGGCGGCCAGGCCATGGATTTTCGAGAAGGTGCGCGACACCAGCACATTGCCCGCCCGCTCGGCCAGCGCCAGCCCGCCATCATCCTCGCCCGGCTCCAGATATTCGGCATAGGCCTGGTCGAGGACCAGCAGGACATGGGGCGGCAGGCCCGCGTGCAGCCGCGCAATCTCGTCCGCGCCCGCATAAGTGCCGGTCGGGTTGTTGGGATTGGCGACGAAGACGACCTTGGTCTTGTCCGTCACCGCCGCCAGGATCGCATCGACATCGGTGGCATAGTCATAGTCGGCGACCACCACCGGCTCCGCACCGACACGCCGCGTCGCGATTTCATAGACCGCAAAGCCGTAGCGGACATGGATGATCTCGTCCCCCGGCCCGGCGAACGCCCCCGCCGCGAGGTGCAGGATCTCGTCCGATCCGGTGCCGTAGATGATGCGTGCCGGGTCCAGCCCATGCACCGCGCCGATCGCCTCGCGCAACGCGGTCGCGCCCGGATCCGGATAACGCTCCAGCTGGGCGGCGGCGGCGGCGAAGGCGGCGCGCGCCTTTTCGCTCGTCCCCAGCGGGTTCTCATTGGCGGACAATTTGATGACCTTGCGCCCGTCGGCGGTCGTCGCGCGGCCGGGAACGTAAGGCGCGATGGCCTGGACCCAGGAGATCGGTTCGGGGGCTTTGCGGTCGGTCATGGCACCCGCCATAGCGGCCTCGCCCTTGCGTTGCCAAGCATCGCGGCCTAGCGGATAGGGCTCCATGGCCGCTTCCGTTTCTACGCAATCCCTTGGGCACTCCCTCGGCGACGACCAGCGTTTCGGTCTGTCGCGGCATGTCGTGCTGCCCGGGCCGCTGCGGCTCGACGGTGGCGGGCTCTTGTCCCCGGTCGAGATCGGGTATGAGACCTATGGCGCGCTGAACGCCGATGGCTCCAACGCCATCCTGATCTGCCACGCGCTGACCGGCGACCAGCATGTCGCCAGCCCCCATCCGCGCACCGGCAAGCCCGGCTGGTGGACGCGTCTGGTCGGCGAGGGCAAGCCGATCGACCCGGCGCGGCATTTCATCATCTGCTCAAACGTCATCGGCAGCTGCATGGGATCGTCCGGCCCTGCGACCATCGACCCATCCACGGCCGAGCCCTGGGCGATGCGCTTCCCGGTCATCACCATCCGCGACATGGTGCGCGCACAAGCGATGCTGCTCGACCATCTGGGCGTCGGCCAGTTAAAGGCGGTGGTCGGCGGCTCGATGGGGGGCATGCAGGCGCTGAGCTGGGCGGCGACCTTCCCCGAGCGGGTGCGTGCCTGCGTCATGGTCGCCTCGACCGCGCGGCATTCGGCGCAGAATATCGCGTTCCACGAGGTCGGGCGTCAGGCGATCATGGCCGATCCGAAATGGCGCAGCGGCGCCTATTACGAAGCGAACGATCCCCCCGCTGCCGGTCTCGCCGTCGCGCGGATGGCGGCGCACATCACCTATCTGTCCGAGGCGGGGCTGACCGAGAAGTTCGGGCGGCGGCTGCAGGCGCGGCCCGACCGGCCGGACGGCGCCAAGAGCTTCGGCTTCGACGCGGATTTCCAGGTCGAGAGCTATTTGCGGCATCAGGGATTAAGCTTTGTCGATCGGTTCGACGCCAATTCCTATCTCTACATCACCCGCGCGCTCGATTATTTCGATCTTGCCGAGGAACATGGCGGGCTGCTCGCCAACGCCTTCCGGGGCACGCGCACGCGCTTCTGCATCGTCAGCTTCGACACCGACTGGCTTTACCCGACCTCCGAGTCGCGCGCCGTGGTGCAGGCGCTCAACGCGGCGGGCGCGGCGGCCAGCTTCGTCGAGCTGTCCAGCCCCTACGGCCATGACGCCTTCCTGCTCGAGGCGCCCGAGATGAACCGGGTGATCGACGGCTTCCTGCGGGCCGAGCCATGACCGAGACGCTACGCCCCGATCTGGCGATCATCGCCCGGCATGTCGCGCGCGGCGCGCGCGTGCTCGATATCGGCTGCGGCGACGGCCAGCTGATGGCCGCGCTGCGCGACGAAGCGGGGGTGGATGCGCGCGGGCTGGAGATCGATCCGGCCAATGTCGCCTCGGCCGTCGCGCGCGGGCTGGCGGTGGTGCAGGGCGATGCCGATGTCGATCTGGCGGGCTATCCCGACAAGGGGTTCGACTATGCGATCCTCAGCCAGACATTGCAGACCGCCCGCGCGCCCGACCAGGTGCTCGACCATCTGCTCCGCATCGGCCAGCGCGCCTTCGTCTCCTTCCCCAATTTCGCGCATTGGCGGGTGCGGCTGTCGCTGCTCTGGGGCGGGCGGATGCCGGTCACGCCGCTGCTGCCCGAACAATGGTATGACACCCCCAATATCCACCATGTGACGATCGACGATTTCCGCGCCTTCGTCCGCCAGCGACGGATCACCGTGGAGGGCAGCTGGTTCCTCTCACACGGTCGTCCGACCAGCGCGGCGGCGGCGAATTTCCGCGCCGAACACGCGGTATTTTTATTACGTCGTTGAAACGACTACAGTAGCGGAACTTTATCTCGATCAAGATGGTTGACCCGGAAAGTGACGGGAATTTGACATGAGCCAAACTGCCCTGATCGTGGAAGACGAGATATTCGTGGCCCTCGATCTGGAGCGCATTCTGACCGATGCCGGCTATGAAGTGGCTGGAATCGCGGCGGATAGCCGCACCGCGATGGAATGTGCACCGGGCTGCACCTTCGCCTTTGTCGACGTGAACCTGCGCGATGGTGCGACGGGTCCAGAAATCGCGCGCCGGATCGCTGAGGATTATGGCGTGAAGATCGTGTTCGTCACCGCGAACCCGTCGCAGATCGGCACCGACGTCGAGGCCCTGGGCTATATCCGCAAGCCGTTCAGCGAGCGGGCAATCCTTGCCGCTGCCGCTCTGGCGACCGGCGCGGAGCAGGCGGTGTCCGAAGACGTGATCCCGCTGGGCATCGCAATGTAAGACGCGGGTCGGCGTAAAATAGAGCGAGATCATCCGAGATAGAATTACCCCCTCCCTTCAAGGGAGGGGCTCGCCTGAACCGATGCGCTGTCGTCAAGATCCAGTGTGTCTCCCTCAGCGACAAGGCCCCGTGCCCGGTGGACGGCTGAACGCCGCCAGCGGCACGTCGATCGTCACGACCAGCCCGTCCCGCTCCCAATCGCGGCGGACCTTGCCGCCCAGTTGTCGCACCGCCGACAGCTCGACCAATTGCGAGCCGAACCCGGCCCGCTCGGGCGCGGTATGGAGCTTGGGGCCGCCCGATTCCTGCCAGCGAAGCGATACCATCTCCCCGTTCCGCTGCACGGTCAGGATGACGGACCCGGTCAGGACGGACAGCGCGCCATATTTGGCGGCGTTGGTCGCCAGTTCGTGGAACAACAGCGCCAGCGGCGTCGCCGATCGGTCGTCGACCGGCACGTCGTCGCCTGCCACGGTGATGCGGGGCGTCTGCTCGTCCCCGCGATAGGGCTCGAACAGGTCGCCGAGCAGGCCGTGCAGCGAGTCCTGCCGTGCCTTGGGCTGGGACTGGGGACTGTGCGGGCGGACGAAGTCGTGGGCGCGGCCCAGCGCGGTGATCCGGTCGCGCAGGTCGCTGGCGATCCCGCCAAAGCCCGGATGACTGCGCGCGGCAAAGGCGATCAGGCCGGAGATTACCGCGAAGATGTTCTTGATCCGGTGGCTCAGCTCCTGGCTGACGATCTCGCGCTCTTCCAGCGCCAGCTTCTGTTCGTGAATGTCCGTGCAGGTGTCGAACCAGCGGGTGATATGCCCGTCGGCATCGCGGATCGGCAGCGCGCGGCCCAGCACCCAGCGATAGGTGCCGTCGCGATGCCGCAGGCGGTACTCGATCTGATAGGGCTCGCCAGTGGCCAGGCTGTGGCGCCACCGCGTCCAGGCGCGTTCCTGGTCGTCGGCATGGAACATGCCGTTCCACGCTTCGCCATCGGTCGAGCCGTCGGGCATGCCGGTGAAATCGTACCAGCGGGCATTGTAATAGTCGTGGAAGCCGTCGGGCAGTGTCGACCAGACCATTTGCGGCATGGTGTCGGCCAGCGTGCGGAATCGCTGTTCGCTGTCGGCGACCCGGGCCTTCGATTCCTCGACGGTCTGGACATGCTCGAGCTGGGCTCGGCGATCCTGCAAGCGGCCCATGACCGCGGTCGCCAGAATTTCGAGGCCACGGCGCTGGAAGTCGGTCAGCCCCTCGGGGCGCGGCGTTCCCGAGATGACGCAGATGGCGCCAAGCGGCACCCCCTCGCGCGAGATCAGCCGCGCACCGGCGTAGAAGCGGATATGCGGGTCGCCCGCGACGAGCGACATATCGGCGAAGCGCGCATCGGCGCGCGCATCGGGCACGACCATGACGGGTTCGTCCCCGAGCATGGCATAGGCGCAGAAGGACGTGTCGCGGTGGGTTTCCGGCCGGTCGAATCCGACGGCGGCCAGGAAGCTCTGTCGCGCCTCCTCGACCAGGCTGACCAGCGCCACCTCGGTTCGACACAGTTCGGCGGCATAGGCGGCCAGGTCGTCCAGGCCGCCGCTGTCACGATACCCCGCCAAGTCATCGGCCTGGATGACCTGGGCGCGAATCGACTCCGGCACCGCCAATGGGCATTGGATCGTCCCATTTGCGTGGCCGGTCGCCATTCTATCCTCGTCCTCCTTGAGCATTGCCGCACCCGGGCCGACTGTCATGCTCGATCAGAAGGGCACGTCGTCGTCCAGATCGTCGGCGAAGCCGCCGCCCTGTCCGAACCCGCCACGGTTGCCGCCGTTCCCGCTCTGGCCTGTGCCGCCACCGGAATTGCCCGAACCGCCACGCGACCCGCCACCGTAACCGCCGCCCGACGAACCACCGCCAAAGCCGCTCGACCCGCCGCCGAAGTCGCCGCCGCCGAAATCATCGCCACCGCCAAAGTCGCTGCCGCCACGGCCGCCGCCGCCCTGACCGCCACCGGGACCGTCGAGCATGGTCAGCACCGAATTGAAGCCCTGCAGCGTCACCTCGGTCGAATAACGGTCGTTACCCTGCTGGTCCTGCCACTTGCGGGTGGTCAGCGCGCCTTCGATATAGACCTTCGAGCCCTTGCGCAGGAAGCGCTCGGCGACGTTGGCCAGACCCTCGTTGAAGATCTTGACCGTGTGCCACTCGGTCTTTTCCTTGCGCTCGCCGCTGTTGCGGTCCTTCCACGATTCGGACGTGGCGATGCGCAGCTCGACCACCTTGCCGCCATTCTGGAAGGAGCGGCTCTCGGGATCGCGTCCCAGATTGCCGACGAGAATCACCTTGTTGACGCTGCCCGCCATGTATCAGTCCTGTATCTTGCCTAGAGGCCGGCGAAAACGGCCAGCCAGTATGTGATGCCCGCCATGACATAGGCGGTCACGAAGAGATACCCTACCATGAAGGCGGGCCACTTCCACCCATTCGTCTCGCGCCGCGTCACCGCGATCGTGGAAATGCACTGCGGCGCGAAGACGAACCACATCAGGAAGGCGAGCGCGGTGGGCAGTGACCAGTTGCGCTTGAGCTTGTCGGTCATCGCCTTCTGTCCGCCCTCATGCTCGGTATCGTCGATGGCATAGACGGTACCGATCGCCGCCACCGCGACCTCGCGCGCCGCCATGGCGGGGACGAGGGCCAGCGCGATGTCGCGGTTGAAGCCGATCGGGCGCACCACGACCTCGATGCCGCTGGCGATGCGGCCCGCGACGGAATAATCGACCGGCGAGATGCCCGACCCCTCGGGCGGCTTGGGGAAGGACAGCAGCGCCCACAGGATGACGGTGGTCAGCGCGATGGTGGTGCCCGCACGCTTCAGGAAGATCAGCGCGCGGCTCCACAGGCCGAGCAACACGTCGCGCAGATGCGGCCACTGATATTTGGGCATCTCCATCATGAAGCCCGACGACGCGCCCTTGGTGACGGTACGACGGAGGAGAAGCGCGGCGACGAACGCGCCGACGATACCCATCAGATAGAGGCCGAGCAGCACCAGCCCCTGAAGGCCTACGAACGGCACCACCTGCCGATCCGGAATGAAGGCGCCGATGATGATCGTATAGACCGGCAGGCGCGCCGAGCAGGTCATCAGCGGCGCGATCAATATGGTGGTCAGCCGGTCCTTTTCATCGTCTATCGTGCGCGTCGCCATGATGCCGGGCACCGCGCAGGCGAAGGACGACAGTAGCGGAATGAAGGCCCGCCCCGACAGCCCGACCTGCGCCATCAGCCGATCCATCAGAAAGGCGGCACGGACCATATAGCCGGTCGCCTCCAGGATCAGGATGAAGAGGAACAGGATCAGAATCTGCGGCAGGAACACCAGGACCGCACCGACCCCGGCGATCAGACCGTCGGTGACCAGGCTGCGGAACCAGCCGTCGGGCAGCAGGGCGCTTGCCTGCATCTCCAGCCATTTGAATCCGGCCTCGATCCACTCGACCGGCGTCTGCGACCAGGCGAAGACCGCCTGGAACATGACGAACAGCAGCCCGACCAGCAGGATCGGCCCGAAAATGGGGTGCAGCGCGACCGAGTCGAGCATGTGCGTCCAGCGGCGCGTCGGCGTCTCGGCCACGGTCGCGGCGGCGGCGATCTGGCGCGCGCGGCGTTGCAGCGTGACGATATCATCGATCTTGTCGGCCGCGCCGATCGGATGCGCGCGCTCCTCGGAGACCAGTCGATCGATCTCGGCCTTGAGGGCATCCAGCCCGCGACGGCGCACGGCGACGGTCGGGATGACCGTCACGCCCAGCTCGCGCGCGAGGATATCGGCGTCGAGCGTCAGCCCGTCCCGCTCGGCCAGGTCGACCATGTTGAGCGCGACCACCACCGGCAGGCCGAGCGCGATCAGCTGGAGCGCGAAGCGCAGGTGATTGTCGAGATTGGCGGCGTCGACCACGATGACGATCGCATCGGGGCGGCGCTCACCTGCCTGCGATCCCATGACGACGTTGCGCGTGACCTGTTCGTCCAGGCTGCCGGGGTCGAGGCTGTAGGCGCCGGGCAGATCGACCAGCTCGACCGGGCGACCGTCGTCGAGCACGAGTCGGCCCGAATGACGCTCGACGGTGACGCCGGGATAATTGCCGACCTTCTGTCGCGCGCCGGTGAGCGCGTTGAACAGGGCGCTTTTGCCGGCATTGGGATTGCCGACGAGCGCAACCAGCGGTGCGGCGTTCATTATGCTGGAATGCGCCTCAAGCGCCGGTCGCGACGCGGATCGAGGCCGCAACCCGGCGACGCAGCGCCACGGTCATCCGGCCGATCCGGCAGGCGATCGGCCCACTGCCCAGCGTCGCGCGGTGCAGCACCTCGACACCGACGCCTTCGTCGAAACCCAGTTCGCGCAGACGCCGCGCCTCGGGCAACGCCAATTGGGTCCAGTCGATCGCGGCCACGGTCGCCGGTTGCCGCCGGGGAAGGGTTTCGAGACTGCTGAGCATCGCCATGCGGACTACATAACGCCGGTGCGACTGATTATCAATTACCTGTTGGTGAAATGGGTGTTGGGTTTGGGGGTAGGGGTTCGGGGCGTGGGGCCGAGGGCAGGGTGTGCACTTCGACTTTGCTCAGTGCGAACGGAGGTAGGTATCCAGACTCACTCCCCCGCCCCGTTCAGCCTGAGCCCTTCGGCTGGCTGGCAAGCCAGCCGCTCAGGATAAACTTCGGCGCTGTGCGCCGAAGTCGAAGGGAAAACTTAAACCGCCGGATACCGCAACCGCCCGATGAACCGCGACAGGCTGGGCATATTCTCGCCCCGCTTGGCGACCCCGGCCTTCCACTTTTCGAACCGCATGATCCCCTCGATCCGGCGGGCCAGGAAGGCGCGGGTGTCCGCATGATCCTCGCTCTCGTCGTTCAGGAACACCGCGATGGTCGCGGCATAGACCGCGAACAGCGTCGCGCGCTTGGTATAGTGGTTGTAATCGGTCGCGGTATCGCCCGCCTGCGCCCAGATCGCATCGACCGTGCGCCAGCCCAGCCGGGCGCCCATGGCCGCGTTCTGCGGCATCGCCAGGATGGTCAGCGCGCGGCGCAGTGCCTCACGATTGGGGGCGGCGGCGGCCAGGCGCGCCTCGACCAGCGCGGTGATGCGCTGGCGGATCTTCATTTGGGCTGCCTGTTCGGCGGGGACGGCTTCGACCATCGCCTGGTCGATCGCGGCGAACCAGGCATCGATCATAGCGACCGGCCCGTCCTTGAAGGCGAGTCGGGCGATGTCGCGGTCGATTCCGGCCGCATCCGCCGCCATGTCGCGAGCATCGTCGCCCCAGCCGTCGAATGCGGCATTGGACGCGATCCCCTCGGCCAGCGCCACGCGCACCTCGTCGAGAGTCAGGTCGTGAACATCGGTCATGGCAGCCTCGGTCATATCAATCACCCGTCGTCACTGTCGTTCGGCCTTGGCGCCCGTCCTGGCAACCGTCCTGGTCGATCCGCGCCGGACCAGCACCAGCGCGACGGCGACCATCGCGACGCCGACCAGATCGGGCAGCGCCAGCGTCTCGCCATATACCAGCCATCCGATCGCCGTCGCCACCATCGGCTGAACCAGCAGCGCGAGACCCACGACCAGCGGGCTGAGCAGGCCCAGCGCATAGATCATCAACCCCTGGCCGATGATCTGGCTCCCCAGGGCGAGCAGGATCAGCGCGCTCCAGTGATCGGGCCATACCCGCTCGCCCAGCAGCGTGGCGAAGACGAACAGCGGCACGATGCTGGCCATGGTCGACCAGGCGAGGGCGGGAACCGGCGGCATCGCGACGCGCACCCGCGACATCAGGATGAAATAGAGAGCGTAGAGGATGCCCGCCAGCACGCACAGCAGATCGCCGACCAAATGGCGCGGATCGACCTGATAGCTGCGCCCCATCAACAGCCCCGCGCCGATCGCCGCCAGGATCAGCGCGATGCCCTGGGTCCGGGAGGGCCAGGCGCGCGCGACCAGGAAGCCATAGAGCGGGAAGATGAAGGTCGCCGAATTGCCGAACAGCGTGGCATTGGCCATCGTCGTCTGGCGGATACCGATATGCCAGGTGCCCAGATCGCCCGCAAAGGCGATACCGCCGACCAGCAACAGCGCCCATAGCCCGGCCTGCCCCTTGCCCGGCAGACGCGGTCGCGCGGGGGAGATCAGCGCCACGATCGCCAGCACGGGCGCGGCCAGGGTGATCCGCCAAAAGGCCGCGGCGACCGGCCCGGTATCGGCCATGCGAACCAGCAGCGGCCCGAAGGCGAGTGCGACATTGGCGATGATGACCGCGGCAAAGGCCAGCGGCGGCGTGGTGGTCCCGCTCCGACCCGAAAGATCATCGCTTTCAGGTCGTTCAGTTTTTCTTGGGGGGGCGGACACGGGCATGGGCTCCCTTAACGCCCTATCTGCGTTGCGTCAGGCCGGAAAGGCCGCAAAAGGATTGCATTTGATGCCAACGCTGTTCGATCCCATCGATCTCGGGGCGATCCACGCTCCCAACCGTATCCTCATGGCGCCGCTGACCCGCGCGCGTGCCACACGCGACGCGGTGCCGACGCCGATCATGGCGCAATATTACGCCCAGCGCGCCAGCGCGGGGCTCATCATCTCCGAGGCGACCGGCATCAGCCGCGAGGGCCTGGGCTGGCCCTATGCGCCGGGCCTGTGGACCGATGAGCAGGTCGAAGGCTGGAAGCCGGTGACCGCCGCCGTGCACAAGGCGGGCGGGCGGATCGTCGCCCAGCTCTGGCACATGGGGCGCCAGGTCCACAGCTCGGTCACGGGGATGCAGCCGGTGTCGTCCTCGGCCACCCGCACCGAGGGGCAGGCGCACACCTTCGAGGGCAAGAAGGATTTCGAGACGGCGCGCCCGCTGGAGCTATCGGAAATCCCGCGCCTGCTCGACGAGTATGAGCTGGCGACGCGCAATGCGATCGCCGCCGGGTTCGACGGGGTGCAGATCCATGCCGCCAACGGCTATCTGATCGATGAATTCCTGCGCGACGGCGCCAACCACCGCGAGGACGAATATGGCGGCTCGCCGGAGAACCGCATCCGCCTGCTCCGCGAAATCACCGAGCGCGTGATCTCGGTCGCGGGCAAGGAGCGCGTCGCGGTGCGCCTCTCGCCCAACGGCGACAGCCAGGGCGTGGACGACAGCGACCCCGCCTCGGTCTTCGTGCCCGCCGCCAAGATGCTGTCGGAGCTGGGCATCGCCTTTCTCGAACTGCGCGAGCCGGGACCGGATGGCACCTTCGGAAACACCGATGTGCCCAAGCTGTCGCCGCAGATCCGCGAGGTCTTCCAGGGGCCGCTGATCCTCAACAGCGATTACGACAGCCGGGAAAAGACGCAAGAAGCACTCGACTCGGGTGTGGCGGACGGGATCGCGTTCGGTCGGACCTTCCTGGCCAACCCCGACTTGCCCGAACGCCTGCGCACCGATGCGCCGCTGAACGAAGGCGACATGAAGACCTGGTACAGCCAGGGCCCGGAGGGGTATATCGATTACCCCACGCTCGACGAAGCCGCGCGGGCGGCGTGACGGTTCGGGGCGGGGGATTTCTCGCCCCGACCACATCTGCGCCCCGTCGCGATGCGCCGGTCGGATGGAGCGGCCGAACGGGTGGCGTCCGGACCTTGGCCCTTGCCGGGGTACGGCACTATTCCGAATACGCCCGTTCGGCCTGAGCGATGTCGAAGGCCAAGGGATGGCCTTTCCTCAAGCTGCCGCATTCCCCTTCCCCAACCCCCCGCTTGCGGGAGGGGAGGAAGAAGGGGGGCGTGCAAGCGTTCAACGAAAAACGCCCCGGTGCGGGTGGCACCGAGGCGTTTTTCGAACCGAAAACCAGATCGCTTATTCGCGGCCGGGCACGTCGTGGTCGTGCGGCTCTTCGCCCTTGGCCTTGGCGTCCTCGTAGCGCTCGATCGCCTCGACGACGATGCGGCGCGCTTCGTCACGGTCGCCCCAGGTGCCGATACGTACCCACTTCTTCTTCTCCAGGTCCTTGTAGTGGGTGAAGAAGTGCTCGATCTGCTGGAACACGATCTCGGGCAGGTCGTCGCGACCGCCGACATTCGAATAATAGGGGAAGGTCGAGTCGACCGGCACGCAGACCAGCTTCTCGTCGCCACCGGCTTCGTCTTCCAGGTTCAGCACCGCGATCGGGCGCGCGCGGACGACGCAGCCCGGGATGAAGGGCGTGCGCGACACGACCAGCGCGTCGAGCGGATCGCCATCGGGGCTGAGCGTGTGCGGGACAAAGCCGTAATTGGCCGGGTAGCGCATCGGCGTGTGCAGGATGCGGTCGACGAACAGCGCGCCAGACGCCTTGTCGAACTCATACTTCACCGGCTCGCCGCCGGTCGGCACCTCGATCACGACATTGATGTCGTCGGGCGGGCTCTTGCCGACGGGGATAAGGTCGATGCGCATCGAATCGGTCTTTCTTGCCTAGGGGCCGGATGAGTTCCGGTGGAAAAACAATGGCGGGCGCGATAGCGCAACCCGCCATGGCCTGTCGATAGATGTCGGTCAGTCCGCGCTCAGCGCGCCGTCAGCAGACGATCCAGCCCGGTTTCGCCGGTCCCGACCTTCTGCAGATGCGGGTAACGCGGGCCGCCCGTGTAATCGATCGTCACCTCGCGGAAGACATCCTGGTTCTTTATCACCAACTTGACCGGCTTCTTCGGGTCCTTGGCCGCCAGGATCGCGGCCTTCAGGCGATCGCCGCTATAGCTTTCGCCGTTTACCGCCTGAATCTGGGTGCCGACATCGATGCCCGCCTTGAATGCGGGACTGTCCCAAATTGAGCTGGTCACCTCGCCGCTGTTCGCCACCGACAGGCCCAGCGAATAGGTGACGTTGGTGCTGCCCTTTTCACCCTGCTTGAAGGTCGGGGTCGGCTGGTCGGTATAGACCAGCTTGTACCCGTTCATCGCAAAGCCCTGGATCGGGGCGGGCTGGCCCGTCTCGGTGATCCGGCGGTTCAGGAATTCGGCCCAGTCATAGGGGACGATCTTGTTCAGCGTCGCGGCGACATCGTCGAACGTGTAGGTCACCTCGCCCCAGTCGCCGTTGCGGATGCCGAAGAACGCCTTGGCGAAGTCGTCGATCGACTTGGTGCCGTTCGACTTCTGGCGGAGCATCGCATCGACCTCCATCCAGACCATCAGGCCTTCATTGTAATAGTCCTCCGACCGTTGCCAGCTGGTCCAGCCCTTGGGCTTGCGCGACGAGATGATCGGGTCGTTGGTGGTGTCGAGCAGGTTGCGCCACTGCCGCGCAGGCGCGGTGTCATAGATGGCGAGGATCGAGGCATACTGGTCCAGCGTATCCTGCTTGGACACCATACCCGAGCGCGCCTGGAGCACATAGCCCCAGAACTGCGTCTGGCCTTCATAGACCCACAGCAGCGAGTCGCGCATCGGCGAGCGGAAATCGGGCGTCCACAGGTCGGCGCCGCGCCGGAACTTGCCGTCCCAGCTATGGGTGAACTCGTGCGGCAACAGGTTGCGACGGCCCGGCCCGGCATCCCATTCGGTGAAATAGCCCGGCGTCACGCCGTTTTCGGACGAGCGGTGATGCTCCAGCCCGATACCGCCCAGCTGGTCGCTGATCGACAGCAGGAACTCGTAATGGTCGTAATGCTGCGCGCCGAAGGTCTTGACCGCCTGGTCGACCAGGCGCTGGTGCGCGGCGATCTGTTCGGGCTTGGCGTTCAGCTCGGCGGCGTTGTCGGCAAAGACGTTCAGCTTCACCTGCGGGGTCAGCGGGAAGACCTTGCCATATTTGCCCGCCAGCACCGGCGAATCGACCAGGATCTCGTAATTGGTGGTGTCATAGGTGTAGGTCGAGCCCGACGCCTTGGCCGGAACCGCGCCCGCCGCGGTCCAGCCGGTGGGGAAGGTCGCGGTCATCTGGATCGGGATCTGGCGGGTATAATAGCCCGCCGGATAGAGGCTGACCGAATTGGGCTGTAGCGAGATCATCGTCGGGGTGACGGCGATGCGGCCCTGGTCGGGCTTGGTCGCCGACAGGAACTGGAACGTCAGGTCGAGCTGGCTGGCGCCCGCGGGCACATCGATATGGAAGGCGAAGACATCGACCGGGTCGCGCGTCCAGGGCAGGATGCGGCCGTTCGCCTTGATGACCAGGCCCGCCAGCTTCTCGATCTCGCCACGCGGGGAGTGGGCGCCGGGCAGCCATTTGGGGAACAGCAGCGCCATCGGCCCTGCCTTGGCGACGGGGATCGTCTCCTTGATGCGGAAGATGCCGCGCTCGGTATCGGTCGCGTCGACGACCAGCTTGATCGTGCCCGGATAGGGGGTGTCGACCGCATCGGGGATGGTGTTGACGAAGGGCGCCTGGGCGGCGGGCGCGGAGTTGCCCGGCGGCACCTGGGCGACGGCAACGGCGGAGGAGGCGAGCAGCGCGGCGACAAGTACGGAGCGAAGCGAATGGCGGATCATGAAGGGCCTTTTGCGGCGACGAGGAGATGGCGGCAGGTTAGGCACCCGATAGGCCAGTCGTCCAGACCCTTTCGGGCTGTCTCAACCCGACCCGCCGCCCAGCACATTGACCGTGAAGGCGATGACGCCGAGGTTGAAGATGAACGCCGCCAGGCACTGGCCCGTCACCACCCGCCGCATCCGGCGCGAGGCGATCGACACGTCCGACGTCTGGAACGTCATGCCCAGCGTCACCGAGAAATACAGGAAGTCCCAATAATCCGGCTCTGCCGTGTCGGGGAATTGCAGGCCGCCCGCATCGCCCCCGTCCCCTGCACTGTAGAACAGGTGCGCATAATGCAGCGCATAGACGATGTTGGAGAACAGCCAGGCCAGGATCAGGGTGCTGACGACCAGCGCGATGGTGACGACGCTGCTCCGCCCGCGCAACTCGCCGCCCACCGCGACCAGCACGACGAACAGCACGATCCCGCAAAAGACGAGCAGCACCGCCCGATTGGCATCGTTGCGCGCGGCGCGGGCCCGCATCTTCGCGGCCTGTCCCTGACGCAGCAGCGGCAAGAGCGATCCGATGAACAACAGCGCGGCCGCATCGAACCCGGTCAGGATACCCCGCGTCATCCCCAGAACCGGCACCAGCCCCGCCGCCGCCGCGATCAGGATCAGCGCGAATAGCAGGAAACGCGGCGGCGCGATCCGGTCACCGATACGGGTCTGAAGGCGCTGCCAGCGGTGGGTGGTCATGGACGGCGGTGTACGCTGGCCGGGGCGGGTCTGGCTATGGGGGCGATCAATAGGAACTGGCCAGATGTACTATGTAATCCGGCAGGTGAATGCCTGTCGCCACGCAGCGCGGCTGTGTGGGATCGTCGCGGCAGGATGGCGACTGGGCCAGCACAGGCACTGCCAGCAAGAGGGCTAGTATCGCCGTCAGCATCGCCTTCATAGCCTTGTCCCCCGATGGCTTTCCTTCCGCCATTCTACGCGCTCTCATGTTCAGGGAAAGTGGGGGCGAAGTGCCTGGGGATATTGTGCTATGTCAGTGTCTTAGGTTTCGGGGTGTGGCAATGTTCCACCATGGACTACGCCCCTCATGCCACTGCGCTCCTCATCATCGACATGATTAACGACCTGGATTTCGAGGGGGGCGAGGAATTCCGCGAACCCGTCGAGGCGGCGGCGCCTCGGATCGTGGCATTGCGGAAGGCCGGGGTGCCGGGCGATACCGTCGCCAGCGAGAGCGACGCGCATCGCCGCTGGGCGCTGGAGATCATGCGGCACAGCATGTGCGCGGAGACCCGCCCCACCACCGAACTGGCGCTCACTGACTGGCTGTCCCGGAGCGCGTGATCGCACTCTAGCGCACGGGGCTTCGCTACCTTAGATAGCGCCACCTCTATGGCACGGATCGAAACCCCCAAGCGCGTGCGCGGCACGCAGGACATCTTCGGCGACGAACAGCGCCGCTTCGCGCAGGCGCTGGCCACCTTCGAGCATGTCCATGGCCTCTACGCCTTCCAGCGGCTCGACCTGCCGGTGTTCGAGGATACGCAGGTCTTTGCTCGCTCGATCGGCGAGACGACCGATGTCGTGTCGAAGGAAATGTACACCTTCCCCGATCGCGGCGGCGACCTGCTCACCCTGCGCCCCGAATTCACCGCCGGGATCGCGCGTGCCTATCTGACCGAGGGGTGGCAGCAATATGCGCCGCTCAAGCTCGCGACGTCGGGCGCAGTGTTCCGTTACGAGCGCCCGCAAAAGGGGCGCTATCGCCAGTTCCACCAGATCGACGCCGAAATCCTGGGCGCGGCCGAACCGGCGGCGGATGTCGAGCTGCTCGTGATGGCCGACCAGCTGCTGCGCGAACTGGGCATATCCGAGGGCGTGACGTTGCAGCTCAACACGCTGGGCGATGCCGCAACGCGCGATGCCTGGCGCGACGCGCTGGTCGCGCATTTCGAGGCGCATCGCGATCAGCTGTCCGAGGACAGTCTGGTGCGGCTGGAGAAGAATCCGCTGCGCATCCTCGATTCCAAGGACCCGCGCGACCGGCCGATCGCCGATGCCGCGCCCGATATCGACGCCTATCTGACGCCCGAGGCGCGTGCCTTCTTCGAGGCGGTGACCGCCGGGCTCGATGCGGCGGGTGTCGCCTGGACGCGCAATGCGCGGCTGGTCCGGGGTCTCGATTATTACCGCCACACCGCGTTCGAGTTCGTGACCGACCGGCTGGGCTCGCAAGGGACCGTGCTGGCGGGCGGCCGCTATGACGGGCTGATCGAGTCGCTGGGCGGTCCCGCGACGGCGGGTGTGGGCTGGGCGGCGGGTGTCGAGCGGCTGGCGATGCTGCTCGACGAACCGGCCAAGCCGGTCATCGACGCGGTGGTGGTGCCGATGGGCGCGGCGGCGGAATTGCGTGCGACGGGCCTGGTTGCCGAATTGCGCCGTGCGGACGTTGCAACCGACATGGCGTTTCGCGGCAATATGAAGCGTCGCATGGCCAAGGCGAACGACCAGGGCGCGCGCTATGCGCTGATCCTGGGCGATGACGAGCTGGCGAACGGCCAGGTGCAGGTGAAGGCGCTCAAGACCGGCGAGCAGGCGACCGTCTCGCTCGACACGGTGGCGCAGAGTCTGTCCGACCTGTTGTTCGAGGACGAAGTCGCCGAGGATCATGGTGAACAGCTTCCTCCATTGGCGCAGCGTCTGACCCCGCGATGAAGACCATCTCGGCGGAGCGGATCGCGCAGATCGAGGCGCGACGCGACGAACTCCAGGCGATGATGGCGACGGGCGACCTGCCCTCGGATCGCTTCGTCGCGGTATCGAAGGAATATGCCGAGCTGGAGCCGGTCGCCAACGCCGCCGCCGAGGTGCGCCGGTTACGGCAGGAGGCCGACAGCCTGGCGTTCATGACGCAGGATGGCGATGACGAGCTGCGCGAGCTGGCGGCGGAGGAACTCCACGCCAACCGCAATGCACTGGCCGAGGCGGATCGCCACCTGGCGCTCGCGCTGCTGCCCCGCGACGCCGCCGACGAACGTGCGGCGATGCTCGAAATCCGCGCGGGGACCGGCGGGGACGAGGCGGCGCTGTTCGCGGGCGACCTGTTCCGCATGTACCAGCGCTATGCCGAGCGGCAGGGCTGGCGGGTCGAGGTGATCTCGGCCTCGGTCCCCGATACCGGCGGTTACAAGGAAGTCGTCGCCTCGGTCGCGGGGGCGGGCGTGTTCGCCAAGCTGAAGTTCGAAAGCGGCGTCCACCGCGTCCAGCGCGTGCCGGTCACCGAATCGGGCGGGCGCATCCACACCTCGGCGGCGACCGTGGCGGTGCTGCCCGAGGCGGAGGAGGTCGACCTCCAGATCGACGACAAGGATCTGCGTATCGACATCTATCGCTCGTCGGGGGCGGGCGGCCAGCACGTCAACACCACCGACTCGGCGATCCGCATCACGCATATCCCGACCGGGCTGGTCGTGATCCAGCAGGACGAACGCTCGCAGCACAAGAACCGCGCCAAGGCGATGAAGGTACTGCGGACCCGCCTGTACGAGGCGGAGCGCGAGCGGCTGGCGTCGGAGCGCGCGGGCGCGCGGCGGTCGATGGTCGGCTCGGGCGATCGGTCGGAGCGGATTCGGACGTACAACTTCCCGCAAGGGCGCGTGACCGATCACCGCATCAACCTGACCCTCCACCGCCTGCCGGAAATCCTGGAGGGCGAACTGGACGAACTGATCGGCGCGCTGCTGGCGGAGGATGAAGCCGAACGGCTCGCCGCGCTCGATGGCTGATGTTCGCGCGGAGACGCGGAGACGCGGAGGGGGCTGGCCCGCCGCGCCGCAGGCTCTTCATCTCCGCCGGTTGAGCGCGCCCAGGCGTTGCCCCATGCCGGACATCTCCGCGCCTCCGCGCCTCCGCGCGAACCCATGTCTTTCACATTCCGGCATTCGCCGGGGTAAGATGGCGGCGTGACCGACGCCCGTACCGCGCTTGTGCAAGCTGCCGAGCGTTTCACCTTTTCCCCCACCGCGCGACTCGATGCGGAATTGCTGCTCGCCCATGCCTTGGAAATCGAGCGGAACGCGCTTCTGCTCGACCTGACCCGCGCCGTGCCGGACGCATTCTGGCCGCTGGTCGAGCGCCGCGCCGCCCAGGAGCCGGTCGCCTATATCACCGGCACGCGCGGTTTCTGGACGCTCGACCTGATGGTCGGGCCCGGCGCGCTGGTGCCGCGTGTCGATAGCGAGACGCTGGTCGACGCGGCACTTCGGTACTTCAAGGGGCATCCGCCCGCTACCCTGCTCGACCTGGGCACGGGGCCGGGCACGTTGCTGCTCGCCCTTCTCGATGAATGGCGGGAGACGAAGGGGCTTGGTGTCGACCGTTCTCCGCAGGCGCTGCGATACGCCGTCGCCAATGCCGCGGCCTGTGGCCTCGCCGACCGGGCGCGGTTCGTATGCGGCGACTGGGCGACCGGACTGGCCGGGCCGTTCGACTGCATCGTCACCAACCCGCCCTATATCGGTACGGCAGAAGCACTGTCGCCCGAGGTTCGGGATTACGAGCCCGGCACCGCGCTGTTCGCCGGGCCCGACGGGCTGGACGATTACCACCTGCTCGCCCCCGAACTGCGCCGTCTGCTGGCCCCCGGCGGGGCGGCGGTGATCGAGATCGGGCATGAACAGGCCGGGGCGGTGACGGCGCTTCTGGAGCGGGAAGGTTTCACCGTCTCGCTGCACCGGGACCTGGGCGGGCAGCCCCGCGCGCTTCTCGCGCATTGAACATTCGCCGATGATGCCCCATATTTCACTTGAAGGACCCCGGTTTAACCCGCTAGAGCGGGTGCAGGGGCACGCGAACATCGGCATTGTCACCGTTTTTCGGGGCATCGTTTTTTCGGAGTCGTTGCTTCGGGCCGATGCCCATACCCTTCGTCATGCAGTCGCTGCTGTCCGGCGGCCGTGGCAGCGCCCGAAATCGGGTGCGACAGCTTCGCATCGCGCGAATCGCGCGCGGTGTCGGGAAAAGTGGACCTTGTTGGTTTGACGACTAAGGACGAACAGCTTGATCAATAATCGGCAGGCCGGCCGCCGTCGCGGTCGTGGCGGCAATAATAATGGTGGGCAGCGTCCGGGCGGCAATCCCGGCCGTTCCGACAATGGCAATCGCATCGACAACCGCGCGCGTGGCAACGCCAGCCAGCTGTACGAAAAGTACAAGAATCTGGCGACCGAGGCGCAGCGTCAGGGCGATCGGGTCAACACCGAATATTACTGGCAATTCGCCGACCATTATTTCCGGGTGCTGAGCGAAACCCGCTCGCGCTTCGAGGAACAGAATCAGCGCCGCCAGCGCGAGGAATCGCGCGACGACCAGTATGACGACGGCTTCGACAACGATGCCGAGGATTATGGCGACGAGGGCGATCCGATCCGCCCCGGCGAGCAGCAGGGCGAGGCCGAGCAGCCGCGCCGCGAGCGCCAGCCCAGAGAGAACCAACAGCGCGAGAACCAGCCGCGCGAAACCTATGCGCGCGACAATCAGCAGCGCGAAGAGCGTCCCCGGCGCGATCGCGACGATCGTCCGCGCCGTGAGCCGCGCGAGGATCGCCGCCCGATGCGCGCCGAACAGCCGGTCGCGGCCGAGGATGCGCAGCCGGTCGTGACCGCGCCCGCCATGGTCGCCGAGGTCGCGTCCGCTCCGCAGGCCGAGGAGGACGCGCCCCGTCGTCGCGGTCGTCCGCGTCGCGAGCGTGCCCCCGACGTGCAGGACGCGGGCGAGCAGACCGGCTTCGACGCCGATCGCCTGCCGCCGGCGCTGAGCGCCGCGCCCGAGGCGGAAGCGGCTGTGGAAGAAAAGCCCCGCCGTCGTCGCGTCCGCGCGGCGGCCCCGGTGGAGCCGGAGGCAGCGGCGGGCTGATCGCCCCCGACACTTCGGAATGATAAGGGACCGGCCTCCGCATCGCGTGCGGGGGCCGGTTTTTTATGGCCGCCGGTCGACATCCTCGTCATGCCCGGTGCCCGAACTCAGGAAGACCAGCCCCATCAGCGCGCCGGTCAGCATCACCATGCCGCCGATCCCGCCGATCACCCCCAGCATCGTCACCCAGTTGAGCGGGCCATAGACCTCGGCCAGCGCGATCATCGAACATCCGACCGCGACGGCGGCGGCGACCGTCATCCACGCCATCAGCATGCGGAACCGCGCCCAGGCAAAGGCCGCCTGCTCGGGATCGTCGAGTCCGGGTGGAGGAGGGGACATGCCGCCGACTATGCGCATCGCATGGCCGCACGGCAAGCAAGGCCGGTCAGCCCGCGCGGCGGAACCGCCCCATGGGCAGCCTGGCCCAGATGCCCCCGAGGATCGCATCGATCTCGTGCCGAATCGGGTGCCGTACCGCATAGACGACGGCCAGCCACGCCAGCACGCCCAGCGCCGCGCTCACACTCAGCAACGTGAACCCGACCGTCTCGGGTGGCGCGACCCAGCGATAGACGGCAAGCAATGGCGCGACGGTCGCCAGCGTGGCGAGCAGGCTCTGCGCATAGACGATCAGCATCCCGCGCCAGGCAAAGCCGGTCAGCGGCTTCATCAACGTAGCATACAGCCCGAACCAGATGATCCCATAGCCGATGCGCGAGATCGCCGCCCATTCCAGACTGACCGTCGCGCCCAGGATCAGCAGCCCGATCGACGCGACCGTGTCCAGCGCATTGGCGACGATCAGCCGCCGGATATGCCCCAGCAGGATGGGCAGCTCGAAGTGCAGCGGCACGGCGGCGAAGAACAGCTGGCCCAGCGCGATCCAGCTCAGCAGCGGCGCCACCCCGGCCCAACGCGGGCCGTACAGCATCAGCACGATCGGTGTCGCGGCGGTGGCCAGGAAGGTCATGGCGGGCCACGTCACCCCGCTATAGGCCGCGACCACCCGCTGATAGGGAGCGGCCAGATCGGCCCCCGCATCGCGCAGTCGGGCAAAGGCGGGGTAGAAGACGCCGTCGACCGCGCCGCTGACCAGCATCTGCAACTGCGCGCCCAGGCTGGAGGCGCGGCTGTACAGGCCGACCGCGGTCAGGGTCAGGATGCGCCCGATGACTAGTTCGGGACTGCGCGAGCTGATCGCGTCGCTGATATACAGAAGCGAGCTGTTCGACCCGAAGCGCAGGATCGGCCCGATCCCCTTCAGGCTGGGCGGGAAGGGCGGCCGGATGCCCGATCGCCACTGGCCGATCACCGCGCGCGCCGCCTGTTGCGCGACGGCGGCCCAGGCGAGCGCAAAGGCGGAATAGCCCGCCCAGGCCAGCGCCAGCGAAAAGACCGCGTTGACCACCGCCGCGCCGACGCTGGTCAGGAAGATGGAATAATAGTCCATCCGTCGCTGCAGCATCGCGCCCGGCACGATGCCGAAGGGCACGATCAGATAGGAGGCCGCGATGATGACGAGCAACGGGGTCAGCCGGGCATTGTCGTAGAATCGCGCCACCGGCCAGGCGAGCGCCAGGATGACGAGCCCGATGCCCAGCGCAAAGATCAGCGACACCGAGAAACAGGTTCGCAACTGCTCCTCGGTCAGGTCGCGTTCGCCCGCGACGAAGCGCCGGATGCCGAAATCCTGAAGCGCGGACACCAGCATCGCGGCGGACAGCGCGATCGAGAAAAGCCCCATCTCGGACGGGCTGAGGAAGAAGCGCGAGATGACCACGCTGACGACGAACTGGATCGCAAAGGCGATATATTGAGCCCCGATCGACCAGAGCGCCGCGCCGCGTACCGAAGACCCGCTCATCGCCGGATCCGATGCCGGGTCAGCAGACCGGCAAGCCGGATCGCGCCCAGTGGCTGATGGTGACGCGCCAGCCGCGCCACCGCGCGCCAAAGCCCGGCGACGGGAGCGCCACCTGTCCGCCGCACATCGTCAAGATGCGCGGCGATCCAGGCCAGCCCCTCTCCCGCCATCACGTTCGGCGCGTATAGGAGCCCGCGCACCACTTCGGCGCGGACATCGCGCACCACACCCGGCCGCCCGAAGACGGCATCGAGCGTCTCGATCGGGGGAAGGGCGGTCCAGCCGTCCGAAGGGTCGGGGCGCCCCTCGGCACGCTCCACCCGGGCCAGCCGCGCCACCGCCACGCCATAACGCTGGGCCAGGACATGCCGGTGCGACACTTGCGACGGTGAATAGCGATAGAGATGCAGCCGCTCGGGCAGATTGGCGATCCGTGTCCGCTCCGCCAGCCGAAGCCACAGGTCGTAATCCTCACAGTGACGATAGGCCGGCCGATAGCCGCCTGCGGCTTTCAACACGTCACGGCGCATCATCACGGAAGGATGGCAAAGCGGCAAGGCGGCGGCGATGACGTCGGCGGACAAGGGATGATCGACCGGCGGTTCGCTGCGGCGATGCCCCTGCGCATCGATCGTCCAGATCTGCGTGCCGATGACGCCATGATCCGGATGCGCGTC